>JBBAAO010000001.1 GCA_041658205.1 Bacteroidota bacterium
GCACCTCGATGTCGGTTCATCGCATCCTGGGGCTGGAGAAGGTCCCAAGGGTTTGGCTGTTCGCCAATTAAAGCGGTACGTGAACTGGGTTCAGAACGTCGTGAGACAGTTCGGTCCCTATCCTATGCGGGCGCAGGAAATTTGAGGAGTCTCGTTCTTAGTACGAGAGGACCGGAATGAACGGACCGACGGTGAATCTGTTGTCACGCCAGTGGCATTGCAGAGTAGCCACGTCCGGATGGGATAAGCACTGAAAGCATCTAAGTGCGAAACCCGCTCCAAGATAAGATTTCCCTGGGGTTTACCCCCTAAAGAATCCAAGGAGATGACTTGGTTGATAGGCTACAGATATAAATACAGTAATGTATGAGTCGAGTAGTACTAATAATTCGTGAGACTTGCCAATTCTTTTTTGAATACACATATCTTGTGCATCAATAAACTTATAAGATCAAACATATGCGCTTCTTTTCATTTTGAATTTTTAATTCAGGTGTTTTTGTCGCGGGTGTTACACCTCTTCCCATTCCGAACAGAGAAGTTAAGCCCCGCCGAGCCGATGGTACTACATGGGTAACTGTGTGGAAGAGTAGGTCGATGCCTGATTTAATTTACAAATCCCGTATACGCAAGTGTGCGGGATTTTTTATTTTAAATGTATCTCATACAAAGAACAATTACCAATTACAAGATTATCATATTCACAAGATTTTCAAAATTGTGTGATTGTAAATCATGATACCGACGTCTGAATTCTGAAATCTAATATCTGATATCTAAAATCTAACATCTCGTCATCTTGTCATCTCAACTACTTTTCATTTTTATTCAGACGAGAAAATTTGTATCTTCCAAAAATTATTTATCACCACCATCCTAAACGTTTACACATGAAAGTACTTATTACCGGCATCGGCGGATTTGCAGGAAGCCATCTGGCAGATTATATTGCTGCGAATACCAGCGCAGAAATTTTTGGCATCCTCCGCGATTTGGAAAAGAATGACAATCTTCGTCAGCTGAACGGCAACGTCCAACTTTCCACATGCGAGATTACGGATTTCCAATCCATCTTTAAAGTGATTAAAGAAATCAAGCCGGATGTTATTTTCCACGTTGCCGGGCAAGCGTTTGTTCCGAGTTCATTTGAACACGCTGCAGAAACATTTAAGACAAATGTGATCGGTACGATTAATATTTTTGAAGCGGTGAAGGCAAGCGAAATTTCTCCCCGTATTATCGTCGTCACATCGGGCGAAGTCTATGGCGAAACATTCGGATTACCAATGCTCCATACGGAACAGTCAATTCCACAGCCGGTAAATCCATATGCTGCGAGCAAAACGAGCGTTGACTATATTGCTCAAACGTATAAAAAATATGAAGGGCTTAATATTGTTATTGCCCGTCCCTTCAATCACACCGGTCCCCGTCAAAAGCCGAATTTCGTCTGCTCTTCACTAGCAAAACAGATCGTCACGATCCAAAAATCAAAAGCCCCAAAAATATTACGGGTTGGAAATATTAAAGCACGCCGCGATTTTACCGACGTTCGGGATATTGCACGTGGTTATTGGATGTTATCGGAAATTGACAATAAGCATAATTATATTTTTAATTTGTGTTCCGGGAAGATCTTTGCAATTGAAGAGATCATAAAATTATATGAAGAAATTCTTGGAGAAAAATTTGAATTGAATGTTGAACCAAAACGCCTGCGTGGTTATGATATTCAATTGCTTGCCGGCAATGCAAGTGCCATCAATCACTCGATTGGGTGGAAGGCAGAAATTCCGCTGAAAAAAACATTAACCGATCTTTTAGAATATTGGAATCATAAGGAAAACTAATCATGGCAAAGGTAGCATTACTCACAGGAATCACAGGACAAGACGGATCATATTTAGCAGAGTTGCTTCTTGAAAAAGGATACGAAGTCCATGGGATGATCCGCCGGAGTAGTTCGTTCAATACCGGTCGCATCGACCATATCTATAATGATCCGAAATTTGCCGGGTCAAAATTTTTTCTGCATTACGGCGATGTAACCGATACGAGCAACATTAACCGTTTGCTGGAAAAGATCGAGCCGCATGAGATCTATAACCTTGCCGCACAGAGCCATGTGAAAGTATCCTTTGAAGTGCCGGAATACACAGCCGAAGTTGACGCAGTAGGAACACTTCGATTCCTTGACGCAATCCGTGAAACAGGAATTACCACAAAATTTTACCAAGCTTCCACGAGTGAGCTTTACGGAAAAGTTCAAGAAATTCCACAAACAGAAAAAACTCCATTCTATCCAAGAAGTCCATACGGTGTTGCCAAATTATATGGATACTGGATCATAGTGAACTACCGTGAAGCGTATAACATCTTTGCCTGCAACGGTATTTTGTTTAATCATGAATCTCCCCGTCGCGGAGAGACCTTTGTAACACGAAAGATTACGATGGCAGCGGCAAAGATTAAACTTGGTCTTCAGGATACATTGACCCTTGGTAACTTAAACTCAAAGCGTGACTGGGGATTTGCGAAAGAGTACGTTGAAGGAATGTGGAGGATGCTCCAACTTGATAAACCGGAAGATTTTGTTTTAGCAACCGGGGAAACCCATGAAGTTCGAAAGTTTGTGGAGGCTGCATTCAATGAGCTTGGAATAGAACTTCGCTGGGAAGGTGCAGCAGAGAATGAAAAAGGAATTGATAAGAAAACAGGTAAGGTATTGGTTTCAGTAGATCCTAAATACTATCGTCCAACTGAAGTAGACCTGTTGATCGGTGATGCTTCAAAAGCAAAGCAGAAGCTGGGATGGGAAGCGACGACAAAATTTGCTGATCTTGCCCGCTTAATGGCCAAAGCAGATTATGAACTGGTGAAAAAACGGGGATATTAAAACCGTCACACAAAGACACAAAGGAAAAAGTATTGCGAACCTCCAGTTTGCGGCATCTTTTTCTTAAAAGTAAATCTCGCAGTTTTTTAATTCTTTGTGCCTTTATGTGATGCTATTAAAACTTTGATCAATGGATAAAAACTCAAAAATATATATAGCCGGCCATAGAGGATTAGTAGGATCTGCAATCCTTCGTCTTCTTCAAGAACGAGGATATTCGAACCTGCTCTATAAAACGCACACAGAGCTTGACTTAACTGATCAAGCTGAAGTAAAAGAGTTCTTTGAACAGGAAAAACCGGAGTATGTATTTCTTGCTGCTGCAAGAGTTGGCGGAATCCATGCGAACAATTCGTATCCAGCGGAGTTTATCTATGAGAATCTTGCCGTGCAAAACAATGTGATTCATTTTTCATACTTGAACGGCGCGAAAAAACTTTGCTTCCTTGGCAGTTCATGTATTTATCCAAAGCTGGCTCCTCAGCCGATGAAAGAAGACTACTTACTGGATGGTAAACTTGAACCGACCAATGAGCCGTATGCTATAGCTAAGATTGCCGGGATTGAGATGGCGAAATCATACAACCGCCAATACGGAACGAATTATATCTCTGTAATGCCGACGAATCTGTACGGACCAAACGATAATTTTGATCTTCAAAATTCCCATGTGTTGCCAGCATTGATCAGAAAATTTGTCGAAGCCAAAGAAAAAAATCACCCATCAGTAGTATTATGGGGTTCCGGAAAACCCCGGCGCGAGTTCTTGTATGTTGATGATATGGCCGATGCGTGTATCTTTTTAATGAACACGTATGATGGCAATGAGTTTGTGAATATCGGCACCGGTGAAGATGTGACAATTCTTGAAGTTGCCCAACTGATCAAAGAAATTGTTGGTTATCAAGGCGTATTGGAGTTTGACGCAACAAAACCGGACGGGACACCGAGAAAATTGTTGGATGTTTCCCGAATCAATGCGCTCGGATGGAAAGCAACAGTGTCGTTGAAGGATGGATTAGTAAAAGCGATTGATTGGTACAAAAAAAATAGAGAAATGTAAAGCAGATTTGAACTCTCTCACAATTTTTCGTATCTTTGATACAAGAATTGGGGCTGTAGCTCAGTTTGGGAGAGCGATTCGTTCGCAACGAATAGGTCGTCGGTTCGATCCCGATCAGCTCCACAGTAAAGCTCAAAAGAATTCTGCGCCGTAGACGCTTCCGCATTTGGCGGAGATCCCGATCAGCTCCACTACGATAGTTTTAGAAATTGCCAAGCCCTGTACAACTTTATATTAGACAATCCTGCCAGGTCCGGAAGGAAGCAACAGCCTCTAATGGAGAGTGTGATGCAGTAAGCTTGGCTTTTTTATTATCTCTCTTGTAGAAACTAATACTAAAAGTTAGACAATCCTGCCAGTCCGGCCTACGGTTCGTAGAGTCTACGACTCGTAGAGAAGGAAGCAACAGCCTCTAATGGAGAGTGTGATGCAGCCCAAAGGGTCATAGATAAGCTTGGCTTTTTTATTTTAATGAAAAAATAAAAAGGGGATTAAAGAATTGATTTGAGTTCCTGAGCAAACTTCTCCTTCGATTGCATGCCAATCATCTTTTTTACGATCTTTCCACTTCTATCAATATAAAATGTTGTGGGATATCCCCTCAATCCTCCAAAGGCCTCTTCAAGATTTCCGTTATCTATCACGATAGGATATGTCACCTGATATTTTTTGACAAACTCTGAGACAAGATCCATTGCATCGTCACCCCGATCAGCTGAGATACCGATAAATGCTATACCTTGTGACGCATATTCTTTACTTAGCTCTACAAGGTCTGGAGTTTCTCTAACGCACGGTCCACACCACGTCGCCCAGAAATTAACAAGGACAGCTTTTCCTTTAGAATATTCAACAAATGAAACCTGTTTTCCATCTTGATTGTACCATGTAAAGTCTGGTGCCTGCTCGCCATTAGGCTGTTTATTGGTCAACAAGAGAGAGACATTTTCCCTGTATTGAGAGGAGGCTTGTTGATTATTGGACTGTTGTTCGGTTTTTGATTGGCAGCTAAGCAGTGATAGTGCGAAGAGTGCGGTGATAACATAATTCATTACTTCAATTCCTTTTCGGTAAGGAGTGCGATCATTTCATCTTTTTTCATTCCGCTGACCGCGGAGCAGAGTGTGTTTTTATAACGCCACATTACCAGCGTCATGTTATTAGCAAGCTCTCGAACATACCAATCTGTTTTCTTCAGTTCCTCTCGAGCATCATTCGGTAATCCGATGGTCGTTCCATCCATTGCATCACTCATGGATGCTTGATAGATATAGATAATATTTTTTTCGTCAACCTGATAGATAACATGGGCAAGTTTCACTCCGTCAATCTCCGATAACCTACCGGCGCAGGAACTGCACCCTTTCATCTTCGGAACATTCACATCGAACCCAACTTCTTTTGCTAAAAATGAACGGACGGCATCTTCTGTGCTGACAAGCTGCGGTTTAATCGATCCGCCGATTACTGCTTGATAATTTTTTAATGATTGCGAAATGATATTTGCTTCATCCGCCATTCCAGGAGTAGAAGGAATGAATAATGAATAGATCCCAATCGCTACCACAGCAACAGCCACAAGCGCTATTGCCGGATTCAATTGGAAGCCGAAGAGTTTCCTAAACCAGGAACTATTCGAAGAATTCAATGTAGCATTGATAATAGAGTAATATACTTCGGACGGGACGCTTTGGCGTTGTAATTTTGAATGGACAACATTCTTTGTTGCCTGCATTGACTTGAATTCAAAATTGCAATGAGGGCATACGTGCGCATGCTGCATTAATTCGTTTGTTCGTTCGTCGGACAAACGTTGATCAACAATTTCGCATACACATTCTTTAAATTCACTGCATTTCACTGGAGCACCTTTGTTTCAATTAATCATTCGCCTCTTTTTTGATGAAGCCGCGTTTTTTTGCATAATCGTATAATCTGGCGTACAACAGTTTCCTTCCCCGATGCAATCTAGACCGAACCGTACCAACAGGAATTTGAAGGAATTCTGCGATCTCTTCGTATGCCAATCCTTCAATATCACAAAGAATCACTACTGTTCGAAATTCTTCCGGCAACAATTCCAGTGCTTTTGAAACGTCATCATCGAGTAACTGACCGAATATTTTTTCCTGAAGATCGTTGTCATCGCTGTTTTGGTCGCGGATGAGATTGTAATATCCTTCAATCTCATCATAATCAACTTTATCCGGTTCTTTGGCTTCTTTCCGGTAAAGGTTGATGTATGTATTTTTCATAATCCTAAACAACCAGGCCCGTAAGTTCGTTCCTTGTTCAAACTTGTCCCAAAAACGGTACGCCTTTAAAAAAGTCTCCTGCAATAAGTCGCTGGCATCTTCTTTGTTTCCCGTCATTCGAATACCATAATTATACAGTACTTCCATGTGAGGGAGTGTTTGTTGCTCAAATTCCTTGTGACGAGGATCTTGATGTATGACTGTGGAGAAGATTGGAAACATTCGTTCGTTTGACCACTGGCCTGCGCAGACGCTTTGAAAACAGCGGCGATAGGCGTGCAAGTTCCGTTGATGTGATTGAAAATACTCAGCAATAACTTACCAAAATCTCCGCTGACTTTCAACCGATCCCATTTTTAGACCTCAATCTTCACCTTGCTCACAGCGGAGAAGATTGCTATATTAGCACTATCTTTTAAAACGTATTGGTTCAATGAAACAACTCTTTCTCAGTGTATTGTGTCTCTTCCTTTGTGGTTGTACTTCATATACTTCACAGAAACAATCGACGCAAAATGATCATGCCAGTAATCGTTGGCTTCCGAACGGACATTTCCTTACTCCCGCCGGTACATCAATATCAACCGGCGAGTTTCCTCTTGGAATGGCTCTCTCTCCCGATAAAAAATCACTTGTTGTTGTGAATAGCGGTTACTATCAGCAAACACTCTCTATAGTGAATGTTACAAATCGTTCAATTATGCAAACACTTCCGATTCGAAAATCCTGGATGGGAGCTGCGTGGGGACCCTACGGAGATTATTTTTTTGTAACGGCAGGAAATGATAACAAGGTGTATCGATATGGTTTTCATAACGATTCTGCATGGTATCTGAATTCCATTAAGCTGGCTGAAGAAGCACCCGCAGCATTTATATCGCCAACCGGATTGGCAATCACTTCCGAAGGGGATAAAATTTATACTGTATCACGAATAACGCCAGCATTATATAAGCTTGATGCCTATAGCAATACCATTGAAAAAACATTGGAATTTTCATCACCACTCTATTCATGTGTACTTGATGAAGTGCGAAAACTTATATACGTGAGCGAGTGGGGAAGTGCAAAGGTTGCTGTTGTTCATGCTGATGACCTTGTCAGTATAAAAGAGATTGAAGTTGGGAATCATCCTTCGGCGATGGTGATGAACAAGAAGGGAACGCATCTTTTTGTATCGAACTCCGGAGAAAATAACGTTTCAGTGATCAATCTGCAAACACTTCTTGTTGAGGAAATTATTGATGTAGCATTGAAAGTTGGTTCACCCATAGGATCCACTCCAAACGCACTAGCGATGGGACAAGGGGATTCCACATTGTATGTTGCTCTTGCAGATAATAACGCAGTTGCAGTTGTAAAAATTGTGACAATTGGAAAAAGTGTTGTAAAAGGGTTTATTCCTGTTGGATGGTATCCAACGGCAATTGAATGTGCTGATTCTGTTCTGATTGTGGCGAATGGACGAGGAGAGACTTCAGGGAAAAATTTAAACAAAGAGAACGTGTTTGAATATCTCAAAGGAACGCTGTCATTTATACCGGTTCCCTCTGATAAGGAGTTAGAGGAATATACCTCTGCGGTTTTGTCGAACAATCCTTATACGCGTGAACAATCTTTTTCTGATTGGAATGCAGATAATCCAATACCTCACTCTGTTGCTGATAGTAAGAAATCTCCAATCAAATATCTATTCTATGTCATAAAAGAAATGCGTTCATATGATGATCTCTTCGGAGACATGATTATTGGAAACGGTGATACATTATTTGCAAAATACGGCAAGAATGTTGTTCCCAATCATCAATCGCTTGCGGAAGAGTTTGTCCTTTTTGACAATTTCTATGCGAATGGTCAGAACAGTGTCAACGGAATGCAATGGAGTGTCGGCGCTTACTCTACCGATTATACGGAAAAAACTGTTCCGACATTATTCGGACGAAGAGGGGGAGTTTATAATTATGAGCATGATGGAATTGCTTCGCCGAAAAGTGGATATCTCTGGGACGCCGCTAAAAAAATTAATCTCACGGTGAGAAATTATGGAATGTTCATCGACGAAGAGGCATCCACGCGCGGAGAAATTATTCCACTCGCAAAAAGATTATTCAATATTACGTCTCCTATTTACCGAGGATGGGATTTGAACTACAGTGATACATCGAGAATTGCAGCGTGGATGAAAGAATTCGATAATTATGAAAGAGGGGATTCACTTCCACGGCTATCGTTGATCAGACTTCCAAATGACCATACGAATGGCAGGGTCAGCAGAATCAAATCGCAAAATGCATTTGTAGCGGATAATGATCTTGCATTAGGAAAATTGGTTGAGAGGATTTCTCATAGCAAGTATTGGAAAGAGTCTGCTATCTTTGTACTGGAAAGCAGTGCCAATGGCGGTTCTGATCATGTCGATGCACACCGTTCAGCAATGTTTATTATCAGTCCCTATAGTAAAAGAAAATTCGTGGATAGCAGACATTATACAACAACATCAGTGTTGAAGACAATCGAATTGATTCTGGGAATTCCTCCAATGACGCAGCACGATGCAGGTGCCGTTCCATTGTATCGTTCCTTCCAATCGGTTCCGGATACAACTGCTTATAGTGTTAAAAAGAATATTGTACCATTAAATGAATTAACCACAGTCTCACCCCAAAATTTACAAAAGTGAAAACATTATGATTATATCTATCCCAAAAGAGAATTCGGCTGTTGAAACGCGTGTACCGGTTTTGCCGTTGACAGTCGAAAAATTGGTGAAAAAAGGGGCGAAAATCCATGTTGAAGCAGGGATTGGAGCATCTTTAGGCATCACCGATGAAGAGTATAAAAAAGCCGGAGCATCAATTGAAAAGAATCGAAAGAAGCTGTTTGCATCAGGCGATATTGTGTTACGTCTGCGTAAGCCGGAATCAAAAGAGTTAGCATTGCTTAAAAAAGGAGCGATCCATATTAGTTATCTTGATCCGTTTAACGAATCAAAACTGATAACTGAAATTGCAAAGAAAAATATCTCTGCGATTTCCATGGAAATGATTCCCCGTTCAACACGTGCACAAAAGATGGATGCGTTAAGTTCACAAGCAAGCTTGGCGGGATATGCTGCGGTGATTGTTGCTGCGAATCATATCCAGAAAATTTTCCCGATGATGATGACGCCGGCAGGAACGATCCAGCCTTCCAAAGTCTTTATCATTGGTGCAGGCGTTGCTGGACTTCAGGCAATTGCTACAGCAAAACGCCTTGGTGCAAAGGTTGACGCTTTCGATACACGTCCTGTTGCAAAGAACGATGTATTATCACTCGGAGCAAAATTTGTGGAAGTTGATCTTGGCGAAACTGGCCAAACTGCACAGGGATATGCAAAGGCGTTGACAGAAGAGCAGTTGAAGAAACAGCGCGATGTGATGAAACAATATTGTGCGCAAGCAGATGTTGTGATTACCACGGCGCAAGTGTTTGGAAGAAAAGCACCCGTCATAGTCACAAAAGAAATGGTCGGAGCAATGAAACCGGGAAGTGTGATTGTCGATCTTGCTGTAGAAACGGGAGGTAATGTTGAAGGGGCGGTCGCCGGAAAAATTGTTGAGAAAAACGGAGTGAAGATCATCGGAATAAAAAACATGCCGGCACGAGTTGCCATGAATGCCAGTCTGATGTATTCCAACAACCTGTTTAACCTGTTGGATGAATTCTGGAATAAAGAGACAAAGCAGTTCGATCTGAAATTAGATGATGATATCATTAAGAGCTGTTTAATTACCCACGGAGGAAAGATCGTTCATCCGAACTTTATTCCTAAAAAAAATGAGAAATAATAATTACATATTGTGCCGTCTACTCGGCGTAGAATATTTTGAGATTTACTTTAAGGAGACAACATGCAAATAGAACTTATCTACATTCTCATCCTGGCAGGATTTGTCGGGTTTGAGATCATTAAGAAAGTAACACCCACGCTTCATACACCGTTGATGTCTGCGACAAATGCCATCTCCGGTATTTCACTTGTCGGTTCACTCGTTGTCGCTGGTGTTGCCGGTGGGGGTGAGCATTCCGATATCAGTCACCTTCTGGGATTTGTCGCTGTTACCGCTGCGACGATCAACGTAGTCGGCGGATTCATGATCACGGAGCGCATGTTGAAGATGTTCAAGAAGAAGGAGAGAAAGTCATGAATTATTATATGGAACTTGTTTACCTCGCTTCTTCAGTTCTCTTCATCATGGGTCTTAAAGGACTCAGCCACCCAGAATCGGCACGACGCGGAATGCATCTTGCAGAAATTGGTATGTTTATGGCCGTTGTGGGAACACTTGTTAGCGGGAAAATTATTACGTGGGAATGGATCATCGCAGGAATTGCAATCGGTTCGGTGATCGGAGCGGCGATGTCCATCTTCATGCCTATGACAGCCATGCCGCAGCGAATTGCACTTTCGCATGCTTTTGGTGCGCTTGCCGCAGTGTTAGTTGGAATAAACGAATATATAGAAAAAAGTTATCATGGAGAAATCACTAACGGACTGATGAGTGCGTTGGGGTTTGAGGTTCTCTTTGGCGCATTAACCGTTACCGGAAGCTTAATGGCGTTTGGAAAATTGAACGAAATGATCAAAGGTGCTCCTATTACTTATAAAGGACAAAATATTGTCAATATCACTCTCTTTTTGATCACAGTGGGAATGTTTGTTTATCTTATTTTCTCACCGTATGATGCAACCGTATTCTATACGATGATTGCTTTATCATTCCTGATCGGAATTTTCATCGTTCTCCCGATTGGTGGAGCCGATATGCCAGTGGTGATCTCGTTGATGAATTCGTATGCAGGACTTGCTGCGGCTGCAACAGGTTTTGCCATTGATAATAAAGTGTTGATCATTGCCGGATCACTAGATGGTTCATCCGGTTTTATACTTTCCATAGTCATGAGTAAGGCAATGAATCGTTCATTCGCGAATGTTCTCTTTGGTGCTGTCGGAAGTCCGCAAGTGGATACGTCAAAGCTCCATGAAGATCGTCCAATTACGCGGTTTGGCATTGAGGATACGAAATTTGTTCTTGAACAGGCTGAACGTGTGGTTGTTGTCCCCGGATATGGTATGGCAGTAGCGCAAGCTCAACATACCGTTCGAGAATTGAGCGATGAGTTAGAAAAACGGGGAATTAAAGTCGATTTTGCTATCCATCCTGTCGCGGGAAGAATGCCGGGACATATGAATGTGTTACTGGCAGAGGCAAACGTTTCGTACGACCAACTCTACGAAATGGATGCAATTAATCCGACAATGGATACAGTGGATGTTTGTATTGTGATCGGAGCAAACGACGTTGTTAATCCTGCCGCCCGTACCGATAAAGGAAGTCCGATCTACGGTATGCCAATTATCAATGTGGATAAAGCGAAAACGGTGATCGTGATGAAGCGATCGATGGCGACCGGATTTGCGGGGATTGAAAATCCTCTCTTCTATGAACCGAATACGAAAATGTTATTCGGCGATGCTAAAAAAGTGATGCAGGAATTGGTTTCGGAATTTAAGAAAGGATAACGTTTTTTTATAGAGATGACCTTTCATTATCTGACATCATGGTAACTTACACAGAGTGACGACCTTCGGGTCGTCTTTCTGTTTTTAAAAACATTGAAACATTATTTCTTATGCCCCAATATAATACCGAATACCTTCTAGGAGTTAATCAGGCTGAGTTTGACCGGCTGCAGTTTCAGCACAGTGTCTGGCGTTCCAATACGAATGCATTTTTCGACAGACTCGGAGTCGGGAAAGGATGGAACTGTCTTGATGTCGGTGCGGGACCCGGTTTTGTTTCATTCGAACTTCGTGAACGCATAGGCGAAAGCGGCGCCGTCACAGCCTTGGAGCCTTCAACAATGTTTCTGGATTGGTTTGCACAGCAGATAAAAGAGAAACAGTGGAAAAATGTTCATGTCATGAACGGAACGGCAGAAGACGTTGTACTTCCTCAACAGCAGTTCGATCTGATCTTTGTGCGGTGGGTGATTGCCTTTGTTTCACAACCAGAAAAATTTTTCACGCAGCTTCTTAGCGCACTGAAACCGAACGGCATCATCGCCATTCAGGACTATTACTATGAAGGATTATCCTTGTTTCCCCGCGGAGGTGCGTTTGACGGAATGGCCGATGTTGTGCGAGCGTACTATCACACTGTCGGCGGCGATCCGTACATCACCGGAAAAATACCCGAATGGTTTAAAAAATACAATATGCAGACGATTGATTACGCTCCGCATTCAAATGCAGGAGGACCTGAGAGTCCTATCATGGAATGGGGACACCGGTTTTTCTCCACACATATTCAGCATATGGTGGACAAACACTTGATGACGCAGTCTCAAGGTGACGCAATGCTTGCCGATTGGATGGCGCATCGCACCAATCCTGACGCAATATTTTTTTCGCCAATTGTTGTGGATGTTGCAGGAAGAAAAAAAGTGTAGTTCATTCCAATGAATTGTATTCGAGGTCGCCGACCTCGAATACAAGAGATTTTGTTATCTCTAGAAGATTACAGTTTCACCATCCATCCTTATGAAAATCTGATTATATTTTTAATCTCGCCTCTATCTGCCGGACTCTATGCAGGAATGTGTGTATCGAAGGTTGGCGATCTCGTATACAAAAGCCTTTGTTACTTTCCTTTTTACATTTTGATTTGGTTAGAATCGATGGTAAATTATGATTGGAAATATTGGTTTTTTGGCGTTATTGCATTGCTGAATGTTCTTCTGGAGGTTTCATGAAAAGAATATCTGTTTTATTTATCCTAATATCATTCTATTCAATTTCATTCTTTGGTTGCAGCACTATTCGACCAATTTCAGGAACTTCTAGCCAGACAATTCCACGGGCAGAACGGGAATTTCGCGGAGTGTGGGTGGCAACCGTTGGAAATATCGATTGGCCTAGTAAACCGGGATTAACGACTGAAGAACAGCAGCGTGAAGCATTGGCAATTCTTGATACTGTTGTTGCGTTGAACATGAATGCTGTTGTATTCCAAGTTCGACCGCATTGCGATGCATTGTATGTAAGTTCGTTGGAACCATGGTCGTATTATCTTACCGGAGTCCAGGGGAAAGCACCGGATCCTTTCTATGATCCTCTCCAATTTTGGATTGATGAAGCACACAAACGGGGTATAGAACTACACGCGTGGTTCAATCCTTACCGTGCACTCTTGACTCGCGGAAATGAAATCTCAGATTCTTCAATCGTGAAGAAACGTCCTGATCTGGCAAAAAAAATTAATGATGGAATGTATTGGCTTGATCCTTCGAACAAAGAAACCCAAGATCTTTCCTATGCGGTGGTGATGGATGTGGTAAAGCGATATGATGTTGATGGAATACATTTTGACGATTATTTCTATCCATACAATGACGGAAAATTTCCTGACGATGAACAATGGGAAGCATTCAGAAAAAGAGATAGCTCCATCACACGGGAAGATTGGAGACGGTCACACGTTAATGCGTTTATTGAACGAGTGTATAAAGGAATTAAATCAGAAAAAAAGTATGTGAAATTCGGATTAAGTCCGTTTGGAATATGGCGCCCCAAAAATCCTCCTTCGATTGCCGGATATGATCAATACAATATGCTTTATGCTGACGCTCGTTTGTGGTTAAATAATGGTTGGATCGACTATTTTACGCCTCAATTATATTGGCCAATCAACCAAATCCCGCAAAGTTTTCCCGTATTGCTTGGGTGGTGGGCAAAAGAGAATACCATGCAAAGAAACCTTTGGCCCGGCATGATTATTAATAGACCGCGAGAGGAAAAGACGGCGGATGAGATTTTTAATCAGATTATGATTACGCGAGGGATTGTTTCTGATGCACCCGGTCACGTCCATTTTAGCATGAAAGCATTCATGCGGGACAGTAGTGCTATTAATGGAGTGTTGAAAAAAGGTCCATACCAGAATCAAGCAATCGTTCCACCCTCACCATGGCTTGATGATACAGCTCCATTATCACCTGTCGTCTCGTCGTCAATCACTAATGATACCCTTCATATCATTATCTCTCATAAAAATGCGAGCGATATTTTTCGGACAATTGTTTATTATCAGTATAATAAGGTGTGGAATTATTCTATTTTGAATAAATATGATAGTACATTCACTGCACCGGTTTCCAGAATTTCAAAGAAAGAATCTCGTAACCGAAACGGGGAAGTGAAGATCACGGAAACATCTGAAGTGCTCTCGGCTGTTTCGATCTCTGCAATAGACAGGCTAGGGAATGAAAGTGAAATGACAGTTCAACAATTGGAAGCGCGATAGGTGAAAATAATTATTAAAAGCATTCGTTTGTTGGTGTTGGTTTGTTTGATCGTGCCGGTAAGGATATATTCGCAATCTGTGTATACAAATCCTTCGGCAATAGTTTTTGATTCTTCATTGACATCATCGAAAGATAGTATTGCTCTGTGGATTGTCAATAGCACTGTAACTCAGATTGAAATTCCAGATATCAATATCTATAGCGATATTTTTTCCATCAAGGATACCAGTTGTATTTTAAAAGCAAAAGACAGTGTTAAGACATGGATCTATTTTTCATCGATCCATAATCTTTCCTATAATGATTTTGTTTTCATCGAAACAAATCTCAGTTCGGGTTCTGTCATTGTTCCTCTAAGCGGGACGAAAAAATATTCAGAACCACTCTACGCAACGACTCAAGGAAAATCGGGCGAACCTTTGAAGACTGTTCTCACTGCAATTGCCTCGAAAGGGCAGGTAGCGCTTGGATACACTTTTGCGCGGGATAAAATGTATGGCAATATGGACAGTAATAACGGTCTAGATTCAGTAGAATGTATTTATACAGGGCGAAAAGCTAAATTTGCAACACGGGCAGATGCAACCGCAAATAATTTCAATTGTGAGCACACCTGGCCACAAAGTAAATTCAGCAGTCTCGACCCTATGGTGTCGGATTTGAATCATCTTTTTTCCACCGATGAGGCGGCAAATGGAAAACGGAGTAATTATCCGTTTGGTGTTGTGGTCACTTCAACGTGGAACGTTGGAGGATCGAAGTATGGAACCGGATATGGCGGTCAAATTGTGTTTGAACCAAGAGACCAACATAAGGGGGATTGTGCTCGTGCGATGCTTTATTTTATCACGCGATATCCTAACAATTACGGAAGTTTTTGGGCTGAAAGTCCTTACCAGGAAGCAGTATTTCGTGATTGGAACAAACGATTCCCGCCGACTCCGAAATCAAAAAAAAGAAATGATGGTGTTCAACAATTTCAAGGGAACAGGAACCCGTTTATTGATCATCCGGAATTTGTCGACCGTATTAACAATTTTGCGGGTACAGCGACCATTGTAACTGCACCGAAATTAATTGTTTCTCCAATGAAAGTTATTCATACAAATGTGATCGTAGGGAATGAGACAGGTCTTTATTTGACTTTTGCAAACTCAGGGAACGCTCCATTAAAAATAACATCGACAGTCTTTAGTAACTCATTTTATTCTTTGAGTGATTCGATCAGTAGCATTGAAATCGGCGGTACGCGAAGAATTTATCTATCCTATAAACCGACCGCTGCGACAACTGATTCGATTTCAACACTTACCGTAACATATAACGATGGTGTTTCGACAAAGAGCGTCATTGTTTCGTTCACAGTCATCGTGGCACCAATGAGCGTATCGAAACTACGCACAACTGTACCGAATCAGCTCTTGCTAGAACAGAATTATCCGAACCCATTTAATCCATCGACAGTCATTAACTTTCGGACGCGAACAACAAGTTATGTTGCTTTAAAAATTTACAACGTTGCAGGAAAAGAAATAACAACACTGGTAAGTAGAGTTTTAGACGCAGGGTATTATTCTACAACATTTGATGCTTCGAAAATGCCGAGTGGAACATATTTTGCACAGCTACAATGTGAAGGGATAATACAAATAAAAAAGATGTCATTATTAAAATGAAATCAGTGTAGCTCAACAATCTTTGTATCTCAGATATTTCATCCGCCTCATGGAACACAAGACACTTCGAAATCCTTCATGGAAATCCACCGATATAAAAAGAATGTGTTTGCTTATCCCAATCATTCTTGTGTTTCACAATATGGAAGAAGCGTTAACAATGCCTCAGTGGATGTCCGTGCACCTTCCGATGCTGAGAGAAAAAATCTGGTTGCTTGAACATTTGCAGTTTTCGACAAAGCAGCTCTATATTTCTCTCGCACAAGTAACGCTCATTCCTCTTCTATTCTTATTCTATTGTTTGAAGGGAGAATTAACGGAACGAAAAATATTCGCAATGGTAATTCTGCTCTCGATCATTTTTTGGAATGCATTGATGCCGCATTTCAGCGGATTGTTTTTTTTAGGAATGTATAATCCAGGAGCTGTTACAGCAGTTGCGTGTAATCTTCCTTTCACCATCTATCTACTTATGAAAGTTCATAAAGAACGAATAATATCAACCAACATGCTGCGTAAAGGGATTATTATTGGATTTGCAGCCTATTTACCGCTGGTATATCTGAATCATCTCATTGCAGAAGCAATATCGATGATACGATGATTATTTTATTGATTTGACTTTATTTTGGAAATAGGTAAACACGCCAAAAGCTCGCAATGCCTGTGATTGAGCATGCACGGTTCCAACCTGATCAACACCATAACCATCTTCACCACCGTGAGGATTCCATCCGTTTCGAATTGCATGATCATATTCACGATGGAGTTGTACTATCGCTTTACCATGATTATTCGTCCAGACATGTTCTAGCATTTTCTCAATAAAGGCAGGGATCATGCTAAGCTCTTCCGGTGCAATTTCGTATGCATCCAGTAAAAAATGGACAAAAGCACCGTTGCCATCCATATGAATTTGATAACAATCAATCGAATCGATCCATTTGTTCTTCGGATCGAGAATATGTTTTGCAGAAGCAACCGCGATTGTTTTATACTTGGGATCTTTCGTTGCATGATATAACGATGTCAGTACCGATAAATAGCTTGCCGATTCCCATGGAAGTTGTTTCCCAAATGCAGCAAGTCCTCCTTTCCCTTGCCAGATTCCGTTACCACGATAAAATATTTTTTCAATTCCGGGGATTTTACCATCTCCGTTCCACACTTTAAGCGCATCATCAAGGAATCGCCGATCTCCTGTCGCTTCAAATAGCTTGCAAGCGACATTCACCATTTGATTCATATTACTATTGGTGATGATTGCTTCATTCACATTTGCGTTGGATGGATAATTATACCAGCTCCAAAATCCTTCATGATTGGAGAGCCTTCCTTCACTGCGTGCATCAACGTATCGCCGGACGGCATCGTTTACCCATTGATTCTGTTTTCGGCCGGAAAATTCCCACCAATATAATTCTGCAAGACAGATCCACGCCCGATCGTCTACCCAAGTACCATTATTCATTTGTAGTAGATCGAATTGATTGAGGTATCTCTGCAATAAAAGGGAATCATTCGTTGCTTTGAATAAATAGGCATCGCCGATAGCACCATTGGCACCTTCCCAGCCGGGAGTGTAAACATTGTAGAATTGTTTACCGACAAGGTATGATCGTTCAATCCATTTGTTATGAATACTCAGGGAATCAGAAGATGTATTTGCTGAAGATGGTTTTGGTTGATTGTTGCAGGAACAAAGAATAAAAAAAAGGGGAAGAAAAAATATTTTCATTTTTGAATTTGCAGGTTAATCACATAAACACTGAGAAAAACATAGTACTTCTACGTGAACTTTGTGTTTATGTGGTTCGTCTTTTTATTTCAAAATGCCGTCGATTGTATTGTAGGTGACCGAATGATAGCCGGGACGGGCTTTTTCGTACACTTGTTTTGCCCAAGCTTTTCCTTTTTCCGTTTTGACCAGTTCTGTGTAGAGCGGCTTGACCAGTTTTCTTCGGCCCACATTTATGAGATAAGTATTCATTGGTCTGAATGCAGTCTCATAATCCGACTTGATACAGCGTTGAAACCATTCACACAAGATTTCGGAATTGCCGGATCGGGTAAAATAAAATGCATAATCCAGTTCGATTACTTTCTCCAACTGAATGGAATCGGGAAGATTACTCAGAAAATAAAGCCAATGATGAGTTGTCCACCCTTGTGTGTTTAGTTGTGTAGCAGGAGTCCCGCTGTTGAATGCATGTACTTGCGCAGAAACCTTTTCAAATTCACTTGATTTCGGTTGGGGGCAATTCTCGGGCAATCCCGGTGAATATACCCATGAATTGATCGTTAGTTTATCCGCTAAGTTTGTATTTGCTTTTATTTTGAACTCATTCTCCAGATTTTCCAGGAACAGTTCAGTTGTCATCGGTGTAAACGCATGTTCATTAAAATATTTTTTTAAGAATGCATCCCATCGTTCGCGGCCAATGCTTTCTTCGCACAATCGTAAAAAGAAATACCCTTTATTATAGGCAATGTCCGTAACTCCTTCGTCGGGATCTCTTCCCGCAAGATCCAATTTTAATTTGGTATCAGGGTTTGAGGTACCTAACGATGCGATAGTTGATTTGAGATCTTTCAATATCAACGTTGCAAGCATCTCTGAATGTTCACGCCCATATAATTTTTCCATAATGCGCTGTTCAAAATAAACCGTGAATCCCTCATTCAACCAGAAGTCGTTCCAGGTTGCGTTGGTCACAAGATTTCCGGACCAGGAATGGGCAAGTTCATGCGCAACAAGTGCAACCAATGAACGGTCGCCGGCGAGAATGGTTGGCGTTGCAAATGTTAAGCGGGGATTTTCCATTCCTCCAAAGGGGAAACTTGGGGGAAGCACAAGAAGGTCATATCGTTCCCACCGGTACGGACCATATAATTCTTCGGCAGCGGCAATCATTTTTTCAAGATCGACAAATTCGTTCGCCGATTTTGCGATAACACTCGGTTCAGCATACACTCCGCTGCGATTTCCCAGCGATTGAAACTCTAAATCTCCGACTGCCAGCGCCAATAAATAGGAGGGAATTGGTTGTTTCATTTCGAAGGTATAAACTCCATCGGTTGTTTTTGCTGTCGGATTTCCAGCACTCATTACAGCAAGAAGATCGGGACGTGTTCGAATAGTTGCGGAATAGGTCATTCGAACTCCCGGTCCATCCATGCATGGCGCCCATGTTCTGGCAAGAATAGCCTGTGATTGTGTAAATAAAAAAGGTTTTTCTTTTCCCGCTGTTTGCGACGGCTCCAGCCATTGTAAAGCACCTGCGGTTGGTGACGTTGTATAGTAGATTGTTACCAGGGTGGTTTTTGAGGTGATCGAAATTGTTAACGGACTGCCGAATATTTTATCCTCTTTTCCAAGGGAGAATTTTGCAGGAATTTCTTTTTCGTTAAGCGTTACCTTTTCGATTGTGAGTCCGCGGGTATCAAGAACGAGCACATCAGTTTTCTTTTTGTGTCTCAGTGTGATAGCGGCTTTTCCGGAGAGAGTCTTCGCTTCAAAATTTACCGAGAGATCGAGACCCAGGTGTTTGATAATAACCTCTTCCGAATTGGCATACGAGTGAATATCGTTCATAGTATATTTAGGCTGTGAGATGACGGAAAGTGTAACAAGGGTTAACAATAGTAATGGCGCAAACAAATGTTTCATACCGTGCTCCTGAAATTAAAAGAGTATCCATATAATGATGAGTCAATATACAAATCGAAACTAAAAGTTTCCTTGTTATTTGCACACAATTTTTTAATCATTTTTATGCGTTGTGATTTTTGAAAGTTCGCTGGATCGTTAAGGACAGATGTTTAAATAAACGAATGAGAATAATCACATTTATCTGTAAAGCATAACATTAAAATTATCGTTGTTAGGGTATGGTATAAAATAATGCGGAGTAGCGGGGTTTTTCTTATCAATGCTATGTTAGATTAACGAGTTCTATTTTGAATAGAAACAGGATCTTTTTATTTCGTCTTAATTTAAAACACACGAATTGTAACAGAAGAATACATTTGCGATAAAGAGATATAGCACCCATTTGCAAATCCACGGTCTCAGGCACATAAAAACTCCTTTCGTTAGTTGGCTACATTTCGTTTTGCTTCGAATCCTCGAATGACGACGTAACCAAGAAGAGCGAACAAAAAAAAGATCAACAACATCCATGCAATGCTTTGCAGTGAATCGACGATCGTCTTATAAATTTCTATCACCCACCGGTCGGAAGTTAGCATCAGTAGTTTCCCATCTTTATCCGGAGTGATATACTTTTCCATTTCCCAAATTCTGACGCCTCCCGAAATACCGACAACGTATACGGCGAAGGTGATATACCGTTTCCATGTGGGAGCAAGGTCTTCGGTAATGAGTCGGATGAGAATTTTTGTGACAGGTTTGGAAAAAAGAAATGCACAGAGCGCAGAAGTGATTGTTGCTATCGCCAAGGTAATTAGTAGCAGTTTGATGAACATATGTCCTCGTTGTCAAAAATATCGACTACGGTGAGTCATTTACCAACTTCCAACCTATGATGCGCCAGGATAAATAATTTGTGAGTAATACCCAGCAGGCAAAACAGAGAATCATCGTAAACCAAATGATGGTGTCAGATATATGCGCTTTTAGCATTGTCACATACAATGGTGTACCGATAACGACAATAAGAAGTGACATTACACCAATATGCAGATATACTTTTGGGCTACGTTTCAGTCTTGCATTACAGTGGCTACAGAGAGAAATTTTATACGGTTCTGCTTCTCGAAAAAACTGGCGATATGACATTACTACATTTCCGCATTGCGGACAAATATTTCCGTTCATGGTAACTCCACGACTCAAAATACCGGATAGAGATTCGCTATGTCTTGAAAAGATGGCATGCGAAATTTCAAAAATACCTGTGGTCGGCAGAAGGGAGGTGGTACGTAAGGAATTGCAACTTTGATCCCCAAGTTCAATTCGCAGCATGAACCGACGAAAGGCATTGCGTAAGTGATGTAAACGTACATGGAATAAACTATTGAATCAAGCAGAATATTATTTCGAAAAACTGGTCTTATTCTGTAATTATTTACCCGTTTCTTGATATTTTCTAATGGTTTTGGTGTTCAAAGAAACAGCACGGTTTTGTTTGTTGAAATTAAAAGTCAATTTATTGGCAAAATACCGATACTCATTCTTATTGTCATATTGATACCCAGTAATTTCGTACAAAGAATAAGCGATGGTAGAATCAGTATTCGTTGTGACTCTTTCATCAATAATATGCGGTTTGAAGACCATACCTGTTCCGGTATGCGTCATCTTCCATGTTGTCCACACATATTCGGAGAACTCCTTAACTGTTTGTACTGAAATTGGACGAACATTGAAAGTAGCTTCAAATGTCAAAAAATCATTCTCCATTAAAGAGGATCGTTTGACGGAAGGTGGTTTGGGAATTGAAGCATATTTTTGTTTGCTGACTCTGTAATACAATTGACTTACGGTAAACGTTTGGTTGGACCGGAAAAATTGAAAATACTTCTCGTTCGTTCCCGTTTGTTTTAAAATAATTTCTCCCTGCCACGCCGGAATAGAATTTATTACCCAGTGGCGAGCTGTTGCACTGTCATCCGTACTGTGATTGATGGAATCGGGAATGATGTAGAGAACAACTGCGGTTTTTGCATCGACGGAGTTCATGAGTGTATCAGAATAAAAATCAGGAGGAAATCGTTGTCTCATTGTTAAGAATTCATTCACAGCTTCTTTTGAATAGTAGAACTGTTCTGTCGTGTCCGTATAAATCTCTCTAAATTCATACTCTTGATTAGTAAGAAGCCCGCAGCTACTGAAAAACCTTAAAAAGCAGATAGAACAACAGGCAAAGATTAATGAAGAATAATATTTTTGAGTAAATCGTTTCATAATATGTCGTTACATTCAAATCGTTCTTGAAATATCATTTCATCAAAACCAATTTTTTTGTTTGAGAAAAATTATCGGCACACATTGTGAGAAAGTATATTCCGCTTGAATACCTGCTCGCATTCCATTCCACTTTCTTCCATCCAGCTGATTGTTCCTCGTTCACGAGCGTTGCAAGTTCTCTTCCAAGAAGATCGGATATTTTTATACTCACTCTGCTAGTCACTGGTAACTGATAACTGATCACCGTTGAAGGATTAAAGGGATTGGGGTAGTTTTGGAATAACGCAAAAGATGAAGGCAACTCGATTTGTGTAGTGTTAACAAATGTTGGAGTTTGTTGCAGTTTGGCTATCAAGATACCTGATCCCACATCCCATGTAATAGTTTTACTTAAAAAAATATTCCCTTTGTCATCAAGAATTATATGATTTGCAGTAAAAGGTATCGACCATTGAATATCTCCATTTACATTACATTTTGTTGTTCCTGTGGCACCGCAGACATAAATATTATCCATATGATCAATGGTGAGGTCAATCCCGCCGATCTTTTTGCTCCAACGAAGTGTCCCTGCTTCATCATAGAGTAATGTCATATACTCAATGTTTGTATAAGAGTTTTTTGTACAAGTCACAAAAACGTTTCCATTATTGGTGATCCCAATCGCATTTCCTTGTGAATCTCCAAATGTACTGTCGGAATGTTGTGCAAACCATTGAAAGTGGCCGGCTGTATCAAATTTTGAAACAAAAAGTTGTGAAAACGACATTTCATCTTCAAAGCCTCCAGTGATGAAAATATTTCCCAATGAGTCTGTTTCCACAGCAGTTGGGAAATAATAATCGTGATAGTATGCGCTGTCAATTTTTCCTGACCAGTTAAGGTTTCCATATTGATCATATTTTGTAATAACTATATATGATTGATCGAAATCGTAATCCGCTGACACCGCAAACAAATTTCCTTTTTGATCGAATGTAAATGTAGATCCAGAGAAATCTTTTTGCAAAACTTTATTTCCTTGCGGATCATATGAAACGATAGTACCTGTTTCTAGAATGTACACATTGCCGTTTGGATGCAAAAAAATGGAGGGAAATTTATTCTTGTAGTCCCCTTGTATTTCTGCCAGCCATCGTTGGTTTCCGAATGGGTCAAATTTTATTGTTACGCAGCTTGAGTCACTTTTACCAGTCACGTAAATATTACCCGACTTGTCAACGATGAGTGAGGTGGCTTCATCACTTTTATTGTTTTTGTTTCCATATGTTGCTACCCATTGCAGGCCCCCCAATGAATTGTATTTGATCAGGAGGTAATCATTGTCAAAGTCTTGTGTTACACCGGCCGCATACACATTACCCATCTCATCAACAGTAAATGCATTAAGTATTTCACGACTATCTCCCGGACCCTTGTAGGTTTTGATCCACTGTTGTATGCCGGCAGAATTGTATTTGATTGTTGTATAGTCTGAATTTGCAATAATACAAACATTACCCGAGTTATCCACGGCAATTGAAACTCCAACATCCCAATCGTTGACGGTAATTTTCTTTTGTGCAGCCCAAAGTTCTTGTCCCGATACATTGTATTTAACAGTGGTGCATGACCAATCCCCTCTGCCTGTGACGTATACATTACCTGCATTATCAGTTGTCACCTCTTCAGGAACATCGTCAAAATTGCTGGGACCATTATATCGTGCAGTCCATTGCTGAATACCTGCTGAATCATATTTAATAGTAGCATAATCTGCATAATATTGGCCGACTCCTTGAAGTCCGACGCTGCTGCCTGTTATATAAACATTGCCAAATTTATCGATAGAGGATGCAGTTGCGAAATCTGCACCATGGCCGGGTCCATTATACTTTTGTACCCATTGTTCCGTTCCAGAAGAATCATATTTGATTAAGATATAGTCTGCTAAGTAATAGTACCCGCCTGGCGCGATGCACGTACCAGAAACATAAACATTTCCATAGATATCAGCGTGAATACCTACCGGAAAACTTTTACTTGTCGGCAACCCATAATAGGATGATGTCCAAAGGTGTTTCCCGTTTTTATTGTATTTTGATGATTTGATAAATGAATATGAATATACATCGATAGTAATGTGACCTGTATTGGTGATATACACACCGCCTAATTGATCGACCGTTATTGCAGTGCAATAGGCGGTATCGACGCGCCAAACTACTTCTCCGGTTGGATGTATTTTGGTTGTTCCAGAAGCCCCGCCAACATAAGTATTCCCTTTCCCATCAACAGCCAAAGAATTTCCATCTCCTTCAACTGTCCATTGACGTTGTCCAGTGGAATTGTATTTGACTGTTCCGCCTGAACCGGTGACAAAAATATTTCCCTGAGTATCAACTATCATAGAAGCAACCACATCCCAATGTTCGGTAGAACTGTATCGTGCGACCCACTGTTGTACTCCTGTTGAATCAAATTTTATCGTCACATAATCAGTTCCGGTAAATGACGAATCACTCGTCCCGCTCACTATTACGTTTCCCATGAAATCGGTTGCTATCTTTACAGCTTCTTCGTTGCTCGAAAAGTTGCCCGAAGCAAAATATCGTATCCATGCTGTGTCGACACCATTACGAGAAAATCTATGCTGCTCTTGAAATTGTTTGAATTGATGTGATGCGGCAATTGCAGAGTGAGTCCGTTGATTGTGTTTGATTTTGTTCCACCCCTTCGGTTCAAGATGAATTCGACCATCGCGTGTTGACATGTCAGATGGATTTTGGCCGAACAATAATGTGGCAAACACGAGAGATAAGACAACATGGTGGATTGATTTCATACAGTCTCCATTATCATCCTCTAAATTTTGAATACGATAGAGTCCCCCATACTGGTGGGATCCATCGTTTTTATTTCATCAACAAAATTTTCTTTGTTCCAATAAAATTACCCACACTCATCCTTGCAAAATAGACCCCGCTTGAAAAACCGGAAGCATTCCACTGTGCTTCCTTCCATCCCGCAGACTGTTCTTCATTCACAAGTGTCGCGATCTCTCTTCCGAGAATGTCGTGAACTGTCAGCTTTACGTGAGCGGAGGTGGGAAGCGCGTAACGAATTGTAGTAGATGGATTGAAGGGGTTGGGAAAGTTTTGAGACAATGAATAATCTAGCGGAAGTACATTAATATTCTCTTCGACTGGGCTTACCAATGCATTCTTGTAGAGAACTGTTCGAGATGTTCCGGTCGTTACGTTATTGAATTGAACTTTATAGTCGAACGTTGTATTTCCATTCGGCGATTTCAGATAGCATCCCCAGATGGAATCGTTTGCTGCACCATCGTCATGCATTCCGTCATTAAAGAATTGCGCTGTATCTGCAGGACCCGAATCTTGTCGTACAGTAAATGCGCGAAGTGATATCGTATGGCTCAATGGATTGCGGACGATGACGTTCAGCTTTACGGATTCGTTCCAGCTGAAGGTTGTTTTGTTTACCGCTGGTGAATGTGCGTGGGCTTCATTGTTGATCCATTCAAGCGCCCGTTTCACAACGGCATCTTCGCCTTTTGCAACGCCTTCCTGCGTCAACCAGAGCTCTTCATCCACCGGATTTCCGCGGTGATCAAGATAACCCTCGTTATTTACGTTCGTGTAAACTGCGGCGCGGGGCAGAGCGTACCAATACGAACTTCCATACGTAAACTCCGGAGAAAGATCAAATGTAAATGCACCGTTTGTTGGCTTGCCAAAGAATCGCGTCATTGGATGAAAGCGCAATCTGAAAGGGTTATAATCACCTGAACTGCCGCTGTTCGGTCCTGTGAGCACGGCAATCGGACGATCGAAAATATAGGATGTGGGAGTAAAGAAATGATTGGAAGGAGCAGAGCGTATGGTAAATAAAAAATGATCGTTACCGGGCACCCTGTCCGCAATTTGATAATTCGAAGTCGGGTCTTCATTAAAAAGTATGCTAAATCCCGAATTGGCATATCGAGGAGCGCCACCCCAATTTGTTCTTGAGTCAAGAATCAATCCATCCACTTTTTTTGTCAACACTAAATCAGTTACTGCCTGATAAAACTGCGTTTGGGTGTTCCCTGTTGGCACTCCATACCAATCCCAAGTGTAGATATACCCGATGTTTGTCCCCTCAAGAATTCCCCAGGAGACCATCTCTTTTGCGGCAAGATTTGGGAAAGGGACACCTTTCACCGGTAATTGCTCGGTAGCGATGGGAAATGGATTTTTAATACTACTTAATAATGATGTCGGGAAATGAACAGTTTGTTTAGTTGCATATTTAAAAACATCGATGGTATCGAATAATCCCCAATTCATCCCTACACACATAATACCGACATGCTTATGGACGGTGGGTGTTGAACCAAAAACCGCTCCTCCTTTAATCACCGGAAGTTCAGCCGCAAGGATCTCTTCCATTAGTTTTTTCCATGGAATTCCATCATAGCCTAGGATGATATCACCGGGCAGTAAGCCTAATGGATGATTCGGCATGACGCTATAAACCAGCGCAATACTGTCTGATATTGTTGTTACACCGGCGCCAAAATTTGATGTATAGAAAAGTTCATTGGATACAAAGAGCGGTAACCCTGGTTTGTAATCAAACGATGTTATAGGATATTCGTACAGTCCATAATGCTTAAACGAACTGTCTATGCCCATATCGACGGCATAGACATGCCATTCATTCAATGCCAATGTTAAGCGGGTAAGGATTCCATAAAAACGACCACGGCTGACTCCTGCTTCAATCATTGGTCGGTAGACATTCTTCAATGAATCCCAATTGACTTGCTGATTGACAAATCCGCCGAATGTTTGATCGACAGTGTTCCAGTAGAGATCAAACATCGCTAGTTTTTCAGTGGTAGAAATTCCCTGGCCCCAGGTGGTATCGATCCATTGTTGCCAATTTTTTCCGGTGTATTTTCCAATTGGAGTATACCCTTGAGCTGAGATGCATTGGATGATGAGCAACACTGCCACTACAATTATTTTCATAGATCCTCTTATATAGATTTTCATTTCATCAGCAAAATTTTCTTCGTCTCTACGAAATTATTTGTTCTCATTCGTACCAAATACATGCCGCTCGCAAATCCAGTTGCATTCCACTTAGCTTCCTTCCATCCTGCCGATTGTTCTTCGTTTACGAGTGTTGCAATTTCTCTCCCGAGAATATCGTGAATGGTTAACTTTACGTACGCGGAAGAGGGTAAAGAGTATCGAATGGTTGTGGAAGGATTAAACGGGTTGGGGTAGTTTTGAGAAAGAGTGAAATCTGAAGAAATAATATCACCAAAATCTTGAAAAGTCGTTACGTTGGACATTGTGTACAGTTTGAAAAAATTCCAGATTTCACGAGAGGCATTGATGTCTCTATTGATAGGGACACTTCCTAAGGGAGGTGCGTCAGGCCATACATGGCGACCGCCAATCACTTTGAAGAGAATGACATTGGATAAATTTGTCGACGACCGATAGGCATACTTCTCAACGGTCGATTGATCTGTGAGATTTACATTGGGAACATAGAGTGTTTCGGCGGGGAGTAAGCAAAGATTTTTATTCCTGATAAATTCTATAGTTTGACCGACTGAGTACCATCCTGTTTTTCCCCCACTGTAGGGAACCTCACCGTCACTTGTGCCATGGATGAATAATGCAGGTACTGGTTTTGTCGTTTTGTACGATGCCGCAGTACTATTGGAAAGAATACCCGAAACACTTGCAATTGCTGCAATTCTGTTCCCAAGCTGTCCCGCTAGTTTTAAACTCATAAACCCGCCATTAGAATAACCGCACGAATACATACGCGAGGTATCGACGGTGTATCGCACAATCAGTGAATCAATAATTTTTGATATGAATCCGACATCATCAGAATTTGGAGTTACCCAAGAGGGATTGTCAGAAATACCGCTATTCCAATGAGTGAGATCACTCGCGCTGGGATAGATAGTGATAAAACCGACACTGTCACCCAGCAAATGCATCTTTAGATAATTTCGCGTTTGGCTGGCAGTCCAATCATACGGATGCAGATTAAATACAACAGGCAGCCCTGTTTGTCCTGTTCGAGATGATGGGAAATCCACGAGACACGTTCGATTCATTGTTTCCCACTGAAGAATCCAGGTCTCCTGTGATACCGATGGTGAAACGATAATGCACAAAATGGAAAACGTAATAAAAATCTGTTTCATACATACTCCAAATTATTTTTTACATGAGATTGAGCTCACCTCCAAGGTGGACTCAATCTTGTTTATTTCGTTTCTAAAATTCTCTGTTTGCATTCTCACAAAATATACCGCTAGTAAAATTACCAGCATCCATTGCACTTCTTTCCATATCGCAGATTGTTTTTCGTTTTTGTAGGCACGGATGATCAGTCCGCCTTGCGTTCTAGTCGAAGATCTCGACTCGTTGAGCGGGCAATCCATGTCTTAGGGAAGGTCAGATGACCCTCCCTACATTTTTTCTCATCTCACCAACAACATTTTCTTCGTTACAACAAATGTTCCAGCTGTCAGTTTGTAAAAATATACGCCAGAGGCGTATCCCAGCCCGACCGATGGCTGGCGGGCGCCTATAGCGGAAAGTCCACTCGCATCGTTCAGTGCATTCCACTCAACTTCCTTCCATCCTGCCGATTGTTCTTCGTTTACGAGTGTTGCAATTTCTCTTCCGAGAATGTCGTGAATTGTCAGCTTCACGTGAGCGGAGAAGGGGAGCGCATATCCAATAGAGGTAGTCGGGTTAAATGGATTGGGGTAGTTTTGATTAAGGTCAAAAGAAACAGGAATTCCGTCCACAATTTCTTTTACGGAAGTGACTGGGAATGAACGATCATTCTCTACGGCACCCATATCTGGATTACTATCCGCCGCACGAGGACGAGCTGAGTTGAAATAATCAAATAATGGTGCATTCAATGTTAAACTGCCAACTGACGCGGAAGTACTTCCGGCTCCTATACAACGACTTGAATCAGAAAGAGGATACATAGAATTATTCGGAACGAATAGAGGGTCGGTATTGATGTTGCCTGTTCCGACCATGCCGCTTCGAACATTATTATAACTGCCGACAGATAAATCTATGGGGAAGATCTGGCCCGGGAATTCTGGATTCCAAACAATATTATTGAGGAGAAGGAACGTCAAACCGCCACGGAAATTAAATAGCTTTATTGCCGTATCACCATAATTATACGCGATGGTATTATTGATAAGCTTAAAATCTCCGCTGAGGATATTCATTGCAGCACCGCTTGTTCCCGAATTGCTAATAACTAAATTGTTTTGAACTGTAACCGACGGCCTCGTTGTTTGCGTTGCCGCACCCATCCAGAACCCACCCCCATTATTTGCAAAGTTATTTCGGATGTTATTGTTTGCGATGAGAACTGTTGAAGACCCAATTAAAGAGATCCCGCCGCCAGCGGAATGTGTTCCATTGCTAGTAGCAATATTTCCGGAGACAACGTTGTTCGTAAATCTTCCATTTCCCGTTAACCATACTCCACCTCCCTCGGCACCCAAGCTCGGTGCAATAGTCAATGAGGTAATGACATTATTCGTAATATTGTTGTGGTCGATAATCCAATAGTTGATCGGTCCAAGATACGGATCGACTGTGATTCCGCCGCCATACACACCGAGGGCAGAATTGAGTGTGTTATTGGAGATGGTGTTGTAAGTGATTGTTGCACCGCCAGCAAAGATGAGAATGCCGCCACCTGTTACCCAATCTGCTGTACCGGCTAAATCCAATTTGGTCCCTTTACCGTTACGAATTGTGAAACCCGAGATCACCGTTGTTGTGTCGGTCCCTGCAAAGATGCGGATAACTGAAGCCGAATCTGGATGTGTGGGAATACCACCATCCAGTATGGTTTTCGAAATATGTGATGTGTCTTTATCGATTATAAACCGACTGCCGAGAATGATTTTTTTTGTGATAACAATATTTTCAAGGTAGGTTCCTTCAGCCACCAGAATGGTATCTCCATTCGCTGCAGCATTGATTGCCAGTTGGACTGTGGTGTACTCTTGCGGGACTTTACGCGTGATTGCTTCGGTGGTAGAAACTAGCGAGATAAAAACTGTGAGAAAAACAGTAGAAATGGAACGCATAAATCCTCCTTATTGTGTGTGGTTTAATACGCAAACAAGAAAAGCACTGCGCAAAATAATGAATGTGTATGCTAAAGCGTTAACACAGATGGTGCAAACTATGCCAAAATTGTTGCATAATTCATCGTTGAAGGATTGGGCGAGAAAAGAGATTAAAAAGTATGATTTTTAGTGGAGTAGGAGAGTGGAATTTATCGATTCTGATGCAACCGTAATGATTGTATTTTTTTCGATTGCATCAGAATAACCTCTCTATAGGTTGCAGGAAATGTACCACAAGCCTGGCTCAGGCGGACAACCTGCGGAGAATGTTACCCGAAGAGATTAAAAAGATATGCTAAACGTCCATCTCAACTCCTAATCGTCCAGACATTGGAGGTTGATACCGATATGCTTTACCGTATGTTGAATTTGGAGATCGAACGTTTCCCGCCGGATCGGCATATCTATAACGGGCTTGATTAATATCCACGGGTTTGCGTTGGCTGGCTATATGGAAAAGGTCAAGAATAAGCCTTGTGTCCACAAAAGAAGAATATGGTATTTTATAGATGAGACGGGCATTTAAATCCCAGATGGAAGGTGTCCGTCCTTGAGAACCACGGGGAGAAAGAAATCGTATACCATAATCTGAATATGCATATTCACTGAGCGGTGTTCCACTTTGAGCGATGAATGAGATACCGGTCGTCATTCCAAACGGGAAACGGTACGATCCGGAAAATTTGAAAACGTGAGTCCTGTCGTTTGGAACGAGCCCTGTCGCATTTACTCTGGCAGTGTTGAGATCGTTGAATGTGACATTTTGATGAGGGAAACCATTATGGTTGAAGGCATCGAAGAGTCCTTCATAATTACCACGGTCTCGTGACAGTACATACGAAGCAAGAAAATTAACATGCTCATCATTGTGGCGCTGTATGGTGAAAATTAAAGCGGTATATTCACGTGTAGCCTTCGGCCATTCGGATAAAATTCCACTTCCGAGATTCCCAAATTGGTGCCGCGCCGAATCAATGAGGAATACGTTATCGACCGCATCTCCAAGTTTTTTCACCACACCTTGAACTCCAACGCGAATGTTCATTCCTATCACCCGTTCATATCCAAGGCTGATTCCATCAAAAAACTGTCCCCTCAGATCGGGAATCTTAGGACGGATAGTATGCGTGTTGTTATAGACTTTGATGCCGCCGGTAGCAGAATCTCTTGGATCGTGATTATATGCGAAAGAATAATTATATCCCCCTGCAGAATGGAAATCTGCGGAGAGCATCAGGGCGAGTTCTTGTGCGTATCGTCCCGCCGAGCCATAGATCTTTTCGGTATTTTCTTGATTGGTGACAATAACAAAACCGAACCGCGGCTGTAGTGGAATTGCAACTTCCTGTGCTATTACACCATTCGATCCTATCATATACTGGCCATCCCAGCGAATACCACCATGAATATTTACAGCACTCCAAAGTTGCCAAGAGTCTTGAATAAATAGTGAAGGATTTCGGTGGTGTACAATTCCATAGCCTTCTCCTATGTATTCATAGTATGTTGAGTTTCCATATTTTTGGTAGGAATGATAACGATATTGATTATCGATACTGTTATCTTTATACTCAATGCCTGTTTTTAATGTATGGTTGCCATAATGTAGCGTGGTTTTGATGCCGGTCAAATATGTTATCCGAGGAGCATTCCATGTCGCGGGTATTCCTCCGGACAATGTTCTTGTTACATTATCAACATAAAATATTTCGGTTGCACCGCGCTGTGTTGCGGCAGCGCCGATTGCGTCAGTACTTACTCTGGCAACATTTGTCTCGAACATTATGGAATTATTGGGCATCCAGATGCCATTGAAGGAGAGATTGATGCCACCGGATGTAATATTTTGTAAATAGGGATCTGGATTTGTTAAAACTTTCGGAGGCTCTAGAATACCGCGTCCAACGCTGTATTGTTTTGTTGGATCTCCGGTTGCAGTCACAACGCATCTCAATTCTTGAACAGGTTTCCAGGTCAGTTTTGCCGCAAAGGAATGAGTAGTTAATTTATCGGAATAGATTCCAAATCCGGGAACATTAATATCTCTCTGCATTACGGTAGGATTGTATGCTGTAAAAAACCATAACGCATCGCGTATGATTGGCCCGCCAAGCCCAAATCCGACATCATAATTTGAAAAATCTCCTTGTGTCGGATCCAATAATCCGAGTTCCGTTCTGCCAATGAATGAATTGCCGGTATAAAAACCGAATACAGATCCATGAAATTCATTGGTACCGGAAAATGTAATAACGTTTATCAATCCTCCAAGAGTGCTGCGTGTGTCCGCTCCGTACCCTCCTGGAGTGACAACTAATTCCTGGATAAAGTTGTATGGGAGCGTAGTGCCGGTCGATCCGGTGAATGGATCCGTCACTTCAACACCGTCCACTAAATATTTATTTTCATTTCCGGTGGAACCGCTGATATTTGCTTCGTCGCCATAATAACTAGCACTGGCTTGCGGTACTAATGTAACGGTGTTTCGATAATTTCTATCAATCGGGAGATCCTGAATGTCGGTTGACTGAAGATTTGTGCCATAGGTTGTTGAGCGGGGATCAATAATAGGACGTTCGCCGGAAATAATCAATTCCGCCATACCCACAATTTGACTTTGAAGTTTAATCGTTCCGAGCGACGTCGATTTTCCCATTTGGATAAGAACATGTTCAATGGTGAGGGGTGCATAGGCAATATGGCTTAACCGAATAGAAACGCTTCCCGGAGGGATATTGAATATTTCACAACGCCCGTGCGCATCGGATACTGTACCTTGAGTGCCAAGTACATGCTTGCCGGTAATAACCACCGTCACATCCGGAATCGGTTGACCAAGTGAATCGGCAGTTGTGAGCAGCAGATTCCCGGTAATATGTTGAGCATACAATGTTTGTTGCTCCATAAATGCCAAAACGAAACAACTGAAAGCAATGAATATTTGTTGCTGGAAATGAATGTTGTTGTTCAACTTTCCACGTTGATGGATACAGTGAACAAAAATCCCTTTCAACTGCGAAATAAACACGGTAAGTCTATTCATACACACCTTTATGAGGAATGGAATGTCATGTTATGATAGGTGGACTCTCTCAGTATGGTTTCACCTCGGCATATGATACTATCGTATCATCAGCATTTTTTTGTATTGCTGAAATTATTTGTATGAAGATGGTAATAGTATATCCCTGTTGAAACAGTGGAAGCATTCCAGGTCACTTCTTTCCATCCTTCAGATTGTTCTTCGTTGACAAGGGTAGCAACTTCTCTTCCGAGAATATCATAAATGATCAATTTTACTTTCGCAGGGAAGGGAAGTGCATAATGACGAAGTAACAAAAATGAACGACCAATCAGCAAATTTAGTGACGAAGTGAATGTATACATACATTCCTTGAATAAACTGTATAAAACGATTAGTATATCATTGAATAGTTCACCGTACTATGTCTGTCTTAACGTGTTGAGTCTATTGTTGACTTGTTTTACGCACTTCGTTTGGAAGGATGCCGAACTGATCCTGAAAACATTTTGCAAAATAGGAATGGTTTGTTATCCCGACAGAGTCGGCAATTTCGGCAATAGTACCGGTATTATGTTCAAGTAATTCTTTTGCCCGGATCATCCGCAGATGACGGATAAAATCGTTAGCAGAAAAATTAGTGATCGCTTTCAGTTTTCGATGCAATTGTGTCCGACTGAGAAATATCTCTTGTGCAAACATCTCAACGCCAAATTCGGGATTGGAGATATGTCTATTAATGATTATCAGTGCCTTTTGCAGGAAGGTATCGTCCAGAGATACAATCGGTATTTCGCCCGGTTTTAACGGAACTGTTTTTCCAAACGCTTCACGCAAAATTTTTCTGTTCTCCAATAGATTTCGAACGCGAGTTAATAGTTCCTGTGCATCAAACGGTTTTACCAAATAATCATCCGCTCCCGTTGTTAATCCTTTGATCTTATCTTCTTTATCAGCTAACGCTGTCAAGAGAATAACGGGGATATGACATGTCCGTTCATCCTGTTTTAATTCCTTGCACAGTTCGCGTCCATCCTTTTTGGGCATCATCACATCGCTGATGACAAGATCAGGGATTTGGAATTTTGTTTTATTGAGCGCCTCTTCTCCGTCAACTGCCTCAAGAATCGTGAACTGTTTCGACAACTGAGACCGGATGAAAATACGAGCATCTTCATTGTCTTCGGCTATTAAAATAATCGGCCGATCATCGGTTTCAATAAATTGTTCCGCAACAATGGCCGATAGCGGTTCATGTTTTTGTCTTGCCGAAACAGTAGTTCCATTCAATTGAGAAGAAATTTCTGAATATGCATATCCTGAAAGGGGAATATGCAATGTGACGACAGTTCCTTTCCCAAATTCACTTTCAAGAAGGATGGTGCCATGATGAATTTCAACGAGTTCTTTCGAAAGTGATAAACCAATACCTGTCCCTTCTGTCTTGTGCGTTGCATCAATACGGTAAAATCGTTCGAACACATGCGGCAGGTGTTCCGGTGATATCCCTTCACCTGTATCTTTCACTGTAAGAATCAAATTCATACGATCGTGTTTTACCCGTACTTCAATCGATCCTCCTGCTGGTGTAAATTTTATGGCGTTGGAGATACAATTCTGAAGAATATGTTCAATCTTTTCTGCATCAAATAAGCCGTCAATATGTTCCTCTTCTGTTATGAATCGAAGTTCAATCTGCTTCTTTGCTGCTGGGCTGGAAAAATATCCTGTAATTCGGCGAAGGATAGGAACAACATCTTCTTGGGAAACTCGGAGTTTAATCGTGCCCGATTCTAACCGGGAATATTGCAGCAACAACTCAATCATCCGCATCAATCGTTGAGCATTTCGCTTAATCAGTCCTAATTGTTCAACTCCTTCGTTGTCATTGGTTCGACTGAGCAAATGTTCTGTTGGACCCAGTATGAGGGAGAGGGGAGTGCGCAGTTCATGTGAAACGTTGGCAAGGAACCGCGATTTTAGTTGGTTCAATTCGTTTAACTTCTCAGTTTGAAGATGTTCAGTCAGTAATTTTTGTTCTAACAGGATCCGTCGTACCCTGGTCCGATAGAGAGCGAATGTTATTGCAAGAACTCCAAATGCGAAAAGAATAAACGCCCACTCTCGTTGATACCAATAGGGGAAAACAGAAATGTCTATGGAGATTCTATTGGTATGTCCGATTATTCCAGCTTCATCTTGGGGTTGAATGATTAATTGGTACGTCCCTGGTTTTAAATCGGTATAGCTATAATAAACATAAGAACTATTCCTTCGAAGAATTCTCACTTGAGGATCTGAACCTTCTAGGTGGTAGTAGACATTAAGTCCTTTTGACGAATCGATATTTCGCGCAAGAATTTCAATTTCAAGCAGATTCCTTCCCGGCGGAAGTGTGATTGAAAGCGGGGGATGTTCATCGTCAAATATCGTCGCGTCAGAGTCATTGACAATAACGGTAGTCTTCATTCTCCCTGCCCGCAGAATTTGCTGGCTTTCTTTTTTGCGTTCTACCGGTGTGGTCTGGCGAAAAAGAATTGTTAATTTGACATTCGATTCGATGAACTCTTTTTGTTCCTTCAGAATGTTGGCGGTAACGTTGCTCTGTTGAAAAGGTGATTCTACGGCTCCTAAATCAGGGAATGAACCGGTAGGTTGAGAGCGCATTTGATTATTAAAATCTCTTTCAGAGAGTGGAAAATCTTTTGCCATGATATGAAGGGCCCCCGTTCCGATTCCGATGCAGGGACTATTTGGGGAGAGACGGTAGAGCGTATCGTCTGGGAGAAATTCCGGATCGCCTTGAATATTATTTTCCCCTATCATATTTCCATCGGAAAGATTGTGGTAGGCTTGAACATTTCCCCAAAGTGAAATATGATCAACTTCGTTTTTCCAAATAATATTGTTGACGAGCGTTGCATGAGCACCATATGTTACATTCACTCCGCCGCCGCTGGCGAGACCTCGGTTGTTCACGATAGTATTGTTGATGAAGATGGCATACGCCTCTTCGGCAACATTCACAGCGCCACCGACTTCAAATGCATCGTTCTTCGCAATGATATTATTCGTAAAGATCGCTCTGCCGCGTCGAACGAACGCTGATGTAACCAGAACCCCTCCGCCAATGCCGGCAGAATTTTTACAGATATAATTTCCATCCACACGAATATCATATTCGTCAAAAAAAGCTACATACACGCCACCGCCAGGGGATCGTTTTTGTGATGTAACCTTGTTCTGCATAACAACATTATAGCGGACAATTCCTGGCTGACCCACAAAGATACCGGCAGCCTCAGCATATTTGCTAGTACACTGGTTTTGGAGAATGGTGTTATATTCAATAATGAAAAAGGGAGGGAGTGGTTTTCTGTTAGATGCATTGATCGTTGCAATCCCGCCGCCAAAGACAAACGTTAAGGAGTCGCGTGATGTTACGACATTCTCTCGAATGATATTATATGCAATCCGTGCTCCGGCAGTACTCAACGCAATTCCACCGCCACCGATCCAATGTTCGCTAAAAACGTCGCCGGGAGCGTGATCGTAACTTCCCGAACCACCGCGAATTGTAAATCCAATCAATACACATGTTGTGTCTGTGCGATCGTAAAACGTTACAGTGCTTGAATGTAAAAAGTCGCGAGAGCGGCTGCCGTCAATAATTGTCTGTTCGATATGAGATCGATTTCTGTCAAGAATGAATCTGCTGGCGAGAATAATATTTTTTTTGATCTTAATATTCTCAAAATAGACTCCTTCATCCACAAGAACCGTGTCGCCAGGTTTTGATGCATTAATTGCCGATTGAATTGTCCGATATTGATGAGGGACGCGAAGGTGTGTGGGAAATACCAGCGTTGGAAAAAACAACGACGATAGCAATAGTAAGAATGAAACCAGAGTATGTTCTGTTCGATTCATGGGAAATCCCGATAATCAGGACTCTGTTCGCAAGAACATACGTATTTGCATCCTCTAGGTCAACAAATAAAAAAGAGCCCGAAGGCCCTTTTAAAATAACACCTTTTACTCTTGAAATTCTTATCGTAGGAGCACCATTTTTTTAATTTCAGAATATTGACCTGTCGACAGTTTATAAAAATATACGCCAGAAGAGACATTCATTGCATTCCACTCCACTTTTTTCGATCCCGGAGTCTGTTCTTCGTTCACGAGCGTGGCAATTTCTTTTCCAAGCAGATCGTAAATTTTCAGACTCACTTTACTGTTCACTGGTAACTGATAACTGATCACTGTAGAAGGATTGAACGGGTTTGGATAATTTTGCATCAGTGCATACAATGACGGGATCTCTTGTTGTTGCTGAGAAATTCCTAAAGCACTCCCTGGGAAGAAGTACTCAAGTGCATTATCCAGATGTGCCCGCCAATTTCCACAACTATGTCCTTCATGCCATTCGTTGTAGGCGTGATCATACATCATTATGTTTATTGTTTTATGAAATACCCTAACGTCATCGAGAAAATTCCATCCGCTAGAAATTGGGTTTTCATACGTCCCAACATCAACATAGAGTTTGAGTGGACGCTTTTCGCCATTGTATGCCAAGAGGTTATGACTGCTAGCACCCGAGAATGCACCAACATTGCCAAACACGCCGGGATAACTGTAACCAATCTGAAGTGAGATTTGGGAACCCATTGAATATCCAATCACAGCGCGAGACTCAGGATTTTTTTTGGTTTTGTATCGTGCATCAATATATTGCATTACCACATTTGCAATAAAGGCGGCGTACAGCTCTTTTTGAGCACCGCCATATTCAGCATTCCGATCTACCGGCGGTACGAAGACGCCAATTATTGGTTGGATCCGTTTCTTGTCTATTAGGTAATCGAGAATATTTGCGGCATTGCAGAAATTGAGCCACTCGGGTCCATCTTGAAATAGCGCGACAGCATAACTGTCAGATGCTGCAGGATTGTATCCGGGAGGCGTATAGATCCGGATCGTTCGCGTGTTTCCAAGACTCAAACTTAACACTGTGCTATCATACAACGTGCCGTGTGGAATTCCTTTATACAATTTTATTTCCGGCGGATCGATATAATCCGGCATGACTAATTCCGATTTTTCACCATAACCACCGGTAACTTTTCGCGGATTCTTTGTATCGAGAGTCAGGCTGGAACTTCCGTTAATGACAAATGCGTAGTCTATCCTCGCATCGCGTTCAAACACTCTTGGCAGATACCACAGATCTGTTCCAGGAATACTCTCCATCGACCATGCGAAGTTTGTCATTGCGTTGGCATCGCTGGGTATGGTAACTTTGTTTGCAGTTCCACGATAGACGAAGTGAGCAACTGTATCTTCAACAAAAGGCATTGTTGGATTTGCAGTGAAGAAGCTATCAACAATTACACTTTTCTGCGAATCGCTTGCTGCAATAATGTGATTATAAAAAGCACTAAATTTTGGCCCCATCGATGCAACAACCGACATAGTATCTTCGATTGCAAGACCAATACTTTGTACTGACCAAGTACCGTTGACAGCAGTGTAATACAACAAATATCGTCCGTCCGGCCTTCGAACTGCCATAGGATAAATAGTAAATCCGGCATCCCAAGTTCCTGCATCTCCTGTAAGAATTGGATTACCGGAATATGTATTCCAATTCAATCCGCCATTTGTGGAACTTGCATATCCAATGCAGTACGGAGCATTACTTTGATTGTCATACCACATTTCGTAGTGATCACCATTATGTAGTACGGTTCCTGCATTTTGGCTAAATTGGTCCCACGCTCCTGAAATTCCACCACCAAGAACAGGGTTTCCCGAGTTCTGACGAGTCCAATGAATTGAATCCGGCGAAGTTGCAATGCCCGTCATCCATGAACTCGTTGAGGACTTTCCCTGATAGAACATTTTGAAGACAGAATCTTCTTTGATCACTGAAGCTATGCCAACGCTTTTTTCATCCCATGCACCTACAGGTCCTTTTTCGAAAACAAATGCAGGATGTTTTATCCAGTGTATTCCATCATCGGAGTACGCGTATCCGATTTTTGTTGTGACAGGAGTTACTCCGTTATTCCATCCGTTATACCACATGTGAAATTTTCCAGCGTAGAAAAGTACGGAACATCCACCGATGATTGCATCAAAATCTCCGGGAGCACCCGGTGTAAAAACGGGGTTACCAGAATATTTCGTCCATGTTATACCATCATTAGAGAATGCGTATCCGAATGCACCGACAGAACCTTTATAGCCACCGTACCACATATGGTATTTTGAATCGTGGTACATTACTGAACAGCCATAAATTCCATCCACAGCTTCATCCCACGATCCAGCTGGTCCTGCCGTGAGAACAGGATTACCGCTATACTTTTTGAATTTTGTTTGGCTCATTATGCTCTGTGATAGTAGAATAAACGTCAGGAGCATAATTCCAAAGATTTGCAGAACAATTCCGCAATATTTATTAGAGACCATTTGTTTCATCGATATACCCTCCATTTCATAAGAATATCAAAGATGATAGAATCCAACGATTTCATCTTTATCACTGCAATTACAGTACCAACGGAAAAATGGAGAAAACAATAGAAAAGAGAAGGAGCCTCCTCGATGATGGGTGATTTCGCCGGGTGTGGTGGGCGATTTCGCTTAGAAATAACCGCTGAACTTCCACCCAGATCACGGCCAATGAATATTTCATTGTGGATATTATTTAACTGATGTTACGCAAAACAATATAACTGGTCATGGTGAGCAAGGCGCAGGCTTAACCCGTTAGGTCATCCTTCGGCGCATCCTTCAAAAGGCGAAGGATTTACTCAGGATGGACACCTTTTCTGCGCCGCGCCGAACCATTTTACCCAAAAAATACAGATATGCATAACATCAGTTATTTAACTCTCAACTGTTGTACCACAGTAGTATAGAAATATTATTCGATGCTAATTTTTCTTTCTCCCGGCACAGAATATTTATCGACACGCCTACGCATTGCCGTACGTTCAATACCGAGCAGATCAGCCGCGTGCGTCATATTGCCCTCTGCTTTTGCCAATGCCAGATTAATGAGTTGCTCTTCAATTTTTTCAAGAAGATTCGATGAATCGGCATTTGCAGCGATGAGAGAATTCAACACAGAAGTGAGATTCACTGGTTGTGTGTGAATGTTCAACGGTACAAACTTGATTACATCTGAGATTTGAATTTGGGAAGACAACGATAGAATCGCAATGCGTTCAACAGTATTCCTGAGCTCGCGGACATTACCACGCCATTCTAACGATTTCAAATACTCCAATGTTTTTTCAGCAAATTGTTTTTGTTCCGAAGAGAATTCTTTCAGGAATGATTGTGCGAGATGTGGAATGTCTACTGTACGTTCGCAAAGTGGAGGGAGGTGAAGCGGAACAACATTCAATCGATGGAAGAGATCTTCGCGGAATTCTCCCCGTTTTACCATTGCCCCCAAATCTTTATTTGTTGCTGTAATAATGCGTGCGTCCAGACGCAATTCAATATTTGCTCCAATGCGGCTGAATCTACGGTCTTCTATCACTCGCAAAAGCTTTGGCTGAAGATCGATCGGCATTGCTGATATTTCGTCGAGGAAGAGAGTTCCATTTTCTGCCAGTTCACATTTTCCTTTATGGAGTGTCTCTGCGCCGGTGAACGCACCCCGTTCATGACCGAAGAATTCAGATTCCGCCAGCGCGATGGGAATTGCAGAACAGTTGACAGCAATAAACGGTTTATCCGACCGTGGACTTTGAAGATGGAGCAACCGCGCCACTAATTCTTTTCCTGTTCCAGTTTCTCCGGTGATCATCACGGTTGCATCGGTTGGGGCAACACGTTTCACGCGATCCATCACTTCTTCCATTGCGGGATTTACGCTCGGAATCCATCGTTGGTACACTCCACGACTTTGATACGACTGAAAGAGTGCATTGTCAAATGAGAGTTGCTCATATAATCGTGCACGCTCGATGAATTTTGCTGCAAGCGGAGCAATGGTCATGGCGATACGCTTTGTCTCTTCAGTGAAATTTTTTCCGCCACGATGATTCACCATATTCAGTACGCCGATAATCTGATCTTCCAATAATAACGGTACAGCAAGCGCTGCCGCACATTTCTTCTGGCGTTCCGACGGAGAGAAAATGTTCATGTCGCGGATGACATCGTCAGTGAGAAGAGGCGCATGATGTTCACAAACCCATCCGCTGACAACGGCATTGATGCCATGGTCAATATTCTCTTTGGTTGATTCCGGTGTTCGTGCTATGGTGACGACTGATTCTCCGTGAATTGGTTTCAGAAGCACGATCGAAGCAACATCTGCACGGCAATACTTTGCGCACCACACTGCTATCTGTTGAAGTGTTTCAGAAACGTTCTGTGTTGCGCTTAAGGAATTTGTAAAAAGCTGGAGCTCTTCAAGTTCCCTGATTCGTGTTTTTAGTGTTGTAATGTCGTCGGACATATGGTACCTTCGGTTTGAATTTCTTTTTATTGAAGGACTGTTTTTACCGAGCCAAGATACGTGTCTAACCAATTCAGCGTTTCTCTTATTTGATCCTCACGTGGAACGACGTGATCGCTATTCGCAAGATAATGCTTCTTGTTTGCATTGGGTGTTCCGAGAATGTCGAAGAACGGTTGCTGACATTCTTCCACCGGATAAATACAATCATAGCGACCATTCAGCATGAGAACGGGAGTTTTTACTTTTGGAGCAAAATTAGGATAGAATATTTCCGGATATTCTGCCGTTTTGAGCGTCTGTCCGAAACCACTCCCCATAAATACCGCCGCTTTAATTCGAGGATCAAGAGCAAGAATGATATATCCGATGTTACCACCAAGACTGATTCCATTATAACCGATCTTTTCTCTATCAAAATCAGAACGAGTCATTATGTAATCAATAGCTCTCATCGCATCTTTGCACATCATTATTGTGCGGTCACGCTCGCGCGATCGAGTATCGGTTCCGAACGGACCACGTTCATACGTTCCTTTGTAGATAGGATAGACAACTGCACGGCCGCTTTGGATGATGAAATTAATCATCGACAATTGGAGCAATCGTGAATCACGGACATCGAACGCAGCACTACCCGGGAAATAAAGAACCGGCTGTATCGGCTTTACCGCTGTTCGCGGTATGAAAATGTCCATCGGCAGCCGTTCGTTACTATAGGCGGCATCGACAACAATGCGTTCTTTAATCCATTCCTCGGATGTGTTGTCTCTCGATTCAACGACAGAATGAAGATCGCTCTGATCGTAGGAATACATTCGTTTGATGTAATTGTACGTTTCTTCTGAGCAAGGTTTTATCGAACGGCAATTGAGTATGTTGCGCTGTTTGACAAACTTCCATGCACGACCTGTGTCGGGAAGATTTTCTGTACTTTGTATGCAACGAAAACCATTCGTCGCAGAACGATCGAACGGTGAGAGTCCAGACCATTTGTACAACGTATACGGTTCATCTTTCCACGATCCTCCAATAATACATCTGCCGCCTTCCATTTCATTCCAACACCATTCCCGAACATTTCCTGCCATATCATATGTGCCGAACGGCCCGATACCCTGATAGGTACCTACCGAAGCAGGATCTTTTCCATTCAGGTTACTTGTGTTAATAATGAACGAACCTTGCTCAAATCCTGCTACCTTGGTCCAATGATAGATTGTGGGGAGTTTTTTCTTCGCAAACGCGGCATAAGCCGCCGCTTCATACCAGCTGATTCCGCCGACAGGGAATAGATCATTACCAAATGCGTACGTACCATTGTACCATGTTGAAGGGCCCGGTCGTCCTGAACGATCGACGAACTTTTGCATTGCTTGTTTCCAGGGGATAATCTTTTTATTATTTTGGAAAGGAATTTTCCAAAATTCTTCCTTCTCATAACCTCCGGCATCAACAAATTGTTTAAATTCCAAATTCGTCACTTCGTAACGGTCGATATAGTATTCATCCAGAGAAACTTCCGGCAAATTCATATAGAGAAGAACCGGATCAATAGTGCCGGCAGGGATCTTTACCATTCGGCACTTCTCGGATTGTTCTTTCTCAAGGGAGAAAGAGGCAATCGTTGGCTTTGGCCATCGTGATTCTCTTGACACAGAGAAACTAACCTCCAATGGAGCGTAATCTTTTTTTACCATTCTCAGCCTTCCAAATCCTGCCGGGAAACGTACACTGTCTAACGGCGTTCTGCCAATTGATTCCCACACAGTATCATCATTGGAGTAATTCCGCAGCTGCACTTCAGCACCTTCCGGATTTGTCGTCAGGATGACAAATCCAGAAATTTCTTTCAGTGCCTGTTGAAATTTTTGATTATCCGCGATCAGCTTCTCGACTGTACGTGTGAGCCGAAAGGCGGGAAGGAACTTCTCTTCGCGAGCAAGTTTTACGATCTCAGGAAGGATATCGGTTTCCGCCCATCGGACCTGTGAATTGCGATGAACCGACCGGATACCAAACAGTGCACCAATGGTGAACACACATACGACTGCGACAATGATTTTCTCACTTTTTGTAAGAAATTGTACATTGGAGAAAAGAGTAAAAATTTTTTGATTGAATGATTTATGCTTTTGAATATCCTTAAGCAGTAAAAGAAAATCTTCCGCTGAAGAAATACGATCAACCGGATTTTTTTGCAGTGCTTTTTGAATAATGCGTTCGATTGATATCGGTATTTCACGATGGAGTGATCGGGGAGGTGATTGTCTTATATTCGTAATTGCGTAGATCAATCCCTGTTCAACATCTGCTTGAAACGGACGTTGACCCGTGAGCATTTCATACAATAGTACACCGACGGACCAAATATCACTCCGGCGATCGACGATTCCCCCAACTGCCTGTTCCGGTGACATGTACGCCACCGTGCCGGGCGTACTTCCAATCATAGTAATTGTTGAGACATTCTGTGCTTTTGCCAATCCGAAATCAAGAATTTTTACAATCCCATCGGGTGTTACCATGATATTAGCCGGTTTTATATCGCGGTGGATAATTTCACGCTTGTGGGCAGCGTCAATCCCTTCAACAACTTGCGTTATAAGATTGAGTGCTCTATTGATCTGCAAAGGACCATGCTCCAGTATCTGCTTGAGGGTTTCACCTTGATAATAATCCATCACAATGTATAATTGACCATCTTCTTGTTCTGACACTTCATGGATTGTACAAATATTGCGGTGTTGGAGGGAAGAGACAGTTTGTGCTTCGCGAAAGAAGCGTTTGCGTGCATCAGGATCGCGGGTGAATTCTGATGGAAGAAATTTCAATGCAACGATACGTTTGAGTTTGGTATCTTCGGCTTTATAGACAACACCCATTCCGCCGCCGCCGATATGGTCGAGTATTCTATAGTGTGCTATTATTTTACCGATCATTAAGTTTGTCATTTTTAAGGAGTTATCTTCAAGCGTTCAGCGGTAAAAAATATGGAATGCCAGGTGTTTCTGCGAAATAATTAGAAGTGGTCTCAAAAATACCTAATGATTGTCATTTCGAGATGCGACGCATCGAGAAATCTCGATTTTGTCTTCAATTATAAAAACGAGATTCCTCACTTCGTTCGGAATGACAATGAAATTCATTTTGAGACCACTTCTACAGAAATGTCATAAAAGATAATTCGGTCTTAAAAGTATATGAGGTTACGATCCGGCTGAGCCGGTAGATGGAAGGAGGGAAGATATGTGTTGGGAATCTCATCTAAGATCCCGGAATCCAATTCGCGGCAAGAACCGACGAATACGATGTTCGCATAGAAAACGTACTTGAAAACAATTACAATGTCAAATTTTATATTGTTCCGGTAATAACCGGCGCTTCCTGCAGCAGATAGTAACAACCTACTTCACCCTTATGGGGTTTTGAAATTCTGTACGAGCACAATTATTATTGTTTTGAATCATGCTGTTGTGTGCGTTGATTATGAATACCTTTGAACGATTCATTGGTGTGAAAATAAATGATTATATTTGTTAATGAACGCAACCCGCTCTGCAATGTATTTATCGTTATTATGGTGTTTCGTTTCGCTGTTGACATTATCGCAAAACAGAGATACATCCTTACAGATACACAGTCATCACACGGTCACTATGGGTTATTTTAACGACGATTTTCTTGTTGAAAACGAGATAAACGATTTTGTCGGTAACAAATTGTTTCCAGCACTCGACGATCATGTCACCACAGGTTTTTATCTTCTCACATCATTTTCATTGAACGATGTCCATTATTTTGCGGACGCTTCATTTTCCATTTTAACCGATCGCCAACGGCAATTCAGAACGGATATTATCATTCTGCGGTCCGGAATCGAAGGAACGTCGTCATCATTTCGGTACCGATTAGGAGCTGGTTTTGCGCTCAACGGAATGTATGGGGGAAGCACTATTCAAAATGGTTACCATACACTGTTCAAGTATAAACAACTCGATCTGAATTATCTGAGTGAAGAAACGATGGGATTTCACATTGTATTATTTTCCCAAACGATTCTCTTCAAGCACAACACATTTGTTATTTCACCATTTGCATCTGCAGAGATATATTCAGATGCGGCACCTAGTTCACTTCGCGCGGGCGTGATTAATTCAGCGGAGTTCCTTAGTGTGCAATGGGAATTTCTTTTAAAGCACACGTATCGTTTTTCATACCACAGTCGAATGAACAATATTTTCAGCACAACGTTGACAACAGGCATATCGGGATCAATTCCACTCTCCGGAACATTTCGTCTTGGATTGTGGATGACGCAAAACCAATTTATCAATACCGGCGAATTTCATTTTGGACTCGATATTCACTGGAGTGTTGATGAAACGTCAAAACATTCGTATTTATCCCAATCTTTTTAAATAGATGGTGGTCGTATTGCATTGTGCGAAGTGAATATTTCTCCCTGTAATGCTAACTAACTATTGACAGAATAGACCCCATTTTGCTCGTCGAACCCTCCATCATAATTCCACAAACGCGATACAAGCGATCGACATTGTTTGCCGTACTACTTCAAGAATAATATTCTCTTCGTCTGTGTAAAACTTTGTTGTGAGCATATCGAAGGATTATGTGCCACAATTGTCATGATATCTATTCGGTTTGTAAAACCATTTGCCTGACCTCCTTCTGCTGAACCATGACTAAGCATGGAGAGCAAACCACTTTGCTTCTTTCTATCCGTAGTTTGTTCTCCGTTCTTGTGGGTCGGATCGGCCTGTCCATCATATTGTTTGGCGGGCGTTCCACTCCACTTCCCTCCATCTGACGATTGTGATTCGTTTATGTAGGACGGATTGGCAATCCGTCCTACATTTTATTTTAATACCATCATTTTCTTCACATCAACAAATAGATCCGCCTGTATTTTATAAAAATATATGCCCGATGAAACTCCATTAGCATTCCACTCTACTTCTTTCCATCCCGCAGATTGTTCTTCGTTTTTGTAGGACGGATCGGCGATCCGTCCTACAGATTATTTTACCATCATCATTTTTTTCGTTTCAACAAAACTCCCTACTGACAATTTGTAAAAATAAAACCCCGACGACACGCTGCTTGCGTTCCACTGCACTTCCTTCCATCCCGCAGATTGTTCTTCGTTCACAAGTGTGGCAATTTCTCTGCCGAGGATATCGTAAATGGCCAATTTTACGTGTGCAGAGGAGGGGAGAGCATAACGAATTGTTGTTGAAGGATTGAAGGGGTTGGGGTAGTTCTGTTCAAGTGAAAATTTCAAAGGAATGGTTTCGTTCCAAGCAACACTAGTGGGATTATCTACGGTGATTAAAATAGTGTCCCGCCAATATTCAATGGATGAAGCTGAAAAAGAGAGCGCAAACGGAACTTTTCGTTTTCCGGTTCCAAATGAAGAGAAGGTAATTCCTACGGTACTACTGAGTCGCTCTTGTCCGGCAATAAAATCGCCGATCAACATCAAATTCCCGAAAGTAATATTAGCAGATGTATCAAGCGAACGTATTTTTCCTGTTACTGCAAAAGCTGGAGACACTTTTCCGTTATTCCGGATCTTAAATCGAAAATCCATAGTCTTCCCCCATTGAGGAACAACTGACGATGTGTCTCCAAAGCACACAATCGGACCTGCCGTCGTGAAGAACTTTAATGCGGGAAGTTGACGCATCGATCCAAGCGTTTGGTCTGTAACTGATTCATTCAGGGTATAAAATTCTTCAGCAAAAGGAGTGTGGAGATGTGCGCCCCAAACACTGTCACCCGGCAAACCATCACCATGGAGTCCATCATTCTTCATCAATGCGCTGTCTAATACAATTCCACCGGAATTTGTGATAGTCACCTGTGCGGACAATGCATGATTGGCAGGATTATTTAAAATACCTGTCACTATCAGTGAGTCAATGCCGGGGCGAACGTACGGATTCATAACGGTGAAGTCATGAATGTATGAGAGACTCTTCATCCATTCCTGCGCGCGTATGAGCACAGGATCTTTTCCTTTTGCCACATCGTCCGGATTGAACCAGACTGGCTCGTCGATCGGAAATACACTTCTATTCAGATAGACGCCCGGCTCAGATGTGTGAAACATATCGCCGAATGAATAGTTCATGAACCAATTCGGGAAGCCGGTAAGTGTAGTATTATCTCCCAAGCTGGATATTGGAGGCTTTCCAAAAAAGCGCACCATTGGATGATACCGTAGCCGTTGAGCAGTAATATCTCCCATGCTTATGCAGGTGGGACCCAACAGAACGGCAATCGGTCTATCATATAGTGATCCCGGTGTACCTGGGATCAAGTACGTTTTGCTGTTTCCAACAGCTGCAAGATTAAAGTTAGCTGGTCCGATACGATACGCATCCTCAATTGTCGTGATGCGTTGGCTGAACATCATTGCAAAGGCATGATCGAACAGCGCCCACCCGCCCGTGTTCCACCGCATATCTATGACAAGACCTTCTGTATTCCATAATGCATTAATTGCTTGATAGAATGATTGGTCCGCCTGAACTGTCGGCCATTCGGTGGCGAGTTGAATGTACCCAATATTTGTGCCGGGTAGTTTTCCGTAGGATACTTGTTGGCCTAAGGGATATCCTTTGGAATCTAGGGTATATTTTACGAAAGGTATGCCTGGTATTGGTAATTGCTCGTACCCCCACATTGGTTCCGCTGAAAGAGCAAGCAAAGGAGTGACAGAGAGGTGTAATGTATCTTTTGTAGAGTATTTCAAAACATCAATGGTGTCAAACAGATGCCAGTTGTTTCCGACGTTTCGCATGAGCTTATGAGTTTCTGAAGATAATGTACCTGATCCCCAACTATGAAATGGGATCTCTGCATTCAGCAGCTCATAAACAAGTTGTTTCCACGGTTTATTCTCGTATCCCAAAATAATATCACCGGGCAAAAGACCTAAAGGGTGGTTTGCGACTGTGTACAAAACAAGAGCCGTACTGTCCGGAAGCGACGTAAGGACTGCTCCGAAATGTTCTGCTGAAGCCCATGCCATAATAATGAGAACTGGAACACCAGGTGCTAAAGGGGTAAATGTGACGGTAGTATCATCAGCACCCGTGTGTCCATCACGGAGACTAAATGCAAACCTGCTCATGATTGCTGAAAACCTTCCACGGCTTGTCGTTGAATCAATCTTGGAACGAAAATGCACTCTCAGAGAATCCCAGTTAAGTCCGAGTGAAAGAAAGCCGTCAAACTTGTTATTGAGAATTGTTGCATAGCTGTCAAAGATCTGCAGCTTTTGCGCCAATGGAAGACCCGGTCCCCATGTAGAGTCGATAATTTTTTGCCAATCAGCTTTTTGCTTGTAGAATGAACGTGTAGAAGCGAATGATTTTTCTGAAAGCCCTTGAGGATGCGTCAAAGGACGTATCACGACAGGCAGCTGCTGAGGCCGATCTTTTTCAGTATTGCTATTCACTACAAATTGTGAAAATATGTTTGTGACACCGGAAAAGAGTGTGAGTGTCACTACGAGAAAACGTTTTATTCTGTTCATCCAAGCCTCTTCTTTCTTGAATAATTTATTTTACCAGCATCATTTTTTTCATTTCAATAAAATTCCCCGCATGTAGTTTGTAAAAATAAAATCCTGAACTAAACGCCGACCCGTTCCATTCTACTTCCTTCCATCCCGCCGATTGTTCTTCGTTTACGAGTGTTGTAATTTCTCTTCCGAGTAGATCGTAGATAGCAAGTTTTACATTTGCAGAATTTGGAAGAGCGTACCGAATTGTTGTTGATGGATTGAAAGGGTTGGGGAAATTTTGTTCAAGACCAAATGAAGTAGGAATTCTTTCCGAAAGTTCTTCTACATCAGTGGAAAAGTCGCTTTCCACCGCACCAATATCCGGTTTCGTTCCGGCTGCTCTTGGACGCGGAGTATTAAAGTAATCGAACAATGGTGCGTTTAATAATGACCCTCCAACTGAATCGGACGAAATGCCTGCACCAATACACGGACTAGAGTTGGAAAGATGATACAGTGAATCGTTTGCAACAAAGAGAGGATCGGAGTTGAAGTTTCCCGTGCCTGCATATCCTCCACGAATACAATTATAGTGTGCATTGAATGTCGCTCCGGTATTAATTTCAACAAGAGAATTCGGATTCCAGATAATGTTGTTCAGGAATCTTGAGTTTAACGCGCCAAAATCTATCCTCAGATTAAGTGACGAGAGACCCGTATTGTTTGTGATTGTGTTGTTAATAAAATTATAATCTCCGCTGATAACTAAGATTGCACTTCCATTGTTATTAGCACTATTACCGCTGATGATGTTGTTCTTTATTACCACATAGGGGACGGAGGAGGAATAAGTATACAATAACATTCCGCCTCCATTGTTGCTGGCTTGGTTGCCCTGTATACGGTTATTTGACATTTCAATATTTGTGCTGCCGTGTCCTGGTGTGCCGGAAATACCCACACCTCCTCCATTGCCGCGATAGACTCCCGATACGGTATTATTCATAACCAGATTATTGTTAAATCTTCCATTGTTGGCGAGCGCAGCACCTGCTGCTTCTGCTCCATTGGTCGCTGTTGCAGAAGAGGAGGCGGCATTGTTCACGATAATGTTATTCTCGACAATCCAATACGAAATTTCATAGGTACCACCGGGATAGATATTAATTCCGGCACCATAGACATCCTTAATGCCAGTGATTGTGTTCTTAGAGATGATGTTGTTCTTGATCGTTGCTCCGCCCCCTTCAATGTTAATTCCTCCACCAAAGCGAAATGCTCCATTCAGGACACTAGTTCCTGTTCCTCCAGTAATTGTAAATCCACAGACTACCATGGTAGTATCAGTTGCTCCATTTATAATCACAACAGATGCCGAATCAATATTGCTCGGTGCGCTTCCGTCAATGATCGTCTTTGAGATGTGTGAAGTATCTTTATCTTGATAGAATAAACTGGCAAGCGTTATTTTTTTTGTAATAAGAAGATTCTCTTTATATGTCCCTTCCGATACCAACACTGTATCGCCATTTACTGCTCCATTAATCGCAAGTTGAATCTTAGCAAAATCCTGCGGCACTCTGCGAGTGGTTGCTGCAGATTCAGAGATAAAGAGAAAGAACGCCAAGAAAAATACCGTACCCATTGCGTGCATAGTGCCTCCAATAATTTGTGGTCAACAGAAAGGATAAACCTCGTTGAAATTAAAGAATGTGCATACAGAAGTGTTAGCTCCAATGTCGCAAACTATACCATTGATGGCGCATTTTTCAACGTTAAAGAGCTATACAAATAAAGACAAAAAAGTATTGTTTAAGGGAATTGAAAAGCCCAAATCAAACAAAGGAAAGTCACCTTGAGCGAATGCAACAAGCCGAAGGGTGTACGAACGTAATGAATTGAAGATTATCCCTTATCTGCTTTTGACTCGTTGTAGGAAAAACTATTAAATTCGTTCAGGATGAATAATGAACGAATTCAAAAATAGTATTTCTACGGGTGTCGTATTTCGTTGGGGAGAAGGCCAAACTGTTCTTGAAAACATTTGGCAAAATAGGAGTGATTTGTAAATCCGACGGAATCTGCAATTACTGCAACATTGCCGGCATTCTTTTCGAGAAGTTCCTTTGCCCGCTGCAGACGGATGTATCGGATGAAATCGCTTGGACCAAGATTCGTGATTGCTTTAAGCTTTCGATGAAGTTGTGACCTGCTCATGAATATCTCACGAGCAAATCTCTCCACTCCAAATTCCGGTTCCGTGATATGTGCGGTAATAATTGCGAGTACCTTGTTTAAAAACAGATCATCAAGTGATGCAACGGATATTTCACCTGGTTTTAAGGGAACAGTTCTGCCAAATGTTTCTCTCAGTTTTTTCCTGTTCTCCAAAAGATTTCGTACGCGCGTGAGCAATTCTTGTGCATCAAACGGCTTTACCAGATAATCATCAGCACCGATATTGAGACCTTTGATCTTATCCTCTTTTTCTGCTAATGCTGTAAGAAGAATAACCGGAATATGGCTTGTACGTTCATCCTGTTTCAATTCCTTGCAAAGCTCCCGTCCATCCTTCTTCGGCATCATCACATCGGTGATGACGAGATCGGGGATCTGGAATTTTGTTTTGCTGAGTGCATCCTCACCGTCTTCAGCTTCGAGAATGGTGTAATGATTTTCCAGTTGTGTGCGGATGAACGTACGGGCATCCTCATTATCTTCGGCGATCAATATCACGGGTAGCTCTTCGGCATCAACGGGTGATTCTTCAGTATCAATGAATGATGAAACAGGTGGAGGTTCTTGTGGTATTGAAATATTTCTAAGTTCTGATGAAAATTCTGAATCGGTATATCCTGACAAGGGAATGCGCACCGTCACGGTAGTCCCTTCACCTAATTTACTTTCAATTTGCATCGATCCATGATGGATTTCAGCAAGTTCTTTTGAAAGGGAAAGGCCGATTCCAGTTCCTTCTGTTTTGTGGGTTGCATCTGCGCGATAAAAGCGTTCAAAAACATGCGATAAATGTTCCGGTGCGATGCCTGAACCGTTGTCCTTCACAGAAAAAACAACATCTGGATCTTCCTTCCACACCTGAACTTCAATAGTCCCGTCCAGTGGAGTGAATTTAATGGCGTTAGAGAGACAGTTCTGCAATATGTGTTCAATCTTCTCAGCATCAATGAACACTGTCATGTTTTCTTGCGAGGGTATGAATCTTATTTCAATCTGTTTCTTTGCTGCCGGACTTGAAAAGTATCCTGTGCATCGACGAAGAAGAGAAACAACATCTTCCTGCGCAACGCGAAGTTTGATCGTACCCGATTCCATCCGCGAATATTGCAATAACAATTCAATAAGCCGCAGTAATCGATCGGCATTGCGTTGTATGATACCGAGCTGCACATGAATCTCTTTGTCCATTTTTTTGGTTTGCAAATAGTCAATCGGACCTAAGATAAGCGACAGCGGTGTACGGAGTTCGTGTGAGACATTGGCAAGAAAACGGGATTTCATTGCATTCAATTCGGTCTGTTTCTCGGTCTGTATATGTTCAGCCAGTAACTTTTGTTCGAGCATAACACGTTGAAGCCGGATTCGAAATAAACCAAATGTTATTCCTATTATACCAAATGTGTATAAAGCGAACGCCCACCATCGTTGATACCAATACGGCAGGACGGTGATATCGAAGGAAAACCTATTCGTGTGTCCTAAAATATGCTCTTCATCCTGAGGCTGAATTACCAATCGGTACGTCCCTGGCCGAAGGTCGGAGTAGTAATGATATATCGATCCCCAACGTCTATAGAGGATTGTAACTTGGGGATCAGATCCTTCGAGCCAAAAGTATATGCTGAGACCGGTTATTGAATCTCTCGACTTGCCGACTATTTCAACTTGAAGAAGATTCTTGCCAGGGTTGAGTGTGAATGAATGATTTGCTGATGACTCATCATACATTGAACGTATTGAATCGTTCACAATAACAGTTGTGGACATTCGGCCGGCTTGAAGTATCTCCTGACTAGTAGAACTATGCTCAGTGGGGGAGATCTGTTGTATGATAATCGTCAGTTTAACAAAAGCATCGGAAGCCCCTTTTCGCAATTGTAGCAACTCCTCAGAAGCCGGACTGACTTCAAAGTGAGATTCTACAGCACCAATATCAGGTGCGTTGCCTGCGGGAACAGCATGCAGAGCACCGGTTTGATCTCTCTGTGGAAACGGAAAAAGTTTATCAGAAAGACGAAGAGAATTGACTCCCGTTCCAATACATGGACTCTTTGGAGAAAGACGGAAGAGTGAATCATTCGGAAGGAATTCAGGATTGCGGTCGATATTGTTCCATCCCGGCAATCCTCCCTCAATCAGATTGGTAATCGATTGAACATTTCCCCATAACGATACTTGATCGATGCTATTGTTCCACAAGATATTGTTCACAAGAGTAACTTGGGAGCCGGAGGTGATATTGATTCCTCCTCCGCTGGACATCGCTTTATTTCTGACAATGGTATTGTTGATGAAGACCGCGTATGATTCCTCTCCGACATTAACCGCCCCACCAACCTCGAATGCTTCATTCCTCGTCATGATATTGTTCGAAACGATTGTTCTTCCATGCCGTGCAGTTCTTGTTCCAATAAGCAGGGCTCCCCCTATACCGGCAACATTGCGTGAAAAATAATTCCCCTCCACTATGACATCGTACTTAGCACTTGTTTCAGAAAATATTCCTCCGCCCCAACCGCGGTTTTGAGATTTTACCTGATTGCCGATAATAACGTTATTTCGAATACTCCCCGGTTGAGCGATATCGATTCCACCAGCCGCAGCCCAGTTTCCTGAGGAGATGTTTCCAATTATCGAATTGTTGTCGATGATGATATAGGGAGGAACATTTTTTCCGCCGGAAGAGTCACGGGCTTCGATGCCGGCTCCAGCGGAGAGATTATTCTTGAGTTTAACAATACTCGACTGATTGGGGAGTGGAATACCTACATTGAAATTTGTGTGAATCATACTTGTGGACAAAGTGTTTTTCGTAATGATGTTGTGTGCGATCCGCATACCGGCGTTTTCGATATACACACCGCCGCCAAGAATCTCCTCTCTTTTTAGTGAATCATTGTAAATGTATGTTCCTGTTCCGCCGCAAATAGTGAATCCAATAAGTGTGCATGTTGTATCTGTTTTTCCCATGATGGTGACGACACTTGCCTTCAGAATATTACGAGGTTTGCTTCCATCAATAATTGTACTAGAAATGTGCGATGTATCATTGTACAAAATGAAATGACTGGCCACTGTGATATTTTTGCTGATGCGGATGTTTTCATAGTATCGACCATCATTGACTAAAACAGTATCCCCAATCGCTGAAGCGTTGATTGCGGATTGAATTGTCCGAAATTGTTGAGGAACACGAAGTTGGGAAGGAACAATAATGGAAGGAAGTGTTACCAGCGACAAGAATATTACGAATGCCACCAGATGATGTTCTGTTCGATTCATTCAAAATCCCCGAATGACAGCATCATAGCCGAAAGAACATACATATTTGATCTGTTGGATTCAACAATATAAAAAAGAACCAAATGATTTTATTCTTGCAGGCCGATTGTTCTTTGTTCTGCATGTGCAACCTTGCGAAGGTTGTTTTCATTTTTATTGAAACCTTCGCAAGGTTTGAAAACTATTTAACGACCAGCATCTTCTTTACCTCGACATAATTACCCGCTTGTATCTTGTAAAAATAAATTCCGCTCGAAACCTTGCTCGCGTTCCATCGCACTTCCTTCCATCCCGCAGATTGTTCTTCGTTCACCAGCGTCGCCACTTCGCGTCCTAACACATCGTAAATCTCCAGCGTCACCTTACTGTTGACTGGTAACTGATAACTGATTACCGTGCTCGGGTTAAACGGATTAGGGTAGTTTTGTTGAAGTGTGAATTTCGATGGAATTACAGACGAAACAATTTTCACCGATGTTGGTGTTTGAGTATATTTGAGAATTGAATAGAAGTTTTGGTAATTCCAATCGTCGCTATATGTTTTGGTACCGGCGATATAGATATTGCCAATAGCATCCACTTGAATTCCAACGGGTGTATTTCTTATCCTATCAAAGTACGTTGTTGTCCATTCCTCGTTGCCAGCATTATTATATTTTATTGTCGTGCAGTCGCCTCCGTTGATCCTGCCATACAAGCCTCTAGCAATGTCAGTTTCACCTGTAACGTACACATTCCCATGAACATCAACCGTAATGGATTTTGCAGCAGCGTCTAAGTGTTCCTCGGGCCGATTATATCTTCGCACCCAGACGGTATCACCATTCGGATTATATTTAATCGTGGCGTAGTCAGAATAGTAAGGTTCAGATCCATCACTTTCACCCGTAACATACACATTGCCGCTGTTGTCTATGGCAAGAGACGATGGTGAATCATAATTATCTCCGGTTCCATTATATCGCCTCACCCAAAGAGAATCTCCATTGGAGTTGTACTTGATCGTGGCGTAATCATAATTTGGCCATATTCCGCTCGCTCCCGTGACGTACACATTTTCGTTAGCGTCAACAAGAAGGGTGGTCATCCAGTCAGCGCTATTCCCGGGCCCATCGTACCGTCTCACCCAAACGGTATCTCCGTTTTCATTATACTTGATCGTAATGTAATCATAGTACCCGCCCGTTTCGCTGCAATTACCTGCAACATACACATTTCCTCTACCATCAATAGCGAGAGATTTTGCTTCAATCCCGGGGTATCGACGAATCCAGAACGTATCACCAATTGAATTGTATTTAATCGTGGCATTATCTCCGCTGCTTGAACCCGTTACATACACATACCCGTTACCATCAATGGCTAATGAAATTGCATTGTCAATACCGTTGTCCGGTCCATTATATCGCCTTACCCATACTGTGTCTCCATTTGCATTGTATTTGATGGTCACGAAATCAGCATATGAACCCGAACCGGTACTCATTCCCGTGACATATACATTTCCACTTCCATCAACGGCAATGGATGTTGCATCATCAGTACTATCCACCGGTCCGTTATATCGTTTTGCCCATTGTATTTCACCATTCTTGTTATATTTGACAGTCGCATAATCGGAAGTTCCAGATGCGTTGTAGCTCGAACCCGTGACATACACGTTCCCAACTTCGTCTACAGCAAGGGAAGATGCCCTGTCAGAACTTAGTCCGGGTCCATAAAACAAATTTTGCCAAATTGATGCACCTTTTGTGTTGTATTTGATTGTTGTAAACTGAGATGTGGAATAAATATAACCGGTAACAAATACGTTCCCGTCTCCGTCAACGGCATGCGATGTTAAACTTCCTTTGCTGTGCTGTACCCAAGTCTTAACGCCGGCAGAATCGTATTGGATAATAGTGTACTCATCGTCGTTTGACGCGCTCAAACTGGAACCAGTGACGCACACATTCCCGTTTCCATCAACAGAGAGCGAGGGGGCTCTAGTGAAAGAACTATTCGGCCAATAATATTGGTACCGTCTCATCCACAATGTATCACCATTCGGGTCATATTTAATCGTTGTGAATTCACCCATGGCATAGTTTATTGCTCTAATACCCGTTACATACACATTCCTCTTTCCATCAACAGTGAGTGAAGATGGTTCATCGTTACTATTTCCGGGTCCATTATATCGTCTTGCCCAGATCGTATCTCCATTGGTGTTGTATTTGATAGTAACGTAGTCAACAGATAATCCTGAACAATAGCTTTCCGCGGTTGCATATACATTTCCACTATCATCAAAGGCAAGTGAAGCGGGTAGATCAAAAGAATTTCCTGGTGTGTTGGAACTTCGTGTCCAAACAGTTTCACCGTTCGCGTTGTATTTGATCAAGATAAAATTATATACACCTGATAAATAACTTGTCCCTCCTACAAGCACATTCCCGCTTCCGTCAACAGCAATTAAATATGCACTGTCATCAGAATTTCCCGGCCCTTCATACCTGCGGACCCAGACAGTGTCGCCATTTGTATTATATTTGATCGTGGCGTAATCACCATTGATTTTCCCGCTGACATATACATTCCCGCTTTCGTCTCCTGTTATAAAAGCGGCACCGTCATCATAATTTCCCAGTCCACCATATCTTCGTACCCATGCAATCTCTCCATTTGCATTATATTTGATCGTTGCGTAATCATTTGATAGACCTTCACTCGTTCCAGTAACGTACACATCGCCGGCTTTGTCCACAACAAGTGAAGCAGCATAGTCTGAACTGTTTTCCGATCCATTGTAATGCCGTACCCAGAGTTCTTTCCCCGATGAATCAAACTTGATCGTACAATAATCAAATCCGTTCAGGCCGTTTTCGCACGTACCAATGACATAGGTATTGCCAAAACCGTCAACCGCAATGCCAGCCGTACTTTGACTTGCGGGAAGCAAACCGGAACCATAATACCTCACCCAGGCGGTATCAACACCGGTAAAGGTTTTGGAAATAGACCTTTGATATCGTGGTGAAAGATTATGAGATTGTTCCAACAGCTTTTTGTGTACGTGCGAACGCATGAAATCATTATTTGGCCGTAGCACATTCTTGTTCGATACATCTTGGCCAAAAAGAAACTGAGAAACAAAAACCGTGACTGTGATACATTGCAACAGGAGTCTCATACAATCTCCAAAATGTTTATTATGTGAATCCTGATACGATCAAAAATCATTTATTCATTTCATCAATAATATCTTTTTTGTTTCCACAAAATTATTTGCCTGCATTCTCACCAAATACATTCCACTCGCAAAACCGCTGGCATTCCATTGCACCTCTTTTGTGCCCGCAGATTGTTCTTCGTTCACAAGCGTGGCGACTTCACGCCCCAGCACATCGTAAATCTTCAGTGTCACCTTACTGATAACTGGTAACTGATAACTGATCACTGTCGTTGGATTGAACGGGTTGGGGTAGTTTTGTTGCAATGAGAATACGCATGGTAAAATATTTCTTTGTTTGGTGAAAGATGCTACAACATCAGACAATGGCCGCTGCCAGATACTTGCATTTGTACCAACGTAGATATGCGTATTGCTTACTGCCATTGCTGAAATATCTGATTGACTCAAATCGGTATTGATAGGAATCCAAAATGTGCCATTATTGGTGGAGAGAAAGATACCACCCTCAGAGGTTTTCGCAAAAATGTTGCCGTTACTTACTGTGAGAGACTTGACTGCTTTATTTGTTAGACCTGAATTTATTGCCATCCACGTCGCTCCGCTGTCAGAAGAAAAATAAATACCATCGTCAGTCCCGGCAAAAAGATTCGTACTTATTGTAGTCATGCTTGAGAAATTCGAAAAAGGTGTATTAGCAGGAGACCAAATCGTATCATTATTGGCTAAAAGAAAAACTCTTCCATTAACACAGGCAAAGATTTTGGTTCCGATAACACCAAAGGCTCGAACTTCAAGAGTGTGGTAGTCGTTAGGCGTTGCTGGCAGACCTGAATTGAGCGAAATCCAACTTGACCCATTATCGGTAGATCGAAAAACCCCCCGTGAGCCCCAACTATCAGCTCCCCAAAACGAGCCTGTGAAAATGCTGCTTCCACAAAAAGCAATTGATCCAATAAAATCTTCCGTCAAGCCAATCGACGTCCAACTATTTCCACGATCAGTGGAACGAAATATGCCTTTTGCCGTACGATCCCCAAATTTTGCTCGACCGGCGCAGCCAGCAAACATTACAGAAGAATCTGCAGTATTGGGATCAATGGCGAGTGACAAGACGTCTAGATTGTCGAGAGTCTGTGTCCAATTATTGCCATGATCAGAAGTTGAGAGTAAACCGCCGTAATCACCATTAATACAATTTGCTCCCGTAAACAATGTGGTACCTCCTGAACCATCGGGGGAAATTAGAAGAGAATTCACAATGGTGTTTGCCGGTAGACCAGAATTTACCGGCGCCCAATTGGCGCCATTATTGACGGACAGAAAAACACCAAATCGGGTTCCAGCATAGAGAGCAGTTCCATGGATCTCATGGGGTACTGAAACGAGAGAAAAAATGCTACGCTTTAGTTTATCATTCAAATGTGTCCAACTTTTACCATTGTTCGTAGAAAAATAATTGCCTTCTTTTTCGGGGATGAAATTATTGAGTCCGACTGCTAAAACATTTGAGCAACCCGCGGAAAAACAGTTGAAATAAAGTTTTTGCATTTCTGAATCAACAGCAGTCCAACTGGAACCATGATTAGTTGAAATATAAATCCCGCCAGAATTTGGATATAGTCCTGCGAGCAGATTATCACCACTGACAGCAATAGATGAAATCCGAATTATCGTTGAATCAAAAGAAGACTTTGGTAAACCATTATTTATCGCGGTCCAAGATGCGCCCTTATCGGTAGAATGGAAAATTCCCTTTTCATAAGATACTGCATAGAGATGCGTATCGCTGTCAGCTGAAGCCGAACCGACAGCAAGCGAAGTGATATTGAAGTCAATCAAGCCAGAATTTACCGCAGTCCAACTTGCGCCGTTGTTGGTAGAACGGAAAATCCCGTTTTCCGGGGATCCGGCAAAGATGCTGGCACTACCTGTATTGCCAGTATCGGGGGTGACAGCAAGAAAGGATATAGATGACTGAGACGGTAAACCGACATTGACTGCAGTCCAACTTGCACCCGTATCCGTCGAAAGGAAAATACCCGAATCTGTTCCTGCAAAGACAGTCATGGAGCCAGCCCTGTTTGAACTAACTGCCAGAGAACTGATCACTTTAACCTTCAAGTCGGAATTGGTCGCGGTCCAGTTTTGACCGTTATTTGTGGAAAAATAAATGCCGTTATTTTTTTCATTATAGAGAGGACTTGCTATGGCGAAAATAATTGAACCGCCGTGTCCATTCGGACTTGAAGCCAGACAATTAATAAAAGGCCCAAAGGGTCCGGTCATTTCTACCCACTGAGCGCTAAGGCTTTGGAGCGCTAAAAAGATCAGTAGTAAATATTTTTTCATACCACCTCCAAAATATTTTTGCCAATAGAGCCTTGTAAAGAGTTTAAACTTTGACAAAGTTTGTTGTTTAATTTTTTATTTCATCAACAAAACTTTTTTTATCTCTACAAAACTCTCCGCTGTCATCCTCACCAAATACATCCCGCTCGCAAATCCTGATGCATTCCATTGTAATTCCTTCCATCCCGCAGATTGTTCTTCGTTTTTGTAGGACGGATCGGCGATCCGTCCTACAGATTATTTCACCATCATCATTTTTTTCGTTTCAACAAAACTCCCTACTGACAATTTGTAAAAATAAATCCCCGACGACACGCTGCTTGCGTTCCACTGCACTTCCTTCCATCCTGCGGATTGTTCTTCGTTCACCAACTCGCTCACCACTTGTCCGAGCATATTATAGACAGTGAGTCTCACATGAGCGAAGGAGGGGAGTGAGTACCGAATTGTTGTTGTCGGATTGAATGGATTGGGAAAGTTTTGTTCTAACGCAAATCGCATTGGAAGTATTGTATTATCCTTGCCTATTGCATTGGGAGTTTGTCTATATTTGATAATGGTGTACATCGATCGAAAAACTCCACTTGAACTTGTTCCTCCGACAAAAACGTTGCCAGCACCATCTACCTTTACACCGCAAGGAGTATCATATGATCCTTCCCCATCAGAAAATCGAGCCACCCATTCTTCCATACCAGATGCGCTATATTTTACGGTGGCTATCTCATTTCCGCTGGACCCTGTAACGTAAACATTCCCGACAGCATCAAGGCATAAAGAATATAACACATTGTTATTTGTCTCAGGACTACTATATCGCCGCACCCAAAGCGTATCTCCCAGGGAATTGTATTTAATCACTAAATAGGTTGACGGTGCTTGGAAAGGATCATTACTATAATTCGTTCCAGTCGCATAGACATTTCCAATTCCATCAACGGCAAGATCTTGTGGATAGTCATAAGAATTCCCTATACCATTGAAACGTTTCGCCCAAATCGTTTCTCCATTTTGGTTGTATTTAATCGTTACTAAACGGGAAATGGTGTAGGCTAATCCAGTGCTATTTCCCGTAACATAAACATTACCGCCGGCATCAACGGCAAGAGCATATGCAAATGCTCTATCCACACTCTCACCCGGACTGTGGTAACGTCGAACCCAGAGTATATCACCTTGTGGATTATATTTGATTGTAACGAAGTCAGAATTGGTACTCGGTGTAGCACACCAGCCTGTTACATAAACATTACCGGCCACATCAACAGTAAGAGCTGATACACGACCATCAATATCAGTCTGTCCAAAGTAACGTTTCACCCACAGCGTATCACCCTGTGGATCTAGTTTTGCAGTAGAATAACCAACAGATCCAATGATATTGCCGGCGACATAAACGTCTTGATTTCCATCAACAGCAATAGAGGTCGGATCACATTCGGAATATCGCTTTAACCACATCGTATCGCCGAACGAATTATATTTGACGACAGCATATGAAGTATCGTCAATATGACCTATACAATATGCATTGCCGTTTTTATCAACGGTACGGACTGATTCCCAATAGTGGTCTGGTGGTCCATATTGCTTTTGCCAAAGCATATCACCGGAAGAGTTGTATTTGATTGTGGCAGGGCTGCTGGGACCTACTTCATTATGACCCGAGATATACACATTACCGCCACCATCTAATGCAATTGAACGTGCGACATCAGTAGAAGTCTTGCTATCATACAGTTTACCCCATACAGAATCGCCATTTGCCGTATATTTAATTGTTTGAATATCTCCACCACTAATTCCTGTTACAAATACATTTTCGTTGACATCTGAGGTTAAAGAAACAGCGTGAACATAATTGCCATTCGCTCCGTTATATCTTCGTACCCACTCTTCATCGCCATTCGCTTTGTACTTAACAGTGGCATAACTGTAGAGATTATTCAAACCTCGACTAGTACCGGTTACAAGAATATTCCCGTTTCCACCAATAACGAGAGATGAGGGTGAATCATATTGATTTGCAATACCATTGTAGCGCCGCACCCACACAGTATCTCCATTTGCTGCATATTTTATCACCGTTATATATTTCGATACAGAGCGGCAGCCTACTCCACTCACTATGCCCTCACTACCGAGTGCAACATACACATTTCCCATTGGGTCAGTTGCAAGCGCATCTTTTCTATTAATGTTTGAACCTAGACGATATCTTGCCCATAACAAATCACCATTCTGGTTGTATTTAATTATCATAAAGTCAAGTGGTGGGCCTCCAGGACCTGTCCCATTCATTCCGTTGTTTCCTGCTACAATGACATTACCAGACCCGTCAACAACAACAGCAACAGGTTCGTCCGTTAAAGAAAAGTCATTCCACCCACAATGTCTTACCCACGCCGTATCCACGCCGCTGCCGAAGATTTTGTGTGTAGGTTTTGAATTTTGTTCGAGCTGTTGCGGCATATTGTTGCTTGATCGGTTTGTTTCTTTTTGATTAAGCGCTTTGCGCCGATCAATTTGAGATCGGTATTGATTATGTCTGTCGCGCCGGAACTGATCGTAATTTTCTTCCTGAGCAAACATCAAGGAAACGAAAAAAAGAAAAGAGAAAATCTGTAATAATGTTTTCATATTGTCTCCTAATAAATTTTTTTTACTTCATCAATAAAATCTTTTTTGTTTCAACAAAACTACCCGTTTGCATTCTCACCAAATACATCCCGCTTGCAAAATTCGAAGCATTCCACTGCACTTCTTTCCATCCTGCAGATTGTTCTTCGTTCACGAGTGTTGTAACTTCTCTTCCGAGAACGTCGTGAATGGTCAGTTTTACTTTTGCGGAGGAGGGGAGGGCGTAACGAATTGTTGTGGATGGATTGAATGGGTTAGGATAATTTTGTTGTAATATAAATGTTGTTGGATAATTGAGCTCATGAGCATTAACGCCGGTTATTTTTATAGGAATATCATATTTCCAAAGAGGCAAATAATTACTCGAAATCTCAATTGTTAAACGAACAGGATTGCTAACGGGCGTTTTTTCGGTAAACTGTATCGGCAATACGCGGTTCAAAGATGCGCCGGGTGCAAGATCCGCATAATTGAGTATACGATCTCCTGTAAAAATACTTGAATCGCCGCTTTTTACTTTTGCAGTAACATTTGGTACAGCAGCAACGCTCCCAATATTTTTTAAGGTAAGATTATACATAATAAGATCACCGGGACTCGGGATGGTGTCTGTTGATGCTATTCTAAACATTTCTATGCCAACTGGGCCAGTAGAGGTCAAATAACGCACATCTGTAATTTTTCGAAACGTTCCGTTGGTCATATCATCGGTCCGAAGACTAAACTTGTATATATTGATAAGCGGGGATGTTTTTATTGTTGTACCCCAAATACTGTCATTTGCAAGAGCGTCATCGTGAAGCCCGTCGTTAAAAAATTGAACAGAATCATTCAACGATCCATTCAAATCCGATGACAAGAGTGAGACCACGAGAGAATGTGAAAGATTATTATTCACTATAACTGTACACGTAACAGAATCTCCATTAGGATTAAAACTGAGTTTATTAAATTGTAGAGAGTACGCATATGGAACTGTATTGATCCATTGCAGTGCACGCTTTACAACGTCATCTTCTTGTTTGGCTGCACCTTCCTGGGTAAACCAAACATCCTCATCGACTGGAAATCCTTTATGGATGAGAAATCCTTCGTTATTATATTTCGAATAGACTCCTCCTTTCGGAAACCGATATTTCCAGGGAGAGGTAACAAGTGTTCCTTGTGAATAGGTGCCGTTGACATAACCGGTGTTTGTTCGTTTCCCGAAGGATCGCGCCATGGGGTGAAATCTCATTCGAAACGCATTATAATCTCCTGCGCTCATACAGGCTGGACCGAGTAGTACTGCTATTGGATGTTGATAGACTTCAATTCCCGGAGTAAATCCGCCAATTGGCGCGTGAGTAAATAAAAAATGATTGGTGGTACTTGACCGAACTACAACTTCATAGTTCAAGTTAATATTTTCATTAAAGAGTTGTGCAAATCCACCATTTGCCTGAGATGAAGATCCACCCGTGTTGAAGCGAAAGTCTAAAATAAGACCGGTGGTTTTATTTTTTAATTCCGAAACAGCTTGACTGAATTTAGTGGACACAGTACTCCAATCACAGGCATAGATATAGCCAATGGTTGTCCCCTGAACAATTCCCCACGTACAGTTTTCACCATTCAGTATATCGGGCATCCGTATGCCCGGAACAGGAATCTGGTCTGAACAGAACATCGAATCCCACCCAACACCCGCATCGGCAAGAGGTTGTGTGGGAAGATGTTCCACAAGTCCGCTTGGATATCGTTCAACATCCATTGTATCAAACAGATACCAGCTGACGCCGATCGAGTTCTGGAACATATAAGTTTTGCTTTCGATGTGACTTCCCATCATACCAGTAGAGTACGGCATCTGTACAGAATCAAACATGCGCAAAATACTTCCCCAGCCCTTGCCGTTGTAGCCAAGAATTCTGTCACCCGGTTTTAGCTTAAGAGGATTTCCCTCCTGCACTCTGTAAATGATTCCCGTACTGTCTGGCATCGGAGAAACAGCGGCGCCAATAGTGCTGAAACCATATCCTGTCCCCGGTGCAAACGTCGGAACTCCTTGTACAGTCCACCATCCCACGTTCGGAATGTAGAAGGAACTGTCAACGCTCTGATCGATAACGTAGGTGTGAACTTCCTGCAATGCGTACATCAATCGGGCCATGATAGCGGAGAATCTCCCCTTGCTGACGCCCGATTCAATTTCCGGGCGGTAAAGGGTTTTCATTGAATCCCAGTTCACGGTGAGGTTGGGAAATCCTCCATATTGCTGATCGGCGTTGTTCCAAAACGTATCGAAGATCTGAAGTTTTTGTGAAGTCGGAAGACCAAAACCCCACGTTGAATCGATGGCTTTCCTCCAATCTTTGATCGTAACATACGGTGTTCGTTGTCTCACCGATTGATCGGTTCCGATATGGATCTTCTTGGGATTGAGCCGCCAGTTATCCTTGAATGGATTATCCTGTGAGTGTGAAATTGTTGATATGAAAAAACTGATAAAAAATAAACAGGTGATTCGGAAACAAAATTTCATACAGCCTCCAAAAAAATATTTAATCCATCTGATGTAGTCCACCTCTACGGGGTCGTAGACCTTAAAGGTGGGCTACATCTCACAATTTATCTCACTAACAACATTTTCTTTACCTCAACAAAAACCTGTCCTGAGCCTGCCGAAGCATGGCGGGTTGTTAGTTTATAAAAATATATACCGGACGAAACGTTATGGGCATTCCACTCCATTTCTTTCCATCCCGCAAATTGCTCCTCGTTCACGAGTGTTTCGATCTCTCGTCCCATTATGTCGTAAATAACCAGTTTTACCTGGGCAGATGAGGGGAGAGCGTATCGAATTTTTGTTGTTGGATTGAATGGATTAGGATAGTTTTGTGAAAGTTCAAATGATATCGGAAGTTCTGTAAGATTATTAACTACTTCGACCGCTGTTGGAAGGTCATTTTCCACAGCACCCATATCCGGATTTGTTCCTGCACCTCGAGGACGCGTTGTGCTGTAATAATCAACAAATGGTGCGTTCAATGTTACGCCGCCGACCGAGGCGGATGAAATACCGGTCCCTATACACCGACTCGTGTCTTGTAATATTCCGAGGGAATCGATATTTGTGGATTTAAAAAGTGGATTGGTATCGATATTTCCCACTCCTGTAAATCCTCCCCGTATATTAGAATATGCTACTGCTATGCTTCCACTTATTCTTACTATTTCTGATACTCCTGAATTCCACAGAATTGTGTTCAGTGCCTTAAATGAACCACTTTGCATATAAAGTGATGCACCATTCGGACTGGTATTGCCGACGAACGTGTTGTTGATTGAGGTCATTTTACTGAGTGAACCGGAAACCCACAACGCACCGCCTTGAGTTCCGGCAGAATTGTTGGCAAAAATATTATTCACAAAGGTAATTATCGGCACATAGGCATTAAATTGATTCGCCTGTATAGCTCCACCCCAATGACTTGCGTAGTTATCTGCAATCAGGTTACCGTCAAACGTGATAATGCCGTTCCAAATTTGAGCGGCTCCGCCATAACCACTACCGGTGCCAAAAGCTGTATTGCGAAGAATCCGATTTCTGACGATTCTACAGTTTCCTCCGATTCCGAATGCTCCTCCTTCTGCACTTGCTGCTTGCACCACGTTATCAGCTATCGTATTATCTTCAACAATAACGAAGGTCAATTTATTTGTCTCAGTCATATCCCAGATGTTGATGACACCACCGGCATTCTGTGTAGTTGTCACGTTATTTGCTGTAATGATATTTTTGCGGATTGTAGCTCCGCCTCCTTCCACATCAAAAGCAAAACCCATTCGGTAAGTATTGTAAACATTCCCTTTACCACCTTTAATGGTAAACCCTACGATCATCGTAGTTGTATCCGTAGCACCGTCAATTGTTATGACTGACGCTGAGTCTGGATTTGTTGGTGAACTTCCATCAAGGATTGTATTCGAAATGTGCGAAGTATTTTTATCTTGAAAATAGAGACTCGCTACAGTAATTTTTTTTGTGAGGACGAGATTCTCTTTGTATGTACCATCAGAAACAAGAACGGTATCCCCATTTACAGCAGCATTAATTGCCAGTTGAATTTTTGCATAATCCTGCGGCACTTTTTTTACAGATGCCTCAAGAGAGTGAAAAACGAAAATAGTAAGCAGACCAAAAATAGAAATGATACGCATGGAGCCCTCCTCGAAATAGTGTTGTGAAATTAATTTTGATACAAGGTAGAAAACCTCAACCATCATGTAAATCGGTTAAACGAGGTAAAAATTTCGATTTCGAAGGTAATTTCAAGAAAAAACTAGGCACTTTTAGGTATGTTCTAAAAGGGGAGTAAAAAATTACAACAAAAACACCAAGGCATAACAATGGTTAATAACTGATGGTAAGACACAATATTGAAAATGCTTCTCTACGATGCCGTACGTTGACTCGGCACAACATCAATGCTCATCCTGAGCAAGCGAGTCCTATTTTTTGGACGAGTGCGTCTCCCGAAGGGATGCCTATGGCAGAAGGATGTCATAATAAATTTATGTTGTACTTCACCAGGATGACTTAAATACTCTCTGCGCAACATGAGTTAATAACTAATGTTACGCACTTCATTATTAACGAAAGAATATTTCGTCCCTGACGGGACTCGAAAATTGATTTGCTTGATCATCTACAAATATCTTGTCCCTATGGGACTATGAACAAGCAAATTAGTTCATGATGTTATCGGTTTTTAAAGGCGCCGTAGGCGCGTAATATTTGTAGTACATTACAATTCCCAAATTATGAGTCCCTTTAGGGACGAGAGATGAAGAATTGTCAGTTTTTCCGTTACATCAGGTAGTAAAATATTACTTTGTCGATTGGTCAATTAAATTTTTTGTGTTTTTGAGTCTTTGTGGCACAAAAAATGTCATCAGTGTAACACGAATAAGGAAAGCAGAAGTTTATTTTTTGAGGTACATCAACACGGCTTCCATGCGGGAACGGACATGTAGTTTTTTGTAGATATTCCGTAAATGAGTCCGAATTGTTTTAATGCTGAGGAATAACGTATCGGCAATTTCTTTGTCCTGATATCCTTTTGCGAGATAGGAAAGAATTTCGGTTTCACGGTCGGAAAGATTTTCCGTCTCTTTGGATGATGAACCCATCTGCCTGAATGCCTGGACAACTTTTCTTGCAATTTGATCGGACATCGGCGAGCCGCCGTCGTGAAGGTCACGGATGGCTTCCAACAATTCCGCCGGAGGGGTGCTTTTCAAAATGTATCCCGACGCTCCAGCCACAATGGACTTGAAGACTTTATCACTGTCTTCAAACGAGGTGAGCATCATGATCTCGAGATCGGGAGTCAGTTCTTTTAGTTTTTCAACGCATTCAATTCCGGACATACGCGGCAGTTGAATATCCATCAGCACAACATCGGGGTGATACGAAGGAATGCCCCGGAGTGCTTCTTCGGCGGATTCGTAAGTTTCCGTACATTGAAATCCATCGGAACCGTCGATGAGCGAGGCAAGACCTTCCCGGATTTTCTTTATGTCTTCAACTATTGCAACTCGTATTGCCATATGTTATTGTAGAGAATCATACGGTGACAGTCAATCGGTAGAATTAGGTATTTTATGTTGAGGAATTTGCCGGGCTGCAACGTTCAGAGAAATGCGAGTTCCGGAATCCGGTGCCGTTTCAATGGAAATCGTTCCTCCGATATCTTCCATGCGTCGTTTCATATTCCCCAAACCGTTTCCCGAATCTATTTTTTCACTGAGAATGAATCCTTTTCCATTATCCGCAACGATAATAGTGATGGTATTGTTGTGATACATCAAGTCGAATGAAACTTGTGATGCGCGGGAATATTTGACAACATTGTGCAGTGCTTCTTTCACAACAAGAAAAATATTTCGCCGCATCTCTGCCGAGAGGGGCGCGGAAGGAATGGAATCCGGAACGGAACAAACACATGGTATCTTCGCTAAACCCAAATAATTCACCGTGTATCTGCGGATGCGTGAGAACAAATTATCGAGCGTATCATTCTTAGGATTGATTGCCCACACAATTTCTCCCAAATTTTCTATGACTGAACCGGCTCGCTCAGAGATCTCTTCCAAGCGTGCTTGTGCTTCTTTGGGTTTCCGTTTTCCCAGCGAACTGAGAATGGCAATTTCTGAAAGATTCGATCCGATTTCATCGTGCAAATCTCGAGAAATACGTGCCCGATCCCGCTCGATCGCTTTTTCCTGCTCTAATTGTGCAATCCGCTGCTGCAATCTTCGAACGGCAACAAAACGAACTGTCCCACCAACGGCGGAGATGACGCTGATCCACACCAGAGCAGTAAACCATGCAGTCTGCCACCACGCTGGTTTAACAATTACCGTAAGCGATGCACCGGCTTCATTCCACACTCCGTCATGATTCGCTCCCTTCACGCGAAACGTGTACCTGCCCGGATCAAGATTGGTATACATCACTTCTTTTTTGTTGCCGCACGGAACCCAATCCTTATCGAATCCTTCCAGCTTGTATGCATACAGATTGTATTCCGGCATGTCATAACTGAGAACGGAATAGGAGATTGAAAAAACATTTTCTTCATGAACGAAAGAAATTTCACGAAGAAGTTCAGGCGTGATTTTTAAACCTACAGGTTGATTGAGTTTCTTTATACCGGTGATAACAATAGGAGGGACAGAAGTCGATTTTTTCAGACTGTCAGGATGAAAGAAGAGAATACCATCAATAGTGCCGAACGCCAATTCACCGTTTTTCATTGCCGTATGTGATGCCGGCAGCATTTCAACATCTTCAATTCCGTCTGAACGGTTGAATGAAACCAATGAACTTTCTGTGGGATTGAACTTTACGAGAAAACCTCCACTTCTTGCATACCAGAAAGATCCTTTCTTGTCTTCCTGAACAAAGGTGATGAATTTCAAACTTCCATTACGGGGTTTAATCTGAGTGAATGTTGAGGTATTTTCATTAAATTTAAAAAGACCTGCTTGAGCGCCGACCCATAAAGCCCCTTTCTTATCAATATGTAATCGCGGCAATTGATTGAGATTCAAACTTGAAGAATCTTTTTTATCGTAACGAAAATGTTTAAATGTTCCAGACGCCGGTTCGAATTGGTTCAATCCCAGTTCCGTGCCGATCCAAATCTTACCTGTTTGATCCTGAGCAATGGAGTGTACATATCCGGCTGTGATGCTCCGGTCATCGCGCGGATCATGAACAAAAAGCTGATAGTTTTTCAAATCACGGTTGAGCCGATACAGAGAGGAACGGCATCCCAACCAAAGATTTTTGTCTCTGTCAATTATCATGGCTGTGAACATATCTTGTTTACCGCGGATCTTAGGTTCTTCCCAAACCGTCTTAACTCGCTTCGTGTTGGATTCATATTTGTACACCGAAAAACGATCTGCAAACCAGATATTTCCTTCATCGTCCTCTACAGCCCGTCTCACCGCCGCCTTAGGTAGGACGCATGCTGCAATTCCATTCTTCGGATTGTATTTCCACAACCCGTTTGCTTGAGATCCGACCCAAAGGAATCCTTCTCTATCCTGTAAAACCATATCGATTCGTGATAAAAGCCGAAACGATTTTCCAAGTGTATGCAGATGAAGAAACGGTTTGGGTGAAACAGTATTCACACCTGCCCGGTCGGTGCCGACCCAGATCAGTCCGTCTCTGTCTGTAAAGACTGAGTTGAGACCTGAACCTGAAATACTTTCTGAATTATTCGGATCGTAGGAAAACCGTGTGAAGGTGTTGGTATGTTTCTCATACCGTAAAAGATTCCAGCCGCGTGTCGCCATCCAAAGGGATCCAGACTTGTCTTCGCTGATACCCATGATCCCCTGAAGTCGCGGATTTCCCGGATCTCGCGGCGGAAGTGAAATGTTCGTGAAAATTCCTCTGGATCGGTTTACGGTACATAAACGTGGACCGACGAGACTCACCCAAAATTGACCCGACCGGTCTTCGAACATAGCGTTTATTCCTGTGCGGGGACCAAATGGTGAAAATCTTCCGCTGCTGCGGTCGAAGACGAATAATCCTCCTCCCGTATACTGATCGCTTCTTCCCCCTGTACCGATCCAGAGAGTTCCATTCTGATCTTCAAGAAGCGTACTGATATAATTATCACTTGCATTTAAACCAGTATCCGAGTGAGGGTAGAATCGTGTCCAGGTCTCAGTTTTTTTATCAAACTTGTTGAGACCATCTGCAGTTCCAACCCAAAGAGTTCCTTCACGGTCAATGCAAAGACAATTGATACCGTTCGAACTAATGCTACCACGATTTTTCGGATCGTGTTTGTATCTCTTGAAGGAACGTGTTAATGGATTAAATTTGTGAAGACCGCGATCAGTTCCCACCCAGACGACTCCATCAAGGTCAGCACATATTCCTCCCCAAACACCAGCTGGACTGAGGTTTGTAGAATCGGTACCGATGGGAAATTGAATAAATTTTTCTCCGTTAAACCGGTTCACTCCCACATCTGTGCCGACCCAGATGAATCCCCGGCTGTCCTGAGTGATGCATCGTATATTCCGAGTGGAAAGCCCCTGATCAATCGACAAGCGTTTGAAAATGACACTTCCTCCCGAAAAATTGGGAGTTTGAGTTTTCAATTGAATTGGGAAGATGAATATGGAGAGGATAACAATGTGAGTTAATAAACGCAAACAAAGAAGACTTTTCGATCTTATATTGAAAATTTTCATCATAAGAAATCATCTTATCGAAAAACTTTTTGAGTATAATCAATTTACGGTGCACTGTCAAACAACAAAATTTCCTGCAATCAATTTGTAAAAATATTTTCCGCTCGAAAATAGTTGTGCCATTCCATAGGCACTTCTTTCCATCCCGCAGATGGTTCCTAGTTCACTAATTCAAATACAACTTAGACTGTCTTCATTGCGACAAATATTTCATACCTCAAGGGATTTACTACTGTTATGCGATACATTGTCTATAAATTATCCAATCCCTACGGGATTGCATGATACTGTACATCGGCCACAGCGTTACGTGTTCATCAATTTTAGATTTTAATTCTACATTTCTTAATGACGTACGTATTGTGCCGGAGGCACAATATATTTATAGGACTTAAGACAATAAATTATTGTGCAGTCCCTTTAGGGACGACATAGTTATTTCATCAATAAAATTTTCTTCGTTTCCACAAAATTAGTCGATTCCATCTTCACCAGATACAATCCGCTTGCAAATCCTGTAGCGTTCCACTGCACTTCTTTCCATCCTGCGATTTGTTCTTCGTTCACGAGCGTTGCGATCTCCCTTCCGAGCAAATCAAATATTTTCAAATTCACATTACTGGTTGTTGGCAATTGATAACTGATCATTGTTGAAGGATTGAACGGGTTGGGATAGTTTTGTGATAGTGAAAATTCTGTCGGCAGATGTACATTATTTCCTAGTGATACGCTGTTAACAATATTACTGCTGATAGCAATTGCTGTTAGATTACTCACGCTCATTGGGTTTTCACTGACCAATGTTGCAATTCCATTAAGAGTATCCAGTGTTGCAAGGTAATTCTCCCCGCTCCCATTGTCGATCAGGCAGTACATAACACCGGCAGGATTGAAAGCGATCGAACGCGGAATAGCAGAAAGACCGATCTCACCTACCGCATGTGTCAGACCGGTTGATGTATTGATAATGTAAATGCTATCGCGAAAGTTGCGCGCGGCAGCCCATAATTTTCCCGAAGGACTGAAGGAAAGTCCCCAATATTGGATATCTGCAGCAGTTCCAACAAGTACGGCAGTACTTGAATTGAGATTGATGCGGTACAGTTTTCCCGTTGACGTTGCGCCGTACAATGTGTCCCCCGTACTAAACGCTATTGCATTAATATCACCCACCGGAATTGTTTTTACGAAGGCTGAAGATCCCGAATCAGCACTGATTCGGTACAACGACGTGGTTATCGAATTCGAGGAAATTCCGTACAATTTTTTGGTCGACGGTTGTATCGCCAAGCTTCGAATTTGGGAAACACCAAGTGAACCAATGGATATGGCTTCAGCTGATAACGTACCAATTTTGTACAGCGAGCCATCTGATTGACCGGACTGTGTCGCATACATCACACCTGCTGCAGCCGGACCTATCGATATTCCTTTTCCGCGTAATACAATTTTTGCAATGGGATTTGTGGTATCATTGCTCGCTATGACGACTGTATCGCTTATTGCTCCCGCCGCTGTCGGTTTGAAAAGCACATTAAAAGAGGTCGACGCTAAGGAAGTAATATTTACCGGGAGCGTCGGAAGGTTAACAAGGGAAAACATCGGAGAATTCTCTGAAATGGCGGTAACGGTAAGTTGATCTGAACCGTAATTGTATAGTGACACAACAAGCGTATCACTGGATACGCCAGCTTCAATATTGCCGAAATCGACGACCAGCGGGTTTACTGCAATTCTAGCACCGGCAGGTATTACATTTGAGATAGTAAACTGTTTGAAGAAATTCCATATCTCTTTAATGGCATCAATGTCGCGGTTGATAACAGTTGCGCCTGCGTACGTGGGTGAACCGGGCCACTCGTGCCCGCCGCCAATGATTTTATAATGGACCACTTGAGATGTATTTGTGGATGACCGATAGAGATATTTCACAACCGTCGATTGATCGTTCGGGTTTATATCTGGAATTGATATCACTTCTGCGGGTAAGAGGCAAAAATTCTTGTTCCGTACAAATTCTGTCGTTTGATCTACTGAGAACAAACCCGTTATTGTACTATCATAATATGGGAGTAAATTATCACTTGTACCGTTCATAGTAAGGACTGGAACAAGTCTTGTTGTGGCATACGATGCGGCAGTACTGTTTGCCACAACTCCTGAAACACTTGCTACCGCTGCAATTCGATTTCCTAGTCGACCGGCAAGCTTCAAGCACATAAATCCGCCGTTGGAATTACCGCACGCGTACACTCTTGCGGTATCTATCTTGTAGCGGGAAATAAGTGAATCGATGATCAAAGAAATGAATCCAACATCATCAACATTGGGAGTTGGCCAATCTGGATTATCACCGAGACCGCTATTCCAGCGTTTATTAAACGCATCTGGATAAACCGTAATGAAGCCGACACTATCACCGAGAATATGCGAATGATGATATGTTCGAGCTTCATAATATGATCCGCCATAACCATAAAGATTAAAGACAACCGGTAATCCTGCCTGAGCTCCACGACTTTGAGGCAGATAAACGTAACAATCCCTCGCTTTTCCTTCCCATTGAAAATCCCATCTTTCTTGTGAAAACGATAACGGACCGAATAAAAGAACTAATTGTAATACTATGAGAAATTGTTTCATACAACCTCCAAAATGTTTTGTTTGATCGTAGAACCTTGCGAAGGTTCCCACAAAGAAGGCGGGCAGGCCAAACCTTCGCAAGGTTATAAAACTATTTCATCAACAAAATTTTCTTTGCCTCAGTAAAATTACCTGCTGTCATTCTCACCAAATACATCCCGCTCGCGAAATTCGTAGCATTCCATTGCACTTCCTTCCATCCCGCAGATTGTTCTTCGTTCACAAGCGATGCTATTTCTCTGCCGAGCAGATCAAATATTTTCAAATTCACTTTACTGGTTATGGGCAATTGATAACTGATCATTGTTGAAGGATTGAACGGGTTGGGGTAGTTTTGGGACAATGCAAATTCGGTCGGATTCCCAAGAGTCAGTTCTTTAATACCTACTACGGTACTGATGGGTTTCGAAATAATGAAAAGCTTCATCGCTTCAGCGGAGGCATCGATATCTCTGTTAATTGTTCCTGAACCGAAATATGGGGGCGCGCCCGGCCATTCATGTCCACCATTGTCTATTCTATAGAACACGACAAGCGGTGTATCAACCCTGCTGCCATAGTACCGGACGCGAAGGACAGATGATTGATCGTTCGAGTTTCCATCCATCACTGTTGAATCTACTCTCACCGTCGCGTTGTTCCATGTTTGCCAAATACCTACCGTCTGTTCTACGGTGTACCGATTACCACCGCCGGTATAAGGTACGTAAGGATCTTCCGTGCCGTTTAAAATCATGATCGGAACAGGACGTTTGGGAGAATATCCGTTTACAATGGTCGGCGTTAACGCCCCGTCGACAACACATGCTGCAGTGATCCGGTGAGCAAGTTTGGTTGCTATAAGATTTGCCATAGTTCCTCCATTGGACCATCCGGAAACAAATACTCTTGTCGTATCAATCGAGTATTGAGCCCGAAGCGTATCAATGAGTGCAGAAATATACGCCACGTCGTCCGTATTCGAGGTAGGCCATCCATTGATTTCGAATGCAGTACTGTTCCATCGCCGCTGATATGCCTCGGGATATACCGTGACGAATCCGGCAGTGTCACCATATAGATGAAACCGAATGTAGTTTATTTCATAGTCGATGGCATCATCGTATCCGGTGAGATGGATCAACACCGGTCTGTTGATCTCCGATTCACGCCCTTTAGGCCTGAAGACAATATGATGTCTGGTGATTCCCCCAATGTTGAACTTTCGTACTTCTGCACGGTTAGGACGCAATGAAGTCGTTGTTGCAAAGTCAGATTCAATCGCGCCAATATCAGGCATGCTTCCGGAAGGACTGGAACGAACGGCTCCTGTTAGATCGGTCGATGGGGAAGTAATTGTTGTTCCAAAGATTTCGCGGCTTGTGGTACCTGCACCGATGCAGGGACTTGCAGCTGTAAGTCTGTACGAACCATCTGCAGCAAACATCGGGTCAGCAGAGAAATTGTTCTCACCGATCGAAGATTCTCCGCGGATCAGATTGTTGTGCATACTTTCAAAACGGGCACCATAGACGTCGCTGAATTCCGGATTTTTGTCCCAGAAAATATTATTTATACCGGTGACATTGGCAATGAACGAACCAGTCCCTCCGATAAAAAGGCCTGAACTAAACTGCCCTCCAGCAGAATTATCGGCAATCGTGTTATTGACAAGTGTTAGTCGGCATCCGACTCTCAAGTCAATTGCACCGCCAAGTGTTGCAGCAGTATTACCGACGATCAGGTTATTGGTCATGGTCACAATCGCTCCACCCGCACTCGTGGGTCGATAGACTACGACACCGCCTCCTCTATTGCTCGAGCTATTTTCTCGGATGATGTTCTCACGGATCTCAACAACATCTCCGGCACCGGGCCAAATGCTGATGCCTCCGACTGCGTTATTGTTTGCTGGTGCCGTAGCCGTGTTCTTTTCGATGATATTGCGGGCAATCCGCGCGCGCGTTCCAAGGGTGAACCCGGCTCCCTCTGCTTGCGTTCCCGTCACGATGTTGTTAGCAATGATATTGTCTTCAATAACGTTGAAGTATGCATGATTCAATACCAAGCCAATGCAGAGACCGCCGCCAAATGTATAGGGCTCTGACGGCCGTGACAGGACCGGATTGTCAACAATTCTGTTGTGAAGAATTTTAACCCCGTTACCGTTGGAAAAAATTCCACCGCCGCACAGCCATCGCCTTCCATTGGATTGATCGATTATCAACGTACCAGTTCCTCCGGTGATCGTCAATCCGATGATAATCGCTGTTGTGTCAGTGTCAGGACCGAGAACAATCACCGAACCCGAATCCTGATTTATTGGAGTACTTCCGTTGAGTATCGTTTTAGCTATATGTGATTCATCGCCATCGATCAAATAATGACTCCCCAGTACAATCTTCTTATTCAGGAAAAGGTTTACCATATACGTTCCTTCAGCCACCAACACTGTATCATCATTCACTGCCGCATTGATCGCCAGTTGAATCTTTGCAAAATCCTGTGGGACTTTAATTGTTTTTGCTTCGGATTGTAATATGAGCAAAAATGAAGCAACGAAAATTGCGGCACTTAATGAACGCATGGAACCTCCAATTATTTTTTGTTTAGGCGCGGATGGCAATCCGTGCAGTAGGGACGGACTGCCGTCCGTCCCTACATTTTTTTTATCTCACCAATAACATTTTTCGAGTTTCCACAAAACTTCCCGCCTGAAGTTTGTAAAAATAAATTCCCGACGAAACATTTTTGGCGTTCCACTGCACTTCCTTCCATCCAGCAGATTGTTCCTCGTTTACGAGTGTGGCAATTTCTCTTCCAAGCAGATCGTATACGGAGAGTTTCACATTTGCGGAGGAGGGGAGAGAGTACCGAATTGTCGTTGTCGGATTGAATGGGTTGGGATAGTTTTGCGATAGTGAATATACGGTGGCGATCATTCCATCATTTTTGCAAACATCTGTTACAATTAATTTATAAGAAAGATTTATTTTGTAACCATAAGCACTAAAAGAAATCCCAGCGATATTGTATAAGCTAAAGTCTTTATTTATTGGCCTCCACGAAGAATTTTGCCATGCTTCGTGGACAACCTCTGTCAACAAATTATTTTGAATAAATTTATACATATAACGCTCGTAGTTTACCCACAATTCATTTATCCAATACTCTTCCAAATATGATAGTTGATTTCCGTTCACATCATAGGTATATATAACGCGAACAGCATTTGTCCATTGATTATTCGACCAGTTATCGCGCATTTCTAATACTAATTTGGCATTTGTATCATAAGAATAAGTTATACGATAGAACTTTATCCACAGACTGTCACTCCAAGATTCATACAATTCAGATGTTTTAATATTGCTCGCATTATATGTGTAAGTATAACGTTCATTTGGTGAGCCATCAGAATCATATTGAATAGTTAAAACATTGCTGTTTGCATCGTAAGTGTAAGTAATGAGATATTCAGAGTTATAACGAGGTGTAAAGTCCTGAAAATATTCGGTTAACATATTTCCATTTGCATCATAAGTGAAATCATATTGATAAAATTTCGTCCACTGATTATCTGACCAATATTCATGTAATATTGTAGTTATATTGCCTACTGAATCATAGGTATTGGTTACGCGAGCAGCGTTCACCCATTGGCTATTTACCCAATCCTCCCAAAATTCTGAAAGCAAATTGCCCTTTGTATCATAGAGATAGAATATCCGTAAAGTATTCTCCCATTGATTATTTATCCATCTTTCACCTAATACGGTCAGCATATTCCCACGTGTATCGTAGGTGTACGTTTGACGCCCCATATTCAGCAACTGATTATTTTGCAATACTTCAAATATATAGGTCAACATATTCCCGTTTTCATCATAGCTATAGGTTGCGTGATACGAGTTCACCCACTGATTATTATACCATCGTTGGTCTAGATACTCTAATTTCTTTCCAATTACGTTGTAAGTATACAAATACCTCGAAGTATCGGTTGTGCTACATACAATTGCAGTGTCAATGACGTATATGTTTGTTTGAGAAAAGGAATTCACATTGAAAGCATTTGATTTACGTTTTTTGATTTGTGGCACCACATGCGGCATCGGTAAATCTGCACGTAAGCGATGTTCGAACAAAAATTCATTTTCTCTGTATTGTCGCTGTGCATTGTTCTGTGGAAGGTTCTGATGAGGGTGGTCTCTCTTTTCATCAATTCGTGCTTGAACATACTCGTGCGAAATTATTTGAGCATTGAGAAAAGTAGAAACAAAAAAAGTGACCATAATGGATTGTAAAAAGTGTTTCATATATCCTCCAAAATGTTTTTACGTTATTTTATAAACTTACAAAGTTGTAGTACACTTTAGAAGTGTCCTACAACTGGCATTTCATTTCATCAATAAAATTTTCTTTGTGTTTGAATAATTTCCAGCATTCATTCTCACTAAATACATCCCGCTCGATACATCCTTAGCATTCCACTCTACTTCCTTCCATCCTGCAAATTATTTTTCGTTTTTGTAGGCACGGACGAAAGTCCGTGCCTTAGGGACGGTTGGGCGACCGTCCCTACATTTATTTATCTCACCAATAACATTTTTCGCGTTTCCACAAAACTTCCCACCTGAAGTTTGTAAAAATATATACCGCTCGAAACATCTTTTGCATTCCACTGCACTTCCTTCCATCCTGCGGATTGTTCTTCGTTCACAAGTGTTGCAATTTCTCTTCCAAGAAGATCGTAAACAACAAGTTTTACATTTGCGGAGGAGGGGAGAGCATAGCGAATTGTTGTTGATGGATTGAATGGGTTGGGATAGTTCTGTGAAAGTTCATACGAATTTTGTGAAGCAGATCGTATATCTTTTACTGATAGGGCAATGTTCGTTACTAGGAGTGTATCATATTGGGAAATGCCTTTTTTCATTGTAATGTATAACGTATCTCCTGTATCCGGAATTTTTCCGTTGTCAGGCATAATAAACGTTGTCCATGTATACCGTTCCTTATTTGCGACCTGTTCGAAGAAATAGATGTACAATCCCGTAGTATGTTCAAAAACAACCTTCACACTCTTTCCCTGAGTTACATTGAAAACCTTAAATTTTATCTCCGTCGGTATTCCTCCAAAGTAACCAAGCGAGGTATCAACGATATGGTCATAAAATATTATTTTATAATCACACGCATGTCTAAATGGTTTCATTAAATATTGCGGGTGATTAACAATATCAATTACTGAATAGAATGGGCTCCCTGAAACGGTACTCCAACGCATCACATCCTTAGTCGTAACGACATCTTCGGCAAATAATGATAACCCTTCAAAAACATCACTTTCAGTAGAAGAAGAAAACGGTACTTTTTGAATGAGATACAATCCTTCTGTCCGGTCATACACAGAAAATGTTTTGGAACCATTCACAGCGGTATCGCAGAATGAAATTGCATAGGAATGGTTGGTGGTCTGCGAAGGATCGAGAATGTTCAGCGTGATTTGTGCGCTTGTATTTTTTGGTGCAAATGAAATTTGTGAAGCGGGTAGTTTCTGTCGAGAAACTGACTTGCTAAATGGTGCTAATTCAATGGGGTAAGCAGTATTGCTATCGGTAAATTCCAGCTTTACTGTTATTGAAGAACTATTTGGAATCTTGTTAATATCGATCAGAAAATGATTTTGTACTGAATCGACGGTAAATTCTTCTGAATGAAAAAGTTTGAAATCCACACCAGTTTTATAATATGCATTTAATATTAATGTGGTATCATCAGGGTCGCCAACACGAAACGAATAGTTGAGCGTTGTACTTGAAACTGTTCCATTCAAAATGATCGCAAATGGAGTCCCGTTAATTCCGTTATCTATGTAAAAATAACTTGATTGATCTATTCCATAGATAAATCCTTCATGATTCTTTACACATACTTTCAGCAATCCGAACGCACAATCATTAAAGTTTTGTGTATCCCATTGGTAATTTCCGTTGTTGGGTTCAGCACGACTCACCAATCGCCATATTCTTCCACCGTCCGGACTGAACCAAATCTCCACACTGTCGTCAATGACAGCAGAATTCCAGTTGATTGTTTCAATGCCTTTCAGAGTCCTTCGGGTATTCAAATTTGTAATTGCAATGGCGCCTGATGTTTTTCTGTAATTGTCGAATACCCAAGGAAAGAGGAAAGTGTAATCGTATGATTCGTCCCAGATTGCGTGTCCGCCATCTTTGTATTCAGTATAAAAAAGGTCGGCATGACTCTTTACATACATCTCAATTGAGCTATCCGACTGACCAGAACAATCATTGTTGAAACAATGAGTATACACAACCGATCGTCCAGTGTTTTTGAGAGCTTCGATCATACTTCGAGACTCCGATACGGAAACAGTAGGATCTTTCGTTCCATGAAAATTCCAGATCGGAGTCTGAGCAAAAAGCGAAACTGCACTCGCATTTCCCTTTCCACACATTGGAATAGCTGCAGCAAAACGATTCGGAAATCGTCTAATCATTTCCCATGTTCCATGCCCACCCATTGAAAATCCTGTAACATATAACCGATTCGAATCGATGGTGAATTCGTGCAGAAGCGAGTCGAGTATGTTGGAAACAATGTTCGCGTTGAAAAACCAATCCTGACTGGGAGGACATTGAGGTGCAATGACAAAACACGGATACTTTGCCTGATTGACTGGATCAGCCCATGAAGTTGCCATTCGAGTAGATTGAACTTGCAAAAGGTTATCCGTGCCTCGTTGGCCGGAACCATGAAGCGTAAGAACTATTGGAAATTTTTTAGAAGTAGAATAATGATCCGGTATAAAGAGCCGGTATGGTATAGTCACACCTCTGAACGTATGTGATCGTGCGACAAACTTCATTGCGATCGGATCTTGAGCATGAATCAAATTGAAAAATGCGATAACAATGAGAATGGTAGTAACAAAAGTCCGCATAGAGCACTGCACTCACTTTCAGTTTGGTGATGAATCGATGGAAGAATCCGCACTCCGTTCTTATTTCAACAGAATACACTTTTTCATTTCGGTTACCGTTTTCTCTTTATTGTTTATATCGATTCTGTAAAAATATACGCCAGAGGCGTATCCGCCTTTGGCGGATATTCCCGACGAAACGTTATGGACGGTCCACTGCACTTCCTTCCATCCTGCAGTCTGCTCTTCGTTCACAAGCGTTTCAATTTCTCTCCCTAGCAAATCATAGACAACGAGTTTTACGTTTGCCGATGATGGAAGTGAATACCGTATTGTTGTTGACGGATTGAAGGGATTTGGATAGTTTTGATCAAGATTGAAAGATGTTGGAATTCCAGAAATATCTTCTACAGAAACGTTTATTGGAAGATCGTTTTCAACAGCGCCGATATCCGGTTTTGTCCCTGTCTCCCTCGGCCGTGCTTTAGTTAAATAATCGAACAATGGTGCGTTGAGTGTTATGTTGCCAAGTGATACGGATGAATCCCCGGCTCCTATGCATGGACTGCCAGAACTTAGATTATAGAGCGTGTCAAATGGCGCGAAACTCGGATCCGTAGAGATATTATCTGTCCCGGTCAATCCTCCATAGAAACAATTATTCGATGAATAGATCGTTCCGTTAGTTGTCGTTATCTGATTTGAAGAGAGAGGGCTCCATACAATATTATTTAAAAGTCGGACCGTGTTTGAGGAACCGGAAATTGTACCAAGATGAATAGAATATGTCGTTGCTGAATTATTGACAATCGTATTATGTATCAACCGTAGGTCACCGCCGTTCATTCGCATTGCCGATCCCCCCTGAGCCGTATTTTTCACAATAATATTGTTGATCAGTGTCAACGTTGGTTGTTGAAGGGATGGTGAATAATAATAGACTAAGATGCCACCGCCATTTAACGCGGCGATATTATGACTAATATAGTTCTGGCTGATAATAATATTGCTTCCTCCTCCAATGGACATTCCACCTCCGCTCCTGCCGCAATAATTATTGGTGATGATATTTCCGGTAATACGTCCATTCATTCCCAGAAGCATCCCGGCTCCTTCGCTATAGGTGCCATTGACGATGTTCTCAATGATGGTATTATTTTCGATTATTGCATATTTTAAGATACTATCCGATGATGATGATCCGACTTGAATTCCTCCCCCCCACGTGTTTGTAACGGAACCCGTATTGACAATTGCATTATTTCTAATAACGTTGTACGAAATCCTTGCTCCACCTGTGGTAACTACATCTACTCCGCCACCTTGCATACCATAAATATTTTCTGCAGTAACAAATCGTTTATTCCCTTTTCCTCCGGTGATGGTAAATCCCATGATCACTGCCGTTGTGTCGACATCCCCTTCAATGGTAACGACCGATCCGGAGTCAGGATGTGAAGAATTAATTCCGTTGATGATCGTATTGGCGATGTGGGATTTATTGTTATCGATGATGAAGTGACTCGTTACAACAATCTTTTTTGTAATGCGGATATTTTCGATATATGTCCCTTCAGACACCAGCACGGTATCGCCATTCACTGCAGCATTAATCGCAAGTTGAATCTTTGCAAAATCCTGTGGTACTCTTCGCGTGGTTGCTTTGGATTGTGAGATGATAAGAAACAACACGATTAGAATTGGAATAGAGATTGAACGCATAATGCCTCCTATGGTGATGGTAGTGATTGGTAATTAACTCGCCAAAATTAAAGAAAGCACGGAAATGAGTGTTAACACCAATGATGCAAACTTTACCACTGGTGATGCATTTTTCAGCGTTGAAGGGTTGAACAAAAAAGACAAAAAAGTATTATTTCTGATGATTGCGGAATTGATTAGGAGGGAGGCCGAACTGTTCTTGAAAACATTTGGCAAAATAGGAGTGGTTACTGAATCCGACAGCGTCTGCGATTTCGGCGATGGTGCCGGAATTTTTTTCGAGAAGTTCTTTTGCACGCTGTAAACGAAGATGGCGAAGGAAGTCACTTGGAGCCATGTTAGTGATCGCTTTCAATTTCCGTTGAAGTTGCGTACGGCTGAGGAAAATTTCGTGGGCAAATGTTTCAACATCAAATTCTGGTTCAGAAATATGTGCTGTAACAATTGCCGTTGATTTTTGCAGGAATATGTCGTCAAGAGATACAGCAGCGATTTCACCCGGCTTTAGTGGAACTGCTTTACCGTAGGTTTCACGAAGTATCTTTCTATTTTCCAATAAATTGTGGACACGGGTAAGAAGCTCTTGAGCATCGAACGGTTTCACCAGATAATCATCGGCTCCTGTTTTCAATCCTTTGATTTTGTCGACCTTTTCCGCTAACGCAGTCAACAGGATAATTGGAATATGACTCGTACGTTCATCGTGTTTCAAATCGCTGCAAAGTTCCCGACCATCCTTCTTTGGCATCATCACATCGCTGATGACAAGATCGGGGATTTGGAATTTTGTTTTTTGGAGCGCCTCATCACCATCTATTGCTTCAATAATATTGTAATAGGGGGAGAGCTGTGAGCGGATAAAGATCCTCGCATCTTCGCTATCCTCGGCAATCAGAATGAGCGGCTGTTCATCAGAACTGACTGGAATTTCTGAAGAGTCTTGATATGAAGATCCATTGTGTTGTTTCTCTTTCGATGCATCATTGATATTGTTCGAATCGATTTCGGAAACATCATACCCTGAAAGAGGAATTCGTACCGTTACCACTGTTCCTTTTCCCAATTCACTCTCTAGGCTGATCGATCCATGATGAATTTCAGCAAGTTCTTTGGATAATGATAAACCGATCCCGGTCCCTTCTGTTTTGTGTGTGGTATCAACGCGGTAAAAACGGTCAAAAACATGCTGCAGATGTTCCGGTGCGATCCCTTCGCCGGTATCGCCGATGAAAAGAACCAGATCACCTTTTTCCTCCTTAACACCTACCTCAATAATGCCCCCGGCTCGAGTAAATTTAATGGCGTTGGATATGCAGTTCTGCAAAATATGTTCCACCTTCTCAGCATCGATCCATCCCGTTAGTTGTTCTTGTTCCGAAATGAAACGTATGTCGATCTGTTTCTTTGCCGCGGGGCTCGAAAAATACCCCGTAATGCGGCGAAGGAGGGAAACAATTTCCAACTGTGCTACACGCAACTTAATCGTGCCGGATTCCAGCCGGGAATATTGCAGCAATAATTCAATCAGCCGCATCAATCGTTGGGCATTTCGCTGAATCAATCCAAGTTGCTCTAATCCTTCGCTGTCTTTTCTTTGATGCAGTAAAAACTCTACAGGACCAAGTATGAGTGAAAGGGGAGTGCGAAGTTCATGCGTAACATTCGCAAAAAATCTTGATTTTAACTTGTCCAATTCCTCCAGTTTTGCTGCCTGGATTTGGGTTGTTTTCACGTTATGTTCCATCAGGATTCGCTTGTTCCGTATACTTGATAGAAAAACTGTACATAGTATTACTGTTAATCCATACAATACGTATGCCCACCATTGTTGATACCAATAGGGAAGGACGGTAATGGGAATCGATACGATGTTTCCCCGTTCTCTATATTTATCTTCATCAGCAGGTTGAATAACAAAACTGTACGATCCTGGTTTCAGTCCGGTATAGGAAAGATATCGGCGATCATTTTCGACGGTGATAAATTCAAACTTTTGATCTGCCCCCATTAACCAATAATTTGTGTAGAAACCACCCTGACGCGAAAGGGGTTTCATTTTCAATTCTATTTCAAGAAAATTATCTCCCGGCGGCAATGTGATTGGTGTGATCGTTTGAAGCGAATCTGCATGGAATATATTGTCGTCATTCATAACAATTGTTGTTACAATCTTTCCGCCGCGCAGGATGTGGAAGCTGTCTACATCATAGACCTTCTGAGAAATTTGTCTGAGGAGAAATGTCAGTTTTACAAATTGACTATTTTGTATTTTAAACTCCTTCAGTAATTCTTCGGCTTCATCGGACCTATTTTCTATTGATTCAATAGCGCCAATATCAGCATGTCCTCCGGAGTGATTTGTACGATCCGATCCAAAAAAATCCGTTCTAGGGGAGATGAAGATTTCACGAAATAACCAGAATGAATCAATGGCAATCCCAATACAAGGGCTCCGTGGTGAAAGACGAAAGAGTGAATCGCCTGAAAGAAATCCTGGGTTGCGGTGAAAATTATTTCGGCCAGGAAATCCCCCTTGGATTAAATTATTTGTTACGCGTTTGTTTCCGTTCGTGGTGATCTGATCGGGAGTATTATTCCAGATGATATTGTTGAAAAGGTCGGAAATTGATTGTCCCAAATCGATGCCTCCTCCAAAGCTTCTCGCTCGGTTCCCAACGATAGTATTATTGGCAATGACGGTGTATGCGTTTGTGTAACAATATAATCCTCCTCCTCCTTCTTCGGCACGGTTATCAGAAATTATATTATTGGTGATGATGGTTCTGCCTAATTTCCCGGGAACTTTTACCACAACGATACCTGCACCAATACCTGCACTGTTATTATGTATAAAGTTGCCGTCAATAAGTACATCGATAAAATTCCCTACCGATACTCCGCCGCCAACAGCACGTTGTTGACCGCGTGAAATATTTCGTGTAATAATGTTTCTGCGAATAATTGCGCGTTGAAAAATTGAGATCCCGCCGGATTCGGCATGAAACCCCGTAACGGTATTATCCTCAATAATATTTTCTTCAATAATCAATAACGGCAGGTTGGGAAGATAATTGGTATTAATTGTTGCCAGTGCAGCACCTCCGACGCAATTCCATTGAGCGGATTTTGTAAGATGATTGTTCCGTATAATGTTGTGTGCTATTCGTGCACCAGATTCTACGATCCGGACACCAGCAGCGCTCTTCCAATACTGAAAGCCGGGAGGATCATCCGGCCAATAGTTACCCGTCCCTGATCCACCGGTAATGGTAAATCCAATCAGAACACACGATGTGTCCGTGCCATTAAAAATTGTTACGACAGAAGCTTGAGCAGCGTTTTTCGGTCTGCTGCCGTCGATAATCGTATTGGAAATGTGAGATGTATCCTTGTCGACTATGAAACGACTGGCAAGGGTGATATTTTTGTTGATAAGGATATTCTCAAAATAAATTCCATGATCAACAAGAACAGTATCACCGATCCTTGACGCATTGATTGCGGATTGTATTGTCCGATATTGTTGAGGAACGCTAAGTTGGGAAGGAACAACAATGGAGGGAAGTGTTATCAGCGACAAAAATATTACGAATGCCACCAGATGATGTTCTGTTCGATTCATTCAATATCCCCGAATGACAGAATGATAGCCGAAAGAACATACATATTTGATCTGTTGGATTCAACAATATAAAAAAGAACCAAATGATTTTATTCTTGCAGGCCGATTGTTCTTTATTCTGCACGTGCAACCTTGCGAAGGTTCCCACAAAGAAGGCGGGCAGGCCAAACCTTCGCAAGATTATGAAACTATTTCATCAACAAAATTTTCTTTGCCTCAGTAAAATTACCTGCTGTCATTCTCACCAAATACATCCCGCTCGCAATATCTTTGGCATTCCACTCCACTTCCTTCCATCCCGCCGATTGTTCTTCTTTTTTGTAGGACGGATCACCGATCCGTCCTACAGATTATTTCACCATCATCATTTTTTTCGTTTCAACAAAACTCCCTACTGACAATTTGTAAAAATAAATCCCCGACGACACGCTGCTTGCATTCCACTCCACTTCTTTCCATCCGGCAGTCTGTTCTTCGTTCACGAGTGTTGCAATCTCTCTTCCGAGAATGTCGTGTATGGTCAGCTTCACGTGCGCGGAGGAGGGGAGAGCGTACCGAATTGTTGTTGCTGGGTTGAACGGATTTGGGAAATTTTGTTCAAGAGAGAATTCTGTAGGCAGCATGTTGTCCGAAATAAAAATTCCAGTTGGTTGAATCGTGAATGAGACCGTATCGGTCCAGACTGGAATTCCTTCACTAAAAATGGTGAGGAGTAATTTTACTATTTTTGGTGAAGGACAGGCAGGATTTACTTTTACTTCTTGTCGAAATATTCCTAAACTGTCCTTGCCAGGGGGAAGGTTTCCAAAAAATATCGTTGCTGTTGTACCCAAACTAATCATAGTATCAATCTTTGTTACCATTGCCTCCACATTTTTTACCGTATCAACTGTCCCAATATTACCAAGACGAAATCTCAATCGAAAACTATCTCCCGGGTTTGGAATTGTATCGGTGGTTGTAAAAACAACATTTTTACATTTAACAGGTCCGTTGGTAAAAAAATTTTTGAGTTGCGGTAACAAATGGAAAGATCCATCAATAATGTCATCAGTCCGTATTTTAACGGTGAAACTGCTTTCTTTCTTTGGGGCAAGCAAGCGGCAGCCCCATACACTGTCGTCTGGATTTCCGTCTCCATGTAATCCGTCATTATATAAGGATATGCTATCGTATCTCACTCCTGATACATAATGTATTAACGCGCTGAGCTTGGTTGTGTGCTTTAATGGATTTGAAAGAATTACGTTGAGAAAGATGCTATCCAAATCGGGACGATAATACGAACGATCTAATTTGGCGTCGTGTGACGATGCCGTAAAGCGAGGATTTGGAATAGGAAACTGTTTGAAGAAATTCCAAATTTCTTTAGTTGCATTGATATCCCGGTTGATAGGGACAGTGCCAATAGGAGGCGCGTCTGGCCAAACATGCCGACCACCAATGACTTTGAATAGAATTACTTGCGATGTATTTGCAGATGAGCGATAAGTATACTTTTCGATTGTTGATTGATCATGGATGTCTATGTTAGGGACATACAGAGTTTCCGGAGATGATTGACAAAGGTTTTTGTTTATTAATAAATCAATTGTTTGATTTACCGAGTACCACCCAGTTTGTCCCCCATTGTAATACACCTCCTGATCATTGGTACCATGGATCAGCATAGCAGGAATTGGTTTTGGAGAATTATATGCTGCTACTGTACCAGCGGTAATAACACCACAAACAGAGGCGATTGAAGTTATACGGTTTCCCAGACGGCCTGCCAGTTTAAGACTCATAAATCCGCCGTTGGAATATCCGCACGAATAGATACGTTGAGTATCAATATTGAACCGAGATATCAATGAATCAATGATCATTGAAATGAAACCAACATCATCAGTATTGGGAGTTGGGTATTGGGGATTTTCAGAAATACCGCTGTTCCAATGTGTAAGGTCACTTGCACTTGGATATACTGTAATAAAGCCAACACTGTCGCCGAACAGATGCGTCTTAAGATAATCTCGGGTGTAAGCAGCTGTCCAATCATAAGCATGAAGATTGAAGACAACGGGCAATCCAGCCTGATCTACACGACTTTTAGGCAAATATACAAGACACTCTCTTGTGATACTTTCCCATTGAAAATACCATTTGTCCTGTGACAACAATAACGGACTGAATAAAAGAATCAATTGTATAACTTTTAGAAATTGTTTCATACTCTTTCCTTTTTTTTATTTTTTTATCATACCAATAACATCTTTCTCGTCTCATCCCCGCTATCCTTTAACTTAGCTCAGGATTCAATGGGGTCTCGAATACCGATTACCTCACTTTATAAGCATCATTCTTTTTATCTCGACAAAATTACCAGCAGTGAGTTTGTAAAAATACATTCCGCTTGCAAAGTTGATCGCGTTCCACTTCACTTCCTTCCATCCCGCAGATTGTTCTTCGTTCACCAATGTTGCAATTTCTCTTCCGAGCAGATCGTAGATTGCAAGTTTTACTTTTGCTGATGAAGGAAGAGCATAACGAATTGTTGTTGATGGGTTGAATGGGTTGGGGTAGTTTTGACTAAGACTATAGACTTTAGGTACTTCAAATTTCTCTCGCAAACCTGTTACTATAATAGCCACCTTATTACTCATTTCACTTCGATTACCGTGAATATCAACAGCCAGAAGCGAATAGTAACAATTTAAAAACGGTTTCAATATGGGTTCACGGTAGGTTGAATCTGTTATAATTGCGAATGCTGTCATCGTATCTGGATTAAAATTGGATTCAAATGAGCGGTAAATTTCGAAATGAGATAAATCCGGTTCTCTGTTGCTGTTCCAACCAATAACGACATCATTTCCTACGATACGTCCCTCTACATTTTTTGGAGGAGATGGTGATAAATTATCCACAGAATACCCGCTGTCTATGTTTGAATCATAAAAGACATTTGGATCATCAGTATGTGCAGATACTAGGAAATAATGTAATCCGTTCGTCGTCGACATGGAGTCAAATAACGTTGTGGCAGTATAGGAATACATTGCGAATTTGTGAGAAGGCTGATTGGCAATCCATTCCCAAGTATACTCTTTACCGTCGACCGTAGTGGTTCGAAATGCCATACCAGAAAACTGAGGCGTTATAACTGACAAGAATAGAATTTTATGCATTTCTGCAGGTGTTTTGTCTGTGGAGCGCCAGATGCTATAAAAAGGAAGCTTTGTCGCATTCTTATCCAGATATGTTGATTCCCAAACGAGACCTACTTTGCCTCCTTGATCATTTGGAGTATCCTTAACAGAAATGATTTGTGGTCCTATGTGCCATGGAAATTCACGATAGAGTGATTGAATTTCTGAATCCGTAAGCGCGCGGTTATATATTATGACTTCGTCAATTAGACCGCTTAGGTGCATATCATACCAATCGGGATGGTTCGCACTCATCCCAATTCTAGATTGTGCGTTCGGATCAGACCAGATTCGATTTCCACGATGTTCAGATGAAACAGCTTTTTCTCCATCCAAGACCCCGTTCACGTAGTACCGAAGGTGCTCTCCATCATATGTACCAACGACATGGTACCATACTTCAAGACTAGGCATTGGATCTACATTCTCTGCAAAAGTGTGAGGGACGACATATTCCGGCGCTGAGTCTTCCAAGGTCACCGCAAAGACTCCAGGAATCCAATACCCCCAACTTCCTCCCACATTTAAAATTATGCCATCGTGATCCATATTCATTCTTCCCTGGTCAAAGACCGTTCCGTACGTCGTATAATTTTGCATTTTTATCCAAGCAGAAATGGTGAGCGCAGACCAGCCATTAAAATTTAAACTTCCTTGATTGATTGAGACATAGGTGGTTCTATCATAGAAATGTACACTACTACCAAAGGGACTGGTGTCAAACGTAACACCATTTGAAACGATACCGTGATACCCATTCCCGGATGAATCATTTGAGTTACCGTTGAACGGATAATAGGCAACGAGTCCGGATGTAGGTATCTGACCAAACAAAAGGTTTGACAATAAAAAAATGAACAGTGGTATAATTATTTTCATGACCATCCTCTTTTCCTTGTTTTTGATCACTAGAAGGTGACAATACCTCTGCTAGCTCTTGCCACTACCAGCATCAATTATTATTTTAACATCATCATTCTTTTCGTTTCAACAAATGTGTTTGCCGTGAGTTTATAAAAATAAATCCCCGATGAAACACTATTGGCATTCCACTGCACTTCCTTCCACCCAGCAGTCTGTTCTTCGTTAACGAGTGTTGCAATCTCTCTTCCGAGAATGTCGTTAATTGTTAGTTTCACGTGTGAGGAGGAGGGGAGAGCGTACCGGATTGTTGTTGACGGGTTGAAGGGATTGGGGTAGTTTTGCGACAATGAAAAATCTATTGGAATATCTATCGACAATTCTTTTACACCTTCTACGCCTACGAAATAGTTCATTTCAGCAGCTCCTAAATCAGGATTCACTGCCGGAGAATTCGGTTGCTGAGGTCTTGGTAGATTAAAATAATCAGTGATGGGAGCATTGATTGTTACTCCTCCGAATTTTGCGCTCATTCTTCCCTTACCATTGCAGGGACTTCCAGACAAAAAATGATAGAGAGAATCATTAACTCTAAATTTAGGATTGCTGTCGATATCGTCTGTGCTGAGAGGACCGCCTGAAATAAGATTGTACGCCGTATTAAAGTTAAGGGAGTTAGGAGATATGCTTCCCAATGTATTATTCCACAGGATATTGTTTAACAAATAGCTAACAGAAGTTGAATAAAATCCATATCGGCTATTTCCAACGCTTGTGTTATTCACAATTGCTGATGGGAGCGAATTAAATACATAAATTCCGGTTCCCGAATTGTTGGCAATAATATTGTTTTGAATCAGGCTTTCACCGCTGGTCTGTAAAAGAATTCCATGGTGACGTTCATTTCCTCCGTTTCTTGCAATGAAGTTACATTCAACCACTACTCGGCAATTATCTAAGACCCAGCAGCCCGCCGAGTTTTCACCACCAGCAACATTATCTATTATGACATTGTTGCGAACGTTTGCGGTCATTCCACTCCCTCCGACCACGAACCCTGGCATGGTATTTATGACTGAATTACCCTGAATAAGATTGTTCTCAATAAAAGCAGTGTCCATTTTAGACGCTATCGTCTGCACGGCAGTATTGATTGAATACATACTTGAATTACCAAGGATCGTATTGTTGATAATCCTTCCGCTCCCTATCATGTCAATCCCGCCCCCTCCATTTTGCGTTCCTCCAATAATCGAGTTATTTGAAATGACATTCGATTCAATAATGGAGTACGTCGTGGAGCCCGGTACATCAATGTCGTACACCCCGATACCGCCGCCCCATCCTTCGGTTGCCGGCGGAAGTATCTTGAGTGTATTGCCGGTAATGATATTATGTCGGATGGTCATTCCGCCTCCATTCATTTCGATACCGGCGCATGTCAATGCAGTTGTTGATGGATTCCAATGCGGATTAACGTGTTTGTTTCCTGATCCTTTGGTAATTGTGAATCCCGTGATCAGCACGGTGGTATCAACATTTCGGATGGAGATAACAGATCCACTGTCGGGATTTGAAGGTGCGCTTCCGTCAATAATAGTCTTTGAAATATGAGAGGTATCCTTATCTATGAAGAAGAGGCTTGCGACGGTAATTTGTTTTTTTGTGATAACAAGATTCTCTGTAAATGTTCCTTCTGATACGAGAACGATCTCACCAGCGGATGCAGTATTGATCCCTTTTTGAATGGTGGGTTGGTCTTGAGGAACTCTAATTATTGTGACTCCTGGAAGTGCAATCGGTGATTCCGTTGCACCTAGATCGGGGCTGCCCCAGGATGGATTCGGTCTGAGACTTCCTGTTCGATCGGTCGATGGCGAAGTGATGAGGGTGCCTCCAAGCGTTATTGATTTAGTACCAGTACCGATTGCGGGACTCATTTTCTCTAAGCGATAGAGAGAATCGTCCGCGACGAAGAGAGGATCGGTAGAGATATTCCCAATACCGGCCAATCCACCCCTTACGCAATTGTATGCTGCTATAATCCGGGCAGTTGAATTGAATTCAACCGGACAGGAAGGATTCCAGATGATATTATTCATGAATTTGTACGAATATGAACCGCTTGCAGAGGTGAACCATAGCGCGTTTGTACTAATGTTTCCGGTAATAGTGTTATTTACGAATGTGTAATCACCAAGACCGACACGAAAGGCTGCATTCTGTGCGGCTGTATTTCCCGAGATGATATTATTATAAAATGCTGCCCGAATTGTGTATGAAGGGTCGGGCGAACTGCAGATTCCACCCGCATACAGCGAAGCAGAATTATTGACGATCAAGTTGTTACGGAATTCAATATCCGTATTCCCGATATCACTATAGATTTGTATCCCAGCCCCAATTCCAAATACCTGACCAGAACTGGTATTATTCCTCACTACATTGTTATAGAATTTTCCGTGTCCCATCAGGACTGCCCCGCCGCCTTCACCCATTAATCCCCACGACATGGCAGCACGATTATTATCAATAATTGAATTGTAGGCAATCACCCAATGTTTTGGACCGTGCGTGTATGTCGAATCGGGCCAGATATCAAGTGCGCCGCCGGCATTGATGGTTGTTTCATTACAGTCATTGTCACGAATGATATTGTGAACTATTGTTGCTCCTCCGGCGTAGATGAAAATCCCTCCGCCGCACCTCCAGATGATATCGTGATACGTCCCTTTTGTCCCACGTCCATTTTGTAACGTTAATCCTTTGATCACCGTATTTGTGTCGGTTTCAGCGAGTATGAAAATGCACGAACTCGAATCGATATTCGAAGGTGAACCTCCGTCGATGATCGTTTTTCGGATATGAGATGTATCATTATCTACGATAAATAGACTGCCAAGTACAATCTTCTTGTTGATGACAAGATTCTCGAAATATGTTCCCTCTGCTACGAGAATAGTATCTCCATTGACTGCTGCGTTGATCGCCAGCTGGATCTTAGCATAGTCCTGCGGTACTTTTAGGGTGGTGGAAAACGAACTTACCGTGAGTGTAAACAGCAACAGCAGAGTAGTTACGGAACGCATAATGCCTCCAAATAATGGTGAAATATTCTTTGTCGGTTTAATACCCCGCCGCCTGTTCGCTATAGTTGTTTGCCTTTGGCGGTGCGGACTTGCGGTGTAGAGATGTATTCAATAAAACAGCACAATAGTAACGAAAGCAGAAGAACAAGTGTTAACACTATTAGCACATTCTATACCACTGGTGATGCAAAACTCAACGTTGAAGAGCTGTACGAATTAAGACCAAATAGTATTATTTCTACGTAATGCGGATCTGATTGGGAAGGAGGCCAAACTGTTCCTGAAAACATTTGGCAAAGTAGGAGTGATTGGTAAAACCGACGCTGTCTGCAATTTCGGCGATCGAGCCGGCATTTTTTTCAAGAAGTTCTTTTGCACGCTGTAAGCGGAGGAGACGGATGAAATCGCCGGGTGTAAGATTGGTAACGGACTTTATTTTTCGTTGCAGCTGTGTCCGGCTTAAGAACATGTCATGGGCGAATATCTCTACACCGAATTCCGGCTCTGCGATATGATTTGTAACAATTGCTTTTGCTTTTATAAGAAACGTTTCATTAAGCGAGGTGACCAATATTTCATCAGGTTTTAACGATACCGCTTTACCATACTGTTCTCTTATTTTCTTTCTATTCTCCAACAGATTATGAACGCGAGTCAATAACTCCTCTGCATCGAATGGCTTTACCAGAAAGTCATCGGCACCCGTTGTTAATCCCTTCAACCGGTCTTCTTTTTCTGACAGTGCGGTTAACAGGATAACAGGAATATGGCTTGTTCGTTCATCCCGTTTCAACTCCTGGCACAATTCCAATCCGTTTTTCTTTGGCATCATCACATCGCTGATGACGAGATCGGGGATCTGGAATTTTGTTTTATTCAATGCATCTGCCCCGTCCGTGGCTTCGAGTACTGTATACAGTTTTAATAGCTGTAGTTTTATGAATCCTCGCGCATCGTCATTGTCTTCTGCGATCAGGATGATTGGTAATTCCTCCTGATCATCGGTTGAAACGTCGTTGATCGAAGAGATTTTATGCAAAGGCTCAAACTCCTCGAGGATGTAGGGGACCGGTGATATATCCGATACGTTATATCCCGATAATGGTAAGCGAACCGTGACTGTGGTTCCTGTTCCGAGTTCACTGTCCAAATAGATCGCGCCGTGATGGATCTCGACCAATTCCTTCGTCAGGGAAAGTCCGATACCGATCCCTTCTGTTTTGTGTGTCGGGTCTGCGCGATAGAACCGATCAAACACATGAGGCAGATGTTCCGGTGCGATACCTTCACCGGTATCCTTGACGGAAAAAACAACCTCATTCTTTTCCTGCCATATCCGCACTTCAATGAGTCCACCGGAGGGTGTATATTTCAATGCATTTGAGATGCAGTTTTGCATGATATGTTCGACCTTTTCAGCATCGATCATCCCATTGATCGGATAGGAGGGAGCGTTGAACCGCATCTCTACCTGTTTTTTTGCAGCCTGGCTCGTGAAGTATCCCGTGATCAGGCGGAAAAGAGGTATAACATCCATCTGAGAAACATGCAATGCAATGCTGCCGGCTTCGAGTCGGGAGAATTGCAGCAGCTGCTCGATTAATTGGAGCAGTTTTCTTGCATTACGCTGAACATATCCCAACTGATCAGAAAATTCTTTGTTCAGCGGTTGGGAGAGCATGGAGTCAATCGGACCGATGATCATTGTTAACGGTGTTCGAAGCTCATGTGATACATTAGCCAGAAAACGGGATTTCGTAGAATTCATTTCATTGAATTTTTCGGATTGGAGATGTTCCGTCAGTAATCGTTGTTCCATTAGCGTTTGGTGTATCCGATTGCGGTAGACACCATAGACGAAAAGGATGACCCCGAATGCAAACAATGCATACGCCCACCATCGCTGATACCAGTACGGTAATACAACGATGTGGATAATAATTTTGTTTGCAATAACAACATAATTGTTTTCATCCTGTGGAAAAACCAAGAGAGTGTACGATCCCGGCCGCAGATCAGAATATGCTCTGTACAGATATTTCCATTCCCTGAATAATGCATTATTCTGCCAATCCAATCCTTCCATCCTGTATGTGCAGACCAGTCCTTTTGATAAATCCCTTCCCCGTGCTTTCAGATCGAACTCGAATAAATTTTTGCCGGGAGGGAGCACGAACGATAGTTCCGGCGTTGTGTCGTTGTATAGATACGTGATATTGTTGTTGACTGTGATCGTTGTGGCGAAACGTCCTTCTTGTAGCATAGTAAGAGTGTCGGGACTTATTATTGGTGCTGAAAGTTGTTGAAAGTCGATCGTTAAGGTTAAATGCGCATCAGCCGCATTTTTCCATTCGTTCTTGATGGTGGAAGAGATTTCGTTCGAACTCCATTCAGATTCAATTGCTCCCAAATCGGGATCGGTTCCTGCGGGAAGGTTTCGCGGAGCACCGTGATAATCTGTGGAAGGAAACAAAATCGCTTTTCCCATAAGACGAAACATGGATGTACCAATACCAACGGCAGGGCTTTCCGCTGAAAGGCGGTACAGCGTATCGTTAGAAAGAAAGAGGGGTGGAGAGGAGACATTGCTCAATCCCGGATATCCATCTGCGATAAGGTTATGTTCTGTCTTAAGAACCTGCCACGCTCCAATCTGATCGGGAGAATTGCTCCAGATGATATTGTTGAGGAGTGAGACATGCGAACCTGTTGGATTATTTATTCCCCCGCCCCGCATCTTTGCACTGTTGTTCACGATCGTATTGTTGATGAAAATTGCTGTTGCTTGTTCCCCGACATTGGAACCCCCGCCGACTTCGTCCGCTTCATTATCGGAGATGATATTATTTGTCACAAATATTCTGCCTTGACGGATGAATCCCGATGTGAGAAGTATTCCGGCTCCAATTCCGGCAATGTTACGACTGATGTAATTACCGTCGATGAGCACCTCATAATTCGCAACATTTACAGTCAGTCCTCCTCCCGGGGCGCGCCTGCGGGAAAGAGTACGATTCTCAGTGATCACATTATGCCGGATAACCCCCGGTTGAGATGTGAAGATCCCGCCCGATTCAGCATAATCACCGGCAGATCTATTGCCAGTTACTGTATTCTGTTCTATAATAAGATAAGGGGGAGGATTCGACCCATTCGTTGTATCGATGGTAGAGATACCGCCGCCGAATGTAAAATTATTTCCAATGCGTGTTGAGAGGATGTTTGCAGAAATGAAATTGTGAGCGATCCGTGCGCCGGCATTAAGGATGCAGATGCCACCTCCGCTTATCCAGGGTGTACCAACATTGTTCTCTACAATATAATTGTATGTGCCTGTACCTCCGCGCAGAGTGAATCCCATAAGCACACACGTTGTGTCGGTATTTCCCTGAATGCGAACAACACTTGCATTGAATGTGTCGGTTGGTTTGCTGCCGTCAATGATTGTCTGTTCAATATGAGATCGATTTCTGTCTAGAATGAACCTGCTGGCGACAACAATATTTTTTTTGATAAGAATATTTTCGTAATAAATTCCTTCGTCCACGAGAACAGTATCACCGGGCTTTGAAGCATTGATCGCAGATTGAATTGTCTGATATTGATGAGGGACATTACGATGAGTAGAAAATACCGATGTGGGGAAAAACAATAACGCTAAGGATAGTATGAATGAAACCGGAGTATGCTCTGCACGATTCATGGTAATTCCGATCATGACTCAGTTCGCAAGAACATACATATTTGCTTGCAGGATTTCAACAAATAAAAAACTGTCCAACACTTGTTGGGTGCAGGACAGTTCAGTAACGAATCAACCTTTTACTATTTCACAATTCCCAATAATTCCACTTCAAAGATCAATGTGGAGCCAGGCGGAATTGGACCTGAACCGCTGGGACCATATGCGAGATTTGATGGAATGTATAATTCCCATTTTGAGCCAACCGGCATCAATTGTAATGCTTCCGTCCATCCCGCAATAACACCACCGACCGGAAAGGTGATTGGTTCACCTCGTTTGTACGAGTTATCAAATTCCGTTCCGTTGATCAGCGTGCCGCGATAATGAACTTTTACTTCGTTGGCCGCCGTTGGTTTTTTCCCTTTTCCTTCCTTAATAATTTTGTATTGTAATCCGCTTGCGGTAGTAACAACACCCGGTTTCGTTTTATTCTCAGCAAGGTATTTTTCTCCTTCAGCATTTGCAGGACCGGATTGCTGTATCATTTTTTCCTGTTGTTTTGCCATCATCTTTTGCTGGAAGGCGATCATTGTTTTTTGGATCTGCTCATCCGTGAGGAGATGTTTGCCTGAGGTGTCCGAAGCATCCTTTAATCCCTGAAGGAATGCTTCTGGTGTCACTTCAATTCCTTGACGTTTGAAGGTTGTGCCGACATCCAGACCGATGCTGTAACTGATGCTGTCCATATCGGTTTTGAGTTCCGCTTTTTTGTCACCGCATGACATTAAGAAGAGTGCAGCAGCAGTAATAGCTACAAAAAAAAGTTGCTTCATAGTTTGCTTTCGTTTAAGAGTGAGTAGTTATTGTGTTGTTTATGGTCATAAAAAACAAAAATGCCTCCATTGTGTGGAGGCAGCGATATCTTTGAATGCTTCAAACCTCGAATCAATACGCACCAAATCTACGGTTAGAAAGATTTGAACGCAAGAGGAAAATTTCTCTCTATTAATGAGTTGGCTAGAATGTTTTTGAAACTTAATCAATTAATTCATACAATGACAAAGAATAATCAACCATTTTTATCATACGTTAATAATAACCACTATGACCTCCATTGTCTCAATCTTTCTTCTGTTTTTTCAACTGAATCCGCCTGCAACTGCCCTTCAAGCGATCACGAAGGAAAAATTGCATTCTCATATTGCCGTTCTTGCACATGATTCACTTCAGGGACGCGGGCCTGCTTCCTTGGGTGACCGAAAAGCAACGGCGTATATTGTCTCTCAATTCAAAAAATTCGGACTGCTTCCGGCAGGAGAGAAAAAAAGCTATATCCAAAAAGTTCCGATGGTGGGAGTTACGGTAGATCCTGCAACAACGTTGACGATTGGGAATGGGAAACAATTTGTTGACTTAACGTATTCCACCGATTTTGTCGCAACGACAGGAACATATGAGCCGACCATCACACTAAAAAATGTTGAACTGGTGTTTGTTGGATATGGCATTGTTGCTCCGGAACAACAATGGGATGATTATAAGGATGTTGATGTTAAGGGAAAAATATTGGTGATGATGAATAATGATCCCTCCTCCGACGATCAGAACTTTTTTGCCGGAAAAGGAAGAACATATTATGGACGATGGACATATAAATATGAGATCGCGGCAGAAAAAGGGGCACTCGGCGCCATTGTTATTCATACTACTCCATCTGCAGGGTATCGATATGAAGTAATCCGAAATTCGTGGAGCAGAGAGATGTTCGATCTAGATGAAAAAACATCCGGAAATCGTCTGCAATTGAAATCGTGGACAACGGAAGAAGCGACAAAGAATTATCTGACGCTTGCAGGATATACGTTGGATTCATTAATGAAACTTGCGGAGTTGCGGTCGTTTAAACCGATTCCGCTCGGTATCACCATGTCCGGTGTGATTCGCTCTGAAGTAAAACGACTGGAAACAAACAACATTGTCGGAAAAATTCAGGGAAGTGATCCGTTGCTGAAAGAGCAATACATCATCTTCTCTGCACATTACGATCACTTCGGCATCGGTCGTCCGATCGACGGAGATTCAATTTATAATGGTGCACTTGATAATGCATCGGGAACATCATTAATGTTGAATCTTGCGGAGACATTTTCTTCGTTGAAAGAAAAACCGAAACGTTCTTTGTTGTTTGCCGCTGTTGCTGCGGAGGAACAAGGATTGCTTGGATCAAAATATTTTGCAAATAATCCGACAGTTCCCGCTTCTAACATTGCAGCCAACATCAATACCGATGTGATTAATGTGATTGGGAGAACGAAAGATATTTCGTGGCAGGGGAGTGATCGATCGTCTTTGGGAAATGATCTGACCGTTGTCGCGAACGAACTCGGTTTGACAGTTATGCCAGACCTTGCGCCCGAACAAGGGGGATTTTTCCGGAGCGATCATTTTAGTTTTGCTAAGGTCGGCATTCCTGCAATGTCCATGGGTGGAGGAAAAGAATTTGTTGGAGTCGATACAGCATTTGTGCGGATGATGCGTGAACGAAGCGGAAAAAATTACCATCAACCAAGCGACGAGATTAGCAGCGACTGGAATTATGATGGTGCATTACAACAAGCAGAGATTGTTATCCGCGTTGTGTGGCGCATAGCAAATATTATCGAAATGCCCTATTGGAACAGTGGAAGCGAATTTGAATTAGTTCGGAAGAAGTCGTTAAATAAGTAAAAATCATCTCAAAAATGATTCTGCTCTCATTTTGCATTCAAAATATTTGTTGATGAGAAACTTTGTCCCAATACTGTCGTAGCATATGGAGCAATGATCACAAGCATTGCTCCATTTTTTTCAATGTCCAATAACAAACCATATTATATTGAATTGATCTGCTGGTGTACTGCATTGTTATTTCTTTTTTTGTTCAATCCGATGATTGCCTCCTCGTTTTCCTTCTGTCTTCTGCATAATGCCGGTCTTTCTTTTTGTCCCGGTTGCGGCCTCGGACGTTCGATCTCATTCTTACTTCATGGAGATATTTCTTCGTCCTTTCGAACCCATCTTTTAGGAATTCCAGCAGTGATCGTTTTGATGTACAGGATTATGCAATTGATTCTTCACGTAAAAAGATATCATCAACTACAGCGCTCCTTACTGTAAAAACGGAGGAAATATGCCAAACGTTATGCAATTACTACCGATGTTAGAACCTGATGAAATGGTATATGTTCAGGGCATTATTAAAGATATGACAGATAATCAGGCACAACAATTTGCCGCTGTGTATATGAATAGAAGGAAAGATACCACAATGGTCCTTGTCGCGACAGTAATCGGATTCTTTGGCGTTGCCGGAATCCAGCGATTTCTGACGAATCAAACAGGAATGGGTCTTCTCTATCTGTTCACCTTGGGATTCTGTTTTATCGGGACCATTATCGATCTCGTCAATTTCCGATCGATCGCGTTGGAGTATAATGTAGGGGTGGCTCAGCAGAGTGCTTCTCTGGTAAAGTCTATTTCGTAATAATTTTTTACCACGGAGTACACGGAGAAAACAAAGATAAATGTAAGGATAGACTCATGTCCGTCCTTTTACTCATAAGTCCGAAGGATAAGAAAAAAGCCCGGGAATTGAATTCTCCGGGCTTTTTTTGTGGACCGTTGTAAGACTTTCAGCCAGTCCAAAGGACCACTTCGTGGAGGCTGATGCGCCTCCGGCGCAGAACCTATTCACTACCTTTCACACCTGTTTGTCTGATGATGATTTGGATAAAAAGATTAGATTCCAAGCAAGTAGGCAACAGAAACCAGTTGACTAACCACTTTTCTTAAATACATGAAAAGTGTTTTTTTTTGTGGACGTTGTAGGACTTGAACCTACGACCTTTCGCGTGTGAGGCGAACGCTCTGAACCAACTGAGCTAAACGTCCAATGATTATACTAAATATATGAATGATTGAGTACCGTTCCAAATAGTAATTTGACAATTTTGTGAGAGTAGCATTTTCATAATGATACAGAGTGTAGGATTATTGAAAAGATCTATAGTCATTTCTACAAAACACAACGTTCTTAAAATCTTTTAAGAGGTTTTACAAAAAAGTTTGTTGTAATATGCTGGCACAGAGCTTGCAATAAGTATTGGTGCAACATTCACTAGGGGAAAGGGTAGGGTTATGGAAATCATTATTGGGGTTTTACTGTATTTGGCTGTCATCGGAGCATTTACATCGTTCGGCAGGTTCTTAAAAGAGTGTGATGAATCGATGTATGAACAAATTAAAAAAGAATCTTTCCACAAAGGATAGACTAATTGTTTGTTCAAATGTAATCTCATGGTTACTATTGAACTTCCGTGACAATAGCGGCAACATTATGGGAACGATGAAAATTCGTCCTACGCCGAATCGTCTACGTTAAAATTATCGCTACAAAATAAAACGCTCTTTCAACGAATCTATTTTAACATCCCCCGGCAACTTTCTTTACCAACTTCGTCGGTTTTATTGATGAATTCTTTGCTTCTTTCATCATTGTTGCCAACACAACACTTGCTCTTGCGCGAAAACGTTGCGTATCCTTTAATTGTTGCGAATCCATTGCTAGATTTATTGTTGAATTGGATTGCGATGCCGATAAGAAAGTGCATTCCGTAATTCCATTGTCGGGTTTAACATTCACAACGGAATTTAATAATAGTGGAAGTCCTCCGCACAATATCGATATATTTTCGTATCCCAATCGTTGAGCAATCAGTGCCGCAGTTCGAGAACTAATTTCATCATTTCCCACAAATACTTTTTTCTTGTGACGATTTCCCAACACGTCACTGAATTCTTTCTGAAAGATTTGTTTGGTTTCAATATTGGTGGAGCCGGGGAGCAGTAGGTTTGAAAACTCCTTTGGTGAACGGACATCAATAATTACTAATTTAGGATCATGATCAATAATGCGAAATGTTAATTCATCAACAGTCATTTCTTTTACCGAGTGCGTCTTCAGATATTCCGAATCGGAAATTTCGTTAAATACTCGTTCTTTATAATCCGGTAAGAACAATAGGACTGCACCAATTGTTAAGATACTTAGACCTGCGATTCGATGGTGCATTCCATTGAATGATTGAGCGGGTCCATTGGGGTTTACTTTCTTTTCGATCTTTGTAGTCATTGCAAATGCTCCAACAGCTACCGCAATAAGGAGAAGGGCAAATAATCCTTGTGAAATACCGAGAGAATTAAAAATACGGATGTTGCCCAGAAAACTTGCATTGGTAATTTCTTCGAACCAGGGATACATTTCTGCATAAAGAAATACACCAATCAATCCACCTCCCACGAAGAACATAGCATCAATCTTTCCAATTGCCATCCCGGCAATGCTTGTTCCGGGACAATATCCGCCGATGATAAATCCAAATCCCATAATTACTCCGCCGAGAATTGCCGCTTGAAGATAGGTGGGATTGACATACATAAAATCAGTATCCAGCCAGCCAAGATATCCGAGAATAATTACTCCGCTCATCGCCGTGACGCCTGCAGTAAAGAAGACGCGGAGAACGGTGAAGTCGTAGCCATAAAATACACCGGCAAGTTTTTTTGATGAAGAGAATCCTGCCTGTTCAAGAATGAATCCAAACGCTATTCCGATCAAAAGTGCTACAATCAGATTCAATTCTTCGCTGATAAGATTGGGGACTAAGGGGAACATAAAAACCTCAAAGAAAAAGTCAAAAATGAAAAGTCAAAAGTAAAAGTTAAAAGTGTAAAATCATAAATTTATCGTTGGATTTTGGTGCTTGTTATTTGGTGTTTGTAATTTGATGTTTGCCATTTGGTGCTTATTATTGTGATTTGGAATTTGTTTACAACCATAGTTTTCTAAAGAAATACGCTACTGCATACCCTGTTCCAAAAATTGCCATCATCGTAATTATTCCGCCGGTGGAAAGAACGGCCATTCCGGTTAATGCGGCACCGCTTGTGCATCCACGGGCGAACTGTGCCCCCATACCAAAGAGCAATCCTCCGATCAATGCAAAACCGAGACGCATCGTGTTGGTAATGCGAGGACCTCGTTCTGTGACAAAGTTCAATCGATCGGAAACAACTCCGGAGAGAAATCCTCCAATAATCACACCAAGCACTTCAAAGACGAGCCATGCTTTGAGAGGATTCTCGTGAAGCGATTTCAAGTTTTCAGAATAGAATGTTGATTCATGTGCATGCTGCGGCGCGATGGCATTGACTGTGGCAACAACTGTGCTTTTCAATGCTCCGCTTGCACCAAGTCCTCGTCCGGTAATGACGATGGTGGCCAATAATGTCAGTCCGAGAAAAAACCCGGCTAAGTATGGATTCATGTATCTTGTTTTCATAATGTTCTCACGATTAATATTCTTATCTCATCTACTCAATTTACTCAACTACTTTACTTCCATCCTCCAAAACTTCATATCCCGTAATCATCGCTTTCAAATTTGAAGTAGGTGAGTGTCCTGTCGTAATTAAATAAAGATGTGCGATAATGAACGAAATCAGGAAAAAAGCACCGATAGTATGAAGAATGGCAACTGTTTCAAGTCCATCAATATTTAAACTTTGAATACCTCTTGATTGAGGGTAGCGATAATACATATAGAGCAATCCCGAAACCACCATGATTGGAATAACCAGAATTTTTAATGCAAGGTAGACCAATCGTTGTAAGGGATTCAATTTTGAGAGTGCGCTTTTTCTTGTCGGGTGTGGAGCGTTTCGAAAGATTCCGGTCAAATAAAATTCTATCTGAGCACGAAGATGCTGACGGGTGGGGAGATATTGTCTCCATTCACCGGTTGTGAAATGCCAGAAAATGGCCAGACCAATAAGGATTAAAAATATATACGCTGCTATGTTATGAAATGTAACGGCTTGTTCAAATCCAAAGAACGAAAGTGAACCGTGGATCTCAAATCCCGTTAAGGCCAAAAATAAAATCAATGCAGATTGCATCCAATGCCAGAAGCGGTTAAAGCGACTATAGACTAATTGTTTTTTCATATTTTACCTTAGGTAGATTTTCCAAATCTTTAAGACTTGGAAAATCAAATGCTCGTTATTTTTATCATTCCTCACATCGCCGAATGGGAAAAAAGTGGCGGTTCGTTCTGGAATGACATCTCCCTAATTTTTCTTTTTTGCAACAATTCTTATTATTGCATGTACACCGACGCCCAGTAACGATAGTATGATAGCTCCAAATCCCAGTGTTTCAACAGTTGCACTATAATCTCTTCCGGGCATGTAAAAATCTTTAAGATTGCCGACGCGGCTATTGTAGCGTGTATGGCATTCTGTGCAGGAAACAGTTTTGGATTTTGGCGAAACCATGTGGTTGATTGGCCAATACATTTCTGTTTTGACGAAAGAATATTTTCCGCTGTACGGCAGACCGACATAGTCCATACCATGTTGAATGGAGGTGTTCCAATCAAAATCTTTCCAATAACCTCCTTCGCCTTCTTTTTCGGCAAACGTCTTCGGTTGAACAACTAATTTGTTGACAGGATCGTACGGCTGAACGGCACGATGCACTTTTACCGGGATAATTTTTGCGTCTGGATCATCATAGCTTCCATGGAGCGTATTCATCTGCACAGGCGTCTCAGCGTTTATCTGATCACCGGTCAGGTAATGCGATGCTGTTCCGTTGAACCAGATATATTCCGGCTTCACATTAGTTTTCCAGATAAAGGTACCTTTAATAGTCGCGTATGTAATATTCCCAAGTGAATCTTTCTCTTCGTACGGTTTTCCGTCTTTCATTTTTCCGGCAGTGGACCAATCCCACGCCATCTTTGTTGCGTTTACTTTGGCATATTCAGGAATATGGCAGGTTTGGCATGCCACTTTTACCGTGTGTTCGTTGATCACTTCATTCATGTGGGGTGTTTCGGTATGGCATTGTTCGCAGGTGGAACGATTGCGGTTCATGGAAGAAAGCGAATATACTTTCCCCAACATCTGATGCTTTTCCGTTTTGTGACAGTCAACGCATTCAAGATTTCCGCCGTCAGTTCCCATATGCACATCAATTTCGCGATGAGTGTCGAACAATTCTTTTTCAAGATCGCCATGTTTTACATTATTGCCGCCGCCGCCAAAGAAGTGGCATGTTCCACAATTTGATTTCGTTGGTCTGCCGACGCGCTGTGCAACGAATGAAAGATTAACTGAAGGATCAGGCATTCCCGCACCGGAAGATTTTTTCACGTACGTATCGCTGTTGTCATGGCATGCAAGACAATCCACGTTGTTCGGATTGGTAAAATCGAAATTCTTGTCCCCCCAGCCGTAACCGATATGACATTTGTTGCAGCTCTGTTCGTTGGTGTTGATGCCAATGCAAAAATTATTCAAAATATTTTTTTTACCGACATACCGGATGCCTCGTCCTTCAATATATTCTTCACGCTCCCAGTTCCAATGCGATGACTTCATCACTTCCGTGTGGCGTTCATTGTGACAGTCGATGCAAGCGGCAGTAACCTCCTGCGGTTTGATGAATCGTTTTTGGAGCTGGGAAAATTTTGAGTGATCGACGGAAGGTTTTTCTTTTTGGGCAAATTGTGCTTTCAATGCTTCCGTGGGTGTCTGTTCAACCTCTTTTTTCGTGATTGTCGATATAAAATAGAGAACGACGATTGCCAAAGCGATAACAGGAATAATAATACGTTTCATAATGGTGTCTCTTGTGATTCAGTTTGGAGGGGAAGAGATGACCGAAAGATGAGTTCTTTGATTTCTCCGCACGAGCTGGAAAGTTTATACACTTCGCACAGGCGGCACTCTTTCTTTGCACAAACAGATTTCGTATGTTCCATTGTCCAGCATCCACCTGTGTGATTTTGAAAGACAGGACAATGAGAGCGTTCATCATGAGAGCATTTAATGATATCCCAGCAAGGTATCATACCGTGGATTCGTTTCATCCCACCGATGCTGATTTTCTCTTCATTGATTGCTGTCCGGATACATGCTATCCTGTCGATATCGGCTTGGGAATATAATCTCTGATTTCCCTTGGTTTTATGAATAACAAGAAGTCCTTCACTTTCATATAACCGTAACGTTTGTACCGAGACGTCAAGAATTCTTGCTGCAGTTCCAATCGAAAAGAGTGGATTGTCGTAATGTTCAGATTTCATACCTACATTTATAATTAGCAAGTACTATGCCGTTATAACTTCGGCTATTTCGTCAAAAAAAACGATACACTTCCTTTTTTTGACAAAAGATGAAACCCCTTTCTTATCCATGAAAAGGTTGTTAAACGGGACTCTTTAATCTGTGCCAATATCGTTGGATTTTTCAACATGTCATTTTCTGACGGATGGCACTCTAATTGCAGATAGTTCGTTCGAGTTTTTGATTCTATCATTTGAAAGGAAGCATTATGTCACAGTATGTCTATAGTTTTGGCGGAGGACGTGCAGCAGGAAAAGCAGGAATGAAAGCTTTGCTTGGAGGCAAAGGGGCAAATCTAGCAGAGATGACTAACATTGGTTTGCCAGTCCCACCCGGATTCACTATTACCACGGAAGTTTGTACATATTTTTATTCTCACAATAAACACTATCCTACATCACTTGCTAAAGAAGTATTCAAGGCAACTCAAAAATTGAACAAAGAAATGAAAGCCAAGTTTGGCGATCCAAACAATGCGCTTCTTGTCTCTGTCCGTTCTGGCGCACGATCGTCCATGCCTGGTATGATGGATACCATTTTGAATTTGGGGATGAATGATGTCGTTGCCGAAGGATTGATCAAAAAAACAAACAATCCGCGATTTGTGTACGATTCATATCGACGATTTGTGCAAATGTATGGGGATGTGGTGATGGGTGTTCGTCCAAAAGGAAAACATGATGTCGATCCGTTCGAAGCAATTATCGAAACGAAGAAAAAACTTCGTCATGTCCATTTGGATACTGATCTCACCACGGAAGATTTGAAAGATCTTGTCCGATTATTCAAAAAAGCGATCAAACAAAATACCGGAAAAGATTTTCCGGAAGATCCTGAAGAACAATTATGGGGTGCGATTGGTGCCGTGTTCGGTTCGTGGAACAATGAGCGCGCAAATGCGTACCGCAAAATGAATGGAATTCCGAGCTCATGGGGAACAGCGGTCAACATTCAAGCAATGGTGTATGGAAATATGGGAGACAATTCCGGAACAGGCGTTGCGTTTACACGCAATGCTGCAACGGGAGAAAATGAATTCTACGGTGAATATCTGATGAATGCGCAGGGAGAAGATGTTGTTGCCGGCATTCGTACGCCGCTTCCGATCAGTGAATTGAAAAAAGCCCGTCCGGTTATTTACAAACAGCTCGACGGAATCCGGAAAAAATTAGAACGACATTTCCGAGACATGATGGATATTGAGTTCACGATCCAAGATGGCACACTCTACATGCTGCAATGCCGCGTCGGCAAACGAACAGCGCTTGCAGCAACAAAGATTGCGATCGATATGGTGAAGGAACGTTTGATTGATGACAAAGAAGCATTAATGCGTATTGAACCGGATCAGTTGAATCAAATGTTGAGACCGGTGTTCAATCTTGTGGAGAAAGAGGCTGCCGTAAAAGGTGGACGATTACTTGCGAAAGGTTTGAATGCAGGTCCTGGTGCTGCAAGTGGACGTATCGTTTTCTCAGCACCTGATGCTGAAGAATGGAAAGATCGTGGCGAACAAGTTATTCTTTGCCGTACGGAAACATCTCCGGAAGATATTAAAGGGATGAATGCCGCAGAAGGTATTCTCACGGCATTCGGCGGCACAACATCGCACGCTGCACTGGTTGCACGCCAAATGGGCAAAGTCTGTATCGTCGGCTGTGCATCGCTTGAGATCGACTATATGACACACGCCATGAAAGTAAATGGAAAAACCGTTCGCCAAGGCGATTGGATTTCTATTGATGGTTCCACCGGAGAAGTGATTGAAGGAAAGATTCCGACAAAACCATCCGAAGTTGTTGAAGTGTTGATCCAAAAAACACTCGACCCGAAGAAAGCTCCCACATATCAGAATTTCCAAAAGGTTATGACATGGGCAGATCGGTATCGTCGCTTGAGTATTCGTACGAATGCCGATCAACCGGATCAGGCATCAAACGCAGTAGCGTTTGGCGCTGAAGGTATCGGACTCTGCCGTACGGAACATATGTTCTTCGGAGAAGGAAAAATCACTCCGATGCGCGAAATGATTCTTGCTGATACAATTGAACAGCGTAAAAAAGCGCTCGCAAAACTCTTACCGCTGCAGCGCGAAGATTTCGAAGGAATTTTTCGTGCAATGGATGGCCGTCCGGTCACCATCCGTACAATCGATCCTCCGCTGCATGAATTTCTTCCGCATGATAAGGCAACGCAGCGTTTTCTTGCACGCGAAATGGGAATTCGGTATGAAAAAATCCATCGCAGAGTACAGGAATTACATGAGTTCAATCCGATGCTTGGTTTCCGTGGGTGCCGACTTGGCATCATGTATCCTGAAATAACGGAAATGCAAAGCCGCGCAATTTTTGAAGCGGCCATCAATGTCATCAACGAAGGAAAGAGTGTTATTCCCGAAATTATGATACCACTCGTTGGTAATGTTCATGAACTTGAACATCAGGCAAAAGTGGTGAACCGGGTTGCAGAGGAAGTGATGGCAGAAAAGAAGAAAAAGATTAAGTATCTCGTCGGTACCATGATCGAAGTTCCGCGCGGAGCACTCACAGCAGATGCAATTGCTCACGTTGCTGAATTCTTCAGCTTCGGAACAAATGATCTTACACAGACAACACTCGGCATCAGCCGTGACGATTCTGCTCGATTCCTCGTACCGTATGTTGAAAAAGATATCTATGCAAAGGATCCGTTCGAAGCTATCGACAGAGAAGGCGTTGGTGCATTGATGAAGATCGCTGTTGAGAAAGGACGCTCATCACGTTCACGGTTAAAGATTGGTATTTGTGGTGAACATGGCGGTGAACCAACCAGTGTGGAATTCTGTCATCAGATCGGTTTGGATTACGTCAGTTGTTCGCCGTTCCGTGTACCGATCGCCCGCTTGGCCGCAGCACGCGCAGCTCTGAAAGATTTAAAGAAATAATATCATATTGCCGAGCTTTGCTCGGCAATGTTTTTTATCCTCAAACCAAACCGCCGAATGAACTTTAGCGGTATCAATCATCCTCAACGCCAGACGATCTTTGGCGGCGGGGAAGGAAAGAAAAACAATCCATGAATGCAAAAGAACGGATGTTCCATTCCATTGAACATGTCATTAACGACATTTCCAAAATGCAGGATATCGTGATCAAATTGACACGAGAGATTCATGAAGTTCATGTTGCGAAAGAACATGATGCTAAACTTGCTGCCATGAAGGATCAAGTGAATCTGTTAAAAAAACAGATGGATACAATGCAGGAGTTTCTCTATTCATGTGAGCGTCCCACGGAGTTTCAAGAACGCAAATTATCAGAAATTGATGTAGCTTTATAAATTGATGTAAAAACGCTAAAGACAAAAATCTCATCAGTTGTTGTAGGCGGTTGCTCCAAACGGTATGCTGTTGGTGATGCTTCACGTACCCTCTTCCTCTATAACATAAAAGCAAAACGGCGGTGATTCAGTAATGTTGGTCCCGCCGTTTTTCGTTTTAGAATAATTGCTTCTCATTCAACAAAGGAAATTGGGTAAGATATTCTTCTCTGTTATCTTGTTTTCAAAAACCCTTCAGAAAAATATACTCTCCACCAACAGAAGCATGGGGTTCATACTGATGCATTTTTGACATCCATTTGACATTTCTTTTTTTGCAAAATGGTGAGTCTCTATTCTCATAATCGGAAACAAGACAAAACTATTCTGTCGAAAATTCAGCGCTCGGTTGAATAAATAATAGCATAATATTTGCTGTATGTCATTAGGATGGTACGAAGCGTACACTCCGCGCCACCTCAAGTGTAATACTCTCATCCACCACCATACGACTATGGCTCAAACTGATAAACAACAACACCCCAGCGGTGACAATCGTTTTAAATTATTGGATCGCGCAATCACCAAACATCAAGCTCGCGGTGATGCGCTGATTGAAGTGCTTCATGTAGCACAAGGAATTTTTGGTTATTTAGAAAATGATCTTCTTATCTATGTTGCCCGAGCGTTAAAACTCCCGCTCAGCAGAGTGTATGGCGTTGCGACGTTTTATCATTTCTTTAATCTTAAACCGAATGGCGAACATACGTTTGTGCTCTGTATGGGAACGGCATGTTATGTAAAAGGGGCGGAGCACATTCAAACCGCCTTGGAAGAACGTCATCAATGCAAGTTTGGGCAGACCACAAAGGATAATAAAGTATCATTCATTACGGCAAGATGTGTCGGCTCGTGTGGACTTGCACCAGTAGCAGTACTGGATGATGCCGTTGTCGGTAAACTGAATCCCGAAGAAGCGCTCAAACGTGTTGAACAGTTGAAGAACACCTTTCACGAGGTAGCAATATGACATTGGAAGAACTTCAGGAATTATCGGAAAAAGAACAGCAGCGTCAGTCTGAAAAGAAACATCGCATTCTTTACTGTTCCGCAGCAGGATGTGTTTCTTGTGGAAGCGATAAAGTGAGCCTTGCCCTCAAATCAAAAATCAAAGAGCATGCGCTTGAAAAGGATTGCGAAGTGATTGGGACCGGATGTTTGGGATTATGCGGTGAAGGACCATTGGTGAAAGTGCAGAGTGATAATACACTGTATCAAAATGTTGACGTGCAAACCGCAGAACAGATTGTGGAATCACATATTCTCAAGAACAAAAAAGTTGAAGCAAAGCTGAGCGATATCTCATCGCCGTTTTTTGCATCGCAGACCAAAATCGTTTTGGAAAATTGCGGAGCAATTAACTCCGAAAGTATCGAAGAATATATTGCCGTAAAAGGATATGAGGCTCTGGCTACAGTCGTTAATGAAATGCAGCCTGCTGATGTTATCGAAGAAATTCGCAAAAGCGGATTACGCGGACGTGGTGGTGCGGGATATTCTACCGGACTGAAGTGGGGTATTGTTAGTAAAGCTCATGGCGAACAAAAATATGTCGTCTGCAATGCGGATGAAGGTGATCCCGGTGCCTTTATGGATCGCAGCGTGTTGGAAGGTGATCCGCATAGAGTGCTTGAAGGAATGGCAATTGCAGGTTATGCCGTCGGTTCAACACAAGGATATATCTATTGCCGCGCCGAATATCCGTTGGCAATTGAACGTCTTAAGCTCGCCATTAAGCAGGCGGAAAAAATGGGATTACTCGGAAACAGAATTCTCGAATCGCAGTTCAATTTCCGAGTCGATATTCGCATTGGGGCCGGTGCATTTGTCTGTGGTGAAGAGACAGCGTTGCTGCAATCGATCGAAGGGAAACGGGGAAATCCAAAACCGCGTCCGCCGTACCCGTCCGAAAAAGGACTCTGGGGTATGCCCACATTGATTAATAATGTGGAAACATTTGCCAACATCGCACCAATTATCCGAAATGGAAGTGATTGGTTCTCCAAAATCGGAACTGAAAAAAGTAAAGGGACAAAAGTCTTTGCCCTCGCAGGAAATATCAAGAATACCGGACTCATCGAAGTGCCGATGGGAATCCCGCTCCGAAAAATAATTTTCGATATCGGCGGCGGAACAACCGAAGGAACAGAATTTAAAGCTGCTCAAACCGGCGGACCTTCCGGCGGATGCATTCCTGTGGATCATCTCGATATTCCTGTGGATTATGAATCGCTTTCCAAGGTTGGGTCTATCATGGGAAGCGGCGGAATGATTGTGATGGATTCAACATCGAAAATGGTAGAAGTGGCAAAATTCTTCATGCAGTTTTGCATGGATGAGTCGTGCGGAAAATGTATTCCGTGCCGAGTCGGTACAAGACACATTTATGGATTGCTCGACAAGATCTCGAAGAAAAAAGCGACACAAGACGATATGGTGCTGCTGGAAGAACTTTGCATGATGGTGAAAGAGACCAGTCTGTGTGGACTCGGGCAGTCTGCGCCGAATCCTGTTCTTTCAACACTTCGCTTCTTCCGTCACGAATATGAAGAGTTGCTGCAGCCTATTGAAATGTATATGGGTGAACCGGGAGTAGAAGCGGACTTTGAAAAATGAACAGAATAAAAAAATAATTGATTCAGGGTTCAAGATTCAAAGTTCAGGTTGCATGATTCGGTACAATTTCACAGAGAATTCAGAAAGATCATAAAGCATGAAACACGAATCCTGAATCCAGTAGTTTTGAAAAGTTTTTTTCAATTTAACGACAAGTCTATGGCAGTCAAAACATTAACAATCAACGGCGAACAATACAGCGCACAGGAAGGTGAATCGATCCTCTCCGTAGCGCGGCAGCATAACATTCCTATTCCAACACTCTGCAACCTGGAAGGATTGTCAACAGTCGGTGCATGCCGATTGTGTGTGGTGCAGATCGAAGGAATTCCAAAACTTCTTCCCGCCTGCACAACCAAAGTGGAAGAGGGAATGGTAATACAGACATCAAACGAAAAATTGAACAAATATCGACGAATGATTATAGCACTTCTTGCTTCCGAAGGGAATCATGTCTGTGCTGTTTGCGTCGCCAACAATCATTGTGAATTGCAAGATCTTGCTTATCAAGTAGGATTAGTGAGAGTACGATACCCGTATCTCTTTCCGAAAAAACAATTAGATGCTACGCATAAGGATTATGTGATGGATCACAATCGCTGCATTTTGTGTACGCGATGTGTTCGAGTTTGTGATGAAGTGGAAGGGGCGCATGTGTGGGATGTTGCGGGACGAGGTATTAATTGTGAAATCATTACCGGACTCGATTATGCATGGGGCAATTCGCAAACCTGCACCGAATGTGGAAAATGTGTCATGGTTTGTCCGACGGGCGCTCTATTTGAAAAAGGAGTGACAGTCTCCGAAATGGAAAAGAAAAAAGGGTTTCTAAAATACATTATCACTGCGCGTCAAAAGAAAGAATGGATCTCAAACGAATAATATAATGTTGATCATCCCGAGCAAGCCCGTCAATGGCGGGCAAGTGAGTCCCTGATTTTTAGGGACGAACACGTTAAGGATTGTTACCGAATAAATGAGTAAAGATCTTGCCCAACACATACGAACGCACAATTTCATCTTTAGAAGCAGAGCAAGGATACTTCCTTATCCTGAAAAATAAACTATCACTCTTTCCGGTTGTTGGTTCGACATTTTTGTTAACTAACGGACATATGAAGAAAGAAGCAAAAATTGAATCATATCATTGCGAGTGTCAAGGGCCAAACCAGCCGCACGATCATTATTTTGTTCGATGGCCCGGTCTGGTAAAAGGAGATCATTTGATTGTTAAACGATCGCTTCGGGACCAACAATTATTTTCCATTCGAATAGAAGAGTAAGTATGACTGAAAAAATTCAAAAACCAAAAGTTGCAACAGTCTGGCTTGGTGGATGTTCAGGATGCCACATGTCATTTCTGGATTTGGATGAGCGGCTTATTGAACTGGCAGATAAAATCGATCTTGTCTATTCGCCGATTGCTGATATTAAAGTATTTCCCGCCAATGTGGACATAACGTTGGTGGAAGGTGCAGTGACGAATGATGAGAATGAAGAAATGGCACATACAGTCCGGAAACATTCAAAGTATGTTCTTTCATTTGGAGACTGTGCTACCACGGGTAATGTTACTGCTATGCGAAACAGATTCGGTAATGCCGAATTGATAGATCGTGCATATAAAGAGTTGGCAGATATTTGCAACTCTGTACCGAATGATCATACGTTAATTGCTCAACTTCGGGAGCAAGCAATTCCGTTGCATCATCTTATTCGTGTGGATGCATTTTTGCACGGCTGTCCACCCACGCCGGATGAGATCTGGTTTGCGATAAATGAATTACTCCAAGGAAGAGTTCCTGTATTTAAAACACAGTTTTTACGGTACGGTTAAACACGGTGGCAAGTCGGCGTTAACGCCGATCTGCTGTATATTTTAGGTAAATCATGTCAAATATAATTACGATCGCTCCTGTTACCCGCATCGAAGGTCACGCGAAGATCACCATTCATCTAAACGATAAAGGCGAAGTAGAAGATGCCCGCTTTCATGTCAACGAGTTCCGTGGGTTCGAAAAATTCTGTGAAGGGCGTCTTTTGTGGGAAATGCCGGGACTGACATCTCGAATCTGTGGAATTTGTCCTGCAAGTCATCTTGTTACGTCGGCAAAAGCCGGAGATGATATTCTTGCCATCGGTATCCCGGAAACCGCCGAAAAACTCCGCCGGATTCTGGTACTCGCACAATGGATCCAGTCTCACGCACTGAGTTTTTTCCATCTCTCTTCTCCGGATTTCCTACTTGGGTTTGATGCTGATCCCGCCGTACGGAATATTTTTGGTTTGCTGCAACAGGATAAAGAATTTGCGCGAAGGGGGATTCGGCTTCGCAAATTTGGACAACAGATCATCGAATTTCTTGGAGGGCGAAGAATTCATACTCCGTGGGCTGTCGCCGGAGGAGTGCGTGAGTCGTTTACAAAAGAAGAACGAGATGCACTGTTAAAGTGGTATCCTGAAGTATTAGAGACTGCATTGATGGCAATTGACACCATCAAACAAATTCACGGACAGTTTACAAAAGAAATTGCCTGTTTCGGAAATTTCCATTCCCTGTTTGTTGGAATGGTTGGACCAAAAGGAGAATTGGAATATTACGGAGGCAACCTGCGGATTATGGATAGCACGGGAAATATTATTGCAGACAATATTGATCCGAGGGAATATTACAACCATTTCGGTGAAGCGAGCGAATCGTGGTCTTATCTCAAATTTCCGTATTACAAACCGCTTGGTTATCCCAAAGGAATCTATCGTGTAGGTCCGCTTGCCCGGTTAAATATTTGTGATTCCATCGAAACTCCTCTAGCCGAACAGGAACGGAAGATGTTTAAGGATTTGACTCCGATGACCGAAGCGGTGAATAATTCGTTCTATTATCATTATGCACGGTTAATCGAATTGTTGTTTGCTGTGGAACGTGTTGAGCAATTGTTGTGCGATCCGGCAATCCTTGGCAAAAATATCCGGTCTAAAGCAGAGATTAATAAACTGGAAGGAGTGGGAGCATCGGAGGCTCCGCGCGGTACATTATTCCATCACTATTGGGTGGATGAGAACGGCGTGCTGCAAAAAGTGAATATGTTAATTGCCACTGCGCAAAATAATATGGCGATGAATCGAACAGTACGTCAGATAGCAATGCAATTTGTGGAGGGGAAGACAATCCCCGAACCAATTTTAAATCGTATCGAAGCAGGCATCCGCTGTTTTGATCCATGCTTGAGTTGTTCAACACATGCTCTTGGTCAGATGCCGCTTGAAGTGTTATTATTTAATCATCAAGGAACTCTTCTTGATAGGAGGGTAAAATGAATTCATTGGAAAATAAACCAAAAATCCTTATCCATGCTTATGGAAATCCCGGCAGAGGTGATGATGGAGTGGGAAATGCTTTTATCGAGATGTGTCAGCCTTGGTTGTCTTCTGAGTATGCACACCACGTCACCATCGAAAGTAGTTACCAGCTGAATGTGGAAGATGCATATACTATGAGCGAGTTTGATATAGTGGTGTTTGTGGATGCAACAAAGGATGAGAAATGGGATTATTCATTCACGAAAATATTGCCGGAGTCCCAATCCCCATTTACGACACATTCAATGCTCCCTTCGGGCGTATTATATTTGTGCACGGAACTCTATGGAAAACAACCGGACACGTTTTTGCTTCAGATAAAAGGATATGAGTGGGAAATGTTGGAGGGACTTTCAGAGCATGCGGAGAGGAATTTGTGGAAAGCATTTCACTTCTTCCGGACAAAACTGGAAGAGTGGATTGAATTGGAACATCACCACGAAGACGAGCACGAACATTCGTAATTATTTGTACGCTGCTCTCTTTTTGTTTTTACATATACCGCGGAGCTCTGCTCCGCGTTCTTTTTTATGCTACTTTATTTTACGTACGATTTGCTTTTACCATTCTCCCTGCCTACATTTCTGCAAAAATAAGGAGTTATGAGTCCGACTTCATCATTAACGCTCATTGCACAAAGTGCAATGATGCGGGAATTATTAGAACATGTTGATACAGTGTCGCGTTCGGATTCCTCCGTGCTGCTGGTGGGTGAAACAGGTGTCGGCAAAGAACTGTTCGCAGAATATATTCATAAAAAAAGTACGCGTGATAGTTTTCCCTTCGTAAAAGTTGGTCTTGCTTCTCTCCCTGCTGAGTTATTGGAAAGTGAATTATTTGGTCATGAAAAAGGGGCATACACCGGTGCCGGGACAGAAAAAAAAGGATTGTTTGAATTAGCAGAAGCCGGAAGTATCTTTCTTGATGATATTGATGATTTCCCACTCCATTTACAATCGAAACTTCTTCGCGTTCTTGAGTCGCGTGAACTCATGCGCGTGGGAGGAACAGCCCCCATCCCTGTCAACGTACGTGTGATTTGCGCATCGAAAATTGACCTGAAGATTTTGGTCGATAAAAATATGTTTCGTTCTGACCTCTATTATAGAATCAATGTCGTGCCAATCCATATTCCGCCGCTCCGTTCGCGACGGGATGATATTCCATTGTTGATCCATCATTTTCTACATCGATTTATTCCGGATCATTCTGTGGATGTTTCCGACGAAGCGATGCAGATATTGCAATCGTACGACTGGCCAGGAAATATTCGTGAACTGCGCAATGTTGTACAACGGATGGCAATATTTGCAAACGGATCAATTACCCCGAAGAGTCTGCCTAAAGAGATTCATTCCAGCAGTTCACTCGAATCTATCTTAAAGGCATGTAATAAATGTTTAGTTGAAGAAAAGATGAGCTTTGAAGAAGTCGTAAACTGTCTTGAAATGAATCTCGTGAAACAAGCCCTTCTCAAAGCAGAAGGAAACAGAACACAAGCTGCAAAGTTTTTGAATCTCAGTCCTTCAACACTTCGGGATAAACTGAAAAAATTTAATCTTGAAGACTAGCTTTTGCATGTCCCACGGAAATCCGTTCATCGATAAGCGGATTTCCGCTACCTCAAAACCCCGATACTCCTAATTCTTTCAAATCCGTCATATTTCTATTGGCATTGATGTTGCAGTGTGTTGAGCAATTCAACGGCATTGTATGACAATCCAATTATCAGATCTCACTCATAAAACCACTCTGAAAGCAGAAGTCGTCGGTGTCTTTCAAAAAGAAGAAAACCCGGTCACGACACTTCTCATTCGGCCATTTACCATCGAAGTAGAGGAAATGAACGATGCTCATCTCGGTGATGAAGCAGCGATAGAAATTTCATTTTTAATCAATGCAATAAATGTTCAACCATTACCTAGGAGGCAGATATGAATGGTTCTCCGCTTACTCTTTGGGAACATGCACAATCGCAGGGAGTTTCCCGACGGGATTTTATTAAATATTGTTCGTGGCTTGCGGCAGCAGCAGGAATTGAAGCATCGGCTGTCGGTCAGGTTATTCACGCAATGGAAAAAAAACCGCGGCTTCCTGTCGTATGGATGCATTTTCAGGAATGTACGTGTTGCAGTGAATCGTTTATCCGTTCATCTCACCCGGTGGTATCGGAAATCGTTCTTGACAAAATTTCTCTGGATTATACCGAAACATTAATGGCGGCGTCGGGATTCCAGGCGGAAAAATCGTTGCATGATACAATGAAGAAGTATAAAGGGGAGTATTTAATGTGTGTTGAGGGATCAATTCCCATAGGAGACGACGGTGTGTATTGCTGTATCGGCGGAAAATCTGCGATTGATATCGTCCGGGAAGTTGCCGCAGATGCAAAAGCAATTGTAGCATGGGGAAATTGCGCAACCCATGGCTGCGTGCAAGCAGCAAAACCGAATCCCACAACAGCAACACCTGTTCATAAAATTATTTCCGGAAAGCCGATCATCAATGTTCCGGGTTGTCCGCCAATTGCAGAGGTGATGGCAGGGACCATTGTTCATTTGCTGGCGTTTGATCGCATTCCGCAACTTGATGGTCTTGGAAGACCGAAAGCATTTTACTCAAGAAGAATCCATGATACATGTTATCGCCGTCCAAATTACGATGCCGGCTTATTCGTTGAATCGTTTGATGATGAAAATGCACGTCGCGGATATTGTTTGTATAAGATGGGCTGCCGAGGTCCGGTAACGTATAATGCTTGCGCAATTATGAAATGGAACAACGGTGTTAGTTATCCAATTCAATCAGGTCACGGCTGCATCGGTTGCAGCGAAAAAGATTTCTGGGACAATGGACCATTCTATCAACATCTCGCATCATTCCCGGGATTTGGCATTGAAACAACCGCGGATAATATTGGTGTGGCTGTTGGTGCTGCAACGGCGGTTGGAATTGCTGCACACGCAATTTCCACAAATATTAAAAAAGGAAAATTGATCAATGCTGAAATTGCCAGCAGCAGTGAAAAAGAAGAAACGACCAAAAAGGGAGGTGCATAATGTCTACTCGAATTGTTGTTGACCCAATTACCCGGATTGAAGGGCACCTTCGTATTGAAGCAGAAATAAAAGATGGAAAAATTATTGATGCATGGAGTGCCGGCACAATGGTGCGCGGGATTGAATTGATTCTAAAAGGTCGGGATCCTCGTGATGCATGGGCGTTTACTGAACGTGTCTGCGGTGTTTGTACGACGGTTCATGCATTAGCATCTGTCCGCGCTGTTGAGGATTCGCTAAAGATTGTTGTCCCTCCCAATGCAGAATTAATCCGCAACCTGATGTTTGCCACATTGTATTTGCAAGATCACGTCGTCCATTTTTACCATTTACATGCATTGGATTGGGTTGATGTAGTCAGCGCCTTAAAAGCCGATCCAAAAAAGACATCGGAACTTGCGCAGAGTATTTCCAATTGGCCAAAAAGTTCGCCAAAATATTTTGCCGATGTTCAAAAACGATTGGCGGCGTTTGTCGAAAGCGGACAGTTAGGAATATTTGCCAATGGATATTGGGGTCACGGCGCGTATAAACTTCCCGCAGAAGCAAATCTGATGGGAACCGCGCATTATCTTGAAGCTTTAGAATGGCAAAAAGAGATCGTAAAGATTCATACGATTTTTGGTGGGAAAAATCCTCATCCAAATTATCTGGTGGGTGGAGTTCCTTGTTCCGTTAATATTGAAGAAGCAAATTCAATAAACGCAGAACGACTTGCATACGTCGGAACACTGCTGGATCAAGCATTTGAATTCGTCAATCAAGTCTACATTCCGGATCTGCTTGCGGTTGCTTCATTCTATAAAGATTGGGGAGCAATTGGCGGCGGACTTCCGAATTATCTCGCATACGGAGATCTCCCGATGAACGGCTACGGAGATGTTTCGAAATTTAAATTCCCCCGCGGTGCCATACTCAATAGGGATCTTTCCAAAGTTCATGAAGTCGACGGAAGGAATATCGACGAAATCCAGGAATTCGTAAAACATTCGTGGTATGAATATGCCGGAGGCGATGAAGTTTCAAAACATCCATGGGAAGGTGAAACAAAATTAAAATACACCGGACCGAAACCACCGTATCAACATCTTAACGTTGAAGAGAAATACAGCTGGTTAAAGACTCCGCGATGGAAAGGTCATGCAATGGAAGTCGGACCTCTTTCCAGAATGTTGGTAGCCTATGCTTCAGGAAACAAAGAAGTTATTGAAGAAATTAACGGCGTCTTGAAAGCATTGGATGTTCCAGTGGGAGCATTGTTCTCAACACTTGGTAGAACTGCTGCTCGCGGCGTTGAGACGAAACTTGTTGCCGTATGGGCAAAAGAGTTCTATCAACAGCTTCTTTCGAACATTAAAAATGGTGATTCCCGAATGTTTGTAAAAGATATGTGGGAACCTTCTTCATGGCCTAGCGAAGCAAAAGGGGTTGGATTGACGGAAGCTCCCCGCGGAGCGTTAGCACATTGGATTGTCATCAAAGACAAGAAAATTGATAATTACCAACTTGTCGTTCCGACAACGTGGAATGCTTCTCCCCGAGATCCAAAAGGTCAGCGTTCTGCATACGAAGCAGCATTAATTGGGACACCAATTAAAAATCCTGATCAGCCGTTGGAAATATTGCGGACAATCCATTCGTTCGATCCATGCTTGGCGTGTGCGGTTCATTTGTATGATGAAAAAGGCCGCTACGTTCATCAGATCAATACATTTTAGGAGGCGTACATGGAAAATATATTGATCCAACGAATATATGTCTGGCAATTGCCGGTGCGGCTATACCATTGGGTGAATGCTGTTGCCGTGTTATTGCTTGCATGTACCGGGTATCTTATCGGGCATCCGTTTGCGATTCAAAGCGGTACTGAAGCGTACGATAATTATTGGTTTGGCACCGTGCGCTTCATACACTTTGTTTCGGCCTTTTTCTTTTTCTTCAATTTCCTTGGACGCATTTACTGGGGATTTGTGGGTAATAAATATTCCAGCTGGCGAAATTTTATTCCCACGAAGAAGAAACAATATCAAGAAATGAATGAAGTGTTGAAGGTGGATATTCTGCAGGCGAAAATAAAACCGTTGGAATCAATCGGTCATAACAGTCTCGCAGGATTTACGTACTTCATTACATTTTTAGCATTTTTATTTCAATGCTTAACAGGATTTGGGATGTATGCCGCAATGAGTACATCGATGTTGCCGCAATTGTTTGCATGGATCGTTCCGTTGATGGGAGGAGATTTTGCGGTTCGGCAATGGCATCACTTAATGATGTGGTTTTTCATCGTCTTTTCAATGATTCATGTCTATCTCGTGTTTTATCATGATTATGTTGAAGGGCGCGGGATCATCTCATCAATGGCTGGCGGATGGAAATTTATTGAAAAAGATGTTCGTAAAAAATAATTCCTGTTTGTATTCTTGATAGAATTATACGGCGGGCAGGAATATGCCCGCCATTTTTGTTTCAAAGTGATCTTAAATGTTAACGGTTGTTATTCTGAGCAAGCTCAAGAATTTTATCACACCGCGCAGCGAAGAATCTTATTGTAGAATCAAATTCTTCATCCGCCTTCGACGGATTCAGAATGTCAATCTCAAGGTATTTTTGATGCCCCTTCTACTCATAAATATATGAAATCATCCGGAGTACTCGTTTGGGCTATATTTCGTGCATTTATTACCCCGCTGGTTTCATCTGCAGTTTTTGTTATCGGGGTGACATTGTTTTATATGTATGCGGAAGGTGTTTCGTGGATTGATGGATTCTTTTGGATAACGCATCCACATGGAATTCCGGAAACAAGTAAGGGGATCACAAAATTATTTGCTGTTGGTGTATATGCGGGAGTTGTTCTTTTTCAGATATGGATTGTCGAACGTATCCTCGTCAGCATTTTTAATAAAGAAGCAAAAAAAATATGGAGCGCGCGTGTGAATGACTTAAAAATATCTCGATTGAAAAATCATTTTATTATTTGCGGATATGGACAGGTTGGGAGAACGGTGATAGACCAACTGATCAAATCCAAATATCCGTTTGTGCTGATTGAAACAAATGAAGGACTTTGTTCGGAATTGACGAAAGAGGGAATTCTCGTTCTGAATGGGAGCGCGAAACGCCGAGATCTGTTAATGACTGCCCGAATTCATAAAGCCCATTCATTATGTGTGCTGATTGATAATGATGCTGATAATTTATACATCAGTATCACAGCGAAAGCATTAAACCCGAATGTGAAAATTATTTGTCGTGCCGGCCAAGTCCGTTATGCCGAAGCAATGAAAAATGCTGGAGTGGATTCGGTTGTTATTCCCGAGCATGAAGGTGGTTTAATGGTGGCAAGACAATTGCAGGAATATATGCCTGCCGAGAAAAAATTTCGGTTAAATATTGAAGCGGAAAAATCGTTCGACTTTAAAAAAGGCTTAACATGAATTCTGAAAAACAAATATTAGTTCTAGGCGTTGGCAATGTTCTTTTAGGTGATGAAGGTGTTGGTGTTCATGCTGTTGAACATCTCAAACAATTTTCTCTTCCTCCGAATGTAACGCTGGTTGATGGTGGAACTGGTGGATTCCATCTTCTTTCGTACTTCGCAGATTATTCACCGATTATTCTCATTGATGCAACCATGGATGGAAACGTTGACGGAACAGTTCGCCTGTTACAGCCAAAATTTGCTTCCGATTTTCCCAAGACACTTAGTGCACATGACATTGGATTGCGGGATTTGATTGAAACTGCAGCATTGCTTGCTACTGTCCCCCCGGTTTTTTTGATCACAGTTTCAATAAACGCCATTCAGCCAATGTCTTTGGAACTCTCCCCTAATGTGAAACAAGCGCTCCCAAATGTGGCAACAACAGTTCTGAGTATTCTTAAGAATGAAAACAAAAAGTCAGTAAATAGTCCGATTTTAGAAGAAAATTAGGCACAGCGATTGATATAATTCTAGATGTAAGTGTTAGACTGTGATTGATCAAAACACTCTCTAAAATGATGTAAGGTGATCTATGTCGAATGAGCTTTCCTTATTGCTGCTGACGGCCGCAACGGTTGGATTCATGCACACCATTCTTGGTCCTGATCATTATGTTCCATTTATCGCAATGTCCCGTGCGGGTGAGTGGACGAAGTTCAAAACAATGTGGGTCACTATTTTGTGCGGTATCGGTCACGTTGGAAGCACCATTGCGTTAGGATGCATCGGCATTGTCTTCGGATATACAGTCTTTCATCTTCAATCAATCGAATCATATCGAGGCGATATTGCAGGGTGGCTGCTAATTATTTTTGGATTGTTGTATACGGGATGGGGAATTCGCCGCGCATTGATGAATAAACCGCATGCACACAAACATATTCATCATGACGGCATGATGGAAGTACACGCACACAATCATCAAGGCCATCATCATCATCAGGAAGCAAAATCTTCCATGCGGCTTTGGTTTCTCTTTACCATTTTCATTTTTGGTCCTTGTGAACCGCTCATTCCTATTCTAATGTATCCTGCGGCGAGAGGAACTGTAACTGACGTAGTTCTTGTATGCATCGTATTCACTATCATAACTATTGGAACAATGCTCGGAATCGTCTTTAGCGCATTATACGGACTCTCTTTTGTCCCAATGAAAAGGATGGAACAATACAGCCATGCACTTGGGGGTTTTGCGATTTTAATGTGTGGTATTGCTGTTCAATTTTTAGGTTTGTAGGAATAAAAAGTCTTGACAAGGTTAAATACTTAAAAATATGCACGAACTATCAGTCGCAGAAAATATTGTCGAGATCATCCATCAACATGTCGAGAACGATCGACTGCATGATGTACGATCGGTAACTGTGAAGGTCGGTACGTATTCCGGAGTGGTTGCTGATTCGCTGGAGTTTTCGTATCAGGCAATTACCGCGGCGACACCGCTTGAACAATCATCTCTCTCACTTGAACGGATTCCTTTTGTTGTTCAGTGCAACGATTGCCACGCAAAATTGATCAATGATGATGGTGTAACACAATGCGTATCGTGCGGCAGTTTCAGGACAACAATAATATCCGGAAGAGAATTACAGGTAAAAGATATTGAATTAGAAGATGTAGAAAAGGAACTTGTATGAGTGTATTGACGATTGAACGAAAAGTTCTTGAAAAAAATGACGACATCGCACGTCGCAATCGGGAGCTGTTTGCTGCAAACAAGCTCTTTGTGTTTAACCTTGTCAGCTCGCCCGGTTCCGGAAAGACAAGTCTTCTTGAACAAACGCTAAAGCATTTAAACGGAAGTGTCCGCATTGCTGTTGTGGAAGGAGATGTGCAGACGGATTTTGATGCTCAGCGTGTTGCAAAATTTAATGTCCCGGTGGTGCAGATTGTAACGAACGGTGGTTGCCATCTTGAAGCAAAACTTGTGCACGATGCACTTTCCAATTTTGATTTGAAGAATATCGATCTGTTGGTGATTGAAAATGTTGGCAATCTTGTCTGTCCGGCAAATTATGATCTAGGCGAGGCGATGAAGGTTGTTGTTGTCAGCACAACCGAGGGAGATGACAAGCCGCTGAAGTATCCCGGAATGTTCCATAACGCCTCTGTATTGATCGTCAATAAAATTGATCTTGTTCCGTATGTCAATTCTAATCCTGAAGTAATTAAAAAGAATGCATTGCAAATTAATCCCGCTTTAAAAATATTCGAAACATCCTGCGTCACAAACAAAGGAATTCCCGAATGGTGCGAGTGGTTGAGAAGTCAGACGAAAAAACGCGGCGTTTAAAGATCATCATTCACGGAGCAGTCCAAGGTGTCGGATTCCGTCCGTTTGTGTATCGACTTGCATCCGAAATGCATTTGCACGGCTGGGTATCGAATACTCCTCAAGGAGTGTTAATCGAAGCCGAAGGGGATTGCATCACTCTTGACTCATTCCTAACAAGAATCCATTCCGAAAAGCCATCGCTCTCAAGTATCCACAGTTGTGAAACTTCTTTTCTGGATCCGCTGGGATTTAGAAGTTTTGAAATCCGCGAAAGCACAATCACAGGATCGGCAACGGCACTTGTGTTGCCGGATATAGCTACATGTCCTGATTGTCTTAAGGAAATATTTGACATTAACGATCGCCGCTATTTATATCCTTTTACAAACTGTACCAATTGTGGTCCCCGATTTACGATTATTCAGTCATTACCGTATGACCGAAAAAATACCACAATGAAGTCGTTCACCATGTGTGAGGAGTGTGGAAAGGAATATCATGATCCGCGTGATCGGAGATTCCACGCCCAGCCAAACGCTTGTCCGAAATGCGGTCCGCATATAGAATTGTGGGATCGAAACGGTATTTTGGTAACATCGCATCAGACCGCTATTGAACAATCGGTTCAAGCAATATTGAATGGCGAAATTGTTGCGGTGAAAGGGTTGGGGGGATATTTGTTGATGTGTGATGCAAGAAGAGATGACGTCGTTCAAACATTACGAGAGCGAAAACACCGGGACGAAAAACCATTCGCACTGATGTTCCCTTCCATCTCTCATGTGGAAAATGAATGTGAGCTTTCTGAGATTGAGCAGAGACTATTGCTTTCACCGCAAGCTCCTATTGTACTGCTAAGGGCTCTTACAAGTTCTGCTCCATCACTTTCATCAGGCATAGCTCCTGGAAATCCATTTTTAGGGGTAATGCTTCCGTATACACCATTACATCATATCTTGATGTCGATGTTGCAAATTCCACTTGTTGCCACCAGTGGAAATATTAGCGACGAACCGATCTGTTTTCACGAAGAAAGTGCTGTGACAAAACTCCATGGCATCGCTGATTATTTTTTAGTTCACAACAGACCAATTGAACGGTACTGTGACGATTCAATCATGCGTGTGGTACAAGGCCGCGAATTAATGATTCGCAGAGCACGTGGATATGCTCCTCTTCCAATCCATCTTCCAAAGAAAATCAACTTCCCGGTTCTTGCCGTCGGAGCGCAGTTGAAGAATACGATAGCAATTGCTCACGACGACTCGATCGTTGTCAGTCAGCATATTGGTGATCTTGAAACTGCGGAATCTCTTTCGTCATTTAAGAAAACTATTAAAGATGTCCGGACATTATTTGATACTGTTCCTTCGGTGATTATTCATGATCTGCATCCAGAATATCTTTCTACCACAATCGCAAAAAATGGACTCTCAGCTCAACTGAACAATGCTTCGGTTATATCCTTGCAACATCACTTTGCCCATATTGCATCATGCATGGCAGAAAATGAATTGGCCGGTCCAGTGATTGGATTCTCATGGGACGGAACCGGTTACGGAACTGACGGAACGATTTGGGGCGGAGAATGTATTCTGTTTGACCAGAAAGTATTTCGTCGTGTAGGAACAATTCGATCATTCACACTTCCCGGAGGTGAAACGGCAATTCGTGAACCGCGGAGATGTGCTGCAAGCATCCTTCACGAAATCTATGGGATCGATTCATTGGGAAAGTCACAAATAATAGACGACAGTTTCCTTGAACGTGATAGAAGATTGCTTTTAGACATGATGTCAAAGAAAATCAATGCTCCATTAACTTCCAGCATGGGAAGGATTTTTGATGCAGTGGCTGCTTTTTGTGGTGTGAAGATGAAGAGTTCGTTTGAAGGGCAAGCCTCAATGGGATTGGAATATCTTGCAATGCAATCTGATACGGAAGAAATTTATCCAATAACTCTTCAAGGCCATGAGGGACTCTTAACATGGAATTGGATCCCGATGTTTGAATCAATCTTAAAACAATCCAAAGAAGGGATGCCAAAAAGAGAAATTGCAGCGATGTTTCATAATACTCTTGCAGAAGTTATTCTGCGAATGGCAAAACATTGGAACATAGAAAAAGTAGTTCTGTCGGGCGGATGTTTTCAAAACATGATCTTGTTAGAGAAAAGCATCACATTGCTTCGTCGGAATGGTTTTACTCCCTACTGGCATCAACGGATTCCGGCGAATGACGGCGGAATTTCGTTAGGACAAATTTACTCTTATTTTCTTACACAACCGGAGCATCACTAACTGGAGAGGTTACCATGTGTCTTGCAATTCCCGGCAGAATTGAAAAAATTGAAGAAGGTTCTTCACCAAAAATGGCAAAGGTGAGTTTTGGAGGAATCATTAAAAATGTCTGCCTTGATTTTCTTCCGGAAGCTGTTCTGCATGATTATGTTTTGGTTCATGTTGGTGTGGCGTTGACGAAAGTGAATGAAGAGGAAGCGTTAGAGACAATTGAACTCTTCAAGCAAATGGGAAATGCGTTGGATGAATTAAAAGAGGGGGAGACAGTATGAAATATCTTGATGAATTTCGCGACCCGGTATTCGCAAAATCTCTTTCCGAGAAAATTCATAAAATTACGACTCGTCCGTGGACAATCATGGAGATTTGTGGTGGACAAACACATTCCATTGTAAAATCAGGATTGGAAAATTTGCTTCCTTCATCACTTTCTATTGTGCACGGTCCCGGATGTCCTGTCTGTGTAACACCGCTGGAAATGATTGAAAAAGCAATCCTGATTGCTCAACAAAAAAATGTCATCTTTGCATCGTTTGGCGATATGCTGCGTGTTCCGGGATCATCTTCCGATTTGTTAACAGTAAAGGCGAATGGCGGTGATGTCCGAATAGTCTATTCTCCGCTGGATGCGGTATCAATCGCAGAAAAAAATCCAGGAAAGGAAGTGGTCTTTTTTGCTGTTGGTTTTGAAACCACTGCGCCCGCAAATGCCATGGCAGTGTGGCAAGCGTACAAGAAAAACCTCAAAAACTTTTCCATTCTCTGTTCTCATGTACTTGTTCCCCCGGCAATAGAAGCGTTGTTATCCTCCTCATTAAATCGAGTCCAGGGTTTTCTCGCTGCAGGACATGTTTGCACAGTGATGGGATATGAGGAATATATTCCGCTCGCGAAAAAATTTAAAGTTCCCATTGTTGTGACAGGATTTGAACCGATCGATATCCTTCATGGTACATTGATGCTTATTACTCAGTTGGAAGAAGGACGCTACGATCTTGAAAATCAATATTCCCGCATGGTGAAGAGAGAAGGGAATGTTACCGCGCAGGAAATGATCTTTAATGTTTTCGAAATATCACGCAGAACGTGGCGAGGGATCGGAGAAATTCCTCAGAGCGGATATTCTTTGAAAAAAGAATTTACGAAGTACGATGCGGAAAATAGATTTGATCTCGGGAAGATTGATGTTCAGGAATCGCCCCTTTGCATTGCAGGAGAAATTTTGCGCGGATTGAAAAAACCGTTTGAGTGTGCAGCATTTGGGAAAAAATGTTCACCGGAACATCCACTTGGTGCGCCAATGGTTTCGTCCGAAGGAGCATGTGCTGCATATTATAATTACAAACGTCAGAATGTTTCAATAGCGCAATGATTTTAAAAAGAATGCGGAATAAACAGATTTCCACAGATTTGAATCCGCAAAAAATCCGTCCGATTCGTGATATCCGTGTTCTATTCACATATTAGAATTTTATGACGAACAATATAGCACAAGGACTCAACTGCCCCCTTCCGATTGAAAACCATGCAACTGTGGTTCTCGCGCATGGAGGAGGCGGAAAACTGACTCATCAATTGATCGAACAGGTTTTCAAAAAACATTTCTCGAACCCTGATCTGGATCTGATGCATGACGGAGCGATGGTGGAAGTGAATAAGGGTAGGATTGCAATATCAACTGATTCCTATGTTGTCAGCCCAATTATCTTTCCTGGCGGAAATATTGGAGAATTAGCCGTCAATGGAACGGTGAATGATATCGCCATGTGCGGCGCTCAGCCAAAATATCTTTCCGCTTCATTTATTATAGAAGAAGGTTTGAGCATAGACGAATTGGAATCCATTGTGAAATCTATGTCGCGTGCTGCAAAAACAGCCGGAGTTTCGATTGTTACTGGAGATACAAAAGTTGTTCCTAGGGGAAAAGCAGATAAATTATTCATAACAACTGCTGGTGTTGGAACAATACCAGCTGGAAGAAATATACACCCTTCAAATATTAAAGCGGGAGATTCGATTATCATCAGCGGAACAATTGCTGATCATGGAATGGCGATTATGTCCGTGCGCGAAGGTCTGGAATTTGAATCCGAAATTGCTTCCGACACAATAGCGTTGAATGGATTGGTAGAAGAGATGTATCGTGTTTCTCCAGACATTCATTTCTTGCGTGATCCTACACGAGGTGGAGTTGCAAGTACGTTGAATGAAATTGCATCATCTTCGCAAAAAGGAATCCGATTGATTGAGCGTTCAATTCCGGTGAATGAAAATGTCCGTTCTGCTTGCGAGATTCTCGGTTTCGATCCTTTATATGTTGCCAATGAAGGGAAATTGATTGCTATCGTTTCTGCAAGCGGTACGGATAAGATACTCTCTGCGATGAGAAATCATCCGGCAGGAAAACATTCTGCGATAATCGGAACAGTAACAGATGAACGGCCTTCTATGGTATTACTGCAAACTGCAATCGGTGGGGAACGAGTAGTAGATATGATCACTGGCGAACAATTGCCGAGAATTTGTTAAAAAACCTTGTCAAGGTTATGAATATTTTTCACTAAACCTTGACAAGGTTTGCACATTGTTAGTCTTCCTTTTCAAAGCCCACAAAACAAAAAACGACGGATTATATCCGCCGTTTTTTGTCCCAAAACAATTCACAGTCTACTCAATGGATATATTTTGAATTGGCTATGAAATGGCGCTTTCCATGTTCCAGACAAAATTGTATATTGCTGAGTGCCCACAATTCTGCTAATAAAAGGTTATCGGTTTTTCTTTTTCAGCCGCGAAGGTAATGAACCGATGCATATACACATTGAACAAGCTGAGCGGTATGCAAAATTTTGGTTGAAGCCGATTCAATTAGCAGAATCTAATGGATTTCGCAGTAATGAAATTTCAGAATTGAGTAAATTGGTTCAAGAAAATCAAATTTTATTTGAGGAGAAATGGTATGAATTCTTTAGCCGTAAGAGTTGAATCGAGAATTATAGATTTCTCGTTTACCTCCGATGCGATTAAAGTTGTGTTAGCAGATGGTCGTGAAGTCTCTGCTCCATTGGAATGGTTCCCTCGGTTACGGGATGCTAACGAACAACAGCGCAAAAATTGGCGTTTGATAGGAAAGGGAATTGGTATTCATTGGGAAGATGTGGACGAAGACATTTCTGTAAAAAGCCTTCTTGCCGAAAATTAGAATGTAAAAAAAACCGAGATCTCACTCTGTTTTTTTATTGATGAATGAAATAATAACGTGAATTCTGATCTATAGATCCTCGATTTCGACTCACTCTACCTTCAGGGGTTGTTCTACAAACATCGACTGATGGGAAGCGTGGTGGAAATGATGTTCAGCGAACATCTGCCTGGGATTTGTTAAAACCTTGTCAAGGTTATGAATATTTTTCACTAAACCTTGACAAGGTTTGCACATTGTTAGTCTTCCTTTTCAAAGCCCACAAAACAAAAAACGCGGATTATATCCGCCGTTTTGTTTATCAAACGCATTAATTACTGTTTATACTTGTGTAGCTTCACTTCCTATTATCTTATATTTTATAAATATTATGACGATGTCCTATCTTGTGTATATGCATATTTTTCCTTTTTCATCGACACTGTAAATAACTCTGAATTGTCCAATCTTGAGTTTGCAAAATCCTTTTAAAGTTCCCGTAAGATATATGTGAGGATACTTTTCTGTTGCCGCACTTTCTATCTTATTCTTGATCATCTCCAGAACATTTTTAGGAATCGCTTGAAGTGAAGCGCCCTGTTTATTTAACAGAGCCACATCATAAAGGATCCTAAACATTAAGTGTTTTCCAAAAATCTTGATGAGTTATTACACTTCCTCGCTTCATTCTTCGTTTTGAGGATGACAATTGTTTGACAACATCTGCACTTACATTATTCTCATCAATAAAATCATTGATCGCCTCGAGAAATAGTGCTGATTGTGAAACGTTTTTCTCTTTCGCAATTTTTGATAGCTTCCGTTTTGTGATAGAGCTGATAGAAGCTGTTATGGTCGTCATGTTATTCTGAGTCAATGGTTGAAATTTTTTATGTCGGATTTTTCTGCAACTACACTTGCGGAACTTCCCGTCCCATCATTTTATAGATATCGATAATCTGCTGTGCATTTTCCTTCGCGTCCTGATTGTTTGGATCGAGCTTCAACACTTCGCGATAATGCTTTAATGCGCTCGGGTATTTTACTTTTGGTGCCAGTGTATCGTTGAACATAAAATAATGCCCAAATTTCATATGGGCGGAGATCAATGACTGTTTCAGCGCCGGATCGTTCGGGCTGGATTTTGCAATATCATCTAGAGCTTTGATACCTTCGTCATAGCTTCCGGTGTTCACCAGAGCGTTGGCGTGATTTAATTTTTCAGCGTCGGCTTTTGGTTCCGAACATCCGAACAGGAACATCATTGTTGCGACAAGCGGCAGGGCATATTTCATCGAAAAAATTCCTTTCTTTTTGCTTTACGGTTGTAAGAAAATACGAAAGATTGTATAAAAAATACACTAATCTTTCTTCTTTTTCATCGGAACATTTTTTATTTTAAGGACGTCTAATCTGTCGTTTACAGGGTAGTGTACCATAAAAAACTAAAATGTCAGCCACCTCGGTTGTGGAATAAAATGTGCTTGGTGTCTGACATCTTGATTTTAAATTCGGAGGAATAATGAACTACGATATTAAAGCGATCAACGAAAAGATCCAAAAGGAAAGTGCCTTTGTCGATCTTTTGACGCTTGAAATCAACAAGGTTATTGTTGGTCAGAAGCATATGGTTGAGCGTCTGCTCATCGGCCTTCTGGCGAATGGTCATATTTTATTGGAAGGTGTTCCCGGTCTGGCAAAGACATTGGCGATTAAAACACTTGCATCCGCCATCGATGCAAAGTTCCAGCGCATCCAATTCACCCCGGATCTGCTCCCTGCCGATTTGGTTGGAACACTCATCTATAATCAGAAAGATGGAAAGTTCCAGACAAAAAAGGGACCGATCTTTTCCAACTTTATCTTAGCGGACGAAATCAACCGTTCACCGGCAAAAGTGCAGAGCGCTTTACTTGAAGCAATGCAGGAACGCCAGGTGACAATCGGTGAAGAGACGTTCAAACTTGATGAGCCGTTTTTAGTTCTTGCCACACAAAACCCGATCGAACAAGAAGGAACATATCCACTTCCCGAAGCACAGGTTGACCGATTCATGCTGAAAGTGAAAATTACCTATCCTTCGAAGGAAGATGAACTTGGTATTATGCGTCAAAATGTAATGGGAAAAAACAGTGAAGTGCAGAAAGTTGTTTCGACAAAAGAGATTATGAAAGCACGCGCTTCACTGCAAGAAATTTATATGGATGAAAAGATCGAACGATATATTCTGGATATCGTCTTTGCAACCCGTAATCCGAAAGATGCTCAGCTTCCGAATCTTGCCAATCTCATCAATTATGGTGCATCACCTCGGGCCACAATCTCTCTTGCACTGGCATCGAAAGCGTATGCCTTCATTAAACGACGAGGATACGTTATTCCGGAAGATGTTCGTGCCGTTGCTATGGATGTGATGCGACATCGAATCGGTGTTTCGTACGAAGCCGAGGCAGAAGAAGTAACATCCGAAACGATTGTTCAGGAAATTTTGAACAAAGTAGAAGTACCGTAATCAGTTATCAATGAACAGTTGTCTGTGAACAGGTTCTTAAGATAATTGTTCATTGTTTATTGCTAATTGAACAATGACCACAGCAGAATTATTAAAAAAAGTACGTCAAGTTGAAATCAAAACCCGAGGAATGGTGAACCAGGTCTTCTCGGGAGAGTACCACTCTGTCTTTAAAGGACGAGGAATGGAATTCTCAGAAGTGCGTGAATATTCCTACGGTGATGATATCCGAAAGATTGATTGGAACGTTACTGCGCGAAACAATAAACCGTTCATCAAGATTTTTGAAGAAGAACGTGAATTGACGGTGATGCTCGTTGTTGATGTCAGTCGGTCGGGACAGTTCGGAACAGTCAGTGCAACAAAGAATGAAATTGCAACAGAGATCTGTGCCGTACTCGCATTTTCGGCAATCCGAAACAATGACAAGGTCGGATTGATTATGTTCTCGGATACCGTGGAAAAATTTATCGCGCCAAACAAAGGGAAGTCTCACATTCTCCGTATTGTTCGGGAACTTCTTTCGTTCCAACCCAAAGGGACAGGAACGAATGTCAGCGGTGCATTGCAATATTTGAATAGTGTCATCAAAAAACGTTCCATCAGTTTCGTCTTGTCTGATTTCATCGATAGCAATTATGATAATGCCCTTCGCATCGTCAGCAAACGCCATGATGTTATTGCGGTAACAATGAATGACCCTCGCGAGCGTGAACTTCCAAAAATCGGTCTGATTAAAATAAAAGATGCAGAATCTGGTCAGGAACGCTGGATCGATACGAATGACAATAATATCCGACAGTCATTCACTCAGTTTTGGAAGCAACATGATGAACGGATGAAGAAAGCATTTCTGTCTACAAAAGTTGACCGCATTACAATCGAAACACATAAGCCATACCTGCGCCCGCTGGTTGATTTCTTCAAAATGAGAGAAGCGCGAGTGTAACAATGAGGTTATTGCGAAGAGTTCCGATAATATCGAAACAACGGAGCAATTCCTTCAGTTTTTTTTGCTATAGTTTTTTATTTGAGTTTGTCCAAGGATTTAAAGTTGTAGTGTAATGAAAGTATTAACATTGAAAATATTTTTTATTCCTTTACTATTTGTCAGTCTGGTTTTCCCTCAGAATGTCACTGTCACGGCTACTGTTGATTCACAATCAGTCGTGATTGGTGATTGGATACGATATTCTGTGGAGGTGAAACACCCCTCTGCTGTGACCGTAAAATTTCCTTCATTGAAAGATTCCATTGGTTCATTCGATATTGTCCAACAAGATACAATTTCAAGGACTGAACAAAATGGCGAGATTGAACTAAAGAAAAATTTTGTTCTATCAAAATATGATGCCGGAAATTTTTATATACGGCCGTTTGTTGTTCAATTCAAAAAGGGAAATGGGAAACTCGATTCAGTTCAATCAAATCCTATCCCTGTGGAAATTCGAGGAGTCGAAGTTGATACATCCCAAACCATTAAGGATGTCAAACCGCAATTGACGGTCCCAATGTCTGTGGAAGAAATTGCTGTTTATATTGGTATTGTTCTTTCCCTTGCGGGACTTGGTTATGGTCTCTATTATTACATTCAAAAGAGGAAACGAACTGCCGGCGAGATCGAAGAAGAGAAAAAGCCAAATATCCCACCACATGTGCTGGCATTAATGCAGTTGGAGGAGTTGGAAGCAAAACGGTTGTGGCAAGCGGGTGAGATTAAAGCGTATTATAGTGAGGCAACCGAGATTGTGCGTCGCTATTTTGAACTGCGATACGGAATTATGGCGCTTGAAATGACGACAGGTGAAGTAATGATGCAGTTAGAAAAATTTGCACTAACGAAACAAACATTCGGATCTATTGAATCATTATTGTCTAGTGCTGATCTGGTAAAATTTGCAAAATATCAACCGGTCGCCGTGGAGAATGAACAGATCATAACTCGGTCCCGAATGATTGTGGAACAAACAAAACCGGTTATTGAATCGGTTGAAACAAATAGCAACCAGCAAAACACTAAAACGCAAAGTAATGTAATCGCAACTTCTTAGTGCTTTCGTGTTTTGTAGTTTATTTAATTAAATGACCGATATAACATTCGCAAATCCTGAAGTACTATTTTTACTGCTCCTCGTTCCCAGTCTTGTCGTCTGGTATTATTACCGTCTTCATGCAAAGGAGAGCGATGTGCGGTATTCAACATTGCAACCTTTTGCAATGGTTAAATACAGCGCAAAGGAACGACTCCGTCATTTGCCGTTCATCCTTCGAATGATTGCGCTTTCTCTTGTTATTTTTGCACTCGCGCGTCCGCAATCTTCTTCAAAAGGACAAAATGTCTATTCCGAAGGAATTGACATTGTTCTTGCTCTGGATATATCAGGAAGTATGCTTGCAGAAGATTTTCAACCGAATCGAATCGAAGCAGCAAAAAATGTCGCGCAGGATTTTATCGGAGGAAGAACAAATGATCGAATTGGGTTGGTAATATTCTCCGGCGAAAGTTTTACTCAATGTCCTTTGACGGTTGATTATGAAGTGTTGAAGACATTGATTAAACCGTTGAAAAGCGGAATGATCGAGGATGGAACGGCGATCGGTTTAGGGCTTGCCAATGCGGTAAATCGATTGCGCGAAAGCAAGGCAAAAAGTAAAGTCATTATCCTTTTAACTGATGGTGTAAATAATCGCGGCGAAATTGATCCGATCACCGCAGCACAAATTGCTCAATCATATGGTATTCGGGTTTACACCGTTGGTGTCGGAACAGTCGGCGAAGCGCCCTATCCGGTGCAGACGCCGTTCGGCATTCGTTATCAAATGGTCCCTGTTGAGATTGATGAAAAAGTCTTAAACCAAGTTGCCGAAATGACAGAAGGAAAATACTTCCGCGCCACGGATAATAAAAAACTGCGTTCCATCTATCAGGAAATCGATCAGTTGGAAAAAACCCGTGTGGAAGTCCGTTCATATCGCCGATACACGGAATTGTTCTACTCATTCATTTTCGTTACACTGTTTCTGTTGATTAGTGATGTTGGTCTCTCAAATACGTGGTTAAGAAAAATTCCATAATCTAAAAGTTCAGTATCAGAACCGCTTTTTAATTTTTTTTACTTTATGTTTAGATTTGCACATCCAGACTATTTATATTTTTTAGCAGCGGTTCCGTTATTTCTGCTGTTGTTTTTCTATGTACGGATGCAAAGCGGTAAGGCGCGAAAACAATTTTCCTCCTCGGAATTATTCGTTCGTCTTTCTGAGCAACATAGTACCCGCAAAGGAATAGTAAAAGCGACTCTTATTCTTTTAGCATATGTCATGCTGATCATTTCACTTTCGAATCCGCAAGTGGGTACGAGAATGGAAGAGGTGAAACAAGAAGGGGTCGATATGTTTATTGCATTGGACGTTTCCAAGTCCATGCTCGCAGAAGATATCAAACCGAACAGATTAGAAAAAGCAAAATACGAAATCAACAATCTCATCGATCGATTGGCAGGGGATAAGATCGGCGTGATCGTTTTTTCCGGCGAAGCGTATACTCAATTTCCTTTGACTGTCGATTATGCCGCCGCTGGTCTTTTGCTCGAAGTTGTCGATGTGGAATCCGTCCCCAATCCGGGAACAGCAATCGGTTCCGCCATCATTCAGGCAATGAAATCATTCAATTTTGAAGAACCTTCCACCAAAGTACTCGTTATTATGACCGATGGTGAGAATAATTCCGGCGATGCTATTGAACAGGCAAAAGCAGCGGCAGAAAAGGGAGTTCGTATCTATACTATAGGCCTTGGTTCTTCATCTGGTGCTCCTATTCCAATCTATAATGGATCAGGCCAACAGGTTGATTTCAAACGTGACCGATCCGGAAATATTGTTCTGACAAAGCTGGATGAAGTTTCGTTACAGGATATTGCATCTATTGGTAAAGGAAATTATTACCGCGCGACGAATTCACAGGATGAATTGGATGCTATTTACAAAGATATTAATACATTGGAAAAACGGGAATTCGGCGCTAAACAATTCACTGAATTCGATGACAAGTTTCAGTATTTTCTTTTTATGGCATTAATGCTGATGGTGGTTGAAGTGATTCTGTCAGATAAAAAGACCGAATGGCTTGCACAATACAATCCTTTCAGAGGACTGCTTCGCACGGAGAAGGTAAAATGAAGAAGATGCTTTTTGTGTGGATATTGCTGTGCGGCGTGTTGAATGCACAGTCGATTCGTTCCCTGGTGAACAATGGAAATGAACTGTACGAAAAGAAACAGTTTTCCGATGCTGAAGCGGAATACAAGAAATCTCTTGAAAAAGAAAAGGACCTTATGGAAGGCACTTTTAATCTTGGCAATGCCGTCCACAAACAACAACGGTACGACGAAGCAATCCAAAATTATCAACAAGCATTGTCCAAAGCCTCCGATAAATCGACGCAATCACAGATTCATTACAATATCGGAAATTCGTATTTTGAAGGGAAGCAATATCAAGAAAGTATCAATGCGTATAAACGGGCATTAAAACTGAATCCCAGTGATGAAGATGCCCGATATAATCTTTCCTACGCATCCCGTATGCTGAAGGAACAACAGAAACAACAACAGCAGCAGAAAAAGGATAAGAACAAAAATCAGGAGAAAAAAGATCAGGAGAAACAGGATCAGCAGCAGCAACAAAAGCAAGATCAACAACAACAGCAGCAACAACAAATGGCGCAGCAGCAGAAAGAACTCTCAAAAAAAGAAGCAGAGCGTATTCTAGAAGCATTGAAGAACGATGAAAAGAACACACAGAAGAAAGTTCGCAAAAAAGCTCCCGTAAAATTAAATGTGGAAAAAGATTGGTAGTAAGCAATTCGAATGGTTAAGAAAAAAATATATTGCATCATACTGACAATGTGGGTCTTCTCTGCACTCCTTTTTTCGCAGAATCCCGCATTTATTGCCACGGTGGACAAAAATCCTGTTACGCAGGATGAACAATTCACACTTGAACTTACAATGAATTCTTCAGGCGAGACTCCTCGGAATTTCAAAGCTCCTGATTTTAGTAAGTTCCTCCTCCTTTCCGGTCCGAACCAATCAACAAGCATGCAAATAATTAATGGAGCTGTGAGCTCATCCCAAACATTCAGCTACGTGTTGCAGGCTCGTGAAGCAGGAAAGTTTACAATCGCTTCCGCAGTAATTGAAGTTGGGGGGAATCAATTTAAATCTAATCCCATTGAATTGACGGTGACCAAGGCATCCGGAAAAAAATCTCAACAGACCCAGTCGGCCCAAGCACAGGGTGTTGATATTGGAGATAATGTTTTCCTACGCGCCGTTGTGGATCGGTCACGAGTATATCAGGGTGAGCAGGTTACAGTGACGTATAAGATTTATACGCGCGCTCGAATTGTTAATTATGCTATCAACAAACTGCCAACAATGACCGGTTTTTGGGGAGAAGAACTGCCTCTTCCGCAGCAGGTAAATTTGTCAAACGAGATGATCAACGGAAAGCAGTATCAAGTAGGTACTCTTAGGAAAATGGCGTTGTTCCCTACACAAAGCGGCACGTTATCGATCAATCCGATGGAATTGACCTGTCAGGTGCAAGTGCAGTCACGCCGTCGTTCCAACGACATCTTTGATCAGTTCTTTAATGATCCATTCTTTGGTGCGCAAACAGCAAATGTTCCGTTGAAAAGTGATCCGGTAAAAATCACGGTGCTTCCATTACCGCAAAATCCTGTTCCGGAATCATTCCAAGGCGCAGTTGGGAAATTCTCGCTGACAGCATCCCTTAACAAACGCCGGGCAAAAACAAACGAACCAATTTCGTTAAAAGCCATCATCACCGGTTCCGGCAATGTGAAGATTCTTGAAGCGCCGAAATTGAAACTTCCTACAGATTTTGAACAATACGATCCAAAAGTAAAAGAAGATATTGACCGAACCGGTTCAGCAATTAGTGGAACAAAAACATTTGAATGGCTTATTGTTCCGAGGTATCCCGGCGATAAAAAGATTCCGGCGTTAGTATTTTCCTATTTTGATGTTGGTCAACGCCGATATGTGACGCTTCGAACGAATGAGTTCAATGTACTTGTGGAGAAAGGGAGTGCTGAAGCCCCGCAGAATGCTGCCGGACTCTCAAAAGAAGATGTGAGATTGTTGAACCAGGATATTCGCTTTATCAAAACGGATGTAAGTGCATTTCGCGAAAAGAATAAGGAATTAATCGATCCCACTGCGGCAATAATGATGACTGTCATTCCCTTCGCTGCTTTTATAGGATTATTATTCTATCGTCAAAAAGCTTTGACTGAAATGTCGGACGTTGTTTCCTTCCGTTCACGCAAAGCATTGAAGATTGCTGCAAAGAAGCTTGCAAATGCAAATATGCTTTTGCATGCCAACAAGCCGGAAGAGTTCTATGCTGAAGTCTCAACGGCAATGTGGCAATATGTTTCCGATAAACTGGCGATTGATCGTGCTGAACTTTCTATCGACAATGTCACTCAGAAATTACACGAAAAGAAAGTCTCAGATGACCTGACGCAAAAGATAAAAGAATTATTGGAATCGTGCGAATTTGCCCGGTTTGCCCCGGGCAGTTCTTCAACGGAAGAAAAGAAAAAGATGTATGAAATGGCAAGCAGTATTATTGTTGCGGCAGAGCGGGAGTTGGTGCGATGAAAAAAATATTCCGGCAAATTACTCTGTGTCTCTGTGTTTCTGCGGTGATTACTTCAGCGCAAAGCGAAGAATTGACATCGGTCTTTGAAGATGCTAATCGTCTGTATTTGGAACAAAAATTTGATGCTGCGATTTCCCGATATGAATCGATCATTGCAAACGGATATGAGAATGGTGAAGTTTATTTCAATCTTGGGAACGCCTATTACAAATCGGGAAAGCTTCAACATGCTATCTTGAATTACGAACGGGCGCGAAAATTTATTCCGAATGACGATGATCTGGAATTTAATCTTCAATTAGTGAATCTTCAATTGACTGATAAAATTGAATCGATCCCAGAACTATTTATTTACCGTTGGGCAGACGCATTGTTAACTATTTTCACACGTGATACAATGGTATGGATGCTGTATTCATTTTTCATTCTGGCACTGCTATCATTCTCTTATTTTCTATTTGCGGAAACATATGAAGGCCGCCGGTATTCATTAATGAGCGGTATGATCTGCTCCGCGTTATTGGTATTGGGAATAGCAAATTTTGTGATTCAATCTATCCGTGAATCTGAATCGGAATTTGCCGTCGTGATGACCGATGTTGCCAACATTAAATCAGCGCCGGACAGCAAGGGAAACGATCTTTTTGTTATTCATCGCGGTTTGAAAGTGCAAGTTTTGGATAATGTGAATAAGTGGTATAAGATCCGTCTTGCCGACGGAAAAGTTGGCTGGATTCCCGAAAAAGAGATCGAATCAATTTAAGGTTGTTTTGAAAACCAAATCCTTCAAACAAAAAATTTCATTCAAAGCTTCAGCGCACGATGTGTATAGTGCATTGATGGATTCGAAGAAGCATGCAAAATTCACCGGTGGTCCTGCGAAAATAAGCCGGAAGATTGGCGGAACATTTTCGGTGTATGACGGCTACGCGACAGGAAGGAATCTTGACCTTGTGGATGATAAAAAGATTGTCCAAGAGTGGCGTGCCTCTGATTGGGATGATGCAGATCTTTCCGAAGTGACTTTCTTGATTACTCCCACCAAAACAGGTTGTACGCTGACATTCACTCATAAAAAAGTTCCTCTGCAGCATTTTTCTGCTATTAAGCAAGGGTGGATAGATTTTTATTGGAAACCAATGAAAGAAATGCTTGAATTTCGATAAAATCATCGTTTTTGACCATTGTAAAGACCTCGATTTAACGCTATCTCATTAAAAAATCTGCAACTTAACCCGTTTTTTTCTCGTAAAGTTTAGAAACCTGTATTATAGGAGAATAACTTTATGAAGAATGTCCAAAAATCACCGATTGCCTTATTCATTGTTGTTGCTGCCGCTGCAATCGTATTCCTCGGCAATACACTTCCAGACGAAAAAGACTCTCCCAATAATTCCCCAATACAATCAGAATCAAAAAAATATTTTATCACACTCAAGGATTTTACGACGGATGAAGTAAAAGGGCTCGGTTTTACTCTCTCAAAAGATATCACTGTGCACATCAATGCTGTTGGCGGAGGGAGTAAAAATTCCTGGAAAGAAATGTTTGGCAACAGAAATCGTTCGAATGATATGTTTGCTGCCGGCTGGATTATTGATGCTGAGACGAGAGAAATGGTATGGGAAATGTCGATGGATAATACCTCAGGCAGGGAAGAAAACCGAACGTGTGAAGATGATGTAAAATTAAAGCAAGGATCGTACGAAGTGTATTATGCAGCGTACGGATTCTCCTCAAGTTCTTCTTTCGGAAATTTCACATCCATCAATATTGACAGACGAGAAGGAAAATCACACAACAAATGGAAAAAATATTTGAATTGGTTTAACGATGATTACAGCTCCATGTATGATGAGTTTATGGATCGTGCAAAAAATGATTACGGAATCCTGCTTTCTGTCCCGACCGGTGAAGAAAATGCCGTGCAAACATTTAATGCTCCTCGAAAAAATGCGAACATCGTTTTTGCCGCAACCGGAATCGGCGATGGTGCATATGTCCGAAAAAAATTAACAGTGAATAAAGATGTCTCAGTTTCAGTCTATGCTCTTGGTGAAGGCCGCGGCAGAGATGAAGTGTTCGACTATGGCTGGATCACGAATTCCGATACGCGTGAACGTGTGTGGGAGATGAAATATAGCAATACTGAATACGCTGGAGGTGCTTCAAAGAATGTTGTATTCAGCGGTGATGTTCGTTTAACAAAAGGTAATTATGAGTTAAGTTTCGTAACGGACGATTCTCATTCACGCGAAGATTGGAATTCAAAACCCCCATACGATCCGTTCAACTATGGAATCATTGTTACCACAAAGAATGAAAGTGATAAATCTGCCATTGCAATATCTGATTATAGTTTTGAAAAAGGAAATATTATTGTTCAATTGACCAGAGTGCGGAATGATGAATTTGTTCAATCCGGCTTCACGCTGAAAGCTGAGACCCGGCTTCACATTTATGCTTTGGGCGAAGGTCATGGATCGGTGCGTGTAAAGATAATGGGGAAAGCGGTCTTTGAAAATGACAGGGAAGAACTTGCTGATTACGGCTGGATTATTAATGCGAAAACACGCGAACGTGTGTGGGACATGAATCAATCAAACACAACTCATGCGGGCGGTGCAAGGAAAAACCGACTGACCGATGAGTTCATCACACTTCCAGCTGGAAACTACATTGTATTCTATCAAACAGATGATTCTCATGCGTACAATGATTGGAATGATGATAAACCGTTCGATGCTGAATCATACGGTATCACCGTGATGGGTGTGGGGGAAAATTTTTCAATGAAAAACATCTCCAAGTTTGAAGAGGTGGCCGATGAGAATGTTCTTGTCCAATTGATCAAAGTGCGGGATGACAGGCATGTCCGGCAAAAATTCGCATTGGACAAAGCAATGAAAGTGCGGATCTATGCGATCGGCGAAGGGGTAAACAATGATATGGCGGATTATGCTTGGATCGAAAATGTTAAGAATGGCGATGTAGTTTGGGAAATGACGTATCGTAATACCTCGCATGCGGGCGGGGCAAAAAAGAACCGGATCTTCGATAAATTGGTCTATCTTGAAAATGGTGAATACGAGGTGCATTTTCAGACAGATGATTCGCACGCATTTAATGATTGGAATGACGATCCGCCTGAGGACAGGACTCACTGGGGCATAACCATCTATAAAGAACAATGATCAACGTTTGAAGTCGATAAAAAAACCTGACAAAATATTGTCAGGTTTTTTATTTATGGAATGATTGTTTTCCGTTTCAAATTCGCCGACCTTCTCAATACTATAACAGTATTTCGATTCCTTCCTTTTTTATTCTTCCTTTTTTTTCTATCTTTCTCAACGAAAACCCTCATTATGATAACTTGGAGTATCTGTGTCATCAGCACAACTCGATCAACTTTGTATTAATACTATTCGTACGCTCGCCATGGATGGCGTTCAAAAAGCAAAATCTGGACATCCAGGAATGCCGATGGGTGCGGCATCTATGGCGTATGTTGTTTGGACAAAATTTTTGAAACATAATCCTACTCATCCTCAATGGATGAATCGGGACAGATTTGTTCTTTCTGCCGGACATGGTTCCATGCTGCTATATTCACTTCTTCACCTTACCGGATATGATCTGTCGCTTGATGATCTTCAAAAATTTCGGCAGTTAGGGAGCAAGACTCCCGGTCATCCTGAGTATGGACATACTGCCGGAGTTGAAACGACAACAGGACCGCTCGGTCAAGGATTTGCCAACGGAATCGGTATGGCAATGGCGCAAAAATACCTGGCAGCAACATTTAACAGGCCGAATTTTTCGATTGTAGATTATTTTATTTATGCAATATGCGGTGACGGTGATTTGATGGAGGGGATTGCGTCAGAAGCTGCTTCACTTGCAGGTCACTTAAAACTGGGCAATCTCATTTATTTGTATGACGACAACAGCATTAGTATAGATGGAAGCACTGGATTAGCATTTACCGAGGATGTTGGAGCAAGGTTTGAAGCATATGGTTGGCACGTACAGACTGTTCATGATGGCAACAATCTCGAAAAAATTGAAACAGCTATTCGTCATGCACAGCAGGTAACGGATAAACCATCCTTGATAAAAGTAAAAACCCACATTGGTTATGGAAGTCCAAATAAACAGGACTCACATGATGCGCATGGTTCTCCATTGGGTGATGATGAAATAAAACTGACCAAGAAAAATTATGGTTGGGATGAGAATAAAACATTTTTTATTCCTGATGAAGCACTTAAGCAATTTCGAATGTCTGTTGAGGAAGGGAAAAAGCGGGAAGGTGAATGGAAAACACTTTTTGCTGAATATAAAAACACACATCCGGAGCTAGCCGTTACCTTTGAAAATTCCATCAACAGTAATTACGGTGAGGCATGGAAAAAAGCATTACCAGTATTCACTTCTGAGAATGGAACGCTTGCAACTCGCGAAGCTTCGGGAAAAGTTCTTGCGGCGATAGCAGAGCATTTACCGACGCTAATCGGTGGTTCAGCAGATTTAACACCATCGAACAATACGTATGTAAAAGGGATGGAAAATTTTCAACCAGCAAATTACGGAGGGAGATACGTTCGATACGGAGTTCGTGAACACGCGATGGGTTCATTGATGAATGGTATTGCACTGACGAATGGCATGATTCCGTATGGCGGAACATTCCTTATCTTTTCAGAATATATGCGACCTCCGATCCGTCTTGCAGCGTTGATGGGAATTCGTCCGATCTATGTTTTTACGCATGACAGCATCGGGCTCGGCGAAGATGGACCGACACATCAACCGGTAGAGCAGCTCGCGTCACTTCGTTCAATTCCAAATATTACCGTCCTTCGTCCCGCGGATGCAAATGAAACGGCACAGGCATGGAAAATTGCAATTGAACATACTTCGGGTCCCGTCGTGCTTGCATTAACAAGACAGAAACTGCCGTTCATCGACAGGACGAAATTCGCTCCCGCCGAACGTACAGCGAAGGGAGCATATATTCTCGCAGAGAATTCTTCAACGCCGGAAATTATTTTGATTGGTACGGGTTCAGAACTTCAATTTGTTCTTGGTGCGTACGAACAATTGGTGGAGGATGGAGTGTTAGCCAGAATCGTCAGTATGCCCTCATGGGAGTTGTTTGAACGACAACCAAAAGAATACCGTGAATCGGTTTTTCCGCCATCGGTAACAAAACGACTCGCAGTTGAAGCGGGTGTTGAACTTGGTTGGCACAAATATGCATCCAATAATGTCACCATCAATACATTCGGACAGTCAGCCCCCTATGAAGCGTTATATAAACATTACGGATTTACGACAGAAAACGTTCTAGCAAAAGCGAAAGCGATGTTGAAATAATATGCCATTTCAGATATCCCTCAATATCCCGGCAATCATCAGTTCAGCATTCATTTGTTTTTCATTGCTGGCACTCTGGTTTTCACCCGCATTGTTTGGAAATGTTATCCGGAAATATCGCCAGCATCGTGAAAACAATATTACACTTGGCAAGTTTGCATCGCAATTTGTTTTCGTTATGTTGTTTACGATGGTCATGGAAGTAGTTGTCGATTCTATAGGTTCTGTCGGAATGAGTCAAGGGGTATATGTTGGTGTTGCAGTGTGGCTTCTTATTTCGCTAATCCATTTATCAGTGGCGTTCCGTTTCGATAAGAATTCTATGCTAATTAAGAGCATCTATTCAGGTTATTTTCTTGTAACATCGGTCATTTCGGCCGCGCTGCTTTCCATGTGGAGATAATAATGAGAAAAATTTTGTTCATGTTTTGCATTGTGTCATTTTTTGCTGTTGCAAAATCACCTACTCCAAAACTTGTTGTCTTTCTTTCCGTTGACCAATTACGCCCTGATTATTTTGAACGATATGGTCATTTATTTACCGGTGGATTTAAGAGATTGTATACACAGGGAATTGTGTATACCAATGCCGATCTGAATTATGCATCGAGTGAAACCGGTCCCGGTCATGCAACGCTTGGCACTGGATGTTATCCCGGAAAAAACGGAATTCTGGGCAATGAGTGGATCGATCCTAACACAAAAAAAACTATTTACTGCGTTGAAGATTCGTTGGCAAAAAAAGTAGAGGGGAATGGAGGTGGATTTTCACCTCGCAATTTGGTCGTTTCCGCTATTGGTGATTGGTTGAAAGAAAAATCAAAAAAATCAAAAGTGGTTTCTGTATCGGCGAAAGACCGAGCTGCCATTTTAATGGGGGGGATGAAAGCGGATTTTGTTTTTTGGTACGGGAAAAAGAACGGCGCCATGGTGACCTCGGATTATTATATGACATCGCTTCCTGACTGGGCTAAGAAGTTCAATGCTTCTGGCTGGATCGACAAAAATGTACCCGATGCATGGACAAAAAGTCTACCGGAATCAATTTATACCGTAATCGGTCCCGACGAATTTGTTGCAGAACAGCAATGGGGTGATAATTCATCCTTTCCCCATCTGTTCACCCCGGAAAAAAAATCGGAACAAATAATGGGCACGCCATATGGGGATTTCTTTTTGATTGATTTCGCCCTTACGGCAATCAAAGCAGAACAACTCGGTAAACGGGGAATGACAGATGTGCTTTGTATGTCATTATCCAACTGTGATTATGTGGGGCATGGATATGGACCGGATAGTCATGAGTTATTGGATTTGCTAGTGAATACGGATAAAGCGTTAGGAAAATTCTTTGAAGAATTGGATAACAGTGTCGGAAAAGAGAACTATATCGTCGCATTGAGCGCTGATCATGCTGTTTGCCCTCTTCCCGAATATTCGGTTCAGTACAGAAATATTCCCGCAAAACGGTATATCTACGCAACCGATATAAAGCCGAAACTTGATTCACTCTCTTCATTATTAAAATACGAGCTGAATACTTCGGAAGATGTTATTATCAAAAATAGTTTTATTAATTATACATTGGCAACAAAAGATGGCTGGGACAGTTTGAATCTCGAACGTGAAATTACCAAAGGATTGCTTGCGATTGATGCATTCGTTGATGTTTATTTCCGTCACGAGTTGATTGGTAATGTTCCGTCAGACAAGCCCTTCATTCAAAAATATCGAAACAGCTATTACGCACCTCGGGGTGAAGATTTCCAGTATCGGATTCGGGAACATTGCATTATTTCGTCCCGTTCAAACGGAACGACGCATGGCTCTCCGTATTCATATGATACGCATATTCCATTGATTTTTTGGTGGAATAGTGCAGTTCCTCAAAAGATTTCCCGCGAAGTTCACTCTGCCGATGCAGCTCCGACGCTTGCTAAGTTTGCCGGATTTTCATTTCCTAAAAACTTGGATGGGATTCCATTAAGGGAAGTAGTGAAATAAGAAAAAAGAATTGAAACCATAAATCTCTAAACTTTAATCTCCAAACCCCATACTTCACCGAGAATTATTTGAATTTTAATCTGTAAATCTGGTATCTGTCGTCTAATATCTTTTTTAGTTTTCTCTTGCCAAAACTTACTCCCAAAATAATTCTTGAAGGAACGCGGCTCACCCATAAGACCGATCTCGCGTTTGCGTTGAATGAACATCCCCGAATTGTCGGCCCCAGAAAATATCAATATCATTCACCCTTGATCTCAGGTGAGTGGTGCGCTTTTACAAATTTTCCGTGGGGAAGGGGACTGATCAATTTCGACAAAACGGAAGAACAACAAGCAATGGAGACGTACCATACATGGCTTCGTCTGTTCGAACTGCAACGATATTATTCGTGGATTGTGGATCGTTTTCACATTTCGACAATGATGCATCAGCAAAAATATTGCGGACGGAATTATGACCTCCGCTGGATTGAAGAACGTCTGCTTCCTCTTGGATTTCATATAGTTTTTTGTCACCGCTCTCGCGAATCTTTTGAAAAAGCAAAACGAAAACGGTTAAAAGTTTCAGGAAATCCAAAACAGTATGACAACCTCAATATTTTTTTTGAAGAACAAGAGATACTGTTTGAATTAGTAGAAAAGTCAATTTTACCAAAATTATATTTGGATGTCTCTTCAGACAATGTAAAACAGTTGACGGATTCTGTAGCGGATTGGATGGAAACAACGGGTGGATTATACTCCTAAATATTGGAAAAATGAGATATCTGGTTTTACAATCCTTTTCTCCTTCCCTTGACTCCCTAGTTTTGAAGTCTTAAATTACAATTGGTTTAGTGGGTTAATTAAAACCATTACTTTAAGCACCATTTGTAATTGAGGTTATTGTGAAGAGATTATTTTTATTTACGTTTGTTCTGCTTTTTGTTGGAATTTTACACTCGCAACAGCCGTCCGGTGAGCTACAGGAAGAGCAGGATTATGCATTTGCTTATGGACTATTTGATGATAAGCTTTATCAGTTATCATTCGAACAGTTCAAAAAATTTATTGATCAATATCCAAATAGCGTAAAAAGACCCGACGCTATTTTCCTTTCCGGCGAATCGCAGTTTCGGTTGAACCAGTATCAATCTGCTATCTCCATCTTCAAGAATTTCACTCACGATTATCCGAAACACAAACTTCGCCTTGATGCGTTATTTCGCCTTGGTGAGATGAACTATGCGTTGACAGCATATAAAGAGGCGCTTCCATATTATAAAGAAGCATATGAAAAATTCCCTCTTAATGACCAAGCCGGTGAGGCGGCATATTGGGTTGGAGAATGTCTTCTTAAATTAAACGACATTTCCAACGCTCAAATCTACTTTAGAGTCAGTTATGAACGGTATCCAAAACACCGATTAGTGGATTATGCACTGTATTCAATCGGATGGACATACGAACGAAAAAAGGAGTATTCCAAAGCGATTGAAGTGTATCAAAAATTATTGACGGAAAAAAAGGAGAGTGATCTCTTCTCCGCAACAACAGTCCGCATTGGGGAATGTTATTTCCAGTCACGTGATTACAAAAAATGCATTGAATATCTCACGCAGACGCAGGTAACATTAACAGATTCCACAGAAGTGCAGCGGAGTGAGTATCTTATTGGCGAATCGTATTACAGTCTTGCCGATTATCCAAAAGCGAAAGAACGGTATGCTGATTTCTTAAAAAAATATTCTAAGAGCGTCATTTATCGAGATGTTAAATATTCGTATGCCTGGACATTCCTGAATTTAAAGGAATATGAACTGGCAGCACAATTCTTTGGCGAGCTTGCATTCGGTAATGATGCCATCGCCCATAAATCAATGTTTCGAAAAGGGCGATCGCTTCAATTAAACGGCAATGTGGACAGCGCTCTTTTCACCTACCTCTCGACTGTTTTGGCCCGTCCTACCGGAGAATTTTCCGACAATGCGTTGTATGAATCCGGAATGATCTATTTTGAGAATAAAGATTACGACAAAGCGCTTGAATCATTTCAACAGATCACTTCAAAATTTAAACAGAGCGACGTTATTGCTGACGCGCATCGAATGGTTGGGGAGACGTACCTGGCGCAGAAAAAATTTGACAGTGCGCTGACGGCATTCCGAGCAGCCGGAAAAGTTGAAACGGGAAATGCTTCGTTGAAAAGCGATGCTCAATTTCAGGAGGCATGGGCGTTGTATAAGATGAAGAAGTTTTCTGATGCTGCAAAATTGTTTGAGCAGTACGCACGTCGAAACACGAAACAACCCCAGAATGCTGAAGCGAATTTCTGGGCTGCAGAATCGTACTTTCAGATTGGGAAATTTTTGGAATCAGAACGCTATTATGCGGAATCAATTGCCAATCTTCCTCCTGGTAAACAGATTGATGCTCACTACGGTTTAGCATGGTCGTACCTTAAGCAAGGTAAATTCCTTCCCGCAGCAAATACTTTTGAAAAGGTCGTTGAAAGCGATTCAACAAAAAAATATACGCAGGATGCTCAGCTTCGGACCGCTGATAGTTATTATGCCGCAAAGATGTACGACAAAGCAAGTGAAGCCTATCGCGGATATATCAAATCGAATCCTTCGGCGACAAACAATGATTATGCACTATTCCAGGTAGGGAATGCCGAATATCGATTTAATAATGATAAAGAAGGCATCGCCCGATTCACGGAACTCATCTCAAAATATACAAAGTCGCAGTACGTTGATGATGCACAATACGGGATCGGTCTGATTCATTTCCAAAATAAGCGGTATCAGCAAGCGATCACGGAATTTGAAAAATTGATTAAAAGTTTTCCAAAAAGTGAAATGGCATCCCGTTCACAATACAGTATTGCCGACGCATATTACAATCTTGAAAATTACCCAGAAGCCATCGCAGCATACAGCGAAGTGGTGAAAAATTACGAAAATTCACCGCTGGCGAGCGATGCCGTCAATGGTATGCAATATTGCTTTGTTTTATTGGGAAAACCGCTCGATGCAATCTCTGTGATTGATGATTTTGTAAAAATGAATCCGAATGTTCGTTTGGCTGATGAGCTCTATTTTAAGAAAGGTGACCTCTACTTCGGTCAAAAGCAATATGACAGTGCGATTGTCGCATACAAAGATTTCCTTGGTCGATTCTCAAAGAGTAAACTTCTCGGCGATGCATATTTTTGGCTTGGAAAATCATATCAAAATCTGGGGAACGGACAATCTGCGCTTGAATCGTTTAAAACATCTGCCGATAACTATCCGACAAGCAGAGTGGCAAGTGCGGCGTTATTTGAGATCGGCGGACTGTCATCACAGCGAGGAAAACCGGATGTTGCTTTAAGTGCTTATGCGAAGATTGAAGAGGAATATCCACATTCTAATGAAGCATCCGAAGCTTCGTATCAGCAGGCATTGGTATTGAAAGGGACGGGTCAACTGACTGCGGCTGTGAAAAAGTTTGAAGAGACTTTCGCGAAGTATGCAAAGACCACTGCTGCGGATAGAAGCAAACTTGCGCTTGGATGGTTGAATGTAGAATCCGAACAATATTCGAAAGCGATCGAATATTTTAAATCGGTTGCAGTCAATCGTACAGATGAGATCGCCGCAGAGGCCCAATATGCCGTGGGCATTACATATCAAACACAGAAAAATTTCACGGAAGCAATTGTAAACTATCTGCGCGTGCGTTATGTGTTTCCCGCTGCCGTACAGTGGATCGGACGTTCGTATTTTAATCTTGGCGAGTGCTATGAAAAAACGAACCAAATTCAAAAGGCAAAAGATGCATTTAATTTTGTGGTGAAACAGAATAAAGTTGCAGATCTTGTTCCGGCGGCGGAGAAAAAATTGAAATCATTGGAGCAGTTGTGATACGAACAATCAAACAACACCTTCCCTTCAATGATTTGAAGATCACGCACCACTATGCTGTTCCATTCAGAATAATATTGATGATGGTGTTTTCTGGTTTTATGATAAGCGTCATATTGGCTCAAGAACCCGAAAAGAAAGAGGCGGTAAAGAAAGATATTGATCTACAGAATGTGCAAGTGCCTAAGTCAGAATCTCCTTTGCCGAAGATTGATCTTCCTGAGTTTGTCATTACCGGAAATGAAAAAATTGATTTGAATATCGAATCCAAATCAGAAGATGAACAGGAGAGGATTTTTTTTCCCGCAAAACCAACACCTGGGGAACGTCCAATGAATGTGGGAGAGGCTCTCACGCCAAAACAGATTAAAACGTTCACGAAAACACCCGGTGCTTTAAACGGTAAAATTTTCGGAGGTTTTGGTTTTTATGGTACGCCACAATTTGATGGATGGTTCGGGCAGTATGATCCGATTAGTTCAGTTGTTGTTAATGGATATTATTCCGAAAGTCAGGGCCATGTGACTGATGCAGGTTTCTGGCGCGGAGGATTCGGAGCGCGGGGATCGTATACACTTCCGGAATCGTCAGCACTGATTCCGTTTGCTCAATTGAATGGGGAAACAAAGTATGGACGAGAATCATACCGCGCATTCGCTTCCCGTTCGCCGTATCGCGTGCGCGATTTAAGCGGAATTGAGGTCAGCGGAGGAATCGGTTCACGATACGCACTCCCATACAAATCACTGAGCGGAGTTGATTATTCCGCACGGATGGGATGGGGATATTTTTCTGCGAGTGATTCCGGAAAATCAAGTGAGGCAGAATTCTTCGTGAGTGGAAGTGCCGCGACGCGATTTTTCGAAACATCATTCAGAGGGCAGACGGAATATCGTGCAATCGGCTATTCGATGGATCTACCCGGGGTGCAATCTGGCCATTGGTTTTTCCTCCGCACGGACGGTCAACAATTGCTCATGCCAGCACTTCAAATCTCCTTTGCTCTGCAACAATTCATTTATCGGGGGAATTTAGGCAAGGCGGCTGGGCGGTTTTACCCGAATCTTGAATTGCGATATTCCTTTACGGAGAAGGGATCCATGTATATAGGTTCTGCGTCGACCGTTGAACGAAATACTCTGGCGTCTATTATAAAACACAACCGATATTCAAAGTTCAATGCCGCACTGATCCCATCTGATATACGCTTGAATATCTATGCTGGAATGGAATTCACACCAGTGGAAGAGATAACTACGACGGTAAAATTAACCTATAAACAGATCAATAATTATCCCACTTTCTATGACAAGGATAGTGCAAAAGTGTGGGAAGTTCTTTATCTTTCAGGCATTCGTTCAACAAAGTTTGATCTGTCTGCGCTGTATCGTCTGAACCAAAAACAAAATGTGACGGCATATTTTTCTACGCAGACGGTTCGTCAAAAAGATTCGATCGGATTGATGCCATATCTTCCGAGGTTTACCGTGGGTTCGGCGTATCATCATTTTTTTGATTTTGGACTACACGCCGAAGCATTTGCGGAGTTCAATTCAACGCGTTACACGAATTTTTCAAACACACACACGACTTCCGGTTATCTTTATACCGGAGTAAAAGCGGAGATGGAATTGTTTAAACAGTTCCGCGGTCATGCTGAGCTGAACAATATGATCGATCAGCATTATTATGTGTGGAACGGATATCGAGAGCGGACAATTTTTTTATTGCTCGGTATCAGTTATCAATGGTAACGGAAAATTACTTTATCACAGTACAGAAGGAGAACCAACAATGCCAAACTTAAATGTAAAAGGTGATGCACCTAAAACAGCCGGATCATCGTTATCGGGGGGCGGAGGAGGGATTCCAAAGATCGTTATTATCATCGTCGGCACAATTGTCGCACTCGCCGCAATAGCAATTATTTTGAATACCACTGGAATTGTAAAATTGTGGGGTAAGAAAAAGCCGGCGCCGCAAGTTGTAGCCTTGCCTACGGAAAATTATGAACCGGTTACTCAGGATACTTCCCAGGTAGCAGAAGAACAAGTGGCAGCAACGGAAACTCCTGCCCCGGCATTGGAAGAAAATCTGACGAAAGTTGAATCGACTGCTCGTACACCATCAAATAAAACTTCATCGTCGAAACAAATCGTTCGCGGCACAGGAATGTTTACTGTGCAGATTTCGTCTTGGCCTGTTATAGAAAAAGCGCGCACACAGTCAGAAATATTCACTGATGCTGGATTTGATGCATTCGTGGAACCGTTGGGCAATTACTACCGGGTCTGTGTTGGACGATTTGAAACAAAAGCAGATGCGAAAGCACAATTGGAAAAGATGGAGCATATGCTCGAATCCCGTCCAGTGATTGCTAAAGTCGGCAAATAATATTCTCTCTCTCCTTCTTCTCTTCTCCCTCCGTTCGGAGGGAGAAATTCATTTTTGTATGCACCAATACTACGAGGATCGTCAATGAATCTGTTAGAACTTTTTTTGAAGGGCGGATTGGTGATGTGGCCGATTTTGTTGTGTTCGCTCATCACAGTCGCGGTGATCATCGAAAAATATATCATGCTGTCTCGGTCGAATGTTGATCCGAAACAATTAATGACAAAAATTCGGAGTGCGCTGTCGCGTAATGATGTTGTGAGTGCCGTCGATGCATGTTCCAAAGTGAAAGCACCTGTTTCGAATATTCTTAAGCATGGTGTCTTGAATTATAAGTACGGACATCAGGCGGTGAAAGAAGCGATTGAACTAGCAGGGAAAGAAGAGATTTTCCATCTCGAAAAAAGACTTTCGGTTCTGGCAAATATGGCGGGAACTGCGCCAATGTTAGGATTTCTAGGAACAGTAACAGGTATGATCGCCGTTTTTCATACCATTGAACAGCTTAGTGGAAATGTCAATCCGAGTATTTTAGCAGCAGGAATTTGGGAAGCGATGTTAACAACTGCGTTTGGATTAATCGTCGGAATACCAGCGCTCTATTTCTATAATTATTTTGTTGCAAAGGTAAATCGGTTTGTATTCGAAATTGAAAATAGCGCAGAAGAATTCCTTTCATTGATGAAGACAGGTCAATTTGAAGAGGATGGAACATTATCGGAGAAAAAAACGGATAAAAAATCCGGACCAACCCGCACGGTTTTTGCTGATGATGAATATTTTGAACCGAAAGATGAATAATCTTCTTTCCTCGAAAGAGATGAATAAAGCGATATGAAATTTGAGCGAAAACATAAGATCGAACCGAACTTCAACTATGCATCCTTGACGGATATCGTTCTGCAATTGTTGATTTTTTTTCTCATTACCTCGTCGTTTGTATCGTCTCCGGGAATTCAGGTACAATTGCCTAAGGCGCAGACAAGTGAAACGCAGACGGATCGCCAAACCGTTCTTACCATTACAACCTCGGGAAGATTATACATTAATTCGGAGGAGGTCACTACTGAGACGCTTGGTCAGAAGCTAATACCTATCCTCGACCAAAATCGTTCACAAGTGATCATTGTCCGTGCCGATAGAGAAGTGAGTCTGCAAAAAGCTGTAGAAGTAATTGACCTTGCCAAAGGTGTCGGAGCCCAGAGATTTTTGATTGCCACAGAGCCTGTTGAAGGAAATTAACATGGTCCGTTCTCAACGAGAATTGCAAACAGGGTGGATTGTTTCTCTTTTTTTTCACATCGCTGTCGCTGTCATCCTTTTTTATTCCCGGTTCCAGCAGTATATTCCGGAACCCCAATTTGTGGAAATGACGTGGGGAGATATTTCCTCATTGCAGGCACCCATACCGGAAATTCCATCGGAACAAACTGCGGCGAAAGAGGAAGTGCAGCAAGCTGATCAGACTGATAACTCTGTTGCGCTTCCCTCGCGAAAATATCTTGATCTTCCTGATGAAGTTATTTCGGTAAAGCAAAATAAAAAAAATGTTAGTGCGGATATTCCTTCGAACACCGGTCGAAGCGGAAAAATTTCGGCGCAAGAACAACGCAGCAATGTTGTTTCCAGCGGACTTGGTGCACGAGATAACATTGCCGGAAAGTCTACCAGTACATCGAATATGAAGGTTGCAACTCCTTTTGGTGTCGGAAATGAGGCAGGGGGATTAGGTGATAATGTTGCGTACGCCGTTCAATGGGCAGGAGGCGGAAATAGAAAATTATTGAGTGGTGATGCTCCGGCATATCCACCGAATGTCAACATTTCTGCACAAATTAAATTACGGGTAAGAGTTCAACCAGATGGAACAGTGCGGTCTGTTACACCGGCTCAAAAAGGGGATACGCGATTGGAGAATGTTACGATCAGTAAAGTGAAGTTATGGAAGTTTGAACCGCTGCTGAGTGCTCAACCTCAAATAGAACAGGATTGCACGATTACATTTAATTTTACGTTGAAATAGTTCAGTGTTGAACAACATTCCTCTTCGCATCTCTAAAATACAAGAAATAAAAGAATCCCTCCGCAATCGTTAACAGCACCAGCGAAAGAGCGTCACGGTTAAGCCAGAATCCAAATCCTGCTTCTGCTATCACATATTTCAACACAAAAGAACTGATTGACCAGCCAACAGAGAATATCAACACAAAAAATCCGACAGAAAGCAATCCCGCACCCAACCCCTCTTTTTGAAATTCAGAGGTAAAAGCAGCCGTGAATGCGATGATGTGTATATAAAAAACTAACAGCGGAATCATTATTCTTCTCCAATGTTTTTACAAGTGCATCTCGAAGATTCATCTAGTGATCGGATGATGTTCATCAAACGGTAACTCCTAATAGGCATCTTTAGCAAAAATTACTGCACGAATGGTTTTCAAAATAATTTTTACGTCGAGCACAAGCGACCAATTTTCTACATAATAGATATCGAATTTCGTTCTCTCTTCTATCGAAGAATCGCCGCGCATACCGTTCACCTGCGCCCACCCTGTCATTCCCGTTTTCACGCGATGGCGTTCAAGATACTTTGGAATATTTACTTTGAACTGTTCAACAAAGAATGGTCGTTCAGGTCTCGGTCCTACTATGCTCATCTGCCCAAATAACACATTAAATAATTGCGGTAATTCGTCCAAACTTGTTCGCCGAAGGATTCTTCCGATAAGTGTTGCTCGGTTATCATCTTTTTTATTTCGCACAGGCCCGGTATATTTTTCCGCATCAATTCTCATCGATCGAAATTTAATCAGTGGGAATATGATTCCATCTAATCCAATTCGCTCTTGGATGTAGAAAATAGGTCCTTTCGAGGTTACCCTGATCACAAAAGCGATAAGCGCCATGACGGGAAACGCAACAATCAATGCGCAACCTGAAAATACAATATCAAATGTGCGTTTGAGGATTCTGTTCCATGTGGACATAGGAATATCCTTAACAGTAAGGAAAGGTATTCCTCCGATTTCTTGTATACGGATTCGACTTGTCATCAATTCAAGCATATCTGGAACCATCATAAACTCAATATTTTTTCCTTCCGTATTGCGTAATACGTCGAGCAAATTTTCCTGTTCGTGATGGGACAGAGCTACAATGGCGCTTTGAATTCGTAACGGGATAATATCGTCACTTAATTTTTTCATGGAACCAAGATATCGACATGGGGAAAGCTTCGATGATACATCAACCGATGATTCTGCATAATAGCCGAGCACTTCGTACCCTAAACCAAGATGATGAGTGAAGAGTTGATAGAGTTGTTCGGCTGTTTTATTTTTCCCGACGATCACAATCGATTTCAATTCTTTTCTTCTCCGGTATAACCATTGTTCAAACCGGAGCACCAGTAATCTGCCGAAGGTGACTGTCGAAATGGAAATGAGCCAGAGAAGGATAAACACACCTCGTGAAAAAGAAAATTCACGATAGAAGAATGAAACACTCATCATAATCATCATACTAACAGTGATGAGTCTGACAAGAACAAAGAATTCATCGCTGAGGTGCGTGTTCCGTCGCGCTCCGTAAAGTTTTCGAGTTTGAAATACAAGGAGAAATATTGGAATGAAAATGAATGACGCGGTAATATAGCTTTCGATTGGTGGCACGCCGAGCGTGATTTCAAAATATTCCGTTAAAGGTGAAAAGAACCGAAACCAATAAGAAAGAAGAAATGCCGATTCGAATGCTGCAATGTCTAAAAATAACGTAAGAAACGGGATCAAGAGATCGTTACGGCGCGGTTTGTTCATTTTTTTTCAGGGGATGTTCTTTTCGTGATCAGTAATTTGTCCACTCTGTTGCCATCCATATCCATTACTTCTATCCGTAAGTCCCGCCAATCAAATGACTGACCTGCTGTGGGAATTTTTCCCATTTGGTTGATCGTAAACCCTGCCAGCGTTTGGTAATTTCCTGTTTCATCTTCACTCATGGAATCGATCTTGAATAATTCTTTGAATTCATCGATCAAGAGTGTTCCATCGATCAAATACGAACCATCGGTCCGCTGCACAACATATGGATTAGATTTGTCTGTAGAATCGATCTCTTCACCAACAACCGCTTTTAAAATATCATTGAGTGTGAGTAATCCTTGGATTCCGCCGTATTCGTCCACGAGAAAAGCAAAATGAGTTCCGGATTCTTTGAATTGTTCTATCAGCTGCACCACCAGAACATTTTCGACAATGTAGAGAGGCTTGCGTAAATGCTGTTCAAGTGAAACGATGTTCTTATCCATGGTCGCAGAAAAAAGATCTTTTACATGAACCACACCGAGAACATTATCAATCCCCCCTTTGCACACTGGAAAGAATGAGTGAGAGCTTTCTTTGATTTTCTTAAAATTTTCTTCAAGTGTATCCTCAGTGTCCAGCCAGATAATCTCCGTTCGGGGGGTCATCAATGCATTCACACTTTGATCGGCAAGGCGGAATACTCGTTCTACCATCTCCTGTTCAACTTCATTGAAGGTGCCTGCTTTTGTCCCTTCCTCCAGCATCACCTTAATTTCTTCCTCGGTAACTGTCGGGTTTGTGCTGTCTTTGATCCCAAATGTTCGGATAATAATATTTGTCGAAAATGTCAGAAATCTCACAATTGGATACATTGCAACGGAGAGAGTCCGCATTGGTATGGCGATGAGACATGCAACACGTTCTGGATCCTTCAATGCGAGTTGTTTTGGTATCAGCTCGCCAACGATGAGTGAGAGATATGTAATGGAGACTACCACAATGGCCAGACTAATTGGTACTGAGTACTCTGTAAGTGATGGGAATTGCACAATATATAATGCAACGGATTCAGAAAGCGTTGCACCTCCAAAAGCACCGGCAAGGATACCTACAAGAGTGATCCCAGCTTGAACCGTTGATAGAAAATGATCCGGTCTATTTGCCAGTTCGAGCGCAACTTTAGCTCTGAGATTCCCTTTGTTTGCCAGATGCTGCAAACGGGGTTTGCGTGAAGAGACAATGGCAATTTCAGAAAGTGCGAAAACACCGTTAAGAATAATAAGACAAAAAATGAAAAATATTTCAATAGTTACAGTCATCATATGATAAAGTACAAACAACAGAGGAGAAATAAAAATAAAAGCGCGGATTGTCTCCGCGCTTTGCAAAAAACTGTAAAATTCGACAATTTTACATCCACGAATGATCAAGATACCACTTGATCGTTTCCTTCACACCATCTGCTAAAGTTACCTCTTGTCGATACCCAAGTTCTTTTTTCGCTTTCGAAATGTCGCAACACCAATTATCTTGAATAAGATCGTATGCTTTTTCATAATTGAGCACGGAAGGTTTTTCTTTAAATTTCGATGCCAGTTCGGAAATTCCCGCAATCATAAAGACCAACGGTTTTGGAACACGGACACGGAATAATTTTTTATTCAAGACACTTTTTGTCACATAACCGATTTCATTCCATGTATAGTATTGTTCGCTTCCAAGAAAATAAGTCTGACCGTTTGAGATTTCTTTTTCGCCCGCCAGAATTATTCCGCTTACAAGATCTGTTGAATGAACAAGGCTGACGTACGTATCATGGAATCCGATCAGTAGTTCCAATCCCATATAGGCAGATTTGAAATAGTCAAACGTCGCCGTGTCTCTTGGTCCATAAACAGCCGAAACACGCAGGATTGTTACCGGAATTTTTTCCTTAAATTTTAAGACTTCTGTTTCAGATGCGAGTTTACTCTTTCCGTAAGTCGTCAATGGATGCGGAGAAGTAGATTCCGTAACGGGTGTCATTCCTGTTCCGGGTCCTACAGCCGTTTGACTGCTGATGTGAACGAATTTTTTGATAGTGGGATTAACGCGAGCAGTAATCTCGATCATATTGCGAGTTGCATCCTGGTTTGCACGATAAAACTCCTCTTTCGATCTTGCCGCTACTAATCCTGCAACATGATACACGTAATGAGAGTCTTCGATCGCTTTTTCCAATGCTGCAGTGGAGAACAAATCACCTTCTACAATCTCGATCGGAAGGTTCTCCAAAAATCCGAGTTTTTTAGGATTGCGAACCAACGCTCGCACGTGGTATCCCTTGGAAAGTAATCTGTCAATTAGATGGCTGCCGATAAATCCGGTTCCTCCTGTAACAAAGGCGATCGGTTTTGAAGTCATAGAAAATCTCTTTCAAGAATCTGAAATTGCATTTCGTTTGATGTTAAAGTATATTCAACACACATAATATACCAATATCAGTGTCAAAAAAGGAGTTTTTCCCTTGGATCTATTTCAAAAATGTATTGAATTTACCCGCGCAGATGAAGTAAAAGCTGCCGGCCTCTATCCGTATTTCCGTCCTATCGAAGCTAACGAAGGTCCGATCGTAGAAATGGCCGGACGAAAAATTATTATGGCAGGTTCAAATAATTATCTTGGACTGACCGCACATCCCAAAGTGAAAGAAGCGGCAATCAATGCCGTGAAGAAGTACGGAACAGGTTGTTCGGGATCACGATATCTTACTGGAACGATTGATTTGCACAATGAGCTTGAAGCACGCCTTGCAAAATTTCTCGGTTATGAAGATGTGTTGTTGATCTCAACTGGCTATCAAACTGCGCAGGCAATAATTCCTACACTTGTTCAGCGTGGTGAATATATTGTTTCGGACAAAGATAATCATGCATGCATCGTTATGGCAAACATGATGGCTATTGGTATGACTGCAGAAGTAGTTAGATATAAGCATAATGATATGAAACATCTCGAGAGTGTAATCTCCAAGCTTCCAGCCGATGCCGGGAAATTGATTGTGACTGATGGAGTGTTTAGCACCAGCGGCGAAGTCGTGGATATGCCATCCATTGTTGCCATTGCGAAAAAGTATAATGCCAGAATAATGTGCGACGATGCACATGCAACCGGTGTTGTCGGTGTCGGCGGACGCGGAACAGCAAGTAAATTTGGACTGACTAAGGATGTTGATATTACGATGGGAACATTCAGCAAATCCTTTGCATCGTTGGGAGGATTTATCGCTTCTACAAGATCCGTTGTTAATTACATTAAACATTCTTCTCCCGCATTGATTTTTTCAGCAAGCCCAACACCGGCATCTGTTGCTTCAGCACTTGCTGCGCTTGATATTATAGAGGCGCATCCAGAACTTGTAACTCAACTGCATAACAATGCAGACCGAGTGCGAGAAGGGTTAAGAAAATTAGGATTCCATGTTGTCGGTCAACCAGAAACGGGAATCGTTTCGGTGATTATCGGCGATACGGAGAAAACTCTTGTTTTCACGAAGGAATTATTCGAAGCTGGTGTTTTCGTCAACGCATTTGTTCGCCCCGGCGTTCCTCCAGGAATGGAAATGGTGCGGACGAGTTATATGGCTACTCACGAGAATGTACATCTCGACAAGATTATTGAGATTTTTGGCATTATCGGAAAAAAACTTGGCGTTATCAGTTAACAGTATGTAGATCACCACTGAACCACGCCGATCATCAGATGATCAGCGTGGTTTTTTTATGGAAAGAAAACCTATGGCAAATTTTACCATTCGTTCCGTGCAATCCGCAGCCGATACGAAGAAATTTATCGACTTCATTTATTCTCTTTACAAAAACGATCCCAACTGGGTTCCGCCGCTAAGAATGGATCGCGAAAAGTTGATCGATAAAAAGAAAAATCCGTTTTACAAACATTCGCATATGGAATTGTTCCTTGCAGAACGGAATGGGGAAGTTGTCGGCCGTATTGGTGCGATTGTGAATGATAATCATAACAAAGAACACAACGACAAAGTCGGTTTCTTCGGATTTTTTGAATGCGTGAATGAACAAGAAGTTGCTAATGCACTCTTTGACGAAGCGAAAAAATATCTTCTTTCAAAAGGAATGAATGCAATGCGCGGACCGGCAAATCCATCTGTCAATGACGAATATGGATTGCTGGTGAATGGTTTCGATTCACCTCCGGTTGTTCTGATGACGTATAATCCTCAATATTATGAAACGCTCATTCTGAATTATGGGCTAAAAAAAGAGAAGGATCTTTACGCATATATTCTGAATCAAAATTCTGTCTATACGGATAAGTTCAATCGCGCGAATGAGATTGTAAAACAACGAAATAGTCTTACGTTTCGACCAATCAATATGAAGGATTTTAAGAATGAAGTCCGACGAATTAAGGAAGTGTATAATGCTGCCTGGCAATATAACTGGGGTGCAGTGGCAATGACGGATGAAGAATTTGACGCATTGGCGGATGATCTGAAAGCGGTTGTCGAACCTGAGCTCGTGTTGATTGCAGAATCCAAAGGAAAAATGGTCGGTTTTGGCCTTTCGCTTCCCGATATTAATGTTCGATTGAAAGCAAATCGGAACGGTGGATTGCTCGGCGGATTATTGCGTTTGTTAGTCTTCAAGAAAAAAATCGATCTCGTCAGAATTATTGTTCTCGGTGTGATACCGGAATATCAAAAATCCGGAGCCGCAGGTGTGTTATTCTATGAGACCGCCGTTCGCGCAAAACGACTTGGATATCAATACGGTGAAGCAAGCTGGATCCTCGAAGATAACGTAATGATGAACCGTGCCGCTGAAGCGATGCAAGGGAAGCGATATAAAACGTACAGAATCTATCAGCAGGAAATTTAATAGTGACTGCAACACAAGTAATTCGTATTTTATAGCTACACTAGTTTTTGACAATAATAAATTCTGAGGAAGACAATGGCTGTTAAACCTGTTGAAAAAATTTGGATGAATGGGAAACTCATCGATTGGAATGATGCAAAAATTCATGTGTTGTCGCATGTGATTCATTACGGAAGTTCATGGTTTGAAGGAATTCGTTGTTACGAAACAAAAAAAGGTTCTGCAATCTTTCGACATAAAGAACATATCGTTCGATTGTGCGACTCTGCAAAACTGTATCGTGCCGAGATCCCATACACCGTGGATCAAATAATGCAGGCAAACAAAGAAACAATTAAAGCAAACAAATTAAAATCATGTTATATTCGACCGATCGCATATCGTGGATATGGTGATGTTGGCGTATATCCTATGGGCTGCCCGGTGGATCTGACGATTGCCGTATGGGAATGGGGAAAATATCTCGGACCAGAAGCGCTTGAAAAAGGAATTGATGTTCGTTTTGCATCGTGGCAGCGTGCAGCGGGAAATACGTTCCCGACGATGGCAAAAGCAGGCGGTAACTATCTCAATTCGCAGCTGATGAAAATGGAAGCTCGTGTTGATGGCTATGAAGAGGGAATTGCTCTTGATGTGAACGGACAGATATCGGAAGGAAGCGGCGAAAATATTTTTATCATCCGCAACGGCGTGATTTATACACCGCAATTTGTCAATGCGATTCTTCCGGGAATTACCCGCGCATCCGTCATTCAACTTGCGAAAGATGCAGGGTTTCCTGTGGTGGAAGGAAATTTACCGCGTGAAATTATCTATCTTGCGGACGAAGTATTCTTTACGGGAACAGCGGCGGAAATTTCCCCGATTCGTTCTGTTGACAGGATCACTATCGGAACCGGAAAACCTGGGCCGATCACTCGCGAATTACAGAAACGATTTTTTGATGTTATTGAAGGCGGGAATGATCTGCACGGCTGGTTGGATTTCATTTGATTACTCACCCGCAATGTCCGACTCTTCATCGATATAGGACACTGCCTTTTTATGAATCAACGAGAAATGTATGGGGAAAGATTTCGCATTCAAGGAAGTTTTCAAATCTAAGATCAAGCCGGCATCTGTTGAAGAGATGCTCTCAAAGATTCCGGTCTTTGAAAAACTTGAGCCAAAAGAACTTCGTCAGGTTGCTTCGATTGTTCATCGGCGACAGTATGTGAAGGATGAATTTGTATTCTATCAAGGCGACCCCGGTCTTGGTATGTATGTCATTGAAAAAGGTTCCGTCGGTGTAGTTGTTGCCGGTGAAGATGGAACCAAAAAAGAGATTATTACTCTGAACAACGGAGATTTTTTTGGTGAGATTGCTTTGCTTGATGAATCTCCCCGTTCCGCTTCGGTGGTGATCAAAGAAGATTCGGAGTTGATCGGATTTTTTCGTCCGGACCTGTTTGAGATCATCGAAAAAACTCCGAAGACCGGACTGAAGATTGTTGTAAAACTTGCTGAAATGATCGGTGAGCGCTTGCGAAATATGAACAACGAATTCTCGAAACTTCGCGGCGAACTTGAACAACTTAAACAACAGAAGGAGACGAGCGATGAAAAAGCCAGCTCCAAAAAGAAAGAAACAAAGTCCTAAACCAACGCGTCGTGCTGTCACCAAAAAAGATGCACTTCGTCCAACCCGAGCGATTGGACTAAAAAAGATACTTGTTCCGATCGATTTTTCGGATAATTCCAAAAAAGCGCTTCGATATGCAATTCCATTTGCACAACAATTTAATGCGTCGCTTATTTTAGTCTACATTGTTGAACCGACAATCTATCCATCGGACTTTGGTTTTGGCCAAGTTGGATTTCCTGATGTGGAAAAAGAATTGCATGAGAAAGCAATCAGCGAAATGAGTGCATTGATCGATGCTGTTGTGCCGAAGACGTTGAATACACAGACAATGGTTGGTTCCGGAATTCCATTCGTAGAGATAACAACATTTGCAAAGGAACAGGAAGTAGATATGATTATTGTAGCGACGCATGGACGAACTGGCGTTGAGCATATCCTGTTTGGCAGCACAGCGGAGAAAATTATCCGAAAAGCACCATGTCCGGTCTTAGTTGTTCGGTCAGAAGAGCATGATTTTATCGATGAACGGGCATAAGAGTTCTTGCTGAACGCAGACAACTTTCGTATATTTAGGACAATTAATTCACATTTTTTCACTTTTGATTTGAAGAGACGATGTTAAAAAAGCAGAAAGAGCTCGCAAAGCGGGTAAAGAAACAAGACGACCTTATTACTACGTATGAAAACGCGGTTTCATGGTATGAGACAAATAAGAAACTTATTACCAATGTTGGCATAGCAATTGTAGTTCTTATCGCCGGCGGATGGTTTTACATCAACAATAACCGGACGAACAACGAAAAAGCGGCAAACGAATTTGCAAAGGTATTTTCCTATTACGATAACGGACAATATCAATTAGCGATCAACGGAGTGCCGGAAAAAAATGTTCGTGGGTTACAAGCCATTGTCAGTGATTACGGCTCAACGCAGTATGGTAACATTGCACAATTTTATCTTGCAAATAGTTACTTTAATACCGGTGAATATGATAAAGCGATGGAAGCGTACGATGACGCAAGTGTGGATGCGCCGATTTTGGAAGCATCGAGAGTAGCCGGAATAGCAGCATGTTATGAAGCAAAGTTGAATCATGCTGATGCTGCAAAATATTTTGAGAAAGCCGGAAAATCGAACGCAAATGATCCGAACACAGCGGAGTATTTGGCAAATGCCGCTCGGAATTACGCTAAAGCTGGCAACAAGGAACTAGCAATTGAACTGTATAAGTTAATCAAGAAAGAACATTCGAGTTCGGCAGCAGCAAGGGATGCGGAGAGATATTTGGACGAACTACGAGGATAAGCAAATCGTTTTTTCTCTTTAGTATTAACTGCGTCGCAGGGGGCTCAATTGCACTTTACGACGCAGTTTTGTTTTAAATACATCCGGTTCTGAATCTTTACCATTCAAAAACATTATGCTCACAGAATTTGGAAACATTCTCGCTTTTTTCATCGTCGGTGCGCTCTTCACAGCCGGCGGACTTATTGCATCTTCACTTCTTCGGCCGCGGCGGCCATATGCGGAAAAACTTTCCACATATGAATGCGGTGAAATTCCCATCGGTGCTCCACATGTTAAATTTAATATTCGATTTTATGTCGTCGCGTTGATCTTCCTGGTGTTCGAAGTGGAAACTGTTTTTCTTTTTCCCTGGGCGCTGGTATACAAAGACTTCGGCATGTTCGCATTTGTAGAGATGCTCGTCTTCCTTGGAATTCTCATCGTCGGTTATATCTACGTATGGGCAAAGGGAGATCTTGAATGGGACAAACCAATTCCGCAATTTTTACCGAAATCAAAACAACCCGTTTTTGAAGAACACGAAGAAACAGTATTGAACTAAAAATATTTTATGGGATTACTCGACCAAAAATTTGAAAACTCGAACATCGTTGTTACAACGATGGATAATTTGTTGAACTGGGCGCGTCTTTCATCGCTCTGGCAGATGCAGTTCGGCCTTGCATGCTGCGCCATTGAAATGATGGCGGCATCGGCATCCAATTTTGACATGATGCGCTTTGGTGTAATTCCGCGCGCAACGCCGCGTCAATGCGACGTGATGATCGTCTCTGGAACCGTTACGCTAAAAATGGCATCACGTATTAAACGTTTATATGATCAGATGTCGGAACCGCGGTATGTCATCTCTATGGGAAGCTGTTCGAATTGCGGCGGTCCGTATTGGGAACATGGATATCATGTCCTCAAAGGAGTTGACCGCGTAATTCCGGTTGATGTGTATGTGCCGGGTTGTCCGCCACGTCCGGAAGCGTTAATTGAAGGATTGATTAAGTTGCAGGAAAAGATCCGTAACGAAAGTTCCGTCCAGAAAAAAGCAGTGTAAATAATTTAAGATTTTCCAAATCTTAAAGATTTGGAAAATCTAGAAAAAAAAATGACAGCACAAGAAATTCACGACCTCTTCAAGAAACAATTCCCCGAAGCAGTTCTCGAAGCAAAACTTGAGAATGTTGCTGATCCATTCATCAAAATTCAACCTGAAACCATCAAAGAAATTTCCGAATTCGCAAAGAACAGCGAACAGTTACAGTTTGATTATTTAATGTGTCTCTCCGGTGTGGATTACAAGGGGAAACTTGGCGTTGTGTATCATCTCTATTCTATGGTACATCGACATAAGATGGTGTTGAAAGTAGAAGTGCCGACGGAAAATCCGAATGTACCATCCGTTGAGTCTGTTTGGAAATCAGCCAATTGGCATGAACGTGAAGCATTCGATTTGTTTGGACTCAACTTCGCCGGACATCCTGATCAACGAAGAATTTTACTGCCGGACGATTGGGAAGGACATCCGTTACGGAAAGATTATCAAACACCTGAATTTTACAATGGAATGAAAGTTCCGTATTAACTTATTATAGATGACCGTCACTTAAGAAGTGTCGGTCATCTTTCAATGACAATGATTGAAACCTTAGAAAAACATAAAACATCCACCGGAAAGACTCTCCGTACCGAAGAGATGGTCGTCAATATGGGACCGCAGCACCCGTCAACACACGGCGTGCTTCGACTCGAGGTTGTGCTGGATGGTGAAATTGTGATGGATGTGATACCGCATTTAGGATATCTGCATCGATGCTTTGAAAAACATTGCGAACATATGACCAGTTATCAGCAGGTTGTTCCGTATGTTGATCGAATGGATTATGTTGCTGCCATGACCAACGAAATGGCATACGTTGTAGCTGCTGAAAAACTGCTGAAAATAGAAGTTCCCGAACGAGTTCATTATATCCGCATCATCATGGCGGAACTGCAACGCATTGCTTCACATTTGATTGCGATCGGTACGTTCGGTATTGATATGGGGGCATTTACTCCATTCCTCTATTACTTCCGTGATCGGGAGAAGATTCTCGAATTATTTGAAATGACATGCGGTGCCCGATTACTGTACAACTACATGTGGATCGGCGGTCTTTCGCATGATATTCCCCCTCAATTCGTCGATAAAACAAAAGAATTTTGCAGAGATTTCAAAAAAACGCTGCAAGAAGTAAACGATCTTCTCAATTATAATGAAATCTTCATTAAACGTACGGCAAATGTTGGTATTCTTCCCAAAGATCTTGCAATCAATTATGCATGCAGCGGTCCGATGCTTCGAGGCTCCGGAGTGAATTTTGATCTGCGTCGCGATGATCCATATACCCTCTATCATAAATTCGAATGGGATGTGATTGTCGGTAAGGGAGAAATGGGCACAGTTGGTGATGTGTGGGATAGAAACATGGTGCGGCAACTCGAAATGTGGGAGAGTCTCCGCATTATTGAACAAGCTCTTGTGTCGATTCCTGAGGGTGATGTCCAAAAAGCAGTTCCGAAACGAATTCGTCCGGTGCCGGGAGATGCGTATGGACGTATTGAGGGTCCGCGTGGTGAATTAGGATTTTATATTGTTGCGGAAGATAATGTAACACCGTATCGGATTAAAGCCCGCGCTCCGGCATTTGTTAATCTGAGCGTTATTAACGCGATATCAAAAGGGGCAATGCTTGCCGATCTTGTTGCCATCGTAGGAAGTATTGACATAGTGCTTGGGGAAGTGGACAGATAAGACAAGTAAAAAGTGAAAAGTTAAAAATGTTTAGCTGGTTGTGAAAAATTAAATAGAATTATCAATGGAAAATCTTCTTGCATTCATCAACAATCCGATCGTCATGTCAATACTATTGGCGTTGATTCCGGTAGTATTCATTCTCGTCTATGCACTCGTTGTGCTGTACGGCGAAATGAAAATGGCGGCGCACATTCAAAATCGACTTGCCTATATGGAAAACGGATGGCATGGGACATTGCAGCCGTTCGCCGACATCTTAAAGTTGCTGCAAAAAGAAGACATTATTCCGACAGCAGCCGATAAATTTTTGTTTATCCTTGCTCCGTATCTCGTCTTCATCGGAACGTATGCTTCCTTTGCAGTGCTACCCTTTAGCAGCAGCTACATAGGCAGCAGTATTGATCTTGGAATATTTTATCTCGTCGCCGCTTCTTCAATTGTTGTTGTTGGATTGTTAATGTCCGGTTGGGCCTCCAATAATAAATGGTCATTGTTCGGCGCACTTCGTTCCGCAGCACAGATCGTCAGCTATGAAATTCCCGGAGTGCTTGCTATTCTCGGAGTTGTGATGGTGTTTAGCACAATGAATATGGAAACGATGACGCAAATGCAGGATGGAGGAATACAAAACTGGTTGATTCTTGGTGGTAATTTTCCATTAGGACAAAAACTGGCACTCATTCCGTTTACGTTTGTTCTCTTTTTGATCTATCTGTTGTCATCGATGGCGGAAGTAAACAGAACACCGTTTGATCTTCCTGAAGCAGAATCGGAATTGGTGCAAGGCTATAACACAGAATACAGCGGAATGAAATTTGCAATCTTCTATTTAGCAGAATACGCGAATCTCTTTTTAGTCTCAGCCGTTGTTGTGGTGATGTTCTTTGGAGGCTGGACAAGTCCATTTGGATCCTTTATGAGTGGTCCGGTTTGGAGCGCATTCTGGTTTGTGTTGAAAGGGATGCTTTTTGTTTTCTTGAACATCTGGCTCCGATGGACACTTCCCAGATTGCGTGTTGATCAATTGATGTACGTTTCTTGGAAAGTGTTAACACCGTTTGCATTGTTCTGCATTATCGCAATCGGTTTTATTATGGTTATGTGATCTCACCGCAGAGACGCTGAGACGCAAAGAGAAAAACAAAATATTTATGACTGCATTTACAACATATTTTAATGATATCTATCGTTCGGTCAGTTCGGCAATGATCGGAATGAGAATTACTATTAAGCAAATGGTTTCGCCGACCGTAACGCTTCAATATCCGCATGTGAAAAAGCAAATGCCGGATCGCGTTCGTAACCGATTATACATGAATTTTGATGATTGTATCGGTTGTGAATTATGTGCCAAAGCATGCCCGGTTGACTGCATTGAAATTGAAGTGATGAAAGCACCACCCACAGAAAGTCTTGGTGAAACATCAACGGGTCAAAAGAAAAGGATCTACGTAACAAAGTTCGATATTGATATTGCTAAATGTTGTTACTGCGGTTTGTGCGTATATCCTTGTCCGACCGAATGTTTGAAGATGACCGATGTATATGAGTTTTCGGAATACAACCGGAACAATCTCATCTACAATTTTGGGACGATGTCTCCTTCCGAAATTGAAACAGCAAAATTAAAAGTAAAACAAAATGATGAAGAACAGGCAGCCAAAAAAGCTGCTGTGGCTGCTCAGGCTGCTGCTGCAAAAGCCGCTGCAGCTGCTACCGCCTCTGCTCAAGCAGCTGCACCGCTTGCTTCTGCTGCGCCACCAGTTCTTGTTCCACCGGTGCAGAATCCTTCACCAAAAGATCCCGAAACACCACCAACTCAGCAATAGAACTATTATGAATCTATACGAAATAATTTTTTACTTCTTCGCTGTTGTCACTGTTGCTTCGGCTGCACTTGTTGTCTTCTCCCGTAATATAGTGTACTCGGCATTCTCATTGTTGTTCACCTTCTTCGGGGTAGCGGGAATTTATGTTCTACTGAACGCAGACTTTTTAGCGATTACACAATTACTCATTTATGTCGGTGGTATCCTTGTGTTGTTGCTGTTTGGCGTGATGTTAACGACTAATACTGTCAGCATCGATATCAAATCCGGTTCACTGAATGTTCTCCCGGCAGTCAGCGTTGTTGCTGCAATTGCAGGATTGCTTGCCGGACTCTTCTGGACAAGTGACTGGTTTGTCAGCAAACAGATGGGCGAATTGACGGTGCAGACTACATCAAAAGATATTGGAACGGCATTGATCACAACACATTTGCTGCCGTTTGAAATTGCGTCTGTGATTTTGCTCGTAGCGATTGTTGGTGCGGCGATGATGGCGAGAAGAGAAAGCTCCAAATCACAAATTCCAAATTCCAAATAACAAATATCAATTATTTTTGGATATGTGATTTCGACTCAGCTTTTTTGGAATTTGAATATTGTATTTTGGGATTTTTAATTTTATGACTATTACACTTACACATTTTCTTTTGATCAGCGCGGTGTTGTTCTCATTTGGGATCTATGCCGTCCTTTCGCGAAGAAATGCAATCATGGTTTTGATGGGTATTGAACTCATCTTAAACTCTGCCAACATCAATTTTCTTGCGTTCTCCCGTTTTGGCGGGATGAACATCGAAGGACAGATGGCGGCCATTTTCGTGATTATCCTTGCAGCGGCGGAAGCTGCAATAGCTCTTGCAATCGTGCTGAATATTTACAAACGCTTCAATACAGTCAATGTTGACGAAATTTCATACTTAAAAGACTAATGATACCCGAACTTAAAATTGCTCTCGCAATTCTTTTTCTCCCGCTTGTCAGCTTTGTCCTTCTGATTTTCTTTGGAAAACGATTCACGGAAAAGAGCGGTCTGATTGGTACAACATTCCTCGGAATTGACCTGGCCCTTGCGATCTACATCTTCTTTGCGAAACTTTCTGTGGAATCGACATGGGATTTCACATTTACCTGGATCGATTTTCACACCGTCGTTAATCAAGTCCCACTGAAAATTGATATCGGCATTATGGTCGATAATCTTACGGCAGTGATGCTTGTTGTGGTGACGCTCATTAGTTTTTTGGTTCATCTCTTTTCACTGGCATACATGAAAGGGGATATTCGTTATTCGCGGTATTATGCTAATCTCGGAATCTTCACTTTTTCAATGCTCGGCATCGTTGTTACCAACAACTATTTACTCATGTATGTTTTTTGGGAATTAGTTGGATTGAGCTCTTATTTGCTCATCGGTCATTGGTATGAAAAAAAATCTGCGTCAGACGCTGCAAAGAAAGCGTTTATTGTCAATCGAGTCGGCGATCTAGGCTTCTTTATTGGAATCATGATTGTCTGGATGCAGTTTTCAACATTAACGTTTAGCGGTATTTTTTCAGCAATTGGAAACGGAAATATTCCGTTTGATTCAAGTACCTGGTTAACGGCTGCCGGTCTTCTCATTTTCTGCGGTGCTGTCGGCAAATCGGCACAATTCCCGCTACACGTTTGGCTTCCGGATGCGATGGAAGGTCCGACTCCGGTCAGCGCACTGATCCATGCCGCAACAATGGTGGCGGCTGGTGTCTATCTTGTCGCAAGAACCTTCCCGATGCTAACCGCAGATGCACTGTTAGTGATAGCATATACAGGAGCGATTACTGCATTTATTGCCGCTACAATTGCAATTGTTCAAAATGATATTAAAAAAATTCTTGCGTATTCTACCGTCAGTCAATTAGGGTATATGGTGATGGGACTCGGTGTCGGTGCATATACCGCCGGCGTTATGCATCTTGTTACGCACGCTGCTTTCAAAGCCGGACTCTTCCTTGCATCCGGCTCCGTTATCTATGCAATGCATCATGCACTTCATCATTTGAACGATCATCATACGGATGCGCAGGATGTCCGATTTATGGGCGGATTGAAATCAAAAATGCCAGTGACGTTTTGGACGATGATGATTTTTACGCTGGCAATTTCCGGTGTTCCGCTGACTTCTGGCTTTTTGAGTAAAGATGAAATTCTGGCTGGAACGCTTGCGTTTTCACATTTTACGGGACATTCCCTTATCCCCATTATTGGATTTTTTGTTGCAGGCCTGACGGCATTTTATATGTTTCGAATGTTGATTCTCACATTCATGGGGGAACATCAGGATAAACAACGATATGAGCATATTCACGAATCCCCTCGGGTGATGACAATCCCGTTAATGACTCTGGCTGCTCTCTCATTTTTTTTCTTCTTCTCATTAAATCCAATCAACGCAAGTCATGGATGGTTTTTTGAGAAAATGACCTATCCAACAGTGGCTGTTTCTGAACAAGTTGCATCGACACCAACCGGCGAATTTATTGAAGAGATCCATCATCAGCATTCGATGGCGATGATCCTTTCTGTTGGAGTATCCGGTCTCGGAATTCTACTTGCTTTCGTTACTTACTATTGGAAGAAAATTTCTGCCGACGCGTTTGAACGTGCTTTGAAGCCGGTTCATACATTCCTGTATCGGAAATGGTACTTCGACGAGTTGTATGATGCGACCGCCGTTGCAGCAATGCTCGGTATTGCAAAGATTCTGGCATGGTTTGATGGAACAATTGTGGATGGAATTGTGAATGGAGCAGCATGGGTTACGAAAATCGTTTCCACCATCAGCGGAAAGTTCGATTCATACGTTGTTGATGGAATGGTGAACTTTACGGCATATTTTGCCGGACTGTTGGGCCTTTCCATCCGAAAAGTTCAAACGGGAAAAGTTCAGACATATATGATCTTTGCAATCGTTGGTTTGATGGTGTTGTTGGCTATGTATATCTAAAATCATTTTTTGTAAAAGCGCTACATTATTTTCTAATCTTATTAATACTATGGAACTTAAAATTCTTAACATCGGTATCCTCACGTGGCTTACGTTTCTTCCTATCGTTGGGATGATTATTGTCTTATTACTTCCCAAAGAACAAAAGTCAGCTGTGCGGTGGACTTCATTGGTATTCACATTGCTCCAGGTAGTCTTTGCATTTTTGTTGTTCGCTAAATTCGACCGGTCACTAGCCGGCGTAAATTCTGTCGACACAATGCAGTTCAAAGAAGTGTTCAATTGGATTAATGTAAAGAGTACAGGGTGGTTTGGATCAATAAAGATCGATTATTTTCTGGGTATCGATGGTATCAGTCTGCCAATGGTATTGTTGACAGCGATTATTTCCTGTATCGCCGTCATCTCATCGTGGACAATCGAAAAATCGATCAAAGGATATTTTGCACTCTTGCTTCTTCTTGACACCGGTATGATGGGTGTGTTTGTGTCGCTCGACTTCTTCCTCTTCTATATCTTCTGGGAAGTGATGTTGCTGCCGATGTATTTCCTGATCGGTGTGTGGGGCGGACCGAGAAGAGAATATGCTGCCATTAAGTTCTTTCTCTATACATTGCTCGGTTCGGTCTTGCTGTTGTTGGCAATGTTAGCGCTCTATTTTAGTGTGACAATCATTGATCCGGCATCGGGTGAAAAGATTCATACGTTCAATATGCTGGCGATGATGAATCCTGCAAACTATGAAGCAGGTTCGATTCTATCCGGTGTTTCAACATCATGGAGATATTTGGCATACATCGCAATCTTTATAGGATTTGCGATCAAAGTTCCGATTTTTCCATTTCACACATGGCTGCCCGATGCGCATGTTGAAGCGCCGACCGCCATTAGTGTTATTCTTGCTGGTGTTTTGTTGAAAATGGGGACATACGGATTATTGCGAATTGCCTTCCCAATATTTCCGGATGCAGCAATGCATTATCTCTATCCGCTCGCATTTCTTGGGTTCATCAATATTATCTACGGCGCCTTCTGCGCGCTTGCACAAAAAGATTTTAAGAAATTGATCGCATATTCTTCTGTCAGTCATATGGGAATTGTGCTCCTTGGAATTGCCGCAATGAATACACAGGGAATGCTCGGGGGTATGCTGCAAATGTTCAATCACGGAACGATCACAGCAATGCTCTTCTTGATTGTCGGCGTCATCTATGATCGTGCTCATACACGCGGCGTTGATGACTTCGGCGGATTGATGAACAAGATGCCGAAATATTCCGGTGTGATGACGATAGCATTTTTTGCTGCCATCGGACTGCCTGGTTTAAGCGGATTCATTTCGGAAGCATTCTCGTTCCTTGGTGCATTCCAAACCTTTCGCTGGCTGACAATTGCTTCAGCATTCGGCATTGTGTTAACAGCGGGCTATATGTTGTGGACGCTGCAGAGAGTATTTCTCGGATCACTTCCGGAAAAATGGAATGACCTTACCGATATCAACACCCGCGAACTTATTATGTTAGTTCCGTTGGCAATCATTGTTATTGCCCTCGGATTGTATCCGAATATTATGCTTGATGTGATGAATGCCTCGGCAAATACGTTGGTCGATTTTGTCAAAGGAAGTGCAGTGGGAGTGGTCGGTAACTAATCTTTTGTAAAGCATTTTTTATTATTTGTTGTATTAATTTGAATATATCATGCTAGAAACTATTCTTAATAATGTCTCAAACATCCTGCCTGAAGTCATCCTTACGATAACACTCTGTATTGTTCTGTTAGCTCATTTGGTAAACCGAAAAAATGCTCAGATGATGATGGTGCTTTCGTTGACGGGGTTACTTGCATCGTTCTATGTGTTGACGGAACAGATCGGAATGAACAGTTCAACATTCAGCGGTATGCTGAGTGTGGATCCTTTCGCAATTTTCTTTAAGCTTGTGATCATCCTTGCGACCATCGTTGTTGTGTTGATGTCCCGATTTTCTGATGAAGTAAATGCAGAACACAAAACGATCGGAGAATATTATTTCCTGATTCTGTCAATGGCTCTCGGAATGATGTTCATGGTTGGCTCTTCGAATTTGTTGATGATGTATCTAACGCTGGAGATGAGTTCGCTTTCATCCTACGTTGCATCCGGCTTTACGCGCAAAGCGAAAGATTCGTCCGAAGCGTCCATGAAGTATCTGCTCTATGGAGCTTTCTCTTCCGGTGTGATGCTTTACGGTATATCAATCGTCTACGGTTTGACCGGGACACTCAATATCTCTGGAATTAATCAAGTATTAATGCAGGGAAGTTCCAATCACCTTGCCATGATTGTTGCTTCCATCTTCATTCTTGTTGGATTCGGGTATAAGATCTCTGCTGTTCCATTTCATTTCTGGACACCTGATGTTTATGAAGGAGCACCGACGACAATCACAGCGTTTCTTTCTGTCGCTTCCAAAGCGGCTGGTTTCGCCATGATGATGCGCGCATTCAAAGTGATGTTTATCGATTCTTCAGTGATGAATCTTCCAGCCGGGACATGGACATTTCTGAGCGGGGTTCATATTCAAAATGCTTTGATGATTCTTTCGGTGCTCACGATGACTCTTGGAAATCTTGTTGCGCTTTGGCAGGACAATGTGAAACGGATGCTGGCATATTCAAGCATCGCACAAGCTGGCTATATGCTGCTTGGACTGGTTGTCCTCAGTAACGATGGATTTTCTGCAGTGATGGTTTATTTTGTGGTGTATTTGTTCATGAATCTCGGCGCATTCTATGTGGTGATGCTCATCGCTAATAAAATCAATAGTGAACATATTGATAATTATCGAGGACTTGGGAAGCGATCGCCGCTCCTTTCTGTATCGCTTGCAGTATTTCTTATTTCACTTACAGGACTTCCTCCGACAGCAGGATTCATCGGTAAATGGATGATTTTTCTTTCCCTCATTAATGCAAAAATGATTGTGATTGCGGTTATCGGAGTGCTGAACAGCGTTGTTTCTTTGTACTATTATGTTCGAATCATCAGGAATATGTTTTTGAGAGATGAACAATCTGCAACAGTGGAACCAATGACATTTCCATTGGCACAACAAATTTTATTGATGTCGCTACTGATTCCAACACTTTATTTTGGATTATTCTTTAATTCATTGGTAGAATTTGCACAGATGTCTGTGCAGATGTTTGGAATGAAATAATTTCTTTAAGTGACCGTCACCTTTAAGATGATGGTCACTTTGTCCATCACTTTTTCTTCTTATTCTTCTTTTCCACTCTCTCCACAATCAGTCTAATTCCTTCCAGCACTAATGTTGGTTCATGCTTATTGATGACCTTGGATTGTTTTTTCATCGTTTCAGAAAATCCCCCGGTGGCAATAACGGTTGGATAGTCGTCTAATTCTTTTGAGATACGGCGGATCATTGTTTCCATTGAATCAAGCGCTCCGTACAAAATACCTGCCTGCATACTTTCAACCGTATTTTTTCCAATGACTTTTTCGGGAAATTTCAGATCAATCTTAGGCAACTTTGCCGCCCGACGATGAAGTTCTCCGGATGCGGTTTCAATTCCGGCGGTAATCACTCCTCCAAGGTACTCACCATTTTTTGATATAACATCGAACGTTGTTGCCGTTCCAAAATCAACGATCACGAGGGGACCCCTATACTTTACATATCCAGCAACGGCATTACACAATCTATCAGCACCGACGGAACGGGGATCATCATAAAGAACCTTAATACCGAGGTCAAGATCTGATGAAATGATGATCGGTTCAATATGGAAATATTTGCGAGACATTTTCAGACAAACGTCTGTCAAATTTGGGACGACTGAAGCAATTCCTATGGAAGTAATCTTCTTTGTTGAAATGTTCGCATGTTCGCAAAACTCTCTCACCAGTGCGCCAAATTCATCCTCCGTGCGAGTGACAAAACTTGTTACCCGCCAATCGCCGAGTAATTTGTTTCCATTATATATTCCAAAAACGGAGTGTGTGTTGCCGATATCGATGGTAAGTATCATATATTACTTCCTTTTTTTATCACAAAGACACAAAGATCACTTTGTGTCTTTGTGATTTTCTTTATTGATAAGCCAGACTTACATCTCCGGCAAAAATATTTTTTCGTTGTCCGTCTTCCGTTTCAATAATCAGGCTACCATCTTCGTCCACATCAATCGCAGTAGCAGCAAAACTAAATTCACTCTCTAATACAGTAATCTTTTTTCCAAAAAGCAATGCCTTCATTTTCCAATCATTCAGTAATTGCTGAGGTGGAAAATGAGACAATTGTTCGTACCGATTTTCTAATTCTTCTAATATCGATTGAAGCAATAGAACACGGTCAATTTCTTTTCCACATTCATTTTTTATGGATGATGCCTTATACCGAAGATCACCATCAAATTCTTCTTGATTTACATTTACCCCGATACCAAAAACAATTTTTTCCAGCGCAACTTGCCCTGTTGAAGATTCTAGAAGCATTCCACATATCTTTTTATTGTTGACGAGAACATCATTCGGCCATTTACATATTGGAGAAAGAGCAGTCACTTTTTCAATGGCATCGGCCACGGCAAGCGAACCGGCAAAGGGAAGAAGGGAAATTTTCTCCACAGTGAATTCGGGAAAGAGTATAATCGAAAAAAGTAAATTCTTTTCTTTTTGAGATACCCAGTTTCGCTGTAAACGCCCTCGTCCGGACGTCTGTTCTTCAGTGATAACAATCGTGCCATGTGGAGCTTCTGACTTGCTTAAGGATTTTGCATAGGTATTCGTTGAATCAATCGATTGGAAAGAAAAAATATTTTTCCCCAATTGTTTGGTTTTCAGCGAGGCTAATATCGTATCTTTTTCAATCATTCTTTTTTTCAATTTCCTCTTAGTGTAGCTTAGAAACTACGTAGTCCCTATTTCGCCTGTCAAGATATGACAAATTGAAAGAAATACAAGCTTCATCTTTGTCTGCCATAATTTCTTGAATGGTAAAACAATAAGATGGAATGACTGCCATAATGGCACTATAATTTTTTAAATTTTGTTTTGTAGCATCAAAAATGGTTAAAAACGCAGTGTTTATTGTGGCACACTGCTTGCACAGAGATACGTAGAAAAGTCTGAAACTACAACATTAAATAGAGGAAAAATATTATGGCAGGAAAAATTATTGGTATCGATCTCGGCACAACAAATTCGGTTGTTGCTGTGATGGAAGGAAATGAACCGGTTGTGATCGCAAACTCAGAAGGTGCACGAACGACACCATCCATTGTTGCTTTTGCAAAAAACGGCGAACGATTGGTGGGTCAGTCAGCGAAACGACAATCAGTAACAAATTCAAAGAACACGGTGTATTCTATTAAACGCTTCATGGGACGATTTATGAACGAAGTGAACGAAGAAATGAAACTCGTTCCCTACGACGTTGTCACAGGAGACAATAACACATCGCGAGTGAAAATATCCGATCGTGTTTATTCACCACCAGAAATTTCCGCGATGATTCTTCAAAAGATGAAACAGACTGCGGAAGATTATCTTGGCCAGAAAGTAACCGAAGCAGTTATTACTGTCCCGGCATATTTTAATGATGCTCAACGTCAAGCGACCAAAGAAGCTGGTGAAGTTGCCGGATTAACCGTGAGACGTATCGTTAACGAACCGACCGCGGCTGCACTTGCGTACGGTTTGGATAAGAAACATAAGAATTCAAAAGTTGCTGTATTCGATCTTGGCGGTGGAACATTTGATATTTCCGTTCTTGACCTCGGCGATGGTGTCTTTGAGGTGAAATCAACGAATGGCGATACACATCTTGGCGGTGATAACTTCGATCAGCGTCTCGTGGAATTCTTTGCAGAAGAATTTAAAAAGCAAGAAGGGGTCGATCTATTGAAGGATGCTATGGCACTTCAACGATTGCGTGAAGCTGCAGAAAAAGCAAAGATTGAATTATCTTCCTCTGCACAAACAGAGATCAATCTTCCGTTTATTACGGCTACACAAGACGGTCCGAAACATTTTACGATGACATTGTCGCGCTCCAAATTTGAACAATTGGTAGACGATCTGTTAAAACGATGTTTACATCCAACGGAAAAAGCGCTGCAGGATTCCGGTTATTCCACCAGCCAAATTGATGAAGTGATTCTTGTTGGCGGCATGACACGTATGCCGGCAGTTCAAGAGTTGGTAAAAAAATTCTTCGGAAAAGAAGGACACAAAGGAGTGAATCCTGATGAAGTTGTTGCTATTGGTGCAGCTATTCAAGGAGGCGTTCTTGCTGGTGATGTGACTGATGTATTGCTTTTGGATGTGACACCATTGTCACTTGGGATTGAAACACTCGGTGGCGTGATGACAAAGCTGATCGATGCGAATACAACCATTCCCACAAAGAAGAGTGAAACATTCAGCACGGCAGCCGATAGCCAGACATCAGTGGAGATTCATATTCTTCAAGGTGAACGTCCGATGGCTGTTGATAACCGCTCTCTCGGAAAGTTCCATCTTGACGGAATTCCACCAGCACCGCGCGGTGTTCCTCAGATTGAAGTATCGCTTGATATCGATGCGAACGGTATGCTTTCCGTTTCCGCAAAAGATAAAGCCACAGGTAAGGAACAGAATATTCGCATTACATCTTCATCCGGATTGAGCAAGGAAGAAGTAGAGAAGATGAAGAAAGATGCGCAAGCACACGCTGCAGAGGATTCAAAACGCAAAGAAGAAATTGAGATCAAAAATCAGGCTGACTCCCTCATCTTTTCAACGCGGAAGCAATTGACTGATCTCGGTGATAAGATCGATGCTGATACAAAAGCAAAGATTGAATCTGCAACGAATGCGTTAGAAGAAGCTGTTAAAGCAAATTCGGGGATCAAAGAAAAGAAGGAAGAACTGGAAAAAATCTGGAATGAAGCTTCCACGAAAATGTATGAGGCAGCCAAAACAGCGGGACCGCAACCAGGTGCCGACGCAACCGGGCAACAACAACAGCAGCAGTCTCAAAGCGGTGGTCAATCCGACGGCGGAAAGAAAGTTGAAAACGCTGATTTTGAAGTTGTTGACGATAAATAACTCGTTTATAACACTCCAAAAGCATTTTGGTGATCTAAAGATAACAAGGCGAGGTGATTCCTCGCCTTTGTTATATCGGATATGCCCGAAAAAAGGTGATTATTTGTAATTGATGGCTCAGGAAAAAGGACGTACCTTTTGGTACAAATACTTATTACCACGATAGAACATTCCTTAAAAGGAGATGTCGTATGAAAGTCCTCTTAGCAGATTCGTTACCACAAAAAACCATTGATAACCTTGCGTCACTCGGTATGGTTGTTATTAATAAACCAAAACTCAAAGCGGAAGAACTCGCCGGTGCAATTGAAGATGCCGATGTGCTTGTTGTCCGTTCTACGGAAGTTCATGCAGATTGTATTTCTTCTGCAAAAAATCTTTCGCTCATTGTTCGAGCAGGAGCTGGTGTCAACAATATTGATATGAAAGCTGCCAATGCCCGAGGCATCTATGTCTCAAATTGTCCGGGGAAAAATTCCGTTGCAGTTGCAGAACTTGCTATGGGTTTGCTTCTTTCGATCGATAGAAGAATTCCGGATAATGTCATCGATCTGAAGAATGCGAAATGGAACAAGAGCGAATATTCCAAAGCTGATGGAGTGTTCGGCAAGACCGTCGGAGTAATCGGTACCGGCCAGATCGGAAAAGAGTTCATTCATCGCGCAAAGGCGTTTGGAATGAATGTTGTCGCCTGGTCGCGTTCTTTGACAAAAGAAAAAGCAGAATCTCTTGGAGTGACGAGTGCAGAGTCGATCGCAGCGTTGATTCCGCTCTGCGATGTTGTGTCGGTTCACTTGGCGCTAAAACCCGAGACGAAAAAAATCATCACGAAAGAGCTGATTGGGATGATGAAACCCAAAGCAATCTTTTTGAATACATCGCGCTGGGAAGTGGTTGATGAAGATGCGTTGTATGAAGCCGCACAAGCGGGTAAAATTCGAGTCGGGGCAGATGTCTTTTCCGGTGAACCTGAAGATAAGACTTCGCCGTTTACCAATAAGATTGCCTCATTGCCAAATGTCTACGGAACGCATCACATCGGTGCTTCAACAGAACAGGCGCAAAATGCAATTGCCGATGAGACCGTGGCGATTATCAAAATGTATAAGGAGCGGGGGACGGTAAAGAATTGGGTGAATAAAGCGAAAGTAACTCCGGCAAAATTCCAATTGGTTGTGAGACATTATGATAAGCCGGGTGTTTTAGCAAATGTGTTTGAGGATTTGAAGTCGGCAGCGATCAATATTCAGGAAGTCGAGAATTTGATCTTTGAAGGTACGCAAACTGCGTGTTGCACTTTAAAACTTGATGCCAAACCGCCGGAAAAAACTCTTTCATCCATTTCATCACGTATAGAGGAAGTGATTCAGGTGCAATTGGTTGAGCTATCATAATTCTTTCATTGAAGGATGAGGAAATGAGGGTTAGGCTATGATGGACATTATAGTTTGGATTATATTGATTGCCTTAGCATTGATATTGTTAATGGCGATTATTAATAAAAAAATGAGCAGTTCGGGAAACTTTGCCGCTACTTCTGTTTTTGCTGATATGCAGAATCAGGAAAAACGGAATGCAATGGAGACTGTCATAGAAGAAAAAGAGGGCAAGAAACGATTTGAACAAGAGACTGGCGAAAAACAATAGTTAATCATTCTCAATCTTGATGAAAGAAGTATACATGAAAATTCGATATCTATTCCTTGCACTCGTTCTACTCATAGCGACATCGTCTGCAGCAAAATTTCCGGCACAGGTAAAAAAATCAGTGACGTTTATTTTTTCGAAGGATACAAATAATAGATTGACTCCGCAAGGGACAGGTTTTTTTGTTTTGCTGAAAACGAATCAGAACAACGATACTGCAAACTTTGGCTATTTGGTCACAACCAAAAGCACATTAAAAAAATCAAATGGATCGTTCTTTGATACAGTGTACATCAGAATCAATAGAAAGGATGGATACTCCGACACATTGATTATTCCGATGGTCCTGAATTCTGTACCACGATATTTTCTCCATCCGGATTCGACTGTTGATCTCGCAATTATTCCTGCGTATCCGGACCTGAATAGGTATGATTTTTTATTCACTCCCGTTGGCATGATTGCGGCTATAGATTTCCTGAAAAAGGAAAATATTTCTGAAGGAGACGAAGTGTTTTATACTGGTATGGAGTCTTCCCATTTTGGAATTTTCAAAAACATACCAATCGTAAGGTTTGGAAAAATCGCCCAGCTTTCCGAAGAAAAATATTCAGTGGAAAATGGATATACAGAACTCTATTTGGTAGAAACGAACATTTCAAAAGAAAGCAGTGGTTCCCCTCTTTTCTTTTATTCGCCAGCGATAAAAGATACAGGAACTGCTACTGTTCCGGCGAGACTATTTCTGACAGGGATTATATCGGGATTTTATGACAAGCAGAAGAGTAAATCCAATGGAATTGTGAGTGTTATCCCTGCATATAAATTGAACGATTTATTGAATGTGCCGGCGGTAATGCAGGAAAGAGAAAAAGAGTTTACCAGAATGCAGAGTACCAAAATAAAATAAAATATTTCACCACGGAGAACACAGAGATCACAGAGAATGTAAATAAGCAACAACCTAAATTTGAAAAAATAGAAAAATGAATTTCAATAAATTTACCATAAAATCACAAGAAGCTGTGCAAAATGCGCAAGAGATTGCGACATCCTACGGAAACCAATCGTTAGAACCGGAGCATTTGCTCGCTGCATTAGTGCAGGATGCGCAAGGGATTGTTACGCCCATTCTCCAAAAACTTGGAGCAAATGTCAATTATATTAAAATAAAGATCAATGAAGTTGTTGAAAAACTTCCTAAAGTAAGTGGCGCTCAGCAATATGTATCTACAATCCTGCAAAAAATATTTGAACAGGCTCAAAAAGAAGCAGAGAACCTGAAAGACGATTATGTTAGCACGGAACATCTATTACTTTCTTTGCTTGATCAAAAGAGCAATAGCGGAGTGAAATTGCTTTTGGATCAAGGAATCACAAAAGAAGGTTTGTTGAAAGCACTCAAAGAAGTTCGCGGATCACACCGTGTGACGGATCAAAATCCTGAAGACAAGTATCAGTCACTCGAAAAATTCGGTAGGGATTTGAACGATCTTGCAAGGAAAGGAAAACTTGATCCTGTCATCGGACGTGAAGATGAAATTCGACGCGTGCTTCAGGTTCTGTCACGTCGAACAAAAAATAATCCTGTGCTGATTGGTGAACCTGGTGTCGGGAAAACGGCTATTGCAGAAGGTCTTGCGTATAGAATTATTTCTGGAGATGTCCCTGAAAATCTTAAATCGAAACGAATTATTGCATTGGATATGGCTTCGCTTATTGCCGGTGCAAGTTTTCGCGGACAGTTTGAAGAACGACTGAAAGCCGTATTGAAAGAAGTCGAAAATTCCAACGGTGAAATTATTCTCTTTATTGATGAACTTCACACATTGGTGGGAGCGGGAGCAGCACAAGGAGCTGTCGATGCGGCAAATATGCTGAAACCGGCGTTGGCACGGGGAGATCTGCGTGCGATTGGTGCAACAACACTCGATGAATACAGAAAATATATCGAAAAAGATCCGGCACTGGAACGCCGATTCCAGCCGGTTCATGTTGATGAACCTACTGTTGATGATACAATCTCAATCTTGCGTCGACTCGCTGAACGTTATGAAGTGCATCATGGTGTACGGATCACCGACGGAGCGATTATTGCCGCCGCACAGTTAAGCCACCGTTACATATCGGATAGATTTCTTCCCGATAAAGCGATCGATCTTGTGGATGAAGCAGCATCGAAATTGAGGATTGAGATAGATTCGATGCCGGAAGAATTGGACAATATCGAGCGAAGGGTGAAGCATTTGGAAATTGAACGCGAAGCGGTTAAACGGGAGCTTTCCGCGGAATACGCTGATGAATCCGATCGTGCAGCAATAAAAACGCACATTCAAGAAATTGAAAAAGATCTTGTTGAATTGAATCAATCCCGAACTGCTCTGCGGACACATTGGGAGAATGAAAAAAATCTCATTCAATCTATCCGGAACATGAAGGGTGAGATTGAGAATGTGAAGATTGAAGCGGATAAAAAAGAGCGTGAAGGGGATCTCGGAAAAGTTGCCGAACTTCGGTACGGAACATTGACCAATCTTGAACGGCAATTAAAAGAGGCGACCGTAAAGCTTTCTGAAATTCAAAACACGAAAAAAATGCTGAAGGAAGAGGTTGATGCGGAAGATATTGCCGAGATTGTTTCGAAGTGGACTGGAATCCCTGTTACAAGGATGCTAGAGAGCGAGCGGTCGAAACTGCTTCATCTTGAAACAAAAATCCACGAACGGATGGTGAATCAGGAAGAGGCGGTAAAAGCTGTTGCCGATGCTATCCGAAGAAGTCGCGCGGGATTGCAGGATGAAAAACGGCCGATTGGCTCTTTTATTTTTCTTGGCACAACTGGTGTTGGAAAAACGGAACTTGCTCGGTCCCTTGCCGAATTGCTCTTTAATGATGAGAACGCAATGGTGCGGATTGACATGAGCGAATATATGGAGAAGTTCTCCGTTTCTCGTTTGATCGGCGCTCCACCAGGCTATGTTGGTTATGAAGAGGGTGGTCAGTTAACGGAAGCAGTCCGCAGAAAACCATATTCCGTGGTGCTTCTTGATGAGATTGAAAAAGCGCATCCGGAAGTGTTTAACGTACTTTTGCAATTGCTTGATGACGGACGGTTGACTGATTCAAAAGGCCGGACGGTGAATTTTAAGAACACCATCGTTATTATGACGTCGAATATTGGATCACAAATAATTCAGGAACAGATGGCGCAAATGGAAACGGAAGAGGACTGGCAGAATATGGCCGGTGATCTTCGTTCGCAGTTGAATCAATTGCTTCGCCAAACTATCCGTCCTGAGTTTTTGAACCGTGTTGATGAAGTGATTCTCTTTAAGCCTCTCTCGCAGCTGGATATAAAACAAGTGATCAATATTCAATTGAAACATGTGGATGCCATGTTGGCGAAAAAAGAGATGACACTTGTTGTGACAGACGATGCAAAAGAATGGATTGCACGTCTTGGGTACGATCCGAGTTTTGGTGCGCGTCCATTAAAGCGGACGATCCAAAAACATATTATCGATGTTCTTTCTTCAAAGATCCTTGGCGGCGAAGTTACTGAAGGAGATGCCCTTGAACTTGGATTGGAAGGAGAAGGAAAACTGGTATTTCGAAAATTGAAAAAATGATCCTTTTAACACAATTGATTGTTATTCTATAGTCTGCTTCAACGGCAGGCTATAGAATTATATTACAATACTGTAACTCCTTTTCCTCCTTTATATCGGATTTCGTAGAGATCTTTTCTTCTGTCCAACCAATTCAACACCCCGCCACTTTGCCGATGACGTTTCAATAATTCAAGATCAACATCATCCACAATGACCATCTCGGTGTTTGGTGTTGCTTCGGATTGGATTGCATCGCGTGTGAAGGGAATATCGGATGGAGTGAAGATTGCCGATTGAGCATAATGTACGTCCAGATTTTCCACAAAAGGAAGGTTTCCCACGCCGCCGGCAATGGCAACATAAATATGGTTTTCGATGCATCGCGCTTGTGCACAGTATCGGACACGCAGATAGGCATTCCGTTCATCTGTACAGAAGGGAACGAAGATTAATTGCGCTCCATTCTCCACGGCAATGCGGCTTAGTTCCGGAAATTCAATGTCGTAACAGATTTGAATGGAAATTTTCCCTTTGTCTGTGTCGAAAATTTCTAACGTATCTCCCGGTTTTACGCCCCACCAACGCCGTTCATTTGGTGTAATGTGCAGTTTGTACTGTTTGCCGATCGTTCCATCTCTTCGGAATAAATACGAAATGTTATAGAGGTTATCATTCTCAACGGTAAAATGTGATCCGCCGATGATGTTGACGTTATATCGAATTGCAAGAGATCGAAAGAGTTCAAGATATTTTGGAGTAAATTCCGAAAGATGCCGGATGGAAACTTCCGGACGATCTTTGGGCATAAACGAAAGCAGCTGCGTTGTAAAAATTTCAGGAAAAAGAACAAAATCACTCCGATAGTCTGCACCGACATCAATGAAGTATTCACATTGTTTGGCGAAATCTTCAAAGTCTTTCACCATTCTCATTTGATATTGAACGGCACAAATGCGCGCTGATTCCACCGGCATAAAGATTCGAGATGTGTCGGGAACATAATCTAGATTGGTCCATTCCAAAAACGTCGCATAGCCTTTTGATTCCGAGTCGGAGACCATGTAATCTTGAAGCAATCGCTTCAGAACGAAACCGTTTGCCAGTTGAGTAGTTAGCACAGGATCAAACAACGATTTGTCCAATACTTTTCCGACGTATTGGCGCGCGGTCATTTCAGTTGAATATTTTCCATATCCCGGAATTCGTCCACCGAGAATAATTCTCATGAGATTATATTTTGTCGCAATCGCTTTTCGAGTATCATACAATCTTCTCGCAAGTCGCATTCCTCGGTAATCAGGGTCGACCATAATCTCAATACCATAAAGCGTATTTCCTTCGGAATTATGATTCCGGATATATCCGTTGTCAGCAATTTCCTTCCAACTATGCCATTGAGAATAGAGAGAAAAATCGAGGATTAAGCTGCTGGATGAGGCGACAATTTTGTTTTCGTACTCAACACAGATTTGTCCTTCGGGAAATATCTTCAATTGGCTTTCGAGTTGTTCAATTGCCCACGGTTTCATTCCCGGGAAACATCTCTTTTGCAAATCAACAATTTTGTCGTAATCGATTATTGCTATGGTCCGTACGACAATGTTTTTTTCAAATTCTTTCAAATCAAGTTCAGACATGGCGATTCCTTCCTGAAATTGGAACATTGCTACCTTTATGTTATGAATTTTATGAGTAATGTCAAGTATATCAGTCGGGTATTTTGGTTTGCTTTCGCTTGTTCTTCTTTTTACATTGCTTTCGCAAACTTTATTTTTCTTTAGAACGTCTAAGGTCTTATCGTTTATGATCTCTGTTATTCTACCGTTTAGTTCGGAACCATACTTTGCTTCTACACTACAGCAATTCATCCGATCGCCGCTTGTTAAAAAAATTATTATTGCGCACGATGGAGCATATTCAACTTCGCAGGAAAAATGTGTGGGTGTGAACGTCGATTCGCTTACATCCGGAAAGACACTGAATGCAATCATTGAGAAACTTTCTACCGACTATCTGCTCTTTATTAATCAAGCGCAATCCATCACATTGAACCAGGCAGCTTTGGAACGGTTTGTCCATATTGCCCAGGACACAAAAGCTGGGATGATCTATTCTGATTTTTATGAAGTGAAGGATGGAAAACGTTCTGAACATCCGACCATCGATTACCAATTGGGAAGTATCCGCGATAATTTCGATTTTGGTGCAGTGATGTTCTTTTCCGTTTCAATCGTAAAAAAGGCGATTAAAAAATACGGGAAGATCGAAAAAGTAGAACGTGCCGGATTGTACGATTTGCGATTAAAAGTTTCAGCACTCAGCGAGATCTTTCATAATCAGGAATATCTCTATACAAAGACTGAATCTGATACTCGCAAAAGCGGTGAAAAAATGTTCGATTATGTCGATCCAAGGAATATTTCGGTCCAAAAAGAGAACGAACTTGTTGCTACAAAACATTTGAAAAATATCAGTGCATATTTAAAACCGAAGTTTGCTAAAGTTCCAAGATCAAAGGAAAAGTTTCCGGTTGAAGCAAGTGTGATTATTCCTGTCCGAAACCGCGAAAAAACCGTTACAGAAGCGGTGAATAGTGTGCTGTCACAAAAAACAGACTTTGCATTTAATGTGATTATCGTGGACAATCATTCGACGGATAACACAACGAACATCCTGAGCGATCTCTCAAAACGAGATCCAAGAGTAAAACATATCATCCCGAATCGGGAGGATTTGGGAATCGGCGGCTGTTGGAACGAAGCGATCCTTTCCGAATATTGCGGAATGTATGCTATTCAACTTGATTCCGATGATCTCTATTCCGATAATAATACGCTTCAAAATGTTGTGAATGTGTTTCGCAAAGAGAATGTTGCGATGGTGATAGGATCATACACGCTTGTTAATGCAAATCTAGAACCGATTCCTCCAGGTTTGATCGATCATAAGGAATGGACTTCGGATAACGGACGAAACAATGCACTTCGCATTAATGGACTTGGAGCACCGCGGGCATTTTACACTCCGATATTACGCGAGATCCTTCTACCGAACACAAGTTATGGCGAAGATTACGCAGCAGCGATACGAATATCGCGTCAGTATCAAATCGGAAGAATCTACACATCTCTCTATCATTGCCGCCGCTGGGAAGGGAATACCGATGCATCTCTTCCAATCGAAAAGATTAATCGCAACGATTTTTACAAAGATAAAATACGCACGATAGAAATGCACGCACGTATTCATTTGAATAGGAAAAAATAATGTCTATTCAGCCAAAATATCGTGAATGGACTCTGGACGATACTAATGAAATCCAAAAAGTGTTGCTCAATACATGGCTTGCATCGTATGCGGATTTTATCCCTGTGACGGATATTCAATGGTATTTTAACAATTATTACTCCGAGATCAATTTTGCACAGTTATATGATGACAAAGACAGTATCGGTTTCGTTGCCGAAGTAAAAAACCATATTGTCGGTTATGCTCGGATGAAGATCAATCACGAACAGAAACGCTGTTATCTTGAATCATTATATGTTCTTCCAGAATTTCAAGGAAACGGGATTGGCTTAGAACTATTAAAGATTGTTGAACAGAAAGCACAGCAGCATTTGTTTCAACAAATTTGGCTTGGAGTGATGGAGCAAAATGTTCCTTCGCTCAAGTGGTATAAAAAATTAGGCTTCAATTTTATTGAACAGTCCCCCTTTCAAATGGGCAAATCATCCGTAAACCACTTTGTAGGATATAGAGACATCAAATAGTATTGCTCATGCTCTCACAGAAGACCTTTTCACGATTTCCGACGGCACAACATCAATCACTTTCCGAACAGATACTTCATCTCTATCATGAACAACAGCATCAATGGCCGATGCTTGCCGAAGGAGTTTCGGCTTTACAGAGTGTCCAAACAAAAGTTATTGACTGCGGTTCATTTTCCGCACGCCTGCAATATAATCCAAAGCGCATTGTCAGCACCGGTGCAAAGGTGGATGCGGTATCGATCAAAGAACGAAAATGTTTTCTTTGTCTAGAAAATCTTCCGCCGGAACAACAAGGTGTTCTCTATAAAGAAAAATTTCTCGTGCTGTGCAATCCCATGCCAATCTTTCGGGAACATTTCACAATTTCTCATATTGAGCATATTCCCCAATCGATTGAAGAGCAGATCCTTTCGTTTCTTTCCTTGGCAAAAGATCTGTCACCCGGATATACCGTATTTTATAACGGGCCTAAATGCGGTGCTTCCGCCCCCGATCATATGCATTTTCAAGCTTCTCCAGCAGGATTGATTCCTGTCGAACGGGAAATGGTAGAACACAAAAAAATTAAAAAAAATATTAACGGAATAACAGTCTCAACACTTGAACGGTACGGACGAAGCGTCATTACATTGGAGGGGAAAAGTGAACAGGAAATGGAGTTGTCGTTCCTTCGGTTGACCTCATCGTTAAGAAAAGTGATGAACACGAACGAAGAACCGATGATGAATGTTATTGGTTCCTATGACGATGGAGTGTGGCGTTTGATCATTTTCGTTCGGAGTAAACATCGTCCGGCTTCCTTTTTTTTTGAACGTGAAGCAAAAGTATTGATTAGTCCCGCAGCTGTGGATATCGGCGGATTAGTTGTAACGCCGATGGAAAAAGATTTTCTTACGGTAGATGCTCCTCATCTCAGCGGGATCTATCACGAAGTTTCCATTCCGGAAGAAACACTGAATATTATTCTTGAAAAAATATGATCTCATCTGAACCGATCATTAAAATTGGAGTAGTAGAAAATTATGTGGAAGTTTCCGGTGAATTACTGGAAAAGTTTAAAATTACGAATGATGTCATTGTGACCGGTAAGTTCAAGGCTATCCTAAAGAATGGGGAAATTATACTCTATGGAGGGAAGGAGATAGAACTGATTCGCGGGAAAGAGATCACCTTTGCACCGGTCAATGGCGGAGCATTTACGATCCATGATGTTGTTTTCGGAATCAATTTTCATTGGGAACGAAAAGAGCATCAAACATTTCAGGGTTCGTTACGCTTGGTAGCCCGCAACAAAGGAATCACCGCGATCAATGAAGTATCAGTAGAAAAATATCTTGCCAGCGTTATTTCCTCGGAGATGAGCGCCAGCGCTCCGATGGATTTGTTAAAAGCACATGCCATTACATCTCGCAGCTGGCTGGTAGCAATGCTGGAGATGAAGAAAAAATTCTCCAATCTCGGCATACCATCGCAACGTACAACCCAAACGGAGAACGAACTAATCCGATATTATGATCGTGAAGATCATGATATCTTTGACGTCTGCGCGGATGACCATTGTCAACGGTATCAAGGTATTACAAAAGATATTTCGAATGCCGCCACCGAAGCGATAAGCGCAACACGAGGAATGTTTCTTGTGTATCAAAATGATATCTGCGATGCACGCTTTTCCAAATCGTGCGGAGGTATTTCCGAACCATTCCATACAACATGGGGAGAAACACAATATCATTACCTAATGCCGGTTTCATGTTCAGAGCAACATCAGTATACTCCACCACAATCAAACACAGAAGCGGAAGAGTGGATCCTTTCTTCGCCTGAAGCGTTTTGTAACACAACAGACGGCAACATATTACGCCAGATTCTTCCGTCATTCGATCAAGAAACGACAGATTTTTTTCGGTGGAAAGTACAATATTCAACAACCGAGCTTTCAGAATTGGTTCAAAATAAATCGGGGATCGATTTCGGCACAATATTAAGTCTCATCCCGCTCCAACGCGGTCCATCGGGAAGGATCACCCGTTTGAAAATTGAAGGGACAAAAAGGACATTGGTTGTTGGCAAAGAGCTGGAGATTCGCCGATGGCTATCAAAATCGCATTTATACAGTTCTGCTTTTGTTGTGCAGAAGGAGAATGATGCGTTCGTTTTACGTGGTGCGGGATGGGGACACGGAGTCGGATTGTGTCAAATTGGTGCGGCAGTGATGGCGGTGAAGGGCTTCAAAGCGGAAGAGATTGTGAAACACTATTTTCAGGATGCGGAATTAAAGAAACTGTATTAAGAAATTCCAAATTACAAAAATCAAGTTCCAAAATGTAACGATACCGTCATTCCAAGTCCCAATTTTATCCTGAGCAATTCCGTATTATTTTTCGGAATGATTTAAGAGTTTCGGGACGAGGAATCTGAGAGTTTCGAAAGTGTTCAGATTTTTCACTTGTCCCTACCGGGACTTCGTTTGAAATGACATCGAACGGATTTTTGGTAGCATGTAAGGATTCTTTATGGATGTCAATAATAATTCTTCGGGGAAACGTCCATGGTCGTGGATTCCCTCATTATATTTTGCACAAGGGATTCCCTACGTTGTTGTTATGACAATCTCGGTAATCATGTATAAGAAACTCGGTGTTTCCAATACCGATATCGCATACTATACTAGTTGGTTATATCTGCCTTGGGTGATTAAACCGTTGTGGAGTCCGCTGATAGATATTTTTAAAACCAAACGTTTTTGGATCGTTGCGCTGCAGATGATTATCGGCGCATCGCTGGCGGCTGTGGCGTTTACGATTCCGATGGATGCCTATTTCCAATGGTCCATTGCTGTGTTTTGGCTGATGGCGTTCAGTTCTGCCACGCATGATATTGCGGCTGATGGGTTTTATATGCTTGGACTTGAACAGCATCAGCAAGCTGCATTTGTCGGTGTGCGAAGCACATTCTATCGAATTGCTATGATTACGGGACAAGGTGCATTGGTCTATCTTGCAGGGTATTTGGAAACACATTCCGGTTCAATTGCTACGGCATGGTCAATCACATTTTTTATTTTGGCAGGAATATTTCTTTCGCTCGCAATGTATCATCGTTTTATGCTGCCGTACCCTGTTAGCGACAAATCAGTTGTCGAAAAAGCATCGGCATCAGCTGTCTTAAAGGAATTTTTCCGGACATTCGGGTCGTTCTTCAAGAAAAAAGAGATCATTGTTGTTCTCTGTTTTCTTCTCTTCTATCGTTTTGCCGAAGCGCAGTTGGTAAAACTTGTCACTCCGTTTTTGCTTGATTCCCGAACAGATGGAGGATTGGGTTTAACAACAAGTGATGTTGGTATTGCCTACGGAACTGTGGGAGTAATTTGTTTAACTCTTGGTGGACTGCTTGGGGGATATGTAATTTCTAAACGAGGTCTTCGATTCTGGCTTTGGATTATGGTCTTTGCAATCCATCTTCCTGATGCAATGTTTGTTTATTTGTCCTATATGCAGCCCGAAAATTTCGCCATCATTTGTGCGGCAATCGGCGTTGAACAATTCGGTTATGGTTTCGGATTTACTGCATACATGTTGTATATGGTGATGATCTCTGACGGTCCCTACAAAACGGCGCACTATGCTATCTGTACCGGATTTATGGCTCTCGGGATGATGATTCCGGGAATGTTCAGCGGTAAACTGCAGGATGCAATCGGCTATCAGTATTTCTTTTTATGGGTGATGGCATCGACAATTCCCGGGTTTGTGGTTGCCTTGTTGGTGAAAATCGATCCTGAATTCGGAAAAAAGAAATCTCAATAATAGAAGAGTATTTATGAAGCTCGAAAAATATATTATCGGAATGGATGGAGGGGGGACCAAAACGCATGCGGTCATTACTAATCTGTCCGGTGTTATTCTAGCAGAACATATTGCCGGTCCGTCGAATTTCCAAATTATCGGCGTCGAGAAAGCTGCCGAAACGATCTATTCATTGATTGAAATGTGTTGCGATTCTGTTGAATGTGCAATAAGTGATCTCTCCATTGTTGCGTGCGGCTTAACGGGGGCAGGAAGAACCGGCGACCAAAAACGAATGGCAGATGGATTGAAAAAATTTTCTGCTGCAAAAAAGAAAAAACTGAAAAAGGTTATTATAGAAAGTGATGCGCGGATTGCACTTGAAGGGGCGTTCAAGGGTGGGGCTGGAATTATCTTGATTGCCGGAACGGGATCGATTGCTTTTGGTAAAGATGTAAAAGGGAATGTACATCGAGTCGGTGGTTGGGGAAGAGTGCTTGGAGATGAGGGAAGCGGTTACTTTCTCGGTCGTTTAGGATTATCTGCTGTCACAAGACATATTGACGGACGCGGTGATAAGACAAAGCTGTCTGATATGATCGCAAAAGAATTCGGATTGAACGATCAGACGTCCATAATCAATGCTGTTTATAAAAACAATTTCGATGTGGCGTCAATCGCTCCATTAGTAATGACAGCGGCAGGAAACAAAGACAGAGTTTGTCTTGCAATTATTGAGAATGCGGTTGTTGAACTTGCATGGCATGTTCAAATTGCTGCGGAAAAAATTTCATCCGCCACTTCCAAAAAAGTGAAAGAGAAGATCCATGTTTCGTTCATTGGAGGCCTCATCGCTAACGAAACAATTGTTTCACGGCTGCTTACACAATATCTTGACGTAAATTTCCCGGTCATCGAAATGATCCCGCCCATGTCATCACCGGCGTACGGTGCGGCTGTATTAGGGCTCTCTCAATTCAAAAAATCATGAAAAGAATTCTTCCATTCTGTCTCTTCGGCATTTTTTTTAGCTGTTCTTCGTCCCGCGATGTTCAAGTTGAACCAAATTCTACACGGTCATCCTCCGTTGTTGATTCAACAAAGTCAAGCGATTGGGTTGAGTCGATAATGCGCAATCTGACAATCAGACAGAAAGTAGCTCAACTGTTCATTATTTGGACAAGAGCCGGTTATATGCCGCATGATTCCAAAACATGGCAGGAAAATTATCGTTACGCAAAAGAGGTCGGTGTCGGTGGGTTCTATTTTTCTCATGGCAGCGCCTACGGGTTTCCGGTGAATGCAAACAAACTGCAGCGAGTTGCATCAATTCCGCTGCTGATGACTGCGGATTTTGAATGGGGTGCGGGAATGCGCATCCAAGAATCAACCACATTTCCACGGGCAATGGCGCTCGGTGCAACAAGGGATACGAATCTCTCATATGAAATGGGAAAAGCAATTGCCCACGAAACACGTGCACTGGGAATCCATCAAAATTATTCTCCCGTTGTCGATGTGAACAATAATCCGAAAAACCCGGTCATCAACACCCGTTCGTTTGGAGAAGATCCCCGCCTCGTGAGCAATTTTGCTCGTGCATTCATTCGTGGAACACAAGAAGGGAATGTCATTGCAACGGTGAAACACTTTCCGGGGCACGGTGACACAGACATTGACACACATCTTGATCTTCCTTCAGTTCATTTCTCCCGAGAGCGTTTTGATTCGTTAGAACTTCTTCCGTATAGAGATGCAATTGTTAATGGAGTGATGTCAGTGATGATTGCCCACATTCATGCCGCTGTATTTGACGAATCCGATTCGATACCTTCCACTGTCTCGGAAAATGTCATTACAAAATTGTTAAAGAACGAAATGAAGTTTGATGGTATGATTGTTACCGATGCACTTGCGATGAAAGGCGTTTCTAAGCTCTTCAATCCGGGGGATGCTGCTACACGTGCAGTAAAAGCCGGAGCGGATGTATTGTTGACGTCCCCCAATACTGACGATGCCATTGATTCGATTCTCGCAGCAATTAATCGAGGAGAAATATCGGAAGAGCGTATCGATTATTCTGTCCGTAAAATGCTGAAGTACAAACAATGGGCTGGCCTCGACACCAATCGGTTAGTTGATATTGATACAGTTGCCAATATTGTCTTTACTAAAACGCACCAGGAATTAGCGAAAACAATAGCGCGGAAATCCATTACGGTGTTGGGAAACGAAAACAATATTCTTCCGTTCCAAAATCTTAATGGTAAAAAAATAATTGATTTCGTCTTTTCCGACACAGAAGATCCGGACGATGCAGACAATCTTCATGATGAACTCTTCAAACGGAAACGGATGGAACTTGTCCGCATTGATCCTCGCAGCAATCAAATGGAATATGATGATGCGCTGAAGAAAGCCAAGTTTGCGGATATGATTATCTGTCAGTTTATGTATTATACCAGATCGGAAGCGATGTCGGGATTCCTTCCCAAAAAAGTCTCCGAACTGATGAGTGCCATTATCGAATTTAAAAAACCAGTGATTGGGATCTCCATGGGAAACCCGTACGTGGTGATGGAATTTCCCAAACTTGATGCGTATGTCGCAACGTTTAGTCCCAGCAAATTCTCATTGGATGCAGCCGCTGAGGTGGTCTTTGGTGAACAACCATCTTATGGAAAACTTCCCGTCACCATACCGGGACGTTATGCTTTTGGCGAAGGGGTAGCATATAAATCAATTGTTCTTCGCGAAGGCAAGCCTGAAGAGGCAGGTTTCAATGCTGATTCTCTTTCTCGAGTCGATTCCATTATTGAAAAAGCAATTGCGGATTCCGCATTCCCCGGGGCAGTGCTGCTCGTGGCGAAAGATGGCATTGTCGTTCATGAACAAGCGTACGGGCATTTCACTTATGATGCTCTCTCCGAACGGATGACAACGGATGCTATTTTCGATCTTGCTTCCGTAACCAAAGTGATATCCACAACAAGTGCCGTAATGAAACTGGTGGAAGAAAAAAAGATTTCGCTGGATGATAAAATTGTAAAATATTTTCCTGCCTTCGGACAAAATGGCAAAGAAAATATTACCATCTATAATCTTTTAGTGCATAACAGCGGCTTGCCGGCATGGAGAAAATTTTATGAATTTTGCGATTCTGCAACATGCGTTATGGATTCTATTTTTGCAACGTCGCTCATTTATACGACGGGCGATTCAACGATGTATAGCGATCTTGGATTAATCACCACCGGAAAAATTATTGAGAAAGTGACCGGAGCAACCCTTGCAAATTATGTTGATTCAATGTTTTTCAAGCCTCTGGGGATGATGAGCACCATGTATAATCCTCCGGCAGAATTGTGGAAACGTGTCGTACCGACGGAAGTCGATTCCTTCTGGAAGAAAACCTATGCTGCCGTTCGGGGACGAGTGCATGATGAAAATGCAGTAACGCTCGGCGGAATATCCGGACATGCAGGATTATTCTCCACTGCGTCGGATCTGGCAAAGATCCTGCAAATGGAATTGAATTATGGACGATACAACGGAAAACGGTATTTAGATTCGTCTACTATTGCATTATTCACCCAGACACAGAGCGAAAAGAGCAGCCGCGGTATAGGATGGGATACCCGGTCTACGGGACGATCATTTTCAGGACAGTATACCTCACAGCGCACATTTTTGCATACAGGATTTACAGGAACTTCAGTTGTTGTCGATCCTGAAAAAAGGGTGATCGTCGTCTTCTTGACGAATCGTGTCTATCCAACGCGCAACACATTAAAGTTACTACGTCTTCGTCCCGTAGTGCATGAAGCTGTTTTTCGTGCACTTAAATAGTGGAAGAAAATGATTGGTAATAAAAAAAATGCCGAATCCTTTTTATCCAAACTTGTCGTTTTACTGCAACATTTGGATATCACCACTCACCATTTTTAACATTTAGATCGGCGAATTTGGATTAAACTTCAAACTCCCTTTGTTTCCCTCAGAAGCCATAGTTTACAATTCTCAATCAACTTTTTTTCCTCTCGAATCTGACAGATTCTTTTCTTACTTTTTCGCACATCATTGTCCATCACTCCGGGGTATACATGAAAAAAGTCGTCGTTGTTATTCTCGCCATTTGTTCCATTTCCTTCGCGCAAAAATTCGATACACTGAAATCTTCCATATTAAGTGGTTTAAAATTCAGATCTGTTGGGCCTTCCATCGTCGGCGGAAGAATTATTGATTTTGCTGTCTATCCCGGAAATCGGAGCATCTATTATGTCGGTGTTGCATCCGGCGGTGTATGGAAAACGACAAACAGCGGAACAACATGGGAATCAATTTTTGAAAATGAAGGATCATATTCCATTGGCTGTGTTGTCTTAAATCCAAGTAATCCTCATGAAGTGTGGGTTGGAACGGGCGAACTGAACAGTCAGCGAAGTGTCGGTTACGGAGATGGAATATATAAATCTGACAATGGTGGAAAATCATGGAAAAAAATGGGACTGGAAAAGTCTGAGCATATTTCGGCGATTGTATTCGATCCGCGTGATACAAAAATCATGTATGTAGCTGCACAAGGTCCATTGTGGAAGGAAGGTGGAGATCGCGGGTTATACAAATCTACAGATGGGGGAACCACTTGGAAAAATCTTCTCAAACCAAGTGAACATACGGGAGTATTCGAAATCGTTCTGGATCCGCGAAATCCAGACGTGGTGTATGCTACAACATATCAGCGCCGAAGACATTTCTGGTCGATGATTGATGGGGGACCGGAAGGATCAATTCAGAAATCGATCGATGGTGGCGCAACATGGAAAAAATTATCAACCGGACTCCCAAGCGGTGATCTTGGCAAGATTGGTCTTGCAATTTCGTCGGTCAATCCCGATGTGCTGTTTGCTTATGTTGAAGCGCAAGGAGATGGAAGTGGAATTTATCGTTCAACGGATCGCGGTGCAACATGGGAAAAACGAAATTCCTATAATGACGTTCCGATGTATTATTCAAAGATTTATTGTGATCCGGTCAACGTTGACAGAATTTACGCTACGGGAACATTCATGTATTATTCGAATGATGCCGGAAAAACATTGTCCCGCATTGGCGAAAAAAGTGTTCATGTAGATTATCATGCCATTTGGATCGATCCGAAAGATCCTTCCTATATGCTGTTAGGAACTGACGGCGGACTTTATGAATCCCATGATAAAAACAAAACATGGCGATTCATTAATAACATGCCGACAATGCAGTTCTATCGTGTCACTGTTGATAATGCCGAGCCATTCTATAACATTTACGGCGGAACACAGGATAATGCATCGCTTGGTGGTCCGTCGCGCACAATGAGCAAATACGGTATCCATAATTTTGATTGGTTTGTCACCATCGGCGGAGATGGATTCGAATCTCAAATCGATCCGACCGATCCAAATATTGTCTATTCACAGTACCAATACGGCGGGATTGCACGATATGACAAAAAAACGGGGGAAGGTTTATGGATCCAGCCAATTGAGGAAAAAGGGGAAGCGGGATTGCGATGGAATTGGGATTCACCATTGTTAATCTCACCTCATTCTCCATCACGTCTCTATTTTGGTGCAAACAAACTATTCCGCAGCGACGACCGTGGGGCATCATGGAGAGCGGTAAGCGGAGATCTTTCACGTCAAAAAGATCGTAACTCAATTCCGATGATGGGAAAATTGTGGAGCATTGATGCAATCAATCGTCATGGGAATACGGCGGCGTGGGGAAATCTTTCGCAAATTTCCGAATCTGCAAAGAAAGAAAATCTTATCTATATCGGAACAGATGATGGATTGATCCAAATAACAGAAGATGGTGGAGTCAACTGGAGAAAAATTGAAAAAATCTCCGGAATTCCCGAACTGGCATATACATCGGTTGTCTTTGCATCACAGCATAATGAAAACGTTGCTTATGCTGCATTTGATAATCATCAACAAGGTGATTTTAAACCGTACTTGTTACGAAGTGAGGACAAAGGGAAATCATGGAAAACGATCTCGAATAATCTTCCCGCAAACGGTTCAGTGAAATCATTTATCGAAGATCATGTTGATCCAAATGTGCTTTTCGTCGGCACAGAATTTGGTATATATGTTTCCAACAATGGCGGTAAGATTTGGACACAGTTAAATTCTGGTCTGCCGACCATTGCGATAAGGGATATCGATATTCAAAAACGAGAGAATGATTTGGTGATCGCAACATTTGGTCGAGGGTTTTATGTATTGGATGATTATTCTCCTCTTCGCGATATGAAGCCGGATATCTTGGAAAAAGAAGCGTCCATTTTTGAAGTGAAAGATGCTCTTCTCTACGTTGAAAAAGATCCTCTTGCCGGCGATGATCAGGGATGGCAGGGAGATAATTTTTATCATGCAAGCAATCCTCCCTTTGGCGCCACATTCACCTATTATCTGAAGGAAGCATATAAAACGAAGAAGCAGCTCCGTAAAGATGCAGAAAAGGAAGCGGAAAAGAAGAAGTCCGATATTAAAATTCCATCGCATGATGAAGCAAGGAGTGAAAACGACGAAGATTCGCCGGTAATTATCTTTACTATTAAGGACGAATCGGGAACTATCGTTCGAAAAATATTGGGAGAGAATTCTGCAGGGGTGAACCGTGTTACATGGGATCTGCGCTATTCTTCTCTCGATCCCGTTACCAATTCAACCTCAGCTGATGGAAAGAACTCCGCATGGTTTGTGATGCCCGGGAAATATTCTGTAACAATGTCAAAACGATTGGATGGAGTTGAAACTGCTCTTGCATCATCAATGGAATTTCTCTGTAAGCCACTTGGCACTTCTTCTGTCCCGACCAACGATAGAACTGCCCTTGTTTCCTTCCAGCGCAAAGCCGCTCAATTGCAAAGAGTGGTATTTGCAACGAACAGTTACTTGAATGAACTGAAGTCAAAAATGAATGCAATCAAAGCAGCACTAATGCAAAGCCAGGGTGAGACAGGAACAACATATAAAACACTTCGCGATTTGGAATTGCGCCTTGTTCAGATTAAACGGTCTTTCTCGGGAGATGAAATTATTTCCCGCAGGAATGATGTCGCTTCACCGGGAATTCTGACGAGAATGAACTCTCTGACCGAAAGTTTTTTCTCATCGTATGCCGATGTGACTGAGACGCAAAAGAAGGCGTATCAAATTGCAGTGGATGAGTTTAACCGTGAATATGCCAATATCAAAAAGATTTCGAATGAGGAACTCCCTGCGCTCTATCGAAGTCTGGATGCGATGACCTCACCAATTATCCCGGGACGATTGCCCGAATGGAAAAAAGAATAATATTTGCCAGTCAACCATCCGAATATATAAGGATTCGGATGGTTTTCTTCCGAGAATTCCATTTTTTTCCCCGCTGAAAATATCGTATCTTTCGCCACAAAAATTTATTTCAAGACCTTCCAGGATTTCAAAACCTAGAAGGTCTGTACAATATTATGGAGAAATTATGCCTGCCAAGTTTAAGAATGAAGCATTCACCGATTTTACCAAACCAGCTAACAAAAAAGGGATGGAGAAAGCTCTTCTAAAAGTTCGTGCTGAGCTTGGAAAAGAACATCCAATTGTGATCAGCGGGGAGAAGATCACTACCACCGAAAAACTATATTCCTATAACCCTTCAAAGCCAAGCGAAGTCATTGGTATTTTCCAAAAAGCGAATGTTGATATTGCCAATAAAGCAGTCAGTGAAGCGGCAAAAACATTTGAATCATGGAAGAATGTTCCGGCAAAAAAACGGGCGGACTATCTGTTCAAAGCGGCATCATTAATGCGAAAACGGAAGTTCGAATTTAGTGCAATGTTAACATATGAAGTGGGAAAATCATGGCCAGAAGCCGATGCGGATACTGCTGAAGCTATCGACTTTTTAGAGTTTTATGGACGAGAGATGCTTCGTCTTGCCGCACCACAACCGTTAACAAAAGTTGCTGGTGAAAAAAATGAGTTACGCTATATTCCTCTTGGTGTTGGTGTCTGCGTGCCGCCGTGGAATTTCGCTCTCGCTATTCTCGTCGGTATGACCTCGGCAGCGGTAGTCGCAGGAAATACCGTTGTATTAAAGCCATCCTCTGATTCGCCGGCTATTGGGTACATGTTCTTTCAATTGATGGAAGAAGTCGGTTTACCAAAAGGTGTCATCAATTTCATTACCGGTCCCGGCGGTGCGGTCGGTGATACGATGGTTGCTCATCCAAAAACCAGATTTATTTCGTTTACAGGTTCCAAAGAAGTTGGAATTCATATTAATGAACTTGCAGCAAAGGTAGTTCCGGGACAGATCTGGTTGAAACGCGTTATTGCTGAAATGGGAGGAAAAGATTCCATCCTGATTGACAATGAAACAGATCTTGATTCAGCAGCGCAGGCAACGGTTGCATCCGCGTTTGGTTTTCAGGGACAAAAATGTTCTGCGGCTTCGCGCGCAATTGTTGTTGCATCCGTCTATGACAAATTCGTTGAAAAAGTCGCTGAGCGTACAAAAAAATTGATTGTTGGAATGCCGGAAACCGGAACAACGTATATGGGACCGGTAGTGAATAAAGGTTCAATGGAAAAGATTCTTCAGTATATTGAAACCGGAGTGAAAGAGGGTGGAAGAATTGTTGCAGGAGGAAAACGGGTTGGCACTGATGGATATTTTGTTGAACCGACAGTAATTGCCGATGTTGATGCCAAAGCGACCATCTCCCAGGAAGAAATTTTTGGCCCGGTGCTCGCTATCATCAAAGCGAGAGATTACGATCATGCGCTTGAGATTGCGAACAACACGGAATTCGGATTGACCGGCGGTGTCTGGACGAAGAACAAGAAGAAACAAGAAAAAGCGAAAAACGAATTTCACGCTGGAAATTTTTATATTAATAGAAAAATTACCGGTGCGCTCGTCGGAGTCCATCCGTTTGGCGGATTTAATTTAAGCGGAACGGACTCGAAAGCGGGTGGCAGAGATTATCTGTTATTATTCACGCAGGCTAAATTAATTTCGCATAAAATAAAATAATGATCTTCGTTGGGACGTTACAGTATAACTTACCAATGAAAAAATAATAATTGAAGGAGATCCAATGAAAATTCATGAATACCAGGGTAAAGATATTTTAAGAAAATTCGGTGTTCCGGTTCCTCGCGGTGAAGTAGCATTTACTGTTGACGATGCAGTGAACGCTGCAAAACGTCTCGGCGGTAGTGTCTGGGTTGTGAAAGCTCAGATTCACGCCGGTGGACGAGGCAAAGGGGGCGGAGTGAAAGTGGCAAAGAGTATTGATGAAGTAAAGAATTATGCAAAACAAATCCTGGGAATGACACTCATTACTCATCAGACCGGACCTGAAGGTCGTTTGGTAAAACGATTGCTCATTGAAGAAGGTGCAAACATTGATAAAGAAATGTATGTCGGTATTACGCTTGATCGTTCACAATCCAAAAATGTGATGATGGTTTCCACTGAAGGTGGTATGGAGATCGAAAAAGTAGCGGAAGAACATCCGGAAAAAATTGTGAAAGAGGCGATTGATCCAACGATAGGTTTCCAACAATTTCAAGCACGCAAGCTTGCTTTTGCGCTCGGTTTAAGCGGCGATGCGTTGAAGAATGCCGTAAAGTTTTTAACATCATTATATAAAGCATACGAAGCGACTGATGCATCATTGTTTGAGATCAATCCTTTAGTCATCACGAAAGAGGGAAATGTTATTGCGCTCGATGCCAAAGTGAACTTTGACGATAATGCACTCTTCCGTCATCCGGAATTTGCAGAACTTCGCGATCTGGATGAAGAAGATCCCCATGAAGTTGAAGCGTCAAAATCCAACCTCAATTATATCAAACTAGACGGCAACGTCGGTTGTATGGTCAACGGTGCCGGTCTTGCCATGGCAACAATGGATATTATTAAACTGGCCGGCGGCGAACCGGCAAATTTCCTCGATGTCGGCGGTGGAGCAAACGCAACAACGGTCGCAAGCGGGTTTAAGATCATTCTTTCCGATAAGAATGTGAAAGCGATTCTCATCAATATCTTTGGCGGAATTGTCCGCTGCGATCGTGTGGCAAACGGTGTGGTTGAAGCAGCAAAAGTTGTTGATGTAAAGATCCCGATCGTCATCCGTCTTGCCGGCACCAATGCGGATATTGCCGCCGATATTCTGCGCAATTCCGGAATGAGTTTCCTTGTTGCAGAAAATTTGAAAGATGCAGCAGATAAGGTAACAAAAGCGTTGGCAGCATAATATGAATTGGAGGATATCATGAAAGGGATCGAATATGTCGTTGATGCCCGTGGAAAAAGGAAAGCCGTTGTTGTTGATTTGAAAGTGCATGGCAATGCCTGGGAAGATTTTTATGATTCGCTCACAGCAAAAATGAGGGTGCATGAACCTCGTGAAACGTATGCATCAGTCAAGGCCAAGTTGAAGGTCAAAGAAAAAATTCGTGGCTAAGTTTGCGATTCTTTTTACACGTTCTGCACGAAAAGAGTTGGAAAATTTGCCAAATGCTGCAGTCGAAAGAATTCTCGCTTCAATTTCGAAACTTTCCTCGGAACCATTTCCCGGCGGGTGCAAGAAGCTTAAAGGTGAAAAGCATATTTGGAGGATTCGAGTTGACGATTACCGGATAATTTATTCTGTATACCCTGATATGTTGGTTATTGATATTATTCGGATCCGTCATCGAAGAGAAGTTTATAATTAAAATCGAATGTCAATCTACGATAAATACGAAGCGGTGATCGGTTTAGAAGTTCACGCGCAACTCTCGACGAAATCCAAGATCTTCTGCGGATGTTCAACGGAGTTTGGCAACTCGCCGAATTCAAATGTCTGCCCAGTCTGTTTGGGTATGCCGGGTGTTCTTCCTGTTTTAAACAAACAAGTGGTCGAGTTTGCCATTCGTCTGGGACTCGCAACGCATTGTTCCATCACTCCCAAATCTGTCTTTGCCCGTAAAAATTATTTTTATCCTGACCTTCCAAAAGGATATCAGATCTCACAGTATGAAGAACCAATTTGTCAGCATGGTTTCGTTGACATTGAATTAGGTGATGGGGAGACGAAACGGATCGGTATTACTCGAATTCATATGGAAGAAGATGCAGGCAAATCGATCCATGATATGGACACTGATACGCTTGTAGATGTGAATCGCTGCGGAACTCCGCTTTTAGAAATTGTTAGCGAACCGGATATGCACTCTGCAAAAGAGGCGTATCAATATCTCTATTCTATCTGGCAGACGGTTAAGTATCTTGGAATTTGTGATGGAAATATGGAAGAAGGAAGTCTGCGTTGCGACGCTAATGTCTCTGTCCGACTGAAAGGCGAAACAAAACTCGGAACAAAAGCTGAGTTAAAAAATATGAACTCGTTTCGTAATGTTGAACGGGCAATCGAGTATGAAATCAAACGACAGATTGACTTGGTTGAAGAAGGTGGTGCAGTTGTACAGGAGACACTGTTGTGGAATGCAGAAAAAAATATCGCCACATCGATGCGAAGCAAAGAAGAAGCGCACGATTACCGATATTTCCCTGATCCCGATCTTGTCCCTGTTGTTATTAATGAAGAATGGATTACATCTGCAAGGAAACTTCTTCCGGAACTTCCCAAAGCACGCAGAATGCGTTTTATTGATTCGTTTAAACTACCCGCATACGACGCTGAGGTGTTGACGCAGGAGAGAGAGCTTGCAGAATATTTTGAATCGACCGTTCGTGAGCTCACGAAAAAAAATGAAGAACAATATAAAACTGTCAGCAATTGGGTAATGACGGATGTTCTGCGCGTGGTGAATGAAACGAAAATGACCATCACGGAATTTCCTGTGTCGCCAAAAAACCTGGGCGCTATGGTAAACCTGTTGGCAGATGGGACGATCAGTGGAAAGATCGCCAAAGAAGTATTTGAGGATATGCTGAAGACAAAAGAGCATCCCAAAACCATTGTTGAGAAAAAAGGGCTTGTTCAGATCTCGGATACTGGAGCAATTGAGAAGGAGATTGATGCGATTCTCTCTAAGTTTCCAGATGAAATAACACGATATCGCGGCGGCGAAGCTAAATTGATGGGATTCTTTGTCGGCGAAACGATGAAAGTAATGAAGGGAAAAGGAAATCCCAAATTGATCAATGAGATTTTGAAGAAAAAACTTGATCAAAATATTTGAATCGTGTAGTATATGAGTAGTTGAGACTATCTCAATTTATATTAATTGTATTCTGTTTCTTTCTCATATGTTTAACGACTCAACGACATATCTATTTCTACTAATTTCAACAGCTCTTTATACTTCATGAAGGATACGAACATGAGAACAAAAATCATCGCCGGCAATTGGAAAATGAATAACGATATTGCACAATCGACTGAATTGATTAATGGATTAAAATCATTAGTTGCATCTGCGAAATCGACTGTCATCATCTGTCCACCATTTACTTCTCTCAGTATTGCTCATCAACTTATTGCAAACACAAATATTAAACTTGGTGCTCAGGATGTTTCGCTTTATGACAGCGGAGCATACACAGGAGAGATCTCCCTATCAATGTTAAAATCTGTCGGTTGTTCATATGTTATTGTTGGACATTCCGAACGCCGACAGTATCATCACGAAACAAATGAAGTGATCAACCAAAAGGCAAAAAAAGTATTGGCTGGCGGACTCATTCCCATTATTTGTATCGGGGAAACGTTGGAAGAACGCGAAAAGAATATCACCAGTCAAGTGTTGACAACGCAAGTGAAGGGAGTCCTTGCCGGACTACCTGCTGCGGATATTGAAAAATCGATCGTTGCTTACGAGCCTGTCTGGGCGATCGGTACCGGAAAGACCGCCTCCAAAGAACAAGCCGAAGAAGCACACCAGCTAATTCGTAATGTGATTGGTCAGTTATATTCTGCAGCTGTGGCAGAGAAAGTTATCATCCAATATGGTGGAAGTGTAAAGGCTGACAATGCCAAAGAACTTCTTTCTCAACCCAACATTGATGGTGCATTGGTAGGTGGAGCTTGTTTAAAGGCTGAATCATTCGCTGCAATTATCTCAGCAGTGTAACCTGTTATTAAAAGCCATAAAACTGGATGAATACCTACGTTTTATGGCTTTTCTCTTCATAAAATTCACTCAAAATATCTCTTGGTTTCAGCAGGTTCGTGTGTTATATTTACGTTGTTTTACTAAGTAAAATCCCTTAAAACAACGAAAATTCAACAATTTCGAGTCAATAGTTGAACAAATTGCTCTTTCGATTATCAGTTTATCTTTTTGTTTCAATCCTCGTCGCAACCACTCTATTTTCCCAGCAGTTGTTTTTAGAAAATGGCTCGCCGTCGCATCCAAATGTCCTGGGGTATAGCTCCTCCATGCGTTCTGTGATTGATTTGGCTGGAGTATGGAATTATTCGCTTGATAACGGTATTACATGGAATAAAGTAAAGATCCCCGCAGCGGCGAATTATGAAGGGAAAATAGTTTATCGTCGGAAGTTTTCCGTTACGGAAGGATCAATCAGCAATAACACATTCACGTTTGTTTCATATGGGATGAATTATCAGGTTGAAGTGTATATCAACGAGACGTTCGTCGGCAAACATGAAGGGGGTTATACATCCTTCGAACTTGCTATTCCTGAGAATATCATTCAAGTCGGTGTAGAAAATGTTATTCGGGTAGTAGTGGATAATAGATTGAACTACCGTTCAACATTTCCTCCGCGAGCGCAAGTGAGCGGCTGGAAAAATTACAATGGCATACTGCGCGACCTATTTATTGTTGAATCTCCAAAAGTTTGGCTCGATCGTGTGAATGTTGTTGTTGAAGCAATCGAGCCAAAAGCAACAAAGCTGCAGGTAACGGCAATACTTTCATCAAAAGAACTTTCGGCATTATCTCAGTTGACAAATAAATCATTCCAACTCTCAGCGGAGATCGCTGAGGCCGCGAATGGAATACCCATCGGTAAACCAGTTGTAACTTCTGTTACACCAGAATCAAATAAAGAAATCACCACGCAATTTACTCTTTCCATCCCCAGCGCAAAATTATGGTCACCGGATACACCGGAATTGTATACAGTAACAGTCTCGCTGGTTGCTGTGGAAGGAAAAAAAGATTCGTTATTAGATATTGTCTCGGTCAACACGGGAATCAAAACGCTGACAAAAGATAAGAATGTTCTTCTCTTTAACGGCGCACCGATCAATCTGCGAGGTGTTGTATGGATTGAAGATTCTGAACATCACGGCAGTGCGATGACGTATGAAGAGATGGAAAAAGATGTTGCATTGATCAAGAATCTTGGCGCGAATGTTGTCCGTGTGGGATTCCATCCGCCGCATCCTTTTTTTATCCAATTATGTGACCGATATGGTATCCTGGTAATGGAAGAGATACCCAACTTTGAAATTCCGGCAAAAATTATTGAAGAAGAAAATTATCGCGCATTGGCAGTGAATTATTTGAAAGAAATGATTGAACGGGATAAATATAATCCTTCTGTTATTGCTTGGGGATTAGGGGAAGGATCTGGTCGCTCATCCGATATTAATAATAATATTATTACGCAATTACATCGTACATCAAAATCGCTGGATGATCGTCTTACCTATATTGTGTCTCACGGTCCTGATAACTATTTGACCTCTATTGTTGATATCGCTGCGATAAGTTTTTTGAATGTGGATGTGAGAACATTTCGCTCTCGCTTGATGGCTTTCAAAGAGTCCAATCCAAAAAAGCCGATCATTGTTGCCGGATATGGGAAAGCTATTGAAAAAGAAAACCGCAACGGTTACAGTGACCCTCAATCACAAGAAGCACAGGCGCGTTTGATTCAACAACGATTTGCCGTCATTAAAGATTTGAATATTGCTGGTTCATTGGTTTTTACGTTCAATGACTACCGAAGTGACCGTCCGATTTTGAATATAAAACCACTTTCGCCAAACCGACATACCAACGGAATTGTAGAGCTGAACCGGGAAAAGAAAGTGGCGTATGATGTTGTACATTCTTTATACCACGAACAAAAAATCTCCGCACTTCCTATCGGTAATTATGTGCCGCAATCGCCGTATACCTATGTAGTGATCGGACTTGTGTTATTAGTTATTGCCGCATGGCTAGTGAATGGTAACCGTCGATACCGTGAAAGCACTCGACGAGCCATCTTCAATTCCTATAATTTTTTTGCAGACATACGGGATCAATATACATTACCATTATTCCATACGACACTCACAGCATTCATTATTGCGATAACATTTTCCGTGATCAGCTCGAGCATACTTCATCACTTCCGTGACAGCATTGTCTTGGATTATTTGCTTTCACATCTTCTGCCTGATGAGATTAAACTGATTTTTATCAGAATGTCTTGGGATCCAGTGTTGAGTGTTGTGTATTTAACTGCGGTAATGGTGATATGGTTCGTGATGTTGACAGTATTCATTCAAATATTTGCATACCTTGCTCGTGTCAAAGTGAGTCTTTTCCATTCTTATTCCATCGCAGTCTGGACAGCGCTTCCGTGGGCGTTCTTTATTCCCATAGGAATGATTCTCTTCCGTGTGCTTGAAAGTGAACCGTATGTCCCGTGGGTGTTGGGACTGGTGACAATCATGTCCGGGTGGGTATATCTCCGGACATTAAAGGGAATTTCCGTTATTTACCATATCTATACTCCAAAAATGTACATGATCGGATGCATCTTCTTACTGTTGTGTGTCGGCGGCGTGTATGCTTATTGCGATTACGCATTTTCGCTGACATCATACGCTGAGTTTTTTGTCACGCGTGTGTTCCCCTTTGTCAATTAATCTTTCAGAAGAATGTATCTTTCTAAACTAGAAATTCTTGGCTTTAAATCATTCGCAAACAAGGTGAACTTGTCGTTCGATGCCGGTTTGACAGCGATTGTTGGACCAAACGGCTGCGGAAAGACAAACGTTGTTGATGCAATCCGGTGGGCACTTGGGGAACAAAAGCCCAGTCGTTTGCGAAGCGATAAAATGGAAGATGTTATTTTCAACGGCACGAAAAATCGCAAACCGCTTGGTATGGCTGATGTTTCGTTGACGATTGAAAACACTAAAGGTATTCTTCCATCTGAGTATAAAGAGGTGGTGATCACGCGTCGGGTGTTCCGTTCCGGTGAATCGGAATATTATCTGAATAAGACTCTCTGTCGTTTAAAAGATATCAAAGATCTTTTTATGGATACGGGAATGGGTTCGGATGCTTATTCCGTGATAGAGTTGAAAATGATTGAAACGATCCTGAGTGACAAGGCAGATCAACGCCGTCTGTTATTCGAGGAAGCCGCGGGTGTGACAAAATACAAAGTCCGCCGAAAAGAGACCTTTACGAAACTGGATCACGTTCAACAGGATCTGATGCGGGTGCAGGATATCGTGAAAGAAGTGCAGAAAGCAGTGAACTCTCTTGAACGACAAGCCAACAAAGCAGAACAGTTCAATCTCATCTCTCAGGAACTGCGAACAAAAGAAATCATATTGCTCGAGCGAGAGTATTATGATATCACACATTCTATCGAACCGCTGAAAGAAAAACTCAGCTCTGCCGTTGATGAAAAGAAAAAGATCAGTGATGAATTATCATCCGAAGAAACACTCCTGGACACACTTCGTGAAGAGCTGACATCGTTAGAAGAAAAGCTGAATGAAGTGCAATTGGAATTGAATGAACACCAGCAGAAGATCAATCTTTCTCAGCAAGCACGTGTAAAAGCAAATGAGCGGACGAATTCATTAAATGAAGCGATCGATCGATTCCTGAAGGAGAAAGAAGAGCTGCAGCACCAGCTTCCGGAATTGGAAGGGCGTGCCGGTGAATTGGCAACATCCATCGAACAAACACATGCGAGTGTCATCTCCTCTACTGCGCAATATAATGAGAAAAAAGAAGAGCTTGATGCGTTTACTATTGAACTGGAAAAGAAAAAAGGGGAAGTAAAATCGAAGCAAGATGAAGTGATTGCGCTTCTCCATGAAATCTCATCCAAACGAAATGAATACGAGCGGACGAAAGCTCGACTTGAAAATATCAACGGTCGTCTGGACTACTCTGGTGAAGAAAATGCAATCTACACCACTGAGATTTCAAAGAATTCGGCAACCGTTGCAGATTTAACGGCTCAGGATAAAGATCTTCGAAAAAAATATGCCGAAGCCGAACTGAAAGCCCTGAATGAAGAATCAAAAAAGGCGACAGCGCAGCAGGAGATTGAAGAACACCGAAATTCAGAATTTGAGATTCGGTCAACCATTGAGCGTCGTCGCTCCCGTTTGGAATTCTTAAAAGGACTTGTCGAAAGCCATGAAGGATTTTCGGAAGGGGCAAAATATCTTCTTTCCAATGATGGTTGGAAAGATGCAATGCACACAACCGTTGCTGATGCGTTTTCCACTGAGGCAAAATATCGGATTGCTATCGAAGCAGCGTTGGGGGATGTTGCGGGATACATTGTCGTTAACACCATTGATGATGCACATCGCGGAGTAGAATTATTGAAGACAAATGACAAAGGGAGAGCCACCTTTGTTTGTCTGGAGTCAATTCCGCATATGCCGGACGATAAATTGGATATTATCGAAGGCGGAGTAGTTGCGTGGGCAAATGAAATTGTGAAATGCGATACTCGGTATGGTTCGTTGCGAGATTTCCTCCTTTCCGGGACGATGATTGTTGAAGACATTCAAACTGCCTCTGCCCTTGTGCGAAAGTACTTCTCATTGAAATGCGTTACACTGGATGGTGAACTTGTAACGGGGTCAGGAATTTTGCGCGGTGGAAGCAACCGTATTGAAGATGGCGGAATGCTCGGTAAAAAGGTGCAGATTGAAGAACTGGAAAAAGAAATTACATCGCTTTCGGAACAATTAGATTCGCTTCGTAAACTCACTGCTGAAAAAGAAAGGATTGTCTCCTCCATTGATGTAAAATCATTGTTCGATATTGCAAAAAAAATCGAACAACAAATGACAACAGTGGAAATGCGCATTGCACAGATTGAGTATGAGAAAAAGAGGATGGCGGAGAATGTGCAGCGAAATGATTCTGAAAATGCACGATTGCGTGATGAAGCGGATTCACTGAGCAAAGAGTTGAAAAACCTCCAACCCGGCATTGAAGAACTGGAAAAGAAAAAATCTGGAGCTGAACAACAGTCCGGCGCTACGGCAAGCGAACTGGAAACAATGGAAGTGATGTGGAATGAATTCTCCAAAGTTGCCACCGATGCACAATTAGAAATGATGCGTTTAGAGAATGAAGAGAAAAATTTCGCGAGGGAATTGGAATATACCAGTGCTACCATTGCGAATATAAGAAATACGTTCGCGCAGCGTGATGTGGATATTGAAAGTGCAAACCGAGACATCGTACGATTGAAAGAGAATTTGCTTTCCAATGCAAATGAATTGGAGACACTTGATTCTGAATTGAAAGAAATTGTGGAGCGAAAACGTGTCGTGCAGACTGATTTTAACACAAAAAGAACTCAGTCGCACGACATCGAATTGAAATTGAAAGACGCGCGACGGCTGCACGATACATCGATGTCCCGCTCCCATGAGTTGGAAATGAAAATCTCCGAACTGTCGATAAAAGCGCAGAATCTCGTCGCTCGTGGTAAAGAAGAGTTTGATTATGTGGTGGAATTGAAAGAGTTCACTGGAGAAGATGTATTTGATATCGAAGCGGCAAAAGAAGAAGTGCATCAGATGAAGGATAAGATCCGCTCGCTCGGCGCGGTCAACTTTGCAGCGTTCGATGAATACAAAACGGAAAAAGAACGCCTGGACTTCATTACAACACAGCGCGAGGATTTGATAGAATCCGAAAAGACACTTTTGCAAACGATTGAAGAGATTAATAACACAGCGCAACGTGAGTTTTTAAATACGTTTGAAAAGATCCGTGAGAACTTTATTGCCACGTTTAAAGGATTATTTGATGAAGGCGATGAATGCGATCTCCAGCTGGAAGAGGGGGTCGATCCTCTTGAAGCAAAGATAGAAATCACGGCAAAGCCTCGTGGTAAACGTCCGACATCCATCGATTTGCTTTCCGGTGGAGAAAAGACTTTAACGGCGATTGCACTTCTGTTCGCAATCTATCTTGTAAAACCTTCTCCATTCTGTATCCTTGATGAAGTTGATGCTCCACTCGATGATTCGAACATCGATCGGTTTGCACGTATCATCCGAAAATTCAGTGATAATACGCAGTTCATTATTGTCACCCATAATAAACGGACGATGGAAGCAGCGAATGCGATGTACGGTGTAACAATGGAAGAACAGGGTGTATCGAAGCTCGTTTCGGTTCGGTTTAACGAAAATAAAGTGGCGACGAATTAACAAAAACGGATCGGTATTTAAACCGTTCTGTCGGTGGGCAATGCAAAACCAATTGACATATACTGTGTTTACGGATTTCGACGGAACGATCGCGGTGAACGATATTGGTGATGCAGTGTTTGAACGGTTTGGTGATGTTGATGTCTGTACGAAAAGTTTTCAAGCATATCGTACGGGAGCGATTGATGCTCGTGATTGTTGGAGACAGGGATTTGCGACGATACAATCTGTTACCAAAGATGAATTTACTCGATTTGCACTAACGTATCCGGCAGATACTCACTTTGCATCCTTTGTAGAATTTTGTGAGCAGCATCGTATTCCGTTGACAGTGTTGAGCGACGGTTATGATGCATATATCGATCCGGTATTGGAGCGTGAAGGATTAGGTCGTCTTACTCGATTTTCGAACAAACTCCAGTTTAATAACAACGGAACAGTTGAACCAATTTTTCCGTTTACGGATTCTGAATGTAAACGGTGCGCGAATTGTAAGCGAAATCATATCCTGACAAAATCGAGTGACAATCAGGTGATCGTTTATATCGGTGATGGTGTTTCAGACCGTTGTCCGGTACAATATGCGGATATTGTCTTCGCAAAAGATTCACTTGTTAGTTTTTGCGAAACACATAACATCACGTTTCATCGATTTGAAAGTTTTTCTGATATACTGAAAACGTTTCGTACGATGGTGGAAGCAGTAAAACCACGGAAGCGTCGTACGGCAGAACTTGCACGCAAAGAAGTTTTTATGGGGGAATGACACATTATGGATATCAGATTAAAAATATTTGAACTTCGAAGCTATACACCTATTCCGTTCCTCCTTGTTATGATTATTTTTGCAGAACCAACAATCACCACACTTCTGGCCGGTTTTGTCATTGCGTTAACAGGTGAATTGATTCGATTCTGGGGAGTCTCGATCTGCGGAAGCGAAACACGCACGACAGGTGTTGTTGGCGCAACAAATTTAATTACGGACGGACCGTTTGGCCATGTTCGAAATCCGTTGTATGTAGGGAATATTCTTATGTATGTCGGTTGCGGGGTAATGTCCAATGCATTGGTACCGTATTTGGCGTTAGCAGCATTTGTATGGTTTGTTATTCAATATCACTTGATTGTTTCCCGTGAAGAAGAGCATCTGCGGATTGCGTTTGGCGAAGAATATGGAATCTATTGCAGAAATGTACCGCGATTCATCCCGAGGTTGTCAAAATATTCAGGAGAGCATTCTTTTCATCGTGAACCAAATTTTTCACGAGGAATTCAATCAGAAATGAGAACACTGCAAGCTTTTTCTGCCGTGATTATATTGATTGTTTTCCGATATTTTGTCCGGTAAGATGAAACAACGTGTGATGATGATAGCGGGGGAAGCATCGGGCGATTTGCACGGTGCGGGAGTTGTACGCGAGTTAAAACGCAGAAATCCGTCAATGGACATCTTCGGCATCGGCGGGGACAAAATGCAAAAAGAGGGAATGACATTAACGTATCATGTACGTGAAACGTCGTTTATGGGATTCGTGGAAGTAGCAAAACACCTTCCGTTAATTCGCTCTATTGAAAAAACGCTCGAACAATTATTGATCTTAAAAAAGCCCGATGTTGTTGTGCTGATAGATTATCCTGGATTCAATTTGAGGTTTGCCGGTATTGCGAAGAAACATGGAATCAAAGTTGTCTATTATATCAGTCCACAAGTTTGGGCGTGGAAAAAAGGGCGCGTAAAAAAAATGAGTGGAACCATCGACATGATGCTTGTCGTGTTTCCATTTGAAGTTCCGATCTATCAGAAAGAGAATATACCGGTGCAGTTTGTCGGCCATCCGTTAGTGGAAGAGATGCAGGATGTCATGACGAAAGAGCAATTTATGAAACGGTATGATCTTGATCCGGCAAAGAAATTTATCGCCGTCATCCCAGGAAGCAGAAAGCAAGAGATCGAGAATCTGTTCTCGGTGATGGTTCGTTCGGCAGCGGTGTTGGCCGAAGAAGGAAAAGAAGTTGTTGTCGCCGTTGCGCCGAATTTATCAATGGATGTATACCGTCAGCATTTACCAATGAACGCAAACGTGAAATTTATTCAACATGCAACACACGAAGTAATGAAATATGCCGAATTTGCGTTCGTCACTTCCGGAACGGCTACGCTTGAAACGGCATGTGTTGGGACTCCAATGATTGTTGTGTATAAAACATCAAGGATTACTTATTGGATTGCACGGTTTGTGGTGAAGATCAAGAACATTTCACTGGTGAATATTGTGGCGGAAAAAACAATCGTTCCGGAAATGATTCAAGGGAATGTGACAGTCGATTCGTTGGTGAAAGAAGCGAAGGGGATCTTAAACTCTCCGGAACAGTACAGTGTTATGAAAGATGAGTTGAATATCGTCCGGCAAAAACTTGGCAGTGTCGGTGCGTCGGCAAATGTTGCAGAAGCGATTCTGGCGGTATGAGAAAAAAATTTATACTGTTCGCAATACGATTGGTATTGTGGCGACTGGCTCTCGTGTGGGGAAAGACTCTAAAGATTACAGCATTGAATAATGAACAGTTCGATGCCCTAAAACAGAGTGAGAAAAATTATATCGTAGCATTCTGGCATGGATCGATGTTTGTTGGCTGGTTCGTGCACCGTTCCGAAAAAAAAGGTGCAATATCGGCATTGGTCAGCCAAAGCAATGATGGTGAGTTTCTTTCAACAATCTTAGAACGGTGGGGTTATACAATGATTCGCGGTTCGAGTCATATTGGAGGAAAAGAAGCAATGCAGTTGATGGTGCATGAGGTCATTAAGGGAAATGCATTGGCAATCACTCCCGATGGACCGAGAGGCCCCCGACATGAAATGAAGATGGGTGCTGTTCGTGTTGCACAAAAGACTGATGTTCCGCTTGTGCTTGCAGGGATAGGAGTAAAGAAAAAGAGACACTTGCGAAGCTGGGACAAATTTGAAGTGCCAATGCCGTTTTCTACTATAGTTGTGAAATACAGCGATCCTGTATTCGTGTCCAAAGATCTTGAAGGTGAATCGCTTGATACTTTCAAGTTGGAAATGCAAAATAAATTAAACGCATTAACTGAAGAAGCGGAAGCAATTGTGGGTGAGACAGGTGGTCGGGCGTGAAACCGCATCCATTGTTATATCCCTTTTCGTTGATCTACGGATTGGTTGTTTCAATACGGAATGTGTTCTTTGATATTGGAATATTAAAAACTGTTGATGTTGGTGTTCCGGTTATTTCGATCGGCAATATCACTGCTGGAGGAACAGGAAAAACCCCTATTGTTCAATATGTGGCAAAGCTATTATTGGATGCAGGAAAGATCGTCGCAATTATCAGCAGGGGTTATGGAAGAACAACAAACGGAACAGTTGTTGTTTGTGACGGTAATTCTATTCTTGCAGACAGTAGCTCCTCAGGAGATGAACCAGCAATGATTGCACGAAATTTGAAGAGAGCTATCGTCATTGTTGATGAAGACAGGGTGCGAGGAGCAAAAAAGGCAGTCAAAGAATTTGGAGCAGAGGTCATCATTCTTGATGATGGATTTCAACATCGTTATTTGAAGAGAACAAAAGATATTGTGTTACTCGATGCCGAACAAATGCCATTCGATACAATGTTACTTCCCGCTGGATATCGAAGGGAATTGCTCAGCAGTCTAAAGAGGGCAGATGTGCAGTTAATAACAAAAGCCAAGATTGATGATGACAGTAAAGGATCAATTTCCCGGGTACGGATTGGTAATGGTCAGCAAAAATTTTCTAGTTCATTTCGACCGTCCGGAATAAAAAATGTATTTGGCGATGTAATGCAATCATTAGAAATTCTCAAAGGACATACGGCAGTAGCGTTTTGCGGTATTGCAAAACCAGAGAATTTTCGAATGAGTCTCGAAACATGCGGGGTGGTTATAAAGGAATTATTGAGTTTCCCGGATCATCATCTGTATACGGAATCCGAAATGACTTCGATTATCGAATCGTTTCATCAACACAAAGCAGATTTTATCCTGACGACGGAAAAAGATGCTGTTCGATTGCAGAGATTTGAGAATCTTCTGAAGGAACTTCCGATCGCCGCATTGGTCATGGAAGTGACTATTCATCAACAGGATGCTTGGAAAAAATATTTACTGAGTTGACAATTCTTCATGAAGATAGCTGTTACGGATACCGGAAAATCAGAGAAACAAAAATTGTATATGGATTGGCTTCAATCATTCAATCCAGACGCTGAATTAGTGGTTGTGTCATATCGTAATGGAAATTCTGATATATCAGGTTGCGACGGTTTAGTTCTCACTGGCGGTGAGGATGTTGATCCAAAATTATCGAAAGCATCTCCTGTTGAACTTGTGCAGCAGGTCGATAGACTGCGGGACGATTTTGAATTCAGGATGCTGGAAAGTGCAATGAAACATCTGATGCCGATTTTTGGCATTTGTCGCGGACTTCAAGTAACAAACGTATTTCTTGGCGGTACGCTGATTTCCGATTTACCTTCGGCCGGTTATCAAAGCCATACAGGGAAAAAGAATGAACCGGAGCTTCGTCATGCAATTACTGTCAGGAATGAAACACTGCTGAAATCCGCAACTGGTATGTCAAAAGGTGAGATCAATTCTTACCACCACCAATCGGTTCTTTCACCGGCAAACGATCTTATTGTTACCGGTCAATCGGATGACAACGTGATCGAATCATTGGAGTGGAAAGAAAAAAAAGGAAAATCATTCTTAATGTTGGTACAGTGGCATCCGGAACGGATGCGTGATACGGAAAATCCGTTCACAACCGGTATTGGCAAAACATTTTTTACAGAAGCACAAAAGTTCAATTCAATGAAATAAGAACGCGCAACAGTATCCACAATTGATCGACTGGCGCGAAATGTATAACAGTGGGCGAGAGGCCCGAAAGGAACAGTGAGCTATGAAACTTTCCGATTATAAATACCCGGTTCCGCGAAATCTCATCGCGAAACATCCGGCAAACCCCCGCGATCATGCGCGGTTAATGGTAATCAATCGAAAAGAAGAAACGATCGAGGATAGACATTTTTACGACGTTGCCGAATATTTTGAAAAGGGCGATACAATGGTCGTCAATGAAACGAAGGTGTTTCAGGCTCGGCTGATCGGGAAAAAGGAAAAAACGAATGCAAAGATTGAAGTGTTTTTGCTTCGTCAATTAAACGTTGAAGATAATATTTGGGATGTCATTGTCGACCCGGCACGTAAAGTGCGTATTGGCAATAAGATTTATTTTGATAACGGAAATCTTTGGTGCGAAGTGATCGATAATACGACTTCGCGGGGAAGAACTGTTCGGTTTAATTATACCGGGGATTTCTTTAAAGTGATCGACAAGATTGGTCTGACACCGTTGCCGAATTACATCAAACGTGATCCGACACCGAAGGATAAGGATTCATATCAAACGATCTTTGCAGACAAAGTTGGTGCTGTTGCTGCTCCGACTGCCGGTCTTCATTTCACCAAAGCAATGCAGAAGAAGATGGAGAAAAAAGGAGTAAGTTTTGCTCCGGTTATTCTTCACATCGGACTCGGAACATTCCGCGCAGTGGAAGTTGAAGACCTGACAAAGCATAAAATGGACTCGGAATACTTCCAAGTGGATGATACCACCGTTAAGCTTGTCAATAAATCAATCGACGCCAGAAGAAAAGTCTGTGTTGTTGGAACAAGCGCCATGCGTGCCGTTGAATCCAGTGTCACTACGGATGGACATCTTAAACCACTACGCGGCTGGACGGATAAATTCATTTTTCCGCCGTACGACTTTAAAATTGCGGATAGATTGATCACCAATTTCCATATGCCTGAATCAACGCTTTTGATGCTTGTTGCAGCGTTTGCCGGTCATGATCTTACAATGCGGGCATATAAACACGCAATAAAAAAAGGGTACCGGTTTTACAGTTACGGCGACGCGATGCTCATTCTCTAACACATACGAATGGAACTCTTCCTCACTAAAAAGTTTTTCGTATTGCTTGTCATCAATATCACTCTTTTGGGTACGTTTGGATATTTGATGACGCAGAAACACCTGCTCTCGTATTTTTCGAAAGGGAAATGGTGGCTAACGTGGTTATCTGTTGCGATCATAACGTTGATGGACGAATTGACATCCATCTTTTATGCGCCGAGTGAAGCGTTTCGTGTCATTGGGACGAATGCAATCGCATTCATCATTTTGACATCGCTCTTGATTCGTTACCTTTCGATGCGGATGACCGAGATCGCCGAAATCCTTGAGTTTCATGGTGTGAAGGGAGGGGGAGTCTATTCATTCTCGTATATCGTCCTGGGTCCAACAGTATCGTTTATCGCTGTTGCTTCGATCATTGTAGATTATGTTCTGACGGCAAGTCTTTCGACAGTAAGTGCTGTAGAAAACGGAATGGCATTTATTCATGTGTCGGAAATGGGAAAATTTGTATTCCAAGCAGGGATCATTTGGTTTGTGGCAGGATTGAATATTCTGGGAATCAAAGAGAATGCAAAATTTACCTTCGGTATCTTTGTTGTTGCGGCAATAATTTTGATCAATCTTGTCTCGGCGGGAATGTTTCATATCGACTCGAACAGCTGGAGTACCATTGGTGACAGCTTTACAAATATTGCCAAAGGAATGGATGAAGGAAATTGGTTCAATGCATACTTCTTCGTGATTATTGGTGTCTCTAGTTGTATTCTTGCCTATTCAGGAATTGAATCAGTTGTACAAACAGCCGGATTAGTGAAATCATGGAAAGATGTGAAACGCGCTTATATTTTCCTTGCACTAACCACAGGGATATTTACTCCATTGTTGGCAGCGGTAGTCCTCTCTTCCAACATCAATCACTCGCTCCATGAGACCGATCTCATTACGCAATTTGCAAAAATGGTCGGAGGAGTTCCGTTTGGGTATATCGTTGGTATTCTTGCCAGCGTATTGTTGATGATGGCCGTTAATACGGCATATGTTGCGTCAAGTGAATTGATGGAGCGAGTTGCCCATCGGTATGGATTTCATTGGCTCATCAAAACGAACAATCGTCAGTCGTTATACCGTGTCCACATAGGCAACGCAATGTTCTACACCTTCATTGTGTATATTACCGGCGGCAATCAAATGCTGTTGGCGGAAATGTATGCCATCGGATTATTAGCGAGTTTTACAATCAATCTAGGCAGTTTGTTAATTTACCGCTACTCAAAAGGAACAAAGGATGTCCGTGCGTTCAATACTTCTCGTATGGGTACTTTGTTTCTCTTTGTGGTGATGCTTTCCTGTTTTGCATATCTCGGTTATCACAAACCGTACGGCACGTTGATGTGGAGTTCAGTAACCGCAATTTTCTTGTTCATTGGTATCCGCGTTGCACAAAAACGCGCTCCGGAGATCAAAGAGATTGCTCAAACAGACCAACCGTTGAACATGATTTTTTATTTGGTGGAATCTGAGGCCGAGAATCTTCATGTCTATTTCCGACGTCCTCAAGAGCATGGTCCTCAAGTTGATGATACTTCGTCAGCTTTTATCAGTCTTTACCATCCGCGTCAAGGGATACCCGAAAAGGTTGCAAAAAATCATTTCCGATTCGCAAATCAAAGTCAATCAGTCTATCAGGGGATCACGGAAATTCTCTACGCGTTGGAATATGAACTTCCACACAAAAAAATCACAATCCATCTTGGATGGCCTACGTCGTCATGGATTGATCGCCTTTCCATCGGTGTGATGATCTTGAGTGTGATGCGTTTGCCAAAATTATTCCCGCGGTTTAATTTTGCAATCGAATATTTTGGAAAATCAAAAGAAAAGAAATAATTCCATGTTTACCAGTGTGATTATACCCGCGGCAGGGTTTGGCGAACGAATGGGTGCAACCATCGGCAAGCAATTCTTGATGCTGAACGATAAACCGATCTTGGTTCACACGTTGGAACGATTTCAATTATGTGATGCAGTCCATGAGATTGTTGTTGCAACACAGAAATCTGCCTTCCCGATCATTGAAGAGATTAAAGTTAAATATGCTCTTTCAAAATTAGTCTCGCCGGTTGAAGGGGGAGAGCGTCGGCAGGATTCTGTTGCGAAAGCATTGCAATGTATTAATGCAAAAACGGAAATCGTGATTGTGCATGACGCCGTCAGGCCGTTCGTTCATCTGAAAGAAATTACACAATCTATCGAAACCGCAAAATATTTTGGTGCTTCTATAGTAGCAGTCCGAGCTAAAGACACAATGAAACAAGCTTCCACAGACGGAAGAGTAGAAAAAACGCTGAACAGATCATCATTATGGAGCGTCCAAACTCCGCAGACATTTCAACGAAAGATTCTTCTAGATGCGTATGATGCTGCAAAAAAAAACGATCTCATTGCTACAGATGATTCATTTATGGTGGAGCAGATTGGAATTTCACCGATTATTGTAGAAGGAAGCTACGAAAACATCAAAATTACTACCCCGGATGATCTTTTGCTTGCCGAATTGCTCTTAAAACGCTTTATTCCTTAATTTCACACAATGTTGTGGAATTTTTCCAATTCCTCAAAATTCCGAAACTTTTCATGAAGGTCTTGCATCTAATCATTCTATTTTCTTATTTTCAATTAATAAATAGATTTTAGTATTTAGGGGACAGTTATGGGAAATCTAGCAATCGTAATTTTTCTGAGTTATATTTTCGGATCGATTCCGACCAGTATTATTGCCACAAAACTTGCTGATGCTGGGGATATTCGTAAGTTCGGCAGCGGCAACGCAGGAGGGACGAATGTGCTGCGGATGCTTGGCTGGAAAGTGGGTCTTGCTGTAATCTTATTCGATCTTATCAAAGGGGTCATTGCAACGTATTACATCCCGCAAATATTTTGGGATCCTAATACGCTTCCATTTAATAATAATACTCCCTTCCAGGATTTTACGGTAGTGCAGATTATTTGCGGAATCGCTGCAGTGCTCGGGCACATTTGGACTCTCTTTGCCGGATTTAAAGGGGGGAAAGGTGTTGCTACGGGTGCAGGTATGGTGCTCGGACTTGCCCCGATAGAATTTGTTGTAGCAATTGCTGTATTCGCATTGGTCTTTACCGCTTGGCGATACGTTTCACTCGGATCAATTCTGGGAGCAATGGCAATTCCTGTGACAATGTTTATTCGAGAGAATCTCTTCAAGGTGGATATTCCCGGATATCATACGCTGGTCTATTTTGCTATTGCTGTTTCACTTCTCATTACGTACACTCACCGTGAGAACATCAAACGGCTGCTGGATGGAACCGAAAATAAACTGACACACTTCAAAGGTATACGCCAGTAATTTTTTATTCACCGACTTTTTAAGGTTCACCATGCGTATCTCAGTTCTTGGAGCCGGAAGTTGGGGCACAACACTTGCCATTGTACTATGTGAAAATTTTCGCGATGTGACATTGTGGAGCTATCGTGCAGATCAAACAGAAGAAATGCGCGAAGCGCGAACGAACAAAGACTATCTTCCCGGAATAACACTCCCCAAACATTTAAAGATTACACATGATCTAGAGGAAGCATCCTCAAAAAAAGATCTTATTGTTACAGCTGTTCCCTCTCAGTTTCTTCGCAACGTTCTCAAAGATATTGCTCATGTCGATCTCAATAAAACAATCATTGTCAATGTGGCGAAAGGGATTGAAAATAAAACATTGATGACGATGTCTGAGGTGATGATTGATATTTTGGAACATGAGAAAAAATCGAATATCGTCATCCTTTCCGGTCCTAGTCACGCGGAAGAAGTCGTGAAAAAAATTCCGACCGCTGTCGTTGCTTCCTCATTCAGTTCACGCACAGCAAAGATTGTTGCGCAATGTTTTAACACTCCTTATTTTCGAGTGTATGTTTCCGACGATATCCGAGGGGTTGAGCTAGGTGGCGCATTGAAAAATGTGATTGCCATCGGTGCCGGAGTTGTGGATGGTGCCGGATTCGGCGATAACACAAAAGCCGCCATCATTACGCGCGGTATTGCTGAGATGACCAGACTCGGAGATAAAATGGGGGCGCTCCCAAGAACATTTTCCGGTCTTTCCGGTGTTGGCGACCTTATTGTGACTTGTATGAGCAAACACAGCCGTAACCGCCATGTCGGCGAGGAGCTCGGTCGCGGCAGGAAATTAGATGATATTTTAGGAGAGATGGTAATGATTGCAGAAGGTGTTGCAACATGTCGATCTGCCGTTGATCTTGCCAAAAAACATCATACCGAAATGGCTATTTTTTCCGAAGTCTACAATATTATGTTCAACGGAAAAGAACCTCACCGTGCCACAGAAGATCTGATGGGCAGAAGCATTAAAGGCGAACACTGAGTTATTGATCCATCGCTGCAACTCCACAGAACAATACTTCCGTTACAGGTATGCCGTATGAAAAAATTTCTATTTTTTCTCCTTCCACTATTTCTCTCTGCTCAACAATCCGCCGATATTATTTTTATCAACGGGAAAATCTGGACGGTTGATACAACTCGACCGGAAGCAGAAGCTATTGCCGTGTGCAACGGAAAGATCGCTGCGGTCGGATCATCAAAAGAAATTCGACAATATGCCGGCAAAGCGACGAAGATTATTGACCTCAAAAGGAAACGGATGTTACCGGGTTTTATTGATAACCATACTCACTTTATGAGCGGTGGTTTTCAATTACAGAGTGTCGATCTTCGTACGGCTAACACTGAGATTGATTTTGCTCAGATTATTAAGAAGAGAGCTGAGGAACGACCCGCGAAATGGATTACTGGTGGCGATTGGGATCACGATCTTTGGAAAAGCGGTATTCTTCCTGCCAAAGAAATGATCGATTCATTTACGGTGAATACGCCGGTGTTCGTTAATCGATATGATGGGCATATGGCTCTTGCGAATAGTTATGTGTTGCGTCTTGCAGGCATTACGAAAGAGACTCCAGATCCGCCGGGAGGAACAATCGTTCGAGACCCAAAGACCGGAGAACCGACCGGATTGTTGAAGGATGAAGCAATGTCACCGATTTGGCGATGGATTCCCGAACCAACTGACGATGATATGCTTAATGCTGCCAGACTCGCATTAACGGAAGCAAAAAAATTCGGTGTCACGTCAATTCAGGATAATGCATACTCAAACGGCGATCGTGATATTAAAACGTATAATGAATTGAACCGCCGGGGTGAATTGACAGCCAGAATGAATTGTGTCAATTTTATTTCTCATTGGAAGAATCTTTCCGCAAGCGGAGTGCAGATGCCGTTTGGTGATGAGATGATCCGTATTGGTTCGCTGAAGGCGCTTGCAGATGGTTCACTCGGTTCTTCCACTGCATTGTTCTTTGAGAAGTTTCTCAATGAAAATACGTATGGCCTTCCAATGGATATTGTTACGGATGGACGTTTGGAACGGTGGGCAACAAGCGCTGACAGCGTCCGGTTGCAATTACGTATTCACGCTATTGGTGACAGAGCCAATAGCTTAATGTTGGATATGTATGAACGGATTACGAAGAAAAATCCGAAATGGGACCGTCGATTCCGGATAGAACATGCGCAGCATATTCATCCGAAAGATTTCAAACGATTTGCCGATCTAAGAGTGATTGCAGCTGTTCAGCCGTACCATGCAATTGATGATGGGCGCTGGGCGATTAAACGCATCGGTGATAAGCGGTGCAAAACAACTTATCCGTTCAGAACATTTTTGGATAATGGAGTAAAAATGTGTTTCGGTAGTGATTGGACTGTTGCACCCTTGGATCCGTTATTAGGTATATATGCCGCCACGACACGAAGAACAATTGACGGCGCTAATCCAAACGGTTGGTATCCGGAACAAAAGATATCCGTGAAAGAAGCGATTGAATGTTACACGATCAATAACGCCTACGCTGCATTTGAGGAAGACGTGAAAGGAAGCATCAGTATTGGCAAGCTTGCCGATTTTGTTGTGCTCTCAGATGATATTCTTTCTATCGATCCAGTGAAGATAGAACAGACGAAAGTAGAAATGACGGTGTTGGGTGGGGAAATTATTTATGAGAAAAGATAGTAATGCTTCCGAAGTTTCTTAGGCTTCGGAAGTGTTCAAATATTATCGATTATTCAACCGAAACTTGAACGGTACCGTTACCCACACACTCACTGGACCATTGTTCATTATCGCCGGCGTGAATGTCCACATCAATGCTGCCTCAATAGCTGCTTGATTAAAAAGCTCGGACGTAGACTTTACCACTTCCGCTTGTTTAACTCTTCCTTCTTTGGTGACCCACATTTTTATGTAAACCGTTCCTTCAACACCTGCCCTTTTGGCGATATCGGGATATGCCGGTGCAGGATTAGAAATGGGAACAGGCATCACCTGAACTGGAATAAATGGTTCGGGTGGTAATTCTTCTTCGCCAATGGAAGTGCCGTCTGAAATGATAGTTCCCGTTCCGCCATCGATGCCAACTTCGTTTCCTGTCGATTTGCTCATTTCCGTTTGTGTTGCGATGGTAGCGTCAGGATTAATTTCCGGATCAGGAATCGGAATTGGAATTCCTACGGACGATAAGATTGATCTTGCGATGTTGAGTTGTGGCAGTATAGGATTTCTATTTATCGATGGTGGAAAATAATCGATAATCATATTATCTCTAGGAATCCTGGAAAATTTTAACTCCTCTGTATTTGTCAACGAAGAATATAATTGATAACTGCCGATCAACATAAAATGGAATAATCCAGCAATCATCAATCCTTCAGTCATATATCGTTGGGACAATATTCGTAATTCCATCGTTCCACTATTCATTTTGGTTTTCATCGTAACCTCCACGGGGATTGTTTCTCTCCTCATTATGAGAAGGGAAATCGATTGGTTTCTATTTATTTTTGCGTGTTTTATAATTGTCATACTGAATTGATTTTTTTGCGCGCCGTGTATCGGTCTCTTCACGTGCAGTTTTTTGATACGATTCGATCTTCCCAAGTTGAGAGCGAACGGATTCACCGCTTGCACCCATTGCTGATGCAGCAGGAGAATTGCTGATCATGTCTTTTGCTTCATTCAATTGTAGTTCTGCTCCCGCCTGGTCACCATCATCCATCGCTTGCATCGCCTGTTCCACTTTGCGTGCTGAAACTGCGATATCTGCTTTTGCCTGAGTGTTGATGTCTCGGTTCTTTTCCACTTCGGCAAAATCTTTTGTATAACTTACGTGAGCAATAAATGTTGGGAATGACGCTATAATCTGTGCACTTTCATATCGTAATTCGCCTGATGCAACGACTCGTTTTCCGCTTCCGGCGGGAATGGAAAGTTCTATGGTGAGTTCACGGGTTTCATTTGCATATAAATCGCCAATTGGAATAATATATCGCTCAGATTCATTCTTGAATTCACATCCGACAACATCCTTCACGCGGACATTGTCTCCTAGTGAAAGATAGATCGCGCTATTTTGAGCCAATATTGATGAGACCATATCAAATTCTTGGCGAACGATTGATGAAAGAGAATTCGGATGCTCAATAAAGTAATAGTTCCCCCCGCCGCTTTCTGAAATTCCCATCATCAAATTTTCGTTATAATCCAATCCGACCCCCATGGAAGTGATGGAGATTGATTGATTGCGGTGTCGTCGTGCAATCTTATTGAGTTCCGATGGATCAGTTACGCCGACATTCGCTAGTCCGTCAGACAAGAGCACCACCCGATTGACAAATTCCTTCCCGACAAATATTTTTGCCTGTTTTAATCCCTCCATTAATCCTCCGCCAAGATTTGTGGAACCGCGGGGGTACACTTCATCCAGTATCTTTTTAATGGAGTTTTTATCATCTCCCACTTTCTTTGCGCGTCGAAGCACGTCAACGACATCGTCATAAATAACAAGGGACAGAATATCGTGCGGCTGTAATTGGTCAATGAGCGTAGCAAATGCTTTCTTTGCATATTCCATTTTATGTTGATCGCTCATTGAGCCGCTTCTATCGATCACTACAGAAAGATTCATTGGTGTCCGTTTTGAATCCCCGAGTATATTTGGTGTGGTTAGCGTCAGTTGTAAATATGCAGTTCCTCCTTTTTCGGAGACAACGGGACAATTCAGTTTTCCATTGAGCGTCATCACCGGGGACGGTGCGTGTAATGTCATGCCGATGGCGGTAATCGTTGAAATCAACACAATAAGTGCAGTGAGTTTGGTTTTCATAAAGCCTCCTTTGGATTTTGTGGATTGGAATGCGTAATTTCTTTTGTTCACCTATTGCTGATACATGTCATTAACTGATGAAAGGTCAATGAAGCCGACTCTCTTTTTCCTTAACGACGATGCAAAAATTATCGACCTGATGAAGAAGGGGGATGAAGAATCATTGATATTCCTGTATCAGCAGAATAAAAAAGCGATCACATCGCTTGTGATGCGGAACAACGGAAGTGAAGATGATGCGGACGATGTCTTGCAGGAATCGGTGATTGTATTATGGGAGCGCGTGAAAAGCGGACGGTTTGAATACTCTGCAAAGTTGAGTACGTTTCTCTTTGCCGTTGCAAAGAATATCTGGTCGCGCAAGCGGATGCGAAAGTTGAGAGAGCCCGCGACAGAATTTGATCATGACTCGTTCGAATCGACCGACCGATCGCAGCTGGATGATTTAATCCAGACTGAACGTTCTCGCGTTATTGCCGACGCGATGGAAAAACTGGGCGACCCATGTAAAACATTGTTGATATTTTACTACTGGGACGAATTATCGCAGGAAGATATTGCAATGCAAATGGGATTTGCCAATGCTGCGACGGTGAAATCAAAAAAATATACTTGCAAAAAAATGCTGGAAAAGATATTGAATGAAACAGGATTATTATCTGAAGATCGGCAATAATACCTACTTGACTATTGATGTGCTATGAATGAATCGAACAAAATATATTGGACAGATGACGATGAACTTGTAGAGCGGTACGTTCTCGGTCAGCTTTCTGCGGATGAAAAAAAGAGATTGGATGAAGAGATCGCCGAATGTGAACCGTGTAAGGAAAAACTGCAAGCAGAGTTTGAGATCGCCGCCGGCATTCGCCGGTATGGCAGAGATATGATGAAAGCACGGCTCCGAAAGAAATTAAGACGTGAACGAGCGGCGCAATTCTATTCCTATCAATATATAGGGCTTGCCGCTGCGGTTGTTATTATTGCCATTGGCATCGGTTTGTATCAAATCTGGTTCAGTGATCTCGTTGCTCCAAAGAGATTTCATGATCAACAGGTTGTTTTGACGCCGCAACAAGATACAGTTGAGCACGACGTTGAATCCCACGGAGGAGATGATCATGCTATAGAAGCTGAACGTAGGACAAAACAAAGTGAAACGAGATTAAAAAGAGAACAAACTGTTTCCCAACTACATGGGAAAGAAATTGCCGTGGGAGAAAGTATCGATCGTACGACGCAATCTTCATCCGGTGCTGTTTCTGTCCCTCAACAAGAGCAGCCTCCAACAGCAGCAATTGCAGAAGCCGATGCATTGTCTGATGAAGTTGCGTCATCTCAGAACTCATCGGCAATTTGGTTGATTGGAAAAGTGGTGATGATTAGCAAATCTGTGGGTGCACAATATAAAACGGAGTCAACGAGTGAACAGGCTAAAAAAGGGGATCGGATCATGGCGAAGGAGAAAGCATCCGAGGGGGCTTCAGAAGAAAAAATGATTGTTTCCCGACTGGCAAAGGATGAAAGAATTATTCTAAAACAACGTGCAATCAAAGAACTTCCGTTGAAACGTATACAACAGCGCGTGTGGCAATCACGCGATGTTGAGACATTGCTTGAACGTTCAGACGATGGAATCAGTCTGACATTGTATATTGATTCCGTACACGCATCTGATTTGAAAGAAGCTGTTGTAGAAGCATTCACTAATGATTCTCTGGTTGTTTCGTTCTCGAATCAACGCATTGCATTTAGCCTTCCTTCTGGATGGAACACACCAACATTCCGCAAGCGATGAACGGACAAGCATCCACGGAAATTCAATACGTTAAAGGGGTCGGCCCTGTTCGCGCATCGGTGCTGAAAGAAATTGGTATCGATTCCCTGCAAAAACTTCTGTATTACTTTCCGTATGACTATCTTGACCGTTCGCGTATCACTAAGATCAAAGATCTTCCAAAACTCGTCGAATCTGGTAATGAGGTGACGGTGATCGGTTCGGTCTTTCGCTCTGAAGTAAAATATACCAGGAATAGAAAAAAAATATTTTTTCTTACGATAAAAGATGAAACAGGATACGTCAGCTGCGTTTTTTACGGTGGTGTAGAATGGTTCCAAAAAGCATTTGAGCCGGGAGAAATTCTTGCTGTGTCATCTGTCCCTGAGCTCGATAAATACAATCGTGTTCAGTTCATTCATCCAGAGTTTGACAGATTAAAAACTAAGGATGAAGAGGACGAAACGGATTGGAACTCACTGCTGCATACCGGCGCAATCATACCAAAATATTCCTCCAGTGAAGTATTACGCAATGCAGGATTGGATAATCGCGGGTTCAGAAGAATTCTTAAAAATGCGATTACGAATAATCTCAATGCATTAACAGAACACCTTCCTCGAGAGATTCTTCAACGGAATACGCTGCTTGATATCTCTTCATCCATCAAAATGATTCACTTTCCAAAATCCTACGCTGAACTTGATCATGCATTGCGGCGTTTGAAGTTTGATGAATTGTTTTATTTCCAGTTACTGATGGCTTATCGCAAACGTGAACTTAAAGGAGAATTGAAGGGAATTCAGTTTAGTCTAAAACGGAATCTGACAACTACATTGAAGGATTCCCTTCCGTTTGAATTGACTTCTGCACAGAATCGCGTGATTCAGGAAATACACAGAGATATGCAGCAGCTTGTACCGATGAACCGGTTGTTGCAAGGGGATGTCGGGAGCGGTAAAACAATTGTTGCATTATTTGCGATGCTGACTGCTATTGAGAATGGTTATCAATGTGCACTCATGGCTCCAACAGAGATTCTCGCCGAACAACATTGGCGAAGTATTCGAAATTTCCTAAAGGATATTCCCGTTAATATTCGACTCCTTGTTGGCGGACAAAAGAAAAAACTACGTGATGATGTGTTGGAGGATATTCGCCGAGGAACTGCAACCATTGTGATCGGAACACATGCATTGATTCAGGAGCATGTCCAATTTGCTAATCTGGGGTTTGTCGTAATAGATGAACAGCATCGATTTGGTGTTTCACAGCGCGCACTTTTGCGTGAGAAGGGGAAACAAAATCCGGACGTGTTGGTGATGACAGCGACACCTATTCCGCGGACACTGTCATTGACGGTGTATGGCGATCTTGATCTCTCCGTTATTGATGAATTGCCAAAAGACAGAAAACAAATTCGAACTGCTGTCCGTTTTGAGAAAGACAAGAGTAAAATATTTCAATTCGTTCGGAACGAAGTGAAACAGGGGAGACAGGCGTATGTTGTGTATCCGTTAATTGAGGAATCGGAGAAAATTGACCTAAAAGCGGCTACAAAAGAGTTTGAATATCTACGTAAAAAGATTTTTCCGGAATATACACTTGGATTGCTTCACGGACGTCTATCATCCGAAGAGAAGGATGAATTGATGCAGCGCTTCAAAAAAAATGAAATTCACATTCTTGTAGCAACAACAGTTATCGAAGTCGGTATTGATGTTCCGAATGCTACGATTATGATTATAGAAAATGCAGAACGGTTTGGACTCTCCCAGCTTCATCAATTGCGCGGACGGGTTGGCCGTGGAGCAGAACAGAGTTACTGCATTTTAGTTACCGATGAGCATTACACCAAAAAGACATTGCAGCTTGCATCGAATCGGGCCGAAGCACATCGCGAAGTTGACGGGACAAAAAAGCGATTGGAAACAATGGTAGAAACAAATGACGGTTTCAAAATAGCAGAAGTAGATCTCGAATTGCGCGGTGCCGGTGAATATTTCGGCACGCGCCAAAGCGGTTTACCCGGATTTCGTCTGGCCAATATCATCACTGATGCGGATATCCTACATGTCGCAAGAAAAGAAGCATTTGCGTTGGTAGAACGAGATCCGCATTTAACCCGCACAGAAAACAAAAATATTCGTAAAGAATTCGAATTTGTCTTTAAAGAGTTGTTATCATTTGTGCGAGTAGGATAATCACAATAACAGGTCCGGTTTCTTATCGTAGATAGAGAAACATTTTTATTCGTTAATATGTTTTATCCCCTCAACGATCTGCAGTCAAAGAGAAATCTTCAGAAGAAATAATTAGAACCCATCTCAAAAACACTAAAAAAACGGTCATTCTGAATCCCGATGCAATCCTGAGCGGAGCGAAGGATATCGGGATGAAGAATCTGAATTTATTCTCAGATTTTTTGTTGCACAAATTTTTTGGAAAAAATTTTGTGGATTGCTCAGATCCTTCGCTTCGCTCAGGGTGGCAATAGTTTCATTTTTGAGATCGATTCTAATATTATTGTTTGGGACACAAAAAAATATGCAGATGATTCTGAACAGCATGATGACATGACAATGGTTGTTGTCAAAGTTCGGTAATAATATTTTTTTCAGTGCATCATCTTCCCGTCTCACAATCTGACGACGGGAAATTTATTTTTTAAAATTATCTCTCAACGTAACCTCGGCCCACCACAAATTAAAAATCTGTCATCCACCTGAAAAAGTGTCGCAACCTCTTGACAACTCTGTATAATTCCGTATATTAGTAGTGAAATGAGGGTGTCAAAAAGACCGTTCGAACGTTCTTTGATACAAAAAGTGATCGACCATCATCATGGGAGAAGCGAAATGCGAAGCGACGGCATGATGATAAAAAAAATTTCAAACAAACTGTGAAAGGTAACCAAAATATTTTTTTGGTACTCTTCTGAATGGATGTAGCATTAGTCTACAACGTGAAGAAGGAAGAGAACGAAGACGCGGCGAGCGTCGCTCAACCTTCGAGTCAACATCAACAAACGACTCACACACAAATACAAGTCACACCAAGCGCAGATGCATTTGCGGAATGGGATACTATCGAAACTATCCACGCCGTACGTAATGCACTTTCCCTTTGCCACTCCGTCTCTCTTATTGAAGCTGATGAAGATGCATTTGATACTTTGCGGTCATCGCGGCCGGATATTGTTTTTAATATTGCTGAAGGGCGTTTCGGAGCATCACGTGAAGCACAAATCCCTGCGATACTTGAGATGTTGAACATCCCGTATACCGGTTCTGATCCTCTCACGCTTGGTATTTGCCTTGATAAGTCCCGCGCAAAAGAAATTCTCTCGTATTATAACATCGCTAATCCAAAATTTGCCGTCATATCCTCTCTCTCAGAACTTCAATCATTGAATTTTCCGGTTCCAGCAATGGTCAAACCACTCTTTGAGGGTTCAAGCAAAGGTATTTTTGATTCATCGCTTGTCCATTCCACTAAAGAATTGGTTGAGCAGGTGACGAAGGTGCTGGAAGAATATGATGAACCAGCGTTGATCGAAGAATTTTTACCCGGCAGGGAATTTACCGTTGCAATGTTGGGGAATGGAAATGAGCTGAAAGTTCTTCCAATTGTCGAGATAAAATTTGATTCGCTACCAAGTGGAGTGAACCCGATCTACTCGTACGAAGCAAAATGGATATGGGATCAATCTTCCAATCCACTCGAGATTTTTGAATGTCCTGCTAAACTTGATACTCATCTAAAAACGGATATAGAAGTCCTTTGCCGGAATACCTATAACGCCCTTCGTTGTAGGGATTGGTCTAGAATCGATGTCCGGTTAGACAAAAATGGCAGTCCAAATATCATTGAAATTAACCCTTTGCCTGGAATTCTTCCGAAAATTGAAGATAATTCATGTTTTCCCAAAGCGGCAAGAATGGCAGGATTGAATTATAACGAGATGTTAAATGCAGTGCTGGATGCGGGGATAAAGCGATACAATCTATAATAATGTCAACACCTGTTCACATAGCGATTATCTATAATGAACCGACAATCGAGACCGATAATGGTCGAGAGTTTGCGTTTACCTCGGGGGTCGATCATGGACATAGCGGTGTGTGGGTATCTGCAGCCAAATCGGATGGGAGAATTGATCTTTCTGAAGTGGGTGTGATTGAAGAGAAAGAGGATATTCAAACCGCACTCCGCGCAATCGGTTATGAGACTTCGATCTTCAATATGTCTGATGATCTGGATCGTTTTTTAGCATATATCAAAGCGATGCAGCCCGAAGTGATCTTCAATATGGTGGAAAGTTTGGGTGACAATGCCATTCACGAAATGCATGTTGCTGGTATTTATGAACTGCTTGGCATTTCTTATACCGGTTCCGGTCCTTGGACACTCGGTACATGTTTAAATAAGGCTCGGACAAAAGAATATTTGTTGCACAACGGAATTCCAACTGCAAAATTCAAACTAGTCGCAGACGTGAATCAGTTAACGGCGCAGAATTTCCAGTTATCATTTCCGATTATTGTGAAACCGAGTGCTGAAGATGCGAGCGTTGGAATCGATAATAATTCCATCGTCAATACATTTGATGAGTTGAAAGAACGCATAGACTTTATTGTCAAGAAATTTGAAGAACCGGCGCTGATTGAAGAATATATTGAGGGAAGAGAATTGAATGTTGCAATCATCGGAAATGATCCTCCATTGGTTCTTCCGATTTCTGAGATAGATTTTTCTGGATTGCCTGCCCATTATCCGAAAATTGTTACCTACGATGCAAAATGGATGGATGGAACGAAAGAGTTTGAAGGAACAAAAGGAATTTGCCCGGCACCATTACCGGATAACGTTGCGTTGGAAGTGAAAGATGTTGCCCTTCGTGCATACAAACTCATGGGTTGCAGGGATTATGCTCGGGTTGATATCCGTCTTTCGAAATCAATGCAACCATTTGTACTGGAAGTCAATCCAAACCCGGATCTTTCGGATGATGCCGGATATTTTCGTTCAGCTAAAACGTACGGGTTGTCGTATGCCGATGCGATCGGAAAGATTGTCGGCTTTGCCGTTGAGCGGCATAAAGAAAAGAAAAAGTAATGTTAGTACGGAAAACGGAACGGCAGGATTTTGATGCGATACGTTCCATTGTCATTGCTACGGAGGTATTTAGTCAAGAAGAGATCGGTATTGCTGTTGAACTGCTTGAAATTTATCTGAACGATCCAAACCAGCAGGATTACGAAATTTTTTCGTATGTGGACGGGGAAGGAAAAGTTGCAGGGTATATTTGTATCGGACCAACACCCGCAACGGTTGCAACATTCGATCTTTACTGGATCGCTGTCGATCCGACAACACAGAGTAAGGGGATTGGAACAGTGCTGTTGAATTATACGGAGGATGTATTGCGACAGAGAGGAGGGCGATTGTTGATTGCCGAAACATCATCGACATCGAAGTACGATAATACGCGCCAGTTTTATGAGCGGAAGAAGTTTCAAAAGCTAGCACATATAAAAGAATATTATAAACCGAATGATGACTTGGTCATCTACGGCAAGTACCTTTAGATTTTTTACAAATTCATATTTTATCACAATAGAAGGCACTTTTTATGGAACTCTGGCAGGAAATGCTAAGAGCAAGCGTTGACAGCGGTAAAGATCTTGTGGACAGATTCGGTTTTGATAAAGAACTTGCAGAAAAACTGAATTCACTGTTTCATATTCGTATCAATCCATATTACTTAAGTCTGATACGATATCCTAACGACCCGATCTGGCTGCAATGTATTCCCGATGCGAAAGAATTGGAAGAAGACGGCTTCCCAGATGATCCGCTGAACGAAGATGCTCACAGCCCTGTTCCCAGTATTACCCATCGTTATCCAGACAGAGTGCTTTTCTTAACGACAAGCCAATGTTCCATGTATTGCCGATTTTGTACGCGCAAACGCAAAGTAGGAGATTCTGGCAAAATCAGTATGAAATATATTCAAACCGGTTTGGACTATATCGCAGCGCATCCTGAGATTCGCGACGTCATATTATCCGGTGGCGATCCGTTGATGCTGACGGACGTAATGTTGGAAAAAATAATTGCCGGGCTCCGCGCAATTCCGCATGTGGAGATTATTCGTCTTGGCACAAAGATGCCGTGCGTGCTTCCGCAGCGTATTACACCCGCCCTTGTGAATATGATAAAAAAATATCATCCAGTATATGTAAACACACACTTTAACCATCCCTGGGAGATTACACCGGAAGCAAAACGCGCTTGCGAAATGCTTGCTGATGCCGGAATTCCTGTGGGAAATCAGGCTGTGTTGATGAAAGGTGTCAACGATGATCCTGATGTGATGCTTGAATTGATGCGTAAACTGCTTGCCATTCGCGTTCGTCCATACTATTTGTATCAGGCGGATATTACCAAAGGGGCAAATCATTTCAGAACACCAGTCAGCGTCGGTTTGGAGATTATGGACAAGCTTCGCGGCCATACATCCGGATTGGCGATACCTGCCTATGTGATTGATGCTCCCGGCGGCGGGGGAAAAATTCCGATTCTTCCGCAATATGTGCTTGGAAGAAACGGCAACAATATTATCATGCGTAATTTTAAGTACGAGATTTATGAATATCCGGATGTTGAGGAGGAGGAGAAAAAAGTCTCCGCCGATCAACAACAGATTGAGAAAAAATATCTGCGGAAACGGAAGAGCGTACAGCGCAAGAAAACCTACAAGAAAGAAAAAGTGGAAGTGGCATCATAACCATAGACAAAGTCCCGCCTCGTGCGGGATTTTTATTTTTACAATCCCATGGCAAAATCGAATTTAATTATTATGCTGTTTGGTTGTGGTTTATTGCTTTATATAGTAATTCTTCTTCCATTTCACCTTTATACTCCTACGCGGACATTCGATCCCCCTCATCTTCTCTGGCTGATTCATCTCATTCTTCTTTATATCCATGAAGCTGGGCATCTGATCTTTTCACTATTCGGAAGGACAATATCTATTCTGGGTGGTTCGATAAATCAGATATTGATTCCGTTGATCTGGTTCTTTGTTGCCAAAAGGGAACAATCCATATTATCGAATGTTGCACTCTTTTTTACCGGTGTCAGCATTGTAGATGTTAGTCTATATATCAAAGATGCCGGTATGTTGCAACTTCCATTAATCGGAGGGTTGAGCATGTCGCATCATGATTGGGCAAATCTCCTTAATGAATGGAGATTGATCGAGTATAGTTATACGATGGGTGAGGTAATGTTTTGGTGTGGAATGGGAATTGCCATCTATGGATTATATTCTTGTATTGCAACTACGCTACAAACCTACAGAACTACTTCAAAAACTCCATTCTCTTATTGAGATCCTGAAAGTGTTGAGTGTATTGTGTTCAATAATTTTTGGACTGTATACGGTTTTGGCAGCATTACGGCATCATACTCCTTCATCATTTCATTTTCAATATGCATGGTCGGATTACCGCTGGCGATGATAATTTTTATCGACGGTTTTATTTTTTTAAGGACAGGAATGGTTTTGGAACCATCTAACAGAGGCATAATCATATCACAAATAACAAGTTGAATTTCATTACTCAGTTTTGTGAAGAGTGCAATTGCTTCTGCGCCGTCTCGCGCGGTAATAGTCTTAAAGTTGCTTGATTCCAATGCTTCTTTTGCAATCTGAAGCATGGATGATTCATCATCAACAATCATAATAAGTTCTTCATGTCCAAATGGGATTACCGATGGTTGTTCAATGTCTTTTTGAGTATGTACTGTGCGGGAGGGCAAATATACTTTAAACTTCGATCCTGTTCCAACCGTACTTTCCACCTCAATAAAACCGCTGTGGTTTTGTACGATGGACTGCACTGTTGAAAGGCCTATCCCTGTCCCTTTACCAATTTCCTTGGTCGTGAAAAATGGATCAAAAATTTTTCCCACAATTTCAGTCGGTATTCCATCTCCCGTGTCTTCCACCGTGATTTGAATATATGAGCCTGGTTTAATGACACGTCCTTGTGCCGAACGTGAAGTTAAAAGTTGAAAATTATTACATTGTAAAGACAGAACACCCCCTGACGGCATGGCATCGCGGGCATTCACACAAAGATTCAATAGTATCTGATGCAGTTGTGTATGGTCTCCCATAATCATGTCGGTTTTGGTGTCCATCATGACACGGACATCGATAGATTTTGGAAATGTTTCTTTTATAATGCTTTCAATTTCCTGCAGAATCGATTTCGGCGAAAAGACCGTTGTTTCCTGGTTTGCTCCTCTGGCAAAAAGTAAAATTTGTTTCACCATATTTGTGCCGCGGTGAATACCCCCTTCTATCATTGCCAAGAATTTTTTACTATTCTCATCATGCAATTGCCGTTGCAGTAACGGTATGGCTAATAACATTGGACCAAAAACATTGTTCAAATCATGCGCAATACCGCCGGCAAGTTCGCCAATACTTTCCATCCGTTGTGAACGGTAGTACCGTGCTTCCAATTCCTTTTTATCTGTAACATCATCGGCAACTCCTAGAATTTGAACAGGTATCTTGTTTTCATCAGTGCTGAAGATTGTCGTTCGGGAATACACCCACCGCCAGTTTCCTTCAAAGTGCTTTATCCGATAGGTAAAATCGACAACTTCTCCTCCAATCGAAGGTTTATGCCAAGTGTCGATTGCAATGAATTTTGCATGGTCTTCGGGGTGCAGCATTTGCTTGGCAACATCTTTTTGTTGAATAATGTTATTCGGAGAATATCCAAGTGCTTGTTGTATGCTGTTATTCACCCAAACAATAACATCCGTGCGAAGGTCATACACATAGATAATATTGGGTGTTGTATCCATAATTTTTTGTATGAATTTCTCCCGGTCCTTCAATTCACGTTCGATTGTCTTAAGATGACGCTTTTCTACTGCTTCCGTTAACGCCCTCTTTACGGCGGATGGCAACCGTTTTAAATTATTCTTAAGGATATAGTCCGTTGCTCCTTGCTGCAGACTTTCAACGGCATATTCTTCTCCGATGTTGCCGGAGACAAAAATGAATGGAATATCAGGATGTATTTTTTGGAGATCGAATAATGCCGATTTACCATCATAGGCGGGTAGAGAAAAGTCCGAAATGATGAGGTCGTAATGTTCCGTCTGTAATCGGTTGAGGAAATCTTCTTTTGTTTCTGTTCGGATTATATTGACGTTTAAACCGCTTTCTGTGAGGAATGCGTTCACCAATTCATAATCAGCTATACTATCTTCAAGATGGAGAATTGATATTAGTTTTCCCATAGACATGTTCTTTCAAAATTTCCTATACTCATCATTTCGAGTGACTGCACAATTCATTTTTTGGTCATCTCATGAACGATTCATAATTAATTCCCCGGAGGTGTTTCATTGATTAACGCCCAGAATAAGCCTACCTGATGTACCGCAGTTGTAAAATCTGAAAAAATTACTGGTTTAACGACATAAGCATTTACGCCGAGATTATATGCTTCTAAGAGATCTTTTTCTTCACGCGACGAAGTGAGCATCACAACCGGAATAGTTTTCGTTTCCGGATACAACTTTAGTTGGCGAAGGACTTCAATACCATCTACTTTCGGCATTTTAATATCCAACAGAATTACTGCGGGATTTTCTTTTTTCCGTTCTGTATACATTCCACGATAGAACAGATAATCTAATGCCAGTTCGCCGTCAGATAAATGAATAACGTCATTGGCGAGGTTATTGTCAGAAAGTGCCTCCAAAGTTAATTCAGCATCGCGTATGCTGTCTTCTACTAAAAGGATACGTTTAAATTTTTGATCCATATTCATTAACCTTTCGAATTTAATGGTAATGAAAAATAAATAGTTGCACCTTCATTCACTGCTCCTTCAGCCCACGTTTTACCACCGTGACGGTGAATGACCCGTTGAACGTTCGCAAGACCGATTCCTGTACCTTCAAACTGTGAACTGGAATGTAAGCGTTGAAAGACTCCGAATAATTTGTGGCGATATTGCATATCGAATCCTACGCCATTATCACTGACGGAAAAAACATGCGAATTATTTTGTATTTCGTGACGGACTGTGATCACCGCTTGTTCACGTCCACGGGAATATTTTATTGAATTAGCGAGCAGATTCATTAACACCACACGCATCATTGCAGCATCGGCTGTGATGACCGGAAGTTGTGCGATCTTCCAATCGATCGTACGGTCTTTGATGTCTGGAGCAAAGGAAGTAATTACTTCAGTGATGATTTCATTTAAGTTTACATTAGTAGAAATCAATTCTGATCTTCCCATTCTGGAGAATACGAGCAAATCGTCAATGAGTTGCCCCATTTGTTTTGCAGAATCTGCAATAATGGTTAGATATCGAGTTGCTTTCTCACTCAGCGTATCGGTTGTCTGTTTTTGTAAGAGATCAATAAATCCGTTAATGTGACGTAACGGCGCACGGAGATCATGGGAAACAGAATAGGAGAACGCTTCAAGTTCGCTATTGGATCGATGTAGTTCCTGATTCAGTTTTTGCAACTCCTGCGTTCTTTGGAATATCTCAATTTCCATTTTTTCCAATCGTGATAGCATCTCCGGCGACTGTTCTTTATGCACATGGTCTTGCTTGTTCAGTACAAATTCTGTCACATCTTCCACACGGTGGATAATGAATGCAATCTTTTTTTCGGAACTAAAGACCGGAGAATTTACCGGACTCCAATATCGTATTTCAAATCCGCCGCCTGCTGCTTCCGGTTTCCGGACATCGTATTTTTGAATCGCCATAGTATCGCTCATTCCGGTCGCTAAGACTCTAGTCAACGATTCGTGGAGATTTTTTACTCCATCGGCAGCGGGATCATTAGGATTATCGGGAAATACTTCAAACAGATGCTGGCCGACAATATTTTCACGTTTGGTCATTGTTGCTTCCAGATACGCATCGCTTGCGCCTTCTATAGTGAGATCCGGTTTCAATACGAGAAATAACCCCGGAACAGATTCAAATAGTGACCTGAACTGTTGCTGCAATTCTTCAATTTGTTTTGTCCGCTCTTTGACCATTTCTTCCAAATGGTCGTGATAGGAACGTAATTTTGCATTCAGTTTTTTTTGTTGTGTGATATCAACTGAAAGAATAAACACTCCTTCGGGAACAGGTTCAAGACTGAGGTTGAACCATCCAACCGTTCCATCGGCAAATTTAAACTCATTTTCCATTTGAATATGGTTGCGATGATGTAAACACATCTGAAGTTTTTTATAAAAATCGCTCTCCTCAATTCCCGGATACATTTCCATCATTCTCTTTCCAAGCAATCCTTGTGTAGTTTGATGACCTTGTTTTGCGGCAACATTGTTGATGTAGACATACCGGAAATCAAAATCGATAATCTGACAACCTTCCTGCATATTATCCAATGTATGGCGATGACGTTCTTCACTTTTTCGAAGCATCTCAGTCCGCTCAGTAACCCGAACTTCCAGATATTCATTTGCCAGTCGAAGTTTTTCTTCTGCCTCTTTCCTTCCAGTCAGATCCTGCTGAATACCCACAAACATAAATCCAAAAATGATCAGCACAACTACAATAAGCGCAATATTGGTAGAAATGGTTTCCTCTATTCGAAAATTGCGATCGGAGGTCTGTTGTATTAACCGACTATTTTCCCGTGACTCCATCAAGGTAATCACCTGTCTCAATGAATCCATAAAGACATGCCCATGTCCATTAATGATAAGGGTCTTCGCCTCATCATATCGCTGCATTCGAACGAGGTAAATTTCATTCTGAAGAATAGTATTATGACTGCTGAGGAGCGATTCGACAGTCTGAAGCGCTTCAACTTGTTGGGAATCTTCAGCAAATAATATTTTCAATGTCTGCAGTAATTCAGGAATTGTTTCTACGGAATTAATGTATGGTTCAAGGAAGTGTTCCTGGTGTGTAATGGCAAAACCACGCGATGCAGTTTCTGCGTCCTTTGCCAGTGAAATCAACGATTCAAGATGTTCCAACGCGCTGTACGTACGGATGACGTTGCTGCTGGCGCCAACAGAACGCATTGTGTTTTGGTATGAAATAAGGCTGACGATGAGCACCGATGCGAGGGCTAGACTGAAACCGGATAATATTTTTTTATCGGTTGAAATGTGGTTGTTTGAATTTCGAACATTTTCCCGCTGAAGAATAAGAAAGATAGTTCCAATACCTAGTGCACCGAACGCTATTGATGTATTTAATGCAAGTGGGATAGTGGATGTACCATAAAACATTGGCGTGCCGATTGCGTAGGAGATGGAAAATAATATTCCCAGCGTACAGACAATAATCGAAAGTGTGAAAGCAATATTTTCAAACATATCGGCGCGACGTTGCACGGTCAGCAACAACAATGATACCGATGCACAGATGAATAAGATGGCAGTAAAAAATGCCATCTTTCCGATAGGAAACTGACCCGATGAAGAATCCTGTACCGTTAAGACCATTGAATCAATAGAATCCTGAAAAATTCCGAAATGGGCTGCGATGGTAAGCGAAGTGAAAGTGCATACAAACAATACCAAGAGGCGACTTGTTCTACGAATGACGGTTGAGGGTTGGGAATTGCGTGAACAAATTGAGAGAGTGATTCCCAATAGTACAAAACCAACAGCAGTATTGGGTGCCATGGGAATATATTGTTGAAAAAAACTCGTCAACAGTGGAAAGTTAAAGAACCATCCTACAAGAGCGGCAGAACCAATGACAACGGTAAGGAGAGAGGTAGCGAAACTTATTGCGCCATATCGGTGGCTCATATTTTCTCGCTCGAATTGTTTGTTGATTTATTCTCAATGCGGGGAAAACATTGGTTAAAATCATATATAGCAAATAAGAACAAGATTCTTATTCGATTTTTATAGCAGAAGGCATCAAATTTCTTTAAAAAGTTAATAATTCCAGCAGGGATTATCAATACCGTAATCTGGGTATATCTCAAATTACGGTTATTGATGAATTTTAATCGACAAGGTGATGGTCGTACGCTTTGGCTACGAGAGTGTGTTTACTGTGGACGTTTAATTTGTGATAGATGTTTTTTATGTGTGTTTCAACGGTAAAATGACTGATGTTGAGAATTTCAGCAATGTCGTTTATGCTCAGTCCCTTCACAATGAATTTAATGACTTCTTCTTGCCGTTTGGATAAGTGATATTCCGGAGGTTCTATTTTTTCTTTCGTCGATGGAATAAGAGCGCTTAATATTTTTTTTGTAATCATCGGATCGAGCGGGACACCTCCATGAAATGCTGTTTCTATTCCACGAATAATATCCTGAGAAGAGGAAGTTTTCAATAAATATCCTGAAGCCCCGCGTTTTAATGCAGTTTTAATATCTTCTTCATCATCAACGGCAGTTAACATCAAAATAATGGAATGCGGAGAAATCTTTAAAATTTGTTCAATGGAATCAAGTCCAGTCTGGACAGGCATTTTAATATCTAATAACAATACGGATGGAGGATTAGGTTTTGATGACAGTTGTTTAAGCGCTGATGCTGCCGAATGGAAAAAAGCTTCACAACGTATTGTTTTACTGGAATTCAATGATTCGGCAAGGGCTTTGCAATAATTTATATTATCGTCAACAATCCATGCATTGATAAACTGTTTTTTGTTTTTCTGACTTACGGTCATTTTCTTCCGTTCCGATACAGTGGAAACACGACATTGATTATCGTGCCATGATCAATAGTACTTTGCAGTGCAATGCTCCCGCCGTGCTCTTTCACAATACTTTGGACAATCGATAACCCCAATCCTGTCCCTCCGCGGTCACGTTTTGTAGAATAAAACGGTTCAAAAACTCTATCATGATCTTGCTCGGGTATTCCCGTTCCAGTATCGGCAATGGATATCATTACCAGATGATCAGTAAAATCGTTTTTCCCGATAAACCGTGCTACATCATCCGGTGCAATTCGTTTTAATGAAACTGTCACCGTTCCGCCGTTCGGCATTGCGTCTCTTGCATTCTCCATCAAATTAAGAAATACCTGATTCAACCGTTGTTGATCACCAAGAATTGTAAAATGTGGAATTTTTGGTGGTACCCTTGCCTTGACATTCTTTTTTGCTTTACGATTAAATCGTTCAACAGATTGTTTAATGATGCGGCCAAGTTCTACTTTTTGACGAACAATCGGAACCTTGCCGCCGACGGAAAGAATAGTTTTGACGAGAATCATCCCATCGTCTGCACTTTTTTGTGCAGTGGTAAGTATCGTTCTTCCTTTTTTCGATGTTACATGTTTGTGCAGCGACTGCACCGACATCTGGATTGGGGCAAAAATATTTTGAAGATCGTGCGCAACACTGTTGGTCAAAAGAGAAATCGTTTCCATTTTTTGCGCTCGAACATACGCCCGTTCAAGCTGTTTCTTTTCTGAAATGTCGAGAATAACAACATGGGTTAATTGATCTGCATGAGAATTTCTGGCAGAAAACAGTAGCCATTGTTCTTTGCCATCTGGCCCAGTCATTCGAAGTTCACGTTCGGTGACACGGTCATACGTTGATAATAATGTGCGAATTTCATTGACATATTGTTCCGGAATTTCCTTGAGTCTGGTTTCTAAAGCAGGTATGGAATCAGCATGAAAAATAGCAAGCATGGAACTATTCGCATCATAGACTTTCATAGCGCGGTTGTCTAATTTCATCATTCCCGCGAGAGAATTTTCAAACAATGCCTTATACCGTTCTTCGCTTTTGTTGATTTCATCGATCTTGGTTTGCTGTTCATTGATGATTCTTTTATTGCTGAAGATCAAGATAAATATGTACGCTACGGCAAAGAGAATAATGATACTACTGGAGAGAATAATGACGGCAATCGTATCGTTTGGGAAAAAATGCATGATGCAAGATTAGAGAATGTAATGAAGATCAAACATCGCAGTCAATTGTTTAACCGATTCGTTTTTCAGCCGTCATTAACACAACAACGGCATGAGCCAAATTTTCCGATTCTTCTTTTTTTGCCGAAAGCAGAAATCTTCGTTTAATTCCGCTGGCTGTTGCAAATTCAATCTCAAAGGATTCAATGATTCCTTTGTGTTTCAACGTTGTTTCAATGGCATTGGTTTGGCCATTGGGGAGGTCGCTCAGAACGCGTTGAAGATCATAATCTGTTTCCACATTGAACATATCCAAAATAGTTTGGTTCGCTTCAAAGACGATTAATGGGGCAAAACTGAACTTCATCATCCCTGCCAACGAGGTCTCAAAGAGCGCTTTATAGCGCTGTTCGCTCTTCTTGACCTCGTCGAACTTCTTTTGTTGTTCAACAATTATTCTTCGGTTGCTTGATACCAGAACAGCAACATATGCCAATGCAAATAAAAGAATAATTGCACTTGCCAATACTATGACAAGGATTGAATCATCTAAAATATCTTGCACCAAAAACTCCTGGTAAAAAATAGATTTGCAATAATTGTGAATCCCCAATTGATATGCCACAACAATATGAAATAATCAATACCCATCTTTAAAATGGTATTGCTCATGCTGAGCACAACAATTGTCCCTGCACTATACAAAATAATACCTGTTCCAATCCAAAAGAGAGAATGTGAATACATCGATTCATGGGTCGTCCGAAACAAGTGTTCAATAATAATCAATGAGGAGGCAAGCATGAGAAAATTTGCAACTGTAGCGATGGATTCTTGGAATTCATGAGGAAAGGGATGTAAGGCAAAATCTGTTATCCAAAAGAGCAGATATAACATTGCAAAAACTTTGAGACTCTGCTTCACAACAGGGCGCTGGCTCCAATGGTAGTATAACCAAAAGATGCATTCAAGCTGTACTAAACGATAGATATTTGAAAGCTCCTGATTTGAAATTCCGAATCGACCCAGAATAAATTCAGCAATGATATGGAATACTGAATAGATACAGAAAATTGTAAATATTTTCAGATATCTGTTCTGATTTTTCCAACGTATTAAACCAACGACTGCTGGTAAAAGATAAAATGCAGAAGCTATATGTGCAAAAATAGGGATTTTCATTCCTGATTATTTTCCCAATTCCGTCGTTACATCGCAAAAAGGAGGACATGGATAAATTGATTCTGCAATTGTGCTTGTCGTCATATCTTTCCCTGTACTGTCAACTCCAACAGCAATAAGGGTCGGATTACCATCGTCAGTTTTTCCAAAATAGAATCTCAATCCAATCACCCCTTTTTGTGCCAACATTTTATCAAACACATCTCGATAAAACATTCCACCTTTTATCTTCATTTGCATTGCGTCTTTTTTTAAGTTCGCAATGTATTTTTTTGCACTGTCTAATGACACTTCATGGCTGTGTGTCTTTTTTGGTAAAGACTGTGCGAATACTGTTTGAGATGACACGATGACAGCAAGCAGTATGATGACAAAAGCCAAACGACTGGAGATTGTTTTCATATAATCCTTTCAATGTATGTTGTGGGAGTAAAAAACTGCAACGGATTAGATTGCCAAACATAAGAAAAAAAACAACGCATCTCAAATTATTTCACTATCAAACAAATTCTGACTATCTTCTCTCCATGAAAATTCCGCAGGAGAAAATAGATGAGATTCGCGCTGCCTCCGATGTTGTTGATGTCATATCGACATATGTGAAACTGAAAAAGCGGGGAAAAGATTATCTTGGATTGTGTCCCTTTCATCAAGAAAAAACTCCTTCATTCAGTGTCAGTTCAGCCAAACAATTGTTTTATTGTTTTGGGTGTCATCGCGGCGGCGATGTTGTGAAGTTTGTAATGGAATATGAAAAATCGTCGTATGTTGAGGCTCTGGAACAACTTGCAGAACGTGCCGGAATCGCTATTACTCGCACAGAAGAGGCATATGAATCGGCAAATGAAACAGAAAAACTCTATTCCGTTATGTCGTTTGCAGCGAGATCATTTTTCAATAATCTTACCAAAACAACGGAAGGGGAATTTGCACTTAATTATTTCCGCGGACGTGGCTTTACCGCTCAAACAATGACGGCATTTGGTCTTGGATATTCATTGCGCAGCTGGGATGCTCTTGTAAAAAAAACACAGGAAGAGGGAATTGATCCGGAGAATCTCGCAAAAGTCGGTTTAGTAAAGCGGAGAGATGATGGAACTCAATATGACACGTTTCGTGGGAGAGCAATGTTTCCCATCTTTAATACCACGGGAAGAGTGATCGCATTTGGCGCCCGGAAATTATATGATGATGACACGCTGGGGAAGTACATTAATTCTTCTGAAACTCCTATCTACCATAAAAGTAAAATGTTATACGGACTTTCTCAGGCGAAAGAAACAATCCGGGAACGTGATTTTGCCGTATTAGTAGAAGGGTATGCCGATCTGATTTCCGTTTTCCAGGCTGGTACGAAAAATATTGTTGCATCCAGCGGTACGGCGTTGACGACGGAACAGATTCAACTTATTTCCCGATATACAAAAAATATTACGCTTGTCTATGATGCTGATTCTGCCGGTGCAAATGCCATGATGCGTGGTGTTGATCTTATTCTGGAAGGTGGATTGGATGTGCGCATTGTGCAACTTCCCGAGGGAGATGATCCCGATTCATTTGTGCAAAAAAATGGCGGAGATGCGTTTGAAGAGCTGTTAAAAAAATCGGTCAGTTTCATCGATTACAAAGCAAATGAATTCCTACGGTCCGGAAAGTTTGAATCGCCGGAAGGAAAAACCGAAGCGATCAGAGGGCTTGTGCAATCAATCGCAAAGATCCCTGATCAGCTGAAGAGGTCATTTTTTATTAAAGATGTTGCCGAAAAATATAATCTGTATGAATCAACGCTCTACGGTGAATTGGAAAAATCGACTCGTCGTGTTCCTCAGAAATTTGTTCAGACAGTAAAATCGGAAATTCCTGAAGAGGAACGATCCACGAACGAACGGAAAGTCATCTCCGAAGAGATGCCAATGGAAGAAAAGGAGATCCTTTCCGCACTACTGGAAGATCCAAAAGAAATGATCCCGTTTGTGTTCGGGAATCTCACTCCGGAAAATTTTACGCATCCTTCATCAAGGGAAATTACTAGACTGATTTTAACTCTTTATGACGAGACGGGTGAAGTCGACGTTAATCATCTGCTGGAAATGGTGAAAGATGAAAAGGGAAAATCGATCGTGACCAACGTAACGTTTAACCGATATCAATTGGGAGAGCGATGGAGCAAGATCGGCAGCAGAGTGAGTGAAACACGGTTGTATGAGATAGCTCTTGGTGCGATTAAAACGCTCAAAAAGAAACATTTGGAAAACGATCTCGCTGAAAATCGCATTCAGATGAAGGACGCATCGTTGAACGGAATTGACACCATTCCATTTTTGAAACGGCAGCAGGAGATTATGCTTGCGCTCAAAGAAATTGATGCGTTGAAACTGATGAAAGGTTAGAGTATATCAAATGAGCAATGACTCATTTTATGAGCAGCTTCCCGCCATCGATCGGTTCGCCGATCTTTCCAATATCGATGTCTATAGCAAACTTCCGGATGATTGGTCTGTTGCCGTATCGGATGTAAAAAATTCCACCGGAATGATTTTGCAGGGAAAGTACAAGGAAGTAAATCTCATCGGTGCCTCTACCATCATGGCACTGTTGAATATCACGAAGTCATTTTCCATCCCGTTTATTTTTGGAGGAGATGGCGCCGCAATATGTATCCCCATATCACTCGTTGAACAAACTCGTCAGGCATTGTTAGCAACAAAAAATATGGCAATGGATCTGTATGGGATTGAGTTGCGTATTGGTATTGTTCCTATCAATTTTATTCGAGAACGAGGATATGATGTGCTGGTGGCCCGAAGCCGTCTTTCATCTTCGTTTACGCAAGCCGCATTCAGCGGTGGAGGATTGCAATTTGCTGAAGAGTGTTTGAAAGATACTGTCGCTGCAAAACAATTTTCCATTCAAGATGGTGATGTGGAGTCGAAAGGGGATTTTTCTGGACTGGAATGCCGATGGCAAAATATTCCGAGTGCACATGATGAGATTGTTTCTTTAATCGTGCAGGCGATCGGAAAAACGAATGATGAGCAAAACACCATCTATCGTGAGGTGCTTGCCACTATTAATACGATCTATGGAGATGATACGCAATGTCATCCTGTTCATCAAGACTATTTAAAGATGTCGCTCAGTGAGGGTACTCTTTCCGGTGAGTCGAATATTCGTTCGTACAACAATGGGAAAGCGTATCGTCTTTGGTATTGGTTAAAGATCCGCTGGAATGTGTTATTGGGAAAATGGTTAATGGCAGTGAACTATAAGACGAAAACAACCGAATGGGGAAGTTATAAGAAACGGTTGGTTCAAAACACCGACTTTAAGAAATTTGATGATAAGATCCGTCAGGTTCTTTCTGGTTCGATTCTACAGCGAGAAGAATTGGAACGATATCTTGCGCAAAAATTTAAAGAACGAAAATTAGTCTATGGAATTCATGTGGCATCGAATGCTTTAATTACGTGTCTGTTGTTTAATTACAGCGATGCCCATGTGCATTTAGTGGATTCTGATAACGGCGGTTATGCTCTTGCGGCGGTGAAAGTGAAGGAACAGTTGAAGGAGATTGAAGGATAGAAGTTCTGAAAGGTACGACAATATTATTAGTCAAAAAAAACCTTGTCGCAGACAAGGTTTTTTTTCTCACTACAATAAAACTCAATTGTCCTTTGCACCCTGGTCAATCCATCGTTTAATCAAATCGACCTCATCCTCTGTTAATTTTTTCTTCGAAAAGATCGGCATCTGTGCTCCTTTTGGAGGTTTCGGCAGCAGTTTAGCGATTATATAACTGTTAGCGCCATCGCCGGGAATGATCATATCTTTTGTCTTTCCGCTGCTTCTAATGAGTGCTACATTGTCCATGGCAAAGTTATTCGGATTCTCATCATCTTTTTCATGGCACTTCAAACATTTCGATTTGATCAACGGATATACATCTTTTGAATATGAAATCGTCTGCGCAACAGTGACGGTGCAGCTAAGGAGAATAAACAGACAAATCGATGATACTATCTTCATCAGGGAGTTTCCTTTTTAATTATTTTTTGCGCCTTGATCGATCCAAGTTGAAATTAACTCGATTAATTCATCATCAAGTGGTTTTTTCCCCCGCGGCATTTGTTTACCGAATGATGCCGTACCTCGTAATTTCATAATCAGAACACTCTCTTCTCCTTTCTTTGCTTTCACAACAGGACCGTGTTTGCTTTCGCCTTTCATCAATTCGTCGAAGCTGTCCAAATAGAGTCCGCTGGGGCTTTCATCTTCTGTGTTATGGCAGTTCAAACATTTCTTTTGAAAGATCGGCATAATCTCTTCTTTGAAAGAGATTTTGCCTTTTTTGCTTTGTGCTGCTGTAACAGTGAAAATGATACAAAGAATGAAGAATAGTTTTTTCATACATGAAGAGATAATTAATTGTTCAATGCACCTTGGTTAATCCAATCGATAAATTTCTGGATCTCAGCGGAGGACATGGGTGTTCCTCCTTGCGGCATCCTGCTTCCAAATCCTGCTGTACCTAACAGTTTTTTCACAATGTTGCTTCCGGCTCCGTTGCCCGGGATAACCGTATTTCCTGTTGAACCTCCTGCCAATATTGTTGCATAGGATGCGACACTGAATCCACCATTACCAGGATGGCAACTGGCGCAATTATACGCAGTAATAAGAGGAGAAATATCGGTTGAAAATTTTACCAATGTGACTGCGGCTAATGATTTGAACGATTTTGTGTTACTAGATTTTCCGCCGACATTCACAGTAACATTTATGCTTCCGGACGAAACACCGGAAGGGACGACAGCTTTAATTTGTGTTGCACTCCATGAAACATATGTTCCGGCATTTGTTCCACCGAACGCGACAGTGCTGCTTCCGCGAGAGGTGCCAAAATTTGTACCAACAACCGTTATGGTGTCGTTTGTTTTACCCGAATCGGGAGACACCGATGTTAACGTAGGTGTCGGAACAGTTGCTGCAACGGGATCATCACCTTGATCTTCGCAAGCAGAGATAAAAAGTATCATTACAAGAAGAATGGTGGAAAGAATTTTTACGTTCATGGTTTGCAATCCTCTTACAAATAAAAATGGAACATAACGTGAAGTTCGTTGTTCGTTAACTCAGTTGGTTTTTCTTGATTGATCCGATAGAGCGGTCGCACTTCAACTCCGGTAAGCGGGAAGAACTCAGCACCGATGGTATATCGATTGATGGTTCCGTCTTTCAAATCGACATTTGGATCGTAAAATTCGTATCCTAGCTTCAAGTCAACACCGTTCAATACCAAGTAATTCAATTCCGCATACAGGATATTCCCCGAAACAAGTTTATTGAGTGTTGCATTGTGTGTTGTGATGATATCAAATTCTCCCTGCAACGTAAGATTATTATCGAATGTAAACACACCGAACGCTCCCATGATCTGCGTCTTTCCCGGACCGCCGGCAGTCGGCAAATTATAAAGAGAACCACCCAGGTTGAAATTCATAAAATCCATTTGAACATTTGTCTCGGCTCGAATTGCAATCGCTTTGTTTTTTGTTCCGGCAGTTCCGGCAAGCCCCCCTTTTCGTCCATTAAATAATCCGATATTCACGGTGAAAATGCTTGGGTTAAATCCAAATTCCAATCCGGTATCTTCGGCTCCTTGTCCAAATCCCAAACCGCCAGGATAGCCGGCGATTGCGGGATTGAGAGGGAAGAATGCACCGCTGCGGATTAAAAGATTATGATCATCCATTTTCAAACCGTATGCTGGAATAAAATTTCCCACTTTTATATAGCCTTCTAAAGGGAGAACTTTCGCAAGCCCGAATGCTTCGAACCCGCTGTAGAGCCCTTTGTCCAGATAAATGCGGAATTTTTTATTCAATCGAAGATCAAGGTAGAGATCTCCCTGCATTTGGAAGAAACTCGAATACGAATTTTGTTCCCGATAGTAGAACAATGTCCGGTAATCGATTCCGACTGTGAAGAAGTCATTTAACATCGGAGAGAATTCCTCAATGTCTGTCTGCTCCTTGTAGGTAGTCATCGTCAATTCTTCTCTTCCGTACGTTGAGCCAAATGTGCTGCGCATCCCTTTTCCGGTGGGATTAATGTGACATGATTGGCATTTTGCACCCTGACGTGTTGCAAATTTCGGCAGTGCGCCGGAACTTTGGACGATGAAGGTAAATATGAAAAGAAACAGCGATATGCGTTTCATTGAATTCCTCCGATAAGAAAATTCTGTAAATATTAATCTGCGTCAATGTATCAGAATCGGACGTAAATTTCAAGAGTTAATAGTATTGTTTTACTGATTTGTGACGGAAAGCGTATCCTCGACAGGAGGTTAGAATTTTTTTCTCCGGTTACGGATATAATCTACGAAGAGAAACTCCCCGAGGTTGTTCAGAGAAGAATAATAAGCGCGCCCCTTGTTTGCTTTGGTCAATTCCTCAACGAAATTGATCAGGTAAGGATCTTGCGCGATCATAAACGTGCTGATAGTAATCTTTTCGCGACGGCATTGAACCGCTTCATCCAATGTTTTATTGACAATCTTTGGATCCAAACCGAATGAATTTTTATACAATCGCCCTGAATCGTCGAACATTGCAGAAGGTTTCCCATCCGTGATCATGAAGATCTGTTTGTTTACATTACCGCATTTTCGGAGCAGGTTGCGCGCCATCTGCAATCCCGACCGGGTGTTTGTATGAAACGGCCCCACCTGTAAGAAAGGAATCTCCGCCAGACTGATCAGGCTGGCGTCGTCGCCAAAGGTAACGCACGCAAGAAAATCTTTCGGAAATTTTGTTTGAATCAGTTCAGCCAACGCCAGGGCAACTTGTTTTGCCGGAGTGATCCGATCTTCGCCGTATAAGATCATGCTGTGTGAAATATCGATCATCAGTACCGTGGCGCACGATGCGAGACTTTCTGTTTCGTACACTTCAAGATCATCTTCCTGAAGATTGAAGTCGTCGATGCCGTCACGTTTCAGGGCATTGGTGATTGTGGCAGTAAGGTCGATATTCGTCGGCATATCTCCGAATGTCCATTTTTTTGTTTCGCTCAATCGTTCAACGCCGTTGCCGGTATTAGGTGTTTCATGATTACCCATCGGATTCTTCTTCAGTGAAGAGAAGATTTCTTTCAGAGCATCTTGTCGTATTTTCTGTATACCCTTTGTTGTCAGCTCGAAATTGCTGTTCACTTCCTCGATGATTCCCGCTTCTTTCAACTTTTGGATGAGTTCTTCCATGGACATATTCTCATCAAACATGCCGTATTCTTCGGCAAGTTGACGGAGCCATTGTAGAGCTTCTTCAACATCACCGCTTGTCTGCAGTACGAGGTAGTTGAACAGTTTTGTTAACTGTTCAAGTCGCTGCTCGTCGGTGGAAGAATTTTCATTCCATTTACTGTATAAAAATTTCATACTGAATTAACAATTATCAATTGACAATGGAAAATTGAAATAAAAAAATGGAGAACGCATAATGATGAATGGAGAATGATTCGTTTATATTTATGTTATTGCATTTTATTTTGCCTTGCGGTTTTAATGCTAGAAGTAAGCATTTTTAATAATTCATCACAATGATTCAACAATGTTTTACTGGATAATTTTTCACACTCAAATATTCACTGATGTTACGCAAAACTGAAAATTCTTCTTATCTCGTCCCTAAAGGGACTCTCAATTTGGAAATCGTAATGTACTACAAATATTACGCGCCTACGGCGCTTTTAAAACCAATAAAAGCATAAACTAATTTGTATTTTCTGTTGTCCCGGTAGGGACAAGATGTTTGTAGAAGATCAAGCGAATCAATTTTCAAGTCCCTTTAGGGACGAAATATTTTTTCAATAATAAAGATGTGCGTAACATCAGTTATTCAATATAATTTTCAAGAGTTAGCGTTATCCACCAATGCTTTCCTAGTCGTAATCCTCAAACTTCCCTTTGCCGGAAAAAATACTTCCAACCATATCTTTATAATGTGTGACATGATCGATTTCGTCTTTTGCGATCTTTGAATTTTGATGTAATCCATCAAGAACAAATTCCATCGCTGAAGCGAGATCGAAATGATTGCTTGGATCCAATTTGAAATATTTTTTTGTAATATCGCAGAGTGTCGGAATGCGGTTCAATTCTGCATAGTATGCTTCAAATGGCATATCATCAGCAACTTCAATTGAGTTTCCTCCTTCGAACCAGGAGACAATCTTTGCATATTCGCTTGTATCTTTTTGTTCTTGTCCTTGGGGAGCCCGCTTCTGCTTTTGCAGCGGATCAGGAAAATATTTTTTAAACACTTCGCGTGTCGCTTTCCCGATTAATGCTTTTCCTACTTTTATTGATCCTTCTTGTTCTCCTTCAAAAACAAGTTCAACTTTTCCGGTGATTCCCGGTAATGCATGCGGAAGATCGCACATTCGCGGGACAATATGCTTTTCATCCAAGACGATTGATCTTCGTTCAGCATTACTCACAAGATTCTCCATAGCGGCAATGGTCAACCGCGCACTAACACCAGACTTTTGATCGACAAACTCGCTCTTCCGTGCTTCGAAAGCGATATTTTCTATGATCTCTTTAAAATAGTAGGGCATATGCAAATGTAATCCGTCCCGTTCAACCCATGCTTCTTGGTCTGTAATTTCAATCGCATCTTCCAATGTCCGAGGATAGTGCGTCAAAATTTGTGAATCGATTCTGTCTTTCAATGGCGTGATGATACTTCCTCTATTCGTATAATCTTCCGGATTCGCCGTGAAAACGAGAAAGACATCGAGAGGGATTCGAATATTGAATCCGCGGATCTGAACATCTTTTTCTTCCAGAATGTTAAAGAGACCGACTTGAATGCGCGGCTGAAGATCGGGAAGTTCATTGATGGCGAAAATTCCTCGATTACTTCGTGGTATCAACCCGAAATGAATGGCACCTTTGTGTGAATAATGCAACCGCTGTGTTGCCGCTTTAATCGGGTCGATATCGCCGATCAGATCGGCAATGGTCACATCAGGCGTTGCAAGCTTTTCACTGAAACGCCGATCACGATGAATCCATTCTATCTCTGTCTCATCGCCAAACTTTGCAATCTGATCCGCACCGAATTTACTGACAGGCGAAAAAGGATTGTCGTTGATCTCACTTCCTTTAATAGTCGGAATATATTCATCCAGCAGTGATGGGAGCTGACGGATCAGTCTGGTTTTTGCTTGTCCACGGAGCCCAAGGAGAATAATGTCGTGTTTGGCAAGGATGGCATTCACAATTGCTGGAACGACAGTCGTTTCGTATCCAACAATGCCAGGAAAAAGTTGTTCATTCTTTCGGAGTTTTTTGATGAGATTGTTTCGGATTTCATCTTTAACGGTGAGAACATGATATCCACTGTTTTTCAGTTCTGCTACCGTTGATGGTCTAATCATAATTCCTATCCTTTTTTCTTTTAATATACTTTTGCAGTAAACCAAAATCAATTTCTTGGAATTGCAGCAATGTTACACTATTTTTAGTCAATGTCACGTCCATTACCACATAAAACATTAGTTCTCCGATTAAGTTCCATTGGGGATATCATTCTTTCTTCGCCTCTGCTTCGTATTCTCAGGAAAGCGGTAGGAAATAACTCTCGAGTGGATTTTGTCGTTCGAAAGGAATACGCCGAACTGGTGCAATTCAACCACCATCTTTCCATTGTCCACGAATACGATGTTCAGACAGGATACAAAGGATTGCAGGAACTTGCAAAACAACTCCGTGCAGAGCAATATGATCTCGTCATTGATATTCACGACAGTATTCGGACAAAACTACTTCGCACAGCATGTAATGCACGAGATGTTGTAGTGATGGATAAACGGAAACTTGAACGATGGCTTCTGGTAAATTTGAAGCGGAATGCATACACAGATGCCTTGACAGTTGCAGAACGATATATTGAAACTGTTGAAAAATACGGAATCAAAAACGATAATAAAGGTTTGGAAATTTTTATCCCAGACTCCATATTATTTGAAACATCCGGAAAACTGGCAAAGCTCCGTTTAGATCAATTTGAAAAAGTGATTGGAATATGTCCGGGATCGAAGCATTTCACAAAACGATGGCAAAAAGAAAAATTTGCCGATGTTGCCGTTCGTGCCGCAAACGAGTTTAAGGCAAAGATTCTCTTATTTGGCGGAACGGATGAAAAAGAGGACTGCGAATTTGTTCGCGGAGAGGTGGCTCGTCGAGTATCAGAAAATGCTGCCACGAATTTTGCGGGAGAGTTTTCGCTGCTTGGTTCGGCTGCGGCACTTGAAATTTGCGATATTATTGTTACCAACGACAGCGGATTGATGCATCTGGCCGCAGCAAAACAAAAAAAGATCGTTGCGATCTTTGGTTCAACAGTAAAAGAATTTGGTTTTGTACCCTATGGAACTGAATCAATTATTATAGAGAAAAACAACCTTGATTGCCGTCCATGCACACATATTGGGAAAAAAGATTGTCCGAAAGGGCACTTTAAATGCATGGAAGAAATTACTGTTGATGAAGTCTTCGCCGCAATATTACAATTGATTTAAGTACTCTTCCATTCATCATACTTATCCAAAATACATCAGCGAAAAAAAAGAAAACTACTTATGCCTTCTTTTCTTGACGGAGCAAGAAAAGAAGCAAAAGAACTCCTTGCGAAATTTAACGCACGCGATGAATCCCGTTCGCTCTTGCCCGTTGATGGCGCGAAACGCGCCATCAAAAGTCCCGCCATTCATCGCTTTCCCATTCGCTCAGTCCTCCTAAATTTCGCACCCACGCACTTTTATACGATCTCTACAATACAACTAAGGGGCTTACTAACTGTTAATAAAATATTTTTACCCAATTTGAGATACTACGGCCAATTTTGCATTTGTTTACGATTTATTTTGGACAGCTGTGTACTATCATAAAACCTACAAAATTGTTGCTAACTGATTCAATAAAAACCGATAAATATTGATAAAATAGTGCGAATATTTATCTGTTGAGATTCATCTCCCTGTTTTCCGTTGCATCTCTTTACCCCTTCTTCTATATTAGCCCACGTTTTATGACTTTACGCCAAACGACAAAATTGCTGTTATCTAACATCAACGAGGCTTCAGGAAAATCATTGAAGCGTTCCTTAGATCTTGGAGTGTTGATTCAAATTGCCGAAGATCATTCATTACAGGAACAAATGGATGATTTGGTTTTCTCGGCAAAGTTCATCACCAAATCATTCGATCTGATGCAGCGCATTGGTAAAGATGGAAATGGTTATGAAAAACTTTCAGATGAATTTTCCGTGCAGATTAAAAAGTCGCAGGAGATACTGAAGCAGCTACTGGAAAAAGCAGATGCGATGACCAAGGCACACTTCTCCGGAAGTTATCTTGAGATGAACACATTGACAATGCAGAATTTAATGCTACTCTATCATGATTTAAGTTGGTACAAAAATTATCTGATAGACCAACGTCACTGACGATTGAATTTCACCGCAGGGAATGTAGTGCATATCCAGGTTTATGATGCATGATCCTTTGTCGTTCTGCTGCGATCCTCTACCGTAGGCATCACTCAGATAGTGATGTAATGTTTCTCGAAAGGGACTCTGTATGGCAAAAAAGTCATCCAAAAAAACTACTAAAAAATCCAAACCGCGCCCAGTAAAGAAAACAACATCCCGATTGCATCGGAAAGCAAAACCTGTAAAAAAAATCTACTCAACGGCATCACCATCCGTACAGCCAGTAGTGTTACCCAAAGCAGGTCACAATCCGTATGAAGTAGTTCTTCATAATTTTGAACTCGCTGCAAAGAAGATAAATCTCAACGAAGAACTGGCGACGCTCATTCGTACTCCGGACAGGGAATTACGCGTTGAACTCCCGGTGATGATGGATGACGGCAAACTCCATTCTATTATCGGCTATCGCGTGCAACATAATAATGCCCGTGGACCATACAAAGGCGGCATTCGATATCATCAAGAAGTTGATTTGGATGAAGTGCGCGCCCTTGCCTCATTGATGACCTGGAAAACATCTGTCGTCGATATTCCTTTTGGCGGCGCTAAAGGAGGAGTGACGATCGATCCCCTGAAATTGTCCCAAGGAGAGCTTGAACGACTCACGAGATCCTTCACATCGAAGATTGATCTTATCATCGGCCCTTCCGAAGATATTCCTGCACCGGATGTGAATACGAATGCGCAAACAATGGCGTGGATGATGGATGAATACAGTAAATCCCACGGATATTCTCCCGCCGTTGTCACCGGAAAACCAATCGAACTGGGCGGCTCGCTTGGACGCGATGAAGCAACCGGACGAGGTGTTTGTATTGCATTGCGGGAATCTGCAAAGACGCTTCACCTTGATCTGAAAAAAATTACTGTCGCTATTCAAGGATTTGGAAATGTCGGTTCACACACAGCAAGAATTCTTGAACAGGAAATGGGTGTAAAAGTGGTTGCCATAAGTGATGTGAAAGGCGGAATTTATAATCCGAGAGGAATTCGATATGCCGAAGCAGTCACTCAATTGAAGAACACCGGTACCATTGTTGGATTAAAAGGGGGAGTAAAACTTTCTAATGAAGAATTGCTGGAGCTAAAATGCGATGTGCTTATTCCCGCTGCACTTGGAAATCAACTGCGCGCAGATAATGCCAACAAAGTGCAGGCAAAGGTAATTATCGAAGCAGCAAATGGACCAACGACGTATGAAGCGGACGAAATTTTCGCTGCAAAAAGAATCCCCGTCATTCCCGATATTTATGCAAATGCGGGGGGAGTAACGGTCAGTTATTTTGAATGGGTACAGAATGTGCAGAGATTCCGCTGGGAGTACCCGCGAGTAGTAAACGAACTGGAAAAAATCATGACCTCCAGTTATGCATCAGTTTTAAGCACCTCTGAAAAATTCAAAGTATCGTTTCGGATTGGTGCATTTATCCTTGCGGTGGAGAGAGTTGCAAAAGCGGCAAAACTACGGGGGATTTAAGCACCTTGAGCCATACGGATGAATAGTTGATCCATAGAATGTCAAAAAAACAATAACCACATAATAGATAGATACATAGAAAATTGTAAAAAATGTTTTTCTTATTTCTTTCTAAGTTGCTGCCGACACAATTACCTCAATGAGACCGATTGTTTTCTGCATCATCATATTTATGATTACAGGATGCAGAGTTCGCTCGAAAGATGATAATGCAATTCCTGCAAACGGTGTCGTAAAAAGAGAGATTAAATACGGAGATACCAAAGAGCAGCGCGAGGTAGAATATGAATATCGCGACAGTTCCTTCGTGCGATATACATTGTATTATACTAGCGGTAGAAAACAGCTTGAAAGTAGAAAAGATTCATCCGATCAGTTTTGGAACGTCTCTGAATTCTATGAATCTGGTCAAATAAAACGAAATTATCTTACTGCCGAAAAAGGGTTCTCTTTTGAACAACAGTGGTATGAAAATGGTCAACTAGGGTTGGATTTTAAACGTAATGATGCTTCAAAGGATTTTGGTATTCGGTACTATATGAATGGAAGAAAAAAAGAAGAATTTGAGTTCCAGAACGAACAACGGCACGGGAAATGGACTGAGTGGGATTCCCTTGGAAATGTAACTCGAAACGAATTTTACCGCAAAGGAAAAAGAATTGCTCATCGTTAGTGTCGATGCAGATTACTGAGAGGATAGAGGCATCGTGAAAATTATTTCCATTGCATACGTCATCATCGCTGTCAGCACTCTTTTCTACAGTTGCAAACCCAGGACAAGACAATCAGAATCAAACGAATCAATTCAGTGGGCATTAATGGCAAAATCTATGGATGATTCGTCTAAAAATGCATTTATCGAAGGCATGCCGGAATTCGAAAAGAAAAAAATTAAAGCATTATTAAAAACATACGAGCAGTTGACTGATGTTGTAGAGTATGACGAATATTTTTTAGGCCTAAAAGTGAAGACGGTGGCGTCATTGGAGAATGGTTTGATCCGGACGAAAAAGGGACAATTTGAAAATGGCATTATGGCGTATGAATATTATAATATCAGAAATACTGTTATGGTAGATAGTGCAAGAAGATATTATCCAACGGCAACTCTCTATTCCCGGACTATTATTCCAGTTGATTCAACACAACAATTGTATGAGGAGTTTTACGACACAGGGAGAATGAAAAGCAGAAGTTGTTATTCTACATTAACCACTTGGCATAAGAATGGGAATCAATCTGGGTATTTTTTATTCAATAAGGGACAAGTTATTCAACGGATGCTTTGGTACGAGAACGGAATGAAAAAAGAAGAATCACATTGGCGTAACGATAGATTGAATGGACCTTTTCAAGAATGGGATTCTCTTGGGAATCAGATTCGAAACGTACGATATATCAATGGATTAATAAAAAAATAATGTAATTTAAATTATTCTAAACTTATGGAACTTCCTGCCCAAGCAATCGCCTCTCTTGAAAAAGGAAACAAGATTGAAGCGATCAAGATAGTCCGTAATGCACACCACTTGGATCTCAAAGACTCCAAAGACCTTGTTGAACACTATCTTCGCGACAATCCTTCTCTCGAGCAACGGTATTCGGCCATACAATCCGAGAACAATCGAAATGCATTCATGAAATTTCTTTTTATCCTCGTAGTCGGATCTGCAATCGTATATTTCGTCTTACAAAAAATGTAAGAATGGCACCGTCGGTTCTTGCCGACATATTCATATCACAAAGGAGAAGAAAATGAAACGGAAACTTATCCTGGTAGCACTTGTCTGTTCAATCGCTTTTGCGGTAGTTATTTTTACCACCGCTCATTCTCAAGTCGGCACAAAAAACTATACGGTAAAACTCTATTCTGCAGGCAAGGTCGTTGAGACGTGGCAGTCATATCAGATCGGCGGGGGAGACAGAGAATCAATCACGTTTTATGTCGGAAGTCTCACCTACCCTCGTCAAGTAACAATCAGCGGTACATTCAGCGTTGAACAAACGCAGTAATTATTTCCACACATGTTATTGTCCTTTGTGATTTCGTTATTCTTTCCCCTGTACGAGAAGAAAAACGAGGTTTTGGAACTCTTTTTCCCCTTTCTCTCCGTTTCATTTTTCCCTACCTTGTGTCATAACTTTGGATGTTCTATGAAAAAAATTCTTTTCCTTTTAATCTTTTCAATTTTTGTTTCCTCTCTCTCGTTTGCGCAAGTCAAAACCGGAATTGAAGTTCTTTCGGAATCAAATTTTAGGATCTTGCAAGGGAAGCGCGTTGGTCTCGTAACCAATCCGACAGGTATAACTTCTCAATTTGTTTCCACCGTTGATGTGCTTGCAAAAGCAAAAAATGTTCAACTTGTCGCCTTGTTTGGACCAGAACATGGCGTACGTGGTGATGTCACAGCCGGTGGAAAGATAGAGACATTTGTTGATTCCGCAACGGGACTTCCGGTCTATTCATTGTATGGCAAAACACGGAAGCCAACAAAAGAAATGTTGAAGGGAATTGATGTTTTAGTATACGATATTCAAGATATCGGTTCCCGGTCATACACCTTTATCAATACGCTGGCGTATGTGATGGAGGCGGCTGCAGAAAATAATATTGAGGTTGTTGTATTGGATCGTCCAAATCCTTTAAACGGAAATAGAGTGGAAGGAAATATTCTTGATCTGAAATTCAAATCATTTGTCGGTCAATATCCGATTCCGTATGTCTATGGGATGACATGTGGCGAATTTGCTGAAATGCTGAACAACGAAGGATGGCTCGAAGGAGGAATACGTTGCAAGCTTATTGTTGTTCGTATGGAACATTGGAAACGCTGGATGCATTGGGAGAATACGAAACTTCCGTGGGTTCCTACCTCGCCGCACATTCCAAATGCTGAAACTGCATTGTATTATTCTGCCATCGGAATTCTGGGCGAATTGGAGACGATCAACATCGGTGTGGGATATACGATGCCGTTTCAATTAGTGGGACAGGAATGGATCAATGGTGCATTGCTTGCGGATGTATTAAACGCAAAAAAACTTGCAGGCGTTCAGTTTCGCCCAATGAGTTATAAACCATATTACGGGAAACAGATGGGAAAACAACTCTCCGGAGTTCAGATTCATATTCTTGATAAATCAAAAATTAATTTGACGAATATTCAAATTCATGTCATAGAAACGCTTATTGCTTTATATCCCGATCAAAGTCCATTTACACTTGCAGATGCGAACCGTATTACAATGTTCGATAAAGTTGTCGGGACGGATGATGTGAGGAAACGATTGATTGATGGAAATTCTGCGTCTTCTATTATTGAATCGTGGCAAAACAATGTTGTCGTATTTATGAAAGTCCGGAAGAAATATTTGTTGTATGAATAAACGCGTGCTAAGATTATTAGGAATATCTTGGACTATTGCTGCGCAGATACTATCCGCTCAGCCGGATCCGACGTTTTTCAATTCTGATTCGCTGTTGATTGTAGTACCATTCACAGACCATTCAGGGTTTAATGGAAAATGGAATATTGCTGTGGATGTTCCGCGATTTATTGCACTCTATCAAAAAGAACGATTTCGCGTTGGTGTAGTATCGCCGGTTTCGGTAAAACAATTTGCCAAAGATCATAAGATCGATAGGATAGCATTCAACACAGTTGCAAGCATCAGGAAGATCGCTGAACATTTCCATACTCGATACATTGTCTCAGCGGAGATTGTAGAATTTTCGATTGGCCGATTTATGGTGTCCGAAGTTCAGTTAGCGGGATATGAAGCATTTTCAGCGGAAGTTGTTCTGAAATTTACGTTGTATGATGCGACTCGATTTAATTCCTCTCGGGATGCAGTTGTATATGAAGGCGAAGCCGAAGGGATCGTGAAAAATCGCGGATTAGGAATAACGCTGTTTGGCAAACAAACGGATCGGACAAACCAGTATTTTTCTCTCGACGATGTAGCATTTGGTTCCGCAACATTTAATAAAACTATCTTAGGCGAAGCATTGTTGAAATGTGCGGATGAGCTCAGTTCGAAATTGGAACGTGCAATTCCATCGCTGGTGAGTAAAAATGTCGTCCTTTCTTCATCCGTCATCATCGACTCTACCTCGACTGATTCTTCCATGACATTGACACGGCAATTGATCAATGGTGAAGTGGTGATTGTTGACGGAGATGAAGTGTTTTTGAATCTCGGATCGCAGGATGGAATTAAGATCGGCGATGTATTACCGGTCTTTACCGGAGGACAGGAAGTCACTGATCCTCACACCGGAGATGTATTGGGATCACGTGATGAAAAGGTCGGAGAGGTACAGGTGATTGAAATCAGAGCAGAGCATCTCAGCTTGGCAACAATCATCAACGGGAAAGGGAACATCATTCCGAAACAACGTATCAGAAAAGTGTTGGTCCGGTAGCAATAGTTTGAAAATCTGTTTATTGATCTCGCCTAAAATTCTTCGTATTATCAAGTCATGGAAAAACCAGCTGCGAAATTCTTTATTATTCTCTTTACCATTAGTGCAGTCGTTTGGATGTACGCTTCATCGATGAAAAACTATGAAGCTGGTCGCTTGCTGAAATTTGCGACGATCGAATTTGAAGAAAATCTCGATCCGGTCGTTGAAAGAGCCGCCTATCGTGCAATGGCAGAATATTCCGTCACCATATTGTTAAGCTATCCGATCGTGATACTTTCGGCAATCGGATATGCCGTCACATCGCGTCGAACAATCAAAGAGCACGGTTGGTTATTGATGAGCGCTCTGTTGTTGTTTATGTTTATTCCCATTGAGTTATATTGTTACTGGCTTGATTGGAAGATTGTCGGGTTGAACTATTGGGGTGATTGGCCACGAGAAGAATTTCGCAAAGCATTGGTTGCCCGTCTCACAGCTCTTGCCGGACTTCCATTCATCGCGCAATTATGCTACTATACAATACCGATTATTATTATCTTTAAGCCATTACAGAAATTAGAAGCATGAATAGTGAAGATTATTTACCGGAACTTGAATTACTCGCCGGAGAGATGGGGTTGAAGATCCGCTATGAAAAAGGGGATTTTGATGGCGGATATTGTATTTTAAAAGACCAGCAAATTATTGTTGTAAATAAAAAACTCCATCCTTCTCGAAAAGCCGTTGTAATAGCGTTGGCTCTGGGAGAAATGGGAATTGATAATCTTTTTGTGAAACCGAATGTCCGGATGTTCATTGAGGACGAAATAGTCAGAGCTCGGTAAAAAAAGTAATGCCAACAGAATAATCGAATGAATATCCTTATTATCAACGGCCCCAATTTAAACCTTCTCGGCACACGCGAACCGAATATCTACGGTTCGCAAACGCTGGCGGATATTGAACACGAACTCATTGGAAGATATCCCGAAGCACACTTGACATTCTTTCAATCCAATCATGAAGGTGCAATCATCGATGCGCTTCAATCGACGGTTGGGAAAGATTTTCATGGTATCGTCATTAACGGCGGAGCATTTACACACTATTCGTATGCCATACGGGACGCAATTTCAATGTTGACGATTCCAACCGTTGAAGTTCATATTTCCAATATTCATTTGCGTGAAGAATTCCGCCGACATTCGGTTACTGCTCCGGTATGTGTGGCGCAATTGTCCGGCTTCGGATCGAACGGATATTCGCTTGCCGTTGAAATGCTTCTGTATCATAAAAGTTCCCACACAAAAAGTGCATAAATCCAGCTCAATTTCAACACGTTAAACCATTTACTATGATTAAAGCTGTCGTTTTTGATCTTGATAATACGCTTGTTGATTTTATGGCAATGAAGCGCCAGGCAATCGGGGCGGCGATCAATGCGATGATTGATGCAGGATTGAAATTAACGCGTGATGAGATTCAGCAGCGTATTGATACGATCTATCTGGAAAAGGGGATGGAGTTTCAGAATGTATTCGATCAACTGTTGTACGATGAATTTCAAAAAGTAAATTACAAGATACTTTCTGCTGGAGTAATTGCGTATCGACAAGCACGTGAAGCGGCGTTGTTTCCCTATCCGCATGTCTATACTACACTGATTAATCTTTTGAAAATGGGATTAAAACTCGGTGTTGTGTCGGATGCTCCGCCAAAAGAAGCATGGCTGCGGTTAACCTATTTAAATCTTCATCATACCTTCGATCATATCGTTACGTTCGAAGATACCGGTAAACGGAAACCGGACCCTGCACCGTTTGAAAAAATTCTCTCTCTTCTTCAAGTTGCTCCGAATGAATCATTGATGATCGGCGATTGGGCCGAGCGAGATATGGTGGGGGCCAGCAAGGTCGGAATGAAAACCGTTTTTGCCCGCTATGGTGATACGTTCGGTACTATAGAAACAAATGCCGATTATGAAGTGAACGACATTGCCGAATTGGTCGAAATCATCAACAATGAAAATACACGCCGATGATCAGAGGCATTGGGGTCGATATCATCGAAATATCCCGCATTGAACAATCCATTGCTCAATATCAGGATGCATTCCTCAACAAACTCTTTACAGAAAACGAAATTCATTATTGTACATCCAAACAATTTCCTTCGCAACATTTTGCGGCTCGCTTTGCTGCGAAAGAAGCATTCAGCAAAGCGGTTTCCACTGGATGGAGCGGTGAATTTGAATGGAAAAATATTGAGGTGAAGAACGATAAGACCGGAAAACCGGATTTTGTTTTGTATGGAAAAACTGCCGATGCGCTTCAGGGATATTCCGTTTTCTTATCCATGTCGCACTCCGATGCAACGGTTGTTGCATTTGTTGTTATCGAAAAAAATAATTGACAAACAATTTCAAAAATACTGAAAGGTAATTTATGGTTAAAATATTCACGGTAATCGCGATTGTTTCCGCCGCATTATTTTCGCTTTCCTGCAACGAGCTATCCACTTCTCCGTCGTCATCACAAGGACAATTATTAACTGCTTCTGAAAATCCGGTCTTTGTCGCACAGAATTATAGTACGTCTGTTAAGGTGACGGGTGGAAAAGGAACCTATCGAGTCAAATCGATTACCGATTCAAGTATTGTGCAGTTGTTTCTCTATCCCACAAATCCGGGAACAGCATCATTTGCAATGTATGTCAATATTCAAGGAATGAAATTGGGGACAACGAAAATTGTGATTCAGGATAGCGCGAAAACAGCGGAGGTAGAAATTGGAATCACCGTTGTAACATTTGCAGCGTCTCCATCTAACGTGAAGGTGAAAGTAAACCGAACAAGTTACGTTTCTATTCTAGGGGGTAAAAAGCCATATGTCATCGAATTGAACGCAAATCCCTCTATCGCTGCTGTAACATTCGACAATTATTTTATGACCGTTCGAGGGGTTGCAGAGGGGACAACAAGTGTCACTATTCGGGATGATTCAAATCCAACGAATAAAGTTACGGTTCCTATTGAAGTTATTGCTGAACCAAAATTCACTACTGCAGGGCAAATCACGTTCTCCTCCAATATCGGAAATTTTTCAGCGAATGGAATTTATTCTATCGTGAATAATCTACCGGCAAGCGACGAAGGTGCAGGTGGCATGATCTATTTGCTAGGTTCTAGTGGAAATCTTTGTACGATAACAGGATATAAAAAGAAAAGCGGGACGTTGTTTGATGCAGTGACGTTTGGATTTTTAAAGAAGGATCTTTCCGCCGGAACATTAGCAATTGATACCAATATTTTTCAAATCGATACTGCTATCGTTATGTTTATTTTCAACGGTGATATTACAACAGAAACGGGGGATATGTATAGATTAACCTCGGGATCACTCACCTTCAATACCTTAACTACTCAACATGCGACTGGGACATTTAACGGAAGCGGCGTCTTGTTCCGAAATGATGTTATCATCCCGGGAAACAATGCGAGTGTAACGAATGGCCTCTTTGATGTTCCGATGTTGTTGGAAGATCCAGGATTGTCCCCCTCTGTAAAAAATGAGGATAAAAGGATAAAAGCGTTTGTTCAAAAGATGGTCGAACGTGAATTCAAACGAATTCAATCGAAGAGAAATTAAAATTATTGTTTCAATAAAATGGGAATCGATTTTTGATTGTATCGGAACTGGACAGAATTTCCATTTTTGCGCAGCGTTGAAATTTTGAATGAAGGAACTTCAATGGATTGATGTTGAAGTTCCTTTAATTTTTTTGAATAGTGTATGAATGTGGGATTTGAATAATAAAATGCGGTTTCCGGATTCACGTGCACCGTCGATTCTTGAATGATCACATTTTCTTCGTTCCAAATAACATCTGTAATGATTCCATCGGTCTTCGTGCTTGTTCTGCTTACTTCTTTTTGTGAATCTCTTGAAACAATAACAACTTCTCGATCTGACGTAAGGACAATGAATTTGTTGTCCTCAGAAAATGCCGCTTTGCGGAAAAGAATGTTGACATTTCCTTCAATATTTCCTTTTGTTTCGATGATCCTTGTTGAGTGTTGAACGATTCCATTTGCGACAACATAGCTTCCTGCGACAATTGTTTTTTCATCGTGGGCCATTGCAATTTCATATCCCAAGGAATATGGTAATGAGGTCTCTGATGTTTTTGCACCATCAGTTGTGAACTGATGCACCATTGCATTCGATAATGTCACATCCGAAGTTAAAAATGCAATTGAAGTTTTTCCCAGAGCAACAGTGATCGTCCGCTCATAATTTGGTCCCATCTCCTTGAAAAAATTTTGTTCCCACATTTTTATCCCTTGTGCATTATAGACTTCCACAAATCCATCAAAAGCATACGTCAGGACCCAGATTCCGGTGGATTCATTGATAGAGGAGGACGGGAAAGGGACATCAAACGGAATTTTTCGCTCAATGGTACGAATAATTTTTCCATCATTGAGTAATGTCGCGCGGAATGTATTCTCTTCTCCTGCACGTTTTGCATTACCAATTCGGTCTATTGTCAAAGAAAATTGAGAGAAAGAAATTGAGGCTATGACGATCAGTAACAGTAAACAGTTCTTCATATTCCTTGCCTATTTAGTTAACACAAGTTTTTTTGTTTCGGAAAAAATTCCTGACTGCAGACGATAGAAATACACACCGGAAGAGTACAGTGAAGCATTCCACTGAACAGTATATGTTCCAGGTGAAAACACGCTGTTAACAAGTGTTGTAATTTCTTTTCCTAATACATCGTAAATTTTCAAAGACACTTCTCCGGATTTGGGAATCGAAAATTGAAATGTCGTTGAGGGATTAAACGGATTAGGGTAATTTTGCTGAATGTCGAACTGTAAAGGAATTGCATCGCTGTATTGTTCAGTAACCGATGTTGTGATACCGAGGTAGTTTAGCACTTTCGTCATAACAATATCGCGGTTTGTTTTTGTATGGATCGTTTCAAATGGAATGGAGAGCAAAACAACTGCGCCAGGCGAACTTCCCCCCGAAAACATTCCGCTAAATACAGTTACTGCGCCTAACGCATTTGCATACTGTGCGTTAACGGTGCTTCCTCCGAAAGCATTAACATAATCAGGATAATCTTCAACATAGGGAGATCCTTGAGTAGTATCGCCATAGGCAAAAGTAACTCCATTCAAAAATCCCGACGCAGTACCATTGATGACATAACTAGAAGATGCATCACCGGCATAATCTGTTTTTAAATAATTATTCAAAAAATCACGATCTAACTGCGTTGGACCTGATGAGCGATCAAGGTCATATGCCACTTCTGATCCACTTACAAACATTTTCCCACCTGCTTTAAGATATGCGGTTGCTTTCGCCTGTTCGTTAGATCCAAAAGTTTCATCGGTAGAGCTTTCATCGCCAAATAGCCAAACAACAGCACTGTAATTGGAAAGGGAAACTGAACCGTTGACGACTGCACTATTATGTGCAGATTCATATCCGGCATTGATGGATTGTCCCGCCGTCATGGCGAACTGATGAGAAAGCTTTTTATAACTCCCTCCGGTTCTGTCGAACGCATCAATAACAAGAATTTTTTGTCCCGGCAGATTTGGTCGAATACCATACATATCACTCGTTCCGCTTTCGTTGATGATCGCCGCAGAATCAACTGCAGTTAATCGAAAGTAAACCTGTGATGAGGATGAAATTCCGGTGAATGAATATTTTGTCGCAGTACGATTCAATACCGTTTCATCTTTCTGCAAATTCCATGTTGTTCCATTTAAAGAAGAATACAACCGATACCCTTTAAGATCTGGTTCACTATTAGCATACCACGACACGGTAAGTCTGTTTGTTGAATCGTTCAAGACAGATTTTAAAATGGGATTTGCTGGAGCAATAACATCCTGGGACGATATCTCGAACGGAACAAAGACTGTATCCGCATTGCCGTGCGTATCCTGAGCGTAGACCATTGCTTGATATTGTCCGGCCGGGAGCAAAGTGGAATTAAATGAATTGTTCCCGACACTTTGCAGTTTTGAAGTGCCAATATTTCCTGTTCCATTCGTTAAGTAATAAATGTGTTCAGAAGTTGATGATGTGAGTGTATAGACGATATTTGAATTGGCATCGTTCGGTTTCCAATCAAACTTGTAACGAACACCATTTGATGGAGGAGTATACACCACTGTTGATTTATTGGCCGAATAAATCTTGTATCCCGTGTGGTAGATTCCATTGTTGGACGTTGACCCTGAATTGGGAGATGCATTTGCATTCACTTCAACCATCTGCGCTACGATATCAAACAATCCAAACACTTTATTAGTGGAAAATTGCACAGTAGAATTATCCTGATAAAATTTTACCGAAAGCACTTTCGGTTTCCATGTATCGATATATGGTTCAAGTCCACCGGTTTTTCTCAAGGCGTTCGTTTCAGCATTGAAAGCACCATCGATCAGATGTGTATGCCCTTGACCCGTCAAAATGTTTCCAAGAATTGTTACTCCTTTTGTAACAGATTGTCCAAGGACTAAAGCAGGATTAGGTTCGATATGGACATATGCCATATTCTTACTAACGCCATTCACTGTTCCTGTGACTCGTACATATGCACTTGTTCCGGAAACACTTGATGGAGAGATTGTTGTTACTTGGCCGTCCAGAACCGGATAGACAGCAGATCCGTCAGCTTTAGGAATATCAGTCCCGTTATGGAAGTGATTGCTGGAGAGTGTGTTCCGAAATTCACAAAATGTTCCAGTGATGCTTTGGGACGTGTTGAACGGAGTTACCGGCCATTGATACGAAATGGTATCTTGAGCAAACGCGATTGAGGTAAAAAGAACGAAAAAAGGAAATATCTTCATTGGTTTAAAGGTTCAATGCATCGATGATTCCACAAAGGTGTGGAGACATTATTTTGAGAGTAGATCGATTGTCTCTCGGACGAACCGCGGGTTATTGCAAATGATTCCGTCCACATGCAAATCGAGCAGCCGTTGAACATCTCGTCCGGTTTTTACTCCATAGACATATAAAATATAACCTGCCTCGTGCGTATCTGCAACCACATCAGTATTGATCTGGAATTTGCTGCAGACAAAGATTTTTGCTTTGGAATTCTTTACCAGAGTGGACGGCGATTTTCGAAAATGAGTGATGGGATTATAAATAACGCCAGTGGTAATTGATTCGTCAATTTCACTGATCTCTTTAATCATCTGGTGGTTGAAAGAGGTGAAAAGGACTTTCGAGAGGACTTTCGATTGTTCAGCTTCGTTAACGACAAGTTCCACGGCGGATATGTCATTCGTGCTGACAACATCCGGTTTTATCTCAATATTCAACCGCAGGTCTTTTTTAAGGATAGGGAAGATATCTTTCAATAGTGGGATTCGCTCGCGGTTGAACTTTGGGGAGAACCATGATCCATTATCAATTTCTATTAATTGGCGCGAATGTTTTTGGTTGATGGCTCCGCTGCCATCCGATGTGCGCGGCAGTCTTCGGTCATGAAAAACCATCGGAACATTGTCTGCCGAGAGACGAACATCCAGTTCGATCATGTCGCATTTTGCTTCAACTGCTTTATGGAATGCAGCCATCGAGTTTTCCGGCGCTTCGTCCGAAAAACCGCGGTGTGCAATGATAATTGGTGTTTTATGTGGCATTGATTGGTTAATATTCCTTCACCTGATTCACACGAAACAATAATGCTGACGAGTGCGCATCGTTTCCTCCATCGGAGGAAAGAAAACAAATGGGAGCAGTTAAAAAGAAATTATTTTTCTCCGAGTTCGGCAAGCATTAGTTTGCTGACTTCTTCTACTGACCCTTCGCCGTTGATAGAAGAAAGCATTCCTAGTTTTGAATAATAATCTTTTACCGGCGCAGTGTTCGCTTTGTAAACGGCAATGCGTTTAATAACTGTCTCCGGACTATCATCAACACGATGTTCCACTTCTCCCCGATGTACCAGCCGCTCCATAATATGTTCTTCAGTGACTTCTATATACAGCACTTTACGCAGCTTTATGGAAAGCTCCTGAAATATATTTTTTAATGCTTTTGCCTGTTCAACCGTGCGGGGGAATCCATCAAGAATGATACCGTTTTTGCAGTTTGGTGAGGTAAGAATGTTTCGAATCATTCCGATCATCACATCATCCGGCACAAGATTACCGGCATCCATCAACACTTTCGCTTTCAAGCCAAGATCAGTTTTATTTTTGATTTCTGTGCGCAGTAAATCACCGGTCGAAATATGCGGGATATGAAATTTCTCAGATAAAATTTTTGCTTGAGTTCCTTTTCCAACACCGGGGGGGCCAAATAATATTGTATACATAAGTTAGAGTTTTTAACCACAAAAGCACGAAAACACAAAAGTTACAGAATAATGCGTTTTACAGCGCTTCGGAAATTAACAACATTGAAATTAATTAATAGGCCGATTCTGTTTTTTGTTAATTTAAGATATGTAATCAGTTGACTTTGAAAGATCGGCTGCATTTCTTCAACTGCTTTTAATTCTACAACAATTTTTTTATCAATAAGAAGATCTATACGCTATCCTTCGGATAACGGAATTCCATCATAAACGATCGGGACTTTAAACTGTCTTTCATGTGCAATTCTACGCTTATTGAGTTCATGGCTCATGCACGCTTCATAAACTGATTCTAATAAACCTGGACCAAGAGTGACATATACCTTAAAAGCGCAATCAATAACAGCAGTAATTATTTTTTCGGTTTCATTATCGATTGGTTCAAAATGTGGCATCATTTTTTTTATTTCGTGTTTTCGTGACTTAGTGGTTCATTATGGCTTGCTCTTCCTTCACAGCTAGTTGACCGCATGCTGCATCGATATCGACTCCCGCACTATGTCGGATGAATGTGATCACATCGTGAGATCGAAGTTTTTGCCAAAACCGTTCCAATCCCTCTTTAGAAGCACCGACCAGTTTTGCAGAGGTTCCTTGAGGATTAGTAAATTCAATGGAATGGAAGGGGATTAAGTTGATTCGGCAATCGAGTCTGCGTGCTGCTTTTACAAGCAATTGAACATCTTCATCTGTATCGTTTATGCCATCAAACACAATATACTCCAGCATAACGCTCTTTTTTGTTTTACGATTGTAATATTCCAATGCAGAAATAAGTTGTTCCACATCGAATTTTTTCGTGATGGGCATTAATTCTTTTCGAACATTATCTCGGAGCGAATGTAACGACAACGCTAATTTAATCTTTCGGTCTTCATCTGCCATTTTTCGAATATGGTTCGCATATCCTGCGGTGGAAAGGGTAATCCGTTTTGGACTTAATCCGATTCCATTCTGATCTGTGATGATATCAACTGCGGACATGACATTGTCGTAGTTCAACATCGGTTCCCCCATTCCCATAAAAACGATATTAGTGATCGGTTTTTCTGCAAATGTTTGGGCGGTGATATATTGATTGAGAATTTCGCCGGTCGTCAGGTTCCGTAGGAATCCCATGCTTGCGGTAGCACAAAAAGTGCAGTCCAACGCGCACCCAATTTGTGTAGAAATACACAGGGTCATTCGTTCTTCTGCATCGACCGCTGTCGGCCGAGGGGGAATAAGAACTGTTTCAATTTTTTTACCGTCGGAAAGCTCATATAAGAACTTGACCGTTCCGTCTACTTTGGATGTTTGAAAGGTTGCAACGGAAAATTGTTCGATGGATGCGGTTTCATTCAGCTTTTGTCTGAGCGGAACCGAGAGATTAGTCATTTCATCAAAGGTGGTAACACGGTATTTATAGAGCCATTGATAGATCTGTGCTGCTCGATACTTCGGTTCGCCGATGGAAACGATGAACTGTTCCAATGATTCCAGTGTTAGTCCTTTGAGGTTTTTTTTGGCCATAAGAAAAAAATTAGACTTGGAAGCGCACTTTGCTTGCCAAGTCTGAACAAAAATACGAAAAATGCCGAAGTATTGCAATGGAGTTGCCCGCTCTTGGGGGAGTATTTCGAAAATCTTTGTTATCATTGAAAAAAATTGTATAATTAGATGCCTTTTTATCCATTCTCCTCCCCGACTTTGCAGAATATTTTTTTATCTCGGCAAAACTACGTTTGATTGATTATTTACATTACTGATGTTACGCAAAACTGAAAATTCTTCTTATCTCGTCCCCAAAAGGGACTCTCAATTTGGAAATCGTATTCTATTCAAATATTACGCACCTACGGCGCTTTTAAAACCAATAAAGCATGAACTAATTTGTATGCTCTGTTGTCCCAGTAGGGACAAGATATTTGTAGAAGATCAAGCGAATCAATTTTCAAGTCCCGTCAGGGACGAAATATATTTTCATTAATAAAGAAGTGCGTAACATCAGTTACATTAGTATTATTCGGAAACGGTTTCTTTCAACATTGAGTTTACATGACTTTTTATAGGGATTGTATGAAGAAGATGAAGCTCCTATTTCTACTTTGTTTGTTTGTACTGAACATGTACGCGCAGCCGATTACCAGGGAAAAGATCAAAAGTTCAAACGCGTATTATTATGGTGAATCGACAGCAGAGCAAGAACAAGAAGCAAGTGACCACGCATTAAAGAATCTTGTTCAAAGTATTGCGGTGAATATTTCCAGTCAAATGACCAGAGTTGTAACGGAAAAGAATGGTAAAATTCAAGACGCCTACGAGGATGTCGTCAACTCCTATTCTAATGCGACGTTAAAAGATGTGAAGTTCTTGAAACAGTCGGTCAGTGGCGGAATTGAAGTCTTTGCCTATATGGAGAAAAGTGAAGTGTTGAAGATGTTTGAAGAGCGTAAGAAGCTCGTGAGAGACATTTTCGAAAAAGCATTGGAACTTGAAGAGGATTTGGATGTAGCGAATGCATTAAAATACTATTTCTTCTCAACCATTCTCATGAATTCTATTCCCGATAAAACTGTGGAATATCAGACAAAGAATCTGTTAATCGAAGTTCCGATACGAATCAATTCCCTCATCAATAGTACCAAATTCAAGCTGATTTCAGATAAAAAAATATCAGAGAAAGAGCGCGAACTACAATTCGAGATCTATACATTCGGGAAACCAATCAGAAAGCTCGATTTTTCATGTTGGGATGGAGTTTCGCAAGTAAATGTTTCAGCAGTTGACGGTGTCGGGATTTTCCGATTGATTGGTGCGAGCGCTTCCTTCGAGAAGATCGACCTGGCAATCAAGTATATGTATTATGAATCGCGTGAAGAGATCAAAGAAGTCTCCGAGCTTTGGGGTGTTGTTGTGAAGCCGACATTTAAAAATTCGCAAAATATTACACTTTCCGTTGCTAAACAGACGCAGGAAACGTTGCCTGCTCCAGTCACACCGATCACCGTAAAGAAAAGCGATGAAAAGTACAGTTTTGAATTGACTGACAAGGACAAATCTCCAAAACTCAAAGAGATCGAACTGAACATGTTAAAGTTTATGGATCGATTGGAAAAGAAAAGTCCTGATCTCATGAAGAGAGAATATGCCAGCGATTCATTCTTGGCAGAAAAACTTTCTAATCTTGTGAAATACAATAATCCGACTCCGATTGATCAAATGATCAAAGCCGATGTAAACAAAACGGCAAATGGATGGGAAGTGCGCAAAATTCGCGTATTGACATATTATCCATCGCTGAATCGACAGGCGACGGAGTATTTGATCTTGGACTTTGATGAAAATGGAAATTTTTATGACGTCAACTTTGGTACTGTGGAACAATTATATGAGCAGTTTGCCGAACAAGGAACGTACGGAAATGATTGGGGAAATCGTCAAACAATCGTAAAATTTGTTGAAAAATATCGCTCCGCTTTTCTCACTCGAAATATGCCGATGCTTGATTCAATGTTTGCAGAAGAAGCAGTGATTATTGTTGGCCGAGAATTGAAAAAGGGGAAAAAGTCAGATAATTATCAATATGCAAAAGTGACGGAAAGTCAGCCGGATATTCAGTATGTGCAGTACACCAAAAAACAATATTTAGCCAATCAGAAAAAAGCATTTCAAAATCAGAAAGATATTTTTCTCGGATATTCCACCTTCAAGATCAACAAGAAGAATAATATGCCCGGCACGTACGGTATCAGCATGAAGCAGCAATATACTGCCACATCGTATGCTGACGAGGGACATTTATTTTTATTGGTCGATTTCCTGCAAGACCAACCGCAAATTTATGTTCGCTCATGGCAGCCCAAAGAGTGGAGCGATGATGCCATTATTAAACTCGCAAATTTTAAACTCAATAAGTGATTTTTTTTTCTTTTTTAATCCTGAATCCTCGATCTTTATGGTCGAGGATTCATATTCTTTTTATTATTACTACTCAGCAACGAAATATTCACCTTGCCAGAATGACTGGAGTTACAATGTCTGTTACCCTGAGCGCAGCGAAGGGTCTGACGCAATGTGATACCTTGACCTCTTTCCTTTGAAACGTAATCATTGAATTGACACTCATAAAGATGATGTGTATATTTAAGATAGTTTATACACATTAGGAGTATTATGCGTACCAATATTATCATCGATGACAAATTGATGTCTGCTGCTTTAAAAACTTCCGGACATTCTACTAAAAAAGAGGTGGTTGAAGAAGCACTAAAATTGCTTGTCCAGCTTAAGAAGCAGAGTCGTCTGAAAACATTGCGTGGTAAGATACGATGGGAAGGAAAACTTGACGAAATGAGGAGCTCGCGGTGATCTTTGTTGATTCGTCAGTATTGATTGATTATTTCAACAATACCAATACATGGCAGGTTCGACACTTGGACGAAATTTTGGGTGTTGAGATCGTTGTGATAGGAGATTACATACTTGCCGAAGTATTGCAAGGTTTTCGAAATGATAAAGATTATCATAAAGCTAAATCCATTCTGCAATTATTTCCCTGTTTTGATATTTGCGGTGAAGCAATTGCTCTGAAAAGTGCGGAAAATTATCGAGCACTCCGAAGAAAAGGATTTACTATTCGCAAAACAATTGACGTTGTTATTGCAACGTTTTGCATGGAACAGAAGTTTACGCTCTTGCATAATGATAACGATTTTATACCATTTGAAAAGCACCTTGGTTTACAAACGATAAAACAAAACTAACAAATCTTCATGGCAAAAAATAAACTTCAAACTGTTAAAAAATCTTCTCAGCTTAACTCAACAAAATCTCCTCTGATCATCAAGGGAGCGCGAGTTCATAATCTGAAGAATATCTCCGTTGAGATTCCTCGGAATAAACTTGTGGTGATTACTGGAGTGAGCGGTTCCGGAAAATCATCATTGGCATTCGATACGATTTATGCGGAAGGACAACGGCGATACGTAGAGTCTCTTTCAGCATATGCCCGCCAGTTTTTGGAGAGGATGGACAAGCCCGATGTCGATGTGATTCAAGGAATGTCCCCTGCAATTTCTATTGAACAACGAACCAATACCCGCAATCCACGCTCGACTGTCGCGACGACAACGGAGATCTATGATTATCTGCGGCTGCTCTATGCTCGCGTCGGTAAAACGATTTGTCCGAAATGTGGCAGGGAAATAAAGAAGGATTCCGTCCAAAATGTTGTGGATAGAATTGGTCAGCAAAACGAAGGTGAAAAATTCTATGTAATGTTTCCGATGCACGATCATGAAGATAAATCCGTAACGGAAGAATTAGAGACTCTCAAGAAACGCGGATTTTTCCGTATTGTAATAAAAGGTGAGATGATCGATCTGAACGATGCTGGTCAAGCTGAAAAAATAAAGGAATTGTTATCTGTTCCAAAACGTTCGGGGAAGAAAAATCTTCAGGTGCTTAAACCAATTGCTCCTGTCAAAAAAGTCCATGCAGCTTCTCATGATAAAAAAAATATCTTCGTTCTTGTCGATCGATATATTCTTCGAAAGAATGAGATCCAAAGTCAAAATCGTTTAGCAGATTCCATACAAACAGCATTTGTGGAAGGAGAAGGCTACGCTTCCATCTTGAATCTTGAAACACATGAGCTTATCCCATTCAGTCAGCATTTTGAATGTCCGGATGATAATATTCGTTTCGAAGAACCCGAGCCGCATCTCTTTGCATTCAATTCTCCAATCGGCGCATGTCCAAAATGCCAGGGATTTGGCCGCTCCGTGGGGATTGATATGGACCTCGTAGTTCCTGATCATGAGAAGACTTTGAAAGAAGGTGCCGTCATGCCATGGACGACTCCAAAGTTCCAGGAAAATTTGCGTGACCTTTCGCGGATAGCATATGACGCAGGTGTTCCGATGAATATTCCGTTCAGAAAACTGACCGAACAGCAATTGAATATTGTGATGAACGGATACGGTAAGGAATTTGACGGTATCAATGGATTCTTTAAGATGGTGGAGAGAAAAGCATATAAGATTCAATATAGAGTATTGCTCAGCAGATATCGCGGCTACACAACATGCGACGAATGTCATGGAAGCCGTCTGCGTAAAGAAGCGTTGAATGTAAAGATCGACACCAAACATATCGGTGAAGTTGCAGCTATGAATATTGAACGAGCAGATGAGTTCTTTGTGAATCTTAAACTGACTGATTTTGAACTTAGTATAGGAAAAAGAATTCTTGAGGAAATCAGGAAACGGCTTCGGTATCTTGTTGATGTTGGTGTTGGGTATTTAACGTTAGATCGTTTATCAAATTCACTCTCTGGCGGCGAGTCGCAGAGGATCAATCTCGCAACTTCTATCGGTTCATCTCTTGTCGGATCGATCTATGTATTGGATGAACCGAGTATTGGTCTTCATCCGCTTGATAATGACCGGCTGATCAATATTCTTAAACGACTTCGTGATGTTGGAAACACCGTTCTTGTTGTTGAGCATGATGCCGACATGATGAGGGCTGCCGATCAGATTATCGATATCGGTCCGAAAGCAGGCGAGCGTGGCGGAGAAATCATGTTCCAGGGGACGTATGATGAAGCGATTGTGAATGAGAAATCATTAACGGGAAAATATCTTTCTGGGAAACTCGAGATACCGGTTCCCAAAACACGGCGAAAGCTGATCTCTAAGTTGACCGTCACCTCTAAGGTGACGGTCAACTCAAAGGAGACTGTCAGCTTTAATGATTCCATTCAAATTCTTAATGCATTTCAACACAATCTTCAAAATATTGATGTTGAGATTCCGTTGAAAATGTTTGTATGTGTCACAGGAGTTAGCGGTTCAGGAAAAAGTACGCTTGTGCATGATATTATTGGAGAAGGAATTAAAAAACGGTTGAATGGTCATATCGGCCGGTTAAGCGGTGTTCATGAGATCAAAGGATGGGACAAGATTCAACATCTTGAGTTGGTTGATCAATCACCTATCGGTCGTTCTCCACGTTCAAATCCGGTTACATATATCGGTGTGTTCGACGGAATTCGTGAATTGCTTTCAAAGACCCCCGCAGCAAAGATGCGGGGTTATCAGCCGGGATTTTTTTCGTTTAATGTACCCGGCGGACGGTGCGATGTATGCGAAGGGGACGGTTTACAAAAAGTAGAGATGCAATTCATGGCGGATTTATATCTCACGTGCGAATCATGCAATGGAAAAAGATATAAGAAAGAAGCGTTAGAAGTCCGATGGAACGGCAAGAATGTCGATGATATTCTTGCGTTAACAGTTGAAGATGCTATCGCTTTTTTTAACAAATATGCCGATGGAAAAAAGGTAACACAAAAACTTCAAGTGCTAGATGAAGTCGGACTCGGTTATCTTCGTCTTGGCCAGGCAGCGACGACACTCTCCGGTGGAGAAGCACAACGGATCAAACTTGCTACTCATTTAGTAGACAAGAAAGAAGGACATACACTCTTTATTTTTGATGAACCGACCACCGGACTTCATTTTGATGACATAACAAAATTACTGAAATGTTTTACTGCTCTCCTGGATGCGGGAAATTCATTACTCGTGATAGAACATAATCTGGATGTGATAAAATGTGCAGATTATATCATCGATATGGGGCCGGGTGGAGGTGAAAATGGCGGTAAAGTTGTAGCGCTTGGTTCGCCCGAAGAACTTGCAAAGATTCCACATTCTTACACCGGTTCATTCTTAAAGAAGATATTATAACTGATGTAAGCACATCTTTATTAATGAAAGAATATTTCGTCCCTGACGGGACTTGAAACTTGATTTGCTTGATCTTCTACAAATATCTTGTCCCTACCGGGACAACGGAACAAGCGAATCGGTTCATGATTTTTATGGTTTTTAAAAGCGCTATAGGTGCGTAATATTTGAAGTACATTACAATTCCTACATTGAGAGTCCCATTAGGGACGCAAGAAAAAGAATTTTCAGTTATTAACTGATGTTTAGTGCACCTTTATTAATGAAAGAATATTTCATCCCTGATGGGATTTAAAAACTGATTCACTTAATCTTCTACAAATATCTTGTCCCTACCGGGACACTGGAACAAGCTAATCGGTTCATTGTTTTTAAAAGCGCCGTAGGCGCGTACTATTTGTAGTCATAGTACGATTTCCAAGCTGAGAGTCCCTTTAGGGACGAGATAAGAAGAATTTTTCAGGTTTTGCGTAACAACAGTTATAATTTGTAACCTTGTCAAGGTTAGCGCTAATTTTCCAAGCCTTGACAAGGTTGACCAGTTTTCGTTGAAGACTTACCCAATAAACTCTTTTCTTGTGACCATTCTGTAATTTTCGTATATTCAACAGATTACAGTGATTTTCTTTCGGGCCCTTAGCTCAGTTGGTTAGAGCAGCTGACTCATAATCAGCGGGTCGCTGGTTCAAGTCCGGCAGGGCCCACTTCTTTTATTGACTAGGAAATGATATTTTGAACGTTCCATTATTAGACTTAAAACTGCAATATAATAGTCTCAAGCCCGAATTAGATGCTGCGGTTCAAAAAGTTATTGAATCGCAGTATTTTATTTTAGGACCTGAAGTCGAAAAGATGGAACAGATGATGAACGCCTACATCGGCAGCTCATTCTCCCTTGGTGTTTCCTCTGGAACAGATGCTCTTCTCCTTGCGTTAATGGCGATCGATATCAAGCCAGGTGATGAAGTTATCGTCCCGACGTATTCATTCTTTGCTACTGCCGGTGTAGTCTCTCGACTTCACGCCATTCCCATCTTTGTTGATATTGATCCAATAACATTTAATATCGATCCTCAAAAAATCAGAGTAAAGATTACTAAAAAGACAAAAGCGATTATCCCTGTTCACCTTTATGGCCAAAGTGCGGATATGGATGTGATCATGTCAATTGCAAAAGAACATAAGCTGTTTGTGATTGAAGATGCTGCGCAAGCTATTGGAGTTCATTATAAAGATGGGAACAAGGTTGGTACGATTGGAGACATAGGTTGTTTTTCGTTTTTCCCCAGCAAGAATCTTGGTTGTTTTGGCGACGGCGGATTAGTGACAACAAATAATCCTGAACTTGCTGAACGGATGAAATACCTACGTGTGCATGGAATGAATCCAAAGTATTACCATAAATATATTGGTGGAAATTTTCGGATTGATGCGTTGCAGGCAGCTGTCTTGTCGGTCAAGTTACCGCATTTGGATGGATGGTCGGCAAAACGTCGTGAGAATGCTAAGTTATATTCAAACCTGTTTCTAAAGCATGGTTTAGCAGAACGAACCGGCGTGACAGTCTTTGATAAAAAGAATCGAGTATTGCTGCCGGCGTCATTATATCAATCATTTGGCATCCAGAATCACCATATTTTTAATCAATACATCATCCGCGTTGAAAAACGAAATGAATTGAGGAAATTTATAACAGAAAAAGGGATAGGGAATGATGTCTATTATCCCGTCTCTTTTCATGAACAGGAATGTTTCCAATATCTGAAACAAGGGAGTGATTATCCGGTAGCAAATAGTGCTGCAACCAATTCTCTTGCGTTGCCGATCTTTCCTGAATTACTTCCAGAACAAATTGAATATGTTGTTTCATCGATAGCCGAGTTTTTCGGAAAACAGTAAATGAAAAATGAAATTGTACAAAAGATTCGTGATAAAAAATTTGTTGTAGGAGTAGTTGGGTTGGGATATGTGGGGTTACCAATTGTCCTTTGTTTTGCTGAAAAAGGATTTCCTTCGATCGGTTTTGATATAGACAGCGCAAAAATTTCGTCACTAAAAAATAGTACTTCTTATATCAAACATATTTCCTCCGAGAGAATAGCGCGGTCAGTTACGTCAAAGTTTTTAGATGCTACTAATGATTTTACCCGAATACAAGAATGTGACGCTGTATTAATTGCTGTCCCGACACCGTTAACGAAGAGTCTTGAACCGGAGATGGGGTATATTGTTCGGACCTGCGAAAGTATGTATCCTCATCTACGTCGAGGACAAATGATCGTGTTGGAGTCGACGACTTATCCAGGAACTACGGTCGAAGTTGTCGTTCCCATTCTTGAAAAAAGCGGACTGAAGGTTGACAAAGATTTTTTCGTCGCTTTTTCACCTGAGCGAGAAGATCCGAATAATTCGGAATATTCGACAGAAACAATTCCAAAAGTTGTTGGGTCCACATCTCCCGATGGATTAGAGATTGCAGAGTGTATTTATCAACAAATTGTTGTGCGTACTGTTCCTGTTTCGTCCACTCAAGTGGCTGAAGCAACAAAGTTGATGGAGAATATTTTTCGATCGGTAAACATTGCTTTGGTGAATGAGTTAAAGATCACCTTCATGAAAATGGGGATCGATATTTGGGAAGTGATTGAAGCCGCAAAAACAAAACCGTTTGGATTTATGCCATTTTACCCAGGACCGGGACTTGGTGGACATTGTATTCCGATCGATCCATTTTATTTAACCTGGAAAGCAAAAGAATTTGGAGTGCATACAAGATTCATCGAGTTGGCAGGAGAAGTAAATAGAGCAATGCCAGATTTTGTTGTGCAGAGAGCAGCGGAAGTGTTAAGCAAGTATCACAAATCGCTGAATGGTTCAAAAGTTTTAATTCTTGGTTTGGCGTACAAAGCAAATGTTGATGATGATCGCGAATCTCCTAGTTATATTTTGATGGAGAAATTGGAGTCTCGTGGTGCGATGGTGGAATATAATGATCCATATATTCCAGTGATAAAAGAGACTCGGGAACATGCTCACTATGCTGGAAAAAAGAGTGTCGATATTGGAAAAGGAAATGATCTCATTCTTATTTCTACCGCACACGACACATATAAAAATATCGATCTTCTTGCACTTGGAACTCCCATTATCGATACCAGAAATCTTATTACAATAATTTCGCCATTAGTTTATAAGGCATAAATCATGTGAAAACAACACATGCGCTCATCGGCGACCGATTGAAGCATGTGGTAGATTCTTATCTCGAAATAAAAAAAACAGTTACAATAATTTCTCCTGCAATACAATTTGTCTCATCGTTAGAAACGATATTGTATGATGTCTCCGTGAAAGGAGTTATCATCGTAACTCCATCCGAAACGCATTTCACTATAGCAAAGCAATGTATCGTTCAAGGCAAACATATTCCTATAGAAATAACCCGATAACATCTGACGCAATTGAACATTGCAGTTTCAGGAGCTCACCTCATCACATAAAGCTGTTTTGATGGGTAGTCATATTCTGTTATATCATCCGACTATTATTATGTATAATTAATTCTTCATTTGAATGTTCAAAGAACCTCTTCTTGATGAATATCCTCTATTCTGATCTGACAATCCCATCTATAACCCATTAATTCCAGAGATCTTTTTGAAATAACCCTATTGAAATGCAGAGATTATTGAAATATTTTCTATCATTTAAGGATAGAGATGAAAAACTTAAGAATCAGACAGCCTGTAGTTACTTATCTAATACATTGGATAAGAGAAAATATTTTCATATTTTACGACACTACTGTCCAAAATAAATCTTAAGTGTATACAAAATTGGTCATACTATCTCAAATTGGGCAAATTTATTTTGATAACAAGTAGTAAGCCCCTTTTGTTATTTAGGAGAGATCGTATTAAAGTGCGTGGGTGCGAAATTTAGGAGGACTGAGCGAATGGGAAAGCGATGAATGACGGGACTTTTGATGGCGCGATTCGCGCCATCAACGGGCAAGAGCGAACGGGATTCATCGCGTGCGTTAAATTTCGTCCGCCTCTGGCGGACTTCTTTTCTTGCTCCGTCAAGAAAAGAAGAGAGTGAAGATTCTTGTTGTTTTTTCTATGTATTTTGGACAAGTCTGATTTTACGATATGAATTAAAAAATTGCAAATTTTTTTTACAAATTTACAAGATTTTTAGTAATTACTGATGTTACGCACATCTTTATTAATGAAAGAATATTTCGTCCTCAACGAGTCGAGTCGTCGACCTGACGGGACTTGAACATTGATTCGCTTGATCTTTTACAAATATCTTGTCCCTACCGAGACAACGGAACAGGCGAATTAGTTTATGATTTTATTGATTTTAAAAAGCACCGTAGGTGCGTAATATATGTAGCACATTACGATTTCCAAATTGAGAGTCCCTTTAGGGACGAGATAAGAAGAATTTTCAGTTTTGCGTAACATCAGTAATTACTCAGCGTAGTATTTAATTACCCACAAAATTACTTGTCCCGAATGACAATGATTTTATATTGGCATTTGTCATGGGTGAGTAGTTACAGATTTTAGTAATAATAGTATAGTTTTAAAGCGTTGTTCTAATTATTGTACAATAAACAGAATTTTATGAGAAAGATAATTATTCATTCATTCATTTTCATCTTGGTGATGATGAATTTGCCGTTTGTGAACCTTAAAGCTCAACAAACAGAAGTTATAAAACAACAGGCTGAGACTCAATTACAGACTATGTCTCCCGATGAGATCGATGCGAAGATCAAAAGCTATGGCATGACTCGTGCCGAAGCTGAGGCGAAGGCAAAAGAATTTGGCGTTGATCTTAGTACCTACCTCAATAAATTACCGCCAAAGGGAACTCCAGTATCCACAACACAGTCCGGACCGGTAGTGAATATTTCCGTTCCTGCTGCAGAACCGGCAGTTGTTCAGGGTGATGTAATGTCTTTAAAAAATGCAAAACCGACAACACAATCAACAGCCGTTATCCCCCCGCTTTCTGCCCAGGACGCTGAAATATTCGGGCTATCATTTTTTCGCTCGCAAGATAATGCTTTTGTTTCATCTCCTTCCATAGCAGATAAGGATTATATCATCGGTACCGGTGATGTCATTAAAATTTCACTGTGGGGTCAGATCCAGTCGTTAGAAGAAGTGACTGTCGATAAAGAAGGAAGGATAACATTATCGTCTGTCGGCTCCATGCTTGTTTCTGGATACTCCATTGATGATGCCAAGAAACGTGTCAAATCTGCTTTAGCCCGTTCATATTCCGGCCTTGAAACATCTCCGCCAACAATATTTTTAGATTTTTCTCTTTCAAAACTTCGTCCTATCCGAGTGTTCATTATGGGCGAAGTGCATAATCCGGGCGGATATTTCGTTAATAATTTTGCAAACGTTTTCAACTCACTTTTTGTTGTCGGCGGTCCAAAACCAAGCGGATCACTCCGCGACATTCGTGTGATCCGAAACGGTAAGCTTATAGCAAAAGTTGATATCTATGATTATCTGCTGGGTGCAACTAAAACCAATGATACCCGGATTAATGACAACGACATTATTTTTATTCCCTTAAAAGGAAAAACTGCAACGGTCAGAGGCGAAGTGTTGCGATCGTATACGTATGAATTAAAACCGGATGAGAATCTAAAACAAATTATGGAGTTTTCCGGCGGCATACGGAACACTGTTTATCTCGACCGGATCCAAGTGGACAGGATTCTACCGTTCGCAAAACGATCAAAGGGAGATCTTGAGCGGCGGTTGTTCGATGTGGATTTTTCCGAAATCGCCGCAGGGAAAAAAGATTATACAATTGAAGATGGTGATATTATCACCGTCTTTCCAATTTCCGGGAGGAAAGAAAATTATGTGCAGATAATCGGTGATGTAAAACGTCCAGGGACATACCAGATCGATCAGCTCCGAACAGTGAAAGATCTTATCGATGCTGCTGATGGATTGGCACCGACGGCATATTTGAAACGTGCAGAATTGATGCGTCAATTTAAAAATGAGAAGATGCAGATCTTTACCCTTGATGTTGAAAAAATTCTTCAGAAAGATCCCCGTCACAATATTGCACTCGAAATGAGGGATAGTGTTCGGATTTATTCCATTTATGATATCAATCCAATGGCGTCAGTTACGATAACCGGACATGTCAAATCTCCGCGAACGTTGCCGTTTGCCGATAGCATGACCGTTGGTAACATGGTCCGTTCTCTTGGTGGATTAGAAGATTCTGTCTACCGTGCAAATACGTTTTTGGATCGCGCTGACATTGTTCGAATTAACGAAGATTTGGTTTCACAGCGCACCATGCAATTTAATCTGGCTAATGTTCTTGCGGGATCCGAAAAAGATATTCCACTGTTACGCGGTGATATACTAAGAGTATATGCACTTGGAGAAATAAAATTTTTAGATAAAAATGTACAGATCTATGGCAGTGTAAAAAGACCTGGCATGTATAGATTAACCGACAAACTGACTATCACCGATCTTATTTTGCAAGCGGGAGGTTTTGCCGAAAATGCTTCAACACATCAGGCCGAAGTAGCTCGTGTGATGTTCACCGAATTGAAAAACGATTCATTGGTAAGAATAGTCTTCAGTGATCTCCCAAATTTATTTGATACAACCCGAATGGCAATTGAGATCCTTCATTCCACCGCAGGATCATTTTTATTGCAGGACAAAGATCAAATTTTCATCCGACCAAATCCTTATTTCCATTTACAGGAACATGTTATTTTGTCAGGCGAGGTGGTGTTTCCGGGAGTGTATACACTTGAAAAGCCAAAAGAACGGATATCCGATATTATCCGCCGTGCAGGTGGTTTGAAAAAGAATGCTTATGCTCGAGGGGGACGATTGCTGCGCGGTAACGAAAGATTTAGAACGAACATTGAAGAAGCATTAGGTAACACAGGCGGCAGTTACGATGCAACAGTTCAACCAGGAGACAACATTGATATTCAACGAAATCCAAATAGAGTGCAAGTGTTGGGCGAAGTGAATAATCCGGGGTTGTATTCATTTGTGAGCGGTAAAAATCTCAAATTTTATTTGAATTTTGCGGGTGGATTATCGGACAGCGCGAATTTTGTTTTGGTGAATTACCCAGAAGGCTTTGTGGAAAAAGCAAAACGAGGATGGTTGTGGGATGATAATCCCGAAATTCCGGACGGGTCAACAATCGTCATCACAAAAATTATTCCCGATCCGCCGGAGCCCCCCGGTCCGCCGGGAGAATCATTCTTTAGCTCCTGGAAAGATGTGATGGCATTATTGGCCTCAACAATGACGGTGATTGTGTTGGCTAATCAAATAAAATAAATTGTAAGGTGACCGTCACTTAATTTGGTGTGATTTAAATGAAGATTAATTTACGGTTACACGATATTCTCTGTATATTTAATTCTAATTTTTTCGAACACATAACTATTCCTTTAATCGTGAACCCTGAAACATGAAACGTAAAACGTAAATTATGAATCCTGAATCTTGAAACCCGAAGGTGAATCGTAAGTTATGAATTTTAAATTGTTATTCCCGAACCTTGATTCCTGAATCGTAAACTCTGAATCCTGAAACTTGAATCTCATCACTAATACAATACGTCTTAATTTTTTTTAAATAATGCCTGAGCCAGAAAATATACAAACTCCAGATTCTACGAAACAATCTCCCCCCGAGCCCCATTGGAGCGTTGTCCTAGAGCCTTATCTCAAAAAAATGTTTGATGACGAAGAAGGGAAAAAAAATAAGATTCATATTAAGGAAGTCATTGAAAAATATATTCAAAAGCTTTGGAGCGTTCGATATAAATTTATTGTTACCAATATATTTGGGATAGTATTAGTAACCATTTTCATTGTTCGTTTTTCAAATCCATATTATGATGCTTCAATTGTTATTCTTCCTGATTACGGAGCTAAATCTTCCGGAGCACTCGGTGGATTAGCAGCGTTAGCCGGTGTATCTCTTGGCGACGGATCTAGTACTGCCGATGTATATAAAAGCCTATTGAATAGCGAAACGGTCATTGAACCTGTAGTTAATGAGAAATATTACTCCACTGAATTTCCGGATTCAATAAATTTGTATACATTTTTTAATATAAAAGTATCTGCAAATATTGACACAGCGTTTCAACAGCGTAAAAGATTTTTGGATGTTTTCAGAAAGTTGCAAAACATTGTAACCCTTTTCCTTGACAATAAAACAAGAATGATAACACTTTCTGTTCGCACGGGAGAACCACGGATATCTTCTTCGATTGCAAACAATTTAGTTAAGTCTTTAGATTCATATGTTCGGACAAAACGAAAATCTAATGCTACAATGCAAAGGATATACATCGAAAAAAGAGTTTTACAAGTTAATGACTCTCTATTTTATGCGGAAAATTTATTAAAAGATTTTGTTTTACGAAATAGAGTTATTTCACAATCACCTCAGTTGCTTTTGGAGCAAACCAGGTTAAACAGGCAAATTCAAATTTATCAAACACTTGTGATAGAGTTAACACGCCAATTGGAACTTGCTCGGATTGATGAAATTCGGGATGCTCCGATAATCAATGTTCAGGAGTGGGCCGGAATACCGGTTTTGGAATCTGGACCAAGAAGAATGCAAACAATGCTCTCTGCTTCTTTTGTTATATTTTTCTGCTCCCTCCTTTTTTTCCTATTCAATGATTTAATTGGAGTGTATTTTATCAGAATTAAAAATATTTTATATAATCGGCGCTAATATTATAGAAAATGCAAATAATAAGTCATCGCGGTTGTTGGAACGATACAGCAAAAAAAAACACTGAAAAAGCATTTAGACGTGCATTAAATTTAAATTACGGTATTGAAACAGATGTTAGAGATTATAATGGAGAGATTGTTATTTCCCATGATATTGCTAAAGACAGTTGCTTAACTTTTTTACGTTTCTGTGAGATTGTCAACGAAGCAAACAATAATCCCTGTATTGCATTAAACATAAAGTCTGATGGATTACAGGAGAAATTAAAACATATATTAAATAATTTAGATATTCGCAATTATTTTGTTTTTGATATGTCAGTCCCGGATGCCTATTTATATATTAATGAAAAATTTAATGTATTTGCTAGGCAAAGTGAATTTGAACAAAATCCCTCTTTTTATGAAGCATCACAGGGAATATGGCTTGACGCATTCCATAATGAATGGTATGATGAACATGTTATAGAAAAACATCTAATAGCTGAAAAAAAAGTTTGCATTGTATCACCGGAATTGCATAAGAGAAATCATGCAAATTTGTGGAAAATGATTCAACAGACTGGTTTATATAAAAATGACAACCTGTATCTTTGCACTGATTTCGCAGAAGAGGCAAGTAGGTTTTATGAATAAAATAAAATCAATAATATTTGACATGGATGGTGTTCTGATAGAAGCAAAAGACTGGCATTATGAAGCTTTAAATAAAGCATTATCCTTATTTGGATTTCAGATATCTCGTTATGAACATCTTGTTTCATATGATGGGCTTCCAACCAGGAAAAAATTAGAAATGTTGTCTATTGAGCGTGGTTTACCTCGGGGACTTCACTCCTTCATTAATCACATGAAACAACAATATACTATGGAATTTGTCCATTTGTATTGTAAACCAAAGTATCATCATGAATATGCACTTTCTAAGTTAAAGGCTGATGGATATCATTTGGTTGTATGCTCAAATTCCATCCGAGAAACAATTGATGTTATGATGATCAAATCTGGTTTAATAAAATATTTAGATTTTACTTTATCAAACGAAGATGTTGAAAAAGCTAAACCGGATCCTGAAATATATATAAAAGCCATCGACAGGCTTGGATTAAATAGCAAAGAGTGTTTGGTGGTTGAAGATAATGAGAATGGTATAAAAGCAGCATTGGCAAGCGGTGCGCATCTATTAAAAGTTAATTCTGTTGAGGAAGTAAACTATATGAATATTGTTAAAGCTATCCAAAGGAGTGAAGAATGCTGAATATAGTCCTCCCAATGGCAGGCAAGTCAATATTTTTCGAATCATCTGAATATATCTATCCTAAACCGTTAATCGAGGTTAGAGGGAAAACGATGATCGAACTTGTTATTAAAAATTTAAATGAGTTCAATATCGAAAAACAATTTATCTTCATTTTAAAAAATGAAGATTGTACGAAATATCATATAGACGATACGATAAAACTGTTAACTGATGATAAGGCAATTATAATTTATGTAGAAGGAGATACGCGTGGCGCTGTTTGTACAGCATTGTTATCAATTGAACATATTAATAACAATGATCAATTAATAATAGTGAATAGCGACCAGATTATTGAAAACTCCTTAAATACCGCTCATGCTGAATTTTTAAAAAATAATTATGATGCCGCTGTAATTACTTTCGAATCCGTTCATCCAAAGTGGTCGTATATAAAGCTCGATGCAGATAATAAAGTCAATGAAACCGCCGAAAAAAAACCGATCAGCAAAAATGCAATTGCAGGACTATATTATTTTAAAAAAGGAAAGTATTTTGTTGATGCTGCATTTCGTTCAATCGAAAAAGATGTGAATCTTAACGGATTATATTTTATTGCCCCAGTATTAAATGAGTTGATATTAAAGAATTATCATGTTGGTTCATTCGCAATTAGTTCCTCAAATTACCATTCTTTTTACTCTCCGCAAAAAATTCAAGAATACGAAATATTATCACAGCAATGAAAAAATCAAACCTTAACGATATGACTAAGGGTTGGTTTATTGGGAATTTTTTACCAACCATGGTGAAAACCAATGAAGTGGAAGTTGCTGTTAAAAAATACAACGAAGGCGATTATGAATCCAAACATTATCATAAAATAGCAACAGAAATTACTGTTATTGTAAGTGGAAAAGTGAGAATGAATGGCATTGTATATAACCAGGATGATATTATTGTTATTGAACCATTTGAGGCTACAGATTTTTATGCTATTTCTAATACTGTTACCGCTGTGGTAAAGATACCAGGAGCGAATAACGATAAATATATTTTGGAGTTAAATACATAATGATAAATATTGTAATACCAATGGCTGGTGAAGGCAGCAGGTTTGTAAAAGCCGGATATAATAAGCCTAAACCATTTATTGATGTAAAAGGTAAACCCATGATAGTGCGTGTAATTGAAAACCTTCAATTACCAGAAGCCAGATTTATTTTAATTGGACGTAAGTCTCACTTTGAAGCAGAAAAAGAAATTGTATTACAAATAGAAAATGAATATAACGCAATATTTGTAGGGATAGATAAACTAACAGAAGGAACAGCATGCACTGTATTATTTGCACGGAGTTTTATTGATACTGAAACCCCACTCCTTATTGCAAATTCTGACCAAATTGTAGATATATCAATGTTTGATTTTGTGAATGATTGCCTTAAACGTGGTTTGGATGGATCAATTTTAACATTCAAAGATCCCCAAAGAAATGATAAATGGTCGTTTGCTAAAACCGATGAAAATGGATTAGTGTTAGAGGTAAAAGAAAAAATGCCAATATCTGATATTGCAACCGTAGGTATTTATTTTTTTCAAGAAGGAAAATATTTTGTAGGCTCGGCTATCGATATGATCATTAAAAACGATAGAGTCAATAACGAATTTTACACATGTCCAGTTTATAATTATTTGATTGCAGAAACCAAAAAAATCGGAGTCTTCAATATCTTGCAATCACAGATGCATGGATTAGGAACACCTGAAGATCTAAATCAGTACGTCTCGACAATCGTATAGAATATATTTAAATTAAAATTTTCATGAAAAGCAGCAGGACAAAATTAGCGTTGCTGGGCTTTGCAGCAGATTTTGGCGGACAGATATTAATGATATCTGTAAATTTTATTACTGTACCTATAATTTTACAATATACCTCTCAATCATTATATGGTATTTGGCTTACTGCCGCATCAATTTTAGGTTTTTTGGCTCTAACAGATTTTGGAATTGGTGTTCCTTTGACTAGAGCAATTGCAACTACTTCAGAATCAAACAATAAAATCGAGTTAAATCGTATTATTAGTACTGGTTTTTTTGCCTTATGTTTTGTTGGTACTATATTTCTGGTTTTTGGGATGTGTATTTCCTTATTCATTGGTCAATGGTTCAATGTTTCTGTAGAAGAACAAAAGATGTTAATTCCTGCTTATCTCATAGCAGTTACCTCAGCATCACTTGCATTACCATCAGCTATTTTTGGTCTTATTCTTAATGGCTTTCAGAGAATGGCAATTGAACATACTATAAAAAATACTGTTAGTATTGTTGGTTCAATTATTACTATTGTGCTTCTTTCTTTTGGATTTGGTTTGATGGCAATTTCTTTATCGAATCTATTTATTATAGTTGTGAGTGGCTCTGTAAGTTTTATTTATGCAAAACGAATTTTTACCGATTTGTCAATTCGTCGAAAATATTTTGAAATAAAAGAATTAATAAAATTATTAAAATATGGCGGATATTTCCAAATTGGCAGAATTGCAAATACAGTCGCAACAAGTGCCGACAATGTTATTATTGCCAGTATATTAGGTACTTCTAGCGTTACTCCATATTCTCTAACTTCAAAATTACCTTCATTATTTAGTATCAATTTGGCGAGTAAAATGCCGATAGCAGTTTTTCCGGCTATTTCGCAAATGTTTGCCGAGAATAACATCATTAAATTGCAAAAGGTTTTTATTAAATTAACTACTCTATCGGTTAGACTCGCAGTAATGGCAGCGACTTTTGTATTCATCGTCAATCAACAATTTGTTATACTCTGGGTTGGTCCAAATAATTATGGAGGCGCGATATTAAATTCAGTATTTATTTATTGGATTTTGCAAGACACCATTTATCGTGGAACTACTGCATTGGTTTTTGCATCAGGAGATTTACGAAATTGGACAATTGCTTCAGTAATGGAGGCAATATTTAACATTATCATAAGTATATTTTTAGCAAAGTCAATGGGTCTTGTTGGAGTAGCATTAGGCACTTCAATAAGTAAAACATTAACAACCGGGATTTCCACTCCTTATTTTATCAGTAAAAAATTAAATATGCCGTTCAAAGTTTTATTAACAAAAGGAATTATGAAACCATTTTTTATATCTATTCCTGGTGTGTTAATAGCCTGGCTAATTTCAATTATTCTTCCTGCTAATCTAGGTTGGATTTGGATCTTAGTTGTTGGAATATTTGTTGGCATCTCAAATATTTTTCTTTTTGAAGGTAGAAAAAATTTATTTTCATCAATTCCCTGGAAAGAACGAATTAAGAATGCTGTATCGTTTCAAATGGAGTAAAATTATGTTTAAAATACATATCTCCAAAATCAAAAATAATTTATATCCATATTATCTTAGATTATGGTGGAGAAAAAAAATAAAAAGTAACAATAAAGATTGGATATTTGGTAGAGTAGCATGCATGGGGCAGGATGTTTTCAAATTAACGGGATGTCAGATTCCGTTTTATAATATTCAAAAAGGGAGAGTAGATTATCTTTTAAATCTAAATACAAATATGAATCTACATGCTAGAACTTCTCAAGTGGCTGGTTTCATGGAACGCAATGATATCATTCCTTTGGTAGCACAACAAGAGATATTTAAATGGCATTCAATGGGAAAACCTAAATTGATTTATATGGACTCCTTTTCTGAATTAACTGATCAATTATTTATAAATCGAATTGGAAAGTGGTCTTTTTGTGTAAATTACAATGATATATCGCATTCATCTGAATTTATTGATAAATATGAAGCAAAAGGGTTATTACCAAACGAAGAAATCTTTAAATCTTATAAAACGTATTTTCAATTCCTTCGGTTAAAATTTCCAGATACACCAATTATATTTTTGCACTTCCCAGTAAAGTTAGATAAGCGTGAAAAATTTCATGTACGATATCGTTTTATCAAAAATGCTGTTGACAATATTGCAAATGAATTACCAATGTTTTACTCAATATCTGTTGTTGAAAATATTGTAGATTGGCCTGAAGAACAAACGCCTGGTCAAGAAGATTTTCCTTATCATTATAATAAGGCGACTTATATATATCTAGCAAAAAAGGTGCAGGAAACGGGAGTATTTACCAATTCTATATTAAATCAATAATTAATTTAAAATTAAATATTTTCATAAAACGTGGGAAGACTAGGAGTTCTGTCGACTTTGTCTAATTGTAATTAAATGAACATATCTTTAACGTCAACTGTAAAATATATTCTCTCAGCATTGTTTTCAATTTTATCTACAAAGGTGTTGTATATTTTGTTAGAGACTTTAAACATTGCTCGAGATAAAAAAAGTAAAACATATAGTACTTATCATCAAAGACCAATGTATGCCGACGTGATAGGAACAATTTCTGATAATAGTAAAGTGAATATAAAAACTGCTATAATATTGCAGGGTCCCGTTGTAACGGAAAATGATTTTACCTTAGAAACAATTAAAATATATAAAAGACACTTTAAGAATTGTCAGTTAATTTTTTCAACATGGGATGATGAAGATGATTCTCATTTATCGAAAATATCGGACGAAAATATTGATATAATTTTGAATAAAAAACCATATAGTCCGGGCCCTCAAAATATTAATTACCAAATTATTTCATCCTTTGCTGGAGTTAAAAAAGCTAAAAACGATCACAATAAATATGTATTGAAAACGAGAACAGATCAAAGAATGTATTCACCAAATGTCGTTGAATTCTTTTTGAACATTATCGATACATTTCCTGTTCTGGGCGTTAAGGATAAACAAAAAAAAAGAATCGTCGGAACCAGTCTGAATACGTTTAAATATAGGTTATATGGTTTATCCGATATGGTAACATTTGGGGAGATAGACGATATGATGATATATTGGGGATGTAAGTTAGATGATAGAGACGCAAAAATGCAAGTATTTCAATCCAAGAAAAGAACATCCTTGGATATAGCTCAACAAAGATTATGTGAAATATATCTTACAACTGAATTCCTTAATAATATTGGTCGGAATATTGAGTGGACATTAACCGATAGTTGGAAAGTATTTGCTGAAAAATTTTGTGTTGTAGACAAAGAAAGTTTAGATTTGTTTTGGCCAAAATATGAATTTAGAACGCAAGAACAAAGATGGCGCAGTTATGACGCAATTAAAACGACACAAGAATTGTGTTTTAGAGATTGGTTTATTCTCTACAGCAATTATGGAAACAATATAATTGTTCCCGAGCATATATTAGCTAGCAGTAATGATAAAATTGAAAATATGTAGGACCCTGTAATTCTGGAAGTATATCAACATGTTTGTAGTAAATTAAAAAATTAATTTAGTGTTATTCAACAAATAAGCAAAGAAATGTTCATTGAAAATTATACAATCTGAGTAGGTAGTCTCGAATAAATATATTTTATTAATTATAAAATGAGGAATAGGTGAGGCAATTCAAAAATTTATTAATTCTTCTTGGTGTTAAAAATCTATTAAACCTATCAAAATATTTATTCTATATTAAAGAATATATTGGATTTAAGAAATTATTAAGAAAGTCAACAAAACGATTTGAAATGCGCTTTTCCGAGGGAAAGGCGTGTCTAGATGATCGGACTAATAATACAACTTTTGATAGACATTATGTATTTCATACGGCGTGGGCTGCAAGATGTGTAGCTAAAATTAATCCTAATAAGCATGTTGACATTTCTTCGAGCCTTTATTTTTGTTCGATTATTTCTGCATTTGTCCCTGTAGACTTCTTTGATTATCGACCTGCCGAATTAAATCTTACACAACTCAAATCAAAAAAAGGCGACCTTTTAAGTTTACCCCTTAAAAATAACTCCGTTCAATCACTTTCCTGCATGCACGTAGTTGAACATATTGGTTTGGGTCGATATGGGGATCCGTTCGATCCAGAGGGAGACATTAAAGCAATTTTTGAATTACAAAGGGTTGTTGAAATTGGAGGTTCCTTATTATTCGTTGTTCCGATGGGAGAAAAATCAAAAATTATGTATAACGCTCACAGAATTTATAACTACGACCAAGTGATTGGTTATTTCCCAAAATATGAGCTTGTGGAGTTTAGTGTAATACCTGAAGATTCGAAAGGTGGAGGTATTATTAACTTTGCATCAAAGAATGACCTTATCGGTTCAGAATATGCTTGCGGTTGCTTTTGGTTTAAAAAACAATCGCAGGAAGAATATTATGAAATGTAATTTTAAGCATCTTCTGTCTTTTATCTAACATAAACATTGTTATCGTTGAAAATAAATAATGATTCCAGATAAAATAGTAAAAATATTAAAAGTACTCGTAAAACAAAATCAATATTTATATTATGTCTTTTATAAAATTAATAACATAAAAGACAATGTGCATATTATTTTTGAAAACAGCGTGTATCGTCATTTATCGAAATCACGCAACATTTATCAAGGCGAAAATACGGACAATGTGTTTAAACAGTTAAACAAGAAATTAGGATCTCGCGGAATCACATGGCCTCCGCAAAAGCGACACGGAGGATATCACATTCTATACGTCAGCATTCCCACTGATTGGGAACTGCATAATATACCCCCGGATATATCTTCTTTAGGACGAATTAGTAATTTTTATTTAAAAGACCATATTCAATTAAATACAAATTTGTCTGATGTAAGAAAAGAGGTCGACGGTAAAATCATAAATTATATTTCAAACCTTCATAAAAATGATAGTATTGATTTTATAATATCATATCTGTCTGGTTCACATATCTCAAAACACACCATTGAAGTTATTAACCAATTAGGGATACCTACATTTTCATTTCATCTTGATGATGTACGTTTTTTTAAAGGATATAAAACAGGTGACCAATATTCTGGACCTATTGATATTTGTAAAAAATATGATCTCAACCTCACAAATTCGATTGATTCTCTAATAAAATATCGCGCATTGGGAGCTAATGCACTTTTTTGGCCCCCAGGGGCAAATCCTCATTATTTTAAACCTTTACAAACGAGTTTCAAATATGATGTAACTTTTTGCGGTCAATTTTATGGACAACGGCAATTGCTGATTAATTATCTAAGAAAAAGGGGAATTTCAGTGAATTGTTTTGGTAAAGGTTGGGAGGGAGGTTACAAAACTAATGATGAACTTGTTCAAATATTCAGTGAAAGTAGAATAAACCTCGGATTTGGTTATGTAGTATCAAGTTCTTTTCAATGTTTAAAAGGTCGTGATTTTGAAATACCATCTTGTGGAGCTTTGTATCTTACTTCATATAATAAACATCTATCAAGAGTGTATACACTCGGAGAAGACATTGAGACGTATACAGATTTCAGTGATTGTTATAAAAAAATTGTGATTCTGCTTAACGATGAAAAAAGATGCGAAGAAATAAGGAAAAATGCACGAAATGCTGTCTTAAAAAGACATTCTTGGTCTAAACGCGTAGAATCACTAATTTCATGTTCGGCAGTCTGATAAAGATGTAATATATTCTCAACGTTTAATTTTTTTTAAAGATTGAAAAAAATATTTTTGTATTAATTGCATATCAACAATGAATATTCTCTATATCGGACCATTGGAATTAGGTGGGACATGTTATCAAAGATATCAGGCGCTTGAATCATTAGGACATAATGTTATTGGAATTGACACAGGAAACCACCTTAAAAGATCTATTTTTACAAAAACAAAAGATCGTATTAAATCAAAAATATTTAATCAAAGCGATTTAACACAGGCAAACGCAAGAATGCTGGAAGTAATAACTTCTTCGCAGCAAAATATTGTATGGATAGACAAAGGATTATCAATACTTAGCGATACGTTATTAAATATTAAAGAAATAAATAGCAAAATAATCTTGATTTCCTACTCTCCAGATGATATGATGAACCCAAATAATCAGTCATTAGAATATTTGAAATCAATTCCAATTTATGATCACCATATAACGACTAAGTCCTATAATGTTAAAGAACTTCAAGATTTGGGCGCTAAAAATGTAATTATGATGGACAACTCTTTTAGCGAGTTATTACATCATCCTTATGAAATTGCATTAAAGGATAAAAATATTCTGGGCGGGTCAGTTGGGTTTATCGGTTTTTGGGAACGTGAAAGGGAGTCGACGTTAACATATTTAGCTGAAAATGGGATAAATGTAAGAATATGGGGGCCATGGCCAAAGTTTAGAAAATATAATAAACGGTTAAAAGTAGAAGGCCGAGCATTGTGGGGAATGGAATATGCAAAAGCAATTTGTTCTTTTGATATAAATCTATGTTTTCTTAGAAAGATTAATCGTGATTTGCAAACAACAAGAAGCATAGAAATACCTGCGTGTGGAGGATTTATGCTTGCAGAAAGAAGCGATGAACATAAGAAACTGTTTACAGAAGGAAAAGAAGCGGAATATTTTTCTTCTGATGAAGAATTATTCGAAAAAACGAAATACTTTATTTCAAATGTCGGAAAGCGAATATTGATCGCAAAAAATGGACTATTGAGATGTCATACAGACGGATATAGCAGTAAAGAAAGAATTAAAAAAATAATTGATTCGATCTCAAACCTCAATGAAAATGGGCAATCACATGTTAAATAAAATATTCGGGTCCATTCATCTCATTCGAACATATTTCACTGCGTTACCGAGAATAATATTCCGTTTAAGTGTATGCCTGATTTATAATCCCCACGAAACGCAGAAGTTTGTGCACCAAGTATTGAGTGCAGTAGATCTTGAAACTGATGATAATATACTAAAAAGTGTAAGTATTGAGGAGAAAATTCCTGGAGGAGGAGATATTCAAATTGTTGGTAAATACTATTCACAAAGAAATGGGGGAACACAAATACTAATGGAGCTTTCCTCTTTAGCATATCTGGTAAAACAAATTAAACCAAAAATAATATTTGAGATTGGTACTTTTGTAGGAAGAACTACGCGTTTATTGGCTTCAAATAGTAGCAAAGATTGTCAAATTATAACCTTAGATTTACCAATTTCTGTTGTCACACACAAAATTGGTGAAGATTATATTAATACCCCGGAAGAATCGCGAATACAACAAGAATATGGTGACAGTAGGACATTTGATTTCAATCCTTGGACAGAAAAATGTGATTTTGTTTGGGTAGATGCCAACCATGATTATAATTTTGTTGTGAACGACACTGAAAATGCTTTGAAGATCCTACGACCCGGTGGTTGGATAGGTTGGCACGATTATCGTCATAGTGCATGGTGGTCTGGTGTAACGAGATACATTCGGACATTAAAACACCAATATCCAAATATAATTCATATACGCGGTACAACAATCGTATTGCTTCAAAAACCACTTAACATTTAATAATTTAACCTGAAGCCCGCGTGAATAAAATCAATCAAGTTGAATATGTATACCAAAAACAATACAATTTCAATATATAGTCAGAAGAAATTAACCAGCCTTTTTGATAGGTTTGATTCTGATGCACCGAGAATTGAAAATTTCGAAATACAGTTTACCTGGAAAAAGCTTACTCACTTTGATGGAGTGCATCTCGTTTCTCTGTTTATTCGACGATTAAATCTCAAAGCATCCTCAGCAAATCATTAACGGACATTCAACAGAACAATTATGAATTACTCTAAATATGATGCATCACGTTATCTCCCAAATACTTCAGAAGCAATAACACAAGGGCTTCGAACATTAAATTCTATTTCAGTTTTTTTTGATATTAATGATAAATTGCAAAATGTTTTGGAGATTGGTTGTGCATCTGGAAGTTTTTTAAAAGTGTTAAAAGAAAATGGAATTAAAGCTGTCAAAGGTATAGATGTTGACAATGAGCTAGTAAAACATGGACAAAATGTTCTTGGTGTGAATATTACCGTATCAGATTGGAGTTCCTATGTATCACAATGTGTTGAAAAATATGATGTCATTATTGCACTGGATGTCATAGAACATATTAACCCTTCAGAAATTCAAGATCTGATTATGAATACAAATAAAATTCTTAAGCCGAACGGTAAACTTATTTTGCGAATGCCGAACCCTGACTGCCCTTTTGTTTTGCCGACGTATTTTGGAGATCTTACGCATAAAACACTCATGACTCCTGACCTCTTTAAATATGTATTGACGGAAGCAAACTTTAATGGTCAAATAATATTTAAAGAAACCATTCCTCAAAATACAATGAAGAAAATCATATATATATTCTTACATTACCTTTTTGTCAAACCTCTGATTTCTGCACTTCACTTTCACTTTTACGGTAAACTCCCGAAATATATTACACGTAATGTTTACTGTTGTGCTGTAGTAAGTTAACAATGAAAAAAAAAACAATTGTTTATCTTGCTAATGCTGCAAACATTCATACTATTCGATGGGCGAAATATTTTTCTACTATCTATGAAATAATAATAATTTCTTTCGAAGCATCGACAATAGAAAATGTTAGGGTGATCACATTTAAAAAAAATGGTTCATCGCTATTAAATTATTTGGCTGCAGCACCTAAAGTCCGTTCTCTTATAAAGAAAATTAATCCCGAATTTATTCACGCACACTATGCAGGCGGTTATGGATTATTAGCTTGTCTTTCCGTGAATATAAAACCATTTATAATGTCAGTATGGGGAAGTGATATATATATAGCTCCACATAAGTCATTTGTGAATAGATATTTATTAAAATACATCTTAGCTAAAGCAGATTTAATATGTTCTACCTCACGAGCGATGGCGAAAGAAACAAATAAGTATACGACAAAACCTATATTAATTACACCATTTGGAATAGATTGCATTGAATACAAACCTTTAAAAAACAAGAGAAATAAACAGGAAATTATCATCGGAACAATAAAAAAACTTCATCATCTATATGGAATAGATAGGTTGTTAAAAGCATTTGCAATTCTCAAAAAGACAATGCCAGAAAGCAAATTAAAATTAATGATTATTGGAGATGGTGAGCAAAAAAAAATATTGAAATCACTGTGTAATTCGTTAGGAATTGAGGATAGTACAATATTTGTGGGGGAGATTGCACAAAAAGAAGTCCCAAAATACTTAAATGAATTCGACTTATTTGTTGCTCTTTCGAGAAGTGAAAGTTTTGGAGTTGCAGTTTTGGAAGCTTCATCCTGCGAGCTACCTGTCGTGGTCTCTGATGCCGGAGGATTGAGTGAGGTTGTTCTTGACGGTAAAACAGGATTTATTATCCCTAATGGGGATATTGAAGTCGCAGCAACTAAGTTACAAATATTAATAAAGGATAAAATACTGACAGCAAAAATCGGAAAAAATGGGAGAGAATTTGTGAAAAAATATTATTCTTGGGATCAGACCGCTCTTATTATGAAATCCGCATACCAACAAATTATTACCAACAGATCTTCACGCTTAGAATGAAAATAAATAAAATATTTAATTCTCAAAAAGAACTAAAATATTATTGGGCATTTGTTGTCTTCGTGATTTTCTACCTCAATAGTGTTCATATTAATACCGAAGAGTATGTAATCCCGGTGATTGCATCACTTATATCAGCAGGATTTGCATTGCACGTATCTGGGTATTTATGGAGCTCACCTATAACAATATTAATTTTAGCACATGTGATTCAATATCCGGTTGCAACAATATTAATTATGACAATTTCCCATCCCTCTCTTGCAATGGAAATGGATTTATGGGAAATAACAAGCCCCGGTTTATGGGCGATGACAATTGGTATGCTCGGCCTTACTTTAGGATTTATGTTAGTTAAACCGCGTAAAAAATTATTTATATTTAAAGACAAATATTTAAGTAGTATTGAAATTACATCATTTGAATTTAATTTATTATTAACCATGTTAATAATTCCGATCGTTTTTATATATCTGTATTCCGGAATTTATTATCATAAAGATGTTGCGGGAATAGAATCTTATTCTTTTGAGAATGCCAATCTTCTTGGTGTTGTAGGTTATCTTATTTATATAGTGTATTTAGGAATCATTCTTCAAGTTAATAGATATTTGGTGATTAAATCTTCTCAGGAGCTGACTAGAACGGTAATAATAATATTAATCCCAACTCTATTAATGCTTCCTACAGGTACTCGAAGTAGTAGTTTTATATTTCTTATTTTACCCTTTATATTTTTTCTTGAGTACGGGAAGTCAAAAGTGCAGAAGGGCATCATAATAATGGCTTCCATTTTCATTTTTTCTTTTTTAACTGTGATTATTGGAAGCTATCGATTGACTTCAAATGAGCGTAATGAATCATCATTTTATGATCGGATTACAAAAGTGATTACCGATATTACATTATTGAAATTAAGCACTGACAATATTGAAATAGTTGATGATTTTACAAAAATATCGTTATCCCGCAGATTAAGTGATGTTCAATCAGTTAGTTTTCTAATTGATAATATTCCAAGTAAATATCCGCACAGAGGATTTGAAGATATTGATAAATTTCCAATCTTTATCATTCCAACATTAATAAGACCAGAAATTGGGCTTGAACTAAATTATGATGCGACTCTAATGATGAAAAAATACCAATTTAGAACGGAAATAGGTGGATCTTCACCTATGATGTTACTTGGAGAAATGTATGAAAGGTTTGGTTGGTCCGGAATATTTATTGGTATGATAATTGTTGGTCTCATAATGGGCAAAATGCAAAAATATTATGTTGGAAGAAAATTTGAACAAATGGCATTATGGTCGTTTTCATTTTATACAATTACGATGTTTCATGCCATTTCATTATTAAAAATATTTATATTTTTTACAAAACAGCTTGTAATATTTTATATTCTCATTGTTATATTAAAATATATTATGAGTTTAATGAAAAAGGATGAAGAAAAGCTAAATAGTAATTCATTTATTCTCATTTTAAAAATGAAAATAATTGCTTTCATAAAAAGTTAATATTCAAGATGGGAAAAAATAAATTATTAATATTTAAATCGGGATTATTAGGAGATACATTGGTATCTCTACCGGCACTGAATCTCATTCGAAATAATTACCCTAATTCAGAAATAATCTATTTATGGATGAAATTACCAAATTCTGATTATGTCACTCCCCCTGAGATTCTTGCTCAATCTGGATTGGTAGACAGATTTCTGTATATCACAAATTATGATTCAATAATAAAACGATATAGTTCATATCTGAAAGTATGGTTTATACTTTACTTTCAAAAGATTGAAATAGGCATTGTTTTAGAACCACCATATTGGTCGGCATTTAGAAAAACGTTTCTTTTATTTTGCGGAATAAAGAAAGTCATTGGCCCGAATTCAGAAATAAATATCATTGAAAGAGATATTGATGGCGACATTTGTAAGTCCGAGAATGTTGCCGACATGCTTATGGCCCAATTGTCGGATTTAGATATTGACATTCCAGAAAAAGGGTGCGGAGAATTTAAACTGCACTTAAATAATTCGGAAAAAAATAAATCAAAAAATTTTTTAATTAATAATCAACTATCAAGTAAAATACTTATAGGGGTTGCCCCCGTAAGTAATATGCCGAGTAAATGTTGGCCTATTGAAAATTATTATTCTGTTCTCAAAGAATTAATCAAAGAATTTAACATAGAACCGATTATGTTTGGTTCAAAAAAGGATTTTATTAATAATCAAAAATTAGTTAGCAGACTAGAAAAAGGTTTTAATGTCTCTGGAGAAGTTAATGTTCGAGAAGGAATCGCGCTATTATCCCATTGTAAGTTATATTTAGGAAATGATACCGGAACAATGCATATGGCTGCTGCAGCAGGAATCAAATGTGTTGCAATATTTTCATCAATTGATATGCCTGGCAAATGGTATCCGTATGGAACAGGACACAAAGTATTTAGAACAAAAATAGAATGTGAAGGTTGTTTACTGAAAGAATGTATTGAAAATAAATCAAAATGTATAACATCAATAAATTATAAAGATGTTTACAATGCATGTAAAATGATATTAAACGAATCCCTATGAAACTATGGTTATTAACGGTAGGTGAGCCACTTCCGACTTATTCAAAAAGTCGTTTACATAAAACTGGAATATTAGCTCATTATTTATCAACTCAAGGGCATGACATAGTATGGTGGACTTCAAAATATGATCATTTATCAAAATCATTCATTGAAGAAAATAATGATAGAGTATTAATTAATAATAATTTAACGATGATATTCCTACACGGAATGGGATATAAAAAAAATATTTCGATCAGGAGATTGATAAATCATTGGCAGATTGGAAAAGCGTTTATAAATCAAGCAGTGAAAGAACCATTGCCCGATTTGATCCTTTGTTCATTTCCTACAATTGAATTATCTTTGGAGGCTGTTCGATTTGGTAAAAAAAATAATATCCCGGTTATCATAGATGTCCGTGATTTATGGCCGGACATTTTCATCGATGTATTACCTCATCGTTTCAAATGGCTGGGTAAAGTATTATTGTTTAAACTATTTAGGGATACTGCAACTATATTCAGACAATGTTCTGCTATTATTGCTGTCTCACCTGGATATCTAAACTGGGCATTATCCTATTCTGGAAGAATCAAAAATGTATCTGATAAAGTGTTTTCGCTTGGGTATAAACGGTTGATTTTACCAAGTGCAGAAAATGAAAATATTAAGGAAAAACTTTATGGTCTTGGAATCGACAAATCAAAATTAATATTTTGGTTCTCAGGAACATTTGGAAAAACTTATGATTTAATCCCGATTATTAAAGCAGCAAATAAATTACAAACAAAAGATGTTCAATTTGTTTTTTCAGGCAAGGGTGAACAGGAAAAAATATGGATGAATAAATCGAAAGGGTTAAAAAATATCATATTTACGGGCTGGTTGAATGCTTCGGAACTTCACTGTATGTCACAAATTGCCGATATCGGTTTAATGGCTTACGCGAAAGGAGCTCCCCAGGGGTTGCCAAATAAACTTTTTGAATATTTGTCTGCGGGACTGCCGATTATATCGAGTTTGAAGGGAGAATCTGAAAATTTATTATTAAAAAACAAATGTGGGTTAATTTATGATGCTAGTAGTGAAAATAATTTATTTGATTGTCTTACCTATTTATTAAATAACTTAGGTGAATTAGAAACAATGAAATCAAATGCGATACGCTTGTTTGATAAGTCTTTTGATTCTGATAATATTAATTCTGAAATAATGGAATATTTGAAATCGTTATTAAATAAATACAGATAAATCTGTTAATCGTACATGGAGTATTACAAATGAATATATTTAAATCTGCTTTAATACAGTTGTCGGGGAATGAAATTATTCAAAACGTCTTACAATACAATGTAAAAATATCCCAAATATTAATGGGAATAGGTTCTGGTAGCGGTGTGCTGTCTAGTGGTGAGGGGGCTATTTTTCAGATTCTACGACAAAAATGCGTACCACCATTTTGCATATTTGATATTGGTTCAAACCAAGGCGAATATGTCAAACTTGTAATGAAAAACTTATTAATTGAGGATTATAGTTTACACTGTTTCGAGCCTGGTCCCGATACATTTAATTTACTAGTAAAGAATGTTAAAGACATCAAAAATATTAAGTTAAATAACATAGGAATAAGTAAAGAAAAAGGAGAGGCGAGTTTATACTTTAACAAATCTGGTTCCGGGTTGGCATCTCTCTCAAAGAGAAGATTAGATCACTTTGGAATTGATTTTAATAAAACAGAGAAGATAAAACTAGACACTATTGATAATTATTGTTTTGAAAATACAGTAAATCATATTCATTTGTTAAAAATAGATATTGAAGGTCATGAACTTGATGCTCTTCTTGGTGCATGCAAAATGTTTGAAAAAAAACAAATTGACATTGTTACTTTTGAATTTGGTGGTTGCAACATTGATTCGAGAACATATTTTCAAGATTATTGGTATTTTTTCCGTGAAATCAATATGAAGATATTTCGTATCACAAAATCCGGGTATTTGTTTCCCATTAAATGCTACAGTGAAATTCATGAACAATTTAGAACTACGAATTATTTAGCAATGAATTGAAATAATAGTAACTTAAAGAACAATCCATAATATCAGAATCTATTAATTATACCAGAATACAGAAGTTCGCTTCGGATCGTATTTTTTATAGACATTTAGCTTCTAATAATTAATTACAGTTTAAGACAAAATTGGATAAATATGTTAAATCGAGAAGAAGTTACAAAAAAATGGTATGATGTCTATTATGGTAAGCACGGAAAAAATAGAAATAATCTTAGAAGAAACAAAGAAGTTTTATTCCAGAATCTTGCACTTGAAGTTTCAGTTATCCGGGCTTTTGGATATATTAATCAAGATTCAAAATCTGCGTTGGTTCTTGATGTAGGATGTGGTAATGGAGTAGAAATATTTCAATTTGTTAGACTGGATTTCCAAATTGAAAACATTTATGGTATTGATTTAAATAATGAGCGTCTGGAACAAGGAATAAAATCATTCCCACAGGCAAAGTTAACTTCTGGAGATGCTTCAAATATGCCATTTGAGAAAAATAAATTTGATATTGTTTTTGAATCAACTATGTTTTCCACATTGCCTGATGATAATCTATGTCAAGCAATTTCTAATGAAATGGTAAGAGTTTGCAAACATGGCGGTTATTTAGTTCTTGTAGATTGGAGGTATAAAAAACCACAAAATCCTAATTATAATGCGTTAAACAGGAAAAACTTATCGAGATATTTTTCTATCGGAACAATGACTGAATTGATAACGATACAAAATGGCGCTTTAATACCACCGCTTGGTCGTTTTTTGTCTAGGCGTGCACCATCATTGTATTTTCTTATTGCGAAAGCATTTCCCTTGTTAGTTGGACAAGTAGTATATGTGTTAAAAAAAATTGAAAAAGAATAAAAATTAAGTTATATTTGAATATTGAGGAAGTTGAATGTAATTGATGGAAAAAAGACTATTCGACATTATTTGTTCATCGTTAGGGCTTATCGTACTAAGCCCTTTTTTATTATTTATATCGCTTTGGATTAAACTGGATTCTAAAGGTCCAATATTTTATCGCGGCGTACGAGTGGGCTTAAATGGAATTCAGTTTCGGATATATAAATTCCGCAGCATGATTATTAATGCCGAAAATATTGGTGCATCATCGACGAATAAAAATGATTCGAGAGTAACAAGTGTTGGCAAATACATTAGAAATTATAAGCTTGACGAGTTTTCTCAACTCATCAATGTATTTTTAGGTGATATGAGCCTGGTTGGTCCTCGACCGGAAGTTCAAAAGTTTGTCGACCTGTATACTGAAGAAGAAAAAATTATACTTACAGTTAGACCCGGGATTACAGACTTTGCCTCAATACAATTTCACAATGAGGGTGAAATCATTGAGGCTTCGGGTATAGCTGACCCAGATGAAGCATATGAAAAACTGATCCGGCCTGAAAAATTACGATTACAATTGAAGTATGTAAAAGAACAAAATATGTTATTAGATATACTCTTAATATTTAAAACCATAAAACGTATCCTTATTCGGTAAAGTACTATTAAAAATGTCTAAAGCATTGTATACAAAAAAGTATTTACAAAAGTTGTACGAACAGATGGTGCTAATCAGAAAAACTGAAGAGAGCTTCGTTCAACCTATTCTTGATGGCACTATTCGATGTCCCGTTCATCTCTATTCAGGGCAGGAGGCAGTTGCTGTTGGCATTAGCGCACATTTAAATAACAAGGATATATATTTCGGAAATCATCGTTCTCATGGTCACTATTTAGCAAAAGGGGGCGATCTCTATAGGATGGTCGCCGAAATATATTGCAAAGAAGATGGGTGTGCTAAAGGTCGAGGTGGGTCAATGCACATCCTTGACCCATCGGTAGGGATGCTCGGAGCTGCGCCAATTGTTAGCGGAACAATAGCGCTTTCTTTAGGTGCAGCCCTTGCTTTAAAAGGAAGAAAACGTAATAATCTTGCGGTTGCATTTTTTGGTGATGGGGCAATGGGTGAAGGTGTTCTTATAGAATCGATTAACTTTGCTGCAGTTAAGAATCTGCCAATAATTTTTGTGTGTGAAAATAATCTCTATTCTACCCATCTACCAATTCGTGAAATTCGACCGAATGTTCCCATCGCAAAGATAGGATCTGCATACGGAATTCTTTCATATCGTGTTGATGGAAATGATCTCTTAAAAACATTGGATGTAAGTAAAAAAGCTGTTGACCTTTGCCGTAAAGGTAAGGGACCAGTTTTTATTGAATTTCTGACGTATAGAATGAGAGGCCACGTCGGTCCAAGTGATAACATACAGGGAACTCTCACCGATATTCGACCGGCGAAAGAAATTGACCTATGGAAAAAAAAGGACCCTATTAAGAGATTCGAAAAATATTTGTTATCAAAAAAAATGTTTGATAAAAATACATTGAAGCAAATTCATCAAAAAATCGATGCAATGCTTGTTGAAATTCATAGTCGCGCAAATGCAGCATCGCGTCCGAATCCCAAGGAATTACCATTGTATGTCTTTAAATAAACTAAGAGAATTAGAATATAGTCTTGCAATCAACGAAGCATTGCATCAGGTGATGAATGCACATGATGATACTATTTTGATTGGGCAGGGTCTTAAGAGTCCATGGTATGTCGGTAATACTTGCCGCGGATTACTCGAAGCATTTGGTGAAGATCGAGTGATTGATACGCCGGTTTCCGAAAACGCTATGACGGGAATGGCTGTAGGGGCATCAATCTCTGGCAATCGATCCATAGTTGTGCACCCTCGTATGGATTTTATGTTGTATGCATTTGACCCAATCATAAACGAGGCAGCAAATTGGAGTTTTATGAGTGGTGGCACATTGAATGTTCCCGTAGTTATTTGGGGAATAATCAATAGAGGAGGAGAGCAAGCTGCACAGCATTCACAAGCATTACATGCATTGTTTGCTCACATACCCGGCTTAAAAGTTGTGATGCCATCAACCGCTTATGACGCAAAAGGTTTGATGGTTGCAGCAATCATGGATCCCAATCCCGTTATTTTTATTGATGATCGACTTTTGTATCAAAGTAAGTCTGTTGTACCGGAAGAGATGTATAGTGTAACCATTGGAGAAGCGGCTATTCGTACTGAAGGTGCGGATATTACTATTGTAGCTGTTTCGTATATGGCTTTTTTGGCTGAAAAAGTTTCTCAGCGATTATCGTTAGAAGGCATTCGCTGTGAGGTGGTTGATCTTAGAACGGTGAAACCGCTTGATACGAACACCATCTTCAATTCCATCAGAAAAACTGGCAGGGTAGTGATTGCAGATGTTGGCTGGAAAAGTTTTGGTATATCTGCTGAAATTGCAGCAGTGATTGCAGAAAGTGGTATTGTCTTAAAGACGCCATTGAGTCGTTTAGCACTGCCGGATGTTCCGGCACCGGCAAGTAGATCATTGGAATCAGAATTTTATATTGACGAAGAGAAATTCTACCGCCACGTTAAAAATATTTTTATGAAATAATTATACTACTAAATACTCGGAGAAAATAGTAAATGAAAGTACCATTTGTCGATGCAGTGAGAAATTATCATTTAATTAAAGATGAAATAGATGCAGCCTATCATTCTGTTATGGAGCGGGGCGATTATATAGACAGGGATGATCTTAAAAAATTTGAAGATAACCTTGCAAAATTTGTTGGAACAAAATATGCTGTCGGATTAAACAGTGGTTATGATGCATTACATATGTCGTTAAGGGCGGCAAATGTCGGAGTAGGAGATGAAGTGATCGTTCCAGCCCATACTTTTGTTGCCACATGTTCAGCTGTCTCAAATGTTGGAGCAATCCCTGTATTAGTGGATGTCACGAAAGATTTTAATATCGATGTATCGAAAATAGAAGAGGTTATCACCTCAAAAACAAAAGCAATAATTCCGGTTCATCTTAGTGGCTGGATGTCAGATATGCCAACAATACTGAAAATTGCTGGAAAATATAATTTAGCAGTGATCGAAGATGCGTGCCAAAGCCTGGGTTCGAGTATCAACGGAAAAGGTGCTGGTTCATGGGGATTAACTGGATGTTATAGTTTTTACCCATTTAAAATCCTAGGCGGATATGGTGATGGTGGTGCAATCACGACGGATAGTGAAGAAGTAGCACAATTTGCTCGAAGGATGCGTTATAATGGAGAGGACAGGTTATCGGGAGAATATTTTGGGCATGGGTTTACATGTTTATTGGATAATTTACAGGCTGCATTTCTTGATGTCAAATTGCGTCATTTTAATAATTGGATAGTACGAAGAAAAGAGATTGCGAAAATATACTTTGACGGATTGTCGGATTTACAAGATTTAATGCTGCCGCATTATGATAAACCTGGTTTTGATCACGTGTATCAAAACTATACTGTGCGCGCTAAACAAGGGAATGATTTTTCCGAATTTTTAAAGAAGAATGATATTGGCGTGTTAACACAATTTAGAAAGCCTTATTATAAACACGCAGGGTTAAAGCTTGTTGATAGAGGGTTTCCAGAAACTGAAGCACTAAGCCGTGAAGTCTGCTCGCTTCCTATGAATGTTGAAATTAATGATGAAGAAATTCAGTATGTCATCAAAGTTGTGCGTTCTTTCTATGGAAAATAATACGATCGCTTGGAAATTATTGTCATATCTTCATATAAATAAAATTACTGGAATTAAAAAATGGAAATAATGAAAGCTTCGCACAAAATTATCCAATCAGAAATTCGTAATATGTCAATAGAATGTGCGAAGGTTGGTGGAATTAATCTTTCCCAGGGTTTTTCTGATACGGAACTGGATCCCATTATTGCAACAGCTGCAAAAGAAGCAATCGATCGAGGAATAAATCACTATACGAGATTTGATGGAATAACAGAACTGCGAACAGCGATTTCTGAGAAACTTCGATACTACAATAAGATAAATGCAGACCCCGAAAACGAGATTATTGTAACGAGTGGGTCAACTGCAGCGTTATTTTGTGTGTTCTTTGCACTAATGAAGCCACAGGATGAAGTTATTTTATTTGAGCCATATTATGGCTACCATCTGAATACGATTTATGCAGTCAATATTAATCCGATTTTTTTTAGATTACCCGAACCCGATTGGAAAATTGACTTCGATGCTCTGGAAAAAACTATTACATCAAAAACAAAGGCCATAATTCTAAACACTCCAACAAACCCGTCAGGGAAGATATTTACGCGTGAAGAGATTCTAGCAATCGGCCGAATAGCAAAAAAACATGGCATCTATGTCATCACAGATGAAATTTATGAATATTTTTTGTACGATGGTGCTGAACATGTCAGTCCTGGTTCAATTGATGAGATTAAAGATAATGTGATTACGATCTCCGGATACTCAAAGACATTTAGCATAACAGGATGGCGTATTGGTTATATCGCCTGTAGTAAAAATATTTCGCAAGTGATCGGATATGTTCACGATCTTATATATGTCTGTGCACCAGCACCATTACAGGCCGGCGTGGCCGAAGGTGTAAAAAAATTAACCGATCAATTTTATCATAAACTTCAGACCGCATATACTAAGAAGCGGGAATTATTGTGCAATGCTTTAAATGACAGCGGACTCACACCGATAGTTCCCAAAGGGGCATATTACATTTTAGCAGACATTTCAAAAATTGATGGAAATACGAGTAAAGAAAAAACGATGAATTTCCTTAATAAAACACGAATTGCTGCTGTGCCAGGCGAAGCGTTTTATCATGACATGCATGGTAATAACATCGCACGTTTTTGTTTCGCTAAGCGTGATCACGTTCTTGAAGAAGCAGCTGCGATATTGTCAAAAATTAAATATTAGTTAAAATGCGGAATAAGTATTACATACTTGTTCTGCTTTTCGCTCCCATCGTTCTTCCAGCACAAAATCAACTACTCCCTCTTGAGCATTCATTAAATAACCGTGTATTACAGTCATCAATTCGTTTAAGTAGAATTGTTCACACCTCAGTAAAACCGCTTGAAGTAATTGATGTGAATGATGGACTAATCCGTGATTCCGTTATATTTAGACACATTGAATGGATACCGGATAGTTCTAGTTGGATTCTGAATAAAATATATAATGAGCATTTACTAAGTTATTCAAACGAAAGTTATTCCGTTTTTGCCGATTTTTTACCAGATCTCCAAATCGGTTATGATTTCAACAATAATCGGAATTCACTTTTAAATTCAAGGGGATTTGCTTTTGGTGGTTCTGTTGAAAACAGCTTCTCATTTTACTCAGAATTATTTGAAAATCAGGCAATATTTCCGAAATATATTGATTCGTATATTAGACAAAATTCGATTATACCTGGTCAAGGCTTTCTTAAATTTTATGGCTCAAAGGGATTTGATTTTGCTTATTCTTCTGCGTCAGTTTCTTATAGGCCGACTCAATATTTAGGAATCACAGCGGGACACGGCAAGCATTTTATTGGTGATGGGTACCGTTCAATGATATTATCGGATAATTCTTTTAATTATCCCTTTATTAAATTCACTGCTGATATTTGGAAAGTAAAATATTTTGTGATGTGGACGGAATTTCTCAATATTACTTCTCCGAAAGGAACGGAGAGTTTTTCAACTGAAAAAAAGAATGGTGTCTTTCACTATTTGGATGCAGCAGTATCACAAGATTTCTCAATTGGTTTATTTGAAGGATTAATTTGGACGGTAACAGAAAATGGTTTTGAGTGGAATTATCTGAATCCGATTATATTTTTTAGACCAGTCGATTTTGCAATTGGGTCACCTGCAAACGTTGTTGTTGGTGTTAATACAAGTTTTAAATTATTTCAAAACCAATTATTCTATGGTCAAATGCTTTTGGATGAAATGACTATTGATGAGTTTATAAAAAATAAAGGTTATTGGGGTAATAAATACGGTCTACAATTTGGTTTTAAATCATTTTATTGTTTTGGGTATCAAAATTTGTTTTTGCAATCAGAAATAAATCTTGCTTCACCATTTACGTATTCACATTCAATCCCCCTAAAAAATTACGGTCATTATAACCAGAGTTTAGCGCACCCACTTGGTGCTAATTTTTACGAATATGTTGGCATAGCCAGTTATTATTTTGATCGGTATGATTTACGGCTGCAACTCAATTATGCACGATTTGGAACTGATTCCTCCCTTGTAACCAATTACGGCGGCGATATTTATAAATCGTATAACACAAGAGCTAAAGATTACGGAAATTCTATTGGTCAGGGAATAAGCAATACATTAATGTATGCAGATGCAAAGGCTGCCTATATATTAAATCCGCTAACAAATCTTCGTTTTGAATTATCTCTCACCTATCGCTCTCTAAAAACAGAGAGCATCACAAATAATACAATCTGGTTCAGTTTTGGTATTCGGAGTTCGTTTAGAAATCTTTACTACGATTTTTAGTATATCTATTTCATTTCTTCGAAAGAATCTCGGTTAGTATTCTTTAGTGTATAATAGCAATCTGAGGGCGTGCGTTACCTGCCCACCAGATATATTTTTTGGTGGCAGCGGGAAATTCGTCCGTCTATATTTGTGCGGACTTCTTTTCTTGAGCCGATACGAATTGTTTCTTCGGAACGGCATTCCTTCGGAACTCCGTCAAGAAAAGAAGAGAATGAGGAATTTTGTTGTTTTATCAATGTATTTTGGACAAGTGTGATTTCATGTAATGATCTAAAATTTTTGAAAAGATGAGTTTTTTCACTCTATTGAAATGAGTATTGAAAAAAAGAAATCTTAAAATACTGTCAAATACAGAAGTTTTTATCAACAAGAATATAATATGTCATTAAGCTGGCGATAATTTTATACTTCATTCTTCTATTCTAATGATTATTATCATATATTTGGTCACCCAGTGATATCAATAAACTTGTGTTAAATTGATTTTCTGAAACAGTTACTGGAAGTCGTCTAAAAAATGAATTTTAGTTGTCATTCTGAAAAACGACCAAGAGATCCATCTCTGTGTGGGGATGAGGAATGTCGGTTTTCATTTTAGACACTTTGTTTTTAAAGTAGCTTTGTGAACAAAGTGTTAATGAGATCTCCCTGCCCGACTGACATATCTATCTCACAATCAGTGGACAGGTCATCCTGGCAAGGCCAAACTTATGGCGGAAACAAGCGGGATCGAAATAACAATAATCAGGTATTTTTAAGACCGCTTTAGGATCCTTTTTTTGCGGTCGTGAAACTCCAGGATGAAAAACTTTAATTTGTAAAAATCAGTTAAGTCCAGATTTGTCATTAGAACACAATAGAATTATAGATCCCCACTGCAATGGTTGATAGAAATTGTAAAAGATCAATTACTATTTTGTAAGAAAAGTTTTTTAAAAACAGTGTAAATATTTTTTGAGAATTTGAATTTCCATCTCATCATAAATAAAGAACTTAACTTGTATTTTGCTATTGACAGACAATAAATATTTATTTAGATAACAATTTTTGGATTAAAGGAATAAAAATTGGAACGCTTCAAACGTGTTTTTGAATTTATTATGATTCTTCGTAATAGGCATTTTCTCTATGTAGATATAGTCATTTTTTTAATAACACCCATACTCGCATTATATTTACGTCTTGATGATTATCAACAAGTTCGTGGATATATGTTTGAATTAAAAATCATGGGATTGATCTTTATGGTAAATAAATTACTCCATTTTTATTTCGGAGGTATTTATCGAAGAATGTGGCAGCACGCCAGTATTGATGAATTAGCAAGAATTATTTTTCTTGGCGTTTTATTGACAATTTCTCAAACAGTTATTTTCTTACTCTACTATAATCTGGTTCCTTTCACTCAATCTCTCCCCCGTTCGCTGCCAATTATTGACGGTATACTCACCATCTTTTTTGTGGGAGGGTTTCGGTTTTCAATCAGACTTTCCGAACGGTTGTTTCAAAAAAATACATTCGGTAATTTGCGCGGCAAATCGGTTCTTATCGTAGGTGCAGGCGACGCCGGAATTATGATCGCAAAAGAGTTTCAATCCAACCCGAATATGGAGCGAATTCCGATCGGTTTTGTTGATGATGATCAGGAAAAATGGCATCTCAAAATTTTAGGAATCACAGTTCTCGGCCCAATAAAAAATATTCCAGAGTTGGTTAAATTGTATAATATCCAAGAAATTATCATCGCGATTCCGACCGCTACCGGGAAAGTACTCAGAGAGATTAATGCTATTTGTTCACAAACCGGAATTAGAACCAGAACAATACCGGGTATCTACGAGATATTAAATGGTTCAGTCAGCATCAGTAAAATACGGGATATTGCCATCGAAGATCTTTTGCGAAGAGATCCTGTTAGTTCTGACATTGCAGAGTTGAGTCAACTCTTAAAAGGAAAAAAAGTGTTAGTGACTGGGGGTGGAGGATCAATTGGTTCGGAATTGTGCAGGCAAATTGCACGGTACCATCCTGCGCAATTGGTAATCGTTGGTCACGGAGAAAATAGTATTTTTGCAATAGCCGGTGAATTATCAGTCTCATATCCTGATCTTAAATTCAGTGCCGTTATTGCCGATATTCGAGATTATAAAAGAATCAGTAAAGTATTTTCACGGTTCTCACCGCAGATTGTGTATCATGCAGCAGCTCATAAGCATGTTCCTCTTATGGAAAGTAATCCAAGTGAATCTCTTGCCAATAATGTTATTGGAACATATAATGTGGCAAAAGCTGCGTTGGAATCGAATGTTGAAAAATTTGTTCAAATATCGACAGACAAAGCAGTGAATCCGACGAACATTATGGGAGCAACGAAACGGATTGCTGAATTAGTTATTCACGATGCTGCGATTACATCCGGTAAACCGTTTGTTGCAGTACGGTTTGGTAATGTACTTGGGTCCCGCGGTAGTGTTGTTCCGACGTTTCGTGATCAAATCGCTCGCGGTGGGCCAGTGACGATCACACATCCTGATGTAAAACGATATTTTATGACTATCCCCGAAGCGGTACAATTGGTACTTTTTGCGTCAACGATTGGCAATGGTGGAGAATTGTTTGTGCTCGATATGGGAGAACCGGTAAAAATAGTAGATTTAGCAAGAGATTTGATAAAACTATCCGGGTACAAAAACGAAAAAGAAATCGAGATCATTTATACCGGTTTACGTCCCGGTGAAAAATTATTTGAGGAGCTTTCATTAGATGCAGAGATATTTGAAAAAACAAAACATCCCAAAATATTTGTCGTAAAAAATGGCATCGATAAGAATAAACAACAAAAATATAATGCGGATTCTTACCTTAAAAATATCACACCGAAGATATTAGAAGCAAAATCCTTAGCTTTAAAAGGGGATGATGTTGAAATCGGGAAATTTCTCGAGGAGAATGTTGAAGGTTTTAAGTTTATCGGCGGGGTTGAATCAATATAATATTTCAAATAAAAAATAACTCTTAACTCAACTGCAAAAGACGAGTACGAACACCATCCCGTTTTTTTATAAAAAAATCTACAGAAAATTTTTCATAAGTGGAATACTTCTGGATTTCTGGGGGGGGATTCCCAATTACAATGATTTGAATGCAATAATAGCTATACGAGAATTAATAGTTTTTCGTTAAATCTTCGTTAGATTTGTCTGAAAATTACTTTGCTTAGAGTTATCTTCTTCTTCACTTCCCCGATTATCATCGTAAGCGAATCACAAAAACCATTCAATTCCTTGATAAACACTGCAATTTTTGCTATATTTATAAATATTTTTTGCAATGGTCATTAGAGCTGCTGACTCATAATCAGCGGATCGCTGATTCAAGTCCGGCATAACTCACAAATTGAATTTTCGAAACAAAAAAAATGTAGAAATGTAATGTACTATTAATCATGAAACATAGTCGTGGTAAATTTCACAAAAAATACAATTTTTATTAAAACGGCACTTGAGAGAAGAATACCTATAATATGAAAATAACTATCGTTGGGACAGGATATGTTGGATTGGTTACCGGAACTTGTTTCGCTGAGACTGGAAACCATGTTATTTGCGTCGATAATAATCCTCAAAAACTTGCTAAACTTCAAAATAAAGAAGTCACTATTTATGAACCAGGATTAGAGATATTATTTCAAAGAAATATTCAACAAAAGCGTCTGGAATTTACAAGTGATTTGAAATCTGCTGTATTTTCTTCGGAATTTATTTTTCTCTGTCTGCCAACACCGCAAGGCGAGGACGGATCAGCCGATCTGAAGTACATTCTTGGTGTTGCAGATAATCTAGGTAAAATATTCTCAGAAGCAGGGGGAGATGCACATCAAAAAATCATTATCAACAAGAGCACTGTTCCTGTCGGTACATCGAAGTTAGTTTTCGATGCCATAAAAAAACACAATGTTAAAAACTTTGATGTAGTGTCAAATCCGGAATTTTTGCGGGAAGGTTTTGCAGTGGAAGATTTTATGAAACCTGATCGGATTGTCATCGGTACGAAGACAAAATATGCTGCAGAGAGAATGAAGGCGCTTTATGAACCGTTCGTCAGACAGGGAAATCCGATTATTGAAATGGATACGGCAAGCTCTGAAGTAACAAAGTATGCGGCGAATTCGTACTTAGCGCTTCGTATTACCTATATGAATGAGTTGGCAAATTTTTGCACAAAAGTAGGTGCCGACGTCGATCTAATTCGCAAGGGGATGGGGACCGATACACGAATTGGAAAACGTTTTTTATTTCCGGGCATCGGATATGGTGGATCTTGTTTTCCTAAAGACGTGACTGCATTAATCAAAACCTCTATTGATTCAGGATCAGAAATTCGATTATTGAGTGTTGTTGACCAGGTAAATAAAAAACAAAAAGAGGTATTGGTAGATAAGATTTTAAAGTATTACAATAATGATATTAAGGGAAAACATTTTGCGGTTTGGGGTTTGGCATTTAAGCCGAATACAGATGATATGCGCGAGGCCCCGTCAATCGTAATCATAAAAAAATTGTTGCAGCACGGAGCGACAATAACTGCGTATGATCCCGCAGCAAATGGAACTGCTAAATTTGACCTAGATGAAACCATCACATATGCTGAAAATGAATATAATGCTCTTGAAAATGCAGAAGCGCTGTTAGTGTTGACTGAATGGAATGAATTCCGAAACCCCGATTTTAATATTATAAAATCAAAGCTTAAAAAACCAATCATTTTTGACGGAAGGAATATTTTTGAGCCAGTAAAAATGAAGGAATTTAAAATTAATTACATCAGTATTGGACGAAAACCGGTAATTGTTTAATAAAAAAGGTGACTGTCACCTTCAAAGTGACGGTCACCTAAAAATATCTTAAAATTATGTCAACTCAAAAAACATCAATCATCACCGGCGGCGCAGGATTTCTCGGATCACATTTATCAGAACGTTTGTTACATGAGGGACATAAGGTTATTGTCCTTGATAATCTAATCACAGGCTCTATTACTAATATTGAACATCTCTTTGCGAATAAAAATTTTTCATTTCAACAATACGATGTTACGAATTTCATTCATGTTCCTGGTGACGTTCATTTTGTTTGGCACTTTGCATCGCCGGCAAGTCCGATTGATTATCTAAAACTTCCCATTCAGACTCTAAAGGTTGGTTCATTAGGGACACACAAGGCGCTTGGATTTACCAAGGCAAAGAATGCTCGATTTCTTATTGCTTCCACCTCGGAATGCTATGGTGATCCCGAAGTTCATCCGCAGGTTGAAGAATATTGGGGAAATGTTAATCCTGTCGGACCGCGCGGAGTGTACGACGAAGCAAAACGCTTTGCAGAAGCGATGACAATGGCATACCATCGATATCATAATGTACAGACAAGAATTGTCAGGATCTTTAATACCTATGGTGAGCGAATGCGTGTTGAAGATGGACGAGCAATTCCAGCTTTTGCCTCGCAGGCTTTACGAGGTGAAGATGTAACGGTCTTTGGTGACGGATCACAGACGCGAAGTGTTTGTTATGTTTCCGATTTAATTGACGGAATTTATAAATTGATGATGTCGGATTATTCGATGCCTGTTAATATTGGTAATCCGGAAGAATTAACAATGCTGGACCTCGCAAAAGAAATTATCGCCTTATCGAATAGTAAAAGTAAGATTATCTTCAAAGAGCTTCCCACCGATGATCCCAAAATACGTCAACCTGATATTACGAAGGCTCGCACCATCCTTGGGTGGGAGCCAAAGGTCAGCCGTAAACAAGGTCTTCCCAGAACAATCGAATATTTCAAAACAAAAATCTGACCCAAATGATTTGGAAAAATGTGTAAAGGGAGATATTTGATTACCAAAAGTGGTATCATTTTCAAGTAACCTTGTTTACTACCAGTCGCTCTGTTCTCAATTCTAATTAAAAAGCAATGAATACGATATTGTATTCATTGAATGTCGAGAAATTTCGTGGGTACTCAGAGAGAAGAAAATTGGAATACGCTTGAATTTCTGCTATATTATAACAATTTGAATGAGTGTGCAAATAACTCTACGGTAAGTTTTTGAAAATTTTGTAATGCATCATTTCCTAATGTTCATCTTATGAAACAAACAGTTGGTAATATTATTTTTTTGGTGTTGCTCTGCTCTTTGACCGTAATGGCTCAAGACAAATTTCAGGTCAGACAACAAGCAGAAACGAAGTTGAAATCGATGTCATCTGAAGAGATAGATGCGAAGATTAAAGAATTGGGTTTAACTCGTGAACAATCGACACAAAAAGCAAAGGATTACGGAATAAGTCTTGAGGATTTTCTTCGAGGAAATACCATAGAACTGCCCCAAACGACAGATCAAGATATTCCCAAAGGATCATCGACACAAACAAAGTCAAAACAAAAAGAGGTTGTAAAGAAACAAATTAAGGATAGTGTTTACATTCCTGGTTTTAGCGGCAGAACCGGAATAATGCGAACAGTCTTACCATTCGGATATGAAATGTTTCAATATACAGAAACGACGTTTGAGCCAATCGTTAATGTTGCTACTCCACCGACATATTTACTGGGTGTAGGCGATGAAGTAATTGTATCCGTTTGGGGTGAAACTCGTTTGAATTATACTCTTATCATCAATAAAGAGGGAAATATCGTTATCCCCGATATTGGACCGGTAAATGCTGTTGGTAATACTATCCAGCAATTTCGTGAAAAACTGCTTAAAAGAATGTCTTCAGTTTATTCAAGCCTTCGGAATGGTGCTGCTGATGCTACGACTTCAATGGATGTTTCGTTGGGAAAACTTAAGACGATCCAGGTTTTTGTTATTGGTGAAGTTAACCGCCCAGGTGGATATTCTCTCTCTTCACTTGCCACAATAATGCAGGCGCTATATCTTTCCGGTGGTCCCACGGTTGGAGGGAGTTTGCGTGAGGTTCAATTAAAGCGAGATGGAAAAAATTTCAAAACGCTCGATGTCTATGATTATCTTACCAAAGCAGATAATTCAAAAGATGTTCGATTGCAAGACGGCGATATTGTTTTTGTAAAACCTGTTGGAAAAAGAGTCGCACTGACTGGGAATCTCTTTCGTCCGGCAATATATGAATTGCGTCCTGGTGAAAAGCTAAAAGACGTTATAGGAATTGCGGGAGGATTGCTGTTTGATTCATATGTTAACCGAATTCATATTGAGCGCATTATACCATTTGAAAAAAGGACTGAATATCAAAAGAACCTATTAGATATCGATATACGGTTCCAAACGTTTGATGATTTGAACAAAAGTACCTTCGAAGTTCAGGATGGAGATGTCATTGCATTTTATAAGATCAATGATTTCTTGCAAAATCGTGTTTCGATTACCGGAAATGTAAAGAAGCCAGGCGTATATGAGTATGTGAACGGAATGAAGGTAAAAGATATTATTGCGAAAGCGGACAGCTTGAATGATGCAACATTTTCAAAAGGATTTGTTTTTCGATATTTATCAGACCGGCGGCGAGAGATTCTTCCTTTTGATCCGAATAAAACAATTGAAGGTGATCCTGCCAATAATTTCGCTCTTGAGAATGAAGACTCATTGGTAGTCTACAAACAAATAATGTTTCATCCGTCGCGCATGGTAGATATTTATGGTGAAGTTCGTAGACCCGGAAAATACCCTCGCAGTGAGAATATGACGATATCGGATCTTATTGTGTTAGCGGGAGGTTTTACAGAAACTGCTTTTACAGATTCAGTTGAGTTGTCAAGATTGGATACAATGGATATTAACTATTTAATGATAACTAAGAAAATAGCATCATCGAAAAATTATTGGGAAAATATTAATGGTTTAGCAACACAATTGTTGGACCTTGATGTTGTAAACGTTCCGAGCGATCCTAAAATATCAGGTGTGCAATTGGTTACAATTCAAGGGTTAGTAAAGTACCCTGGAGTTTATCCAGTATCACGTGTTGGTGATCGTATTTCTGATATTATCGAACGAGCCGGCGGACTTCTGGATAATGCCTATCTTGAAGGGGCGACGTACACTCGCAAAGTTAAAGGAACTGGAATGGTTCCATTCGATTTGAAGAAAGCACTTTCAGATCACAGCTCACCGGATAATGTCCAGGTTAATGGCGGTGATTCAATATATATATGGTGGAAGGATGATGTTGTGTACATGCGAGGAGAATTCAATGTTCCACTGCCTGTTTTGTACAAAGAAGGTGCATCCATTAATTATTATATCTCTCAAGGTGGCGGTTTTACGAGTGAGGCAAATGAAGATGCGGTAGCCGCGTATTTACCTACAGGAAAAAAGTGGGAATCCAGCTGGAGTATTCTTCCTGATCCGGAAATTCTTCCAGGAAGTACAATTATTGCTCCCAAAAAAGTGGAAAAGCCTGATACTACCTGGCCGTACGTGAGAGATATTGTGACAACACTTGCTAGTCTGTTAGCAATAACGGTATCTGTTATTTCTATTACAAGATAAAAAAAAATGATCTTGTTCGATCTTCAAATACAATAAAAAATATGCCTGCTGAAGAAATTCAACTTCCGGAAAATAATGAAAGCTCTATTGATATTTTTGCATTGATCAGGGCATTGTGGGTGAAACGAAAATTGATCTCTATTGTTGTTGGAGTGGCGACATTATTTAGTATTGCTATAAGTTTTGTGTTATCGGAAAGTTTTTTGGCGACGACAGTTATTCTTCCAGAAACTGACAAAAGCAAACTTTCATCTCTTGGGGGGCTTTCCGATCTTGCATCGCTGGCTGGTGTCAATGTAGGCGGGGAAGGGACGCTGGTAAAGCTCTATCCTACGATCCTCAAAAGTGAATCGGTCCTCAGGAACGTGATCTTCAGGAAATACCAGACCAAGGAGTTTTCACAGCCAGTCAACCTTATTGAATATTGGGAGATTAAAGAAAAGACCCGAGAATTGGAATACGAGAACGCATTGAAGAACCTGAGAGACCTATTACAAATAGCAATGGATGCCAAAACTGCTGTCATTACGATGTCCATCCTGATGCCCGAACCACAGCTTGCTGCTGATATAGTCAACGAGGTCTCTTCCGAGTTGGACAAGTTCATCCGAAACAAAAGAACGACCAGCGCAGGCGAGCAGCGGAAATTTGTCGAAGGTAGACTTACTGAGGTGAAGAGAGATCTTACGCTATCTGAAAATATTCTGAAAGAGTTCCGGGAGAAGAACCGCCAGGTATTGTCACCTCAGCTTCTGTTAGAACAGGAACGCCTGATCCGCGACGTGCAGATTAATGCAACGATCTATACAGAGCTTCGAAAGCAATATGAACTGGTTAAAATTGAAGAGGTTAAAAATATTCCTGTGATTAATGTAATGGATATTGCACATGCTGCTGCCAGGAAGGATAAACCAAAAAGAGCCGTAATAGTTATTGTGATATTTATTTTGAGTTTTTTTATGATCCTTGGGAAAATAATTGTTGAATATCTTTATGGAAAAGAAATTTCTCAATTTTTAATGAGAATTCGCTCGTTGTCTGAATAACTTGATTGGATTTACCTTCAATTGAAGCACTCTGTAAATACACCCAGTAATGAGATGCAATTTTTCTCAATATTACTTTCGTGATCGATTTTGTGTGTTGTAGTATTGAGAAAATAAATCCAACGTCACGAAAGCAGAAATATTTTCCAATCAACCAATTGATTGAAATTCGCAAGTAAAATTATTGAATATTAATAAAAATTTAGTTTATAAAGTAAAACAAACCGGAAAGCATTCATTCATTTTTTTTCTTGGATCAGGTGCTCAATCCGCTTTAAATTTTATTTTACTACCAATTATTACTAAAAATATTATACCATCTGACTATGGTATATATTCCCTAGTAGTTATGGTGGGTACAATGGCGTCTTCTGTTTTTTATTTGGGAGGGACAAGCGCCATGTCTCGATATTATTTTGAAGAGTCCGAAGTTTATTATAGAAGCAAAGTTTTTTCAACTTGTTTTTATTTAACTCTTATTGGTTTTATTGCCCAAATATGTGTCGGATTCATCTTTACTAAAAATATATCGTATTTTTTATTTCGATCTGATCAATTTTCAGATTATATATTTTACATGTTTATTGCTTCAGGTCTTGGTTTTTTATTCAACTTTTTATTGCTTCAATTAAGAGTTGAAAGAAGATCGATACTATTTTCTGTTTCAAATATTCTCATGTTTATCGTTAATTTTGGTACAACATATTATTTATTGGATTATTTAAAATTAGGCTTTGTTTCATTGATAATAGGTCCATTAATTTCAAATTTAATAGGAACTGTTATACTAATAATTGCTCTGCGGAATTTATTTATTATAAAGTTTTTTCATGATGACTTAATAGAATATTTAAAATTTGGTATTCCTGCAGTAGTGATTAGTTTGACCGCATATTTACTAGATTGGCTGGACCGGATAGTGTTGAACAATCACGTTTCATCAGCTGATTTGGGAATATATTCATTCGGGTGCCGAATTGGTCTATTGATTTCAGCGTTATATGTCCAGCCTTTTTCAATGGTTTGGTCGTCCATAAGATGGGAATATGCAAAAGATGGTGACACATCTATCTTTTTTGCCTTAATTACTAAACTTTATACCTTTATTGGAATCACTGCAATACTGAGCATATCACTTTTCCTCAATATTATTCTTAGATTGCTTTCAAAGAATATTGAATATGAAAATGCTATTACTATAATTCCAATAATATTCCTTTCGCAGCTCATATATGGGTATTCAAATATTTTGGATTTTGGAATTTATCTAAATAAACGATTAAGCATTTATATCGGAATATATTTAATTGGTATTATAGTTAACTTAATTCTCAATTCGATATTTGTCCCAATGTATGGCTTTGTCATCGCGGCGTATTCAAAACTCGCTTCGTTTGGAATTTGTGCAATTCTTATTTATAAAATATCTAATAACTATTTTCCAATTAGTATTAATCTATTTTTGCTCTCAATTCCATTTGTTATTCTCATTAGTGTTGTTGAAATCGTATTAAATATCAAAATGGATATCCTCATGCAGACAGGCGTCAATATTATTTTAATTATTATAATCAGCGCCTTAAATATTATATTTCTTTTTAATGAAAAGGATAGAAATATTATTAAAAATATATCTCTGCAATTATTTGAACAATTGTATGTTTTCAATAAAAAAACAAAGGATTGAAAAAATTATTATCTGGAGTGATTTGTGTCTCGATCGCTGTAGATTCTTTTTAGAATGAATGTAAGGCCGTTATTTTAAGAACCAATTAATTTATTTCATTAATAATTAAAACATTGCAAAATATGAACTACTTAATAAGATTGAAGTTTGTTTTCTATTCTCTTTACAGTTATTTATTTAAAACAGCAGAAATAAAAATCACAGACAAAATAAAGTTCAGTATCGAAACAAAAAACATGCATGAAGTGCATAGAGCAAAAACGTTTTTTACAAAAGAACCCGAAATGTTGGATTGGATTAGACACTTTGAAGAACTTAATGGTGATGATAAATTCATTTTTTATGATATCGGTGCCAATATTGGAATTTATAGCCTTTTTGCAGCGACAATTCACCAAAATAGCATAGTGTATTCTTTTGAACCGGAAGCTACAAACTTCTCATCGCTTTGCTGCAATATTTCTAATAACAATTTAAAAAATATTATTCCAGTTCAAATTGCGTTATCGAATACGGTAGAATTTGATTTACTACATGTTGGAATTGTTAAATCTGGCGCCGGTGCAGCTGCAGTGGGTAAGGAATATGCCGGGATAGTTCACTCTCAGTCATTTTTGCAAGGGGTATATTGTAATACACTTAACAATCTATATAACGATCGGTTTTTTAAAAAACCGAATTTTATTAAAATAGATGTTGATGGACACGAATCAAAAATACTACAGGCAGCAGATAAAATATTTTCAGATCCAATTCTTAAAGGGGTAATTATTGAATATGAATATTCTTCGGACAATGAAATGGAGATATTTATTTCAAATATATGCTCTCATGGTTTCAAACTCGTTCTTAAAAGTAAATGGGTTGATTATAATGAAGAAAAGAAATCATCGGTGAGGAATTTTCTTTTTGAAAGAGGAAAATGAAAATAGACGGAAAAAAAATATCAATAGGATCATGGATAACTCTTAATCATCCATCGATAGGTGAAATTTTAGCGGATGCAGGTTTTGAATGGTTATGTATCGATTTGGAACACTCAGTTACTGATTATTTTGAAACTCAGCAATTGATGACGGCGATCCAGGGTAAAGGGATCAAAGCATATGTACGTGTCGGCGAGAATAATCCAAGAATCATTAAACGCGTTCTTGATGCCGGTGCCGATGGTATCATTGTGCCTTCTGTGAATTCCAAAGCAGATGCTGTAAAAGCAGTGCGGGCGGTTAAGTATCCGCCGGAAGGGAACCGAGGAGTTGGATTGGCGCGGGCACAGGGTTATGGGTTTAATTTTGAAAATTATCGCGATGTAAATTCAAAACAAATTATACTCATAGCACAAATTGAACATATTAATGCAATTAATGAATTGGAGGATATCATTTCTGTTGAAGGAATTGATGGAACATTTATAGGGCCGTATGATTTGTCTGGTTCTATGGGAAAACCAGGGATGTATGATGACGAAGATGTGGTCAATGCGTTACTTAAGTATGAAACCATTGCAAAAAAATATGATAAATTCATTGGCTTTCATATAATAAAACCAGATTTCGAATTAGTTAAAGAAAAAATATTCAAAGGTTATAATTTTATTGCTTTTAGTGTTGATATCCTTTTCCTAGGGTCGATTGTTAGAGATCAAATGAAATTCTTGCAATCACAATCTTTAAAATAAAACAATTATCATTAAATATTATGAAAATAGTTGGGATTATTCCTGCGCGACTCGCATCATCAAGATTTCCAAATAAACCAATGACAGATATCCTTGGTATTCCAATGATAGGACATGTGTTTTTTAGGACAAAATTTTGTAAGAAATTGACTGATGTTTATGTTGCTACGTGTGATATTGAAATTAAAAAATACATTGAAAGCATTGGTGGAAAAGTTATAATGACTTCTGATATGCACGAACGTGCATCTGAAAGAACCGCCGAAGCTGTTTCCATCATTGAAACTAGTACTGGGGAATCAATAGATTATGTTGTAATGATCCAGGGTGACTTACCATTAATTATGCCCGAAATGATAGATGAAATAATCTCGCCACTGAAACTCGAGTCAAATTTAAAAATAGTTGATATGATATCTAAAATATCTGATACTCAAGAATTTGAAAGTCCAAATAACGTAAAGGTGGTTATGGACTTGAATGAGTATGCCATTTACTATTCGCGGGAGCCAATTCCTTCACGGAAAAAATTTAACAGCAATGTTCCAATGTGGAGGCAGCCTGGATTAATCATGTTTGAAAAAAGAACACTTCTAGAATATGTAAAAATGAAATCCACGCCATTGGAAATAATTGAATCTGTTGATATGAATAGATTGATAGAATATGGCTATAAAATTAAATTTGTGAAAACTAATTATCCAGATTATTTTTGCTCAATAGATGTTCTTACAGATAAAGAAAATGTTTTATCGAGAATGGAAAACGATAAATATTTTGAACGTTATAAATATAACAATTAAAAACGTTAGTCTTTCCCGATCAGTTACTTAATAAACTGTGTTTATAGCCTTTTATTAACTTTAAAATATGAATTCAAAAAATAGCAAATTAAAAGTCGGGATAGCCGGGTATGGAATTATTGGAAAAAGACGCCGTACATTTATTGACTCTAACCCTCATTTTAAAACGGTGGCTGTTAGTGATATAAAATATAAAGGGGAAGGAATATTTCCCGATGGGACTAAGTTTTATTCGGATTTTCGATTGTTAATCAATCAAGAAATAGATGTTCTCTTTGTATGCCTTCCAAATTATTTAGCTGCCGAAGCTACAATATTAGGATTAAAAAACCGTCTTCATGTTTTTTGTGAAAAACCCCCCGCAAAAGATGTTGACGAGGTATTAAAAATACTTAAAGTAAAAAAACATTATCCTACACTGAAATTGAAATATGGATTTAATCACCGGTATCATGATTCATATGTAGAAGCTGCAAAAATTGTTAAGTCGAAAAAATATGGGAATTTAAAGAATATTAGGGGGGTATACGGCAAAAGCAGAATGGTGACTTTTGAAGGCGGATGGCGTTCGCATAGAAATTATGCTGGCGGAGGAATTCTGTTAGATCAAGGAATTCATATGCTAGATATGATCAGTACTTTAGCCGGTGATTTTGATGAAATTCACAGTTTCATTTCCAATGATTTTTGGAAACACGATGTCGAAGATAATGCATATGTGATGATGAGGAATAAATCTGGCTGCGTTGCAATGATCCATTCTACTGCGACGCAATGGCAACATCGGTTTCGTTTAGAATTAACCCTGGACAAAGCATTAATCGAATTATCGGGAATTCTTTCTGGCTCAAAAAGTTATGGGGAGGAAAGATTAAAAATTATCCCTAGAAATATTGAATCGAATAATGGAGCTTTTGATGAGATATCCAAAATATTTTTGGATGACTTGTCTTGGAAAAGAGAGATCGATGAGTTTTCGGATGTAATAATTAATAATAAGAAAGTAGTAAACGGCAGCCCCGAGGATGCTTTGAAAATTATGAAATTAATTCAAAAAATATATTTTTCAGACAAAAAATGGAGAGATAATTATCATATTGTTCTCCCAAACAATAAACAACGATGAGGAAATAATGAACAACATAGATTCACTTTATACGAAAAACAACAACATTAAAGATTTTGCAAAAGGATATGCGGAGTATCTCTCATTCGTATTGAAAAACACTGATTTTTCGGAATTGGAGAAATTAGAAAAGATGTTTTTAGAAGCCAGGGAAAACCGTCAAACGATCTTTATTGCGGGGAATGGTGGATCTGCTACGACTGCAACATCCATGGCGAATGACCTGGGATTCGACATTCTGAAAAAGACCGGTACGGACCTGCCGTTTAAAGTCCTTGCTCTGACCGATAATAATTCCGTGATTACTGCAATTTCCAACGACGTAGGATATGAGAATATTTTCCTCAATCAGCTTAAGATCCACTTCCGAAAAGGAGATAAGTTCATCGTTATTTCGGCCAGCGGCAATTCCGGTAATCTTATTAATGCCGTCGAATGGGTAAAAAGCCAGGGGGGAACGACTGTAGCATTGCTGGGATTCACCGGAGGGAAACTGAAGGAGCTTTGCGATATTTCCCTCCATTTTAAATCAGTGAACGGCGAGTATGGACCGGTGGAGGATGCGCATCTGATTGTTAACCATATCTTAGCCCATTGGTTTCAACTGAAACTCAAAAAATAGTTTTGTGGAAAGGTCATTATGGGTACAAAGTTCGATCACATCGAAACGCATGTAAAGGAGATCAACAGGTACTGCGATTTCCTTGTCGCGATTTTTGAAGGGGGAACGTATGAAAAAATTTCCGACAGCGGAACATCGATGTACTTAAGCCCCGATGGAATACATATCGAAGTGAAGAAGACCAAATTGGATCAGCTTCCGTCATCAATAGGTTTTTGTAACCCCTGCCTGCGAAGACCGGATGCCAAAGCGTTTATTTCACGCCTCGGTTTGACGATCGATAAGGAACTGTCATCGTCGGAAGGTCCTGTATATTTTTTTACCGATCATGAAGGGATTCAGTGGCATATGAAAGACAGAAGAGAGTAAAAAATGACGAGAAATAAGATATTGATAGGACCGTCTTCGTTTGCAGAGAAAGATAAAAGCCCATTAGAACTACTGCAAAAGAATGGATATTCAGTGATCAATAATCCCTATGGAAGGAAATTAACAACAACTGAACTTCTTCAATTATTGCAACCCGATGTGATCGGATTGATCGCAGGTCTGGAAAAATTGGACCGTGAAGTGATGAAAGCGTCTTCACTACGGTGTATTTCCAGAGTTGGATCGGGTATGTCGAATGTGGATCTAATTGCTGCTAAAGACCTGAACATCGCTGTGAGATCAACTCCGGACGGGCCGACACAATCTGTTGCCGAATTGACACTCGGCTCGTTGCTCAGTTTGCTCCGGTTAATACCCGAAATGAACGAAGACTTGCATAACGGGAAATGGTCTAAAAAGATTGGATTTGAACTAAGGAATAAACTTTGCCTCGTGATTGGCTTTGGTCGGATCGGAAAACGCGTTGCAGATTTTTTGCACGCTTTTGGTGCTGATATTGTCGTGTACGATCCTTATCTGCAGTCACAAATCGGATATCGAAAGACGGAACGGATTGAAGAGATTCTTCACGCCGTGGACGTTATCACTATCCACAGCAGCGGTGAAAGTTGTCTTCTATCTGGGAATGAATTCTCCCTTATGAAGGATGGAGTGTTCATCCTGAATGCCAGCCGGGGAAATGCGATCGATGAACCATCGCTCATCGAGGCGTTGGACACGAAGAAGGTAAGAGGAGCGTGGTTGGATACGTTTGTTGAAGAACCATATAAGGGTCCCTTATGTCGGTATAAGAATGTTCTCCTGACACCGCACGTAGGATCCTATACGTTGGAATGCAGGAGAGAAATGGAGATGGAAGCGGTGAATAATTTGATCAGCACAATCAGTCCCGAGTGACAACATGACCAATATCTTTTCAGGACAAACAGCGCTCGTTACGGGCGGAACCCGGGGGATTGGATTCAATGTCGCCAAGGAACTGTACGATCAGGGGGCGGATCTCATCATTACCGGCACAAAAAAGGAATCGTTCGAATCGGTCCGGCCGCACTTCCAGGGGAGGCAGGGGGCAGTACATTTCTTTCCGGTTGATTTTTCAGACATTAATGCGATGAATGATTTCATCTTAGCAATTGGCGCATTCGAGCGGATCGATGTTCTCATCAATAATTCGGGGATCAATAAAGTTGATTTCATCTATGACACTGCCATGGAAGATTGGCAAAAGATCACGGACGTGAACCTAAAAGCCCCCTTCATGTTGATGCGCCATGTGAGCAGGAAAATGAAGGACCAGAAGTATGGTCGGATCGTTAATATCGGCTCGATTTTCGGAGTGATCAGCAAATCGAAACGTTCGATTTATTCTGCAACAAAACATGGATTACACGGACTGACCATCGCCGCCGCGCTCGATCTGGCGCCGTATGGTGTGTTAGTGAATACACTTTCCCCCGGATTCGTTCTTACGGAATTGACGAAATCAATTTTAAGCGAAGCGGAGATCGCAGAATTGTCGAAGCAGGTTCCTCTGCAGCGTTTCGCTGCTCCAGAGGAGATATCGAAAGTGATCATATTCATGGCGGGCAGGAATAACACCTTTATGACAGGTCAAAATATTATTGTGGATGGAGGATTTGTCAATGTCTGAAAAGATTGTCATCAACTCGAGATTGAGGAACTACTCGTTGGAGTTTGTGGAAGATGTTTTTTCGCTTGTCAACAACGAAAAAAAAGAGAGTTCATTCTATATCATTGATTCAATTATTTTTAAATTGTACAGGAAACAATGCGATACGTTGATTGAACATAACAGGTTCTTGGTCGTCAATGCTACGGAGCCGCATAAATCATATCTGTATTGCGGCACGGTCATCGAAGAGTTATTGAAGAAAGGTATCAAACGGAACAGTACATTGGTGGCGATCGGCGGTGGCATCATTCAGGACATCACCGCGTTTATCTCTTCTGTCCTGTTCCGCGGTGTGGACTGGTCGTTCATCCCCACCACCCTGTTGGCACAAACAGACAGTTGTATCGGCGGGAAGACCTCCATTAATTTTGGTGATATCAAAAACACGATCGGCAACTTTAATCCGCCCAGGGAAATCTACATCGACCTCTCTTTTTTAGATACGCTGCCGGCGGATGACATCAAGTCCGGAATAGGGGAGATTTTGCATTATCTATATTATGCGAACAGTACGTTTATCGGTTCTCTTTTTGATGACTATAATGACTTGTTGAAGAACAGACAGTCACTGAAAAAATTTATCACCGAAAGTCTCCGCATCAAGAAATCGGTCATTGAAATCGATGAATTCGACAAAGGGGAGAGGAATAAATTCAATTACGGCCACACGTTCGGTCATGCCTTGGAATCCGTGACAAATTATTCCATCAAACATGGCCAGGCTGTGACGATCGGTATGGATATCGCGAACCTCATATCAGTCCAGAATGGATTGATGGCGGAAACCCTGTATGCGCAGGTCCGGTCAAAACTCTCCATGAATTTTCCCTCATATCCTTTGAAAGAGATCAAAGCAGTCGAGTATATAAAGTACCTGAAGATGGATAAAAAGAATGTCGATGATCAGTTGGTATGCATTCTCATGAAGAGTTATGGTGAACTCATTAAAACAAAGATTCCCATGGACCAGAGCTTCTTAAAATTATTGGAACAGTATTTTAGAAACAATTAATATATGAATTACTATAAACATCCTAATGCTATTGTTGAGACCGATCACATCGGGGAAGGAACACGTATTTGGGCATTCGCTCACGTACTGCCAGGTGCGGTCATTGGTTCCGAATGCAATATTTGTGATCATGTATTCATCGAAAATAAAGTCTCGGTGGGAAACAGGGTTACGATAAAATCCGGTGTGCAGTTATGGGATGGTGCGTATCTTGAAGACGATGTTTTTATCGGTCCCAACGCTACTTTCACCAACGATCTTTATCCGAGAAGCAAGCAATATCCAAGAGAATGGTTAAAGACTATAATAAAAAAAGGTGCTTCTATTGGAGCCAATGCTACTATTCTTCCGGGTATAACCATAGGTACTAACGCAATGGTTGCTGCCGGTGCTGTTGTAACAAAGAATGTACCTCCGAATGCCATTGTAGCTGGTAATCCTGCGACGATCCGAAAATACTTTGGTACCGAAAATATAAAACTGCCGGATAAATACATGGAATTGTCGCATCATGTATTGCCTGTCTCAAAAATTAAAGATGTAAAAATAGTGCAGCTTCCAATGGTTGATGATTTAAGGGGCAGTTTGTTGGCCGCCGAGTATTCACACCAGATACCGTTTATTCCTAAACGGTTTTTCTTAGTGCATAATGTACCAAGCAAAGAAGTAAGAGGGGAGCATGCTCATAAAACGCTTCATCAATTCTTGGTCTGTATCAATGGCACATGTTCGGTGGCGTTGGATGACGGTTCTGTGCGAGAAGAGTATCGGTTAGATTCCAAGGGGATCGGTATTTATATCCCTCCAAAAGTGTGGGGAATTCAATATAAATATTCGTCAGATGCCATGCTTCTAGTTCTCGCCTCAGATGTCTATGACAGTGAGGATTATATACGCGATTATGATCAATTTATTTCCTATGTAAAAAAATGATACCATTCTTAGATCTTAAAAAGATAAATCACCGACATAAAAATGAAATCCTGAAGGAAATTGAAAAAGTCATTGACTCAGGATGGTATATTCTTGGAGAATCTGTCAAAACGTTTGAAGCCAGTTTTGCAGCATATTGCGGTGTGAAATATTGTATCGGTGTTGCAAACGGTCTTGATGCCTTGATTCTCATCCTCCGTGCATATAAAGAGATGGGGATTTTGAGTGAGGGTGATGAAGTCATCGTCCCTGCTAATACGTATATCGCAACGATATTGGCAATTACTGAAAACAGGTTATTCCCGGTATTGGTTGAACCGGACATAAAAACATTTAATATTGACCCCTCAAGAATCGAAGAGGCGATATCGTCAAAAACCAAAGCTATCCTCCCCGTTCATTTATACGGACAAATCTCTGATATGAACGGTATTAACGGCATCGCAGCAAAATACAATTTAAAAGTTGTTGAAGATTCTGCGCAATCCCACGGTGCAGTTTATCATGGGAAAAAATCTGGAAATCTTGGCGATGCATCGGGATTTAGTTTTTACCCGGGAAAGAATCTTGGTGCGTTGGGAGATGCGGGTGCAATTACAACAAATGATAGCAAACTGTATGAAACAATTTTGGCACTAAGAAATTATGGGTCCCATAAAAAATACTATAACCTTTATAAAGGCATCAATAGCAGATTAGATGAAATGCAGGCGGCTATTCTTAATGCAAAACTAAAGTACCTGGATGATGAAAATAATAAGAGAAAAGAGATTGCAAAGAAATACTTGAAAGGAATTCTCAATCCAAAGTTAGTACTGCCGGCTGTGACGGATGCTGACAGACATGTATGGCATCTCTTCGTTGTGAGGACGAAAAACCGTATCGGCTTCCAGGAGTTTTTATTGAACGAAGGGATTCAAACAGTGATCCATTATCCGCTGGCTCCTCATAAGCAACAAGCTTACAAGGAATATAATGAATTACGATTTCCCACTACCGAGGAAATTCATAAAACGGTAATTAGCTTACCAATAGATATTTCTATGTCTCAGGAAGATGTCGCAAAGGTTATTAATTCATGTAATAATTTTAATTCATAATTAATATATTTTACATCGATTGTAAGGATTTAGTAAATCAAACATTTTTTTTGCAATTTTAATATTTCATTCCTCAAAAAATAATTAACTTTCCTCAAATAATAAACTTAAAATCATATGAAACATGTCTTAGTAACAGGAGCAGCAGGATTCATCGCATCTACTCTCGCAAAAGAACTTCAAAAGATGGGTTATATTGTGGTTACTGTCGACAATCTTACAACAGGATTTCGTTCTAACATTCCTGAAGGAGTAATATTTGTTGAGGGTAATTGCCAAGACGAAAAAATTATCAATAGTTTAGCAAATTACAATTTTGAAGCAATATTTCACATTGCGGGACAAAGTTCAGGAGAAATTAGTTTTGATAACCCAATATATGATCTTGAGTCAAACGCCTCTTCGACATTGTTATTACTAAAACTTGCTTTAAAAATTGGATGTAAAAAAGTTCTATATGCCTCCACAATGAGCATCTATGGATATTTAGGAGAACATGCAGTTCATGAAGATGAAGAAAAAACACCAAAATCTTTTTATGGAGTAGGTAAATTAGCCAGTGAGCACTATCTAAGATTATATGCACAATATGGGATTGACTCATTTGCGATGAGACTTTTTACTGTTTATGGTCCTGGCCAAAACATGGATAATCTACGTCAAGGCATGGTTAGTATTTTCTTAGCACAAGCATTTACCAATGGAGATATTCAAATTAAAGGAGATCTAAACCGATATAGGGATTTTATTTATATTGATGATGTTGTATCTGCATTTATTTCTGCATTTAAATCAAATCTTACAGGCTACAACTATTTTAATGTAAGTACAGGGCAAAAGACTACTGTTGGAGAACTCATTTCATTAATGGTGAGTTTTTTCCCGAACAAAATCACTCAAAAAATTGAAGGCAAAACCGAAGGAGATATTCTTGGCATCCATGGAGATAATAACAAAATTAAAAAGCATTTAAACTGGGAGCCTAAATATACTCTGTCTGTAGGGTTAAAAAAAATGTACGACTGGTTAGTAAGCAGATAAGGAATTAATAATGTACAATTATGTTGATGTTTCTGGATACGGACACTCTGGTAAATCGGTGATGATTGATCTTCTCAAAGAAATAGATGGATTCCAAGTGCCGGACTATTTTTTTGAATTTGATCTCTTAAGAATACCCGGTGGATTGGTTGACCTTAGGCACAATGTTCATGATAACTGGTCCCCTATACGGTCAGATGCAGCTATCAAACGATTTCGTAATGTCGCCTATAGGATGGGGGTTGAATCTTTATTTTCAGATCCAAAAAGCAAATTGGCGGTTTATGGAACACAATATGAAAAATATTTTCGGAAAATATTTTTTGAAGAAACAAATAAATATATAGACTCATTGATTCAGTCAAAAAGTATAAAACATGATTGGCCCTATTTGCGTATCGATGAATCATATTGGGTGCTATTTTTCTTTAAGACACTTCGAAAATTGTCTTTAGAGAGATATTTTAATTTTAAATATTTAACAGAATATCTTTTTGTTGATTCAGACGGATTCATTGAAAAGAGTCAACATTACCTCGACAGTCTCTTTTCAGTTACTGTAAGTAACGAAAAAATTCACACTATCGTCCTTAACAATACTTTTGAACCGTATAATCCGCGGTTTAGCATGGAATTATTCCCGAATTCCAAAAGTATCGTCATTCGAAGAGATCCGAGAGATATTTTTGCATCAACATTTATGCCTAATAAAGGGTTTGTACCAGAATTTTTAAAATCACCAGATCATTGGAAAATGAAACAAGGATTTTTAATGGTCGATAAGCTTGACTCATTCATTAAAAATCAATTCTTGATTAATAAATCAATCAAGATCGACGATAATAAAAAAATATTACGATTACGATACGAAGATATTGTTTTAAAATATGATAAAACTTTAAAAGAAATTCTAAATTTTTTAGAAGTTGATAAGAGTAAGCATACGCTTAAGAAAAAACATTTTGATCCTGAAAAATCAAAATTAAATGTTGGGCTATGGAAGCAGTTAAGTGACCAAAACTCAATTCGACTTATTGAAGAGACGCTTTCAGAATTCTGTTATGAAATCTAGGAATATTGTTTTTTATTTTCCTTATAACAAAGGTGCCGGCGGTGTCAATATTCTTTTCCTAAAACTCGCGAATTATTTTGCCGATCACACAGATTGCAATATCTATATCGGTGATTTTACCGATGGGTATATGTACCTGAACAATCGGAATTCTAAGATTCAAGCATTGCTAATTTCCCCCAATAAAAAATGTGAAGTTCCAGAGGATAGTGTCGTGATTTTTCAAACGATATCTCCCTGGTACATCGAAGAAGAACTGCAATTGAAAAAGGGAACGAGATTATTGTTCTGGAACCTGCATCCTTACAATCTGCTGATGTATTTTAAGAACTATCGCAGGAATGTGCCTGCAGTGTATAAAATCGCCTCGCCATATGTCCAGCATCTCATCAGAAAGTTTGCTTCCACTGCGATGGAGCATCACGGTCTTTTGTTTATGGATGAGGAGAATAAAAAGAGTGCCGAAATGATATTGCATAGAATAATTCCGCAGGAAAATTACTTACCGGTTGCTTCGGATGAAGCTGAACGACATCATTTTGACTCAGGAAAAAATATCGTCTGGGTGGGAAGAATCGCGGATTTTAAGATATCGATCCTTCTGTATATAATGAGGCAGCTGTCCCAATACGCACTGAAACATAACCGTGCCTTGCAGTTCCATATTATTGGTGATGGACCTGAGGCGGAGCAGATGCATCGGTCAATTCCTGGATGTGAGAATGAGTATTTCTCGGTCAGCTTGATCGGGGAAATTGAAAATGCGAAGATCAAAGAGTATTTGACCGAACGCGGAAATGTTCTCTTTGCTATGGGTGCTTCTGCCCTTGAAGGGGCAAGGCTCGGCATCCCGACGATTATTCTTGATTTTTCATATCATCCCATTGGTATCGATTACCGGTACAGGTATTTGTTTGAAACTAAAGACTATACCTTGGGTAAGGACATAGACGGTGAAGGATTTACAACGGGAGAGCATTCCATGGAAGAGATTCTTGACGAACTTCATGATCCCCAGCGGTATCAAACTGTTAGTGATCGGTGTTATCAATATTATAAGAATCATCATGATATTGCATCGGTGTCGAAAAAACTTTTGGATTACATCGACCGGACCGAATTAAGATACCAGCATATTGAACCGTACCGGAACAATATCGTCATGAGATTGTTCAAAGCGAGAAAAAAATTATTTAAATAATAATACATCTGTATCATCACTAGAAACCTTATGTAAGGGACAATTATGCTACCAGTATCAAGACCATCGATTGGAAACGAAGAACTCGAAGAAGTAAAGAAAGTGTTCGACACAGGCTGGCTCGGTTTAGGTTCAACAGTATTTGAGTTTGAAAACAAGATCAAGGAATACATCGGCGCAAAGAACGTCATTGCTGTAAACACTGGAACAACGGCCATCCATCTTGCCCTTGATGCGTTCGGGATAAAAGAAGGGGACGAAGTCATTGTTCCATCGCTGACATTCTGTGCCACCATTCAGGCGATCACCGCATTGAAGGCTGTGCCGGTGTTCTGCGAAGTGTATGAATCCGACCTCAATATCGATATCAACGATGTGAAGAGGAAGATCACAAAGAAAACGAAGGCGATCATCTGCGTCCACTACTACGGCAATGCCTGTGATATGGATGGTTTGTTCCAGATTGCCAAACCCCACGGGATCTTGATCATCGAGGATGCGGCGCATGCTTTTGGATCCTCTTATAAAGGGAAAAAGATCGGCAGCTTCGGTGATGCAACATGTTTTAGTTTTGACCCGATAAAGAATCTCACGACCGGTGAAGGAGGGGCTATCACGCTTGCAAATGACGAGATCGCGGAAGAGATCAGGCGGAAAAGGATCCTCGGTATTGACAAGGACACATGGCACAGGTACAGAAATGAACGAAGCTGGTTCTATGAGATTACGACACAAGGCTATCGTTACCATATGAGCAACATCAATGCAGCCATTGGACTTGCACAAATGAAGAAGTTCGAAGGATTCGTCACAAGGAAGAAGGAGATCGTCCGGAAATATAACCAGGCATTTACCTCAGTGAAGGGATTGAAGACCCTAGCGATCAATATGGAAGAGACAGCGCCGTTCACGTACATCATACGGGTTTTGGACGGTAAACGGGATGAAGCAATGGAATTCCTCAAAACGAAAGGGGTAGGAACTGGTGTTCACTACATCGCGAACCACATACAACCGTTCTTCTTGAAATACTCGACACCGTTGCCTACCACGGATATTCTATGGAAGGAAATTCTTACGCTGCCGTTGTACAACGACATGAAGGACGAAGACGTAGATTTGGTGATACTGTCTGTGAAAGAATTTTGCAGCAAATAGCGATTGATCTGTCCAGCATTCCTGTCGAAAATATCCGACACCTGTGCTGGATTCACGATCTATATCTGTCATTTTCTATTTGATCAGATATCTATATTCATTTTTTTATTTCTATCCGAGCAATCAGTCATGCAGCCGACAGTCAGCATAAATTTATGTTGTTACAATTCCGAAAAGTACCTTCGTGAGACAATCGACAGTGTTATTAAGCAGACATGCAAGGATTGGGAACTAGTCATCATCAACGATGGTTCAAAAGATTCTACCGAAGCCATTGTTCATGACTATATTCAACGGGGTCATCCAATTCGCTACATCTATCAGGAGAATCACGGATTGGGATATTCCAGGAATAAGGCGCTGGAGCACTCATCGGGTGAGTTCATTGCTTTTTTAGATCATGACGACCTCTGGGTCCCCGAAAAACTTGCAAAACAGGTTAGCGTCATGAGAAATAATCAGGATGTGGATTTTGTGTATTCTAACTACTATAAATTGACAACATATACAGGAAAGCGTTTAGCCCTTGGATTTAAAGATAAACAGCCAGAAGGAATGATTTTTTTTAAATTCCTGTATAGTTATCAAGTAGGCCTTTCTTCGGTCATGATATCGCGGAGATCGTTAAATTCACTCGATTCGTTGTTTGATGAGCGGTTCCAACATATCGAAGAATTCGACGTTTTTATGAGGGTTCTTTATAAACACAAGGCTTCCTATATTGATGAACCATTGTCTGTGTGGCGAATCCACAAAAACATGGGAACAATGAGATCTCCAGAACGAGGTCCTAAAGAGATCCAATTTTTACTTGAAAAATTCAACCATATGGATCCGCTATTTGCAAAAAAATATCCTAAGGATGTCGAATATATTGAAGTTCAATTAATCAAGTACAGTGTCGCCAAATACGATATCCTTAACGGCAGAAGTTTAGCAGCGAGATCAAGTATTGCTCCACATAAATGGTACAGTATCAGACTGTTCTTGGCCTACCTCTCATCATTTTTTCCTCAAGTATTAATCAAAATGATGAATGAATCTATTCTTTTTATGAAAAGGATTCATTAATTCATAATATGGGAAGCAATACACTTGAACATACTCCCGCTGATGCCTCGAAATGGGATGTCAAACCATCCAGTCGATCCGGTAAAATCATCACGAAACTTTTTTTCGCCGGTCTTTTTTTGGATTATTACGGTGGTTTCGGAATAAAGTATGCCGTGTTTGTCCTAGCATTCCTTTGGGTATTGCAAAATAAATCAAGCATTCGCATCATCGGCGATCGTATGGCGGATTTTATTGTCATCCTACTTATCCCTTTGTTATTTATCATTATCCATACACCGGAAAATTATTTTTTCTCTTCAGAAAATGTCGATCTTATGAAGTTTATTGGACGATCGTATAATACAATATCTGTCGCAGCATGGTTCTTGTTGTACCCTTTATTTATTTCTGTGGGAAGCAATTTTATTTATAAACAAATGATTGTGGGATTCAGAGCAGTCGCAATTATTGTGAGCATATTGTTTGTATTGAACTTGATCAATGTCATCGATGTACGACAATTCGAGGATTTTACGACAGAATATAAGGTTGGTGTATTTAGCCCAGATGTCCGGGTTGTGGATGATTTTGTAGAATCTAATCAAAAAGTTGAAATTCGTCCATTTGTTGCCCATGCAATGATATTGATGCTGGGATTTGAATTGTTGCGTTCACCATTCTTCACCGCATTATATTTCATTGCTCTTCTTATTTTGGGTCAACGAGGATTAATTATGGGGGGTGTATTTGTCTTTTTGTTTGTTACAGTGTTTTCAACAGCATCATCTTTCAGGTCTATTCTTAAAAAATATTTTCTGTTCATTCTTTTACTCGGTGCTGCAATCGCCCTCTTCGAACCAATCCGATACCGTATTACTGGAGTATTTCTTTCGAGAACAACGGAACTCATCAATGTTGAAGATGGTTCAACGCTTGTTCGATTTGGTCATATTGATGGATATCTCACTTTGCTACAGAACAATCCAATTATCGCCTTCATAGGTGCAGGGCCGATGGGTGAGATATACAATAATTTCATTGGAACGAAGATCCAAGTGATGGAAATGGCAATCATGAATACTGCGTTGTGGTTCGGAATACCATATGCAATGTTGTATTTGTTCTGGCTGTATAAATCAGCGTATAAACTGTGGAAATTACGAAAGGCTCCTTTATTCGTTAAAAATGATATTGCACTGATATTTGGAGCAATGGTCTTTTGGGTAACAGGAAATACCAATCCGTTATTGAACACACCGTTCAGTATCATTGCCTTTATGCTGATAACGTTGAGGATTTATGAAATTACCGATGTTGTCTCTGCACAGGTCAAAAATACATCTGATACAGCTTCTCCGTTTAACAAGGAGTAATGAAGGCAGATCGTGATACCGCTCAGTCTCGGATTGGAATGTCTAATTTTTTTATGAATACTCGTGAATTGAATTACCATATTGTCATCGTCACTCATAACAGTCAGGATTCCATTACGCTTTGCTTGGAGTCCATTCTTTCGCAAACTGTTTCTGATTACATGATTACAATCGTTGACTCCGGATCACGAGAGCGGGAATACCTTCAAAAGATTCATGGCGACAAAGTGAGGATATTATATGAATCAAATATCGGATTCAGCAGAGCAAATAATCTTGCAGCAAAAGACTTTATTGATACAATACCCTATACAATATTTGTCAATCCGGATGTCGTCTTACCTGGAGAATTTTTATCAGACATCGGCGATTATTTAAAAATAAACAAAGAAATTGGTATATTAGGTCCTAAACTATTACGGTATGACCTGGAAAAGAACAGGGAATCTGATATTATAGACTCTACCGGGATTTTCCAAAAATGGTATGGTCGGTGGTATGATAGAGGGCAGGGAGAGATCGATCATCAACAGTATGACGATAACTATTTAATGCCGGAAGCAATTTGCGGTGCATTAATGGTGTGCAGTTCTGATGCGATAAAACGTGTTCAGATCTCCCAAAACGAGTTTTTTCGAAACAATTTTTTCATGTATAAAGAGGATATCGAATTGAGCATCAGGACCAAGGCGGGTGGGTATCCGATACATTATAATCCAAAGATCATAGCCTTTCATTGTCGCGGATGGAAAACCCGCAATGAGATGTCATATTTGTCCAAACATTTTTCTGCCAAAAATGAATTATTTATCAATCGAAAACGGGGACCGGTGAAGTTTCTTTTTAGTCTTTGCAAACTGATTTTTGTGGAATTGCAGTCAGTTATGGGTCGAAAATAATCATGCATTCCTCAGATATCATTATCATAGGGGGAGGAATTGTCGGATTAGCGACTGCCGTTCAGCTAAGGAAGCATCATCCAAATCTCTCGATTATCATTATTGAAAAAGAAGCGTCCGTTGCGATACATCAGACAGGACACAACAGTGGGGTACTCCATTCAGGTATCTATTATAAATCCGGGAGCCGCAAGGCAAAGAATTGTATTGATGGATACAATCAGATGGTGCAGTTTTGTTCACAGCATAATATTCCATATGAGATTTGCGGTAAGGTGATCGTGGCAACGGATGAAAGCGAATTGCCGGGTTTGCAGACCTTGTTTGACCGCGGTATTGCAAATAGATTGAAGGGATTGCGAAAATTAGAACAACGGGAATTGAAGGAAATCGAACCGCACGTTAACGGAATACGGGGAATATTTGTTCCGCAGACCGGCATCGTTGATTATACTGCCGTTGCGAAAACAATGAAACACATCCTTCAACAGAGCGGCGTAGCAATGCACTTTAATGAGCAAGTCGTTTCAATAAAGAGTACAGATTCCAAGAATATCATTGAAACGAGCAATTCAGTCTATGAATCCAAAGTTGTTATAAGTTGTGCCGGTTTGCATTCGGACAGAATTGCAAGGCTCACTCAGCCGGACTTGGAGGTGAGAATTATCCCGTTTCGCGGCGAATATTATTCGATCCGGAAAGAGAAGCAATACCTGGTGAATAATCTCATTTACCCGGTTCCGGATCCCTCATTTCCTTTTTTAGGGGTTCATTTTACTCGAATGATCCATGGCGGTATAGAAGCCGGACCGAATGCTGTATTTGCTTTCAAGCGGGAGGGTTATTCACGGACAAGTTTTGATTTAAAAGATTTTTGGGAGGCCGTTTCGTGGCCCGGATTTCGAACGATGGCCAGAAAATATTGGAAGACAGGTGCAGGAGAATTCTATCGTTCACTCAGTAAATTGGCATTTACGACAGCATTGCAAAAATTGATTCCAGAGATCCAGCAGGATGACTTGATTGAGGGTGGGTCAGGAGTTCGCGCCCAGGCCTGCAGTATTACAGGCAATTTATTGGACGATTTCCATATTCTTGAAGAAGGGACGATCATTCACGTGTGTAATGCGCCATCCCCTGCAGCAACTTCATCACTTTCGATCGGTGACTACATATCAAATCAAGCATCGAAGTTTTTTTAATTTAATACATATAGAGGATTACATGCAAATAAGCATTGAGTCAAAACATTTAAATGGTCTTGTTGTTATAAAACCTGAAGTTTTTCAGGATGACAGGGGTTTTTTTTTGGAAGCATTTAGAACGGATCAATGTAAGGAGCTGGGGATTCCTGAGGTTTTTGTACAAGACAACCATTCGCGTTCAATGAAAAATGTGGTTCGAGGGTTACACTTTCAATGGGAACCGCCTATGGGAAAACTTATGCGAGTGACGTTTGGGAGTGCTTTCCTAGTTGCAGTTGATATCCGTACAGGGTCTCCGACACTTGGTCAATGGTATGGAAGGGAAGTATCTGCCGAAAACAAATTACAAATTTATGCTCCTGCTGGGTTTGCGCGGGGATTTTGTGTCCTTTCCGATTTTGCAGAAATCCAATATAAATGTACCGGCATATATAGTAATAAAGCTGAATCCGGAATTCTTTGGAATGACCCTGAACTCGGTATAGAATGGCCTGTAAAAAATCCATTTTTATCAGGAAAAGATGAAAAAGCGCAGACATTGAAACAATGGTTACAACGTGATGAATCAAATAATTTCAAATATTAATTTTTACAATAAGGATAAGTTATGAAAATATTGGTTGCCGGCGGAGCTGGGTATATTGGTTCACTTTTGGTCCCAAAACTGCTTGATAGGGGTTATGAAGTTGATGTTGTAGATCTATTATGGTTTGGCAACAATTTGCCAATGCAAGTTAAGGTGATACAGAAAGATATTTTCTCTTTAAAGGAAGAAAATGTCAAAGGATATGAACAGATAATATTTTTAGCCGGATTATCGAACGATCCAATGGCAGAATTTTCTCCAAGCATGAATTTTGTTTTTAATGCTTCAGCACCTGCATATCTGGCATACATAGCGAAACGTGCTGGAGTGAAAAGATTCATTTATGCCGGTTCGTGTTCGGTGTATGGTTATACCGTCAATGAACTGTACAATGAAGAATCTCCGGCGGTATCCAACTATCCATACGGCATTTCCAAACTTCAAGGTGAACAAGCATCATTGCAAATGGCGGATGAGAATTTTTCGGTGATCTGTTTTCGTCAAGGTACGGTAAGCGGATATAGTCCCCGAATGAGGTTAGATTTGATCGTGAATACGATGTTTAAATCTGCGTTGGAAAAAAATGAAATATACATCAGTAATCCTTCCATTTGGAGACCTATACTGAGTATTGAAGACGCTGTTAATGGTTATGTAAGAGCAATCGAAGCTAGTTCTTCCATATCAGGTATTTTCAATATTGCTTCGGGAAACTTTACTGTGGGAGAGGTTGCTGATTATGTGAAAACAGCTGTCGATAAGCATTTCAGTAAAAAAATTTCACTCAATATTAAACATATTCAAGATTTCAGAAACTATAAGGTAAGCATCGAAAAAGCAACAAATATTCTCAGCTTCAAGCCAAAACATGACGTTGAATCCATTCTTGAAAACTTGATTGCAAACTATGATGCGTTCAAGGATTTTTCAAACCCAAACTTCTATAATATTCACGTTTTTAAAAATATTGAATCATCTATAAAATTATAATATATGAAAATTGCAATTATTGGCGGTAACGGTCAATTAGGCTCAGATATTGATGCTGTATTTTCATCCACACACGAGGTTGTAAGTTTGAATCATAGTGATATTGATATTATCAATGTAGGTCAAGTCAAAGAAATCTTATCCGCAATTAAACCTGATGTTGTGATCAATACTGCAGCTGCACATAATGTCCCAAATTGTGAACAAGATTCTGCGCACGCATTTCTTGTTAACGGAATTGGAACGTTGAATTTGGCAACAATGTCAAATGTATTGAATTATGCGCTTGTCCATTACAGCACCGATTATGTATTTGATGGAATAAAAAAACGACCGTATTTTGAGGATGACGCGACCAATCCGCTGAATGTCTATGCGATCACTAAACGTGCAGGCGAAAATTTTGTATTGAACTATTCTAAGCAAGGATATATCATTCGAATATCCGGTATTTATGGTAAGGTGCCATGTCGAGCAAAAGGAGGTAACTTTATAACAACGATGCTCCGTCTAGCAAATGAAAAGCCTGAAGTAAAAGTTGTTGGAAATGAAATTTTAACTCCAACGTCGACGTATGATATTGCGATAAATACAAAACTTCTCATTGAAGAACGTCCCAGCCAGGGGATTTACCACATGACAAATGAAGGTGAATGTTCATGGTATGAATTTGCCAAAGAGATATTTTCAATAATGAAAATAAATACTCCATTGTTCGAGACAACCGTCAATCAAGAATCCATACCAATAAAACGACCTTTTTATTCTGTATTGGAAAATGCCGCCTTGAAAAAAAATAATTTGAACGTTATGCCGCACTGGAAAGTGTCTTTGAAGTCATTTTTAACATCAAATGTTTAAGCTGAATATGAATACCTCACCTCTTGTATCCATTATCGTACTGACGTTGAATGAAGAGAAAAATATTCATCGATGCCTTGAAAATGTATTCAATCAGGAAACGAAATACTCATTTGAAGTAATCGTCATAGATTCTGCGTCCGACGACAAAACATTGGAGATTGCTGGAAAATATCCCGTTCGAATCCATAACATTCGCAGAGATGCGTTTCATCATGGCGGCACGAGAAATTTAGGTGCAGAACTTTCACAAGGTGATTATCTGATCTATATAGCAGGTGATGCATGCCCAATGAGTTCAAATTGGTTGGATTTATTGGTTGATCCGCTGTTAAATGATGATCGTATATGTGCTGTTTATGGCAAACAATTTCCAAAAGCAGATTGTGATCCTATCAATACTTTCAGATTGTCGTGGAACTATCAGGATAAAATGATTCAAAAAAATACCGAATCGTTGAAGACATTCGGACATCGAAATTATTTCTTTTCAACGGTCAACTGTTCAATTAGAAAGATATCATGGAAATTGATTAAATTTAGAGAGGATATACCGATATTTGAGGATACTGCATTTGCAAAAGAGTTGATTGATTTGGGGTACACGATATCCTATATTCCGCTTGCTGGTGTGATACACTCTCATAATTTAGGCGTTCTTGACCTCTTCAAACGATATAGATCAATGGGATTTGTGCAATCAAAGCTGAATTTTATTGAAAATCTCGGGAAAAGTTTCCAAAGTGAAGGAATTCACTATCTGATAAGCGGGATTAAATATTTATTGCATCAACATAATGTATATTGGATAGGGGTGTTTGTGCTCCAAACATTTATGGGATATCTGGGCTTGAACTATGGAAGATATCTTTCAAAATCCGGCAGGGAACTATAATTGCATGGAATATATTATTACCGGTGCTGCTGGATTCATTGGATCTCATCTCATTGAATATTTACAAGTACACCATTCCAATGATAAAATATTTGTGCTTGATAAAATACCTCCTAAAAATTTACATTGTAACACAGAATATATCTATTGCGACATTAATGAATCGATTTCAATAAAGAAAAACTTTAATAATCCAATATTAATCCATCTTGCGGCGCTTTGTAAAGAACCGGGATATTCTTGGGAGGAATATTTTGTCACGAATTATCTTGGTACTAAAAACATATGTCAATTCGCGATTGATAATAATGTTAATAATATCATTTTTACTAGCACAATGATGGTATTCAAATCCGGCGAAAAAAGAAATACCGAGGAGGATATAACAGCTCCAGATACAGCTTATGGAATATCCAAATTACTTGCTGAAGAAGTTCTCTTCGGTTGGGAGAAAAGCCATAAAAAACACAGATTGCGAATTATTCGGCCAGGTGTTGTTTTTGGGAAAGGTGAAAATGGAAATTTTTCGAGATTGGCTAGGGCATTAAAATTTAATTTGTTTGTTTACGTTGGCAAAAGAGATACGATCAAAGGGAGTGTATATGTCAAAGATGTTGTGCGTGCTTTGTTATTCCTTCAAAGTGATTCCAAGGAACGCATTCTGTATAACGTCGTGTTTCCGAAACCTGACACTATAGGTAAGATTTGCTCGTCGATCTGTAAAGTCATGGGGTGGAGAAGATTCGTTCCTGTTGCGCCTTTTAGATTATTATTAGGAATTTCCTACACTTTTGAATTATTGAATAGCATTGGATTAAAGAATCCGATTCATCACAGAAGAATTGAAAAATTATTTTATTCCACACATCTATCATCTGACGCATTGCTTGAATCCGGATTTACATTTTCATACTCATTGGAAAGCGCATTGAGCGACTGGAAAAAAGACTGTAATAATATAGGACTATTGTAAGTGATAAAACGGAACTGGAAAATAATATTTGTTTCCATGTCACAATTATTTGATATTTTGGCCATTCTCTGTTCTGTTTTACTTTGTTCATTTCTACATACTGTAAACGTAATAGTCCATACCCCATTTGATCAATCCGTTCCAGTGCTCGGTATATATACAATTGTTTCCATGACATTGTCATCTTTGCTGGGTTTATACAGAGGCTCATTTCATCTCAGTTTGCGTCTTCAAAATTTTATCGTGGCACGATCGTATTTGATCAGCATTATGATCACTCTCGCGTTTGTCTCTCTTATAAAAAATCTTTATATAGATCGATTTACAGTTTTTACGTTTACTGCCTCACTGCCACTATTTTTTTTAATGAACAGGTCTCTGCTATATTGGTTGAATCTCTATTTCCAATCAAAGGGGTTCGGTGTGCATAATTCTATCATTGTTGGGTATGATAATGAAGGAATTAAAATCGCAGACCGTTTTACATCATTTCCTGAACTTGGATATAAGATCAGTGGATTTTTAGTCAAAGAGAAAGGGCGACATCCTCAATTACCGGATAATCTAAAGGCTTATCCTCTTGAAGAGCTTGAAAACATTATTGTTACTAAAAATATTGATAGAATATTTATTCCTTCTACAGAAATTATTGTGAATGGATTTTCTACAGTGAAAGCGCTTAGTAAAAAACACGGCATTAAAGTAAAAATATTGTCTCCATTGTCAGAAGAGTTATTGAAGATAGCTCGAATCTACGATATTGCAGGAATTACTCTTACCTCTCAACCAAGAGTTCATATTAATAAATTAAAATCTTTTCTCAAGAGAACGTTTGACTTTTTTGTTGGATCACTCGTAGTGATGATTCTGAGCCCGATATTCATTTTTACGATTGTCGCTATATTTATTGAGTCGGGAAAACCGATCTTTTTTTTACAACGTAGAGCATCAATCAAGGGTGGTAAGGAGTTTTTCTTTATAAAATTCCGAAGTATGGTCTCCAATGCAGAAGAACTGAAAGAGGAGTTGCGAAAGGAAAATGAATCTGACGGAGCACTCTTTAAAATTAAAGATGACCCTCGTATCACAAGAGTAGGTAAGTTCATACGCAAATTTAGTATTGACGAACTTCCCCAATTATTTAATGTTCTCAAAGGAGATATGAGTCTTGTTGGTCCCCGTCCTTTACCAATCAACGACTTTGAAAACGTCGATGAATCAGATGAATTCTGGGAAGCAATACGAGACCGCGCAAATGTCAAACCAGGGATGACGGGAATATGGCAAGTGTCTGGAAGAAGCAATATTAAATTTAGAGAAATGATACTATTGGATCTGTATTATGTAGAAAATCACTCCATTCTTTTTGATATGGAATTATTGTTTGAAACAATACCCACCGTGCTGTTTGGAAGAGGGGCATATTAATAAGCAATGGATATTGTATAATGAATATTTGAAAATGTTAAGGGAAAAATAGAGAATAACTAGCGATTAAGATGAAGAAAATAATTATTTACGTAATGTTGAGCTTGGTCTTAGTAATTCTTGGTCAAGCTCAAGTTGTTTATGAGCCTTTGGACCAATCTATATATGCATTCCTGCAGAGAACATATGTTCGTGGCCTTCATAATGAAAATCTTGAAGTGATCCCTCTGGATCGCACAAGGATCGCAGAATGTTTATACCGTATACGCCAAAGTGATTCTGAGTTAAGTGCAAATGACAAAGAAGAACTTGAATTTTACGAAAGAGATTTGTTCCATGAACTTCGAGCACTGAGAATAGTTCATGAAAAGGATAGTAATACTTGGCATCTTTACCAATATGCAGATACAATATTGTATCTTACGTTAGATCCGATATTGGGAGCCAATATTAAAAAAAATGCAGTGCATAGATTCAGCGGTGCAAAATTGTATGGCCAATTAGGAAACGTCATTGGTTATACTTTTCATTTCACAGAGAATGCTGAATTTGGCACTCGTATTGATAAAAGCAAAAAAAATATTCCTTCTACTGGAATAAACCTATATAGTCAACCCAATATTAATTCTATAGAGTATAGTGATATTCGGGCAGCAATTGGTGTCAAGTGGGGTTGGGGGTGTTTCTCATTGGGGAAAGATTATATTAATTGGGGAATGGGGCAAAGAAGCAAGCTGATACTATCATCGAAAGCTCCTTCCTTTCCATTCCTACGACTTGATCTCAGACCAACTGAATGGTTACGATTTTATTACCTTCATGGCTGGCTTCAATCGGATGTACTAGATTCTATAAGTACATATGATGCAAAAATCCCTTCAAAGAAAAGAAATATATTTAGACCAAAATATATTGCTGCACATTTTGTTTCTGTGTCACTTTTGAAAAATCTCAATATATCATTTGGAGAATCTATCATATACAGTGATATGCCTCCCAACCTTTTATTCCTTAATCCAATATTGTTTTATCGTGCTGTTGATCATTACTTGACAACAAATTCAAATAATGATGACGGAAATAATTCTCAAATATTTTTAAATGCTGATTTCCGCGTATTCAATTCCCTTGAATTATTTGGATCATTGTTTATCGATGAAATTAGAACAACAGCCATTTTTAATGAAGATAAGTCACGTAACCAGTTGGGATATTCTCTTGGTATTATTTATAATTCTCAGTTATTATCTGATGCGACGTTTACAGCAGAATACACTAGAATATTGCCATGGGTTTATTCTCACTATATACAGACTCAAACTTATGAAAGTGATGGATATCTTTTAGGTCACTATATCGGGCAAAATTCGGATCAAATATATCTTAAAGTGGACTATAGAATTATTTCTCAATTGCAGATAGGGTTCTTTTATGATTATATTCGAAAAGGCGGATTAGAGGACATTCATTTTCAATATGTTTTACCATCGTTACCATTCCTTTACGGAACAGTAACTAGGAATACAATTTATGGGATGAATTTACTCTATGAGCCAATTCACGACATGCGTTTTGGAGTTCAAGGGTTTTATGAAAATAAGGACAATGAAAAATATGGTGTCGAATTGCAAGTTTCATATGGTCTCTTCTAAAGTATTTATACATCAGAATCTTTGAATGAACTGAACTTTTCATATCCTTTGCAATTATTTATTATAAATTCTGCTTTACTAACTGCATCATTTCACCCGCGCAACCTGTCAGTAGTGTTAATCGTTGGAAATACTGGCATTTTTTCGTAAATTCTTAAATTCATAAACATTTTTTGGACCGATGAAAAATATTCTCATAACTGGAGGAGCCGGTTTTATTGGCAGTAATTTTGTTCATTTAATGTTGAACAAACATCCTGACTATAAGATCGTCAACTTCGATACGCTTACATATGCTGGAAATCTTGAAAATCTCAGTACGATTGAAAGAAATCCAAATTATCTCTTTGTCAAAGGGGATATCTGCAATAAAGATCAAGTCATAAAAGCATTTCGAGAACACTCTATAGATACCGTAGTTCATTTTGCGGCCGAATCACATGTGGACAGAAGCATAACCGGTCCTGCAATATTTGTGCATACGAATGTAGTTGGTACACAGGTATTGTTAGATGCGTCGCGCGAAGTTGGTATTGAACGATTCCTTCATGTATCTACAGACGAGGTATACGGATCGCTCGGTGCGACTGGATATTTTACGGAAGAAACCCCGCTTCATCCTAATAGTCCGTATTCCGCCAGCAAAGCTTCATCGGATATGTTGGTGCTTGCGTATCAACACACATTTGGCTTTCCGGCTCTTGTTACCCGATGCTCCAATAATTACGGGCCATACCAGTTCCCCGAAAAATTAATCCCATTGTTGATTGCCAATGCATTGAATGATAAACCTATTCCTGTGTATGGCGATGGATCGAATGTCCGCGATTGGCTCTATGTGGAAGATCATTGTTCTGCTCTCGATGTTGTTCTTCATAAAGGGACAATTGGCGAAGTATATAATATCGGCGGACACAATGAATGGAAGAATATTGATATTGTAAAACTGGTCTTGAAAGAGCTTGGTAAACCTGAATCTCTAATCACATATGTAAAAGATCGTCCCGGCCATGATAAACGGTACGCTATTGATGCTGCGAAAATACAGAAAGATCTTGGCTGGGTTCCAGCATATCAGTTTGAAAATGGAATCAAAAAGACTGTCCAGTGGTATTTACAGAACAAGAAATGGTGGGAGAGGATTATCAGCGGGGAATATAAAAAATATTATGAAGCACAATATCCTTAAAATTATTATTTAGATTAAAGGAAATTCAATGAAAGGTATAATCCTCGCGGGTGGCTCAGGATCTCGCATGTTTCCCATATCAAAAATATATAGTAAACAATTAACTCTTATATATGATAAACCACTGATTTATTATCCGTTATCTGTGTTAATGCTTGGTGGTATTAAAGAAATATTAATTATCTCAAACGAACTCACAATCCCACATTATCAAACACTTTTTGGTGATGGTTCTCAGGTGGGATTGAAAATATCATATGTTATACAAGGTGCGCCAAATGGCATAGCAGAAGCATTTATTTTGGGTAAGCAATTCATTGGAAACGATTCAGTAACATTAATATTAGGTGATAATATATTTTACGGAAACTTGGATTTCTTCTATCGAGCAATGGAACAAAAAGCCGGCGGGACAGTTTTTGGTTATCGGGTATCAGACCCTGAACGATATGGTGTAGTTGAATTTGATAAAGCTGGTAAAGCAATAAGTATAGAAGAGAAACCAATTATTCCTAAATCAAATTATGCGGTACCTGGTTTGTATGTTTATGATAATTCGGTAATAAATATTTCTGAGAATTTGCACCCCTCTTCTCGAGGTGAACTTGAGATCACTGACGTTAATGTTAATTATATGACACAAAATCAATTATTTGTTGAAAAAATAGGGAGAGGTGTAGCATGGTTGGACACGGGAACACCTCAAGCATTGCTGCAGGCTTCAAATTTTTTTGGTGTGATTGAAGAAAGACAAGGATTAAAAGTTGCATGCATTGAAGAAATAGCATATTATAAAAAGTTTATTAAAAAAGAAAACTTTGTCAATTTAGTTAACTCACTCCCAAAATCTTCTTACCGTGAATATTTAGAAAATATTGTTGCGCACGACGAAGCATGAAGATTACTCAAACGAAAATACCGGAAGTCTTTATTATTGAACCATCGATATTCGAAGATGAACGTGGTTATTTTTATGAGTCCTTTCAAGAAAAGAAATATCGTGAATACATTGGCGAGGTAACATTTGTTCAGGATAATATTTCACGGTCTGCAAAGAATACGCTACGCGGATTGCATTTACAAAATGCCGAGTATGCTCAAGGAAAATTATGCCAGGTGCTTTTAGGTGCTGTGTTAGATGTTGTAGTTGATATTCGATTTGGTTCACCCACATATGGTCAGTATATCTTTGTAGAATTAACCTCGGAAAACAAAAAGCAAATATGGATTCCGCCAGGATTTGCACATGGGTTTTCTGTCCTTTCGGATTCCGTATTGTTCCACTATAAGCGCACAAATTATTACCACAAAGCATCAGAACGATGTTTAATTTATAATGATCCGACGCTTCATATAGATTAGAAAATAGCAAATCCAATTGTATCCCAAAAAGACTTGTTAGGCATACCATTAAAAGAACTCAATCATAATTTTATTTATAAAAAATAAGTGAATAATCAAAAATATCTCATTCTTGGTGCCAACGGCCAGCTTGGTAAACAATTTGCAAAAGATTTAGCGATCAGAAATGTACCCGTATTAGCGCCTGACGAAAAAGACTGCGATATTACTTCTGTTGAAATACTATCCCGATATATCGATTCCTTAAACCCAACTATTATCATTAACTGCGCTGCATATAATGCAGTAGATCTTGCAGAGGAGCAATCAAAATCTGCATATCTGATAAACTCAATTGCCGTTAATAATATTGCTGCTCTCTGCAAAGAGAAAAATATATTTTTTGTTCAATACAGTTCAGATTATGTGTTTGATGGATTGAAAGGAAATGTTTATAACGAGTCGGATCTCTCTAATCCATTGAATGTCTATGGAAAAAGTAAAAAAGAAGGCGAGGAGTCCGTTCTTTCTTCCGGCGGAAAATATTTGCTATTTCGGACGAGCTGGGCGTATGGCAAAGGAACTCAGAATTTCATCAATAAGATGATGCAATGGTCTCAAAAGAATCCAGTTTTAAAACTGACAGCAGACGAAGTTTCTGTCCCAACGAGTACCATTGATCTTGTCGATTTCACCTTGCGATCAATCGACAAAGGATTAACAGGACTCTATCATCTTACTAATAGCGATTACGCCTCTCGATATGAATGGGGTAGATATATTGCAAAAAAACTATTATTGAAATCGACCATTATACCTGTGCCGATGAGCACGTTTCCAAGTCCTGCGCAGCGACCGTTATTTTCTGCTATGTCCAACCAAAAACTTCAAGACGATTTAGGGATAACGATTCCGGATTGGAGAGATGCGGTGGATAGGTTTTTGAAGGAATACCCGATTACCTAAAAGCATTCACCGCGGAGGTCACAGAGGGCGCCGAGAAGGAAAATGAAAGCCAATCGATTCAGGAATCAAGTTTCAAATAAAGCAGTTACATTCCCTTTAAGCAGTATCAATAAAGCAAATTCACCGCGGAGGGCACGGAGAGCACAGAGAAGAAAGAAATAAAAACTTTACCGTTTCAGGATTCAAGTTCCAGGTAAAAGCAGTTGCTTTCCCTTTAAGCAAGTATCGATAAAGCAAATTCACCGCGGAGGGCACGGAGAGCACAGAGAAGAAAGAAATAAAAACTTTACTGTTTCAGGATTCAAGTTCCAGGTAAAAGCAGGTGCATTCCCTTTAAGCAAGTATCGGTAAAGAAAAATTCACCGCGGAGGTTGCACTTGCCTGCCTGCCGGCAGGCAGGGAGGACACGCCTGCCCGCCTCCACGAAGTGGTCCTTTGGACACGCGGGGAGAAGGAAAACATAAAAGCAAATCGATTCATCTCTCAGTAATGTCGTTTTGACGGCAATTTGTTTTTGTGAGAATTATTGCGAATTGGAGAGATGTGGTGGATCGGTTTATCAGGGAGAATCCAAGATAAAAAAATGAATAATATTATCAATGTAATACTTATTGTCACTCTTGTAATATATGTAATCCAAATAGTACGGTGGACAATTGGATTATTTAGATTGCATGATTCGGTGAATCTAAATGAATACTCTGTTGATGTGTTAATTGCAGCACGGAATGAAGAAGAGGGGATATCCAAATGTATCGAATCCCTTCTCAATCAAGATTATCCAAGTACAAAATATCGAATTACGATAATCGATGACAACTCAAACGATAATACTGCGCACATTGTAGAAAATTACTGCTTACGCTATCCGGATAGAATAACACTATTAAAAGTAACGGACGAGCCGCATAATATCTCCCCAAAAATAAATGCATTATCGTATGCTACTTCAAAAACATCAAATGAAATAATTCTTACCACCGACGCAGATTGTTTTGTCACAGAAAATTGGATCTCCACTATCGTTTCAACCATGTCCGATTCAATTGGTGCGGTAACTGGATTGACGAAGTATCGAAATAATGCAAATATTCCCCAAATGCTTTTTGGAATACAATACCTTGATTATATCTCTCTTAACTCAGTCAGTGCAGGATCTATCGGCATTGGAAGTCCGAATACTGCGAATGGCTGTAACATGGCTTTTCGAAGAAAGGCGTTTGAAGATGTCAAAGGGTTCTCAGCGTTCCGTACTATTAACTCCGGTTATGATTCTTTTCTTGTCCAAAAGATTGTTGCGACAGAAAAATGGGAAGCAAAATATATCTCCGACCCAACATCTTTCGTCACAACAAATCCTGTTAATACGTGGATGAAGTTCCTGAATCAGCGCATGCGTTGGTCTGCACAGACAACAAAATATCGTTGGACGATGCAAATATTTATGATCAGCACATTTATTCTTTATTGTTTTCTTGCCATTACACTTCCGCTGACATTATTTGTAAACAATATTTTGCCCCTGTATGTTTTTGCGATTAAAGCGGCAATTGATTTTATCATACTGTATATATTTACAACGAAATATAAAATAAATAATCTACTGCGATATTACATTCCTGCAATGGTAATACATATCCCTTTCACAATCGCTGCAGTTTTTGGAGGATATTTTACTCGATATGATTGGAAAGAAAGAAAACTCGGACGTCAATTATGATTCACTGATTTATAACTTTTCTGTTCCTTGAACCACTTTTACCTCTTTACGAAACATCAGATATTATGATGAGGTGATCCATAATAATAATAATTGCTCTCCTCATTTTTTGTTCATTTGAATGGTGCATGGACTCGTGAATACTTTCTTCTTTGAAAAAAGATGAAATATTTCTATATTTAATAGTTGTTTTTGGGTGCTATGCTCTGACCTAAAAACGGCGGGATGCTGAAATTGTCAACCATTCCCACGAAGAACGTAGTCGTGAAACAATTTGGCATTTAGAGCTTCTGCTTGTTCTTTTAGTATTTAATTGATTACCACAGTTGAATAATTTTCAATTATGCATTGTTAATTATTCATTGTCTTTTGGGCGTTTAGCTCAGCTGGTTTAGAGCGTCTGCCTTACAATTTTACGCACACCCGTAAATACCTTAAAGAATTCCCCACTTTTTTCTCCAGCGTCTAACACTTTTTCTAACAAGCACACTTTGGAAACCATATCGTCAAGCCCAAGAAAGGGATTGACAACCATGGCATCAATCATCAAACACCCCCGGTCAGGAATTTACTATGCGATCATTCGAGAAAACAAGAAACAAATTTGGAGATCACTTCGGACTCGAAATGCGCTAGATGCGCACAAAGCAATAAATAATCTCATTTCTCTTCGCAACCCCCGCAACAAAACTCTTTTGTCGCATCAAATTCTCGATTATACGGCGTTCATTAAAGCAACCAGAGGAATCAAGACCGTTAAGATATATGAACACGCCCTGGGGCGATTTATGCAGTTTACTGAAGATATTCAGATCTACGATATAACCCGAAAACATTTGGATGCATTTATTGTTGAGAGCACCAAATCTATGAAGAATATCTCCATCAATGTTCAGATAAGAGCGATCAAAGCATTTTTTAATTGCATCAAAGCGTGGCAAGTGATTCAAACAAATCCTATGGATGGAGTAAAACAATTAAGAATTCAGGAGAAAATTCCGGCATTCTTTACCCTTGAAGAACTGCATTTGTTTTTGGATTCTATCAAAGAAGATGAATGGTTACATAATATTGTCCTCTTTGCAGCATTTACCGGGGCACGTTTGGGCGAGATCATCAACTTACGATGGAAGGATATTGATTTGATAAATAAAAGCATCCATATCCAAAGTTCAATAAATTATCAGGTGAAAGCTGGAAAAATGAGAACCATTCCAATGAATGATGAATTATTTGCACTATTATCTAATATGACTTCGAAACAAGAATATGTGTTCAAGGGGAGAAGAAATAGCGGCAGAGCATTTCTTGATTATGTTAGTAGACAATTTAAAAAAGCCGTGAGAGCCAACGGGTTGAGCAATTCACTGCATTTCCATTCACTTCGGCATACATTTGCCAGTATCCTGGCTCAAAAAGGAGTGAGTTTATTTTTTATACAAAAATTATTGGGACATTCGAATATTTCCATGACCCAAATATATTCACATCTTGAAACAAGTAATCTTTTTTCTAGCGTCAATTTGTTGAAGCTAAGATAATCAATTGCTGATAGAAATTATTATCATCAGATGGTAATTCAAGCGTCCCAAAAGTGCCTATACAGCACACTACAACTATAGAGACATAGACACTTTGGGACGCTTATTAGTAGCAAAATTTGCAAAATTTCAAATATTTTCCGTATCTCCTTGACATTAAACCATTTATACCCACAAAATATATGTTTTAAATTGCTAATAGTGGTGATTTTTGGAAACGTGACGGAAGAAGTAATTTCTGAGTCTATCAAAAATCAAGATGTACCAGAAACTCCTGACTCAGACTTCTCTAAAGCTGGGAGACTTGAGTCGGCATTAGCCGATACCAAACCTACTGCCTCTAGACGTAGTCAGTTTAATTTCACGGCCTTTACCATCAAGCAGGTGGTTGTATAATAAGTGAAATCCGAAATTTTCTTACCCCACTCCGAAATTTAAAAACTCAGTTCTACAATGACCATTTTACTTCGAGAATTCATGTTCCATATTTCCAAATATACCCTATTTACGGTATTGACACTACTTTGCGATAGTTATACCTTCTTGCAAAATAAATAGTGTTAAGTTATGCTTCATCAAAAAAACTGCTGATGCATAATGCGATGGTAGTTTCATTTAATGCAGACTTTTTATGAGTTCAAATCATACTGCACAGATTGGCATACTTCACGGCATAAATACACTAGGATATTTTAGTTATAAAAATCCGACTACGTTGATAATCTTTGTTCATGGATTCGGAGGAAGTACGCAGACAACATGGAGTACATTTCCTTCATTGTCGCTCCAGGATAGTAAATGTAAAAAATCTGATATCCTAATCTACGGGTATGATACATTTCGGGGTCAGGCTGGAGATCATGCTGCCGAATTGTATCATTTTATCAATCTTGCTGTTGCTCCATTGAAAAATAACATTTTACCTGCGGATCAACATCTGCCAGAGCGAAAGTATAAACGAATTATTTTTGTCGCTCATTCATTGGGAGCTGTATTAGCACGACAAGCTCAGTTGCTTGCATATATCGATAAAAGAAAGTGGGTGAACAAATCGATGCTGGTGTTATTTGCACCGGCGCATCATGGAACAGACATTACATCATTAGTTAAAGAAGCTTTATCGGGAGTAAATAAATTGATTAGCCTATTCGGGTTATTAAATTTCCCCATATTAAACGATTTAGATGCAAAAGATGGTGGAATTCTTAACTCCATAAAAACGCAAACAGAATCATTGCAGAACAAAGGAAAAGCTAATTTTACTAAAGCGAAGTTAGTTGTTCATGCAAAAGGGGATAAAGTGGTAAAAAGTTATCAATACTTACTGGATAAACCGGCTGAGATCATAAAAAATAAAAATCATATTAGCGTATGTAAACCCGACGTGCAATACCTCAAACCATTCGAATTGCTTAAATCAATCTTATAATTCTATGGATATTGCCAAGAGAAATTTACAATCGCTCATTACGGAATATCACGACAAAGGTGGGCCTGCCCGAGGATTGAATAATATCCAAAAGTTCTTTCAGAACAACCAAGATAAACAACTTGCCTACTTCCTTCGTTTCCATGTTCCTGATGGCGTTTATGGAGCAGAACTTACCAGACGATTTGAAGTTGACGCTCTTTTCGAATTCTACAATCTATTGCTTGTTGCTGTATTCTCCGGATACGTTCCCCCGCTGCTCAACGAAGAAATTAAATTGGAAATACAAAGTATTTTAGACCATCCTTCGGTAAAACCATATTACACTAAGCATTATCCTTACACTATGTGTTCAGTGACATTAAACTACATACATGCTCAAAAGCCGTTCATCCAGAAACCGACCCCTGCTACGTTGAGTATATTTAATGAGTTTATATCCCTGAACCGGTATCTAAAAAATGACGAAGATATTGAGATGTTCATCAACATGCTTGATCATGTCTGGTATGATGACGACACCATCGATGATGTGAATGATATCTTACGGTCATTTGAAAAACTAAAAAAAGCATTTCTTTCCAAAGAAAAAACGGAAGCGCAAAGCGGCGTATGGGGATTTATTAAATACTCAGCGTTTCTCAGTCAGTTAAAGCAGTTGATGAAAGCTGCCAAGGATTATCCTTTACTTCAATCGGCGCTATGGTTGTATCACGGCTATTATCTTGAACGGATGTCAACAACGATGAAATCATTGTTTAACAAAGCGTTCAATAATCTTGAACAATCAATTCAAACACCTAATGTGTTTGATGCAATTGTGAAGGAATTGTATCCTGGGCAATCATTGAAAGCGTCGAAGTCAGTCAGCTTAAGGAAGTATGCTGAAAAAGCAATACGACAATCCCGACGTGATGTTAATTTCGTTTTAAATAAAAAATGGGGAAACAAACTTAAAAAATATCTTAAACAATAAACAACCCTTCAGATATAAATCAGTTTTTGTAAAAAAGCGTTTGTTCTCCCCCTTCATTGAATAAGCATACCAATGCGCTGTCGAAGAGACAGTGAAATGTAACCAAATTGTGATTGAAACTATTACCATGCAGGTGGCTATGCATCTGCAAATAATGATCCTGTTGCCACTATTAAATTGAGCTTATGATTGTCAATAATAAATCACTCGGAGGTATTAATGGAATCATCTCTTTTGAGCACTATATTGGGATTGGCGGGAACGTTTTTAGGCCTGGCAATTGCTGTGCAGATTTTCCAGGAAATGTATAAGTATATCACCAGCAGTAAAAGCCGAGCTTATACTAATGCCCTAACTGATTTTCTCGGTCCTTGGTCGACGCTTTTCTTCCAACCCTCCATTGTTAGCGACTTTCAGATGAGGTCTCCCTTCCAACTTTTTAAAATACGCCCAAAGGGCTCTTTACTTCCCCTTGAAAAAAATCAGTTGATTGAAGGATTGGAAAAAACCGTTCCCCCTTGGATTAAACGAACGCTTGACCACATCACCGCAGAATCAACGATGCAAAAAGGAACACCATCGAGCGCTTCACCGCAATGGAAACAGTTTCTTACTGAACTTGGCCGGGCAGGGACAGCTTCTCCCGGTTATTGGAATGCGCATCGCGTTGTTCAATTCTTGAAGGAATGGGAACACACTGTTCCGAGTTCTAGCAAGACAAAATCTCTTTCAATTGGAACAATAAAATTACCGCAAGTGATCGACGCTTCCCGGATGCTTATCGCCTTTCGTGCACATTTTATGCAGCACGTCGATGAAGTGGATAAAAATTTTTCACGGTTGCAGACCAATTACGAATATTCCTACCGCCGTCGTAATACTCGTCAAACATTTATCTTTGCTATTCTACTGGCTGTCGGTTGCAATCTACCGATAGATGTTCTCTACCGGAAAGCAGCAGCAATGTCCCCGGAGGAGGCAGCCAAAGTAGCTGAATATGCTATGGATGTGTATCAACGCAGAACAACAGAGACATCCAAAGAAGCGAAACCGGAAAGTACATCGGTTTATAATCCGTCCGAAAGTTTTGAAGAGGCAATGAGGCTTGTATCAGGTGAGGCGAATTCAATGCCGGTTAATTATCTTCTTGACTGGTCTGAAGTGGAGAAAATGTGGGATCACGGTTCAACGAACGGTGTACAAAACATCCTCCGGTATTTCTTCGGCTGTTTTATTACGGCACTGATGATTAGTTTTGGGGCTCCATTTTGGAATGATTTGAGCTCATCGCTGCTGAACCTGCAAAAAGGACAGAAGAAACCGCAACCGGTAAAAGCAAGTGAGGATACTAATGGCTAAGATCATATTTCCTAATCCAGCAGAACTCCGCGGTCCCGGATTTTGGCTGCAACCAAAGAATTGGTTGGCAGCACGTCGAAAATATACGCGTCTTGATTATTCCGGAGAATGGAGAAAAACGTTTGGAGAGCCTAATCCTGCCGATAGATCTGTTCCCTTTACGAATCTATTACAAGAAGGGAAAAACGTTTCCGAAGGGTTTCGTTTTATTGTCGTGGGAGATACCGGAGAAGGAGACAATTCACAATATTCACTAATACCCCTCTTCCGCACCCTACAGCCGGATTTCATGATCATTAACGGAGATATTGCGTATCCCGCAGCAAGAATGGACTCAATGGACCGTGATACAAACGACTTTATTGCCGGTTTTTTTGAGCCATACCGGAACCTTCAATGTACCATCTGGTCGACTCCCGGCGATCATGAATATTTTTCTCCTCATAAGGGGAAAGAGTATTACCATCTTTTTTGCACTCACCGCTTTGATCGCTTGTGGGAACGGTACGGATTGCGTCATGTGCCCCAGCCCGGAACCTTTTGGGAGTTGCGCGATAATTCTGGCGCCAGCAATCTGGTTGTGCTCGGTCTCGATACGGGGATGAAAGCCAATATGGACGACAGTAATGACTGGTGGCAAATTTGGAAACGACACATTGAACCTGATCACGAACAGCACGATTGGCTTGATGGCAGATTAAAAGAGGCAACCAAAGCAAACGCGTCGGTAATAGTCCTCTTTCACATTCCAGCCCTTTTAGAGGAAAATCACAAGGAAAAATATTTGACCACTCTGCATAAAATAATAGCACAGTACAAATGCATCCGATTAGTTGTGTGCGGTCACGAACATAACTTTCAATATTATTCGCCGGATACGTTTCAGAGATATTTAACGACTGAGCATTTGCGAAATAATGGAACAGCTGTATCAGCACCTCACTATGCCATTGCCGGAGGTGGAGGTGCCTATCTGGAAAGTACCGATTATAAAACAGGCAGCTATCAAAGCATCCGTTATCCCGATGCTAAATTGTGGTCTGATATTTCATCTCGAGGAAGGAAAATTATTGCAGCATTGAACATGCAGAAAACCCTAATGCATGATATTACCGAGAGCTTTGTCCGTTCTGCCGTAGAAGACGGAGATCTGTCGATGTATTTAAGTTTTTTAATGATTGATGTGAAAACAAATCCTCTGACAAAAAAAATGGAGACGAAAGTAACGCCTGTTTTTTTGGACGATTTAAATACACTCTTCGCCCATCTTTCTGATGAAACGACTGTAGATGTCACGATGGCGAATCCGCCCATCGATCCCACTGCACTGCAGGATTGCATTAAAACTAATCTAGCATTTCAATTGTGAAAGGATGTTTATGCCGATACTTCACATCGATGAACATATTGACATGCATGTGCATGTAGGCCTTCTTGGGGATCAGTGGGGTGGATTGGGAAAAATGTCTGATTGGTTCACACGGCAACCGGTCTTCAAAATATTTTTATTATATGCGCGCATCGACCCTGATATTGTATGCGATCAAGTGCTGCATGAAAAAACTATTGAAACAATCAACACCAGCACATTGGACCGCGTGGTTTGTCTTGCACTAGATCCTGTATTTGATATCAGGGGAAATGAGAGAAAAGAGCTCTCCCACATGTGGATCGACAATGCATATATCCAAAAATTGCAAAAGGATGCTGGAGAAAAAGTGTTGTTCGGCGCTTCGGTTCATCCGTATGATCCTAAATTTAAAAAACGTATAGCTGCGTGTGTTGACCAGGGAGCTGTGCTGCTGAAATGGCTCCCCTCCGCACAACAAATAAATCTGGCGGATGAAAGGGTAGCGGAGGCGATGAAATTTCTTGCAACTGCAAAAAATGGTAAGCCGTTGCCATTACTGCTGCATGTCGGTCCAGAATATGCAATTGAGTCCTCGGATCAGAGAACAAAATCCTATGATTTCTTGACTTGGGGCTTTACCGATAATGTGAAAAATTGGTTTTTGGGCCGAGATAAATGGTTTGTACCAGAAGTGGAACAAATACGATCAAATATCCGAACTGGGCTTGATGAAGGAATGACAATCATTTTTGCTCATTGCGGGCTGCCGTATTTTGCGTCGGGTATTGCAGGGAAATTCCTTGAGCATTCCGATTTTAACGAAATATCAGAATATCTAAATAACAACAAGGTAAAATCATATAATGGCCAATGCTTTGCCGACGTCTCTGCGTTTTGCACACCGTTCCGACAAAATTATTTTGAGGATGTAGCTAAATTGCCATCAGAGTATCTGATTTTCGGAAGTGATTTTCCAACTCCGGCATTCGAATTAACATCTGATATCCGTGAGAAGTTGGAAGACTTAAAAGCCATTCTTAAAGGAGAGTTCGACAGGATCATTATACCTCAGGATAACCTTCTGGATGTTAATTATCGTGAGTTAAATCATGCGTTTCCCGGACATGCAATGTTTACAAACTTCAGCAAATTGATCAAGTGAGTAGAACATTGAATAATTGCATTCAGATTTTAGCGTTCAGCAGTCAACATGTAATAAAAAAATGATTTAAAGTTTTTACTGATTTTAGCCAAGAGTTTTTTGTCTCAAATTGTCAAAAAATGCAATATACGTGCTTACGGTCTTGCCAAAGCTAGATTAAAAGATTACAATGTTTCACTTATAATCTACGAATTAATTGTAAGCCACTACAAAGTATTGTTGGCTGTAGTGACGGTTAGTTTTTCTGATATTGTGTATCGGGAATTATTATGAAGAGTTTTTTATTCTTACTTCGATTTTGTTGTTGAATTATCTTATGAAGACCAGCTCAGAGCCTAAGATGTTGTCGAAGAACAACTGAATTTTTGGGTTGACTGTATCCGCAACGTGTTTGTCGAAGTATATTCGCTTTGATGGCCCAACATATTGGAAGAGTAGTTACCGACATCGCATTAAGTTATTGCTCTAAATCCTGTTGCAAAATAGTTTCAATAGTAAACGAAATAAAGAACCGATAGACAAAGGAAAAAAACTGCTGTTATGAAAAATAAAATTGACAATTTGCTAAAAAATCTCTCCAATAGTTTATTGCAGTACGCACAACTCCGAGATATTGAAAAATTAGTAGGTCAGTTTTGGGATGAAGAAGGAATATCGGAAGCACAATATGGTATTTACGGCATGAGTAGTTGGTTGATTCTTTCTTCAGATTTATCCTTTCAAAATATATCAGCAGAACAACTTGCTAGATATGATCATTTAATTAATAACTGCAAATTGAAGTTAGCAAGTTGGATATTAATAGATAATCCTGCAGAAAACGAAAATAATTTAAAACAGATTGTTGAATTAAAAACCGTAATTCCAAAAATATGCTTCGCATACTTTGCATTATCAAAATGCAATGACTGTGATCGCCCAAAAACAATTTTATTAGAAAGATTAAGGAGAGGATTTATTGATTCACAAGGTTCTTGGGGAGAATTGATAAATTCACCGTTTGGTTCACCTGTTGTTACAGCAATGGTATTACGATGTGTAATTAATGATCACAATATTTCCAGAGAAATAATCGAAAGTGCGATAAACTATTTATTAATGCATGTTGAGGATACAGAGAATACCTATTTACAATTGTATATTTATAATACTTTAATTCTATTGCCAACTTTGAAGGTAAATAATAGAAAAAATGTAGAACACAAAATTAAATTCTGTATTAAGTCACTTCATTCAAAAGTGTATTATAATCCAGTGCAATTTCCTAATCCTACAAATGTAGATTACCACGACAATGGCAGAACTCGATATTTTAGATTGCCAAGTGATATAATTTTATTAGAATCTTTGATTTTATTATCACCCTATAACTTATTATTTATTCAGACATTAGTGGGATATAAAGTATTCATGTCCCTGAATAAAAATATAGATGGTAATTTATTTAAAAATGATACGAGCGGACACAGAGCTGGAGGAGGATACTATGTTTATGCCAAATCTGTTATTAAAACTATGAGTGATGTACCAAAAATTAAATCAAACATATTGATTAAAATATGGAGCTGGTATAAATACTCATACACATTTGGTCTCGATTTTTCATGGAATGTCTTGATATTTTATGGTTCTTTAACGGTGTCGTTGTTTTTCCATTACTATGGGTATGACTGGTTGAGAAATATATTTTTTGGAATATTTATAAAAACAGTTCTTGATGCGTTTAAGAGCCTATATAATTTATCAAAAACAAAAATTGAACCATAATAAGGAGTGTATTATGATCAAAGAATTTTATTTTGCCCAAAAAGCATTTATAACTAATGAAGGAAGATTATTATTGATTAAAAAATCTGAGGCAGATCCAAATCAGGCTAATAAATGGGAAGTGCCGGGTGGTCGGATGAAATTCGGTGAAAACCTTGAAGAGCACATTAAAAGAGAAGTCAAGGAGGAAGTGGGAATTGATATAAAAGTAGCAGAACCGTTCTATTTGTGGCAATGGATAATTCAAAGAAAAAACAAAGAAGGCGTGGATTTACAGATGCAGATAGTAGCAGCTGCAAGTCTGTGCTATGCCAATACAACAGAAATATCTTTTTCAAAACATGAGGAAGATGATTATATATCCGAGTATGCGTGGGTGCTGTTTGAAGAAATAAATAAGTATGATGTTATTGAGAATATGAAGCCAGTAATTAAAAAATTTATTGAAATAAACACACATCGACATGAAATAAATGATACCGAATAAATGGAAGAAATATCAATTATTAAGCCAATTTGGTCTCACTTCGAGTAGTTACTTAGAACGAGCAATAAAAAGATATTCAAAAGACAAACTCCACAAAGTTGCTAAATATGTTAGTACAATATTTTTAGACAATATAACCAATTCGAAAATAGCAATAATTAAATTTGTCACTTTGGATGGTTATGGTCAACTCTATAATCTCAGAGTTTCCTCTCCCACCTCTGTAGTCGATCTTAAAAAAAAAATACAAAAAATAACCAGTATTGATGTAATCGAATATTGGGTTTGCTCAGTTAATGTTGAAAAAAATAAGGGAAATTTCAGTGGTAGATATTTAATAGATTTTACAAATACCCTTGTCGAAGTTATCGAAATAATATGGTGGACAAGTCCAAGAATGCTTGAAGGGAATCTCGAGAATAAGAACTTTCCCTATGCAAGATTAAGAAGAGAAGATGGGCAACTCCAATTTAAAATTGAACAAACTATTATATCGAACTATGAAAATTTAGATACAGTAGACGTTCGAAATTGTATGTACGCAGTTATAGAATTAATTAATCGCCAAAAAGACAAATTGTACGCTTTTTGTGAAACTGTTCAATCAACCGATCTGACAATCGTAAGTTTTGAATTTAAGTTTGAAAAAGGTACGGGACGGTTTATTGATTGGGATACAGCTTATGATGGGAAAGTTATTAATAATGTTTACTTAAATGACTATAAATAATAATTGCTTATTTTGTTCAATAGTAGACTACTCAAAAAAAGAAATAATGGTAGAAGATACTATTTTATTTGAAACAGATAATTATTACGTCAAGCCCGCATTAGGTCAATTTGTGGAAGGATATTTACTAATTGTTTCAAAAAGTCATATTCCAAGTATTTCTCACTTAAGTGAAAATCAGTTTACTGAACTTATGAATGTAGTTACCCATTTAAAACAATTCATGATTGATGTTTACAAAGGATCCGTTACAATATTTGAACATGGTATTGTGAATCATTCTTACAATGCCGGTTGTTGTATTGATCATGCGCACTTGCACATGTTACCATTTGATTATGATTTACATGAAATAATATCTAAAGAATTTCCATATGCCAAAATCAATTCGATAATTGATCTAAAACAACATTTAGTAGATGGCATGTCGTATTTATACTACCATAATTGTTATGGTGTTGATTATACATATTATATTAGCAAACACATAGAATCACAATATATGAGACGAAAAATATGTGAACGCTTAAATATTTCTGATGAATATGATTGGGCTGTATTTCCGTTTAGAAATAAAATTAAAATATTGATAAAAAAATATCATGCATATTTTCAGTCTAAGTTGATTGATAGAGATGAATCCACTCCAGAAGTGTCCGACTAAGAAATGAATAAATTCAACTGGTTGGCGAATTAAGATATTAAAAAATGTGATTGCTGATATGCAAATAGTTGATTAGTCCTATCAGTCTATAACTAATTGTCTACGCTCTTCGTGAAAGTCTTGTAAAGATGGCAATTCTCAAGATGTCAAATGTGGCAAAACAGAAAGCCGTGCAGCGTGTGTATGGCTACCTATCCGGAAATGGATACAACAACAAGATCAATGATGTAGTTAATCAACTGATGGATCTTGGCAAAGATTTAAAAGTAGAGATCACATCCCACAAACGAATATGGCAAAAAAGATATCATTTATACGAAGGTGTATTTATCGACATATCAACGATTGATTATAAATTAAAGGATCTCGTGCAAAATCGCATCGAAGAAAAACAATCATTGTTGATGCCTAGTAAAAATCAATATATAAAAATTGATGAATTGGAGGGGTAAATTAATAATCAAATTAAAAATAAAATTTTATGAAATTGAAAGAAAAAGAAGATTTACTTAAAAATGCATTCGAGACAGTACAAAAATGTTTCCAGTCATTTCCTGTAATTGTATTGGGTAGTGGGCATTCCTGCGGATATAAAATTCCCGGGATGGGACTTCTTTCAGATTTTCTTATTAAAGAAGTCGAAAAAGAGGTTCTTGATAAAGATAAGAAAGTATGGGAAACTCTTGAACAGAAAATTAAATCAACAGATTTGGAATCATCTTTACAAGAATTACAAATAAGTCAAGAATTATCAAATTTAATTATTGAAAAAACATGGAAATATATATACCCGTTTGATCGAAAAGTTTTAACTAAAGTTATTTTAAATCCCAGTTATTTGTCATTATCTAAACTCTATAAGCATCTTTTTAATAGCACTCGAACACGAATTCAGGTAATTACTCCAAATTATGATTGTCTTGCTGAATATGCAGCAGATGCAGTAGGCTATGCTTGGTCAACAGGATTTGGAAATGGTTATATCGGAAATAACTACAGTAACAGTAAACTTCAGTTTTATAAAAATAGTAGCTTATTAAGAACAATAGATATTTGGAAGGTTCACGGTTCCTTAGATTGGTTCGCTTCGAAAGATGGTTCCGTGTATTATTTACCAGCAGTGACAAAAAATCCAAAAAAATATTCTAATGTAATTGTAACACCAGGCATCGAAAAATATAAAAGAACCCACGAAGAACCATTTAGGTCAATATTATCTGGGGCTGATCATGCGATTGAATCTGGTGAGAGCTTTATATGCATTGGGTATGGATTTAACGACGAGCATATTCAGCCTAAATTAATTTCGAAATGTAAAAAAGAAGATAAACATATTGTTGTAATTACTAAACAAATGACAAAGGCAGCACAAACAGTTTTATTAAAAGGTGGATGTAAAAACTTTGTTGTTTTCGAAGAATATAGTAAGGGCACTAAAATGTATTCTCCAAAGTATTTAGCTGGGATTGAAATTCCTGGTATAAATCTATGGAGCCTTGGTGAACTTCTGGCAAAAGTAATTTAAAAAGGAGTCGAATATGCAAATATTTAAATATAAAGATGAAGAATCTCTTGGTGCAGTATCATCAGTCGATACAGGAACAGTAATAATTAAAGTGGCCGATATCGAAAGACTTCGACGGATGCAGGTAAATCGACTTGTAGTATTACAAAGTAGTAAACCTGGACAACATTTAATTGGACTTGTCCAAAAAATCACTAGGAACAGCTCAGATAAGGATCAATCGGGTCAAATTGAAGTGGATGAACTTGAATTAGGTTCATTACAACCACAATTGAATTTGGTAAGAGCAGTTTTAATAGGAACACTAATTGATAAAATTGGAAAAAAAGAAAATGTTTTTAGAAGGACTCTTGAAACAGTTCCTGAAATAGATGCAAAGTGCTTTGCTGTCGAAGGTGACGTCCTGACTTCTTTTATGAGAGTTATTTCAAATGTTGCTGGAGAAGGGCAAAAACTTTCGTTGGGACAATACACCCTAGATGAAAGTGCGGATGCTTTTTTAAATGGTAATAAGTTCTTTCAGCGACATGCAGTAATAGTTGGAAGTACGGGTTCTGGGAAGTCTTGGACTACGGCGAGGGTAATTGAACAGGCGGCAGAATTACCAAGTGTAAATGCATTAGTATTTGATGTTCATGGAGAGTATGGACCAATGAAATCAGACGGAATTAAACACTATCGAATAGCAGGTCCTAGTGATCTTGGAAGTGGTAAGAGTTTAGATGACGGAATAATGTATCTTCCTTTTTGGCTTCTGGGATATGAAGCTTTGATTTCAATGTTGGTTGATCGAACAGATCAAAATGCACCAAATCAGTCAATGATTATTTCGAGAACTGTTGTCCAATTAAAAAAGAAATATTTAGAAGAAAAAAAACAAAAAGATATTCTTGATAATTTTACGATTGATAGCCCCGTTCCTTTTTCTCTAGAAGAATTGTTGGAAGAACTTAATCGATTAAATACTGAAATGGTAACTGGTTCGAGAGGCGAAAAACAAGGGGATTTTTATGGAAAATTGAGTCGGATGATTGCAAGGCTTGAAAATAAATTAACTGACAGACGTTTGGGTTTTCTTTTTCAAGTTCCCGAAGATGCATCTCAACTTAAATGGTTGGATAATTTATCAAGAATGATGTTTTCTGGAACTAGTCTACAAAAAAACAAAAAAGGAGGTATAAAAATTATAAATTTTTCTGAAGTCCCATCTGATATTTTACCACTTATAGTGAGCTTAATTGGTAGGATTGCGTTTTCTTTACAACAATGGACTGTTCTAGAAAAACGACACCCTATGGCACTATTTTGTGATGAAGCACATATTTATATTCCCGAGAGATCTGAAGGAGATTCGTCAAATGAAATTGCGGTGAGAATCTTTGAAAAGATTGCCAAAGAAGGGCGTAAGTATGGAGTAGGTCTTGTTGTAATTAGCCAACGCCCCTCTGAAGTTAATCATACTGTTTTAAGTCAATGCAATAATTTAGTTTCAATGAGATTAACGAATGCTGAGGATCAATCTGTCGTAAAACGTCTATTACCTGATAGTCTTGGCGGATTTAGTGATATTTTGCCAGTGCTTGATACAGGGGAGGCTTTAGTTGTTGGTGATGCTAGTTTGCTTCCAAGCAGAATAAGAATTAAAGAACCAAATTCTAAACCAAATAGTGGTACTGTGGACTTTTGGGATAAGTGGGCAGAAAAAAAATATGATGATGGCATTAATGACGCAGTTATTGCTTGGAGAAAACAAAATATTCAATGATTCACGAGAATTAAATTATGTCAGATGAAACTACTTATAGAATATCTTCAATTTTAGGTAGAGAACCAATCTCAAGAGCTTTATACGATTCTATCTCTGCTGGATTGAACTCTCCTAACGTACATTTAGCTCGTAGTACCTCCGTTTGGGATGTTTTTGACTACTCGTTAAAATCTGCAATTCGTGATATTGAATCACATCCGCGAGGATATTTATTTCGAAGATTAATTGAATACGGACCGCACAATCCTGAAAAAAGGAAAACGACAAATAGCGATGGCAAGACAGTGTTGTCAGACACTGAATTGGGCTTTGCCATTAATGTTATATTTTTTTCAATAATAAACCGATTCAAAGGAGAACTTGCAGAGTTACTTTCGATCAAACCGTGTGTCGAACTTCTAAACAATTTAATCAAGTCTGGAGAATTTGAAAGCACTGGCCAATTATATTTTGGAGACACTATTAAAGAACGAAGTCGTAAAAAGATTACAGGTAAAGAGTTTGGAGGGTATACGAAGGGGGCAGATGGATTAATAGTTTCCACTGGAGTTGCCAAATCTAATGGCAGAGATATTTCTGTAGATGGGGTCATTGAAATTAAATCAATGAAATTGTCAAGACGGAAACTTCTTGAGCAAATTCAAAGACATATTATACGGTTAAAGGGTGGATTAAAACTGCAAGAAAATGAATACCATAAGAACGAAATTAAAGTTGATCCATCAAAAGTAATTAAAATTATTATAGAACCCTCACAATGGAAACTGAATAGGGAATGGAGAAGAATAAAAACAGACAACGGAAGTAGAATAGAGTTTTGGGAATTAGATGAGCCGGATGAACAAGATGCAGCTGTTCAAATAAATAAAAGGGTGTGGAAAATAACATTAGGCTGGTCTGAAGAATCAATTGAACAAGTGGCATATGATATGACATACTGGTATATGTCTCAGGTCGGAAAATATATTTATTCTTCAAAGGACTTCCCTAAAGGTTGGGAGGGTATGTCACCAGACGAAGCAGGGTATAACGCAATAAAAATGATGTTGTATTACGCTCCGTTACGACCGTTAAATCGAAGAAAACAACAGCGAGCTATTAAACTTTATAATGCATATAGTTTTAATTATATCTGCGCTATTGATAACAAAACAATGATTTGGCCAGAAGATTTTGCAAGTTACAAGATTACAGAGGAGGTATTAGAGAGATTGAAAATAGAGAAAGTGCCAGATAATGTTATTGGACTTCTACAAAAAATGTTGAACCAAAGTATTACAGGCGTCAAGAATTTGAAGAAACAACTTGTGAAAACTATCGGTAAGGAAAAGTTTATTATTTATAGAACATTGATTCTAAAATACTCGGAGTACTTTAATGGATAATAATAACAGACAAAATTCCTTCATTGTATACTATTAAAAATATCATCCGTAATGAATTTGGCTTTGCCCTTCCATCTGTATTATTCATCGCCACAATCCTTACCGTTTTAATCTTTTCTCTTATTGTCCTTCAATACCTCCGCACAAAAGAAACGTTGATTGATATTGCCAAGGTAAAAGCAATGAACGCAGCAACAAGCGGTATCGAAAAAGTGATCAACGAGGTTGAAAAATTCGGCAGATATAACAGCGAGTCGACACTGTCACATTTCCAATTTACTTTTGATGATGGTGGGGAATCTTCTGTTGATGTTATTCCGTGGGGCGGATATTTGTTCGTCCAAGCAACAGGGCGATCCGGAAAAATAAAACACGCCAAAAGCGCATTAGTCGGTTATTATCCTCCGAAAGAATTTTCCAAAGCGTTAATTTTTGATAATCAGGAACATCAATTAATCTTAACTGGCAATGTAAATATCACTGGCGATGTGGTGGTGGGTAACCGGGGTGTTACGATTGGAACGTTAAGGAATTACCAAACACCTCGACGGATTCCCATTGAAGGAAATATTACACGTTTGTCTTCTTCAGGAGCGTATTATTTTAATATTTCAGATTATAGTAAATCAATTCAAAAAACGGAACGCTTAATTCAAGAGCAAAATAGTGAAGTCTTTGTTTCAGGGAACTTACTAACACTCGAAAATATTCCTGAAAATCAGAACATTATCAATATTAACGGCAATTGTACTATTTCAGGCGTGTTGAAAAGAGCAAAGGGAATTGTCCTCATTAAATCAGATGGGAATATCACGATAACTAACGGGACAGACATTAATGGTTTTGTTTTATTCAAAGCAAAAGGGAAAATAGTTGTTGAAGGTAACACACGGTTAAATAATGTCATAGTAATCAGCGAAGATTCCATTGCAATTAAATCGAATGCATCAATCGCAGGTCAGATTTTCGCCCCGAAGATCTCCATCGAATCTCAAGTACGAGTAACATATCCTTCTATTGTGTGCCTAACTCCCTCAAAAAAAAATGGTGCTTTATTAGTGCAAACGGGTGCTATCATAGAAGGAACTGTGTTAATTTCAACTCAAACCAAAACCTCTCAAATATCGTTTGAAAGCGGTTCATCCGTCTATGGTGCTCTTTATTCTGAAACAAATATTGATTTTAATACCTCATTATTTGGGACGTTGATTACAAAAGACTTTCAGTTCTACGACGCACCAACACAATATTATGGATGGATGAGAAGCGGTGAGATTAATCGCAAAAAACTGCCGGATGGATATATGATCCCTTTTGGTTTCTCGACAGCGTCTCATTTAGGAATACTTGATTGGCAATGAGAAAAAATTCTTTAAAAGGTGAGTCAGGTTATACACTGGTGGAAACACTTGTTGCGATGTCAATTTTTGTTCTGGTGTTGTCTGTGTTCTTCACATTTTTCGTAAAGATATTATTTAATGAAAAAATCATGGAACAAAAAAAAGGTTTATTACTCGGTCAATCGAATCTCATACTGCAATCAGAAGATTTAGTCCTACAAGATTCCAGGGCAATAATAGATAATATGATCGTCGATAAACACTATGTTAAAGATGGAAGGTTAGTAACGCTGGTTGTCTCCGTTCAAAAGCGGGATGACAATAAAGAAATTGTCAAACTATCAAAATCATTTCTCATCGGGAAATAATGTTGAAACGACTAAAAAATGAACAAGGGTTTACGATACAAGAACTTGTTGTTGTTTTGGCTGTGGGATCATTGTTATTTATTTTTTCAAACATTACTTTTTCATTTATCCAAAGAACATACTTAACTTGGACAGGAAGAATAGAGCAGCAGGACGATTTGGTACGGACTTCTCTGCAAATGACGAAGGATATACAGCTATCTGAGGAAATTCTTGCTCAGGATGATTCCACCCTGATCCTTGTAACCGCAGGAGAAGATACAATTGAATATCATATTCGGTCTGGCCTGGTTTTTCGAAACGATATGATGATACTCAAGTCTGATTCTCTTCGACTGACCGTTCAAGCTTATGCCGATTCTGCATCAGCGAAACAAAAAATTGATTTGCATTTATCGGGGAAAAGTCCTAATTATACTACGGTAAAATCAACAAGTGAAAATCTCCGGGGGGAGAAACAACGATTTAAGCATCATCTATTTTAGTAGTATGGCGTATAAAGACTTTACCCTGGAAAATAGCACTGCGAAAACACCTATATTAACATCTTTTTTCACCTCTTCCCAAATCTTCTCATCAGTTTCTATTCGGCAAAAATTGGATTTTTGCACCCAATTATCATTTATGCTTGGGGCAAAAATATCCATTCAACGGGCTCTGGAAATTTTTATTCATCAATGCCAGCATCCGGGGATGAAGAACATCGCCTCCGATATCTTAGCAGAGGTGAAGCGGGGGAATCCGTTTTACAAAGGATTAGCGAAACATCCAAAAACGTTTGATAGTCTCTTCATCACAACGGCTGAAGTCGGTGAAGAGAGCGGGAAATTGAGTGAAGTATTAGCAGATTTGGCAAAGTATCTTGAAAGAGTGGTAGAGTTTCAGAAAAAGATTCAGCAAGCGTTAATGTATCCGGCGCTGGTTATTCTCGTAGCTATTTCCGCCATTCTGTTTTTGCTCCTCTTTATTGTCCCTTCATTTGAAGAGATGTTTAAGAATTTTCAGGTCCAACCCCCTCTCATAACTCAAATTATTGTTGCTCTCTCCAATTTCCTGACAGAGAATATTTTTACCATCATTATCCTTGGTATCGTCAGTGTTTTAACCTTGGTTTGGTTCGGAGGAAATGATACGGTAAAGAAGAAAGCTCAGTCCTTAAGTTTTTCGCTTCCGTACATCAAGAAGATATTATTGCTCATCACTGTGGCAAGATTTTGTAGAACGCTTGGGACTTTATTGCAAGCGCAGGTTTCATTGATGGACTCATTAAAAATTACGGAGAGAATATTTACCAACGAAAAAGTGAAATCGGAAATTCAAAGTATCACAAAAAAGATACGGTTGGGAAAAAACATTTCATCGTCTGTTGTGAGTTCTTCACTATTTCCGCCAATGGTATCACAAATGATAGCAGTAGGAGAGGAGACAAGCGATCTTGATAAAATGCTCCTCCACGTTGCAGAATATTATGAAAAAGAAATGGAACGAATTGTCGATACCATCTCAACGCTTCTTGAACCGATCATTATCCTAATTTTAGGTGTGTTTGTGGGAGGGATATTGATTGCAATGTACCTGCCAATGTTTGAGATTATGAATGTGGTGAACTGATCTGTGAATACATTAAATCTCAACACCGTAACACATAAAACAAGTAATTCTGCACGCTATGTTGATTAACGTCAAAAAATATTTCTTGCTCTGTGTGCTTGCGATATCAAGCCAAACATCGTTTGGACAAGTTGGAAATTATCTTGAAGAATGGCGTTGGGTGCATTTCACAAAAGAGGATGGACTTCCTTCAAATATTATTTTTGATGTTGTCGAATCTTCCGACGGCGGTGTATGGGCATCAACCTTATCCGGTATTGCATGGTATGATGGTTTTCGTTGGAACAAAATTGATTCGGCGATGGGGCTGCCGGAAGTACAGCCACAGAAAATGTGTATTAACAGTTCCGGAATGTTATCCGTCGTTATCAATGGAAAGATCTATGTCGGGAATAAAAATGGATTTCAGAAGATCGATATCCCTGAAGATATTGCGATAATGGATTCGCGTATCTTTGCGGCAAACTATCGAAGTGATTCATTAATGATTATTCAAACGACAATAAAAATATCGGAAACATATTTTTATTCTCACGGAGGAGTTAGTAAATCCCACGCAAAAACCCCTACACCGGTGACTGGCTTATGGTGCACAAAAAGCGGACGAATCATCATCAATTCTCACAATGGATTGTTTTATTGGAGTGAAAACAGCTGGAAAAATATTTGGGATTACGAGACAACTCACGAGAGATTTATCCGTTCTGTTGTTGAAAATGAGTCGGGATACGGAGCCATTACTATTGATTCCCCTAAAGAAGAAATTGGCGTATGGCAATATCAAAATAGGAAAAGATATTACCAACATTCTTCGCAAATATACCAGCCGGTCCGAACGATTGATATATCGAATGATGGTAATATCTTTGCGGTGTTTGAATCGGGAGATGTAAAAGAAAAAGGAAAAAATGATTGGATGCAGATTACACCGGTTCCAAAACAGCTTACCGGTGTTTTATTTGTCAAATATCGTTCCAATAACGATCTCTGGGTAGGGACGGATCATGGATTATTCTTACACCGCACCACTGGCTCTCCGTGGACAATGTTGCGTCACAAGGATCCTGATTCCCGAAATATTGTGATGGAAATATTTAAGGATCGTAAGAATACCATTTGGATTGGGACGGCGAATGGACTTGAAATTCGTGAACCTGGAATGCCCGTACGATACATTTCTCACATCCAATCAAAACCACTCGGACTTATTACCGGTATTAATGAGGATGAACAAGGGGTATGGATTTCCAGTGGGGCAAATTTTGAAGGAGCATATTGCTTTAATGGGAAGTTCTGGAAGCATTACGGAAGAGCTGAAGGATTACATGCGCAACGAGTTCATAAAATCAGAAAAGATTCCAAAGGGAGATTATGGTTTTTAGGTTTAGGTGCTACGGAGAAGGATAAAGATCCCGGTGCTTTTGTTTATGAAAAAGGAAAATTTAAAAATATAAACGTCGATAATGGGTTGCTTCATAATCGTGTCTACTCATTTGCCGAAACGAAATCTGGATCGCTTTGGTTTGGAACGTCGAATGGTCTCAGTAAATATGATAACGGTACATGGAAATATTGGAAAACACCCTCCGAAAGATTTTACGTATTAGAAATTGATAAACAGGATAGAGTCTGGTTCTCAAACTTCAATTCAAAAATAGGGTTTATAGACGGTAATGATTCAATGCAGTTTGTATGGAATGTGAATGAAGAAAATTATTACAGCCAAAAGGTGTGGGATATTCAAAGTGACGAAAACGATGTTCTCTGGGTCGCAACAACAAAGGGTTTATTTAGTTATCAAGACTCTATATGGACACACCTCAATGCTGATGCCGGTGCGAGTTTAAGGGAGTTAAGAGTTGTGCTTCCAATAAAAGACAAAGTGTGGGTCGGCGGACATGGATCTGGAATAGGAGTTCTTGACAGATCGTTAACGAATATTCCTCTTGAAATACATATACGAAAGCCAATAAATGAGGAATCCCATACACATTTTGAATGGTCAGTGGCGGCGCATTGGGGTTTAATAATATCCCAGGATATTGAAACTAGGTATTGTATCACTGGAAAAGGATGGTCTCAATGGACTAAAGATAGAAAATTGTCCATTGCAAATTCCCTGTTTGGTCGTCTTACATTGAAAGTGCAAGCAAAACATCCATATAGTTCGGAAGTTCAAAGTGAAGAAGTAATCTCATATTATATCCAGCCCCCATTTTATTTGTCCCCAGCGTTCATTTCAGTCAATGGAGCTGTACTCGTTGTGATATTGACGTTGGTGTTAAGGAATGAGCGGCAAAAAAAGATCTATGAATTAAAGGTGCAAAGAAATAGCGAAAGAATATCGAGCGATCTTCACGATGAAATTGGGAGCAATCTTGGAACTATTGCGCTACTCAGTCAACGACTCTTTCATGATAAAAATCTGACCCGAACAGCGAAAAATGATCTTTCGTTGATCACCAAAACCTCCCTTGAAACGGCTAATTATTTGCAAGACATCGTATGGTACACAGACCCGAAACACGATACTTCGGACAATCTTGTCTATCACTTAAAAGAAATAGCAGAAGTAATGTTGAAAGGAAAAAAAATATATTTGCATATTTCTGGCGATGCCAAGGATTTAGATTCAAGAATTGTTATTCGTCGGAACATCTATCTTATTTTTAAGGAAATTCTACATAATATTATTAAGCATTCAAATGCAACAACGGTCGAAATTATCTTTTTTAAAAATATCGACTCTTTTGGAATTGATATAAGGGAGGATGGCGTTGGGTTTGATATAACAAAAATAAAAAGGGGAAATGGCCTTAATAATATTGAACTTCGAGCGAAAGAAGTAGGGGGAGAAATTATTATTCACAGTATTCCTGAAATAGGAACAAGCATTTCGGTCACATTTAAAAATCACGTGAATACGTGACAGTACCAGATTAAACAATTATTTATATTGTTGAAAAAATGGAATTCTAGTGGCCGCCCCCAAAAAACAAAAATCAAAACAACAGCAGCGCAATCCAATTACCGTGTGGATTGTGGAAGACAATACTCTTTATCGAAATACTATTTCAAAACTCATCAATAAAACAAGAGGTATGAAATGTACAGAGGTATTTCCTAACTGTGAATCAGCGTTAGAAAGTATCACCAAAAAAAATGCTCCAAAAGTTTGTTTAATGGATATTAATTTACCGGGCATGAACGGTGTAGAGGGCACATCTAAATTCAAGGCTTTAAATTATGGCATTGAAATAATTATGATTACTGTTTTAAGTGATAATGGTCATGTTTATGATGCACTCTGTGCAGGTGCGTCTGGATATTTATTAAAAGCCTCAACAGAAGAAACGATCATCCAATCGATAAAAGATGTTGTCCGCGGAGGGTCTCCTATGAATCCTTCCATCGCTAAAAAAGTTGTTACTGCATTTACTCACCTACGAAAACCTTCGCAAGATTTAGAGTTATCTGGTCGTGAGAGAGAAATACTTGAACTGATGAGTCAAGGATTAACGAATAACCAGATATCTGAAACGGTCTATTTAAGCCCCCATACCATTGATTCATACATCAGGCGAATTTATGAAAAACTGCAAGTGCACACTCGCTCTGGTGCAATTTCAAAAATGATGCTGAGATAGCACTCTTTTGAAAGAATGTAGCATTACTCATTTCGATGTATTAAGCTGGTCACTCCTGTAGCATAATCCCAATAAGTAAAAGAAATTAAAAAGCAAGCATAAAGCGTTGACATTTAAAATCACGTGTTTACGTTACATCGTAATATTCAATTTCAAATTAAATTAACGACAGTAAGATAAATTTTAGAGGCAATAATGAATTTACGTCCAAAGACTAGACATTCTTATATCTCTTAAATGTATAAATTCAAAAACTAACTAATTATTAAAGGGTGTCACATGAAATACATCAAAATATTAATGTTGACGATTGTGATGTTGCATCAAAACAATATATCTCAGTCGATTAAGCCTCTTCTGCTGCCGACAACACTTACCGAAAAAAATATTGTTCAAATATTGAAACAAGCAAAGCACGGAGAGTATAATAACTTCGAAATGATTAGAAAAATAGCAGAAAGAAAAAATGATGTTATTCCAATATTAAGCAGGATATTGAAATACAAAGAACCCATAGTCATTAAGATAGACAGTATTCCTGTAGAAAATGATTCAGTGCACACTTTAATTTCATTAAAACTTTATTCGATTTATATACTCGAAGTAATTGGCACGCCCGATGTGTTAAACATCCTTTCTCAATCGATCTCTTTTCAGCAGGATGATAACGTTAGAGGTGCAATCGTGAATGTATTTGCTCATAGTTATTATGAGAGGACAATTGTAGCCCAGCCAAAAACTTTGCCAAATAAAGAAACAATAAAATTATTATTACAATTTGCTGATGATACATCTATGGTCGAACGATTTCAAAAGAGTATCGGTAAAATAGCACGGGAAGGTTTGCTCCGATGGACAGAAAAAGATCTCGGTGCCGTTGTAAACGGAAAACCGATTATTATTAAAATAGGAACAAACAAAATTGAAATGACACCTAAGCAATATAGAGACTGGTGGTGGAAAACTTACCATTCAAAATTGACATGGAATAGCGAAAAGAATTTATTTTATATAAAACATTAAAATATTTACTCCACCACTAATGGATAATATCATGAAAAATATTAAAGCATCAATACTCAGTATCACTTTGTTGATAGTAGGTGTGACAATTACAAGTCATTCACAAACCTTACAATACAAATTTGCAGGTTCACAAAATGATAATATGAAATCTCCTAACTATGAAGTTTTTAATTTCAAAGAAGTCCTATCAACCGAAGGAGCTTCATACACAGGCGATTTAAGCCTCACAATACCGATTATGACTATTCCAGGTAGAAATGGTCATGATTTCCCACTGATCTTAAATTACAATAGTAATGTTACCCAAAGACAAAAAGCAAGTTGGGTTGGATTGGGTTGGAGTTTAGATTTTGGTCATGTAGACCGACAGGTTTATGGTCGTCCTGATGATGATGCTATTGGGTATGGTAATAATGACCGTGTTAGTCAAAATAGTAGATTAATGGGTAATCAACCTGCACTCAATAGTGAAAATGTAGATGTGGTTGATTCATATTCAATATCGATGGATGGGAATTCATTTGAAATATTGCCATTCCCAGTTGATGAAACAGGGAATCCTTCCAATGCTTTGTTTTTGCCGTTATCTTGGAAGCCATTGCAAATCACCTCAACCATGAGTTCTAGGATAACAAGTTTTGACGCAACCAAAGATGACGGAACTAAATATTATTTTGGTAAGAATCCAGATATCCCAAATAGCAATGAGTTTGATGAAGCAAAGGTAACAGGGATGGCAGGATCTCAACAAACTGATTACTTTGTATATCGTTGGAACTTAGCTAAAATTCTCTATACCGACGGAGCATTTACGACCATCAAATATACTCAAGCGAATTTGGATCAGCATATTTCAAGAAATTATGAGAGTGTTTATATGGATAGAGGGAACACCTATAATTACACTAATGAGAACAGCAATTTTTTTGGTTCACCGAATTCATCAGCTTCAAGTTATTTAGGATCAGTAGGTTTCCAATATTCAATACCTTGTACTGTCGAGACAGAAACTCACTACGCTGTTATCGAAACAGAACAACTTACCACCGCCGACAGATATTTTAAGCTAAAGCAAATCGTCCTATACAGTAAAATTGATGGCTCTGAAGTAAAAAGGGTAATATTTGGATATGCATCTGTAGATAATAACAACTCAGGAATGAATGCTGATTGGGTTAGCGGGCAGAAGTTAAAAGACAATCAACTTACATTACTGTCGATAACTACACAAGTTGGTGCAGTTCCAGCGGAAGACTACAGCAATGTGCTTCCTTCATATCGATTTCAATATGTTAAAAATCCTTTCATAGATATAGCTCAAATCGTTAATAATCCAGCTGGAGATTTTCCGGGGTTTTATACAAATGAGCAAGATGGTATGGCAGTTGATGCGTGGAAATTAAAACAAATACATTACCCCAGTGGATTAAATGTTAATTATTCGTATGAACCATTCAATCCTGCATATGATCCACAGGGTAATGCCTTTTCTAGTGAATCTCTGCCTCAAGGATTTCCATGGTATCCGAGGGCACGTGTGAAAACAAAAACTATCCAAGATAATGTCACTGGTTCGAAAACATTTACTTACAACTATCCAGGTGCGCACTTTGATACTCCGAGCCATCCATTGCCAATGAATTACACTGTGAAATGGAACGGTAGCAATAGAGATTATAATGATTCCAAACGTAGTATCTATTTCAGTGGGTGTTCTATTGGGCATGAATATGTAGATGTTGTCTTTCCAGATGGTACGAGTAAAAAGCGGATTTATTATAGTTCAAGCATAAATAGTACATATAGGGATGGTTTTACCGCAATTATGAGTCAACCAAATATTTTGATAACTTCGAGGATAGGTATAAGAGGTCTTGTTCTAAAAGAAGAATCATATAAGAATACAAATACTCTCTATTCGACTATCACAAACACATACAACATTAAGCCCCTTAAAAGTTTCTTAGATCGATATACATATGGTGCGGATTTTTCGGGATATCAACATAACCAAACCGTTCAATATCAATCTCTTTGGCCTCAATTAATTAAAACAGAAAAGTTAGAGGATGGAGTAACTTCAACAACAGACTATGAATATTATAAAGCATTTACAGAATCGACTATACCTGGAGAACATCCTGCTAATGGGCAAATAAAATCAAAGAAAGAGTGGAATAGTTTATGGTATAAACTAACAACGTATGTTTATGCTTGTTCAGTATATCAAGGAATGAGTGATGCAACTATGTATTCGCAGCCGTATTCTGTTTCAATTCATCAAGGAGTGGACAAAAAAAGTGAGCAATTGACAGAGTGGAATTCGACCTTCACATCATCATCTGGAAAATGGAAACCTTCACTCGAAAAGATATGGACTGATGCTTCAAATTATACCACAATTCGCTCTTTTAATGATTATGATAATTATGGAAATCTAAAGCAAGAAACAGATGCCAACGGAAACGTAACAAAGTATTATTATGGTGATAATACTAATCCATTGGGATCTGGAACAACATTAAAAAATGCGTTTGTCACAGCAATTGAAAAAGTAATAAGTCCAAGTAATTTAATTGCTCAATTTAAATATGATTTTAGGGGAAATATTACTGACCAAACTGATGAAAATAATAATACATTTCGCTATGAATATGACATATTTGGTCGATTAAAAAATACGTTTGGTCCAACATACCCATCCCAAAAATTATCCGATTACTCTTATACGTTGGCGGGAGATAACTATAGTCTTTCCTATGTCAATAAAATTAACCAAAAAAAATACAGGGACATAAACAGTGTAAACCCCATCACAAGCGATCAGTACTACGATGGTTTGGGATTGGAACTACAGACTCAATTATACCTAGGGTCGGATAAAATAGTGACTCATAAGGTATATGATTCGTTTGGGAGAATTTCAAAAGAATACAAACCATATCAACAGAGTGCCAACTCTTTCGTTTCAGATGCAAATGTTTTAACGAATGCTAATTCATACTATAATTCAAATGTCTATTTCGAAGGATTTCAAGATTCTTATCCGTATTCTGAATATAGCTATGACGAAATTGGTACCCGGCCAGTGAATATCAAGTACCCAGGTATCGAATTTAGATCAAATAATCATTTTACAAGATTTGAATATGGCTCAAATACGAATAATCCTTCGGTTGAAGTTCCAGGATATAGTGCCAACACGTTATTTAAAACAACAACGTATAATGAAAATCAAATTCCTAAACTCTCTTATAGTGACATTCACGGTAATGTCATTCAATCAATAGATGATCCCAATGGATTAAAGTATAAGACTACGTTTGAATATGATGCCAATGGAAATATATTAAAGACAACTCCTCCAAGAGGCGAAACAAATTCACTGCATGCAACCACGTATACATATAATGCCCAAAACCAACTAATACTTAAAAAAACGCCCGATGCTGGATCTGTTCAATATCTTTATGATAAAAATGGAAATCTCCGTTTAATGAAAGATTCAAATCATACAGGAGCTGCAAATTATGTCTATGAAAACGGTGTTATCTCAGTTCCATCAACAACACCAGGGTCATTTTCATTGACAATGCCTGGTAGAGTAACAATATCGACTGGAGTGTATGATATGTATAGTGATGAATATATCATTGTCAACATCAGAAGAAACAATGCAATTGTAGCAACTGCCACTTCCGATTATTGGTACTGGACTTCGAGTACATTTTCGCTTCCAAAAGGTGATTATACATATGAAGTAACTTCATATGGCTATTACGGGGAGTTTGAATACACGATTGAATGCAGTGAGAACTTAGAATTTGTGTATTATAAATATGACGAACTAAATAGAGTAAAAGAAGTTGGCGAATATGAATCAAGCAATATCGCAAATTTCACTCAATCAAATGCAAATTATGGACCCTTCCCGACGAATCATTATTTTGTAAATCGCTCATTTACATATGACGTTGCGAGTACAAATCCACTCGCCGGATCGCAGCGAAATCTCAAAGGGAGACTATCGTCAGAGAGATCGTATACACTTGGCAGTTTATCACTCGAAACAATCTATTCATATGATGAGTTGGGTCGTGTGGAATATATGATTCAAGACGGATTAGGTTGGTACGCCAAAAAAATTAGTTATGAGTATGATCTTCAGGGCAATGTCACACGGAAGATCTATGAAGATTATATGTCCTCGACAAATATGCTTTATACGTGGTACGACTATGATGAAATTGGTAGAATGTTAAAAGTCTATACTTCCGTAACAGGAAATCCAGCTGGAAAACATCAGGAAGCAGCGTATACATATTTTGCATCAGGTAAAGTAAAAAGAATGCAGTTAGAAAACGCTCAAGGTGTTGATTATCGGTATTCAGAGCGTGATTGGCTTAAAGCAATAAATCATCAAAACCTAGGCGGATTGTATCAAGGTCAGCCTCAGGATCCAGGGAGAGATGGCTATGATTCTGGTTTACCAGTAGACAAATTAGGTATGATTTTTGGATATAATGTTCCTGGACACATTGGTGATCCAGGTTATCAAAATGCCGTTCCTCAATTTAATGGGAATATTAGTTGGATGATATACAATATGTCCGGTGTAAACACCGGTGGCACCAGTTTAGTTGGCTATACATTTGCATATTATAATAACAATACATTTAAGGATGCAAATTTTGGAATATATACTTCAAGCTGGGTGAACTGGAATCCGTATGATATGATGTCTATGCTCTATGATTCTGGTGGGAGTAATATAAAGTACCTTCAACGTAAGACCACGAGCGGTATGTTCTCCGATAAACTCACATACGAATACTACCCAAATACGAATAAGCTGAGACGAATAACCGACCAAATTAATCCCAGTTATTTTACATATGATATTGATACTCAGCCGGCGGATAATTACACATATGACCATAACGGTAACATGTTGCAATCCACAGGAGATAATAATTCTTTCATTTATTATGATATTTTTAATTTGCCAATTCGTATTTATCGATCAAACGGTGAAATTATCTATTACAGTTATGATACAAAAGGAAATAGAATTCGCAAATTACGTAGTGGAATAGATGAATATTATGTTAATGGTATTGATGGGAAGACAGAATTGGTCACAAGTTTGAATAGTTATACACCATTGTATAATCTAAATGGTAATGATATGTTTGGCCAAATTAGAAGAAATTACTCGACATTGACCAGATATTATTATTTGAAAGACCAGCTCGGAAATATTCGAATGACAGTTAATTCCAGTGGGACTCCTGTTTCATGGGATGATTATTATCCATTTGGGGTTACGATGGACCAAAGAAGTGGTAGCGGATCAGCCGATACTCGGTATAAGTATACGACCAAAGAGCGGGATATAGAGACGGGATATGATTATTTTGGTGCAAGATATTATGACAGTAGAATCGGCAAATGGATGTCAGTGGATCCGTTGTTAGAGAAGTACCCTGAATTAAGCCCATATAATTATGCGGCGAATAATCCTATATCACTTTATGATCCAGATGGAAAAGGAATCAAGAGTTTCCTATCGGCTCTCTTAAAAGCAACAAATATAACAGTATCATATGGTGCTCAAGCACAATTTGAGCTTAAGGTTGCTAATGTAGGGGTAGGGGTAGGGGTTAATTTTTATAGCAACAATTATGTTGAAGGAAACTTTATTGAAGGATTCAAAAGTAATGGAGAGCAAAAAAGTAATGGTGCAGAAATTGATCTCGCAATTTTTGGAGCAGGAACAGAAAAAACATTGACCCCTGTGAAAACAGACCTGAACACATTTACCCAATCAAATTCTGTTACCGAAAGCTCTCATTTTACTGTTTTGGGAGTGACCTTCGAAAAGAATGTTACTGAAACAAAAACCAAGAATATCTCAAGTCGCAAAGTTGAATCAAAGAAAAAAACAAAAAGCAGCCCTCCTGCCATTGAATTAAGCGTACCATTAATTGGATTGAAAATTGAAGCTAACATGGAAATACAAAAATTGATTGATGCAATTAAAGAACTAGATAACTAAGAAATAGGAGAAAATATGTTTGTTAAACTAATTTTTGGATTAAGCAAGAGATCTGTATTTCTATTATATTCAATTCCCTTTCTAATTGTGCAAATGCTTCCAACTGACATTTACGGAACTACAGTATTGTTATTGCGAATTATATCTGGGCTACCTTTTCTGATATGGTTATATATGGCAGGTACAATTTTAATAAAAAATGTGAACAATAATTTAAAATCAATTTTTTTATTCAAATCATGTGTAGTATACATGATTATGTACCTCATATTTATCATGGTGTTTATTAAATTAAATCTTTTTGTCAGGGCAGAAGGAATATCTTTATTATTATTTGTAGTCTTTCATATTTTATCGCTTGTTAGTATTTTTTTAGCAATCAACTTCGTTTCCAAATATATGAGCCTATACAAAAATAAAAATTATATATACACAGATAAATATTGGACAATATTTATTTTGTTATGCCTATTCCCAATCGGAATGTGTTATTTAAACCCACAATTGCAAATTATACTGAATAAACATAGCGTCGAACAATGAATATATACTGATCACCTAAATTATAAGAGGGGGAAGACTATTTATCTTTTTGTAGAAGAGTAAAATTTATTTGACAGGAATCATAGTTATACAATATTGAATGTATTCACTTGAAAGTAAATCGTTTGGAATACCTGAGATGTTAATAACGTCAAACAGAAAGGAACATCTAAAATCACCATAAAAAAATCGCCCAAGTTTTACTAGAACCTAGGCGGTTACAACGCAAGCAAAACAGGTCTTTACCGTACAAAAAGTGCGGCATTGTTTGTTTGCAACCACAATATACAATTCATGAAAATCATACACAAATATTCGAAAGGATCGAACATGAAAAGGTTGCTCAATATTTTTGTAACTCTTATAATTATTGGGGTTCTGACTAATTCCCAACCAAAAAAGTTAATATTTCCTAAAAATGTTGTTGCCGAGGCAAATTTTTATTCTGAAGGTCATAATTTACTGTCCGATGCTATTACCGTAAAGTTTAGAGAAAAAGTTGTTATATCTACCGATGATAGCAAATCGTATGCTGAGAGAATAGATTCAAAATTCAACAAAGTGCTGAATAGCCTAAAACAGTTAGAAAATAAAGCTGGATCAGTTAAATTGATTAAACAAATCAAAAGCGCCGACGAAAATAATCTGATAAAATCTCATAAAAGGACAGGAAAACCCGTAAAAATCAAAGACTTATCTCAATTGTATTCCATAAGGTTTAAAAATCCAGTATCTGTAAAAGAAGTGGTCACTTTATTGTCAGATATACCCGAAGTTGAGTATGTTCACGCACCGCTTTTGGCAATTTATCATTATACTCCATCTGATCCTATGATCACAAGTCCGGGCGCATGGGGTCTTCAAGCTGTTCAGGCATATGATGCCTGGAACATTACTCAAGGCTCTTCAGCTATAAAAATAGGTATTGTTGATGGTGGAGTTAGTCAAACCCACGAAGATATTGAGGGGAAGATTTTCCGTTCAGACAATAGCATTTCACATCCTCACGGAACATTGGTTGCTGGTGTTGCCGGAGCGAACACTGACAATGCGATAGGGATCGCCAGTCTTGGATTTAATGTTAAGTTAAATTCGTACGATATTGGTTCTTCCTATACTTCGATTGCCAATGCATTATATGAAGCAACAACATATTCCGATGTGATAAATATGAGTTGGTCAATTGCAAAGATAATGACATATGAGGAGTTAGATGAATTAGGGTGTATAGATCCCGAAGGATGGGAAAATAGCAAAAGACCCTATAATGCGACTGAAATCGAAACTGCTGTAGAAAATGCGATCAACCAAGGTATTGTTTGTGTTGCCGCCACAGGGAATACATCTCCAAATGGAGGTTTTCCAGATTGGTCTTCTTATTCATGTGATAATCATAAAGTACCATTTATATCATGGCCTGCACAATATCCCAATGTAATTGGTGTCTCAGGAACCACGCTGAATGGAACAGAGGGTTACATTGTTTATTTTAATTATGGGAATTTTGTTGATGTTTCAGCTCCTGGTGATAATATTGAAACTACAGAACAATACGGTGGATATGGCGTCTATGCAGGCACATCTTTCTCAGCACCATTGACTGCTGCATTAGCGGGATTATTGCTTTCATGCAATTCAAGTTTAACAATTCAACAAGTGACTGATTATATTACTAAAACTACAGATAAAATTGATGCGAACACTCATTCATACGATGGTTTCGGTTGGAATCAATATCTTGGTTATGGCAGAATTAATGCATACAAAGCAGTCCAACCACCAGCAGCACCTCAAAATCTATCATATATTAATAACGGTGGTCACCCGAAGATATCATGGTCGGCAAATTCCGAATGGGATGTCACAAAATACGAAATTTGGAGAGATATGGGCTCAGGGTATTCAAAAATTGCAGAAGTGAATTCTCCGACTACATCATATGATGATTACGATCTTACCATTGGTGGAAGCAATCCAAATAGTGCATGGTATTATGTGAAAGCAAAGGATCTTACAAATCTACTATCAAATGGATCGTCATCGCTTCGAGTGAGGTATTCAGGCGTACAAAATGAAATGCTTGAAATCGTCCAAATCCCTTCTCATCCAACATTGTATCAAAATTTCCCAAACCCTTTTAATCCTACGACAACTATAAAATATTCTGTCCCCAATGAACAGTATGTATCAATAAAAATATTTAATGGTGTTGGGCAGGAAATCACAACGATTACAGAAGGTGTAAAACAACCAGGGTTTTACCAAATTGAGTATGACGCAAAACATCTTTCAAGCGGGTTATATTTTTATACAATGTCTACTGGGAACACAAAAATAACTCAGAAAATGTTATTGCAAAAATAAGTTATGAAATTAAAAAATGTCTCAAGTATTTCTACTTGAGACATTTTTATTATATTTAAGATAGTAATAATGGATACTGTGAATCATGAACTATTTTTTTTCTGTGTTTATTCTATTTTCTCTTTGTAGCGCTCAATATCGTAGTGATTTTATGATATCGGATTCAGGATCAAAGCCAACGTTCGATATTGATAGTGATAATAATATTCATATTGTTTGGATTAGCTCAAAAAAGGATGACAGATCAACAATGTACATCGGGTTAGATAGTCTCGGTAATAGTTTATATGAAATAAGAAGGATTTCAAACTCATTTTACACGAACGATCCAAACATTGAGACGAGAAAAAACACATCAGCAATTGTTTGGGAAGACGGAGTATCATCATCGGTAACAATATTTAGTTCATATATAAAAGGAAGAGTTTTTAAAAATGGTTTACCAATCGGAAATGAGTTCCAAATTGACGATGGAGATTTTAACCATGCGGCGATAGACGCTTTCCGAAAATATCCAAAAATATTATGGCACAACGACTCCATTTTATTCAGCACATGGAGTGGGCAAGGACATCATTCTAAAACATATTCACAATCTGACATCTATGCAGAAAAATTATTAATGCCAATACAGAAGAGTGGTGATAATTATCCACTTAATAATACTTCGGTGAGGACTGACTATGAAGAAATAAGACCAATAAAAAAAATAGCAAGCAACGGGTATGTATTACTTTGGGCAGAAAGAGATTCTCAAAAAGTGAGCAGGATATCAGGAATTCAGTGCACGGATAGTTTAAAACCAACATCTCCTAAGTTTACGTTAATTGAATTTGATACTCTTACATACTTGTATAGACCCACAGCAATTCAAAAAAATGACGGCAATATTATCATCCTTTGGTCGAAGGATACTTTGACAAACAAAGCAAATATTTATTGGCAAGAATTTACTGAAAATGGAGCTGCAATTGGTGGTAAAATCAAAGTGAACGAAGCATTAGCAAAAATATCAAGTACGATATCTTCCCACAGGGACATCGGTGGAAATATCATTGTTGTTTGGGAAGATGGTCAAAATATAATGGCTCAACGGTTTTCAGAAAATAGTACGAAGATAGGAACTAATTTTATCGTCAATGGTAACCTTACCGGAATTGACAACTTTCCCAAAGTGCGATTACACAAAAATAAAATTTTCACTGTATGGACAAAACGCAATTCGAGTGTGCCAAGTATGACAAGTATATGGATGAATATATTAGATTTTAAAAATCCAGTCTTGAACGTCAAAAACAATTCTATTGTGACGAATAATTTTGATCTTTATCAGAATTTCCCGAATCCATTTAATGGTATGACCACCATACATTATAATTTATCTTTTGAGTCCACTGTTTCCATAAAAATATTTAATATATTGGGGCAAGAAATAAAGGAAATAGTCCATCAACAACAGGATAAAGGGTTATATGAAGCTCGCTGGAATACAGAACTTTCAAGTGGTATATATTTTTGTAGACTTGAAGCACTGTCGGTTGACGGCAAAAGAAGGAAGTTTATATCCACTCGAAAAATGCAGTTACTGCGATAATGCATAAAATTGAAACGCTTAATATTTGAAGCAATCTGATCGTGGCATCTTTATGAAGACTCTTAAAATTAATTCGCAAACTGGTTTTTCAATGACCGAACTTATGGTCGTTTTGGTAATAATTGGTGTTTTGGTATTACTTGCCTTGCCTCGTTTAGCGCCGGTGGTTACCAAAGCAAAAACAACCGAGGCAAAATTAATGCTTAAGCAAGTTCACACGCTACAAAAGAGCTTCAAATTTGAACATGATCGATATTCCATAGAATTGACAGATATCGGCTTTGAACAGGAAAAACTTACAACAGAAGGCGGTCAAGCGCGATATAAAATTGAAGTTGTTACAGCTGATGACAAAGTGTTTTCTGCCCAAGCAACATCAATTGTGGATTTTGATAATGACGGAACCATGAATGTTTGGATTGTTGATGAAAGTGGTTCAATAAAAGAAAAAGTGCCAGATTAAAAATAAAAAGCAACCACAGAGGCACAAAGACACAGAATTTTTAAATTGCCCGTGACTCTGTGTCTCCGTGGTAAAGGTTCTACTTGGATATAGTATTTATTGTTATCGTTGGACTATCAATTGGCAGTTTTTTGAATGTCTGCATTTATAGAATACCTCGTAGCATTTCTGTGGTTGCAAAACGGTCGTTCTGCACAAGTTGCAATAAACAGCTTAAATGGTTTGAACTCATCCCGGTTCTAAGTTACATTTTACAAAGTGGTAAGTGTCGTTCGTGCAAAACTAAAATCTCGATTCAAAATCCCTTTGTAGAAATATTATCTGCTATAATATTTTTATCATTGTACAATCAGTTTGGATTTTCATTAGAATACATCGAATATCTCATTTACTTTCAGGTTGCACTCGTTATTGCTTTTGTTGACTGGAAACATTTGATCATTCCCAACAATGTATTGTTCGTTGGATTTGCGCTTATTCTTGGAATACGGTTATTCGATAATTCTTCTCTTGTTTTGGATCAAATACTCTTTGGACTGACTTCATTTATTTTTGTTTTATTGATAATGTTTTTAGGCAATTACTTCTTAAAGAGGGAATCAATGGGGATGGGGGATGTAAAGCTTTCAGGATTTATAGGTTTTGTTTTGGGGTTGCCTCTCTTTTTAGTGGCTCTTTGGATCGCTTCGGTATTTGGTTCATTCTATGGAATTGTAAATAAAATACAAGGGAAGCAATCAACAAAAATTCCGTTTGGGGCAATTCTTATTAGCGTTTCTGTAGTTGAAATGTTATACCGTAAACATATTGAAGAGTTCTTTAATACATGGATCAGTTAAACTCAAAAATAATCTCTCCGGAGATTCTTAAGCTCATCCCCAAGAAAACTGCAATTGAATTTTGCGTACTTCCGTTATCAGTTTCAGAACAATCAATCGAAGTAGGTCTACCGGAAAAATATGATCAAGAGATTGTTAACGATCTTTCATTTCTTTTAAGTAAAAAAATTACTGTCCTAACATTCCCGCGGGAAATCCTTTTCGAGGCAATCCAACGAAATTACGATATTTCTACTCTCGAGATGAATAAAGAATCATCATCAAAAGGAATAGAATTGCTCTCTGTAAAAGAAAACTCAGAGGGAAAAACAGAAGCCACCTCTGACGGTTCCGTTGTTTTGCTGGCAAATAAAATCATTACTGAAGCAATTCAGCTTAATGCAAGCGACATTCATGTAGAGCCATACGAAAAGCTCTTAAGGGTTCGTACGCGTTTAGATGGTGTCCTTCATGAATTAATGACCCTACCAGTAGCAAAATCACGACCACTGATATCCCGTTTGAAGATCATGGCCGATCTTGATATAGCCGAAAGACGCCGACCTCAGGACGGTAGAATCCGGGTCAAGCAAAATGAAAAAACGATCGATATCCGTGTTTCTACACTCCCTACTGATTTCGGGGAAAAGATTGTGCTTCGTATTCTGGACAAGTCACATCTGAATCTCCAGCTCACCAATTTAGGATTTGAAGAGAACGATTTAGCACTATTTCAAAAGACTCTCCATTTACCCTATGGTATGATACTTGTAACTGGTCCAACAGGAAGTGGTAAAACCACTACTTTATATGGAGCGCTCAATTATATCAACGATTCAAAAGTAAATATCACCACGATTGAAGACCCAATTGAGTATAACCTTCCCGGTATCAATCAAACACATGTCCATGCGGAGATCGGCTTAACATTTGCGAATGTACTTCGATCTATTTTACGCCAGGATCCTAATGTGATTATGCTTGGAGAGATTCGAGATTACGAAACAGCAGAAATTGCTGTTCGAGCGGCTTTGACAGGCCATTTAGTTCTTTCTACTTTGCACACGAACGATTCTCTTTCTGCAGTAACCCGATTAATCGATATGGGTGTTGAACCGTTCCTAGTTTCTTCTTCGGTCCGTTTAATTATAGCACAGCGTCTATTACGAAAAATATGCCCACACTGCAAAGAACAATATCATCCTTCTAAAGAAGAGTTAACAGAACTTGGAATAAGAGAAAACGGCGCTCAATATTTTAAGGGGAAGGGATGTTCGCATTGCCTGAATTCAGGCTATAAAGGGCGAACAGCGACATATGAAATGTTGAATATCTCTGCCGAAATGAGTGAACTAATCGTCAAACGATCATCTGCAAAAGAACTTCACGCACAAGCACATCTTGAAGGTTTTACCACCATCCGCCAAAACGCCATTCTCAAAGCCCAAAAGGGTGAAACAACACTCTATGAGGTTTTGAGAGAAACTGCTGTTTAAGTCTTTACCTTCTAAAACTCATCAATCAGTAAATCGCCAATTTTAAAAAGCAAGTACAAAGTCCGGTATTTTAAAAATCACGTATTCACGTGACATCTCCATTTCGAATGATTCTTTACATTCGTAATACATCAAATATCGTGGGGTAGTTATATCTGCGTCGGGATGACAATTAGTACCATTCAAATATTTTTGATTTATCTTTTGGGGAGCTCGTCATGAAAAAAATCATTGCCATTGTAGCAGTACTACTTTGCATAACACAAATCAGTTTTTTACATGCTGAAAAATCTTCCAGGAAGGATAAGCACAAGTCGCACAATATTTTCAGGCAATTTCTGCCCCAATTTCCTACTCCAGTAATTGTATACGGACCGAAAGAATTTGAGAGAGAACACGGCTCGCCGAAAACAATGGTTGATACTTTTTCTCTTAAAGGGAACAGTACTGCACCGTACACAATAGTGGTCACGAGCGCCTTCTGCGATGATAAAGAGATAACAAGCGCAACAATTAAACTGAACGGCGTGCAAATCTTCGGACCTTCTGATTTTAAAAAACATAAACCGCTGCTGATAAAAAAAGTTACACTTGCTCAATTCAATACTCTTAGCGTAAAAATTGCAGGTAAACAGGAAACGCACCTTCTCATTACCATTGTCGGCAAACAATCGCAACAAACCGATACCACACCGCCGACACTTGCACTTTCTACGCCGGTAGATGGAATGATTACGAAGGATAGTATTATTACCGTCAGCGGCACTGCCACAGATAACTCCGCGGTGAGTGTTAAGATAAACGGAATTGATGCAGTCGTTGATGCCGGTGGAGCATTTACCGAAGAGATAGTTATTGCTGAAGGACTCAATACGATTACAGTAGTTGCGACCGATGCTTCGAATAACGCTTCTTCAGTTGTTCGTACGGTTCGAAAAGATGCCACAGCGCCGCAATTGACTGTGAATAATCCACAGTCTATTGTCACCAATCAACAATCGACTATTATCAGCGGAATGGTGTTTGATGAAACGGCAGTATCTCTTTCGGTAAACGGAACAGCAGTAACGGTCAGTTCAGACGGATCATTTACAAATACAGTTGCGTTGAATGAAGGAAAAAATACAATAACTGTTGTGGCAACAGATGCTGTTGGGAATAGTTCTTCCCAAACACGGATCGTCTTAAAGGATTCACAACCGCCAATTGCGAACATTATTTCGCCGGGTATTAATTTTATTAGCAATTCCACTTCTATTGAAGTGTCAGGGACAATTTCAGATTCAACAGCTGTCTCCGTAACAATAAATGGAGCGGTGGTCACTTTATCCAACGGCTCTTTTCAAACAACTCTTTCTGGAGTCGAGGGAAACAATACGATCACAATTATTGCGACAGATGAGGCAGGGAATAGTACTACAGTTACACGAGCGGTAATTGTTGATACAGCCTCACCAATAATCACAATTTCCTCGCCATCTATTAACTCTATTACGAATCAACCACAGGCGAACGTAACAGGAACCGTTTCCGACTCTTCCTCTGTGACTCTCACCGTCAATGGCAATCCTGTTTCCGTAAATAGTGGATCGTTTACTACACAGATTCTTCTTACAGAAGGAAGAAATGTTTTCACTTTTGTAGCTACCGATGCAGCAGGAAACAGTTCAACTGAGACTCGCGTTATTATTCTGGATACGACACCCCCGATAGTGAACATTTCCTCTCCAAATAATAACACACTGACAAATGAAACAAACATACAATTTGTGGGAAGTGTTTACGATTCGACAATCACAACGTTGACAATTAACGGTATTCCTGTTTCCATAGATTCGTCCGGAATATTTACTTATATCGCAACATTGCTGGATGGGACAAATACAATTTCTATTGTTGCTGTGGATGCTGTTGGGAACACAACTACTGTTGAGCGTATCGTGAACCGGGATTCAAATTCTCCGGTGATAACAATATATTCGCCGATTGACTCTTTAATCACGAATCAAACAACGATGCAAATTACAGGATTAATTACAGATGCTTCTTCTGTGACATTGACAATAAATGGCAATGTAGTTGCTTTAGATAGCACAGGAGCTTTTTCGTTCACTGTCAGCCTAAATGAAGGCGGAAATAGCTTAACCATAGTTGCAACTGATGCTGCTGGAAATTCAACCACTGTTTCTCGTTTTGTGGTACGAGATTCACAACCTCCAATGCTGTCAATTACATCGCCGATTGATTCAGCAGTCACAAATCAATCAACCGTGCAGATTACCGGGGTAGTTTTTGACTCATCATCAGTTGCGGTAAGTATTAATGGGACATATGTTACAATTGAAGCGGGCAATTCATTTTTACATTCTCTCAATCTTACTGAAGGATTGAATACGATTGCCATAGTTGCCGAAGATGGGGCAGGGAATACAACAACGGTTCCACGCATTGTGATCCGCGATTCAACTCCTCCCGCATTAACGATTGCTGCTCCCAATGACTCCACAATCACTAATCAAACAACTGTTCTGATTTCTGGAGCAGTTTCTGATGCAACTTCCACAGTAGTTGTTATTAATGGGAATGTTGTCGCATTAACCAATGGTGCATTTTCACATACTATTGCGTTAAGCGAAGGATCAAATATCATTTCAGTGAATGTATCCGATGCCGCGGGAAATGTCGTAACGGAAACCCGCACTGTCATTCTGGATACCGCAGCCCCAGCGTTGACGGTGACCTTACCGGTTAATAATAGCCTTACAAATCAAACTTCTGTTGTTGTTTCAGGTAGTGTGGATGATTCAAGCCCGGTAACTCTGACGGTAAATGGTTTGCCGCTTTCAGTGAACAGCAATGGTAGTTTTAGCGTCGTACTTTCTCTTGTTGAAGGGAGCAATTCGATTTCCATTGTCGCATCTGATGTGGTGGGAAATAGTGTAATAGAAGTCCGAACAGTTATTCTTGACAGTACTCCTCCAGTTGTAAACGTAATAGAACCAGCAGATGGGATCACTACAAATGCTTCATCAATTTCTGTTTCTGGAACAGTAACAGATGCACAATCATTTATTTTAACATTGAATGGCTCTCAAATTTCTGTCGTAAACGGTAGTTTTAATTCGTCGTTCACTCTAAGTGAAGGAAATAATGTCATAACTATTGTTGCAACTGATACAGTTGGAAATTTTACCTCTATCGTTCGAACGGTAACGTTGAATTCTTCAGCCGTTACAATACCGCCTGATCCCGCTACAGTTGCGCCTCCAATTGATCAAACTGTGACGACTACAGTAACATCTTCAACGCAATTTATTTATACAGGCTCCAATCCAATTCAGACTGGTGTCGATACTTCGATGCTAGATCAAGTACGGATCGGGGTTATTCGGGGGAAAGTCTTGTCAAACGATGCTCAGCCCCTTTCCGGTGTTACGATATCAATTCTTGATCACCCGGAATTTGGACAAACAGTCAGCAGAGTCGATGGAATGTATGATTTAGTAGTGAATGGAGGAGGTAAGTTGGTTTTGTCATTCCAGCGAACAGGATACCTGCCGGTGCAGCGTCAGGTAGATGTTCCATGGCAAGATTATATTTTTGCTGACAGCATCATTATGATTCAAATTGATAATCAGGTGACGCAAATAGATTTTTCCGATACTATTGAAATCGCCCGCGGTTCAGTTGTGTCCGATGTTGATGGAAACCGGCAAGCAACATTATTATTCAAACAAGGAACGTCGGCATGGATGACACTTGCTAATGGAGACAGCGTGCCATTAACAAATCTTTCCGTCCGTGCTACGGAATATACTGTCGGAGAAAACGGACCGGCTTCAATGCCAGCACAGCTTCCGCCGACTAGCGGTTACACATACTGTGTAGAGTTGAGTGTTGATGAAGCAATTTCCGCAAGTGCAACCGACGTACGTTTCAGTCAGCCCGTATCATTCTATGTGGATAATTTTATTGGGTTTCCAGTTGGAACCACTGTTCCTTCAGGATATTATGACAGAACGAAAGGAGAGTGGGTTCCTTCCAACAATGGTATTGTCACAAAAATTGTAGGCTTTGACGGAACAAAGGCATTGCTCGACATTACTGGGGATGATGTTGCAGATGATGAACTGACACTTTCAGCGTTAGGAATTTCCACCGCAGAGCAGGAACGTCTCACCTCCTTGTATAGTATTGGACAATCATTGTGGAGAGTGGAAGTAGATCACTTTACTCCGTGGGATTATAATTGGCCATATGTACCGCCAAGTGATGCAGTATCATCGAATACTCAATTGAACAATCCAAAAACGGATAAAGATAAAACCGGTTGCGGTTCAATTATTGGATTTGAACATCAAACACTGGGCGAAGTATTGCCGATAACTGGGACACCATTCTCTCTCTATTACGCAAGTGATAGAACGGAAGGGTATAAACAATTTATTGATATACCTGTGAGCGGACCTTCCATCCCATTGAGTTTAAAGCAAATAGTGGTGGAAGTAATGATTGCTGGAACAAGAACAGTCAGGAAATATCAACCCGCTCCGAATATTTCGTGGAGATTTTATTGGAATCAAAAAGATGGATACGGAAGAACAATACAAGGAAAGCATAACGCAGAAATACATATTGGATACGTCTATTCTGCACAATATTCAACTCCATACGGTTTTGGTCGTGCTTTTGGTGCAACGCCTCCTACTGCGCAGCAGCCGCTTATTTCAGCCTCGCGCGATAAGTTAGAGATTACGTACTGGAAGGTTCTTAATGATGAATTAGGAACCTGGATTGCGCCTAAAGCAGATTTGGGAGGATGGAGTCTCAGTGATTATCATTCATATGATGTCAATAGTGGCACGCTATTCTACGGTAACACTCAAAAGCGAAGTGTTCTAGCTACCGGGAGAATCATGCAACCTTTTGCCGGTAATGGAGAATATGGTGCGCTCGGTGATGGTGGTGCGGCACTGAATGCACAAGTAGGGAGCAGCTTCGGAATGTGTGCTGCACCTGATGGGAGTGTGTATTATGCGGATGCCGATGCAAATGTTGTTCGGAAGATTGATCCTCAAGGAATTATTACTACCGTTGCCGGAGTCAACGAAAGTGCTGGTTTCGCAGCAATGTTAATAGGCGGTGGAGACGGAAGCGGCGATGGAGGATTAGCAACACAGGCGTTTTTATCATTTCCAACAGATGTTGCACTTGGTCCTGATGGCAGTTTGTATATTGCAGAGGATGGAAACAGCAAAATACGCCGCGTTCGGCCAGATGGAATGATAGAAACATTTGCCGGAATAGGGGGATATGGATTTAGCGGAGATGGTGGAAAAGCGATTGATGCAGAATTAGCAGACACTTGGTCGGTAGCGGTTGGACCTGATGGAAGTGTGTATATCGGCGATGCAGGGAATAATCGAGTCAGGAAAGTAACACCGGATGGTTATATCTCTACAGTTGCGGGTAACGGCAATTGGGGTCTCGGTGCTGACGGAATTTTGGCGACAGAAAGCCCCTTTATGTACATTAACGCACTTGCGGTAGGATCTGACGGTGCATTATATATTGTCGATCAAATACAGAATCGAGTTCGAAAGGTCGGTACCGATGGAATTATTTCCACTGTTGCCGGTACAGGCAGTATAGGTTATAATTCGCAAGAAATTATTCCCCCCACGCGTGGTGATGGAGGCCCCGCTAAACTGGCACGTTTAGTACATCCTACCGATATAGCCTTAGCTTCTGATGGTAGTATATATATTTCTGAAAATTATTCTCACCACATCCGAATGATTGATGCCAACGGAATAATTACTCGATACGCAGGACGTTATGGTGCTATTACCGGGTTTAACGGAGGTAGGTACAGCGGCGATGGAGGCCCATCCAATGGTGCTGAATTGAGTTTGCCGGAAGCGATAGCATTAGGGAAAGACGGTGTCGTGTATATTGCAGACAATGGGAATGCAAGAATTCGGCGGATAACAAACTCGTTGACGAAATTCACCAACAGCGAATTTACGGTCTCCTCTGAAGATGGTACAGAGTTATATCAATTTGATGCAAATGGCAGACATCTGAAAACGACACACTCTCTTACCGGTGCCACTTTGTTGGAGTTTTCATATAATACTTCAGGCAGTCTTGCAGCAATTCATGATGCCAACAACTTGACGATGATAATTGAACGCGATGGCGATGGAAAACCGAATGCAATTGTTTCTCCATATGGTCAACGATCTATATTGTCGGTCGATTCAGTGGGCTATCTATCATCTATGCTAAACCCGGCTGGCGAGGGAAATTCTTTTGGCTATTCCATTGATGGACTTCTTTATACAATGAAGGATGCCAAACAATCCGAAAAACAGTACGGCTACAACATCAATGGTCGCCTTATATCTGCTCTTGATCCTATTGGAGGAGGAAGAACATTAACACGAACGGAACTGGCGAATGGCTACGAAGTAGTATCTACAACTGCACAAGGGCAAAAGACAAAATATCGTATCGAAACAATTCCTACATCGGGCATTCGTTCCACAATGATTGATGATGCAGGATTAGCAACAGTTACTTCGGATTACTTCGACGGAACAGAAGCCACTCTCCATCCTAATGGTACCACAATATCCACGTTATCAAAACCAGATCCCCGCTTTGGCATGCAATCGCCTTTAACATCAGTGACCGTCACAACTCCTGGTGGACTCCAATCTATTGTTTCACACAAAAGAACTGTGACAGAATTAGTTGGGCTGACGGTTATGGGAATTATGGATTCCGTCAATGCGAATGGAAAAGTTTCTTTAACAACTTACGATGGGAATCAAAATCTCTTTACAACTATTTCACCACAAGGCCGGAAAACATTCACCTACATTGATTCGGTCGGCAGAACACTGAAAGATTCTATTCAGGGTATGGCTTCTGTGAATTACGTATATGATACTAAAGGACGCATTGTTTCCGTTACGCAGGGTGAACGTACTTCAACATTTACGTACGATTCGCGCGGGAGAGTCTCATCAGCTACTGATCCGTTATTACGAACAGCAGGTTTTGTATACGACTCTGTCGGAAGGACATTGGTGCAGACATTGCCTGATGGGAATATTATTGCATACCGATACGATGTGAACGGGAATCTTCTCGATTTAACTCCTCCAGGAAAACCGGAACATACCTTTGATTATACAGCCACAAATTTAACAAACCGATATGCGCCGCCTATTGCGGGATTTGACACGACCATAACAAATTATCTGTATGATCTTGATAAACGGATTACACATACCATTTTACCCAATGGCGATTCCATTGTAATAACGTACGATTCATCCGGATGTGGATGTGGTGGGAGTGCGAGCAGAATCCGTTCAATTGCATACGGTCGCGGATTACAAACCTTTGGATATAATTCATTGACAGGAATGCTCACTAATACAATTACTCCCGAAGGGGACACGCTACTGTATACGTACGATGGTTCTCTTTCGAAAAGCGTACAATGGAAAGGGAATGTAAAGGGTACAGTGAGTGTTGCATACGACAATAATTTCCGTGTAAGTTCGCAGAGTGTCAATGGAGTTGCAGTAAACTTTGGATATAATAATGACGGACAAATAACAAACATTGGTGGTATGTCGCTGACATACGACCCGCAAAATGGATTGCCGACAGGGACATCACTTGGTAACATTACAACAAGTCAGTCATATAACAATAAAGGTGAACTTGCAAGTTATACGGCAGCGTATGGAGTTTCTACACTCTTTGCAACTAGTTATTCAAGAGATTCTCTCGGTCGGATAACTGCATTAACTGAAACATCGCTTGATACGACAAAAGTATTTCTATACGGATACGACACAGTTGGACGATTGGAAAAAGTGTGGATAGATGGCTTCTTAATTTCACAATATACGTACGATGCCAACGGCAACCGTGTATCACGGAACTCTGCTTTACAGATTGACAGCGGTAGTTATGATGCACAAGACAGAATGTTGAGTTATGGTAACGCGCAATATTTCTATACAGCCAACGGGGAACTGCAAACCAAAGTAAATGGCAATGATACTGCACGCTACACCTACGACAACTTCGGCAATCTCACCAAAGTAGTTCTCTCAAATGGAGATATAATTGAATACATCATTGACGGTCAAAATCGCCGTATTGGGAAAAAGCTTAATGGCAGTTTTGTAAAACGATGGATATATTCAGGTCAGTTGTCTCCGGTAGCAGAAGTTGATAGTGCAGGTAACATGGTTGCGCGATTTGTTGGAGGAATAATAACTAAGGGAGGAGCAACCTATCGCTTGATAACAGACCACCTTGGCAGTATAAGACTTGTGGTCAATACTTCTACAGGTGCAATTGCGCAACGACTTGATTATGACGAATTCGGTAATATTATTCAAGATACTAATCCCGACTTCCAACCATTTGCTTACGCTGGTGGTTTGTATGATACTCAAACAAAACTTATTAGATTTGGCGCGAGGGATTATGATGCAAGTGTGGGAAGGTGGACGAGCAAGGATCCGATAAAATTTCGTGGTAGTAGTGGAAATTTATTTGCATATGTTGCAAATGATCCAATAAACAAAATAGATAAAAACGGAAAAGTTACCACTGGTGCAGGTGCGTTAGCAGGTTTAGTATGGGGCGTCTTATCTACAGCTTTGTCAGATGCTTTAGGTGCTAATGTAGGGTGGCAAGATTATGTGGCAAATACCGTAGCAGGTACTATAGCGGGCGCAGTGGGTGCGAGCGGAGGCGTTTTACAAACATCAGCCACATATTCTGCGGTTTCAATTGGTTTAAAAAAAATATTATGTAAAGAGAACGCAGAGTGGTCGGATCTTGTAGATTTTGCGGAGCAAACGGTTATAGGAGCAGCAACAGGTAAACTGGCAGGGAAATTAGTGCGTCGTGGTCCAGGTAAAGAGCCTACGGGTTTGGTTTCTTCTTTAACTGGGACAGTTGGAGTCAATACACTATGGAAACAAGGTGGTGTCCAATCTATGGTTGAAACTATGACTGAAATGTTTCTTGAAATAATTAAAGGGCAATAATAGACTTGAGGGTAAATAATGATTTTGAAGGAAAAATCTTACAAGATAGGACTGCGCTATAGAGGTATATTTGCAATTATCTTAGTCCTATCATTTTTTGGTTATAAAACATTTTTTGATTTGTGGAACATTAATTTCAAAGATCTATCAATAATACATAAAACTTTCCATATCGGGTATATCATAGCTTTTGCACTTTGGTTAATTTTTTTTAACAAGTTCCTCTCAAAAGAGAATCATTCATCAGATCAAGATGCAGGCTAATTAACACGAACGATGGGTATATTGTGATAAATAATTTCCTTTGGCTTGAGGAGGGATTGCTGGCAATATTGCAGAATTCACAGGTTCGTCTTTATCTGTATTGGTTAGAATATCATCCGATACATTATTAACTCGCTAAAATAGGTGGTGTCAGAGGACTCAAAATCAAAAAATTATCAAAACAAAGTCGGGCTATTTAATCTCTCCTAAACGCATTAGAAGTTTTATCAAACAGCGTTCAGGAAATAGTTACACTAGAGTCTTGAGCAACTCCACAGTGATCTTGGTGCTTAGATCACTCTTTACAACATCGAATGGCCTCATTCTAAGAAAATGTGCTGTGATCGAACACAGATGTAGACCTTTTTTAATGCTTGGATATGCAATGAACAAGATACTCGATAACTTACACTCGGTTGACATCAATGTTACCGATTAATTCATAAATGTCAGATGATGTTCTGACTTGTACAGCATTACCGATTGGAATAATTTATTGGTAAAATATTTATTTTCAGTGTAATAATAATGCTCCAGTTGTTATTTTCGCAGTAAGAGTCTACTCAATCAAACCAAACCCAACTTGTTCAGCAACAGTCACAAGACTAACTATCCCTTCGTGCAAACGATATACTCACATTTAGTTTTATAGATACCGATATCCGCGATGTCTTTCCGGCAATTTCATATAAATATGATTGCTAGATAATCACGAAATCTCCCGCCGTAGTCCTTTTAAAACTGTGAAAAACAACTCTTTTTCTAAGAAGCAAGTAGAAAAACAGTGTTTTTAAAAAACACGTGTTTACGTGATAGCGCAAGTACTATTATTCCTTTACATTCATCATGTCAAAAACCGTAAGAAGGGGGATTCATAGCTCAGACTGCATTGGATAAAACGTGGTTGTTTCTTTTATTATTTCTTCAGGGGGGAAGTTCAAATGAAAAAAATCCTTTTTTGTGTAACCTTTCTGGCATTATACTCATCGTTAGTAACTGCCCAAAATTCTGATCTCAACATTGCGGAACAAATACTTCACCAAAGTATCGGACAACATCAGTTACCGATATTGGTGTTTGGGCCCCAAAAATATGATCGCGCAACGGGCAGCCCGCAAACAGTAACACAGTCATTTACACTTCCTTCCAATACTTCGGTACCGTACACACTTATTGTGGTCAATCCCTTTAGCTTGGGTAGCACCGTAACTAGTGCAACAATTAGTATTAATGGAACAACAATATTTTCCCCGTCTGACTTTAAAAAATTTCACCCGTTATTGACGAAGAGTGTCGCGCTGCAGGCGACCAATATGATTCAAGTTACCGTTGCAGGAAAACCAAAAACATTTCTTCTATTAGCCGTGATTGGAAAACATTCGACAACGCAACAGGACACCATCCCCCCTACGCTTTCACTATCTTCGCCGGTCGATGGTTTTATAACGAACACAAACAATGTAACTGTAAATGGAATTGCAACGGATCAATCAGCGGTTACGGTAATGGTTAATGGTTCAGCAGTAACGGTCGGATCCGGTGGCGCTTTTTCAACAGCCGTAACACTTAGTGAAGGAACGAATACGATTACAGTGATAGCAACAGACGCGAGCAATAATCAAACAACCAAAGTGCGCACAGTTATCAAGGATGCAATTTCACCATCGCTGACTGTTTCCACCCCCGAGAACGGAACCACGACGATTCAATTAACAACACTTGTGCAGGGGACGGTATACGATTCCACGACCGTATTGCTTACCATTAACGGTTTATCTGTTTCAGTGAGTCCTGCCGGAACATTTACATATTCATTATCTTTGAATGAAGGATCGAATGAAATCACTACTGTTGCAACCGACGCATCGGGAAATTCAACGACCGATACGCGCACCGTTACCAGAAGCACCATTCCACCCGCAATCACGGTTTCATCCCCAACGGACGGCGGAATAACAAATCAATCATTGGTTACTGTAAGTGGAACAGTATCAAGTACCAACACAACAGAACTGAAAGTGAACGGGACTATTGTTACAATCGGTTCTGGCGGCACCTTTAGTACTGCTGTCTTACTATCCGAAGGAACAAATGCAATTACTATTATTGCCACCGATAATGTTGGGAATACTTCTACAGTCATTCGCACGGTTCGGTTGGACTCTACAGATCCAACTATTTCAATTTCGCAGCCTCCTCAAGGTTACATCACCACCCAATCAAGTAGTGATATAATTGGGACAATATTCGATTCAACGGCAGTCACTGTTACAGTCAATGGAAACCCGGTCACTCTCGCAGCAGGAGGTGTGTTAAATATTTCTGTTTCATTGGTTGAAGGAAACAATACAGTTATTATTATTGCAACTGATCAAGCTGGAAATAGTTCTACAATAACACGAAATATTATTAAAGACAGCACAATACCACAGTTAACAGTTTCTGCTCCGAACGATGGGATTTATACAACGCAAACATCTGTTGTCGTTTCCGGTACGGTTACAGATGGCACTACTGTTTCCCTTTCCATCAATGGAAATCTTGTTTCTATCGGCAGCGGCGGAGTTTTTTCGCAAACTATTTTCTTAAACGAAGGAGCGAATGCAATCTCAGTTGTAGCGATTGATGCCGCGGGGAATAATGCCACAGTAACACGTACGGTGATTAAGGATGCCATTCCACCAACAGTAGTACTCTATTCTCCTGCCAGCGATACCCTTACAAAGCAATCGAGCATTACCATTAATGGCACAGTTGCTGATTCTGCTGTTATTACTGTCACTTTCAATGGAGATACTGTTATCGTCGGTTCAGACGGTTCGTATTCAGGAAATGTGCAATTAAACGAAGGAAAGAATATTATCACTATCATCGCAACGGATGCGGCGGAAAATTCCACAACGGTCACCCGTACGGTGACAATGGATTCAACGCCGCCATCAATGACCGTTAGTGATCCTACTGAAGGGATAATAACAATTCAAAACTCGGTAGCGGTGAGCGGTACTGTAAATGATTCGACAACAGTGACGGTTGTAATGAATGGAGATACTGTTGAAGTGAACAGCGGAACATTTACCCATTCGGTCACCCTCAATGAAGGTCACAACATTATCACAATTGTAGCAACTGACGGGGCAGGAAACTTAACGACATTGACGCGGACTGTGATCAAAGATTCTCAAAATCCAAGTCTTACTGTCGTAAACCCTGAAAACGGCATAATCGTAAATCAAAATTCTATAGTTGTTTCAGGCACAGTGTTTGATTCGACAATAGTGGTTCTTACTGTTAACGGAACATCTGTTCTCATTGATTCGACCGGATCATTTAACCTGTCTTTCGGATTGGTTGAAGGATTGAACAATATTACTATTACCGCAACTGACGCTGCAGGGAATATTTCGACAATTATCCGCACAATAATTCTTGATTCACAATCACCTCTTTTGATCATTACTTCACCAGCAAATAACCTTATTACGAATCAAACAAGTGTCACGATCTCAGGATCGTTTTCAGATTCCAATGAGGTTGTAATGAGTGTGAACGGCAATATAGTTTTGCATGACGGAAATGGAAATTTCACTACATCAGTGGTGTTAAGCGAAGGGACAAACACGATCACAATCGAATCGATTGATGCGGCGGGAAATATTTCAACAGAAATGCGCACGGTGATTTTGGACACTGTTCAGCCGACGCTTGTTGTTACTTCGCCAAATAACAGCTTGTTGACACAAAACTCTCTCATCACAGTCAATGGAACCGTTAATGATTCATCCTTTGTCACAATAACTATTAATGGAAATGCAGTTACAGCCATCAATGGAATCTACAGCAGCCAGGTGGCATTGAATGAAGGGAGCAATACAATAATTATTGTTGTAACCGATGCTGCAGGGAATATTTCGACCGAAACGCGTACCGTTGTCCGTGATTCTTCAGTACCGACTCTGACAGTGACAATTCCGGCAAACAACAGTATTACAAATCAAACTTCTGTGTTTGTTTCGGGAACTGTAATAGATTCAACGACAGCATCCATAACAGTCAACGGCACATTGCTTTCTATTGGAAGCAACGGAAGTTTTGGTGTTGTTTTATCGCTTGTGGAAGGAATAAACACGATTACAATCGTTGCAACAGATGCAGCAGGAAATAGTGCGACAGAAACAAAGATTGTGCGATTAGATACCGCCTCACCGACAGTGACGAATATTGTTCCCGCTGATGGAATAACCACACAATTAAACAGTGCTATTATTTCAGGCTCAATTGATGATTCAACCGCAACATCACTTACGATTAATTCAATTCCCGTAGTAATAAATCCGAATGGCTCATTTTCACAACAAGTGATTCTTGTTGAAGGGGTGAATATTATTTCACTTGTCATTACTGATGCTGCAGGGAACAGTACGTCAATTTTCAGATCAATTACCTATTCTACAATTCCGTCGGATCCGAAATCGATCGCACCTCCGCTTGATACGACTGTAACAACAACGATTTATGACGTCACAAAATTTTTATACACCGGATCGCAGCCGATTCAAACAGGAGTTGACACTTCGAAACTTACTGCAACAAGATTGGCAGTGATACGGGGGAAAGTACTTTCAAGCTGCGGCACTCCATTACCGGGAGCAAAAATAATGGTGTTGAGTCATCCGGAATACGGACAAACAATTTCCAGAAACGATGGAATGTTCGACCTTGTTTTGAACGGTGGTGGCTATTTGACATTACAATACTCAAAATCAGGATTCATCCCGGCACAAAGACAAGTACAAACCGACTGGTTGAACTATACTAATGCAGACAGTGTTATTCTTCTTCCTGCAGATTCCGTTGCGACTCTTATTATCAATCAGGCAGTATCGCAAAGCGCACAGAGCAGCACAGTCACCGATGCTGATGGAACCCGTCGTGCCACATTGATCTTTGAACCCAATACAATATCGACGATGAGTTTTTCGAATGGTACAAGCCAATCGCTAGATACAATAACACTGCGTGCTACTGAATATGGATTAAGCGGAAGTTGCGTTGTTTCTTTACCCGGCACGTTACCGCCAACAAGTGCTCTCGGATATGGTGTTGAATTAACAAGCGATGAGGCGGTCAATGGCAATGCCAAAAGCGTATTTTTTGATAAGCCATTTGCACTGTATGTGAACAACTTCTTAACACTGCCAATTGGGAGCAAGGTACCTACGGCATATTTTGATTCATCGAAAGGGATCTGGACACCGATTAATGACGGTAGAGCTGTTAAAATTATTTCTATTAGCAGCGGATTGGCAAATCTTGATGTTACCGGAAGTGGTTCGATTTCCGCACAAGTCAATTTGGATTCACTTGGCATCAGTAACGATGAGCGCCAGATGCTTGCATCGATGTATGGTATCGGTGAAAGTTTCATGAGAATTGAAACAAATCGCCTTGGTTCATTTTCGTTCAGTTGGCCCTTCGGTCCTCCTGTCACAGCACAATGGCCGAAACTGCCTGGACCAACAAAGCAGACACTTGATAAAGACTGCACTACCTCCGGTTCTATCATCGGAATTCAAAATCAAACGCTCGGTGAGGTTTTGCCCATAACCGGGACGCCATTCAGTATTTATTACAAGAGCGACAGAGTTCCCGGAAGAAAAGATGCATTTTCATTGAGTATACCTTTAACTGGTGTTACACTCCCACCAGGGTTGAATCGAATCTTTCTTGATATTGAAGTTGCGGGACAGTTTTTTACCTATGATTTTACCCCATCTGTAAATCTTTCATACAATTTTGAATGGGATGGAAAAGATGCGTACGGGCGAACACTGCAAGGACGTCAACCAATAAAGACTTCAATCGGATATAATTACAACGCAAGCTTCCAGATACCACAAGGCGGTCAGTCTTTTGGAAATACGTCGGGCTCGACATTGAATAAACGTCGTTCGAATACAACTTCAACACTGTGGCAATACTGGTCCGGTTTGGTTGGGATATGGAGCGAAGCCTCGCGCAGTCTCGGAAGTTGGACATTCAATAATCACCATGTATATGATGCGGTTGGTCAACGATTGTATTACGGCGATGGTAATACGCGAAGCGCAGAAAATGCAAACCTGGTTATGACCACTGTGATAGGCAATGGAAGCGGAAGCTATCCCGGTGGAACAATTGCACATGATAGCGACTTAGCTATACAGGCGCCGTTAAATTCGCCTGATGGTTTGGCATTTGGCCCTGAAGGAAATATTTACGTCACCCAAACGAATAATAATCTAATTCAAGTAGTGAAAAATGATGGGAGAATTTATAGAATTGCCGGTGCATTGACCAGTGGAGGCGGGTCGACGTTTGGTTACAATGGCGATAATATTCCTGCGATTTCTGCATCGCTTTCAAATCCGATGGGAATTGCTGTTTCTCCGGACGGAAGCATTTATTTTGCTGATACACAAATTCATCGGATTCGTAAGATCAGCCCTGACGGAATAATAACAACGGTTGCAGGCAAAGCAACAATACAGTATATCAATGGACGAGGATTCAGCGGAGACGGCGGTCTTGCAGTGAATGCTGAACTTGCTTCACCTTCTAATGTTGCCATTGGTCCTGATGGCAGTATTTATATTGCAGATGACGCAAATTACAGGGTTCGAAAAGTCAATCCAAATGGAATCATCACGACTATTGCCGGCAATGGTGGCTTTGCGTTTAATGGAGATAATATTCCGGCTACCACTGCTGCAATTGGTAGAATTTCCTCGCTTGCCGTTGGAGAAGACGGGAGTGTCTATTTTGGTTCCTCCGCCAGTCAAAAGCGAATACGGCGCGTAGGACCTGATGGAATCATCAGAACAATAGCAGGAACCGGAACAGGATCATTCAGCGGAGACTGTAATGCAGCAACTTCGGCAACAATTAATGGTTCCGAGGGAATCGATGTTGATAGTAAAAACAATATTATTTTTTCGGATAATTTTGGAGGAACTGGTAATAAACGCATTCGCCGTGTAAGTGTAGGAGGCACAATTTCGACTATCGGTGGAAGCGGTAATGGTAATTTTAATGGAGATGGATTGCCTGCAACGGGTGCAAATATTGATCTGCCATTCAGTGTGAGATTTGCCCCTGATGGTTCGATGTTTTTTAGTGATATTTTTAGCGGACGTGTTCGTAAAATTTCCAAACCGTTTCCTCAGTTTTCTCTTAATACGAATGTTATCCCTTCGGAAGATGGCAGTGAATTATTCATCTTCAATTATGCGGGGAGACACGAACAGACTCTGGACGCGTTGACCGGTGTTATTAAATTCGATTTTTATTATAACTCAAAGGGACTACTCACTCACATCCGTGATATTGATAGTCTGTTCACCACGATTGAACGAGATTCAACAGGAAAAGCAACCGTAGTCATATCACCGTACGGGCAACGGACGTATTTATACATCAATAATGATGGATATCTCGATTCACTGACAAACCCAGCTGGAGAGACAAACCGTTTTACATATGACGGCGGTGGATTGATGAAGACGATGAGCAATCCGAAAAATAAGCTCTATAAATTTACCTACAATTCGAAGGGTCTCCTCACGAAAGATGAAGATCCGCTCGGCGGATTCAAAGCGTTGAATAGGACTGAATTCAGCGGCGGGTATCAGGTTGAAATGACAACAGCACTTGGAAAGAAAACCACTTACCGTGTTGAGCGTGTTACCCCCGGTGGTGTTCTTGTAACAAAAACTGACGAAAATGGGCAAAACACTTTGACACGTGAAAATCCTGACGGCACATCAACCATCACGTCTCCTGATAGTACGGTTACGATTGTTCTTGCCGGACCTGACCCACGGTTTGGGATGATGGTTCCAGTTGATAAAAGCAAAATCACTCGCAAGCCGAGCGGATTAACCACTACAGAGTCTCATGGCAGACTGATAACACAAATGGCCGGATTGCAGGTAATGGGATTGAGAGACAGTTCCATTATCAACGGTCGAGTTTCAAAAAGTGATTATAGCGGAATTACGCGAACAATCACCAGCACTACGTCATTGGGAAGGAAGAAAGTCAGTTTCATTGATACAAAAGGGAGAGTGGTTAAAGATTCTATTCCAGGAATTACATCTAAAACGAACACATATAATTCAAAAGGACAGTTGGTTCAGACAAAGCAAGGAACACGTGTAACAATGTTCACGTACGACAATCTTGGACGCCTGCAAAGTATTCAAGATCCGATGCTGAGAACTTCTTCAACTTTGTATGATTCTGTTGGAAGATCAATACTGCAAATCCTACCTGACGGCAGAACAATCGGTTATTCGTATGATGCAAACAGCAATATGACTTCGTTAACGCCTCCGAGTAAACCGGCGCACGAATTTGCATATGATGATGTCGATCAGAAGTCGGCTTACAATCCGCCATTGCTTCCAGTTGATGGCTTAACACCAACAGGATATGAGTACAATCTTGACAAACAAAATGTAAAAGTAGTGCGCGCCGATAGTACAACATTACTGTTTGTGTATGATACAACCGGCGGCGCTGCGAACGGCAACACTCACATCAAAACTCTTACATTTGACAGAGGAACAATCTCACACGATTACAATGCAAAAAGTGGACTTATTACCAAAATAATTTCTGCAGAAAACGATACGCTGCTTTATACCTACGATGGCACAATGCCAATAAAAGAAGAATGGCGTGGTGCCGTGCGTGGTTATGTGACAATACAATATGACAGCAGTTTTAGAGTTATTGCTCAAAAGGTTAACGGTGGAGACAGTATTGGTTTTAAATATAATACTGACGATCAACTTACAAGTGTTGGTGCATTAAAACTTGCATATAATTCCACAAATGGATTGCCGATTGCTGATACACTTGTAAATGTTACAACGGCAATATCGTATAGCACCCTCGGTGAAGTCTCTGGATTGAATGCGAAGTATTCCGGCAATTCTATTTTTGCAACATCATATACAAGAGATTCGCTTGGCAGAATTACGACACTCAATGAGACCATCCAAGGTGAGGCAAAAGTATTTCGTTATGCATATGATCTTGCAGGAAGATTGGAAAAGGTTTGGAGAAACGATACTCTTGCCTCACAATATGTGTATGATTCGACGGGCAATCGACTTGCTAAGATAACAACAGTTTCAGTTGACTCAGGCAGTTATGATGTTCAAGACAGGCTTTTTAACTATGCAAATATTTCTTACTCATATACACTCAACGGTGAATTACAAAGTAAGATTGAAGGTATTGATACTACTTATTACTCTTATGATGCTTTGGGTAATTTAATCGATGTTCGTTTACCAAATGGGGATGTGATTGTGTATTTAATCGATGCAAATAACAGGCGGATTGGGAAAAAACTTAATGGACAAATTATTAAACGGTGGATTTACGAAAATCAGTTACGACCAATAGCAGAGTTAGACAGCAATGATAATGTTGTTGCAAGATTTGTTTATATAGACAAGCCAAATGTGCCGGAATATATTGTAAAATCTGGAATTTCTTATCGGATTGTGACAGATCATCTTGGCAGTGTTCGTCTTGTCCTCAATTCAACAACTGGAATTGTTGTCTCCAGATTTGATTATGATGAATATGGAAATATTATAAATCAAATAGACTCACTTGATTTACCATTTGGATATGCGGGTGGGTTGTTTGATACTCAAACAAAACTTGTTAGATTTGGTGCAAGAGACTATGATGTGACAGCGGGAAGGTGGACAAGCAAAGACCCAATTTTGTTTGAGGGGAAAGATATAAATATATTTTGTTATGCCACAAGTGACCCAATTAATTTTAATGATCCAAATGGTAAATTTTTTGGTCTTTCTTCCTTTTGGTCAAATGTAATTATTCAAACTAGTATAGGTGCGGCGACGGGAGCAGTTATGGGTGCGATTACTATGGGAAAAAATTCTATTGATGAAGCTCAATCAGGAGGTTTGTTTGGATTTATTGCAGGCGTAATCGGAGTTAAAGGACATGTTGCAGGTATATTTTTTGAATTACTGACAAATAATGATGAAATTGGCAAATCGGGCAATCCAAAACAAATTGGGATAGCAACATTTTTACCCGAAGGATTTGATTCAGATCTAGTTGCCGGTTTTAGTTATGCAACTAAGGATAAATCTGGCGTATACAATCAAACTCAATTAAAATCATGGTCCGAGATATATGGATGGCGAAATCATAATGATCCTTACTAAGAATTTCGATTAATTTTTTATGTCTTTGGAAAATATTAGAAACCAATTAAAGTATATTGAATCTCCAAATTATGACATAATTTTTCAGAATTCGGTTATTTATCAAATTATTGAAGTTTTAGTAGGAATGTCATTTACTGTATACGCTTTTTATATTTTTACAAACACAGTTCATGTATTTTCAATTATCGTGTTTTGTTTATTTTTATCTACCGTTGGGATATTTATAATGATTGATGGTGTTAGGAAAATATGTGATCGAAATCCCAAAATTAAACTTGGGAAACAGGGAATGTGGTCAGAAAAATATAATTTTAGATCTTGGGACACAATTCGCTGTGCAAAAATAAGGTATGTAGGTAGGATTTATACTCTTGAAATATATCTAAACGGTAATTCGACAAATATTCCAAATGAGGAAGTAATATTGAATGGAATTGTGGGGCGATCAAAAATTATAGATTTAATAAATGAGTATTGCGAGCATAATGAAAAAAACTAAAATTTTCCATAACTGATTTTAGAGTTTATGAATGAAGATCCAATATAGTGAATCGATAAAAATATAAAGACATTTGTTTACTACAATTAAAATAGTATGAACGATATTACAATCACGTACAAAATTGGAAAAAAAGATTATCAACATTTTATTAAATATTGTAGATTACATACTTCGCAAGGAAAAACACTAAGATATGGTTTGAAGATATGGTTTTTATTGATTGCGTTATTTATGGTCTATAATTACGATGAGCAAGGTGTTGTTAATAAAATTGGTTATTTTATTTTTGTTATGGGGACTATGTTGTTACTCAATTTAACATTGTTCTGGTTATTTAATAAAATACTTGAATGGAATTTTTATAAACCCGATAAACAAAAAGGTGTTATTTGTGAACACACCATAACAATATCTGACGATTGGATTATAGAATCTACGGAGGTTAATGAGGATCGAAAAAAATGGAATGGTATTTACAAATTAGTTGAGGATGACGAGTATTATTATATTTTCCTCACTCCACAAATTGGACATTTTATTCCCAAAAAAGCATTCCACACTAAAAATGATGCTGAAATGTTCTGGAAGAAAGTAAATATAAACTATAATAAAAATATATCTACATAGCTATCGTTTATGATGGACCGCACATTTTCACTGAGTATATATTATTTCTTTTGTAAAGTTAAGATAATTAATTGAATTAGGTTAAAAGGTTAGAGTGAAATTAAATATCGATGCTTGACATGGTAAAATGTTTTACGTTAAAAAAACACTAAAAAAATGCATCTATCTCAACCAAGCTTCTTAATAACTGAATAGATCGTTGGTTTCAATCTTCTGGGTATATTAGTATTTCATGAACTCCCGTGGCTTCGCCCCATCTTAACAAAAGCAAAGAGAACCAAAGCAAAACTGATATTTAAACCAGTTTACACAATAGAGGAAGGTTACAAATATGAGTATGACCGATACACCAAAGAGCAACAGTAATCGGGTTTGAATAAGAGAAGCTAACAACAGAGAATGGACATGGTCGCTGCAAGATTGAAATTGCACTGGCAACATCTTAAAATGTTAACACATCAGGACCAACATGAAAAAAATACTATTTAGCGTAATAATACTTGGGCTCCAAATTATTATCGCTCAACAAGATTCTATCCAATCTGGGCACACTCCGCTCGAACAACAAACATTTCAAGAACAATTACCTCTACGTGCTAATGATACATTGACGTTTAGTTTTAAGGATACCGATATCCGCGATGTTTTTCGGGCAATTTCGTATAAATACAATCTTAATATTTTTGTTGAGAATACGATAACCAAACATGTTACAGTATCGTTGAACAAAATAAGAGTATATGACGCTTTACAATTCTTATGCGAACAAAATGGCTTACAGTTAAATCTTGAATCAGGCATCTTTAAGATCTCAAATACTCCGGTTGCCGTCATTAAAAAAGAAGAACCTAAAAAGCCTTATATCCTGTTTGAAAAAGGAAATCTTTACCTTGAGGTGAAGAATGTCGATCTTGAACTATTAATTCTAGCAATTCAAGACAAGTCGAATAAAAATATTCTTGTTACAAGCGGTACCAATGGAACTGTGACTGGAAAATTGATTGATCTTGAATTCGATCTTGGATTTACACAATTAATGAACAATAATGGTTTCGCTGTCCAAAAGAAAAACAACATTTATGTCGTCAGTAGATTAGATTACTTCGTCGGTTCTCAAACAGCGCAACAAGGACAAAAAACAGGACCATATTGGATCAGCGTAAAAGACAGCTCAGTTACCATCGATGTCACCAACGCCCCGCTTGAACGCATTATTACCGACATATCACGGCAATTAAATACCGATGTGGTCTATTACAATACTGTTACCGGCACGGTGACAGCCCGTGCCACAAATGTTTCTCTTACTAAAGCATTGGATTTGATTCTTCGCAATACCACTTACACATTTCGTGAATCTGATGGAATATATTTTGTCGGCGAGAAGATCAATAAATCAATGGTTTCAACACGTTTGTTAAAATTGAAATACCTCAGATCAGAAAAATTCCTTGATATTGTACCGCAATCAATTTCATCCCAAGCGACATTAAAAATAATGAAAGAACATAATGCAATTGTTGCAATTGCACCCGGGGATGTAATTAATCAACTGGAAGATTTTATTGCTCAAATTGATAAACCTGTGGCTCAAGTATTGATTGAAGCGCTTGTTGTTGATTTCGATCTCTCTGATGGGAAAGAATTCGGAATTGACGCGGGTATTCGTTCGAGTTCCGATACAACGGCTGCCCGGGGCGATTTCTATATACCAGGGATTGATGTTCTGTTTGGAAACAAAACGGTAAATGAAGGTCTAAATACAATTGGAAATCAAATCGGCATTGCCAACCTTGGTACCCTACCGCCAAATTTCTACATGAATATTAGAGCATTGCAGGAAAAAGGTTTGGCGAATATTCGCTCACGTCCACTTCTTGCAACAATTAACGGAAATCAAGCAAGTCTTAGTGTTGGGACAACACAATATTATATTCTTAAATCAACGATTCCTTATAGGGATCAGACGCAGACTTTATTACAGGAGTCACAGCAATTTCAAACAATTGAAGCCAATGTAAAGTTGGAGTTAACGCCGTATGTTGGTGTCAACGGGCTAATTACACTGGAAATAAAACCGGATTTTAAAACCCCTGTCGGGGCATTTAATTCAACCATTCCACCGACAATTAATCAACGGACTATGAGTTCGACGGTTGTTATACGTGAAGGGGAAACCATAGTCCTTGGAGGATTGATACAGGAGACCGAGTCGGAAACCCGTTCGCAGGTACCGATTCTTGGAGATATTCCATGGATTGGCGGTCTTTTCTCGTCAACCTCAAAGTCAAACCGGAAAACAGAGCTTATTATTTACCTCACAACTCACATATCGTACGGCGAGGCTTTCCAGAATGTCTCCTTGCCGAATGGTGATGGTCATTTTGAGAAATAATGCCATTGAAACGTTTGATTTCACATCTTGATATTCTCCGGTTTGCGGGATTCAAGCGTATTCTGGGGGTTGAACTTTCAGAACTTGAAGCGAATATTGTCGAGGTGGAAGCTCGCGGTAATCCATTTAAAAAATTCACACAACTTTTTTTTCCGCTCAAATCGATTTCCATTCAATTCTCACCTACCGATACTGCTGAAATCAAATCCGAAAAGATACGAATAGCCATCGTTGAGAATAAAATATCGACCAAACTTGCCGTAACATCGCTCCAATCAATTGGTGTCAAAACTATCGTTACTACGATCCCATTTGATGTTTCTAATGTCATTGAATGGATCGGCGATAACGTAGAGAAGCTAATACGTATTCCGATCTCGTTAGATGATATCATTATTCAATATGAACTACTTGAGCGGAATGAAGAGTTTCAGAAAATCATCGTTGTCATTGCAAAGAAAAACGAGATCCATCAAACTGAATCGATATTGTTAAATGCAGGAATAGAACTTCTTAGTATTGGTTATTCCAAACGAGACATTGTGAATATCGTTTCGAGCAACGATAGACATTTTGTTGCTTTATCCTCGGTCGATAAAATACATTTATATTCATTAAACAATTATTCTTTAACTGATTATAAAGAGTTACCTGCCGCGGATATTGCTGAAGCGTTAAAGCTTGAATCTGAAAAAGAACAACGGCAGTCTTTGAAAGTTTATGGTAACGAATCATTTTCTTTTGGACCGAATTTTCAGTTCCAACAATTAGAAGCTCCTCAATTACATACAAAATATCTCCACGCTTTTGGACTCGGAATAAAAGGCTTTTTATCAGAAATATCACCGGTCAATTTCCTTTCGAACAATCATCGACAAAAAACATTTGATGTAGTGGGACAAGGGTTACTGAAAAGAGCTGTCCTTACTGTGGGCATACTTCTTTTTTTCTTTCTTACACTTGAAACAGTTTCAGCGATCTATGTAGGGAACAAAATTGCAGAATATCAGGAACGTTTAATAGCAGAGAGTTCAAAAGTGCAGGAATTGCATAAATTACAGGAAGAAATCGCCTATTTTGAATCTGAAATTCAAAAGCAAAGCAGTACAAATCGCCGGACAACAGTCTCACGAACATTGCTGGAACTTTCTGAAAAAACTGATGAGGGAATTGCGCTACAATCAGTACAATCTATTGCTCAATCAAGTAAAAATGAAACGGTCAAAATAAAAGGAGAAGCCGTGTCAAATGAGTCATTAAGTCGATATTTGAAATCACTCCAAGCAAGCACTTTATTGTCAAGTGTCGAATTGAAAAGTTCGGGTGTAACACAAGATGAATACGGAGCTTTAAAAAACAAAATACTCTTTGATATTGTTGTTACTACAAGAAAATGAATATTTCCAATCTTCAGAATAAGTATGTGTTATACCTGCTCGCCATAGCAGGATTATCCCTCTATTTGTTTGTGACAGAAATAGCTGGGCGATATTCTGCTCTTTTCTTATTATTAGACGAATATAATTCTGTAAAATCCCAAATAAGCGATATCGGTAATTTTGAATCTCGAAGGTATGAACTGCTCCAGTTAAAGAAGACCTATACAACAGAATTTAACAAATTGTATAAAAACACTACTCAAAACGATATCGATCTATTTGAATACGCTACAAAACTGTCAAAAAGAAACTCTGTTGCCATAACCTCTGTTCTTCCGCTTACTAACAAAAAAAACGGATACTTCGATGAACTATCATACAGACTCTCTGTACGGGGGCGATTTGTTAATATAGGAAAGCTTTTTACAGATATTGAAAACGGCGGTATTCCGGTTGTTCTTTCGCAGATTGAATTAAAAAAAACAGAACACTCAAAATCTGATCTTATGGGAACTATCGATCTGAAAGCGTATATCTATAATGATGCCAAACAACGTTAAAAAAATCATAAATATTTTCTTGATGATTATTGTGATCTTTGTTTGGGGGATCATTGTGTATCAACTATTCTTTCGTATTAGCGAAGAAGGGCTGAAAGAGAATGATGTCCGGTTCATTGGTAGCAACGAGAATACAAATAAATTTGTTTTTCCGGACAATGCAAAAGATCCGTTTTATCCATTATACAAAGCAAAAACTATTGTTAAAGATACATTGAATCACAGGCAATCAATTATACCCGCACAAAATCATCCAAATATCAAGCTATTAGGAATCATTGAGGACAGGTCCAATCTGACAGCGGTCTTGGAATTTGACAACGATTCCTTGGCATACGTGAAAGAAGGGGATAAAGTGAGAGGATTACTCATAAGTAAGATAACACAAAAAAAGATTCAGTATACTCTGTTTGGAAAGATGAACGAGTTAATACTTGATGAATGAATTTTAGTGTATTATCTGGATGCTATCATATATTATAGTTTTGTTTCAATAGTATTGACAAGTTCCACGAAAGTTTACATCTAGACTATTCTTTCGGAGATATTTTCTTTGCATCTTTGTGTTGCATACAATAATTCTATGATTTGTCATAGAAAATATCAACGAAAGAAGATTACGTTTTCAAGGGGAGAAGAAGGAGCGGTAAAGCATTTCTTGACTATGTCAGCAGGCAATTTAAGAAAGCCGTGAGAGTCAACGGGTTAAACAATTCGCTTCATTTTCATTCACTTCGGCACACTTTTGCTAGTATACTTGCTCAAAAAGGGGTAAGTTTATTTTTATACAAAAGTTGTTGGGTCATTCGAATATTTCAATGACACAAATATATTCACATTTAGAAACAAGCAACCTTTTTTCTAGCGTCAACATGTTAAAACTCAGGTAATTGTTGATCCAAAATAATTTGTGATATTCTAAATCAGTTTATCCGACAAAAAACGTCTATACACACCAATACAATATAGAACACGGAACACTTTTGTCGTTTTTCAACATGTAAATTTTGAAAAATTTCAAACATTTTCCGCATCTCCCGGCAACAAAAACATTTTCCACAGAAGGAAGTATCCCGGCGGTGAGAGAATGAGAGAACATTCAGCAATTCACAATATTTTCAATTGACAAAAACGGAAAAAAAGACGGATCAATTGACACGAAACGATATGAAGTAAAACGGAAAAAAGGGTAGTGGGGTCTTTTGAAAACGATGAAATTTAACAGAAATCAACAAACAGTCAAAAAGAGGAAATATTTCAGCCATGTTGAATAAAACGAAGATCAGATATCGGAGAGAGCAATTACAGAGAGAGGAAACCCGGTGTATTCAGCAGTACCGGGTTTTAGATCATCAGCAAATACAAAATATAAAAACTATTATATGGAACTTGCTGCACCAAAAGTTCGTATTATTCTCTCTCTCTCTTCAACTCAAATTCCTTTTCATAAGCGCTTTGTGTTTCATTTTGAATTTCTTCTGAGGAAACGGTAATACCTTTTCTTTGAAGAACATTAATGACCGCATCAATCTTACAATCTGAATAAACAATAGCCCCAACCAGTAACTCGATTTCGATCTGCAAATCTATACCCTTTCTCTGTTAAAAACCTGTAAATGTGTAGTTGTCTGAGACAAACTATTATTTTTATCCCTTAATAGGAGCAAAGCGATCCTCACCTATTTTTTGGATTAATATATCATACAATTCTTTCATTTCATGTTGAAATAAACGAATATTTTCATTTTTATATTCGATAATTATTTCCCCATCTTTCCTCCAACGTTCTTCAACGTATGGATATTTGTCACCACCGCTATTGAAAAGCCCACCTTTTTCGGTTAGATAATTAAACCGGTTTTGTAACTCATAAAAAAACCTTTTTCCTGTAAAGATGCCCCGAATTATTTCTATACCACATAATTTGTTATCAATAAAAATGCAATTGAAAGTAGGTTTGTGTGCGCTTTTGAATTCAGCCTTTATTTCTTGTATTGCATATTCCTTCAAATTACCATCAATTTTTATTATCAGTTCAGGATGATATTCAATTGATAGTTGCGAGATTGAATCTGATGCAAATAATATTTTTGTTTGATAAGGAGACATTCCCCATTTAAGACTATCAAATCCTTCAATAAAATAACCACTTCCTTGCGACATCATAACATTTACTATCAACATTACAAAAACGAGAATTTTTTTCATTGCCATATCCTTTCCGAGAATTGAATTAAAAACAAAAGGCGTAACTTACTTACGCCTCACTCGAAGGTATTGGCATACCTATGGAAAGACGCTTTCAGTCACGCCCAGTAAGGACGTAACCCACGTTTTTCCATTTCTATAAAGCTGCCAATTTTACGAGTGAAACGGGTTTAAACTATTTTATGAATTAATGTCTATTCGATATAGTCCTAATTGATGTATTAGAATTATTAATTATCACAATTTATAAAATATTTACAACCACTATCAAGGGGTCTATCAGGACAATAATCATTATATAATTGTGTCCATATTCGTGAATTAATTTTTGGCCAATCGAAATAACTATCCTTTTCCTTTTTGAACGTTTCTATTCCATCAAGGAAAATATATTTATCATCTTTATAAAATGAAAAGTATAAATAGATTGAATTCCAAACATATTTCTTTACACAATGTTATAAGAAGTAAGATATTATTAATGTTTTTACTCTCTCCGCACATCTATTTCTTAAATATTACCTAAAATAAATACATTATATGGGTGCTCAGATTTTAAGGTTAGCTAGCCCATTATTTGATAGATTGCCTGAAGTTAATTCATATATACTATACAAGGTTTTTGTTGATGAAGAATACCACTTTAGATACATATTGTTTCAATTTTAGAACTAAAAATAATCAAAGATTACAATATGCGTTTGACTTTAGAATGCAGTATTTATATGATTTAACCCATTAATTGCTGGTTGAATTTTGATTCATAGAATCGCTTAATGTAAATGGAATGATTTGTTAAATTCCACTTAAGAAAGAATTGGAATGCTTAAATATGTTATCTGTTTTTTAAGCAACATCTACTTATATTCTAGCACACTAATGATTTGTTCTTAAAAAACAAATCAATATAAATGTAATATAGTATGGCTTCCTTTTAATGCTACAAAAATGGAATATGAAAGATCCTTGATAATCGTTAATTGATTTTGTGAAATGAATGAAGCTAAAATAAATATAATGACTACTGTCTTAATTATTTAAATAAAAACGTTTTATAAGAGGAATTATGTCAAGATACGTTCTTGTAACAGCAGACTTCCCAAATGTTAATTCAACGGACAGGGAAAAAATTTATAAATGCCTTGTCGAGAAAAAATGGAACAAGATTGAAAATGTGGGCAGAGATATCTCAACAGTTTGGTATGCTTCGTATAAAGACGGTTACAACGATGACTTCATACTTTCTGATACAAAAAATGAATTTGTTGCATGTTCCAGTCCATATACAGTCGCAAAAATTGCCATCATGATTGGACCCAATCCACCAATTGTGGCCTAATTATTTACTTTGAATCGAAAGTATCCAAAGAATGCATATCATAAAATTTCCGATATTTTTAACAATACGTTATGCTAAAAGTATTATCGAAAAATGTCAACAAGCAATTTCAACTTCTGAGAAGGATATATTATTTGATTTCTCTAACTGCGGTTTTTGTGATCCATTTGCTATTTCATTAATCGTTGGGGTAATTAAATCATGTATTGCAAAAGAACATAACGTAACTTTTAACCGCTCAAAAAATGTTAGGCTTGAAAGTTATCTTAACGCTATAGGATTTTATAATTGGGGAGCTGGTATTGGTAGAGTTGTGAAATTTCCAGATCATACTGCAGAATTGCGACATTTTAAAGCAGTAGATCCAACTTATACTCAATCTGTAATCAGAGTTTTAAAAGGTTCTCTTAACCTATCGCAAGGTGTTCAAGATTCTTTGCACATGAGTATTAATGAAATGATGACTAATACTTTTGATCATAGTAAATCTGTTGGGGGATGCTTAATTTGCGCTCAAGCTTTTACTACACGAGGTAATGTCAGTATTTGTATTGCGGATTTTGGAATTGGAATTCATAAAGCACTTAAATCAGTTGAACAGTATAGTTACATTGCAAATTCTTTGGATGCTATTAAGTTAGCGATACAAGAAGGCGTTTCAAGCCGTATAGGTGTAAGAGCCGGCCTCGGATTAGCCCATATCCATAAATTTCTTAAAATCAATGAAGGACAAATGCATATTATTTCGGGTGATGCATGGGTTAATTGGGATTATAAACCTAATGGTGTAACTATAAAGGAAAAAGTATTGAAAATTGCTTTTGATGGGACTATTGTGAATATTATTGCAAGAGCTGATGCTGAGGGATTATACATACTTTCATCAGAAAATGTTGACGACCAAATATTTTAGATATGGACGGAATGATTAATATAATTGATATTTGTGGTAAGAATGTTGTATCACGAGACGACGGTAAAAAAGTACACGATTTAATTAAAGATTATTGGAACACTAGTCAAAAGATCAAGATAAATTTTGGAAACATCTTAATTGCTTCTGTTTCTTTTTTTGATGAGATTTTTGGACGATTAGCTTTTGAGTATTCACGAAGTGAATTGACATCTAAGATTGATGTAGAAAATATTCAGGACTTCGACCGAGCTCTTTTAAATGATATACTTAGATCAAGATTAAGAGAAAAGGAATTAAAAGATCCACAATTAACCAAAAACGCAATTAGTTAATCTATTATACTTGTGATTTCAAATAAAATACATCGATCCTATTATTATGACGAACTATACGATCAATAATTTTTCGAACGAAAGATCTAGGAATCAAAAATTTTCTCTATCTCTAATTGAATAGCCTAATTATAGAACTCTTAGTTTAAATTATTTTAACATTCATGCTGCCCAGTTTTTTTGATAAGAGACAGGGCATTTTTATTTTAAACACTTGCTAAAACTCAAGTAATATTAATTTAACGCCATCACTTTTTCGCTAAAAAATGTCTGCATGAAATATTTAATTTAGCAGCATTAATACCGAATCGTTTTTGAAATACTTTGTCTACCATAGTATAATAATGATAAAAAGATATTTCAACGGTATGGATTTATAGAAAAAATTATAATTGTGGAGAAGAATTGAACACATTTATTTATATGATTCTAATATTCGGATTTGCATTTTCCGAAAGTCCCGATTCAAATAATACACAGATAATGTCTTCTGATTGAATTCATAATCTCACACCTTCTGACCTGCCCCCCAAAAGATGATCCAATTTAATATATTAGAGGTCATCAAGAAAGGTCAATTATGGGGGGTTTTATACTTAACAAACCGTGCCTAAATAAGTGAAATCGCCATTTCTCCAGCCTTGACAAGTTTCGGTATTGAAACTATATTGCCCCTACCCCTTGTTTAAAATCTAAAATAGTACTACCTTATCTCGTTATGGAAGCAATCTCCGTTAAAAATAATCTTATAGTATGGGCGCGTGAACGATCTGGTAAATCCATCGATGCGTTGATAAAGAAGTTTCCCAAGTTGCTCGATTGGGAAAATGGTAATTCTTTGCCAACGCTTAAGCAATTGAATAAATTAGCTAATGCTACATATACACCATTTGGATATTTCTTTTTGAATGAACCGCCAGATGAAACTCTTCCTATTCCGAATTTCAGAACTGTAAAAGATAAACCAATAACACAACCAAGCCCTAATCTAATTGAAACAGTTCAAACAATGCAACGAAGACAAGATTGGATGAGGGAATATCTTGTAAGTGAAGATGAATCCCCGTTAAATTTTATCGGATCTATTACCGTTAAGACCGATGTAAAAATTGCGGCGGAAAAAATTCGATCCACACTTGGTTTATTACCAAATTGGGCATCTGTTTATGAGGGATGGAATGAAGCTGTAACGGCTCTAAGAAATAGTATAGATAAGGCGGGAATACTTATTGCTGGGAATGGAATTGTAGGTAACAATCCACATAGAAAATTGAATGTTGAAGAATTTCGTGGGTTCGTATTAATTGATGAATATTCTCCTTTAATATTTATTAATGGTAATGATTCTGATGGTGCGCAAATATTTACAATGGCTCATGAGTTAGCGCATATATGGCTTGGGAAGGGTGCAATTTTTAATTTGGAGAATCTTCAACCCTTTAACAACGTTGATGAAATATTTTGCAACAAAGTTGCGGCTGAATTTTTAATACCAGAAGATGAAATGAAGAGGCTTTGGAAATTATATAGATTGAGTAGTAATCCAATTAAAGCACTTTCTAAACGTTTTAAAGTTGGAGAACTTGCAACCGCAAGAAGAATGCTTGATTTAGGATATATTAGCAAAGAAAAATTTTTAATATTTTACAATGTGTATACAGATGGCGGAATAAAGAAAAGGAAAAAGAAAAAACCAGGCGGAAATTTTTACAACAATCAAAATATTCGTATAGGAAAAAGGTTTGCCAGAGCGGTAATTGGTGCTGTGAAAGAGGGTAGATTGTTGTACCGAGATGGATTTAGCTTGACTGGTCTATATGGAAATACGTTTGATCAGTATGGTAAAAAACTTGGATTTCAATGAGTGGTAAAAAAATATATCTTTTAGATGCAAATGCGTTTATTGAAGCAAAAAATGCCTTTTATTCATTTTCAATATGTCCTGGATATTGGAAATCATTAATTGAGCATGGTAAAGTTGAAAATGTTGGCAGTATTGATAAAATAAGAAACGAAATATTATCAAATAAGCATGGTGATGAGTTAAAAGAATTTATAAAGAAGAAACTTCCTCGTATTTTTTTTGACAAAACCGATATTCCAACCGTAGCAAATAGATTTTCGGAAATAATAAATTGGGTTGACGGAAAAAAGCAATACGAGAAACAAGCAAAAGCAAAATTTGCAATCGGTGCGGATGGGTGGCTCATTGCATTTGCAAGTTTAGATACGGATAATAGGATTGTTGTTACTCAAGAGGTCTCTGCGGAAGACTCAAAAACAAAAATCAAAATACCAGACGTTTGTAAACCATTTGGTGTGAACAGTATTAACTTATTTAAAATGTTGTCTGACCTAACCATATCTTTTGATTACAGTGGAGCATGAGAGACTCGAACTCTCAACACACAGATTCTTAAATCCATTATTAAATGAATTTAAGAAGTCTGTTGTTCTGCCAATTGAACTAATGCCCCATTATATTTGTTAATATACACAGATAATTACTTTAATCAATTTTGAGTGATTTTCACTATATTTTTTGATGAAATTTGCAAGTAATGTTGAAATTAATGATATTTTGGTGCAATTGTTAATCACCTTGTTCGTCTTATAAATACGTATAATCGTGTATTGCATATACCACCATAAAAAGATACAATTATATAAATTGTGGTGAGTTAATGGCTGCTTCTCTTGATAAATGAGCCACATTTTAAACAAAAGCGAACAAAACTTAAAAGCAGCAGGGGAATTGATACTTATCGAAAGATATGCATCGAGTGTACATTGTTCGTATTTTTCGATTATACAACTTTATTTACATGCGCTTCTTAAAGAAATAGGTATAACTTTCGAAGAGGATTCTGATGAAGAACATACTCTTCACAGTAATCGTCTTTCAAAAAGTAAACATGCCGATGCTTTTAAAATTATACACGAAAAAATTAACGATAAACATTTAAAGTTCCAACATTATACTAATTTCAAAGATTTACAACAATTTAGAACCTCCTCTGATTACTTCAATACAGAAATAAAGAAAAACAGTGCAGAATCGGCACAGAACATCTGTAAAAATATTAAGGGTATTCTTACAAAATCAAAATTAATATGAATGAACAAGAAACAATTGAAAGTTTTGTCGGCAACATTCTGCAACAATTCTCAATTAAAAAGATTAGTTTTGAATTATTTAAAACTACGAACACTTATTTTGTAGAAATTATTCCTCGGTCAACCATTACTATTTCAACCTTTGAATTGATTGCAATGGAGTTTATCGAAAAATGGGAAGCACTTTTTGAAAGCTCGATTTCATTTATTTCAGAAAATTCATTGACAAAATTATCGTCAAACGCAGTTATAGTATATAATGAAATATCTTTATTTAATTATACAATGCGTGGTATTAGAGCGTTGCCGGACAATCCTGCTCTGGTAAACATATCCTGGAAAGATTTAAATAAAATAAACAAACCTTTTGGTTCCTTTGCAACCGAGGTATTTGTAAGTATAATTCCATCAGCTTCAAATGGTGTTTTTGTAAATCCCCATTCCCCGTTAGATCCATTGTTTGGATCGACATATAATAACGATTACTTCAATATTGCAAATTGCTTAATAAACGAAGATACTACCATTTATGGTTCTGTTGTTTCGAATCGTAAACAATTAAAATATAATCTCGATAATTTATTTATAGACTCAGCAGATTCTCCAGATATTACGCCAACATTTAGTTACGCAAAGGCTTCCTAATGCCCGATATACCAAACAATGAAATTAAACTTGTTGGAGTAATTTTAGTAGATTCAAAATTTTTAAGAATCCCAGATGCTGTCTTTGACGGCAAGGAAGAGAACAATTTTAAAATTGAACTCAATGCAAAAGTTAATGAAGATTCAAAGTTTGCAACAGGTATTAATTTTATTCTAACCTCTAAAAACTTAGATAAAGAACAGGTCAATCTTGAATTAAATTATATTGGATTATTTGAAACTTCAGAGTTAAACCAAGAACAAAAAACGAATTTTGCTTATATAAATGCGCCTGCTATTATTTATCCATTCATTAGACAATACGTTTATTCGTTATGTTCTTATGCAAATTTGCCAAATATAATTCTTCCCATACTAAATTTTGTAAAATTATCGGAGGAACGGGGATATATTAGTAAAAAAGAAGTGGTGGCAAAATAAAAAAGCCGAGAATTTATCTCGGCTTTTTCTTTTCTGGTAGCTTAACTTGCAGTAATTTTCTCAACGCTTCTTTTGTTGTAAGTGGGAATAAGGATATAGTCTTTTCATTCGTTGTCTTTTTCTCTCTGCTTTCCTTTTGTAAGCGTTGAGTTTTATGAGTCTGTGTATTTAAGTCATTTTCCTTCAAAGCCTGCTAATGCCTTTAATGTTCGTTCGTGATCATCTATTTTTCTGTTGTTATATCTGAAATCAAATTCAGCAAGGTATCTATGGAGATGTTCTTTGCTAATGTGGTGATATACACCATTCACCCCGCGCTTAAATATACTAAAAAATCCCTCAACAGTGTTAGTATAAGCATCTCCGCGAACATATTCATACTTGCTATGATTTACAACATCGTGGGATGCAAAATTGTTTCCAATGGATTTATATGCGGCTAATTCGTCCGTCATTAAATTAGCCGTAGGATGAATGTTTTTCGTTAGCACCTCTTTAAGATTTGTACCCGTTACATTGGGAACAACAAAAGAACGCACCTTACCATTACGCTGAACCAAAGAAACAACGGGAGTTTTATTTTCCATGCCTGTTTGATTAAACGCTCTTCGAGATTTCCCACTTACGTGTGTTTCATCCGCTTCAACAATACCCTTCATCTTTGTAAAGACACTTGTACCCATTGCGTAACGAATGCGATGAGCCATGAACCACGCCGTTTTATAGGTTACGCCTAATTGACGATGTAATTGGTGAGCAGAGAAACCCTTCTTAGAGCAACAAAGCAAAGTAATTGCCTGCAACCATTGGGAAAGCGGGATATGAGAATCTTCAAATATAGTTCCTACCGTAACCGTGAATTGATTGCTACGTTTTGCTTTTCTGCAATCCTTACAGCGATACAACCCTTTGCGGATTTTCTTCTCTGCGTTAGCTTCTACCTTCACAACTGCATCACCACCACAGCAAGGACAGCATACGCCATCAGCCCACCGTAGAGACTCAAGAAGCTCTCTTGCCTCATCTTCTCTGCCGTAGTCCTTAGATAATCCCTTGAGAGTCAAAATCTTATCGTCTGTTGTTTTTTGCTTTTTCATAAGTTTAGCGTTTGATATTGTGATAAAAGAGTCTTACATAAAAGCCCACAATCGGAGGAATTATGCCAAGCCTGTTTAACCATCAATTCACGATCCAATTTGGCAAGGAACCATCTGCATATTTAGCGTTAATGGCAACAAATTTAGCACATACGCAGGCATTAGCCCATCTCACGGCTCAACTGATTTGCCAATTAAATCCCGAAAAAACTTTGCAATCCGTTTTACGAGATTACGATGAAAAGATGCGTGATGCAATGAACGAGATACATGCCGACTTTGCAAGTCGTTATCTTCAGTAGCAAACCATTTTTTCGGCAGTGGGTAAATGTGGAATTTTACTACGCGGCGTTTCTTTGATTTATTCTTTTTCATTTTGAATCTCCTTCACTATACGATATTTGATGTGGTTTCTCAAGTATACAATTGCCCAATTATGAGTAAAAAGAAACACACTGCAGAAGACATCATCAATAAACTTCGAGAAGCTGAAGTTTTGCAATCAAAGGGACAATCACTGGAAGAAGTGGTGAGACAATTGGGAATTAGTTCAGTAACGTATTACAAATGGCGAAAAGAATATGGAGGTCTTCGAGTCGATCAGGCAAAACGATTCAAGGAGATTGAGCAAGAGAATCAATGGCTACGGAAAGTGGTAGCAGATCTAACGATTGATAATTCCATTTTAAAGGAAGTCGCACGGGGAAACTTTTAAGCCCGGCCAAAAAACGTCGGGCGGTGGAACAAGCACAGGAAGCATTGGGATACTCAGAACGTCGTGTGTGCGCGGTTCTAGAACAACCCAGATCAACACAGAGGCAAGCACAACAGATCAGTCAAGAGCAACAGCAACTGAAAGCGCGCATCACAGAGCTAGCATTAGAATATGGACGATATGGTTATCGCCGAATAACAGCGTTGCTGCGTTATGAAGGCTGGCGTGTGAATCATAAGCGAGTCGAGAGAATATGGCGTCTGGAAGGCTTAAAAGTGCCGAAAAGACAACCCAAACGACGACGGTTGTGGTTCAACGACGGATCCTGTATTCGCCTTCGTCCAACGCACCGGAATCATGTGTGGAGTTATGATTTTGTTGCTGATAAGACAAGTAACGGAAAAGCGTTACGGATGCTGAACATCATCGATGAGCACACAAGAGAATGTTTGAGCATTCACATCGGCAGAAAAATCACCGCCAATGATGTCGTTGAAGCGTTAGCAAAACTTTTTGTAGTTCGAGGCACTCCGCAATATATCAGGTCAGACAATGGACCGGAATTTGTCGCAGAGATTGTTAGAACGTGGTTACATAATGTTGGCGTGGAAACACTGTTCATCGAACCAGGAAGTCCATGGGAGAACGGTTATATTGAATCGTTCAACGGAAAGCTCAGAGATGAATTATTGAATGGAGAAATCTTTGATACAATGTGTGAAGCTGAAGTTATCACAGAACAATGGAGAAAACATTACAACACAATTAGGCCACACAGTAGTTTGAAGTATCGTCCACCAGCACCGGTAACTTTTTATCCACTTCAGATTGCCAATGCCTGAAGAAATTTATTAACTTAGCATTGGTACATAAACTGGGGGCAGATCATTTTTGCCGAACGAAACTTTTGGCTTGGATACTATTGAGGCGCAAAGAAGGCTGTTGTTTGTTGGTATGACGAGAGCATTAAAAGAATTGTATTTAGTTTCGGCTGTTGAATGGGAAGGGCGTGTTTTAAAAAGCAACAAAGCAGATATGAAACAATTCAAATTCGTATATTGGAAAAGAAAATATACAGCCAAAACTTCTAAATTCGTTGAAGAAATTCAAAAATAATTCAAAACCAAATGATCTTAAAAAAAGCAGTAATCACGAATTTTCGTGGTATGAACGGTTCAATTGAAGTTAATTTTGGTCTATTTAATTGCATCGTTGGACAAAATGATGCAGGGAAATCTACCATTCTAAAAGCGTTAGATGCTTTTATTAACGATAATGGACCAACAAGAGCAGATTATAATGTTACTGCACAAGATAACCAAATAGCGGTTGAATTGTATTTCGATTGTCAAAATAATGCATCTTTACTAGGCGAAGAGATTCCTACTACAATTGAAGCAGAAGAGTTAACGAATCAAGATAATTTATTGGTATTGAAAAAAGTATGGAGGATAACGGACACAAATATTTCAAAGCCAAAAACTTCTATTTTGAGAAAAACATATGATGGCAATAATGATTTTGTTTTTAAGACAGAACCCCAATTAATGGTGCTTTGTAACACTAAGAATATTCAAACCGTTAAAGGAAATGGAGAAGAATTTAACAATGTAGAGAAAAGACAAAAACTAAGAGAGCATAACGCTCAAAATGCTATTGCGTTTACTTATGAAGAGGAAGAGATTCCAACTTCAGGCACTGGTAAAGCAAAAATAATCGGTGATGCAATTAAGAAATCTCTTCCTGCTTTTCAATATTTTAAGGCAGATACATCTTTATCTGATACTGATACTGCAATTCAAAAATATTTCAAGGATATGGCTTATCGGCTAATTGAAAGTGATATTGATACCGATAATTTAGAAACTGAAATAAAAGAAAAATTAGGTGATGTTCTTAAAAAGATAACCGATAAAATAAATGAAGTTGTTAGTTCAACTGAAACAGTTGAACCTAAAATCGATTTTGACTGGAGTAAATTAATATCAACATCATTTGTGAGCACTTCATCAGGTAACAATATCCCATTAAGTTTAAGAGGCGACGGGTTTCGAAGAATCACTATGATGTCATACTTTGAATATTTGGCTGAAACACAAAGAGCAATTGCTACACAACAAATTATTTTTAGTTTTGAAGAACCGGAAACATTTTTGCATCCATCAGCCCAAGAAAACTTATTTGAAAAATTAAATTTGCTTACCGAAAATGGTTATCAGGTTATTGTTTCAACTCATTCATCAACTATTGTTGGTAACTCAAAACGAGAGAACATCATTCATATTTCAAAACCGAATAATATTTATACGATAAAACAAAACGGTATAGATTATAAAGAATTAGCGATTGATTTAGGAATAAAACCAGACAACACGTTCACGCCACTATTTTCTACGTCACGATTGCTTTTTCTTGTAGAAGGAATTGATGACGTAACTGCAATGCATCATTTAGCAACTCTTTATAAGCAAAACGGATTAATATCTCATACTTTTGATGAACTTAACATAAATATCATACCAATTGGAGGGTGCGGTGGTGTAAAACATTGGGTGAACCTTGATCTATTTACTAAACTTCAAAAACCATTTTTCATTTTTTTAGATAGCGATAAGGATAATGCAGCTTCTATTTCAAAAAATCTTACAGATTTAACAAATTACGGATTAACTCCAACAACAGATTTTTTATTGACAAAGAAACGATTGTTGGAGAATTATATACATCCAACTGCGTTACAAAGATTAGTTCCCAATGTTGTAATTGCATACGGCGATTTTGATCACGCAAAGCACATTTGCAGAGATTATCCTGATGATGCTATTAGAGGTAGAATCGGTGGCAGTAAAGTGGCGGAACGTCATTTTTGTAATCTAACATACAATGAATTGCGATTAACTTGGTTTGATGGAACGAACGATGAGTTTGTTGATTTGTATAATGCAATACTCGCTAAATTAAATTAAAAATAACTATGCCTACACTCCATTTCAAAGGTAAAACCTTCGTACAAAACTACCATCTTGCAAATATTGTCAGTTCATGAACATAAGTTAATAGTGACATCTTCAATGTTAAAACACGAAACCACTCCGAAAGTATCTGCCGTATATCATCGTGATTTGATATTAAATAATCTCAAATTAACAAAATCTACTTTATCTAACTTGTTGTTGCTTTTGGAATACAATAAAAAAGAGTTGATCTTTGCTACAAAAATATACGACGAATCTCTAAGAAAATATCAGAAGTATCTAAAAAGGAAAAATACAAAGGCAAGAAAAATGTTGTTAGCATTTTCATCAATTAAGATGCATATGTATAACGATAAACAGATTATATTTCGTCATAATATTCAACAAATACAAAAAGCAATTACTAAAATTGAATATTCTGAAACAAACAAAACATCTAAAGAGTTCAAGCCTATTGAATGGGATGATACATTAGTAGCTTTAGCAGCATATTTAATTGCCGGTGTAAATAAAAGGATTTTTAAGCAAGGGAATGAACAGGCAAAGAATTATGCTTTGCAGAAATTTTCTTATAAGGGTAAGGGGATTAATAGAGGATCTCTTTCAACATATATGAAGCGATTTGCTAAAAATGAGTTAAGTGATACAACAGCTCAAATCAAAGGAAAACTTATGATGAAGTAATTATTTGGTAACTTTTAGGGAATTCCAATAAATAGATTCTTTACCAACTTGTGAGCGTCAATTGATAGCATAACAATCAAGAAACGTTCACAGTAAAAACTCGAATTTATTTCTGATTGCTGTTCAACAGAAATAAATTCGAATTTATTTATCTAAAGAATTGTGACTTAAGTGATAATTATTACTGGATAAACATTTTATGATAAATAAGAAGAAACGACATTACACTCCTATGTCCGATGCGGATAGGGCAATACGTTGGTTTAACAAAGGATTTGAAGCTAATGAAAATTCAAATTATTGTCTTGCAATCAAATACTATCAAAAGGTTATTAAATTTTGTCCTAAATTTTCAAAATCCTATTTCAATATTGGTATCGCACAATCTGGATTAGGAAACATTGATGAGGCAATTAAAGCATATGAAAAAGCCATTGAAATCGATCAAAAATATTCTGAGGCATATAATAATTTAGGACTTATTTATTACGATAAGTATGATTTTGACAAAGCTATATATCATTTTGACAAAGCAATTAGACTTGATCCGAAAGATTACATAGCCTACACCAATTTAGGAATGACATTTAACGAACTAAAAGAATTTGACCAAGCCATTATTTGTTTTGAAAAAGCTGTTGAGTATAATCCGAAATATTCAGACGCATATTGTAAGATGGGAATATCGTATGGAATGAAAGGAAATAACGAATTAAATATTCAATTTCAATTAAAGGCGATAGAATTCAACCCTAAAGATGTATACGCATACTACCATTTAGGACTTGCATTTAAAGGCAAAGGAAATACTAATAGGGCAATTCATTGTTTTGAAGAAGTTATTAAAATTGATCCACAAGATGCCTATGCATACAATGAATTGGGATTAATTTATAAGAGTAATGGCAATATTGAAAAAGCAATTCTTTGTTATAAAAAAGCAGTCGAGATTGATTTTGAATGTTCAACAGCTTTTTACAATTTAGGTCTTGTTTACGAACTCAAAAATAATTTAAGAATGAAAATAAGAGTGTTTAAAAAAGCAGCATATCAAGGCAGTAAAGAAGCACGGGAATGGCTTACTTTGAATAATTATTCTTGGGTTTAATCTTACAAAATCAATGAAATCAGAGACCGAGTGAATTAAACTCTGATTTTTTTCATTGAAATTAGAACACAAACAAGAAACTTGCAACTAAACCAGTTATCAGTGAAAAAAAATCTTTCGATTTACAGAAGAGAAAAAATTACGGTAGTGAAGTCTTTAGAAAACGATGGTATTTAATCAAAATCAAAGAACAGTCAAAAAGCAGGAATACTTCAACCATTGAGATTAAAATTTAAAAAAAATTTCAACATTACTTTGCTCTCATATTATGGTTATTTTCTCTAACCTTTATTAAGACAATAGGTGCTCCATCGGTATTATGAAAAAGAATCATTAGGAGATTGATCTTTTTATCGTCTATTTCATATTCATATTTTTTAACATTGTCCATAATAACACCTCATTAGATAAATGACAGACACAGTGAATTCCCGCAATTATCAGAATAACCGCCCTCAATTGCAATCAGTAATTCCCGTACCAAATTCTCACAGATTGATCAATAGTCAGATAAAAAAAACAATCAGTAGAACTCAAAAGACCCCACTACTAATTAAGTTAGAAAAAAGTTAAGCGCATATTGACAGGGTTAGATAATTTTACTACTTTTGATTCGTAATTGTTCTTTGATTTTTAATTTATGCGGTAAATTGGAATACAGGTCGCCTACCTTTTGGAACGGCGAAGGCAAAACAGAAGAAATAAACAGCCTAACATCACAGATAACAGTATAGACAGATAAACAATCCAATTGTTTATAACCTATAATTTCATCTGGGATGTTGGGCTTTTTTGTTTTTAGTCCATCCGGGTGATGGAAAGATTGTAGCAATATGTTACTCCAATCGCTTTTTGATGTAGACATAATTCGAGATCCTAAGCTCTGTTCGATTGTTGCATATGGGCTCGTAAATGCAAAATCTGTTAAGTCAACACAATTCCTTTGTGATGATGAACCAATCCTATTACTACCTTTTCAAGTAGCATTTCTCTATGAAGATATTGGCAGATTCTTCAGTATGCAAAAAGAAGAATTTCTTCGGAAGATCGATAAACTATCCGCAAAGATGAATGTCATCATCGAACGGAAAGAGCACTATGTTCTAATCAAATTCCTGGAATTTGGTATTAATGTAACTTCGTTATATTTCATACCGGAACAATTAGAAGGGCAAAATATTACACTTTCTCAATGGTTGGATGAGGATATCCAATCATTTTTATCCAATCGATCATCAAGTTACCTGAAAAACACAAAAATGATCATCAATAATTTTATAGAATTTACTGGGGACAAAACAGTAACAGCGATTACCACCAGAGACTATGATAGATTTGTCCAGTCTATGCGTGAAAAAAAGTCAATCAATGTAACCAGCATTAATGATTATACTAGGGCATTAAAAGCGTGTATCAGGAGAGCATTCAAAAAGGGGTATATTGAAAAAGATCCTTTTAAAGGATTGAAACAACTACCCGAAAAGTCTAAACAAAAAATAATTTGGGGAAAAGATGAATTGTATATGTTGTTACATCATGATAATTTACCTAAATGGATGAGTGATGCAATTAAATTAGCGTTATTAACAGGAATGCGTCGGGGGGAAATTGCAAATTTATTATGGGAAAATATTAACTTTGAAGAACACGTTATTACGGTTACGAGTACGGAAATACATGATACTAAATTCAAAAAAACCAGAAATATCCCAATAAATCGAGAAATAGAAGGTATTCTGAATGTAATCAAAACAAACAATAGAGAATGTGGAATCGAAACACGATTTGTTATCTGTGATGATAAAGGGGTGAATATTGATGGAGGCAGGTTGCAAAAAAAATTAAAGAAAATTACCAACCAGCTTCAATTAAGAGCAGGATTAAGTTTTCATAGTTTTCGCAAAACATATGCCACTGAACTAAGAAGAAAAGGAGTCCCACAGTATGTAATTTCACATTTGTTAGGCCATGCTAGCGAGAGAGTTACGCAATTATACCTTGGTGTCCCAACAGATGAGATGGTGTCCGCAATGCAAGAAATTAAACTAATTGATTTTCAGTAAGTAATTTGAAACATCGAAGAAATTTACTATATTAATCCATCATAAAACTTCTAACACAATTTCTAACACTTTTTGACGATATAAGTAAACCAAAGTACAAGAAATTGGTGGAAAATAAGTGAATTTCTTCAAGGGCGTTTAGCTCAGCTGGTTTAGAGCGTCTGCCTTACAAGCAGAAGGTCCGCGGTTCGATCCCGTGAACGCCCACAAAAATCCCACCCGCTTTCAGCACAGTCACTACATAAATTCCAGAGGACATATGAAAAAACAGATCGCACTGGTCATTGTTATGTTCTGTTTCACCGCAGTTATCATCAACGCACAATACAAGAAAAAGACAGTTTCATACGTTAAAAAAATTCTTTCTGCTTCGTCATCGGGACTCGATCAGCGTCAAAGCGATTATATTTCGTCCACAATCGGAAGAAGTGTGCAAATGGAGCGTTTTAATTACGCTGCGCTTCCAGATAATATCATCTCTCAATTTTCAACCGAAACATCTCAGATGAATTCTGTTTCCCCCGAAAAGGTTCGTCCAATTATTGAAAAAACGCTTGCGCCAAAACTTCTTGAACTTCTTGACGTGAACAAGGAACTGTTGAGTAAGCAAAACCTCAGTGAAGCTGATCGTAATACATTTCTTGCAACCAAAGCACAGTCCGCAGGACTTTCTGCTACACAACTTGAATCTATCTTGAATTCAGGATTCTTTTTTGTTCCATTCGTTGAACAATATTCCAGAACAACAAGCCGCGGAGAACGTGAGATCAAAAATGATGCAGGGAAAGTGGTCCGCAAACAAGCTTATACAACCTACTCTCATTCGATGAAAGTGGGACTATTGTGGTACAGACTAAAAGTTGATAAAGCGAATAATGCAACTATTTCATTTGTCGGAACGGCGAAAGGGTGGGGAAATGATGCCATTGTCCGTTCCGAGGATCAAGATGATGGAGTAGATGGCACAGCAGATTGGGATGTATTTACGTCGGTGGTGAATATCAGTGCGGTAAATGTGAATAATGAAACAAAAAAAATGGAAGATTTTAAGTTAACCGGCGGTGTGACGGAAACTTCAGGATTTGGAATTAATCTCAATCTGGGATCGCGCGAAGGTGTAGGGCTTGATGATTCGTATTGGGTGGAGGAGTTGGTAGAAGACGAGGCGGGAAATATTAAAAAAGAACGACGTGGTTTCGTGAAGATTAGAAAAGTCGGGAACAATAAAAAGAATGAATCTGACGTTTCGTATGCACAGACAATTACCGGATCTAATTACTCTCCCGGTTTAAATGTTACAGAGATCCCGCTTATCGGTATTAATGGTATCGGCGGATTTGGAAAGATTCCGATAAAGATTTCAAATTCTAAAAATGTATTCATTTTTCCGGATGGGAAAACATTCACCCTACGAATAGATGAAGATTATTCGGGTATGTTTGGACCCACTGCAGCACTACAGGCGAGTCTTGCAGGAGCAACCAATGTCTCCGAACTTTGGCTGAACATGAGCGCAGCGCTTGGATTTCCCAATATGACGGGAAAATTCATTTTTAAAGATTACTCTTCATCTCCTTTGAAGGATGATAGTTCAAAAAATGCCGGTCCAGGACTCGGGGGATATGTTGATGTCGGACTTCTCAAAAAATTCTATCTCCGCCGATTTGGATTGATTCTTCAAGCGGATATGCGTTATAATCTGACCTATCTCTCAGATGTTGCCAAGGATAAGAATGGTGATGATTTAACATATTCATTAATGCACACAGCGTTTGGATTTGATGCGAAAGCGGCTCTGGAAATTTATATAACGCCTGAGTTTTCGATCGGCGGTGGAGCTGAATATTCCGGTGCACCTGTCCATAACGAATGGAATGTTACCATTACCGATAAAGATAAGAATGATACGAAATTGGAAAATGCCAAAGGTCCGGAAGTGAAATACTCAGGACTTGGGTGGTTCGTTTGGTTCAACTATTCGCTCCCGTCGCTGAATTGATCCTTGTCAGTCAAGTGTAAATATTTTTTAAGATATTCTATAATATTCTGCAGATAATTGACGAAACCATCTCCTCATAATTTCAAAATAATAGAGCCTACTATGATTAATTATATTTTTCTTGCAACAATCGTGATAGCGACTTCGGTTATTGCTCAGGGAAATCTTCCCGAATCGCGTCAAGCGACATTTGTGGAAGCAGTTACTGCAAATGAAATACTTATCAAAGCAAAAGGGCTCGGCGGTAAATCTGGAATGTTCGGATTTAAAGAAGAGGAATCAGTAAAATTGGCTGAGATTGATGCCCGAAAAGCTGCGGTCTATTTTGTTCTGTACGGTGGAGCAGGACTTGACGGTCTTGTCCGTAATGAAGATGAGAAACGAAAATTCGGCCTGATGGAACAGGAATTTTTTGTTGCCGATAATGTGCAAAAATTTATTGCATGGGAAGCAAACAGTTTTGACAGTCGCGTGAAAATTGCCGGCGGGGAGAAGATCCGAATTGAAAAGCAGTTTCGCATTAACCGTGCAGCGATACAGACATATTTGATCGATAAACGAGTTATTGAAAAATTAGAGGATATTACAGAAGAGCTTGGCATGCCAACACTCATGGCATTGCCTGAAGTAAAACCGGGTCAAAATCCGTTAAATGAACTTCGTTCAAATAGCGTATTAAAACAAGGCGCATCAGTAATTGAATCGTACTTGACGCAAAAAAAATATAATGTTGTTTCACCAGAACAAGCGGCGCAGATCTACGAACAGCAAAAAGCACAGTTGAACCTAAAAGGACATGAAGAAGATCTTTCGTATATGATTGCTCTTTCGGTTGGAAGTGATATTTATGTTTCCTATACGATCACTATTGATACGCGTAACGTTGGTTCTACCGAAGTACGAAAAGTGACTGCTTCAGTGAAGGCGTTTGAGACAACAACCTCACGCGTTCTTGGCACAGAAACCGGTTATAGTGAAGAATCTGCTGCGCCGGCTACTGCTCTTACAGAAGCGGCAATGACCAACGCACTCAATAACGTTATTTCTCGGATCAATGCGTATTGGCAAGAAGACATGAAAAACGGCACTCCGTATAAAATTATTTTCACCATCCTCGGTGATTTTGATGAAGATACTCGATACGATATTGCCGATGCAGCTGCGAAGACGTTAAAAAAAATCGCCAACAAGACGAAAGAAAATGTTTCTGCCGATAAGACAATTGACTATATCGCTTGGATCCAGGATAAAGATATGCAGTCTCCTTCCGCGTTGTTTCGTGAATTGAGGAGAGAATTCAATAATAATTTTGCGCAAGGGAAGTTAAAGCAGGTGACACTGAACCGGAAGTTGATTGTCGTTGGGGTGGAATAATTTTATGATATCCTTCGATACGTCTCGATTAAACAACTAATCGAGACTTGCTCAGGGTGAACAAAATTTTAGTGTTTCGATGAAATTTCTACTGGAGTGTTTATGAAATCAAAAATACTATTTATTTTTTTAATCACTTCATTTGCTTTTTCTCAAGTTCCAAATTGGTATTCCACTCACACTCATCCTAAATACCCGACAGCACAATTCATTATTGGAGTGGGCACTGGTGGAAGCAACAGCGCCGGAATAGATGCAGCAAAAAAATCGGCGATGGCGGATATTGCATCGCAGCTTCGCATTCAAGTCCAGTCTGAAATGAAAGAATTCACACAGAATTTATCCGTGAATGATGATGAACAAGTGTATTCAGACTTCAAACGTCAGTCACGGACAGTTGTGAGTGATGAGATCACCGGTGCGGATGTGATTGAAACAGTCGTCGATGAACAAAGCGCAACAACCTATGCGTTGGTGGTTTTAAATAGAGAGAAATACAGTGGAAGTCTTCGCGCAGAACTTGAAAACGGTTGGAAACAGGCAAGCGATCTTCGTGCAGCAGGAAATGATTTTTTTGCAAAAGGAAAACTGATAGAAGCTATTCAGAGTATCAATCAGATTAAACAGATAATTGCACCGTTATTGGCAAAGCAGATATTGCATAACGCGGCAGCGGCCGCCCCGTTCACATTTCCTTCTGTGTTTAATCCGGCCGCATTACAAGGAGACATCCGGACATTTTTAGCGAACGTGAAAATGGAAAAGAAAAGTGGCGATAATCAAAAAGGGAAGATCGGAGAAAAATTCTCAACTTCCTTTATTGTGACGGTAAAAGCCAATGGTGTTGCCTGTTCAGGTATCACGGTTGCTTTCTTGATTGACGAAAAGAATAAACTTGGTGAGTCCATTACTGATGAGAAAGGGGATGCGTCCTTCTCAACTATTGTGAGAAGTGGAAATGGAATCAAAGCAAAGATAGCGTTGCCTGGACTTGGAAGAGAATTTGAACAGAATATCAATTCTTCTGCTGTTGTGTTTTCATGGAATGCACAAGCTTCGGATAAAGCATTCTCCATCACTGTGAACGCCAAAAATAAAAAACTTGCTGAATCCGTTCAGTCCAAACTTTCATCTGCTATAACACAGATTGGATACAAAGTAGTTACTATGTCCAACAATACTCTTTCGATAGAAGTGACATCGGGAGTGCCGGGGAAGATTGAAGGGATGGCTGGGACACTCTATAATATTACCCTTGAAGCAACAGTGCATCGTAAAGATAATGCATCCAATTCCATAATTGGTTCAGCAACATTTTCTGCTAAGGGAGTCGGCTCATCTGAAGATGAAGCGATGATTAAAGCGGCTAGTGCTCTGAAGATTGAGCAAGCTGCATTATCGGAATTACTCCAGAAATAAAAATAAGATAACCTTGCGAAGAACGTAGAACTCACCTCAAAAACACAAAAACAACGGTCATTCTGAATCCCGATGCAATCCTGAGCAAAGCGAAGGATATCGGGATGAAGAATCTGAAAAAAGTATCAGATTTGCCGACATCATTTTGTATTGTGCGGCACTCCGTACTGCGGAGCTTCGCTGCGCTTAGTATAAAAACATCCAAGGCTTGCTCAGAATGGCAATAGTTTCATTTTTGAGATACTTCTAAAAACTTCGTACCACAATTACCTTCGCAAGCTTTTATTTCTTCGTCCTTCTTTCCTCATTAACATCCAACATATTTTGATTGTTTCCATACTTTTCATACTTTTGCAGGAAGAGATAGTATTGAATAGGTAAGTACGACCTACAAAAAAATAAATTTGTTTCACTTTCCTTTTTCCGACACCAAAATAAATCATCGTGATTTAATCTTCGATATGGTAAAGTCTGTTTATTATAGTTGTGCACTCATTTTGGTGTTAGCAAATATCGCTTCGACTCAGATTGATGGATTACATGATATCTGGAAATGGTCGCATTTCACTGTGTATGAAGGACTCCCTTCCGATAAAATTGTGAGTGTCGTTGAAACGACAGATTCAACAGTATGGGTGTTAACAGAAAATGGCATTGCATGGTTTGACGGATATCGCTGGCATCGTATGGGAGCTGAGCATGGATTGCCGGAAGGAACGCCTCAAAAAATATCGACAGGGAATCATGGAAAATTATTAGCAATTTGGGAGGGGAAATTATATATAGGAGACCAACGCAGATTCCAAAAAATGATTTTTCCCGGCGGTTACACAAATGATAGTGTGTTACAAGCTTGCAAACATGACGATCATTCCATCCTTGTTAAAAAAATCAACTCGTTGATAGTAATTCGTTCTAACGATGCGGCAGTGATTTCTGTGCCTCCTGAATATACATACTGTAAGATTACGACAGACTGTATATGGTATAACACAAAAAAAGAATTTATGAGAGTGACCGGAGTTGGATCCCGTCACATATCAACAAAAAATATTTATGTCTACCCTCTTGCTCCACGGGTGATTGCTGAAAATGAAAAAGGGGAAGGAATCATTTCCTTCGATGCTCCCAAAGAATATATTGGCATCGGAGAATGGTCCAAAGATAATGTGTTGCAATATTCCAAAACTGAACGTGGCATTTCTGTTCGATCCATGGATATGTTTCCCAATGGTGACGCTCTGGCTATTTATGAAACAGGGGATGTTCATTGGCGACACGAGGGAAAATGGATTGATATTCAGCCGATCCCAGCGCAAATGCTTAATGCCAGTGTCATCCGTTGCAGAAAAAATGGGGATTTTTGGATCGGTTCTGAAAACGGATTGTTTCTTTTTCGCCAATCATTTAATCAATGGGAAAAATTATCCTATCCTTTTTCCGACCCAAGGAATATTGTGATGGAATTGTTCCAGAGTTCACGGCAGGAAATGTGGGTGGGAACAATTGATGGAGTTGAGGTGATTGCGAAAAATGGAACACGACGACACTTTCCATCCATCTTAGGAAAGAGAATTGGTCTTGTCACCGGCATCAATGAAGATGTGCATGGAAACATTTGGATATCCAGCGGTTCGGAATTTTATGGCGCATATCGATGGGATGGAATTCGATGGGAGCATGTTGGTGTAGAAGCAGGATTTCATCAAGTGTATATCCATAAAATTCGAAAAGGAAAAAACGGAGATCTCTATTTTTTGTCCCTCCGATACCCGAATAAAGGAGATGGAGTGTTTGTGTATCGCGGAGGGAAGTTTTCCAATATTGGAGTTGCCGACGGACTATTAGATGGAAGAGTGTATGCATTTATTGAGGACAACAGCGGGGGTAGCTGGTTTGGATCACAGGAGGGATTGAGTCGGTACAAAAACGGTCAATGGAAGCATTGGGGCAACGTTGAATTTAAGATGATGCCAAAAGTATATACGTTAGCGCTGGATCATCAGGATAATGTCTGGTTCTCAAACTATGCGGCAACACTCGGCTTTATCGATCGGAATGATTCGATTCATTGGCTTTGGCGATGGACTGGCCCACAAGAGTTCAGTCAAAAAGTGTGGGACATTCAATGCGATAGTGCCGGTGTTGTTTGGCTGGCAACAAACAAAGGACTCCTCAAATACCAAGATTCTGTCCTGACTTCCTGCAACAACGGAGCAGGTAAGAATATCCGCGAACTTCGTGTTGCGCTGCCATTGAAGAATAAAATTTATGTTGGTGGACACGGAACGGGTGTGAGTGTCTATTATGGTAAAGAATCCGAAGTACCCTTGAAGATAGAAGTTGAGGAACCGTTTATTGATAATGACGATGCGCAAGTGGAATGGCATGTCTATTCTTTTTGGGGAAGCGTGCCGTCACAAAATATTGAGACACGGTATAAGATTGATCAAGGATCGTGGTCAGATTGGTCGCAAGACCGGAAAAAATATTATGACCAATTATCGTACGGCCAGCACTTACATGCTGTACAAGCAAAAGATCGGAACAGCGGAACGATTTATACAAGCAGCGTAACACAATTTGAAATACCACTTCCGTTTTATCTGAGACCGATATATTACATTCCATTTGTAATGCTGTTGGCGATGGTACTGTTTCTTTTTCAGCATAATCTCTCTCTTCGCAGGGATTACACTGTGACCATGCAGCAGAATAGAGAAAAGATCGCCCGGGATTTGCACGATGAGATTGGGAGTAGTCTTAGCGGAATTGCGCTGGCAACACAACTAAAAGCACGCGACGGAAAATATTCCGAAAGCGATCAAAAAGAATTTCAGGAGATTGGGAAGTCCGCATTGCAGACGGCAAATGCCATGCATGACATTGTCTGGTTCATCAATCCACAAAACGATTCGATGGAAAACCTGATCATAAAGATGAAAGAAACGGCAGCAACATTATTGAGGATGGTTGATGTGCAGTTTGATATTGACAATCCGAAGATGATATACCTTTCCCTGGAAGCTCGTCGTCAGCTCTTTCTTGTCTATAAGGAAGCGTTGAATAATATCGCGAAACATGCGAATGCGGCGAATGTTCAAATACGATTATCAACGCAACAATCGGACGTTACGCTCTTGATTCAAGATGACGGGAAGGGATTTGATCCGACAGAGCAGCAATCAGGTTTGGGATTGCCGTCAATGAAAGAACGTGCCGACGCATGTAAGGGGAAATTGGATATTCTTACAAATACCAATGGAACAACAATTGCGCTCACCATTCCGTCAACTAATAACCACGAAATCTCGTAGTTGCTATTATTCATAAATCTGAATACTCTGTTACTGTGAATGCAATTGCTAACATACAAGCACGCTCTGTGTCGATATGGATTGTTGAAGACAACAAAGTATATCGACAAAATCTTACGAAAGTACTGTTAGACGAATCGTGGATCTCTCAATGTAAAGCATTCGAATCGGGAGAGCTTGTTCTGGAAGAATTCCAGAAAGAGACTCCTCCCGACGTGCTGCTCCTCGATATCGGTCTTCCGGGAATTGACGGAGTAACGACACTAAAACGCATTAAACGAATTTCTCCTTCCACAAAAATTCTTATCCTCACAATTCAAGAAGATAAGGAAAATGTCTTCCAAGCAATCTCCAGCGGTGCGGATGGTTATCTTTTGAAGATCTCCACTATAGAGTCAATCATTCAATCCATTGAAGAAGTGTTGATGGGAGGGTCGCCAATCAACTCCTATATTGCTAATAAAATTCTTGCCGTTTTTAAAAATAATACCAACTCTTCCTCCGATTATGCTCTGACAGTCCGGGAGAAAGAGATTCTGGAATTACTCGTTCATGGCATTTCTCGTAAAAAAATTGCCAGCTCACTCTTCCTCAGTTATCATACCATCGATTTTCATATCCGCAATATCTATAGCAAACTGCAAGTAAATAGTCTTCCAGATGCTGTCGCCAAGACGATTCGAGAAAAAATCATCTAACCATAGATATTTTATTTTTCTGCTCTGGAAAAACTACGAACTTTCGTAGTTTCACACCCCTTCTCGAATGCGTATACTAGCACACCCTTTGCAGGTAACATTGATGCATGTTTTTTCATTTCAATGAAAAAATAGTTTGATCCTAATTTTTTAAGGTGAGACAAAAATACCCACTTCTGGGTATTGTATGTAATTGCAAAGAGGAGTTAATTCTACAGTCAATTCCTGTGGGCATTACTATGAAAAGGAAAAAAATATCGAAGAGAGAGAAAGAAATTCTTTCCTTGATATCTCAAGGATTAACAGCACCTCTTATTGCCCAAAAACTGAACCTCAGCGAACACACGGTAAAGACTCATAGAAAAAACATGAAGAAGAAATTGAATGTGAAGACTCTTGCCGAAATGGTTTCGTTAGCCATCACGAAAAACGTCGCCTAATATTATTTTCGAAAAACATTTTTATTATTCTGTCCGATTTTAAGACAAATTTATCCACAATTAAAAAGGTAAAACTTCTATGAACACTCTTCTACGTTTTTGTTCGGCAGTTTTCTTTTTGGTTACGTTCATGACGTTATCCATTGCTCAAAACCGCGGATTCCAAGTGAGTACTCCGGAAGGAGAGCAAAATGGTGAAGACGAAATCGGAACGTACTATGCGTTATTGATCGCGACGCAGGAATATTCCGATCCCAGCATTAATCCATTGGCGGAACCGGTGAACGATGCGACAAAATTAAAAAAGGTGTTACAGGATAACTACGGATTTGCCGAAGACAATATTACCTTTTTGAAAAATCCGAAACGACGCGATATTTATTCCACGCTCGAAGCGTACGTTGACAAGATCTCCGAAAAAGATAATCTCTTAATTTTTTATGCCGGTCACGGATACTTCGATGAGAAACGCGGACAAGGATACTGGCTTCCTTCCGATGCACAACAAAAAGTTCGCGATATGTGGATCTCCAACGGCGACATTCGCGATTATCTGAAAGGGATCAAAGCAAAACATACCATGCTCATTAGTGATGCATGTTTCTCCGGAGGTATTTTCCGGACGCGCGATGCATTCTCCAACGCAAATGTTGCGATGCAGGAACTGATCAAGACACCAAGCCGACGAGCGATGACGAGCGGAACATTAAAAGTTGTACCGGATAAAAGCGTCTTTGTTGAATTTTTGATTAAAAAATTATCTGAAAATAAAGATGCCTTCCTGAATGCACAAAAATTATTTGCCAGTATTCAAGAACCGGTGGTAAATAACAGTCCGAACAGACAAATGCCACAATATGGTGTGATTCAGGAAGTGGGAGATGAAGGGGGCGATTTTGTATTCGCGCGCATTGGGGCTTCCTCTGCTCAATACTCCGATCTGATCATTAATACCGGTATGGTACAGGATGTTGATGTATTCTTGAATGGAAAATCGATAGGCAAAGCATCACCCACATTGCGAATTCCGAAAGTAAAATTTGGAAGCGCAGAGATTGAAGTACGAAAGACAGGATATAAAAGTGCAAAATCGACTATTCAAATTGCATCGGCGGAAGAAAAAAATATTGATCTCACGATGGAACAGATCAGGTTGTCGGGATTGAATATCGGATCATCCGTTCAGGTGGATGGGAAAGTAACCTTAAACGGGAAACCGATTGGTGAATTAACCGAATCAAAAACTATTCTCACTCTAAATGATGTTCCATGGGGCGAGTATACCGTGGAGGTGAATGCTGAGGGATACAAACCGTTCCGTGAAAAAATTGTTCTGAGTGAATTCAAACGGTACGATGTGCTGGCAAAACTAAAACCTGCAACAGCTTTGCTTGCATTGAATGGAAAAGTAAAATCAAAAATATTCCTCAATGATCAGTTTTTCGGTGATGCTCCTGCGAAAAATGTTGAGATTCCAATTGGGCATCATACGCTCCTTGTTACTCGAGCAGGTTATGAAGAATTCGAACAATCCTTCAGCGCTCGTCCTGACCAATCATTAAAGATCGATTATCAGCTTGTTCCGAAAACTGCTTCAAGCGCCATGGTGAAGTCCATGATGTTTCCCGGTGGCGGTCAGTTTTATCAAGAACGGGATGGGATGGGATATTTCATTCGTGTATCATTTCTTGCCGCTGCTGGAGGTGCTCTCTTCACTGTGAATAATGTGAATGGAAAAACCGATAAATTTAATACCGCAACACTATTATATAAAAAAGAGACAATTCCATTATTAATTCCGGCGAAAAAGGCTGCGTTAGTGAAGGCATACGATGATCTTCAAAACGCGAAAGATCAGCGGATGCTTGCACTTTCTGCACTTGCGGGGACTTATCTCTATAACATTCTTGATGTCTACTTGTTTGAACCGGATTGGAATTCCACTCCGGATAATCTTTCGCTGCATGTTGTTCCGCAACAGAGTGGCGGTCAGGTGATGGCATCAATTTCCTGGTAACTCCTCTTAGTACATTTTGCATTTCTCATTCTGCGTAAACGGGGTGAGAAATGTCAGTTTTTATTAAAGAATCAATGTTCAAAAATTCTTGACTCCTGTATCGTTGGAAACAAGAAAATGATCGTGGTAAATAAGTTTGTCACATTTTATTTATAAAGGTAAACAATGAAGTTCACATCAATTCTCCTCTTCGCATTCGTTTGCACGCTCTTTTTTAGCTGCGAAAAAGAGCAGGATCTTTCCTCTATTAATAATGCGATTGATCCTTCCAGCAAAGATTACATTAAACCTGTCACCACCTTCGGCGGAACATTGAATGACGGTATGACTATTTCCGTTTCGTCGGTGACAGTAGCTTTCACCGGTACACGCGATGTTATAGCATTCCAATATGCATTGGATGGCGGAGCATGGTCACCCGATTTTTCGGAAGGACAATTGACCGTATCGGATCTTGATGAAGGATCACATACCGTTTCTGTCCGGGCAAAACATAAGGATGGAACATACGAGGAGAATCCGCCAAAAAGGACATTTATCGTTAACGCCATTCCGGCACAATCCATTTGGTTCTATCCCAGAGCGCTGAAAGTGTCGACCGGACAAACAATAACTTACCAGATTCGCGGCGAGGAGATTAGCAGTGTTGCCGGTGCAAAACTGACATTCACCTACGATCCATCCCAAATTGAAATTGTCTCTGCAAACGATCTTACCGGCTCACTCTTTAAAAAGAACGGACTTGATGCAACAGTGCAGTTACTGACCCCATCGAGTGGTAAAATGGTGATTAATCTTGCATTGCTGGCACAGCAAAAAGGAGTAGCAAAACAGGTAACTGGGAGCGATGTGATACTTTCCTTATCTATCCGTGCAAAAGTCAAAGCCGATGCAATCATTACCTTTGTGAAAGCAGAATCTTCATTGCGCGATTCGAACAATGTTCCCCTCGGGTTAAATGAGATGGTGAATGGGAAATTGGTAATACAATAGAAAAGCAATTGAGAATTGATAATGGATAATTGAGAATAAATGTAATTACGCAGGCACTTTTTCACGAGCGACAAAAGTTTAAATATTTTATCAATCAAGTTATAAGGAATATCAGATGAAATCACGTTTTCTTTTTTTATTAGTAATGCTCTCATTACTGTCTGTCGGTTCTTATGCAAAAATTTGGATTGTGAATAATAATGTTGGGCAATCATCGGATTTTACGACACTGGAATCCGCAGTTGCAGGTGCAACTGCTGGTGATACACTCTATCTCATTGGATCAACGACAGGATATTCTGGATGGGGAACCGGTCCATACATTACCATTGATAAAAAACTGACACTTATTGGACCTGGATATTTTCTTTCATCTGTTGCAAGCACAATAACAAATTCCTCCTTTATTGTTGATGCACTTTACATAACGTCAAATGCAGGCGGAACAACGGTGATGGGTATCGTTTTCAATAATTATATTCTTATCTCTGCAAACAATGTTCTGTTTAAGAGAAATTCTGGTATAACAAGTACTGCCAGACCAATTCGAATTGGGCAAGCGCCAAACGGTGGAACTTCTGCAATTTCTAACGTTATAGTGACACAAAATTATATTTACAATTCGTCAAGTGTTTCAGCAATTGACGTGACATCTGGATGTAATAATATCACTGTTTCAAATAATTATATCCAACAAGGAGTTGCAGTTGCTGATCCTGTTTATTCGCCGAATGCTACAGTTGATATACGCAACAATATATTGTGGGGGGCAAGTCAAATGCGGTTGGGAGCGGGAGTATTGGAAAATAATATCATCACAACATCATCAATTTCAACAGGTACATCGATTGCTCGAAATAATATCTGCGATGGAAGTCCACTTCCATCAGGTAATAACAATAAGCTAAATATCGATTTAAGCACTGTTTTAGTAAATAATCTCGCAGTTTATAGTTCAGGTGATTCTTGGATGCAGTTGAAATCAGGTTCTCCTGCTCTTGCCGCTGGTTCTAACGGCGAAGATTGCGGCGTGTTTGGTGGGAGCGATCCATATGTCCTTTCCGGTCTTCCACCTATACCTCTTGTTTATTTCTTTAGTGCATCTTCTTCCGGGTCAAATTCTTCAGGGTTACCAGTAACAATTAAAGTGCAAGGGAAAAATTAATCTCACTGAAATTTGTTAACGATAATAGTATGATTATGAGACTTTTCAAGACTTTCCTTTTTCTCCTTCTATTCAACATTTGCGTGAATGCTCAACAAATCACCAAAGTAGAATATTTTATCGACACCGATCCGGGCTTTGGCAGTGGAACGAGCGTTACAATTACGAGCGCTAATAATCTGACAAAAAATTTTACCGCAAGTCTTACAGGTGTGGCCGAAGGGATACATGTGTTATATATTCGGGCGATGGATGAGAACGGGCATTGGGGAATTCCTGTCTCAAAGCCTTTTATTCTTCAAAATATTGCTTCCAATCCAAATATTACGAGGATAGAATATTATTTTAACACCGACCCGGGATATGGAAATGGTACCGCAGTAACAATTTCATCCGCAAATGATGCGACAGGATCTTTTACTGCGGATATCAGCGGACTCGCTGCCGGTTCACATAAACTCTTTGTCCGGGCGAAAGATTCCAATAATAAATGGAGTGTGGTGATTGAGAAGTCGTTTACAAAAAGTACTGTGATTCCAACAACTCCAAGCGGATTAGTCGTAACAGATACGACCGGAGGAAATGTCACAATTAAATGGAGTAAGAATACAAATATCGATTTTGCAAAATACCGGATTTACTTCAGTACATCGCAAGATCCGACAACATTAGTTGACAGTATGCTCACTGCCGGTGATACATCCAAAACATTTACAAACATTCAACTGCAAACATTTTACTATGTTCGTATTACAGCAGTCAACACAGCGAATGCAGTAAGCAATTATTCTAATAATCTTACCATACGCAGAGGTTCTTCGGTTCCTTCCATCACTTCTTTTGCACCCCTCTTTGGTAAGCCTGGCGATACCATCACGATTTCAGGTACTGGATTTAGCGCAACTCAGGCGAGCAATATCGTCTATTTTGGCGCAGTGAAAGCAAGCGTCGCCAGTTCATCGCTTTCCGATATTAAAGTAACCGTCCCATTTGGGGCCACGTTTGGTCCCATTACAGTGACGGTGAATGGTCTTACCGTTGCTTCTATGCGCACGTTTACACCGACCTTTTTAGGGACACAGAGTTTTAATGCGACCTCGTTCGCAGCGGGGGTGACGGTTACCAGTGGAGCGACAACGGGAGCCGGGTTCATTCACAATTCAATCTCAGCAGATATTGATGGAGATGGGAATACCGATGTTGCTATCGTTGAAGCAGCATCGAGTATTTTTTCAGTTTTTCGCAACAAGCTTACAGGAACTGGTACGTTCACTACAGGTTCGCTTGATGCGAAGGTATCGTTCAATACGGGATCGCACCCGTATGGAATAGCATCAGGCGATCTGAACGGGGACGGAAAGGTTGATATTGCTGTCGTTAGCTATAATGATAAAACAGTATCGGCGTATCTGAACGAATCGACACTGGGACAGGTCCAGTTTTCTAACCCGCTGACAGTTTCAACACCGATAAATCCAATTACCGTAGCAATCGGAGATATTGACGGAGACGGGAAGCAGGATATGGTAGTGGGTACACTTGGTACATTGATTTCGGTTTACAGAAACACCAGCACATCCGGAGCATTGTCATTCGCTCCTCGTGTGGACGCGACGGCAGGATCCGAGGTCGAATATGGGAATATTGCACTCGGAGATGTGGATGGAGACGGGAAGATCGACATTGTGATGTCTTCGCCTGTTGCTAATACATCTGGTAATATCTCCATTGTTCCCAACAACAGCACACCGGGAGCGATTGTGCTGGGGACAAAAGTGGACTTCGCCGGTCCCAATTCCAATAGCTCAAAGAGTGTCGTTTTGGGTGATGCTAATGGTGATGGTAAACTGGATATGTTCTCCGCGGGTCCTGGTGGACTCTATATCTATCGAAATATCTCCACGACACCCGGCACGATATCAGTGAGCACATTCCAGGCTGGGGTCATCATAGGTGTAGGAACAAGCGCGTCACTGGTGATGAGCGATATGGATGGTGACGCGAAGCCGGATTTGATTATAGGCGGCGTATATATCATGAAGAACAAGATTGCCAGCAGCAACTCGAGTTTTAGTACCAACTCATTCGAATCATCGCCGAATTATACGCCGACCATCACCTATTCAATATCGCTGGGTGATTTTAATAACGATGGGCGAATGGATATCATGTCGGCCACCGGCACAGCAAATGATCTCCAAATACATAGAAATACTCTTGCCTATGTTCCTGTCCCAACACCGATCTCACCAATGAATGGATCGAACGAACGGAACCCGGTGGTGTTCAACTGGTCCTCATCCACGGCAGCAACAAGTTACCGTATTCAAGTAGGAACCGACAGCAGTTTTGTATCACCGACATTTGATACCACTACAGCATTAACAACAGTTACCATAAACAATCTTACTGCCAACACGAAGTATTTCTGGCGCGCAAGAGCCATCAACAGTATTGGAAACACAAATTACTCTGCAGCGCAAGGGTTCACGCCAAGGGATATTCCTACGATCACTTCATTCACTCCAACCTCCGCAAAACCAGGCGACGTTATCACGATCACTGGAACTAACTTTAATGTTGTAACAACAAACAATAAAGTGATCTTTGGCGCGGTATCGGTAACACCGTCCAGCGGCAGCGCAGCAACGCTCACTGTGACTGTGCCGTATGGCGCAACTCTTGGAGCAATTACTGTCACAGATACAGCAACAAGACTCACCGCAACATCGAAGTCATTCTTCACGCCGACCTTTCTTGGTGTTCAGAGTTTTGATGCGAACTCATTCGCAGCGGGGGTGACTGTTACCAGCGCAGCAACCAGTGGCGGCGGATTACTCTATGGCTCAACATCTGCAGATTTTGACGGAGACGGGAAGACGGATATTGCTATCGGCGATTATAATGCGAGCAATTTTTTATTGTATCGCAATAATCATACTGGAACCGGAGCATTTTCTGTCGGTTCATTTGATGCGAAGATAACAGTCAACACGGTGTCTGGTCCGTATGGTATGGCCAGCGGAGATTTGAACGGAGACGGGAAGATAGATATCGCAGTAAATAATTTTACTGATAAGACAGTATCAGCCTATCTGAACGAGTCAACTCCGGGCACGGTACAGTTCGCCAGTCCGGTGACGATGGCGGTATCGGCAACCGGCAGTCCTAACTCATTGAGGATCGGTGATATCGACGGAGATGGGAAGAATGATATTGTTGTGTTGAGCACAAGCGCGGTCATATCGGTTCTTCGCAACACCACAGCCGGCGGAACGCTCTCCTTCGCTCCGAAGGTAGAGGCAACGGCATCGACCAGTAGCAACTCGCCGGGGAATGTTGTGTTGGGAGATATCGATAGTGATGGGAAGCTAGATATTATCGCGTCTTGCCCGACCACAAACACATTCGGGAGTGTGAGTGTTCTTCTGAATACAAGCACACCCGGAACGGTCTCATTGGCCGCAAAAGTTGAGTTCAGCAGTACTAATAGCGGTAACTCGGACAAAGTTGTTGTTGGTGATGCGAACGGAGACGGGAAGTTGGATATCTTTACCGTTGGCGTCTCTGGTGTTAACGCCTACCGTAATACCACGACCACACCGGGAAGTCTCACGTTCCAGACAGCAGTATTGATCTCGTCAGCATCATCCGTGCTAGGGATAAACGATATGGACGGAGACGGGAAGCCGGATCTGATTGTGGGCCCAGTAACGATCTTCAGGAATAAGATCGTCAGCAGCGGATCGAGCTTCAGCGTAAACTCATTCGAAGCGTCGCCGCAATATCAACCGACGGTATCATATTCAATGTCGCTGGGTGATTTTAATAATGACGGACGAACCGATATCCTGTCGGCAACGGGAACGGTAAATGACCTCATGATCCTGAGAAATACAATAACCCTAAATTCTCCTCCGGTTATTCCAATCTTTGTTTCTGCATTGTCAGGCGACGCAAAAGTTACCATTAAATGGAATAAAGTCTCAGACAAAGACATTCTCCGCTACCGCATCTTTGCCGATACATCAGCCATTCCCCTAAAGCAGATCGATTCCACTATTGCCGGAAATCAAAATGATACATCGCGGGTAATTTCCGGCCTTATCAATTATCAAAAATATTATTTTCGCGTTGCCGCCGTCGATAGTGTCGGTCAACAGGGAGAATACAGTCAAATACTTTCTGCAACACCGACTGGTCTGTTTGCCGGTGAATATTTTGTTGATGCAAATACCTCAATGATTCTTCACATGAACGAATTAAATGGGACATCCGTTACAGATTCAACATCATTGAGTAACAATGGAATAGCAACGGGAACGACAATTGTTACAGGACGATTTGGCAGAGCACGAAACTTTAATGGGACGAGCGATGAAATTACAGTTGCAAATTCAGCGTCTCTTAATTTTACTTCTACCGATCCTTTAACAATAGAAGCGTGGGTCTATCGGACCGGCAATCCCATTTCTGGAAGTATGCATATCCTTGGTAAAAGAGTAGGAACGTCTGATCAGATAAATTACCAACTTGTATGGGAAAGCGGCAAAGGGTATGTCTTTAACGCAAAAAAAAATAGTATCCTCTCTGAAGTGAAATCCGATACCGTTTTTGCACCGATGAATAAATGGACTCACGTTGTCGGGTCATTCGACGGAACAACGTTACGGATGTATGTGAATGGGAGACTGTTGAGTTCGGCAGCAGGAAACATTGGTGATGCAAACACTGCCGATCTGAAAATTGGAACGTCAGGCACAATGGCTGAACGGTGGCAAGGTTTGATCGATGAAGTGAGAATTTCCAAGATCGCAAGAGCTCCACAATCGTTTAATCTCCAAGCTCCTCCCGTCAATATAACGGCAACATTAGGTAATACGAATATCTCGCTCTCATGGCAAGAGGGTGGTGGACAAGTTGCATTGACTCGATACAAAATTTACCGAGGATCGGATTCGTCGAACGTTGTGCTGATTGATTCCACAATACAAACAAATTTCACCAGTGTTAATTTAGAATCAGGGAAACGATATTACTATCGATTAAGCTCCGTGGATATTACAGGATTTGAAAGTGAAAAAAGTTATGCCGCATTATTTATCACCAAATTATATGCCCCGGCTCTTTCTTCACAAGCAATACAGAAAACTCGTGCAACACTTATTTGGAAAAGTATCGCAAATGCTGTTTCCTATTCCATTTATCGAGGTGCTGACAGTGTAACAACTGCGCTCATAGGAACGGTATCGGACACACTGCACATCGATTCAACGTTGAGTCCTTCAGGAAAATATTTTTACAAAGTAGGCGCAAAGACAGCGTTTAATGCAACAGGTGATACAAGTTTTGCGATAAAAGTAATAGCAAAACCAGAAACGCCTGTTTCTTTAAGTGCATCGCAGATTAAAGATACCCGAATTAAAATTCAATGGTCAAGCGGAGGTGGTACACCAACAAAATATATCATTTACCGGAGTCTGGACGGATCCGAGTTTTCAATCCTAGGGACATCGGCGCAGCCGGTTTTTATTGATTCCGGTTTAACAGAATCAACAAATTATTATTATCGCATTTCGGCACTAAACGAAATAAACGATTCGAGTGCTTGGAGCAATGTATTACAAATAAAGACTACTCGAACGTTACCAAAAATTACAGCACTCACTCCGATTGCTACTGTTCCTTCAACAAAATTCGGCACTGTTGCAATTCGATATACGGTATCGTTAGGAACCGCTGATACTGTTTCACTTACCGGTTATTATTCTACCGATAGCGGTAAGACGTACGTGAAAACAAGTAACATTTCGGGAAAAATTAACCTTATCATTTCGGCATTACAGGATACAGTCTATTGGAACACAAAAATCGATTTGCCAAATCAAGAATTGACTTCAGTGAAATTCTATATCAGTCCGACAGGACTTGGCGGCATCGGTGATTCAGTGGTAACGCCGATATTTTCGGTTGACAATAAAACACCGCAATTTGCAGGGGCAACTGTTGCAATTGGTGATACGAACAAGGTTACCATTTCGTGGGGAGCAGCTGCGGACATTACTCCGCCAATAACATATCGCGTGTTCATTGCTACACAAAATGGATCGTTCAATTATTCAAAGATTGATACCCAACTTACTGGAACTTCGGTTACCATCGCAAACCTTCAGAATTTTCAACGATATTATTTTGTTGTTCGTTCTATTGATGCTGTGGGAAATCTTGATACGAACACAACAATAGTCACAGCAATTCCCTCTGCAAAATCACGAATAGCATTGATAACGCTTCCGTCCGTTACACAACGTGGTGCAATAAAAATACCATATTCGGTTGTTGTGGCTACTTCGGATACAGTTAGTCTTGTGGCTCTGCACTCTATCAATGGTATAGTGTATGACACTGTTAAAGGAATTCCTGTTTCAGCGCAGAAAATTACTCAATCGAAAAACGATACGCTCACATGGAATACATCCGCCGATATTTCGGGAGAAGTAGGAACAGTTACGCTTAAGCTTGTGCCGGTTGGAAGAGCTGGTGATGGCGTTTCACTTATTTCCTCTCAATTTGCAATTGATAACAAAGCGCCCGTCTTTGGTGGCTTGGTTGCTGCGATTGCGGATACCAGTGGAACCGGAGTCATCCTACAATGGAATAGGGGAAATGATTATTCTTTACCGATGAAGTATTCGCTGTATCAATCCGAATCTTCTACGATAAATTATACACAACCTATAGTAACAGATTTGACAGATACTACAATTGTGATTAAAAATTTAACAGCATTTAAGACCTATTATTTTGCGGTTCGGGGGAGTGATGCTGTAGGTAACAGTGAACAAAATAGTACAATACTTTCCGTTGTGCCATCAAGGAAAATAAAGGCATTAACAGTCACAGTCTCATCAGCAACGTACCGGTCATCTGTCCCGATCTCGTATCTGCTGGAATCAGTGAATAATGATACAGCATCAATTGCTATTTCCTATTCTACTAATAATGGAACAGAGTGGAAAACTGCATCAAAAATCACCGGTACACAATCTGCCATAACTCAGTTTGGATCATTATTGTCCGTCCAATGGAATCCATTGCAAGAGATTCCGAATTTCGAAGGCGCTTTAGTAAAAATTAAAATAGTTCCTAATGGAAGAGGCGGATCTGGCGTTGCTGGCGAATCTGGTCTTTTCACTGTGGATACGAAAATACCGGAATTTTCGGGTATCACCACTGTATTGGATAATGCATCGCATGAATTGGGTTCGTTGATTCTGCAATGGAGTAGTGCGAAAGATACGTCTAAGCCGATTATGTATTATATCTATCATTCACAAAATGTGTTTGATAAAAATACTCTTCCTGCTGAGTATGATTCGCTGGCATCAACAAGTGATACCATTCGAAATCTTGAAAACAATAAAAAATATTACTTTTATGTCCGGTCACGAGATGCAATGTGGAATATCGATACCAATAACGCAGTGAAGATATATGATGTTCCGTACATTGCAGATTTTGATGGCGTAAAAGGTGTATCCACGGGCGACCTTGCTGTGTTTGCTAACGGTTGGTCCAATAACAATTTAAGTGTTGTCGATATCGGTCCGGCAACAGGCACGCCTCCAAATCTTGTCATTGCCAAAGATAAAAACCGCGATTTTGAAGATTTAATGACATTCTCACGCATGTGGAATTGGTGGGTAGAAAATCCTGTGCCGAATGCATTCTTCGCAAAACGATCAACGGAAGAAAAACAGGAAGTTGCTTTGGTCGGACAGACACACTTAAAACCGAATGAGAAGAAGAACTTCACAATCCAATTACCAAAAATTGATTCAGCGAGGGCAGTCGCAGTCTATATTAAGACAACAGTGGGATCATTTGCTCTCGATTCCGTTCAAGCGCACAGTGAAGGAAACAATTTCTCTTTGGTAAATAAAAACGGCGATAACGGTTTGATTACATTTACTGTTGCTTCGTTCGATTCTACGCTGGAAAAGAAAAATATCGATCGGGCGCTTTCACTTTCACTGTATACCACGAAGAAGTTAACGGAAGAACCAATCGAATTATCGGCAGTATATTACGATTATCGCGGAGCAGTGAAATATATCGCACGAGGAACTTCGTCTATTAGCTGGCGTCCGGTCGTTCCGGAAGTTTTTGCCATTTCGCAAAACTATCCTAACCCATTCAATCCGGCAACGACTATCGAATATCAGCTGCCGAAAGATACACGAGTTGTGTTAAAGGTGTATAACCTTTTAGGACAAGAGGTTGCGACGTTGATGGATGGAAACCAAAAAGCGGGCTATTACACAGCACGATGGAATGCTCAAAACTTCGCTACCGGCGTCTATATTTACCGCTTATATTCCAAGGATTTTGTGCAGACAAAAAAAATGTTGCTGCTGAAGTGATCTCACGGTATCTTAACAAAGTGGTATCGCAAAATCGTTAGCGTAAAAACTACGGTACTCCACGTGCCGTATTTTTTTAGTATAAAGGTTTATTATGAAAACTCTTCTTTGTGTCTTCTCAATATCGTTGCTCTTCAGCCAAACACCCGAATGGGTGACAAAGCAGGGGAAAAGTTCAAAGCATCCCGAGTTTCAATTTCTTACTGGGTATGGGATTGAATCGGTAGAGAATGATGCTCAAAAAGAAAAGGCAAAAGGGAATGCTATTGCCGACGCCCGCAAAAATCTTATTGAAAAGATCCGAATTAATATTCAATCGACCGTTGCTGCGAAATCGGAGGAGACCGGAGGTGCATTTTCATCATTTTTTTCCAGTGCCACTCAATCAACGTCCAATCTGGAAATTCAAGGATTAGAAACTGAAACGTTTTACGATGACGATGAAGAGGAGATCCATGCGTTTGTGTTTGTGAAAAGGGACCATCTTGTTTTGCTCTATTCTTCTAAAGTAAGTGCACTGAAAAAAGAGATTGAGGACAAAATACAACTGGCAAAAACAATGGAGGGGCAAAAAAAATCCACTCAGGCTTTAAACGAATATCTCAGCTGTTATCCGCTGGTTCGTCAATTAGAAGAATCGCAATCGATCCTTACATTTGTAAAAGTTTCAAATTCCTTAAATGAACTGGAACAAACTGCAAAAACAAATGAAGTTACCGTCGGCCAAATTCGGGAAGCGGTGTCAAAGATCGTTCAACGTCCAATCAACACGGTGGATGACTTGGCATGGTTTCTTAGTTATCAATTGAAAGATCAGGCAGAACAAAAGCAGTCAGGAAAAATTCAAACATTGGTGACTCCATTAGTTTATCAGGATACGAAAATTGGAAGTTCGTTCTCACGATATTTCAATCAAGTACTGGAACAAAAATTGCCGGAAGTAGCTCAATGGGATGCCGTTGCACAGGCAGGTGCGCCGTATATTTTGACCGGATCGTATTGGGAACAGAAAGAGAATGTTAAATTCCTGATCAATATGAGGAATGTGAAGGATGGAAGAATTATTGCCAGCGCTGAGGCGACGGTCCCGATATTAATCATTGCATCAAGTAATAAAAGCATGACGCCGGAAAATTACAAAAGTGCGCTTGCCGATCAAAAAATATTTGCAGAGGGAGAGAGTGCCGGGGGAGGTTTGATGGTAGAAGCGTGGACGAACAAAGAGACCCAAGGGAATTTGTTCACCGAGGGAGAAAAGATGAAAGTAACTGTTCGTGTGAATATGCCTTCTTATATCCGCTTTATCTATCACCTGGCAGATGGGAAACGGGCATTATTGTATAATGAATATTTTCTGGATGCTACCAAAGTGAATGTTGCGTATGAGATACCGCAAGAATTTGAATGTTCACCTCCTTTTGGAAGTGAGGTACTGCAAATTTTTGCACGGACTGATAAATTTGATCCGGCGCCAATCGAAAGTATTGATGGATATGATTACCTTAAAGAAGACTTGAAATCATTCTTGGTGAAGACGCGCGGGTTTAAGGCGTCAAAACCGGCAACCATGCAATCCGAAACAAGAATTAATCTCACCACGATGAAAGAATAACGCTTATTGCACTTGAAATGCAACACTAATTTTTAACGCCAGTCATCCGATTGGCGTTTTTATTTTAAAAAACCGAATAAAAATAGTTTTTCACTCATGAATTCCTCTCAAATGCAATTTTTTTCGATCTTGGAGTATTATTCTTAATTTTTCTTCCTTTTTTGTGATTATGTTTGAATCGAAAGTGTACTTTGATGCATCATATCAACGAAAGAAACTGTGCAACCGGACTATTTAGACTTATTTCAAATACAGATGGAATAAAGAGATTTTTAAGAATTTTATGACAAACAGCAATCCTAAAAAAATATTGATCATCGGCGGCGTAGCCGGCGGCGCAACGGCGGCAGCACGTATTCGACGATTGGATGAAACGGCAGAGATTACAGTCCTAGAAAAAGGGCCGTATGTTAGTTTTGCCAATTGCGGACTTCCATACTTTATTAGTAGAGATATTCAGCGTCGCTCAAATCTGCTTCTTCAGACTCCGGAAGGATTCTTCAGTCGTTATCGTGTGCAAGTTAAGACCAATACGGAAGCAATCGAAATTCAGCGAAGTAAAAAAATAGTTTTTGCAAGAACACTTCAAGGTGAAGAACAATTTTCCTATGACAAATTGATATTAGCTCAAGGGGGCTCACCAATTGTTCCGCCACTTCCCGGTATTGTGAATGATCATGTCTTTAAGCTTTGGACAATTCCGGATATGGATCGCATCCATAAATTTATCGAAGAGAAAAAACCAAAGAAGGCTGTTGTTGCCGGAGGTGGATTTATCGGTTTGGAAATGGCAGAAGCACTGCATGCACGAGGGATAGAAGTAACATTAGTTGAATTGGCTCCACAAGTGATGATTTTGATGGATCCTGAATTTGGAGCGATGATCAAATCGGGACTTCAAGAAAAAGGTATCATTGTCAAAACGTCAATCGGTCTTTCTGCGATTGCAGAAAACAGTGTAACGCTGAGTGATAGTTCAACAATTGAAGCAAATATGGTTTTGCTTTCGATTGGTGTTCGTCCTGAATTGACGCTGGCAAAATCTGCCGGATTAGAGATTGGCCCAAGCGGCGGTCTTATTATTGATGAAACAATGTGTACAAATGATCCGGATATTTATGCTGCCGGTGATATGGTAGAAATAGAAAATAAGGTGCATGGTAAGAAAGTTCGTATTCCTCTTGCCGGACCTGCAAATAGACAAGGAAGAATAGCCGGGACAAATGTGCTTGGCGGCAAGATGGTGTATCGGGGCGCGCTTGGGACATCGGTTGTAAAATTATTTGATCGAACTGCTGCTTCAACAGGATTATCGGAGAAAGCGGCACGTGAATCAGGTTTTGATGTTGGGATTGCCTATGTCTTTAAAGATAATCATGTCACTTATTTCCCCGGCGGAAAACCACTTGCATTGAAAATTGTGTATGATAAGAAAACGACGAAGCTTCTTGGTGGACAAGCATACGGCGAAGCTGGAGTGGAAAAAAGAATCGATGTGCTTGCAACAGCTCTTCATGGAAAAATGACCCTGGAAGATCTTTCTGAATTGGATCTTGCCTATGCTCCACCATACAACAGCGCAAACGATCCCGTAAATATGGCATCATTCATCGGTCTCAATCATATCAGCGGATATAGTCCAATAAAGACGCCAGTTGAAGTAATGCAAGAGTTGGAAAAAGGGAATGGAATTATTCTGGATGTGAGAACTGTTGGAGAACAGGCGAAAGCTCCTCTGTTGAATGTTATTCACATTCCTGCAGATGAAATTCGAGATCGTCTTGATGATATACCGAAAAATAAAACGGTATATTTATTAAGCAAAGATGGTTTCCTTGGACACACGAGTTTACAGATTCTTAAAGCCGAAGGATGGACTAACATATTTAATATTACGGGTGGATACTCCGCGGCACAATGGTTTGATGGTTGGAATTTCAATATATAATATCACTGCTGTCCAAAATAAGTCTTAAATGAATACAAAATTTACTGTAGTAACTTAAATTGGACAAATATATTTTTATAACAAGTAGTAAACCCCCTTTGGTGTATTGTTGAGATCGTATTAAAGTGTGTGGGTGCGAAATTTAGGAGGACTGAGCGAATGGGAAAGCGATGAATGACGGGACTTTTGATGGCGCGATTCGCGCCATCAACGGGCAAGAGCGAACGGGATTCATCGCGCGCGTTAAATTTCGCAAGGAGTTCTTTTGCTTCTTTTCTTGCTCCGTCAAGAAAAGAAGAGAGTGAAGTATTTTGTTGTTTTTTTTAATGTATTTTGAACAAGTCTGATATAATATCATATTTATTTTAAGGAGAAAGAAATGTCTAGTTTAGCAGACAAAATATCAAATGGTGCAAAAATTGTCGATGTACGAACAGTGGAAGAGTTTAATGAAGAAGCATTTCCGAATGCAGTGAACATTCCGGTAAATGAAGTGCAGCTGAGGATGAGTGAATTCGGAGACAAAAACAGTTCGGTCATCGTCTATTGTGCTTCCGGCGCGCGAAGTGCGTACGTTGCCCGCATGCTAAAGAACGCAGGATATACTGATGTCGTTAATGCCGGCGGATTGTATGATATGCCCGGCTTATAAAACAATGTTGTAGCTTACAGAAGATAAGAAGGACTCATATGAAAAGATTATTATTTGTAATGCTTGTTATTACACTATCCTCAACTGTTTTGGCGAAAGACCTTCCGTGGAAAAAATTCAACGCAGGAATTTCCGAAGCAAAAAAATCTGGCAAAAAAGTACTTATTGATGTCTATACGGATTGGTGTAAATGGTGCAAAACAATGGACACGGTGACCTATAAGGATAAAAAAATAAAAGCATATCTTGAAAAAAATTATGTGTTGATCAAATTAAACGCAGAGGGAAATGAGCAGATTACATATTCAGGACAAAAAATGAGTCCGGGTGAGTTTGCTCAGGGAATGAGAGTCGATGGATATCCTGCCACATTGTTTATGAAAACAAACGGCGAGCCAATTACCGTGCTTCCGGGATTTTCCGAGCCGAAAATGTTCATCCATGTATTAACATTTATTGGTGAGAACCATTTTGAAAAGAAGAATTTTGAACAATACCTTAAAGAAAAAGGGATAAAATAATTAGGAGTGGTCTCAAAAATACCTAAACATTGTCATTTCGAGATGCGAAGCATCGAGAAATCTCGATTTTGTCTTCAATTATAAAAACGAGATTCCTCACTTAGTTCGGTCTACGACTCGTAGAGAATGACAATAAAATTCATTTTTGAGATACTTCTAGTGCCACGCATCGCGAAAGGGAAGAATGACAAAAAGGAAGATAGTCCGGCTATTATTTGCTACTTTTGGTCTGGTTCAGATTCTTGTGTTTGTGATCAATGGACTTCATCAATATTTCGGACTATTTGTGGGTGGGATGTTCATTGTTATGTCTGCCACGAATTTCTGTACACAATGTCCTCTATTCTCTGCAATTAAAAGGCTAATTTTCAGTAATAAAGTTAAAAAAATATCTGTAACGAAAATATAATGTGTTTTGTTTCAGTGTTGCAATGATAGCTGACCGATGAACTCCTTCCGTATCTTGATTGTTGATGATGAACCTTCCCAACGGGATGTCCTCTCCGGTTATTTAAAAAAGAAAAAACATTCCATTTTTCAAGCCGCCTCAGTTCAGGAAGCAATGACGCAGGTCCGCAATCAACATTTTGATGTGGTTCTGACAGACTATAAAATGCCGGGGAAAACCGGCTTTGATCTTTTGCAAGAGATAAAAAAGGTTGATGCAGAAGCAGTTGTTGTATTGATGACTGCTTTTGGCACGATTGAAGGGGCTGTGGATGCAATGCGCGCCGGTGCATACGATTATCTCAGTAAACCGATTGAACTGGATGAGATCGATCTTCTTATTCGGCGTTTACAGGAACGTCAGGAATTGATATCGGAAAATAAATCATTACGTCAACAGCTTGTCGATAAATTTGCCTTTACAGAAATTGTTTCCCAATCTGCCTCTATGCAGGAGGTATTGTCCACTGCATCGCGTGTTGCTCAGACAAAAGCTCCGGTGCTTGTTCGGGGTGAAAGCGGAACAGGTAAAGAACTCATTGCGCGCGCCATCCATTTCAATAGTCCTCGAAAAAATAAACCATTCATTGCGGTCAATTGCGCTGCACTGAATGATAATCTCTTGGAAAGTGAATTATTCGGTCACGAAAAAGGATCGTTTACCGGCGCGGAAAAACAACGCCGCGGCCGATTTGAGCTTGCTGATGGCGGGACAATATTCCTGGATGAGATCGGGGACATTTCTCCCGCGACACAGGTTCGACTGTTACGTATTTTGCAGGAACAGCAATTCGAGCGTGTCGGTGGTTCCGAAACGATTTCTGTTGATGTTCGTGTTGTTGCGGCGACCAATAAAAATCTTGAAACGGCTATTAGCGAAGGGAAATTTCGCGAAGATCTCTTCTATCGTTTGAATGTTGTCTCCATTGAAATACCTTCGCTTCGCAAACGAAGAGAGGACATTGCATTGCTTTTGGAACATTTCCTGCTTCGGTTTGCCAAAGAACATAAACGGAAAAAATTGTCCTATTCCAAAGAAGCTTGGGAGTTGTTGACCCGATATGATTATCCCGGTAATGTGCGTGAGTTGGAAAATATTGTTCAACGCTCTGTTATTTTTTCAAGGGGAGATATGATTACCACCGAGGATGTACCGTTAATTGTCCGCGGCACTTCCCACGAGATCAGCCAAAAGAAACGTGAACAACATTCCTTCTCCGATCAAGTGGAAGAATTAGAAAAAGAACTTATCTTCGAAGCTCTACGCCTTCATGGCAACAACCAATCCAAAGCAGCAGAAGTTCTGGGACTTTCAGAACGAAATTTACGCTATCGCTTAAAAAAATGGGGCGTAAAGTAATTCCATCGCTTTCCTTAAGAGCACCCCTTTCTTCCATTCCAACCATCACCCACTGCCATCCTGAGCGAAGCGAAGGATCTGAGCATGCTAACCTTAGAGCGAAGCGAAGGATCTGAGCATGCTAACCTTAGAGCGAAGCGAAGGATCTGAGCATGCTTACCTTAGAGCGAAGCGAAGGATCTGAGCATGCTTACCTTAGAGCGAAGCGAAGGATCTGAGCATATTTTCCTTATGAGCGAAGAACAAATCTTAACGTATTTATTTTTTGAAAAATTTCTAGCGCGTTTCCATTTCTATGCTCGACATAAACGTCGAATCGATTCGACAATTTTGTCGATTAATCTTACCGGTAAATTAAAATCTTTCATTTCTCTCAGCAAAAACATTAAAAATGTTTTGGCACGGTGGTTGTGATACTATGACCAGAACGCAACAAGTTCACAACTGATTTACCAACACTACAATCCAATAGGAGGTTTTATGAAACGCATCATCAACACTGCTTTAACACTTGCCGTAGTCTTCGCACTCGGTGTTATGTTCACAGCTTCTGCATTTGCACAGCAAAAAGGGACCGGAACACCAAAAGGTAACGGTCAATATTTTGTCGATCAAGATGGCGATGGAATTTGTGACAATTTCGGAACACATCAGGGCCAGAAAATGGGAAATGGTCAAAAAGGAAAAGGGATGGGTCCGAAAGATGGTACAGGCAACAAAGGTCAAGGACCGAAAGATGGAACAGGATATGGTGCCGGAAAAGGTAATTGCACAGGAACCGGTATCTGTGATGGGACAGGACCAAAGGGAAATATGAATCGTACAGGCAAAAAGTAAGGTGCTCTTTAGCATATGGAAGGTGTGAACTTTCCATATGCACTCTTAACGAAACACATTCATTACACTGTAAAGTACAAAACAATGAAAAAGAACAACATCATTCAAACGTTCCTTCTGATGACGATATTCTTCGGATCCGTCACTGTGGCGCAATCATCACAATCGATGGAAAAAAAGAAGGGGGATAAAAAGGCAACAACACCCATTGTTAACGATCTTAACGCCGACGGCATAGACGATACGAAAGAACTTCAACAATCAGGTGCTAAACAAAAAATGAAAATGCACGACCGGTTTATCGATACAAACGGAGACGGAATCTGCGATACTCGCGAACAAGGTCTTGGATTTCGCCGCGGTAAAACTCAATCACCCAATCAATCAGGAAAACGACAACAAGGAAAACAAAAATGAAAACAATCAAACTTATTACCGGTATCATTATTGTCTTGTTTGCTCAACATGCAGTAGGCCAAGTTGAAGCACAGACAACGATAAGTTCTATGTATGACGATAATGTGAATAATAACGCTCTTCAATTACAAAGTAATGTTACCACAATGAACTTTACCGGAGGGTATGTATTAGAAGGAGAAAGCTCGTTGACTCAGTTATCCTATGATGGAACCTTTACCTATTTTGAATCTCTGCTTGAACGCACTAATCATTTCCATTCGCTCAATGCTGACTTCTCTCAGTATTATGGTGATGATAATGAAAATGCATTCAACATAAGCGGATTAATCGGGACAAGTGTGAACAGGGATGCTTACACGATTTTTGATCACAACGTTTACTCCGGCAATATGAATTACAAATATTTTGTTGCTGATTGGATGATCCATAAAGCAGGGTATTCACTGCGGAACATCACCTTTTTTTCATTGGATGACTTTAGTTATACGGAGCATTCAATATTTCTTCATGCAGCATTTGCCGCAACCTCAACCACCACAGCAATTATTCAAACGGATCTTGGCAGTAAGTTCTATTCTTCAACTCCATCAATGGCCAGTTCATCCATGCGAAAAGGGGTCTTATCATCTCTAATGCCAAGTGTTACGCAGTTTATTGGAACAATAAAAATTGGGCAACGATTATCCGATGAAATAGGGTTAAGTGTTACCGGACGATATCAATGGAATCTTCAGAAACAAACCAGGTATCTCAGTTCTGAGTATGGATTCATTTCGGACGATGAACTCTTTGATGATCATTACGGCTATGAAGGATTGCATACAAGTGCGACTGTGACATCGCTTCTTTCTGAATCGATGACATTAAAACTCTCCGGCGGAATTCAAAACAAACTGTATTCATCACTTGCCGCATACGATATGGCTGGAAATTATGTCGCTGATCAACGGATTGATATGCGGTCTTATATCAATATTGGTTTATCCAAAAATTTTGATGAACTCGGCTTTTCATTAAAAGGAGCAATTGATATCATTCAAAACTCATCGAATGATGCATTCTATGAATACAACAACAATGCCGTTACCCTGGAAGTAGGTATTCCTTTCTAAAAGGAATGCCTTGATTTTAAGAACAAAAAACTCGTTCATAAAGGGATCCTTATTGCTATTGTGAGCATCTTACTTAGTAACTATAGGTTCCCTTGATCCGTTTTATTACCATTATTAAACCCCGATACATTATTGCCATTACGCTTGGCGTAGCGGTATTGATGTTCACTTCTGCATTTCTTGAACTGCGCCAAAGTCGCGAAGAACTTTATCATATTCTTCAAGAACATGCATTATCACTTTCCGAAACGATTATCAATAGCAGTGCCAATGTTGTTCTTTCTACCGATCAGATAGAAGAACAATTGGCTGAGCGATTGTTAAACAATGCTCATTTTGTTGCATTGTTGGACAGCATGGGAATAGTAGATGGAAACATGTTACGCGCAATAGCAGAACAAAATGAAATTTATCGCATTAATGTTTTTAATCGGAGGGGGAAAAGAATTCTTTCGAGCCATCTTCCCGAAATGCACAAAGAACAACTTCCGGGAAAACACTCTCCTCAAAAATATTTGTTACGGATCTTGAGAGGGGAAACCGATCAAATTGTCATCGGGTTAAAAGAAGCCCGGTTTGAAGAAGGTCAACGGTACGCTGTTGCAGTCAAACGAACGAACCGTGCTGGTGGGGCAATTGTCGCTAATCTGGATGCGGCAAAGTTTATCGAATTCCGAAAACAGATTGGGATTGGTAAACTTGTGAACGATCTTGGTAACAATTCGGAAATTGAATACGTTGTTATTCAGGATAAAGAAGGAATACTTGCCGCAACGAAAGATGTAACAGAAATGTCGACTGTTGAAAATGATCCATCACTACTTACTGTGCTGGATCTCGATACAACGATCAGCAGAGAAATGATGTTTCATCAGCGTACAACATTTGAAGTACTAAAACGATTATCAATTAAAGGAGCAACAGTCGGTGTTTTGCGTATTGGACTTTCCATGGATGAACTACGAGCCGTTGATGAACGGATGCAAGGCCGGATGGTCATCATGTCCCTCGTGTTTATCTTTCTTGGCGTTATCATCGTCTCATTTATTGTTGCTTCACAAAACATAAAACTCATCTCGGGAAAGTATCGTTCGATACAGACGTTGACCGGTAATATTCTTGAGCATATGAATGACGCGGTCATCACAATTGATGGTTCTCATCACGTAACGATATTCAATCGGCGGGCCGAGATGCTTTTTGATATCGATGCAAAGAATGTGATCGGTTATTCAATAGAAACGCTTCCCGAAAATGTCCGCACTTGTCTATTATCATTAATTTCTCAACAAGAAGAGCACCTGGAACGATCATTGCTGTGTGCAAAAAACAAAGAGCGAATCGTTTCCGTTTCCACATCGGAAACATTGATGAATAATGGAGAACGGGAGACATTAACATTGGTTATTAAAGACCTTACAGAATCCAAACTGCTGGAAAAAGAGATTCAGCGAAAAGAAAAAATGACCGCAATGGGAGAATTGGCAGCCGGTGTTGCACATGAAATTCGGAATCCATTGAATGCCATATCGATGATTGCGCAACGATATGAGAGAGAATTTTTACCTAAAAAAGGAGTCCGTGAATATAAGGAGCTAACCGGTGTACTCAAACGTGAATCGATTCGCATTAATGGGATTATTCAACAATTTTTAAAGTTTGCCAGACCAAAAACAATAGTACAAAAGCATGTTTCTTCATTGGACTTCATTAACCATGTAGCGACGTTATTCCAGTCACAAGCAAAGGAGAAGAAGGTATCGTTTTCGTTTCAATCGGAAGAAATTCAATTATCGATTGATTCCGAACAAATGACCCAGGCTGTGTTGAATCTGCTGCAAAACGCTTTGGAAGCGACACCAAAAAAGGGAGTAATTACTTTGAGATTAAGCCAAATCGGTAACGATGTGATGATTGAAATCTCTGACACGGGATTGGGGGTCCCAACTGCAATTCAAGAAAAAATATTTAATCTTTATTTTACGACAAAATCTACCGGCACGGGTATGGGACTAGCTATCACACATCAAATTGTTACCCAGCATAACGGTTCACTACAAATTAGGAACAACCTTCCGAGTGGAACTATATTTACAATTACTATTCCTGCTGTGAGTCTGAAAAATTAAAAGGAGGAAGAGAATCACTGATCTGGTCATCATATTATTTTTTGAGTAGAATGGTTGTTCCGGTCTTAGCGCTCTCCTTTGCCGCATCTAATATTTCCATTACAATCATATTATTCTCCAGAGAGGAGAGATCGTACGCAGGCAATGTGATCTTCTTTTTTACCACCGCAGCGAATAATGAAAATGGATCATCGTACGGCGAAGGCCGTTCTGCTAATGTTTCTTTTTGTTCGTCTGTGCTTTCGTTTAAGCGAAAACGAATGGTGGAACGATTGTCACTAAAAATATATCCTGTCTTACCATACACTTCCATATCTTTCCTTGAGATTGGCCAATTCCAAGACGCTTGAATGATGCCTTGCATTTTTGGATATCCTAAAATGATTGTCGCTTCATCATCCACTTTCGGATAGAGCTCCGGCTTAATTGTCTGTACAACTGCCGTTACCGCTTCAGGCCGTTCACCGTTCTTCATCCACGTTATAAGATTCGCTCCGTAACAGCCAAAATCTGTGAGTGCTCCAGCTCCATTGGTTACAGGATCTGAAAGCCAATCCAAAAATTCTTGATTAATGCCTAACTCGATTGGTCCTTTATGTCCGTCATGGACAACAATCTTTCGCAATTCTCCTATTGCTCCGTTTTGAACCATGTTGTACGCTTTATGATTTGTAGCATACCATGTTGTTTCATAATTGACCAGTAATTGAATGTGATGTTTCTCGGCGAATGCTTTCATCTTGATTGCATGGTCCATACTCACGGCCAACGGTTTTTCAACCATTACATGAATGCCGAGTGGCGCACATGTCTCAACAACTTTCAGATGGTCAAAAATAGTCCCAAACGCCGTTATCGCTTCCGGTTTTACGGCGGCAATCATTTCTTCCATTGTGTTGTAGACAATCTTCATGGAAAAATTATGTTGAGTTGTGTACCGTTGAGCCAGTTCTCGATTGGGTTCAACAATACCCACAATCTTTATATCACCTCGATCCGGCCTACCTAATATCCAATGAACGTGAGTGTGTGTAAGACCAATCACTCCGATTCTTAGCGGTTCGGAGGCAGTCGATTGTCCAAGCATTTGTGTATTCATAATCAATATTAATAGGATTGGGAAGAGGAGATGTTTTATCATAACTGTAATTATTGAGTGTAAACAAGGTTATCGTCTTTAAACGAATGAATATATTCACTTAATATGAATAGCGCAATTCCCGAACCAGTCTAACCTTAACGGAGTTTTTTATCTTTTAAAAAGTAAAAATAAAAAAACTTGTGCTTAGTCGCATTGCTTCTCTGACGAATCTTCTCTACAATCTCGCATTGGCATGCATCGAACCACGGGGGATGGTTTTATCAAAAGCCTATACAAGTGAACCTCTGGATCGCTGATGCGTGAAAGAGGATTTTTTGTTTATGGAGCAAGTTGCTGTCGTGATCTCCGTGTGAAAAAATTCGTTGTGTTATTGCTCGGAATTTTTTGTCGTTTCTTACAATCTCAAAAAAGGGAGGAACAGATGAAAACCAATCTACGATTATTACTGTGTTTGTTAATTGTTGGCACTCAGACAGATGCTCAATGGGTCACAGCCGGATTGACCGGAAAATATGTAATCACTCTTGCTTCTTCCGGTACAAATCTTTTTGCCGGAACGGAAGGGGATGGAGTCTTTCTTTCCACGAACAATGGTGCAAACTGGACCGAAGTAAACACAGGATTGACAGATAAATTTATAAATGTGCTGGCAGTAAATTCTCTGGGAACGGTTTATGCAGGTACTGATGGAGGTATTTTTATTTCCACGAACAATGGCACCGGCTGGACACTCAATAACACCGGCTTATCGGAAACCGATGTTACCGCACTTGCCGTAATCGGTACAAACATATATGCTGGCACATATTCTTTTTCCGGCGGTGCAGTGTATCACTCTACCACAGGAACCAATTGGACAAAAATAAGTGCTGGAATTACATCATCACTAAATCTCGTCACATTAGCGACAAACGGTGCAGATCTATTTGCAGGCACTACGGATGGAATTTATTGCACGACAAATGGGGGCACAAATTGGCTCACACTCAGTTCTGGTTTGACGAATACGTATGTGTATGCTTTTGCAACAATTGGAACTAACCTTTTTGCCGGAACTCAGGAATTTGTTTTTCGATCAACTAATAATGGCGCAAATTGGAATGCGGTAAATACCGGTTATCCTTATGAATATGCACTTTCGCTTGCCGTTAATAACACTACGCTTTTTGCCGGAACAAATGGAGATGTTCTTTTTTCGAATAATAGCGGATCAGGTTGGACAAAAGCCACGTCTGGGATGTCAAGTCCTAGGGTGAATGTATTAACGGTATTTGGTTCAAATCTATTTGCTGGGACTGCCGATGGTATATGGAAAAGACCACTATCAGAAATGGCGACATCCGTGAAAACGAATTCGGCCAATATACCGGAATACTTTATTCTTCGGCAGAATTATCCAAATCCATTTAATCCTACAACACAACTTTCGTATGAGTTACCGCTTTCCGGAAATGTTTCACTTATAGTGCATGATATTCTCGGCAGGGAAATTGCTTTTCTCGTGAATGGATTTAAGGATGCCGGTTTCTACACAGAAAAATTTGACGGATCAACGGTTGCCGGCGGAATCTATTTTGTTCGATTACAAAGTAAAGAAAAGATGCAAATGAAAAAGATGCTACTTCTCAAGTGAACCGTTTGTGTGAAGATTTGTCTATGCACGTGTCTCAATTTCTATTTAGAAGAAACGCAATAACATTGAATCACTGTTATGCCGAACGAGACCGTGGCGTGCTTCCCTTCAATTGTCGCACGTAGTTTCCGCTCAGTGTGACAATTGAAGGTACTTTCAATTTTGAGATTCATTTGACGAGGGCTGTGGTGCTGTGATCGAGCAGTTAAGGAGAGAGTCTGCAACCCCTTTGCCTCACTTCGAATCTGATCGATACCTCAAAAAAATTCTACACCGTATGGCATAGGAAAAATCCTTCCACCTACTGTCATTATTTCCTCTGGAATAATTCACTCCATTCTAAGCGTTGGTCAAATTTTTCCGTAATAGTGTAAGAACGGTAAATCTTGCTTATATTAAGTAGGATTTAAGTGCTAAAATAAGAAATTTCCACAGTTTTTCTTAAAATCGACAAATAAGTCTTTAATAAATGTCTTTGTTTGCAGAAAACAATAACTAATTTTGGCACCTTTCTTGATTAATTATTGAATAAAAATCCATAACTGATCGACTAGCAAAAGAGCATTTTATTAGGCGATCACCATTGAACGAACATCTGCTACATGTGATTTCATTAGGGTACATCATGGACCAAATGGGAAAAATATTCGAAATTCTACTGCCGCTATTTTACAGTATTACTGTAGCGGCTTATGCTGTTGCATTTTTCAGGCAACAGCAACAGGCAAAAAAATTCAAAACAGTTTTATTATTCGTAACAATCGTAACACATTTTTTTTACTTACTTCTTCGCACGATAGATCTTCAACACCCTCCCATTATTTCGGTTTTTGAAATTATGTCGCTGTTAGCATTTTCTGTTGCGGCATCATATCGTGTTATTGAAATGCAAACCAAGATAAAAAATACGGGATTGTTTGTTTTGGCTTTTGCGTTAGTATTTCAAGTAATATCCTCACTGTTTATTGAAGATGTCTATGTGGTCGATAAGGTGCTGCGCAATAATTTGCTTGGGATACATGTTCTGAGCGCGCTCTTAGGATATTCCGCCTTCACGATTGCGGCAGTGTATGGCCTGATGTACCTGCTTCAATATCGTGCTCTTAAATCGAACTCATTCGGGATTATTTTTGATAATCTTCCAAGTTTGGAGCGATTGGAATATCTGACGAAAAAAGGAATTTTGATTGGATTCATTCCGTTAAGTGTGGCAATTGTGATAGGGTATGTATGGCTTCCGAGTGCAATTGATAATTTTTCATACCTTGATCCAAAACTCATCGGCACAATTATTATTTGGAGTATGTATGCGGTTGAAATTTATCTTATCCAAAGTGGAAAAAGGCGAGGACGCCAAGTAATGCATTTAGCAATATCCGGCTTTTTGTTCACGGTGTTTTCGTTGACAATTATTAACATGTATTTAACATCGTTTCATTTTTTTATCAAATAGTTACATGTTATATCTTTTAGGTATTAATCATAGGACGGCGGACGTCGCAGTACGGGAAAAGATCTGGTTTTCAGATAACGAGATACGTACGTTTTTACCGGCAGTGAAGGAAAAGTTTTTTGACGAATGTTTTATGATTTCAACATGCAATAGAACAGAGTTATATGGTGTAACAAAATCTGAGATTCTTGACACTTCAGTAGAACAACTGACGTCGGAATTGACCAAGGAAATACTTACCACAAAAAAAGCATCGCCGATTGTTGGGGAAAAGCACTTTTATCACTTAAAGGATATTTTCGCTGTTAATCATTTGTTTAAAGTCGCAACTGGTTTGGATTCGATGATTTTGGGAGATGTGCAGATCTTAAATCAGATTCGTGATCACTATGCAATTGCCGCCGAGTCAAAAGTGAGCGGATCGGTGATGAATAAGCTTCTTCAATCGGCGGTTCATGCCGGGAAGAGGACGAAAACAGAAACAGAGATATCAAAAGGTGCTGTATCGATAAGTTATGCTGCGGTCGATCTTGCAGCAAAAATCTTTTTTGACCTATCCCAAAAAACTGTTCTGTTGATCGGTGCCGGTGAAACTGGTGAACTGACTGCAAAACATCTGGTTGCTCGCGGAATTGGCAAATTATTGATTACAAACCGCACATTGAAGAAAGCGGAAGAAGTTGCGGCGACTTTAAACGCATCACCGGTTCCCTTTGAATCATTTATGTCAACTTTTTCTGAAGTTGATATTGTTATCTCTTCCGTTGGCGCAACGGATTATGTGTTGAATGCTCAACAATTCAAAAATATCAATAAAGGACGAAGGCAATCCCCCTTATTGATCATCGATATCGGTGTTCCCCGTAACGTTGATCCGGACATTAATAAATTTGAAAACATCTTCTTGCATGATCTCGATTCTCTTTCCCACATTGTAGAACAAAATCATGCACGTCGAAAATCGTGCATCCCTTCAGTCAATGCGATTATGTTAGAAGAATTGACTGAATTTAATCGCTGGTATCAATCACATGCTATCGCTCCAACGATCGATCGTTTGCGTGAGTTATATGATACCATCAGACAAGAGGAATTGGATTATCACATCCATAAATTCAGTGAGAAGGATAAAGAAACAGTCGAACTGGTTACACGAAGAATTATTCACCGTCTGATTCAACTGCCGGCTTCTGAATTGCGAAATGGAAAAGGGGACACCAGGCAGCAGAAGGAAGCAAAACTCCAAGCTATTCGCGATTTGTTCGGCCTTTATCATCATTCACAAGAACAATCACAACATACCGAAAAGACAGAACGTGCGGAATAATACAATCATTATTGGTTCACGGGCCAGTGCGTTGGCTCTCTGGCAATCTGAACACGTTGCCTCTTTACTTCAACAATTACATCCTTCCGTTACCGTTGAGATTAAAAAAATTAAAACGACCGGTGATATCATTTTGGATTCACCCCTTTCAAAAATTGGTGACAAAGGACTCTTTACAAAGGAATTGGATCGGGCATTGCTTGACGGAGAAATAGATCTGGCCGTCCATAGCTTAAAAGATGTGCCGACACAGTTGAATCCCGGATTGATTCTTGGTGCGATATCCGAACGGGAAGATATTCGAGATGTCTTTATTTCTCATCCGCGGAAAAAATATTCATCGTTGAATGATGTTCCGAAGGGTGGGATGATTGCAACAGGGAGTCTGCGGAGAAAATGCCAATTGCTTCATCACAGGCCGGATTTAACCATCATCGACATCCGTGGGAATCTAAAAACACGAAAAGAAAAACTTGAACAAAGTGACTGGGATGGAATGTTGTTGGCAAAAGCAGGAGTGACCCGTCTTGGCTGGACATCAATGATTTCCGAAGTATTTTCACCTGCGTTCATCCTTCCCGCAGTCGGGCAAGGGGCGTTAGGAATTGAAGTCCGGGAAAATGATGCTGAAATATTGAAATTGATTTCTCCGTTAGGACATAAAGAAACATACCAAGCAACACTCGGTGAACGTGCGCTGCTCCGTCATCTTGAAGGAGGCTGTCAAATACCAATAGGGACGTATGGCAGAATAGAGCAAGGGAAATTCTTTCTGGATGCAATGGTCGGTTCACTAGATGGGAAAAGGATTGTAAAAGGATCGGTCAATGGCGTTCCGGAAGAATCGGAGACACTCGGCACTGCGCTTGCAAAGGAATTGATGTCAAACGGAGCAAAAGAGATTTTGGAAGAAATACGGAAGTCTGCGTCGTGAGCGATGATCGTAATGCCAATCAGTTACCTCTTCGAAACAAGACAATTGCTGTCACCAGAGGAATAGAGCAGGCGAAAGATTTTTCTCAACTGTTGGAACAATATGGTGCACAGGTTATTCTTTTCCCTACGGTCGAAATTATAGAGCCGAAAACATGGAGCGAATGCGATACTGCAATTGCTGTAATGAGCACATATGCGGGAATTATTTTTACCAGTGCCAATGCGGTTAAGTGTTTTTTTCATCGTGCGGAATATCATCTTAGCATAGAGCAAATGAAAAAATGCAGATTGTATGTGGTTGGTGAAAAAACGAAATCAGAAATTGATCGATACGGGATGGAGACAGAAAAAATACCGGAAACATTTTCAGCGGAACAATTAGCTCAGGAAATTGTGCGTAAATCAGTTGCAGGGGAACGGTTCTTGTTTCCAAAGGGAAATCTTGCAAAGAGTGATATTGAAACGGCTCTTTCTTCACATGGATTAAGGGTTGATTCTATCACGATCTATCGTACGCAGGAACCGCCGTTTACTGATGAACGGAAGAAGATGTTGAAGACGATAGAAGAGAAAGCGAACATGATAACATTTTTTAGTCCTTCCAGTGTTGCTCATTATGTTTTGCGTGCTACGCAACAGGCGATAAAAAATATAGATGTTGCTGTTATCGGTCAAACGACAGCCGATGCTGCTCGGCGCGAAGGAATGAATCTTGTGCTGGTTTCACCACATTCAACGGCGGAAGCATTTGCAAAGGCGATCCGAAACTATTATACAACTTAACATGAAAGAAGATGTTCACTTGAAAAATGATCTGTTACTACGAGCTGCACGAAAACAATTTGTTGAACGAACCCCGGTCTGGTTTATGCGGCAAGCAGGCCGGTATTTACCTGAATACCGTGCAATTCGGGATAAAGTAGATTTTCTCACCTTATGCAAAACGCCCGATCTTGCTGCCGAAGTGACTGTGCAACCGGTCGATCTGGTCGGTGTTGATGCTGCAATCATTTTCTCCGATATCCTCGTGATTCCGGAAGCAATGGGCATGGAGTTGATAGTTGAAGAAGGAAAAGGGGGACCGCGCTTTCCTTCTCCGATACGTACTGTCGACGATATAAATAAACTCCACACAATCGATCCGAACAAAGAATTGCGATATGTGATGGATGCCCTGCGCGTGACGAAAGAACGACTGCAAGAGAGAGTTCCGCTGATTGGTTTCTCCGGTTCGCCATGGACACTGGCAACGTATATGGTAGAAGGAAAAGGATCAAAGAATTATCGCTACATTAAAGAATTAATTTTTTCCCATCCGCAGCAGGCGCATATCTTGTTGCAGAAACTTGCACAATCAGTAGCTGATTATCTTTCTGCACAAGTGGATGCAGGAGCAAATATCGTTCAGATGTTTGATACGTGGGGTGGAATACTGGGACAGGAAGAGTTTGAAGAATTTTCACTCCGTTATATTCACCAGATCGTTGAACAGGTGAAAAAGAAAAATGTCCCGGTCATCGTGTTCTGTAAAGATTGCGGCCACTCGCTTAAAAAGATCGCTGAGATTGGTGCGGACGTTGTAGGGTTGGATTGGACAACAGATATTGGAAAAGCACGGAATGCCATTGGAAACAAGGTCGCGCTGCAGGGAAATCTTGACCCGACAATGTTGTTTTCAACTCCAGAGCGGATTGAACAAGGTGTGCAATCGATTCTTCAAAAATATGGTAATGGATCGGGGCATATCTTTAATCTCGGACACGGGATTCTTCCCGAAACACCGGTAGAAAATGTGAAGGCATTTATTAATGCAGTGAAGACACACAGCATGCAGTATCACAAGAAAGCGAAATAAGTCGATGAAACAGTTTGAATCAATTGATGTTGCACTCTTAAAAAAATACTCCGGGCAGGGACCGAGATATACCAGTTATCCTACTGCACCTCTATTTTCAAAAGCATTTGGTCCGAAAGAATACAAGGAAGAGATTCTCAAGACGAACTCTGCCGATGAAAATGCAGATCTTTCCCTCTATTTTCATTTTCCATATTGCGACACACTCTGCTATTTCTGTGGCTGTACAATGCTTGTTACTCACGACCAGAGTCTCATTAATAAATACAATGAGTATTTGAAAAAAGAGATTGAACTGGTCGCACCAATGATCGCTCGAAACCGCAAAGTGACACAGCTGCACTGGGGCGGGGGAACGCCATCGTATCAGGATCCGAAAGAGATTCTCAATATCGGTTCGTTCATTAAAAATCATTTTCATTTTGACAACGATATTGAAGCGAGCGTGGAAATTGATCCGCGCGGGCTGACATATGAACATATGAAAGCATTGCGTGAAAGCGGCTTCAATCGTGTGAGTATGGGTGTGCAGGATTTTAACGAAAAAGTACAAGAGGCAGTTAATCGAATCCAGCCTGAATCGATCACACGGGATGCAGTGAATTGGAGCCGCAGTCTCGGTTTTACCAGCATCAATCTTGATCTGATCTATGGCCTGCCGTATCAAACATTAAAAACGTTTGAAGAGACGGTGGATAAAGTAATTGATATTTCGCCGGATAGAATTGCCGTCTTCAATTATGCTCATGTTCCTTGGCTAAAACCGCACCAGAAAGTGATCAAGACTGAAACTCTGCCAACAGTGGAAGAGAAGCTCGAAATTTTCAAGATGACAATAGAAAAACTTCTTGATGCCGGTTACTGGAATATCGGCATGGATCATTTTGCAAAAAAGACCGATGAGATGTCGATTGCACAACAAAATAAAACGTTATACCGCAACTTTCAGGGATACTCTACAAAAGCCGGATGTGATCTGTATGGATTCGGAATGTCTGCTATCGGTCACTTCAGGAATTCATATCACCAAAATTTAAAAACAGTAAAAGAATATACCGATGCAGCTGGAAAGAATGAATTTGCAACGACGCTCGGATACAGAATGACCGATGATGACCACATTCGGAAAGATGTGATAATGCGGATCATGTGCGACATGGAACTTGATATCCCGTCGGTTGAAGCAAAACATAAGATTAATTTTCGGGATTACTTCGCACCAGCCTTTAACAAATTGACACCGTTCATTGATGATGGTCTGGTAACTCTTGAACCGAATAAGATATTGGTTCACGGTCTTGGCAGGCTTGTCATCCGGAATATTGCCATGTCATTCGATGCATATATTGATGCCATGATGAAAGAAAAACCGATCTTCTCTAAAACTGTTTAGTCATTTATGAATAGTAAAAAAGAAAAAATTGCCGTTGTGCTGCTTCAACTGGGGGGACCGGACAGTCTTGAATCGGTAGAACCATTTCTCTATAATTTGTTTTGTGATCCGGATATCATTGATATTCCAGGAGCATTTCTGTTTCGGAAATCATTGGCCCGTCTCATTTCATCCCGTCGTGCACCCAAAGTACAGGAATTATACAAACGGATCGGCAAAAGATCTCCAATTTTCAAACAGACGACACTTCAGGCAAAGAGTTTATTGGGATCATTAAGAGAGAAGGGGTATAATGTTGATGTGCATATTGCGATGCGATATTGGCATCCTTTGACAGCCGAGATTGTAAAAAACGTTATGGCATCAAAACCAGATCGGATCGTGTTATTGCCTTTGTATCCGCATTATTGTAAAGCAACGACCGGGTCAAGTGTGAATGAGTGGAAACGCGCAGTGAAAGAATTAAAGCTTCCGAGTATTCCCACGACTCTTGTTGATCACTATTACGATCACCCACTTTATATAGATGCCATTGTAAAGCGGATACGCTGCGCGCTAAACCGTGTGCCGAATAACGAAAGATCAAAAGTGCAGATTGTGTTCAGTGCTCATGGCACACCAATGAAATTAGTCCGCGATGGTGACCCTTATTCGCATCATATCCGAAAAACGTACGAACTGGTTGTAGAGCGCGGACAATTTGGACTTCCCCATATGTTATGTTTCCAAAGTAAGGTCGGCCCGCAAAAATGGCTGACCCCTTCATTGACCGGAACAATCGAACGATTAGGACATGAGGGAGCAACACATCTTCTTGTTGTGCCGATTGCATTTGTTACCGACCATATCGAAACTCTTTCCGAAATCAACATCGAAGCGCGAGATGAGGCAATGAAATTAGGAGTGAAATACTACGACATGATGCCCGCGTTGTTAACGGATGAACTGTTTATCGGATGTTTATCGGATCTTGTAGAGAAAAAATTAGCTGCAAAATAATGACCTCTTCTCAAATCACAATCATTGGCGGTGGAATTTCCGGACTGACGACAGCGTGGTGGCTTCGTAAGCAGAGTTATTCAATCAAAGTTCTGGAGCGTGATGCGACAGTCGGCGGAACGATGAAGACTATCCGCAACAACGGCTGGCTGATTGAAACCGGTCCGAACAGTGCGCTGGAAACATCTCTGTTATTTAAAACGTTGTTCGCTGATCTTGGTTTATCCGATCAACTTGTCTATGCAAATCCTGTCGGAAATAACCGATACATTTTACGCAACGGTATGCTACACCCACTTCCAATGTCTCCGGTAAAATTCTTACGAACCAACTTATGGTCTTTGTCAGGGAAAATTCGATTACTGAAGGAACCGTTCGTTGGAAGAGCAAAAAAAGAAGAATCGATTGCCGAATTTGTCGAGAGACGTCTTGGCAAAGAATTGCTGGACTATGCGATTAATCCATTTGTTGCAGGAATATTTGCTGGTGCTCCGGAACAATTAAGTGTGCGTGCGGCATTTCCTAAATTATATGCCCTTGAGGAAAAATATGGCGGTTTAATTCGAGGGCAAATTGGTGGGGCTCGCGAGCGGAAGAAACGGGGAGAAGTGGCAAAAGACCGGGCACAAATGTTTTCATTCAAAAATGGAATGCAAACATTGCCGGATGCAATCGCTAAGGCATTGGGAAATGATATCCAAACTTCATCAAATGTTGAAGGGCTGGAGTACGACGAAAAAGGGAAACGATATGTTCTTCGTTATTCTACAAAAGGATCAGTGCACACACATCATACAGATAGCATTGTCTTTGCCGTTCCGGCCTCAGTTGCAGCCCGATTGATCGAACCATTTGATGATACGTTGTCCAAAAGTATTGACAATATTGTTTATCCTCCAGTAACAGAAGTATTTGTTGGCTACAAGTCAAAACAAGTACACCGTCAATTAGACGGTTTCGGATTTTTGATTCCCGCAAAAGAACAACGGCAAATTCTTGGGGTCATCTGGTCTTCCACATTATTTGAAGGAAGAGCTCCCGAAGGATCAGTTGCTCTAACAGTTTTTGTGGGAGGATCACGGCAGCCGGAGTATGCTCTTCGGAATGATGCCGAACTTTTGCAAACTGTAAGTACCGAATTGAAGGAATTGATGCAAGTGGATGGCGAACCTGTTTTTACGCACATTACCCGGTGGGAGAAAGCAATTCCGCAATACCATATAGGGCATCTCAACATTGTGGAGCAAATGAAACAATTTGAAGAACGTCACCCCGGAATTTTCCTTTCCGGTAATTATCGTGATGGGATTAGCGTAGGTGATTGTGTGATACAATCCGGGAAAATAAGTCAACGAGTTAATGAATATCTTGCTTCACGAACAACATTATGAGGCTGCCATGGCTGATACAAAAATAACAATTGAATCGAACCAACGTCTTCGCAGAATGAGAATGACTCCTGCGTTTCGCAGTATGGTGCGGGAAACGGAGTTAGCACCGAACGATTTTATTTATCCATTGTTCGTCGTTCCGGGAAAGAATATCAAACGAGAAATATCATCAATGCCTGGTGTGTATCAACAATCCATCGATGAGCTAGTTAACGATAGTATTGAAACGTATAAATTAGGAATTCCCGCAGTGATTCTTTTCGGCATACCGGATCATAAGGACGAGGTTGGCAGCGGAGCATACGACGAAAACGGAATTATTCAACAGGCAGTCCGGGCTTTAAAGAAAGAAGTTCCCGAACTTGTCGTTATCACCGACGTATGTCTCTGCGAATATACTTCGCACGGGCATTGTGGTATTGTTCATGGTGACGAGATTGTCAACGATGCATCAGTGGAACTGTTAACGAGAGAAGCATTGACCCATGCACAGGCGGGCGCAGATATGATTGCTCCGTCCGATATGTTCGACGGTCGTGTCGGTGCAATTCGCAAAATATTGGATGACAATAATTTTAAGAATACTCCGATTATGTCTTACGCTGCAAAATACGCGTCAGGATATTATGGACCGTTCCGAGAGGCGGCTGAAAGCACACCGAAGTTTGGTGACCGCCGTTCGCATCAAATGGATCCGGCAAATTCTAACGAAGCGCTCCGTGAAGTGGAGCAGGATATTCGTGAAGGGGCTGACATTATTATGGTGAAGCCCGCTCTTGCGTATATGGATATCATCCGCAGAGTAAAGGATACATTCAATATTCCTACCGCAGCGTATAATGTCAGCGGCGAATATTCAATGATTAAAGCGGCCGCGCGAAATGGCTGGATTGATGAAGAGCGAGTAATGATGGAAACACTCATCGGTATGAGGCGTGCGGGAGCCGACCTTATCTTAACGTATTTTGCAAAAGATGCCGCAAAAGTATTGGCGAGGAAATAAATCCATGAACACAAAAAAATCCGATACATTATTTGAAAGAGCACAACAATTCATTCCGGGAGGAGTCAATTCACCCGTGCGGGCGTTTAAATCTGTCGGCAGGAATCCTGTCTTCATAAAAAAAGCACTCGGTTCAAAAATGTGGGATGAAGATGGAAATGAATATATCGATTTTGTCGGATCATGGGGTCCGATGATACTCGGACATGCACATCCGCTCATTATTGAAGCGATTCAAAAAACCGCAATTGATGGAACAAGTTTTGGAGCAGCAACGGAACGTGAAGTGGAAATGGCCGAACTAATCCATTCCATAATGCCTGCAGTGGAAATGGTTCGAATGGTGAATTCAGGTACGGAAGCTACAATGAGTGCTATCCGTTTGGCTCGCGCATTTACCAAACGAAACAAGATCATAAAATTTGACGGATGTTATCACGGTCATGCCGATTCATTTTTAATTAAAGCGGGATCAGGTGCGGCAACATTCGGTGTTCCGGATAGTCCCGGTGTTACATCATCGGTAGCTAGTCAAACGCTTGTTGCAGATTTTAATAATATCCAATCGGTTCAAGCGCTTGTCGATGCTCATAGAGGAGATGTTGCGGCAATCATTGTCGAGCCGGTTGTTGGAAATATGGGATGTATTCCACCACAAGGAAATTTTTTGACTGAACTTCGCACCTTATGTACTCGAGAAAATATTCTTTTAATCTTCGATGAAGTGATGACAGGTTTTCGTGTAGCACTTGGAGGAGCTCAACAATTATATAATATTACACCTGATCTTACCACACTCGGAAAGATCATCGGTGGCGGCCTGCCAGTGGGAGCGTATGGAGGAAAGAAAGAAATCATGCAGCAGATTGCACCTTCAGGTCCGGTGTATCAGGCGGGAACCTTGTCGGGGAATCCATTGGCGATGGCTGCAGGTATGACGCTATTGAACATCTTAAAAAATGACAGTTCGATATACACGCAATTGGAGCAAAAAGGATCAACATTAGAGAAACAGATTCTGCGTATCGCGAAAGATAAAAATCTTCCCCTTACGGTGAACAGAGTCGGATCAATGTTTACCCTATTCTTTACCAAAAACGAAGTGCATAATGCGAATGATGCACGGAGTTGTAATACAGTGAAGTTCGGTGAATATTTTCGGCTCATGTTGGAACAAGGAATCTATCTGCCGCCGTCTCAATTTGAAGCAGCTTTTATTTCGGCATCGCATTCGGAGGAGGATATTGAACGAACAATCCAATCGATACAGAAATGCCTCATGACGATATAGTTGACACATAAATCAGTTGCAGTGCTTAACAAAAAAATACGGCTAAGATGTTGGTATTTTCTTTATAAGTAAAAACGTAGTTGTGGGACTGGAACGAGGCACACACTGAAGATTATTTTAACAGTAAACTTTTTTTCATTTCGGCAAAACCTCCGGATTGCAATCGATAAAAATATACCCCGCTAGAAACATTGTTTGCATTCCATTGAAGTTCTTTCCACCCGGCAGATTGTTCATTATCCATTAACATTGCAATCTCACGCCCAAGAATGTCGTGAATGGTCAGTTTCACATGAGCAGAATAGGGTACCGCATATCGAATGGTTGTGATGGGATTAAACGGATTGGGATAATTTTGTTCCAATTGAAAATTTTCCGGAAGAATAACTGAGGCGCCATTGTGCACACTCAATCCAATATCGTCGATATCATCCTTATATGTAAAAATCAGTTGTGGTCGAACGGCACTCGATGAATTTTCTTTTGAATAAAAAACTTTCGTTCCATTCTGTGCTATAGGATCTGGCTCCTTCAATAATATTCCGAAATTTTCAGCAGGATTTGTTTTCCAATAATGAACATAGTCTGTAATATCCCACGCAAACTCGCTTTGAGTATTGCTGTTGACGGTAACCACAGATGAATATGAAGGAGTAATATCTCCTCCGGCAGTATTCCAGGTAAGTACATTATATTTTGCGCTGTTCCATGTAACCATTTCTGGATCGGCAAGGCTCCCGTCAATTCCGCTTTTTGTTCCTTCATTCCACGGTGTCAATACGCGATAGGAAGCCAATTGTTTTTCAATGGAACCGTTTCGATTATCAGCGAGCGTAAGAAGTAATTCTGCTTTTACCAGACTGCTATCGACAATCTTAATTCCGGTAAGATCAAATCGGATTAACGCCGATTTATCATCATTATTACTACTACCTCCGAAACGACAAGCCTCAAACAGGTCATTGCCTCCCATGTTGTTATTGGGCATGTATTCGGCAATATGTGTGTCAGTTGTTCCATTGTAACCATTCATCCCTTGCTGTAGTATGACTTTCATTCGTCGCGGCATTGTATACGAGAATTCTACTTTGTTCAAAACATTGTGCTGATCACTTTGATCGGCAATATTAGATATTGCCAATGTGTATTTTGTTTTCTTTTGATGCTTCGACGTGTAGAGGGTTACTCCATTCTGTTGCATATTCGATACAATTTTTCTGATCGTGATCCCTCCGGAAATGGAATAGTTTGCCGGATTTTCTGCACTCGAACCATTCGTTCCAAGCAAGACCTGCTCATCAAACTGCACATAGAGTGTTGAGTCTGTAAGAATGGAGACTGTATCGACTTTTGGTGCTATTTTGTCGAGTCCGAGATAAACAGAAATTATGTGTGCTGATTGATTATCGGGAAGTCGGACGAACGTGCTTTTGAGCTGTTCATCGTAACCCCATGCTTTAATGGAGTAATTACGAACACTGTCTGAAGAAACATATGAAATCAATTGTCCATCAACTGTTACGGAGTCGGGCATATGAGTGAAACAAAAATCAGCAATATAATCTCGTACGGGAGTAACATATGAACCTGCAGGAGCACCGATAGAGATTGTTGCTTTATCATTATTTCGTTGATGTGAGAATATTCTGTTTGTATGGATTCCTTTTTCATAATCATAATTCGTTCCATTATCCTCATAGAGAATCGTTGATCCCGATCCAATTCCAAAACCTTTTAAGACGAGAATGTTCTGTGTGTTCGGATCATCCACAAATGCTCCTACCTTTGCAGTTGGAATAACCGATCCGGATTTGATGAAATACGGGATATCTTCTTTTGTCACCGAAACGTTAACATATGCTGGCCCATTAAAAACTTGTCCGGTAACAGCATCAATCCATTCTCCTTCAGGAAAATACACATTGGCAACAGTAGCTCCCTGTGCGACGATTGGGTAAACGAGCATGTTATCGCCAAACATCCATTCGCTGGATATATTGATGACTTTCGCATCCTGAGGATAGTCAAAGATCAAGGGACGAACCATGGGAATTCCGAGCTCATGAGTTTTTCGAGCTGCAGAATAAATATATGGGAGAAGTTCGTACCGCAAACGGATATATTTTTTTGCGATCGCTTCCGCTTCGGTTCCATAATTCCACGGTTCCCGTTCCTGATTCAATGTTCCATGCACCCTGAAGATCGGAACAAACGCGCCAAACTGAATCCATCGGTAATAATTTTCCGGTGTAGGATTGCCATTGAATCCTCCGATGTCCATTCCCCACCACGGAACACCGAGATTGATGCTGGAGAGCATAAACAGGCGTTGATTTGCCATACTGGCAAAACCTGTATTGATATCTCCAGACCATAAGCCATAAGCGTACCGTTGTGCCCCCAGATAAAAATTTCGATTCAGTGAAAAAACTCTTCGATCATTAAATAAGCGTTGCCCTTCGTATTCTGATGATTCCATATAAAGAGTCATCAAATTTCCGCCATACTCATCACTCTCATCATTCCAATATCCGATAATGCCATTTTGATATGCACCGCCTTTATTCACGAACGAATCCCAATACCAATTCCGTGTTTCCTTTTTTCGAAAATCTAATCTTCCAACTTGTTTTCCGCTGAAATAGTCATTGACATAATCAATGAAGAGGCCATTGTCTTTCGCGTAATTTCCTTGAACAGTTCCTGTGTGGATACGAGGTTTACGAATTCCCATAAGTTTTAATCCGACAGAATCCATGTCATGTTTTAATTGACCAGAAGGGGCGGAAGGAAACTTATCACCGAAACGGAATTCACCATAATTATCTGAACCCCATGCCATCCAATCAAAATCCAGAATGTAAGCATCAATCGGAATTTCTTTTGTACGGTAGGATTGAACATTCGACCGTAATTCATTTTCATCTATTCCCCATTCTGTATTCATAAATCCAAATGTATACTTCGGAGGCATCGGCGCTCTACCGGAAACATCCGTCATTCCTTTAAAGATTTCCTTTGGGGTTCCAAAAAGGAAAAATACATTAATATCAATTTTATTGGTTTCCGAACTCTGCACATATTGTACGCTCGATCCTGAAATTGAAATCGACCCTCCATCGGTATCCATCATCATCCCCCAACCATCTGTTGTCCAGACAAAGGGTGCTCCTGCGCCACCTTGAGCTCCAGCATCAATCTTTGCTCCATTGTTCTTGGTGAGACTTCCGGTAGCATTGTTATCGATGCCGTAAAAATTATTACCGATTGCGTGCAGAAAAAGTCCGTTGGAAATAAATCCGCCGCTTGCCGGTTCATTAAAAAGGAGTTTACCGCTTGATTCGTATCCCGCAAAACGAAGCGGTGATCGATGTATTTCAAGTAAAAATTTGCTCGTTTTATAGATGATAGGATCAGATGAGGTGTCGATGATTGCTGAAGAGTATGTCCAATTTGTATCACCCAAAACTGGCGTATCATTATTTTTTATACGATTCGGTCGGAAATTTACCTGGACCACATTATCGGATATAGCCCTGATGACTACTTGGTCTGAAGTGCAGTTTAGTATCAGTTGATTCTGTCGGATCTGAATCTCAGTCAGATTTCCGATCCCCTGTGCAATCGAAAGTGAAGAGATAAAACATAAAGTGAGAGAAATACGGAGTGTAAATCCAAAGGTACTTTTCATAATGTAAATTCTATCTTTGATAGTGAGTAGAGTGAGATATCCTAATCTAAAAAAAGATATATTAATATACTCAATTTGTTCAGCCATTCATATTTGAAGGAGTCGATGGAGCTGCATTTTCCAAGCGCGTTACAAAATTGAAAAATTACTATGAGCAAACAATACGATATAATAATTGTAGGGGGAGGAATTATTGGTTTGGCGACCGCACTACAAATTCACATTAAACAGTCATCGCGTAAAATTCTCATCCTCGAAAAAGAATCTGTTGTTGCTCAACATCAAACCAGTCATAACAGCGGAGTAATCCATTCAGGCATCTATTACAAGCCGGGAAGTCTGAAAGCCAAAAATTGTGTAAGCGGTTATCAAAAGATGGTGCAATTTTGTCGAGAAAATGAAATTAAACACGAAATATGTGGCAAGATCATCGTTGCAACATCTGACCAAGAAATTCCTCAATTAAACAAATTATTGGAAAGAGGCCTTGCTAACGGACTTGCCGGATTAAAAGAATTATCGGCCGGCGAGTTAAAAGAAATTGAACCGCACGTTAATGGCATCCAAGGTATTTTTGTTCCGCAGACCGGTATTGTAGATTTTGGTGAAGTTGCCAATACCATGAAGTACATTCTCTTGAATGGAGGAGTGGAGATTCGTTGCGGAGAAAAAGTGATTGGTATTCAAAAGGAAAATAATGGCTCTCTTGTCCAAACACGACAAAGTGAATATTTTTGTAAAGTGATTGTTAGTTGTGCAGGATTACATTCCGACAGGATAGCACGATTGACACAAAAAGATCTCCGTTTGCGAATCATTCCATTCCGCGGCGAATACTATACAATAAAAACAGAGAAAAAATATCTTGTAAAAAATCTTATCTATCCGGTTCCCGATCCTTCATTTCCATTTCTCGGTGTTCACTTTACCAGAATGATCCATGGTGATGTCGAGGCTGGACCAAATGCCGTATTTGCATTTGCTCGTGAAGGATATACTCGTTCCAGTTTTAATGTGAAAGATATTTTTGAATCTGTTGCATGGCCGGGATTCCGATCGATTGCCAGAAAATATTGGCGAATGGGTGCGGGGGAATTTTATCGTTCATTGAATAAGACGGCATTTACGAAAGCGCTACAGAAATTGGTTCCGGAAATTACCGAACAAGATCTTGTTGCAGGCGGTTCCGGTGTTCGAGCTCAAGCGTGCGATTATGATGGAAACTTACTCGATGATTTTTATATTCTCGAAGAGACATCAACTATCCATGTCTGTAATGCACCCTCTCCGGCAGCGACTTCTTCATTATCCATAGGCGAATATATTTCGGAAAGAGTGTTTGGCCATGTTTAGATTCATGAAAAAGGTGTCATCAAATCTATTGAGGAATCTATAACAAATACAACCACTTAGGAAAATACTTCCTGTTGATTCTATATTTATTTATTCGTCAGTACGTTTGTAACACGAAAGTCTTAAATCGTTGGTTCTTGTCGTGAATTGGATCTCATGATCGTATAATAAATTCCTTGTTTTCAGCTTGCTTTGTCTATCCACCGGTGCAGCCCGGTATCAATTTCAAAATTGTAATCGTAAAATCTATAGTATAGCGGATAATGCATGGACTACAACAGGAGTTTGCTGTTTGTTCAGATATTAATTCACAAATTCAAAATTATCTTTTACTCTAATATCCTCCGATGAAGCTCCGATCATTATATCAAACTCGCCGGGTTCAGCTACCCACTGTAATTGCTGATTATAGAACGAAAGCTTTTCCTTATCAATCACAAATTGAATTGTTTTACGCTCACCAATCATAAGTTTTATCTTCTTAAAATCTTTCAGCTCTTTGACGGGCCTGACAATTGACCCAACTTTATCCCTGAGATATAACTGCACGATTTCTTCTCCGGTAGATTTTCCTGTATTGGCGATTGTTACAGAGATTTCAATTTTTTCAGTGCTTGTCATTTTCTTTTTATTCAGTTGCAAATTGCTGTATTGAAACGTGGTGTAGCTTAATCCATAACCAAACTCATACTTTGGATAGATGGATAAATCTGTATAGGAAGAATTATAATTATGATTATTATCATTGATAGCAGGACGGCCAGTGTTAAAATGACTGTAATAGATCGGTATTTGTCCAACGCTTCTAGGGAAAGTCATTGTAAGTTTAGCGGCAGGAATATAATCCCCAAACAACACATCGGCAATAGCATTTCCTGCTTCGCTCCCTAACCACCACGTATATAATATGGCGGGAGCATTGTCAGCAGTGAAATTAAATACTAATGGACGGCCGGTATTTATTAAAACCACCACCGGTTTTCCGGTTGCAAGAAGTTCCTTCAGTAAATCTTCCTGTACGCCGGGAATAGAAATATCACTGCGGCTTTTCGCTTCTCCGGTCATATCTCTTCGTTCGCCAATACTGAGAATGACAACATCGGCCTGTTTTGCAGCGTTTATAGCTTCGGCAAATCCATTCTTATTGGTTCCCTCAATTTCACAACCTTGTGCATACAGCAATGTTGTTCCTTTGCCTATTTTATTTTTTAGGCCTTCCCATTGGGATACAATAAAGTTAGAATCAACTCCCGGCAGTTCGATATCCCAGAATCCTTTGTTTTGTTTTAGAGGTTTCACCAACGGACCGATGAACGCGATTGTTTTTGTATTCTTGGATAAGGGCAACAAATTATTTTCATTCTTTAATAAAACAATACTTTTTGCAGCAATTTCTCTTGCCGCTTTGGCATGTTCAGGATTATGTAATGCTTTTTGTTCTCGTTCGGCATTGCAAAATTTGAAAGGATCATCAAACAAACCGAGCTCAAATTTCTTCCGTAAGATTCTTCGAACTGCATCATCAATCAAATCAGTCGAAACGTTCTTATCTTTTACCAATTGCATCAGATGATTTTTGTAATTGCGGCTTTCCATATCCATATCACTGCCAGCGGTAACTGCGGATAAAGCTGCTTCATATCCATTTGTTACATTACCATGATTGATCATTTCACCAATGGAGCCCCAATCGCTGACGACAAATCCTTTAAATCCCCATTTTCCTTTGAGAATATCTCTTTGTAAATAAGAATTTCCTGTTGCAGGAACTCCGTTAATATCGTTGAATGAGTTCATGAATGTTGCCACTCCTGCATCAACAGCAGCTTTGAAAGGGGGAAGATATACTTCCCATAAAAGTCTGTCGCTCATATCAACGGAATTATAATCTCTTCCTCCAATAGCGGCACCGTATGCCGCAAAATGTTTAGCGCACGCCATAACTGAATTTACATCTCCCAATGTATTTCCTTGGAAACCTTTTACTCGTGCGGACGCAATCAGAGAACCGAGATATGGATCTTCGCCGGCACCTTCCATCACTCTTCCCCAGCGAGGGTCGCGAGCAATATCAACCATTGGTGCAAATGTCCAATGGATGCCTCCGGCACTTGCTTCCGTTGCAGCAATTCTTGCCGATAATTGAATAGCATCCAAATCCCAGGAGCAAGCTTCGGCCAATGGAATTGGAAATGTAGTTTTATATCCGTGAATAACATCCTGTCCGAATAGGAGCGGTATTTTCAAACGAGATTGCATTGCCAGTTTTTGCCAGCTTCTTGTCCGTTCAGTCCCCAAGCTATTCAGCAATGAACCTAACTGTCCATAACGAACTTGCGTTCCTTTGTCATTATCTACTGTTACGGGACCCGTCGCTTTCCAATCGTCATTGTATTGATTCATTTGACCGATTTTTTCTTCAAGATTCATTAACTGCAAAACGGAATCAATGCGTTGATCGATTGATTTTTGTTGAGCCATTGCGGTGAACACAATGATAAAAGATATCCACAATATTTTTTTCATGTTTTGTCTCTATAGTAACCAGTAGCGCTATTGAATTAATAGATTAACGTTTGAATTCCTCTTGCAGGGATAGTTTGCACCGCTGAGTTAGAACCAACGACAAGTTTGTACGTTACAGGTACATCGGATTGATTCATGACAACTGTAACCATTGAACCATCCACATTGACAAATGTTGTGCTAAGCAATAGACTGCGGCTGCTGACGGTGCTAACGCGCTTCGCATTTGGACGGATGAATTTTGAAAAATGGCCGATATAATAGTACGAAGGGGTGAAGATCAATTCGCCCGTTATTGTATTTGCATGTACAGGAGAAAAACAGAAATTGCCGACATGGTTCGGTCCTCCATTTTCATCTAACAGAATATTCCAATCAGTCCAGCCTACTGTTCCATTGTTGAAATCATTGATCATTGACGTCCCATACCGTTCAGCGTTCGGCCAGTATTGATAACGCTCTGCGTTAAAACTCTCAACGCATCCTTCAGTAAAGAGAAGTTTTTTGTCGGGATATGATTCGTTCACTGCTCCGACGTTGTCAAACATCGGTGTGCCGCCAGCCCAAGTTTCATACCAGTGAAATCCTGTACCCCATGCATATTTGGCAGCTTCGGGATCGTTGTAGATTACATTGACTCTCTGGTTTATTAAATCACGATTATGGTCCCATACAATAATGTTCTTTTCTGAAAATCCTTTTTGTGCCATTGTTGGTCCAAGATAGAGTTTCAGAAAATCACGTTCCTCTTCGGCGGTATAGATGCATGATTCCCATTTTTGTGTTGCCATCGGTTCATTTTGCACGGAAACACCCCACACCGGAATTCCTTCGGCTTCGTATGCGTTGATGAATTTTGTAAAATATGTCGCCCAGCTCTTATAGAAATCCGGTAGCAGCTTGCCTCCTTTAAGCATTGATTTATTATCTTTCATAAAAGCCGGGGGGCTCCACGGACTTGCAAGCAGTGTTAATGTTCCGCCTGCAGTTTTTATTGCCTGCTTGATGAGCGGAATCCGGAAACGTTTATCATGCTCAACTGAAAATGTCTTCAATTCTTTATCACCCTCTTTTACATAGGTATAACTTCCGCTGCTAAAATCTGAACTGTGAATTGTTGTGCGCGCAAATGAATACCCGATTCCTTTAGTGCTGTCATAGTATGCAGTTAACAGTTCCTGCTGTTTGGCGGCCGGAAGCTTTGCAAATACCTCTGCTGAAGCATCCGTTATTGCACCGCCAATACCGAGGAATGTCTGAAAAGTCTTCTGGGGATTGACAAAAATGCAAATTTCTGATTCAAGTGGCTGTATCGAAGGTAGAAAAGGATTTGTTCCTGTGCGTGTTAACCGGTAATCCGTTTTTTCTGCCGTAGTGAATACAGTGATGTCTTTAGGCAAATCTGACTGTTGAGCAGAACATAAAACTGTACCGAGGCAGACGAGAACAAACGATAGTAAATTCTTCATAAATTTTTTCAATAAAGGTTTATCAGAGAAGAGATTTTTGAGACATCAAAGAATCTCCCGAAATATAGTGCAGTGGAATTGTCTCTCTAAAAATAATATGATTCTGTTTTTTATTACACACTGGGATAAGCATAATGATGAGGACTGTTAGCGGAAACAGAAACGATGGATACAAATAATAGCATTACTTCATCCCCAGCTCTTTACACATTCGGTGATAATTCGGCGGGGCAAGTCCCAGTTTTTGTGCAGCATCAGCATCAGATTCACATTTGGAGCGGACGAATTCTATATACTGCTGTCGAACCAAATGTTCTACTTGATGAAGTGAAAGCTGTTCCTGCATCATCTCAGAAATGACTATATGAAAATCTGCCTGAGCCATCTGACCAAAAGCTACACAAATTGTGCCGAGTGGTAAGATTCCATTTCTGGAGAATTTACAAAGGTTTAGATCAGATTTATTATCAAAATGATAGTATTTTCTTTATCATTCTGATATCCCATTTCGTGTGAATTCATGTATCATTCAACCGCTACATGATAAATATTCATATCGCAACACTGCTTTCCAAAATAAGTTATAAGTGAATACAAAATTGGCCATACTACCTCAAATTGGGTAAATATATTTTGATAACAAGTCGTAAGCCCCTTAGTTGTATTGTAGAGATTGTATTAAAGTGCGTGGGTGCCTGCCTGCACTAAAGGTGTCGCTTCGCGAACGTCGAGGTAGGCGAAATTTAGGAGGATTGAGCGAATGGGAAAGCGATGAATGACGGAACTTTTGATGGCGCGATTCGCGCCATCAACGGGCAAGAGCGAACGGTCGACGACTCGACTCGTCGAGGATTCATCGCGTGCGTTAAATTTCGTTCCGCCAAGGGCGGGACTTTTTTTCTTGTGCCACATGAAATGGTTAATTTCTGAACGGCATTCCTTTGGAACTCAGTCAAGAAAAGAAGGGAGCGAAGGATCTTGTTGTTTTTATCAATGTATTTTGGAGAAGAGTGATTCTATGTTATGAGTGATAATTTTGCATTGCTTTATCACAGCAAGTGATAGAAAGTAGTTTTCCATTCGCAAGACTGTAACTAGAAATGGCATCCTTTCGGATGCTATTTCCAGTTGAGTGCCCGGGACTCGGCAAAGATTTACTGTAAATTTAATCGTAGTTAAAGAGATGGAGTATTGATATAAATCGTAATCAAAAGAAAATTTTAATTCCATAAAGTGTTAGTAGGAAATTGGATAAAGCATAAACATGACAATGGGATTGTGCTAGCAGTCTCTTTTTTCTTCTTTAATAACCGACAAAATTGTCTGTTGTTCTGTTATCATCGAATGATGCGTAGAAATATTACACATTTGTGTGTGTTCAAATGACTACCTTATTAATAAAGACGTAACGGAACTATGATGCTAGTGGATTTTATTTCATAAATCCTTTGGATTGCAAATGCGTGAAAGAGGTACTTACGTTTTAAATAAGCATTTAAAATCTGTTCAAGATGTAAAATGCAAACAAAACCTGCGAATTATGTCAACACAAAGTGTGATTACTAAGCTTACAGCAATCATCGTTGATGATGAACTTTACGGTAGGGAAAATCTTAAAAAAATCATTGAAACGTATTGCAGTGAGATAGAAATTCTTGCTTGCGCTGATTCCGCAGTGAACGCAAAAGAACTTGTCGGGATTCATCATCCCGATGTTGTTTTCCTCGATATTAATATGCCGGTGCTCGACGGTTTTGATTTTCTCAATGAATTCAACAACCGGAAATTTATGGTTGTCTTCGTTAGTGCACATGAGGAATTTGGGATCGACGCCGTTAAAACCGGCGCGGTTGATTATCTTCTAAAACCGGTAAATATCAAAGAACTTAAGCAAACGGTAAAAAAACTGCTCATGATCAAAAATAATAAAGAGCAGGAAGTTGAATCTATGGTTGACTCTAATAAAATGGTTCTTCCCGCATCGCATGGATTTACTGTTTTAGAAATTGACGACATCATCCGTCTGGAAGCTGAAGGTTGCTATACAAAAGTTGTGATGAAAAACGGAAAAAATACGACAATAACGCGCACATTAAAAGATTTTGAAGAGTCCGTACCAAAAGATAAATTTTTCAGAATTCATAAATCTCACCTAATCAATTTGAAGTATATCAAAGACTATTCAAATGTCAGTGGAAATATTGTGACGATGACAGATGGCAGCAAAATTGCAATGTCACGCCGGAAAACGCCGGAATTTATACAAAGAGTGAAAGCAGTGATTAATACAGTTTGACTAAAGTAAAATTGTTTTTAGGATTTATACTAATCAATATCCTTCAATTATCTCAACTCAATTCGCAGACACCCTCATATTATCACTACACTTCATCTGACGGTCTTGCTTCCTCTACTGTTTATGATATCATTCAAGATAGAAACGGTTTTATCTGGTTTGCCACAATAAACGGAATAAGCATGTTCGATGGAAAACGTTTTACGACATACAGAATAAACGATGGTTTAAATTCCAATTCAATTATATCTCTTGCCGAAGGGGAAAAGAACGAATTGTATATCGGCAATTATGAAAAGGGGATCAATGTTTTACGAAACGGCCGGATTGAAAAATATTGCAGCGAGATTAACGGAAAAAGTTTTTCTCTATCATATTTATTGCTCGTCCCTTCGGGGAACGATGAACAAAAAATTTACGCCTACCGGAGCGCGGGGTATATAAATTCAATCAGGGGAAATAAAACCGGAAGATTAATTGCTGGTAGTATTAATCCTATTAATATTAAACCCGCCGTTATAGTGAAATTAGAAATGATCAAGAATGGGGAAATAAGAGTTTTAACGACAAGCGGATTATTTAATTTAATAAATGATACTCTTTCAAAATTGTACATTAATGGTTTACCCGATGCTGCGGTTTATTGTCTATCTGAGGGGGATGATGGCAGTTGCTTCATTGGCACAAAAGGGATGATCTATAAGATTAAAAACAATAATGTAATCAGACGATATAAAATAAATTTATCCGGTAATAATGATGTTAACGCTATTTTTTGCGACAAAAATAATAATCTTTGGTTTTCGATTATGAACAGAGGCTTCTATCTGATTCAGAACGGTTCTGGTAACATCATTGATATCGGAAGTAAAATGGGACTGCAGAATACTCTTGTCAATAATTATCTTGAAGATAGTGAAGGAAATATCTGGATAAGCACATTTGGCAAAGGCGTTTATTGTCTCAATAATCTTTATCTAAAAAGCTATAATGAAAGCGACGGATTGAGCAGCAATAATGTTTATTCCATTGTCAAAGAGAAATCCGGGAAATTAATCATCGGGACTTTTAACGGTGTTAACATGTTGGAAAACGGAAGATTCGACCATATCAAAAGCAATTCGGAAAAAACGTTAACGGATTATATCTACAGTATTAAGAATATTAATAACGAATTTTATATAAGCGGTGCGTTCGGTGGAAATGTAGAGACAAATATTCATTACAAAGGGATACAATTTTATATCTTCAATCAGCCATCTTTTTGTAAAATAAGCAATGGAATAAACCTTTTTGGAACAGGGTGGAATTCTATACTCGTCCAAAACGAATTTAATGATAAACAATCGGAATTATTCCGGTTCCATATATATGGAGATAGCACAAGTATAAACCGCGTTCACGATATCTACGAGGATACAAAAAAGAATATCTGGATAGGAACAGGTCTTGGTTTATGCAAAATATCCATCATTCCCGATACATCGGGAAAAGCAGTATGGAAGAAAACATTTTTCCCCTCTTCTCCGGTTCTGAATTCAAAAATAAATTCAATCAATCATGACAATGAAAATAACGTCTGGTTTGCAGGCGAAAATGGAATTGCACGGTATAATCTAAAAAATGATTCGGTCACCAATTACACAAAAATTGGAGGATATGATTTATCCTCTTCAACTTCGCTTGCGTTAGATAGTAAGAAAAGGATCTGGATCGGAAATATAAAGGGACTTTATTTATTTGACGGCAGTTCAATCAAACTGCTTAACAGGCAAACAGGTCTTCCGTCAGACGAAGTATTTTCACTCCATTATGACGACACGAAAAATATTCTCTATGTCGGCACAAGTAACGGGATATCCTTCCTTGACATAACCATGTTCGATAATTATGTTCCTTCTTTACTTGATGTTAAAATAATCAGTATAAAGGCAGGGGATTCGGTTTATACAAACTATCGCGAATTAGTTTTTGAGCCGGAACATCATCATGTGTACATTGATTTTAGAGCACTCAGCTTTTCTTCACCGGGCTCAGTGAAATATAAATATGGTTTGAACGGCAAGTGGCAGGAAACTGACCATGATTTTCTAGATTTTCTTTCTCTTGAGAGCGGAAAATATGAATTGCAGATCATGGCAAAATCTCAGAATAGTTACTGGGGCAAACCATATCATCTCACCTTCGAAGTGCTGCCTCGGTACGATGAAACGATTTGGTTTAAACTAGGGATCATATCAATTGTTGTTTTTATCTCTGTCTTTGCAGTAACGTGGCGATTGAAACTGAACAATAAAAAAAATCGGGAAGAATTGGCGTTAACGGAAAGGATCAACGAGCTAAAACATCAGGCATTATCTGCAATGATGAATCCGCATTTTATATTTAATTCACTTAATTCGGTGCAATTCCTCATCAACAGCCAGAGAAACGAAGAGGCAAATGATTATATCGCAATGATGGCAACACTGATCAGAAAAAATCTTGACACGGCAGGAAACGGATTTATTCTTCTATCAGAAGAAATAAACCGGCTGACACTGTATCTTAATCTGGAAAAACTGCGATTCCAGGAAAGTTTTACATATGAAATTAACACCGGAACGGATGTTGATACGGGTTCTATCATGATACCGAATATGATCATCCAGCCGTTTGTGGAAAATACCCTTTGGCACGGTATCATTAATTCCGGTATGAAAGGACACGTGACAATTTCATTTACATTTGAAGATGTTGATATCGACTCCATCATCTGCCGATCATTAATAATAAAAGTAACCGATAATGGGATTGGAATTACAGAAGCAAAAAAGAATAAAAAAGAAGATCACATTTCAAAAGGGATTCACATTATTGAAGAACGTCTCCGGTTGTTAAGCTCCAAAATGGAGCTTCCTACGCCGATCATGTTCGATGATCTCGGTACCCGCAATGACAATTCACACGGAACAGAAGTAATAATTTCACTTCCCCCGCCGCTCTATAAAATCATTCTTTCCGAATCCGACTCTCCTTCGTCGCTTACCGAGTAATTATTTGAAACACCTTAAGAACTAAATTATTGTCATTACAAGGAGCGCCGCCTGAACAACGTCGTCGGGCAGGAAGCGACGAAGTAGTCTGCTTCATCGAATAAAAACGAGATTAGTCCGTTTTTATGAATCCCATTTAAGGCGGAATTCAAAAAGCGGTACCTCAGCAAAGAACACTTCTCAATGACACCATCGTGATAGTATTCAAATACCTCTATTTACTCCTACCGTTCGTTTACTAATACCTACCGTTAAATTAATTAAACGTACCGCAAGCTTGTTAGCTATTGTAGCACCTGCACATTTTCTATAGGTTCCAATACACCGTATAATGACAAAATAAAAACCATAAAAACGCTGATGAGTATATTCACAAAAAAAACTCCAAAGTCCGCACCTCTTTTAATTATAAAAAAGAATGCCGATGACGGCAATGTAAAAGAATTCAGATCTTTTGAGGAAGCAATCGCTGATCTGGAGCATGATCCGAATGTTTCTGCTGAAAAAATAGAAAAGTTACGAGCGTCATTAAAAAATTTGAAGAACAAAACTTCAATTAAAATCAGGAATGGTGAAATACTTTGAAGAAGCAAACAAGAAACAACCACATAGACAATAGAGGAACCAAGATGAAACTAACAGTACTCTTTATCAATTATTTGTTCCTGAGTTCGTCCTTTTTATTTGCGCAGGATGGAACGTTAGACTCCGGATTTGGCACTGGCGGAATAGTAACAACCTTCATCAATAATGCCACAGGAGCGGGAAGCGTTGTCATCCAACCCGATGGAAAGATTATAGTCGCGGGATATTGTCATAACGGTAGTTATGATGTCTTTGCAGTTGTTCGATACAACGTCAATGGATCGTTGGACAATAGTTTTGGTCCGGATCTGACTGGGATAGTAAAGACTTCGATAGGGCCGGCCAACGCGTATGCGTCCAGCGTCACCATCCAATCCGATGGAAACATTGTTGTTGCCGGACATGCATTGGGTTACGCTGGTACCAATGGAGATATTGCAGTCGTTCGATATACCAGCACCGGGGCATTGGACAACACATTTGGAACTGGTGGAATAGTGATGACTGCGGTCGGTCCAGTAGATGATATTGCAAACTGCGTCGCCATCCAGTCCGATGGAAAAATTATAGTTGCGGGATCCGCTCAAATGAGTGCTGAGCATAATTCATATGATTTCGCTGTGGTTCGCTATAACGGCGACGGAACGCTGGACGGTGGATTTGGTGCCGGCGGAAAAGTAACGACCGCGATCGGTTTAAACAACGAAGTTGCAAACAGTCTCGCCATCCAATCCGACGGACAGATTGTTGTCGTGGGAACGGTTCAAAACGCCAGTTCTACATCCAATGATATGGCGATCGTTCGTTATAACAGTGATGGAACATTGGACTTGGGATTTGGTACTGGCGGAAAAGTAACGACCGCGATCCCTTCAGCCGGCTCCTCTGCCTCCAGCGTTGCAGTTCAATTAAATGCAAAGATTGTTGTTGCAGGCGGCAGCGGCAGCGGTTATGCCGTCGTCCGCTATAACAGCGACGGAACATTGGACGGCACATTTGGTACCGGCGGAATAGCAACGACTGCTGTTGGTGAAGGAGGCAGTGGAGGCAGTATTGCCCTCCAACTGGATGGAAAGATCGTTGTTGCGGGGTCTGCTGTTAGCGGCAGCCATAATAATTTTGCGGTAGTTCGCTATAACAGCAATGGAACATTGGATACCGGATTTGATACTGATGGAATAGTAACGACCGCGATCGAAGCAATCGGCTCCTTTGCATCCAGTGTCGCTCTGCAATCCGATGGAAAGATTGTTGCTGCCGGTACCACCATCCATAGCGGTGGTGTGAGTATGGCGGTAGTTCGTTATAACGGTTCTTCGGGCCCTCTTCCGACAGAATTAGTACGATGGAGAATGCAAATCAGTGCTTCTATTTCATCGTATCAAGACAACGAGAATTTTGCCGGAGTCTCTGATATTGCTACCGATGGACAGGATGCATCATTTGATATACCGGAACCGCCGGCATCTCCGGGAAATTATGTCTCCCTCTATTTCCCTCATGCAGAATGGCACTCAAATACCGGCGATAATTTTGCCGACGATATAAAACTGAATACTGCTCTTGCCGATACTGTAAAGCGATGGTATTTCCAGGTCACATCCAATGTCCTCAATGATACAGTGACACTTACATTTATGAACGATAGAATTCCATCAGCATTTGGAAAATATTTCACCGACTTGAATACGGGAAAACGAATAAATCTCAAAAATACTTCTTCGTACAAATATTATAACACGTCTGCAATTGCACGATCGTTTATGCTGATTATTGGAGACAGCACCGCTCCATCATTAGCGCTTACAACACCAAACGGCAGCAACATCTGGCGAAGCGGAACAAGTAAAAATATTTCGTGGTTAACAAGCGATGAAACTGGAATTGATACAATTTTCGTGTATTCATCGTCAGATGCTGGAGCGTCATATTCATTATCAATGTCATTAGGTTTTGCGCAATCATACAATTGGAATGTTCCAAGCGAATATCTGAATAATAATTATTCTATAAAGATCATTGCCCGGGATTCGCTTGGCAATACATCAACCGTAAGATCAGCAAAAACATTTACCGTTGTTGGAGACAGTCTTGCGACTACAAATTCCCCCGGTTGGTCTTTGATTAGCGTACCGCTTACCCCAACGGATCCTACTACTTCCAGCATCTTTGATAATTCATCGTATCTCTGGTTATATCTGCCATCAACAGGATTCACGCAGCCATCACAAATAACACTTGGCAATGGCTATTTCCTTGGGATATTATCGCAAAAGAATTGGTTCGTCAAAGGTATGGCCAATGAGTCGGACAGCAGCACTCAAAATTTACAGCCCGGTTATAACATCATCGGCAACAATTTTGTCAGAAATGTTTCCAAGAATAATCTATTCTTCGCACAATCCGGCTCATACTACAACTTCAACTCCGCCGTCAGCGCCGGACTTATCAGCAATGCATTATATGGCTTTACATCATCGTCATATTCATCTGTAGATACGATGTCGCTGTTTTGCGGATATTGGATTGGCGTCTTGCAAAACGGTATTCAGTTAACACAAAAGCCAAATGTTTCAATTGTCACGCCGCTTGTAAAACAAGCGCAAATATTTGCTATGAATTGGGAATTACCGATAAAAGTATCCACCGCCTCGCAGACAGATGATATTGCAATGATTGGCATTAAGCAAAATTCAACGGCAGATTTTGATGCGGAATATGATGCGCCGCGCCCGCCAAGAAATCCGGGGAACAATTATCTTGAGATGTATTTCACTCATAAAGGCGGCAAGTACCCGGCAGTGCTTGGCAGTAAATATGCGAAAGACTTCAGAGATAGCTCCAATGCAAATTGGGACTTTACTATTGAAAATTCACAGAATGATGATATTACGCTTTCTTGGAATAATACATTGCTGGGAGGTTTGTCAAGAACGTTACAGTTTAGTCTTAAAGATAACAGTAGCGGGGCTCTTGTTGATATGGAACACGTTGGATCATATACATTCACTTATTCTACCCCACGTACGTTTTCAATAAATGCAAAAACAACAAAGGTAGAGAAGAACGAAAAAATACTTCCAGCAGAATTATCTCTTTCACAAAATTATCCCAATCCTTTCAATCCTTCAACGGTGATCAGTTATCAATTACCAATGAGCGGTCAAGTATCATTAATAGTGTATGATGCAATTGGAAGAGAAGTTGCTGCATTGGCGAACGAAGTAAAAGAAGCAGGAACATACTCGGTTCGTTTTGACGGCACTACACTTTCCAGCGGAATATATTTTGCGAAACTTACATCGTCAGGAAAAACACAAATGATAAAATTACTGTTGATGAAATAGTTTTTTAGTTGAACGTTTGCGCCCCGATGTCACTTCCGAAGGAGTCCTTTGGACCTGAGCAAAGTTGAAGGGTTGTCGGGACGCATTGTTCAACAGTCGTGATACAGAAGAAGAAAATGTAATATATCAAACAACGCACGCTCTCTTTGGAGGGCATCTTTATCAAATCTAAAGGGATACAGTCAATGAAAACAAAATTATTCAGTATCGTATTGATAGTTGCACTTACGACATCCATCTACAGTCAAAACATTACTAATACTCTTGGCGCAGGCGGAGTATTTTACATAAAAGACGCAACCAGCAATTTTTTTACCTTAACCCAATCAACCGGACAAGTCAATATTTTAAAGGGTTTACGGCTTGAGGTAACAGGAAATAGCGCAACAACCGGGGTAATATTTAAAGGAACGGATAGGTTTATTCACGATTATAAAGCGCCAGGAACAGACGGGTATAACATATTTATGGGAATAAATGCCGGTAATTTTACGATGAGTGGCACTAACAATGAAGCAAGTTATAATAATGCATTTGGTGAGTTGTCATTATCCTCTATTACAACGGGCTATACTAATTCCGCCTTTGGAAGCACGGCACTTCATAGCAATACCTCAGGGAATGGTAATTCCGCGTTCGGGATGAGTTCGCTTTTTGCCAATACCGGAGGACAAGTAAACTCAGCCTTTGGATTAAGTTCACTTCAGGCTAACACGACAGGTCACTATAATTCAGCATTTGGTTATGCTTCACTCTACAGCAATGAAACCGGCACGTATAATTCTGCCTTAGGTAGTTATTCTCTGATGTTTGCAACTGGTCACTTTAACACTGCATTGGGATCTAAATCAGGTTACAATGTTACAACCGGATTTAATCTCACCTTAATTGGATATGATGCTCAGCCGAGCGCCGGCACTGCAATGAATGAGATGACATTTGGAAATGGAGTTACTATACTTCGGTCTGGAACTTCAACAATTACCACGATATCCGATGCAAGAGATAAAAAAAATATTAAAGATTTAAATTTAGGAATTGATTTCTTAATGAAATTAAAACCAAGACAATTCAACTGGGATAAAAGAGAATGGTATGGCAGTAAAAAATCAGATGGGAGCAAAATGCAGAAGGCACCCACTGCTGGCTTTATAGCGCAAGAACTTGATACAGCACAGATGAGTGAAAATGCTGAATGGCTTAATCTCGTGTTGAAAACAAATCCAAACAAATTAGAGGCAACCTCAGGCAACCTTCTGCCAATTATTGTAAAAGCAATACAGGATTTGAAAAAAGAGAATGACGTATTAAAATCAAAAAATGAAATGTCTCAGGTTGCTAATGAGAATTTAAAGACTACCACCGATGAGTTAAAAAATAGACTAACCAAATATGAGAAGATGCAAATTCAATTAGCTGCTGAAATAGAAAAGCTAAAAGCAAATAATAATGAAACTACCAATGTGAGCCTGGGGACGAAATGAAAATTAAAATATATGGCCTTTTCACTCTTTTCATTTCTTCACTGATGTACTGCCAAAGCCAGAGTAATTCGAATTATAGTGCAGGTACAAACATCGATATCGGTGCCGGAGCAGATGTGTGTGCCGATGTGATTGCAGGAGCTGGGACCTATAGCGGAACCGGACACTTTTGCAGCGGTCCGTTACTTTTTGCACAGGAAGGGGCGCTGGATCTTACATTTAACTCAACAGGAAAAGTAGAAAACACTTCGCTTTCCGGAATGAAAAGTGTCGCAATACAAGCCGATCAAAAAATTGTTGTTGCAGGATATTCTAGCAATGGCACGAATGATGATTTTGCAGTAGTCCGCTATAACAGTGATGGAACATTGGACAATACTTTTGGCACGAGTGGAAAAGTAACAACTTCGATTGGTTCATACAATGATGTTGCGTACAGCATTGCCGTACAATCATCTGATCAAAAGATCGTCGTTACGGGCACTACTTCCAACGGTACTGATAATGATCTTGCCGTTATTCGTTACAACAGTAATGGAACATTGGACAACACATTTGGGACAAGTGGAATAATAACAGCGGTGATTGGCAATAGCGACAATCCAGGATACGGCGTCGCCATTCAATCAGATGGAAAAATTGTTGTTGCAGGATATGCTCATATCGGTTCGTATGATGATTTTGAAGTAGTCCGCTTTACCAGTGTTGGGACATTTGACAATACCTTTGTCACCAATGGGGTAGTAACGACCAATTTCGGTGCAGGAGCCGCTGTCGGAAACAGCGTTGCAATACAAACTGATGGAAAAATTGTTGTTGCGGGATATTTTAGTGGTAGCAATACTGCGGTTGATTTTGCGGTAGCTCGCTATAACAGCAATGGAACATTGGATACCGGTTTTGATACTGATGGAAAAGTAATGACCGCAATTGGTGCGGCCACGGATTGGGGAAACAGTGTCGCCATTCAATCCGATGGAAAGATTGTTGTTGCTGGATATTCAAATAATGGAACAAATGATGATTTTGCAGTAGTCCGTTATAACAGCGATGGATCTTTGGACACTGGATTTGATGGTGACGGAAAAGTAACGACCGCGATTGGTTCAGGAAGTGATTGGGGGTATAGCGTCGCCATCCAATTAGATGGAAAAATTGTTGTTGCCGGATTTACGTACAACGGTAGTAATAATGATTTTGCGGTAGTCCGTTATAACAGTGATGGATCATTAGATACTGCATTTGATACTGACGGAAAAGTAACCACCGATTTTGGTTCAGGAAGCTACGATGTGGGAAACAGTGTTGCCCTCCAAACCGACGGGAAGATTGTTGTGGCGGGGATGTCTCACGGCTACTATGGTGCATTAGTTCGTTATACTGGTTCATCCGGGCCGGTTGTTCTTCCGGTTGAACTTACTTCTTTTACAATCTCTGTTATCACTGGCCATGTTGTGCTGAAATGGAAAACTGCCACAGAAGTGAATAACTACGGATTTGAGATTGAACGAATGACCCCCTCCCAAACCCTCCCCCTTGTAGGGGGAGGGCAGGGTGGGGGTTGGAGCAAGATTGGTTTCGTTGAAGGTGCGGGAACAACCAATGCGCCGAAAGAATATTCATATTCCGATAAGAATATTTCTGTAGGAAAATATTCTTACAGATTAAAACAGATCGATCGCGATGGAAAATTTGAATATTCACAATCTGTTGAAATAATAGTCGGACAAACACCGAACGTATTCGCACTCGAACAAAACTATCCCAATCCATTCAATCCTTCTACGATGATAAATTTTCGGTTATCAACGAGCAATTTTACAATGTTGAAAGTATACGATGCGATTGGAAGAGAAGTAGCCACCTTGGTGAACGAAACAAAAGAGGCAGGATATTATTCTAAACCGTTTGACGGAACAAAACATTCGAGCGGAATATATTTTGTTCGGTTGCAAAGCGGTCATGAAGTGCAGCTGAAGAAAATGCAATTATTGAAATGATTGCCGAGCAAATATTTTCCGAAAAGTCCTGGAAGATGTTAGGAAAAGCTTAAAAAAATTTTCTATTGCAGATAAAAACATCTGATTGATAGAATTCAAAAAAAGAAAAGATTGTATTAAGACACTTATTTCAATTGCTATTGACTATATTATAGTATTGTCAAGAACCGGTGCCGATTAGAGGGGAATGGGCTTGTCATTTGTATCGTTAACCTCTGGTAGCGCGAAAGCGTAACAGAGGTTTTTTCGTTTTAGAACAGTATTAACTCCCTAGATTATTTGTCCGCACTCAACTCAGCTTCCGGTTAATGTAATTGTCATTTACAGTGTACAAAAGGAGTATGACTCATGAAAAATCTCTTCCTGGCTCTTTCATTTATACTTGCATTCACTGCCAATCTGCAGAGTGGAATTAAATATGTCACGGCTATTGGATCCGGCGCCGGCACCAGTTGGTCAGATGCCGCTTCATTCCAATCGGCCTTAACTGCTGCAACATCCGGTGACCAAATCTGGGTTGCAAAGGGAACGCATAAGCCAAGCTCTGCTTATGATTTAACAAATACTTCACGCTACTACCATTTTAGAATGATTAACGGAGTCGCAATATACGGCGGCTTTGCCGGGACGGAATCTGTCACAAGTCAGCGAACAAGCTATGGTGTTGGAGGAACAAACGAGACCATATTGAGTGGCGATTTAAACAATAATGGAAAGGATGATAATGATTGCTACCACATTTTCTATCATCCATCAGGTTTGAGTTTGACCAGTTCTGCAATTTTAGATGGCTTTACCATTAAAGGCGGAAATGCAAATGCAATTAGTAGTGACCCGCATTATCATGGCGGCGGAATGTATAATTCTTCTTCTTCTCCCACAATCACCAATTGTACATTCACATCTAACTCGGCTACTTACCAGAGTGGAGGGATGTATAATTGGGATGCCTCCTCTCCAACCATCACCAATTGTACATTCTCGTTGAATTCTGCCGGTACATACGGCGGTGGGATGATTAATCAAGCTGGATCTAATCCAATCATCACAAATTGTACCTTCTCATCGAATTCAGCCGGCACTGGTGGTGGTGGAATGTATAATAATGGATCTTCTCCAACCCTCACGAATTGTACATTCACATCAAATTCGGCTTCTAGTTTTGGTGGTGGGCTGGCTAATTCTACTTCTTCCTCAACTATCACCAATTGTACATTCAAATCGAATTCGTCGGCTAGCGGTGGTGGGATGTATAATTATCTTTATTCTGCAACACTCATCAATTGTGTGTTCACATCAAATTTGGCAACCACTGACGGTGGTGGGATGAATAATTATACTTCTTCTCCAACACTCACCAATTGCACATTCTCATTGAATTCGGCTACATACAGAGGTGGCGGAATGTTTAATTATTATGGTGGAGTATCTACTGATTATTCCTCTCCAACATTAAATAATTGCATTATTTGGGGAAATGTGGCTACAGATGGTCATGAATTCTTTATTTATGACGGAACAACTACACTGAATTACTCCTGTTATACAAATTTAGCTGGAGATATCTATATAAATACTGGAACATTTACTGCCACAAACAACAATATTACCACCGATCCTCAGTTTGTTGGTTCTTCAATTAACGCAACACATCCATATTCTATTCTTGGAACGTCATCCTGTGTCGATGTTGGCTACGATTCGTACAATTCTCAAGTATATGATATTCGCGGTGCAGGATATGCCAGAAAATCAGAAAAAATTGCCGGTGCAACCGGCACGATTGATATGGGTGCATATGAATATAAACTAAATGCTGATGCGCTTCCGGTCGAGCTTACTTCATTTGCTGCAAGTACAGCCGGTGTAGTTGTAACGTTACATTGGCAAACAGCAACGGAAGTAAATAATTTTGGGTTTGAAATTGAGAAGAGCAGAATACGGAATACAGAAGTCAATAGTCAGAATAAAGCAGAAGCGTGGGCAAGAGTCGGATTTGTGGAGGGAAACGGAACAACAAACGCGCCGAAAGAGTATTCATACTCCGATAAGAATATGTCTGTAGGAAAATATTCTTATCGTTTAAAACAGATTGACCGTGATGGGAAATTCACGTATTCACAATCTGTGGAAGTGACATTCGAACAATCACCCAAAGAATTCGCACTCAAACAAAATTATCCCAATCCTTTTAACCCTTCAACAGTGATCGGTTATCAAATACCAAACAGTAGTAAGATATCATTGAAAGTGTTTGATGCAATTGGAAGAGAAGTTGTAACGTTAGTGAACGAAGTGAAAGAAACGGGAACATACTCTGTTCGTTTTGACGGTGCTACGCTTTCCAGCGGAATATATTTTGCGAAACTTACATCGGCAGGAAAAACTCAAATCAGAAAATTACTGTTGATGAAATAAACAACATTCTGTACGTCCTATAATGCGAAGATGATAATGCCACCGTTTCAGGTGGCAAAAGTTTCGGTTAGACCAAATGAGTATTACACGTGAGTAACTTGCAAAAATCTTTGGCGGAAAAACCGTGTCAGTGAAGTTTTGAATGGGAAAAGAAAACTTTCATTTGCAATGATGAAAAATCTTCACAAACATTTAAATATTCCAGCAGCATCATTTTTCCAGCAAGATCAACCTGACCGGTTTTTACGAACTGGTTCCAGTCCGACATTCCATTTGTAAGAGCGTGCTTCATAATTGTTCGGTTTCATTGGAAGCTATCGAAAAAATCGACTTACGATTATCTTTTACTAAGTTCTCTGCAAGAAAAAATTGGGAATTCATGCCAGGGTTAAAATAAAATCGCCCTAATTCTTTCGAAAAAGGGCGACTCTGTGCTCGGGATCCCGCTATAAAACAGCGGGATGTCGCAATATTAAAAAATAACGATGCTTCACTGGACGGAATATCATTCAATTGTCATTTAAAAGTCAGAAGGCGTCCAAAGGACGCCTTCTGACTTTTATGTGCCCGGGACTGGACTTGAACCAGCACAGCCTTTCGGCCACAGGCTTCTGAGACCTGCGTGTCTGCCAATTTCACCACCCGGGCATTTTGGAACTAAAAAATGAAAGAACAAAACCAATTTTGGAGTCCCGATCATGCGTGTCTCTTAATCGGGACGACATCCCGCCTTGCTGAATGACCCGAATGCGGGACACCTCCCGGGCATTTTGGAACTAAAAAATGAAAGAACAAAACCAATTTTGGAATCCCGATCATGCGTGTCTCTAAATCGGGACGACATCCCGCCTTGCTAACTGATCCGAATGCGGGACAGCACCCGGGCATTTTGGAACTAAAAAATGAAAGAACGAAGCCAATTTTGGAGTCGCGATCATTGTGTTTCTTACATCGGGACGACATTCCACCTTGCTGATTTGCCGGGAGTGCGGGCCACCCGAGCATTAAATCTAAAATAATATACGAAGAAACCTTTTTCCTCACAAGCTGGTCAAAAGAATTAGGTATTTCCGTAACTTTTACTATTGTTATGCGTTAAAAGAGTATTCAATAAAAAGGAAAATCATATGAATTCATCTTCAATACTTCGACTGACACTTTTTGTTCTTCTCACCGCAGTTTTTGTTACAGGACTCATCGCATATTCAAATTCCAGAGGTTATTCAAAACACGAAACTGATTCGTTTGATTCGGACGTATCTTCATCGGCATCGGGTGCTGTTTCTGTAGATGATCGCAATCGTAAGTACGAAAAACTTTTTATCGTTCAAGAAGGAGGCGAAGTGAATGTTGAAGCGGATGCTGGAACGGTGAAGATCGATTCATGGGAAAAAAATGAAGTGAGCGTTGTTGTGGAGATTGAAGGGAGCGACAGTCGTGCGGAGAAGTATAAAGTGGAGTTTAGACAGGAAGGAAATATTATTTATGTCACCGGAAAAGTAAGAGACAAAGGTTTCTTCAAATGGCATGTTGGCGACCTTGAAGCATATTATACGATCTACACCCCCAAAAAATTCAATACCGTTGTGAAGACCAGCGGAGGGAATGTTGAGTCCAAGAATCTTATCGGTAAGGTTGATTATAATTCGAGCGGTGGGAATATCAAGGTTGAAAAAATTGATGGAGAAACAATTCTTTCTACTTCAGGCGGTAATGTTGATGCAATAGAAGTGAAAGGAGATATTGATGCAGAAACTTCCGGTGGGAATGTGTTCTGTGAAAATATTGTCGGAAATGTGAAAGGTTATACATCAGGCGGCGATGTAGAATTTGCCGGTGTTGATGGAAGAGTAAAAGGGGGAACATCGGGAGGCAATGTTACTGTAAAAGTTACCGGGGATAATAAAGGGATCGAAGTTGAAACATCCGGCGGCGATATTGATATTTTTGTGAAAAATGGAATTGGTGCCGATGTTGATGCTGAGACAAGCGGTGGGTCGGTCGATTGTGATTTACCGGTAACAGTTCGCGGAAAAGTTCGAGAGAGCGAACTGCATGGAAAAATTAACGGAGGAGGGAACCCGATTCGCGCAAATACTTCCGGCGGAAGTATCAGGATTGCAACGCTGAAATAATAATCAGTATCTATAAACAAGTATTTTTAAGAAAGGATGATCGTTGATCATCCTTTCGTTTTTTAACACCTTCCAGGTCTTAAAGACCCGGAAGGTGTTACGGGCTACGAATTGAATTTCAGGCGACTTTTCTTATATTCAATTATGGAATCTGCCATAATTCTTGGAATAGAAACATCATGTGATGAAACCTCCGTTGCCGTTCTTCGTGACGGAAAATTATTATCGAATATTATCTCTTCGCAGATCGTTCACGAACAGTACGGCGGTGTCGTTCCGGAACTTGCCTCGCGCGCACATCAAAAATTAATTGTCCCTGTGGTGAATGAGGCGATGGCAAAAGCTGAAGTGCGGAAAGAAGAACTTTCAGCAATCGCAGTTGCCGTTGGTCCAGGATTGATGGGATCACTTCTGGTTGGTGTGAATTTTGGAAAAGCGTTCGCATATGGATTGGGGATTCCTTTTATTGCCGTTAATCATATGGAAGCGCACATCTATTCCAATTTTATAGAGGATCCGACTCCGCGATTTCCTTTCCTAAATTTGACGGTCTCTGGAGGTCACACACAATTAGTATTATTGAAGGATGAATTTTCATACGAAATCATAGGCGAAACGAAGGATGACGCAGCGGGAGAAGCATTTGATAAGGTTGCGAAAATGTTACGATTAGGATATCCCGGCGGTCCACAGGTAGACAAATGGTCAAAGAAAGGAAATCCGACAGCAATAAAATTTCCACGACCATACGCAACGGAAAATGATTTTGATTTCAGTTTTAGCGGAATAAAAACATCGGTATTGTATTATCTTCGCGATCATAAATTACGAGATACGGAAATTCCCGAACAGCGTCTTGCAGATATTTGTGCAAGCTTTCAATCCTCCGTTGTTGATGTGCTTGTTCAAAAAACTATTCGTGCGGCAAAATATTTTTCGGTAGATGATATTTCCGTTGCAGGCGGAGTATCGGCAAATTCCCGATTGCGCGAAGAGATGAAAAGAGCTACTGATCAAAACGGTTTGAATCTCTTTATTCCAAAATTTGAACTATGCACGGATAATGGTGCAATGATTGCAGAAGTAGGTTACAGAAAATTTATTCGGAATATGGTATCTTCCATGAATATTACGGCGACAGCGAATTTAGAATTATGAACAGAATTACCTTAAAATTTCAAGAATATCGAACCTCCCAAAAAAATGCAGTTATTCCGTACATTACTCCGGAGTTTCCAATCAAAGGAGTCACCGTACCGCTAATTCTTGCTCTTGAAAAAGCAGGGGCAGCAATGATCGAAATTGGAATTCCTTTTTCTGATCCTCTCGCAGACGGACCGACTATTCAACACTCATCAGAAATTGCAATAAAGAATGGCGCTACACTTAGACGAGTATTGGAAGTTGTGAAAGAAGTCCGGACGAAAACTGAGATTCCGCTGATCTTAATGGGATATTACAATCCCATCTTGAATTATGGTGTAGAAAAATTTCTTGTTGATGCTAATTCTTCCGGTGTTGATGGATTGATTATCCCGGACCTTCCGCCCGAAGAGAGTGAAGAGTTCCGTTTGTTATGCAAAAAAAATGGATTAAGCAATATTTTCTTGATCGCACCCACATCATCGGATGGAAGGATACAATATATTGATGAACTTTCAACTGACTTTACCTATTGCGTTTCCATGACCGGCGTTACTGGTGCACGAAACTCGTTTGGCGGAAATTTTGATGAATTTTTAACACGCGTAAAAATGAATACCAAAAAACCGTTCGTGGTAGGATTTGGAATAAAGAGTAAGGAGCAAATCATTCAGATATCGAAAATGGCAAATGGCGCAGTGGTTGGTTCAGCGTTATTGCAAGCAATTGCAGATAAACGCACCATCGACGAAGTTACCGCCACTGCATCACAATTTCTTACTTCATTAGTGTAAATATGGATAACATTGAACATTGGCGAAATAAGATTGATGAGACAGACAAGAAACTTGTTGAGTTATTGAATGAGCGTGCTCTATTTGCTGATGAGATTGGTAAGATTAAAGAACAGCTGGGGATGGAAGCTTATTCTCCAAAAAGAGAAAAGGAAGTGTTGGAAAATATCATGAAGCATAACAAAGGACCTCTGAACGATCTTGCCCTTCGCCGATTGTTCGAGCGTATCATCGACGAATCCCGCAAACTTGAACGAGAGGCAATGAGTGAACGGAAGAAACCGAAGTAAACGTCTGTTATTACGTAGTGTTATTGGAGTTGTTATCGTTTGCCTGATTATCGGCGGAATCCTTTTTTACCTTCCCAACTCTTTCGACCAATCTCCCAAATTTATCACTGTCAGCAAAGGTCAATCATTTTCCAGTTTGGCAGATTCACTGGCTGATAAGGGAATTATTCTTAGCAGTTTTACTTTCAAACTTGCCGGGAAAATCATGGGGATTACACACAAGATGCGTGTAGGGAAGTATAGTTTTGTCAGCGGAATATCAAACAAAAATATTTTAGATGATATTGAAGGGGGGCTTTCAACGGTCAATTCCAATGTGGCTCTTCGCGAAGGAGTAAGAGCAAGGATTTTTGCACGGATCCTCAAACGTCACATAGGGATTGATTCCTCCCGTTTTATGCAATACTATCGCGACACATCTCTCATTGGAATATATCCACACAATGCGCAATCGATTGAAGGATATCTCATGCCAGACACCTATTCATTCTTCTGGCAGGATGACGAACTGGGAATTGTCCAACGGATGATCACGGAGTTCAGGGAGTTTTTTGTCGATTCACTTCAACAACGAATGCGATCACTTGGGTATGATCTTAATGATGTGATGACAATGGCATCTATTGTTGAAGGAGAAGCGGTCTATGACGATGAACGCCCTATCATTGCCGGTGTCTATTATAATCGTTTAAAGAAACGGATGCGGTTGCAGGCAGATCCAACTGTTTGGTTTGTTGTCTCTGATTCCTCAAAAAGATTAACAAGGAATAGTCTAAAAGTAGATTCGCGGTACAATACATATCTTTATTATGGATTACCTCCCGGCCCAATTAGCAATCCGGGACGACAATCGATCATCGCTGCGCTTTATCCCATGAAACACAATTTTATCTATTTTGTTGCGGATAATAATGGGCGTCATCGCTTTGCAAAAAACTATGAAGAACATCAACGAAATGTGAGATTATACCGTCGAGCTAGAGAATTAGCAAGGAATGGTGCAAAATAATCCTGTCTTGCAACTGCCCCTCACTTTTGTTATATTAATAATGTTATTTCACAATTAATTAAAGAAAGTACTACAATGAAAATCGATATTCACCCAGAATACAGAAAAGCGGTTGTTTCCTGCGTTTGCGGAAACACTTTTGAAACCCGCTCGACGATGGGTAACATCCATGTCGAAATCTGCTCTGCGTGTCATCCGTACTATACCGGGAAGCACAAACTGCTTGACTCTGCCGGTCGTGTTGAAAGATTCAACAGGAAGTATGCGAAGAAGACCGCGGCGCCAACAGCATAATATTTTTTTATGTTGAATATTTTGCGCCAAAGGCGCATCCGCCTCTGGCGGGAAAAACGGAATGTATCTTTTGATCATTCCGTTTTTTATTTTGCAACGGTATGTCACCACAGAGGACACTGAGTTCGCCGAGAACATTTATGAAATTGAATTCAATAACTGAAAAAATTATTGGATGTTGTATAGAAGTCCATAAATATCTTGGCCCTGGGCTATTGGAATCAACATATGAAGAGTGTTTGCTCTACGAATTGCATCAATCGGGATTATTTGTAGAACGACAAAAAGAAATTCCGGTTATGTACAAAACTGTTAGACTTGATTGTGGGTATAGAATAGATTTATTGGTTGAAAAAGAAATAGTGCTTGAATTAAAAGCAGTAGATAAAATTCTTCCAATACACGAAGCACAAATTTTAACATATCTTAAACTTTCCAAGAAATCAGTTGGCCTTTTAATTAATTTTAATTCACTGATTTTAACGAAAGGATTAAAACGTTTTGTAAATAATTTCAAGGATTGACTCTGTGCTCTCCGCGATCTCTGCGGTGAACTTTTTAAGCAACGCGTAGCACCTGAAAGGATTGTATGACTAAACAAATCTGTCTCTTCGAAGATATCTACCTTCCAAACCTACTTCCGCTCGTCTATTTCCGTCCGACATTTAACTTGCGTTGTGGTATTCTCTCACTGAAGGAGAAAGTGCAATACGCATATCCGAAAGCGGAAGTGAACCTGCACTGCCGTTCCTATATGGCGGATTATATGCGCTTGAGGAACCCCGGTCATGCGGTCAATGAGATTTCCGCAAAAGAAGTTCTCTTTATTAACGGCCGTACGATTGTGGATGAAAAATTTATGAAGATGATTCCACTCGATGGAGATTCCGATGTTGTATACGTAAAGGATGATACGGTGGTGGCAGCGCGTGTGAGCGGACCAAAATTAAAAATGTTAAAAAGCCATATGAATGGAATATTTTCCATTTCTGATTTTGACGGGCTTCATATTCAACAAGTGGATGTGAAGATGATCAGTTATCCGTGGGAATTGATCAAGCACAATGGCGATCAACTAAGGTCTGACTATGAAGTGTTAAAAAAATTGCACGGAAAGAAAAAAGCGAAATCAAAAAAATATCCCGGTGTATATATATTGAATGAGAAGAATGTCTTCATCGGGGAAGGATCGGTGATAAAACCTGGAGTAGTGATTGATGCTGAAAATGGACCAGTCTATATCGGGAAGAATGTTCAGGTGATGTCGTTCTCAACAATTATTGGCCCTTCGTATATCGGTGATGGATCGATTGTCAAAGTGGGGGCAAAGATTTATAGTGATTGCAGCATTGGTCCGGTGTGTAAGATCGGTGGAGAGATTGAAGCAACAATTCTTCACAGTTATTCTAACAAACAGCACGACGGTTTTCTCGGACATTCGTACCTTGGTGCTTGGGTTAATTGCGGTGCGGGGACTGTGACAAGCGATCTCAAAAATAATTACAGCACTGTGAAAGTGTATGTGAATGGCGAGCCGGTTGATAGCGGCATGCAGTTTGTTGGGGTAACGATTGGAGACCATTCGAAGACCGCGATCAATTCAACGTTCAACACTGGAACAGTCATCGGCGTTTCATCGAACGTATTTGGAACCGGATTCCCACCGAAGTATGTCCCTTCATTTTCTTGGGGTGCTGCGGGAGAAACGTTTACGACCTATAATATAGAGAAGGCGTTAAGTGTGGCTAATAAAGTAATGAATCGTCGAAAGATTGATCTGAGCGAACCAGAAGAGAAGCTTTTCCGAAAGATTTTTGATTTGACTAGTGATGAGCGAAGAAAACGAGGCATGCCGTTATAATTCATGCGATATATGATTCTGCATTAAATGTGTAAAATTACAATATGGAAAATCAACCAGAAGTTGTAGAAACAAAAGATGAACGCAAACAATTATTCAGTGGAGTGCGTGGTACATCGGTAAAACTTTTGAATCGTGTTGAAAGAACTGATTCTTATCTTGATAAACTACTCGAAGGGGAGCTGCGCTCCGGCGAACTGAATGATTTCGATAAGGCTTTATTAATGGAGATTGTTCATGGCGTATTACGCTGGCAATCTAAATTGGATTGGGTATTGAACGGTTTTTTCCATGGGAATTTCTCTAAAGCGGAAGTAACCGTTCGCAATACGTTGCGTGCAGCTCTGTATCAAATTCTATTCTTAGACAAAGTGCCGGATCATGCCGCTGTGAATGAAGCTGTCGAATTTATAAAGCGTATCCGCGGAGAAAAAGCAGCCGGACTTGTAAACGGTGTCCTCCGAAATATTATCAGAAATAAAGAGGGTATTCATTATCCCGACGTTCAAAACGATGCAGCGTTGTATCTCTCCACGATGTATTCATTTCCGCTCTGGATGGTGAAGCGATGGATGAATCGGTTTGGATTCTATGAGACTGAAAAATTGTTGGAAGCACAGAATCAAAAACCGGGACTGACGCTTCGGATCAACACAATGAAAACAACCATCGAAGATTTTCGGAAGATGTTCGACCTGCAAAACATTTCCTATGAAAAATCAAACTTCCTTTCAACGTTTATGCGAGCATCAAATCTTACGAACATCTCCAATTCCGAGATATTCCGGCGAGGTTTTTTTACTATTCAAGATGAAAGTGCCGGCCTTGCCGCCACGCTGCTTAATGTGCAACAGGGAGACCGTGTTATTGACCTATGCGCTGCTCCCGGAGGTAAAACGACATTCTTCGGTGAGGTAATGAAGAATCAGGGGACGATAATTGCTGTTGATAAATATCAGACCCGCCTGAATCTTGTGAAATCTTCATGCGACAGACTCGGAATCACGAATGTGGAATGTGTTGCTGCAGATGCGACTGAGTACCAAACGGAACTGGCAGATAAAATTTTGATCGATGCGCCCTGCTCCGGATTAGGTGTATTATCGAAAAAACCTGACATAAAGATAAAACGTGAAATGAGAGATATTAATGAGGTTGTGAAGATCCAAGAGCAATTATTGAATAATGCTTCGACCCTGTTGAAATCCGGGGGAGCAATTGTTTACAGTACTTGCACCATTGAACCCGAAGAAAATTTTAATGTCGTGAAGAAATTTCTGACGAATCATCCCGAATACGAAATTGACCAAGCATCAAAATATGTGGACGAGAAAATTGTATCTGCCGATGGGTTTATTGAGACTTTCCCGCATCGAAACGGGATTGACGGTTCGTTCGCAATTCGATTGATGAAACAATAATAGTATACTTGGCAAGTCGGCGTTAACGCCGACCTGCCATCATTTATTATGAGGAAGAATATGAAATATGATAATCTGTTTATTGATGAGTTAACGCGCATCCACGAAGCAAATACGTACAAATATGAGACTTCCTTCTCCACACCGCAAGCGGGCGAAGTGACAGTGAACGGCAAAAAAGTAGTGATGATGGCGTCCAATAATTATTTGGGGATGTCGAATCATCCGGTGGTGAAAAGAGCGGCGATTGACGCAATCAAAGAATACGGTTATGGAATGGCTTCGGTCCGATTTTTATGCGGAACACAAACAATTCATCTGGAGCTGGAAAAAAAGATTTCGAAATTCATCGGTACGGAAGCTACGATCCTTTTCTCTTCTGCTTTTGCCGCAAATAATGCCTTCTTTCCCTCATTGCTGAATGAAAAACTCGGATATGAAAATTATCGCGACGTTATTTATACGGACGGATTGAATCACGCCAGTATTATTGACGGCATGCGGCTCTGTAAAACAGAGACGACTGATAAAAAGATCTATAAGAATAATGATGTTGCTCAATTGGAACAGTTGCTCGAGACAGATAAAAATGCCGATTATCGGTTTAAGATCATCGCTTCGGATGGTGTGTTCAGCATGGAAGGAAGCTATGCACATGTCGATAAGTTGGTTGCGTTGGCGAACAAATATAATGCGATCTTATTTATTGACGACTGCCATGCAATCGGAGTTGTTGGCAAGACGGGTAGAGGAACACCGGAAAAATTCGGTGTTCTCAAAAAAGTTGATGTGTTGACCGGGACGTTGGGGAAAGCGATTGGTGGCGCGCTTGGTGGTTACGTAAGCGGGAGCAACAAATTAGTAGAATATCTCCGTCAAAAATCGCGTCCGTACACATTTTCAAACTCACTTCCACCTTCAGTTGTGATGGCAAGTATTGCAGCAATCGATCTGTTAACAAAAGACAGATCGATTGTGACTCGACTGCATGATAATACCGCCTATTTCAGGAAGGAAATTACATCGCTCGGTTTCCATATTCTTGAAGGAGATCATCCGATTGTACCGGTGATGCTTGGTGAAGCGACTGTTGCGCAGGAAATGAGCAAACAATTGCTCAAAGCAGGAGTGTATGTGAAAGGATTGTGGTTCCCGGTTGTTCCAAAAGGTGAAGCGCGCTTAAGGGTTCAGATCTCTGCGGCTCTTTCGAAGAAAAATATCGATCATGCACTTGATGCGTTTGAAAAAGTTGGCAAGAAAATGAAGGTTATTACATAGTCATCAAAATTATTAAGATTTTCAATATTACAAAATTCTTGCTGAAGAATATTCCAGACGATGATGTAATCTTGCAATCTTGCAATTCTGTAATCTTGAAATTTGATTTTCATGATCCATTCCAAACAACGTTACCTCTTTATTGATCTGCTCCGCTTCCTTGCCGTCGTGTTTATGATCCAGGGTCATACATTCGATGCGCTGCTGGATTTTAATCTTCGCTCAAACATTTTATTCTTTGCCCATGATTTTTTCCATGGCTTTATCGCACCGATGTTTCTATTCGCGTCGGGTGTAGCATTTGGCATTTCCACAATGAAAAAGTGGGAAGAACATATTGCACTGACAAAACATGTTGCCCGTCGATTCGGTAAATTTTTCGGTTTGATCGTAATTGGGTATGCATTGCATCTTCCATTCTTTTCTCTCAAAAAAATTCTCACGGAGGCAACGTCGTCTGATATCGCCATGTGGCTGCAGGTAGATGCACTCCATTGCATTGCTCTAACAATGTTGATTCTGCAATCGGCTGTCTTATTTCTCAAAGATGAAAAACGGTTTATATGGTTTACGATCGGATTTGCAGTGATCATCATTTTCCTCTCTCCTATTATTTGGACGGTCGATTTTACAAAAATTACTCCTCTGTGGTTTGCATCGTATATTAACGCTGGGAATAATTCTTGGTTTCCCATCTTTCCGTGGTCATCGTATATTCTCTGTGGGGTCATTTTTTCATCCATATTTTTGAATGCGAAAGAACACCACCACGCCGTCAATCTGATGCAGAAAACAGTTTCCATTGGCATCGTCTTGCTCATTGTATCCTTTATTGTTGTGAATTTACCGACACACATCTATCCGCTGCATGACGTTTGGAAAGTGAACCCATTGATTATCTTTGCACGTTTGGGATTTGTGTTATTGGTGACGAGCGGTGTCTTCTTTGCAGAACATTCCTATACGATCACGTCAAAAGTCCCTCAGATTATGGGACGTGAATCGTTGTTTATTTATGTTATTCATTTAATCATCTTGTACGGATCAGTAGTGAACAAAGGATTGCAGCATATCATTCTTCCGACATTATCTGTAATTGAAACATCATTTGTCTTTATTATTGTTTTTATTGCCATTTCATCCTTTACGTATGGATGGTACCATTTAAAAAAACATTTTAACAAAACGGCTATGGCCGTACGAATTGTTGTTGCTGCGACGTTCATTTTTTTATTTTTAACCAGGCCTTATTGATGGGAAAACAAAAATCTCGTTTTGTCTATATCGATCTCCTGAGGGGATGGGCTGTTATCGTTATGATCGAAGTTCACGTGTTCAACGCGTTCTTGATCCCCGTCATCAAGGAAGAACCGTGGTTCAAAATATTGAATTTTGTAAATGGACTGGTTGCCCCATCATTTCTTTTTATTGCCGGATATTCCTTTGTGCTGATCGCGCAACGAAAATGGAACGATTATCTTGCATATAGTCCTGTCTTTTGGAAACAGTTGGGAAGAATCCTTCAAGTGTTGGCGGTTGGATACGCGTTGCATTTGCCCTTCTTCTCATTCAATAAATTACTCAATATTTCCTGGGAAGAGTGGGGTGTTTTTTGGAAAGTGGATGTTTTGCACGCCATCGCTGTTTCGTTGCTGGTGTTGCTCGCTCTTGTGTTGATCGCTCGTACACAGAAGAAATATTTTTTTGCTGTTGCTCTGCTTGCATTTGCAATGATCTTCGGCTCGCCATGGATGTATGATAGGAATATCGATCATATCATGCCGGAACAGCTTGGAAACTATTTCACGGCAGCTCACCGGTCACAGTTTCCATTGTTTCCGTGGATGGGATTTGTATTGTTTGGCGGATTAACGTCGCAACTGCTTGTCTGGTGGAAAGAGACGATGGAGGAGCAAAAGATCTTTACGCGCTTTTTTGTTGCGGGAATAGTGTTGATCATAGGATCGATCATTGCCGATCTGCTGCCCATTGTGATTTTTCCGGAACACAATTTTTGGCGAGCAAGTCCCGGATTCTTTTTCATCCGTATGGGAATTGTGCTAATATTACTCTCAACATTATGGATTTGGGAAAAGACCGCTAAGTCCGGCAGATCACTGGTAAGTGTTGTTGGTTCGGAATCGCTTGTTGCGTATGCCGGACATCTGTTAGCGATCTATGGAATGTTTTGGGACAATAAGAGTCTTGCATTCATTATCGGAAAAACAAAAACCGTTCCTGAAGTGATGATGATGGCGGCAGTATTGATTGCTGCAACCATGGGAGTTTCTTATGTCTGGAATCGCATCAAAAATTGGAGTATGTTCTATGCACGAGTGATGATGTATTCCATCCTTGTTGTTGTCCTCTATATTTTTTTTACAAAACCTTTTTAATATGGATGTTATTTTTCTAGTTATTGGATTAGTTGTTGGTGCTGCTGCCGGTTGGTTAGTTTCAAAATCAAAATATCAACAGCCGTTGCCGTTTACCAAAGAGCAATTTGATGCCGCCCAGGCAGAAATATCCCGGGTGAAGATCGAATCTGCCCAATTTCAAGAAGCAATGAACCGATTGGAACGATCGTTGGATGAAGCGAAGACTTTTCTAGAAACCGAGCGTGCAAAATCCCTTCTAATGACCAGCCAGCTTTCCGAAGCACTTACAGAGAATAAGAACCTTTCGGCGAGAATGGAAGAGCAGAAGAAGGAATTGGAACAGATCAATGTCCGTTTGACGACAGAATTCAAAAATATTGCTAATACCGTTCTGGAAGAAAAGAGTAGATCGTTTACGGAACAAAATAAGACCTCGCTTGATTCCATTCTTAATCCATTGAAAGAGAGGATTGAAGAATTCAAAAAACAAGTGGAGACAACGTATGAAAAGGAATCGCGGGATACGTTAAGTTTAAAAGATGAAGTGAGGCGACTGGCAGAACAGAATATTCGTATCAGTGATGAAGCGAATAATTTGACCCGTGCGTTAAAAGGAGACACCAAGACCCAGGGAAATTGGGGAGAGTTCATTCTTGAAAAAATCCTTGAGCGATCCGGATTGGAGAAAGACAGGGAATATAAACTTCAAGTCTCTACAAAAAATGTTGATGGAGATACGATCCGTCCGGATGTTGTTGTATTTCTCCCTGATAACAAGCATATCATTATTGACTCCAAGGTTTCTCTGACTGCATATGAAGCACTTGTCAATGCAGAGAATGATGAGGAACGAGAACAGTTCAAAAAGGAACACATCGCTTCATTGAGAAGTCATTTGAAGCTGCTCGGTGATAAGAATTATCAAACTGCTGAATCGTTGAATTCACCGGAGCTGGTACTGATGTTTGTTCCCATCGAAGCATCTTTTGGCATTGCTGTTCAAGCTGATCGGGAGTTGTTCAGTGTTGCGTGGGATAAAAAGATTGTCATTGTTAGTCCTTCAACTCTTCTCGCTACATTAGTAACAATCTCATCAATCTGGAAACAAGAGAAGCAGACAAAAAATGCAATAGATATTGCTCAGCGTGGCGGAGCGCTTTATGATAAGTTTGTCGGATTTATCGAAGATATGAAAGATGTCGGGAAGCAATTGGATAAATCAAAGGATGTCTATAAAGATGCAATGTCAAAGTTATATGAGGGGAAAGGAAATATTGTCCGCTCAGTTGAGACTTTAAAGACATTAGGTGCAAAAACAACGAAATCAATAGATCAAAACCTTATCGAACGAGCGGATATTGACTAAAAGTAATCTCAAAAATATATCTGTCGCCATCCTGAGCGGAGCGAAGGATCGGGTAGTAGATTCAAATTCTTCATTCCGATAAACCACATTGGATTGAAGAATACTTATGTTTTTGAGATACTTCTAGAACTTGAATGTTACACTGGATTTTTCTACTTTTACTATAGCAAACAGCACTCATCTTCTAAAGCACTTCAAACAGGAGAACGATCAATCGCAGATTTGATACAGAACTATTAACAGCGTGTAGGCGCATTGGTTGTTTTCACAATTCACATTTCTCAAAAATCACACTTTGACATTGTCATCTGTGCGTAAAACAGTATCAATAGGACTGTCCGTCGTTGTTGTACTCTTTGCGTTCGCATTGATTGTCTCATCAGCGAACGCCACGATTGCGCCATTACGTCCTATAGTCTACGAAGTGATTCAGGATTCAACATCAGTTGATTCCTTGTCGACAAAAAATGACTCGCTTCGTCCAAAAAAATATGAAATAAAAGATTCAACGTATTTAGAACAATTAACCTTCCGCCGAAAAGATTCCGATGCGGCACAGGCATTTCCGGCACCCTATAATCCTTTCTATCTTAAGACTCCAACACTTGTTGTCAACACTGTCCAACTTGATTCGACGGGAAAGTTTGTCATCGTCCGTCAGACAGTGAATGGAAAGGATATCAAGCTGCCGATTAAAATGCCGATTAATGAATATGTCCAGCAGCGCGCAACATCAGATTTTGAAAAGAATTTTACTGAATTGATCGACAAAGAAGAGTCAGTGAAAGCATCAAAAAAGAGAGATGATATCGGGGATCTTCTCGGTACGTTTACCAAAATCGATATTCCCGTTCCTGCAAATCCTGTATTTTCTATTTTTGGACCTCCGCGCATCAATTTGAACATTTCCGGAGCAGTCGACATTCGGGCTGCATTTAGAAACACCTCAACGGACCAACAGACACTTAGCGCATTCGGCAATACACGTAATGAACCTGATTTTGCGCAAGAAGTTCAGATTAATGTCAGTGGAACCATCGGTGATAAACTGAATATTCTTGCAGACTGGAATACACAACGTACATTCGAATACGAAAATCAACTAAAGATAAAATACACCGGCTATGAAGATGAGATTGTTCAAAGTGTGGAAGCCGGTAACGTATCGCTTTCAACAAGCTCTAGTTTCGTATCGAGCAGTTCGGCATTGTTCGGTATTAAAGCGGCATTTCAGATTGGCCCTTTAAAGCTGACCGCTATCGCTTCGCAAAAAAAAGGACAGATACAGGAAAAAAGCATTTCCGGCGGTGCGCAAAAGATTGATTTTGAAAAACGAGCATGGGAATATTCAAAAGATCACTTCTTTGTCGATACTGTATATCGTGCATTATTTGAGCCGTTTATCAAAACTAGACAGGCAAATGGTCGATTACAAATCAAAGAAAACGAATATGAAGTATGGCTGTACCATATTGGAGCAGCAAATGAAACAATGCGAAAGGGAAATGCTTACTTTAATCTTCCTGATGTTTCTGTCAATGATACCATAACATATAAATCGTATCGTTCTCCCGACACCACAACAAATACAGATGCCGGTCTAGTTGCTGCAACGTGGGACAGACTTGAACCGCAGAAAGATTATCGAATTGAACGGAATGCAGGATACATTACATTAAATCGTTCTGTGCAGGAAGGACAGGCCATCGCTATCTCGTATCGTATAGAGAATTTCGAGGGAAACGACGATGATCGCATCTATGGAACGTTAACGAAGAATGAAACTGGTTCAGATTCGATTTTGGTGTTGAAATTGGTGAAACCATTAAATTATACACTTCCAAAGGACAGCATTCCATTTTCATTAATGCTGAAAAATATTTACCCGCTTGGCGGACGCAAAGTTGACAAAGAAGGATTCTCGCTAGACTTAAAATATAAAGAATCGGGAAAGGATCCTGTTGATGTTATTGGAACGACAAAGATCATCACATTATTTGGCCTGGATCTTGTTGGTGACGGTAGTAATGTTCCGGATGGTAAATTCGATTTTAATCCTGGTGTTACGATCGACCAAGAGCGCGGAGAAATTATCTTTCCAACATTAAAACCTTTTACTGATGGATTGGAAAAAGCGTTGCGGGCATTACCAACTCCTCCAGAAGATTCAATAATCCAAAAATATCTGTATAACGATCTCTATGACACGACAAGTGCGGCGGCACAGCAAAATACGTTGAAAGATAGATTTGTCATCACAGGTCAAATCACTGCTTCCAGTTCCAATACTGTCAATCTCGGATTTAACGTGGTGGAAGGAAGTGTTCAGGTGTTATTGAACGGTCAGCCGTTGGTCGCCAATGTTGACTATACAGTCGATTACATTATTGGGCAGGTAATTATTAAGAAACAAGAGGCACTTGTTCCGGGGGCGAGCCTACAGGTGAAGTTTGAACAGAACGATCTGTTCCAATTGGCATCAAAAACATTGATGGGGTTGCGCGGTGAAGTAGACGTTTCGGAAAAAACGAAATTTGGTTTCACCATGATGAATCTCGATCAACAGGTGTTGAGCGATAAAGTCCGGTTGAATGAGGAGCCATCAAACAACTCTATTTACGGATTCGATGGACAGACGTCCGGTGAAATTCCATATTTAACGAAAATGATCGACGCACTTCCGTTTCTCGATACAAAAGCAAAATCTGAATTTACATTGCGCGGCGAAGCGGCATATATGAATCCCGATCCGAACACGAAAAAAAGTTCTATCGCGGATGATCAAGGGAATGGTATTGCATATATCGATGACTTTGAAGGTGCAAAAAGAATTATTCCGCTTGGTGTAGGTTATGGTCAATGGCATGAGATGAGTGCTCCGGCATTTCAATTTGGAGTTGATCGTTATGATACGACAGCGTGGAGTCGTGATACCACTAAGTTGAAATCCAAAGCACGAACATTTTGGTATAATCCTATCGGCGGTATTCCTCTTGATGCTATTTATGGAATAGATGCTAATGGAAAGTCTATTAAACAGGCAGGCAGAGGTCAAGATCTTATTCAAGTGTTGAATGTTAATTACAATCCTCTCGCTCGTGGAGTGTATAACTACTCTCCGGATTTGCAGCAGACATTGTTGAATGAACCGAAAAAGAACTGGGGGGGAATTCAAAAACTTCTTTCGACCAGCGCCATCAACCTGATCAGTGAGAATGTTGGCTTTATTGAAATTTGGGTGAGGGTGAATCCGAACAAAGGGAGGATTGATTCTACGCGGAAAATCTATATCGATCTTGGAACGATCAGCGAAGATATTTATTGGGATAAGTCATCAACGCTTAATACAGAAGATAAAGGCCAATTCAAGAACGATATTCTCGCACAGGATGAAGATACAGGTATCGATGGTTTATTCAACAACGAAGAACAATCTGAATACAAAACATTTGTCGATGCCAATAAAGCATTGTTTCCGGATATCGTCAATGATCCATCCGGTGACGATTTCGAATATAGCACGACGGTGTTTAACAGAATCAATCAGACGGAACACAACAGTACAAGTGAGATCGGCCGTTTCCCCGATTCAGAAGATCTAAATCGAAACAGTTACACGGATCGAACAAATGACTACTATGAGTATGAATTGAATCTTGATACTACCGATGCAAATCCGTTGAAGATTGGCGGAGGCACAAATGGCTGGTTTCAATATCGTATTCCCATCAATTCCTATAAATACAAAATTGGAACACCGGACCAATCAAATATTCAGTATGCCCGTCTTTGGTTTACCGGCCATCCGGATGAGTTTGATATGCAGTTTGTTGAATTCAATCTTATCGGAAATCAATGGGAAGAAGTAAAGAAAAACGATCCGGTATTTAAAGTGTCGGTGGTAAACGTGGAAGACAATTCTCTTCAAGGATATGTCTCGCCGCCGGGTGTTTTCCGTGAACGGGACAGAACAAAGCCTGATGAACAGGTGTATGGAAACGAACAATCATTGGCGTTGAATATTTTAGATTTAAGCGATGGTGACAGTCGTGAAGCAATCAAAAAATTCTCCTATCGACCGCTGGACGTTTTTAGTTACCGGCAGATGAAGATGTTTGTTCATGGAGCTGAACATTTTTCATCTACGGCAAGCAAAGCGTCAGTAAAAATGTACATCCGGTTCGGTTCGGATAGTTTGAACTATTATGAATATCGGGCCCCCGTTTATCCCGGGTGGGATGCACGAAACAATGTCAATATCCGGTTTGAAGATTTAACATCAATTAAGCAGGTAAGAGATACAGCGGCTTTACGTGTTGTCCGACCTGTTCCAAACGGACCAGAAGGATCAACCTATGCCGTTTTGGGAAATCCGACATTGACGCGCATTGCATTTATCTCAATAGGAATTGAGAATCCGATCATCAACGGAACTGAACGGCGTGTGACAGGGCAAATTTGGGTGAACGAACTTCGGCTTGCCGATGTGGATGATACTCCCGGCTGGGCATACAGCATGAGCACGACCGTAAAGCTTGCAGACTTTGGATCAATGGCATTTAATTACAGCCGGGTCGATCCATACTTCCATAATTTGGAAAGCAGATTTGGCAGTCGCGTAACGAACAGCAGCTGGAATTTTTCATCATCGCTTGCGTTCGAACGGTTTCTACCGCAGGATTGGACCGGTACACAATTGGGATTCAGTTATTCTCATAGCGAAGCAATCTCCACTCCGCAGTATCTGCCAAGTTCTGATATTGTTGTTACAAAAGCGGCAGATCAACGAAAGGATTTTATTACGGAGAAGAACGGATCAGTGGAGCTTGGTGAAAAAGAAAAACAAAAGATCCTCTCCGAAGCGCAGACGCTTTCTACAACGGATACATATGCAGTTCCCGCATTTAAATTCAATGTTCCGTCGGAAAACTGGTTCTTTCGCGATCTCTTTAATCGTGTCAATTACGGATTCAGTTACACCACATCCAGTCAGCGGAACCCAACGACAGCTTCGCGCAATTCGTGGCAATGGAACGCACGAATCAGCTATGCCTATTCATTTTTAGGTGATGCATATATTCAGCCATTTGGTTTCTTTGAGAATACATTTTTCTTTGAAGAATTACGAGAACTGCAGATCTTTTACAATCCGATCTCGAGTTTTAGTACAGGATTTAGTATCGCACGATCCAGAACCAATGAACGGCTGCGGAGTCAAATTAAAGATACCGAACCGATACGCGGACTTGCTTCTTCCCGTAATTTCTCATTTGCATGGAAGCTGACAGACAATGGGCTCATCAATCTTTCAGGAGATTATGCCGTAGATATTACCAGCTCCATGGTTCATTTGGAACTTGATCCTTTTGGTCGGCAACGAAATTTCCAACAGATTATGAATCAAATGTTCTTGCAGGATCGTCTCGTCAATTTTGGATTTGATAATGCCTACAATCAAACATTTACATTAAATACCCGACCAAAAGTTCCCTCAATGTTTGATTTAAATAAATATGTAACGTTATCGGCGCGGTATAATGTTGGATATCGATGGCAGAACAGTTTGCAGCAGGGTGATCTTGGTATTTCTACTGGATGGGGAAACAGCATCTCCTTGAGTTCTGATATTAGTTTAAAATCGTTTGTTGATTCGTGGTTTCCTGCGTATGAAGCACCTCAGGAAATTGAAGAGCCCGTTCCAGCTCCGTCCCGCGGCAGAGGAGAACGGGATGATGACGAAGAAGAGCCGGCACCAAAACAGCAGGAAGAAAAACCTCAACCTGAAGTTTCGGTTATCGATACGACGCAATCGACTAATACAAAGTCGAAAGGTGGAGGAGGATTGATCGGAATTGCGCGGACATTTATTAAGACTCCGTTTTTGGATTATGACAAGATCAATATTTCGTTTACTCAGAGCAATTCAGCCTCCAATGGCGGTGTTCCGGGCCGTCCTGGTTTTGCGAATTTCTTCGGCCGTGCTCCATTTATTCAAAAAGGGGAACGAGAGTTTGGTCCGACAAGGTCGTACCAACTTGGATTGGTTTCAGTACCCGGTGCAAACATAACCGATGTGTTTATTAAACCGAAATTTCCGTTTGTCGGCTTTTCCACTGATGCAGACAAACAAATACGTGCGCGAAATGCAAATCTTACAGATGGATTTACGCAAAACAATAAGTTAACCTTCCGTACAGGACGCGATCTGTGGACAGGTGCACGAATTGATCTCAATTGGAATCTTGGCTGGAATTATTCTCGTACGCAAACACTTCGGACAGATTCCATTACCGGCAGGGCGGCAATTATTAACATCGCGACGGGGGGATCAATCGAGCGATCGTTCTTTACATTACCGCCAACATTTGTCTTTTCAATGTTTAAAAGCGGAATTGAACAAGTAGGAAAACTTTATAAAGAGGCTGTTCCGCTCAAGACTTCTCCCAATCAGGATGAGAAACTTGCTAAAGCTTTTGAGGAAGGTTTTGAATCTGCCCCGATATTGAAAAAAATCTTCGGAGATCTTTTCCCGCGGGTGAATTATTCATTCCGATGGGATGGGTTGGAACAGTTTAGTCTCTTCAAAAATTTTGCAACACGAGTCAGTTTAGATCACGCATATCAATCAAGCTATGCAAAAGTGTTCAAAGGGAGTGCCGGCGGCGGAAATATCACCGAATCACAGCGTATTAATTATGCATTTTCACCTCTTGCCGGTGTCAGCATTGCATTCAAAGAGGTATTGAAAGGTACAATGAGTGCCAATTTGCGCTATGGTTCAAATGTGTCGTATGATCTTACACCTTCCTCTAAAAATATTGTTGAGGCTGTCGGAAACGATATGTCCATCACCGGTAGTTTTTCACGTTCTGGTTTTGAAATACCGCTCTTTGGAGTGAGTCTGCAAAACGATATTGATATTAGTTTCACATATTCGCTGGCGAAAAATTCCCGAACCACTTTTGATGTAAAACAAAACGAGTTTAACACAAAAGGAACACCGGGCGAAGGTTCATCTCGCACACAAATGGAACCTCGTATCCGGTATGTATTAAGTTCACGCGTGACAGCCTCATTGTTCTATCGCTATACGAAGATAGAACCGGATGCGGGAGGATCGCGCATTCCGGGTTCTTCGACGAACGAAGGTGGCGTTGATGTCCACATTGCAATTCAATAACTGATGTTATGAAATGCAGAAAAATAGTCATGCTTAGCAAGTCCCGATGTTTTTCATCGGGACGCGCCGAAGCATTGGTTTAAAATGATCTGCATTTTGTGTAACATTTGTCACTAACGAAAAGAAAGTTGGATAGAATGGACAATAATAAAGGAAATATCCTTTGGGTGGACGATGAGATAGAATTGCTGCGGGCACACGTTGTGTTGCTTCGGGATAAAGGATATTCCGTAGACACAGCAACCAACGGAGATGATGCTATCGAAATGGTCAAATCTAAAAATTATGGTTTGGTATTTCTTGATGAGATGATGCCAGGTAAAGGAGGTCTGGAAACCCTCGCTATAATTAAAGAATTATTTTATGCATTACCTGTAGTGATGATTACGAAGAATGAAGCGGAGTCGTTGATGGAGGAAGCGATCGGAAGCAAAATTTCTGATTACCTTACCAAGCCTGTAAATCCCAGCCAAATTTTACTCGTGTGTAAGAAATTTCTGGAAGGCAAAAAACTTCAAAGCGAACAGGTTTCGCGGGATTATATTCAGGAATTTTCTTCCATCTCCAGAATGCTGCTTAGTCCGATGGATTACACTGAATGGACCGAGTTGTATATAAAGGTGGCCAATTGGGAAATGGAACTCGATAAACATCCGGAACTTGGTCTGCAAAAAATGCTGGCAGATCAGAGAAGAGAGAGTAACGCGGAGTTTTCCAAATATGTGGAAAAAAATTATCAAGCGTGGATCAATCGAAAAGAGAATCGTCCGACTCTTTCAACGGAGATTGTTGAAAAATATGTAATACCAAACTTGAATGAAAAAAAATCGGTATTCCTATTTGTGATCGACTGCATGCGATTAGATCAGTGGTTGGTGATGGAAGAATATTTGAGGGAATTGTATACGATCGATAAAGAATATTATTTTTCCATTCTTCCGACGGCAACACCGTACTCACGCAATGCAATTTTCAGCGGATTATTTCCGTTGGAACTCGAACAGCGGTTTCCGGATTTATGGCAGGGGGAAGATGACAGTGAATCGAGCCACAATAAATACGAAAAAGAATTATTAATGAAACTACTTGAACGAAAACGGGTCGTTCTTAAACCGGAACCGAAATATGTCAAGATTCTTGATCCTGAATTCGGGCGACAAATCCTGTCAAACATTATCTCTTTTACGCAAAATAAGTTAACGGCGGTTGTCGTTAATTTCGTTGACATGCTGGCACACGGCAGGTCAGACGATCCAATCTTGAAAGAGATTGCGCCGGATGAATCGGCATACCGATCGCTGACGGATACGTGGTTCAAGCATTCATCATTATTGGGAATGTTCCAAGCGCTGGCAACCCGCAAAGATGTGAAGATCATCGTAACCACGGACCACGGAAGCGTTCGATGCATGCGAGGTTCAAAAGTGATCGGCGATAAGGAAGCGTCGACAAATCTTCGATACAAGTTTGGACGCAATTTAAAGTCGGATGATAAACAATCGATCTTCCTCAAGAATCCCAAAGACTTTAAGCTACCGCAGCGCGGTGTGACGACAAATTACATTGTTGCAAAAGAGGACTATTATTTTGTTTATCCGACAGATTTCCATAAATATTTAAATCATTATCGGGATAGTTTTCAACACGGCGGTATTTCAATGGAAGAGATGATCCTTCCCGTCATTACCATGGAACCAAAATAGTAATGAACCGCATCGTGACACATAATGAAGAAGAGACAATCGGTGCAGGAGAAGAATTCTCTCGTCAATTAACTGCTGGTGCTGTCGTTGCGTTGGTCGGAGATTTGGGAGCAGGAAAAACGCGATTCGCGAAAGGTATTTCACGCGGATTAGGAGTAACCGAAAATGTGACAAGCCCGACTTTTACGATCATCAACGAACATTTGGGCGGACGGCTTCCTCTCTATCATTTTGATTGTTATCGATTGAAATCGACAGCCGAATTGGATGAGATGGGATATGATGAATATATTTATGGAGACGGTGTCTGTGTTATTGAATGGGCAGATATGGTCGAATCAAAACTTCCCCAAAAGCGGTTCAACGTCCATTGCATATTGGGGGATAAAGAAAATGAACGCATTATTACAATAGAGAAGCGATGATTATAGCTATTGAAACAGCCACAGAAGTCTGCAGCGCGGCGCTCATCGATCGTGATACCGTTTTGTGTGAACGTTCATTGCATGAAAAAAATATTCATTCCGAGCGGTTAATGCTTTTGATTGATGAGGTGTTAACATATTCGAAAACATCAAAAATGCAATTACATGGAATTGCCGTTTCTTTTGGACCTGGATCATTTACAGGACTCCGTATCGGTTTAAGCACCGCAAAAGGGTTGGCGATGGCTCTTGATCTTCCATTATTTGCAGTCCCCACGTTGGATGGAATTGCGGAATCGTTTCGGTTAAATCAAAACCCTGGAAGCAAAAAAATATTCTGTGCAATGGTCGATGCGAAACGGGAAGAAGCGTTTTTTGCATACTATACGATAACTCAGAATGAAATAGCACGGCGAAATGATTATTCAATAAAACTAAAATCCGAAATATTATTGGATGCATCCGGTCAAGATGCAGTTGTCATACAACCAAATATTTCTGCGGCATCAATCGGATTGCTCGCATATCGCAAGCGAAACGAGTATACAGTATCCGATTTTTCACATACAGAACCAATGTATTTGCGTGATTTTGTTGCCACTTTTCCAAAAAGTAAAGTGTAATTACCGTAAGAATCTATTTCAAGAGATTTTCATTGAAATAAAGGTGAATGATAGATATTTTGTTCTACAAATTGAAAGGGTACTATGTCCTGGTTTAGGCGTTCAACAGAAAATATAGCATCGGACAATCAGAAAAAAGATATGCCCGAAGGAATGTGGAAAAAATGTTCTTCTTGCGGTGAGATTATTCATAATGGTGCACTGGAACAAAATCTGTGGGTTTGCACAAAATGTTCGCATCATTTCCGAATCAGCAGCCGGGAATATTTCTCCATTCTTTTTGACGAAGGGACATTTAAAGAATTCGATGCTAAGATGACTTCGAAAGACCCACTCAATTTTGTTGATACAAAAAAATATAAAGAACGCATCAAAGAGACGATTAAAAAGACCGGATTCAGTGACGCACTTCGTTATGGGACAGGAAAAATGAATAAACGCGAAGTTGTCATTGCCTGCATGGATTTTACGTTTATCGGTGGAAGTATGGGAAGTGTTGTCGGCGAAAAAATTCGTCGCGCAGTCGATAAAGCCATTAAGCTGAAAGCTCCATTAATTATTATTTCCGCCAGCGGTGGTGCGCGAATGATGGAAGCGGCATATTCATTAATGCAGCTTGCCAAAACAAGCGCAAAACTTGCTCAGCTTTCCAATGCCGGTCTCCCCTTTATATCGTTGATGACCGATCCCACAACCGGCGGAGTAACAGCCAGTTTTGCTATGCTTGGGGATATAAATATTGCCGAACCGAACGCGCTGATTGGATTTGCCGGTCCGCGTGTTATTAAACAAACGATCGGGAAAGATCTGCCGGAAGGATTTCAGCGGGCAGAATTTTTACAGGAGAAAGGATTTGTGGACCTCGTTGTTCCAAGAAAAGATCTGAAAGCGACGATCTCCAATCTGTTCGAAATGGTTCATTAAAAATTTTATGAATATACACTTACTTGGTGTTCCCATGGACTTGGGTGCAGGCCGCCGCGGCGTTGACATGGGACCCTCTGCAATTCGCATCGCCGGTGTTTCAGAAAAACTTCAATCACTCGGACATACTGTTGTTGAAGAAGGGGATATCTCCACGAAGATTCCGGAACAACAAAAAGTGAAAAATCCCAGACTGAAGTACCTTTCTGAAATTGTCCGGGCTTGTACACTCTTGGCCACAAAAACAGAAAAGATTCTTGAAAGTGATGGATTTCCTTTGATTCTTGGCGGTGATCATTCAATCGCTATTGGGACTATCGCCGGTGTTTCGAATTTCTGCAAGAAAAAAAATAAAAAATTGGGTGTTATCTGGGTTGATGCCCATGGTGATATGAATACCGATGTTACTTCTCCTTCGGGTAACATCCATGGAATGCCGCTTGCTGCATCGTTGGGGATTGGTGCGTTGGAATTGACTTCAATTGGAGGTGATTATCAAAAACTCGACCCGAAAAATTTAGTGATGATTGCAATTCGTGATCTCGATGCAGGCGAAAAAGCAGCGATACGGAAAAACAATATCGCCATCTTTACCATGGAAGATATTGATAAACATGGAATGGCGGTCGTGATTACTAAAGCACTTCGAAAACTCAAAGATGTCGATTTCATTCACGTTAGTTTTGATCTTGATGCGATGGATCCGAAAGAATGTCCCGGCGTTGGGACTCCAGTAAAAGGGGGACTTGTATACCGTGAAGCGCATTTGATTATGGAAACACTTTCGGAAAACAATCGGTTGAATTCACTCGAAGTGGTTGAAGCAAATCCTATCCTCGATAATCGGAATCAATCTGCTGAATTTGCAGTTGGCTTGATGCAGTCGGGATTTGGGAAGAAAATTATTTAATTTATTATAACACCTGAATTTTTGCTTACAGTCACTCATATCTCGGAAGTACAATCTCGCCTTAGATCAATTCGTGCTAAAAAAAAATCCATTGCTCTTGTTCCGACTATGGGTTTTTTGCATGAGGGGCATCTTTCGCTCATCAAAAAAGCGAAAAGTGAACATGATGTGGTTGTCGTTTCCATCTTTGTCAATCCAACGCAATTTGCTCCGCATGAAGATCTTGAAAAATATCCGCGCGATATTGTAAAAGATACCACTCTTTCGCAGCAGTCGGGATGCGACTTGTTATTTGTTCCTACAGTTAATGAGATGTACCCAAATGGTTTTTCATCGTATGCCATTGTTGAAGGATTATCGATGCAACTGGAAGGAGAATTTAGGCCGACACATTTTAAGGGTGTCACGACTATAGTGTTGAAGTTATTGAATGTTGTCCAACCGGATGTTGCATATTTTGGACAAAAAGATGCTCAGCAAAGTATTGTGATTAAAAAAATGGTAAAAGATTTGAACGTTCCGGTTCAGATAAGCATCGTTCCGACCATGCGCGAACAGGATGGACTGGCAATGAGTTCAAGGAATATATTTTTGAATACCGAACAACGGAAAAATGCCGTTGTGTTGAACCAGTCATTGAAACTGGGTGAAAAAAAGATTCTGGAGGGTGAACGAAACCCCAATAAGATCCTTGAAGAGATGAAATCATTGATCCTCTCAAAGAATCCGACCAAGATCGACTATGTGGAGATCGTTGACTCGGAAACTCTTGAAAAAAAAGAAACACTTATGAGCGGCGAAACAGTGTTGATACCACTTGCTGTACGATTTGGTACAACACGATTAATTGATAATATTCTTGTTACTGTAAAATAGAAAAGGAAAAATCGATGTCTAATTTTGCTACAATTATTATGGCGGCCGGTAAAGGCACACGGATGAATGATTCATCAAAAGCTAAAGTAATGTTTGAAGTGAATGGCAAACCGATGGTACAGCATGTTGTGGAGATTGCACAATCGCTCGGATCTGAACGCATCATCACCATCGTAGGATTCCAGCGTGAATCTGTCTATAATCATTTGGAACAGGTAGCACCTACCGTTGAATTTGCCGTTCAGGATCCTCAGTTAGGAACCGGGCATGCTGTAATGCAAGCGGAGCCGTTTCTTCGTCGATATGCCGGAGACGTGATCGTGCTCTCGGGTGATGTTCCGATTCTGCGAAAAGAGACGATCAAAAAACTTATCGACTATCATCGTGACAATAATGCTGCCGGAACAATTCTCACAGCGAAATTCGACGATCCTACGGGATATGGTAGAATTTTACGAAGCACAAGCGGATACGTTGTCGGAATTATGGAACATAAGGATGCAAGTGAAGAACAACGCAAAATCACCGAGATCAACTCAGGTATTTATATTTTTGATACGCGTTATCTCTTCACCGCATTACAGCACATCAATCCACACAATGCGCAAAATGAATATTATTTGACTGACGTGTTCGGCCATTTTTGGAAACAAAAACTGGTAGTGGCGGCAATGATGACGGATGATTCAAATGAGATTCGCGGAGTGAATACGCTCGAGCAATTGAAAGAAGCTGAAGTTGCATTGAAATCTCGGAACAAATAAGCCTGTTTCGCAGTCTATATTGACAAAGCAGGTGGTTTTTCATAATTTGAATATAGAGTGAACGGTGAACATATGAAAAAATTATTCGTTTTGATAATGGTGTTTGGAGTAATTGGAGCATTCGGTCAATTCAAACCTAAAGCGGCTGAACAAGCGAAAGTATCCGATTCGTTCATTCAGCCACAATCGGCAAGTGACTGGTTTAACTTTTTCAATCCGAATAATTTTTATATGCGACATTCGTATTCTGCAAGTTATTCCGCATTTGGTGGTGAAGGAATGGCGCTTCAACGCTATACGAACACCATGATATATCAGTTTATGCCGAATCTTGATGCTCGTGTCGATCTCAGTCTTCAAAATTCACCGTACAGCACCTTTGATTATCGGCTGCAAAATCAATTTAGCAAAGCATATGTAAGCCGGGCAGAACTCAATTATCGTCCGACGGATAATATGGTTATTCGATTGCAATACAGAGAATTGCCATATTCGTTTTACGGATATGGGTATAATCGTCCGTTTGGTGGAATGTTCTCCGGACTTGAGTATTACGAGGATTAAACGTTCACATTTTGCAAACAATTTTTTATATGAATAACCGAGTAGTCATTTCGACTTTCTCGGTTATTTTTTTGTAGATAATGAATCCACCTATAAAACATCGATTATTGCTTAATATTGCGATTGTACTTCTTGTTCTGTTCAATGGAATGCAGCTCTACGGAATTTTTTCGCAACAATCAACATCAACAATTTCATCAGCTAAAAAAGAGAATGATACGATGCATGTTCCAATTCAGATAAACGTGTTGAATGGTTGTGGTGTGAATGGTGTCGGGAACACCATGACGAAATTCTGCCGTCAGCTCGGTTATGATGTTGTTGAAATGGGTAACTATAAAACATTCGATCTGGAACATTCCATCGTTATCGATAGAAGCGGAAAAACAAACGAAGCACAACAGCTTGCATCACAGCTTGGTATCGAAAGAAAAAACGTTATTCAACAATTCAATAACGATCAAATGGTCTCGGTTTCGGTCGTGATCGGAAGAGATTTTAAATTATTAACACCGTGGAAATAAAGGAGAAATGTGACCTCAAAGAATCTTGTTAAACTCGTTGCACAGGCGGCATTAAGTAAAAAAGGATATGACGTAACTATTTTAGACCTGCGCAAGTTAACGACAATGACTGACTATTTTGTCGTCTGTTCGGTTGATTCCGATACTCAGGCACGTGCAGTTGCTGATGCTATCAAACATGAAGCGTTGGAAAAGGGGGAATCATCTGTTCGAAAAGAAGGATACAGCGAGGGGCGCTGGATATTGCTAGACTTTGTTGATGTTGTTGCCCATGTGTTTCATAAGGAAACGCGGGAATTTTATAATTTGGAAAAACTATGGGGCGACGCAAAATTTGAGTATGCAAACGATGAGCCCGCTGCAAAAATGAAGAGCGAAAAACCAAAGAAGAAACCAATCCGAAAGAAGACTGCGAAAAAATGAAAGATCAGTTACAGAAGCAGCTAATATCCATTCTTGCAGAACTACACTACCCTCCTGTTGATGTCGTTTTTGATAAGCCGAAAGTCGAAGCACACGGCGATTTGACAACGAATGTTGCCATGATGCTGGCAAAATCAGTCGGTAAAAATCCGCGCCAGGTTGCACAATCTATTGTAGAGAAATTAACAATCAACGATACATTCTTATCCGCGGTAGAAATAGCTGGACCCGGATTTATCAATTTTCGATTTTCCAATGCCTATATTGTCGAAAATGCCAAAAAAATACTTCGTGAGCATTCATCATTTGGGAAATCAAATGTTGGGAACGGAAAGAAAACGAATTTAGAATGGGTGAGTGCAAATCCAACAGGATTGCTCCATGCCGGACATGGTCGCCAGGTGTTGCTTGGTCAGGTGATTGGAAATCTTTTGGAGTGGACAGGACATTCGGTAACGAGAGAATATTATTTTAATAATGCCGGCAATCAAATGCGCACGCTGGCGGAAAGCATCTATTCCCGGTATCGACAGGAACTTGGCGACGATTATCCTTTTCCCGATGAAGGCTACAAAGGAGAATACATTGTTGATATTGCCAAGGAGATCATAGCACAAAAAGGTGATTCTCTCAAGGCATCGGATGGAGAAAAATCGTATTTTCAAAAATACGGCGAAGAATGGTGTTTTAAAAAGATTAAAGAGACTCTTGCCCGGCTTAATGTAAAACACGATATCTTCTACAATGAAGATACATTGTACACATCCGGCAAGATTAAAGAAGTGATAGAAGAGTTCAAGAAAAAAGATCTTGCATATGACAGTGAAGGAGCAGTCTGGTTTCGAGCAACAAAATTTGGCGCGGACAAGGATCGTGTAATTGTGAAGAGCACCGGCGAACCAACATATCGTCTGCCGGATATTGCTTATCATCGCGAAAAATTCCGACGCGGTTTTGAATTGATTGTCGATATTTTTGGCGCCGACCATATTGCCACTATTCCAGATGTTCTCAATGGCGTACAGGCACTGGGATATGAAACGAAGAATGTGAAAGTGATCATCCACCAAATGGTATCGTTTGTGAATGGCGATGAAGTTGTAAAGATGTCCAAACGGAATGCAAAGACATATACTCTTGACGATTTAATTGATGAAGTCGGTGTTGATGCAGTAGCATACTTCTTCGTCATGCGAAGTGTCGGTACACATTTGGAATTCGATATTGCCTTAGCAAAAGAGCAATCGGATAAAAATCCTGTCTATTATTTACAATATGCTCATGCCCGTATCGCAAGTATTCTGCGGCACGCTGCAAGCGAACATATTAATGTCGAAGACGTCTCTGTTATGATGTCTAATACCGATTTTTCTTACATCAAAGAAAAAGAAGAGATCGATCTTTTGAAGAAATTGTTAGAATTCCCAGAACTTGTTCAGAACTGTGCACTTTCCTTTGAACCACATCGATTGACAACATATCTTCGTGAAGTTGCTGAGACATTTCACCGTTTTTACCACGAACACCGTGTTATTAATGATGATAAGCAGTTGATGCAGGCCCGATTAACAGTCTGTTTAATGACAAAAATCGTCATTGCTAATGGCTGCAAAATTTTGAGTGTTTCTTCTCCTGAAAAGATGTAAATTAAGACCAACAAAAAAGGGAAAACCTACCAATTTTGATACCGCATTACCGATGACGAGTACATATTCATCATTTTTTTGTAGCTTTTCATCAACCACTTAGACATCCAATAGTGTTAATCGTTGGAAATACTGGCATTTTTTCGTAAATTCTTAAATTCATAAACATTTTTTGGATCGATGAAAAATATTCTCATAACTGGAGGAGCCGGTTTTATTGGCAGTAATTTTGTTCATTTAATGTTGAACAAACATCCTGACTATAAGATCGTCAACTTCGATACGCTTACATATGCTGGAAATCTTGAAAATCTCAGTACGATTGAAAGAAATCCAAATTATCTCTTTGTCAAAGGGGATATCTGCAATAAAGATCAAGTCATAAAAGCATTTCGAGAACACTCTATAGATACCGTAGTTCATTTTGCGGCCGAATCACATGTGGACAGAAGCATAACCGGTCCTGCAATATTTGTGCATACGAATGTAGTTGGTACACAGGTATTGTTAGATGCGTCGCGCGAAGTTGGTATTGAACGATTCCTTCATGTATCTACAGACGAGGTATACGGATCGCTCGGTGCGACTGGATATTTTACGGAAGAAACCCCGCTTCATCCTAATAGTCCGTATTCCGCCAGCAAAGCTTCATCGGATATGTTGGTGCTTGCGTATCAACACACATTTGGCTTTCCGGGACTTGTTACCCGATGCTCCAATAATTATGGGCCATACCAGTTTCCCGAAAAATTAATCCCATTGTTGATTGCCAATGCATTAAATGATAAACCTATTCCTGTGTATGGCGATGGATCGAATGTCCGCGATTGGCTCTATGTGGAAGATCATTGTTCTGCTCTTGATGTTGTTCTTCATAAAGGGACAATTGGCGAAGTATATAATATCGGCGGACACAATGAATGGACGAATATTGATATTGTAAAACTGGTCTTGAAAGAGCTTGGTAAACCTGAATCTCTAATCACATATGTAAAAGATCGTCCCGGCCATGATAAACGGTACGCCATTGATGCTGCGAAAACACAGAAAGATCTTGGCTGGGTTCCAGCATATCAGTTTGAAAATGGAATCAAAAAGACTGTCCAGTGGTATTTACAGAACAAGAAATGGTGGGAGAGGATTATCAGCGGGGATTACAAACATTATTATGAAAAACAATATTCCGAACGGAAATAAAATACAATGAGTCTACGCATAACATATTTTTTTGCTCTGTTATTGCTTTGCGTTTTAAGCATCGGGTTTTCTCAAATGAGCGGTCGCGATGAAGATTCCAAATCGCTATCAAATAAGGTTCAACAAAATATTACTGCTACAGTTCCTGTAGCCGTTGTGATGGATGGAGTAGTTGATCCCAAAGAATATATTGTTGGACCAGGGGATGTTTTTACTGTTAGTATTTATTCTGCTATTCCGTTAAATTTTCTCGTTCCGGTAACTCCGGAAGGGAGTGTTGTTATCCCTACCGTCAGTGAAGTTTTTCTAAATGGATTAACTCTTGAGAAGGCAAAGAAACTAGTGCTTGCAGAAATCAGGAAAAAATATCTCTCGGGCGAAGCATCGTTTACACTTTCTCAACCCCGATCGTTTACGGTGACAATTCGAGGCCTTGTGCTTAACGAGCAGACTCTCATTGTCACCGCCGTTAATCGCGTCGAGACGGCACTGCAGATTGCCAATGACGTTCAAGAATATAAAGCAAAAATAATCAATCCTGAGTATAAATACTTTTCATCGGCAAAGAGTGAACAAATTCTCAAATCATCCAGTAAACGGAATATTAAAATTATCCGTAAAGATGGATCGACAGTGATTGCTGATGTTGAAAAATACACGGCGACAAGAAATAAAACGTATAATCCAATGTTACAGGACGGTGATGTGATAGTTGTCCCTCCTAATAATATTGACCAAAAGTTTATTGGAATTCATGGAGCAATTGTAAAAGGGGGTACCTATGAATTTGTTGAAGGGGATAGTCTAACAACGCTCATTGCAATCGCTGGCGGTTTGACCTCAAATGCGAATCTCGAGAAAGCGATCATTTCGCGAAAGGAACAATCGGGTTCCTATTCCGAAATATCTGTTAATGTTGCAAAGATTATTTCGAAGGAAGATAATGACATAGTTTTAACGAATGGCGATAGAATTTTCATCCCGCAAAAAAATTCTGTCAATCGTGGAGGAATTGTTGAGGTTGAAGGAGAGATTAGTATTCCGGGTTCTTATTCTATCATAAAGGATTCCACAAAATTATCTGAAATTATCGCCAAAGCTGGTGGATTAACCAAATATGCAATGTTGAACGGTGCGGTAGTTATTCGTAGTCAGGATAAAGATCAAGAGGATGAGGTAGGTGATTTGTTGTTGCGGAAGGGGATAACATCGGCGGAAGATACTATCTATTACAATAATGAAATAGCATTGAGAAATAAGAATGAGATTGTTTCGGTTGATTTTGTATCGCTTTTCGAAAAAAATGATCTATCAAAAGATATATCATTGCAGAGTGGTGATCGAATTATTGTCCCTTCGAAGACCAATTCTGTTTATATCTTTGGCGAAGTAAAGTTTCCAGGATTTATCCGTTATTCAAAAGGGAAGGATCTGAATTTCTATCTTTCTGCTGCCGGTGGGCAAACGGAACATGCTGAAGAAGATGATATAAAAATCATTAAGGCCGGAAGCAAACAATGGCTTTCATTCAGCGAAACAACTGTTGAAGAGGGAGATTATGTATGGGTACCGAAGATTCCGTATCGTCCGTTTACTTATTATTTAGGTACGTATAGTCAGGTGTTTGGTATCGTTGCAACAACTGTAAGTTTAATTCTATTAGTGACACGATAACCGGAAATCTTAACGTTCATTCAGAACATTAACAATCGAAAATTATTATGCTGGAAAATTTATCAATTCTTTTACGGTGGCAAAAATTTATTCTCATTAATGTTATTGTCGTTACACTTTTGGCGATCGGAATTAGTTTACTCCTTCCGAATTGGTATAAATCAACAACTACATTGCTCCCGCCGAAACAATCCGATATTTTCGGAAATCTTGGCGGAGCAAGTTCGCTATTGAAAGGAATTGGCGGGCTCGGAAAATTAGGAGGGCTTGGGGGGAAAGCGGGTGCCTATAACTATTTTGCTATTTTACGTAGCCGTACAACAATGGAAAGAATTATTACACAATTCAATTTGATTGAAGTATATGATACGAAAAATAAATCAATGGAGTTGGCAATAAAAGAACTTGAGGGTAATGTCAATTTCGAAGAAGAAGTTGACGATAATATTTCAGTGCAGGTCTTTGATAAAGATCCCATTCGTGCAGCCAATATGGCAAATTATTTTGTTGAAGTTCTCAATGAAATAAATACACGTCTGGGCACTCAGGAAGCAAAAAGTAATAGAGAATTTATTGAGCAGCGGCTGTTGAAATGCCGATTGGACTTGCAAAATGCCGAGGATGCATTGCGAGCGTACCAAGAAAAAACTGGAATGATGATTGCTGCAGATGAAAATAATTCCAGTGTTTCAGCATATGCTGAATTGTATGCTATGAAGGTAAAGAAGGATGTTGAAATTGCTGTGTTGCAAAAAACGGTTTCATCGGATGATTCGTATTTACGTCAATTAAGGCTCGAAATTATCGAACTGAATCAGCGATTAGACAAGTTTCCGTCAGCCGGATTGGAAAGTTTTCGATTGTACCGCGAAGTGATAACTCAGCAACGGATTTTAGAATTCATCCTACCGGTATATGAGCAGGCGCGAATTGATGAACAAAAAGATATCCCTGTATTACTTGTCTTGGATAAAGCCGTTCCGGCAGAAAAAAAATCCAGACCTCAGCGGATGCTCATTGTGTTTCTTGCTTCCGTGCTTTCACTTTTCTTTTTTGTGCTTATAGCTTTCACTTCTCATGGTTTTGCATTGAGATCCGGTGAGATGAGTTCGCTAGAACAAACATTCCATAGGTATGCCAGAGCGATTATTGACCGGTATAAAATCAATTTAACTTGATTATTTTAGTCATAATATTTTTTGCCGCACTAACAATCCTCATCGGCAAATATGCATTTGGTTCATGGTTTAACCATCTGGGTATATATGGGGCTGTTTGGGGATTTACTCTCGCAGTTTTTCATTCCGGGTTATACCGATATTATCCTCTTGAATCAGAGACATGGATGTTGATTATTGCTGCATGGTTGGCTTTTTTATTTGGATCATTAACAATGATTGCCTGCAGGGCTGCCGTACCACCGCGGGAAAATACTTTTAGCTTTTACCAACCAGGGGAATTATTTTTTATCGAGAAAAAAGAATTGCACCTACTGCATAGAACTCTGTGGGTGTTGAATATTATATTAATACTTCATACAACGTATGAAGTATATAATGTTGTGAGAATATTAGGGGGTGGACTCGCCAATGTGGTCATTCTTGCGAATAAGCTCTATGGAATTCGCGTACAGGAAGGAATTCCAGGATCAATCCCTTATTTTGGATCGTTAGCGTTTCTTGCCGCAATTCTATCAGGTATTTATACCTCTGCTGTAGGTAAACTAAAACTTGTTGCGTTTATCCCTTTTATCATTTCTATTGCCATTTCATTTGTGCAAGTAGTTCGTGCGTTTGCAGTCATTGTCGCCGTTCTGTTTATCAGTGCTTATTTCCTCAATAGAAAAAGAACGGATGAGAATATACAGCGTACTTTTAAAAATTATTTCAGGCGCGTTGTTGCAATTGGTATACTGATAAGTTTGCTGGTTGTGACATTGGAAGTGATACGAACAACGCGAGGCGTGTATGAGAAATTTTCCGGTGAAACTTCAACATTGCGACACATGAGGACATCGGGATCCAGCTTTATCAGTCCTTCAGTCATCATGTATATTTCAGTTCATAGCGGAGTATTAAATCAATACTTAAAAGAGGATCAGGAACATGTCGTGTGGGGACGATATACGCTGGCTCCGATGTGGAGATTAGTTTCGAAATTTGGTTTCGAAACATTTGTTGGATTTTATCAATCATGGTTTTATCAAACACCAGCTCCGGCAAATACCGGTACCTATATTCGAGAGTTACATGCTGATTTTGGGGTTAGCGGTGTAGTGATTGTGCCTTATCTTCTTGGGCTTGTTGCATCGTTGTATTGGTTCCGAATTCGAGAACGCAATAAATTATTGGACATTATTATTTTGGCGCATATATATGCGGTGGTAGGAATGAGTTGGTTTGTGATGCTGACCCAATTGGGAGGGTGGTTTTTGAGTCTCGCCACTGGTATTATCATCGCTCGTATTGTTGACCGAAAATTGAATATTCAATAGAAACCATAGAATGATTTCCTTCATCTGCCTTCACATTGTTTCAATTAGTTTGTCCGATGTAAGAATCCGTTTTCTTTTTCCTGTATGGTAACGAAGCAAACGATTAGACAAAATATATCATGGTTGGTTGCTGTCAACCTGATTTCGAAACCCCTTTGGTTTTTTTTTCTTTTAGTATCTGCTCGAGTTCTCGGCCCGGCCGAATTTGGGAAGTACATGCTTGCGATCTCATTTATTTCTGTGGCCGTTGGTATTTTCGAAGGCGGAATTGATATTCATTTAATTCGTACACTTGCTTCGGAACCAAAACGATATTTTACATTTTTTTCCCAAACTACGTGGATCAAAGTAGGAAGCGGAATCATTGCCTCAATCGCAGCGTACGCTCTCAGTCTTTTTATCCCATCGCTTGTTACGGATTATAATTTGTTTTTTGCGGCAGTAATCTTTGGTATAACAAGTGCTGCATTAACTCATTTTCGATTTGTTTTTAGGGCTTACGAGATTATGCAGTATGAAGCATGGTCCATTGTTGTAGAAAAAATAAGTGTCATTTTATTTTGCGGTATCGCCCTTCTTTTTTTTCCAACGGCATTCAGTTATGGTTTTTCTTTTGCTATCGCATACCTGTTAGCAAGCCTGGTGACACTTTTATTAGTTTTTAAAAAGGTAGGAAAACCCGCGTTCATTCCTGAGTTCCGTAACCTTGTGTCTGAAATAATAAAACCAGCTCTTCCGTTTGCAACTATGAATATCTTCATTATAGTGTATCTCCGTTCTGGTACACTGCTTCTTGCAATCATTACACAGAATGATCAATTAATTGGATATTTTAACGCAGGATACAGAATTGTTGAAGCCTTTGTGTTGATTCCTTCTATGATTATTGCGCCTATATATCCGGTCTTTGCCCGAAGAATCAATGACAAAGAGGTGGTCTCACGTCTTGCCATGGATGCTTTACGCATCATTTTAAGTATGGCTATGCTTATAAGTGTTCCTATTTTTATTTTGCATGACGAGGTGACCTTACTCCTTTTTGGCGATTTCTACAAAGACGCATCTTCATCGGTTGGAATTTTGTGTTTAGCCATGATTCCGATAGGAATAAATTGGGTGGTAGGAAGTCTCGTTGCAGTTTCCGGCCGTCAATCAAGAGCAAATGTATATATTTTGGGAACAACGATTGGTAATGTGCTACTACTGGTGATCTTAATACCGATTCTCGGTGTTGTAGGTGCGGCAATTTCAGTGGTCATTACTGAGTGTGCGGTTACATTTTCTAATTGGACTTTGGTAAGAGATTACATTAGGACTAGAGCGCTATTGAGTGTGTTGCTGAAAGTGAGTGCATCGGCAATAGCTGTTTATATTCTTGGATTGTTTACTGTTTCGCTACCGTTTATTGTGAGACTTACCCTTGTTGTTGTTTGTATGGTTGGTGGATTTTTTTTGTTGCGGCTCATTACAATACAAGATTTGATAACTGCATTTCGGGAAAAGTTATCATAGATTTCATCAAATAATTTTGATGAATATTTTACCTTTCGTCAAGGTTGAAGGAGAAATACAGAAACGTGCGAATGAATAAAAATTCAGTTGAAGTTATATGGTGGAGTGAAATGACCAAAATGAGACAAGTGGAAGGTATATTTATCAACTTCAAACCAGTAAGTGTACTCGAGCGAAAAAACTTATGGTGGTGAAATAAATATTTTGAACATTGTGAATAAGAGTATATCTAAAATATTGAATGTGAAATCTATCCTAATTGTTCACCCACAATTCATTCAGATAGGTGGAGCGGAAACAGTTGCGCTAAAGATTATGAAAAGAATAGTTGAAACAACTGATGCACATATTACTATTCTTACACTAGAAAAATGGTCTCTTTCAGCTATTGCAAAAACGACCGGTATTTCTTTATCCTCGGAAAGAGTATCTCTTGTTGTTGCAAAATATCCTAATATATTGAAAAACCGAACCGGTCGCTTTTACTTGCTGCGAATTGCTTACCTTCACCGACAGACTAAATTATTAGCAAAGAATTTTGAATTATGCGTTAGTACATATAATGAGATTGATTTTAGAAAATGTGGAATACAATATGTTCATCATCCAACATTTGCTCCAGTACGCAGCCTTAAACGTTATGAGATGATCAACGATCCCATTTTTTTTGTCTTAATTAAGTCCATTATGGAAATACCGTACAATTTTATGATCTGGTTAATTTCACGGAATTGTAGAAAGGGATTTTCAAATAATGTAACAATGGTTAATTCTCAATTTATGGCGGATTGGCTAAAAGAATTGTATAGAATACCTGCTGAAATAGTTCACCCTGACGCCGTGTCGAAAATATCATTGGATCACACCATCCCTTGGGAAGAACGGGAATTTCGTTTTGTAACAGTGGGAAGAATATCTCCGGATAAAAAAACTTTAGAATTCATTGATATTTGCAAAGCAATTATTTCCGTATACCCTTCAGCAAAGTTTGCTATAGTCGGAAGAGTCAGCGATGTAAAATATTACGAGAAAGTTAAAAACAAAATTGCCGATCTTGGTGTTTCCGTAGAATTTTACCATAATCTTGAAAATGAAACATTGATGAAAATGCTGATAGCCAGCAAATTTTATATTGCTCCAAAAAAATATGAACACTTTGGCATTTCTATTCTTGAAGCGGTCAGAGCGGGCTGTCTCACTTTTGTCCATAACACAGGTGGGCAGCGTGAAATAGTAATCGAGGAAGTGCTGAGATACAATTCCATTCAGCAATTATTAAACAATATTGCTATAGTGTTGGAAAACACTCTTCTGCGCGAACAGACTTTAACAGTACTAAAACATCATATGCAAAACTTTTCTTCTGATAATTTCAATCAAGGAATCGATGGTATACTGAGATTATGGCAGAAAAAGTCAAAAATAATTGGTTGATTCAAGTGTGTAAAGATGAAAATTCTTTTTATAGCGACAGATATTCCATATCCTATTAATAGTGGTGGACGTAACAGATTATATCATATTGTTAAAGGCTTATCACGATTTAATGAGGTTGATTTTGTAGGATTATCCAATACAAGAGATCCTTTTTCTGCAAAGGAAGAACTTTCTCGCTATTGTCGGGCTGTGTATGCAATTCCTGTAGACATTAGACATAGTGTGATTAAACTCATTAAAAGCTTTTTTTCTAAAACTCCCTACAAAGTATTACAATATTTTAGCACTACAATGGCCGAAAAAATCCGGGCATTAATAAAAGAAAATAGCTATGACATTATTTTATGTGAACACATTTTTGTTGAACAGCATATACCATCGGTATCAATTCCAGTAGTTCCTCAGAATATTGATTTAAATTATACTGTCTACAAACGAATTGCAGAAAAAAGCAAAGGTTTTATGTCTTGGTACTCAGCAAGTCAATGGAAATCATTATATCGTTACGAACAAAAAGTACTTCAAAAATATAATGTGGGAATCGCACTTTCCAGTCACGAAGAAAAGTTGATGAAATCGATGGTGAGGGATATTCATTCTATTATTGTTCCTAATGGTGTCGATACAACATATTTTAGATCAGCTCAAAATAGTTCAAATTCGGGTGAAAATAATATTATCTTTACAGGTTCCTATTCTTATTTCCCGAATGAGGAAGCAGCATATTATTTTGCAACAAAGATATTTCCAGCAGTGGTTTCTAAAATACCTGACGCAAAATATTTTATTATTGGACGCTCTCCGTCAGCAAGGTTATTAAATCTTCAAAAAAGGCAAAATATCATTGTGACAGGAGAGGTAGAGGATATTCGCTCCTATTTAGACAAAGCGCAGGTTGTCGTAGCTCCAATTCAATTTGGCGGAGGAACAAGACTCAAGGTTTTGGAAGCTCTTGCTGCTGCAAAGGCAATTGTTTCAACAAGTATTGGATGCGAAGGGATTGATATAGAAAATGGAAAGCATTTGATTATTGCTGATAATGAAAATTCTTTTGCTGAGGCGGTTATATCGTTTCTTCTTGATCCTCAGAAAAATATTTCATTTGGGAGACAAGGTCGGTTGTTAATAGAAAAAAAATATTCTTGGGAAAGAATTACCGCGGATTTTCAGGAATCGTTGAAAAATTATATCGAAGAATATTCAAGACTATCTGGAAGAGTGAATGAAAATAGGAATTGATGCGCGTTTAGCTTTATATGAACCGCATGGTATGCCGCGTTATGTCATATATTTTCTTCGCGAATTAGAAAAACTAGATACAGCTAATACTTATATCTTGTATATAGACAAAGAGGATACTGACGGGGTATTACCGAGCAGGTTTGAAAAGAAAATTCTATCTCCTGCAAACTATATGATATGGGAGCAACTCGCTCTTCCACAAGCAGCACATCGAGATAGGATAGATATTTTGCATTGTCCAGGTAATACAGGCCCATTATTTTTTGATTCGTCGATAAAATTAGTAATGACTATTCATGATTTAATGTTCATGGATAATGAAAATGCTGATTTACGTCCGGGGAATTTATATCAAAGACTCGGGAAACAATATAGAAAATCCGTTGTATCCAATGTTATTAAAAAAGCATCGGCAATAATGACTGATTCTCATTTTTCACATTCTGAATTCGGAAGGTATTTTCCATCATTTCAATTACCCGTATCAGTTGTACACCTTGGTTGTGAATTTCCCGACTATCCGGATGTGCGTGCATCGATAATATTGCAGAAATATAATATTATGAAGCCGTTTATTCTTTCATTTGGTGGAATAGCTCCAAGAAAAAATACGAAGAGGATCATTGAACTATTTTCACAAATTCGTAATATGCCAGATGTCCAATTAGTGATAACAGGAATTCCTCAAGCATATAGAAGAGAATTTGAAGGGTTAGCGCTCGAATGTGGCGTTGAAAAGATGATAGTTTTTCTACCGTTGATTCAGGAAGTGGAGTTAGTGACGTTATTACGAAGTGCAACACTATTTCTTTTTTTATCTAAATATGAAGGTTTCGGACTGCCAGTTCTTGAAGCCATGTCATGCGGTGTGCCTGTTATCGCTTCAAATAGGACATCCATTCCTGAACTCATGGGGAATGAAGGAGTTATTGTTGATCCAGACGATGAAAACAAAGTTATTAGTTCTATTAACCACCTTTTGCAGATTTCAGAAATTGAACGTGAACGAATTTGTAGTAGTAGTAAAAATTGGAGTAAGAAATTTTCTTGGAAGCAAACAGCGAATCAAATATTATCAGTCTATAATACAGTCGGTCCTACGATACGCTAAGCATGAATATACTTTTTATAACTTCTAGAATTCCCTTTCCACCTTTTCGAGGAGATAAAGTCCGTACGTTCCGTCTATTGAAAGAATTATTCAATCACGGTCATAACATAACTTTGATATCGTTCGTTACATCCCGGGAGGAAAAAAAATATGAGATTGACCTTCAACAATATTGTAAGAAAATTATTCTCATAGAATTGTCAACTTTACAATCAATCTTCAATTGTTTTATGGGAATATTCTCACCTCTTCCATTTCAGATACTTTATTTCCGTTCCCATTTGATGAAAAAAACGATTGATTCATTGCTGCTAACGGAAAAATATGATCTGGTGCATGTGCATCTTATAAGAATGCTGGAATATGTGAGAGGGCACCTGCATATTCAAAGAGTGGTAGATCTTACAGATGCAGGATCGCTTTATCTCAGTAGATTTATTCAGCAGGAGAGTTCAATATTCAAAAAAATAATACTCAATATTGAATTAAATCGTTTAAGAGAATATGAAAAGAATATAAGAAGTGTTCAAAATAATCTTGTCTGCTCAGAAAAAGATAAAAGTGTTTTGCTAAATAGTATTCCTGATGCTAATATTCGGGTCATTCATAATGGCATCGATTTGACACAAATAGTTGATTCTTATGTTTCTGATCCAGGGAATAAAAGAATAATATTTACTGGAAATTTAACGTATTTTCCCAATATTGACGCTATCGAATATTTTACGAATGAGATTTTTCCTAAAATTCTTAAGGAAGAACCTGGTGCAACTTTTTATATTGTCGGCCAAAACCCTCCTTCAATTATCAGGAAACTGATAAGCAAAAATATATTTGTGACGGGATTTGTGAAGAACATATTGGATGAATATCTGAAGAGTTCTGTAGCGGTTGCTCCTATTCGTTTCGGAGCAGGGTCTCAATTTAAAATTCTTGAAGCACTGGCAATTGGAATTCCAGTTGTTACTACATCAATAACTGCCGAGGGTATAAATTCTGTCGATAATAACGAAGTGCTTGTTGCAAACAACCCTGATGATTTTGCGGCTGCGGTTATCACATTGTTCCGGGATCAAAAACTGAGAAATGTTCTATCCATGAATGGAAAAAAAATGATTCGTGAAAAATATTCGATGGAAGTTATCGGCCGTGAGCTCAATGATTTTTATGTAAATATAGCCAGTAATTCATGAAGCATTTTGAACGAAAAATAATTGTGTTTGATTTTTTTGCGATCAATCTTGCATGGATTTGTTATTATCTGTTGCGGGTAGAAAGCGAAATTATTGAAGTTCAGGCAAAGCCGGATTTGATCTTGCCGATGGCGATTATGTATCTGTTTTGGCTTTCCGTCTTTACCTTTTTTGGATTATATCGTGCATGGTACGCAAAATCTCGAACGGATGAATTTGCGGCGATTTTTCGGACAATCTCTATTGGATGTATCGGCCTATTTTTTGTGATCTTTTTTGATGATGAACGGAACGCGACGTATTCGGCTAATCGTTCCATTATTGCCATGTACTGGGTGTTGATGATCCTCTTTGTTGGAGTAGGAAGGATAGGTATTCGCAGTTTCCGAAAACGATTATTAATACGAGGCATCGGGCAAAGCGAAACTATCATTGTCGGTACTGGAGCAAAAGCAACCGATCTTCTTGATTCTGTAAACAAATATCCGGCTCTTGGATATAAAATCATAGGTTTCGTTACGCTAGATGTGACGAAAAATGATTTACCACTACCCGTGCTTGGTGTAGTTGACGATATTCCCGAATTGATTCAGAAATACGGACTTCGAAATATATTATTAGCACTTGATTCACATCAACGCGATATCGTTCTTAATGTTGTTTCACTTTCAACTGGATTTGACGTTTCTATTAAGATTATTCCGGATATGTATGACATCATTTCCGGTCAGGCGCGGACGAATCAAATTTATGGATTTCCCCTGATTGAAATTATGCCGCACATTATGCAGGCATGGGAAGAAAGTGCAAAACGATTGATGGATATTTTTGTATCGATTATGATCTTGACGCTGTCATCGCCGATTTGGGTTTTCGTGGCGATTGCAATCAGATTTAATTCTCCGGGTCCATTGGTGTATAGTCAGGAGCGGGTTGGAATAAATGGAAAACATTTTCGAATGCACAAATTTCGTTCCATGTTTCAAGATGCCGAATCACGATCGGGCCCGGTCTGGGCAACAACGAATGATTCACGCATTACTTCAGTTGGTCGATTTCTTAGAAAAACCCGTTTGGATGAAATCCCGCAATTCTATGATGTAGTCCGCGGGGATATGAGCTTGGTCGGTCCACGGCCTGAACGACCGCATTTCGTAGAGATGTTGTCCAAGGAAATCCCACTCTACAAAAGAAGACTTTCCGTCAAACCGGGAATTACAGGATGGGCACAGATTAAACAGGGATATGATACGTCGATAGACGATGTGAAATCAAAAGTTCGATACGATCTTTTTTATATAGAAAACATGTCATTCAGAATGGATATCAAAATTCTGTTAATGACCTTTTACGTCATGATAGCAGGAAAAGGTAACTAATGCCAAAAGCACTCGTCATCATCCCAACATACAACGAAGCACAGAATGCCGAAAAGATCATTACCGAAGTACTTCAACAATCCGAAATGGTTGAAGTCTTAATTGTCGATGATAATTCTCCTGATGGAACGGCCGAAATCGTAAAAAAAATGATGGAATCGAATTCCCGCATTCATATGCTTCAACGTGAACGAAAGCTCGGCCTTGGAACGGCCTATGTTGCCGGTTTCAAATATGCCATTGAACGGAAGTTCGATTTCATTTTTGAAATGGATGCTGATTTTTCTCATAACCCAAAAGAAATTCCAATTATGCTGAGTAAAATGGATGAATGTGATGTGCTAATCGGATCCCGTTACATTAAAGGGGTGAATGTTGTGAATTGGCCGATGAAACGATTGATTTTAAGTTATTGTGCAAACATCTATACAAGAGTTATCACCGGAATGCCGGTGCATGATGCAACCGCAGGTTTTAAATGTTATAAACGGAAAGTCCTAGAGACGATCAATATTGATAAACTCCGTTCCAATGGTTATGCATTTCAAATAGAGACGAACTTTCTTGCATGGAAAAAGGGATTTACGTTGATGGAAATGCCGATCGTCTTTGTCGATCGGCGTGTGGGAGTTTCAAAAATGAATAAAAAAATAGTCTATGAAGCGGCTTTTATGGTGTGGAAACTGAAAGCTCGCAGCATATTCAATCAATTATAAGATCGTTGTTTCTCATGCACATCAGACTCCTTCCGTAATGGATATTTCCGTTATTATTGTTAATTATAATGTTCGCGAATTTTTGAACAATGCGCTCATCTCATTGTTCAAAGCTCTCGAACGATATTCGTCGGAAGTATTTGTTGTGGATAATGCGTCTGACGACGGAAGCGTTGAACTTATCCAGAAGAACTTTCCGAATGTTCACCTGATTGTGAATACGGAAAATCTAGGGTTTGCCAAAGCTAATAATCAAGCTCTTAAACGGTCCACAGGAAAATATCTTCTCCTGATCAATCCTGATACGCTTATTCAGGAAGATACGTTTGAGAAGTTGATTGAATTTTTCACGACGCATTCTGACTCTGGAATGGTTGGATGTAAAATATTAAATCCTGACGGTTCACTTCAACTTCCTTGCCGCAGAAGTTTTCCAACACCCTGGGTCGCGTTTACAAAAACATTTGGTTTAAGCACATTATTTCCAAATTCAAAGTTATTTGCTCGGTATAATCTCACGTATTTGAACCCGGACGAGACATGCGAAGTTGATGCTGTCAGCGGTTCGTTTATGATGATCACGCGAGAGGTTTATGAGAAGATCGGCGGACTTGATGAGACATTCTTTATGTACGGAGAAGATCTTGATTGGTGTTTTCGGGTTCAACAATCAGGATGGAAGGTCAATTATGTACCGACAACATCGATCATTCATTACAAAGGGGAAAGCACAAAGCGAAGCGATATTGATGAGTTAAAAGTTTTTTACAATGCTATGCGGTTGTTTGTCCGGAAACATCATACCGGTTCACCGGTGTTCGAATGGTTTATCTATTCCGGTATTTATATCCGCAGGATCATTGCAAACTCCGCTCGATTGGTGAAACCGGCTGCGGTGGCGCTGATGGATATGGCGATTGTGGTTGGCACTATTCTTATCGGCGAATATATTCGAAAGCGCGCGCTTTTCACATTTCCGGTCTATGCATATCCTTGGACTTTCGTTGTTCCTGCTTTAATTATTTTTATCGCTTTGTTTTTATATGGAGTGTATACCGAATTTAAACTGTCGGTCTCCCGATCATTCGCTGCGGTCTTTTCGGGCTTCACCGTTATTGCTGCAATCGTTGCATTTGAAAAAGATTTTGCATTCAGCCGAATGATCATGCTTATTTCAGGGGGATTGTCGCTCTTTTTCATTCCCGGATGGCGTTTACTGTTGCGATTGTTTGGTTTTAGTGAAAAGACATCCCGAACAACGTTGTTTGGCAGGAGAACACTTATTGTTGGTGCACAGCAATCGGGTCAAGAGATCGTGAAAAAGTTACGGGCAAAAGTCGGCGGCGGATATTCAGTTGTGGGATTTATTGATGTGAATCGAAAACGAGTCGGTGAAAAGATTTTCGATGTAGAAATTCTAGGTAGTATGGAAACGATCGGTAAAGTGATTCAGGAACAGCATATCAGTGAAGTGATTTTTTCTTCCGATGCGGTTTCCTATTCAATGATTCTGGATGTTATTGCAAAGAACAGGAACCGGTTTGTTAATTTTCGACTGGTGCCGAATAATCTGGAAGTGATTATCGGGAAGCCAAGCATTGATCAATTAGATGAAATTCCGTTTATCGAGATCGATTATAACATCGGGAAATTAGGAAATCGCTTTGTAAAACGCTTGTTCGATGTACTATTCAGTCTTTTCTTTTTGATTTCCATTGCCCCTTTTGTATATTTTATCACTGTTTTTTCAAAAAAACCGGCAATCGGATTTAAAAAGGCGATATTACAACTACCATCTGTGTTAATCGGTTCAATGAGTATCGTTGGTTATTTTTCGACTCCTCAACGAAATATGTTTAGTGGAAAACCGGGCATTACCGGGTTAATCCATATACAGAATGGTAATACACTGAAAGTTGAGGAAAAGGAACAGTACGATCTTTATTATGCGAAAAACCAATCGTTGATGCTCGATCTTGAAATTATCCTCAAATCGATTCAACAATGGTTCCAAAAAGAGTAAACAAGTTATCCGGTATGTTTCGGAGAAATTATGGCAAAAGTAGTTTTAGAATTTGAAAAACCAATCTTCGAACTGGAACAGAAGATTGAAGAGATAAAAAATCTTTCCGATAATGTTGATGTCTCCGATGAAGTGAAAACCCTTGAAATGAAGGTGAGCCAATTGAGAGAGAATATATTTTCCAACTTAACCCGCTGGCAGCGAGTACAACTTGCTCGGCATCCCGAACGTCCCTATACACTTGACTATATCCAGCATATGACGACAGACTTTGTTGAACTGCACGGAGATCGTGCATATGGTGATGATAAAGCAATTGTCGGTGGATTTGCAAAATTGGATGGCCGGCCAGTGATGATTATTGGTCATCAAAAAGGAAGAGATACAAAATCGAATCTGTATCGCAATTTTGGCATGCCCAATCCTGAAGGATATCGCAAAGCTCTCCGTTTGATGAAACTTGCCGCAAAATTCAATCGTCCCATCATTACGATGCTGGATACACCGGGAGCATATCCGGGACTGGAAGCGGAAGAACGCGGACAAGCTGAGGCTATCGCACGTAATCTTTTTGAAATGTCTCACTTTCCGGTGCCGATTATTGTCGTGATCATCGGAGAGGGGGCTTCCGGCGGCGCGTTAGGGATTGGAGTCGGCGATAGAATATTGATGCTGGAAAATACATGGTATTCCGTTATAGCACCGGAATCGTGCTCTTCCATTTTGTGGAAAAGCTGGGAATTCAAAGAACAAGCAGCGGAAGCATTGCGGTTGACGCCTCCTGATTTATTAGAACAAAAAATTGTTGATCGAATTATTCCTGAACCGCAAGGGGGCGCGCACCGAAACCCACAGCAAGCAGCATTGATCTTAAGAGATGCGTTAAGTGAAGAGCTGAAAGCACTCAGCAAATTGAAACCGGAAAAACTTGTGGAACGCAGGATCGAGAAGTTCTGCAATATGGGTGCTTGGAATGAATGAACCGGGAATCTCGTTTACAACCGATATCCGCGTTCGATATGCTGAAACAGATGGGATGAAGGTTGTGTATCATGGAAATTATCTGACGTATTTTGAAGAAGCCCGAACAAATCTGTTTCGAAATATCGGCATTGTCTATTCTGATATCGAAAAAGCAGGGATCTATCTCGTAGTCTTGGAAGCACACACACATTATCGCCGCTCGGCGTTATATGACGATATTCTTCATGTCAAAGCAACCTTCAAAGAATTTCCAACAATGAAGTTAACAATCAATTATGAGATCACACGAAACAAAGAATCGGAAGTTCTTGTGACTGGTCAGACCGTCCACGCTTTTATTAATGCACAAACGAGCAAACCAATAAGACCTCCGCAGGAATATATTCACATTATGCAAAAATATTTTTGATATGATAAAACAAGATCTTCTTGAAATAATTTGTTGCCCTGCTTGTAAAGCAGAATTGAAGTACGACGAAAAAAAATCAACACTTACCTGTGTAGGGTGCAAGACGGTGTACGAAGTAAATAACGGTATTCCGATACTCCTTCCCAAAACCGATGGAAAATAATTATCTTAACGATAGCAAAATCGGCAGGTTAATTGAACAAGCATTGTTCGAAGATGTCGGTTTCGGTGATATCACCAGTGAATCACTCATCTCTGAAGAACAACTAGGAAAAGCTGAGCTTATCGCAAAGGAAAGTGGAATTATTTCCGGTGTGGATATTGTCAAATTGGTTTTTAGCTGCGTTGATGGTCAGGTAACGTATGAACCCAGTGTACAAGATGGCTCCCTCGTTGAAAAGAATGTTTCCTTAGGAGAATTACACGGTCCGGTGAGGAGTTTGTTGACGGGTGAAAGAGTTGCGTTGAATTTTCTCCAACGAATGTCGGGTATTGCTACACTCACCCATAAATATGTTCATGCAGTTGCTGGAACAAAAGCAAAGATCACCGATACTCGCAAAACTGTTCCCGGTCTTCGCGTGCTTGATAAAAAAGCAGTGATAGACGGTGGAGGAGTAAACCATCGTTTTGCTCTCGATTCAATGGTATTAATTAAAGATAATCATATAGCAGCCGCAGGGGGAATTCAAAATGCTATTCTTCGCTGCAAAGATTATCTGAAGCAGAATGACATTGAAATGAAGATTGAAGTTGAAACGACCTCAGTCCAACAGGTTCAAGAAGTGTTAAATATCGGTGGTGTGGATAGAATCATGTTGGACAATTATTCTCTCGATTTAATGCGCGAAGCGGTATCATTGATCAATGGAACGATTGAAGTTGAAGCATCAGGGGGTGTTACTCTTCAAACGGTACGCTCTATCGCCGAAACAGGCGTTGATATTATTTCGGTTGGCGCGTTGACCCATTCTCCAAAGGCATTAGATATATCACTGGAATATCTATCCTAAATCCTAAATCATTTTCTCAGCCACCCGTTTCGTTAATACAGATTTGAATGATCAGTGAAATGCGTGGCTGACCTTTTTTCTCTATGTTTGAACAAATTAAAAGACTTGGAACAGATACAGCAATCTACGGCATCAGCACTGTCCTTGCCAGATTGTTGAACTTTGCTCTCGTTCCATTATATGCAAACATTCTCACCACGTCCGAATTCGGAATTGTTGCAAACGTCTATTCCTATATTGGATTCATCTTCATTTTTTACAGTTTTGGAATGGAGTCTTCATACTTCCGCTTTGCCTCATCGAAAGAGATAGGAAGTGTCAAAGATAATTTCAGCACTCCATATCTTTCCATTGCATTGATGTCCGGACTCTTCTCTGTATTGATGATTCTTTTTTCGATACCGCTTACTTCAGTATTCCAAATTGATGCATCGCAAGCCAAAATTATTATGTATGCTGCCGTGATTTTGTTCTTTGATGCGATCGTGATGATACCATATGCATCCCTTCGATTGCAACGAAAAGCAAAATTCTTTGCGGGAACGAAGATGTTCAATATTGTCCTTACCGTTTTATTGAATATTATTACGATCTATTTCTTTCATTGGGGAATAGAAGGGATATTCTTTAGCAATCTTGCTGCATCGGTATGTACATTTTTACTGCTGTTGCCGTCAACAACTAGTCAATTTGCATTTTCTTTGCATAAAGGACTTCTGAAAGAGTTGTTGAAATTTGGATTGCCGATCGTACCCGTCGGCGTTTCCGGTCTGTTACTTCAACTGGTTGATCGACCGATCTTAAAACTGCTGATGGATGATTCCGCTGTCGGTATTTATCAGGCAAATTATCGATTGGGGATTTTTATGGCATTAATTACTGGTATGTTCGAATTTGCCTGGCGCCCGTTCTTTTTATCGCATGCGAAAGATCCGAATGCAAAAACACTCTTCGCCCGCATTATGACCTATTATCTTGCCATCAGCGCATTTATATTTTTAGCGTTATCCTTTTTTCTCGAACATATTATTCAATACAAATTTTTTGGAAAGAAATATATTCTTCCGCCAGAATACTGGTCAGGATTGGAGATCGTCCCGCTGGTGTTATTGAGTTATATCTTTAGTGGAATCGGCACAAATCTTAACGCTGGAATTCAGATTGAAAAAAAGACAAAATATCTTTTCCCAACCTCGGTGTCCGGATCAATTACAAAAATCATTCTTACTTTTCTTCTCGTTCCTCAATTTGGCATTATAGGGGCAGCATATGCAACGCTTGCCGGATATATTATGGTGGAAATTACGCTGTATTTTGTTGTCCAACGATTCTATTACATTGAATACGAATTTGCTCGCATTGCAAAACTGACTCTCTCTGTAATTGTTGCTTTTGCTTTTGTAAAAATGATTGATGCGGACATCGTTACGAAAATTTTCGTGTTTATTTTCTGGTGTTTCAGTTTATATATCATCGGATTTTTCACTCGAGGAGAGATGCAGCGAGTAAAAAATATATTCCTCAAAACGACTTGACATCAGAAGTCCGAAATCGTATCTTTACAACAAGAAATTTTGATCTTTTCCATAAAGAGTGTTGGTGTCCCGAAATGATTTCGGGGTGAAAATGGGAATTCCGTTCAATTCGGAAGCTGACCCGCAACTGTAGATGATGCACAGCATCATAAGCCAGGAGACCTGCCAATACCGATTTTGATTCACCTTCGTGGAATGAGGTGGCAGAAAGTTTTTGAACCTGAAAATTTTTCGTGCCTCATCGTATATGAGGCATTTTCATTTTAAAGCAAACCAATCACCTAAGGAGTTCGTATGAAATCCAATAAATCGATATTGATCGGAATTGTGCTGGTTTTAGCGGCTGCATTTTCCCGTTTAATTCCTCATCCAATGAACTTTGCACCAATCACTGCTATTGCGTTATTTGGCGGTATGTATTTTGATAAACGTTTTGCCCCTGTGTTACCGTTCGCGGCGTTGATTATCAGTGATTATTTTCTCGGTTTTTATGATGGAATTGTTTGGGTCTACGGCAGCTTTTTGGTTGTAACAATGCTGGGAATGTTTGCCTCGAATAAAAAATCGATTGGGGTGGTGGCCGGATCAACATTTGCCGGTTCTTTCTTATTCTTTCTCGTAACAAATTTTGGTGTATGGCAAAGTGGTTTTATGTATCCATTGACAATGAACGGCTTAATCGATTGTTATATTGCGGCACTTCCATTTTTCAGAAATGCCATTGCCGGAGATGTTTTTTATGTAACCGTCCTTTTTGGAGTGTATGAATTATCAATGAAATATCTTCCACATACTGCTGCTCAAAAAGTATAACATAGTTTTTACGAAATACGGTTCTTTATCATAACAATGTTGGTGTCCCGATACGAAATCGGGATGAAAATGGGAATTCCGTTTCATTCGGAAGCTGACCCGCAACTGTGAATTCATAATCATGGAGCCCACCTGTCAGGTGAACTCCGTGTGATGAACAAGCCAGGAGACCTGCCAATATATAGATTCAATACTCCTTCGAGGACTGAGGATGGATTGAGAAATTATTTTTTAATTATTTTTTCTTAGCCCAACGTTCATTTGATGAAGGTTGGGCTTTTTTATTTTTACACAGTGAAATATTTACTCACGATATCTTTGTTGTTCTGTACATATTCGCATTCGGAAAGTGACTCCACAAGAGTGTTTCGATTGAGTGATGTTGTTATCACCGGCACCAGAACGGCAATGCCAATAGAAAAGCTTTCAACTTCTGTTCAGATTGTTGATAGTCTTGAACTTGCGCAGAGTAACGGCATATCATTGGCAGACAAACTGAAAAATCTGTCCGGCGTTACGTTACGCGGCTACGGTGGGAACGGTGCGCTTCAATCCGTTTCCATCCGCGGAATGGGATCCGATTATGCATTGATCCTGATCGACGGGCAACGATTTACAACATTTCAAATCAGTACGGTTGATGTTGGGATTTTTTCTTTGGCAGAGGTAGAGCGGATTGAAATTTCCGGAGGGGGAAACTCATCACTCTATGGAGCAGATGCGGTGGGAGGAGTGATCAATATTATTACAAAAAAAGCGACAGGAAAATATTTTGCGTTACTTTCTAATAATGTGGGTTCGTTCGGACTGATCGGGTATCAGCTTACGGCAGGCGGCGGGAATGAACGGTTCTCATATCGGGGAACCATGAAACATCAGCACGCATCTAACGCTTTTGAGTTTGTTTTTGATGATGGCATAACACAACAAACATTGCAGCGGAGCGGTTCTGATTATTTCATCAAAAATTATTCCTTGTCAGCCCGGACATCATTCTCAGATAATATCATAACGAATTATTCATTTCGATATTCTGAGGCGGAACGAGGGCAGCCTTCCGCCGTAACGAATGCTGTTCAGAACAATCTTGCTCGTATTCATGATAAAGACGTATTCCTCAATTCTACAACAGAGATGTCGAACTCTCAGAACATCACCCTCTCAATCCCTATCACGTATCATTTTAACCAACAGAATTATGGCGATCCAAATCTGGTGATTAGCGGAATTCCTCTCTCAGCGTATTATGAGAACAATATTATCAATATCTCACCAATTCTGCGGTATTCGTTTTCGTCTGATCATCTTTTGATGGTGGGGAGTGATCTTACCGTTGCTTCCATTTCCAGTAATGAATCGATCCCTTCAAAGCGGGAACAGCTGAGCGGATTGATTTCGTCGCAGCATCATTTTCAGATTCCTTTCGAAGCGACTCTTTATCCATCGATCCGATTTGATTCCTTTAGTGATACACAAGGGGATATTTCTCCAAAGATTGGCGTTAACATTGGAGTTCTGGAAGAACCGGTACTGCATCTGAGGGCGAGTTATGGAAAAAATTACCGTGTGCCGACATTTAACGATCTGTATTGGGTCAACGGAGGAAATCCTCAGCTGCATCCAGAGCGTTCATGGAATTTTGATGCAGGATTTATCGGCGGAATTCAGCATGAAATAATCGATTTCAGTGTCGAGGCAAATTATTTTTCCATCGATGCACGAGATAAAATCGTCTGGCAGCCCGTTGCAGGAGGAATATGGTCCCCAAAAAATCTGCAATCCGTGTCATCTTCAGGAGTTGAACTGCGCGTCAATGCAAATATGTTCAACCATTTATTGATGTTGAATTATCATCATAACTTTCTGCGCACAATAAAAACGAGTGCAGATACACCAAACGATATCACGCAGAATAAAATTCTGCCGTTTGTCCCCCAGGAGATATCGTCGTTGATCATTGGAAGTTCATATGCCGGTGTGTCATTAAATATTCTTTATTCGTTTAATGGATTCCGATATGAAACAGCAGATAACAATCCCAGATTTATATTGCCAACATATGAAACGGTCGATGTGAATCTTTCCTATGAATTCAGTTTTGCTTCATATTCATTTCGTATTAGGGGAGAGGTCAATAACATTCTCAACACAGAATATCAGCAGATCCGAGGTTATCCCACCCCGTTAAGAAATTATTTGATAACCACTGAATTTTCTTTTCAATAACCATTAATCAATTACAGGAAAAACATGAAAAAATATATCGTCGCATTATTCATCATCATCGCTCTTTCAGGCTGCGACAAAACCGATCCGATAGTGCCGGCTCAAGAAAATCCCATCTCAACGAAAGGGATTTATATTCTGAACGAAGGAGGTTTTACAAAATTGAATTCTACATTGTCGCTCTTTGTTCCAGATTCGAACAAAATATATTCTGATGTGTTTACTGCAGCAAATAATCGTTCTTTAGGCGACGTTTCAAATGATATTGTTCTCTATAACAATAAAGCGTTTATTGTCGTTAACAACTCTCACAAGGTAGAGATCATTTCAACTGAAACACATAAATCCCTTGGGACAATCAATGTATCAGGGAATAGTCCAAACAAAATTGTTATTGTCAGCGACACGAAGGGATATATTACAAATCTGTATAAAGGAAGTGTGACAGCGTTTAACCCTTCAACATATGGCATCATCAAAGATAATATCTCTGTCGGATTGAATCCGCAAGGGATGGTGGTTGCGAATGGAAAGGTGTTTGTCTGTAATTCTGGTTACGGAAGCGACAGTACTGTTTCTGTCATTGATCCGATTCGTGACTCAGTCGTTGCAACAATTAAAGTGGCAAAGTCACCGACCGATATCGCTCTGGACAGCGATGGTGATGTGATTGTGTTATGCAATGGGTATATGGACTTTTCCAATTCCAAGAATGATACTCCCGGTAATATTTCGGTCATCGATCCTGTGACATATGCGGTAAAGGGAACAATTTCTCTTCCGCTTGCAACGTACGGTCATCCAAGCGAATTAGCAGTTTCAAACAAAGGATATGGTTATACGGTAGTGCAAAGCGGAGTGTTGAAATTTGATACAAAAGCAAACACAATTGTTTCGTCGAACTTTATATTAAAAACGCCGTACTCTATCGCCGTCGATAACATCACAGAACGGATTTATCTTGGAGATGCAAAAGATTTTAATTCGAATGGAAAGCTGTATGTCTACGACAAGAGTGCAACCTTAAAAGATTCAGCAACAGTTGGAATCATTCCAGGAACAATCATCTTTAAGAAATAACATTTCTTTTGTTTGGTCAAAAGGCGATGAATATTCATCGCCTTTTTTGTTTTTTATGGCTATATTCTTAAGAATTTCAACCATTTTTTAGGAATATTATGCCATCGATTTCAATATCGTCAGGATCATTAAGCGAAAATCTTAACAACCAATTCACTTCGTTTGCAACGCATTCCATTATTAATCGACTGTGGGAAAAAGATTACACAATTTGGCGGAGTGAAGAGGTTCATAAAAAATCAATCCTTAACCGCCTTGGATGGTTACAAAGTCTTGACCTGATGCTTTCCAATGTAGATACACTGATTTCATTCGGAAATGAAATCAAAAATGCCGGGTTTAAACACGTAGTGGTCTTAGGTATGGGTGGAAGCAGTCTTTGTCCCGATGTTTGCCGGGCTACGTTTGGTTCTGCAGCAGGTTTTCCACATCTGTTAGTGTTAGACAGTACTAATCCTACCTCAGTTTTGCGAATAGAACTGCAGATTGATCTTGCAAAAACATTGTTCATTGTTGCTTCAAAATCCGGCGGAACAACAGAAACGAACATGTTTTATCAATATTTTTATGACCGCGTCGGTTCCGTGAAAAAGAATCCGGGTGAAAATTTTGTTGCTGTCACCGATGCGAATACAAAAATGGAGGGGATTGCAAAGGAGAAAAAGTTCAGAAAAATATTCATTAATCCAGAGGATATCGGAGGAAGATATTCCGCTCTATCATATTTTGGACTTGTCCCGATGGCCTTGGTCGGAATGGACATCAAGAAATTGCTTCATGCCGCAGATGAGATGAGGAAACAAAGCCGATTTGAAACGGTTCAGAATCCGGCAGCGCAGATCGGTCTTATGATGGGGGAAGCTCATAATGAAGGAATCGATAAAATGACTTTCGTTATTTCCGACGAGATTGCCACATTTGGATATTGGGCAGAACAATTGATTGCTGAAAGTACCGGCAAAGAAGGGAAAGGAATTTTGCCTGTTGAAGGTGAAATAATTCCGCAACAATTTAGCAATGCAAAATTCGGATCAGACAGGTTTTTCATTTTTCTCCTTTTAGAAAAGGATGTCAATAAATATGCCGGGTTACAAAAAGAGCTTGAAGCGAAAAACATTCCTTTTGCTAAAGTGATACTGAAAGATATTTACGAACTTGGGTCTCAATTCTTTCTTTGGGAATTTGCTACTGCAATTTCAGCGATTGTATTAAAAATTAATCCATTTGATGAGCCAAATGTAAAAGAGAGTAAAGACAATACTGTTAGTGTTATTGATGAGTTTAAGCAAAACGGAAAACTTCCGGTTAAGAACAAAATAATCTCCGATGCTCAATTTGCAGTTTTTGGAGAACCTTCATACGCTTCATCACTATCCGCTACATCAGTCTCTTCCTTATTGCGGAAACATTTTTCCGGAAAAAGGAATGAGGATTATATCGCTCTGTTGGCGTACATTGACCAAAACAGTGCAAATGAAAAATTGATGTATGCTTTGAGAGAAGAGTTAACGAAATTGTACGGTCTTCCTTCGACCGTGGGCTTTGGTCCGAGATATCTTCACTCAACCGGACAATTACACAAAGGGGGAAAACCAAATGGTATATTTCTCATTATCTCCGCCAATGAGCCAAAGGATGTAACGATTCCTGACGAAATATTTACATTTGAAATATTGAAAAATGCTCAGGGACTGGGCGATTATCAATCATTTGCGAACAGATCTCGCAGATTGTTACATATCCATTTATCGGGAAGTGTTGAGCAGGGATTAACAGCACTCAAACAAATGATACTCAATTAATGAAAATGATATGAATGAATTAATTGCAGAACTCAAACATGGTCTCATAGTTTCATGTCAAAGTGAAGGTGATGATCCATTTAATGCTCCACACCTAATTGCAAAATTTGCGCTGGCCGCAAAAATGGGGGGCGCTGCCGGTATTCGCACCGAAGGTATTGAAAATATCAAAGCCGTCCGTGCAGAAGTCGATTTACCGCTCATTGGGATCATCGACGGTCAATTTGCCAATGGCTGGATTTGTGTCACTCCTGATTTCAAAGATATCGAAGAAATGTTGAAAGCCGGTGCTGATATCGTCGCGCTCGATGTTACGCCAAGGAAACGCCCCAATGGAATGGACGGTATTGAATTTTTTGAGGAAGCGAGAAATCGTTTCGATGTCCCTTTCATCGCGGATATTTCGACATTTGAAGAGGGAATTCGTGCCGCCGAAATGGGCGCGGATGCCATTGCCACAACACTCTCCGGATATACTGATTATACGCAAAAGCTGTTGACGGATGAACCCAATTTCCAATTAATTGAAGAACTTTCTCGTGCCGTAAAAATCCCTGTGGTTGCACAAGGAAGAGTGTGGACACCCCAGCAAGCGAAAGAAGCATTAATGCGCGGCGCATTTTGTGCTGTTGCCGGGAGTGCAATAACCCGTCCGCGGATGGTGACAAAAAAATTTGTTGATACGATGAGCCTTCAGATCAATTAACGAGAAAAATAACGTGCGGATCATTGAATGAAAAAAATATTGCTGTTCCTCTTTCCAATCTTTCTCTATTCTCAATCAGTATACCTCCCTGTAACACATCCACTCTACAAATATTTGGATAAGATGGAAGCGAAACAGATTATTGTTGGCTACCGTGATGTCGTGAAACCAATTTCGCGTGAAGCATTAGCAAAATTTATTATCCAAATTGACACAACATCACAATTGTTAACCGAGATAGAGCAAGAAGAGCAATTTTTTTACAAAGAAGAATTCTTTCAGGAACTAGAAAATCTCGGCTATGAAAATATTATTGAAGAACGATGGCATGTATACCAATACAAGAGTGATCCCGGGAGAGTGAATATTGATCTTATCGGAGGGGTCACCTATCGTGACCGCGCTGACAATTCATTTACAAAAGTAACGTCGAATGGGTTGAATGCATATGGGTATGTTGGGAAGACAGTCGGAGCATATTTTATGTACAGAGATAACAGTCTTTCAGGTTCATACCGCAGCGGGTCAAATCCTCTTTCTTCAGAACCCTCCCAAGTGATAGGGAATCTTGGCAGCAGATTGTATTACGACCCTGTTGAGGTACAAGTGAATGTTGATATAGGATTTGTTTCGCTGTCAATGGAAAAAATGCATAATGTTTGGGGTGCAGCGGAACAAGGGAATATCATCCTGTCAAACAAAGCGCCATCATTTCCGCAGTTAAAGATTCGCGCAAAACTCGGTGAGAATTTGGATTTCACGTATATCCATGGGTGGTTATATTCTGATATTTTGGATTCAGCCCGTTCGTATCAAAGTTCTACCGTTCCAGGCGGTCTCGGATTTCGTAGAGTCAATCGTCAAAAGTATATTGCTGCACATATGCTGGAATTCACTCCGTGGGATGGTGTTGATCTGGCAATCGGAGAGTCAGAAGTATATGGCGGTCGCAGCCCTGAATTATTATACCTCATTCCGATCATGTTCTTTAAAGCTGGTGAGCATTGGATGAATGACACGGATAATTCTCAAATGTTCTTATCTGCTGATCTGAACTTTATTAAGAATCAGAACTATTATCTATCGCTGTTTATTGATGAGATTTCAACTGAAGATTTTGCAAATACAAACCGACAACACAATCAATTGGCTTTTACTGTTGGAACAAAGTTGTATGATCTAGTTTTTTCAGATACGAAAATCATAGTTGAATACACACGGTTGAATCCGTGGGTGTATAATCACAGATTTTCGGATGATACATATCAGAGCCACAAGATCAATTTAGGTCATTGGCTTGGACAGAATGCAGATCTTTTTTCTGTCGGCGTCTATCATCGGCCTATGCACAATCTGGAGATTGGATTGTTCTTTGAATCCCTTCGCAAAGGAGGGAAAGACTCAACAGTGATGCAGTATCGGCTTCCGAGTCCAACCATATTATACAGTCCTCTTACAAAACAACAAACGTTTGGATTTGTAGGAACATATGAACCGACGAGAGATCTCATTATTGATATGAACATCTTGCTCAGTCGCTTTACAACTCAGGTAACGTCCTCAAGTTATTCTTTCCAAAATAGTCCAAATGAGTATATAATCACTTCGGACTATGCGAAAAAGTGGGACATTTTTGTCGGGATGAGGTATAACTTTGATTGATATTAAACTTACCTGCCCATGATTGTGTCAAAACGTCACGAATTGAATGAATCAAACCGATGAACTGCAGTTAATAAAAGATTTCAATAACGGGAACGAACAGGCATATAATCAGCTTGTCCTTCGTTATAAAGAAAAAATTTATTGGATTGTTCGTCGCATGATTCCAGATCATGACGAAGCAGACGATGTAACACAAAGTGTCTTTATTAAAGCCTATCATTCATTAAAGACATTCAAAGGCGATTCAAGTTTTTACACGTGGATCTATCGAATTGCCATTAACCTGTCTCTGAATGAAATTCGCAGAAAAAAGATCCGAAAAACATTTTCCATCAATGAGGAAGTTCACCAGATTCGTTCATCGGATGCTCATCCGTTAGAGTTGCTGGAAAAAAAAGAACAAACAAGGCAGATTGAAAACGCAATTGAACGATTACCGGAGAAACAAAAAAAAGTATTTCTATTGCGGTATTATGAAGAGTTACCGTATGACGAGATAGCAAAAATATTGAAGACGAGTGTTGGGGGATTAAAAGCAAATTATTTTCATGCGGTAAAAAAAATCGGAGAATATCTTAAACATGAAAAGTAAAGAGTTACATGAAGTGTTGATTGATTATGTTGAAGGTACACTATCGACAGAGAAAAAAAACGAAGTCGATCTGATGCTGACTGCTTCGCCGGAAATGCGTGAAGAGATTGAATTATTGAAAGAAACATTTACGGTGTTACAGACAGAAGAGGTATCCCCCGTCCCTGAACACTATTTCACCAATTTTTTGCCTCAGATAAGGGAAAAAATTGACAATGGTGAAAACTATACTTTTTGGTCTATTCCTGAATGGATTCACTCTTTTCTCCGGCCTGTAATGGCAGCAATAGTAATTCTGACTTTATACGGATTATATTATTCCTTCAATCCGGAGAGCATTTCGTCGCCGATCTATTCACTGGTGAGTGAATTTGAGCAAAATGAAATTACGATGCTCATGGAAGAAACATCTGCTCTTACGTTGAGCACTGCGGAAAATCTTCTCGATACCAAAGTATCCGATGAACTTTTCGGGATTGATGCATCGACGTATCAGACGGAAAATGAAGTGTTTGCATTGCTTGAAGAACAAGAAGCAGAACAGGTGGTAGAACTGTTCCAAAAAAATACGATTCCTTAGGAGATAGTATGAACTATTATAAATTTGCACTCACATATATTGTTGCATCGTTAACCATGTTTGCGCAACCGCCGGATGCCATGGGAGGCCATTTTCAGCGTCCGATGGAACGATTGGAAAGCTTTAAGAAAATTCGGATGATTGAAGCACTTAAGTTGGATGAGGAAACAGGATTAAAACTTGTGGGCCGATATAATAAACACCGTGAAAGTGTAAAAGAGCTAGAGGAGGATCGCACCAAGATAATTGAAAAACTTGATGAACAAGTTCGTTCGAATGCTACAGATTCTGATTTGCAGAAATCGTTCAACGAATTCTTTGAAATTGAAAAGAAAATATCGGATGCCCGTAAAAAATATCTTGAGGGCCTGAAAGAAATCTTTACTAATAAACAAATTGCTGAATATATGATTTTCGAAAGAAATTTTATGAAGGACCTTCGAAAAGTCGTGAAAGATGTTCAGAAAGAACGCCGACAAAAAGATTGAATACTATTCACAAAAGGGTAATAAAAAGGTGAAGCATTGTGCTTCACCTTTTTTGTTTATTTTGGTTCTCTTTAATTTTTTTGATATATTTTTACGTGATAAACAATAAACAGCATATTTATCTTGATTATAGCGCAACAACTCCGTTGGACACCGAAGTTGCCGAAGTCGTTCGACTGCATTTGAACGAGACATTCGGTAACGCATCGTCTGTTCATGCATTTGGAAGGAGTGCAAAAGTTGTTCTCGAAGAAAGCAGGGAAAAAATTGCGCGTTCAATTGGAGCTGATACAGCCGAAATATTTTTTACGTCCGGCGGCACAGAGTCAGATAACCATGCGTTGATGGGATCTGCTCTTTCGCAGCGACGCAGCAGTGGAAAAGATCATATCATCGTTTCCGCTATTGAGCATCATGCGGTTTTGGATTGTGCTGAATATCTTCATGAATTAGGGTTTACCATCTCCCGAATTCCTGTCGATTCCAATGGATTTGTTCAACCCGAAGAGATCAAAAAACTCATCACGGATAAAACATGTATTGTATCGGTGATGCATGCCAATAATGAAACCGGAGCAATTCAGCCTATCCAAGAGATTTCAGCAATAACAAAAAATTTTGGAATTCCATTCCATTCGGACACTGTGCAGACTTTTGGTAAAATTCCAGTGAATGTAAATGACCTTGGCGTTGATATTCTTGCTCTTTCTGCTCACAAGATATACGGTCCCAAAGGAATAGGCGCAATTTATATCCGAAAAGGGACAAACCTGGATGCATTCCTCCACGGCGGTGCTCAGGAACGAAAGAACCGTCCGGGAACCGAAAACATACCGTTGATTGCAGGTTTTGCAAAGGCGATTGAATTAGCGGAAAATAATAGGGAAAAACTGTATACCGCAGTATCAGATTTTCGGTCCGAACTTTTGAATATTATCAGATCATCATCTGTCGGGATAGTCCTCAATTCAATTGAGGACCGTTCCCTGCCCCATATACTTAATGTTTCGCTCGATTCGACGTACTATGAAATTGAAAGCGAAACCTTATTGTTAAATATGGATCTTCGAGGAATCGCAGTTTCCAGCGGTTCTGCCTGCACTTCAGGGAGTGTACAACCTTCGCATGTTCTTTTGGCAATGGGTCGTGATGCCAAAACTGCTCAGGCCGCAATTCGTTTTTCATTTGGAAAATTCACAACAATTCAAGAAGTTAAGAGGGCAGGGGAGACATTCTGCTCAATCGTTCAATCGTTTTTGAAGAAACCATATACCGTTTAATGAAGGATTCATATGAAAAAACTGCCGTTCCTTTTTATGATAGTTCTTTTTGGATGTTCGGACTCCGAAGAAAATGCTTCCACCAATCTGCGGAAGGGGGACGAGTTTTTCAATAAAGGGGAATATGAAATTGCGGAATATTATTATGATAAGATTCCCGAGGAAAGTCTCTTACGTAAATCCGTCAATCGTAAAATGGACGAGATCCAAAAAATCTATGCCGATCCGACATTGGATACTCGATCGACCAAAAAGAAAGAGGGTGTTTTTGTTACGAAACATACATTTACAGTTAACAACTTGGGAATTCTTCCATTACATACGATAACGGTTTTGAACAGCACAGATCAAAATCTACAGTTCGTAGAACTGGAATTTGTTTATTTTGACGACAAGGGAAAAGAAGTAAAACGCTTAACGACAGTTACGAGTACACCAGTACCGAAAAATACTCAAAAAGAATTTACAAGAATATCGCCCGGCATGGTGAATGATAAGTTCGTCCGTGCTAATGTTATCTTGACAAAACCAGTGTTCTATTGAAATAATTTTTCAATCTCGCGATATACTATCCCATACCGCAATCCGCGGTCGCTTACCGTAATTTGTTTGAGACCGCTCGCTTCCATATATCCCATTAAGATTAAAATTCCCGCCAATAAGATATCTGCGCGACCGGCGGATATCTGAGGAAAGGATGTAATTTGCGATAAAGACTTATCCTTGAGTAATCCAAACAAAGCGCAAACATCATCGTACGTAAGGGAATATCCGCTTACTTTTTCTGGAATATAATGAGGAAGATTTTGATGCAACGCTGCAAGTGTAGTTAATGTTCCGGCCACTCCAATAGAAAATGTAGAAGGGATATCGATCAGCAGTTTTTTTTGGATATGTGATGCAATGAATTCATGAGCTTCGATTAATGCTCCAATTTCCGGTGGAGAATCTTTTAAGATGCGTTCGGTGATTCTTACACTCCCAAGGTCAATGCTCACTTTTGAATGAATCTTCGATGCATTGCCGATGATAATTTCTGTGCTGCCTCCGCCGATATCAATAACTGAATAACGATCAGCTTTTCCTGCAAACTCTGAAATCCCACCGCGATATGTCCACTGTGCTTCATCGTCTCCGGAAAGGATCTCGATGTCGATCCCTGTCTTTTCTTTAATGAAAGAGATAAATTCATTTCGATTTTTTGCATCCCGAATTGCACTGGTGCCGACAGCGCAAATTGTCTCCACAGCTAAACGATCGCATGTTGTTTTATAATCGCGAAAGAATCCTTCAACACGAAGAAACGTTTCTTGATTAATAACGCGTTCAGCATCGACCCCTTTCCCTAATCGTGCGATTACCTGTTGGTCATGCACAATGCGGGTAATTCCATTCCTGTCTACATCTGCAATAAGAAGCAAGATGGTGTTTGTTCCGATATCGATAGCAGCAACTCTCATATTTTTTCTGCGACCATCCCGATCCAGTCATTTTCTTGAAGGACTGTGATCACCTTAAAATTTCGCTGCTGTAATGCTGACTCAATAATTTCACGATCACCGACTAACAGACCCGAGAAGAATATTTTTCCTTGTGGTGAAACTTTCGCCAGCATGGAATCCATCAGCTCTAAAATCGTATTGCGAATAATATTTGCAAGCACAATATCGAAATGGGCTTCAGTTACAACATCCATTGATCCAATGCGTATTTCAATGTTGTCTTGAACATTATTACGCTTTGCGTTCTCAATACCATTATCCAGAGACCATTCATCGATATCGACACCAACGACATGTTTCGCACCGAGTTTTACAGCGCCGATTGCCAATATTCCCGTTCCGGTGCCAACATCCAGAACCGTGGTTCCTGGTGGAAGATATTGTTCCATCAGTCGTATCATCAATCTTGTGGTTTCGTGATACCCAGTTCCAAACGTCATTTTTGGATCAATGATAATAACCGTTTTATTAGGATCATTAACAATGTGCCAGGAGGGGGTGATGACAAACCTATCCGAAACGTGGATTGGCTGTATTGTTTTTTCCCACTCTTCATTCCAATTTCTATTTTTGATTTCAGAGGTGCTTACATGTTCGATAAAGGAAAGCTGATACAGTTCGGAAATGTCTTTAATGACCTGATCGATTGATTCATGCCACTCATTTTTTTTGATGAAGCAGTGTATTCCACGGTCATCTTCCAAAAATCCTTCAAACGGAAAATCAGACAGTGCTGCGGGCAGAATCTCTCGTACATGCTCATCAGGAAGGACGGAAATGTGAATATCGAGATAAGTATCATTCATAATTTTTTTATCCGTTGATGGATTAATGCATCGACAGTCTCTTTATTCATTTCAAGCCAAAAAATCTGGTCTTGATAGTTTTCCTGCATTTTCCGGTCAGCTTTATTGTGTCGCACATTCATTCCATAGATGAACCAAATAAGAACGACTGCGGAAACCGCCGGGATCGTTGTCAGTTGTGTTGTTGCAATCTGTACAATCAAAGCGGCAACGCCGACAATACCGAACCAAAATGATGTTCTGCGTATATTGATCATGATATGATAGATCATTCCGAAAAAGAAAATCTTATCATGAACAGTCACAGGCATATGGTGATTTAAAATGTAAAAATAGAGGCGCCGTGCCTCGTCTTCAGTGAGCGGATGGGAGGAAGAAATTTCCCGAGATCGATCGAGAATATAAATACTCGGCTGATTTTCCTGGAACGCCTTTCGCTTTTTCGGAGTTTCTTTGGAATAAAAACTAAATCCTGCCACAATCGAAGCAAGAAAAAAGAATGGGATTCCAAATCCCAACGTTGCAAAGGGATAAAGATTGATACCAAAACCAAGGCTTAACAAATAGGCAACAACGATGAAATAAGCGCCGGGGATAACGATTCGCACGATCTCAAAAAATGCAAATCGGGTAGAAGATCCGTTCATATTACTTTCCAAGTTTTGTGTAAATGACGGCGGATAAAACAGTGCCTACAGATTCTAAACTTTCCGGACTGCATTTGTCCGGAGTGTCTTGCGTTGTATGCCAGTGCGGATATTGAAAATCGATGATGTCGATAGTTGGAATGCCGACTTCGTTTAATGCGATGTGGTCATCGGAAATAGCTTCTCCGGGAATTCGGATGAATTGTGTTGCGTGAACTTCTTCCGCTGTGGACCATACGATATCTAACAATTGGGGAGCACTTCGCATTGAGTTTTGTTCAAGAGGTATTTGCAGGTCTTTGTCCCCAACCATATCCAATAAGATTCCAAATTGAGGAGTATACGCGGGATCTTTTGTCTTTGCAAAATATTTTGCGCCGAGGAAATAGAGATCGGTGTTTCCGTCCTTTCTTGAGTCACCGTAATCTTCGCCATCAACAAGTAAAATATCAACACCGATTGGAGGAGGTGTTGCCTTAAAAAGTCGGGCAAGTTCCAACAATACTGCGACCCCGCTTGCGCCATCATTTGCGCCGATGATAGGTTTAGAATGATTTGCCGGATCAGCATCCTCTTCGGCACGAGGACGGGTATCCCAATGGGCGATTAATAAAATACGTTGGGTAGCAAGTAGATTAAATTGAGCAAAAATATTTGTCAGAAATAACGATTCGTTATACCCTTTTTGATTGAATTGCTGAAGTTTTACGTTGTCGGCAAATTTTTTCAGCTCACTCTCTAAAAAAAACAGGCACTTTTTATGTCCGTCAGAATTAGGATTGCGTGGACCGAAATCCGTTTGCACTTTCAAATAACTAAATGCTTTATTGCCGTCAAATGCCGGAAATTTTTTTTGCATGGTCTGTTTTGACTGTTGCTGAGAAGAGGGCTGTTCCTGTTGCTTTTGTTCGCACGAGCCGAAACTTAATATCAGGAGAGAAAAAATAATGAATTCGTTTTTTTGAATAAATGAACGTAACTCTGAATGCATCTTAGTAAATTCTCATTGGTATTGAACAGTTGTTTTACTATCTTGTTGAAGAATATAATAAATTTAATCTTAAATGCCCTTACGAAAAGCTATCTATTGGAGTATCTTCTGGATTGCGCTGTCACTTTCGTTTAATGTAGTAATTTACTACACTCACGGTCAGCAAAAAGCCCTCGAATTTCTCACCGGTTATATCATTGAAAAATCACTTTCAGTCGATAATCTGTTTGTGTTCCTCATTGTATTCACCATCTTTGGAGTCGAGTTACGGGATCAACGCCGGGTTCTCAACTACGGCATTGTTGGTGTTATTATCCTTCGCGGCATTCTCATTATATTAGGCGCAACATTGGTGGAACAGTTCCATTGGATTCTCTATTTCTTTGGGGCAATGTTAATATATGCGGGATATCGAGTTATCTATGGAGAGGATGCTAAAATTGAACCGGAAAAGAACCTTGCAGTAAAACTGTTCCGGAAGATCATACCGGTGAATAATAGCTATCATGGACACAGCTTTTTCATTAGACAAGCTGGTAAAACCTTTGCCACTCCGCTTTTTGTGTGTCTTTTAGTGATTGAGACAACAGATGTGGTTTTTGCAATAGACTCTATCCCGGCTATTTTTGCCATTACAACGGATACGTTTATCATTCTTACTTCCAATCTTATGGCGGTATTAGGACTCCGTTCTCTGTATTTCGTATTGGCTGAAGTTCATGCTTCATTTGTCTATGTTAAATATGGTGTCGGTGTAGTTTTAGCTTTTGTCGGTGTAAAAATGATAATTGTGGACTTTTTTAAGATTGATACTGTCGTTTCCTTATCTATTATCCTATCAATTCTAACGATTTCTGTTATTCTTTCCTACTTCAAAAATCGTAACCCATCAACATAAACATTAGAATTATTTAATTTGCCTCATAACCCCTTTATTGGGTACCTTTAAACAGTTTTTAGAGTGGTCACGGCTATTTTAAAAACATTGAAAAAACACCCTCTGAATATCGGGGGAATTTCTCAACAATTTGAGGGGATAATGAGAAAGATTCTGTTCAATACTTTCTGGTTTGTGCCAATGGTGATTTTTGGTTGTTTCGATGGCTCATTTTCAGCAAAGTCTGATAAGATCTTTATTCAGGAAGAAGTCAGAACAAAACTTGACCAAAAATCCTTAGCAATTCTGAATAAATATGGTAAGACGATACGCTACTATTCCGAACGATATGGGATAGATTGGCGATTGGTTGTAGCTGTCATCAAAGTAGAATCGAGATTTGATCATTCTGCTGAAAGCCATAGAGGTGCAAAAGGTTTCATGCAAATTATGCCTGCTACACAGACCGAAATTGCTGAAAAATTCGGACTGGAAAGCGAAGCATTTGATGATCCGCATGGTAATATCCGCGGAGGCATTTTCTATCTGGCAAGACTCTACAAACAGTTCGGAGATGATGGATTGAGTGAAGAAAACAGAGTTAAATTTACACTTGCTGCATACAATGCAGGTTCCGGTAGGGTAAATGATGCTCAAAAGATGGCTGAATATGTCAATGATAACCCTAAAGAATGGAAATCTGTAAAAAACTCCCTTTCTTTATTATCAAAAAAATACTCATCATTACATAAATTTGTATGGGAAGAGAAAAAACCTACAAACGGCTATTTCAAAGGTTGGAAAGAAACATCAAATTATGTTGAATCGGTAATAACTTACTACGATGAATATAGAAAGGTCTTTGATAAAAAGGCTTAAGTAGTAATAAATAAAAATCAAATAAAAAGGGACGCATTATGCGTCCCTTTTTATTTGTAAAAATATTATGAAGCTTTTATGAAAGGAGGACAGCGGCTGAAATTACAGTCGTCCACTTTCCGTCTTTATCGCCCTCAGCAGATTGGGTAACATTAAACGTTTTAAGGATCTTTCCGCTCATTTTAAAGTGCTTTTCACGCTCATCCCAAGCAACATTAGGGTCAAATTCAAGCCCTAGAGTCGTTGCCAACATGGTGGCGGCTAGGTCTTCAGCATATTCACCTGCTTTTTCTTCCGTTTCGCCAAAAGGATGATGCTCAGAAAGGTAACCGTATTGAGAATCGTCAGCAGCCATTGCAACACCAATGGAGGATGCTACTAGTCGATTAGGCTCATTTGTGGCGTTTCTTGCCATAACACAAAATGTCACTTGTCCTGGTTCAAGTACTTTTAATCCGTCGGCAACGGAGATGCGTTTACACTTTGGGGGATAGATGCTGGATACGGTTACAAGATTGCATTTTTCAATGCCGGCGTTACGTAAGGCAAGTTCGAATGACTGCAGATAATCTTTGTGTCTGCCGACGCCTTTGGTGAAGAACATTTTGGCTGGGACGAATGACAACGTCTCATCTCCTTTTGTGGTTGGTGAATAAAAGTATTATGGTATTTTTGATTTATAAAAAAAATTCGTCATAGATCATCCGTAAAATGTGTGTTGTGATCGTTTGATGTGATGCGAAATATACAGATTGTTCTAAAAAATGCAAACAAAAATATTGTTAAAATTACTTTAGATTCAAGACGGAATGATCTTGAGAAATTTTCGTTTTCCCACTTTAATGATCTTCGGTTCTGTCAGTTGGACATCAATTTTGGAGTCTGTAATTTTTTCATTATTGATCGTCACGCCGCCTTGTTCAATCAGCCGTCGAGCTTCGCCTTTCGAAGGAACAAGTTTCGTGTCGGTCAAAAGCTGCAAGATGTTTACGGAATCTCCTTTTGATCCAAAATTCATCTCTTCAATGATATCGGGAAGATCCTTCTTTACGAAGATTCTGTCGAATTCATCTTCTGCCGCTTGTGCCGCTTCTTTATCATGATATAACGTAACGATTTCTTTTGCTAAACGACGTTTCGTATTTCGTGGATCGTTTTCGATTGCCGATTTGATTTCCGCTAGTTGCGAATTTGGAATGTTCGTTGCCAGCACAAAAAAATCATACATCAATCTATCAGGAATGGAAAGTGTTTTGCCAAAAATCTCGCGGGGTGAATCACTGATACCAATATAATTATCAAGCGACTTGCTCATTTTTTCAATACCATCTGTTCCCGGAAGGATGGGCATTGTTAAAATAACCTGTGCGTCCTTTCCGAACTCGCGCTGGATTGAACGGCCGACAAGCAGATTGAATTTTTGATCCGTGCCGCCCAGTTCCACATCACTTTCGATTGCAACAGAATCCATCGCTTGCGCAAGGGGATAGAGAAACTCGTGAAGCGAGATAGGTTCTTCTTTATTGAACCGTGTATGGAAATCTTCCCGCTCCAGCATCTGTGAAACTGTATATTTACTCGTTAGCTTAATCACATCTGCAAAACTCATTTTCCCTAGCCACTCAGAATTGTAAATCATTTTGACATTCTTGTCGGATAAAATTTTCTTTGCCTGGTCAAAATAACTTTCGCCGTTCTTTCGAGTCTCTTCAAGTGTTAGGGAAGGACGCGTTTTGCTTTTTCCCGATGGGTCTCCAATCATCCCGGTGAAATCTCCCACAATAAGAATTGCTGTATGTCCTAAGTCTTGAAACTGACGAAGTTTACGAAGTACAACAGAATGTCCCAAATGAAGATCCGGACGGCTTGGATCGCACCCGAGTTTAACATTCATCGGCTTGTTGGTTTTGATCGATTTTTCAATTTTCTGAACGAGGTCTGCTTCGGGGATGATCTCCGAAACGCCTCGTTTAATTAGGTCCATCTGTTCGTTAAGTGAAGGAAATGGCATGTTCAGTTTTTATGATAGATAGTGCTGTGAGTAATGTATACTTATGAATTTCGTCGCATTTCGCGTTCAACATCGCGTTCTTTTATCGATTCCCGTTTGTCGTGTAATTTTTTACCTTTGGCAATTCCGAGTTGTACTTTGGCATTTCCTTTTTTAAAGTACAATTTCAACGGCACCAACGTTAATCCTTTTTCATTCGTTTTCACGTTAAGTTTCGCAATTTCGCTTTTATTCAGCAGCAATTTCCGTGTTCGGATAGGGTCATGATTGAATTGGTTTGCCTGTTCGTATGGACTGATATGCATATTTATCAGCCACACTTCGCCATTCTTGATTAAAGCATAACTGTCCTGCAGATTGGCTTTTCCGGCACGCAATGATTTTACTTCTGAGCCTTTTAAAACAATTCCTGCCTCGTACGAATCGAGAATTTCATACTCAAAGCGTGCGCGGCGGTTGGAAATTGATGCATGTTCTTCTTTTTGTTTTTCCATTGTTCGTTCATGAAATTACAGAAAACCTTTCCTATTTACAATAGAATCGAACGATAAATCAATCTTGGAAAAACAAACAATGTGCGTTATCTTCTACTATATCCACAGTCCGCACACTGAAATCTAAACTCTCAAACATCATCCATGAAGCATACTGAATCCATTCTTATTCTCGACTTTGGCTCCCAATTTACACAACTCATTGCGCGACGCATACGCGAACTGAATGTGTATTGCGAGATTCATCCGTTCAATGTTCCATTCGATAAAATCTCTACCTTTCATCCAAAAGGAATTATTTTTTCCGGAGGTCCATCAAGCGTCTATGCGACTGATGCTCCGATTCCCGATGCAAGAATTTACGAAATGAATCTTCCGATTTTAGGAGTTTGTTACGGGTTGCAGCTAATCGCTTTTCAAAATGGCGGAGAAGTAAATAAAGCACCAAGACGCGAATTTGGTCGGGCTCAGTTATTGATGGATGATCATACCGATATTTTTAGGAGTCTCGGAGCTCAGACGGAAGTGTGGATGAGTCACGGCGATGAGGTGACCAAAATGCCCGTAGGGTATGAAAAGATCGCTCATTCAGAAAACGCTGGGATTTGTGCGATCCGAAATTCTCAAAAAAAAATTTATGGAATTCAATTCCATCCGGAAGTTGTACATACCACCGAAGGGAAAAAAGTTCTCTCCAATTTTGTTAAAGACATTTGCGGCTGTTCTGGTAACTGGAATGCTGAATCGTTCATCGAAAATACCATCGCCGATATTCGTTCAAAAGTTGGGAATAAAAAAGTTCTCTGCGCATTGAGCGGTGGAGTAGATTCATCTGTTGCGGCAGTGTTACTGCATAAAGCAATTGGGGATCAGTTGTTCTGTATTCATATTGACAACGGTCTGATGCGTCGCGGTGAAAGCGCGCAAGTGATTAAAACATTTCGGGACGAATATCATATTGCTCTCGATTTTGTTGACGGAACGGAGATCTTTCTTACGCGCCTGAAAGGGGTGATCGAACCCGAACAAAAAAGAAAGATTATCGGCAAAACCTTTATTGATATTTTTGAGGAAGAGGCGAAAAAGGTTTCCGGGGCAGAGTTTTTGGCTCAAGGGACTTTGTATCCTGATGTGATCGAATCTGTTTCTTTCAAAGGTCCTTCGCAGACAATCAAAACGCATCACAATGTCGGTGGTCTTCCTGAAAAAATGAACCTTAAATTGATTGAACCGTTCCGAGAATTATTTAAGGACGAAGTTCGGGAGGTTGGCCGAAAGCTTGGATTATCCGATAATTTAATTGATCGTCACCCTTTTCCCGGACCGGGGCTTGCCATTCGTATTCTTGGCGAAATTACAAGAGAACGACTGGAGATACTCCGCAGCGCCGATGATATCTTTATAGGTGAATTACGAAATCAAAATCTTTATAATGCTACCTGGCAGGCGTTTGCCGTTTTGCTTCCTGTGCAGTCTGTTGGCGTTATGGGTGACGAACGGACGTATGAAAATACCGTAGCAATTCGAGCTGTAACAAGTGTTGACGGAATGACTGCTGATTGGGCGCACTTACCTTATACGTTTCTTGCTGATGTTTCCAACAGAATCATCAATGAAGTGCGTGGCATTAACCGTGTTGTCTATGATATTAGTTCAAAACCTCCTGCCACCATTGAATGGGAGTAATTCTTTTTTATGATTGAGCTTAAACATCTGCGAAAAACATTCGGATCATTTGTCGCTGTTGATGATGTATCACTTTCCATTCCTTCGGGAGAATTTTTCGGATTCCTCGGACCTAACGGTGCGGGAAAAACGACGACAATAAAGATGATGACAGGATTGTTTTCCCCTTCGTCAGGACAAATCGTCATCAACGGTTTTGATGTTGTTCAACAGCCGTTAGAAGCAAAAGCGACATTTGGATATATCCCTGATCATCCATACTTGTATGATAAACTGACAGGCCGCGAGTTTATTTATTACATGGGTGGGTTGTACAAAATGGAAAAGAACGATCTGAAAGAAAATGTAGAGCGTGTGATCGATCTTTTGGAATTAGCGAGTTGGGTTGATAAAAAGACGGAGGATTATTCACAAGGGATGCGTCAACGTGTAACATTCGCCGCAGCGTTTGTTCATAAACCGAAGACCATCATCATTGATGAACCGATGGTCGGTCTTGATCCGCGGAGTGCAAGAATTGTGAAGGATTCATTGAAGCAGCAGTCAAAGGATGGCTCATCAATTTTCATGTCCACACATATCTTAGAAATGGCGGAAGAATTGTGCGACAGGATAGGGATTATTAATAAAAGCAAAATTATTTTTCTCGACACACGGGAAAACCTGCATTTGCATAAGACCAAATATGATGGAAATCTTGAATCAGTATTTCTCGAATTGACGAAAGAAGAAGACGAGAAGTGATAACCTTTCTTCACATACTGTGGTTTAAGAATCTGATGTTTTGGAAAGTATCTTCAAAACAAGATTTTGGAATGGTTATACGAAATATTGGTTCATTCATCGTATTTGGTTCGTTTGCGGTAGGAGCGTTTTATTTTTCCAATTTCATCACGGCCTATTTACTGGAAAATGTCCGGATTGGATTGTTCCTGTTTCACCGATTTGTTGGAATGCTATTGTTTGTGTTTTTTGTGACAATCAATCTCGGAAACATGGTTGTCTCCTTTTCCACATTGTATCGCACTCCCGAAGTGCATTTTCTTTTAACGTCCCCTGTTTCGTATCTCAATATATTTGTCATCAAATTTTTGGATAATTTTTTTTATAGTTCCGGCACTCTTTTTATGGTCGGATTTTCTGTGTTGCTGGGATACGGAATCTATTTTAATCTGCCGTGGCATTTCTATCTGTTGATGATGTTTGGCGTCTTGGTGCCGTTTATGTTTTTGGCGGCATGTATCGCAGTTATCGTCTTATTATTATTGATGAAACTTGCTTCGAAGTTTAACTTTCGTTTGTTGGTTGGAGGGATCGTTCTCTTTTATATAGGGCAGATCTATTTTTATTTTCAAATTTCAAGTCCGGTACATCTCGTTCGGGAAGTGATGAAATACTATCCCTATGTTGATCTTTATTTCGGGACGCTTGATCCGACGGTCGTAAAACTGCTCCCGAATTTTTGGGTTTCAGAGATTATGTATTTCTATGTCACAAATAATTTTAGGGCTGTTACGGGATATACGGCGTTGCTTGTTCTTTCCACGGCTGGCCTGTTTGTATTTGCGCTGGCCATTGCCAATGCAATGTTTTATTCTACCTGGATTACGTCTCTTTCCATAAGATCAATGACGGTAAAGTCGCTTGAATTGAAAAATTCTCTTTTTAGTTTTGGCAAAGTGTCTTTTTTCTCTCCTCAGGAGGAAGTGATATTGAAAAAGGAATTTTGGCAGTTTCTTCGTGAACCTAGTCAATGGATTCACTTTGCGGTAATGATGGCGCTGTTGCTGATTTTTCTTTCGAGTGTCAGCACCTTAAATATTAAATTGGAAACCCCTGAATTACGTGCAGTTGTTTACCTTGTTGTTTTTATTTTCAATATTTTCCTTATCAATTCAATGGCATTACGTTTTGGCTTTCCTATGATGAGTTTGGAGGGAAATGCGTATTGGACTATACGAAGCACACCCATTACAACGGCGCGAGTGTATTGGATAAAATTTGCTGTCGTGGTAACGTTTCTTGGTTTGTTAAGCATATTCATTTCATGGCTTTCCAATATTCCGTATCTCTATATACGAAAAGTGGTCGGAGACCATCCCTGGATGTTTTCTTACAGCGAACCAAGCGATCTGGTAAAACTTCTTGCGTATTGTTCTATGGTTGTAACGCCGCTCATTACGATTACATTGGTCAGTTTGAATTTTGGACTTGGATCCGTCTATTCTAATTTTATCGAAAAAAATCCTATCCGGATTGCCTCATCACAAGGAGCTACGATGACATTTTTGTTGAGTGTTGTGTATCTGGTGCTGCTGCTTGCGGTGTATTATTTCCCTGCAACAATGCTCTTCACAGCCGAAATGAAGGAACTACAGCCGGACTGGCGGATGCTGCAAATTGTCTTTGTAGCAATTCTCTTTCCATCCATTGTGATCACCGCAGTGTCTCATGTTATTGGTATCCGTTCATTACGAAGAGATTATTGATGAAATTATTTTCCTGTTTTGTGTTAATGATTGTTTCGCTCCTTTCTGCGCAAGAGCAGGAGGTCTATTTCAATCAACTTGCCGAAGAGTATTTCTTATTGGGTATGCGTCAATATTCCCAAAAGGATTACAAACCAGCATCACAATCATTCCAGCGATCTATTGAAAGTTTTCCGATGAATCATCGAATAACAGCAGCCATGGTGATGGAAGCAAAATCGGAATATGCGTTGAAGAATTATCCCCATGCTTCCGAATTATGTGATTCTATTCTGGCGAAATTTCCCGCATCACTCTATAGAGAAGACGTATTGTTTACCCGAGGAATGTGTTACTATAATCAAGGCGATATCCTGCGTGCATTTAGTGAGATGATCCAGACATTTTCCATTGCTCAGCAACGGATGAATAAGGAACACTCTTACAGAGTGATCGAGAATCTTGCATCAGAATATTTTACTGAGCAGCAGGTTGAATCTGCTATTACAGATTCTACACAGCCGGAATTGAAAAATCTGTTCTTGGTGATTCTTGCTGAAAAATATTTTCAAGCAGGAAATAATGATGAGGCAAAATCCCGCATCAATCGCATCGATCATTCGTTAGCCGATCAAATGCTACAGTATCGAATCAATCGTCTTCTTTCGCAGATTGAGAAGGGAAATCTTATACGGATTGGAGTATTGCTCCCGTTGCAGAAATCATCGGCAATTGAAACACGGGAGAAAAAAATTGCTGCCGAAGTTCTGGAGGGAATTCAACTAGCGATAAGCGATTATGAAGAACGTATGACTCCGGGCCAAGTTTCCATGGAATTGGATGTTCAGGATTCCGAAAAGGACTCGGCAAAAATCTATACTATCATTTCTGCATGGTCGGAAAATAGTAATATTATTGGAATCATTGGTCCCGTGTTCAGCAATGAAACAATGGCCGCAGCAAAGATCGCGCAGGAATATTCTATCCCAATCATTTCACCAACGGCAACGGATGAAGGAATTTCATCGCTGGGGAAATTTGTTTTTCAGGCGAATTCAACAAACGGAGCAAAGGGAAAGACGATGGCGCAGTATGCTGTTAATATTCTCGGGGTAAAGAATATTGCAGTGTTAAGCTCTGCCGTTCAATCTTCCGCCATTCAGACGGATTCGTTTATTGTTGAGGCAAAACGTCTTGGGGCAAATATTGTTATCGACAGGAGATTTAAAAGAAATGAATCGGATCTCCGTTCATACATTCGTGCAATACGAATGGAAGCGGTTAACCTTCGACCGGATTATGTGATTGACTTAAAAGGGAAGATCAATGTTGGAGAAATAACACGAAAACTTGTGTCTGCGGACGTTAAATTTTCTTATATCGATTCTGTTATAGCGTCAACAGGTCTATTTAATTTGACTCCATTTTTTGGCAGCAATGCAAAGACCATTGCGGATTCATTGAAACTGCCCGCAAAAAGAACGCTGAGGTATGTTGATAGTTTACGATATCCTGTTTCTGCAATCGATCTGATTTATTCTTCAATTTCCAATGGACATGAAATCGGTGTCTTAACATCGCAGCTGACATTTTACAATATCAAAGCAATACTTCTAGGCTCTGGTGATTGGAATGATGCGAACGAACTTGATTTGAATAAACGATATGCTGATGGTGTTATTTTTGGAGCAGATCGCTGGATTGAACGTAAAGATCAGACAACTGCACTCTATTCAAAATATTCACAAAAATACGGGAAACAGATATCCGACAATGTTTTGTTTGGATATGATGCAATGTCGATGCTCATCAAACAGTTCAGCCAAGGTGCATTATCGCGAGAACAACTTTCGGAAGCACTTGGTACTGTTGTTGAATTTGCAGGGATCAGGAATGCGATTACCTTAAAAGCAGATAGGGTGAATACTGCGCTGCATATGTTACAATTTAAGAATGGCGCAGTATCAAAATTACAAACCTATTCAGCGCACTGAACATGCCTCGCACAAAAATCAATGAACCACCTATTCGATATTCCACCATTAAGGAATGGCCCGAAGACGAACGCCCGCGCGAAAAATTGATGAAGCATGGTGCCGCTTCGCTTTCGGATTCTGAACTTCTAGCAATTTTGATTAATATTGGTACGGAAAATATCTCGGCGGTGGATGTTGCCAAAAAACTCATCCATGAATACAAATCCCTCAGAAATATCGGTTCACTCTCTGTCGCAGATCTTAAACAAAAAAAGAACAAAGGGATCGGAACGGCAAAAGCTGTGACGATTGTGGCGGCGTTCGAACTTGCCAGAAGGTTCACTTGGAAAGAGACAGAGTTGGATAAACCGATCCAATCTCCGGGAGATATTCAGAAGCGATTCGGATCTCAGCTGCGGGATTTAAAGCAGGAAGTCTTTATGGTTATTAGCTTAACCAGTTCGAACAAGATCATTCAGGATCGTATCATCACGAAAGGTTTGCTTAATTCGTCGTTGACGCATCCTCGTGAAGTTTTTCGCGAAGCTATTTTGGATAATGCCGCCAGTGTCATTTTATTGCATAACCATCCCAGTGGAAATCTGGAACCGAGTCGAGAAGATATTTCCATCACCAAACAGATTGTAGAGGCAGGGAAAATCATCGGTATTTCGGTGCACGATCATATCATCATCGGCGGGGACGGATATACGAGTTTGATGGAACGCGGGTTGATGTAATGCCTGCCATTGGGTTATTGACGAATAATGATGAAACATATCTTTGAAGACAAAACATTTAAGGGAATCAACTTTTCTCGGAAGGGATTTGTGAAAGGTGAATATGAAAACTGTTCCTTTGAAAATTGCCTCTTTTTGAAAACTGATTTGGCAAATGTTAATTTTATAGATTGTACATTTCATGGATGTGATCTTAGTTTAGCAAAAATAACGGATTCAGTCTTTCGAGACAATATTTTCAAAGAATGTAAGCTTTCAGGATTACAGTTCGAACAGTGCAATAAAATTCTGTTTTCTGCCGATTTTGAAGAATGTATCCTTAACCTTTCCAGTTTTAATAAGCTCAGTCTAAAAAAAACGAAATTTAAAAATTGTTCTCTCCAAGAAGTTGATTTTAGTGAATGTGATTTGAGCGAATCACTGTTTGATAACTGTAACCTTATGAGAGCAAAATTTGAAAGAACTGTATTGGTTAAGGCAGATTTTCGAACTTCGTATAATTATTCGATTGATCCAGAAATAAATCGTATTAAGAAAGCGAAATTTTCAACGACTGGAATTGTTGGTTTATTGCATAAATACGATATTGAAATAGAATAAAAACAAATCGTGATTTCATCCGATGTGAATGATTTGACAGTGAAAATTCAATGAGTAGCAAATATGATAAAAAAAATTAGCCATATTGGTGTAGCTGTAAAGAATCTTGGAATATCATCCGATCTTTTTTCAAAATTGTTTGAACAACCCTCACCGCATACTGAAACGGTGGCCGAACAAAAAGCAACGATCACATTTTTTCCTGTCGGAGAGAGTTCGATAGAACTTATTGAATCAACTTCGGAAGATTCTTCCATTTCAAAGTTTATCGAAAAACGGGGTGAAGGGATTCATCACATCTGCTTGGAAGTGGAAAATATAAAATCTGAAATTGAGCGGTTGAAAAAACACAATTTTCAGTTTATGAGTGATGTCCCTTCTGCCGGTGGAGATGGATATTGGGTTGCATTTATCCATCCAAAATCCGCAAACGGAGTTTTGATTGAGCTGTGTGAGAAAATGCAATAGAGAATGCGTTTAATCTCTTAAGGGTCTAATTCCCTCTACGAGGTCGTAGACCCACCGCTTGCGGCGTCATTCTGGCGAAAGTCTACAAAGTGATGCCTTCGGCACCGGAATCCGAAAGGCGGGACATGACAAGATTCCTCGCGGCTTGCCGCGAGGATATTCATTAACTTTAAATGGTTTTGTGTTGTCGATTCGAACGCAGCCCGAAGGGGTACCTGAGAAATCTCTTTTCGAGATTCCTCGTCCACCTTTAGTGGATTCGGAATGACAATGATGTGGATTTTGTTCGTTTGTAACTCTCAGCAGTATTAGAAGTCATCTCAAAAACACAAAAACAACGGTCTGAATCCCGATGTTGTTTATCGGGATGAACCTGCTTGCCGCACCGAAGTGTCCTTTGGACAGGCAGGAAATCTGAAAATAGTATCAGATTCTTCGCTGCGCTTAGTATAAAAACATCAAAGGCTTGCTCAGAATGGCAATAGTTTCATTCTTGAGATGGGTTGTACATAAAAATTCAAAAACATGCCACCAACTTACGAAAACAGACAAAAAGAATTTGAACAATTACCCCAAAAAGGTGATGAAATTTTTTTTTTGTGGCAAAAAATCATAAACGCTAAGTAGTTACGTTTGTTTTTAAAAATACGTATTAATGGAAAACACACCAATCCAAATATCGTTTGTTGATAAGTTCGACCTTCAGGATAAGTTGGATAACCTGCCAGTAAGTCCCGGTGTGTATCAATTTAAGAATAAAGAAGCGGTGATTTTGTACGTTGGGAAAGCAGTCAATCTACGCAACCGCGTGCGCCAGTATTTCCATCATTCACGCAATCATGAACCACGTATTGCGTCCATGGTGTCGAAGATCTCTGATCTTGAGATCATCACCACAGATTCCGAGGTGGAAGCGCTGATCCTGGAAGCAAATCTCATTAAACTTCACAAACCCCGATACAACGTCAATCTGAAAGACGATAAATCGTATCCTTACATTGTTGTGACAAACGAACCGTACCCGCGCGTATTTGTCACCCGCAGAATCAAACGTGACGGCTCACGGTATTTTGGTCCGTACACAGATGTGAACACCATGCGCGCTGCGCTGAAGACGGTCAGAGATATCTTTATGATTCGCAGCTGCAATTTCTTCATTGATGAAGAATTTATTGCAAAGAAAAAAACGCGAGTCTGTCTGGATTACCACATAAAAAAATGTGAAGGCCCATGCGAAGGCCTAGTGTCAAGCGAACGATATAATACTATGATCGCCAATGTTGAACAAGTATTGAATGGGAAAGTGACTTTTGTTTTGGAATCACTTGAGAAACAGATGCGGACCTCGGCGGAACAATTAAAATTTGAAGAGGCTTCCTATTTCCGCGATCGGATGAAAGAATTAGAAATCTATTCATCCAAACAAAAGGTAGTTGATGTTGAATTGCGAGACAGGGATATCGTTGCCGTTGCCACGGAGGATGACGATGCGTGCGGAGTAATCTTTAAGATTCGTGAAGGAAAAGTGATCGGGCGTCAGCATTATTATATGAATGGTGTGGAAGGGAAGACAGATAGTGAGATATTGGAAACACTTGTGCAACGGTACTATTTGGAAGCGATCGATGTTCCCAAAGAGATCATTCTTTCTTTCGATATTGAATCACGAACGGTGATTGAACAATGGCTTACGCTTCGTCGCAGCGGTGGTGTATCGTTTGTATTTCCCGAAGGAGGAGAACTTTCCAAACTGATAGCAATGTGTAAGAACAACGCAAAATTTCTTCTGGACGAATTAAAATTGCAAAAATTAAAGCAGAAAGATTTTATTCCGGCGGCAGTCCGTTCGTTACAGCGCGATCTGAGAATGCAAAAACCGCCACGCAGGATTGAGTGTTTCGATATTTCCCATTTTCAAGGGACAGAAACCGTTGCCTCCATGGTTGTGTTTGTAGATGGCAAACCGAAAAAAAGCGAATATCGAAAGTTCAAGATCAAAACAGTCGCTCCTGCCGATGTGAACGACTTTGCAAGCATGAAAGAAGTTATCTACCGTCGATACAAACGCGTTTTAGATGAAGCAATGGAATTGCCGGAATTGATTATGGTTGATGGCGGGAAAGGGCAGCTTTCCAGCGCACTTGAATCACTGAAAGAGTTACACCTTGAACAACATCCTATTATCAGCTTAGCAAAGCGGTTGGAAGAAGTTTTCGTTCCGCTCCAAAGTGATCCGCTTCCAATACCCAAATCATCATCGGCGCTCCGATTGTTACAGCAAGTGAGAGATGAGGCACACCGGTTCGCCATAACGTTCCACCGTTCATTGCGGGATAAGCGTACGCTTCAGACAGAATTGGATTTGATTGAAGGAATTGGAAAAAAAAGGGCGAAAGAACTGCTGGAAGCCTTTGGTTCTGTGCAAGGTGTTAAGTTTGCGACGGTAGAACAACTGGGTGAAGTCGTCGGAGAAAAAACTACACAAAAAATACAGGAATATTTTGATACTGATGCGATTCCAGTTGAACAACATCCCTCGGAAAACTCGTAATAGATTTCCTTCCCCATGGATTTTTCATGTAATTTTTCTTTGTTTTTCAGGGCTATTTCGGTTATCTTTAATTTTACAAACATGAAAATTTTCGAAATTTCACAATATTGCAGTAAGGAGTTGTAAGGCAGTATGGCTATAATGTCAAGAATGCGAAACAATATGCCGATTATTCTTGTCGGTTTGGTTGTTGTTTTTATCATTACCATCGTATTTGAGTGGGGTATGGATTACCTCGGTATGTCGCGTCAAAGCGATACGATTGGTGTGATTGACGGCAAAAAAATTTCATATCAAGAATTTTCAGATCTGGTACGTCAACAGTCGGAACAGTATAAAAAGCAGTCAAATCAGGATCCTGATGAGAACATGCTGCGACAGATTCGAGAACAGGTTTGGAATAATCTTGTAACGCAGTCCTTACTTGAACGCGAAACCAAACGTGCTGGCATCACGGTGACCGATCAAGAAATTATTGACTGGGTCCGTGGCGAAAATCCTCCGGAATTCCTGGTTGATCAATTTCGTGATTCAACAAAACAATTTCGACGCGATGCATATGATCAGGCTCTGAATGATCCCCGCAATAAACAGGTCTGGATTCAAGTGGAAGGTGCTTTGCGTCAACAGCGCCTTGCCGAAAAAATGCAGTCCGTGGTTTTTGCTTCAGTCCGTGCCACCGATGGCGAAGTGCGTGATCGATACATCGATCAAAACATGAAGGCAAATGTGCAGTATGCATTTTTTGATCCGGATAAATATGTTGCCGATAATTCGGTTATGCTTACCGACGACGATATGAAAAAAGTGTACAACGAAAATACCGATGAATTCAAACAACCTGCAATGCGGAAATTAAAGTATGTTTTTTTCAGTGATCAGCCCTCCTCAAGAGACTCTGCTGAAGTGCTGAATGAAATTAACAGCATTCTTGCTCGTGTGAAATCCGGAATTGATTTCATGGAAGTTCAAAAAGATTATTCTGAAACCTCACCGCAACCGTCGTTCTTTAAACACGGCGAATTGACACAGGAAAAGGAAACATCTATTTTCTCATCAAAAGTAAGGGATGTTGTCGGTCCTGTTTCGGATTTTGAAGGTGCGCACATTTTCAAAGTGTTGGAAGAAAAGAAAAGCAATGATGCATTTGTAAAAGCACGTCATATTCTTTTGAATGCAGGTTCGCCTGAACAGGAAACTTCCGCGAAGAAACTTGCCGGCGAATTAATGGCTCGCGCTCATCGTGGTGAAGATTTTGCGTCCCTTGCCCGTCAATATTCAACGGAACCCGCTGCTGCAACATCCGGCGGAGATCTTGGATGGTTCGGAAAAGGAAGAATGGTAAAGGAATTTGAAACGGCTGCGTTGGCTGGACGTCCCGGACAAATCCTCGGACCAGTGAAAACTCAATTCGGAATCCATATCATTAAAATTGAAGGCCGTGATTCCCGCGAATTGAAAGTTGCCACAATCACAATCCCGATTAAAGCAAGTTCCTCCACGCGTGAAGAGGCATTCCAGCGCGCACAAGATTTTGCCTACATTGCAAAAAAAGGAAATTTTGAAAAGGATGCGGAATCTGCAGGATTGAAAGTTCTTGAGTCAACAGAGTTTGCAAAAGGTGCGTACATTCCTGGTCTTGGACAATTTGAATCGATCAACAAATTTGCTTTCCAAAATGATCTTGGAGATATCAGCGACGCTTATCAAGTGAATAACGGCTATGCTGTCGTAAAAATTTCCGAAGTGAAAAAAGAGGGAATTCGCCCATTTGATGAAGTGAAAGAATCTCTCCGCGGTCGTGCATTACGTGAAAAGAAGATGTCTCAATTGAAAGATATTGTTACACAAAAATATTCTTCCATTGGACAAAATGGTGATTTGATGTCTCTATCATCTGACGCGAATGTTTCCATTCAAACAACCGGAGATTTTACATTTGGCGGCGGCATTCCAACCATTGGCCGTGAATATGCTTTTAGCGGCGCAGCAAAGAATGGACAAACTGGAACAGTCCTTCCCCCAGTCGAAGGAAAACGCGGTTTTTATTTGATGAAAATTTTGAGCAAATCCCCGTTTGATTCGGTAGGTTTCCAATCGATGAAAAATATGCTTTCAACACAAATGGTCACAGAAAAACGCCAACGTGTGTTGACGCAATGGCTTGAGAAACTTAAAGAAACGACTGATATTGAAGATAATCGAGATACCTTCTATCGTTAAATGTTTTTTGCGAGGGTGAATGAAGAAATTAGTTCTGCTGCATATACTGTTGATTGGTGTACTTGCTGCGAATGAACGAAATTTTTCCTTGTCGTTGAAAGGTTCATTCACCACCAGCACCAGGTTTTTGTACAATATCGATCGTCCTAATTCATACAGCGAAGAACGAACGCTGACCTCGAATCTGGGATACGGAATGGACGTTCGATGGAATATTTTGTGGGACCGGTTCTATCTCGGTTTTTCCGTTGAGAAAGTCGGGGGACTCGATCTGGTTCACGTCTATTATTTGCAGAGTGATATCCCGATTCCGTTTCAAGAGGGATTTGAACTGACAGCGATGGAATTGAGCGGATACTATGTTGTTCCGATCAGCAGTGAACGGATACGGTTTTATCTTGGTGGGGGATTTGGGACGTACGACGGCGACAGGAATTTTTCCATAGCCAAAGTGAGAGCAGCGACAATTTCGTCCCTATCGTATTTTGGAATACATGTGATGACCGGGATTGATTATCAGTTGTTCGCGCGTATTGGTCTGCGGTTTGAAATTAAGTTCCGTGACCCGCATTTCGATGTTACAACAAAGTTTGATCAAACCGCTGCCGATTATCAAGGCAAAAAAATTCAACTCCCTCAAGGAGAATATGTTACAAAGATCAATCTGTTCGGTGTTAACTACGCCGGTGGGTTGGTCATCACGTTATAATTGTAATTTTACAATATACTCTGGAACATTCCCGCTGCAACACAGGCGGGAATTTGTTTTTTGCTAAAGAAAAATGAAACATCATAAAGAACATGTATCGTTGATCTTCCTGACTGGCTTCATGGGAAGCGGAAAAAGTACCGTCGGGCCCATTCTTGCCAATACAATTGGATTTCAGTTTATTGATCTTGATATGCTGATAGAAAAAAAAGAGAATCGTAAAATCAGCGAAATATTCACCTCCGAAGGGGAAAAGAAATTTCGGATGCTGGAACGTGAAACGTTAAGAGAGATTTTGTCCAGCGCCATGACTATTGTATCCTTAGGCGGCGGATCGGTGACCAACGATGAAACATTGCAGCTGGTGAAAGAGAATGGAGTACTGGTGTATCTGAAATCCGATGTTGATCATATCTATCAACGATTACGGACAAAAAGTGATCGTCCTATGCTGCGTGATGATGATGGGAACCTGCTTGACGGAGATGATCTGGTAAAAAAGATCGAAACGCTGCTTGGTGCTCGGGAAACATTCTATAATCAAGCCGATGTTATCATCTCAACTGATGATAAAAAGATCGGACACACTATTGATGAACTTGCAAAAAAACTCTCTCCCTTTATTGACTAAATCAACACATATCGTCAACGTCCCGTTGGGAAAACGTTCATATCCGATTTATATCGGAAGCAATGTTTTGAAACACTCCGGAAAGTATTTCTCTCATCATCATGTAGGAACTTCCATTGTCGTCATTACTGACGAGAATGTTGCACGTCATCATCTCTCCATTGTCCAGAAATCATTGAGATCAAGAAAATATCATGTTCGTTCGATTATCCTGCCGGCAGGCGAACAACAGAAAATGTTGGGTTCGGTTGAAAAAATTGTTCGGCAATTATTGGAGTGGAATGTAGAACGATCATCAACAATCGTGGCCCTCGGTGGTGGAGTGATTGGCGATCTTGCAGGATTTGTTGCCGCAACATATCAGCGAGGAATTGGTTTTGTGCAGATTCCCACCACATTGCTTGCTCAAGTGGACAGTTCAGTCGGTGGTAAGGTGGGTGTTAATCATCTCCTTGCAAAAAATATGATCGGTGCATTTTATCAACCGTTATTTGTTCTTGCTGATACTTCTGTTTTACAGACATTACCAAAACGAGAACTTATTAGCGGTATGGGTGAAGTGGTGAAATATGGAATTATCCTTGATCGAAAATTATTTGATTTCACTGATAACAATCTTGAAAAAGCTCTTAGCGGCCAACAGACGATCTTATCAAATCTTGTTCGCAGAAGTTGCGAATTGAAATCGTATGTTGTTGCGAAAGATGAAAAAGAGTCACATTTGCGGGCAATTTTGAACTTCGGGCACACTGTCGGTCATGCACTTGAACATTCTGGTCGGTACGGATATTTGAAGCATGGCGAAGCAATTCTTTACGGAATGGTTGCTGAAACGCACATCGCGTGTGAAATGGAAATGATATCATTGAAAGAGAAAGAACGGATCGAATCATTGATTCAAAGAATCCCTCTTCCATCATTAACGCCGTTGAAATTAAAATATGACGGACTCATTGCTACAATGAAAAAAGATAAAAAAGTGAAAGACGGATCAATCAGAATGACACTCCCGCGGAAGATTGGAAAAGTCACCTTGCCGATGAGCGTAACTGAACAGAATGTTCACCATTCGATCGATTATCTAAAGATGTATGGTTCGTAATATCCTCTCTTTTTTCATATGCTGTTCCTTTCTGCACACTCTCTCGGCCCAAAACTTTGAACTGAATCCTCATAAATTTGGAACAAATCTCTTTGCCGGTGGTATTGATACTCCGCGATTTCAGTTTGTGGATATTGACGGAGACAATGACAAAGATCTGTTTATTTTTGATAGGGATGAGAAATTATGGTTCTATCGAAATCTCAATGGAAGCTATCGCTTGGAACCAAACGGCACGTTTGGAATCATTGTCGGTTCATGGTTCCATTTTCTTGATATTGATGGAGACGGGGATAATGATTGCTTGACGAACGGCAGTTTTTCTGAAGTGTCATTGTTCACTAATATTGGTTCCAGCACTTCGCCGAATTTTCAACTGACGACAGCCTCTCTTCTCGATACATCTGGGATTGAATTATTCAGTGAACGGTTCAGCATCCCGACATTTGCCGATATGGATGGAGACGGTGATGATGATTTTTTCACCGGTGGATCGATTGGATCGATTACATATTACAAGAATATAGGAACAAAATTTTCTCCGCAATTCACCTACGTTACAAGCGCCTATCAGGGGATCAATATTCAAGGGGGACCAGGAACATTTCCTAAACCTCAACACGGAGCTAGCGGAATTGAATTTTTTGATGTTGATAGTAATGGAGTGATGGATCTTTTCTGGGGAGACTATTTTAACCCTAGTTTATATTTCTTAAAAAATAGCGGAACAAAAGAAAACGCAAACATTACTCTTGTCGATTCCACCTATCCAAACGAAGCGGTCATTACATCATTTGGTTTTAATTTCCCTCAGCATGTTGATGTCGATCGTAACGGCATTATCGATCTAATGGTTGGATGTGTCTTCCCAAACGTTGACTACAATAATTTTATGTTCTATAAAAACATCGGTTCTAACGTAGATCCCTTGTACACTCTGGAATCCAAAAATTTTATTCCAATGATTGATGTTGGCTCCCGGAGTTGTGTAGCCGCAGCGGATTTCGATGGCGATGGAGATATTGATCTATGTATTTCATCAAGCGGTGGAACAATTTCCATTTTTCAAAATATTGGCACAGCATCACTGCCGGTTTACTCTGCAAATCCAACTTCGGTGATTAGTGTGGATAACGATTTGAATATTACTATCGCGGCCGGAGATGTCAATGGCAACAATATTCCCGATCTATTGGCTGGGACGTACGAGAGCGGCTTAAAAACATTTATCAATACAAGCACTAATGGAAAAATAACGTTTAGTCGACAGAATCATCCCGCTGAAACATTTCTTCCGGGCCAGAGTAGTGCGCCTTGTGTTGCCGATATCGATTTGGATGGCAAAACTGACATTCTTATTGGAAACAGCGGCGGACAATTGATGTTCCTCAAAAACATTGGCACCAATACTTCCCCTTCATACCAATCGGAAATGAACTTTAATTCGATTGATGTCGGCAATGATGCCATTCCTTTTGTAAAAGATTTTGATCACGATGGAATTTTGGATCTTTTTATTGGAAACAGTGATGGTGTTGTGTGGCATTACAAACAAAACTCAGAGACAAAGAGTACATTCGATTTAGTGAACAAAAAATTCCAAAATATCGATCTAAAAACACAAACTGTTCCTTCAATTGTGGATATAGATGCAGATGGTGATGATGATCTGCTTTTGGGAAATGGGAAAGGGGGAATCTTCTTATATGAGAATGTGAAAACATCAAATATCCATGAATATCTGGCTATTCCATCCGAAATTACGTTATATCAAAATTATCCGAATCCTTTTAATCCTTCAACAACAATTACATTTAGCATCCCGTTCAATGCATTTATTACACTCAAGGTATTCGATATGTTAGGACGGGAGATCGCGACATTACTTCAAGAACAGATGATCCGAGGGGAACATTCCGTGGTTTGGGATGCAACGAAGTATCCGTCAGGGACGTATTTCTGTCATTTTGCAGTTGAAACAAAAGATGTTCTATACAACAAAACCAAACTCATGGTATTATCTAAATAAAATTCAAGGAGAAGCAATGCTGAAGTTACGTCACCTGTTGTTGTCTATCGTAATGCTGCTTTGTACAGAGTTTAGTGCTGCACAGGGAGGTTTCAATGTCCAATTTGTTGGACAAGTGAGAACCAGAGGGACGAACGGATATTCCAATTGTTGGGGCTATGTTTCTCCAGAGGGAAAAGAGTATGCTATTCTTGGATGTCAAACTGGAACTCAAATAGTTGATATAACTTCTGATACGTTGAAAGAGGTTGCTTTTATTCCCGGTCCTAATTCAGGATGGCGTGAAATGAAAGTGTATCAGCATTATGCGTATGTGGTTACGGAAGGAAACGGGGCGGGACTTCAAATCATTGATCTCGATTCGCTGAAATTAGTAAATACGATAACAACAACACAGGTTCCATCAGGGCATACAATTTCCATTGAAGGAAAATATTTATATATCAACGGTTCACGATACAAAAGCGGCGGCGTTGTTATGCTGGATTTAACAAATCCCATTGCTCCGAAGGTAGTTGGTGAGTACGAAGCACAATATGTTCATGATTGTGTTATTAAGAACGATACGATCTATGCTGCGGCGATCAATGGACAAGGATTAGATATTATTGATGTGACAAATAAAGCAAATCCCAAGCGAGTGAGTCTTACGAACTATCCATATTCTGGAACGCATAATACAGACGTTACTGTCGACAAAAAATATGTGCTGACAACCGATGAAGTTAATTCCAACCCTGATAGAAATGGAAACCTTTTGCGCGTATGGGATCGTTCTGATATAACGAACCTAAAATTAGTGGCGACATATGTAGCACGTCCAAAAACGATCGTCCATAATATTCATATTAAAGACCAATATGGTTACTTAGCACATTATTCAGAAGGAGTAAGAATTCTCGATCTTAAATATCCCGAGATCCCTGTCGAGGTCGGTTATTATGATACATTTAATGGTTCCGTGAACAACTATATCGGTGCATGGGGAACATTCCCATATTTTGCATCGAACAAAGTGATTATTTCGGATATTAGCGGCGGATTATTTGTGATAAAGTTTCCTGGACAAAATGGTTCCATAAAAACGGCACGCGCAATTGTTACCGTTGTGGATTCTGCCACCAACGTACCAATCAGCGGCGTGAAAGTTGTTCTTCCCGGACGGTTTGATACACTGCTCACAGATAGTCAAGGTAAAATAAAGTTTGGCGCTTTGTCTGATACATTAACGGCGGCATTTTCCAAATCGACCTATGCTACGGGATATGGAACAAAGTTTCAAAAAATATTGATGAAATATGATTCGGTAATGAATATTACTGTGGCTCTTACACAGAGTTTGAGTGGATCATTAGCATGTGTTGTGACCAATAAAGCGACAGCAAAACCGGTAAGGGATTTTAGAATCAGAATCATCGATACGCCGATTGAAGGATTAACGGATTCGTCCGGTAAATTTTCCACTCCTACACTGTTGGGAGGGAGAAAATTTTCGGTGGTTGCCGCGCAATGGGGCTTTACTGCGGAAACAGTTTCTGTCAACATTGTTGGCGGAATTGTCAATAATGTTGCTATTCAATTAGCACCAAATGGTCTGGATGATTTTGAAATTGACCGAGGATGGGTGGTGGGAAGTCCACAAGATTCTGGTGTATCAGGAAAATGGGAACGGGTAAAACCAAATGTGACTGTTGTAGGTTTAGATACCCTTCAACCAAAAGAAGATCATTCTACCAATGGAACATTGTGTTTTATTACGGGGGGATCCTCTGTCACAACGGATTATGTCGATTACAGAACAACATTAACCTCTCCGTCATTTAATCCGGAAGGCATGACGCTTCCCACACTTACGTATTGGGTATTTTTTAGTTCACGGTCATCGGCAAAAGATGATACGCTTTATGTTGATGTTTCAAACGACAACGGCCAGACCTGGAAGATAGCCAACACTATTTTCGGGAAGCAGCCATTTTGGAAACAATATCGGATTGATTTAAAGAGTGTACTTCCAGTAACGGAACAAATGAAAATCCGATTTGTAGCAAAAGACGGAGGTAATTCTTCCATCCTTGAAGCTTCTGTGGATGATATTGCGTTTGGTGAGAATCTTCAATTGAATGTTGCACAAGATCAAAGTGCAATACCGGCAGCATTTGCTTTGCGCCAGAATTATCCAAATCCTTTTAATCCCTCGACGACAATTGAATATCACATTCCTTCACAGGCTTTTGTCACGCTCAGTGTGTTCGATGTTTTGGGTAAACAGGTTGCTTCTCTTGTTCACCATCAAAAAACTCCAGGGAGATATTCAGTGACATTCAATGCAGTGGGTTTATCGAGCGGGATCTATTTCTACAGACTTCAAGCAGGAGCATTCGTTGAATCAAAGAAATTGATGTTAGTAAAGTAGAAATTCTTCATGTGGAACACATGAATCCCTGAAATCAGATGTGATTTCAGGGATTTTTTGTTTATTGAATTCACAACGAAATAGTCGTATGTTTCTATTACTAATAGATCTTCAACATTCAATTCACTAAGGAATTTGACATGGAAATACCCTCCTTCGTTAAACACGAACGGCTCAAACAATGGGTCAAAGAAATTATCGCACTAACAAAACCGGATAAAGTACACTGGTGCGATGGTACTGACAAAGAATACGATGAACTGTGCGACCAGATGGTTAAGAGTGGAACATTCAAGAAATTGAATCCCAAGAAACGACCCAATAGTTATCTCGCATTTTCTGATCCGTCCGATGTAGCCCGAGTTGAAGATAGAACATATATTTGCAGCAAGCGCCGTACCGATGCCGGACCAATGAATAATTGGGTCGATCCCAAAGAGATGAAAACGACATTGAACAAATTGTTTGATGGTTGTATGGCCGGCAGGACGATGTACATTGTTCCGTTTAGCATGGGTCCTCTCGGATCACGTATAGCACACATTGGTGTTGAGATAACTGATTCACCGTATGTTGTTGTTAATATGAAAATTATGACACGCATGGGAAAAGCGGTGTATGATGTTTTAGGAGATCAAGGTGAGTTTGTTCCGTGTGTTCATTCAGTTGGAATGCCGCTGAAAGGCGGTCAAAAAGATGTTACGTGGCCATGTAATAGAGAGCATAAATACATTGTGCATTTTCCTGAAGAACGAAGTATCTGGTCCTTTGGCAGCGGCTATGGTGGAAATGCGCTATTAGGAAAAAAATGTTTCGCCCTCCGGATTGCTTCTGCAATGGCTCGCGATGAAGGCTGGCTAGCGGAACATATGTTGATTCTCGGTGTGGAATCGCCGGAAGGACAAAAAACATATGTTGGAGCAGCTTTCCCCAGCGCGTGTGGTAAAACAAATTTTGCGATGCTGATTCCACCAAAATCATTTGCAGGTTGGAAAGTTACCACCGTGGGAGATGATATTGCCTGGATCAAACCGGGACAGGACGGAAGATTATATGCCATCAATCCTGAAGCGGGTTTTTTTGGAGTTGCACCCGGTACGTCAGAAAAAACCAATCCGAATGCAATGGCTTCAATTAAACAAAACACCATTTTCACCAATGTCGCTCTAACAGAAGATGGCGATGTTTGGTGGGAAGGAATGACGAAAACTCCCCCCGCGAAACTTACGGATTGGCAAGGTCATGAATGGAAGCCGGAAAGCGGAAAAAAAGCAGCTCATCCGAATGCACGTTTTACTGCACCGGCATACCAATGTCCTTCTATCGATCCAGATTGGGAAAATCCTCAAGGCGTTCCAATCAGTGCTTTCATTTTTGGCGGACGACGCAGCACAACAATTCCGCTTATCACCCAGGCCATTAATTGGAACTTCGGCGTTTATATGGCCGCGACAATGGGTTCGGAAACAACTGCAGCAGCTGTTGGAGCTACGGGAGAAGTTCGCCGAGATCCATTTGCAATGCTGCCATTCTGTGGTTATCACATGGGAGAGTATTTCAATCATTGGTTAAGGATGGGACGCGAAATTTACAATCCGCCGAGAATATTCAACGTGAATTGGTTTAGGAAGGACAGTGAAGGAAATTTCTTGTGGCCCGGATATGGGGATAACATGCGTGTTCTGAAGTGGGTGGTTGAACGAGTCCATGGTCAGGCATTTGCCATCGAAAGTCCGATTGGTTGGATGCCCCGGTATGAAGATATGGATTTTACCGGCTGGCACGATATTTCTCAAGAACAGTTTTATGAATTGATGGCAGTCGATAAAGAATTATGGAAAAAAGAAATTCTTTCGCACGAAGAACTATTCATTAAAATGTATGACCGTCTTCCGAAGGAATTTATGTTGATGCGTGATTTGCTCCTCTCTCAGCTCTGGCGTTCCCCGGAAAAATGGGAAATGGCACCGGAATATTAGTTATTCAAACCATCGGATTGCTTAAACAATCCGATGGTTTTCTCTTCAATTACCTCTCCTACGAGTAAGAAACTATTCAGCGTTTTCCCAGCTTTGAAATTCTACACCTAAAAACCTGCTGAAATCATTAAAAATTCAACACTTTCTGCGGTACGCTGTTTGCTTTTTAAGAATACGGTGAACAGAAAGGAGGGTGTCATGAATACGATATTTCATCATCCTTTACCTATCAGATTCCATTCAAAAGAAAAGATTGTTGCGACTGTTATCCCGGGGAATTATTCAGTCGCACAAGCCCGGAAAGAACTTAAGAAGCGGTTGGGTATTAATTTAGAGATGGGATTATTCATCTCTGCGTTGTTTCATATTGCGCTGATAGGAACATATTACGCAGCACAATATTATAGTAGTCTTGAAGATGATGCACCGATGGTGAGAATCAGGATTATCAAGTACAGTGAACTTGGACCTCCACCGTCAATTACAAATTCAATGTCAGCGCCGGCAGTCGGTATAGCAAAGATTTCAAAACCAACAGTTGGTACACCTGTTCCGGTTCCGGATGCAGAAATTAATCCAGAACAGACAATTGCAACACAAGCGGAGATGAGCGCAGTAACCAGCAATGCAACGCTGGAAGGTGACGGGGAGGGGAGCGAAGTACGCATTGAAGAAGGTGTGACAATCGAAAATGATGAACCCGGAATGAATGAATTTATTCCGGTAGAAAAAATTCCGCAGGTTGTCTATGCGGAGAAACCGGATTATCCAGAGATCGCGCGTCGCTCAAGCATGGAAGGATACGTTTGGGTGAAAATTCTTGTGGATAAAAACGGAAAACCAAAAAAGGCAGTAGTGATTAAAGAAAATGGCGGAGCAATTTTTAATGAATCCGCAATCAATGCTGCAATGAAATATAGATTCACACCCGGTGTAATGAACAGTGGCCCGGTTCAGGTGTGGGTTGCTATCAAATTCAATTTTCAATTAATCGATAGAAACTGAGCGTTCAATATAATGATTGCAAGAGTAGATACTAAAAATCCTAAACTATCTCGTCAAAAACTCGGGAGATTTTTCATCGATCAACATTGTGCCGGCTGCAGAAATTGTTTTTCACTTGCTCCGGGCAATATTGGTTTTTTATCAATGGTCCAACGTTGTTCAATCATTTATCAGCCAATGAATGAAGAAGAATTGGCAGTGTTACAACGGGCGTATCTCCAATGTCCGAGTAAAGCATTTCATGATAAAGCAGATATTTTAGAACAAGGAATGGATTAGCATATGGTATCGACTATTAATGATATCCTTCAGTCTTCAATGCAAAGCCCCGTTTGGCGGAGCAACTACGTTGCTAAATGTATCTCAATGGAACAAGCCGCAGCGCTTGTCTATTCGAATGATAATGTCTTTGTCAGCGGTAACGCAGCTTCACCGAAAACATTCTTAAAAACTCTTGCCCAACGATGCCAGGATTTACGAAATGTTTCTGTATTTCATCTTCTGTTATTGGGTAAAGATCCGTTTGATGTTGAGGGAAATTCACGCGAACGGATTAGGCATGTCTCTTTTTTTGTGGGAACCGCTGATCGCAAAGCCATTAAGGAACATTCTGCAGATTATTTGCCAGTATTTCTAAATGAAATTCCCTCTTTGTTTTATAAAAATATCATACCGCTGGATGTTGTCTTTGTGATGGTTTCAGTGCCGAATGAAGAGGGTTTTGTCAGTCTGGGAGTTGAATGTGCCGCCTCGTTAGCGGCAATCGAAGCGGGGAAAGTGGTTATTGCGCAGATCAATAAAGATATGCCGTTTACATATGGCGAAGCATTAGTACCAATTTCTAAGCTGCATTATATTGTTGAACATACAGAACCATTGTGCGAATTACCGACGCCGGAGATCAGCGCGATTGAGAAAAAGGTTGCCGATTATATCTCCCCGCTTATCGAAGACGGTTCTACTTTACAATTGGGAATAGGGGGGATTCCCAATGCTATCATGGGAGCGCTGGATGGACGAAAGGATCTTGGTGTTCATACAGAAATGTTTTCCGACGGAATGATGGAAATGATGTTAAAAGGGGTCATTACCAACAAGAAAAAAACAGTCAATCCCGGATACTCCATCGCAACATTTGTGCTGGGGTCAAAAAAGCTGTATGAGTTTGTGAATAAAAATAAATCAATCAAATTATTGCCGACTGATTCAACGAATAATCCATTCTTGATTGGCCAGAATGAAAAAATTGTTTCTATTAATTCTGCCATCGAGATTGATCTTACCGGACAAGTATGTGCTGACTCTATCGGAACACAGATCTATAGCGGATTTGGCGGTCAATTAGATTTTGTCCGCGGTGCCGCTGCATCTAAAAACGGGAAAGCGATCATAGCTCTTCCTGCAATGGCAGCAGGAGGCGCCTGTTCACGCATTGTGCCGATGCTGAAGCAGGGAGCCGGCGTTGTAACAACGCGGGGAGATGTTGAATATGTTGTAACGGAATATGGAATTGCATTATTAAAGGGGAAGACTCTGCGGCAGCGTGCGGAAGCGCTGATCGCGATCGCTCATCCCACTGTGCGTCAAGAACTTGAACAATGGTTCAGTTCATCATATCACTCTAAGGAAAGAGCGTAATGGATTCAATCGATAAAAAAGTCACATCACTTATTGCCGAACAAAGAGCGATAGAAGAGCTTTCATACGAAGTAGAGAAGGTCCTTCATTATTATCAGGAACATCCGCAATATCCTTTGGATTATGAAAAAATCCGGAAAAGAATGCAGGAGGTCAGTTCCAGATTATCCAAGCTGGGGGAACAAATGCAATCCCTGACAAAAGTCAAGAAAGCCTGAACGGTCGGTAATGAGGTTCGTATGATTTCTATAAAAAATATTTTGGTGACGACAGATCTTTCCGTTGCTTCGTACTCTGCAATGGAATATGCATCATGGCTTTCAAAAAAAGAAAAAGCAACCGTGACCCTGTTCTATAGTGTCGATAACCTTCCATCTGTTGCCTATCATACTGTTGATCTCACTTTCGATAAATTTCGAGAGGAGATCCTTACGTTTGAACGGAAACGACTGATGGAATTTTCAGATACGTTCAAAAAGGATTTTTCTAAAAACCTGAACGTCGTACTAACGGAAGGGAACGCTGCTCAATCAATAGTACAATATGCAAAACAAAACTCCATCGACATCATCATCATGAGCACTCATGGCAGAACCGGAATTCCCCATGTTGTCTTGGGTAGCGTCGCAGAACGAGTGGTAAGGACAGCGCATTGTCCGGTATTGACTGTTAAATCGCAAAGTGTACCAGTCCCGCCAAGAAAAAATACTCGAAGAAAGTAATATTAATACATATTGGTACTCTTCACCCTTCCCTTTGCTATTGAAAATATCAAAGGGATTTTTGCTTTAAAAACCATTCGTCAAAATAGCCCATTTAGACAGACTCTTCTCAGTGTGATCCTATACTCTCACTAATTGCATAAAAAAACACTTTTTGTGTTGTAGATAACGTTATCATTCATTTTACGGAAGTTTATTGTTTTTAGGGTGATAAACACATATATTTCCACTTAACCTTGAAGGATGATAGCCGAAAACATTCAAAATATTGAGGAAACGCTCAAAAAAACGTGCATCCGCACCGGTAGAAATCCTGAAGATGTGAAATTCATTGCTGTAAGTAAGACTTTTGGTGCAAAAAATGTTCTTGAAGCAATTGATGCAGGAGTTATTGATTTTGGTGAGAATTATGTTCAAGAATTGCTTGAAAAGCATAATGCATTGCTAGATAAAAACATTCAATGGCATTTTATTGGTCATTTGCAGTCGAATAAAGTGAAGTATATTGCGGATTGGATTCATTTGATCCATTCTGTGGATAGTGAAAGTCTTGCGTTTGAAATTCAAAAACGTGCAGAGAAGAACAGCAGAACAATTGATGTTCTTGTTGAAGTGAATACATCCGAAGAAGCGACAAAATTTGGTGTAAAACCAGATCAAGCATTAGCATTGATTCAATCCGTTAGCTGTTTTTCCAATCTGAACCTTAAAGGATTGATGACGATTGGACCATTTACGGATGACAAAGCTGAATCACGAATTTCATTTAAACTATTGCGATCGATCTTTACCGAAGCAAACAGCGCCGGATTTTTAAAACAGCCATTGACTGTGCTTTCCATGGGAATGACACACGATTACGAAACGGCAATCGAAGAGGGTTCAACCATGGTTCGTATCGGGACAGCAATTTTTGGGGCAAGAACAAAAAACATTCATTGATAGGAGGAAGTATGAAGCTCACTCCACTGGATATAAAGAAACAAGAATTCAAAAAAGTTCTTCGCGGGTATGATTCCGTAGAAGTGGATGCTTTTTTGGATACACTTTCTGCAGAATTTGCAGACTTGTTGAAACAGGCAAAAGAGATGCGTGAACTGGCAATCGAAAATGAAGTGCAGCTTCGCGATTATAAACAGAAAGAACGGGATCTGCAGCAAGTATTAATGCAGGCACAAGAAAACAGTGCCCGCACAATTGATAATGCACGAAAAGAGGGGGAGCTGATCATTCAGGAATCCGAACTCAAGGCGAGCCAGATTGTTGATTACGCCCGTATGGAAGTGATGAGAGCGAAAGAGGAAGTGACCAATCTGCGTGCAAAGAAAGAAGCTCTGGTTAGTAGATTGAAAGTACTGTTGAATTCTGAAGTTGAGTTAATTAAAGCACTTGAAGTAGATGAGGAGATGAATAAACGCGATCAAAGCCAGGGAACAGGGAGAGAACTTTTTCAAATTGATGATGTATTAAAAAAATTATAATGTCAGATTTACGAAAACAGATTAACGAGACGATCCAATTCCTACGGACGAAAACGCAGTCGACGCCGTCAATTGGCATCATTCTTGGCACCGGTCTGGGCGGATTGGTGAAAGAGATCCAGATCGAAACGGTGATCGATTATTCTGAGATTCCTCATTTTCCAGTTTCTACTGTTGAATCTCATAAAGGGAAATTGATCTTTGGGAAACTCGGCGGTAAGAATATTGTAGCGATGCAGGGACGATTTCATTACTACGAAGGGTATTCGATGCAACAAGTGACCTTTCCTGTTCGCGTGATGAAATTTCTTGGAGTAAATACGTTATTGATCTCCAACGCAGCAGGGGGAATGAATCCGTTGTTTTCAAAGGGGGATATTATGCTCATCACCGATCATATCAATTTGCTCGGTGATAATCCGCTGATCGGCCATAATGACGATGAACTCGGTCCCCGATTTCCAGATATGACCGAACCGTATACCCGTGAACTTATTTCCCTTGCAGAAAAAGTGGCACTCGATCTGAAAATTAGATTGCAAAAAGGTGTTTTTGTTGCTGTTTCCGGGCCGAATTTAGAAACAAGAGCGGAGTATCGATTTTTACGGGGCATTGGTGCGGATGTTGTCGGGATGTCCACTGTTCCTGAAGTGATTGTTGCAGTGCATCAATCTATGCGAGTGCTTGGATTTTCCATTATGACCGATGAATGTTTTCCCGATGCACTAAAACCGGTTTCGTTGAAAGAAGTGATTGCTGTGGCGAATGAAGCGGAACCGAAATTGACCTCTATCATGAAAGAAGTAGTAACGAGACTATAAAAGAATGTTCAAAGAACTTACCGATAAAATTAATTACGCTGACGTTGAAAAAGAAATACTGAAATTCTGGGAAGAAAAAAAGATCTTCGAAGAATCAATCACCTCTCGCAGCGGAAAACCGCAATATACCTTTTACGAAGGTCCTCCCACTGCCAACGGGCGTCCCGGAATTCATCACGTTATGGCGCGTACGTTGAAAGATGCGTTCTGCCGATATAAGACTATGAGTGGCTTCCAAGTACACCGTAAAGCGGGATGGGATACGCATGGTTTGCCGGTAGAGATCGAAGTGGAAAAACAGATCGGCATTAAACACAAAGATGAAATTCTTGACTATGGCGTTGAGAAGTTCAATCAGATGTGCCGTGAGTCTGTCTGGAAATATAAAGTTGATTGGGAAAAGCTGACTCGAGAAATGGGATATTGGGTCGATCTCAACGATCCATATGTTACGTTCCATAATAATTACATCGAATCCATCTGGTGGGCGCTGAAACAATACTACGTCAAAGATATGATCTATCGCGGCTATAAAATTCAGCCGTATTGTCCTCGATGTGAGACACCTCTTTCGTCTCATGAAGTTGCTCTGGGCTACAAAGATGTAAAAGATCCGAGCGTTTATATAAAGATGAAGTTGAAAGATGAAGCGAACACATATTTTCTGGTCTGGACGACAACTCCATGGACATTAATTTCAAACGTTGCACTCGCAATTCATCCGGACATTGATTATGTAAAGGTTGAACTTCTTTCTGTGGATGGGGAAGCTACGAAACCAACCGGTGAATTTTTTATCCTTGCCAAAGCGCGTTTGGAAGTATTAAAAGAGAAATACTCCATCGTTGCTGAATTTAAAGGGAAAGAGCTTCTTGGAAAAGAATACGAACGGATTTTCAATTATCATCAAGTAAAAGAAAAAGGCTGGTACGTTGTCGAAGGAAGTTTTGTTACGACGGATTCCGGTTCCGGTATTGTTCATATGGCTCCCGCATACGGTGAAGATGACTATCAAACATGCCGCAAGTATGGATTACCCACGATTCATCCTGTTAATAAATCCGGCGAATTTGAAGATGCAGTAACTGACTTTAAGGGAAAGTTTGTGAAGGATGCAGATAATGATATTATTCTGAATCTGAAATCGCGAAACATCCTGTATAAAAAAGAACAGTATCAACACAGTTATCCGCATTGTTGGCGTTGTTCATCGCCGCTTCTGTATTACGCAAGAACCTCGTGGTATATCAGCACCACAAAATATGCACAGCGGATGATTGATCTGAACAAACAGATCAATTGGATTCCCAAAGAAGTTGGCGAAGGTCGTTTTGGCAATTGGTTGGAAGAAAATAAAGACTGGGCATTGTCTCGGGATCGATATTGGGGAACACCGCTTCCGATCTGGGTCTCGGAAGATGGAAAAGAAATGAAATGTGTCGGGAGTTTTGAAGAGTTGATTGGTGCTGAATGGTTAGATGAAAACGGAACACCGACCGGCAAAATATTTCATGCGGACGATATTAAGAGTCTCGATCCGCATAAACCGACAGTCGATCGATTGGCGTTCAAAACGGCAAATGGAAAATATTTGAAACGAACACCTGAATTGATCGATGTGTGGTTCGATTCCGGTGCAATGCCGTTTGCACAATGGCATTACCCGTTCGAAAACAAAGAGATCTTCGACAAATCGTATCCTGCGGATTTCATTTCAGAAGGTATCGATCAAACACGGGGCTGGTTCTATACGCTTCATTCTATCGGCTCATTCTTGTTCGATAAACCTGCGTATAAAAATGTATTGGTCAACGAATTGATTCTGGATAAGAGTGGACAGAAGATGTCCAAATCAAAAGGGAACACTGTTGATCCATTTGGTCTCATTGCAAAATATGGTGCCGATGCAACACGATGGTATTTAGTGTCGCAGTCTCCTGTTTGGCGTCCAACGTTGTTTGATGAAGATGGAATTGGAGAAGTGCAGCGAAAGTTTTTCAGTACGCTCGTCAATACCTATTCCTTCTTTGCATTGTATGCCAACATAGACAAGTTTGATTTCAGCGAGCCAACAATTCCCATTACGGAACGTTCGGAGATCGATCGTTGGATTATTTCATCGCTTAATTCGCTGGTGAAAGAATACAAGCAATATATGGACGAATACGATCTTACCAGGGCATCACGTGCAATTGCAGATTTTACTCTTGATAATCTCTCTAACTGGTATGTCCGACGGAATCGCCGCCGCTTTTGGAAGAGTGAAAAAGGAAAAGATAAAACCGCGGCATATCAAACATTATATGAGTGCTTGGATACCATTGTAAAGTTAACTGCGCCAATTGCTCCGTTTCTGGCAGATGAGATGTATCGCAATCTCAATTCGGCAACGCATCACGAATCACACTCATCCGTTCATCTTGCCATGCTCCCGAATGTGAATGAATCAGCTATTGATACCTCACTCGAAACTAGAATGGATCGTGCGATCCGAATCGTTGGATTAGTCCGTGCCATGCGGATGAAAGCAAACCTCAAGGTCCGTCAACCATTGCTGAAGATCCTTGTTCCGGTGAAGGATCAATCAGAATTTGCCTTGTTAAAATCGGTTGAGGATGTTATTCTGGATGAAATTAATGTAAAAGAGCTCGATGCAAAAATTGATCAAGATATTATAAAATATAAAATTAAGCCGAATTTCAGGGTACTTGGTAATAAATATGGAAAATCGACAGCGAAAGTTGCCGAAGTAATTCGTACCTTTACGGCGAATCAAATTAGCCAGATTAATGCGGATGGGACTATTCAGATTTCTGTTGAAGGAAACACGCTGAATATTATCCATGAAGATGTAGAGATTGTTGCCGAAGAAATTAAAGGATGGGTTGTAGAGTCTGATGGCAAAGTCACCGTTGCATTGGATATGGAAATCACTCCGGAACTTCGCATGGAAGGTTTTGCCCGTGAATTTGTCAGTCGTGTGCAGAATCTTCGCAAAGATTCGGGATTAGAAGTAACGGATAGAATATCCATCGTATTCAACACCAACGATGAATTAGCCGATGCATTGCTGAAGTCATCGGCGTATATTAATAGTGAAACACTTTCGGTTGATTTGAAAAAAGCACCGGTGAATGGTACTTCTGTGAAAGAAGATATTAACGGTGTACAGTGTGAGATCAGTATCAAAAAAGTATAAATCATTTCATTGTCATTTTCAAAAAGGATAACAATGGCAAAAAAGATCGTCAAAAAAGCGAAATCCAAACCGGCAAAGAAAGCGGCGCATCCGAAAACATCGGCGGCAAAGCTGAAGAATGTAGCAGAAAAACCGGTGAAGAAAAAATCGGTCAAAGGCTTTAATACAAAAGACCTCATATACTTCAAAAAGATCATTACCGAAAAGCGGAAAGAAATATTGGAGGAACTGGCGATCTTGAAAGAAAGTATGATGGATGTGACGACCGGTGAATATGCTAGTGAGAACTCAACCTATTCAACGCATATGGAGCAGGGAACGGACGCGATGGAGCGTGAAAAGACATTCTTATTTGCATCGCGCGAAGGAAAGTTTCTAAATTATCTTGATGATGCGTTAAAACGGATTGACAAAGGAACATACGGTTTCTGCATCAATTGCGGAAAATTGATTCCCAAAGCACGATTAGAAGCTGTGCCCCATGCGCAATTGTGCATCGAGTGCAAGCATCTAAAGAAGGGATCGATGTAACAGTGAGAGTTCTTTTTTTAACCGCTTTCATCGTCATTGCAGATCAGATCTCTAAGTTCATGATAAAAGGGATCGACGTTCCATCCCTTGGAATATCATTCAAAGGGATGCAGTTGGGAAGTTCGATTCCGGTGATGGGAGATTTTATTCGCATAACGTTTATTGAAAATCCCGGAATGGCTTTCGGAATTGAAGTGGTGGACGGGAAGCTGTTTCTTACATTGTTCTCGATAGCGGCAAGTTTCGGCATATTGCTCTATCTGTATGTGATGCGAACGGAAAAGATATTATTCCGTATTTCTCTTGCATTGATTCTTGGTGGAGCGATCGGCAATTTGATTGATCGGACTTTCTACGGAGTGCTGTACGGTGAATCGGAGCTGTTCCACGGGAAAGTGGTAGACTTTATCGATGTTGATTTCTTCAATATTGATGTGTGGGGATTCTATCTTAATCGATTCTGGGTCTTCAATATCGCCGACGCATCTGTTTCTATCGGTGTGTTGATGATGTTAATCTTTCATCGTTCATTCGTAGATCAAGAAGATCAGCTGCCGGTAGTCGAATCGTCATCCATTTCGTCATCTGATTCTTCCACGGAGTCAACTCCAACAACGTAAGAGTAATTATCATAACCGTATTTGTAGATGCTCGCCGATCCGAAGAATCACTTCGTGAAAGCGGGCATCTTTTTTTCCTAGATCGTAAATCGTCTTTTCATGAAAAACCATTTCGAGATTCGTATTCCTGCCGGCCAAATGAAGGAACGGCTTGATGTCTATCTGACGAATCATACGGAAAATGCCACTCGAAACAAGGTTCAAGAGGCGATTAAAAATGGAGAGGTGTTGGTCAATGGAAAAGCGGTAAGACCAAGTTATTCCATTCTCCCCAATGATCTCATAGCGATCAATCTTTCCCGCCCTGATCCTCCTGAAGTAAAAGCAGAATCCATCCCGCTTGACATTATTTACGAAGATGATTATTTGCTTATCGTTAATAAACCTGCAGGAATGGTTACGCACCCGGCATATAAGAATTATTCCGGCACGCTGGTCAATGCACTCATGCATCATTCTGAAAAACTTTCCCAACTCCATTCTGAAGAAGACGAAGAGTTTGATATCGTCAGACCAGGAATTGTCCATCGGTTGGATAAAGATACCAGTGGGTTGTTGGTAGTAGCGAAGGACGAAACGACCCATCAGAAGTTGGCAAAACAGTTTGCTGCAAAAACATCGGAACGAGAATACAATGCTATCGTCTGGGGCACATTCAAGCAGCAATCCGGTGTTATTGACGCCCCGCTTGGAAGGAGTAAAAGAGATCGGAAAAAAGTTGCCGTTATTGACGATGGTAAACATGCGGTTACTGAATATGAAGTAATGGAGCAATTTGAATTTCTTGCGTTGATAAAATTACATCTTCGAACCGGCCGAACTCACCAGATTCGTGTACACCTTTCACACATTCATCATCCGGTATTTGGAGATGAAACGTATGGAGGGAGAGAGATCATCGCTGGAAAAGTTGAAGGGAAGAAGAAAGCGGAATTGAAGAATCTCCTGGACATGATGCCTCGTCAGGCGCTTCATGCCAAGAAACTCGGTTTTGTCCATCCGCAGACAAAAAAAATGATTCGGTTCGAAAGTGAATTGCCGGAAGATATGAAGGCGGTTTTGATGAAACTACGTCCGTAGTTATTTTTTCTGCAATTCCAACGCTACCCGTTCCAAACTAGGAACATAATCCATCACAAACACTTCCTCTGATTGCGTTAGATTGACGGTAGGAACAACCTCAATCTTCTAGAAAAGACTATTGGGAATTTCACTGATTGAACTGACAATACCTACTTTGATTCCCGGTGGAAATGCGTTGCTATATTCTGAAGTGATGATTGCATCTCCTTCACGCACATCTTGAGTTTTTGCGACATTTTTCAGTAACAACGTCTTTCCATCCCATGCAATAATACCGTCGACTCTGCTTCGTTGTATCTTTGTGCTCGCTCTGAAATCAACATTGACGATCATTTGTCCGATAGCATATCCGCCGCTGACGGCGACAACTCTGCCATCATTAACAAGTTTGATCTACAAAAATATTAAAGGTTAATACAAGATGCAGTGAATATAATATAGCTCTCATATTAAAAATTAGGGACGTCTGGAAAGGTTATTGCGAGGAGCGAAGAGACGAGGCAATCTCATTCGACTTAACTAAAAACAAGATTGTTTCGAAAAAAATATCTCGTAATGACATTGTTCAAGAGTTTTTCAGATGTTTCTATTATCAAATGCCTTTATTGGAAATAGCAATCCCAAAAAAATCAAACCTAATAAATCAATGGTATTAAATTGACTACTAAAATAAAAACAGATACAATTGGATTAGAAAATATTGTTTGTGCAATTTATAATTTTATTAATGATCTACAAAAATGTATGTAATTACTGAAAATAGCACAATAGAATTTATGGATCTTATTCATCGAAATGACGATGGTGAAATTATAGTTGGAAACAAACAACAATCATCTTATGTCGTAATTGATTCTATAGGATACGAATCACTAAAACTATTTTCCGAAGGTTTAACAGTTCGTGGTGTTAAAAATAGGCTCAAATTAAAATACTCAAATGAGACTGAGGATATTGTAATTAAAGACTTCCTTGAAACATTTATCGAAGCTGGTCTTATTAAACGAATTAATGGAATTGAAGTACTAATAAAACATAGTGAGAATATTTCGTTTAGAATACCATTTTCTGTTAAAACGGCAAAAATATTATGCTCAACGTATGCAATATTTATTTACGTAATGTTTATTATCGCAAGTGGATATTTAGTTTTATATAATCCACAGATTCGTCCAACATTTTCCGATTTTTTCGTTTTTGATAGATTATTTTTGCTTTTGATTTTTATGACATTAACAGGATGGTTGATGACATTGTTCCATGAAATGGGCCATTTAATTGCAGCGAAATCTCTTGAAATAGATGCAAATGTTCAACTTAGCTCTAGATTGTTTTTTACAGTTGCTCAAACTACAGTAACAAATCTTTGGTCAATACCTCGAAATAAACGATCCCAAGTCTATATTGCTGGAATGTTAGTTGACCTGTTAATCATTTCTGTTATTGTTGTTACTATCTATTTGTTCGAAATAATAGAAAACATTCCAAGTAGTATGTTAGGTGTTCTTTTAAGAATAGTGATGTCTATGCAATTGATGAAAATAGCCTCTCAATTATTGATAATCCTTAGAAGTGATTTCTATTATATAATTGCAAACTGGTCAAATAGCAATGATCTCTATTCTGAGTCAATTTCGCTCCTCAAAAATATTGCAATTCATATTCGAAAAGGGAAACTACCATTTGACCATGAATTATTTACACATCAATATTCTCAGCGTCAAAAAGTAATTGTTGTCATGTTTTCTATAGCGCTACTGATTAATTGGTTAATTGTGGCAATCATATTCGTGTTATTTATTATTCCCTCTCTTTATAATTTGGTAATGAATATTATTGTTCCAGTCATATCATCAGGCAAAATAACAGATCCATTATTCGACACACTATTGCTATTTATTCTGGTAGCTATAAATCTGATCTTACCAATTAAACAATTATTAAATAAAAAATATAAACAGAAAACCAATATTGTTTGTGATGTTATTTAACTATGTCCTTCTCGAGAGGAAATGTAATTCATGCCATATGTGAAAGGAGGTGAATATAAATGAAAATAAAAGCGCGGAAATTGGAAGTCATTGAACCGACTTTACCATGGGTTGATATAATTAGTTTCATTTTCCTTGTAGCGGTTGTATTGTATTGTGAAGCAAATCCAGGTAAATGCACAGTAACAGTTGGCGGACCGTGATGTGCTGTTACATAGGGAACTACAACATAAAATTGGGTCTGTAAATTGTTGTAGTTCCTTTTGTTAATATTAGTTTAAATAATATAGTGTGGTAACAATGAGTTTATTGATATACAAAAAGAACTGCCTAATAAAAAGAATATTTATCAGTTTTAATCAGAGTAAATGAGAAAACCAAACTTAGTATAATATATAGTAGCTAAATCTAATAAATGCCCTTAACATAAAAAAAATATATGTATGATAAGCGGTAAGTAAGAGATGTATTAAAATGATGTATAATAAAATGTGATAATATTTCTATGGTGGTCCAATATTGCATGAAGAAATTATTAGTTATTTTATTTTTGTTGATACCTATTTGTTCATTAAGCTCACAGACTTCAGATACGCTGATATCAAAATATTCGAAAGCTTTTCCTACATGGACATTAATTATTCCTGGTGGATCATATTTGTACAATGGGAGAATATCAGAAGGGTTAACTTTTGCTGCATTAGAAATAAGTGGGGTAGTAATAGGTCTAAAATATAACAGCACCTTAAAAAATAATAGTACATCTCCCTATTACAATTATCCGGCGGTTGTTGCGCTAAAAATATTCGAGGTAGATAAGTGCGACTTTTTAAGGAATAGATTAGAATTAATTAAGCTTAAGGCACCGGATTTTAAGTATGACCAAATCTCTGAAAGTGACCTTTTATTAGCACCATTCAAATCTGAAAATATATTTACACCAATTACAATTGGATTCGTTGGTGCTGCATTGATAGAATTGTTGGTCACTGGGAGAAGAATTGAACAAAAAATTAATAAAGTAGAACAAATATATTTCTTGGATCATTATATTAAAAGAAATCCAGCATTGACTATTTATGGCACAACTTCATTATCACTGAGTTGGGGAGCAGGCGTGAGCGAAGAATATTTATTTAGGAATACAATAATGCCAATTCTTGATTATAAATATGGACAAACCAAGGGATTATTATACTCTAGCATATCATTTGGAATAGGACACTTTACTAATTTAGCATTTTCCAATAAACCTGACTTTGGGCAATCATTGTTGCAGGTTTTTGAAGCAACAATTGGTGGATATTTACTTGGAAGAGACGTACAAAACAGAGGATATCAAATTGGTCCTGCTGTTGCTGCACATACTTGGTACAATTTTACTCTTATACTTGGGTCATTTTTAATAAACCCAAAAGAAAATGTTTTTGCTGTGAATGTAAAGTTTACTGTGAAATAGTCAGTATTATTTTTTCTGCAATTCCAACGCTACCCGTTCCAAACTAGGAACATAATCCATCACAAACACTTCCTCTGATTGCGTTAGATTGACGGTAGGAACAACCTCAATCTTCTGGAAAAGACTATTGGGAATTTCGCTGATTGAACTGACAATACCTACTTTGATTCCCGGTGGAAATGCGTTGCTATATTCGGAAGTGATGATTGCATCTCCTTCACGCACATCTTGTGTTTTTGCAACATTTTTCAGTAACAGCGTCTTTCCATCCCATGCAACAATGCCGTCGACTCTGCTTCGTTGGATCTTTGCGCTCGCTCTAAAATCAACATTGACGATCATTTGTCCGATAGCATATCCGCCGCTGACAGCGACAACTCTGCCGATCAATCCTTCACCAGTAACAATTGGGTTTCCAATCTGAATGCTGTCATCGGATCCAACATTCAGCGTTATTGTATTGCGAAGAAGATTTAAATTTTTTGCTACGACTTTTGCGCCGGTTAATTTTACGATAGATGTTTCCTGTAGTGCAATCATAGAACGAAGGCGGATATTTTCCAATCGTGCTTCGCGCAGTTGATTGACTTCGTCGGCAAGGTTGACATTTACTTTGCGGAGTAACTCATTTTCCCGTTGCAGCGAAGTAAGATTTGGGATGAAGGAGAATGTTTGCTGAATGACTCCGAGCGTTCCAACAGTTAACGAACGGATCTGTCGAATCTGAGTATTGTCATTTAAGACAAGCAGGATGAGCGAAAGAGAGACCAATCCAATAAGTATCACATACTCTTTGAACAGAAAAAGATATTGATAGATGCGCTGGATCATTGCAGATTAATAGCGTCTGCTTGTGAGGAGAACTTTTTGATATTTTTCAAGATTTTCCAATACCCGCCCCGTTCCACGAACAACAGCTGTGAGAGGATCTTCCGCAACGTGAACAGGAAGATTCGTTTCCAATCGGAGCCGCTCATCAAGGCCTTTGATTAATGCGCCGCCGCCGGTCAACATTATTCCTCGGTCAAGGATGTCAGAAGCAAGTTCGGGTGGGGTGCGCTCGAGTGTCATTTTCACACCGTCGATGATGGAGGAAATATTTTCATTCAATGCTTCGCGAATTTCAACAGAACTCGCCTCTGTCGTTTTCGGTATACCATTCACAAGATCGCGTCCTTTTACTTGGATTGTCACTTCTTCCTTCATCGGCATCACAGAACCGACTTCACACTTGATTGCCTCGGCAGTTCGCTCACCAATCAAAATATTATGGTTCTTTTTGAAAAATTGAATAATGGCATTGTTCAATTCATCTCCTGCTATGCGGATTGATTCTTCGTTCACAATTCCGGAAAGAGCTATAACCGCAATTTCAGTTGTTCCGCCTCCGATATCAACGATCATATTTCCAACTGGAGCTTCGACATCCAGTCCAATGCCGATCGCTGCAGCCATCGGTTCAGCAATCAAATGGACCTCTTTTGCGCCAGCGTGTTCAGCGGAATCACGCACGGCTCGCTTTTCAACTTCTGTCACCCCGCTCGGCACGCAGACGACAATCCTGCGACTCGGCATCCAACTGGAATGGATCTTCTTAATGAACTCGCGAAGCATCCCTTCGGCAATTTCAAAATCAGCAATTACACCATCCCGCATCGGACGAATAGTTCGGATGTCGCGATGTGTTCTTCCAAGCATTTCTCTCGCTTCATTTCCGATCGCAACAATTTTTTTTGTATTGCGGTCGAATGCAACGATCGACGGTTCGTTCAGTACGATCCCTTTGCCCTTCATATAGATGAGCGTGTTTGCTGTGCCCAAATCGATGGCGATATCTGCCGAAAAATAATCTAATACACCCATAATGTTATTACTTAATGTTTGAAATGACGAATTCCTGTGAAGACCATTGCAATATTATGATCATTTGCTGCTTGTATAACTTCTTCATCCCGTATCGATCCGCCAGGTTGAATAACCGCTGTGGCTCCTGCGCTGACCGCTTCAAGTAGACCATCTGCAAACGGGAAGAAGGCATCAGAGGCTACAACACTGCCATGCAAAGATAAGTTACTTTCTTTAGATTTCCACACAGCAATTTTCGATGAATCAACCCGGGACATTTGTCCTGCACCCACACCAAGGGTCCGATCTTTCGAACCATAGACAATTGCATTGGATTTAACGTGTTTTGCCACTTTCCAAACAAACATCATTGCTTCAAGTTCATCGGCTGTCGGCTGTCTTTTCGTAACTATTTTTAACTGATCTTTTGTGACTCGAGCTGTGTCTTTCGATTGAATAAGCAATCCTCCGGAGACGGAACGTATGTCCAGTCCAGCGGAATTGTTTTTTAGAATTTGAACAATACGGCGGTCCTTTTTCTTCATCAAAAAATCGAGAACTCCATTTTCGAAGGACGGCGCTAGAATGATCTCCGTGAAGATTTCATTCATCGCTTCGGCCGCTTTCATATCCAATGGACGATTGACAGCGATGATTCCTCCAAAAGGAGCTTTCGTATCTGTTGCAAAAGCTTTGCGATATGCTTCTTCCAATGTTGATGCTGAGCCGGCGCCGCATGGGTTCGTATGTTTTACAATAACCACCGTCGGTTCATTAAACTCTGAAACAAGATTCACAGCGGCATTTGCATCAATGATATTATTGAACGACAATTCTTTTCCATGCAATTTTTTCAACCACTCATCATATGTTCCGTACAAAGCAGCCGATTGGTGAGGATTTTCTCCGTAACGAAGATCGGCATATTTTTTTGATGATACCGTGAAGGTTGAGGGGAGAGTCTGTTGTTGTGCTGTTCCGGAAAGGAATGTAGAAATTGTTGTGTCGTAGTGTGCTGTGTGTTGGAAAACTTCCTTAGCAAGTTCAAAACAAGTCTCCTCGCTGACATGGCCGTTGCGTTCTTGTACTTCCGTCAGGAATGTTGCATATCGTGCATGGTTGACAATCACAGCAGTGAAACGATAATTCTTTGCTGCAGACCGGAGCATCGTTGGTCCGCCGATATCGATATTTTCAATTGCGTCTTCCAGAGTAACATGCTCTTTCGCAATGGTCTCTTCAAATGGATACAGATTTACGACAACAAGGTCGATAGGTTGAATCTTATGTTCATCAAGCTGTTGTCGATGTGATGGGTTATCAAGGATGGCCAGTAAACCGGCATGGACGGCAGGATGAAGCGTCTTGACTCTGCCGTCAAGAATTTCAGGAAAGCCTGTGACTTCAGAAATTTGTTTTGCAGGAATATTATTTGAAATGAGCAGTGAGTGTGTGCCGCCGGTAGAAATAATTTCTATACCTAATGTGTGCAATGCCGTTGCAAATTCGACGATCCCCCGTTTGTCTGAAACACTGATAAGCGCACGCTTGATCTTAAGCAATTCCGATAGTCCTTTAATTCAATGGTTGTTCTGAAATTTTTTTTACTGTCGCTGAAAGAAGCTGATGTTCAATAGTCAATACTTTTGCAGCGAGTGATTCCGGCGTATCTGTTTCTGTAACGGTTACTTTTTGTTGTGCAATGATAGATCCTTTGTCGTATTCCTCATTTACTATGTGTATAGTTGCGCCGGATTCTTTTTCCTTTGCTGCAATAACTGCCACATGAACATTCATACCATACATTCCGGCACCGCCAAATTTCGGAAGGAGTGCCGGGTGGATGTTGATAATTCGATTTGGAAAAGCACGAATGATCTCTGCATCAAGTTTCTTCATATATCCGGCAAGCACAATAAAATTTACATCGTATGCTCGAAGTGTTTCCAGAACCTTCTCTCGAAATAATTTCGCATCAGCAAACTGATGCTGACTGAGATGAAAAGCAGGAATGCCGAACGATTGAGCCAGTGACAATGCACCGGATGAAGAATTGTTACTGAGAACGACGACGATTTTTGCAGAAAACTGTTGTTCAACTATTGCACGATTCAGTGCTTCAAAATTAGAACCGTGCCCGGAAGCAAAAACAGCAATTTTCAACACGCAGGAGACCTTTTAACAACAAAAACATCAAAAATAATAGTAAATGTAAGTACAAATGGACGGTTTGTCAATAAAATGAGGCGAAAAATCAGTTGTTTTTGAATCTTTTTTCCATTTTATCAGATTCACCGAACAGATGGCTCATCAAATCGAAGCGTTCGTTTGGTTGCATCAAGTGTTGCATTGATCCCAAGCGGAATAGTTAATTTTTTTGAAATATGACCATAGACTAAACCACTGACGACCGGTTTTGTGAGACCGGCAAGATAATCATTCATCACTTGTTCCGCGGTTAAGAATGGTTTTGTTGTGTCGCTTGCTTTCACATCAGTCAACTCACACATGATAATGCCGACAGCATCACTGAGAATATTGGTGATGCGGAGTTGATTCATCATTCGGTCGAATCGATAAGATTCTTCCTCTATTTCTTCGATGAACAGAAGAGACTTTTTGAATGAAGGGAGATATTTACTTCCGGCAAGAGCAACAATCAACGAGAGGTTTCCTCCGAGCAGTACGCCAGATTTTTTCCCGGCGACAATCGTTTGTAATTCTCTGTCGTCAGGGTTTTTTACGATTCCCTTATATTTTGGGGATGAAACACATGCCCAAAAATGCTCTTCAGTAAAAGGATCGATCCCTTTGAACATTTCTACTCCGACCATGGGTCCGGAAAATGTTACCAGTCCGGTCTTTTTATATATGGCAAGTTGAAGTGCTGTGAGATCGCTGTACCCCACAAGAATTTTTGGATTTTTCTTGATAAGTGAATAATTCAATAAAGGAAGTATACGGGGTGTTCCATATCCTCCTCGTACAGCAATAATTGCTTTTACATTCCTATCCGCAAACATACTGTTGATATCATCCGCGCGTTCTTGATCCGTTCCCGCAAGGTAACCATAAATTTTTTCGACATTCTTACCAAATGTTACCCGATATCCTAGTCGTTCAAGATATTCTGCCCCTTTATATATTTTTTCAGAAGAACTCGGAGGGCTTGCGGGAGTGACAATGCCAATGAGATCTCCCTTACGGAGTGAACGAGGTTTTATGTTCATAATTATTTTTTGACGTCTACAATGCGCAAGAGATATGAAAAACTCAGTTCAACCCCTTTTGCATAATCGTTTGGGGAATGGTTGAACATTCCGGACAACGTTGCAGTCACATCCCCGAAAGTTTGTTCGATTCCGATCTTACTGCCTGCCAAATGTGGAATGCCTATACCGGCGTGTCCCTTTCTACCGGAACTTTCTGCAAAGATCGACGTTTTTTCTGCAATTGGAAGATAATATTGAATTCCATAGATGAAAACATCATGCTGTTGTCCCAGTACTGTCGGATCACTCAGAATGCCTAGTCCTACGTTGCACGTCCATTTACCGCCAATATGTTTTTCCAATAACAGGGAAGAGTAAAAATTCATCTCGTCTACTCCGAGGCCCGATTCATTGCTTGCGTTCGGAAGTTGGACGCCAAATCTAACAGAAAGACCCAATCCGAATCGATACTCGTTTAACAGACCAAATTTTGTCCATATGGTAAAATCACCAATATCGCCGGTGGGATTCGAACGAGTTGTTCTTCTGGAGTTGAATGCGGAATCACGCTTTGTGACATCCAATAGATTCAGCACTGTTCCCTCAGTCTGCAGTTCTACATATTCACTCAGTGATACCGCAAAATATAAATTTCCGAATTTGAGTAAGTGTCCCTTTAACCCTGAGAGCGGATATGGTTGATTACGGAAGTACGATAATCCAAGATCGAGTTGTGCAAGTCCAGGATCAAGTAGTGCGGAGGATTCGACTGCCAGGGGATGCTGTTGTGCCGTCAAACAGATTGGGAGAAAGATAAAAAGAAGAAGTAGCGTTTTCTTCAAATCGGTCCAATGATAAAATTTGTGAAAATAAAAACGCCGATAAATATTATCGGCGTCATTGTTCGTCAAAAATTATGCCGCTTCAACTTCCTTCTTTTCTTTCACCCGTTTTTCAAACTCTTCTCTGAAGCGTTTTACAAAACTCTGCACCGGCCATGCCGCAGCGTCACCAAGTGCACAAATAGTATTTCCTTCTATTTGATTTGCGACATTCACCAGCATATCAACATCTTCCTGCCGCGCTTCGTAATGTTCAAAACGGTGAAGCATTTTTTCTAGCCATCCAGTTCCTTCACGGCACGGTGTGCATTGACCGCACGATTCATGGTGATAGAAATGAGAAATACGCGTCAACACTCGAACCAGGTCGGTATCTTCATCCATCACAATTAAACCTGCAGTTCCTACGGACGATCCTGCAGCTTTCAAGGAATCAGCATCCATATTCACACCTTCAAGGTTTTCACCACGAAGTATCATTGTCGACGATCCGCCGGGAATAACCGCTTTAATTTTTTTTCCGCCGGAAACTCCACCCCCATACTGCGCATCGTTGATCAATGTCAGAAGAGGCACACCTGTTGGGATTTCATACACACCCGGTTTATTGACATGGCCGCTGATTCCGACGAGGATTGGTCCGGGATGTTTGGCAACACCGATCTTTGAATACCACTCTGATCCTTTATTGATAATGAGTGGAACATTGGTCATTGTTTCCACATTGTTAATTGTGGTCGGAGATGCCCATAATCCTTTTTGCGCAGGGAATGGTGGTTTCACTCTGGGATATCCCCGTTCACCTTCAACAGAATTCATCAATGCCGATTCTTCACCGCAAATATAAGCTCCGGCACCTTTATGAGTGTAGATATTTGTGGAAAACCCTGTTCCGAGAATATTGCTTCCAACATACCCTTTTGCATATGCATCAGCTAAAGCTTTATCTACCATCTTTATCCATTTCCCATACTCGCCGCGGATATAGATGTAAGCTGCGTTTATTCCCATTGCGTAACATCCGATGATGATTCCTTCGATCATCATATGCGGATTGAGTTCGAAGATCTGCCTGTCTTTAAACGTACCTGGTTCCGATTCATCGCCGTTCACAGCAAGATATTTCGGTTTGTCATTTCCTTTCGGCATGAAGGACCATTTTAAGCCGGTGGGGAAACATGCCCCTCCGCGTCCACGAAGACCGGATTTTTTTACTTCGTCGATCACTTCATCCGGTTTCATGGTTAACACTTTTTTCAGTGCAGCATAACCGCCATGCTGTTCATAGGTATCAATCTGGTAATAATTTTTTATGTCCGGGAGAATGTATTTTTCCATAGTCTCATTAAAAAGGTAAAATCCTGTCAGGATGGAATACTGCGACAGGATTGAATTATTTCAAACTTGCTAGAAGTTGTTCGGTCTTTTCCGGCGTCAAATGTTCATGGTACTCTTCGCCAATTGCAATCATTGGTGCTCCGCCGCATGCACCCATACATTCTACTTCTGAAATAGTGAATTTTCCATCAGCGGATGTGGAACCGAGTTTTGCACCGCAGGCTTTTTCAACGGTAGAAAGAATTTTATCTGATCCGCGAAGCATGCACGAAACATTTGTGCAGACTTCAATATGATGTTTTCCCAACTTCTTGTCATTATACATGGTGTAAAATGTAACAACGCCAAGTACATGTGCATACGGAACACCGACAAGATCGCCGATGTATTTCATCATCTCCTGTGAAATCCAACCTTCCTGTTCTTGGGCGATCCATAGGATAGGGAGGAGAGCCGCTTTCTTTTCCGGATAACGGGTGAAGAGTGCTTGTGCTTTTTCGAGATTTTCTTGTTTGAGCATAAAAAAATTAAAAAATGAATATCATAAAAAACCGTTCAGGGATACTTGTCTGTTGAACGGGAATAATTACTTATCCGCTTCACCCATCACAGGGTCAAGACTTCCCAGCACGGCGACGATATCGGAGATCATTCCGCCTTCAACGAGTAACGATGTCGATTGTAAATTCATGAATGAGGGGGAGCGGATCTTTAACCGCCACGGATGTCCTTCACCGCGGGATTGAATATAGAATCCTAGTTCACCTTTCGATGCTTCAACCGCGTGATAGACTTCGCCTACCGGAGGATTTACGCCGAAATTGATCAGCATAAAGTCATGGATCAACTCTTCCATTTTTGTGTAGATCTGTTCTTTGCGCGGAAGGACTTTCTTTGGTTGGTTTGCATGGACAGGACCTGCCGGCATTTTTTCAAGACATTGCCGTATAATTTTTACGCTTTCTTTCACTTCGTTTAAGCGAACATAATATCGGGATAAACAATCGCCGTCATTAAAAACAGGAATATTGAAATCAAGTTCATTATAGATCAAGTATGGCTGAGTCTTTCGAAGGTCACATTCCAACCCTACCGCACGCAGATTTGGTCCGCTCATACCCATAGAGATTGCTTTTTCTTTTGTGATTACACCAACGCCATCCAAACGTTCCACAAAGATTCTGTTGGTATTCAACATGGAAATACACTCGTTGAATTTCTGCGGGAATTGATCAAAAAAGTCTTTTACTGCCGCGATAACATCAGGTGTCATATCATGTGCTAAACCTCCGACACGCGTAAAACTTGTGGTAAAACGAGCACCGGTCAACAACTCGAAAATATCGTACATCTTTTCGCGTTCACGGAATGACCAAGTAAATACTGTTAATGCGCCAACATCCATCGCCAGTGCACCAATACCCAGTAAATGGGACGACACTCGGGCCATTTCGGAGATAATGGTACGTATATACTGTGCCCGTTTTGGCGCTTCAATTCCCACAAGTTTTTCAACTGCAAGAACGTAGGCAGTGTTATTCATTAAGGGGGAAAGATAATCCAGACGATCAGTGTGGGGAATAAATTCGTGGTATGAACAATTTTCAGCGAGTTTCTCATATCCGCGATGCAAATATCCCAGTTCAGGAACACATGCGGCAACGGTTTCACCATCCAGTTTAATGAGCAGACGCAGAACGCCGTGTGTCGCGGGATGCTGCGGGCCCATATTAAGGACCATCTCATTATCAAGTGCATCTTTAAAATAAACGCTGGTGTTTTTATTCTCGAGGGCAGTGAGGATCTTTTGCTGCCGGACTTCCATTGCTTGTTCTAAATTCATCGTATCGTTCTATTAATATTTATTTTCGTGGAAGTGGAATTGAATCGGGGATGCCCATCATCGGGAAATCTTTTCGGAGAGGATGATACTCAAACTCTTCCGGCATATACATTCTTCTCAAATCGTTATGTCCGTCAAAAATTATCCCGAACATGTCGAATGTTTCACGTTCCGGCCAATTTGCTCCTGGCCATACGGAGATGACAGAAGCACAATGCAAATGAGATTCATCAATAAAGATTTTCAAACGGATCCGGTGATTTAGTACTGTAGAGTAGAGATTATAGATCACTTCAAATCGATTTTCTGGAGTGTATGCATCAGCACCGCAGATATCAGAACAATAATCAAATAGTGATGATGCGTCGTCGCGAAGAAATTGACAGACAGAAACAATATCTTCCTTTTTGATATGGACTGTTGTTTCTCCCCGGAACTCTTGAACTGACGTGATGCTATTCGGAAATGCTGCTGTCAATTTTTCTACTACTGTTGTTAACATAAAGTTTATCTTCTTGAGGTTCGATCTATATAATAGAGATTCAATTATTGTTCACGCCTTGAATTTGCAGCAGCTCTCTTTCTCGTATTTCAGCTCCGACGGTCATTGGTGTTCCTTTGCTTTCGCCGCGTTGAATCTTTTCCTGAATCATCATCAATGCATGAAGCAAATTGTCCGGACGCGGGGGGCACCCGGCAACATATACATCCACCGGCAAAAATTGATCAATCCCTTGAACGACAGAATACGTCCGATACATTCCACCAGAAGAAGTGCATGCACCCATAGCAATCACCCATTTCGGATCCGGCATTTGATCGTAGATTTTACGAACAACAGTAGCCATTTTATATGTTGTTGTTCCTGCTACTAATAGGAGATCGGATTGTCTGGGAGAGAAACGAAAAACTTCTGCTCCAAATCGTGCCACATCAAAGCGAGGCATTGCAAAAGCCATCATTTCAATACCACAGCAGGAAATACCGAGCGGCATTGGCCAGATAGAATTTTTTCGACACCAATTAATTGCAGAATCTATAGTTGTTGTTAGTGCGGTGTCGCCAAGTGCGTGTTCTAATCCCATTGCAGAGCTCCTTTTTTCAAAATATAGAGATAGCCGACAAGTAAAATGAGGATAAACAATATCATTTCCACATACCCAAACAATCCAAGCACTCGAAAGTTTACTGCCCATGGATAAAGAAAGATTACCTCAATGTCGAACAGGATAAATAACACTGCAACCATATAGTATTTTACGGAGAAGCGTTCTCGTGCAGATTTTATAGGCGGCATTCCACTTTCGTATGTCGAAAGTTTTTCAGGGTTAGGACGGTGTGGACCTAAAAAGCGTTGAAGCGTCAGGAAAACAATTCCTAGAAACCCTGCTACTCCGATCATCATAAAAATTGGTATGTACGATTCCATAGAAGAAAGATTAATGAAGAAGAAAAAGTATAATGTTAAAATTTATCGAAAAAATGCCCTAAAGTCAATGTAACTAAAGCAATATGAATTCGTTTTTTTTTCAGTGTAGAAATATTTTTTAAAATTAATTTTTTCACAGCCTTTCTTACGTAAAAATATTTTTCTATTCACATATTTTAATGAATGCATTTTTTAGAGAGAATATATTTTGTTCAGCCGTTATATGTTGATGTGCGTTATGTAATATTTTGTATCAATTGGTTAGCTTTTTCAAATGCTTTTTTGTTTGTCTTCAGCGAAGTAGTGGATATCTCTATAACGGCGTTACGTGGCAATTGTCAAACATCGCATAATGAATCATTCTGTTGTCAAGTTAAGTTTTAGAACAATAAAGGGGAGATAAAAAGACTTCATTTTCTCCTTGACTTGAGTGTTGTAACCATCTATATTCGCATACGGTTACACAGGGCGAAGTTCTCTCCGAGTTATCAGAAAGTTAATTTAGTATAAACAATTTGGGGCTTTCTCTATTCTTTAGAGAATGATGGCTCGTTTTTTCATTTTTGTTCAGAAAAGCATTGAATTCTTAAGTAACTATAAATTCAGACACTTACTACCAATTTTATCAAACATTTTTAATTAACAGGAGGATATAACCCAATGAGTGACACTAAAGTAGCGGTAAAAGAAACCGCATCAGCTACGAAATCAGGGACTCAGGGGCTCACATTCCGTCGTTTTTTTACCACAGAGGGTGTTCATCCATTTGCTCAAGTAGAATGGGAACTCAGAACGGCGGTAATTACCAATGAAAAAGGGGAAAAAATATTCGAACAGAAGAACGTTGAAATACCGAAATCGTGGTCGATGACCGCTACCAATGTTGTTGTGTCCAAGTATTTCCATGGGCTAATAAATACTCCCGAACGCGAAACAAGCGTTCGCCAAATTGTTGACCGTGTTGCGACCTCTACTGTTAATTGGGGTCGTAAACAAAAATATTTTGCTTCAGAAAAAGATGCAGACATATTCTATAATGAGCTCTGTTTTATTCTTGTGAACCAATACATGGCTTTTAACAGTCCGGTGTGGTTTAATGTTGGTGTTGAAGAAAAACCGCAATGTTCGGCTTGCTTCATCAATTCCGTACAAGATTCGATGGAATCAATCCTCGGGCTTGCTCGTACTGAAGGGATGCTCTTTAAATTTGGTTCGGGGACAGGTTCAAACCTTTCCACGCTCCGTTCTTCAAAGGAGACACTTGCAGGAGGAGGGACAGCATCCGGCCCAGTTTCGTTTATGAAAGGTTTTGACGCGTTTGCAGGAGTAATTAAGTCCGGTGGAAAAACCCGTCGTGCTGCAAAAATGGTAATCTTGAATGCTGATCATCCGGATGTTGTTGAGTTTATCAATTGCAAAGCGGTAGAAGAGAAAAAAGCATGGGCGTTGATTGATTCAGGATATAATGGAGGGTTCAATGTTCCCGGCGGCGCGTATGATTCTGTTTCCTATCAAAATGCAAACCACTCTGTTCGCGTAACAGATGAGTTTATGAAGGCTGTTCTCGAAGATAAAGAATGGCAGACCAAATCTATTAAAGGCGGAAATGTTGTCGATACATTTCGTGCGCGTGATTTAATGCGGCAAATATCAGAAGCAGCGTGGCTATGCGGTGATCCAGGTATGCAATTCGATACAACGGTGAATGCATGGCATACATCTTCTAACACGGCACGGATCAACGCTTCGAATCCTTGCAGCGAATATATGTATTTAGATGATTCAGCTTGTAACCTTGCCTCACTCAATTTGATGAAATTTAGAAAAGAGAATGGCGAATTTGATGTTGAATCGTTCAAATATGCAGTAGATGTTACAATCACTGCTCAGGAAATTTTTGTTGATAACGCAAGTTATCCCACACCGGCGATTGAAAAGAACAGTCATGACTATCGTCCTCTTGGATTAGGATATGCGAATCTTGGTGCCCTATTAATGGCTCGTGGACTTGCGTATGATTCTGATTCCGGACGTGAATATGCTGCTGCTATCACATCGTTAATGTGCGGTGAAGCGTACGCTCAATCTGCACGCATCTCCGAACATACAGGACCGTTCAAAGGTTATGCGATCAATCGTGAACCAATGCTTGGTGTAATGAACAAACACAGTATCCACGCTGATAAGATTTCCAAAGATTATGTTCCGAATGAATTATGGGAAGCATCGAGCATTTCATGGAAAGAAGCGATTGAACTCGGAAAAGAGAATGGCTTCCGGAACGGTCAGGCAACTGTGCTTGCACCAACCGGAACGATCGGGTTTATGATGGATTGCGATACCACCGGTGTAGAACCTGACATTGCTCTTGTGAAATATAAAAAACTTGTCGGCGGCGGAATGATGAAGATTGTCAATCAGACTGTCCCCGAAGCTCTTCGCAAACTTGGGTACGACAGCGAAGCAATTGAACACATCGTCTCGTTCATTGATAAGAACGATACGATTGAAGGTGCGCCATTCTTAAAAGATGAGCACATGTCTGTATTCGACTGTGCATTTAAACCGGCAAAAGGAAAGCGTTCCATTCAATATATGGGACACATTAAAATGATGGGTGCAACACAGCCGTTCCTTTCCGGTGCAATTTCCAAAACAGTCAATATGCCAACAGAAGTTACACCTGAAGATATTATGCAGGCATATGTTGAATCCTGGAAATTAGGATTAAAGGCTGTCGCAGTATATCGTGATGGCTGTAAACGGACGCAACCACTTTCGACCTCTTTGGATGGTGACAAGAAGAAGGAAGAGAAGAAAGCGGAGGCTCGCATTGCCCGCCGCCGTTTGCCGGCAGAACGTGCAGCATATACACACAAATTCAGCATTGCAGGACACGAAGGTTATATCACCGCCGGTATGTATGAAGATGGAACACCGGGCGAAGTATTTATCACCATGTCAAAAGAAGGTTCAACACTTTCCGGTATGATGGATGCATTTGCAACATCAATTTCCATCGCATTACAGTATGGCGTGCCGATTAAAGTGCTGGTAGATAAATTCAGCCATATGAGATTTGAGCCATCAGGATTCACGCAGAATCCGGACATCCCAATTGCAAAATCGATCTGTGATTACATCTTCCGCTGGTTAGGGATTAAATTCCTGCCGAAGGATGAACAAGTGATGACCATGGTTACGGAAACACCCGTGCTGGAAACGGTCGCAAAAGCAGAAGTGAAGACAGAAACTGTCACTGCTGCTGAGCGAGGCGAAAAATATGTGTTTCAGACGCAAGCCGATGCACCGCCTTGTCATGAATGTGGAAGCTTGATGATCCGGTCGGGGGCTTGCTATAAATGCACGCAATGTGGAAGTACTTCAGGATGCTCCTGAGTTCTTCACCACAGAGGCACGGAGAAATAAATAAGACATATTACACCTAAGAGGTGTCCTACATCTTAACGAAAGAAGGTGAAAACGCCGAGGCAGCAATATCCTCGGCGTTTTCATTTGTACGAACTGATCATATGGCCGTAAAAGTTGCTTTCTCAATTCGGATTTTTGTATCTTGTTTAAGAATACTGAAGAGGGGAAATCATTATGAACCAGCTCGAAGTCACTTCCAAACAGTTTGAAGTTGTCAAAAGCATTGAAGGATTTGTTGACGATAATCTTTCAAATTTGCTGAAACCGATCAATGAGAACTGGCAGCCCTCTGATCTGCTTCCTGATATGCGTGCAGAAGATTGGCGAGAACAGATTACCGAGTTTCGCCGTAGAGCAAAAGAGCTGACCGACGAAGTTTTGGTAGTGCTCGTGGGAGATATGGTAACCGAAGAAGCATTGCCGAGTTATCAAACGTGGCTCAACCGATTCGGCGGAATTAATGATCCGACTGGCGACAGCGATTCTCCGTGGGCAAAATGGAGCAGAGGATGGACATCAGAAGAAAATCGTCACGGCGATCTACTGAATAAATATCTCTACCTTACCGGACGCGTTGATATGCGTTCTGTTGAAACAACCGTGCAGCATTTGATCAACAACGGATTCAATACGAATTCCGGAAACGACCCCTATCTTGGATTTATCTACACCTCTTTTCAAGAACGTGCAACGAAGATCTCTCACCGCAATGTCGGCATTCTTGCAAAACGATGCGGCGATGAACATCTTCATAAGATCTGCGGATTGATCGCCGGCGATGAAGCTCGTCATGAAAAAGCATACAAACTTTTTATGTCGAAAATATTTGAAGTTGATCCGGGAAATGCTGTGACAGCCTTTGCGAATATGATGAAAAATAAAGTAACAATGCCTGCCAGTTTAATGACTGACGGAAAGGATACAGATTTGTTCTCAAAATTTTCCAATGTTGCTCAGCGGATCGGCGTCTATACTGCGAAAGATTATGCGAGCATTATTGCTGCTTTAGTCCAGGAGTGGAAGGTTGAAACATTAAACGGTCTTTCCGATACATCGGCCAAAGCACAGGATTATCTCTGCACATTGTCTCAGAGGTATGAAAAAGTTGCTGATCGTCTGAAGATCTCCGGTTCCGCAAAATTCCGTTGGATCTTTGATCGAGAGATTGTCTTGGATACACCAAACATACAGATGATATAATCAATAATGATAATGTACTATTTGAAGCCTTACTTTTTTACAGTAAGGTTTTTTTATTTGTATGCATAATTTTGAAAAAAGATCTCGGTGCCCTCAATGCGGGAAAGAATTTCGCTGCGGTATAGCAGTAGGTGAACCAACGTGCTGGTGTTTTGATCATCCGCATCTGATTCGTATTGAAGATGCAAAGGAATGTCTTTGCCCCGATTGCCTAAAAGGAAAAATTTCGAAGAAACAGGAGAAAAATATCCGGATTGATTAAATTCAATACGGTGATATTGAATATGCCACTTTATTTGCCGAAGTTAGCAATAACCTGCGGAGGGAAATTATGGCACAGCAGCAGCAGTTATTGCTTGTTCTTGGTTTACTCATTATTGGAGTAGCCGTATCAACCGGAATAAAGCTTTATCAAGAAAATGGTGATTCCATTTACTTGTCACAGATTGAACAGGATTTGCAATATCTTGCGACAAAAGCGCAAGAATATTATCACAAGCCGACCAGTTTAGAAGGGGGTAAGAAGTCATTTTCGAAAATAAAAAAAGGAACTGCAGGATTACAAAAATATTTAGAAGTTGGTGCAGTCTATGGCAATAAAAAATCATTTGCTACGTATCAAGTCACCAATGCATCAACCAATTCACTCATTATCCAAGCAGATGGTATTGCTCCGGTTCGCACTAAAATAATTCCCCGTTACACCGTAACTATTACCGGTAAGGATTATAAAATTAAACGGACTCGATAAAATGAAGCCAATTTATCGCTCACGGTTTGATGTTTTTTGGGATGGTATATTCGTTGTTTTTTCAATAATACTTCTTATTGAATTACCCATGTATATTTATGGACCAACGGATGAAATATTTATGGAGAACCAATTATTTTTAATTCCGCTGATAATCATTAGTATCGTAGCCACGTATGCATTTACACTTCGGTTTATTGCCGTGTATCCCACAATAGTCGTGTTTGAAAAACCGATCGGTTTTTCAAAGAGGAGAATAGTTATTCAAAAAAGCGATATTACACAAGTCGAAATTGAACCCGATAAACGGCCAAAATTAAACGTATATCATCATGCAGAAGGAACATCCATCCGATTATATGAAGATGAAGTACTGCCAATAAAAAAAGCTTTTGCTCATATAGACATTCCGCTCGATTAAAAAATTAACATCTAAACAGTAAGAAAAAATAAATGAGAGTACTATAACATCAGGCGTATCGTGGTTGCTTCATTCTCATTTTATTCCTACTATCTGAATGACATGACAAAAATACTTACATGAAAAAAGCCCTTGTTGTTGATGATTCCGCATATAATCGTACTCTCTTAAATGCTATTTTGCGGAAAAAAGGATTGATCGTTGAAATGGCAGAAAACGGCGCAGAAGGTGTTGAAAAATTCGTTGCCGCTCAACCGGATATTGTTTTTTTAGATTATATCATGCCAAAAAAATCGGGCGTTGAAGCATTAGCCGAGATGAAAAAAATAAATCCAAATTTTATCGGAGTGATGTTGACGTCCATTTCCGCTACCGAAGATGTTCAAGAAGCAAAAGCTGCGGGAGCGAACGGTTATATTTTAAAACCGTATGAAGCGGAAAAAATTTACGAAGTCCTGAGAAAATTCAACCTTATCACCGAATGACAGTTCCCAATTACGCTTGTCCCACGTGCAATAAAAAATATTTCGATCCTCCGTTCGAATGTACGGATTGCGGAACGGAGTTGGGATGGAAATGTTCGTCCTGTAACCATGGTAACCCACTTGTGTATCGACGGTGCGGCAAATGCGGCGTACCCATTCCAACTGTTATTGCAGCAATGATTAATGAAGGGAAACAGCTTCGCACGATGAATATCCCTCAGTATAATGAAAATGATATCGGCGAAATGCTGGAAGAGGGTGAACGACTTGTCGCTAAAAAAGAAATTCAAACGCTCACGCAATCTGACCTTGATAAACTTTTCGACTGATTATGTTTGCCCGCGAAGACTACATATTCCGTGATTATTGTCTTACCAACAAAGTGTTGACAGAGGAACGGTGGAAGCAATTTACCGACACTGCCAATAATTATGGTATGAATGAAGGAATTGCGCGTGCGCTGGTCGAGTTTGGTTTCTTTACACCGGATGAATTAGTCCACCATATCGGTAAAGCGTTTAATTTACCCGTCATGAAATTATATGCCGAAACGAATTCGGCCCCCAAAGAGATCCTCTCAATTTCGTTTATTCGTAAACACCGCGTGATCCCAATGTTTCTTTTTGGTAATGAACTGACCGTCGCGGTCACTGATCCTCCTTATAAAGAAGTGTTGGATGAACTTGCCAAACTTACTCAAAAGAAAATTATCCCTGTTATTGCGGCAGTGAATGATTTTGATGAGACACTGAAAATCCAACAGGGGGGATTCGACGAATTAAAGCGCATTGCAAGTGTCATTGATCTCCAAAAATTCGATGTCGTGCGAACGGGAGGGAAAGAGGTCGATCGTCTCGAAAAGATCGGTGAATTTCCGCCGTTGATTGAGTTGGTTGATGAAATATTTCTCCGTGCGATTAAGATTGGTGCGAGCGATATCCATCTTGAACCATTTGACGATGAAGTGCGGCTCCGGTACCGGTTGGACGGTGTGTTGCAACGGGTGGCTTCCTTCCCCAAAAAAATATCGGAAGGGATTGCTGCGGTAGTGAAGAATAAAGCGGCAATGGATATTTTTGAGAAGAAGAAACCTCAGGATGGGCGTATCTCATTGACGCTGGAAACACGGTCATTCGATCTTCGGGTCAATTCATTGCCGACTGTAGGAGGCGAAAAAATTGTTCTTCGTATCCTGAATAAGAGTTCTATCAATAAAAAAATTACTGAGCTTGGATTGGCTAATCATAATCTGGCCATGCTCGAACATTTATTGAATCAACCGAACGGTCTTTTTTTGGTAACCGGCCCGACCGGGAGCGGAAAGAGTACTACACTGTACGCAGCAATCAATCATATTAAATCGGTCGAAAAAAATATTGTTACGGTGGAAAATCCCGTAGAATATCTTGTGGATACGATCAATCAAGTTAATGTCGACCCTGACCGAGAACTTACGTTTGCCAATGCGTTACGCGCGATATTGCGACAAGATCCTGATGTGGCGCTTGTCGGCGAGATTCGTGATTCGGAAACCGGGATTATTGCAACGGAAGCAGCGTTAACGGGTCATCTGGTGTTAAGCACACTGCATACGAATGATGCTGTCGGCGCAATTCCTCGGTTAATCAATATGGGCGTTCCATCCTATTGGCTTGCGCCCGCACTCATTGGAGTGCTTGCACAGCGGCTTGTTCGGAAAGTGTGTGATTTTTGTAAGGATGAATATCAACCTTCGGAAGAAATATTGTATAAAGCCGGAGTCAGCGGTCTTTCAGGCAGAGCACCGTTTTACCGCGGTGTGGGATGTAAGAAGTGTAATTATCAAGGATACAGCGGCCGAATAGCAATACATGAAGTCTTTTTTGTTAACGAAGAAATACAAACTCTCATCTATCAAAATGAAACAACATCGAAAATTCGCGAAGCGGCATTAAAGAATGGTTTTCGTGATCTGCGTTTTGACGGAATGAAAAAAGTTGTCGCTGGCCTCACAACGTTGGAAGAGATTCAACGTGTAACGCGTTCCACTTTATAACTCAAAAGCATTATGAAGATTGAAGATGTTTCTGTCCTGGTAGTAGATGACTCTGATCATATTCGTACTTTGTTTGCATTATCACTCAAAAAAATCGGAATCAAAGAGATCCATTATGCTGCCGATGGTGCAGAAGGATTAATGCGGTACACGCAGGATAAACCGACGATTACCTTTTTGGATAATATGCTTCCAAAAATGTCGGGTATGGAAGTGTTGCGCGAAATTCGGAATGTGAAACCCGATGCGATTGTTGTCATTGTTTCCGCAGTTTCCAACATCGAAGCAGTCCAGGAAGCAAAGAACAGAGGGGCGAGTTATTATCTTGTTAAACCGTATATGCCGAACAAGATTGTAGAAATAATGAAAAAGTTACTCAATTTGGAAGGAGTTGCGCCATGATCTGTTCTTTATGCAGCAGCGATAATCCGCGAACTGCTTTGGAATGTATCAGTTGCGGAAACAAATTGAATACGGTCCGGTGCCGATGTGGATTTTTAAACTCTTTGATGGATTCGTACTGCGGGTCGTGCGGGAAACAATTAATGAAGTCTTCTTTACTGTCGCGTACGCTTCGGTTAGAATCCAACGCAAACCCGAATCCTAATTTTTCTGAACAGGAATTGATGCGATTAATTGAAATCCAGCAGATTACCACTCATGCGGAAGAGATAACAAACGCTGTCTCTCAAACCGATATTGATAAATTATTCGAATAAGTCTATGATCAGGGACGAAGACGTAAAGATCATTAAATTCCTTTTTGCCAAGGGATATGTTGAAAAGACAAAGTTCGATAAATTTCATCGAATGATGGGGGACGTGGAACAAAAAAGGTGTGCCGATGTTTTGATTGACAATCTTGGTGTAAATGAAGAGACTGTTGCCACCTCCATTTCAGAAGAATTCAAAATTCCTTATGTCAATCTAGCTCCTTCCATAGTTTCTGTCACCAATCAACAGCTGAAAGATGAATTTCTGGGGAAATATCATGCTCTCCCCATTATTCGAAGCGGGGTTGAATTGACTGTTGCGTTTACCGATCCGCCCTATAAAGAAATACTGGATGAGATGCGCCGTGACGCGAAGGTGTTCATCATTCCCGTAGCGGTGAAACGCTCAGCCTACCATGCTATCGTTATGAAAGCACCGGTGGATGAGACAGATGAATATCAACAAATTCCGTCGAAATTTCAGATTGATACTCTTGATATGCGGAAACGCGGGAAAGAGAAAGTCTATGAAATTTATAAGACAGGCAGAATCCCGAATGCCGATGTGCTGATTGATGAGATTATTATTCGAGCGATCAAAATTGGAGCAACAGACATCTATTTTGAACCGATGGAACAGGAGTTCCGGGTACGATACAATATAGACGGTGTTCTTGAATATGCTGTTTCACTCCCCAAAGAGATGACCGAATCGTTGTGTAACGTTATGCGGTCGCGCGGCAGTTTGAACATGTTCGATAAGAAAAAAGCACAGGATGGCCGGTACGCTTCCACTTACGGAAATTTTTCGTTCGATATGAGGGTGAGTACGCTGCCGACGGTTGAGGGAGAACGGTTTTCCGTACGTATTCTGAAAAAATCGAACCGTGTTGTTGACATCAACGATCTTGGATTCTCCTCGGAAAATCTCGTGCTTGTGCGATATCTGCTGAACAGACCTCGTGGATTATTGATTGTTGCTGGTCCTTCTGCCGGAGGAAAAACATCCACTGTTTACGGATGTATGAACGAGCTTCGTGATTCACAAAAGAATATTATTACTGTTGAAAATCCGGTTGAATACCGGCTGGAATTTGCCAGCCAGGTGCAGGTGGATGTCGATCAAAAACTGGACTATGCTTCTTCCATGCGTGCAGTATTGCGACAACACCCAGACTTGATTTTTCTTGGAGAGATCCGGGATGCGGAGGCGGGCGCCGCCGCCGCCGAAGCTGCGCTGACGGGGACGATGGTTGTCAGTACAATCCTTTCCAGCGATGCACTTTCCTGCATTCCTCGTATGACCAATTTCGGAATTCCTCCATCATGGCTGGCGCCGACATTAAATGGAATTATTTACCAGCAATTGGTGAGAAAAATTTGCAAACATTGCCGAGAAAGTTATAAACCGACAAAACATATGATGAATGCCGCCGGTCTTAGTCAGCTGGAAGATTCAATCGTATTATACCGAGGACGAGGATGCGAAGTATGCGGCGGTGATGGGCATCTGGGACGAACAGCGATTCATGAAGTATTGATCGTTGAAGAAGAACTCAAAGATTTGATCTTTAATGAAGCATCACCGGTGAAGGTGAAAGAATCGGCAGTGAAAAAAGGGTTTGAAGGAATCCGATTCGATGCCGCAAAAAAATTAGTTTCTGGAATTATATCCCTTGAAGAATATTTACGCGTGTTGGGTTAGGAGAAGTCCAAAAAAGATTTCAACGCCGATAATTTATTATCGGCGTTTTTATTTTCACCCATTCCAACAAAAAGATGCAAATTATTATTTGAAAATATTTTCAAAATTCGGCAAAAGTATTGATTCGTCTTTGATTTCTTCTTACTATAACAGCGGGGGGAGAAATTGGGATATGTATGAAAAAAGCTCTCATCGTGGACGATGCGGAAGCAAATCGCATTCTGTTTGGCGCCATTATTTCAAAGCTGGGTGTAAAGGTTGAATATGCTGTTGATGGCGAAGACGCCGTCCAAAAATTCGCCGCATTCAAACCGGATATTGTTTTCATCGATCAGATTATGCCGCACAAGAACGGATCGGATGCAATAAAACAGATGAAACTCATTACATTGGACTTCACTGCGATTTTGATGTCGGCCTTGACAAATGAGGAAGATATTAAAGCTATCATGGAATCGTGCAATGCGGAAGAATTTTTACCGAAACCGATATCGTTTCCGGATATCACTGAGGTATTAAAAAAATACAAGGTCATCAGTTGATTCAAAAACAACGCCTCACTCTATGAACCGCACTGACCGGCTTTTTGCACTCCTTCTTGAGATCCAAAACAACCCTACAATTACATCACAAAAACTAGCGGAACGGTTTGATGTAACCAAACGGACCATATACCGCGATGTTCTTGCGCTGATGGAAGCAAACGTTCCCGTAAAAGGAAAAGCAGGAGAGGGATATTCCATTGATGAAGAGTATTTTCTTCCTCCCGTCAGTTTCACGAAAGACGAAGCATTGCTGCTGATTCTTGGCGCTGATGCTGTCGGACAGCATTTTGATGCGCAGTATAAAAAGGCGGCACGTTCAGCTGAAAATAAAATTCATGCATCGCTTTCAAAGGGACTCAAAAAAGAGGTCTCCTATCTAAAAAGCTATATTGCATTTTTTTCCGGAGTACAGGCAGAAAAAGGGAATTTAAGCGATGCAATGCAAAAAATTCGACGCGCGATAATCGAAAAAAAGAGTCTTGCCTTTCGATACTACAAACGCTATTCAGATACTACAGAGCCTATGGTGCGTGAAGTTGATCCATATGCGTTGACGAATTTTTATGGCAATTGGGCCATGTCTGGTTTTGACCATTTAAGAAAAAGTCTTCGGATGTTCCGTTTAGACAGGATGGAAGCAGTTATGGTCACATCCAAATCATTTGAGCGACCGAAGAATTTCCGATTTTCCCAATTGGCAAGAGAAGAACAAACGGTGAAAACGTTATTTCAGATAAAAATTTCCCGGGATATTTTTCGCTGGGTAAAAGAACAGCCGCCGTATAAAATCATCAAAACTCAAACCAGCAAGCATCATGTAATGCTTACGATCGAATCCTCCAGCGAAAGCGCCATTATTACGTGGCTTCTTCGGTGGGGAGAAAAGGCGGAGGCAATTTCCCCCTTACCATTTCGCGAGAATGTAAAAGCTACCCTCAAAAAATTTCTCGAAATCTACCAATAAACACCTCTTCTCTTTGTAAATAATTTTATTAATCGTTTCCTGCTGACATAGGGTTGTCATACCCCTTTTGTAAATTTGTAGTGTTCTTCAAATTAAAAACTACGGAGGGAACGATGCTCATGATAAAAATACCACTCGCGATAGCATTCCTCATCCGGAAAATTGCAATAGGAATCACTATTCAACTATACTATCCACATGGAGTGAATAATGAGAAAAATTGATTATAAAAAGGAATTGCACCTTCTCTATGCATCCTCATCAACAGAAATTACTCTTGTTGATGTTCCTGCGTTGCAATATGTGATGATTGATGGAAAAGGTGACCCAAACACTGCCATTGAATACCGTGAAGCTGTTGAAGCATTGTACACCGTCTCTTACACTATTAAGTTTATGGTTAAAAAGGGAAAGGGGCTCATTAATTATAGTGTATTACCGTTGGAGGGACTATGGTGGGTGCCAGTGATGGAAGATTTTAGCACAGAACGTAAAGATGCTTGGCTCTGGAAAATGATGATGATGCAGCCGAACCTTGTGACAAAAGGATTGTTCGACGATGCTATTGAAGCCGTGCAGAAGAAAAAAAACCTTTCAGCGATACACAAGCTTTCTTTTGAGACATTTAACGAAGGGAAATGTGCACAAATAATGCATTTCGGACCATACCGGGATGAACGCCCAACAATTGATCGATTGCATAACGGTATTTCTCAGCAAGGATACAAGAGAACAGGCAAGCATCATGAAATTTATTTAAATGATCCTCGCAAGTCAGCTCCGGAGAAATTAAAAACAATTATACGACAGCCAATTATATAAATAGTGGAGACATCTGTAAAACTCTCGAGTGGGTCATTGCGAGACGTTTTTTGTCGAAGCAATCTCGTTTTTTTGCTTGTTTAATGAAGATTGCTTCGTTGCTTCGCTCCTCGCAATGACTTTTTCAGAGGTCTCTAGTGATTTAGAATCTAATCTGCTGACATAACGTTGTCTTACTTCCATCATATAATACATTCATCATCTCACAATCATCAAGGAGAAACATGCAAACACCAGTTTTTGAAGTTGTCGTCTATAAAGTAAAAGAAGAAAAGCTTCAGGACTTTTTGAAACAACAACCTTTGGCGCATAATACAATAAGGCAATTCAAAGGATTCAAATCGCTCCATTCGTTACGCTCAATGGAATCACCCAATACTTTTGTTGATTATTGTGAATGGGAATCGCACGATGATGCAGTGAAGGCTAATGAAGATGCAATGAATCGTCCTGAATTGAAAATATTTTTTGAACTCGGGGACGGGATCATCTCATTCGGTCATTATGCTTCGGAACTGCGTACTGAGAATTAATTCGTATGAATGATCGACATGTCATTGTCTATATTGCCATGAGTCTGGACGGTTATATCGCCCGTCCGGACGGCGATATTGATTGGCTTTCCTTTGTTGAGCAATCGGGTGAAGACTATGGTTATAGCAATTTTATCAAATCGATTGATACGGTAATTATCGGCAGAAAGACATACGACAAAGTAATGACGTTCGGTATCGGGTTCCCACACGCTGATAAGGAATGTTTTGTCATAACACGAAATAAACGTCCAACGTTGGGAAACATCACATTTTATGACGGGGATGTTGAAGTATTAATTGCAGCACTCAAAGGAAAAGCCGGAAGGAATATTTTTGTGGATGGAGGAGCAGAAATCGTCAACGAATTAATGAAACGGGATCTGATTGATGAATGGATCATATCGATCATTCCTATCGTGCTTGGCGATGGCATCAGATTATTCCAAGATAATCGTCCTGAACAACAAGTAACCTGTGTTGAGTGTAAACATTATAATTCCGGTCTCGTGCAAATTCATTATCACGTTAACCATTAAAAAATATTTGAGGAAAAAAAATGTTGTCATTACAAAAAGCATTTTCACAATTTGAGCAGATTGCACTTCGTTGGATTGAAGATCTGAATCTCTATACAGAAGAACAGTTCCTTCGAAAACCGGACGAACTCCAATGGTCCATCGGGCAAGTATATGTACACCTTATTCAATCGGCTGAGAATTTTCATTTAAAACAGATACAGCTCTGTTCCAACAAAAATGGAAAGGAAATGAACGGCGGGAAAAAATTACCTGGGGTTATTTCCTTTACCTTAGGAGCGTTTCCCCCAATAAGAATTAAAGTGCCTCCTTCACCGTCATATACACCACAACAGCCAAAGAATAAAGAAGAAGTATTGGAAAAGTTGAAGAAATTAGTTTACACTGTAAAAGAGATTGTTCCCATGGTGGAAAAAGCACCATCGGAACAAAAAACTGAACATCCGGCATTTGGATATCTAAACGCTCGCGAGTGGTATCAATTGATTCTCATGCATTATCATCACCATAGAAGACAGCAAAAGCGACTCAATCATTATTTAGGAATAACAATATGAAACACCGATGCGCATGGTCTGGAACAGATCCTTTATACAATTTATATCACGATACAGAGTGGGGTGTTCCTGTCCACGATGACAGAAAATTGTTCGAAATGTTGAATCTTGAAGGGGCGCAGGCGGGATTAAGTTGGATCACCATTCTCCGGAAACGGGAAAATTATCGAAAGGCGTTTGACAATTTCGATGCAAAAAAAATCGTCAAATATGATGCTGCCAAAGTGCAACAACTGCTTGGAAATGAAGGGATCGTCCGGAACCGGTTGAAGATTGCTTCAGTTATTTCCAATGCCGAAGCATTTTTACAAGTCCAGAAAGAATTCGGCAGTTTTGACTCATACATTTGGCAGTTTGTGAATGGCAAACAGATCATTAACAAGAGAAAGTCTATTAAAGATATTCCCCCCACAACTCCCGAATCTGACATCATGAGCAAAGAGTTGAAAAAGCGCGGATTTCGATTTGTCGGTTCCACCATCTGTTATGCATTTATGCAGGCATGTGGATTGGTGAATGATCATGAGCTAAAATGTTTTCGATACAAGCCATAAAAAGATACAACAGAATAACACACATATTTTGCAGCTCGCTCTATCATTAATTGAATGTGTACTTTTTTTTTGACAATTCTCACTATGTAGCCTTATCGTAAACTGAAAATATTCTTCATTCTCAGGGTAACTTTCCGCATCTTTTCCCATCTTACAGATAGCGTCACATTTGTTCACACAAAGGCATTTTCTGGAAACAGCTTCTGACTCAGTTCTCCTGGAACAATTGTGCAAAGGGCATCAATCAGCTCTTTCACAATTGTATCTACGTTATCAAAAACAATTGCTATTGTTTTGTGTTCGTCTGCTCAATGATGAACAAATGGCAGAAGATGCCGTTCAGAATGTATTTGTTAAACTCCAAACAGACCATACAGCTATTCGAAATGTGGAATCAGTAAAAAGCTGGATCTATACAGTCGCACGAAATGAGGCATTTGGAGAATTACGAAGAAAAAAAGGAGAGGCGCTGAATGAAGAAATTATTTGGCAAGGAGAACTACCGGATGATCAGTTGGCAAAAAAAGATCGAAAGGAAATAGTCAAAATTGCATTAAACTTGCTGCATCCAACCTTCCGTGAAGTGATTATTCTTCGGGAATATGAACAATTATCGTATGCTGAGATTGTTCAAATAACCGGAGCGACAATGCCAACGGTAAAGACGCGATTATTTAAAGCGCGCAAAGCATTGATAGAAAAATTGAAACCGTATTTAACCGAGAGGGAATTATGAAGACGTGTGAAGAGTATCAGGAATTAATCAGTGTGTATACTGATGACGAATTAAACGACCAAGAGACAGCGGAACTATTTTTCCATCTTGGTCAATGTTCAGAATGTAGAGCAATGATGAAGTTGATGCTCCGTCTGCGCTCTACATTGCACGAATCGGAAACTTCCATTACAAAAGGGGATCAGAAGAATGGTTTTTGGAAAAACAAAATTACTATTTCCTATCCTGTCGCCGCCGTGATTGTTATGATGATGTTTGTTTCTGCGGTTTTGTTTGTTCAAAAAATGACGCAGCCCCCGACAGTTGTTGAAAAAACGGAGACGGAGTATGTGTATATGACTTCATTTCCACCAGTATATGCCAAAATCAATTCTACCACAAATTTCAAATCTAACTGAGGTTGTTTTATGAAATTACTATGCTGTAGTCTTCTTTTATTTGCCGTTAGTACAATGGTTGCTCAAAATATTCCTTCTCTTTCATCGATGGATAACTCTACGAGAGAGTCTCATGCTTCCGAAAATGTTCTTCCGGAAGAACCTCAAAAAGGTTCGGCTACAATTCTAGGTTCTGTCATCGATCAATCTTCCCGTGAACCGATTGCTAATGCAAAAGTAACAATCATCGGGACAAAATTTGTATCGACAACTACAGCTGATGGACAATATAAAATTGAGTCGGTTCCAGAAGGGATCTATCAATTAAAAGCGGAAGCTGAATCGTACGAAAGACAGATCATCAATAATGTCTATCTTGTCGATGGAAAGAAAACGGAATATCAATTTTTCACATTAAAAAAGGCGGATCAAGAACCTGCTGATTTTGTTCCCGTAGAAAAACAGCCTACACCGATTAAAGAAAGTATGGCAGCTCCGGTGTATCCAGAAATTGCTCGACGGGCCGGTGTTGAGGGAACAGTGTGGCTTAAGCTATGGGTAGACACTGAAGGCAAAGTACGGAAGACGTCGGTTTTAAAATCTGATAATGAAATACTCATTCAACCAAGTATTGATGCGGCGATGAAGTGGAAATTTGAACCTGCAATGCTAAAAGGAGTGCCGGTATCAGTCTGGGTTTCCATTCCATTTAAATTCAGAGAGTATTTTAAGGAAGAAGAGTTGGATAAGTTGCCGCAGCTCATATCATCCCAACCACCTAAATATCCTGCAAGTGCACGAAAGCAGAATTTGGAAGGAGAATTTTGGTTGAATGTTTCCATTGATGAAAAAGGGAATGTCCTGGGAGCATTTGTTCATCGACTGTATGTCACTGATCAGAAAACAATAATTGACACGTTATCTGAAGAATTGAAAATGAAATTATCTGAACAAGCTTACGCTGCGGTTAATGAAATGTCCAATGAAGCTGTGAATGCTGTTAAGCAATGGAAATTTTCTCCCTGTACGAAGAATAAGAATGCTGTCAAAGCTCGCCTGACGGTTCCGGTCAAATTTTCCCTCAATTCAAAAAAGAAGAAGTGACCCCCTTTTCTTGAAACTCTCCCAAATTATGCGCATTTTGAAGTAGGGACGTCACTTGCGTCCCTATTTTTCTTATGCGTAAAGCCAAAATTAAACGAAAAACGAAAGAAACTGACATCTCCGTATCGATTGTATTGAACGGGAGTGGAAAAGCAACCGTTGCGACCGGTATCGGTTTTTTGGATCATATGTTAGATCTGTTTGCAAAGCATGGACTGTTTGACATCGTTGTCTCATGCAAGGGAGATCTCCATGTGGACGATCATCATACAACAGAGGATGTCGGTATCGCACTTGCAAAAGCATTTACCGATGCTCTAGGGGATAAAAAAGGGATTGCACGATACGGAACGGCCTATGTTCCAATGGATGAAGCTCTTGCGCGCTGCGTCGTGGATCTCAGCGGACGTTCTGCACTTGTATTTAAAGCTGAGTTCAATCGTAAGAAAGTGGGAGATCTTTCCACGGAAATGATCGAACATTTTTTTCAATCGGTTGCTGAAAATCTGAAAGCGAACATCCATATTGAAGTGTTATATGGAAAAAATACGCACCACAAAATTGAAGCGATCTTTAAATCGTTTGCACGTGCAATGCGCCTAGCGTGTGAACTGGATCCACGGGTAAAAGGTGTCCTTTCCACTAAAGGGAAACTGTAGTCAATAGACAATGGACAATAATCAATTACCAATAAAATATATCAGTTGTGGTAATTGTTCATTGAGATATGATAATTGATAATGATTGGTATAATAGATTATCACCTAAATAATTTGCGTTCCGTTCAAAAAGCGTTCGAAAAAACAGGAGTGGAATCGTTTATTTCAGACCGGGTGGAAGAATTGCGGAAAGCGACAAAACTGGTGCTTCCGGGAGTTGGTGCGTTTGGTCAGGCAATGGAAAACATCCGCACTCTTGGAATGGATCGATTGCTGAACGACCATGTAGCGTCCGAACAGCCATTACTTGGTATTTGTCTAGGAATGCAGCTGTTGTTTTCAAAGAGTTATGAGTTAGGTGAGTTTGAGGGACTGGACTTTGTGAAGGGTGATGTAAGATTGTTTCCTTCAACGGTAAAGATTCCACATATGGGATGGAATCAGGTAGAAATGGTGAAACAATCACCACTGCTAAACAATGTGAAAGAAAACAGTTTTGTCTATTTTGTCCACTCTTATTATGTCCAACCAAAAGAAAATGTCACATTAGCTGTGACAGATTATGGTGTACGGTTTACGTCGATCATACAACAGAAAAATATTTTTGGAATACAATTTCATCCGGAAAAAAGTCAAACTACCGGATTACAGCTTTTACATAATTTTGCAGAGATATAATGTTATTGATATTACCAGCAATTGATATTAAGGACGGACGTTGTGTTCGTCTTGTTCAGGGCGCGCCGGGAACGGAAAAGATTTATTCCGACGATCCTGTGCAGATGGCAATTCTTTGGCGCGGTGAAAATTCCAAAACGCTTCATGTTGTCGATCTCGATGGTGCGTTTGACGGAAAAATGAAAAATCTGGATGTCCTTCGTAGAATGATGAAAGCGGTCGATATTCCGATTCAAATTGGCGGAGGTATTCGCTCCTATGAACAGGTAAAACAGTTGTTTGAAATCGGATTGTATCGCGTTGTGTTAGGAACTGCGGCAATCGATGACCCGGAACTTGTTGAACGATGTGTGAAGGATTTTGGTGCGCGGAAGATTGTCGTTGGCATTGACGCAAAGAACGGTATCGTAATGACCAAAGGGTGGCAGGAGAATACCGGTATTGAAGCCGTTTCGCTTGCACTGAATATGAAATCACTCGGCGTCTGCAGGATCGTCTATACTGACATTACAAGAGACGGTATGTTGGCGGGACCGAATTTTGTCGCGATACAGGATATTGCTCAACGAACTGGTTTACGAGTGACAGCATCCGGAGGAGTTTCAAGTTATCAGGACTTGATTGGATTACAGGCGCTGGAAAAATACGGTGTGGATTCTGTTATCGTTGGTAAAGCGTTGTATGAAAATCGTTTTTCTTGCCAAGCATTATGGCGAGACAACGAAAAAGAGTTGGATGATCTCGGTCCAACAAGAAGAATCTGATATGCTTGCCAAAAGAATTATTCCATGTTTGGATGTTGATAAAGGAAGAGTCGTAAAGGGAACGAACTTCGTTGAGCTTATCGATGCAGGTGATCCGGTTGAACAAGCCCGCTTTTACGATCGAGAAGGGGCAGACGAACTGATCTTTCTGGATATCACCGCTTCATCGGATAATCGTTCAACGATGCTTGATGTTGTGCGACGAACCGCAGAAGAGGTCTCCATACCATTTACTATCGGAGGAGGAATTCGAACTACCAACGATATGCGTGAAATGTTACGCAGCGGAGCCGATAAAGTAAGTATCAATACAGCTGCTGTTAATAAGCCACAGTTGATTAATGATGGTGCAGAGAAATTTGGAGTCCAGTGTATTGTGGTCGCGATCGATGCAAAAAAGATAGCGGATAATCGATGGAAAGTGTTTGTCCATGGCGGGCGCACGGAAACGGAACTTGATGTTATAGAATGGGCGCAGCAATGTGAACAGCGCGGTGCCGGAGAGATCCTGCTGACCAGTATGGATCGGGATGGGACGAAGGACGGTTATGACACAGAACTGCTTAAGCGAGTTACAAGTTCAGTAAGAGTTCCAGTAATTGCGAGCGGCGGAGCTGGAACCCTTGATCATTTATATCGGGCATTTGCAGATGCAGATGTTGACGCTGTACTTGCTGCATCTATCTTTCATTTTCGGCAGTTCACTATCGGTCAAGCAAAAGAATTTTTGAAATCGAAAAACATTTTAGTGAGGGTGTAGTTCAAACATATGAAACTCCTTGATGATGTAAAATATGATGTTAACGGACTGGTTCCCGCCATCGCGCAAGATGACAAGACTGGCGATATTTTAATGATGGCGTGGATGAACCGTGAAAGTCTTGAAGAGACGGTGAAGACGAACCGTGCAGTCTATTTCAGTCGTTCCAGAAATAAATTATGGCGCAAAGGGGAAGAGTCGGGAAATTATCAGGAAGTGAAATCGATTCATATCGACTGTGATGCTGACGTTATCTTGATGAAAGTCCATCAGATTGGTGAAGCTGCCTGCCATACAGGACATCGCACCTGTTTCTATCGTGAAGTTATTGAAAGTGGAAACCAGTATAAAGAAAAAAATGACATCATGTTCGATCCAAAGGTGGTTTATAAGAAATGAAACTAACCGTGATTGGACATTTTTGCGTGGATGTATTCCATCTTCCCGATGGTTCTGAAGAAACAAAATTGGGAGGGATATACCATTCTATTGCGGCATTGGCAAATTTAGCTTCGGATCGTGATACGATCTTTCCGCTTTTTGGCGTCGGTGAAAAAGATTTTCAAACGCTCCGTGAAACGTTATCGCAGTTTAAGAATGTAGACATCTCGGGTATGTTTCAGTTTCCCGGCGAATCCAATCGTGTACATTATTACAGCGACAGCCCAAACGAATGTTCACTCAATGTTTCGCAGCCAATTCCATTTTCGCAGATAAAAAAATTCTTGAATGTTGATGCTGTGTATATCAACATGATCTCCGGCAACGATATTACGGTCAATACCATCGACGAAATACGCCTGGAAGTTCGCGGGAAAAAAATACCTATACATCTGGATATGCATTGTCTCACCTTGGCTGTTCAGGAGGATGGTACTCGTGTTCGCAAACCACTGGCTGACTGGCGCCGCTGGTGCTTTATGACCGATAGCGTCCAGATGAATGAGGAAGAGGCGATCGAACTTTCCCTGGAACATTATAGCGATGAACTCCTTGCAAAACAGATGATGCCATTAATGGTGAAAGCGTTGGTAATCACACGCGGAGAAAAAGGTGCTACCATCTATCAGGATCAGCATAAACAATTGTTGACGACGGAAATTCCGAACGAGAAGAACCCTGATCCCGTTTCAACTCTCGGCTCCGGTGATATCTTTGGAGTGTCATTTCTCTACGCATATCTTAAAAAGAAAAATTATACCGATGCGTCCATGTTCGCACAAACATCGGCTGCGTATAGCACAAAATTTTCATTGTCGGAAAAACATCAGCAGTTAAAGGCGATGAGGGAACTGCTATGAAACGAGTGTTAGTGTGCGGCAGCAATGGATTGCTTGGGCAGCGATTGGCGTTAGTATTGGATTCAGACGATGAATATGAAGTATTACATTCCTCTCATCATCGATCATTCGCTCAACCGGAAATTTTAATTGACTATACGCAACTTGATATTTCCATTCGCGGTGATGTAAAAAGCCTCATCACAAGTTATCGTCCGGATGTGATTTTGAATGCGGCGGCGATGACGAATGTGGATGCCTGTGAGCGCGACCGGGAACTTGCCTGGAAAATGAACGTTGTTGCAGTTGAGAATCTTGTTGAAGTCAGCAGAAGGATCGGCGCAAAATTGATCCATGTCTCCACCGATTATGTTTTTGACGGCAAAGCGGGAAACTATACTGAACACGATCGCGTTAATCCTATCAACTATTACGGTAAAACGAAATTGGCCGGAGAAAATGTTATCGTTTCAAGCGGAATCGACTATGCAATTCTTCGAACAATCGTAGTGTATGGAACAGGTGTCAACGTCAGAAATAATTTTGCATTATGGGTGATCAACAATTTGCAGGAGAATAAACCAATTCGCTGCGCCTCTGATCAGATCAGTAATCCAACGTATGTTCACGATCTTGCTGTTGCCATGAGACAATGTATTGATTGTGATGCGAAAGGTCTGTTCCATGTTGCTGGTGCCGAACATGTCAGTCGTTATGATTTTGCCGTAAGGGCTGCGGAAATTTTTGGTTATGATACTTCCTTGATCGAAAAAAAAACATCCAACGATCTGAATCAATTGGCACAGCGTCCTTTGCATACTACATTCATTACCGAAAAAGCAAAACGAACATTCAATTACAATCCTTTGAATATTACGCAAGGATTAAAATTGCTTCAAGAAGAATTGACAGGAATCCATCTTAATTAATATGAAAAAACTAATCCTAATTATTTGCACAGCATCAATCGCATTATTTTATGCATCGTGCGCATCTTCCGAAAAAACAACGGATGCAGCGGACGCTTTAAAGGGAACACCAAAAGCATTGACGAGTCAATTCAAAATGTTGACGGTTAATGCGCAACATGGATTAAAAGATAAAGCCGAAGTGAAAAAATTTGCTGATTGGGTCAAGACAACAGGGGCAGAAGTTGTTGCAGTACAGCAAATCATTCGCGCAACGGATTCGAAACCGGAGTTTGATGCATATTCAGAATTATTGAAACGGTTGGATATGCGCGGTACATTCGCGAAGGCTCGTTATTTTCAAGGATGGGATTCCGGAAATGCGCTTTTTTCTATGTATCCAATTCTTCAATCGAATACATACATGCTTCCGACCGGGAAAGGGAAAACTCGTCGTTCACTATCGTTCGGTGTTTTTGAAATGGGATTGAAATCATTAGCATTTGCATCCACCGATCTGGATGATGAAGATTTGAGTGAACGGGTGAAACAGGTGTATGAAATCTTATCGATACAAAAAACGATGCCGGAATATCCGATTATTGTAGCGGGTAACTTCGGAGAATCTTCCAAGGGGAAAGCACCGGCAAAAATGCTGGAACGTTATGCCTGCGCCAATAGTTCTGCCGATCAGACCGCCGGAATGGAACAACATGTCTATTTACCGAACGATGGGAAATTGAATGTTGTTTCAATTGAAAAAGTGCTCAATAAAACATTACATACGTACGCCTTGCTTGTAACCATTGAAGTAATCCAATAGGAAATATTATGTTAGACTTAAAATTTATTCGCGAACATACTGATGTTGTTAAAGACGGTATCAAATTAAAAAAAACAGACGACAACATCGATGCGATTCTTGCGTTGGACAATCAACGACGGACTCTTATCGGTGAAGGTGAAGGATTAAAAGCGAAACGAAATGAAGTTTCCGCAAAAGTCGGCCAGATGAAAAAATCTGGCGAAGATGCTAGTGCTGTAATTGAAGAGATGAATTCAGTCAAGACTCGCATTCAACAAATTGATGACGAATTGAAAACAGTTGAAGAGAAGCTGGAAGATTTACTTCTTACGGTTCCTAATGTTCCTCATCCTTCAGTCCCGATTGGATCAACTCCCGATGACAATAAATCTATCTTCGAATGGGGAGAAAAACCCAAAGTTGATTTTGAATTAAAGCCGCATTGGGATCTTACCAACAAACTTGGAATTATCGATTTTGACCGCGGATCAAAAGTTTCCGGCGCGGGGTTTCCGTTTTATGTTGGGAAAGCGGCAACGCTTCAACGAGCATTAATCAATTTCTTTTTAGATCAAGCGGCAGAGCACGGATATACCGAACTTCAGGCGCCCATCGTTGTGAATAAGGATAGTGCTCGCGGTACGGGTCAAATTCCGGATAAAGAGGATATGATGTATGTTGCAACGCGGGACGAATTGTATATGATTCCGACTGCGGAAGTACCGGTAACCAATTTTCATCGCAAGGAAACTTTTGAGGAGAAAGATCTGCCGATCAAATATGCTGGTTATACACCATGTTTCCGCCGCGAAGCGGGATCGTATGGGAAGGATGTTCGCGGATTGAATCGGCTCCACCAATTTGATAAAGTGGAGTTAGTGAAATTCGTTCATCCAAATACGTCGTACGACGAACTTGAATCATTGCGCACCGATGCGGAACGTTTATTACAACTTCTCGGTTTACCATATCGTGTTCTGTTAATGTGCACAGGAGATATGGGCTTTACGCAGACGAAAAAATACGATCTGGAAGTTTGGGCTGCTGGACAACAGAAATGGTTGGAAGTCTCGTCGTGCAGTAATTTTGAAACCTTTCAAGCGCGCAGAATGAACATTAAGTTCAAGTCAAAAGAGACCGGTAAGCAGGAATTTGTTCATACGCTGAATGGATCGGGTCTTGCGCTTCCAAGAATTGTGGCCGCGATTATCGAAAACAATCAGACACCGGAAGGGAAAATTATTGTTCCGAAAGTGTTACAGCAGTATACAAAATTTTCCGTGATCGGTTAATGGCAAAAAAATAAAAGACAAAAATACCTTATTTATCTGGAACGGTCGTTTGACCGTTTCGATATTTTAAACACATGGGATCCCTTAAACGACTTCTGCCATATTTAGCAAAGTACAAAACCACTCTGTATTTAGGATTGGTCACTGTGATTGTGAGTAACCTTTTCACTGTGGCAACTCCGTGGTTCATTGGCGAGGCGATTGACGAATTAAAGCGTGGACTAGAGAAGGGATCAATTCAACATACAGATCTGCTGTGGTATTCTGGACTCGTTGTGGGATTTGCTCTCATCGCCGGTGTTATGCTGTTCCTTACACGACAAACGATTATTGTTGTTTCGCGAAAGATTGAATACGATCTCCGAAACGATTTCCTTTCCCATATTCAAAAACTTCCACTATCATATTTCCAAAATACTCCCACCGGCGACTTGATGGCACATGCTACAAATGACATCAGTTCGGTGCGAAATGTTCTTGGCCCGGGGATTATGTATCCTTCAGATACTTTAATGACTCTTTCTATGTCTCTGGTGCTGATGTTTGTAAAAGATTGGCAGTTGACATTGCTTGCGTTGATTCCCATGCCATTCGTTTCCTACGCTGTATATTATCTGGGGAAAGTGATACACGAAAAGTTCAATGAGCGTCAGGAACAGTACTCCATTTTGACGACGAAAGCGCAAGAGAATCTTTCGGGAGCTCGAGTTGTGAAGGCGTATGTACGGGAGGAATATGAGGTAGAACAATTCCGTAAAGCAAGCTGGGACTATTTCAAAAAAAATCTCGTTCTGGCAAAAGCGCAATCGATTATGTGGCCGTTGATGTTCATTCTAGTCGGACTGTCGATTATTATTACGATCTATATTGGTGGATTAAAAGTAATCAGCGGTGAAATGACCATTGGAACGCTGACGGCATTTATGACGTACCTTTCGCTCCTTATTTGGCCGATGATTGCCTTTGGATGGGTCACGAATATGTGGCAGCAGGGAGCAGCTTCTATGAAACGCCTCGCAAAGATCTTTGACACTGTGCCGAATATTCGCAATACGGACTCAACGGATTTTTCGATAGAGTCCATCGAAGGTGAGATTGAATTTAAGGATGTGAACTTTACACATGAAACAGCAAAAAATCCGACGCTTCAAAATATCAATTTAATAATCCCGAAAGGATCAACACTGGCGATTGTTGGCTATACCGGTACCGGGAAAAGTTCGTTGGTAAATCTTATTCCAAGATTATATGATATTACCGACGGTCAGTTATTGATTGATGGCATTGATATTGAAACAATACCTATTGAGGTGTTAAGAAAAAGCATTGGATACGTTCCGCAGGAGACATTCCTTTTCTCTGATTCGATTGCAGAAAATATTCGATATGGCGATGATGAAGCGCAGCGAGAATTAATTCATGAAGCAGCCGACGTTTCTCAGATTGCAAAGGATGTCGCCGATTTCCCTCAGCGGTTCGAAACGATGCTGGGTGAACGCGGAATCACCCTTTCCGGAGGACAAAAACAGCGGACAAGTATTGCCCGTGCAATCTTGCGCCGGCCGAATATTCTGATTCTCGATGACGCTCTTTCGGCGGTTGATACCTATACCGAAGAAACAATTCTTGAACGGATGCGCACTGTGATGAAAGGAAGAACAAGCATTATCATCGCTCACAGAATATCTACCGTAAAAGATGCAGATAATATCATTGTCTTGAACGGGGGGAAGATTGTTGAACAAGGAAAACACGACGAATTAGTGACGCTGAATGGAATTTATGCTGGATTATATCAGAAGCAATTATTGGAAAAGGAACTTGAAGGATTGTAATATTTCTGGAAAGTCGGCGTTTACGCCGACGAATCGTATAAACAATGCGTCCGAAACATTTTTCAATTCCAAACGGATTATTCTTTCTATCTGTGCATTGTGCACGAGGTATCAAACCGTTTACAAATGAGCGAGCCTGCACAACGTATTTGAATGTGCTGAAGAAAAAAGTTGTCGATTTAGAGATAAAGCTATTTGGGTATGTTGTTATGCCGGATCATGTTCATCTACTATTACAACAGCCGGAACAAATGACACTGGAAAAATTGATGAACCATATCAACGGTGCATCTGCAAGAGAAATTAATAAGCAGCAAAATACTGTTGGAGAAAAATTATGGCAGGGTGGGTTTCACGATGTCTTTCTACGCGAAGCAATCGATTTTGCAATTAAAGTGAATTACATCCATAACAATCCGGTAAAAGCGGGGCTTGTTGTACATCCTGAAAACTATAGCTTTTCATCAGCAAAGACGTATGTATCCAAAATTGGTTCATCTCTCCTTGTCGTAAAAGATTTTGACAAGTATTCTTTAGAAAATATTGTAAAACAGATAAATGGGATTTTATAGTCGCCCTGAAGGGCGACGTGCCATAATACTTTTGACTTGATTTATGCAAGATGACGAAATATTAGGGAAAGCATACGACGCTCAATTGATGAAGCGACTGGTCATCTATCTGCGCCCTTATAAGTGGCAGGTGGCGTTGGCAATATTTTTATCTTTTGCCGTATCGGGACTCGAAGCAGTTCGTCCGTATTTTACCAAGATTGCCGTAGACGTTAACATTGCAAATAAGGACAGTGCCGGATTGTTAACAACCACGATCCTTTTTTTACTGTTGCTGATTATTCGCGGTGTCGTTCAATATTATAATGCCTACATCACCCAAAAGATCGGACAGGAGACAATCTTTGATCTTCGTATGGAACTGTTCCGGCATTTGCAACGACTGTCATTAAAATTTTACGATAAAAATCCTATCGGTCGATTGATCACGCGTGTGACGAACGATGTTGAAGTGCTGAACGAAATGTTTTCATCTGGAATTGTGATGGTCTTCAGTGATGTCTTCATGATTATCGGTATCGTTTGGTTCATGTTCTCTATGAATGCGGAACTTGCTCTGCTTTCGCTAAGCGTGCTGCCATTTTTGATCTATGGGACATTCCTGTTCCGGAAAAAAGCGCGCGAAGCATATCGTGAAGTCCGCTTGTACATTGCCAGAATCAATACGTTTATGCAGGAACATATTACCGGTATGCTGGTCGATCAGATCTTCAATCGGGAAAAAAAGGCGTTCAGCGAATTTGAACAACACAATGCGGGACATCGCGAAGCAAACATTAAATCGATCTTCTATTACGCAATTTTTTATCCGGGAGTGGATCTCATTGGAGCTATTTCTGTTGGGTTGATCATTTGGTATGCGGGTGGAAACGCACTTCAAGGGACAGTCACCATTGGTACGGTGATGGCGTTTCTCCAATTCAACGAAATGTTCTGGCGTCCCATTCGGGACCTTTCGGAAAAATATAACATCATGCAGACAGCGATGGCTTCGTCCGAACGGATCTTTAAACTGTTGGATGATACGTCATTCATTGCAGAAGCAGAACAACCGAAGCAATTTGAAAATATTGCGGGAAAGATCGAATTTAGGAATGTCTGGTTTGCGTATAATGATGAAAATTGGGTTCTCAAGGATATCTCATTCACAATCAATCCTGGTGAAACCGTTGCATTTGTCGGTCATACGGGTGCAGGGAAGACAACAATTATCAATTTGTTATCACGGTTTTACGAGGTTCAAAAAGGGGAGATCCTTATTGACGGGATAAATATCCGTGAGGTTGCACTTTCTGATTTGCGGAAACATATTGCCGTTGTGTTGCAGGACGTTTTCCTTTTTTCCGGAGATATCAAAGGGAATGTCAATCTGGGAAATGAAGAGATATCACTGGAACAGATACAAGAGGCTTGCCGAATTGTGGGTGTTGATCGATTTATTGATTCATTGCCAAAGAGATATGATGAGGAAGTGAAGGAACGCGGATCCACGCTTTCTGTCGGACAAAAACAACTTCTTTCGTTTGCCCGAGCTCTGGCCTTCAATCCGAAGATCCTTGTGCTTGATGAAGCAACATCCAGTGTAGATACGGAGACGGAAATCCTTATCCAATCTGCTATTCAAAAACTGCTTGCTCATCGGTCAGCAATTGTTATCGCACACCGCTTATCGACCATACAAAATGCGGATGCAATCGTTGTCATGCATAAAGGTGAGATCCGCGAAATGGGAACGCATCAGGAATTGTTGCTGCACAAAGGGATTTATCACAAATTGTATTTGCTGCAGTATAAAGAACAAGAAGCTGCATAAATTTTCTCTCCTTGCTCCTTCACCTCATTTTTCCTACTTTTTGTGAAATAGTATTTTAATTCACAAAGTTTCGGAGTTTAAAATTCATGCCGCAAAGTAAAATCGTTACGTTAGAACGTCATATTATTGACATAGAACGCCAGCATCCCGGTGCGACAGGACATTTTTCAAATGTTCTACGGGATTTGACTCTTGCTATTAAAATCATTTGGCGTGAAGTGAGCAAAGCGGGATTGGTAAACATTTTGGGAGTTGCCGGAACACAAAATGTTTCTGGTGACACAGTAAAAAAGTTAGATGTGTTTGCTGATGAAACAATTTTTAGAGCAATGGATCATGGAGGCCATCTCTGCGTGATGGCTTCGGAAGAACATGAGTCAATCATCGGCATTCCCGATCAATATCCAAAAGGGAAATATGTGCTGCTGTATGATCCGCTTGACGGTTCGGGAAATATCGATGCCAATGTTAGCATCGGAACAATCTTTTCCATTTATCGCAGAGTATCGAACCATGGAAATGGAACAATAGAAGACGTCTTGCAGCCAGGATATAAGCAAATTGCGGCAGGATACGTTGTGTTTGGTTCAAGTACAATGTTGGTTTATTCAACAGGAGACGGCGTTCATGGATTTACGCTTGATCCGAGTATAGGAGAATTTCTTCTTTCGCATGAGGATATCAAGATCCCCAAACGGGGGAAGATCTACAGCGTCAATGAGGGGAACTACAAATGGTGGGACAATGGTGTAAAGAAGTACATTAAATATCTGCAGGATGAAGATAAAGCGACATCACGTCCGTATTCAAGCAGGTATATCGGTTCCCTTGTTGCGGATTTCCATCGCAATCTTTTATATGGAGGAATCTATTTATACCCGGGTGACTCTCGAAATAAAAATGGAAAACTGCGTTTAATGTACGAAAATAATCCCCTTGCGTATCTTTGCGAACAGGCAGGTGGGAGGGCAATCGACGGCGAAAAGCGTATTCTTGATGTTGTTCCGACGGAACTTCACCAACGTACACCTCTATTTATCGGCAGTGAAGAAGATGTGACGCTATGTGAAAAATTTTTACGTGAAGGTTGAACGTTGGAAAGAAAAAAAAAATCCCTCGCAATGCGAGGGATATTTTTTTGCCAGGTCGAATTTGTATTTGTCTATTTCAATTTGGCTCGTGCACGTTTTACATATTCGCTTGTGGGGTACATATCGACTAATTTCTGGAATTCTGATTGAGCTTTCGCTTTATCGCCGAGTCGTTCATAACTTTGAGCGATCATTAACTGAGCATCATCTTTCTTTTCTGAGAATCGATATCCTTGTACGTGCATAAAATGCTGAATTGCTTGTGAGTATTCTCTCAACTGGTAACTGCATTCGCCAAGCCAATAATGGCAATTATCTGCAAAATCATCTTTAATTCCGCTATTCAATAAAGTCTGCATTTCGTTCATTGCATCGCGGTAATTCCTACTGCGCGCCTGATTAACAGCACCTTCATATGCTCTGATCTCTTCGGAAGATGACGAACCTGGTGCGGAAGACCGTCGTTCAATTTTTACTGATTCAGATTTTTTTGGAGCAGAGGCGAGAGCAGCGTTTGCAGCTTCTAAATCCGAGATTTTACTCGCAAGATCTTTGTTTGATTGTTGCAAAGAGGAGTTTTCATCTTTCAACTGAACGTTTTCAGATTTAATGGCATCCAGATCGGTTTGCAATTGTTCTTTTGTTGGGCCTTCTTGTTGCACAGGTTGCTCTTGAGCAGGTTGTTGTGCGGGTTCTTCAACTGGTGCCTGTTCTTCAGTCGGAGTTTCTTCTGTGGGTGTTTCTTCCTGCGGTGTTTCTTCTGTAACTCCAGTATCAGTTACCAATTCGTCTTCCAACACCGCCTCTTCCGAGCCGCCGCAACCGATGAGACCGATTGATAAAAGAGAAGCGATAAGAAAAAATCGTAACAAAGATGAACGAAACATGAATTCCTCCGGAATATGTTCAAAATAGAGTTAAACCCTATTGAATGTATCAATAGCTCGCTGAAAAGTCAAGCCGACTTTTTTATTGGGAGCTATATAGATGACAATACCACGAAATAACGGTTTTTGGCGCGAGTTAAAATCTCTCATTAAAAAGATTTACTTGGTTTGTAGTTCTTTAGGATCAACGCGGACGATACGGTTGATAGCTTCCTCAAAACTCATATCGAGTTTCAAGGGCTTCTCGTATTTAAGGACGTTGTCCTTTTTGGGTTTGGGTGTAAGTTGTCTTTTCATGTTAGTTTGCTCCGTTGAATTCGCCAAAGATATAAAATCCTCTACCGGGTTTATAAGAATAACAAAAATCAGCGAAGTGTTTTTCTCCAAAAATGTCAATATACTCACATCGAGAATAAGCAAAAATATTCATTTTCCCGTCTTTAATGTCGCTTATTTGAGATGCGTTCAAAATGATGTTAGAATTAATCGTCGCTGGGACTGGGACACCGTTGGGTATGCTGGGAGATGATGTGCCTGTATATTTTCCACGCTTCATAGCATCAAATTCAGATTCATAAACCCCGGTACCCCCAATTTTTATCGTCCCCCAATATTTAGTTTCCCTTGCAGGTGTTTTCCCGGTATTAATAATATCATAAGCAACAACAAGCTCTTGATCGGCAGCAAATTGATTAAGTCTAAATTTATCAATTCCAATATATGCTCTCAAATCAACATGGGTAGAGTCCCTATAAACGCAGGTTTGAACTACCCCGGTAACAACAATAGAGAAGGTCAAAAACACCAAAAGCCATTGGTCGGGTTTTTCCTTAATTTTATTCCACAGAGAATTTTTTATTTCATCATTGGGTTTATTAGTATTTGATTTGTTACCGCTGGAATTTTCTACCTTTTGAATTTCAACAATATTCACAGGCATAGAATTTTTTGTATTCTTATTGGCTGTCTTTTGGGGCTTTGGATTTCTTTCTTTCTTATCCATAATTCACTTAGTATTTTTTGAATAAGGTTTTTATACGTCAATCGTCCATTGCACAAATTTAACATTAAGCCAAATCTTATAGTGTCTTTAACATGCTTAGAATTAAACCTAAATTCAAATTCATCAACATATCTATCTAAATGCTTAGAGTTAACTTGATTGTAAGTACCAAAAATACAGCGTTTCAAATTAAATCTGGTATTGTCACGTGAATAATTACTTTTTTATTTGTGATTTGACGTATTTTGCAAATTGTTGCTGAATTTGAGTTACCGCGCCATCTGGAACCCCATCGAAATGTTTCGATTGTAGACGCATGTCGCAGATTTCATTGACATAATCTACAGCAACAAACTTCCCATCTTCTGTCAACGTGATTTCGGAAGAGAAAAAATCAAGTTTGCAGATCTTGTAAAGGGTGAGCATAATAGCACGAAGTTCTTGAAGTTTAAATTTTCGTTCTTCCTGTTTGCTCAATTCCCGGTAGATATGCGTTCGGTGATCCCACCAACAGATTATCGTGATGCCAAATGCATAAAAAACCCTAAACCAACCGATCGTTCCACCCAGATTGGCAGGCTGCACCGTCTCCTGCAGCAAATAGGTATCATTCTTGTGATGTTGTCTCGTTTCAAGGATATCTTTTAACGTTTCTGCACCAAGGACAACGCCAAGTCCCCCCCCGGTGGTGTTTGCCGGTTTTATGATGAATGGTCGTCCCAAATGTGCAAGTTCCGTCAGACTTAATTCTACTTCCCGTTTCTTACTAAAGGGTGAGATGATGATGGAATATGGAACATTGATCCCTTCGCCCATCAACGCAAGATGCATGTTGGCTTTATCTTTTGCGTATTCAACTCTGGCATACTCATTGAAAACTAACGTTTTCGATCGCGTCAAAGTTTTTGCTAAGGGAAGAAAATTTTCATCGGAATCAGACGCTCTGTCCAAAAATGTCCGGAACGAGATCTTTCTTGTTCGGACAAGCCGTGTGATGGATTCAATGTTATGAGGCTCAATCCGAAAAGTGGAAAGGCCAATGGCAATACATTCATTCTCAATGCCAAAGACAAAGTCTTTATCAAATTCCCAATCCCATGCCAGTCCAATGTCAAACGTTTCAGCCATGATGAACGAAGTTAGAAAATGATGCGCTTTCGTGCAAATGAAATCTTGCGTTGAACGGGTATTTTATGCTATGTTTGGGCGATGAAAAAGAAACAACCAAAACAGCAAAAGACTTTCTTCGAAAACCGTGGTCAACTGTTATCGATTGTCATCGGTGTGAGTGTGGTTTTAAGGATTATTATTCTTAATCAGTGGAATGCATCGGTTTTTCATTATGCCGTCTGGTCGGATGCTTCTACCTATAACCAATGGGCGCGAAGTATCATTACGACAGGGGATTGGATCGGGAAAGAACCGTTTCTCATGACTCCGTTCTATCCGTATTTTCTCGCCGTCATCTATTCTATAACGGGGGAGAGTCTTGATATTGTCCGACTGATCCAAAACGCAATTGGCATTGGAACGACTCTTTTAATTTTCTTGTCGGCAGAAAAAATATTTAATCGCAGAGCTGCCTTTTTTGCGGCTCTTCTTGCATCGTTGTATGGTCCGCTCTATCTCTTTGCAAATCTTTTGTTAGTGGAAACGGTAAAAGTATTTTTGTTGATACTTTCGTTTTATGTTTTGATGAGAGCTAAGGATGAACAAAATTTACGATGGTGGATCTATTCAGGTCTTATTCTTGGCGCAAGCATTCTTTGCCGTCCAACGGATATTCTGGTGATTGGAGCGGCAGTGTTGTGGATATTCTTATCAATTGATAAAACAAGACTGTCTCCTGCACGTACAGTTATTGTACTTGTTGCTGCTGTTTCTATTATTGTTCTTCCTGTAACCATTAGGAATTATGCGGTTTCTAAAGAACTGATACCTATAACGTCAAATGGTGGGCTGAATTTCTATTTGGGAAATAACCCAAAAGCGGTTGGGGTCTATTATAATGTTGATGGTCTCGATCTTGCAAACGATCCGGATGGCAGAGTTTTTTTGGAAACAACAACCGGGAAACGCTTTACGGCGGGGCAAGCTTCTTCCCATTGGATGAAGGAAGCATTGGTTTATATTACCGAACAACCTGTGAAGTATCTTACTCTTATTTTCCAAAAAACAGTATTGTTTTTCCATCATAAAGAAATAGGTCAGCTTGGATATAATTATCACTTCATTTCTCAGAATGCCGTGCCAATGTTAGGCTATTTGCTTTCATTTTCCATTCTTTTCCCATTATCGTTTGTTGGTATCATTGCTTTACGAAAAAATTGGAAGGAACATTTACTGCTGTTTGGATTTTTGAGTGCACAGATTCTCTCCGTAGTTTTATTTTTTGTAACGGATAGATTCCGATTATCTTCAATTCCTTTTTTTATTCTTTTTGCGGGTTATGGAATTGATTGGATGATAGTGCAGTGGAAAACGCGAAACAACAAAGCACTCGCGATTGCTGCCGGATGCGTGGCTTTTTCTGTAGCTCTCACCTCTATTCTGAATGTGCAGATTGACGATGAATTTTCTATGGAACATGAATATATCGGAATGAACTATTTTAATATGAAACTGTATGAGAAAGCATTATATGAATATCAGCAGGCGATTCGGTACAAAGAATCGTTCCATATTCACAACAACATCGGGAATGTTTATGCAGCTGTCGGCAACATCCCAGCCGCAATGAAAGAGTATCAACGAGGTGAAGTATTAAATCCCCGCCAGGCAATCTCTGCTTTTTCTATGGGAACGGCTTATGTTCGAGCACAACAATTTGATTCTGCGTTGATCTATTTTGAAAAAACCAAACTCATCAATCCCCATTTTCCCCCGGCATATCTTAACGCTGGTCTTTCCTATTGGTACAAAGAGAATTATCGGGTTGCGCTGACAAATCTTGAACAATATCTTTCGATGGAAACAGATCGGGAGAAGACAGCATCGGTTCGACGTGATGTAGAGAATTTAAAACAGATTATTGCTTCAGAAAAAAAATAACCTCTGTTGGCCTAAATTAAACACCCAGGTATTCTGAGGCCATCCGTTTTCCGGGATGGTCAGAGAATCTAATCGCACTAAAAAATGGATAAACTTTAACTCAGATTCAGAATGACTTAAGAAAAGCTTCCAAAAAAAACCGGAAAGCTCATCGAGACTTCCGGTTTTTTATTCTTCATACAGATAGGTAGAAGTGGTCTCAAAAATGAATTTTATTGTCATTCCGAACGAAGTGAGGAATCTCGTTTTTATAATTGAAGACAAAATCGAGATTTCTCGATGCTTCGCATCTCGAAATGACAATGATTAGATATTTTTGAGACCACTTCTAGTTATTTCAACAATGATCTCGGATCAAGATGTAACGATTCAATATCTTTGAAATATTTAACAGTGCCGACTTTTAATTCATAGGTCGATTCATCATCACACACTATGACTCCCTTTGGGTGAAGCTGCAGTGCACTGACCGTCCACATATGATTTACCCCTGCTTCTACAACATGAGCAAGCGCACGCGCTTTTGTGTGTCCGGAAATGATCAACAAGATCTCTTTTGAGTCAAGAATTGTCCCTACGCCAACTGTTAATGCGGTTTTCGGCACTTTGGCGACGTCGTTGTCAAAGAATCGGGAATTGGCTACTACAGTATCGTACGTTAACGTTTTAATACGTGTTCGTGAGGCAAGGGAAGAACCCGGTTCGTTGAATGCAATGTGTCCGTCTGGGCCTATTCCTCCAAGGAAGAGGTTAATACCACCGACCTTTTTTATTTTCTTTTCGTAATCATCGCATTCCTGTTCCAAATCCTTTGCATTGCCGTTCAAGATGTTCACATTTTTCTCGTTCGCGTCTACCTTACTGAAAAAATTGTTCCACATGAATGAATGGTAACTTTCAGGGTGGTTTTTGGGGAGGCCGACATATTCATCCATGTTAAAGGTGACAACATGCTTAAACGACACAAGCCCTTCTCGATACAAAGCTATCAATTCTTTATATGTTCCAATCGGTGAAGAACCTGTGGGGAGTCCAAGAACGAACGGTTTGCTTGATGTAGGTTTAAAATCCCGAATTCTTTTGACGATGTATGATGCCGTCCACTTGCTGGCCAGATCATAATTTGGTTGAATGATGACGCGCATGTGAGTCCTTTCAAAGAATACTGCAATATAAAAAATAGAAGGATTCTTTTCAGTTTTATTTTTATCTTGACGTCACTGTGAACATCAAGAAGAAAAAAATAGCGGTCATATTTGGCACCCGCCCAGACACGATTAAACTTGCTCCGGTTATTCAGGAACTGCAGCAGTATCAACAATATTTCAACCTTTGTCTGATCACGACAGCCCAACACCGTGAAATGCTGGATGATGTTCTCGCGGTTTTTCAGATCAAACCGGATTATGATTTGAACGTGATGGGACAACGACAATCATTATCGTTGCTCGTGCAAAATATTTTAGAAAAGCTGGATTACGTGCTGGCAATGGAAAATCCGGATATGGTAATTGTGCAAGGTGACACTGCAACAACATTTGCTTCCAGTGTTGCAGCATTTCACCGGAAGATACCGATTGTACATGTTGAAGCCGGCCTGCGCACGAATGAAAAGATGTATCCATTCCCCGAAGAGATTTATCGCCGATTAACTTCTCACATTGCCGATTTTCATTTCACTCCAACAAAAAATGCTACGAAAGCATTACTGAAAGAAGGTATTCCAAAAACATCAATCGTTTGTACTGGCAACACGGTGATTGATGCATTGCAGCGAACGGTGAAACCGGGATATGCATTTGCTTCGAAACAAGTGAATGAGATTATTGCGCAAAAGAAAAAGATTGTTGTTGTAACGATTCACCGTAGGGAAAATTTAGGAAACCCAATGCTTAGGATTTGTTCTGCCCTGAAACTGCTTTCGCACAAACATGCTGGTGTTAATTTTCTTTTTCCGGTCCATCTAAATCCTGCTGTACGGGAAACTGTCTTTGAAATGTTAAAAGAGATTCCCAACATCGTTTTGATGGAACCGTTAAATTATGCGGATTTTATTAATCTCATCGCATGTTCATACGCCGTGATCACTGATTCCGGAGGACTTCAAGAGGAGGCTCCATCATTAGGTAAACCAGTTCTTGTATTACGCGAGGTGACTGAGCGTCCTGAAGCAGTAAAATTTGGGACAGTGAAGCTTGTCGGTACTGAATCCAAAAATATTGTAAAAGTGGCGGATTCATTATTAAGCGATAAAAAAGTATATCGGTCTATGTCCACAGCAGTGAATCCCTATGGCGATGGAAAAGCATCAGAGCGTATCGTTCAATCGTTGCTTCGTCATTTTGGATATCGTAAGAAAAAAGTGATGGAATTTTCTGTCCATGGTAACTAAATCACTTCTTCTGCTTGTTGTAGTGTTTAGCGGATGCGGCATCCAATCCATTTACATCAATAATCATTATCCTTCTTCTTCCAACATTGTTCAAGATTCGATTACTCACTCGTTGTTTTTGATTGGAGATGCAGGTGAACCTGTGAGTGATGGTGTCGAGCCGACGTTTCGAATATTGACGCAACAAGCCTCACAATCACCGAAATCCTCCACGATCATTTTTCTTGGCGACAATATCTATCCGCGAGGACTTCCGGAAATTAATGATCCTTTACGGAAAGAGATGGAGCGAAGACTGGAAGAGCAGATCAAGATTGGAACAGAGAGCGGAGCTCAGACAATCTTCATCCCGGGAAATCACGATTGGGAATATCAGGGGAAGAACGGTTGGAAGACCATTCAACGAGAAGAGGAGTTCATCGATTCGAAAAATCTTTCGCATGTCACATTGCTTCCGAAACACGGTTTACCTGGACCGACTGTAGTAGAAATTGGGAACGACATTCGAATTATTGCTATCGATACTGAATGGTGGCTGCATTCATTCAACAAACCGCTGTATGATCATGATTCCATTGAGAGTCAGACAATGAAGCGTTTCCTCGATTCACTTTCATTCGTATTGGAATCTGGAAAAGATCGAAATGTAATTGTAGTAGCACATCATCCTCTTGAAACACATGGGGAACATGGCGGTTTTTTTGGATGGAAAGATCATATCTTCCCATTACGAAAAATTGTCCCGTGGCTGTGGGTGCCGCTGCCAGGGATCGGTTCTCTCTATCCTCTCTCACGGATATGGGGGATTTCAGATCAAGATCTTTCAGGTTCAAAAAATAGAGAAATGCGAAATGCCATTGATAGTGTGCTTTCTCGATTCAATGTAACAGCCTATGCTTCCGGGCATGAGCATACACTTCAAGTGCTCAGCAAAAAAGCAAGCCATCTCTATCTGGTGAGCGGAAAAGGGATCCAAAAACATCAAGAGGCATTAACGTACGGTGATAACACAATCTTCGCATCGCCGTTTCAAGGATTTATGCGGTTGGATTTTTTTGTGAATAAATCTATACGACTAAGTGTTATAGATACACAAGGGGAAGATGGGATAGAAATTTTTTCGATGATGCTGCCGTAAATGAAAAAGCCGAACAATGTCCGGCTTTTGGTTGTTAGTCTGCACTTCAGGATTTTGGACGTAATTTTTTCTTCGTTGTGCTGCTCTTCGACGGTTTTTTCCTTTGTTCAAGTTTTTCCAAACGCCGTTCCAGGTCGTGAAGATTTTTATTTCGACTCTCACTGTATCGTTGAACAGCGTACGAAGTGTGATAGTGGTGTCCCTGAAAAAACTTGATGCTTTGTTTAATCCATTCCCGTTCACTCATTGTTTTGCCGGAAAGACTTTCGATCTCCGCGCGCAACAATTCTCCCTTTTCAATGCTGTCGGATTTTCCCAAGGAGAGGAGGTCGGCGTCTCCCATCACTTCCTGGATTAAATTTTTTGGTCGCTGCGGTACTTTAGTTGCTCGAATACATCCCGCCACATCTTTTATCTTTTCGCTTGGGTAACCGGCTTTTTTTAAGAAGTCCGTGGCGATGACAATACTGCGTTCTTCATGTTCCTCCGGCGAAAAGAGATAACCGGTATCGTGGAACCATGCTGCAATGACAATGATCTCTGTTTTTTCTTTGCTAAGATTTGCCGCCTTCGCGATTTCTTTTACATTTGCAACAACATCAAGTGTGTGGTCAAAATTATGATACATTGCCGCAATTGTACTTTTACGGTCAAATAAATCATTGACAAATTTGCTTACACTTGGAAGAACAGAATTACTTTTGGTCATGAATGTTAATCCGTATATCGAAGTTCAATATATTGCATTGGTGAAAGTACAATAAGAGAAGTAGAGAGTCAAAGGACAAATGTCCGGTTTTACGATAGTTGTGATATTTGTCTCAAAAGAGCTCTTGTGAAAATAGATTGCCTATTTACGATACAGAAGGTATTTGAGTGAAACAATATCATAATAAGGAACAATCAGAAAGTGCTGTGAAATAAAGTGATAATTATGCAAATTCGGACTGTTGGATTCATTTATCCGGTCTCGCGATACTCTGTCAAAACTTGTTCATGAATAATTCTCTGGAACATCTTGCGAAACACCATTACGAAAATTTTCCGGTCGGTTCTCTATTCATTCCTAAAAAGTATCGAAAACCAATTCACCTGATTTACTCATTTGCCAGAACGGCGGATGATATCGCCGATGAAGGGTCGATCTCTGCATCAGAACGGATTGCAAGATTAGATGAATGGCAAAAACTTTTAGAAAATGGCTTGAATGGAACAAGTGATAATCCGTTCTTTATTGAGCTTGCTTCTATCATTCGCTTCCATAAGCTTTCTCCGGAATTATTTACAGATCTATTGATAGCATTTCGCCGGGACTCCTCAAATCCGACGTACAACACTATTGATGAAATCCTTGAGTATTGCCGATATTCCGCAAATCCTATCGGACGGTTATTGCTTCAAGTGTTTAACTGTTCAAACGACGAAACAGTAAGATTATCCGATAAAATTTGCACTGCTTTACAATTAACGAACTTCTGGCAGGATATTTCTGTTGATACAAGCAGAAATCGTTTCTATATTCCCAAAGCTGATCTGCAAGAATTTAACATCGTAAAAGAGAATCTTCTCTCTGGGGGAAATGACAGTGCTTTTCGTGCATTAATGAAAAAGCAGGTAAACATTGCTGAAGCGATGTTTTACGAAGGGAAACCGCTCTTCCTGCTTGTGGCAAATGATTTTCGTTTTGAACTGAGAATGATCTGGCACGGGGGAATGAGAATCTTGGAAAAGATTAAACAACAACAGTTTGATACCCGCACCCATCGTCCGAAATTGAATTCAATTGATTTTGCAAAAATATTTTTAAGGGCGTTATTCCGATAAATATGGAACAGTTACTGACAGTTGAATTTGTTGATAAGAACAAAAGGAGTAATTTCTATTATTCTTTCTTGCTGCTTCCCAAACCAAAGCGGGAAGCGATCAACATTGTTTACGCCTGGTGCCGAGTAGCGGACGATATTGTTGATGAAGAAGAGAGTGTTTCCGCCAAACGGATTCATTTGCTGCAGTGGGCAAAAGAATTTGAACTTGGTTTGGCTGGAACATCCCGGTATCAACTGGTCAACAAACTCTCGCAGATTATTAAACGATTCAAGATTCCGCTTCACCATTTTCATGAGCTGATTAAAGGAATGGAAATGGATCTGGTGAAGACCAGATATGAAACGTTCGATGATCTAAAAATGTATTGTTATCGCGTAGCATCTACCGTTGGATTAATTTGCACAGAAATTTTCGGTTATAAGCATGAAGAAGCAAAAGAGTATGCGGAGAATCTCGGCATTGCCTTGCAATTGACAAATATTTTACGTGATGTTGCTTCGGATGCGAACAAGGGAAGAATATATTTGCCGCAGCGTGATCTTGATTATTTTGGTTATAGTGAAGAGGAATTATTCGCCGGTAAATACAATGTAAAGTTCAAACGATTGATGATGTATCAGGCGGAACGTGCACGATCGTATTTCACCGAAGCCATCAAACACCTTTCCGAAGAGGATAAACCACTCTTCCTCGCCGCACTAATTATGCAGGAAATTTATTTCCGTCTTCTGCAGGATATTGAAAAAGCTGATTACAATGTCTTTACCCGCCGTATTAAAATATCTAATGCGAAAAAACTTCTGATTACAGCAAATGTTTGGTGGAAGCACAGAAAGTAATGACTCCTTCCAGCACTCCCGATGTACTGATTATCGGCGGCGGACTTGCCGGACTTTCAGCAGCCGTTGCCCTCACTTCCCAACGTTATTCAGTTCTTCTTGTTGAACAACGCCAGCGTCTCGGCGGACGAACGTATTCATTTGTTCATCCCGAAACTGGTGACGAAGTCGACAACGGACAGCATCTGATGATGGGATGTTATCACTCAACGCTTAACTATCTTGGGATGATTGACAAATTGTCCCTTGTTGAAATCCAACCAAATCTCTCCATCGTTTTTCGTGATCCCAAAAAATCTTCGTCAAGTCTGAAAACAATTTCACTTCCCGCACCATTCAACGTCCTAGCTGGATTATTGAACTTGGAAACTCTTTCGTTTTCGAACAGACTTGCATTGTTGCGCGTTGGAATATCGCTATTGTTTAAGAATCCTGATACCGATAAACACTTACAATCAATTTCCGTTGCCCAATGGCTTGATGAGTTGAAACAGCCAATTGAGAATAAAAAATATTTGTGGGACATTATTGCCATTGGTGCACTGAACGATTCCACCGATAGAATTTCCGCTTCACTTTTTGTGAAAGTGCTCAAAAGTGCATTCTTTGGAAGCAGGAAGAACTCGTCCATGGTAATACCGAAAAAAGGGTTGAGCTCCGTGTTGGTGGATGGTGCTGTTGAGTATATTCAAAAACGGGGCGGAAAGATTTTGACAAATGTTTCCGTGAAACAAATTTCCATTCGTGCATCGCATCTTGAGAGCGTTACGCTCGAATCGGGTGAAGTGATCAAACCTACAATGGTAATTTCCGCGGTTCCGTATTTCGATATTCCAAAGTTGTTTGGAAATGCTGAATCGATCGGACTGAACAACATCGATAAATTTGTCTCTTCACCCATCATCACTATCCATCTCTGGCTGGATGCCCATTTTATGCAGGAACAATTTGCCGCGCTGCTCGATTCACCTATTCATTGGGTCTTTAACAAATCCAAGATCTATGGGCGGGAAAATGAAGGATTGATGTATCTTGCGTTGGTCGTCAGCGGTGCTCACGATCTTGTAGAGAAAGAAAAAGATGAGATTGTAGAGATTGCTCATTGTGAATTGAAACGCTTTTATCCCACTGCTTCGGTGGCAAAAGTGATTCATTCGTTGATTATTAAGGAAAAACGTGCAACCTTCTCTCCAAAGGTTGGGCTCGATCAGTTTCGTCCCGGCCATCAAACAGCTGTTGACAATCTTTTTCTTGCCGGCGATTGGACCGATACAAAATTACCGGCGACGATTGAAGGAGCAGTGCAAAGCGGATTTGACTGCGCAAACGCAATTGATAAAATATTCATTTCAAAAAGGTGATTTATGAAAAAATTTGTGACCATGGTTTTTTTAATGTTGTATGCATTTCCCGCCTATGCTCAGGTAGAATCTGCAAAACCAATCTATAAAATCGAGACAAAACGGGAAGGGGTTTTGATCGGTTCATTTAACGTTGAACTGTTCCCGCTGATTGCTCCAAAGGCGGTCGCATATTTTGACAGTCTTGTGGCGATAAAATTTTATGATACCACGGCGTTTCATCGTGTTGTGCCCGGATTTGTCATTCAAGGAGGGGACCCGAATTCAAAACATCTTCCGCGGGAAACATGGGGGAATGGAGATCCGAGTCAGACCAATGTTCCGGCTGAATTTAATAATGTCTCGTATCTTCGGGGAATCCTCGGTGCCGCGCGCGATACCGATCCGAACAGTGCCAATTCGCAATTCTTTATCTGTGTGGCCAATGCTACTTCGTTGAATGCGCAATATACGGCATATGGAAAAGTTATTTCCGGTATGAATATTTGTGATTCCATTGTTGCTTCACCGCGTGATGCAAATGACAATCCTTTAAAAAAGATTGATATGTTCGTGACGAAGATCGGCACAAACGATTCAGTCCCGTCAGTTCCCACAATGATTCTGCCACTTAACGATGCAAATCGTATAACGCTCGATTCCAATGTGATCTGGTCGCCGGTGAGTGGAGCCGTATTGTATCATTTGGAGATTGCGACGGATTCTAATTTTACGACAAAAGTATTTTCTACGGAGATTGGCGGTGCATCGTATCGATTGGCGAGTGTGCAATTGGGACTGAAGAAATATTTTTGGCGTGTTTCTGCCAATAATGGTGGACATCGTAGTATTTTTTCTCCTATCCGTTCATTCACTACTGCTGTTTCGATTCCAACGTTGCAATTTCCTGCCAGCGGATCGGTGAATCAACCAGGGAATGTGAAATTAGGATGGAATAAAGTTTCCGGCGCAGTTTCGTACCATGTACACGTTGCCACCTCGGCAAGTTTTTCGCAGACATCAACTGTGTATGATCAAAAGGGAATTACGGACACTACAAAACAGATGTCAGGACTTCTGCTTTCCAAAAAACATTACTGGCGCGTTGCGGCAGAGACTCCGGAATATGAAGGAGCGTTTACATTTCAATTTAATTTTACCACGGGTACTTCAACGGAAGTTGTTCAATCAAATGAGATTGTTTCTCATTTTTCGTTAGGACAAAATTATCCAAATCCCTTTAACCCGACAACCACAATTCAATTCGGCATTCCTTCGAACGGCTCATCGAAACACGTTACGCTGCGGGTCTTTGATGTTTTGGGAAAAGAGATTGCAACACTTGTTGATGAAGTAAAAGAATCGGGAACATACGAAGTGAAATTCGATGCTTCAAAATTAGTTAGCGGCATCTATTTCTATCAATTAAAGACCGGTGAATTTGTCCAGACGAAAAAACTAGTTTTGATGAAATAATCCATTCATCCTCGAACCGTTTGACAAGACGGTCGAGGAGTCTTTTTTGGAAATAAGAATTCTTTTTCATCCCGCATTGATATTTTCATTGCGGGATGTTCATTTTTAAAGCGATTTAGCCACTATTAGAAGGTCTAATTTTCAGAACCACGTGTTTACGTGATTGCAGAAGTTTGGTCAATTAGTTACTTTGCAGTAATTGCTTTACAAATTGGATAATGATATCCATTTTATTGTGTCGAAACGATTAGTTTACTCGCCAGTTTTTTGGCGGGCTAAGCTGTTCCAAAATATCAGATTCCCGAAATCTTTAAGATTTCGGGAATCTATTCTTTTCAAAAAATGAAAACAATCCTCTTCATCTTGCTCTTTTCATTTTCTCTCAACGCGCAAGAGCGCGTACTTCTTCACATCAATCGTAATGGACAGCAGGAAGCGATCCCCCTCAAAAAAGGGGAGCGTGCGCAAGATGTTATCGCACGGATCGAAAATGAGAAATCTCATTTGCTCAATTCCAAAAAACCAAACGGTCTCATCGATACATTAAAATATTATCCTAACGAAGCATCGCTGACAACAAATTTTGGTTTTATTCATCAAGATATTGCTTTGCAGTGGTATACTCCTGCTGCGGGTGGCATTATAAAAGAATTTTGGTGGCGGAATTATGAAAAAGGGGGTACTGTTCGAAAGGCAACAATCCGTGCATGGAAAGTAGATCCTAAAGTTGCAACTCGCCCATCAAGTGTGCTCACAAAACATTTAGGATACTATAAGGATCCCAATGACGGCGATGGACATGTTACACCATTTAAACCTGAAAATGGCGATCAATGGTTTTACAGTAATGGTGGTACTGATTCATCAACGTGGAGATTTGATCCATTGGGGACGGAAGCATCGGGATTTAAAAATGGTTTACAGGTTTTTTTAGATTCCAATCAATGGCAGGGAATTGCATTTGAAGATTATGGCGATACAATTGTGGTTTCATTAGGAGAACTGTTCGGTTTCACAATTTCAAATGAAACAAAGAAAAACGATATATTGATAGAGACAGACGAAAGGATGGAGATTCTTTCGTGGACTAATTTAAATCCTGCACCATATCATTCGTATAAATGGTATGAAAACGGTCGTTCAGCTCCAGGAGTGGATAATGGCTGGCACTTGCGCGGTGATTATGAATGGGGAATGTATGTAGTAATTGATTATTGTACAGATCGACCACCTCGATTTTTTGTCAATCCTGTTTCTACAACTTTCGGTACGTTTCCAGTAAAAGTGACTGCAACAATTGATGGTTGGGGAGGATGTGGAATTCCTTATGAATCGGTTGATTATACTACATTGTTTTATAGGAAAGGATCAGGTGGAATCTTTGATAGTACGTTAATGATACGTGAAAGTTTTCCAAATTATGTTGGAACAATTCCCGGTTTTGATTATGGAGATACTATATTTTTCAAAGTGATTGCTACTGGGAATCGTTCAACAAGAAAATCTTCTCCACTTTACCAATACAGAATTTTCAAACGGTATAATGATCGCCTTTTTGTTCATAATAATGCTCAATATTTCCTTAAGACGGGAGCATTAATCTATACGAGCAGTCCATCGAAATATGATCAATGGTCTGCACCACGTGATGGGACTAAAGAATTGTCAACACTTTATGCTTTGTACGATAATATTTTGATTGCCGATGGTGGTTTTCCTGCTCGAGATGTTTATACAAAACTAAAAGAATGGATTGGAACAGGAAGTTCAACTACAAAGAAAACTCTCTTTTTCACCAGTCAAGATTATGGTTGTTATATTCAACCAGCCTGTGGTGATACAACATTTCCAATAGGTGCTTTTGAAGAAAAATATCTTGGTATTAAAAAGCTCGGTCCTCAAGACCAGGGGCCAACAAACCGTCCAATTAAGATCACTCCTCAGTCTGACACCGTCACGAATTATATTATTAAATATAATGCTGATAGTGCAACAACTCTGTGGTATTATCCATCGTTTGAGCTTGGATTTGCTTCATATCCCGATTTCATGACTCCAACCGCCTCAGCAAAACCGGTTTTTAAAGATGCTTCCGGTCAAAATGTATATGGAATACGAAACGCCGGAACAAACTTTAATACGATGTTTTTTGCACTTGATGTCGGTTCATTACAATTTCGAAGTGATACATCGCTTCATAATTCGGATTATTCAAAAATTACAGATCCTAAATATCGATTACTGGGTGATGTGAATTCTCTTGTTAATGTATTTATGGATGCTGTGACCGATGTGAAAATAGACGAAGCAAAATTACCAGCGGCGTATTCATTACAACAAAACTATCCTAATCCCTTTAATCCATCAACAACAATTGAATATAACATTCCAGTCAAAAGTAGTGTGAATATCTCAATCTATAACACGCTCGGCCAAAATGTAGCAACAATAGTGAACGAGACAAAAGAAGCGGGATCGCACAGCGCAACATTTAACGCGCAATCTCTTGCTAGCGGGGTGTACTTTTATAAAATGTACAGTGGTAATTTTATGAACGTAAAGAAAATGCTATTGATGAAGTAATGTCGGAACGGACAGTTTACCCGCCAGTTTTTTGGCAGGCTAGGCTGTTCCAAAATATCAGAATTCCGAAATCTTTAAGATTTCGGAATTCTATTCTATTCAAAATATGAAAACAATCCTCCTTATTTTGCTCTTTTCATTTTCTCTCAACGCGCAAGAGCGCGTTCTTCTTCATATCGGCCGAAATGGACAACAGGAAGCGATTCCTCTCAAAAAAGGGGAACGTGCCCAAGATGTTATCGCACGGATCGAAAATGAAAAAACTTCAATGATAAGCCCGGACAAATCACTGGGTCTGGTTGATACATTGCGGTATTATCCGAATGAATCATCGTTAACAACAAATTTTGGATGGACTCATCAAGATATTGCTTTACAATGGTATACACCCGCCGCGGGAGGAAGAGTGACGGAATTTTGGTGGCGAAATTATGAAAGAGGAGGAACCATTCGTAAAGCGACTATCCGAGCTTGGCGAGTGGATCCTAAATTAGCCACTCGTCCTTCAAGTGTGCAGACCAAGTTTTTAGGGCACTACAAAGATCCTAATGATGGTGATGGAATGGTGACCCCTTTCAAACCGACAACAGGAAACACCTGGTTCTATGGTAATGGTGGAGCAGACTCGGCCACATGGAATTTTGATCCGTTAGGAACCGAAGTTGCCGGTTGGTATCCCGGGGGTGTCCAACTTACTATTGATTCCAATGTATGGCAAGGTATCAAATTAAAGGATTGGGGAGATTCGATGAACGTAAGGTTGGGGGAATTGTTTGGATTTACAATTTCCAATGACACAAAAAAATCTGATATACTAACACTTAACGATGAGAGAATGGAAATACTTTCTTGGGCTAACGCAAATACACCTCCATATCATTCGTACAAATGGTATGAAACCGGCCGTTTATCCCCCGGCCTTGATAATGGTTGGCATATGCGAGGTGATTACGAATGGGGAATGTATGTTGTGATTGAATATACAACGTGCCGACCCCCTACTTTCAGAATTCTTACCCCTACTTCGTTTAATACTACTCTTTCAACGAAACCGCGTGATCTCTGTTTTGAAATCATCCCAGGAGGCTGCAATGGTTTTTTTGATTCGTTAGAATGTGTTACCGTTTTCTTTAAAAAGGGAAGCCCTGCAAAATATGATTCAATCCAGTTTTGTACATTCATGGAAAAATATTGTTTACAGTTACCGGGAGGTAAACCGGGTGATACTATATATTGGTACATTCGTGCAGTCGATAAGCATGGGAATGTGACACAATTAAGCGTTCGCAGCTATAAAATTTTCAAAAAAACTCAACCTCGATTATTTATCTATAACAATACACAATTTCCCCTTGAAACAGGAACATTAATATACACAAGTAAATTGAACAAATACGATCGCTGGTCTGCACCGTATGATGGAACAGTCGAACTCGATCAACTGTTTTCGTTATTTGATCACGTCATCCTTGCCGATGGATCATTTCCTTCGCGAAATATTTATCAAACGCTAAAAAAATGGCTTGATACAGGAACACCGGAAAACAAAAAGAATCTTTTTTTTACCAGTCAAGACTATGGCTGCTACATCCAACCAATTTGTGCAGATACAACATTTCCTTCAGGATCATTTGAAGAAAAATATCTGGGAATAAAAACACTTGGTCCGCAAGACCAGGGACCAACAAATCGTCCTGTGAAGATCATTCCCCAGGCAGATTCAATCACGAACTATATTATTAAGTATAATGTAGATAGTGCAACAACATTGTGGCATCATCCAACATTTGAACTAGGATTTGCAGCTTATCCGGACTTTATGACGCCAACCGCGTCGGCAAAACCAATTTTCAAGGATGGCTTAGATCAAAATGTTTATGCTGTTAGAAATGCAGGAACGAATTTCAATACAATGTTTATGGCGCTTGATGCCGGTTCGTTACAATTCCGCAGCGATACATCTATAACCAAAGCTACCGATGATCCGAAATATCGTTGGATTGTTGATGTACAGTCTCTTGCAAATGTATTTTTGGATGCTGTAACAGGCGTTCGAATAGAGGAAACAAATGTACCAGCAGTTTTTTCGTTACGACAAAATTATCCCAATCCATTCAATCCATTCACAACAATCGAATATAGTGTTGGAACTCGAAGTGTTGTAACCATTTCTATTTATAATACACTTGGTCAAAAAGTAGCAACGGTTGTGAACGAGACAAAAGATGCGGGATTGCACAATGCAATTTTTAGTGCACAGTTTTTTGCTAGCGGTCTGTATTTTTATGAAATGCGCGCGCACCAAATAGAAGGGAGTCAAGCGGGCAGTTTTGTGAGCGTAAAGAAAATGTTATTGATGAAGTGATGTCGGAACGGTCAGTTTACCCACTATTTTTTTGGTGGGCTAGTATCTGGCAAGAGGGATTGACCATCCGTTCTGCAAAAAAAAACGAAGCCACTTTATAGACGTTGCGACAATGGGACCTCTCTTGTAAAGATCCATTGAAAACATTTGTTTAAAGTAGAAAACCCGAGTTCATCACTCGGGTTTTTGGTTTTTTATTTTTAATCTGGCAGTCACTTTCAAAGTGACGGTCAGCTAATTCTAAATCTTACGCCTGCATCGACGGCAGCATAATGCGGATGGTTGTTCCCTTTCCCATTTCGCTTTCAATTTCGATCTTTCCTTTATGATCGTCAACCACTTTTTTCACGATGGACATTCCGAGACCAGTTCCATGCTTTTTTCCATAAGTAACAAATGGTTCAAAGATTCTCCGTTTGACTTCTTCAGGCATACCTGTTCCCGAATCGATAAATTCGATCTTCACCATTCCGCCAATATCTTCGGTCACGGCTGTTAACGAGCCTCCCTGAGGCATTGCATCGCGTGCATTGCTGGCGATGTTATAAAATACGCGCACCATCTTATCCTGATCGAGCTTTACTTTCCCTCTAAAACTTAATTTCTTTTCCAGTTTGATGTTATTTTTGGTCAAATCTTTTTCAATGAACATTAAAACACCTTCCATCACATCTTCAAACTGCACTTCTTCAATATTCGTCGAGCTGACTCCCTTGCTGAAATCGAGAATTTCTTGAGCCATGTTAACAAAACGATCTACTTGATGAATCATTTCGTCAGCAAGTTTCGAAACTTCCTCGTTTCCACCTTTCTTTTTCATCACCTGCGCATACACGCGCAAGGTTCCCATCGGATTCTTAATATCATGGATGATGGTGCTAGCCATTCTACCCACCGCTGAAAGTCGTTCGCTTTGTACCATCTCCTGTGCAAGACGCGCATTTTCAATCGCAACGGAAGCATGGATGGAGAGAGCATTCAGGAACTCTTCATCGGAAGGGGTAAACGGTCCCCCCTTTTTATTTAACATTTGGAACACACCGATCGTTTTGCCGTCGCGGTTTCGCATTGGCATCGTCAGCATATTGTTCGTTCGATATCCCGATTTTTTATCGACTTCAGGATTAAATCGCGGATCATTGTACGCATCCGGTATGTTGACAATTTCGCCGGTCTTTGCAACATATCCAGCCAGTCCTTTTCCTAACGGCAGACGGATTTCAATCACTTCACTTCCGCGTAATGCTTTGGACCAAATTTCTCCTTTGAGTTCATCAACAACATAAAGCGTTCCGCGGTCTGCAGTGATCGATTTTATTGCTGTTTCTAAAATGATATCGAGAAGTTTCTCTAAGTCGAGAGAGGAGTTGATAGTCTTTGCTGCGTCAATCAGCATATTTAACTTACTGATATGCTGTTTGGAGATTTCTACTGTGCGGTCGAGTTCGTTCACAATTGTCTGATCAGCACTTCGCAATCTTTTTGTAACGCTCTTCAAGATGTTCAACTGAATAATGTTGTTTGACTTCAACATATTGTCGAAATCCTGCTTGCTGATACTAGCGCATGTCGTCTGTTCGACTGCTGTGGTGCGGGCTGATCGAACCTGGTCGTCTAATAATTCCATCTCGCCGAAGAAATCACCTTTGGTCAAGTACGCCAATACTGTTTCAGCACCATACTTTGTCACTTTGGAGATCTTTATTCTGCCGTCCAGAACAAAATAAAGGCGCTCACCGCGCGTATTTTCCTGAAAGATTTGTGTATTCGGTGCAAATTTCTCCTCCTTGCACATTTTCAGGATGGCATTCAAGTTCATATCTGCCACATACTTGAACGCGGAATTGAAACGAAGATTTTCTACTGTAAGAAGTGATTGTTCCATGGTCAATAGTGGAAAAGTGAAGTAATATACTTGCAGAAAATACACAACAGATGTAAGAGAAGCAAGATAACGTGTGCTGAATCTCATACCGTGAAATACAGATGTCAAGGAAGCGTTGTAAGACAACAATAAACAGATGAGAAGGAATATTTTTGTTGTTGAATGGAAAGAGTCATATACACGAAATTGGTTCGATTTCACTTATTTTTTCGGTATATTCATAAGCTATTTTTATATTTTCATCTACATGAGGGCAGTTAGAAAGGAAAACTTTTGAGCGATACGAAGATTATTTTTTCGATGGTTGGTGTTGGCAAAGTACACAAGCCGAATAAACAGGTTTTAAAAGATATTTATTTATCATTTTATTATGGTGCCAAGATAGGTGTGCTGGGATTGAACGGTGCCGGTAAATCCACGTTGTTAAAAATTATTGCAGGTGTCGATACTGATTATCTCGGTACGATCCAATCACAAAAGGGGATTACGTTTGGATATCTTTCGCAGGAACCGGAACTTGATCCGAATAAAACGGTAAAGGAAATTGTTGAAGAAGGCGTTCAGGATACCGTGAATCTTCTTAAGGAATATGAAGCGATCAATGCAAAATTTGCAGAACCTGATGCTGATTTTGATAAACTATTGGAAAAGCAAGGATCGTTGCAAGAAAAGATTGATCAGATCGGTGCATGGGATTTGGACAGCAAACTGGAACAGGCGATGGATGCATTGCGTTGCCCATCCGGAGATGCATCTGTAAAAGTGCTTTCCGGAGGCGAACGTCGTCGTGTTGCGTTATGTAGATTATTGTTACAGGAACCGGACGTATTGCTTCTGGATGAACCGACAAACCATCTTGATGCGGAATCGGTAGCATGGTTAGAACAACATTTAGCGCAGTACAAAGGGACCGTTCTTGCCGTAACGCATGATCGATATTTTTTGGATAATGTAGCTGGATGGATATTGGAACTTGATCGCGGCGAAGGAATTCCGTTTGAAGGAAATTATTCTTCGTGGCTGGAACAAAAATCGAAACGTCTTGAAGTGGAAGAGAAACAAGAATCCAAACGACAGAAAGTGTTGAAAAAAGAGTTGGAATGGGTGAGGATGAATCCAAAAGGACGCCATGCAAAAAGCAAAGCACGTATTTCATCCTATGAACAGATGTTGTCAGAAGAACATGAGAAACGAAATGAAGAGATAGAAATTTTTATTCCGAAAGGACCTCGTCTGGGTGATGTCGTAATCACAGCAGAAGGAGTTGCGAAATCATACGGAGATAATCTTCTCTATGAAAATATGAATTTTGTCCTTCCTCCGGGAGGTATCATTGGTGTTATCGGACCGAACGGTGCGGGAAAAACAACTCTCTTTAGGATGATTACCGGTCAAGAAAAGCCGGATGCCGGGAAAATTATTATTGGTGAAACAGTAAAACTTGCCTATGTTGATCAGAATCGTCCACTTGATCCAAATAAAAATATCTGGGAAGAGATCTCCGGAGGAGAAGAAATTCTTCGATTCGGAACACGCGAAGTAAACTCGCGCGCATATGTCGCTCGATTCAATTTTACCGGCGGCGATCAGCAAAAATTGGTCGGACAGCTTTCCGGCGGTGAGCGAAATCGTGTTCATCTTGCAAAGACAATGAAACAGGAAGCGAATGTTCTGCTGCTTGACGAACCAACGAATGATCTTGATGTGAATACACTTCGTGCGTTGGAAGAAGCATTGGCCGAATTTGCCGGTTGTGCCGTGGTCATCTCCCATGATCGCTGGTTCTTAGATCGTGTTGCTACGCATATTTTGGCGTTTGAAGGGGAGAGTCAGGTTCAGTGGTTTGACGGCAATTATTCGGAATACGAAGAATTCCGCAAGAAGAGGCTTGGAATTGATGCCAGCCAGCCGCATCGTATTCGGTATAAGAAGCTGATGCGTAGTTAGCTGATGTTATCCACCACTTTCATGATGGGTGAACACTCGTTGGTGTATTTTTAGATTTTCTTGAGCGTCAAAAGCCAATTGGCATCCGAAGTATAGTTTTCGTAATTTCGAGCAGGAGGATGATACATACATGACTGTTCAGAGCATTGAAAAACATCTATTAAAATTGGATGCCAGTGAGCGAGCTAAGTTGGCAGGAATTCTTTTGTCAAGTTTGGAAGACCTTTCTGAGAGTGAAAATGAAACATTATGGGCCGAAGAATCATTGAAAAGGCATCATGCTCTCGTAATAGGGAAGGCAAAATCAAAACCCGCATCAGCCGTGTTTAAAAATATTCGTGATAGAATCCGATGATACGTTCGGTTTCAATTCACGAATTAGTTGAGTCAGAGTTGAATGACGCCATAGATTTTTATGAATCGAAAGTAAAAGGATTAGGGTTAACATTCCTTGCTGAAGTTGAAAGAGCTACTAAATTTATTCAACAATTTCCTGAAGCATCACCTCAAATTTTGAATGTAATCCGTAAAAAAGTCATTCGTAATTTTCCTTACAGCATTATGTATTCTATTGTCGGTGACTCTGTCCGAATTTTATCCGTTGCGCATCAAAAACGGCGCCCGTATTATTGGCATAGCAGAAAATAAAAAGTTGTTCCCAAAGTGATTCCCAGAAGCACAATTTGTATCACGCAATTGTGCTTTTTTTTATGGAAATGAGCATCTTTCGTTAATACGTTAAAAATCGTATATTTTACTCCACAATCAGTTCAAAAATGTAATTGTAGAAAGTCTGTATGTCCGCAAATAGTATTTCAGAAAAATTTGAGCAAGTCTTAGAATCATTCGGCCCCAATACAAGTTACGTATGGGATGTATTGCAGCAATATATCGATGATCCTAATTCTGTGAATGAAACGTGGCAGCAATTGTTTGCAGAAGTGGTCGCTTCAGGATCAGTTGACCTTCCCAAAAAATCAGCATCAAAAAAATCTTCTGTTATTCATAGTGAACCTGCTGCCGCACCTTCAACTCATCAAACAGTTCAAGCTCAACCGAAACAACAGCCTAAGACTCAGCCGACACTTGCAGCAGTGCAGAAACAACTTTCTGCGATCAGTGGAGTGGCAGGAAAAATTGTGGATAATATGGAAGCGTCTCTCACGTTGCCAACCGCAACGTCGTTGCGCATCGTTCCGGTGAAAGTGCTGGATGAAAATCGATCATTATTGAACAAATATCTTGGCTCACGTTCACGCGGGAAAGTATCCTATACGCACATTGTTGCATGGGCCATCGTAAAAGCGTTAAAGAAGTATCCGAATATCAACGCATCATTTGCGCGTGTAGAAGGGCTAGCATACCGCGATGAAAAAACTCAGATCAATATCGGTATTGCCGTTGATATGACAAGAAAAGATGGAACGCGTTCGCTTCTTGTTCCAAATATTAAAGATGCTGAGAAGATGAATTTTGCAGAGTTTCTTTCTGCATACGATTCCATTATTGAAAAAGCACGCAAATCAGCACTTGATCCTTCAGATTTTCAATCGACCTCCATTACATTGACTAATCCCGGAACGGTGGGCACCGTTTCATCCACTCCTCGGCTAATGCCGGGTCAAGGCTCTATCATTGCAACCGGAGCTATTGGATACGATGCCGCGCATCAGGGAATGTCTCCGCAAACACTTTCTGCGCTCGGCGTCAGTAAAGTTATGAATATTACCTGCACCTACGATCACCGCGTTATTCAAGGGGCAGAGTCAGGACAATTCTTACAATACATTCACACGCTCTTGAACGGTGACGAAAAATTTTATGATGATCTCTATGCTGATTTACATATCCCGTTCACATCAGTAAAATGGTCCAGCGATGTAACGTCTATTGGATTGGGCGGAGGTTCAAATCAAGAGATCATCGAAAAACAGGCGCGGGTTCAACAATTGGTTAATGCGTATCGTGTTCGCGGGCATTTGATCGCCCATCTTGATCCGCTTGTTGATGAACCGAAAAATCATCCTGAACTCGATCCGAATTACTACGGATTGACCGTGTGGGATCTTGATCGTGAATTCCTTTTCTCGAATAAAGAAGGATATTCAAAAGCAACGCTGCGTGAAATTCTGGATATTCTCTACGCTACGTATTGTGGATCCATCGGCGTTGAGTTCATGAATATTCAAGATCCTGAACAGAAGAAATGGCTTATTCAAAAGATGGAGCCATCAAGAAACCGTCCGCCGCTGCCGCGTGAACGGAAGATTCAATTATTGAAAAAGCTGATCCACGCCGAAGGATTCGAAAATTATATTCACACAAAATTTATCGGACATAAACGCTTCTCATTAGAGGGAGCGGAATCGTTTATGACTATTCTTGATGTTGTGCTGGACGAATTAGCGGATTATGGCGGAGAACGGGCGGTGATTGGTATGGCACATCGCGGACGACTGAATGTCCTTGCCAATACCATCGGTAAATCGCTCGCAAAGATTTTTTCGGAATTTGAAGGAAATGTCGATCCAAAAACAATTCAAGGTTCGGGAGATGTGAAATATCATCTTGGTGCACACGGTATTCATAAGACATTAAATGGCAAAGAGATTACGGTTGAAGTCGCACCGAATCCCAGTCACTTAGAAGCAGTGAATCCTGTGGTTGAAGGAATGGTTCGCGCCATGCAGGATCGTGTAGGTGATTCAGAACGGGAAAAAGCTATTCCAATTCTTGTTCACGGCGATGCAGCATTTGCGGGACAAGGGATTGTTGCTGAAACGTTGAACCTATCGCAATTGAAAGGATATCGCACGGGTGGAACAATCCATATCATCATCAACAATCAAATCGGTTTTACAACATCACCGGATGATGCACGCTCCACACCATATTGTACAGACGTTGCAAAGATGGTCCAATCGCCGATCTTCCATGTGAACGGCGATAATCCTGAGGCATGCGCCCGTGTTGCTTCGCTGGCAATTGCCTACCGTAATCAATTCAAGAAAGATGTTGTGATTGATATGTTCTGCTTCCGTAAATACGGGCATAACGAAGGGGACGAACCAAGCTACACGCAGCCATTGCTTTATAAAAAAATTAAATCGCATCCGACTGTTCATCAAATCTACGGTGAAAGACTCATCTTGGATAAGGAGATGACACGCGAAGAATACGAACAGATACAGCATGATTCCAAAGAGCGATACGAACGCGCGCATGAAGCTTCTCACAGACGTGAGATGCATATGAAGGCGGAGATCGCACTTGCCGTTACACAGGAACAATTGGAGGCAATGCAGCCATTTAAAGAAACTAAAGTTTCCTTTGCTACATTGCGTGAAGTCTCAGAAAGACTCGGCACTGTTCCCGATAACTTTACCGTCAATTCAAAATTGGTAAAAATGCTGGAGCAGCGCCGCAATTTCAACAGTGAAACAAAAATTGATTGGGGATTTGCTGAAGCATTGGCATTTGGTACATTGGTCCACGAAGGAAACGATGTCCGATTGAGTGGTGAAGATGTTGGTCGTGGTACGTTCAGCCATCGGCATGCGATTTTGTATGATGCTAATTCAGCAGAGGAGTACGTTCCACTTCAACATATCCGTGATGGACAAGGGAAAGTGTATGTCTTTGATAGCTTGCTTTCCGAATATGCAATTCTGGGATTTGAATTTGGATACAGCGTCTCCGATCCGTTGTCGCTTGTTATATGGGAGGCACAATTCGGAGATTTTGCAAACGGTGCTCAAGTGATTATCGATCAGTTCATTGCCGCCTCCGAAGCAAAATGGCAGCAGCCGTGTGATCTTGTTCTTTTGTTGCCGCACGGATATGAAGGTCAGGGACCGGAGCACTCCAGTGCGCGATTAGAACGGTATCTCCAGCTGTGTGCTGAAGAAAATATGGCAGTCTGTAACGTTTCAACCCCGGCGCAGTACTTTCATGTGCTTCGCCGACAGATGCGCGATGCGAAGCGGAAACCGCTTATCATGATGACTCCAAAAAGTCTCTTGCGTCATCCGCTGGTTATTTCTTCTCCGACAGAATTTAGCGACGGAAAATTCAATCTTGTAATAGATGACGCACAAGCATTTCCGGAAAAAGTTCAGAGGGTCGTGTTATGTTCCGCAAAAGTTTATTATGATGCTTTGCAGATGCAGCGCGAAAACAAGATTGACAATGTCGCCTTAGTCCGTGTTGAACAGTTTTACCCATATCCGCAGCAGGAATTGAAGGGAATCTTCGCGAAATATAAAAATGCAAATGATATTGTTTGGCTGCAGGAAGAGTCAAAAAATATGGGAGCATGGCATTTCCTTGCTGATAGACTACGCGAAGATGTGTTGTCGCTACAAAAAGTCCGTTATGCAGGACGCGCGGGTTCAGGAAGCACCGCGACCGGTTCATTCAAACGTCATCAAATGGAACAGGAAGAATTGCTCAAAGATGCATTAATGTAGTGTTTGCAATTCAAATAATAAATTCTGATCTTTAAAAACATATGGATACTTTGAACCACATAGACAAAACAAAAGTATCGACTGCTTCTCTTCATGATGAATCCGATGAGAAGGAATATTGGTTGAAACAAACACCCGAAGACCGATTACTCATGGTCGAAACTCTTCGCCAAAGGAATTTTGGCTATGCAGCAACTTCCAAACGACTTCAAAGAATTCTTACGTTTGCTAAATTTCCATAAAGCTGAATATCTCCTTATCGGCGGGTATGCTGTCGGTTATTATGGTTATCCACGCGTGACAGGAGATATCGATATCTGGATCGCAATCAATTCTTCCAACTCGCAAAAAATTTCTCTTGCACTTAAAGATTTTGGATTTACGATTGATACTGATACTGCCCAAAATTTTATGCAAGAGAATAAAATTGTTCGTATGGGTATACCCCCAATGAGAATTGAAATATTTACATCAATTTCCGGTGTTACTTTTGAAGAATGCTTCAGGGAAAAGAATATTGTTGACATTGAAGGCGTGAAAATATCAATGATAAATCTGAAACATCTCCTTTTGAATAAAAAAGCAAGCGGTCGTCATAAAGACCTTAATGATTTGGAAAATCTTTCTTAATGGAACAGGCGGAGGGATGCTATATCAATACTATTTGACGATGAGGCAAAACTATTTCAGGTGATGTAGTTGGGACAAAAGATGTATTACGTTTTAAGGTAAATCTTTGAAAGAAATAGAAAATGTTCCGTGAATCTGTTGAAGATTATTTGGTTTTTTGTAAAAAAGAAAATATAAAACCGGACAAGCCATTTTCTGGAAAACTAGTGCTGCGAATCTCAGTGGAGTTACATCGGAAAAAAACTGTGATAGCGCAGTAGTCTGGAGTAAATATCAATAACTGGATTACTCAACTGTTGAATGTTGTTAACGCTATTTGACATTCCACGAAAAAGCAGTATCTTTGAATAGAACAAAGGAGAAAAAGCACAGAACACTTGTTAGAGATTTTCAATAATAATAATGCATCATTCAATTATTTTCTCTAACAATATCAACCGAATTTCACTCATCTGTTGGCATAAGAGAGGGATTCGGTTTTTTCATTTTATCCGCTTACCGCGGATCTGTGAGGTTGTATGAAAACACGATTTGTAATATTCATTGTAATAGTTCTTCCCATCATTTCGCTTGCCCAGACATTTGGTAAATATTCCGGTGAGTTTATGGCAATCGGCATTGGTGGACGTGCACTTGGAGTCGGAAGTGCATATGCAGCACTGGCAAACGACGTCACTGCAGGATACTGGAATCCGGCAGGACTTGCTCGAATAGAATATCCCCAGATTGCCATATCTCATGACGAGCGCTTCGGTAATCTCATTAATTATGACTATGCTGCTTTTGCTTTTCCATCCGGAGTGAATTCAATTAACTTAGAATCACAGGAGAAGGAGTATAACGCAGAATCATACGCCATCAGTGTTATTCGTCTTGGCGTCGATGGAATTCCTGATACACGAAAAGCGTGGGCGGACAGTAACGGTAACAGTCTCTACGATGAAAATATGAGGCCTGATTACACATCAATCACATTCTTCAATTGGAGTGATTGGGTTGTGTATGGAACATATGCAAAACAATATTCCGAGAATTTTTTCTATGGCGCGAATGTAAAACTGATTCGGCGCAATGCGGGAAGTTTTCATGGAACCGGAATCGGTTTTGATATCGGCGCACAATATCTTGTTTCAGAAAATTTTGTTCTAGGAGCAAATCTTCAGGACGCCACAACGACGCTTGTTTCTTGGAATACCGGTACGAACGAATTAATCTCACCCACATTAAAACTTGGCACAGCATATACTGTGGAAATTTTTGATGGAAGGTGTACTCCCGCTCTTGGAACGGATGTTCGCTTTGAAAACAGAAGATTTTCTGCTATCGCTCATTTTGGTCCTATCAGTTTCGATCCTCAAGTGGGAATTGAATATGATTACAAGAATATTGTCGCCGTAAGGGCCGGATATAATGATATTGGCAACGTAACGCTCGGTGCCGGTATTCATTTGCGAAAACTTGATATTGACTATTCATTTGCCAAGTTTGATGCTGCTGATCAGCTTGGAAATACACATCGCATATCTCTACGAATAACACTCCAGGAAGACAAATACCGTCGTGGCGCGGAATAAGAGGGATCACATTTCGTACTTTGGAAAAGCGTCGTTCATGATCACGAAAGAGCGTCGCGAAATGTTCATTGCAGGGCATAATAAAATTGATAATTTTCTCGCGAGTTCATACAGGATTTCATTAGGATTGGCTATAGCGAGTGCATTCCTCTCTTCCTGTGGTACAACAATACCCGAACCACGTTACGCGGCACCTTCCATAAAAAAACCTTCACAACCGCTATCAGCGGCAAAACAGTTATTACCGGATGGCTGGGCAGATATTACATCCCGTTCAAAACAACCTCAGATCAAACTGTGGCTCGTCAATAGGGATTATTCTGCGACCATGGTATTGCGAGAACTGCTGGCTGATTCTGCAACGCAAAAAAGTCTGCTAAAAGAAGATATGAATCTGATTGCAACGATTTCACTACGCGCTAAACTTCCGGAAAACGATCCGGATTACCGTGTTACACGAGTGCCCGAAATGGTCGATGTGAAACGAAACTTTACGTCCTATGCGTATTCGGAAAAGGGATTGTTGAGACGTGTTCTTCTCTTTAAGAAGCAGAACAGGTTCATGGAAATTGAATTGATACAGGAACAACAGAATGTAGAATTTGATTCTTTAACGGAAGAGCTATATTTGTTTGCAACAAAGATTTATGAACGGTGATGCACGTTCACCGTTCATAAATTATTTGGTTTTTAATTCAAACACGCCGTTCCAATCTTTTGGTGGCGGTTTTTTAAGATATGCCTGAGAACGAAGCAGATAGAGTTGTGAAGGGCCGTCGTCTGAATTGATCTTGAGAGCCGAAAGAAATTCCTCGATCGCTTTTTTGAACTTACGCTCCCGGTAAAATATCAGACCTCGATTGTAGATTTCAATTAATTCCTTTGTCTTTACAGAAATGTTTTTTATTTCTCCGACTAGTTCATATACTCGAATTGGTTTCGTCTTTCCTTTCACAATCAGATAATCAAGCTCACGGCAAAATAGCTCGTCCTTTACCAGTTCCTGAGTCCGTTCACTGATCATCATTCGAGTGCCGTATGTTTTATTGGCACCTTCCATGCGCGAACCGAGATTCACTGCGTCCCCGATTACCGTGTAATCAAATCTGCTGGATCCGCCGACGTTTCCGACGACCATAAAATCGGTATTCACTCCCATACGGACGACAAGCTTCGGTTTCCCTTCATGTTCCCATCGCGCAGCAATTTCTTTCACCTTTTCCTGCATTTGAAGTGCAGCACGGCAGGCATTCATGGCATTGTTCGGCAGCTGCATTGGAGCTCCCCACACTGCCATCACCGCATCGCCGACATACTTATCAAGCGTTCCGTCATTCTTCAGAATAATGTCTGTCATCGCACTCAAATATTCATTCAGAATTCCAACAAGATCCACTGCATCCAGCTTTTCCGAGAAATTAGTGAACGAAGCAATATCGGAGAAGAAAACGGTCAATTCTTTTTTCTCGCCGCCAAGCCGCAATTTTTCCGGATGCGCTATTAATTCATTCACAACAGAAGGGTTCAGATATTGACTGAACATTCCTTTAATCATCGTTTTCTGTTTTCGTTCAGTCAGATATTGGTAAACAGCACTTCCAACATAGTTCAGGATTACCGCGGAAATCGGAGAAACAACCGGAAGCACCAAGTTGTGATGCGAAAATGAATAATAGAAAAGAGTAAGAATGAGGTCGATAAATCCTGCAACAACAAGCACGGCAACAATTTCTATAATAAATGCATATCGTGTTTTAATCAGTTTCAGCCATGTCACTGCCGCGAATGTGAGCATGGAAAGGAAAATAATGAGGAACGTTTCATTCCATACCGAAAGTTTTACAAGATAATTTTGATGGATCAGTGTCTGTAATGCATTGGCGTGAAGTTCAACGCCGTACATTTGGTTTCGCTCACTTGCTCCCGGTTCCGATACCGAAACATTGAACAGATCTTTTGACTCGGCAAAATACGGACCGATTAAAACGATTTTTTCTTTAAATATGCCATTGTGCAACACTCCAATATCCGGGTCGTCGAATCCATTTAATTGAACATGAAATTCACGTTCTTCAATTGTTTCGAATGTAGAGTCGTCAAGAATATCAACGATATCGTACTTGCGAAATGTATTCCCGGCATATCCGTAATAATTGATCAACATAGAAATATCATCGAACTTTGGCACGAGATGATTTCCAATGATAAAATGACCGTTTGTGTTTTCCGCATATGCTGTGGAGCGTAAGTCGATTGCTTTGTTTAAGACGGCAAAAGCAAAGGAGGGAATATATCGTTCCTGATTTGGCATTTTAGCAAACGGCATGTAACGACGATATACCCCGTCAACATCGTTTGGGACGAATACACTTCCGACTGCGCTATCAGCGGAATAAAAAATTGAATGAAAATTTTCATCCTCACGTGTAACCGTTACCCCTTCATCTCGAATCTCCGTTTTGCCCGCTACCACAACATTTTTGTATTGCTGGATTGTCTTATATAATTCATCATCATGATGAGGGCCATTGAGATCGGTCTGTTCAAATGTAAGATCGATGCCGATTGCTTTCACCCCGGCACGATTCAGATTGCGGATTGCGCGGGCATAATAACTGCGCGGGAATGGAAATCTGTCTGGCACGGATGTTTCCGTTTTGTCCGATATTGAGACGATGATAACATCAAGCGATTCCTTGGGAAAAGGAAGGGCGCCTCTTTTTTGGAATGCTCGATCAAGAAAAGTGAGGGAAGTCCTCTCAAAGAAACCAAAATGAAAGATTGGATCTTGTACAAAGAGGATAACGATGAGTGCGATCCCCGTGCTAACAAAGAAACGATTTAACCAAGTGTGCAGCCGCTGTTCCGATTGAGAGGAAGACATATCAAAAATCTATACGATACAACAGACTGATATACGAATCATTCTTAGAGGTTGCTGTTGTTGAAAGTGCAGAAGAAGAATTTGCAATAAATTGATATTGCAACACGGTGATTTGTCGCTGAGTGATATTATATTGTATGCTTGTTTCAAAAACTGTTCGTGCAAGATCGCCAAATGTCGGTGCAAATGTGGCGCTGAGTCGTAAGATATCTTCGTAAATTTTATACCGTCCGCTCAGTGATACCGTTTGATATGAAAGTGAAGATTGTGAGAGCACTCCCAATGAATCTACCTGCGGAAAGTTTAAATTACTAAACGATAAGCCGATAGTACTTTCCAATTTCGGATCGTGAACAGTGCTGATCAATGTCAAAATATTGAATGTTGAAACATCCTGCTCTTTTGGCGTTAAGTCGTTCTTGTCCGATATATCAAGATTTACGGATGCAGTGTGCCGACCCCAATAGGAGAAATCATAAGAACTTTGAAGAAAATATCTCGTCGTTTTATCGTTCACCGCTCTTAAGGCAATTTGCTGTGAAATACTTGTTGAATCAACTGGTTTAGGATTCAGCGGATTGGAATTGGTATTTAATCCATAACCCAAAGTAACATTCGGAAAATCACGGGCGGGATAAAAAGAGATAGCCGTGTTGATCGTCTTATATGTTGTGGTGGCAATTTCAACATTAGCGGTGTTGTTCGTTAATTTTTCAAAGCTACCAGTTAAGAATAGTCTATTATCAAAAAGCCGCAACCGGTCGATGACATTAAATCCCTTAATATCTTTTCGAAGCGATGTTGCACTGGCAGAATTATAATCTTTTCCATGAAAAACGTACGATGCTTTAATGTAATTGCCAAAATAATTAAACGATAATCCGGATTCATACACGAGTGACGTTCCGCCGACGGGGTTGATTGGAATAAGGTTTTCGTTTGGCGTGATGAACAATTTTAAAATCGGGAGGAATTTCTTCAATTGATCACCGTCGCTCTGCGAAAATGTCCCTTTTTTAATTGCGGCATCAATGCTGTCTTTATTGAATTCCGGAACTGAGATATCCACATTATTTAAACTGACCGCCGTTTGTGCTGTCAATTCAATTCTCCGGTCATCGAGTGCTATTAAAATATCCGAACCAAAGACAACACTTTCTTGCGGACGAACTACGATTGTTTTCGTTGCATCGAATGCATCTTTTGCTTTCATGTAGGTGAAGCCCCACTGGAACTTTTCTCCTTTGCCAAAACTTGGACGAACAATCATCATATCTCGTTTCAGTGTTGATGGCGTTCCGTTGAAATCGACCCGTCGAAGAAGTTCGCCGTTCGCTACATTCATGTTAAATCCGCCCAACAGAAGGTCAAGCGTATAACCGCGTACTCTCCTGCCATCCATTATAGAGTAGGGATATTTTGGATAGGCATCTCCGAGTCCGAGCTTTGCATATCGAGCATCGATTCCTAAATAATATCTATTCTGCGGCTGGTTTTCCGGTTTTTCTTCCGATGTAATAGTCAATTGGGCATTTGTGCGAAGGAATTTGGCATATGATCCATAAGCACGGGCATCCAATCGGTTATATGTTTTTTTAGTTCCTTTGATACTTTCATTGCGCGATTCGGCTTGAGCATTTCCGTTTCCTTGGAATGCACTTTCAATCTCTTCTGCTTGTTGTTCAGTTACAACCGCGAATCCGCGTCTTACTGTTGAAAGCTCTTTTCCACTCATATCGAATGTTGTAATAGAAAGATTAGCACCGCCGCTAATCGCTGCTGCCGGAATTGCATCGCTTGGAACAATTAACAGATCATCATACAAGACCATGCTTCCCGAAAGGTCGATACCATTCAATTGGATCTTCGTTTTCGATTTATCGATCGTTGTATCAGCATACACAAACGAGATGGAAATGTATGTTTCGCCTTCTTTCACTTGTTCGCCCTCATCCGGACTCAAAATGATGATCTCAGGTTCACTTTCGGTGATAGGACTTACCGTGATCCTTGTCGGATTCACCTGCGGATTCTCCAAAGGAAATGATTCCACAATACCATTCTGTGTTGTGGCAACAATGTAAATTTCAATAAACGGTGCCATAACATCCGCCGATGGAATCTCTGCAACTGCTGAATCACGCATCATCTGCATTTCCTGAGAACGGAATTCCGACTGGCCAAACTGGCGATAATACAGGACGATTCGCGAAAGTTCAGATGATTGCTGCAATTCCACTGAAAGGGAGATTGGCTGACGTTCAACGACAGTTAATGGACGAATTCCTTTAAGATATGTATTAATCTGAGCCGCAAGCGGCAACGTGCACAAAAGGAAAAAAAGAAAGAAGCGAGAGATAGATTTCATTGAGAATAATTGGTTGGGAAAAGAAATCGCTTGCAATCTATCAAATGTGTGAAAGAGTTGCAAGCGTAGGGATTGAAATTGGGTAAAAAAAATGTCCGACACCGGTGTTGTGTCGGACATTCAAAACATGTAAATGATGTGTTATTTAAATTCGATAATCATCGTTTTTCGTTTACCGGTCGGATCAGTAAACGGTACCTTTAATTCATTTTTTTGTCCGGCTTGGATAGGTAAGCTAAGAGGATTTGTTTCCGGAGATGCCGCTGGTGCGCTGAACTCCGATCCGTCTTTTAGTCTTAAGACAGCATAGACAGAAATACTTGGCGCAAATACATCGGCAGCCGGGATTGTGAATTTTGTTACCCGTTCGTTGAATTGTGTCTTCAGAAACTTGAACACTTGATCCTGTTTTGGCCGATAATACAATGTGAGATCAGTCGTTGATTTTTTCAACGAATCGAGTGTAATAGAGGCCTGTGTCAATTCAACGGATACCACAAGATCTTGATTCTCTTTTCCAACAGAAGCATTTATTGCTAAACCAAGTGTAATTCCAGCCGATGAAGTTGACGAATCGGGAGTAGTTGTCCCCCCTTGATTGCTTCCTTCGGATTTTGTGCTGTCAGTTGTTCCCTGATTCATCAGACGTCGGTCTTCTTTTGAAGATTCCTCAACTTTAATTGATCCGTCCGACATCGAATATGCCGTCTGTCCTGCTTTTACATTGAGGATTGTATTTGAAATAAGGTTCTTAAAATCAATATTCCCGGTCCCAAGAATAAGTACATCGTTGCTATCTTGTCCGGCAATCAGCAATCCAGCAGTACCTCGGATAGAAGCAACAGATGTTGGTGTGGAGAATTCGAATTTTTCGTTAGGGCGTTTCTTCACCTGAAATCCAACTTCGCCTCGCTGTAAATAGACATTCTTTGAGAATTGACCCTTTTCAATTTCTCCGCTAATGGTTACTTCTGATTTTTCTTGAACACGGATAATAGAGTTCTCTAGGAATTTTACGATCGCAAAAGAATTTTCTTGCGTTCGTATAACGTCACCCGTTGTGAGCGGGGTGGCAGCTTTCGCTTTTGTCCAATCCTTTTCTCCCGTTTTGTAATCAACAACGCCAACCGGTTTAAAGATTGTCGCCACCGCTTTTTTCTTCTGTGCCGGTGACAACCCAACGACCACGCAAGAGAGGAAGAGAATAGTGAATATGGAGATAGTCTGCTTCATAATTTTTCCTTTCATCCCCCTTAGTCTTCAAAACGGACTGAGATGATTTTATCCTTTTTTTCGAGCAACAATTTTTGAAGATCCTGCGCGCTCAGTGCTACGCCATTTAACGTAATGCCGTTAACATTTAATTGAAGATTGAGATCTTGAATGACATTGAACACGTTTTGAAATTCGCTTCCCCCGAACGTTGTTTGTAAAATATTGATCACTACCTGTCCTTGAGGATCGGCAATTGCAAACGATCGTATTGTGCGAATAGGTTCTACATCAAATCCGAATGCCGTAGCAATTCCATCCAAAACGATGACATACATTCTCCCGCGCTCAAGCTGTCTTGGTCCGCGAAGGTATTCTACTCCCGGACGGCTGGCAACGCTTTGAGGATAGGTGAATGAACTGAGATTTCCAGAAAGCCGACGGTCAATCTTAACCTGCAGATACGGATCTGAAGCGGTAATTGCATCCTCCAACGATTGATGTTCCGGACGGAGTTCGTAGACAGAAAGCATAATTGTCCGGGTATCGTATGTCCATTGGAATTGCGGAAACGGTGTAGGATAAATATATCCATTTGTAAACGGCACATCCAGCACAGTTGAAGTAGGATTTGTAATATTTATAGAACGGTCAATTTGAGGTATGGGGGATTCGTTCGTCGGGACTTGACCGTTAATTGAATCCACTTTTACGCGAATTGAAATTTCATACAAACCCGAAGGTACTCGTCCTCCGCTAGATGGATCAATAACCTTATCCTTCAATTTCGATTTCATACTTTCATTGATATCCTGCTCCAGGAAATCAATATCGGAACTAGGATTGTCAGCATCTTTGCTTGTAAATTCCCGATAAGCACCTGACACTAAAAATGGCTTAGTCTTTCCATAAGCGATCCTTACTTTTTGTCTGTCTTCTTCCAGTGTAACATAGGCTTCAAAAATCATTGTGATTTTGACGAGGTTGCTTGGATTGGCATTAATAAATCGTAAAGAAAATGTCGTCGGAGCAATATCTTTTATTTTTTCAGCAAAAGGATCAACAAGAACTGATGCATTAATAATGTCTGCATCTGTGATGATGGGTTCGACGGTAACCGACTGACTAGAACTGATCGAGAATAAACAGATGATCAGTGCAAACGGTGTTAAAATCTTTTTCATTGTTGTTCTCCTATAATGCTTGTTGCAAAATAGATGATTTTCTCAAATTCATTGTGTTAATCATCACTAACTGTATTCTCGATTAATTTAATATTTCCTTATGCAGAATGAAGAGTTGAAAATTCAATAGTCACCTATGACTGCTAACCAAAAATGTCGTTGTATAAGACAAAAACCATGAATGCAAGAAGAATCGCCATTCCGGCCTGTTGAATTCTGATTTGTACTATGTTCGGCAACGGTTTTCGAGCGATTGCCTCATAAATAAGAACAATCAAATGTCCACCATCCAGGGCCGGAAAGGGAAGTATATTCATCACAGCAAGACTGATACTGAGCAGTGCAGTGAAAGCCAGAAAACTGATGATGCCGCTCTCTGCGCTCCGTGTTGCCATTTGCGCAATCTTCACGGGGCCGCCGACCGATTTTGTGAACTCAACTTTTCCGACAATCAATTGCCAGATGGAATGAGCATACAATGTCGTAGCGCTAATCGTTTGTCGTACGCCGCGAGGAAAGGACTCAAACAATCCATATTGTCTGGTCAGGATCGGTCCATTATATCTGCTTCCTACCGAAATGCCGATACGTCCTTCGGACGATGGTGTCACCAAAATTGTTTTCAATTCATTATTTCGTTTTACAATCATTGCTACTTCTTTTTCCGAATTTCCACTGATGATTTTTATGACATGTTCCTGATTGTAGACCGGAGATCCGTTGATGGACACAATAATATCATCGGAGAGTAGTCCTGCTTTGTCTGCCGGCTTGCCAGGCATGACTTCATTAATTAATGCTTCCGTATTGTTAGGAAAAATACCGAAGGTCATTTGGGAAACATCTGGGATATCGTTGCGAGAAATGGAAATAGTTCGACGGCTACCTGCACGTTCAATCTCCATTGAAATATCGTTCCCAAGAAAATCAAAATAGATGGAAGTTTGGATTGCTTCCCAGTATTCCATTGGTTTCTCGTTGATGGAGATGATCTTATCACCGGCTTGCAATCCGACTTTTGCTGCGGGGGAATCGTTAATGACAATGCCGACCTCGTTCGTCTGCATGAACGATTCACCCTGCACATAGTTTATTCCCCAAAAGATTCCAATTGCTAAAAGAATGTTCATGATCACGCCGGCAGAAATAACAATCATTCTCTGCCAGACAGGTTTGGAGCGATATTCCCACGGCTGCGGTTCGGTTTTTTGCATTTCGGTGTCTAAACTTTCGTCGATCATTCCTGCGATCTTCACATATCCACCGATGGGAAATGCTGAGACTCGGTAATCGGTATTGCCGTAAAGATCAAGGTCATCTTTTAATTTGCCAAAAGTGAATTTCGTGATCTTGTTCCAACCGAACACTCTATTACCCATACCGAGTGCAAACACATCTGCTCTCATGCCGCAGGCAATAGCTGCAAGAAAGTGCCCAAGTTCATGGACGAAAACAAGAATGCCAATGGTGATTAAAAAATAAACTATTGTGCTGATCGTTTCCATTACGTTAGGTGCCTTTGTGATTATTGTAAAATGTTTCTCGTTTCCCTATCTGCTTCAACAACTTCTTCAAGCGAAGGGTTCGCCACATTTGAATGTTTTTCCATCGCTGCGCAAATCATCTTTGGTATATCCAGGAATGCTATTTTATTGTTCAAAAATTGAGCAACTGCCACTTCATTTGCAGCGTTCATCACAGCCGGTATTGTTCCACCTTCTTTTAGTGCATCATACGCCAATTGAAGACAGGGGAATTTATCATGATCCGGTTCGAAGAATGTCATTTCGCTCAATGTTGGGAAGTGTATGCGAGGGAATTTTGAGATAGACCGTGACGGATAGGTGAGCGCATATTGAATCGGTAATTTCATATCAGGAATGCCAAGTTGTGCTTTTATGGAACCATCAACAAATTCCACCATTGAATGGATAATAGACTGCGGATGGACGACGACTTCAATTTTTTCAGCCGGCATACCAAAAAGCCAATGAGCTTCAATCACCTCTAAGCCTTTATTCATCAATGTTGCGGAATCGATCGTGATTTTACTTCCCATCGTCCAATTTGGATGTTTTAATGCTTCCTCACGAGTAACACTCCGTAACTCTTCTTTTGATGTAGTTCTAAATGGCCCGCCGGAAGCGGTAAGGATGATTTTATTCACCTTGTTTGGGAGTTCTCCCACGAGGCATTGAAAGATTGCGGAGTGTTCACTGTCAACCGGAAGCAGATCGACTTTATATCGTTCTACCAACGGCATAATAATCTCCCCGGCAACCACTAACGTTTCTTTGTTGGCAAGTGCAATTTTCTTTTTCGCCTCAATTGCCTTAATCGTTGGACGTAAACCGGCAAATCCTACAAGTGCGCTCACAACAATATCCACATCATCGCGTTGAACGATCTCCAGCAGACTTTCTTCTCCGAAAAGAACTTCAACCGAACTCGGAACAATCTTTTTTATTTCCTTGCCAATTTTTTTGTCAATAATAACAACGCCTTTTGGCTTAAATCGCTGAATTTGCTCTAGTAATACGTTGGTATTATTGTTGACGGTAAGATATGACGCTACAAATTCTTTTGGGAAATGCGAAATGACTTCTAATGTTTGTTGGCCAATGGAACCTGTGGAACCTAGGATAGCGATACGTTTTTGCAATCGATAATCTCAAATATAATTTAATGTATTGTAAAATACTTAATGTGCCGCTGGGAAGCAATTGATTCAACGGATAGGATATATGGGATAAAATTCAACGAAAATTCACTTCAAATGAACGACTGACCATAAAAAAAAATCTAAGATAGGCCTCCAATTTGAGTAAGAAAGAGAGTATAAGTAATTGAGAGATGTTTGTTTAATCAAACGTGTTTTTTATCTGTCAAAATTGTGGAAATTATCAACAATTGATCATCAACTTTGCATCTGTTCTCACTAGTCGTTACAGATTATAGAAGTTGAAGATGAATACAGTAACATTGTGTAAAAGTTATTTTGGTGTATTCTAAATCCGTGAAAAAAATATTATGATTTTCTAATACATTTTTTTATTTAAATGTGTTTTGTATCAATAAATTTTTGTTACTTTATAGTAATATTAAAAAAAGAGTAAGATGGTATGGGACTAGGTCAAACAATGTTAACGATCATGGCGTTAATGCTGATGGGAAGAATAATTCTTTCTATCAACACCAGTACGCTTGATGTCGGCTTTACCAAAGATATGGCGGAATATCGCATTACGGGTACATCGCTTGGTACATCTATGCTTGAGCAAGTTTCGGCGCTTGCGTTTGATGAAAAGACAGTCGATACATCTCTTACTGCTTTACAAGCATCAAGTTTAACAAACTCGATATCGCTTGGTAGAGATGGTGGAGAAACATCGGTAAATACATACGATGATATAGACGATTATAATAACTATATAACGATAGACTCGTTGGAACATTCTGCAATCTTTCAAACGAGAGTAACTGTTTCTTACGTTGCTGTTTCAGGGTCCGATATCGTATCAACGACCACAAAAGGTTTTAGTAAACAAGTAGTTGTAAATATAACGAGTGATTATTTGGTTGATTATTCAGTATCACCGGCACGACCTGATACGCTGCGTTTCGAACAAATATTTAGTTATTGGTCATTTCGATAATCTAACGTAGTTAAAGTATGGGCTCGCAAACGATTCTTGATTTAATCGCTTCAACAATGGTATTCGGCAGTTTGCTGATTATCGTATTGCGTATCAATATGGGTGTGGCTGAAAACTTACAAATGTACCAAGGAGATTTACTGGTGCAACAAAATCTTGTTGAAGTTACTAAACTACTTGAATATGATTTTAAAAAGATCGGTTATTGCCAAGACCCCACAAAAATTTCCGATCCTTCTCTAGCAATACGATATGCTGATTCATCCAAAATAATATTTTATACAGATTTTCCGACGGATTTATACCCAAAAGGAGATGGCAATCTTGATTCAATGACATACTATGTAGGTCCAACGAGTGAAGCGAGTGCAACTCCAAATACTAGGGACAGATTATTATATCGAGTGGAAAATAATGCAGATCCGATTGGAGTGAATCTTGGTATTACACAGTTTGAGTTAAAATATTTAGATGCATTCAAAGATACATTACCATCACCAGTTTCCAATTGCAGATTGATTCAATTTATGCAAATTACGATACAGGTTGAAAATTTAGCGGCTTCTGATACTTTAAATGTAAATTTGGCAAACTTCGACAGACCGTACCAGACTGCATATTGGCGTCAGGTTCGTTTAGTCGCAAAAAATTTAAGGAATCGATAAGGTAACGTATGGGAAGAACATCTATTTTTATGGTCATCGGTGTGAGTGCAATGTTCCTGTTGACTGGGAAAAATATGTCCAATGTGGGTATTCAAGCATTGGATAACTCATTAGACTATTACGAAAATACTCAGCGATATGCAATTGCCGTATCAGCAGCAAATTTGGTCTGCTCACAAGTTTGGGCGGATGGATCGTGGACAGCCGGTTATTCATCTGTTGATTATAACGGTGGAATATTTAGCGCTACAGTAACTAATTTAAGCGGTGGGAAAAAAGAAATCGTCTCAACTGCAACGTATGGTGATATATCGCAAACAGTAACAATCATTATGAAGCCGAGTAGTTTTTCAAAATTTGCATATTATGGCGGAACAAGTGCATCAGCCGCTGCCTGGGAAACTGGTGATACAATCGGTGGACCGAGCCACACACAAGGGAAATTGAAAACATTTGGTTCTCCTGTTTTTTTGGGTAAAGCAACATCAAATACAGGACTAACAAAGTCAGGTTCACCGGCGACTCCGCAATTTCTTGGTGGTTTTGAATCAGGCGTAAGTGTTACTATGCCGAGTCTTACGAGTTACAATACTATTATGGATGCGGCAACGAGTGATGGGAGAAGCCAAGTCGGCGGGAGTTTATATCTAAAGTTTAATACCGATGGAACAGTGAGTTGGAAAACTTCTGTCTCTGATCCATATACTACCGTTGCACTTTCTAGTTTTGCGCATAATGGAATAATTGCAATTGATAAAGGAACGCTTTATGTGGAGGGAACGGTTGATGGACGAGTAACATTAGCATCACTCCGTTCCTCCGGAACAGTCGGTGGAACAACAATTATTACCAATAGTATAGTGATGAAAGATAATCCAAAAACGAATCCGGAATCCAACGATATGCTTGGAATTGTGAGTAATGGCGATATTACTATTGCCGATAACGGAGCAACACAATTTGATGTACAAGGAACATTATATAGTTATAAAGGCGGTCTGGCAGTTCAGAATGGAACATCTCGTCCGGCAGGAGTGTTAAGTATTTTTGGCGGAATGATGGTTGAAAAACTTTATGGAACCTCGAATGGCGCATCAGGTTCTGCCCGCAAAGGATACAATTTGAGTCTTCACTTTGATGAACGATTTAGTAATGATTCACCCGATAACTTTCCTTCAACGGGAAAATATGAGATCTTATCATGGTTTGAATGAACTCACATCATGACATACATTCTTTTAAGGCGCACATATTGCGCCTTTTTTATTTTTGGTATTCACTCGATCAAATTCTTATATTCTTACATGACAAAATTGTTTCTCTCCATATTCATCATTGCACTATCTGCCTGTTCACTGTTTTCTCAGCAGGATCAGAGTCAGAACATATTTCGATTGGCGCAGGCTTTTGAACAACAGGCTGATTACGAACGTGCATTGCAAATGTATTCTGATCTCTTTCGATCCGATACGAACAACTATATCTATTTTGAATCAGTACGCCGGATGCAAGTACAGTTAAAACGATACGATTACGCAATACAATTAAGCTTTCGCCGTTTACGGTTGATGCCGTTTGATTTCAATTTACAGGCAAATATCGGCAGTCTTTACTCGGTCGCTGGAAAAGAGCAGCAAGCGGACTCAGTATGGAGTGTAGTAGTGAGTTTTGCCAATAAGAATCAGATGTGTTATCGGGCGGTAGCCAATGAACAAGTGAATCAGCGTTTGTTCGATAAAGCGATTGCAACATATCTTCGCGGCAGAAGGGATATCGGAGATCCGTACATTTTTTCCAATGAACTCGGCTATCTTTATTCGTTTATGATGGACTATGCAAATATGACCCGGGAATATTTGCAAATGCTGCAACAAAACGAACAGCAATTTGATTTTGTTCAATCACGATTTGCATCGGCAGTTGCACGACCAGAAGGTCTAAAAGCAATTACAGTTGTTGTGGAACAGGAAGTGCAAAAAAAAAGGACAATCCCGTTGCTTCGTCTTCAAATGTGGTTATATATGGAAGGAAACCGCTACAACGATGCGTTGACAGTAACTCAAACGCTGGAAGAATTGGTCAACTCCAACGGTCAGGAATTATTTGCATTTGCTGAACGAATCTTTAAAGAGAATGAATTCACTCTTGCTGCAACAGCGTATCAACAAGCAATAAAATCCGGTTCAAAGGCACCGTTTGCGCCATCAGCCCGATTTGGATATGCACGGTGTATTGAGGAATTGAGCCAACGCGGACAGTCATTCACGGAAACCGAACAGAAGAATATTTCATCTCTCGAAACTCAGCCGCATTTTTCCGGTGCTATCAATCTTTTTGCATCACTGGTGAAAGAATACCCCTTTACGAATATTGGTGCAAATTCCCTTTATCGCATCGGCTGGATTCGTTATAAGCATATGTTCGACCTCGATGGTGCGCTGCAGATCTTCGATTCGGTATTGACTATTTCCCCGGCTGGGCCAATGGTGCCGACGGTGCTATCGACAATTGGGGATATTTATATTGCACAAAATAATTTGAATGTTGCTGTGAAAAAATTTCAAACGATGAGTGTTTCGCCATATGCTAATCAAGATCAACGGTCATTTGCCCAATTTCGACTCGCTGAGATTCAGTTTTTTGGGAAGAATTTCGACAGCACACTTGCTATTCTGAAACCTCTTACCGAAAATTTGAAAGCGGATGAATCCAACGATGCATTGATCTTGCAATATTTCGTGACGGAAAATATGTTCCAATTTGTTGAAGCGTTGAAGCAATTCTCCCATGCAGAATTACTTGCCCGTCAGGACAAATTAAGCGAAGCGGTATTGGAGTATACTTCAATCATCAATCTTTATCCAACTGCGCCTTTGGCGGATGATGCGCTTTTGAAGAAAGCTGAATATTCCGTGAAGTTAAAGAAGTTTCCGGATGCTCTTGCGGCATATCAAAAATTGCTTGTAGATTACAAAGAGAGCATAGAGAAAGACAGGACGTATTTTAAAATCGGCGAAGTGTATCAATTCAATCTTTTGGATACACAAAAAGCCATTGCCGCATACGAAGAGATCTTGGTGAAATATCCTTTTTCACTTTTTGTTGAAGAAGCTCGCAAACGAATTCGGCAATTGCGTGGAGATGCAATTTGATCCACCTTGAATCAGTCCGCAATTATTGTTTGCAAAAACAAGGGAAAATCACGGAGGAATTTCCATTCGATGAAGAAACACTTGTCTTCAAAATTTTTGGGAAAATGTTCCTTCTGACCAATCTCAATGAACTACCTCTTTCCATGAATCTTAAATGCGATCCCGAACGGGCAGTGGAATTAAGGGAGCGATACCCAGCCATACAGCCTGGTTATCACATGAATAAAAAATGGTGGAATACTGTCGATGCGGATGGTTCCATACCGGAAAAACTTGTGTATGAACTGATCGATCATTCGTATGACGAAGTAGTAAAGAAGCTGCCGAAGAAGATAAGAGAAAAAATAAAGGCCAAATTAAAAAGCTGAAAGTAAAAAGGCAAAAGTTATAATGTGGACGTCAAAAAAACTGTTCAGATTACTTTTTACTTCCTCCTTTTTACTTTTTATCTTGATTTCCTAATCCACAAACTCCCACGATAGTCCAAAGCGGATATTTCTGTTGTACATCGGATAGACTGGAGCAAGCAGGTATTCGTTTCCCGTCAGATTCTCCCAGATGAAATGGACGTAGGCATCACCAATTTTACCCACCGCAAAAAAATCTATCGAGCCGCTCGGGCCATACGTCAATTCCGATGACGGGATCCACACACCGAATTCGTCATACGGCCTCATGCCGGTTTGTTTGGAATAAAAACTTCCTCTCAATCCGAATTTAATATTCAGATTTCCGTTCGCAAGCAATCCCTGAAAATAGATTGAGCCGTTAGCGGAAATTTCTGGATAAAGTATCATATCAGTAAATTCGCGGCTCAGTATATCCGGGCAGTTTACGTAATTTCCGCCGCCTTCAAGATGAAAGTCACCCCAGATAAAATGTACAGACATTGAAACAGCGTCAAAATCGAATTTCATTGAATTATAATCACGATTTTCTTCATGGTATCGTATTGTATCAAAGAAGACGGTAGAACCCTGTTGCATTCTTTTATACGATATTGAAGAGTAGAATGAAGATGGGATGGAGAATCGAAACCCGGTTTCGAGTATCGAAAAAGTTTCTTTCAGTCTATCTGAATACGTAAATGAATAATCACTGCCTGAAGAAAATATTTTTGTTGGCGGAATTGAGGTTTGATCGTTGATAATATTTTGAGCAATCCCTGCAAATAATTCGAAGGAAGGACTTACTTTGAGCTTGCCCTGTATACCTCCATTGGCGATGAATTGGTCACCGTATTCTTTAACAGTGACGAACGGCGTTACGGTTACTATTGATTGAGGGAGAATTTCAGCTTTTAAACCTGCACTGATAATGTCAGTCGACTGGATTCTTGCGAGATCGGCATAGCCTATGAACCGGATGTTGGAATACTGTGAAAGGATATTCCATTTGAGCCCCCTGCCGATGGAAGCAAAATTCCTTTTTGTAAAAATGCCATTCAACGTTACGCTGCGGTTTTCTTCATCCCGATATTCGCGCAGTCGATCGAACGAATAAAATGATAACGACGTTAATTGTGTTGAATCTTCAAATGGATAAAATGAAGCGGTTAGGTTATAATGACTATTATAATGTTTTTCGAATGATTCTCGATTTTTAACATCGGCGCTCAATCCATCGAAGATGGAAGATGTATTAAAATAATCGACCCCTCCGTTTAGGCCGGTCCATTTTCTGTCATAGGAATACGATAGAGAAATGTTCATCCAAGATGTTGCATTATATCGTACCGTTGAGCGGATAAGCCATGCATCGTCGTTCGAATTGTAAAATCGTGCAAAATAACTTTGGCTCTCCTTGTTCGATCCGAATCCGTAATGCGCTAAAGCAAAAGAAAGATTTATACCGGAAGCGACATTCTGCGCAAACATCGCATCAGTATGTGTATATCCGGATACTCCTTGACTATACCGCAAATGAGTAGAGGCGCGGTTATTGTTGAAATTCTTCGTAACAATATTAATGACACCGCCTGCAGATCGTCCATCGTAAAACATTGCTTCAGATCCGGTGATCAATTCTATTCGTTCAATAGCATCAACCGGAATATTCCACAGATTATAACTGCCGGTATAATGATCGTTGTATGGTATTCCGTCCACCATGACAGCAATATTTTTATCATCAATCCCATTAATGAAAATTTGATTTTGCTGTCCTGCGCTTGCAAGATCCCGTACAAATACGCCGGGTTTTCGTGAGAGAATATCGTATAGTGATCGGTACTCAGTAAATGTAATCTCTTTCTGAGAAATGTGGAGAGAAGTATCGCCGAACGGTTCAATAGAACCGAGTTCAGGAACAGGAATGACCCGTATGATCGAATTTTTTTTTGCCTGCGTCGAATCCGGAGATTGTGCGACAACCATAAAAGAACTTGATATCGTGAAGGATACCAGAAGGAGGATTCTGTTCATTATTTTTGAAAGGAAAAATTAGGTTCAGTCAAATGAACAAAATGTTCTTTGTTGAAGAACTCAACCGCTTTCAACGCGGATATCATATCGTCGAACAATCCGAACATCGAAGAACCGCTGCCGGACATTAAAGAAAGTTTTGCGCCAAGTTCCGTTAATTGCAGTTTTATTTTTTTGATCTTCATATGTTGTTCAAAGACAATTTCTTCAAAATCATTCTCCGATGCCAAAACGGACTGCAACGGAGTAGCTGATAATTGTTCCACTAATCTTGGGCGTGTGGGAAAAGATCCATTCCGTTTCTCTGCTAATCTATTGTATGCCCAGGGAGTTGAGATGTGAATGTTTGGATTCACTAGTACGATCCAGTACGGAAGTGTCAGTTCTACGGGCTGTAAAAGTTCTCCGCGACCTTCAGCATAAGCGGAGGATTTCATGAGAAAAAATGGGACATCGGAGCCGAGTTGAAGTGCTATTTTTTGTAATGCAGACTCATGAATGGTTACGTTCCATAGTAAGGGGAGTAATCTCAATACTGAGGCTCCGTCACTGCTTCCTCCACCCAGTCCCGCGCCAACAGGAATATTCTTTTTAATTTGGATTGAAGCGCCTTTAGCATTACCACATTCATTTTGAAGCAATTCAACCGCTTTCCAGCATAAATTGGTCTTGTCAATTGGTATGGAAGGATTGGTACAGGAAATGGATATGTCATCCGAATTTTCTATATTGATTTCATCAAAGAGATTAATCCGGTGAAAGAGGGTTTCGATATTATGGAAACCATCCGGTCTTTTCCCGACGATATGCAGTCCTAAGTTGATTTTAGCGTATGCTTTTACATCCATTGTGTTCCAAGATACAAGAAGATTGCAGAATGAGCAAGAATTTGTAGTTTGTAATAACTTTCTTGTTGATTTTTTATGGAGGTTTGGCTATTATTTCATCGTTATTGTTTGGTAAAAACAATATCCCACTATTCTAGAGGCATTTATGGCACAGCCGTTTAATATACTTGTTGTTGATGACGAAGATGCACTTCGCAACGTACTAAGCAGTGAATTACAGGGGGAGGGTTATTCTGTTGTTTCTGCTGCGGACGGAGATGAAGCAATTTCTATTCTCGAACAAAAATCTTTTCATCTTGTACTGCTCGATATTAAAATGCCCCGCGTCGACGGATTTGAAGTTTTGAAATTCATCAAAGAGAAACGTCCCGATGCAAAAGTTATTATGCTCACCGGATTTGCCGATTTGAAGAATGCCATTGAATCGAAAAAACTCGGCGCAGAAGATTTTGTCAGCAAACCGTACGATCTCGTCGATCTTCTTACGACGATCGAACGTGTTCTTTCCGCTGAATAATCATTCCTGTTTCTTTTTTTCCCGAAGCGAAGGTCCACAATGGTTCGTAATCATTCCATTCTCGTTGTCGATGATGAACCGTCCGTTTGTTTTCTCCTTAAAGAAGAACTCTCCGAACAGAAAAAATTCGACGTCTTTACCGCGAACGATGGCGTTGCTGCTATGAATGCATTACAGCAGCGTCCAATCGACGTTGTACTCCTCGACGTAAAAATGCCACGCGTTGGCGGAATGGAAGTTCTCAAATTTATCACCGAACATCATCCCACAACTCAAGTAATTATGCTCTCTAATTATGCCGACGTGAAGACGGCGATCGAAGCGACAAAACTTGGAGCATACGATTTTGTTGGGAAACCATACTCACGGGATGAGTTACTTGCTACAGTTAATAGAGCGATTCAACATCGGCGGTTGACGATTGACGTTGAATTGATGAAGTACGAACTTTCCCGAAAGGGCGGAGAAAAAGAAATTATTGCGCGCAGTCCTGCAATGAAATCCATGCTTGCCACGGCAAAAAAAGTAGCCGCAAGCGATTCAATCATTCATATTCATGGTGCCAGCGGAACAGGTAAAGAACTTGTCGCTCAGTTGATCCATACTGAAAGTCTTCGTCACGAACGCCCATTTGTGGTTGTGAATTGTGCATCACTTCCGGACACACTTCTGGAGAGTGAATTATTCGGTCATGAGAAGGGAGCATTCACCAATGCTCACCAATTGAAACAGGGTCTTGTTGAAGTTGCCAACGGCGGATCATTATTCTTGGATGAAGTGGGGGACATCAGTCCTATTGTCCAGCCGAAATTGCTGCGATTTTTAGAGACCGGAGAATTCCGAAGAGTCGGCGGTAATACCTCTATGCAAGTGGATGTGCGAATTATTTCGGCGACAAATAAGGATCTTCAATTGGAAGTGAAAGCGGGAAGATTTCGCGAAGATCTTCTGTATCGATTGAATGTTGTTACTCTGCGGATCCCGCCGTTGAAAGATCGTAAAGAAGATATTCCATTTTTGATAGAATACTTTCTCAAAAAAAATTCTAAGACAAAATCACAAAAGAAAATCAGCTCCGATGCAATGCAGGCGTTGTTGGCATATGATTGGCCTGGAAATATTCGGGAGCTGGAACATGCTATGGAAGGTGCAATGCTCTTGTCCCATGAAGAGACAATTACTTCGAAAGATTTTATGTTGACACAGTCGAATGTTGCGCAAAATGTTTCCCCAATGGATAGTCATGATGCCTCGATTCTGACAATGAATGAAGTTGAAAAAATGCATATTGAATTCATTCTAAAAAGATTCAAATACAACCGAAGTAAAACAGCGCACGCTCTTGGTTTCACGCAACGGGCATTATATAACAAGATTAAACGGTACAAAATATCCACTCAGGATATAGAATAATACTTCAATGCCGTTGATCCAACTCAAGCAATAATTTTTTTCTTTCTCCGTCTATTTTCCTTAACAATCCTCTTAATTTTCGCTCTTCATCAGGTGCGAACGGTGAAACTTTTTCATAAGCCTTACGAATACTTGATGGTCACACATTGAGAACAGGAAGGAAAAAAGTCATGAAAAAAACGATCACAACCACTCTTTTAACATTATCAATTGTATTGTCCGCATTCGCAACAACACCAAAAACATCAAATTATTCAAAAGTTGATTGGCTAAAGGCAGAAAAAAATTACATTGCCGCGCTATCGTCCGAGAATATAGGATTACGCCAAAGTGCAGCAAGCTTTCTAGCAGAATATCGATTAGCAGGAGGCGTTCAACCGCTGATAGAAGTTCTTCGAAATGACAAGGTTGAACAATTGCGAATGGCAGCAGCAATTGCGCTCATGCAATTAGGGAACAAAGCTGGAATTGAAGCCGTCAAAGAATCAGCAATATATGATGGCAGCGAAAAAGTAGCAAAGTTCTGTGAACAATTAATCAATGCAACATCGCAGGAATTAAGTTTGAAGTAACAACGAGAGAGATATTCTCTCAAAACGAAAAGTCAGACTGCAGCGTTCGGTGGGGTCCGTTGCATCTGACTTTCGTATTTTAAACCCCTTCGCCCCGAAATTCTTACCTTGAAAATGCCCTCATATTTTGGTATTTTTGGTCACAAAGTTTTCCGCCTACACTGTACAACTCTAGAGGTTTTTCATGGCAAAGTTTCAAGGTGTCGACTACTATAATATAGATTCACTCCTCTTCGAAGATGAAATACTTGTCCGTAATACCGTCCGTGAATTTGTTGATGAACAAGTTATCCCAATCATAGAAAAACATAATCGCGCCGGAACATTCCCAATGCATTTAGTCAAAGGAATGGCCGATCTCGGATTGTTTGGTGCAACGCTTCCCGCAAAATACGGTTGCGCTGAATTGAACAATGTTGCTTATGGTTTGATGATGCAGGAATTGGAACGAGGAGACAGCGGTATTCGCAGTTTTGCATCGGTGCAGAGTGGATTGGTAATGTATCCAATCTATACATTCGGAAGTGAAGAACAGAAGGATTTTTGGTTGCCAAAACTGGCGAAGGGTGAAAAGATAGGATGCTTTGGATTGACCGAACCGGATTTTGGTTCAAATCCTGGAGGAATGATTACTCACGCTGAGAAAAAGGATGGCGGTTATGTATTGAATGGAGCAAAGATGTGGATTACCAACGGAACACTTGCGGATGTTGCCGTTGTTTGGGCTAAGCTGGATGGAGTGGTGAAAGGATTTTTGGTTGAGAAAGGTACGAAAGGATTTTCTGCACCTGAGATGCATGGAAAACATTCACTTCGAGCATCGGTAACCTCTGAACTGGTATTTCAAGATTGCTGGATCCCTGAAGTAAATTTACTTCCTAAATCAGATGGACTGAAATCACCGTTGATGTGCTTGAGTCAGGCGCGATATGGAATTGCGTGGGGAGTGATTGGCGCCGCAATGGCGTGTTATGATTCTTCGCTGCAGTATGCGCAGTCACGTATTCAATTCGGTAAACCGATCGCAGCATTCCAAATGACGCAGGAAAAACTGGTTTATATGGTAACAGAAATTACCAAAGCACAGTTGTTATGTTTGCAGCTTGGACGATTGAAAGATCAAGGAAAAATGAAATTCACGCAGATATCCATGGCAAAGCGGAACAATGTGTTTCAAGCATTGGAGATTGCACGGATGGCACGATCGATTCACGGCGCGAATGGGATTCTTGATGAATATCCGATTATGCGGCATGCGGCGAATTTGGAATCAGTTATCACCTATGAAGGAACGCATGAAATGCACACGTTGATCATTGGTGAAGACATTACCGGTCATGCTGCATTCATGTAGGAGCTGGTAAATGAATCTGCTGGAACAAATCCAATCGAAGATTTACGAACTCTCCAAAGAAGAACGTGCGCGATTGCGTGAGTGGTTCGATGAATTTGACGGTGATTCGTGGGACAAAGATTTTGACGATCATTTGAAAGAAAAAAAACTCGACGGGGAAGTGTCCAAAGCAAAAAAGAATTTTTCTGACGGTAAATTTAAAGAGTTATGAAGCATGTCGTGGTGGAGCAATTTTCGGAATTATACGATACACTTCCGCTGAGGGTCCGAAAGTTTGCCGATCATAATTTTTCTATCATTAAAGAGTACCCTGATCATCCATTGCTTCGGCTGTTGAAGGTTGAAGGAATCTGGTCGATGCGGATTGGGAGCCGGTATAGAGCATTAGCGGTCGAAGATAAGGATACCATTATCTGGTTTTGGATTGGGAAACATAAACATTATACAACATTATTTCTTCAGTGAAACTCACACAGAACGAACGTCTGAACATTCGAAGGATGCACTCTGCATCCTTCGCTTGTTTTGACACAAAAGGACCGTTATGAAATCAAAGAAAATAATTGGCGAAGCAATCACGTATGACGATGTGCTGCTCGTCCCCGCAAAGTCATCTGTTTTACCGCGCGACGTAGATGTTTCCACTCAGCTTACGAAAAACATTCGATTGAATATTCCCCTCCTTTCCGCCGCGATGGACACTGTGACAGAATCCGAAATGGCGATTGCACTGGCACGCGAAGGGGGAATCGGAATCATTCACAAAAATCTTTCGATTGAACGTCAGGCGGAAGAAGTGGATAAAGTGAAACGATCGGAGAGCGGTATGATTATGAATCCGGTTACTTTGACTGCTGATAAATCGGTAGGTGATGTGTTGGATCTTATGACAAAATTCAGCGTTTCCGGTATACCCATTGTTGCGGAGGGTAAACTCGTCGGAATTCTTACCAACCGTGACTTGCGATTTCAACCGAACCGTTCGCTGAAGGTAGCGGATGTCATGACCTCCACGAACCTTATTACGGCACCGATCGGAACTACACTGGAAGAAGCAGAGGTGATTCTTCAAAAGCACAAGATCGAAAAACTCCCCGTTGTTGATAAGAATGGAAAATTGAAAGGACTTATCACCTTTAAAGATATTCAAAAAAAGAAACGTTTCCCGCATGCATGTAAGGACAAACACGGCAGGCTGCGTGTGGGGGCTGCGGTTGGGGTAACCGGAGATACGATTGAACGTGTTGATGCTTTAGTAAAGGCCGGGGTTGACGTGGTGATCATCGATACTGCTCACGGACATTCCAAGGGTGTTATCGAAATGTTAAAAAAAGTGAAATCAAAATTTACGATAGATGTTATTGCCGGAAATGTTGGTACAGCTGAAGCAACGAAAGATCTCATTAAAGCGGGAGCGGATTGCATAAAGATTGGTATCGGTCCCGGTTCAATCTGTACAACGCGGGTTGTAGCAGGTGTCGGTGTACCTCAAGTAACAGCAGTCATGGAATGTGCGTCTATGGCAAAAAAATATCGAGTACCGGTGATTGCGGATGGCGGTATTAAGCAGACCGGTGATATTGCGAAAGCAATTGCTGCCGGTGCGGACTGTGTAATGATCGGCGGTTTATTTGCCGGATTGCAGGAGAGTCCCGGTGAAAAAGTGTTGTATGAAGGGCGAACCTACAAATTATACCGTGGCATGGGTTCGATTGACGCAATGAAAGAAGGGAGCAAAGATCGTTATTTTCAAGATGTGGAAGATGACGTACAAAAACTTGTCCCTGAAGGAATTGAAGGACGTGTTCCGTACAAAGGTGAATTGAGTGCAACTGTGTATCAGATGGTCGGCGGTCTCCGAGCGGCAATGGGATATTGTGGTGCAGAAAATGTAGCTGCATTGCAGGAGCGGGCAAAGTTTGTGAAGATGAGTGATGCGGGATTACGCGAAAGCCATCCGCATGATATTCATATTACCAAAGAAGCACCGAACTATCACGGATAAAAATGCAGGAAAATGAGTTGTATCATCCCCGGATCGTTGCCGTAAGAAAATCCTTGCTTCATCATAAACTTGATGCATTCGTTTCGTCATTTCTCCCGACGATGCGTTACCTTTCTGGCTATTCAGGTTCAAACGGGCTATTGGTTGTAACAAATAGATCGACATTCTTCTTCACCGATTTTCGATATGAAGAAATTATTCAAACTGAAGTAGTTGCCGATTCAAAATGTATCGGATCTGGAAGCCTGCTAAAGATTGCAGCGGAAAAAAAAATCTTTGCAGGATTAAAAGCCGTCGGTTTTGAAAAGGATCGAATAACTGTTTCGGATTATGACATCTTGAAACGGTTCGTCGATGCGAAAACATTGACAGCCACATCCGGAATTGTTGAAGCTCTTCGATCTGTCAAAGATGAGACGGAAATTGAAATGCTAAAAAAGGCATTTGCGATTTCGGACAAAGCATTTGAAAAAATTCTGGGAATGATAAAACCCGGAATACGTGAGCTGGAGCTGTCAGCGGAAATTTCATACCTGCATAAGAAATATGGCGCAGAGAACGATTCATTTGATGTGATCGTTGCAAGCGGTGTGCGTGGTTCCCTTCCACATGGAACAGCTTCGGATAAGAAAATACAACAACGAGAGTTCATTACGCTTGACTTTGGCTGCGTTACCGGCGGATATCATTCCGATATGACGCGAACCATCTGTGTCGGTTCACCCACAACTGAGATGAAGAAAGTGTATCAAGTAGTGTTTGATGCCCAACAACGGGCAAGCGAAGCGGTTGAAAACGGAGCAGTTGCAAAAAAAATCGACAGTGTGGCGCGAAAACATATTGCGTCGAAAGGGTATGGAAAATATTTTGGTCATTCGTTGGGCCATGGTGTTGGATTAGAGATCCATGAATTGCCGAGAGTCGCTCCTAAAAGTAACGATAAACTTGTCACCGGAAATGTCATCACTATCGAACCAGGAATCTATCTTCCCAAAAAATTCGGGATTAGGATAGAGGATACACTTGTTGTGAGAGAAAAAGGATATGAAGTGCTGTCAGGTTCACCAAAAGAATTGATTACGATATAATGAAAAAAGTTCTCATCATTGCATATTATTTTCCACCTCTAGGCGGAAGCGGGGTTCAACGCATTCTGAAATTTGTGAAGTATCTTCCGCAATTCGGCTGGCAGCCGACAGTGATTACGGTGGGAAACACTGCGTATTACGTAAAAGATGAGTCGCTCCTTAAAGAGATAGAACAATTGGATATCAAGATCATACGGACTCAATCGACTGATCCGCTCTCTCTTGTTCATAAAAAAAAGGATGTCATTAAGATGCCGAAAGAACGGACACGCCGGTTCTTAAACTACATCAGCGACACCTTCTTTATTCCTGATAATAAAATCGGCTGGAAGAGGCATGCGTTGAAGGCTGCGGGAGAAGTGATTGCTAAAGAAAAGTTCGATGTGATTTTCGCAACGGCACCACCTGCGACTGATTTTCTTATTGGTATTGAGCTGAAGAAACGATTCAAGATTCCGGTTGTGATTGATTACAGAGATTCATGGCTGAGTTATCCTTTTAAGAATTTTCCTACACTTCTTCACCGGTATATCCATTATCGGAAAGAGAAATATGTAGTACATAAATCCGATATGATTACCGTGACTCACCGGCGCGTGAAAGAAGAGATTCTAACCCGCCACAAATTTCTTCGGCATGAAGATGTAACGATTCTTCCACACGGTTTCGATCCGGAAGATATCGCGATTGAAAACCCCGGTGTTTTACCCCATATTGAAAAAATGAGAATCACATATTCGGGAATGTTCTACGGAAACATTTCTCCTATCTATTTTCTTCAAGCTCTGGCAAAAGTGTTCAAAGAAAATCCGCAGATACGTGGAAGGATTGAAGCATGTTTCGTCGGTTTGTTCCGTCCTGAACATATCAATCTTATCAATCAGCTTGGATTACAAAACTCTGTTAATCTTCTCGGATATTTGGAGCACAAAGAAGCGGTAAAATATCTTCTCGCATCAGATGTAGTTTGGGTGATGATGCAGGATGATTGGACGACACCCGGAAAGATATTTGAATACATCGGCACACGGAAAAAGATTCTCGGCTGTGTTCCGAAAGGGTACATTCGTTCGATCATTGAAGAAGCAGGAGGGCTTTGCGTTGAACCGACTAATGTCGATGTCATTGCAAAGGCGATCGTTGATCTGTATCATCAATATGAACACAACGAGTTACTTGGAGCAAAAAAAGAAATTGCTGAGAAATACAATCGTGTAAAACTGACCGGTGAATTGGTGAAGATCTTTACAAAATTCCTTGAGGTCTAAGCGATGAAGGTATTAGTGATCGGATCAGGCGGACGTGAGCATGCCATCGTTTGGAGATTAAAGCAAAGCTCAAAAGTGACGAAAATATTTTGTGCTCCCGGGAATGCCGGTATTGCCGCAGATGCAGAGTGTGTATCGATCAAAGCGGATGATCTCGCCAGTTTGTTGCAATTTGCTTCCAACAATACCATCGATCTTACCATTGTCGGCAGTGAAGTTCCTTTGGTGAAAGGGATTGTTGATCACTTTGAAGGGAAGGGACTGAAAATTTTTGGTCCGTCGAAAGCGGCTGCGCAAGTTGAAGGAAGCAAAATGTTCCTGAAACATTTCTTAAAGAGACACAAGATCCCGACAGCGCGATATGAGACCTTCAACCAATCGGAATTTGAAAAAGCGCAAAAATATATTGCGGAAAATGTTTCTCCATTTGTGATCAAAACGGATGGTTTAGCAGCTGGGAAAGGTGTTGCTATTTGTCAGACGCGCGATGAAGCAGTTGTTGTCCTAAAAGAGTATTTTCAAGATCAAGTGTTTGGCGAAGCGGGAAACAATATTGTCATAGAAGAATTTATGCCAGGTGAAGAAGCTTCAGTTTTCGCTATGTGTGACGGCGAACGGTATGTTCTGCTCTCATCGGCACAGGATCATAAACAGATTGGTGAAGGAGATACCGGAAAGAATACCGGCGGGATGGGTGCATATGCACCGGCACCGATTGTGACAAAAGAAATTTTAGCGAAAGTTGAAAAAGAAATTATTCAGCCAACTTTATCAGGAATGAAATCGGAAGGATATCCCTACAAAGGATGTCTTTATGTCGGTCTGATGATCACGAACGAAGGACCGAAAGTAGTTGAATACAACTGCCGTCTTGGTGATCCGGAAACACAGGTATTAATGCCGCTGATAGAAAGTGATCCATTCGATCTGTTCTTTTCGTGTGCAACAGGAAATCTTTCTTCATACAATCTCATGTTGAAGAATGCTTCTGCCGTTTGTATTGTGATGGCATCACAAGGGTATCCCGATGAGTATGCGACAGGGTTTGAGATTAATGGTTTGGCCGAAGCCGGATTGGATGCGATGATATTTCATGCCGGGACGAAGAAGGAACATGCAAAGATGGTTACCTCTGGAGGACGCGTCTTGGGTGTGACGACGCTTGGTGAAGGACTTAAAACAACTATCGATCGTACATATGCGGCAGTGAAGAAAATCAGTTTTGATGGTGCATACTATCGCGGCGATATTGGACGAAAAGGATTACAGAAATAAAAGAGAATAAATTAATCGTTAAACTAATCAAAACAGAAGATGTAGGACATTTTTAAGGAGCTCTACATCTGCGTTTATCAAATATATTAAAGGCAAACATGAATATACTCGTTACCGGCGGTGCCGGATTTATTGGTTCGAATGTTTCTGATGCATTCATCAAAGAAGGTCATAACGTTATTATTGTTGATAACTTCTCCAGCGGAAAACAGGAAAATGTCAATCCAAAAGCAAAAGTGTATACAATGGATATTCAGGATCCTGCGGTTGAAAATATTTTCCGGGATGAGAAGATCGAAGTGATGTGTCATCATGCCGCGCAGATGGATGTCCGCCGCTCGGTTGCCGATCCGAAATTTGATGCATCGGTGAACGTGTTGGGATTTTTGAATTTGATGGAACAGGGGAGGAAATACGGATTGAAAAAAGTTCTCTTCTCGTCAACCGGTGGAGCGATTTATGGCGAGCAGGATTATTTTCCTGCAGACGAGAAACATCCGATGCAACCACTTTCACCATACGGCATTACAAAACTCGTCACGGAAAAATATCTCTTCTTCTATAAAGAGATTTATGGCATCGATCATGTCATTCTTCGCTATGCAAACATTTATGGCCCTCGGCAAAACCCTCACGGTGAAGCAGGTGTTGTTGCGATTTTCACTCAAAAAATGTTAAAAGGGGAACAACCGATTATCAACGGCGAAGGGAAACAGACCCGCGACTATGTGTTCGTTGGTGATGTTGTTCAAGCAAATTTATTGGGATTGAAATACTCTGGCTCAAATATTTTTAATATCGGCACCGGGATTGAAACAGATGTAAACCAACTGTTTCATCATATCAAATCGTTGACCGTTGCGAAATGTGAGGAGAAACATATTCCGGCAAAAGCAGGAGAACAGATGCGGAGTGTGATTTCTTCTAAAAAGATCGGGGAGATGCTTGGGTGGAAGCCGACGGTAACTCTTGAAGAAGGGTTGAAGAAGACGGTGGAGTTTTTTAAGAATAAGCACCAGCAGGTCAGCGTTAACACCGACCTTCCCAAAAAAATATGATAAAATCCATCGATATACAAAAAATTTTATCAGGTGACAGACGAAGTGTAGCCCGTGCAATCTCATTTGTGGAAAATGAGAATACAGGTGCAGAACAATTTCTTTCGGAGATCTACAAACACACCGGTAAAGCTTATCGTATTGGTATCACCGGTCCGCCCGGAGCTGGAAAAAGCACCTTAACGAATAAGCTTGCAAAATTTTACCGCTCACAGAATTTAAAAGTTGGCGTCATTGCTGTCGATCCAACAAGTCCGTTTACAGGTGGTGCGCTTCTTGGCGACCGGGTGCGAATGAGTGAAGTGGAAATGGATGAAGGTGTATTCATTCGATCGATGGCATCGCGCGGATCGCTCGGAGGATTGAGCAAAAAGACCCGTGAAGCGGCGGACATTCTTGATGCAGCCGGTTTTGATATTGTTTTGTTTGAAACGGTCGGTGTCGGACAATCTGAACTTGATATAGCCGGTGCTGCGGATACGACAGTTGTTGTATTGGTGCCAGAATCGGGCGACGGTATTCAGGCGATGAAGGCTGGCTTGATGGAGATTGCCGATTTTTTTGTGATGAATAAATCCGATCGACCGGGAGCGGAACAGGCAGTAATGTCGATAAAGATGATTCTCGGTTTTCGTCCCCACGACGAACATTCCTGGATGGCCGATGTTGTGAAATCCACTGCAAGTGAAGGGATCGGCATTGATAAGATCGCATCCGAAATCACCCGCCATCAAGAATATCTAAAAAAATCCGGTGAGTTTGAACGCCGCCGAAGTAAACAGATGAAAGCCCGCATTGAAGAGATCATCAGCGATAAGTTTACCGTAACATTTTGGAATGCTGAACGGAAACTTCAGCTTGACCGTGAACTTTCCAAAATTATAACTCGTAACCGCACGCCGTACGAGGTGGCGGAAGAATTATTGAAAAAATAAATCCACTTGTAGGACGGGATGACATCCCATCCTACAAATGTCATTCAGGCGGAATTCCTATGGATAAAAAATCTCTTCTCCGAATTTGCATTTTCTTTACAGTGCAATTCTCTCTTGCCCAGACTCCTGAAATCATTAAGTGTGAACCGCCGAATTGGTGGATCGGGATGAAGATGAACAAGGTTCAACTGATGGTATACGGTGAACATCTGAATAATATTACTGTGACGTCATCATCTTCCCATCTCAAAGTCCTTCGCACTCATTCCATAGCCAATCCTTCGTACACATTCATCGATATTGATATATCACCCTTAGCAAAACCCGGAAATTATGAGCTTACGGTAACATCTCGCAACGGAAAAACTTCATTCCGTTATCCTCTGTTGAAGAGAGAGAAGTTGACTAACCAACACCAGGGTTTTGATCAGTCTGATGTGATGTATCTTATCACTCCGGATCGTTTTGCAAATGGCGATACGACAAACGACAATGTCGCCGGAATGTTTGATTCCTTAAAACGAAGTGAACCATTCGGAAGACACGGCGGCGATCTTCAGGGTATTATAAACAAACTGGAATATTTGAACGATCTCGGTGTTACTGCATTGTGGATCAATCCACTTGTCGAAAATAATATGAACCGCGCAAGTTACCACGGTTACAGCGCAACGGATTTGTATGCAATCGATTCACGTTTCGGCACAAATATGTTGTATACATCATTTGTGGAAAAAGCACACGCTGTGGGATTGAAAGTGATCATGGATCATGTGAACAATCATATCGGAACAAATCATCCGTGGTTGAAAAATCTTCCGACAGCAGATTGGTTAAATGGAACGATAGAAAACCATCAACGCCCATTCCATTCAAAACCGGAGTTAGATGATATTCACAGCGATTCGCTGACCAGACAACAGGCGACGAACGGCTGGTTTGATCGTTCCCTGGCTGATGTGAATCAGCAGAATCCGTTCGTAGCAAACTATTTGAAACAGAATACCATTTGGTGGATTGAGTTCAGCGGAATGGACGGTATTCGCGAGGATACCTATCCATATATTGATCCGAAGTTTCGAGAAGAATGGTGCAAAAGTATCATGGATGAATATCCTCGGTTCAATATTGTCGGCGAAGTGTGGGTACAGGATCCGGCATTCCTGGCGCCGTATCAGAGAGGAAGTTTTATCCCGCGAAGCGTCAAACCCGAACTTCCGTCTCTTACGGATTTCGGACTTTATGATGCATTCATGAAAACATTTGCCGATTCTAACGGAACGATAGGAAATGTCTTCAACACTCTTGCAAAAGATTTTCTCTATCCTGATCCGGATAACCTGGTTACCTTTTTAGATAATCACGATATTACGCGCATCATGTATAATGTGAATGGAGATGTAAAGCGTTTCAAACTTGCAATGCTTGCTCTCTTAACGACGCGGGGAATTCCACAGCTGCTGTACGGAACAGAAATTGGAATGAAAGGGGGAAAGGATCACGGATTACTTCGGGCAGATTTTCCCGGTGGATTCCCGAACGATACGCGTGATGCTTTCACTGAACCGGGAAGGACGCAGTTAGAAAATGAACTTTTCAAGTTTTCCCAAGGACTATTACAGATCCGTAAATCGCACAAGTCGCTACAGTTTGGGACATTGATTCATTTCAAGCCATCGCATGAAACGTATGTGTATTTTAGAATTTTGAAAAACGAACGTATGATGGTTGTTATCAACCATCATAAAGAAGAACAGAAAATTTCTCTCTCACCATATACACATCAACTTAAGGGTGTGACACGGCTGCGGGATCTTGTTTCGGGAAAAGAATTTTCTCTCATCGATCAACAAGAAATTACGCTCGAAGGGATGACGGGTGGGATATTTGAAATAGTTGATGTAAAAAATTGATTTGATAGAACACGAATTAGACTGATTGACACGGATAAAAAGAATCAAATGTAAGTCGGGATTGCATCCCGATTTACATAAAAATCCGTGTTCTATTTCTTATTAGGTTTAGCCCCCATCTCGAATACAATCGCCGCACCGTTCATTAGATCAGAATGAATGAAATAATTTTTCTTCCATTCCGTTCCGTTTAGCATAATCTTTTGCACATATACATTCTTTGGCGATTGATTCTTTGTGTTGATGGACAGTGTTTTTCCGTTCTCCAGTTTGATCTTTGCTGACTTCACTAATGGACTACCGATCGAATATTGATCCGAACCAGGAGCGACAGGGTAAAATCCTAATGCACTGAAAATATACCACGCAGACATTTGTCCGCAGTCGTCGTTTCCGCTCAGCCCGTCCGGCGTATTCGAATATTTAATGTTCAAGATCTTGCGGACTTTTTCTTGTGTCTTCCATGACTCACCGATCCAGTTATAGAGATACGGGACATGATGAGAAGGTTCATTTCCATGAACATAGTTTCCGATGATCCCTTCGCGAGTAATATCTTCGTTATGTGCAAAGAATTCGTCCGGCAGATGCATGGTAAAGAGCGAATCTAAGTAATTAGAAAATTTTTTATTCCCACCAAGTAATTGAATCAATTTTGGCACGTTGTGGGGGACATGAAGGGAATAATTCCACGAATTGCCCTCAATAAATCCTTGTCCGTCGGTTTCTAACACACTAAAGTTTTTCCGGAACGATCCATCGCTCATTTTTGGACGCATAAAACCGATTGATGCATCGAAGACATTGCTGAAATTCTCTGATCGTTTGATGAACTCATTATACACTTTTTCATTTCCCAGCTTTTTTGCCATCTGTGCAATCGCCCAATCGTCGTAGGCATATTCCAGCGTTTTAGAGACGGATGAGGAGTTCTTATCGTCCGGTATATATCCCATTGCTATGTAATATTCCAAGCCGTCGTAGTATTTTTGCTGTGCTGTCTTTACACTTGCATCAAGTGCTTTTACTACATCAAAAGAAACATTTCCTTTTATGAATGCATCAGCAATGACCGACACGCTATGATAACCGATCATGCACCAATTTTCATTGGCATAATGAGACCAAATCGGAAGCATGTTGTGAACGCTCTGTTCGTAATGAGCAAGCATTGAACGAATCATATCGCCGTTTCGTTTCGGCTGAAGGATGTTGAAGAGAGGATGAAGAGCACGGTACGTATCCCACAGTGAGAATGTTGTATAATTGGTAAATCCATCAGCAGTATGAATATTCTGATCGATTCCTTTGTATTGCCCATCCACATCCATATAGACTGTTGGACTGAGAAACGTATGGTAAAGAGAAGTGTAAAACGTCTCAGTATCTTTTTGGGAAAGGAGTTCGGCATTTACTTTTCCCAATTCTTCGTTCCACAAATCTTGACTCTCTTTCTTTACCCGCTCAAAATTCCAGTCCGGAATTTCAGCAGTGAGATTTTTTACTGCTCCTTCTGTGCTCACAGGGGATAACGAAAATTTTACTTTGATCTTTTCATTTACTTCTGTTGAAAAATTGAAATAAGCTCTGATATTCTTTCCCGCCATTTCGGGGAAATTGGTTCTCACGTCGAATTTTTTCCAGAAACCGCGATAGATGGAAGTATCAAATTTCGCATGACCGTATGATGTAAACGGTTTGTTGAATGCCATGGCAAAATAGACAGTGCGTGTCCGTCCCCAGCCATTGGTCTGTCTAAATCCCGTCACAAGCGTGTCACTTTCAACACGGATGAATGTCCAGACATTCTTTTCATCATAATTATAGATACCGTGCATCAAATCGAGAATGATATGTGATTCTTCCGATCGCGGGAATGTGTATTGATGAAAACCGACGCGTGTAGTTGCAGTCAATTCCGCCGTGATTCCGCCGGAGGCGGATCCGCCTTTGGCGGAGTTATGGTCATCCAGTTTCACTTTGTAATACGCCGGCTCGGCAGTTTCGTTTGTGTGTGAATAGCGAGACCGATAACCGTTTTCAGGATGATTTGCTGTGCCGGGATTGAGTTGTAATTCACCGGTTGTCGGCATGATTAAAAAATCGCCAAGGTCGGAATGTCCTGTCCCGCTGAAATGTGTGTGACTGAATCCGACAATCGTCTTATCTTCATATTGATATCCTGCACAGTACTGATAGACTTCTGCCTGATATTTTCCATTCTTCTCGTAACTGAGTGTATCGGTATCCGGACTGAGCTGCACAGAGCCGAAAGGAACTGTTGCTCCGGGAAATGTATGTCCCATTCTCTGTGTGCCGGTGAGTGGTTTTACGTATTGGATGAAATTTGTTTGTGCGAAAATGATGATGGGAAAAACAAACAGAAGAGATACTTTTCTCATAACAGCGCCTTTAGAGAAGGAAGAAAACTTTTGAGAACATAGAGATAAAAAAGGAGAGAAGAAATAGCGCAAATAGAATACAGATATCACGGATTTATATAGATTGCTTTATCCGTGAAGATCCGCATGATCAGTGTCATCCGTGTTCTATTCAGTTCTATGCAGTTTGTCTTGCATAAAATCTTTCAATTCTCCATATTCCACGACAACAATTATTCACATTTAGGAAATTCATGAGATTAACGATTCTCCTTTCTACCATTTTGCTTTCCGCGATATTTGTTTCTGCTCAAAATGCCAAACCGAATGACGCTCTCAACGCGGAGGAACAATACAATATCTATTTTAAGAAAGCGGATGAGCAGCTGGGAAAATTTCAATTTGAAGAATCGATCAAAAGCGCACAAGAGGCGTTAAAATATAAACCAAATGACCACCTCGTCCGTGCGATGATTTGTCTGGATTATTATGAGATTGCCGAAAAATTAGATGTGAAGAAGTCTGATGAGAAAGAGTGGAAACTCGACATCTATAAAAAGATGGTGACTATTGCTGAAGAGGGTATGAAAGCAGCTCCTGAAAAAGGGGAGTGTTATTTTATGCGGGGACTTGCTAACGCTCGTATGTCCACAACAAAAGGGATTCTTTCGTCTCTCTTTTCTGCGAAACAGATTGAACAGGATTGGATCATTGCTGTCGGCAGGAAATCCGAATATGTTACTCCGATTGGCGAGAATCTTGAAGCATCGGCGAATATTGCTCTTGGTGTCTATTACCGTCTCTGTCCGTCATTCTTTTTATTACAATGGACATTTGGCATCAGCGGCGATCTAGAGAAAGCGGTGCAGTACTGCAAAAAAGCATACGAACTGGATCCAACCCGCATTGAGATTGTAAAAGAGTACGGCGTTGCTCTGATTACCCGCGGATTAGACAGCAACAACAAGAAGGATATTGAAGCGGGAAAAGAATTACTCGTAAAAGTTTCAACACTGCCGCTTCGTTTACGAACAGATAAGATCGATATTGAACATAGTAAGATGTTATTAAGTGATATTTCTCTTTGTCCCGGTTACTCAAGGGATGAACAGCAGGAGATTTCAGAGGAAGCGTTTAGAAAGAACCATCACTAGTTTCCAAAAGCTCACCACAGAGTCACAGAGAAGTACGGTAAAGACATCTCGCCACCCTTTGTCTGAAACTATAAAAAACCCTCAAGTATATTAAATCTTCAATTCATAATAACTCATTGCGCTTTACCTAAGGCTTCTATCAATTACCTGTTCTTAAAATAGTGTGACTTAAAGTCCGTAGACTTTAATATATTTTATATCAATTATGAAACAAAATTGAAAATTAAATATTAATGTCTTATACAATTCATATATTATTTGGTAAAGAAGAAATATTGAGACACAATTTAGGAATTAAACTAACTAAAAGTGAAAAGGTAACTAACCTCAAAACATTTTCCTTCCTTAATAAAAAAGAAGCTAATATTTTTTTAAGAGGAATGGCTGAAGTTATCGGGTGGACTGAATATCTTGAATTAGAAAAATTCAACAAAGAGGATTTATGAAACAAAATATTTGGACTAGAGAGCAAACTATTGTTGCTTTTAATCTATATTGTAAAATCCCATTTAACAAAGTGTCATCAAATCATCCCGAGATACTTAAAATCTCAAAGATAATTGGAAGAAGCCCAAATTCTGTAAAAATGAAAATTGGGAATTTTGGAAGTTTTGATCCAGAACTTAAAAAAAGAGGAATTGTTGGTTTATCAAATAGTAGTAAACTTGATAAAGAAGTTTGGGATGAATTTAATATGAACTGGGAAAATCTAGTTTTTGAAAGTGAATCTATAATTGCAAAATATGCCAAGAAGACCTTGGGAGAATTAATTGGGTTAGACTTGGAAAACCTGCCCAAGGGTAAAGAAAGGGAAGCAATTGTAAAAACGAGAATAAATCAATCCTTTTTTCGTAGTACAATTCTTTCTTCTTATAATCAAAAATGCTGTATCACAGGAATCTCTGTCCCTCAGTTATTGGTTGCAAGTCATATTGTTCCATGGTCTAAAAATGAAAACATCCGATTAGATCCAAGAAATGGTTTGTGCCTAAACTCTCTTCACGATAGAGCTTTTGATCACGGCTTCATAACTATCACAACAGATTATAAAATTATCGTCTCAAAAGAATTGACTGCAAATTACAAAAAAGACAAATTGACTCAGGAGTATTTTTTAAGTTTTAATAATAAATCTATAAATATGCCTGATAGATTTTTGCCTAAAAAAGAATATTTAGATTATCACTACGAAAATATTTTCAGGCAATAAAATATGTATTTGATTAAACATTATATGTTTGATGCCAAAGGGATGAATACATTTCCAGAAAGATTATCGCGAAAAAAGTATAGAGAACTTAATCATAAATATAAAAACAATGATGTCTATGGGTTCATATTTAAGTTTAATGGAGATGGTCAGACGATTTTTTTTTACAAAATCATTCCCCAAAAGCTAGAATTAAATTTAAAACTATTAGATACTCAATTACCTGAAATACTCGCGTATCTCGTTTCCTATACCAATAGAACTGGTAATTCAGCATTAAAGGATTTATTAGTTGAAATTACTAGATCAAACCCCTTGGGATTTGATCTAAGCAAGAATCAACCATTTTATAAACATAAGATTAAAAAATTATTGACGGAAATTGTTTTTGGAATGAAATCTGATGTTGTGTGGAATGGTAATTACAATCCAACAAGAGGAGCAATAATTGTAAAAGAAAATGGAGAACTAGCTAACTATCACAATTACTATGGGAATGAATTTCAAAATTATTTAGTCAATATTGTAAAACTTCAGTTAGTCTCAAAAAGTGAAGATGAAAATAAATATGGCTTTGGAAAAAGAGAAAAACCAAAACCGTATAAATATGGTTGGATATATGAAGAAGATGGCGAGTTGTTTATAAAGTTAAATTTACAAATACGTTTTACGTAATTTATATTTCTCTGTGTCTTTGTGCCTCTGTGGTTGCTTTTTCCTTCCGCACCCGCCAAAGAACATGTCCGGCAAGCAAGCAGTTTCCCTGCCTGACAGCAGGCAGGTTCGTCCCGATATAAATCATCGGGACTCAGACTGACGGTGATAAAAGGTTTTTATTTATTTCTCTTTGTGTCTTTGTGGTAAATGCTTTTCTTCCTTGCACTTCAACCTCACCTTTTCTATTTTCATACAACATTGTCGATTGAAACGTTAAAAACATTAATGTTCTTTCGAAAACATCCCGCAGGTTATGCAGAAAAACATTATTTCTGCGAACATCAGTGATATTTGCGGGAACATCTTTTTTAAAACCTCATAAAACATATGAAGGAATCAGCATGTCCGATACAGCAGTAAGTTTTGCCCCCACACAACAAATGACCATGGTCCAACAGATGGCGCGCGATTTTGCGGAAAAAGAAATTAAACCGCATGTTATGAAATATGACGAATCGCAGGAATTCCCTAAAGAGATCTTTACGAAAATGGCCTCTCTCGGTTTTCTTGGCGCTTATTATCCCGAAGAACTCGAAGGGGCCGGACTCAATACGCTCGATTTTACCGTGATTATCGAAGAGATAGCAAAGATCGATCCCTCTGTAGCGCTGGGACTCTGTGCACACAACGGGCTTTGTGTTAGTCACATCTTTAATCACGCAAGCGATACACTAAAGAAAAAATATCTTCCCGATCTTTTAAGCGGAAGGAAACTTGGCGGCTGGGGATTGACCGAAGCATTTTCCGGAAGCGATGCGGGAGGGATGAGAACATTCGCTGTAAAAGAAGGGAACGAGTGGGTGATCAACGGCAGCAAGAATTTTATTACACATGGCATCTCCGGCCACACGTTTGTTATACTGGCGGTGACAGATAAAACAAAGAACAAATCGATCTCCGCATTTATTGTGGAGAAAGGAACGCCCGGCTTTTCATCTGGGAAGAAGGAAAATAAACTCGGTATGCGCTGCAGTGAAACTGCTTCGTTGATCTTCGACAACGTGCATATTCCAGAGGAGAACTTGATTGGAAATGTGGGAGAGGGATTCAAACAAGCATTGTCTGTCTTAGATGGCGGAAGAATTGGGATCGCTGCACTGTCAGTCGGTCTTGCACAAGGTGCATTGGAAGCGAGCATTAAATATTCAAAGGAGCGGGTGCAGTTCGGCAAACCGATTTCTGATAATCAAGGAATTCAATTTAAACTTGCCGATATGGCAATGGAAATTGAAGCGGCGCGATTATTAACGCGAAAAGCGGCATCCATGAAAATGGCCGGTTTAGATGTAAATCTTGAAGCAGCACAGGCGAAATATTTTGCAAGCGAAGTGGCTACGCGCGCATCGGGTGATGCAGTGCAGATACACGGCGGATATGGATTTACCAAAGATTTCCCGGTAGAAAAATTCTATCGCGACGTTAAACTGCTTACCATCGGCGAAGGAACAAGCGAGGTTCAGAAGATGGTGATTGCGAGAAACTTGCTTAAATAATTTTACTCAATGAACAATGAACAGCTAACAATTACCATATTTTGCAAAACATTGTTAATTGTTTATTGATAAATGATTACTGAATATGATCGGTTCTGAAATAAAGAAAGACGAAAATTTTAAGCGCAACGAAGAATTCCACAAGCGTTCGTTGAAGGAACTGGAATCCTATGCTAGACAGGTTATGCTTGGCGGTGGTGTTGATGCAATGCTGAAGCATAAGAAAAAAGGGAAAATGACAGCCAGGGAACGGATCAATTTACTGATCGATCCGAAATCGCATTTTTTGGAGGTTGGACTTTTTACTGCTTATGGAATGTATGAAGAATATGGCGGAGCGCCTTCCTCGGGAACAGTATTTGGAATCGGCAAAATCCACAATCATGATGTTGTTATCGTAGCAAACGATGCGACTGTGAAAGCAGGAGCGTGGTTTCCCATTACCGCAAAAAAGAATCTCCGCGCACAGGAAATTGCAATCGAAAATCGTCTGCCGATCGTTTATCTCGTCGACTCAGCAGGTGTTTTTCTACCGTTGCAGTCAGAAATTTTTCCTGATAAAGAACATTTTGGACGGATCTTCCGCAATAATGCCGTGATGTCCGCCATGGGTATAACACAAATCGCTGCGATTATGGGTCCATGCGTTGCCGGTGGAGCATATCTTCCCATCATGAGCGACGAAGCGATGATTGTGGATAAAACTGGATCTGTCTTTCTTGCTGGCTCACATTTAGTGAAAGCGGCGATCGGTGAGGATATCGACAATGAATCGCTCGGCGGTGCATCGGTCCATTGCGAGATTAGCGGTGTGACGGATCATAAGATGGCTAATGATGAAGCGGCGTTAAAAAAGATTAGAAGCATCATCAGTAAGCTGGGACATTTTCCGGTTGCAGGATTCAATTACGAAAAGCCTTCGAAGCCAAAATTCGATCCGAAAGAAATTTACGGCATATTACCGACGGAACGAAACAAACCGTATGACACATATCAAATTCTTTCCCGCATTATCGACGATAGCGAACTGGATGAATACAAATCCGGATTTGGGAAGACTATCATCTGCGGATACGCGAGAATAGACGGCTGGGCAGTCGGTATTGTTGCCAATCAGCGCGCCATCACCAAAACAGCAAAAGGGGAGATGCAAGTGGGAGGAGTAATTTATTCGGATAGTGCGGACAAAGCGACTCGGTTTATTTTGAATTGCAATCAAAAGAAAATTCCTCTAGTGTTCTTTCAGGATGTAACCGGATTTATGGTTGGCAGTAGGAGCGAACATGGCGGCATCATTAAAGACGGCGCGAAGATGGTTAATGCCGTTGCAAATTCTGTCGTTCCAAAGTTCACGATTATTACCGGGAACAGCTACGGCGCGGGAAATTATGCCATGTGCGGAAAAGCGTACGATCCGCGATTGATTTATGGATGGCATTCGGCGCAGATTGCTGTAATGGGAGGAAAGCAAGCGAGTGAGACCCTGCTTGCCATAAAAGTGCAGGCGATGGAAAAAGGGGGAACGCATATTTCCTCCGAACAGCAGAAACAATTGCTGGATGAGATTCAGGCGAAGTATGAGAGTGAACTCGATCCAAAATTTGCGGCTGCCCGGCTTTGGGTGGACGGTATCATCGATCCGTTATTGACTCGCGATATCATCTCGCGTGGAATTGCGATGGCGAATTGTAATCCGAATATGCCGGAGTTTAAGACGGGAGTTCTGCAGGTGTAAGAGCGGTCGTTAGCTATTAGTTATTGAAAATTGAATTCAAAAAAAGATGATGAAGTGAAGAGAACCAAAAAATTACCCATTACCCATTATCCATTATCGATTCTTTTTTTCATATTATTTTCGTTCACTCTTCACGCTCAGTCGATCACTGAAGATACTGTTTGGTTAAATGACGATTGGTACTATTCTGCCGAAGATTCTTCGTTTATCGACCTTACCGATTTTCTTCCCACTTTTTTTAACGACGAGGCCCATCTTAAACGATATCTTCGTAATAAACGCTTCATTGAACTTCGCAAACTTTATGATGACACTCTTGCGGTTGATGCGATCTATGATCGGGCAATGCTTATTGCCGATGGAGATGTCCGTCACGCACTCCTCATTGCTACTCTAGCTGTTATGGATCATCGAACATTGGGAATTAATGTTCCTCTCTTCGGTTCAATCTATTTCCCGCTGACATTTGAAAACGATTCACTCTTTCGGCTTCGTCGGACGAATCTTCCCAAAAAACTTCTCAATGATAAACAGCGAAGCAGCGATAAGGATAAGCTGCAGCATTTTTTCGGTTCAGCATTTTTGGCATATTCAACAAATTCTCATGTTATCTCAGAATGGATTGGGGATCTTCTGGAAATCGGTGAAAATCGTTTTGTGCTGGGAGGAAAAAATGATCCGCGGGATAAACTGGCAAATGCAAAAGGGAGAGAATTTGGTTTACGATTACTGAGGGATGAACAACTGCTGCCTAGTGATATATTGTGGGGAGAATGAAACCTTGTCAAGAATAAACTTCCGAAGTCGTAGAGACTTCGGAAGTTTGAATAATAGTTACGCTGCAGGTGCTGACTCACCTTTGGTATAAAATTTCCCAACCGTTATTCCCAAGACTATTCCCCAAATAATGCCATAAATGATCGAAGCCCAAACGAAGCCGTACATCATTCCCTGAAACATTAAATAAGGGAAGAACATCGTGGGGAAGTTCATGGTAACGCCGTAATACATTCCAAATTTCATTCCGCCCTGCAATCCTCCGCCAAAACTTCCATACACTTTATCATAAAACCACACAAAGATTGCCACCATCAAAAAATCCAGTGCCACATATATTGCCGGATTTACGTCTGTTCTCATTCCCGACATTTTGGAGTAGAACATGTTCTGAAATAACATTCCCTGCACAATAAAATCAAGGATATTTACTACAATACCGGCGATGACAACAGCCATCCAGTAATTCTTGCTCATCATAACAACCTCCTGTGAGATATGAAGGAACGGCGGATTGATCCGCCATGAATTCGGAGCGCAAGGTATGAATTCACAAAGTGAGTGTCAAGAATGATTTTTTTGAGCAGTGACAATTCTTATCAGCGAGTGTATCTGAGGAGGGACAGAAATGATTACAGCCAATGTTTTTTCTTAAACCAGCTATAGATTCCTATAGTGATAAGAGCCATCGCTATAAGCACAACCGGGTATCCGTAGGGAGTCCGAAGTTCCGGCATGAACTCGAAGTTCATACCATAAATACCAACAATAAATGTGAGCGGCATAAAGAAGACAGAAAATAACGTCAGCACGCGAACCACTTCGTTTGTTCGTTGGGATGAGATGGATATGTAAAGATTCAATAAGTTGTTTGCATTTTCAATTGTTTGATCGTACGACGTTTCCAGACTGAGAAAAAATTCACGAAGATCCTGATGGACGGGTGCAGTAGTATTCTTATCCAAATTGTCAATGATCGTCTTAGAAAGCCGAAGGATCCGCAAACAGACTGCTGCTTTCCTTTTAAGTTGATACAGCTTTCGCAGCACAGCGTGAGTTTGATTTTTCAGGACAATCAGCGTTTCCAGCTGGTCGAGCTCCGTCTCAAGGGTGAGCGATGGAGTAACATACGATTGAAGAATATAATACAATATTTTGATCAGCAGATCGTTCGGTGTTGCTACTTGCGCCGAATCAAAATATTTCGATCTGATGGCTTCAAGAAACGGTTGTTCGCCTCGGTGGATGGTGATAATGAAGTTCTTCCCGACAAAGATCGCCACCTTATTACTGATATCCTGAATAGAATCGGCATCACGAAGAGAAAGGTGATCGTATATCCTTGCAATGATAAAAATTGTGCTTTCGATCCATTCAAACTTCGGAAGATGTTCCGGCTGTAAACTGTCCTGAACAGAATTGCTGTGAAGAGAATACTCATCCGCGATTTTGCGTAATTCCTCGGCGGTCGGATTAATAACATCGAGCCACTCAAATTTCTTTTTCCCCTTATTTTGATAACGCGTTATCATTACTGCTGCAAAGATAACGAAACTTTTTTCTAAAAGTTATTAGAAACATCTCAAGATTGGTGGCCAAATTTATCGATCTGAAGAGATTTGTATAATGTTACAGCGAAACGGAGAGGATTATTGCAGCCTTTCGTCCACCGTCAGTTTTTGGTGTTGAGGAAACGGATGATGGTACGCCAGGCGCAGGAGTAATACTCGGTATTGATTTCCTGTATGTAATTGAAAGAGGAATATATTGATCAAGAAGTGCTGATATAGTAAAACGGTCGAACGAGACTTGATACTGAACACCGAGACCCACTAAATGGATATCGCTGATTGAGAAGGGAGTTCGGGTGAAATTTTTCATTCCAAAGACAAGAAATTCCGGCTCCCAATGTTCGATTACAGCATCAGGCAGAATTCTATGATAAGATAATTTCGTCGTCAATGTCGATGTTTCGAATACAAAATCAGCAGAAGTAGCCAAAGCATGATGTTTCAATGTACCGCTGAGTTGATAGTTTAATTTATTGGTGATGATGGAAGCGGCGAGGGTGGTGAATGGCCATGATTCAACTTGTCCTAATCCCGCTACGGAAAGCTGTCCAAACGAATATTCTGCCGAAATCGGAGTACCGAACACTTTAGTGAGAATGCCTGCCATATAACGGGAATGTTTTCCTGATCCGTCAACAAAATCACCGAATGAAATATTATTCTTTTTAAATGTTAATTCTGTCCGGTATTCTTCAGTTTCAATTTCCGCAGTCAGGGAAGATGACTCCAGAAATGTGTAATGCACTGCAATTTTCTTTCCGAAGGAATGAAAATCAAAATTCATTCCATACAAATTTGATATAGTGAAATCAGTTCCGTCAGATTCGATATAGTCGATCTCAGTTCGAAAGTCCGAAAAAGGTTTACTTCGAATTGTATATGATACAGTTGTTATGGGAGGAAGATCGCGAAACGGTACGATAAAATCCTGAAATGTTAACGCCGTTGTATATTGAAAGGGATTGCGCTGTAATGAAATTCCGGCATCTAGTAAACCGTTAAAAGGATCCACTCCAATAGAAACCCTGTATTTCATTTCCATAGACGAAGTGTTTAATGGAGCCGTCAATTCCAGAAGGTAATTGAAGAAGGAGAGAGAGTTTGCGTAAAGCAATCCTATTGTTTGCAATTCATTGCTGAAGGAAGAAGTAAATTTGGACCGATATTGATTTACAGCAGCATAGTGTTCGAATGTCCGAATTGCAACGGAAAGAGATTCTTTGCCCGACATCGCCGCAAGATAAGCGAACGATTCCTTGGAAAAGGCGATTGTTCTGGAGTTTATTGAGCGCTGCCGAAAAATATCGAAATAAGAAGATCCTGAAGAAATATGAAATGTATAACCAGAATCAGATTGAGCTGTCAACGGATCAATCAATAAAATGAAGAGAAAAAAAAAGCGTGCACAATTTCGATGATGAAATGGCGCACGCTTTTTTGACTTATGTGTTAACATTATGGAATGGTGATCGAAACGGTATTCGTATAATTGTTTGCCCGTTGTGCAAAAAAGTCATGACTATACAGATTATATCCTCGAGAGGCACGATACTGATACGTTGCTCCGGAATTGACGTTCAGATCGGTATACATTGAAGTATACGCTGAATCGATCTTAACAAATGATCCGTTATTGACAGCTCGTTCTATAAAATAATTTGCATACTGTTGAAGATTGACAGTGACACTATTTGGTGATGTATTTCGTGTTGCCGTAATATTTTGAGGTGAACGTGTGAGATCGACAGCAATGAAACTATACGATTTTAGTTTTACCGTTGGTATTTTCCCGAAAAACTCTACCGGCACATTTTGACCGTCTCTGACAATATTTATACTTTGAACAGGTTGAGTATTATTATTGGCAATATAAAACGTCGAATATCCCCAATTGTTCATGGATTTTGGAGAATATGTTGTCCCGTTGATTGTCATTGTTATCGTGGTATTGGCGGGACTGTTATAATTATCCAACAAGGATATTTCAACTCTCCATGCGAACGCTTCATCGATATACATAATCCGTTTTAATGTTTCATTCGTCATTCCGGGAAACAATCCGCTGAATGTGGGATCGGGAAAGGTGAATGATGCGTAATCCTGCGCCTGCCATCGAAACAGCAGATCACCATGGGATGTTGAGTCGATGGTGTACACTGGGAGCCATGCCGATTTCGGATTTTGCGGAAGGTTATTATAGAAATTATTCAAGCTTACGGTAATGGTATAATCGTTGTTGTCTGAATCTGCATCTTTCACCTCTATACTGTATGTCCCCGTCAACGCCGTTTCAATCTTTCCGAGATAGACCAACATCGTATCCAGATCTTTAACTGCTACGCCGTCATTTCCTCGTTTAATGATATCATCATCCTGATTGTCCGATTCGCTCTTCAGGAAATTGACTCCGCTCCGCAGTTTCCCAACCGCACCAACCAGTGAAGATTTTACACTCTGTGCCCTCGCCGCGCCGTCGGATGCCAAAACGAAAAAGGTTGTACTGTTTTGTTGCAATGCTGCAACAGCAGCTTTGGTCGTATACGAAGCAAGTTCAAATTTAAATACAAGAAACTGTTCAACAACGGATTTCATGCTGTGAAGTGCGGCGTCCATGATGTATACTTCGGTGAGGTCAAGATAGACATCTTTTTTCAGTGCACCTCCCTGCATTTTTCCACTGATCCGAAGTTCAAATGCAGGATTGGTTTCGACCACTGCAAGACGTGCAATAGCATAATTGATACGCGGAAGGAGTTTGTCGCGCATTAAGTTCTGCATTTCGGTGATTGTCGGCGGATTGGAAGTAGCTGTTTGAATAATTTTTACAAGATTAGATCCGAGTAATTGTGTCGGTACGGTCATATCTTTTGTTCCGGAAGGGAGCCCAAAATGAAACATGGGGGGATATTTAATTGTCGATCCACCCTGCCAACGATTAATCGTATTTTTCACCGCCGTGTCTGAAAGTGTAGCCAATATATGACTGAATGCTGCTCCAAAATTTGCAGTTGCATTCGATGGATCTGCTGCAACGGCATCCATATAAAGTTTTTCAGCATTGGTAAAATTCTTGTTTTCAATATCCCCCGGTACAGCAAAGAGATTTTCCAGTTCCGTGTACGCCTGTGTAGATTTTTCGTTGGAAGTCTTCGAGTCAACGGAATCGGTGGTTGGCGTCTGATCGCATGAAGAAAAAAATAATAAAAGCGAAATAGAAAGAATAATGAACAACAGTCTGTTTTTCATAAAGTCTCCGGTAAAAAAAATCAAGGTTAAAAAGTGAATCTGTGAAAAGATTGTTAAACAAAAGAATTCGTTCTAACAATAATATTGAAGAGTTACCTTATCGGATGTGAGTGAAAACTACCTACAGTGGAAATATTCAAAATATTTTTCTTTTACGCAAGACTTCATACATGACAATTGCTCCGGCTACGGATGCATTGAGCGATTCAAAATCCCCTTTCATTGGGATTTTCACAAGAAAATCGCATTTATCTTTCACCAATCGACGCATTCCTTTTCCTTCGTTTCCGATCACTAATGCGACAGGAACGGAGTAGTCTACTTCCGTGAAATTCTTTTGTGCGGTCATCTCGGTCCCAACAATCCAAACACCGTTCTCTTTTAATTCGTCAATTGTCTGAGCAATGTTCGTTACGCGCGCCATAGGGAACTGCATGCTGGCGCCGGCAGAAGTTTTTACGACAGTTTCATTCACCGGTGCATTATGATGTTTCGGTATGATACCACCGTGTGCGCCGGTGCAGACCGCTGTGCGGATCAGTGCGCCGAGGTTGTGTACATCTTCTATCTCATCGAAGATAAGAAAAAAGGGTTGTTCGTTTTTTGCTTTTGCAACGTCGAACAACTGGCTGATATCAGAAAATTCTTTTGTCCCTACGAACGCAAGAACTCCCTGCGTATTTTGAGTTTGTGCTGTTTTCGAAATCTGATCGGCAGGAGTAAGTTTGTAAGGAATATTTTTTTGCCGGGCAATTTTGATGATTTCATCGACCACTTCTCCGTGGGAATTCTGCGCGATCATCAGTTTATCGATCGGTGTATTCGATTTGAGCGCGTCCAGAACTGGTTTTCGACCGGTAATAAGATTCATGTTACAATGCCGATGTTTTTTTAATCCGTTGAATAGAATTCAGTCCGATTGCACCGATGGCAATAAGAACGAGAGAGATGATCTGAGCTTCGCTTAATCCAAATAACAGCCGGGGATTTAATCGGAAAAATTCTACAGAAAACCGTTCAATACCTGCCAATACGAGATATGCTGAGAACATTTGTCCTTCTGCATTCCATTTCTCGCGATTCTTCCAGAGGATCATGAAAAAGAGAGAACAGATGATCGTTTCGTATATGGGAGTGGGATGGCAGAGTGTATTATCGGGAACAATGCCGTTCGGGAATAGTGAAGTCACTTCCGGAAAATTTCTAAATGCCGCTGAAGGAGGATAAGTGCCGTTCGAATAATCAGTTCCCCAGGGAAGATTCGTAGGAAAACCGTAATCACCGTCGCCGGCAAGATGGCATCCGATTCGCGCCAACCCATAGGCAAGGATGATTGCCGGTGCGATGGAATCTCCGATAGTAATGAATTTAATTTTCTTTTTCTTGGAGTAAATATAGACGGAAACGGTCGAAAGAATAAATCCGCCGTAAAATGTCAATCCCCCCGGGGAGAAGGTCATTCCGATGGGATCTTGAATGAAGAGATTCCAATTTTCTAAAAGGTACAACAGTTTGGAACCTGAAACTCCCGCAATGAGTGCAATAAGTGTAATATTAGAAGCGAGATCAGGATGAAGTTTTCTTCGTTTGAATTCTTTGGCAAGAAGATAGTTGCCGATCAAAAAGGAGAGTCCCATCATCAGTCCAAAACTGTAGATGGTGATACCGCCAAAGGAGAATATAACTGGATGCATTAAGGTTTCGTCTTTTTAATTTTTTGTTTTTTAACTGCCGGGTCACGATGGATGTCCGGTTTTGGTTCTGCCATCACTACGTCGTTGATCCTGTTCGTCTGGAATTCATGTTGGTCTGTGTAAATTCTTAAGAATGAACTTGTTTCTTTTGTTGATTTGAATGCCGCTGCGGAAAATGTAAATTCCGTATCTGCCTTTATCTTATCTTTTTTTACAAGAGTGAAATGAACTTTTTTCGGCAAGTCAAAATAGACCGTGTGAAACTGCGCCGTTCCGGTCGCCGGCATGTTCATTGAAGGAGCGCGCAATCCGCGCAGTGTCCAAATTACTCTGTCTCCCTTAACTTCCTCTTTCACATCAATCACATAACTGAAATTCGTGAACTGTTTAGATGTCTCAAGCAGGAAAAGGATCCCCGCTTTTTTTAATGTCTCATCAAACGTCGGTTGAACCAATAAGCGGTATTCAATTGATTGTTTCTTTTGCGTCATAAAAACCTATATTCGGTTGACGCAGAAGCGGCACCGTTATTTTTTGAAAAATCCGACGATCTCACTTAACAAAATATCCTGTTGGGTATGGTCAGTAAGATTTTTCAACAATGCTTTACCACTTTTAAGTTCCATTGTTCCCACAACTAATGAAAATTCCGCCTGCTGTCTGTCCGCTTCTTTCATCTGCGATTTCAAACTCCGTGCAAGCAGATCGTATTCCGAAGCAATTCCGTTTGACCGCAGATTCATCGTGGTTTTGAGAACCCATTCGCGTGCAGATTCATCTGCTGCCGCGATGAAGATTTTTGGATTAAGTTTCGGCGGTTGAAATCCTTTTTTTTCCAGGATCATCATCAACCGTTCCAACCCGGCTGCAAAACCGACGCTGGGTGTTTGTTTCCCGCCAAGCTCCTTCACTAACAGATCGTACCGTCCGCCGCCCGCAAGAGCATCCTGCGAACCAAGTTCGGTACTGGTGATCTCAAAAGCTGTCTTTGTATAATAATCTAATCCTCGTACCAATCGTCCATTTACGGTGAATGGAATTCCATATGCTGTGAGAAGCGATTTTACTTTTTCAAAATGCTTGGAACACTCTTCATTCAAATGATCGGTGATGAGAGGCATCGATGCCGTGAGTTTCTGATCGTTTTCATCTTTAGAATCGAGAACGCGCATTGGATTCTGATTAATCCGTTTTTGACTTTCAAAAGAAAGTTTGTCGGCGATCTTTTTCAGTTCTTCGCGAAGGATCTCTTTATATTTCGGGCGGCATTCTTCGTCACCGACGGAGTTGATCTGTAAAGAATAATTCGTGATTCCCAGTCTCTTATAGATCTCGATCGTCATCGCGATGATCTCTACATCGGTTTCCGGTGTCGGCGATCCGATTGCTTCTGCACCGAACTGATGGAATTGTCGAAGTCTGCCTGCCTGCGGACGTTCCTGACGAAACATCGGACCGATATAATAGACTTTGGAAAGCGGCAGCGATTCGCCAAGATTATTTTGAATGTAAGCGCGGATAGCAGATGCTGTTCCTTCAGGGCGAAGCGTGATGCTGTCACCGCTTCTATCTTGAAATGTGTACATTTCTTTTCCGACAATATCCGTCAATTCACCGATGCTTCTGGCAAAGAGGGATGTCGATTCAAAAATTGGTGTCCGGATCTCTTTGTAGTTGAATTGTTGAAATACTTCACGGATCGTCGATTCGACGAACTGCCACAATGACGATTCGGAAGGAAGAATATCTTTTGTGCCTTTGATTGAACGGTAATTCACAGGATACAGTATAGTAATGAGAAGAGGGTCTTCGGGCGTTGTGATGCAATAAGAAGGATCAAAACCATGTTCCTAATTGTCAAAATATTGCGCTTCTTCGGTTTTGAAAATTTCGATCACTTCTTTTGGTGTTTTTGCATCCAATAATTTTTTTCGGAAATCTTCCTTGTTCATTAAACGGGAGATTCGGCTGAGCAGTTTAATGTGCGGTCCAACCATACTGTCTTTGCCGATCAAGAGGAAAATTAAATGGACTGGCTGTTCATCCAGCGATTCGTAATCGATAGCTTCTTCGGTGATGGCGAACGCTGCGACGATATCCAGCACAGCGTCACATTTTCCATGGGGAATTGCGAATCCGTTTCCGACGCCGGTGGACATGATTTTTTCGCGTTCAAAAATAGCTTCGCGTACTTTTTCAATGTCCGTGATCCTGTTCGAATGATTGACAATCGCAATCATTTCATTAATGATCTCGTCTTTGGATTTGCCTTTTAGTTTAACTCGTACGACTGATTCATCTAAAATATCACTGATCTTCATTTTCTGATAATCTCCAAACTGTCAAATCGGGTAACGTTGTCAAAGTTCATTCAATATACGGTTTTTGCCGTGCAAATGGAAACAATTATTCAATCCCGGGTATCGCGCCATTCCACAATCTTCTCTTCGTATTGCGAAACGAGGATTTCGGCAATTTCTTTATCCGCAGATTCAGCGTGAACATGGAACGACGGTAATGCTCTGTCCGGCCACATCAACACAGAAGTGGAAGCTTTTTGATCGAGCACCAACTTTACACCATCAAGCAGAATGCGATGCTGTTGATTGTCGGTATCTTTCATCAGATAGCGCATTACTCTTCCTTTTTTATCCCATGGAACGTGAATTACTTTCTTATTCATATGAAGTTTCGGCACTTGTTTGTCCAACTGACCAAAACGAGTGTTTGCAAGTGCGAGCATCTCCATAATCTTTGCAACGGAATACATTCCATCACTGGCAAAAAGGAAATCGGTGAAAATGAATCCTCCCTTTGTGCCGCCGACGAATTTAATATCTTCTTTGGTCGCTGCTTCCATCAATGACAAATGACTATCGCGTGTCTTCACAACTTGCACGCCCATATGTTCAGCGATCAGATCAATCTCAGCTGATGCGGTGATCGGAACAGCAATTTTTTTCACATCAGGATAAACGGTGAGGAAGAGATGTGTCACAAGTGTAAGCAGCCGATCAGTCTCAACAAATTTCCCATTCTCATCAACAACCAAACAACGCTCAGCGCCGGCATCCAAAATGAAACCGACATCATATCCAAGAGAGGTGACAATGTGGGAAAGCTGACTGACACTATGCTCAAATTCTTCAGCGCTCCGGGTGATTTTTTTTGCATCCAAATAGGCATTTTGTGAAAGCACCTGTGCATTGAACGAACCAAGGATGTTTGGGAAAATGGAGGAGGCGATGCCGCTGGAATAATCGATCACTAATTTGAATTTCGACTGTGTGATTGCATCCACATTAATGGTAGAAAGGAAGTTTTGAATATAACTTTCCTGTGCACGTTCCGGGAATGAGACTGCACCGACTTCATCTTGTTTTGCTCTTGGAAAATCTTCACCGAAGAATAACCGTTCAAGGGATTTTGTCTTACTCGTCGGAAGATCTTTTCCTTTCCCGTCAAAAAAAATAATATCGGTCAGGTTTTTATCGACCGGTGATTTCCGGACATGAATACCACCGGCGTGTTTTCCGCTTCGTAACTCTTGTCTCAATATTGGAATTGAAACGGCGCGAAGGTCTCCCGCATCTACACCGGCGGACATCAATCCGCACATGATTGCACGGTTCATCATTCGTGAAACGTTGTCGGAATCCCGACTCATCAAAATGGTTTTTCCTTTTCCCGCCAATGCACCGAATGATGCACCAATCTTGGCGCCGAATTCAGGATTCATCTCTATATTAGACAGTCCGGTAATCCGCGCATCAGTGAAAAGATCTTTCAGCCATTTATCTTCCCACACTAATGAACGGGTGAGAATTGCACCGTCTTCCACCTCTTTTTCTGGCCACAATTTAATATTTGGTGCCAGCTTGCTTTCCTTGCCGATCACGCATTTATCGGAGATATAAACATTATCGCTGATAATTGCATAGTCGCCGATCTTACACCATTTTGCGACAACGCAGGATGTTAATTCCGCACCTTTGCCAACCTTCGTGTCGGACCAAATGACGGAGTTGCGAATTATTGTGCCATCTTCAATAACGCAATCATTGCCGATAACTGATTTAATGATCTTTACGTTTTTCCCGATCTTGCAATTCTTGCCGATCAATACTTTTCCTTGAAGATTGTCGACTGAAGTTTCGATCGTCGAATTCGATCCGACAAAAGCGCTGCCGACAATATTTCCTTCGTGATGCAGTCTCACGCCGTCGTCCAATGCATCAAGATGTGCTTCCTGATATTCATTCAGGTTGCCAACATCGCGCCAATATCCTTCCGCAATGAAGCCATACAATCCCATATCCTGTTCAAGCATTGCCGGGAAAAGATTCTTGCTGAAATCGAATTCTTTTTGATAGGGAATAAGTTTGAGTACCTCAGGTTCGATGATGTAGATACCAGTGTTAATGGTATCGCTGAACACTTCGCCCCATGACGGCTTTTCAAGAAAACGGGTAATCTTTCCGCTGCTGTCCGTAATGACAACACCGAAGGCGAGTGGATTTGTTGCGCGGGTAAGAACGAGTGTTGCCTTAGCCTTTTTCTTTTCATGAAATTCAATTGCTTTTGTGAGATCGAAATCAGTAAGAACATCTCCGCTGATGATGATGAACCGTTCATCCAAAAAATCTGCCGCGTTGCGCACGCTCCCGGCAGTTCCGTAATCGGCTTCCGCTTTTCGGTACTGCATTTTAATTCCAAATTTCGAACCATCGCCAAAGTGTCCGGTGATGATATCCGGCTGGTAAAACAATGTCGAAACAATTTCTGTGATTCCGTGCTGTTTCAACAGATCGACGATATGTTGCATCATCGGTTTGTTCATCATCGGAACCATCGGTTTTGGAATATTACATGTAAGAGGACGGAGACGTGTGCCGAAACCGCCAGACATTATTACAGCTTTCATAGGAATACTCGGTTGGTCAATAAAGAGGTTTTCTGATTTAGTGTAGCTAAAAATTGAAATTGGCGCAACACCTTTTTTGTAAAATAACATCAACGAAACATTTCATTGATTAACAATATGTAATGAATTCTTCATTGACTTTAGAGTGAATTATGGGTAAATTCAGCAAGTTTTTTGCGGTTTCTCAACGTTCAAGGACTCATTAATGCCGGAAAATCAGCGGGAACTTGTCCATTCTAATAAGATTCAACAACTATTAGAAGAGATAATTCTTGTCGGTGTTGGAGTCCTTCTCGTATTTTTGGGAGTGTTCAGCTCGGTGCTGGCGACCAATATTGTTTCCGTTGGGATCGGCGTTTTCCTTTTCTACACTTCGTATAATTCATACCGTATCAAATTCGGGAAAACAAAACCAGAGGAGTTTGAGGAAGAAGATTTTGAGGATGAAAATAGCGAAGTATTTGAAAATGAACGCGAGCCGATATTAGATTTACGTTCACTTCCATCAAAAAAGATAGAACGTCCGGGTTTACAAGAGAGTAAGAGTGAACAGGGAATTAGGATGCGCCAGCCGGAGCGGACCGCTGTTAATTTTACTGCGACAGATTTTTTCGAGGAGAAACAAACATCATCAATGAGTCAGGCAGAACCGCAGAGCGAATTTAATAATTTACTTTTAAAAGCTTTACAGATCGTTAAAGAAGTCAGCTTTGCCCACACCGTTACTTTTTTTTGGGTAAAGGCTGAAACTCGGCAGCTTGTTGTAGAAGGGAAGATCACAGATTCTTCAGCATTCACACATGAACGGAAACTTCCGCTTGGTGTGGATGTGGTGAGCATGATCGGCGTGAATGGAGAACCGCAGTTAGTGAACAACATTCTTCCGGAAACCGAACGTGACATCCTCTGCTATTATAAGAATCTGCAGGATATAAAATCATTTATCGGCGTTCCGGTTTTTTATGCGGGAGAGGCATCATCGCAACCGATTGGCGTGCTGACAGTTGATAGTAAAGCACCCGACGCGTATGGCGAAGAAACATTTGCGATGCTGTCGCATGTTTCCAAACTGATCTCGTCGATGCTTATTAGCTATACAGAAAAGTACGATCTTTTTGCCGATGTGAAGTTAATTGAAGCTGATACAAAATTGAAACGCCGGATTTCCGATCATCCTTCAATCAATGTCGTGATGAATTCGCTGACGGAAGAATTAGAGAATATTGTGTCGTGGGAATCGATCAGCGTGGTTTTATATGATGAAGGGCAGAGGACGTGGGGAATCGCTTCAACGCGAGTGCGTGGGAATGATCGATTCGTTTCACCAAAACAGCCGATTGATTTTGAAAACAGCATTGTCGGACATTCCATTAGATCCAACAGTCTGCAGACGGTAAATCTGGCGCAGAATTCCAAGATGATCTTCAATGAACACGAACGATCATCAGATGTATTGAAACATGGTATGTTAGTGGTTGCTCCGTTCTCGTCCGGCGGGAAATGCTTTGGTGCCGTTGTTGTTTCTGATAGAGATGCGAATGCTTATTCCAAAAAAGATATTGCGGCAATCCAGTTCCTCTCTTCAACCGTTGCACCGGAATTTGAGATTACGGAATTAAACACCATTCTCAGTGAGCACATTGCCATTGATGAGTTGACGGGAACAATGTCAAAGAAGTATTTCTCCTTACGGTTAAGTGAGGAATTGTTCCGTTCAACAGAACGGGAAGAAGATTTAAGTTTAGTTTTTGTTACGTTGTATAATATCGCCGATATTCAACAACGGTATGACAGTGATGGAACCGATGCTGCGTTAATACATGTTGCTCGGCACTTGCGTGCAAGCGTTCGTCCATATGATGTTGTTGCGCGTTATGATACCTCAACCTTTGCTGTGATTCTTGTGGATACCATTGCCAACGACGCGTTTTTGTGGGCTGAAAAACTGCGTATGGCTATCGCGGGAAGCATCGTGACAATCGGCAGAAAGAGTTTTTCCATTTCTGTTACCATTGGTGTCAGCGGAGCATCGTCCAAAATGACCGGTGATGAATTGGTGAAGAATGTTTCTCATGTGCTCGATCTGGCAAAAAAAGCGGGTGGAAATATCGTAAGAGTATTCTGATGAAGAAAAACGGTAAAGTAATTTGTATTGTTCTTGACGGCGTCGGTATTGGTGCTGCTCCCGATGCACATCTATATCACGACGAAGCGGCGAACACATTGTGCAACACTGCGTCCGTTACAGGCGGTTTACATCTGCCGAATCTTGCAGCACTTGGACTCGGAAATATCGCGGAGATCACCGGCGTTCCGAAAAATTCCAATGCGACGGGAAACTTTGGGAAGATGCGTGAGGTTTCTAAAGGGAAGGATAGTACCACCGGACATTGGGAATTTTCCGGTATCATTTTAGAAAAAGATTTTCCGTATTATCCGAACGGCTTCCCCAAGGATGTGGTTGATAAATTTTGTGCGTTGACCGGCTGCAAAGGAGTGCTTGGCAACAAAGCTGCTTCCGGCACGGTGATCCTTGACGAACTCGGGATCGAACATGAGAAGACCGGATTTCCGATTATCTATACGTCGGCAGATTCTGTATTTCAGATAGCTGCTAACGAGCAGGTGATTCCATTAGAACGATTGTACGAACTCTGCACTATTGCACGAAATGAAGTGTTGGTCGGTCCGCATGCAGTTGGAAGAGTGATCGCGCGGCCGTTTACGGGATCAAACGGAAATTATAAACGGACAACGAATCGTCGCGATTTTTCTTTGTTTCCGCCGAGTACAACCATGCTCGACATTTTATTTGAACAGAAAATTCCAACGGTTGCTATTGGAAAAATTGATGATCTGTTTGCCGGAAAAAGTTTAAGTGAAAAGATTCACACAAAATCCAACAGCGAAGGTATTGAAGAGACGATCAGCTGGGCGAAAAAGACTCCGATTGGTTTTGTCTTTACGAACCTTGTCGATTTTGATGCATTGTTCGGACATAGACAAGATCCGAAAGGAATGAAAGAAGCGCTGGAATATTTTGATGTTCAACTTCCACGTATTCTTGAAATATTAAATAGTGATGATCTGTTGATCATCACCGCGGATCACGGAAATGATCCGACTGATAACAGCACCGATCATTCGCGTGAATATGTTCCATTGATTGTCTATTCTCCAAACGGAAAGAACAATATCAATCTCGGCATTCGTCAGACTTTTGCCGATCTTGGTAAATCTGTTGTTGAATATTTTGGTTTTGAAAAGAATGTTTTGAAGGGAACAAGTTTCCTGGATAAGGTCATGTAAGATGTGCGATTTTCCAAATCTAAAAGATTTGGAAAATTGTAGTATGAATATGGAAAAACCAAAACACAGTGTTCAGTTTCAGACAGAAGTAGATGGGAACGGGAACGTATCGTTTTCAAAGCAGGTGTTCGAACTTCAATTGAAGCCGGGATCGAAAGTGACAGTGAATATTTTCGGAGGTGTTATCTCCGATCAATTGACGAAGCTGAAGGTCACGGAAGAAGAGATTGAAACAATCGGTAAAATGCAATACGAAGATCGTGAACATGTAATGTCCTTCTTATCATCACAAGGAATTCTGAGCAAAAATAAGCGTTTTTCGGGGCGAATACGGCGGATGTTAACGTGATCGTGAAGAAAATTGTTGTAGATTCAAGTATTATTGCGGATCATCTGACAACTACGAAGGTTGAATCGTATCTGCGGAAATTGTCGAAACAGTACTTTTGCTATACGACGGTGTTCAACGCTATAGAACTTTTTGCCAGTGCAAAGAGTCTAAAAGAGACAGAAGCGATACAAGATGCGATGGATGCTTTGAAAGTGCTCGGAATAAATCCAAAAAGTGCAAAGAATATCGCATCAGTTGTTTCGTCCAATAAGAAGAACAGTTTTGCTGCGTTGATTGCTGGCATTTGTGTTGAAAGTAAGTTACCAATCGTGACGATGAACGCCAAAAGGTTTTCCGGAATAAAGAAGTTGGAAATTATTCGTGTGCGTGAACTTTTTAGGTGATCATGAGTATGATGGTTCTTCAATCGATCATTACTTGTCCGGAATGCGGATTTCAAAAAGAAGAAACAATGCCGATCAGTGCATGTCAATTTTTTTATGAATGTACACAGTGTAAATCAGTTCTGAAACCGAAAGCAGGGGATTGCTGTATATTTTGCAGCTACGGGACAGAAATCTGTCCGCCGAAACAAGAAGCAAAAGAATGTTGTTAAGATGTTAGTCGTATCCATGAATTCTATCAGTAAGGTGAAGCGTTAATGGTAAAAATTACAAAACAATACACGAATAGAGAGAGCCAATCGCTCGACAAGTATCTTCAAGAGATCGGTAAAGTCGATTTGCTAACTCCCGATCAAGAAATCCAATATGCAAAGGATATTAAAAAGGGAGGAGCCAACGGACAAAAGTCGTTGGAGAAATTGACGAAAGCGAATCTTCGCTTTGTGGTGAGCGTTGCGAAACAATATCAGAATCAAGGATTGTCACTCGGCGATTTAATCAACGAAGGAAATCTTGGACTGATTAAAGCAGCAAAACGTTTCGATGAGACCCGTGGATTTAAATTCATTTCCTATGCGGTGTGGTGGATTCGTCAATCGATTCTTCAAGCGCTTGCAGAACAATCCCGTATCGTTCGTTTGCCATTGAACAGAGTCGGTGCATTGAACAAGATCGGTAAAGCGTTCAGTCAATTAGAACAGGAATTCGAACGCGAACCAAGTGCCAGCGAACTTGCAGAAGAACTCGATATGTCCGTGTTTGAAGTTGCCGATACATTAAAAATTTCAGGACGTCATCTCTCCGTTGACGCTCCATTTGCACAGGGAGAAGATAACCGACTGCTTGATGTTATTCAAGACGAGCGTCAGCCTGCGCCTGACTCTATCTTAATGGATGAATCACTAAAGGAAGAAGTGAAACGTGCACTGGCGACATTAAGCGAGCGTGAATCCGAAGTGATCCGTCTTTATTTCGGTCTGCACAAAGAACACTCGTTAACACTCGAAGAAATCGGCGAAAAATTCAATCTCACTCGCGAACGGGTCCGTCAGATTAAAGAAAAAGCAATTCGTCGACTGCGACATGCATCGCGAAGTAAAAATCTGCGCTCGTATCTTGGATAATCCACATTTAATCAAATATATTTTTAGAAACCCCTTCAAAGACTTTGAAGGGGTTTTTTATTCGTGCCTAAAATAAAAATTAACCATTGAAATTCCGTCTATTTCGATGGTTTTATTTTAAAAACCACGTATTTACGTGATTGCGGAATAAAGTAATAATCCTTATCTATAAACCTTTTTACCTATCAATACAGCTACCTACCAGTAGAACAATAATAATTTGACAATTTTGGTCATCAAAAGTAGATTAGAGGAGTCTAAAATCAGATAAATTTCTCCTTTTTCTCACCCTCGAAAATTGCATAAAATGAATACTGTATTTTTAATGAAACAAGGAAATGTATGTGTTTTGTTACTGTTCATTCTGTAACAAAAAGTTATCAAGAAATATCTCAAGCATATCAGGGTTCAAAAGTATTCACTCAACATATTAGAATAAGACTAGTAAAATCCAAAGATACACTAACATTTGAAACGAAGGGGAGAAGTGAGATAAAGGACTTATCTAAAGACTATGAAAAGTCTATGTATGTAAATCATAATAGTCTAACATATAACAATGTCATTGAAGAATTGCAAAAAGAGGGATTAAAATTAACAGTGGAACAATACGGTGAAAATTATTTCGTTCAATTAATATATCCTGAAAAGGAAAACAAACAATAAGGGTAACATTATGATCCACAACTTCAAAACAAACTTGACGGTAGTAAATATTATTCTCGTTGTGTCTTATGTATTTCTTGGTTTATTTGCTGATGACTGCTGTCCGCCAGAGACAGGAGAAATTAATGGGACAGTAACAAGTAATGGTCAAGCTGTCTCTGGTGCTACTGTTTCTTCTAATCCACCTATTGGAAATGGCGCTGCTGTTACAGATCCCAACGGGATGTTTAATTTTAAGGATGTTCCAGAAAATAAAAGCTATACGCTCACTGCCTCGAAGGATGGATATGAGAATGGAACGGCTTCAGTTTTTGTCGCGAAGAAACAGTTAGTAACGCCCACAATCACTATGGTACAAAAATTACCGGTCTTGCAGATTGTCAATTCAAGTGAAGATTTTGGTTCAAGTAATACAGTATTAAACTTCACTCTTAAAAATCAATCCGGATTTGGAACATTGACGGTAACCTCTATTGGAATAAGTTACCCCGCCAACACTCCAGCTTGGTTGATATTCGATCGGTCAGCAAATATTACAGTTGCCAATGGAACAACAGGAACAACAGTTGCTGCAACCGCAGATAGAAACGCACTGACAACGTCCGGGAATTATCAGGCAACAGTAACATTCAATTCTAATGGGGGCAATATTAGCTTAGTTGTGTCTATTGCAAAGCCTGGATTAACTTCTCAGATTCTCGTAACTCCAGCCGACACATTAAAATTTGGATCAGGAGCAACATCCCTACCGCTTACAGTAAAAAATGTTGGGCCATTAGGAACGACATTGCAATGGGACATTGTTTCCGATCATCCAACGACATGGTTACCAGTTAGTTCGATCGTACGAGATAATATTGAAGGCCAAGGGCAGCGAGTTATAAATATCATAGTTGATAGATCTAACATAGCAGAAGGATTGCATCCCGGAACTTTGATATTTAAAAATTTAACAAGTTCGACAAATACACAAACAATTCCTGTGTCAATGCTGGTTGTGAAAACAAACGGGGAAATCAAAGGAACAATTAAAGATCAATCATCCAATGGCATTATTGGCGCGACAGTCACCGCCGTCCCCGGAAATTATTCTGCAACAAGTACGACTGGAGGATTGTACACTCTAAATGTTCAAACAGGTTCTACATATACAATTACAGCTTCCAAATCTCCTGAATTTGTTGATAGCTCAATTACTTCTGTTGTAGTCGGTTCTACTTCGGCAAATATTGTGTTGAGAAGAAACTTTGGATCGATCTCAGGTACAGTTGTCGATTCCGCAAATGAATTGGCAAAACTACAAGGGGTTGCAGTAATTGCCAAAGGAAAGATTGATAATGTACAGTATTCAGCGAATCCTGCAACGACAGATGCAAATGGAGTATATTTCATTTCCAATCTTCCAGCGACTCAGAATTATGATGTCACAGCGAGCGTTGCAGCATATTATCCTAAAACGGTATCGAATATTACAATTGGGCAGACTTCTCTGATGATTTCTTTAGGAAAAATAACTGGGTCCATATCTGGAACTGTAACAGATTCTACAAGTGGATTGAAAGTGGGAGGTGTAAATATAAGTGTTGATGGGACGTCATTGTCTACGGTTACATCCAACGATGGTTCTTATACACTTTCAAATATTCCTCTTGGTACCTACAAAATTGTTGCATCGAAGAATAATTATTTTATTGGAACAACTACAAAAGATACGTCAGGTGTCACAATTACTAGTAGTGCTAAAACTGTTAATTTTACATTAGTTGGTAAACTACCTACTGACGGAATGATTTTGTTCTATCCATTCAATGGAAATTTAAAAGATAGATCTGGATATGGTCTTGATGCAACTGGTAGCGGTATAACAGTAAATGGAAGTGATCGTTTTGGAGGATTAGGTAATGGAGCATATTTTGATGGCTCATCAAATTTCATGTTTAGAAATGATACTTCGACACTGCATACACCTACAGCTCTTTCGATTGCACTCTGGATCAAATTTGATAAGGAACCAGTTGCCGGTACAAATTTTTCAATATTGGACAAAAGAACCGGTACAGTGTACCAATATGATTTGTCCTACCAAATAGATAATTCATCAAATAAATCACTTGTTTTTGATACGTATGCCGATAATGCAGGTTCGGTATTCCATCAAAACAAGATGCAAAAAACACTCTCAGAAGGAATCTGGAACTTTATTTGTGTCACCTTTAATGGGACACAATCAATTATTTATGTAAATGGTATACAATCTAAAAATATAGTCCCTATTATTTCATTAGCTTCGACAATTAATAATCCATCTCAAGGAGCGCCAATATATTTCGGACGAGACTATAATAATAAAGGATATCTAAAAAGCTACATTGATGATGTTCGGATATTTAATAAAGCTTTAATTGAAGCTGAAATTCAAGCACTTTATAGTGAAGGAAATTGGAAATGAAAATATTGCTAATTTTTTCTGTTTTTTTTCAAATTCTTATATCAAATGATCGTCCAAAATGGATCGATGAAATTCCTGCCGGTTACAAAAACAACTATTTTGTGGGACAGGCTTCAAGCCGTCAATCTGAATTAATGGCACGAGAAAAAGCTTTGTTTAGTGCAATTGCAGCCGTTATTCGTGATGCAAAAATGAATGCGCAGGTTAATCAATCTAGTCAGATCCGTCAAAAAGAAGAGATGAAGAATGGTGAATCAGTGAACTTTGAAGAGGTGACAAAAATTACCTCCGAAGTTGTTATTAAAGGAGAATCTCAAACAATTATGGGGTTAAAGGAAGAAGAGCACTTCACAGAATATTCGAATGGTGAGTATACTGTATTTACACTTGTGAAAATTCCGAAACCATTTTCAATGCAAACAGAACCACCGTCAAAATCTGAATATGTGACACGAAGTTTTATTCCGGGATGGTCTCAATATTATAAAGGACAATCCACTAAAGGATTTTTATTTATTTCAGGTGAAGCTGCTTTGATAACATCAGGAATTGTCTTTGCATTTTTAAAGACAGATGCGGAAAATCAAATATCTCCATTTTATGCACAGGCAGTGAATGATGATTATCAAACTCAAGCGAACACATTTAACACAATAAGCACAATTTCATTTATCGGTGCAGGTGTATTGTATGTCTATAACATTATCGATGGGATTTCGAGCGAAGAAAAAGTGTATGTCAATAACGTAACGATTAAACCGGCAATATTCACTTTAAATAGACAAAATGGATTGGGAATAAATATAGGAATTTCGTTTTGAAGGGGTTTTGACACTCCAATTCTTTGAAATTTTCAAAAAGACAATCTAATAATGATTTTGTTGACGGCTCATAAAATGAGCCGTTTTTTATTTCTGAAATTCTTCAATTTTTTGTAGATTATATCACATGAAATGGCAAATTCCGTTAATTATTCTCATTCTTTTGGCAATTGGCTGCGGTCCTTCATCACCCCGTTTTGCTGGAAAGGATAGCTCAAAAAAAGAAACGAAGAAGACTAATAAAGGGAACATCCGTTTCACCTCCAAAGTAATGGAAGAGGAAAAGAGAGAAGACGATAAAAAAGTCGACCTAAAAAAAGTGGAACAGCGTTTTAGTAGTGCTAAGTCTTCAACAAGTCCGGTTTCACCCAAAAAAGAGAGTGTGGATTCTAAAAAACCGAGTGGCTCTGTCGCCGGAAGCTTTGAACAACAGAAAATGATGGATGCAATTCTTGGATGGATGGGGACTCCGTATGAATATGGCGGAGAGGGAAAAGGAGGGATCGACTGTTCTGCTTTTTCAAGAGAAATTTTCAGATCAAGCGCAGGCCAAGAACTTCCGCGAACAACGGAAGATCAAGCGAAATTGGGTTCATCCGTACAACAGGAAAATTTGAAGTTTGGGGATCTGATCTTTTTTAATACAACCGGACAGAATCCATCACATGTTGGTATTTATATCGGCGACGATATGTTCGCCCACGCAAGCGTTAGTTTTGGAGTGACACTTTCTTCATTATATTCATCTTATTATAAAAAACGATATACAGAAGCAAGAAGAGTCTTACAATAATTTTTTCATTGAATCATCGTGCAATTGATTCAATGTATTAATGAACAAATGGATCAATTTATTTTGGAGTAACAGTGGCAATATTACCAATCTACCTATACGGCAACGAAGTTCTTAAGAAAAAAGCAAAACAAGTAGCCGAAGTGACTGATACGGACATTAAGCTTATTCAAGATATGTTTGAAACAATGCATGAGTCGAATGGAATCGGTTTAGCAGCAAACCAGGTGGGAGATTTGAAACAGATTCTCGTCGTGGATATTTCCGATATGGAAGCAGGGAAAGGGACGAAGCCGCTTGCCATTATCAATCCCAAAATTGTGGATGAAGAAGGGGAATGGGAAATGGAAGAAGGCTGTTTGAGCATACCGGAGGTTAGGGAAAAAGTATGGCGCGCCGAAAAGATCACCGTGCAGTACAACGATGTGAACATGGAAAAGGTTGAGTTGACAGCAGATGGCATGCTTGCCCGTGTCATCCTTCATGAGATGGATCACTTGAACGGTGTCCTTTTTATCGATCATTTGACCTCAACGAAGAAAACATTGCTTCGTCCGAAATTGAAGAAAATTATGAAGGGACATGTAGAGACGGAATATGAAGTTGTTATTGCAGGCGAGCATAAATCGAAAACAAAAAGTAAAAAAATTGTTTTATAGAAATTATACTTATCCCCGCGCGCAAGCAGATTATCCCGTTTTATGGGATTCCGCAAGACGGGATTACAAAAAGCGGAACCACGTCGTCATCCCAAAGTATCGGGACTCCTCCTCGCAATGACGCAAAATTATTGGTGTTTGAATGAAAATAGTATTTATGGGCACTCCGGATTTTGCTGTTCCAAGTCTGGAGATATTACTGAAGAACAATTACACGATCTCTGCAGTGGTGACCGCTCCTGATAAACCGCGCGGGAGAGGACAGCAGGTCAGTTTTACTCCCGTAAAAGAATGTGCTCAAAAATATTCTCTTCCGATTTTTCAACCCCAATCGCTGAAAGATCCACAATTCATCGCTCAACTTGCTGAACTCAAACCAGATCTTTTTGTGATTGTTGCATTCAGAATTTTACCAAAAGAAGTGTACTCCATCCCAGATAAAGGAGCGTTTAATCTACACGCATCTTTGCTCCCAAAATACCGCGGTGCAGCACCAATCAATTGGGCGATTATCAATGGAGAAAAAGAATCGGGAGTAACAACATTCTTCCTACAGGATAAAGTTGACACTGGAAATATCATTTTGCAAGAGAAGGTGACGATTACAGATGAGATGAATGCCGGGGAATTGCACGATGCACTTTCTGATATCGGTTCGAGAGCTGTATTGGAAACTGTGCAAAGGATTGAACAAGGGATAGCAAATCCTCAAAAACAAAATGATCTACTTGCTTCACCAGCACCGAAAATATTTAAAGAGACATGCCGAATTGATTGGAGTCGATCTGCAGAGAAAATCCATAATTTCATCCGTGGACTTTCACCATACCCGGCGGCGTGGACGAGTCATAATGGAAAAGTGGTGAAGATATTCAAGAGCAGAAGAACAGAAAATGAGATTCAGAATTCAGGATTCAAGATTCATGGTGCAGGTGAAATACTGGTAAGTGAAAAGCAATTGTTCGTAGCCGCCGAGAATTCAGTTCTTGAAATTCTTGAACTTCAACAGGAAGGGAAGAAGAGAATGAGCGCCGAAGAATTTTTACGGGGATATAGATTTGCGGAGAATAGTAGATTTGATTAGATTACTTATGGAGGAACCTGTATGAAAACCTTAAAACATATGATTACTGCTGTCATCAGTCGTGGGGAAAAATACTTTGTGGCAGAATGTGTTGAAATAAATGTCGTCACACAGGGTATTACGATGGATGAAGTTGTTTCAAACTTACAAGAAGCAGTGGCGCTGCATTTCGAAGGAGAAAATCACGAAGAAATGGGTTTTGTAAAAAATCCAGTGCTGATTGTGACAATGGAAGTTGAACCTGCATATGCCGCCTAAATTAAAACGGCTATCAGGAAATGAAGTTATTTCGATCTTGTTGAAATTTGGATTTGTTATTCATTCACAGCGTGGCAGTCACATAAAGTTACGAAGAATTATTTCAGAGGGTGAAAAACAAACGTTGATTGTCCCAAACCATAAAGAAATTGATCCGGGCACACTTCGAGCAATTATAAAACAATCTAGTAAATATATTAACGAAAACTTTTTGCATTCAGAATTTTTTTCTGAATAAATATTTTAAAAATTCTCTCCGATATAAAACCCGATCCACGTAGCTATAAGACATCCAAACAGACTCAACCCGCTATTCAATCCTGCACCTAAAAAATTTCCCGATTTCATTAGTGCGAGCGTATCATAACTGAAGGAAGAGAAAGTTGTGAATCCTCCCAAGATACCGATGATTAAAAACAAACGAATATTTTGGCTGACAACAATTCTTTCTTGAAAAAGTGTCATCAACAAACCGATCATAAAGCATCCTACAATATTTACCACCATCGTACCATAAGGAAACAGGCTCTCCGTCCTATTTTGTATGAGGGAAGCTAAACCAAACCTGGCAATACTTCCTAAAAATCCACCTAAACCGATAAATAAATACTGTTCCATAAGAGATTGATAATCAATGCAAATTCGTTGCTTCCATTTTTGAAATGAAGTATATTAATAGACGTTTTGAAATAAAATAAGAATTTTTCAGTAAACAAAAAGCGTTCCATGGGAAAAGTAATAGCCATAGCGAATCAAAAAGGGGGTGTGGGGAAAACCACCACGGCCGTAAACCTTGCCGCATCGCTAGCTGCTGCCGAACATGAAACGCTGTTGATTGACATTGATCCGCAAGCAAACGCTACCAGCGGTGTCGGCATTGAAAGCAAAATGCTGGAAAAAAGTGCGTACGAAGTGATCTATGGCAGTATTCCTGCCGAAGAAGCGATCATAAAAACAACAATGCCGTACCTCTCTATTCTTCCATCACATATCAACATGGTCGGTTTGGAAGTTGAATTGGTGAACGAAGAGAATCGTGAGCAGAAACTCCGAAATGCTCTCACGTCGATTAGAAAGAAATACGAATACATTATAATCGATTGCCCTCCTTCGTTAAGTTTGATCACGTTAAATGCATTGACATCGGCGGATTCTGTCCTGATCCCAGTGCAATGTGAATATTACGCGCTCGAAGGTCTTGGACAGTTATTAAACACAATCAATGGAGTAAAAAAATCATTCAATCCTTCGTTGGATATTGAAGGTGTGCTGATGACGATGTTCGATTCACGATTACGTTTGTCAAATCAAATTGTTGATGAAGTGAAGAAATATTTCGGCGAAAAAGTATTTTCTGTGATTGTAACGCGAAATGTGCGATTAAGCGAAGCGCCAAGTTTTGGCAAGCCGATTTTATTGTATGATGCAGTTTCGTCCGGTAGTAAAAACTATATCGATCTTGCAAAAGAAGTGATGAAGAATTATGATCAACAGCGGGCCTCCCACCGGAATGCATCGTTGAAATCCGTTTCCCATTCAGTATAGAATAATGTCCGATCCAAAATCAAAATCAGTGTTAGGAAAAGGTTTAAGCGCTCTCATTCCCCGGATACCGGAACGAAGCATTCAATCTGCAATGCCAATCTCCAAAGAAGTAGTGCAGACAACTTCCACATTAGAAATTGAAGTAGCGCAAATCTCTCCGAATCCTTTTCAACCACGTTTGGATTTTGATCAAAAGTCACTTGAGGAATTAAAACAATCAATCAAGCAGAACGGCATTATCCAGCCGATCACCGTACGACGAACTATCGGCGGAACATTTGAATTGATTTCCGGTGAACGTCGCGTTCGGGCTTCGCAGGAATTGGGGAAGAAAACCATTCCGGCATATATCATCAGCGTCCATTCCGATGCCGAGATGTTGGAATTGGGTTTAATCGAAAATCTGCAGCGCGAAAATCTCAATCCTATTGAAGTAGCAATGTCCTTTAAGCGATTGATTGATGAATGTAGTCTCACACAGGATCAAGTCGCAGAAAAAGTCGGGAAAGAACGATCGACCATTACCAATTTTTTACGTCTTTTGAAACTTCCGGATAAGATTCGGCAAGGTGTTCGAGAGAACAAAATCTCCATGGGCCATGCGCGCGCGCTTCTGGGTGCATTGGATGACAAGAAACAATTAAAGCTCTATAATAAGATTATTGAAGATGGCTGGTCTGTTCGAAAAATTGAAGATGAGATCAAAGGACGGGATGCAAAAAAATCGTCTAAGTCTTCAGGGAAGCCGTCCAATCTGCGCGGTGATGTTGGATTTCAACAGATTGAAACGCGATTGCGTCACAAGTTGGGAACAAAAGTCAGTATCAGAAAAAATGTGAGCGGTGGAGGAGAGATCGGCATTGAATATTACAATGCAGACGATCTTGAACGATTGATTGATCTGTTAGATAGTTGAATACCATGAGACGATAAATACCGATGAAACACATCATTCTCTTTTTCATTTTCTGCACATTGATTTCCGCACAAACAACCACAAAAAAACCTATGAAAACAATCATTAAAACCGAACAAGCGCCGCTTCCGATAGGACCATACAATCAAGCAGTGGCAACGCAAGGAGAGTTATTATTTACCGCGGGACAAATCGCCCTGGATCCGAAAACGGGTCAAATGATCGGGACAACGATTCAAGAACAGACAAAACAGGTGTGCGAAAATCTCAAAGCAATTCTGTTGGCATCTCACACTGATTTCAAGCATGCAGTAAAGACAACAGTGTTTTTGAAAAACTTTAATGACTTTGCAGCAATGAACGAAGTCTACGGAAAATATTTCGGTGAAGCATCCCCGGCTCGGTCGACTGTTGAAGTGGTTCGTCTACCGAAAGACGCGTTAGTCGAAATCGAAGTGGTAGCTCTTATTCCCTAAATGAAACATCTCTCATTATATTCGCTGATCTGTTTGCTGTTAATCTTCTCGGTCGGGTCAGCGCAATATATTTCCAGATACGAACGTCCGATAAGCACTCCAATTTTTTTTATTCCCATTCCGGATACGGTCATTCATTTGAATGAAGATTCTTTGATTGCCGCACAAATCGGCATTGTCGATACGACTATTCTTCCCCCAAAATCTCCGACGCTTGCCATGCTGAGTTCAATGGTGATTCCGGGTGCCGGACAAATCTATAACGAATCATATATAAAAATTCCGGTGATATGGGGATTGGGGTACTATTTTTATTCTGTCTACAAAAATCAGGACGATCTGTACAAACAGACAAGAACGCAGTATGAGCGTACTCTCTATTCCCGGGACACATCAAGTAATGCCGGCATAAAAAGCGATCTTGCCTATCTTGCTGAACAATACCGCGGCCTTCGGGATAATTATAAACGGCAGAGAAACGAGTTCGGCTGGTATTTAGCCATAACATACATTCTGAATATTATTGATGCATATGTCGATGCAGCGTTATACAATTTTGAAGTGAGTCCAAATTTGCAAGGGACAAGTCAGTGGCAGGTGCGGGCTAGGATTCCTCTTCGGAAGTGAGCCTATGAGGAAATTGAATATTGTGTTTTTTAGTACAGCAACATTTTTTTTCCTCAGCAGTTGCCAGGAATATTCCACGGGAAGTTCAATTAACGGGAAGGTCGGTTTTGTCAGCGAACGTTCTCCCTATGTGTTGGATGGCAAAGTTGTCGATGTAAATAATATACCGGTGGTCGGGGCCGAGATACACTATATGTTCATGCTGCATCAATCCAGTCCTGAGAAAACAGAAGCGCCAAATAGATCGATGTTGAGCATAACAATCAGTTTTAGTATTTCGAAGGATGGATGGACATCGCTGAGAATTTACAGACTTGGCTCAAGAGAATTGATAGCTACATTAACCGATACAGTATTACAAGCAGGAATGTATAGCCGTACGTTTGACGCCGGAAGGGTGACAAATGGCCTGTATGTCTATCAATTGATCTCTGATAAAATATTCGAAGAGAAACTCTTCTATCTTCTGCACGGCGATATGGAGAGTTTGTTAAAAACACGTCCGCTGGCAAAAACAGATGTTGAAGGAAAATTTCGATTACCGCAAAGTTTTTTTGGACTTGATGAAGAGTTTACCGTTACCAATGAAAAAGGGTCGGTGATTGGCAAGTCAATGATCGATTCAATAGGAATAGTAGTCTATCAGAACGCAAAACATCCATTGGTTCAATGGATGAACATTACTAAAAACAGAAATATGGAAGCCACATTCACTTTACAATGATGAGAGGTATTTATGAAAATACGAGAGCAAGATGCGCTTGACTATCACAGTCAAGGGCGCAAAGGTAAACTAGAAGTAACACCCACAAAACCATTTTCCACTCAGCGCGATCTTTCCCTAGCATACACCCCCGGAGTAGCCGTTCCTTGTTTAGCAATCGAAAAAAATCCTGAAGATGTCTATAAATACACCGCCAAAGGAAATCTTGTTGCTGTTGTTTCCAATGGAACGGCCGTTCTTGGGCTTGGCAACATCGGTCCGGAAGCTGGGAAGCCCGTCATGGAAGGGAAAGCAGTGTTGTTCAAAAAATTTGCTGATATCGATGTGTTTGATATTGAGATTAATGCCAAAACACCGGATGAGATCATCAAAGTGGTGCAGGCACTCGAACCAACGTTTGGCGGTATTAATCTTGAAGATATCAAAGCGCCGGATTGTTTTATTGTTGAAGAAGAACTTCGCAAAACAATGAAGATTCCCGTGTTTCATGACGATCAGCATGGCACAGCAATTATTACTGCAGCTGCTCTCATCAATGCGTTAGAAATTGCAAAGAAGAAAATCGATGAAGTGAAGGTGGTGTATAATGGTGCGGGTGCTGCTGCTATCGCTTGCGCCAATCTGCAGATTGCTCTTGGTGTGAAAAAAGAGAATCTGATTATGTGCGATACCAAAGGAGTCATCTATAAAGGTCGTAAGAATGATATGAACCCGTACAAAGAGAAGTTCATGAACGATACAGCGGCAAGAACTGTCGGGGAAGCACTCGTTGGTGCCGATGTCTTTGTTGGTCTTTCCGCGAAAGACAGTATTACGAAAGAAATGGTGAAAACGATGGCGCCCAACGCAATTGTTTTTGCCATGGCAAATCCAGACCCTGAAGTTTCTCCTGAAGATGTAGCAAGCGTTCGCAATGATGTGATTATGGCAACTGGCCGTTCAGATTATGCAAACCAGGTGAACAATGTGTTAGGATTCCCATTTATTTTCCGCGGCGCACTGGACGTTCGAGCAACTACCATCAACGAGGAGATGAAGAAAGCTGCTGTGAAGGCACTCTCTGCGCTAGCCAAAGAGGATGTTCCAGATTCGGTTATCAAAGCGTACGGCGGAAAACCGATCATCTTTGGAAAAGATTATATCATTCCAAAACCACTCGATCCGCGCGCACTTCGTCATGTGGCAACTGCTGTGGCAAAAGCGGCGGTCGATAGCGGTGTTGCCCGTGTACTTATTCCTGATTGGGAAAAATACGGCGATAAATTGGAAGAACGACTCGGCCGCTCAAAACGCTTTACGAACTTGTTGTTCATGAAAGCGCGACAAAATCCAAAACGAATTATTTTCCCGGAAGGGGATGAAGAAAAAATTCTCAGAGCGGCACAGATTCTCGTCGATCAGAATATTGCTCAGCCGATCCTTGTCGGGAACGAAGAAAAAATCCAAAAGGTTATTAAGGATCTTCATTTGGAATTTGATGCACACGTAGAGATCGTTGATCCGAAAACGTTTCCGCAGAAAGATCAATTTGTGGAAGAGTATTATAAACTTCGCCAGCGCAAAGGTGCAACACATTATTATGCGGAACGAACCATGCAGCAGCGTTTTTATTTTTCCATGATGATGGTTCGTCTTGGCTATGCCGATGGTGTTATTGCTGGATTGACAACGAACTATCCCGACACGATTCGTCCCGCACTTCACGTGATCGGCATGAGGCAAAATATTAAGAACGTTTCCGGAATGTATGCCGTGATTGCAAAGAAAGGAACGTATTTCTTCTCCGATACAACGGTGAACATCGATCCTGATGCTGAAACACTCGCCGAGATTGCCTTGTTGACATCGGAAACCGTGCAGCGATTTGATGTCGATCCGAGAGTTGCTATGTTGTCCTTCAGTAATTTTGGTAGCACCAAACATCCACGATCCGAAAAAATAAAGCGTGCTGTGGAAATCATCAAAACAAGAAATCCTAAATTGATGGTTGATGGCGAAATGCAGGCAGATACAGCGGTAACGCCTGAATTGCTTGAAAAGGAATTTCCGTTTAGTTCACTAAAAGGTGCGGCGAATGTTCTTATTTTCCCGAGCCTGAATTCAGCAAATATCGCCTATAAATTGATGGGCCGAATCGGTGAAGCAGAACTTATTGGACCGATCCTGATGGGAATGGCAAAACCGGTTCATGTATTACAACGAGGTGCTGAAGTAACGGATATTGTGAACATGGCAGCGATCTGCGCTGTTGATGCTATCGAAATCCAATAGATTAACTCTTCCACGATATTCTGTGGAACAGTTGGTCGGTAAATTTGTCTTAGGTGTCAACTAAACTTAGAGTTGGTATAGCGTGTCTAAGTTGACACCTAAGACTATTACAATATCATGAAAAAAATAACTCTTCTTATTGTTGCACTATCATTACTCGGCGGAACTACTGGATATTATTTCTATTCTAAGAATGGAGTCGAAGAAGTTCAATTCCGAACCGAAAAAGTTTCGAAAGGAGATATTCAAGTTGTTGTCACTGCTACCGGAACGCTCAGCGCAGTGCGGACAGTGCAAGTCGGTTCGCAGGTTTCGGGAACTCTTCAAAAAGTGAATGTCGATTTCAACGATAAAGTGAAACAGGGACAGATCGTTGCACAGATCGATCCGACATTTTTGGAAGCCAGCGTGCGAGATGCGGAAGCGAGTTTGCAACGGACTACCGCACAATACAATGAAGCGAAACGAAGCTATGAACGGGTCAAAACACTCGTTGATAAAAATCTGGCGTCGCAGGCAGACTACGATGCAGCACTGGCACAGTTCGAAGCAAACGACGCTGCAAGGAAACAATCTGTTGCTCAAGTTGAGCGGGCCAAAATTAATCTTCGCTACGCTACCATCAAATCGCCAATCGATGGAGTCATTATCTCGCGGGCAGTCGATGTCGGCCAGACCGTGGCGGCAAGCCTTTCTGCCCCGACGTTATTCACCATAGCCAATGATTTGACAAAGATGCAGGTTCAGGCAAATGTTGATGAAGCAGATATTGGAAAAGTTGAAGAAGAACAAGAAGTATCCTTTACCGTTGATGCATATCCGGAACAAACATTTCGAGGAAAAGTAAGACAGGTTCGACTTTCGCCAAAAGTAGAACAGAATGTTGTCAATTATACCGTCATCATCGATGTGCCTAATCCGGATTTGAAATTGATGCCAGGAATGACCGCTACTGTCACAATCCAAATAACGAAGAAAGAGTCGGTCCTCAAAATTCCGACTGTTGCCCTACGATTTAATCCACCGGAGGCGTATATCGAACAACGAAAAGACTCCTCCCAATCCCAAAACGGAGGAGATGATTCAGCGCGAGCAGAACGGAGAAAACAGTGGATGGAAAGGATGCAGCGAGAAGGGGGCGTACCTGGTGGATCCGATCCTCAGGCTATGCAGCGCAGAATGCAATCCCGAGGCATCAATCGTGTATGGATAATGAATGAGCGGAAGAAACTTGAACCTGTTATGGTTCGTACCGGCATTTCGGACGGAACGTTTACCGAAGTGGTGCGAGGGAAGATTGAAGAAGGACAAGAGATTATAGTCGGTACAATTGCACAGCGCTCTCAATCACAACAAACGAACTCATCTCCATTCAATCAACAACGCCAAGGCGGCGGCATGCCGCGAAGATTCTAACAATGGGAATTTTCGATACGTTTGAAATTGCGTTGATTTCTCTTACGCGCAACAAGATCCGCTCGTTTCTGACGATGCTTGGAATCATCATTGGTGTCGGCGCAGTGATTGCGATGATGGCCGTGGGGACTGGTGCACAGGAAAGCATAAAACAGCAAATCGCGTCGCTCGGTACAAATGTGATTCTTATTTTTCCCGGATCATTCAATCAAGGAGGCGTGCGTGCAGGAACCGGTACCTCTGCTTCTATAACACCCGATGACCTTATTGCTATTCAAACACAATGTCCTTCCGTAGCGCTGGCAACTCCATCCGTTCGCGATGGCGCACAGATTGTTTATCAGGAACAGAATTGGCGCGCAGGTGTTATTGGTGTAACACCGGAATATTTTACCATTCGAAGCTGGCCGGTCGGCAGTGGACAATACTTTACGGATGCTGATGTTCGCGGCGCAACGAAAGTTTGCGTGATTGGTCAAACCATTGCTGATAATTTATTTAAAGGAGGCGATCCAATTGGTGCAATCATTCGCATAAAAAAAATGCCGTTTAAGATTGTTGGTGTGCTCTCACCCAAAGGGCAATCGGCACAAGGTTCAGATCAGGATGATATTATTATTGCACCATATACTACTGTGCAAAAAAAGATGACAGGACAGACATATCTTGGAAGTATCTTAGCATCTGCTACCACTGAAGAAGCAATGCAAGATGCACAAGCGCAAATCACAGAATTGCTTCGTGTGAGACACAAACTGCAGCCATGGGATGAGAATGATTTTACTGTCCGAAGTCAAACAGAGATCGCCACGGCGGCACAATCCACATCGCAAGTGTTGACGATTTTACTTGCATCCATTGCGTCAATTTCACTTATTGTCGGCGGAATCGGGATCATGAATATCATGCTTGTTTCCGTTACAGAGCGGACAAAAGAGATTGGAATCAGAATGGCAATCGGTGCAACCGGAAAAAATATTCTCATGCAGTTTTTAATTGAAGCAATCGTCTTGAGTCTTCTCGGCGGTTTCATCGGTGTTTTACTTGGTCTTCTTTCTTCCAACCTTATTTCTGTGTTGGCAGGATGGACAACACGTGTCTCTCTCATGTCTATCATTTTAGCGTTTGCATTCTCTGCTGCTGTTGGAATTTTTTTTGGATTATACCCAGCACGAAAAGCGGCACAACTCAATCCTATTGATGCCCTTCGGTACGAATGACATCAAAGCCGCATATTACTTTTATTTTAAATCCAGTCGCTGGCCGCGGTAAGGCGAAGCATATTCAAGCTGCGCTGGAAGAGATGCTTCAACATTCGTCATTGAATTATGAGTTTCATCTTACCTCCGGACCGGGTGACGGGACAACGCTTGCAAGAGCTTCAAGCACTTCATCATCGATTGTTGTTGCTATCGGCGGTGATGGAACGGTGAACGAGGTTGCGTCAGGATTAGTCGGAACGAATGCTGCTCTGGCTGTCATGAGCGAAGGATCAGGGAATGATTTTGCACGGATCGTCAATGCCCCGAATAATCCAAAAGATCTATTATGGTTACTCGAACATCCTCAGTTCAAACAATTCGACTCGGGAAAAATCAGGTTAACGCACGAAGACGGATCGATGAGTGAGCGGAGCTTTTTCAATTCAGTCGGACTTGGGTTTGACGCTGCTGTGGCAAAAAAAGTGAGCTCAATCCGTTGGCTCAAGGGAATTCCTCTGTATCTTACAGCATTGCTCCAAACAGTTGCAGGATATAAGCCGCATTATTTTTTTGTGAAGCATCGCAATGAAATATGGCAGAAGAACTATTTTCTGCTCTGTATTGGCAACGGAAGATGGGAAGGGGGTGGATTCATGCTCACACCGAACGCACTTCCCGATGACGGAATTTTTGAAGTGTGCGGAGTGACAGGTGATTCAATTCTTAAAGTACTTCCTGTTTTGCCACTTGTGATGGCGGGAAAGCATCTAGGGAAAAAGTACATTGAAACTTTTGATGCGACCTCACTTGTTGTTGAAAGTAATGAAGGATTTCCGGTTCACGGTGATGGTGAAATTTTCGGCTTAAAAGTAAAAAAGACGGAAATTTCGCTAAATCCGAGATCATTGAATGTTGTCGTATCGCACAGTTGATATTTATTGTGTTTATTAGCTCTTGCGTTCGCAGTGAAATAATATATATTGCACAAATTAATTGTATTGACCTATGGCACCTCCAAATAAAAATACTCCGAAACGCAATGAAGAGATGCGCAAGTATGTCTTACGACGGGATAAGATGTGCTGCCAATGGCCAGGATGCGGAAGCACACTGAACATTGATGTTCTTTTCTTGATTGAAACGGATAATGAAACTCCGCCTGATAATTCCCTCTTTTATAAAAACGGTGTAACGTTATGTCCGAAACACATGGAAATTGTAAATTTGCATGACAAAGCGTTTGGTCCTTTGATCTTTGATCTGATTCAGTTAGTAGAGTTTGAAAGGGATCTGCAGGAAACTGAAAAGGAGTATAAGGAACTCTTGAGCAAATAACAGTTCAATTGAACAACAGCAACATTTTTGTTATACTGTATCCGTCCTGATAAGGATGGATTTTTTTATTTTTAGGGAGAGTAGTGAATGCATATTGCAGAAATTCTTAAACAACAAGCGCCGCATTTTAGTTTTGAATTTTTTCCGCCAAAAACAGAAGAGGCTTCAAAAATATTATTTGAGTCTATTAAAGAACTGACACCGTTAAAACCTTCCTACGTCAGTGTAACATACGGTGCGGGAGGATCAACCAGACAGTTAACACACGATCTGATTGTGCGATTACAAAAAGAGACACAGTTGACCATTGTTTCACATCTTACCTGTGTAGGATCCACAAAGGATGAAATCAGAGAGATTCTTACCAAGTATGATGCTAATGGTATACAAAATATTATGGCACTTCGCGGAGATCCGCCGAAAGGGCAGTCACAATTTGTGCAGACAGAAAATGGTTTTGCCTATGCTGCAGAGATGGTGACATTCATTAAAAAACATTTTCCCAGGATGGGAGTTGGTGTTGCCGGTTTTCCCGAGGGACATCCCAATACCCCGAATCGTTTGAAAGAGATCGACAATCTAAAAGCAAAAGTGGATGCAGGCGCGGACTATATCTGCACTCAATTGTTTTTTGAAAATCGTGACTACTATGATTTTTGTGAGCGATGTGACATTGCGGGAATAAAAGTTCCGATCATCGCCGGAATTATGCCAGTAACATCCCGAAAAGGGTTTGCACGCATGGCAGATCTTGCGCTTGGTGCTCGATTTCCTGCGAAACTCCTTCGTGCTGTTTCCCGCGCTGAAGATGACGAATCTGTAGAGAAGGTCGGAATCCATTGGGCAACAGAGCAAGTGCGGGACTTGATCGATCGCAACGTTGCGGGGATTCATTTCTACACACTCAATCGATCAAAACCAACCTTGAAAATTTACGACTCTCTAGGAATCAAATCATCTGATAGTTTGCGAAAAGCACCTGTTCCGTTATCATAATTTTAGTGGAGTGTTATTCCCGTGGTGGATATTGTTGAAGAATTAGTCACCATTGCACATCGCATCGAAGCAAAAGGATTTGTTGTTGCAACGGATGGAAATATCAGCACTCGTTTGCCCAATGGGAATATTCTTGCAACACCGACTTCGCTGAACAAAGGATTTGTTCAGAAAGATGATCTTGTCGAATTGACGATGGATGGAAAACAAATTCGTGGGACAAGAAAATCATCCACGGAAATGAAAATGCATCTGTTCATCTATCAGCATCGAAGCGATGTAAACGCTGTTGTTCATTGTCATCCTGTTTATGCAACAGGTTTTGCTGCTGCCGGAATTCCGTTCAAGGAAAATGTCTTTCCCGAAGTGATCGTTAATTTAGGAACGATTCCGCTTGCACCGTATGCAACACCTTCAACAGATGAACTTGGTGAATCCCTTTTACCCTTTGTAAAAAACCATAATGCTATTCTTCTTACAAATCATGGTGTTGTAACGTATGGGAAAGATCTTTGGGACGCATATTTCAAAATGGAAAAAGTGGAACAGATTGCGCAGATGTTGTTTGTGGCCGAATCATTAGGCGGGGCGAAACAGTTGAATAGTGAACAGATTGCAAGATTGCGGTTGCTTTCGGAAACCGTTTATAAAAAATAAGGCATTCATGAAAATTATTCTCACTATGGCAATCATTGTTTGCTTCAGTGCCGCACAAACACAAAACGAATTCCCTGCTTCAAATCCGGACAAAATTCTTTCAAAAAAACTTCAGGATTTGCTCACTGGTTTTCGAGGAGAGTATGGAGTGTATGTTCGTCATTTGAAAACCGGAAAAACAGTAGAGATCAATGCAGACTCATTGTTTCCAACGGCGAGTATGATAAAAGTTCCGATCATGACGGGGGTATTTGATAAGATTGAAAAAGGTGATCTGAAATATGATTCCTTGCTGGTGTTCAGAGATTCATTGATTTATCCGGGAGAGGATATTACCGGATCGCTGAAAGATTCCTCAAGAATATTGTTGAGCAAAATTGTGATGCTTATGATCACCACAAGTGATAATACCGCAAGTCTGTGGTGTCAATTTTTGGCAGGAACAGGTACACGCATTAATGAGATTATGGAAGTGAATGGATTCAAGGTAACTCGTGTGAATTCCCGCACGCCAGGTAGAGAAGAAATGAGAACGCAGTATGGATGGGGTGTTACCACACCGAGAGAAATGGCCGAACTTGTTGTTAAGATACATCATGGAAAAATGATCACTCCATGGGTCAGCGAACGAATGTACCGGAATCTTGCCAGAATTTATTGGGATGGTGAGTCTCTTTCTGAATTACCGCCATACATTCATGCTGCATCAAAACAAGGTGCAGTAAATCAATCTCGATCAGAAGTAGTTCTTGTGAATGCGCCAAGCGGCGATTATGTTTTTTGTGTGATCACAAAAAATCAGGTGGATGAAAGCTGGGTGAATGAAAATGAAGGATATGTGCTGCTCAGAAATGTTTCGCGCACGCTGTGGCAATATTTCGAACCGAACGACAAATGGAAATCGATGGAGCAATCGATGAGATACCATTGAAATTTAATCATTGTTTCATCGAATCATTGAATCATTTTTAGTTTTATTCAGTGGTGAACATGTATCAGTCAGAAGAGTTAAAACTTCGTTCAAAAAGGTTTGCGTTAAGCATTGTAGCATTGTTTCAATCTTTGCCAAAATCTGACGATGCTCGTGTGTTAGGTAAACAAATGCTTAGATCCGGAACATCTGTTGCTGCTAATTACCGTGCAACATGTAGAGCAAGATCAAAAGCGGAATTTATTGCTAAGATTGGAATTGTTGTTGAAGAAGCAGACGAGACAGTTATGTGGTTGGAAATGCTTACGGATTCGAAAATTGTACCTTCTACAGTAACGGACTCTTTATTAAAAGAGGGGAATGAACTTCTTGCAATTTTTGCGGCTTCATATAATACTGCCAAGTATGGCAAAAACAAATGAATCAATGGATCAATGAATAAATGAATTAATGAATCAATTTCCTTATGAATGCTAAACTCAAAATAGGCGTGTTATTTGGCGGCCGCTCTGCCGAACACGAAGTTTCACTCGTATCCGCGGCATCGGTGATCAATGCATTGGACAAATCGAAATACGATGTTGTTCCGATCGGCATTACAAAAGAGGGAAGGTGGTTGAGTGCCGTAAATGCTATTCAATTGCTGAAAGACCATTCGCCGATTGAACAGCTCCCCGAGCACGTGCTTCTTCCCGATCCGCGAAAACAATCGCTCGTCAACATCAGCGGTGCATTTCCACAAAATGCGCAAAAAGTGGATGTCATCTTTCCCGTAATCCACGGAACATTCGGCGAGGATGGAACGATTCAAGGATTGTTTGAATTAGCAGATCTACCGTATGTTGGTGCCGGCGTATTGGGCTCGGCTGTAGGAATGGATAAAGTTATTGCAAAACAATTATTACAAAATGTTCATATTCCGGTTGCGCCGGGTATCTCGTTCATGTATTCGCAGTTCAAAACGAAATCCAAACAATATATTGTCGATATTGAAAAGAAATTGAAATATCCCTGCTTTGTGAAACCGCCGAACCAAGGATCGAGCGTTGGGATCAGTAAAGCACATAATCGGAAAGAACTTATTGCCGCAATTCATGCTGCGGGAGAATATGACAGAAAGATTCTTGTAGAAAAAGCGGTGAACAGACCGAGAGAGATTGAATTAAGTGTGTTGGGTAATGATGAACCAATCGTTTCCCTGCCGGGTGAGATCGTCCCCTCGAACGAATTTTATGACTACGATGCGAAGTATGTGGATGGAAAATCGTCTGCTCATATTCCTGCAAAACTCACCAAACCAGTCATAAAAAAATTGCAGGATTGTGCATTGAAAGCATATATTGCGTTGGATTGTTCGGGAATGGCTCGAGTCGATTTCCTGCTGCAACGAAACGGGAAATTCTATCTGAATGAGATTAACACAATTCCCGGTTTTACTTCCATCAGCATGTATCCAAAATTATGGGAAGCGTCAGGAATTTCGTATTCTGAATTGCTCGATCGGTTGATCGGATATGCCATTGAACGATATGAATCAAAGAAGAAGTTAAAAACATTTTATACACCAAAATCAGATTGGTACAAAGAATAATGAATACGAAACAATTTCGTTTCTTGCAATCGCCATCAATATATTGTATTGTGAGGTAGAAATAATTAACAAGGTATCATAAAACAGGGGTGCTGTTGTGATAAACAAAACAAAACAAAACAAAACAATATTCTTTAATCTTCTTATTTATTTCCCATTTCTTGCCCTATTTTCCCAGTTGCTTTCTTCGCAGATTGTGATTAAAGATTCGATCGTTATCATTCCCAAAACGCAGATTATCCCGAGCATTATTATTCCAGATCCTCTTCCCGATCCCGATCCATTGCCAAGGACGAAATATTTTATGACAAGCGATTATGCCGGATTTCCTGCGGCTGATTTTGTCTTTCTTCCCGGTACACTCGAAAATGTCCGTTTGAAATTGACGTATAATCTTACGTTGCTAAATCTCGATGCGTACTATCCGCAAGGTTTTAGTTTTACAATGGTGCCAATTTATTTAGGTCCGTATATTTTTTCCGTCGATGTGCCGCCAAGCAATCAAGTAACCCAATCAGGAACTGTAGATGTGTTCGATCTCTATGGCAGCGGTTTACCGTCAGAGGGTTTGTTTAATTTCAGTATGCACCACGGTGGTCCAACAGGACTTACTATTAATGATGCCGGAGATTCTGCTGTATTTAGTTATCATTTTGATGTGCCATTACATTACATTTTAGATGGCACTGCAACGCTTTATGTTGACACGACAAAAAGTGCAAAAATTTCTATAACGGTATCCGATGAAACTTTATTACCACTTTCAGATAGCGATAACAAGGGACCTAAAAAAGCGCGAGTTATTGATTTTTCGAATGTGAAACGAACAAAAGTTACAGTTATAGTAAAAGATGGTTCAGATACTCCAATGCCCAATTACCCGTTTACAATAAACGCATTGATAAGAGGTTATTCCGGCGGACATGATCACAATACTACACGTCCGGTTGGAAGATTTATTTTGAAAAAAGATACTGTAAGCGTAATGAAATGCACAACTGATGTAAAAGGTGAAATTAAACTTGATTATTTATGCAGTGGCTTTGGTGGTGTCGATTCCATTTTTGTTCAAGGCGAAACCAACAAAGATACGGCGTCTGCAACAATTGTGGTAAAAGTACCTGGTTTGACGGAATTAACTTCTGGCAGCCATTATGATTTGATTGGTGCAAATGCAGGGGGTTCACATCATAATAAGAATCATTACGGGAAGGCAAACTTGATTAATACTTTAAAAACTATTGCAGATACGGCTTATTCTAAAAAATCATATAGACTTCGTTTCAATGATATGAGTTTAATATATGGTGGACCTTTTGATATCAATAATAATTGGGATACACCTCATCAGAATCATAGAGAAGGTGTCAGTGTTGATGTTAGTAGTACTGCAGTTACTGATAATGGGAGTAGCAGAAGTGTCACTGAGGATCGGCTGAGTAACTGGCTTGGGACTTCATCAAGAGGATTTAGATACTATTCAATTCAAAATGAAGTGTTAACGGCTCGACATTATCATGTAACAGTTCCATAAGATAAGGAGAAAATTATGAAAATACTTTATGCTATTATTACAATAAGCTTGTTTGTAAAAATACTCAGCGGTCAAACTTTTGAAACACGCAATAAAATTGATCTAAAGATTGGTTTTAATTTGACAGTTAATAACCAGATATATAATTACAATTATTCTCTTACAAACAGTGCAACTGCAAAGGAGAGCGTGTACATATTTGACCTTCGTCTCCCCACTAATGTTCCGATAAACAATCTAAATGGACCCTTAAATTGGGGTAAAGTATTATTTTCTGATTCACCACAATTGATTCGTTGGATTGCCGATGTTGATGACGAAACGGACCATTATGGAAAAAACGTAATTGGTCACAGCGTTTCCCTAAGCGATTTCTCCTTCAATAGCAGTAATTCTCTTCCCGGAATTCTCATTTATTATTCTGAAGGATGGGCCCCAGCTCCAGTCTTCGAAGAAGGTGATGAAACCGATACCATTCCTGGCTATACTGACCTCACCCCTTATGGACCTGGTGTTGTCGGCAAAACCGTCGGTCCCGTTCAACCTCCAATCCCATTCGTCCATTTATCATATCTTGACACGCTCATTGCCTACACTCACCAGTCCGCAGCACTTGGTTGGCTCAAATCCAAACAAGACGAGGATAGTGATGATGGCGAGGAGAAACCTGAAGACGGAATTGTAAACAATTTGGCTAAACGTCTGCAAAAAGCGAAAACCGAATTGGTCAGAGGCGATTCTGTTAAAGCTCGGAAAGAGTTGGGAAAATTCCTGAAAAAAGTTGAAACTATCCATGATCGAAGTGTAAAAGCTGAACAGAAAAAAAAGGAAGATGATGTTATTATGACGAGCGAATCGTTTGCACTTTTAAAATATAATGGCGAATATTTATTAGAACGACTACCAGCGAAGACAAAGGGAAGGAATGACAAATGAAAAAGTTTTTCTTTTTTGCATTATTATTCAATATGCTGTTTTCGCAGCACAAACTTCCCTTTGCCTCACAAAACAACACTATTGAACTTGCCATTACCAACTCTGCAACCATTGATGCTGGAAATGTAACGGTTACCGTCTCAAACGCACCAACATGGATTCGCTTCAATAATCCCCGCCAAGCAGAAGGCGGGCACGTAGCATCTGAAATTCAAAATCTTAAATCGGGAGAATCTGGAACTTCACGCTTTACATTCTCGGTGGATAAATCGGCGCCTGTTGGAAAAGAGCACGCACTGCAATTTGTAATTTCATCACTGAGCGGTGAAGAATGGAAGAAAGAAATTTCCATTCAAGTTGCCGCTCCGGAACAGTTTGAATTGTATCAGAATTATCCCAATCCGTTTAACCCAAGCACAACAATCAGTTTTTTACTTCCAACAGCAGGTGATGTTTCTCTGAAAGTGTTTGATGTTGTGGGAAGAGAAGTAGTTACGTTATTTGATGAGGTGAAAGTCGCAGGATTTCATCAACAAGTTTGGGACGCTACCAATGTTGCAACCGGAGTATATATTTACCAACTCTCTTATTATAATCAAAAAGGGGAACAAGAATATCATCGAAAAAAATTACTGTTCCTAAAATAATCCTGTTGTTAGGAGTTTTTATTGCTGCCCGCTGATTTGTAACACGATATGCGTAATGGTTGTTGACGAAGTAATATTTTGAACGATACAAAACTTTTGGTATACTATATCCGTTCTGATCGGCAGAACGGATGTTTTATTTATAGAGCTAAAGTATGATCACCAAAGAATTTCTCTCCAAGATACCCATCTTTAAATTTCTTCCGGAAGAAGACCACATTTCGCTTGTCAGTTTATGGAGAGTGAAAACATTGAAAGCGGGTGAAGTGCTTTTTCGGAAAGGAGAGCCAGGATCATCCATGTATGTTATTGAAGATGGAGAGATCGAAATCCTTCTTCCTGTTGATCCTCCGGTGAACGAAGTTCAACTTTCCATCTTGAAGGAAGGGGAATTCTTTGGCGAACTTTCCCTCTTTGCTGATACACCTCGGACTGCAACGGCACGCGCGTTAACGAATACGAATCTTGTCGAGATGCAGCGGGGCGATTTTATCACGTTTGTGATGGAGCGTCCGTCGATTGGTATTTCCATGTTAAGCGAGATGGCGAAACGTTTGCAAATGACGAACGAACTCATTACATCGCTTGCATCCAAGAATCCAAATGATGAAATCGAAGAGACATTAAGCATTGGTGACCGTATAGCAGATAAGATTGCAGAATTTGGCGGAAGTTGGAGATTCATCCTTTCGTTTGGTGCATTTATGTTTATGTGGATTACCATTAATGTGTTGCAGTTTATTGTTAAGCCGTTTGATGAATATCCATTCACATTCTTGAACCTGATGCTTTCTACAGTTGCGGCACTACAAGCGCCGGTTATTATGATGAGCCAAAATCGTGCTCAGAAAAAAGATCGTTTAAAAGCCGATCTCGATTATCAAGTCAATATAAAATCGGAATTGATGCTGCAGCAATTACATCAAAAAATGGATCGGTTGTTGGACGAAGAAATGGAGCACATACGAAGAGAATTTAATTTGATGAAGAGTCCTGTCAAAGCTAAAAAGAAGACAAAAAAATGAAATTCAATCGACCGGTCATTATCGGCGGTTTGTGGTTTTTTTTAGGATTGATCTATTCCAGTCAATCCTTTTTTTATTCCCTTAGTGTGGGGCGGGAATATGTCTGGCAGCGATCGCTTTTCCATTCGTTCGTCTTTTGCATTGAATGGGGTTTCCTCACACCGTTAGTTCTCAAAATTGTAGAGCGGTTCCGATTAGATGCGAAGAGTTTTCGCAGGAATCTCTTTTATCATTTTTCTTTCGGACTTGTGATAGCATTTGTGCAACAGTTGGTGTATGTGTATATAGTGAATTTTGTTGACAGCGGATTTCAATTAACAAAATCATTTTTAGGATATTTCCCTTCGATCATTGGTTTTTTTGAATTTGGCGTGCTGATTTATTGGGCAATTGTTTTTATGTATCACGCCATCGGATATTATCACCGCTACCAGCAGGAAGAAAAGAATGCTTCAGAACTTCGGTCGCAGCTTGTTGAATCTCAATTACAAGCGTTAAAAATGCAGTTGCAGCCGCATTTTCTATTCAACACTCTAAACGCAATATTTGTCCTTGTTAAAAAAGAGCCTTCACTCGCCCAAAAAATGATCGTCCGATTAAGCGATCTTCTTCGATTGACGCTGGAGCGGGGAAATGCAAATACCGTGAGCCTCGAACAAGAACTGGAATTCCTCAATACGTATCTTGCCATCGAGAAAGTCCGGTTTGGAGATCGGTTGTCCATTAAAATGAATATTGAAGAATCGGCTCTGAGTTCATCTGTTCCGACATTCCTTTTGCAACCTCTTGTGGAAAATTCCATCCGTCATGGATTAGCGCAGCGTGCCGGAGATGGATGGATTGAAATATCATCTGAGGTGAAAAAGGGAAAACTCTTTCTTTCAGTGGAGGATGGCGGAACAAAATCCAGACGCAAAAAAGAAAATTCAGATGGGATTGGTGTTGGATTGGAGAATACCAAAAAGCGTTTGAAACAATTGTATGGCGATCAATTCAATTTTGAAATGCGCCCTAATGAGCAGAATGGATTTACGGTAAGAATAGAAATACCGGTTTAAGTATAATTCCTTTCAAGCATTTCCATCTATGATTTCCTCAAAAAAAATAGCAGTAATGATTGTTGATGACGAGCCGCTTGCCCGTCATGGATTACGGGAAATATTCGAAGAGGAAAAAGATATTGTTATTATAGCAGAATCGAGTGATGGAGAAGAAGCGGTAGAACACATTAAGAAATACAAGCCGGATGTTTTGTTTTTGGATATTCAAATGCCGGAAATGAATGGTTTTGATGTTGTGAAGAGTCTTAAAACGAAAGACCTGCCACTTGTTGTTTTCGTAACGGCATACGATGAATATGCAATTAAAGCATTTTCAGCAAACGCACTGGATTATATTTTAAAGCCATATGATGCTGAACGGATATACTCGTCATTGCATCGTGTAAGGGAAATGATACGACTGAAACAGACTGCGTCGTACTCTGAACGGATGATGGAAGCGTTAAAATCATTTCAGTCAACTTCTACATATATCGAACGCATTTCCATCCGCAATGCGGGGAAAATTTATTTTGTAAATATTGAAGAAATCCTCTGGATAGAAGCAGCGGCTGATTATATTCACATCCATACAAAAAGTGGGAAACACACCACGCGCGAAACAATTGGCACCATTGAACAGCAGCTTGATCCTTCAAAATTTATTCGCATTCATCGCTCATCCATCGTCAATCTTAATGCTGTTCGTGAATTGCAACCTGAGCATCATGGTGATTATACTGCCATTCTAGATCAAGGTGTCAAACTCACAGTGAGCAGGAAATACAAAGAAAAACTCTCTTTTTTGTTGGAATAGTTCCTCTTTTGATTCAGCAATTCATCCCTCGCCACCTCCATTTCGTCGCAAAAAAGTTCATTCTTTCTCTTGTTTCGTATAATTTTGAGTTATAATAATAGGAGGATTAATGAAACAGCTGTTTACTCTACTTCTCTTCATAACGCTTAATGTATCCGCGCAATATTTTACGAAAGTCACCACCGGTCCTCAATCAAATGATGGAGGGGATTCCCGCAGTGTTAACTGGATTGATTATGATAATGACAACGATTTGGACCTGTTTATTTCCAACGGACCAAGCGCTAAGGCAAATAATTTTCTTTATAAAAATAACGGTGATGGCACCTTCACAAAAATTACCGACGCATCTATCGTGAACGATCCGGGAAGTTATGACGGAAGCACGTGGGCAGATTATGACAATGATGGATACATAGACGCATTTACTGCGACGTGGTATGGCCAACAAAACAGTCTGCACCGTCAACGGAATGGGAAGTTTGAAGAAGTGTTTCCGAGAGATATTTCAAAAGACTTTACACATTCCGAAACTGCAAGCTGGGGAGATTATGATAACGACGGATATGTCGATCTGTATCTGGCAAACAGTGCCGTACATCTCGCCAATATTTTATATCACAACAACGGAGATGGAACATTTACAGAAGTGAAAACTGGCGCTATTGTTACGGATGAAGCGCCGACAAGAAGTGTAGACTGGTGCGATTTTGATAATGATGGCGATCTCGATTTGTTTGTCGCCAATGAGGGTGGGGCAAATGAAGCACTGTATTGGAATAATGGAAATGGCACATTTACCGCTGAGACTTCCGGATCGATTGTATCCGATGGAGGAAAATCGTTCGGAAGCAGTGTTGCCGATATCGATAACGATGGAGACTTTGATATTCTCGTCGTCAATAACTCGAATGAAAGTGAATTTCTTTATCGAAACAACGGGAATAAAACATTTTCCAAAGACACATCGGATATTGTTGTAAAAAGCAGTGGCTATTCTGTTGGTAGTGCGTTCGGCGATCTGGATAATGACGGCGACCTTGATTTGATGGTTACAAATGCTTTTTCCGGAGCTTCTGCAACAAAGAATTTTTTATTTCTCAATAACGGTAACGGAACATTTATCAAAGTCGATACCGGAATTGTGTCGACCGATCTTGGGTGGTCCTATGGTGTTGCGTTTGGAGATTATGATAGGGACGGAGATTTAGATATTGCTACCGGCAATTGTTTCGGAGCAAACCAAAATAATGCATTGTACCGGAATGAAGGAAATGGTAACAAATGGTTAACGATTAAAGCGGTGGGCAAGGTTTCCAATTTTTCTGCCATCGGTACAAAAGTGAAAGTAAAAACAACGATCAATGGAAAAACATTTTGGCAGGTGAGACAAGTTGCCGGCCAATCGGGATATTGCGGCCAAAATCTGGAATCGCATTTTGGATTAGGAAATGCAACCGTTATTGATTCGCTTGTTGTCGAGTTTCCGTCTGGACAAAAGATTGTTCAGACGAATATTGCTCCGAATCAATTCATGGTTATCAAAGAGAATTTGCCTGCTGGCTATTTTAGGGGAGCAATGCAGATTGGGAATTTCGAAGATACCGATCCCGTTACTATTCAATTCAAGGATATTTCTAACACGGATCCGACTCAACCCGCTACGTCCTGGAAATGGGATCTGAACGGTGACAATGTCATCGATGCAACAACCGCTACAACCAGTTTTACTTATACTATTCCAGACTCATACTCCATCTTGCTTATCGTAAGCAATGGCGTGAAAACCGATACTCTTCGCAGTAACGATGCCATCATTATTTCACCGGCAACAGCGATCATTCAATTTAATACCACAACCCATAATTTTGGTATCGTTGATGTGAATACTCCTATAAAAGATACAACGATGTATATTTATAATAAGGGGAAATTAAATGATTCAATTTCCATTTCACTTGTGTACGGTGCGACTTCGGCTCAAACGATCAAGCCGGATTCAGCTGTGAAAATATCACCAACATCGTTTGTATTAGCTGCGAATGACTCTCAGGCAATTATCTATGCAGTCTATCCACCGAAAGTAAATAGGACAAACTTGAACATTACGTATACTCCAAAGATTGTTATTACATCAAAAAATAATCCTAGCGTAAAGATTTTCGAAAAGTCGATGTGGATAAAATTACAGGGAACATTGCTTTCGATCCAAAAAGGGATGGAGATGCCGATGGAATATTTTTTGGAGCAAAATTATCCAAATCCTTTCAATCCAACGACCAAGATCGGATTTACGCTCCAGGTTTCAGGGTTCACGTCGTTGAAAATCTATGATGCAATAGGAAGGGAAGTTGCAGTTCTGGCAAATGAATTTCTGGAAGCAAATATCCATCATCAACGAACATTTCAAGCTGATGCATTGTCCAGCGGAGTTTATTTTGCAAAGCTTCAAAATGGTGATCGCTCTCTTTTAAGAAAATTGACACTCATAAAGTGATACAAGCTATCGTTTTTCAAACTTTATTTAGAAATGCTGCAAGATGATTTGAAGACAACGGATTTAGGCATTTCGTCCCAAAAATTCTGTATTTAATCACTTTTTCATACCTGAGCAGCAGGAAATTGACGTATTTGCATCGAATATATGAACCCTCAGCATGACATTTATTTGATCAATCAATTTCCCGATTTCAATGCACCGGGATTTGATCTGCAACGATATTATTCACTCTTTTTAGAGAACAATGTCATCATCAATGCACAATCGTCCGATGTAGAATATGGAGAACATTGGGGACCGTTGTCGATCAAATGCGCGTTTCATGGAAAAGAATTTTATCATGCTGGAAGCAAGACCGTTGCAGTGGACGATTCCTCATTTTTGATCTTTAATGAAGGGAAGGTCTATTCCAGTTATATCAAATCGGATTCGAAGGTTGATTCCTTCACGATCAACTTCAATCCTGCGTTCGTTCAGGAAGTGGTTCAAAGCATGGTGCAACGCGATCTTGAAGTAAATGAAGATGGTGAGAAAGAAGTTCGATTCGTTGAGCGATTATATCCGCACAATCATTCCCTGACTCCGTTGCTGTTAAGATTGCAGAAAATGTCGTTGTCGCTTTATTCAAATAAACGCCGTATTACAGAATTGTTCTGTGAAGTGCTTGAACGTTTGATCCTTTCACAAAAAGAGATCGAACAGGAGGTTTCCGCTATGACTCCCATCCGTCATTCAACCAAGCAAGAGTTGTATCAGCGATTACATAGTGCAAAAGATTATATCGATTCCTGTTTTGCAGAGGATATTTCTTTGGATATGATCGCGAAAACGGCACATCTTGCTCCCGTTTATTTTCTTCGTGAATTCAAAAAGAATTTTTATCTCACTCCTCATCAATATCTCACTCAGCGCAGGTTGGAAGAGGCGAAATATTTGTTGCTGGCAAAGAAACGATCTGTCTCAGATGTCTGTATGAGTGTGGGATTCAGCGATCTCAGTTCATTCAGCAAACTCTTTAAAACCCGGACAGGATTTTCACCAGAACGATATCGCTCTATAGCGTTATCGTAATTTTTGACGCTCTTAAGTAGATCAAACTGAGGCGACAAGTTTTCGTTTTTTATTCGATACATTTGAAATAGTCAATTTTCACCAAGCCTTCAGTTTTCCGTTTATGTAGGTTATCTCATCATTCATTTTTCATTTCATCATGTTGGAGATAATCTATGCTCATCAGAGCCGCATTTGTTGTCACTCTCTTGTCACTTCAGTTCTCATGTGCCATTGCTCAAAACTTCACGAAAATTACAGATTCAACAAATCCAATTGTTTCAGCTTCAGGTTCCGGTGCCGCTGGATATTCGGGAGCAAGCTGGATGGATTATGACAATGATGGCGATATTGATCTTTTTGCCTGCCCGGATCATCTCTATAAAAATAATGGAAATGGATCATTCACTGAAGTGTTGAATCACGGAATTGGCGCAGGGTTACCCCACGCACCTGCCACCGGTGTAACCTGGGCGGATATGGACAATGACGGTGACCTGGATTGTATGTATTCAGGGGCCGCTTCCGTGTTATATCGAAATAACGGTAAGGATTCCAATTTTTCTTTCACTTCGATCAAGCGTGGAGCTATTGCTTCTGTCAATAATCGTGGATGGGCAGGTGCCTGGGGAGATTTTGATAATGACGGCTTTGTGGACATGATCATTACTCATCCTCGCGGATTTGTCGGTACGCCGATCAGGAATCCTTTCTTCCGAAATCTTGGTGCTGGTGAATTTTCGAAAGTTGTCACCGGAGATGTTGTGAAGGATCTTGCTCCATACACCGTAGCAACATGGTATGATTATGATTTCGATGGAGACGAGGATCTCTTCATAGGAAGTGGTCCCGCAGGAACTCCGGCAAGGGATTATATTTTTAAGAATCTATTAAAAGAGAGCGGAAGCGCGATACTACAGCGCATCAATGATGGGATCCTGGGTACCGATCTTGTCGATGGCCAGGTGTGGAATTGGATCGATTATGATAATGACGGTGATCTTGATGCATATCTCACAAATTACACAGGAGTGTCGAACAACAATCTATACCGAAATGATAACGGAACTTTTGTCAAAACTATTGCCGCCGATGTAGGTCCGATTGTCTCTTCAAATAGAGGTTCGCTCTCAAATATTTGGATCGACTGCGACAATGACGGGGATCTTGATTGTTATGTCACGCGCGACAGTGCAAGAACATCACAGTATTTTTCCAACAATGGAAATGGAACGTTTATCAAAATTGATTCTCTGCCGATGGTAAAAAACGCAGTTCCTCACATTGCAGCTGTTGCGGGGGATTATGATGATGACGGTGACATGGATCTTTTTGTTGTGAGCGGAGGATCGAACAATGAACTATACCGAAATGATCAATCTGCATCGAATAATTGGTTGAAACTGAATGTTAAGGGCTTCCCTTTGAACAGATCTGCCATCGGTGCAAAAGTGAAGATGAAAGCAACCATCAATGGAAAATCGTACTGGCAGTTCCGGGAGATCACAGCGCAGAATAGTTTTAACGGTCACAACAGCATGATAGCTCATTTTGGACTAGGCAATGCAACGGTAGCTGATTCCGTAATTATTGAATGGCTCTCCGGATCAAAGAGCACCCTGGTCAATGTTCCGGCAAAACAGCTTCTGAACATCACTGAAAATGGAAAACAAAAATATTTGCGATCGGTTTTTTACGGCGATATCGAGGTCGATCAAGTTCCTTTTACGGTGAATTTTACGAATGTATCTTTCGGAGATTCATTATCAACGCCAACGTCGTGGAAATGGGATTTCAACAATGACGGGATCATCGATGCGACAACGAAAAATGCGTCATTTACTTACATTAAACCTGATACATATTCTGTAAAACTGATCATCTCGGACGGAATAACGAGCGATACGCTTGTCCGCCAAAAATACATTATTGCTAAGCCGCTGGTATCCGTCGTCAGCATCAACACGGTACAGCATCATTTTGGAACGATCGATGTGAATACCGAAAAGAGAGATACGACGATCACAATTTATAATTTGGGGAAGGGAACGGATTCCATTTTTGTTTCCCTGAAGTACGGCAGTTCCGGTCCGGGAACAGTGAAACCCGATTCGGCTCTGTCAATATCAACGAAAGGTTTCTTCCTTGCCGCCTATGATTCTCAAAAAATCACTTTTACAATCTTTCCGCGAAAAGTAACACGAACGAATTTGACCATTACATATACTCCTGTATTGATCATCACATCAAAGAACAACGATGGAAAGAAGGTATTTGAAAAGGATATGTATTTCAAATTATCGGGAACACTCATGGGAGTTGACGACTCAGAGTTGAAACCGCGTGCTTTTTCATTATCGCAAAATTATCCCAATCCGTTCAATCCCTCGACGATCATACAATTTCAAATCCCCGAAAAAAACATGGTGACAATGATCCTCTATGATGCGATTGGACGGGAAGCAAAGAGATTGATCAGTGAAGAACGGGACCAAGGAGAATACTCCTTTTCCTTGAATGGCGAGGGACTCTCAAGCGGGTTGTATTATTATACTCTTCGAACCGGTAGTTATTCCGAGACAAAAAAGTTGATGCTACTGAAATAGATGAAATGAGTAAAGATTACTATATTTGGCAATGAAGAAACTCATCCGTTTCATTGTATCCTGTTCTTTTATTTTCTTTCCCTCCTGCGAAGAGAATGCCATTGATCCTGTCATACCGATTGTCAATACACCGCAGTATCAATGGGAGAGTGCATCGTTGGTTTCTCAGAATATCGATTCGGTGAAGATCGATTCTGCTGTGTTACAATTTGGTGCAAATGAGAATATCTATTCCTTTATTCTCGCTCGTAATGGTTACTTGGTGAAGGAATATTATCGGTCTCAATTCTATTTTTACAATGAGTTTGAACTCCGCTCCGTGACAAAAAGTATTATCTCGGCACTCGTCGGTATCGCGTTACAGAAAGGAGTGATCGATAGTCTCGATCAACCGATGCTATCGTTCTTTCCTGAATATGATTCTCCGGAACTCGATCCGAGGAAGAAATTGATCACTGTCCGGCATTTGCTGACTATGCGAGCTGGTTTTGATTTCAGCGACAATAATCCTCCACCATATTTAGATTCTCCGACAGCTGACAGAGTAAAACTGATCATAGAACTTCCGTTGAAATACAATCCGGGTGAGCGATTCTATTATGGATCGGTACAGACACATTTGCTTTCGGCGATCATCACGAAACGGTCAGGAATGTCTACGCTGGAGTTTGCCAAGAAATATTTGTTCACTCCTGCAAAGATCAATGCCGGATATTGGAGTAAAGATCCGCAGGGAATATACTCAGGCGGTTCCGGTCTATTAATGTCACCAAGAAATATGGCGAGATTTGGGTTTCTCTATCTGCACAACGGAATGTTGGACAGCGTCCGAATATTACCCCAGAGCTGGATTGAACAAAGCACTCTTCCAAACAATGCTGCCAATGGTATATGGGGAGATTTATCAAATGTCAATTATGGTTTTTCATGGTGGACAAATTATGACAGTCACGATAGTCTCTATTTTGCTGCCGGATCAGGAGGTCAGTATATTATGATCGTTCCCTCAAAGAATGCTGTTATTGTTGCTACGGCAAATCCAAATGTACCGGCAGAAATTGCCGGGCAGCAGGAGGATGAGATTATGAATATTCTTGTTCGGTATGTTATTCCCTCCTTGCGATAAACGAAATGAATCGTCATTGCATGTATTTCGTAATCATTCTATCCCTCTCCAATGTATTTCATCACATTCAATTTTCAGATCGGTGATTATTTACCGTTATTGAGAACAATTCATCATAAAGGGGAAGTATGAAAACCGTCGTTGTCGTAAGTATTCTCTTTGTAACATCTCTTCATTCTCAATGGCTTCTGCAAACCAGTAATTCAGCTGAAGTGTTATTGGGTGTTTCATTCCCTGCAAACGATACCGGTTACATCGTCGGAACGAGCGGTCTAATTTTGGCAACAACAAATGGTGGTAGTTCATGGAATTCAAAACCAAGCGGCACCACAAAATTTTTGCGGGATGTCTATTTTTCGTCTGTTGAATCCGGTGTGGCAGTGGGTGAAAGCGGATTAATCATTCGAACCACAAACAAAGGAACATCATGGACTCCGGTTTCAAGTGGAACAACTGAACATTTGGTCCACGTCCATTTTGCTAACCGTTCAATCGGAATGGCATCGGGTCATATCGGCACAGTTTTAAAAACGACTGATGCAGGGAATTCGTGGAAGAACACCACTACGGGAGTAAATGTTGAGCTCACTGGAATCTATGTTATCAACGATACAACAGCATGTGCAATTGGGTTTTCCGGGACAATCATTCGAACGACAAATGGAGGTGCTACGTGGGTTCCGCAAACAAGTACTGTCATCAACGATCTTCGAAGCGTTTGGTTTACCAGCGCGAATACAGGTTATGTCGTCGGCATGGGAGGAAAAATTCTGAAGACAACCAATGGTGGATCAAATTGGAATGCACTCGTCAGCGGAAGTTCCAACAATCTTTATGCGATCACTTTTTCTAATGAACTCAATGGTGCAGCAGTGGGGAACGGTATCATTCTCCGCACAACCAATGCAGGTACAAGTTGGATACCACAGTCGGTCAGTTTTACGGGTGACTTGTACGGAGTAGATTTTACCGACAATGTGAATGGATGGTCAGTTGGACAACAGGGAAAAATATTTAATACAAATTCACCGGTGACAGGGTTTAACGATCTTTCAAACGACAATTCTATTACCTCATTTGCTCTTCATCAAAATTATCCTAATCCATTCAATCCAAGTACAACAATTTCCTATTACATTCCTTTTGCAAGTCGGGTAAAACTATTGTTGTTTGACGCTCTTGGGAGAGAGCTAGCTGTTTTGATAGATCAATTTCAAGATAAAGGGGCTTATCACACAACATTGTCATCAAATGAGTACTCGCTTTCGGGGGGAGTTTATTTCTATAAATTGATCGCAGGGACATTTACAGATGTCAAGAAAGTCCTTTTGGTAAAATAACCTGCTTGGATTACTCTTATTTTTCCTCTACATTCACGAGTCATTTATCATAGAGGAGCTGTAATGATTCGTCGAATGTTTGTTGTAACACTTCTTTTTTCATTTTCTCTTGGGTTTGCACAAAAATCTGTCAAAAAACCGATTGATGCAGGTAATGTTGATTACATAACCAAAGAGCAATTGCAGGACTACCTAAAATTTATTGCCTCCGATGAACTTGAAGGACGCGATACACCTTCCCGCGGATTGAATATTGCAGCAAAATTTATCGCAACACATTTATCCCGATGGGGATATAAACCTGCCGGAGATGGCGGAACATTTTTTCAGAAGATTGTATTGCACAAAACAAAAGTGAAATCTGCGGAGACGTACGCAGAGTTGAATGGTCAGAAGTACTCCTTTGGTCAGGATCTCATTTCTTCTGCCATTGCCGGAAATGTTTCTGCACCGATGATCTATGCAAAGAACGGTTACATACTTAAAGCAAAAGAGATCAATCCGTATGATGGGGTTGATGTGAAGGGTAAGATCATCGTTGTGATCGATGGATATCCAAAAGGAGTCACCAGAGGAGATTTTAAAGGAAAAGTTGGTGAAGGATATGATACACCATCGAATTATGCGAAAATGAAAGGGGCGCTTGGCATCATTTACATTCCTTCTACAAAAGCATTGGCGTCATGGGAGCGGGATAAGAATTACGTTACCGGAAAAGGGACTTTGACCGTCCCCGCGTTCAAAAAAATCGATGAACCTCAGGCAGTCCCCTCGATCACTGCTGATCCGAAATTAGTGGATGCCATCTTTGCCGGAGAAAAGACCGGTGTCCAATCCATGAACAATCGCGCATCAGCAGATTCAGTTTCATCGTTTGCCTTATCCTCAACGAAAAAAATGTCAATTAATGTCGGCGTCAATATCGATACGTTGTACACCCAAAATGTTGTTGCTGTCTTGGAAGGTTCTGATAAAAAATTGAAGGATGAATATGTGGCCTTCGGCGCGCATTACGATCACATCGGCATCCGATCCGAACCGATCAATGGTGATTCCATTAACAATGGAGCAGACGATGACGGCAGCGGAACAGTCGGACTAATTTCAATGGCTGAGGCGTTTGCGAAGGGTGGCAGAGCAAAACGGTCAATTCTTTTTGTTTGGCATATGGGAGAAGAAAAAGGATTATGGGGTTCTAAATATTTCGTTGAGAATCCGACCATCCCGTTGTCAAATATTGTCACGCAATTGAATATAGACATGATTGGCAGAAGTACTGTTGAGAACGATTCGACTGCCAATGATGAAGTCACAAAACCAAACGAAGTATTCTCGATCGGCTCATTTATGATGAGCACAGAACTTGGGAAACTGAATGAGAGTGTCAACGCTTCGTTGTACAATATGAAGCTGAATTATAAGTTTGACGATCCAAATGATCCAAACCGTCTGTTCTACAGAAGCGATCATTACAACTACGCAAAAAAGGGAATCCCGATCGTATTTTATTTTGACGGTATCCATGAAGACTATCATCGGGTCAGCGACGAAGTGGAAAAAATCGATTTCGAAAAATTGATGAAAGTAACGAAGACTGTCTATGCGCTCGGCTGGAAGATCGCCAATCTTCCTAAACGTCCTGTTGTGGACAAAGAGTTTTCACGCGATGTGATTGATTAGAAGCCAGTGTAAAAAATGTAGTCAATGCCATTCTGAGCAAGCCTTGATTGTTTTATACTAAGCGCAGCGAAGAATCTGATTATACTTTCAGATTTGCCGTCATATTCATATTTTGTGCGGCACTCCGTAGTGCGGAGCTTCGCATCGCCTCAATAAAAATCTGGAGCTCACTCAGATTAACAGTTGAAATAATTCAAAACATGATAGCCGTGATGGTTTTCTATAGAGACTGTAATCATCACGGTCTCAAGAATTTCTCCCGTTCGTCCCTTTCCAGCCGTGTTTTATCCCATATTCTATCCTTGAGTTACATTCTACTCTCTTTTTTCCTTACATTCGGTAGTTCGATAATGCCAATAAAACACGAAAGCACTAAAACGTACACCAAAAATTTCACGTAATTTTGTGTTTGAGTGTTTTTGTGGTTGATTTTTCCCGAATAAGCTTTGAAAATTAAATTTCTAAATATCATTATCTTTTGGTCTCTCCTTGCTGTTTTTATGACAGGAGTGATGACTTTAGTCCACCCGATCACAAATCGGCCAATCAGTATTTGGGCTGAATTTATATGGGAACTTGGATTTTCTGCCATATGGATTATTGGAACACCAATCACACTGTGGATTGCCAGAATATATTCACTGCAAAAGAACGACCATGTGAAGAATGGAGTGATCCTTTTTTCTGCAGGCTTAATGTTATCGACTCTTCAATGTATCATTCATGGCTTCATCATTTATTTTTTCCATCCCGATGTAAAGACGTTCGAAATAAATATCATTCTGACGTCACTCTTCTATAACATTGATAAAATGTTGATCGTCTATTCGGCACTGGTCATTATGCAGCATGCCATGGATTTCTATCAACGTTATCAGGAGAAAGAATTGACTGCTTCAAAACTCGAGACGCAGTTGTCACAAGCGCAAATGCTTGCGCTAAAAATGCAGTTACAGCCTCATTTTCTTTTTAATACATTAAACGCTATTGTAACGCTTGTCCATAAAGATCCCAATCTTGCAGAAGAAATGATCGTCCGATTGAGTGATTTTTTACGAATTACACTCGATGCGTCGGGACGGCAGATTGTTTCGTTGAAGGAGGAACTTGATTTTATTAAGGCGTATTTATTAATCGAAGAGATACGCTTTAGCGGGAGACTTTCATACAAGGATAACGTTCCGACTGAACTTCTAGACGCACAGATCCCAATGCTGTTGTTGCAGCCCCTCGTAGAAAATTCAATCAAACATGGTTTTTCGCAATTTGAACATGCAAATATTCTGAGCATTTCCGCTGAACAAAAAGATCAGTCGTTGATTATCACCGTCAGCGATGATGCTGTTCCATCAGAAAAGTTAGGGAATATTCAAGAGGGGATCGGTTTAACGAATTCACGACAGCGACTTCAAGCGCTTTATGGTGATCAGGCATCACTTGTCATAACGGCAAATAATAATCACGGGGTCACTGTTCGAGTTGTCATCCCTTATTCATTGTCTCAAGAATGAAAATACGAACACTCATAGTTGATGACGAACCGCTCGCCCGGGAACGGATTAACACACTATTGCATGATGAAAAAGATGTTCGCGTTGTTGCAGAATGCGGAAATGGAAAAGAAGCCTTTCGTGCGATAATGGAGCAAGAGATCGATCTTGTTTTTTTGGATATCCAAATGCCTGAACTTGATGGAGTTCGACTGTTGGAAAAACTTCCGGCGGAACGGATTCCGTTAATTATCTTTACCACGGCGTTCGATTCATTTGCAGTAAAAGCATTTGAATTAAATGCGATCGATTATCTCTTAAAACCGTTTACCAAAAAACGATTTCAGGAATCGTTATCACGGGTGAAACAGAACATGCTTTCCGATGATAAAGATCTTTATCTCTCACAAATGCTGACAACAATCCAATCTGTTGTTCAAAAACAACAATATGCTGATAAAGTGGTTGTGAAGAGTGAAGGGAAAGTGCGATTTATTCCAACACGCGAGATCCTCTGGTTGGAAAGCGATGCGAATTACCTAAAGATTCATACGTTAACGGATTCACACCTTCTTCGCGATACGATGACGAATTTTTCAAAAAAACTAGACCCCGCTGCTTTTCTTCGCCTGCATCGAACGGTGATTGTGAATACAGAATATATCAAAGAACTTAAGCCTTGGTTTAATGATGAGTATGTAGCAATTCTCCGGAACGGAACCCAGCTTCCAATCGGACGAACGTATAAAAAATCTGTAAACGAATTCTTTCATTTGTAGTCCCTGAAACTGCAGTTTATCCCGACCATTCGGTCATTTATCCCCAAACGGTAACTTTTTTCTTTTCTGTGGCGTAGATTGTTCCATTCAAAAAACTCACTACTACAATTTACAAGGATAAATATATGCGCAAATATCTTCTGTTAATGTTCATTGTTACAACTGTATTATCGGCAAATATTCGTAAGGTGCCGGCAGATTTTGCAACGATTCAATCTGGAATCAACGCATCTTCGAATGGTGATACAGTTGTCGTGTATCCTGGAACGTATTTTGAAAACGTAATTTTCCGTGGAAAAAAAATCGTTCTCACCAGCCGCTATTATGAATCGAAAGATGTCAGCTTTATTTCTTCCACCATCATCAATGGGAGCACACCGGCGCAACCTGATAGTGCCAGTTGTGTGTTGATCATCAACGGAGAAGATTCAACAACCGTGTTGCAGGGATTTACGCTCACTGGCGGGAAAGGGACAAAATGGCTGGACGAACATGGTGCAGGAGTTTATCGTGAAGGGGGCGGAGTTCTTACAGCGTTAACGTCTCCGGTTATTCGGAATAATTATATTTTTAATAATGAAGCGGTGAATTCGTCAGGAATACGGGGTGCGGGCGGTGGCGGAATTCGCTCCGGTGATGGTGCACCGAAGATTTATCAAAATGTGATCATGATGAATAGAGCAATGTATGGCGCCGGTATCGTGCTAAATTATTGCGACGGAGCAGTTGTAAAAAATAATATTATCTATAACAATAAGGTAGACAATTATTCTTCGGGTGCACCCACGTTTGGCGGAGGCGGTATCTGGATTAATGATGTTTTATCCGCACAAAGCCCGGCGAATGTAATTCAAAATAATACGTTCTTTATGAATTTTTCCGTTGATCGCGGCAGTTCTCCAGCAGGCGCGGGAGCGGCGATCCTGGCATGGAATGGTGCAAAAGTGATTATCAGGAATAATCTCATGTGGGAAAATCATTTTGCATCTCAGTTAGGACCTGTTGCCATCATTGCCAGCACAGCAACAATCGATTATAATAGCAGCATGAATGCAATTGGTGGAACAAATACGCTCATTGTAGAGCCAAAATTTGCAGACAGTAGTTTTTATTTATCAACTTCTTCTACTTTAATTGATGCCGGTGATCCAGCAACACAATATAATGATCTTGAAAATCTTTCTTCGCTGGGAAATGCGAAATTTCCTTCTCGAGGTGCTTTACGCAATGATCTTGGCGCGTATGGCGGACCAGGCGCAGTGCAATTTCCAGAATTTAACCGAACACTTCTATTTGTCCCCTCAACGACTTTTAGTTTTGATGTAGTTTTTCCCGGACAAATAAAAACAATCACCGCATATTATTGGAGCCATGGAACAATTCCTTTAAAGATCGACAGCATACGAATCCGTGGTGGCAACACTGCGGCAATATCCTATTCTCACGCTGCTCCCAAAACATACAAGTTGACTGAATATGATACGATAAAGATCACGTGGAGTCCTTCTGCCCCGTCAATATTAAACGATACTATATTCATTTATCACAATGATCTTACTCAAGCAAATCCGGCGAAGATTATACTTACGGGAAAATCATATACAATCACTGCTGCCCAAAATGGAGTGATGTACGCTTTCTCCGGTGCAACGGATGTTGCAAAAATGTATACCGTGGATTCTGCAAACGGAAGTGTTTCTGCGCAAGGCTCTACGGGATATCAGTCCGTCATAAGTGCGCGAATCAATCCTAAAACGAAAGAGATTATCGCGTTGGCAACCTCAACTGCTGGGACGAAACTTATCCGAGTCAGTTCGATTGGGGCAGATAATCTTCCGCTTTCAACCATCACAATCGCAAATCCGAAAGGGATGGCATTCAAATCGGATGGCACACTATTGATTGGTGCTTTCAATGGTTCAATTTATTCGGTGGATATCAATACCGGTACTGCAACGGTTGTGGCGACGACAGGTGGATTGAGGTTGTCAGGACTTGCGTATCATCCGTTGACAGGAATATTGTGGGCATCCGTCCGCCCAACATCCACCGGGAAAGATAATATTTATAAGATCAATTTAGCGAACGGAACAACAACTCTCGTCGGTTCGACCGGTTTCGGTATTTCGACGAAAGACATTACATTTGATCATAAGGGAAGATTGTTCGGAGTTATTGATACGACCGGATCGCAGAGTTATCTGGTTAGCATTGATACATCATCCGGAAAGGGAAAAGTGATCGGCGGAATGACCACAAAAGGAATTGAAGCGATAGATCTTCAATCATATTTTATCACAAAGGTGTCGCCGTCTGTTACGACAAGTCCTCTGGAATTTTCGTTGGACCAGAACTATCCAAATCCGTTTAATCCAAGCACAACTATTGGATTCACTGTGAAGACTTCTGGTTTCACTTCGATAACAGTTTTTGACATACTTGGGAAACAGATTGCTACGGTAGTCAATGAATATCTCACCGCTGGAAAGTATACTGTTAATTTTAACGCCGAAAAATTATCAAGTGGGTTATATTTTTATTCCATCAGATCCGGAAAATTCGTCACCACAAAGAAAATGATATTAATGAAATAGTAGAACATAACGAAGGGACTCCTTATGAAAAAAATATTTGCTCTTTTAATTTTTGCGTCACTATCATTTTCTCAACCAGATCCCGTGGCTGTGGATCTGGCCAATGCTGAACGTGCCTTTTCCACTGCTTCCGAAAAATATGGCATCAAGGAATCGTTTCTGCAATTTCTTTCGGATGATTGTGTCATGTTCAATCCGTATCCGGTAAATGGTAAAGATTTATACCGAAGTCGCCCGGAAAATTCGGCACTGCTTACCTGGTATCCGACGTTTGTTGAAGTATCTGCCTCGGGTGATTTCGGCATCTCAACCGGACCGTGGGAATATCGTAAATCAAAAAAGGATGAAAATGTTTCGTATGGACATTATTTTTCTGTTTGGAAAAAACAGTCGGATGGAACATGGAAAGTCACTGTCGACAACGGCATCAATTATCCTAAAGAAAAAAAGCAAAAGGAAAATGATGTTGTTACAAGATTAATACCGCACAAAATCAATAAAAATACTGGAGAAAATACTGGCACCGAATTATTAGATGCAGAGCACGCTTTTATTCAGTCAGTAAAGAAAAACGGAATTGTAAAATCGTATGAAAAATTTGCAGCTTCCAATATGCAGGTATTTCGTCAGGGGACTTTTCCAGTAAAACAAAAAGAGAACGGGATAAAATATATTAAGAATGCCAGTCACCAGACGGACTTTTCACCGATGGCAACACAAATTGCCGCATCGGGAGATTTGGGATACACGTATGGATTTTCGATTGATGCCAAGAAAGATTCAAGCGGCTACATTCGGGTTTGGAGAAAAGAAAAGGGATGGAAGATCGCGTTTGATCTTCTTGAGTCGTTTAAGCGAAATTAATTCCAATTGTAACTACTCAGCGTTTATAATTTTTTACCACTAAAACACGAAAACACCAAATATCACCAACCTTTTTTGGGCAATGGTTCAAATTCTTTTTGTGCACTTTCGTGTTTTCGTCCCTGCCCGACTCGTTGTTTGGCGGGATTGGGTGGCATGTTTTAAATATTTATGTACTTCTGCTGAGTAGTTGCTTTCAATTGTAGAGAAATATGAAAACTCACTTCTGTCCAAAATAAATTGGGCAAATATATTTTGATAACAAGTAGTAAACCCCCTTTGCTGTATTGTAGAGAGCGTAATAAAGTGCGTGGGTGCGAAATTTAGGAGGATTGAGCGAATGGGAAAGCGATGAATGACGGGACTTTTGATGGCGCGATTCGCACCATCAACGGGCAAGAGCGAACGGGATTCATCGCGCGCGTTAAATTTCGTAAGGAGTTCTTTTGCTTCTTTTCTTGCTCCGTCAAGAAAAGAAGAGAGTGAAGAATCTTGTTGTTTTTATCAATGTATTTTGGACAAGCCTGATGAAAACTCTAATAATGCTTTTTAAGGTGTTATTAATTATTACTCAAGCGAGAAGTCAAGATATTTCGTTGATTGCGAAGAATCTTGAAGGGATCGATGTGAAAATTGAAGAGGTGACCTACAAATCAAAAACGGCAATTCGTTTAACCGAATCTCCGGAGGCTGCTGAAAATCTTGCAATCGTAAAAGGTATCCAATTTACGGATGGTACAATAACCGCCGAACTTGCCGGCAGTCCGCTTCCGAGTGCAAATAATTCTGCGCGCGGATTCATCGGAGTGGCATTTCGTGTAAAGAAAGGGGATACGATTCGATATGACTGTTTCTATCTTCGTCCGACAAACGGAAGAGCTGATGATCAAATCCGAAGGAATCATTCAACACAATATATTGCCCATCCCGAATATCCATGGTTTCGGCTTCGGAAGGAATTTCCGAGCATGTACGAATCGTACGTTGATATTGTCGAGGGGGAGTGGACTAAGATAAAAATTGAAGTAAAAGGAAAACAGGCAAAACTCTATGTGAACGATGCCGAGCAGCCATCGCTGATTGTGAATTCTCTTCTTAATGCCGAATCAACAGGAGGAATAGCATTATGGGTTGGTCAAGGTACGGATGGATATTTTAGAAATCTGAAGGTGACAAAAAATTAATTACTCCGATCAACAAAAAAATCAAGAAGTACTTCACGAGTGGTGAAGAACTTCTTGAACAAAACAATTATTTCAATTTGTATTCGATAACGTTTTGAATTTCAGGGAGTGTGTGCAGTCGATCAGGCGTTAGATAAAGTTGAACAAATCCTGAATTCTCTCTCTGAGAAAATGTTTTTATCCACGCCGTCGCATTTCCCCGCTCATCAATTGCAAGCGCTTTTGTTACATCGCCGATCGACATCCCTGTTATAGCTGTAAATGGATTCCTTAATCCCCATCGTTTTCCTTCATCAGTAATGAACGATGCGTAGAATCCTCCATGCGTTCTCAAATCTTTAAATCGGTAAGAAATCCCTGTCTGTTGTTTCGCCTGATCAAAATTAATTGCAGTAACTTGTTTTTTGGAACTATCCAATTGATATGCAGCAGGATTCATTCCAAGCAAAACGATTCTTCCTCCCGATTTTAGGTAGGCCTGCAAAATGTTTGAGCCGAGTGTGTCATTGGTTAATGATGGAAGAAAATAGTTTGTGGCAAACACCAGTACGGAGGCGGTATCGCTGTGTATTCTTTTCAGAAGATAATCTTTCACATCGGTTTCATCATAAAATTCATACCCTTCTTTAATGAAGTAATCGCGCACGTACACATCCATCCCGCTTCGGAACGATTGTAGTACCGGATCCTTCATCCAAAACACTGCTCTTTTTACATCCAGAAGTGAAGTTTTTTCTTTTGTCTGTGTTTCCAGTGAATAAAGATATCCATCGTCGCTTCCAACATACGCCATGTTTTTTTTGAGAAATGGAGAGGAAAAAATTTGTGGTCCTATCTTAAACCGCCATAATTCTTTTCCTGTTTCAAGATCGAGCGAATAGACGTAACCATCATTGCTGGGAATAACCACGAATCCGTTTTCGGAAATTGCTGGTGAAGCCCACACTGTCGCCTGTGTCATAAAACGCCAAAGTTCTTTCCCATTATGGATAGTAATCGCATGAATAAACCTCCCATCCGATGTTCCGGTAACAAGAATGTCATTTTTTACTGCAACCGTTGAAATGACCCATGAAACCGCATAATCGAAGTTCCATAATTGTTTCCCGGAGGATTTATCTAATGCATATAAATATCCGTCTCTTCCCCCGACAAACAGTTTTTTATCATACAGTGTGGGTGATGCTATCACCGCTTTTCTGTCAAAACCAAAGTTTTCATTATCAAGCGTATCACCAATGGTTGAAAATTGCCATTGCAAATTGCCAGTCATTTTATTTAAGGCAAACACTTTTCCTGCACAATCGCCAAAATAGATATTTACTTCATCGATGGCTGGTGTTGAACGGATAAGAGAGGATGTTTTAAATTTCCAGAGTTCTTTTCCATCCTTTTGATGTAAAGAATACAAATTACCATCGGCGCTGCCGATATAGATCTTTCCATTTTCGATAGAGGGTGAACCGATGTAATAATCAAATCCCCAATCGTAGGGAAGAGCTATTCCTAGATTCTTTTTCCAGAGAAGCTTGCCGCGTGTAATTTCCACAGCATAAAGATTATTCTTCCGACAGGAGAAATAGGCTGTTCCATTAACAATTGCAGGTGTAGAACTTATAGAACCATCGGCATGAAATTTCCAGAGTTCTTTTCCTTCTTCCGATAGACAGTATAAAAATCCATCGGTCGAACCGATGATGATTTTATTGCCAACGACAACGGGTGTTGATCGAACCGCACCGTCCGTCTTAAATTTCCATTTCAGTTCAACATTATTGTGAATACTTGTGTTTGTATAGACACCAAGATGAAGATTTCCAATCTGAAATTGAGCAGTACTGCTTGTAGATAAAAAAAACATGATCGAACAAACGAGAATAATGGTTTTGAAAATATGTTTCATGGGGAATCCTTGTTAGATGCAAAAATACATGTTGCACTCGTGGTGGGTGAAATGCTTTGATGGCAATAGATTGATCGCGAGAGAAATGTATCGATGAAATGAATTCGTTTCAATACACAATTGTAGAAAAAGTTATTCTTTCAGACGCTTGAAAATTGCATATCGTGTTCCGAACTGAACCGGTTTTGTGAATTCGTTTCGTCCCAATCTTGCCAGCATGTTCTTGATGTGCTCGGGATAAATCAGAATATTCACCGTGCCGATTTTTCCTTCCTTCTCTTTCGATTCTCCGATGGAATATTGAACCACAACTTCACTGAATGGTATCCCATGCTCAAGATGTGCAAATGCTGAATCTGCCTCTTCAGCTGTTTTACACAATATCTCGCCGAGAATAACATACTGTGGTTCAGAGAATCTTACCACCGCTGTTTGGCGAAGCCAAATGCTGATGGGTGTATCGCCGCTGAGCGCAGGAGTGTATCTCCACTTGTAGATTGCTGCCATTGCTGCAGAATCCCAATCGATACTTCCGCTGCTGTTTAAAAGACGGACATCGCTGACAGCTCCCTCTTTTGAGACATACATTTCCAAAGAGATTTTAAGTGTTGCTGATGTTATCGGTTTTGGATATGCAGGAAGTGGATGTTGGTATATTAATTGGGGAAGGATGAAATCTGTTGTTTGTTCCGCGGATGAACAGGCCGCAAAAAATCCCGCGAGAATGAGCGAGATAAAAACTAAAAGAGGTTTCATGGTGACCTCCGTTTTTTGTACTATACAAATGTACCAATTCGTTGATCGAAATTCCATCTATTGGACAATCCTATTGACCTAACGTTGAATCGGAGTGTCTCGTCCTTTGGTTACTGGAAATGAGTCGGGATTACATTATTGTTTTTCCAATAAAACCATCATTTCAATTTCTCCTGTTCCCGGAAACATATCGAATGGCTGTGCTTTTACGGGGTGATATCCACACTGTTTCCAGATGCGCAATTCTTTTTCGATAATGCCGGAGTTGCAGAAGATATGCACTACTTTTTCCGGTTGCTGTTCTGCAAGAAATTCAATCACACCTTCTCCCGTTCCGTTCCGCGGGGGATCAATAAGGAATTTCAGATTGGGGTGTTCCAATTTAAAGAATCGAGCAAGACTGTCTGCGGAAATATCTGCCGCATGGAAACGGACATTATTCAATTTATTTCGTTGTGCATTATCAACTGCATCATGAATGGAGCTTCGTGAGAGTTCTATGCCAATCACATTTTTCACTTTTGTGGAGAGCGACAATGAAAATAATCCATAACCGCAATACAGATCATACAAAATGTCATTCTTTGAAAGGGCAAGAAAAGTATTCGCCGCATTAATGAACTGTTCCAGGATGGAATGATTTGTCTGTGAAAATGAAAGTGGTGAATAGAGAAATTTTACATTCCCGACTTTATGGAGGAGTGAATCATTTCCATAGATCTTTGTCATCGGCTTTGGATTTGATTGCACCCCTTTTCTGGGAGTTCCGGAAAGATAATATTTTGATCGCTCTTCATCGACAAACACATACACTCCTGTGACATTTTTTGCTTTGAACGTGAGCGATTTCGAAAGCGCATTTACCTCCCGTCGATTAGAGGAAGAAAAATGATTCATATTGAAGATGACAATGGCTTCTCGATCGTCCCCTTTAACGATAACATAGTTGAATTCTTTCACGAGAGTAGATTGCTCTTTCCGCTGCAAAATCTCCTGAATAACAGTGTAAATGTGTGCATGCGATTTTGGTTCAATCACACATTCACCGATATCCATCGGATAACTTTTTGCGGAATCATCATCCACGCCGATCAAACCGAGGAAAAACCGGTATCCCACAATAAACGCTTTCCGTTTACTGACCGTTCGATAATTACGACCTAACGGTGAAGTAATGAGAGGCTCACAGGAAAGAGATGTTCCGAGTGAATTCCAGAATTCATCGATCGCTCCCTGTTTGTTCTTTAATTCCTCAGCATAATCAATCTTGGAAGAAAAACAGAGGGAGCAGCGCTGTTGTTTAGTGGTTTGGCATTCGCCTTCATGGAGACTTCGGGAAGGATGTTTTGATGAAGCTTGTGTCAGCAGTTCGGAGAGTGTTTTCAAAGGATTTTTTAATCAATCAAGTATTCTATAATAAGTGAATCTCTGTTTTCAACTTACGTCAATTGTTCGTACATTTCAATCAGAATATGAAGTTTTATCGAAAAATAAAAAAACAGGTCAGTGCGGAGAATATTGCCGAAACCGTAAAAGAGAACAAGCGTGCAACCGCTATTGTAGCAGCCGCATTTTTGCTCTTTCTGTATGTCCTGTTTAATAGCAATGGTGTTGTTGCCAGAATACGCCTTGAGATGAAGAAAACAGAGGCATTGGAAAAGATTCACTCTGCTGAGGAAGAGCAGAAAAAATTGAAAGATCAATCCAAAGCACTGGATGGTGATCCGAAAGCTGTTGAAAAGGTTGCAAGGGAAAAATACGGCATGGTGCGTGAAAATGAAAAAGTGTATAAAGTTGCGCCGAAGAAATAAACTTCAATTTTCAAGATTTCAAGTTCAAAGTTCCAGAATTGGAATTTTGAACGGTCTCTAATCTTGCAATTTTGACAATCCTGATAATTTTGTAATTACAATATTGAATTGAACATTTTGTCATCCTTCGAAAAAAACATTCCCCTCGCCGAACGCGTTCGTCCGCAAACGCTGGATCAGTTTGTTGGTCAATCGCACTTGCTTGGAGAAAACAAACCGCTTCGTCAAATGGTGGAGAAGGATGAACTCCGGTCGTTCATTTTGTGGGGCCCCCCTGGTGTAGGGAAGACGACTCTTGCACGCATAATTGCACATCAAACGAAATCGGAATTTTTTGCACTCAATGCTGTATCATCCGGTGTGAAAGATGTGCGAGAAGTGATTGCACAAGCGGAAGAATATCAGAAATCGTTCCGGAAGACGATATTATTTATTGATGAGATTCACCGTTTTAATAAAGCGCAACAGGATGCGTTACTGCATTCCGTAGAAAAAGGAACGATTACACTTATTGGAGCAACCACTGAAAATCCATCATTCGAAGTGATCTCGCCACTGCTTTCCCGCATGCGGGTATTTGTGTTAAATCCGTTGGGACAATCCGAATTGGAGACGATCCTTTCGCAGGCATTGGATCAGGATGAAATTATCACGAAAAAAAGTGTTGCTATAGAGGATAAAGAATATTTCTTTTTACTCTCCGGAGGTGATGCACGAAAATTATTGAACGGACTCGAAATTGCTTTTCAAATTTCCAATGCAGATTCGAACGGTGTTCATACACTTTCAAGAGAAATATTGGAGGAATCATTCCAGCGAAAATATTCGTTGTATGATAAGAAGGGAGAGCAGCATTACGATATCATTTCAGCGTTTATAAAAAGTATGCGCGGAAGCGATCCCGACGCTGCAGTCTATTGGTTGGCGCGAATGTTGGAAGGGGGCGAAGACCCAAAGTTTATCGCACGACGGATGATTATTCTTGCATCGGAAGATATTGGAAATGCTGACCCCGTTGCGTTGATGCTGGCGGTCGATTCGTTTACTGCAGTTGATTATGTCGGCATGCCGGAAGCGCGAATTATCCTTTCCAATGTTGCAACATATCTGGCTAGCGCACCGAAAAGTAACGCTTCCTACATTGCTATCGATCAGGCGATGAGCGATGTGCGACGACTGCCGAATCTTCCCGTTCCGTTACATCTTCGTAATGCACCCACGAAGCTGATGAAGGAATTGAACTATGGAAAAGAATATAAATACGCACACGATTTTGACAATAATTTTATCGAACAGCAAAATTTACCGGACCAATTAAAAAACAAACAATATTACACCCCAACTGAAAATGGCAGAGAAAAACAAATTAAAGAGCGGTTGGAGTTTTTATGGAAAAGGAAGAAGTAATATGATCGAAGCACAAGTAATGATTGAACGACTCAAACAACAATGCACCATTGTTGTCTTTGGGGATTCTATTTCCCGTGGAGTGATTTATGACGAGGAAAAACAACGGCACTCGTTGTTATTGGAAAATTTTTCCAATCTCGTTCGTGAACATTTGAAAGGCGTTGTCTTTAACGCAGCGAAATTCGGCAATACCATTGTCGAAGGTCTGCAGCGCCTGCAAAGTGATGTGCTCAAGAAAAAACCGGATATTGTTTTAATTGAATTTGGTGGAAATGATTGTGATTTTCACTGGGATGAGATTGCTGAAAATCCGTCTGGTGAGTTTCATCCCAAGACCGAGTGTATGACATTCTATGAATTGTTGAGCGGACTCGTAGAAAATTTGAAGACAATGGATATTGTTCCGGTTCTTGTTTCACTTCCGCCATTAGATGCTGAAAAATACTTTGAATGGATCAGCAAAAGCAGTGACAAGGCAAAAGAAAATATTTTGAAGTATATCGGTAACGTTTCCAAGATTTATTCCTGGCACGAGCGATATAATGCTGCCATCCTTCGCGTAGCGGAAGAAACAAAAACCCGGCTCATCGATATTCGTTCATCGTTTCTTGAGTCAGAAGATTACACAAAACTGATTTGTTTGGACGGTATGCATCCCAACAAAGAAGGTCATAAAGTGATCGCTGAAAAGATTTTGCACTATATTCAATCAAATTATAATTTCCTCCTTAACCATCAACCGCAGATATCTGCATTAAAATAGAGAGCATATGGCACAACAACTTGCAATTGGTGTTGACCTTGGCGGCACCACCGTAAAGACCGGTCTTATTGACAGTGATGGAAAAATTCTCGCACAATCAAAATTGCCGACACTTGCAGAAGAAAATCCTCAAGCAGTCATCGGACAAATTGTTAAAACAATTCAGGAAGTTCTTCCCCATGCGAAAGGAAAAACGGTTGCAGGAATTGGTATCGGTGCTCCGGGACTCATCCAAAATCCGGGCGGGATTGTAAAGAGTCCGCCGAATATGCACAATTGGGATGTTGTTCCCCTTGCAGAGGAGATTTCGAAAGTGTTCAACATGCGAGTTGAAGTCGATAATGATGCGAATGTTGCTGCAGTTGCTGAAGCGAGGTTTGGTGCGGGAAAAGAGTATCCGAATTTTCTTTTCATTATTTGGGGAACAGGTGTTGGTGGCGGCATTATTATGAATAATCAAATTTACCGCGGAATAAGTGGCGGCGCCGGTGAAGTGGGGCATATCTCTATCAATTATGATGGACTTATGTGTAATTGCGGAACAAAAGGTTGTGTGGAAGCGTATGTTGGGCAAAAGTATTTATCCAAACGGACTATTGAAAAATTGAAATCAAATCCCTCATCAAAAATCCTCGAATTAGTCGGCGGAGATGTCGAGAAAATCTCACCCATGTACATTTCCAAAGCGGCCGAAGCAGGTGATGCTCTTGCCAACGAGATTCTGGTAGAAGCGGGAACATTGCTTGGTGTCATGATCGGCGGAGTGATGAACACGCTTGATTTCCGTGTGACGGTTATCGGCGGCGGAGTTTCGGCTGTAGGTGATTTTGTCTATTCGGCAATTCATCAGTCAGTATTGAAAAATGTTCAGAAACCGCTCCGTGACGGAATTAAGATTGTCCGTGCCCAACTTGGAAACGATGCCGGCATTTTTGGCGCAGCAGGAATGGTTCTCTAAAAAAATATTTTTAGACGACAAAAATTATAAGATTGCAAAATTATTTGATGGGACAATTTATCAGTCGGGCAAAATGGAAATATCATTTAAACAATTTTGCAATGTTGATAATTTTGCAATTCGTTATCGTTTCAACTGTACTCTCCCAGAGTAAAGATACTCTTTCAATTGCAACTGATACGACTTCTGCAGTAATCGATACTCTCAAAAAAACTTCCGGTGGAATTGATTCTGTTGTTTCCTACACGGCAGAAGATTCCATTGTCTTCACCTTTGATAATAAACAGATGAAGATCTTTGGAAATGGAGATGTCCGTTTTCGAGATCTCAATCTCAAATCTGAACGCATCAACGTCAACTGGAATACGAATGAACTGGAATCGTTCGGTGTGCTGGATTCGGCAAAGGCTCAAACGACCGATTCGCTCAAGGAACGATACACCGGTACTCCGGTGATGGTGGAAGGCGCGGATAAATATGAAGGATGGAAGATCTCTTACAATTTTAAATCCCAAAAGGGAAGAGTAACACTGGGTGAAACGAAGGAAGATCAAGGGTATTATCAAGGTCAGCAGATCAAAAAAATGGATAGGGATATGCTCTTCATTTCCAACGGCTATTATTCAACATGTGAATATGGTCACCCGCACTTCTATTTTTTTAGTCCGGAAATGCGCGTCACAGTTCGGGATAAAATTGTTGCTCGACCCATCTATTTATATATCGCCGATGTTCCGATCTTTGCGCTTCCATTCGGTGTCTTCCCAAGCCAGGGAGGAAGACGATCCGGTATAATTGCTCCTGCGTTTGTGGACAAAGGGTCACGCGGGACAGGACTTGAACATTTCGGATATTACTTCGCGATGAATGATTACATGGATGCGGCTGTTGTTGGAGATTGGCTCACCAGCGGTACGTGGCGTGTCAGCCCGACTCTTCAATATGTGAAGCGGTATGATTTTTCCGGAAGATTCTCCGGATATTATCAGCATACAATAGAGAATGAGCCGCGCGATAACGAATATTTGGATCGTGCCGATTATTACGCGAATCTTATCCATAATCAATCGTTCAATCCAACAACACAAATGAGCGTTAATTTTTCGTTTGCCAGCTCTGAAAATTTCAAACGGGCTCTCACGAGGAATGAATATCTCAATCAAGAGATTATCTCTAATGCCACGCTCAGTAAAAGCTGGGAAGGAACGAACAACAGCATGAGCGTGAATATTAATCGCCGTCAGGATCTTATTACCGGCTCCATAACGAATACACTTCCTTCTCTTTCGTTCAATCATTCTCAATCATACCCTTTGCGATTTGGAAGAAATAAAAATTCCCCACAGACAGATTATGCATGGTACGAAATGATCGGTATGAGCTACGGCGGAAATTATCAACGAGTCGACAATAAAACTCGTTCTGTCGATACGCTGCCGTTCAATCTCTATAATAGACAAGGGGCGGCGCATAATCTTTCATTCAACGCATCCCCGAAAGCTGGGTATTTTACTATTACTCCCTATTTCAGCTACAATGAAAAATGGTATGATAAAAGTTTAGCAATTGTCGGATACGACACATTGGGTAACATCATCACTGCGGACAAAAATGGATTTGAAGCTGTCCGAACATTTAGCATGGGCGTTGGTGCATCCACAAAATTGTATGGAATTCTGCAGCCCCCAATTCCCGGTGTAGCCGGGCTCCGGCACACTGTGCTTCCATCAATCAGCTACAACTATCAGCCCGATTTTTCGGAAAAAAAGTACGGCTATTTTACAGAATATGTAGACATACTGGGACGAAACCAAAAATTTAATCGTTTTCAACAGGAAATATTTGGCGGGTCATCAATCGGGGAACAACAAGCGGTGAGTGTTTCGGTCGGCAATATTTTTGAAATGAAAACAACTGCCAGCGATACAATTCAGAAGGAGCAAAAATTCCAATTGATGAATATCAATCTCGGAACAAGCTATAACTTTGCGGCAGATAGTTTTAGCCTTGCCGATCTTTCCGTGAGTTATCGAACGGATATCGGTCAATATCTGGGAATCAGCGGCAGCAGCACGTATCGTTTTTATCAGTTTGATAAATCAATCAACTCCCGTGTCAATAAGTATTTGATCGATCAAGGGAAAGGTATTGCTGAGCTCACCAATTTTTCCATTAGTCTTTCCACATCCTTACGGGGAGAAAAAAAACAAGCGCAAACCCAGCAGGAAATTAGTGACAGTTCCCGGGTTGCAGATAATGAAAAAAATCAAGGAGCGAGCGGATATAAAGGGATCTATGACAATGCGGAACCCGATTTCAGCATCCCGTGGAGTTTGTCCTTGAATTTCAATTTCGCTCAAAATCAGGAAAATCCAAGTCGCAAAACAAAATCTGCTAATATCAGCGGAAACTTAGACTTCAATTTGACGGAGAATTGGAAATTTACCGCGTCGTCAAGTTACGATCTCGTTTCCAAACAATTCGCCGCGCCACAAATCAATATCTCCCGCGATCTTCACTGCTGGCTGATGAACTTTTCATGGAGCCCCATTGGTCCATATTCCGGATACCGTTTCGAGATAAAAGTAAAAGCCCCGCAGCTGCAGGATATTAAAGTGACGAAGCAGAATAACGACAGGTTATAAATCACTGAAAAAGCTAAAAAGTTAAAAGTTTGAAGGTTTAAAAGTTTTAAGCGGAAAGATTTTTCAAATTTCAAATCAAGGTTGTGATATGACGATTAAACGTTTTGAAGATATTGAAGCATGGAAACATGCAAGAATTCTAACCACTTCAGTATATACATTTTGTGCAAGTGGTAATGCGTCAAAAGATTTTGGCTTTAGAGATCAAATTCAAAGAGCAGCAATTTCTGTTATGTCCAATATTGCGGAAGGATTTGAACGGAATAACAATAAAGAGTTTATAAGGTCCCTTTTATATTCAAAAGGCTCGTGTGGTGAAGTGCGAAACCTTCTGATTGTTGCAAACGATCTTAAGTATATCGATGACAATCAATTTGACAAACTTTTTGAACTTGCTAGTACTGTTTCTTCTCAAATTGCAAATTTTATAAAGTACCTGCGAAAATCGAAGAGAGTTTAACATTCTAAACATTCTAACATTCTTAACTTTTAATGTCCAATAAACTAATTTTAGAAAAATCCCCCTATCTTTTGCAACACGCCCACAATCCCGTCAATTGGTATGCTTGGAGTGATGAAGCATTTGCCGCGGCAAAAAAAGAAAACAAACCGATTTTTCTTTCCATAGGATATTCTACCTGTCATTGGTGCCATGTGATGGAGAGGGAATCGTTTGAAAATGAATTGATTGCTGCGGTGATGAATAAATATTTCATCAACATCAAGGTCGACAGAGAAGAACGACCCGATGTCGATAAAGTATATATGACCGCTGTTCAAACAATGATGGGACAAGGTGGTTGGCCTCTTTCTGTTTTTCTGACACCCGATCTGAAGCCATTCTATGGCGGTACATATTTTCCTCCAATAGATGGTCATGGCCGTCCGGGATTTCCCACATTATTAGAGCGAATAAACGATGTGTGGCAGAAAGAACGGGAGAACATCATCCATTCCGGCGACGAGTTAACAAAGCAATTGCAGCAACGGCACGCCGTTGACAGTCGTCATACGGATATTGATGAAACCATTCTCAAACGGACATATCATCAAATCGCTGCCGGCTACGATCCGAAATTTTCTGGGTTTGGTAGCGGCACGAAGTTCCCTCGTCCTGTCATTTTCAATTTCCTCTTTCGATATTTTCACCGTACAAAAGATCACGAAGCGTTAAAAATGTCATTGACGACATTGATGGCAATAGCAAGCGGAGGAATGTATGATCATCTTGGCGGAGGATTCCATCGATATTCCGTCGATGCGCAATGGCGCATTCCGCATTTCGAAAAGATGCTGTATGATCAGGCGCAGTTGATTAATTCCTATCTGGATGCGTATCAAATCACGCATGATGAGTTCTTTGCAACGGTTGCACGCGAGACATTGGATTATGTCCTTCGCGACATGACCGCTCCGGCCGGGGGATTTTATTCTGCCGAAGATGCCGACAGCGCTGATCCGGAAAAAAATGGAGAAAAGATCGAAGGGGCATTTTACGTCTGGAAAAAATCGGAGCTAGATGATGTATTGTCGCCGCAGGAAGCGAAAGTCTTTTCGCATTTTTATTCTATTGCTGAAAATGGAAATGCTCTTGCCGATCCGCATCAGGAATTTGTCAAGAAGAACATTCTCTTCAACCCGTTTACGATTGAACAAACAGCCGAACAACTTTTACTGCTGCCAGATGATGTGAAACAGTTATTGTCTTCAGCAAAGAAAAAACTGTTTGAGCATCGTAAGCATCGTCCTCATCCGCTCTGCGATGATAAGATCATAACGTCTTGGAATGGGCTGATGATAGGTGCTTGCGCACGGTCATCTCGAATTTTGAAAAGTGATGCGTACTTGAGCGCTGCAATACAATCGGCGGAATTCTGCTCTACAGCATTGTATGATCATGATAAAAAAGTGTTACACCGCCGCTATCGAGATGGAGAAGTAAAATTTGAAGCACATTTGGATGATTATGCTTTTTTGATATCGGGACTGCTCGATCTCTATCAGGCAACATTCAATCTCCGCTGGTTGAATTGGGCTGAAGAATTAATGGGGAAACTCATTACGTTGTTTTGGGATTCTGCTGAAGGGGGATTTTACGATACGTCCGGCAAAGACGCATCGATTCTTGTTCGGATGAAAGAGGCATATGATGGAGCTGAACCTACGGGAAATTCGGTTGCGGCGATGGACCTGCTTCGATTATATCACTTGACCAACGATCAGCAATGGAAACAGTACACCGAAAAAACATTACGATATTTTTGTACACTCCATGAGCAATCTCCTCAAATTATGCCGCAGCTGATGACTGTTGTGGAATTTTTTCTCGCCTCACCGGAACATCTGGTGATTGTTGCGGGAAAGATATCCGAAGCGTCGCATTTTCTGGATGAAGTTGACGGCAACTATCTTCCCTCCATGTCGATTGTCGTGCTGAGTGAAGAAAGTAGAGATCATTTTGTTTCCAAATTTTCTTTTATGAAAAAAATGGAACAAAAAGAGGGGAAAACGGCTGCGTATTTCTGTAAAAATTATACTTGTCAATTGCCAACGGTTCAACCTGCCGAACTTCGTCGTCAACTTACTTTCTAAGGTGAAAAGGTTTGCATAACATAAAATTGACAGACCCATGTCGGGAGATTCGGAAGTTGAATTCTCATGAAAATCTCGAAATTTCTTATTGCAACTTGACTTCTCTCTCTTTATCTTCATAATACTATGTAATTGACAACGGTCATAGCACCGTGAATTTCTATACTGTGAGGGGCCCCCCAATGAAAATAAAATCTTCAACGCTTGATGATGGCAAAGTGGTGGTTCTTGAACCGAAAGGTTCGTTGGTTGGTGGAGATGAAACTGATGAATTGAAAAAGACCGTTGCTTCTTTGTTGGATCAAGGTAACCGCAAATTAATCGTCGATCTTGGTGATGTGGAATACTTAAACTCATCCGCGATCGGCGCTCTTGTTTCTGCCCATACCTCCTATCTGAATCGGCAGGGGAAATTGATTCTCTGCAATGTGAATAAAAGTATCACCAACGTTTTTGTCGTAACAAAACTTTCAACCATTTTCACCACTGCGGAAAAGCGCGAAGATGCGATCTACGCAATAGCAAAGTAAATAACTAAACCCATATTTTTACATTACAAGGAGTCGTTTTATGAAACAAGGTTCACTCAACTTCGTCATAACCTTCGGTGCGCTTGCATTAGGATATTTAATTTATGAATTCATGCTGCCGCAGTTTATTAAGGATGGTGGTTATCTCGTGGCGGGTCTCGTCGCATTATCAATTATGGTCGTAACGTATGTAGTTGAACGTCTCCTTTCGCTGAAAAAAGCGGGTGGAAAAGGTCCTTTGCCGAAATACCTTAAGACGCTTGTCACCAATCTCAATTCCAATGACATTACAGCAGCAATCGCTGCGTGCGATGCACAACGCGGTTCGTTGGCAAACATTATCAAGACCGGTTTGGAACGATACCAGGAATTACAGAACAAAAAAGACATCAACAAAAAAGAGAAGATGGAAGAAGTAAAAAGAGTTATTGAAGAAGCTACCATGTTGGAAATGCCGATTCTTGAAAAGAATCTTATTTCACTTTCAACAATTGCTTCTATCTCAACCATGGTCGGTCTGTTGGGAACAGTGCTAGGTATGATTCGTTCATTTGCTGCTCTTGCAAAAGCAGGTGCTACGGATGCTGCAGCATTGTCTCTTGGTATTTCTGAAGCATTAATCAATACCGCAGGTGGTATTGCAATCGCTATTGTCGCCATCGTTTCTTACAACTACTTTACCACAAGGATCGACGGAATGACATATATGATTGACGAAGCAAGCAAAGATATCTTAATGAACCTCCAATCCAAACACGAATAATTTTAGAGAGCGGAGCCGCTATGTCAAAAACAAAACGAGTCGGATTCAAATTAGATATGACTCCGATGGTGGATGTCGGCTTTCTTTTGTTGACGTTCTTTATGTTATCAACAACATTCAAACCGCAGGATGTTGCTGAAGTATCTATTCCCGTTTCACATTCCGCATTTAAACTACCGGATACCGATGTTATGACGGTGACAGTGGATAAAGAAGGGTCGGTTTTTCTTGGTGTTGATAACCAGAATCTTCGAGGCGCAATTTTTGGTCCGGAATATGTATTGAAAGCCGGTGTTGGTGTTTCGATGGCGGATTTACCGGAATTGCTAAGAAATGCGCGCATAAGAAATCCAAAACTTCGGACGGTGATCAAAGCAGACCGTGATGCGGAATATAAAGTAATCCAAGGCGTGATGGAGACTCTGCAAAAAGAGAACATCACACGTTTCAATTTGGTTACGGATTTGGAAAAATAATTTTTAGGAGTAACGACCTATGGCAGATGTAGATTTATCGCAATCGAAGGGTAAGCAGAAACACGGCGGGAAGAAAAAACGAAAACGCATAAACGTGCGTATCGATATGACTCCGATGGTCGATGTTGCATTTTTGTTGTTGACCTTTTTCATGCTTACGACATCAATGAGCAAACCTCAAACGATGGAAATCAATTTACCTCCTTCAGAAACGAAGGCGGATGTGGCAGAATCAAACTTGCTGACGCTTCGTATAACGGATGATTTCAGAGTTTTCTGGAATATTGGAACGGAGAAGCCGACAACAGTCGATGGGAGCAATAAAAAGGAGCGCTTAATCAATCTCGGTAAACTCTTAAAAGACCGAAACAGAGCAAACCCAAAATTGATCACATTGATTAAAGTTGACGGAAAAGCGAAGTATATTGATATGGTTGATATTATGGATGAACTGAATATCAACGACATCTCGCGATTTAGTTTAGCGCCGATGTTGGATCAAGATAAAAAAGAGATCGGTACATTATAGCGTACATGTAATGGAGAATGAATTATGGCAATAACAACAGCCGAAAAATTAGGATATGGATATCAAGAACTGCGGCTTCTGTCGAGAAAGTATTCGGTCACCGCATTAATTATCGCAGGTAGTTTCCATTTTGTTGGAATGGGAGCGTATTACGGAGTTCAGGCATTGCTTGAAGAAGATGAACCGGTGTATTCCGTTCGCATTATGAAATACAGCGATCTTGGTCCTCCTCCTTCGATCACAAACTCTCAGACTGCTCCGGCAGTGTCGGTGGAAGCACCGGTGGCAAAACCGACCGTTGGTACTCCGGTTCCGGTTCCTGATGCGGAAATCAATCCTGAACAAACAATCGCAACACAGGAAGAAATGGCGCAGACAGGTCCTATTGGCGAAGGTGAAGGTGCAGGAGGGCCGGTAGAAATTGAATCTGATGTTAAGATTGAAGAAGATGGTCCACCGCCGGATTTTGTACCAGTGGAAAAACAACCGCAGCCGATTCCGGGAAACAATCCAGCACCGGTGTATCCTGAAATTGCACGGCGTGCCGGAGTTGAAGGAACAGTTTGGGTAAAGATCTGGGTTGATAAAGAAGGTAATCCGAAAAAAGCGCAAGTATTAAAATCTGATGCAGAATTGTTTAACCAACCGGCTGTTGATGCAGCAATGAAATGGAAGTTCACTCCGGCGATCATGAACAATGGTCCGGTGTCTGTGTGGGTTTCGATACCATTTAAATTCAGATTGAACGCAGGGCGGTAACGGATAGCATGGATCCTTCAAAAGTGTTGGTGTACTTCCAGTATGCGATGTCAGTGCTGTTCGTTGGGATGGGGATCTATATGCTCTTCTTCTTTCCGGTTGAAATACAGATGCCGGAAAAATTTCGCGTGATGTTTGGCGTTGTCCTTCTTCTGTATGGATTTTATCGATTTATTTCACTCCGAATCAAACAACGGCAAGCAGATGAAGAACTGTAAAACTTGGTATTCACTTCTCGTTGTTCTTTCCTCTGTCATACTATGTTCATGTTCCACTGAAAAACGTGAGACGCTCACCAGCGGGAGTCTCACGATGATGACTTCGGAAGATGTTTTTCCGGTGATTAATATTCAAGTGGGTGATTTTCAACGTATGTATGACGAGGTGAAAATAAAGAATTTCTCCGTCTCTACCCGCGAAGCTGTTGTGCACTTGATTAATGACAGTGTGCCGTTGATTGTTTGTGCCAGGGAACTGAACGATGAAGAGAAAAATGTTATCGCAAAAAATCAGCTGGAAGTGGATTCAACAAAGATTGCATACGACGGAGTAGCTGTTATAGTGAATCAAAAAAATTCACTTACTAAATTAACAACAGATGAATTAAGCGAACTTCTCTCGGGGGCAAAGGCACGTTGGTCTCAAGTGCAGAGCTCAGGCCTTTCGAGCGCCGTGGTTGTTGCCATGGGAGATCCCAATAGCGGAGTGGCCGAATTTGTGAAATCGCGGCTGGTGAAAAATGGGATGATGACGGCAAACGTATTTCCGTGTTCAACATCGTCGGAAGTTCTTTCTGTGGTGAGCGAACGGCCGAATGCAATCGGTTTTGTCAGTATTGCATGGCTGGAAAATATGCCGAAGAATATTACTGTAGTGGAAATTGGCGACCCGAATTTTAGAAGAGACAGTACAGTAACAGCCATGGAATATTTTTTACCGCATCAAGCGCATATCTATAGGAAGTATTATCCGCTCTCACGAACCATTTATATCTATTCCCATAATGTGGGGAAGGGAGTCGGATTAGGATTTACCTCGTTTGCAGCGAGTTCAGACGGTCAGAAAATTATTGTGAGTAATAGATTGGTCCCCGCTACTATGCCGGTCCGATTGGTTCAATTGAATACCCCATAATCGAAAAGGAAGTATAATGAAAGTACTCGTTGCACTCTTAGTAATTGTGTCGTTCAGTATAGCACAGGATGATCTTGCGAAAGGTAAGGATGCCTTCAACAAGAAGTCGTATGATGAAGCATTACAGTTATTTCAAAAATATCTGACGGCAAATTCCCGCAGTGCTGAAGCAAACTACTATATTGGAGAGACCTATAGAATGAAGGGTGACCTTCAGAATGCACAAGAAAACTTAGAACGTTCGCTGGATTTTGACGATGAGTTTGAACCGGCGTTGGTTTCCATCATCAGGGTGTATGGAAAATTAGGGATGTGGGATAAAGCTGCGAAGCGATACAAACTGATTGAAAAATACCATAAAACCAGTACGGTCGGACCGATAGGATATGCACAAACATACCTTGAAGTTGACTCTCTGGATAAAGCATCTATCTATTTTTCGAAGGCAAAAGAGATTGATGTGAAAAATGTTGATGCCTACGTCGGTTTATCCGAAGTCTATGCCCGGCAAAATGTTATTGTGCTTGCAGTAGATAATCTTCGTACCGCTACACAAATGGATCCAACCAATCCTGCCTTATGGTATAAGTTGGCAACGACCATTATGAAGAATCGCGGACTCAATTCTGCACAAATTCAAGAGATTGTCGCCGCGCTGCAAAAATCTATCGAATTAGATCCGAACAACATTCAGGCAATCTATGATGCTGCCAATATTTTTTATCGTATTAAATACTGGCGTGAAGCTGCGGAGTTCTTTAAAAAATATGTTGAACAGAAAAAAGATCATGCGGAAGCGTGGGAAAAATATGGTATTGCCGCATACAATGCCAAAGCATATACGGATGCCATTCAAATTTTGGATCAGGCGATTACGTTGAACCCAAAGAACAATGAACTGAAATCGATGCTTGCTCATTCATTGTATTTAGCAAAAGAGTACCAAAAATCACTGACATTGTATAAGACGTTTCCCATGGATTCACTTTCCAGCGAAGAAATTTATCGAATGGGTTTTTCTTTCTACCAACTGAAAGATACGGCCAATGCCATTATGTATCTTGACAAGACATTAAGTCTTGACAAAGAGAATACCGATGCAGCCGGTACACTGGCAGCAATTTTTCTCTCACAGAAAAAATTTGACAAAGCAGTTGTTCAATATGAAAAATTATTGGCGAAAGATCCGAAAAATATCACTGCGCTCTATTGGACTGCGTATTCATATTATGTTCTGGATAAACTTGATCTTGCAAAAGACTATTACAAAAAAACAGTCACTTTGCGACCGAACAACCCTCAATTTCACCAGTCGTTGGGACAGATCTATAGTTTACAGGATTCCGCAGAGCTGGGACGATATCATGTAACAACGATGATAACTCTTGCTGATAGTATTCTGAAGGCAGATCCAAGTAAAGCGGCTCAGCAGACGCAAATGATTGTTAGTGGGTATTATTCCTTAGGGATGTTTGAATATAAAGATAAAAATGTCAAAGGAGCGATTGAAAAGCTGGAGAAGGGTGTAACATACGAAAAAGAGAAAAAGGGAGAGAGTCTCCATTTGTTCCTTGCTCAAATGTATGCTATCTCGAGCGGTGATAAGGAATTGCTCGCAGACGAAGCTCGAAAGATGAAGGAACGTGCGTGTCAGGAATATGCCATTGTGTTGAAAATTAATCCGAAGAATGCGGCGGCACTCAAAGAATCAAAACAAATGAATTGCGGAAAGTAAAAATCTCTTCCTATCACTCAATCTAAAAAGGTGATCTATGAAAAAACCATTTTCACATATTTCGTTTATTCTTATTGCATTGATCGTTGTCGGAATTGCCGGATCATTTTCCTCGTGCAGGAAAAAGGCAGAATTGCCGACCGTAGCTGAATGGGATACCTTTCAAGATCCCATCAACGGTTTAGAAGTGCAGTATCCTAAAGGGTGGCTCCGTAATTCGGATCCAAAGCGTAACAAAATCTATTCCTCTCAGATTGTTGCTGATAAGTTTTATGAAGTATATTCGCAGGGGAGCGGTACAGTGAATGAAGAACAAGGAGGAGTGGAAATCGAAATCAGTTCTGAAAAATTTAAGGAAGTGAATGTTAGTACGTTGGAAGAGTATAAAGCAACCACAATGAAAAACTACTCTGCTCTGAACCTGTCGGGAGAACAACCGGCAATGATCGGAAAAGAAAATGGATTTAAGTTTTCCTACAAAGTGAAAGTAGGAAAAGAAACCACGCTTCAAGGAGAAAAAATTATTGTCTCACACGACAGTGCATTTTATACAGTCAGTATTTCCGGATTCAATGACTATTTTGAAGTCTATAAACCGCTGTTGGAAAAAATCGTAGAATCCGTAAAACTTCCCAAACCAAAAGTATCGTACAAAGATCCTAATGCCGCTGCATTACCTTCAGCTGAAGTCACAAAGTTCAGCAATGACTTTGTAGAGTTTGAACATCCTGAAAATTACGATGTGACAATGCCTAAGGAAAAGAAAGGCGGATCAATGCATACGCTACATCTTGAAGGATTGCGAAAAGACTGTACGTTTGATCTGGATGTTTTCGCGACCAAGACGGATAAAGGTGAAGTGAAGTTTGAAAAATTTGTTGAGGATAACAAATCGAAATTCAAACCGAAAGGAACCAGCTCGCAAAAAATCGACGGTGCCGATGCGATTGTTGTTACCGCAGCGCCTCCTGCAAAGGATATTGAACGAAGCGTCTATTTTGTTACCAAAGGTGAAAAAATCTTCCAAATAGTGGTCACGTGGTACAAACCGCTGACGAATGATTTCAAACCGGCGTTTGATAAAGTTGTTGCGTCATTAAAATTGAAATAATCTCGTTTCTACAACATCGTGAATGCCGAAATGAATTCGATTTCGGCATTCTTTTTTTATGAGGAAAAGTATGAATTATAAAGATCTCCCTATTGGCAAGGATTCTCCACGTATTATTAATGCAGTTGTCGAAATCCCAAAAGGGAGTAGAAACAAGTATGAATATGATGTTGACTTAGGTGTTTTCAAACTAGATCGCGTGTTATATTCTTCCATGCACTATCCGGAAGCATACGGTTTTGTTCCCAATACATTATGGGATGACGGCGATCCGCTCGATATTCTTATTTTCATTGATCAACCTCTCTTTACGGGAGTTGTCGTGGAAGTAAAGCCGATCGGTATACTGAGAATGCGAGATGAAAAAGGTCCGGATGATAAACTGCTTTCGGTTGCAGTAAATGATCCCACGTATCGAAGTATTAACGATGTGCAAGAAGTACCGAAACATTTGTTGGTGGAAATTGAACATTTTTTTACCAGTTATAAACTTCTCGAAGGGAAACATGTTGAGAGTTTTGGCTGGGACAATGTTGTGGTAGCACTGGAATCCGTAAAACATGGGCATAATCAATATCTGAAAAATAAGAAGTGATACACCAGGGGATTTTCCGAATCACTTAAAAAATAGTTACATTTACCTCAGTCATTTAATATCATTTTGGAGTCGAAGCTATGAAAGGAATTTTTCTTGCCGTTGCAATGTTGATTGCTATTTCAACAGTTTATGCCCAGCAAACTGTTACAATTACTGCAACAAAAGATAATACGCTGTATCAGGATGCAGAAGGAACATCAAGCAATGGGGCGGGAGCTTTTCTCTTTGCAGGAAGAACAAATCAGGCAGCAAATAACCTCCGACGCGCAGTTGTGAAATTTGATCTTACGGGAAAGCTTCCTGAAAATGCTGTCATCAGCAGGGCAATATTGAAGATGAACGTCTCTAAGACCGTTACGGGTGCATCCGATGTAAAAGTTCATCGATTGTTAGGAGATTGGGGAGAAGGAACTTCTGATGCAGGAACACAAGAAGGGGGTGGAGCAGCTGCTACAATGAACGATGCTACGTGGAAACATAAATTTTTTAGTACGCAATCTTGGGTAAGCTTAGGGGGAGATTTTAATCCGCTACAAAGCGCTGTGAAATCTGTTGCCGGAACAGGATCGTATCAGTGGGAAGATACGTTGTTATGGGCAGATGTACTTTCTTGGTATTTGGTACCATCAACAAATTTTGGATGGATCATTATTGGAAACGAAGCCGCACAATCGGCAAAACGATTTGATTCTCGTAGTGCCGCGGCAGAAGCAAACAGACCCCAATTAATCATTACATATACTACATCAACTACTGTGAGTAATGGAATGGTAACACCCGAAATATTTGAATTGAAACAAAATTATCCGAATCCATTTAACCCGTCCACCACAATTTTGTTCTCATTATCCCGCAGTGAACAGACAACGATAAAAGTCTATGATGTTTTGGGCACTGAAGTAACGACGCTTGTTAATCAACATCTTTCGGCGGGATCACATTCCGTGAAATTTGACGCAAGCAATCTGTCTGGTGGTGTCTATTTTTATCGTTTGCAGTCAGGGACACACTCTGCAACTCAAAAATTAATGCTGCTAAAATAAGATCCTTGAAAAATTATTCCATCATTGGTGCAGGGGCTGTTGGAAGATCAATAGCCCTTGCTTTGTTTTATAACGGGGAGAAGCCGAAAGCCGTATTCTCTGAATATGGGAAGTCTGCATCGGCATTGGCAAAAAAAGTAAAAACAGAAGTGTCCGGCACGGTTGAACAACTGCAGTTGATATCGGATCTGATTATTATTTCGGTTCCCGATGATAAAATGAGCGATGTGGTAACCCGTATTTCAGCTATGACGCAATCCTTGCGCGGGAAGACATTTCTCCATACATCTGGAGCATTAACAAGTGACATACTGCTCCCCTTGAAAAAAAAGGGGGCATCCATCGGTTCGTTTCATCCGCTGCAGACATTTGTTAAAAAGAATGAGCGTACTTCGCTGAAGAATATTTATTGCGCAATCGAAGGAGATTCAGCTGCGGTTACCGTGGCAAAGGTGCTCGCGCGAAAAATTGGGGCACAATATTTTTTAGTTTCAAAGAAAGACAAAACGCTGTATCATATTGCTGCAGTGTTTGCGTCGAATTATCAAGTAACACTTTTTTCCGTTGTTGAACAGATCGCAGCAATAATCAAAATGCCGAAAGCACAATTATGGAAAATATTCCAACCGTTAATTGATCAAACATTGGAAAATGTTTTTTCTTCTTCTCCGGCAAAAGCGTTAACAGGACCAATAGCGCGAAGCGATTATCAGACGATTACAAAACACTTAAAAACATTGGAATCATCCAAATCATTAGAACATTTAGTCCCCCTCTATTCCACACTGGGAATTGAAACGGCCAGACTAGCAAAACGAAAGAAATAATGCTCATCGATTACCATACCCATAATTATCTGTGTAAACACGCCACTGGTACACTTGAAGAATATGTTCAGCATGCCATTAACATTGGACTGGATGAAATTGGACTTTCAGATCATACACCGATGCCAGGCAACTGGGATCTTGCTGTTCGTATGGTTGAGGAACAATTTTGGAACGAATATGCACCGACCGTTCTTGAATTGCAGAAAAAATATAAGGATCAGATCACCATTAAATTTGCGCTGGAAGGGGATTTCCTTCCCGGCTCAGAACAATGGGTGAAAGAATTCAATGCAAAAAGTGATTTTGATTACGTTATTGGTTCCGTCCATTATCTGGATACGTGGGGATTTGATGATCCGCATTTTGTCGCCAATTATGATCTTAAAGATATTAATGAAATTTATACGCAATATTACGATCATATAAAGCGATCAGCGGAATGCGGAATGTTTGATATCATTGGGCATTGCGATCTTGTCAAAAAGTTCGGACATCGACCGACCAAGAATATGGAAGAGATTCTTCGCGAAACATTCAAAGTAGTGAAACAATCCGGGATGGCGGTGGAGATCAATACATCCGGACTGAGAAAACCGGTAAAAGAAATGTATCCGAGTGAATCCATTTTGAAAATTTTGTCCGAATGCGATATTCCTTTGACTCTTGGTTCCGATGCACATTCGCCGACGGATGTCGGACGGGATTTTGATCTTGCCAAAGTGTTAATCGAAAAATATGGAAAAGGAAAAGTTTCCATCTTTACAAAAAGAGTAAGAAGCGAAGCACGAATCTAATGGATAAACGAATATACATTATCGCCGCGCTTGCAACGCTTGGATTGATCCTTTCCTTTGTGCGAGAGACACAAAACGCGCAAAGCGATACATTTTCATTGATGCCTTCATCGACCAATCCAATATCCGGCGACAGAGTATATCGCATGGCCGATACAACGCTCCGTTCGTTTGGATTAAAAAAGGAGAACATCCGTCCGATCAAAAATCGGAACGATGTTCGTGTGTTTATACCGTCATCATTCGATCCGATCCTGTTCGTGCGGGCAATGAAAGATTCGCTGGAATCATTTGAAGCGCAGATTATTTCTTTTGAAAATGCAAAAGAGAAGACCTCGATTGTTCAAATTAAAAATAAAGAAGTGATTTTAAAAAGTTTTATCTTTAGTAAAGAACCAGTTACTGTTGTAAAGAAAGGAGTTTCATCATCGCTGCCAAAGAAGCAAACTCGGTAATGGAAAAGATCGTGTCGCTTGCAAAGCGCCGCGGATTTGTTTTCCAATCAAGTGAAATTTACGGAGGACTCAACGGATGCTGGGACTACGGTCCATTGGGCGTTGAACTCTTAAACAATCTTAAGCAGTCTTGGTGGAGATCAATGACCTTTCGCGACGATGTGGAAGGTGTTGATGCATCCATCTTGATGCATCCGAAAGTGTGGGAAGCGTCCGGTCACGTTGCAAATTTCACTGATCCTATGGTGGACTGCAAACAGTGTAAAGCGAGGTACCGCGTTGATGTTCTGATGGATGAGCTGAACACGAAGAAGAAGAAAGATATTCTGCGCGAGATGTTTCCGGGTGAATTTGAGGGACAACAGCCAGATGAGAAGATTGTCAGTGAATTTACATCACGTATAGCAAATGATGCTGCCGTCGCCAAGGCAATTACATTAACCGCTTGTCCGAATTGCGGCAATAAAGGGACGTTTACCGAAGCACGTCAATTCAATTTGATGTTTAAGACATTCGTTGGTCCGGTAGAAGATACAAACAATGTTGTCTACCTTCGTCCCGAAACGGCGCAGGGGATTTTTGTGAATTTCTTAAATGTGCAAAGTGCTTCCCGTCAAAAACTTCCGTTTGGTATCGCTCAAATTGGAAAAGCATTCAGAAACGAGATCAACACAAAGAATTTTCTATTCCGAACACGCGAATTTGAGCAGATGGAGATGCAATATTTTGTGAAACCGGGAGAAGAGGATAAATATTTTGAATATTGGCGTGAAGAACGGATGAAATGGTTTTTGGATCTCGGTATGAAAGCCGAAAATCTGCAATGGCATAAACATGAAAAACTTGCTCACTATGCCAAGGCGGCGTTTGATATCGAATTTAAATTTCCCTTTGGATGGGGAGAAATTGAAGGAATTCACAGCCGGACAAACTTTGACCTTTCGCAGCATGAACAATTTTCCGGCAAAGCATTAAAATATTACGATGAACAATCGAAAGAAAAGTTTGTTCCCTTTGTGATTGAAACATCCGTCGGAGCGAGCCGTTCGTTCATGGCATTTCTTTGTGCATCTTATGATGAGGAAATGGTCGAAGGGGAAATGCGGACAGTACTTCATCTTCATCCCAAACTTGCCCCAATGAAAGCGGCAATTCTTCCTTTAGTGAACAGAGATGGAATGGATGATATTGCCCGCAATCTGACGAAAGAACTGCAAAAATATTTCCGTGTGTTCTATGATGACAGCGGTGCAATCGGACGCCGTTACCGACGGCAGGATGAGATCGGAACGCCGTATTGCTTTACAGTTGATTCGCAATCATTGGTGGATCAAACAGTGACGGTACGTGAACGAGATTCTATGAAACAGGAGAGAATTGCAATGGACGGTGTCCGCAATTATTTATTGGAGAGGATATGAAAGTTTTTCTCAAAAATATCTTTGTCAATGCTGAACTGGATTATCCTCGCGCGGGATGGAGGATCGGTATTTTCCTGTTGATTGCGACTGCATGCAACACCGTTATTACTGCTCCCATCATGGCATTGGTGAAACAATTTCCTGAATTGCCGATACAAACCGTTGGCGCCTATATTTTTTATGGAACAACTACGTTGGCGGTATGGTTGATGCTTCACTTTGTCGATAAGCGTCCGTTTATTTCTATCGGTCTTAGGGTGAAAGCCCATGCTGGGAAGGAGTTGTTTCAAGGAATAGTATTTGGTTCCGGAATGATGTCAGTTATTTTTGCAATCGAATATGCGACCGGAATGGTGTATATCGAATTTCGTGATATCTCCATGCAGCAAGGTTTTGTGATTTTTATGAACAGCGTTTTTCTGTATGTGATTGTCGGATACGGTGAAGAATTTTTGTTCCGTGGTTATATGTTTCAGACATTTGTTGAAGGATCGAACAAGATTATTGCGACGCTTTCAATATCACTTCTTTTTGCCATAGCACATAGCAAGAATCCAAATGTTTCTACGTTTGGTCTGATCAATGTTGGGTTAGCAGGAATATGGTTATCGCTTGCATATTTTAAGACGCAAGCATTATGGCTTCCTATTGGACTGCATATTTCATGGAATTTCTTTCAAGGATTTGTGTATTCCTTTCCTGTCAGTGGAACAACATCAGAACGGGAACAGATTGGGAAAGCTATTGTTAATGGTCCGGATTGGTTAACAGGGGGAACGTTTGGGCCCGAAGGTGGAGCTCTTGCTACATTGGTGCTCATCATAGGAATGCTGATGATCTATTACTGGAGTTGGATCTCACCCGCTGAAGGACTGTGGAGTCTTGAGCAGTGGCGCGAAGAACGAAAACAACGACGTGCAACAGCGACGTCAGAACCGGTCGAAATTCAACAGTGATGATTGTGCTGCGATCTTTCCTCTTTTTTATTCTCCTCTCATCCATTTCACTATCCCAATGGATCACGTCTCCAGAATTTGATGGTCAGGCGCAGCGTGGTATTAATGCAGTCTATAATTTCGAATTTGAGAAAGCGGAAGTAGAATTTTCTTTGCTTGCAAAAAATTATCCAACACATCCGGCCGGAAAGTTCTTTCTGGCAATGATCGATTGGTGGAAAATCTTAATGACGATCGATGATGAATCGAACGATGGGATGTTTATTCGTAAAATGGATGATGTGATTGGACTTTGTGACAGTCTGTTGGATATAAACGAGAATGATGTGAGCGCTTTGTTCTTTAAAGGAGGCGCACTGGGGTTTCAAGGTCGGCTCCGTGCGAACCGCAGTAGTTGGATTAAAGCAGCAAATGACGGCAGACTTGCACTTCCCATCGTTCAAAGGGCATACAAGATTGCTCCGGATAATTACGATATTCTTTTGGGAATCGGTATCTATAACTATTATGCTTCGACAATTCCGGAAAAATATCCTATTGTCAAACCTGTGATGATTTTCTTTCCAACGGGAGATAAACAAAAAGGAATTGATCAGCTTACCAAAGCTTCCGAAAAAGCAAAATTCGCTTCCTTTGAAGCAAAATACTTTTTGCTGCAACTCAGTTATAACTATGAACAACAGTATGAAAAGGCATTCGAATTGTCGACCGCTTTATTGAAGCAGTTCCCAAACAATGTTATCTTTCACCGTTATGTGGGGAGAAGTACCTATTCATTGTCAAAATACGGCGAGGCACAAGCTGCATTTGCTGAAATATTGAAACGATGCGAGAACGGCCAACGCGGATATTCGGACTTTGCCAAACGGGAAGCGATGTATTATCTTGGGATGATCGCAATGAACATGAGGAACTTCGATCAAGCATTGAAATATTTTTATCAATGCGATGAAATTAGCAGAGGACTGGACAAGGAAGAGACCTCCGCGTTTATGACAATGACCAATCTCCGCATTGGTATGATCTATGATGTGCAAAAGAAACGAAATTATGCTATTATGCAGTATCAAAAAGTACAACGCTTGAAAAAATTTGAAAACTCCTACGAGTTGGCGGAAGCGTATTTAAAGAAACCATATGTTCAATGAATAACTTAACTATCTATATCATTCTTGCGGGATTGGTTGCCGGCGGTGCTGAAATTCTCGGAGGAGCTTTTGTTGCCTGGAAAAGAGACCTTTCGAAAAGGATTCAGGAAAATTTAATTGCACTCGGTGCTGGTTTTTTACTAGCACTTGTGATGATCGATCTTCTTCCGGAAAGTATTGAGAACATAGGTACATCGGCTCCTCTTTGGATGTTGTTTGGGTTTAGTGTCATCCATTTTGTGGAGCATACAGTAGTGAAACATTTGCATTTTGGTGAAGAGACACATTCCCATGTGATGGTCTCGAAAATTGCAAGTACATCTGCTTTTTGGGGATTGTTCATTCACGCATTCTTTGACGGTCTGGCCATCTCTTCAGGAATGTATTACAATCTACCCCTTGGTATTTTAATCTTTATTGCAATCCTGCTCCATAAATTTCCGGAAGGACTGACAATTGCATCGATTATGCTTGCATCGAATCAATCTCGAAAGACTGCGGTCAAGGCAACTGCCGGAATTGCGGCCGGGACGATGATTGGTGTGTTCATGATTTTTTTTCTGCAAAACGTTGATCTGAAAATTACCGGATATGCTTTTGCTTTTTCAGCGGGAGCAGCGTTGTACGTAAGCGCAAGCGATCTTATTCCCGAAATCAATCGTTCCGATAATCGAGTACTTTCAATTGTAGTGTTTGTCGGGATGGTGATGTATTATGCGAGCGGAGTATTTTTGAAGGGAATAATCGGACATTGATCGATTAGTGAAGTAAAAATAAAAAATCCCTCGTGAAAGCGAAGGATTTTTTTTAGTGACACAGTTATTGTTGTTATACATCCAATCCAAGTGTAATTCGGCTGATGCTTCCAATCTCGCCATACGAATTAAAACTGTAATCGAGTCGGAGGTTCCTCAGGACAAGGCCGCCTCCTAATGAGAATCCTGCCATCCCTGCTGAAGTACCGATCTTTAATTCTTTTCGTCGTTCATTATTATATCCGAAGCGGAAGCGAAGTGCCTTACTCAATGTAAATTCACCACCAACGGTAAAGGATGTGAATTTATCAAGAAATGTATCTCGTTCTTCGTTGAGTTTATTGAAGTTGACGTTCAATTGAAGAGGTAAGTGCTGTGGCTTAATCGTTCCGCCGATTTTGATCTCTAACGGAAGCGGTTCAATGGTAGAACCATATGCATCTATTTGGGTGCCGATGTTCATGATAGATAATCCTAATGAAATAGGATCTTCGCCGGGAATGAGATACATCAGACCGAGATCTACGGCAAGTGCTGAGGAATTTGCATCGGCGATAGAGGAATAAATATATTTTCCTGTTACTCCATAGTAGAGATTTTCTTCGAAAAGATTGGCGAGACTAAGTGATAATGCCATATCTCCAGCATTAAAAGCTCCTGTCTCAATCCCTTGATCATTTCTTCCTACAAAGGAACCATAATTGACATAATTTACTCCAACACCCATCACACCTATATCTTGAATCTCCTGAGTATAAGCGGCAAAACCTGCTTTAATATCCAATACGTGACTTGTGTATCCAATCGACGCCAGCGGTTGCAGGGAATTTCCGATAGTTGCGGGATTATAAAATAGTCCAGAAGGATCACCATATAACGAAACAACACTGCCGGCCATTGCCGAGGCTCTAGCACTAACATCATTTTGAAGGAATTGGTACGTTGGCCGTTCTCCGGCGTTGAGAATTGTTGAACATTGAAAAATTGTGGTGATGATGATAATGAAGATCGGTCGCTTCATTGTTCCTCCGAAATGCGGTGATCGTTGAACATTTAGTTATAAAGATCAATCGTTGAAAAATATTTTATAGCAAATGTATCAATCAATCATTGCCACAATGTAATTATCTCTACCATAAAATTCAATGTTTTTATCTCATGGGAAATATTCATATAATTGAATTATATGAAACACAGTTATCATTTTTTCTTTTTCCTTTTATTGATTGCCGGATGCGCAGGGCAGCGTCCGCCGGAAGGTGGCCCTGTGGATTCAATTCCACCCGAGATTATCTCCGTTTATCCATCACCTTCAACAGTAAATTATTCAGAAAATAAGATTATTATTGAGTTTAGTGAATATGTCGACCGACGATCAGCGGAAGAGGCTGTTTTTATTTCGCCAAACATTGAAGATAAAGAATTTGATTGGAGCGGGACGGAACTGGAGATTACCATCAACGAACAGCTTCGAAGCAACACCACGTATGTTGTTACGATTGGAACGGATGTCGTGGATATTCGCGCTTCAAACAGAATGGCAAAGGCGTTCTCCGTAGCTTTTTCGACAGGAAATACGATAGATAATGGAACCCTTGCAGGGAAAGTGTTTGATGAAAAGCCCGAAGGGGTGATGATTTTTTCATATCGATTAAATACGATCAAACCGGATACCTTAAATCCTGCCAGATCAAAACCGGATTATCTTACGCAGACAGGCAAGGGCGGGAATTTTCAGCTAACCAATCTTGCATCTGGTAATTATCGACTATTTGCGATACGCGATGAGTTCAGGAATTTATTGTATGATCCTGAAACTGATGCAGCAGGAACCACGGATGATGTTACATTAACTTTAACAGACACCTTGTTCAAGGGAATTCAATTCACTCTTGCAAAAGAAGATACGACACCCCCTCGAATAACATCTGTGATCGCTTCCGATAACCGACATATCTTAGTTCAGTTCAGCGAAGAACTGGATTCATCATCCGTACATCAGAACAGTTTTACTGTTACCGATACCTTATATCAGAATACTCTTCCAATTCAACATTATTTTCTCAATAACTCGGAATACAATAACTTCACATTAGTGACGGAAAAACAAAAAGTTGATGAACGATATGTGGTAAAGGTAAATGGGGTGAAGGATAAAAGAGGATTTGTGATCAATCCGGCGGCAGATGCAAAGCAATTCTCCGGATCATCGATCAACGATACGATTCCTCCGATAATGATGCACTCATCGCTGCAAGAATCATCGGCTAAAATATTTCCAGATGGCAAGATCGATTTCCAATTCAACGATATTCTTCTTCTCCCGTTGGCTGATACAGCGGTTGGGATGAAGCGCCAAAAAGACAGCTCTTCTCAGACAATTTCATTAGCAAACAAATCTCCCATCAGTATATCGATCATTCCAAATTCTCCTTTGAACATTGGTGAACAGTATCAACTCTTGTTCAAATGGAATGCGATTAGAGATCTTTTTGAAAATCATTTGAAAGACAGTGTCAGCACCGTTAATTTTTCTGTTGTGGATCCTGAAAATGCCGGCAGTATTGAAGGGATCTTTGCAGGATTCGGAGGCCAGTCAAATATTATTACAGCAAAGAATGTGAATGATCTGAAGCAAAAGGAACTTAAGACGAAAACATCCTCATCCGGAAAATTTGTCTTTAACCGATTGCCTGAAGGGCGATATGCATTAAAAGCATTCGATGATCGCAATGGTAATCTACAGCACGATGCCGGTATTGTCTTTCCGTTGACCCGGGCAGAACATTTCACATTGTATCATGACACCATTCGCGTCAGGCCACGCTGGCCGATTGATGGTGTTATCTTCAAAACAAAATAACCTACCGATGTACGGATGAGCTGTCAATTGGGGTTGGCTGCGGAGGTTTTGGCAGTTGATTTCTGATGATGCGGTCCGGAACAATCCACGCTTTTTTATATCCCTGCGTATGAAACTGATCGAGCAGCCGTTTTGCCTCAGACCGGTTTGAAAAATCCCCGACACGGATTTTATACGTCGGTGATTCGAATACGAGATACATCCATAGATCAGGGAACAATTGAGCAGCAGCATTTCGTGTAACATTTGCTTCATCATAATTATTTGTTGCCAGCAGCTGCACCCTGAAGCCCTGGAGTGTTTCCGGAGGAGCCGATGTGAGCTGATCAATTGCCCTGCCATAGATTTTGGAACTGTCACTTTTTTTATACAGATATACTTCAGTATCGTAGAACGAAGGTTTAAAAGAGCGCTCAAACGTGCTCAGTTGTTCTTTCCGTGGCATGGATGAAGAATCTTTTTCCGTTGAGGCTTGTCCGAACAGAAGGGAAGAAAGTGATGTGAGGCAAAAAATGGTTCTTACAGTGGTCATGCTTATTTAGTCCAATACGATATCCAAAGACCGGGGTAATCCTTTGGATATTCTTTGTTCATTTTATTCATGAATTTTTCCGCAAACGCTTTTGTTGAGAATGTTCCTACGCAGACACGTGTTAAATTGATCGTACTATCAAACAAAATTCGGACAGGAAGTTTAAACCGTTTGGTCAATTCTGTCTGATGGCGCTGAACGTTACTGTTCAACCGAAATGCACCGACTTCAACGGTATAAAATTTCTTTGGGGCGGAAGCTTTTACAGAAATGGAAGATGCTGTAGATCCTTGCCGTTTTTTCTGCTGAACATCTACTGTATCTGCTTGGACGGAAAAGCGTTGCGTGGGGGATTTTTGTTTCTTATGAACAGGTGGTGTAGTATCCTGTTGAACAGGCTGCGCAACGATTGTCGTATCGGTTGCTTCCATTTCGGTAACAATGTCATCTTCCATTGTTTCTTCGGGGGAAGAACAACTCTGCAAGAATCCTGTGACAAAGCAGGCAACAACGATATGGATGATGATCCTAATATTTTGCTCCTGCTGTTCCAATATTCTCAATAGGGTGCCATGTCGTCTTCACCTCTTGAAGATCGATGATCAAATATGGATGTTCATTCTCCGGTTTCGACCAGTCCTTATTCCAAAAGTACGTCCGTTTTACATTGAGAGCAGAATTTTGTGCGACTGCTTTCATTTCATTTTCATTCTGCCGGCAGTATACGACTGCATTGACATCCATGTGATTCGAAAAATGCGCATGCAATTCTTCACTCGTTCCGGTAAGGATATTGACTACTCCGCCCGGTACATCCGAAGTGGCAAGAACTTCGCCAAAGGTGATGGAGCAGAGCGGTTTGCTATTGGATGCGAGAACGACACATGTATTCCCACCGGCGATACAAGGAGCAACGACAGAGACTAATCCGAGCAGTGAAGTTTCTTCCGGTGCAATGATAGCGACAACGCCAGTCGGTTCAGGAACAGAAAAATTAAAGTGAGAAGAGGCAACGGGATTCACTGTTCCGAACAATTGCTGATATTTATCGCACCAGCCGCTAAAATAGACAATGCGGTCAATTGCCGTTGAAACTTCGGATTGCGCCGATGCTTTTGTACTTCCCTGGATGATCAATTCCTGAATAAATTGATCCTTTCGTCCTTCCAATATTTCAGCAATGCGGTAAAGAATCTGGCCGCGATTGAACGCCGCGCGCGATGACCATCCGCCAAAAGCGCCCCGTGCTGCCACAACAGCATTCCGAAAATCTTTTCGCGAGGAGAGACTTACATTCGCGATCGGTTCTTTCTTCTTATTGGTCAGCGGATAATATCTGCCGCTTTCCGTTCGGGGGAATTGTCCTCCGATATAAATTTTGTACGTCTTTAAAACTTCAATTCGAGACATTGTCGTAATCCACAATTATAATCGTATATAGGGAAGAAGGCCGTGTAATCCGCCTTCACGGCCGAATCCGCTTTCTTTGTATCCGCCAAAAGGAGAAGTCGGGTCGAACTTGTTATAGGTGTTTGCCCAGACTACACCGGCGCGCATTTTTGTTGTAAGATTAAAAATCTTCGATCCTTTATCAGTCCAAACACCGGCTGAAAGTCCGTACGGAATATTATTTGCCTTTTCGATCGCTTCTTCCACTGTGCGGAATGTTTGCACGGCAAGTACCGGTCCAAAAATCTCTTCTTGTACTAGTCTATGAGACTGTGATGTGTTCAGGAATAATGTCGGTTTGCAGAAAAATCCTTTACTGGGAAGAGTGCAGGAGCTTTGATATAGTTCAGCACCTTCATTAATTCCTATCTTGATGTACTCTTGGATTTTCAACAATTGTTCTTTGGAATTGATTGCGCCGATGTCGGTGTTCTTATCCATCGGATCACCGACGATAAGTGTTTCCATTCGATCCTTCAATTTCCTGATGACAATTTCTGCAACACCTTCTTGCACAAGAAGACGAGAGCCTGCACAACAGACATGTCCTTGATTGAAAAAGATGCCATTAACAATTCCTTCAACCGCTTGATCGATAGGAGCATCGTCAAAAACGATATTCGCTGCTTTTCCACCGAGTTCCAATGTTACTCTTTTTGAAGTTCCGGCAATCGCCTTTTGGATAATCTTACCGACATCGGTGCTTCCGGTAAATGCAACCTTGTTCACTTTCGGATGGTTGACAATGGCCGCTCCGGTTTTTCCGAATCCCGTGACAATATTAACAACACCATCCGGTAAGCCACTTTCAGCGATGATCTCTGCAAGTTTTAATGCAGTCAGCGAAGTAGATTCCGCTGGTTTAAGAACAACGGTGTTTCCGGTGGCAAGCGCCGGTGCAATTTTCCAAGCGGCCATGAGGAGCGGAAAATTCCAAGGAATAATCTGTCCCGCAACTCCTAACGATTGTGGAGTGCGATTTGGGAAAGCATAATCCAATTTGTCCGCCCAGCCAGCATAATAAAAGAAATGATTAGCCGCGAGCGGAATATCAATATCACGTGACTCACGGATCGGTTTGCCGCCGTCCATCGTTTCAATGACGGCCAATTCACGGGCACGTTCCTGGATCATTCGTGCGATGCGATAAATATATTTTGCCCGGTCCTTCCCCGGCATCTTCTTCCATACATTGGTATATGCTTTTGCGGCCGCATTCACCGCAAGATCAACATCCTGCTCATCTGCTTCAGCTATCTGTGCAATTTTTTGTTCTGTGGCTGGATTGATCGTATCGAAATACTTTTTACTTTTCGGCTGTACAAATTTCCCATTGATAAAAAGACCATACTGTTCCTTCAGATGGATATGATCTTTACTTTCAGGAGCCGGAGCATATTTCCAATCGCCGAAGAATTTCAACGATGTACCGGTCGATTCGGAAGTTTTTGTTTTGTTCATAAAAGTTCTCTTAAATTGAAATAGTTCAGTTCAGCGAAAACGCCGTCCTGACAGAGAAATTAATCAATGGAAAAATAATCTTTTCCCTGATAGACACCCTGTTTTTCTTTCGATAATTGCATCAAAATATCATTGGCAAGACTGCTGGCCCCGAATCGAAACCATTCATTTGTCATCCATGCATCGCCAAGTGTTTCGTGCAACATCACAAGGTAATGAACGGCTAATTTTGCAGTAGAAATTCCGCCGGCAGGTTTCATGCCGACCATTTTCCCAGTTTTGTAGTAATGATCTTTAATTGCTTGAAGCATCACAAGAGTGACTGGCATTGTCGCGGCTGGCTGAATTTTTCCGGTCGAGGTTTTGATAAAATCAGCGCCGGCATAGATTGCAATGTCGCTTGCCCGCCGGATGTTATCAAGCGTAGAAAGTTCACCAGTTTCCAGAATGACTTTCAGCCGGGAAGCGCCGCTCGCTTCTTTCACGGCGGAAATTTCGTCGAATACAAAACTATAATTTCCTTCCAAAAACTGGCCGCGTGAAATGACCATATCAATTTCATCGGCTCCTTCATCCACCGCAAAATGTACATCCGAAATTTTGACTTCCCGAGTTGTGTTCCCGCTGGGGAAGGAGGTAGCTACGGATGCTACTTTTATTCCTGTGCCGGTAAGCGCTTCTTTTGCAGTTCGAACATGATTAGGATACACACAGACTGCTGCGACGGTGGGAAGATCAGGAAGTTGGTCACACAAATGTGCCGCTTTGTAGCACATCTGTTTCACTTTCCCGGGAGTATCTTTTCCTTCAAGCGTGGTGAGATCGATCATGCTGAGTGCAAGTTTTAATGCTTGTACTTTGGAAGCTTTTTTAATGCTTCGCGTCGTGAATCGGGCTGCACGCTCTTCGATCCCAACTTGATCAACCACTGGACTCATCCGAAAGTTTGGAATATCGATTGTATTCATTATTTCACTAAGGTCATTTTCTTAATGGAAGTATAATTTCCTGAAGTAAATCTATAAAAATAAACCCCCGATGACAACTGTTTCGCATCAAAATTTATTGAGTATGTACCGGGAGCAACATCCTGATCCAATAACATCGCAACTTCTTGACCTAACACGTTATACACTCTCAACGATGTGCGATTGAGTTGTTCTACCGAAAATTGAATGGTGGTTGAAGGATTAAAAGGGTTTGGAAAATTTTGGGCAAGTGAATAGGTATATGGAACTGATTGTTCTTTTACAGAATTTGGTCCAGTTGTATATGCTAGAACACGGATGTCGTCTACGTACCAGCCGTCCCGTTGATCGCCACCGTCCGCAGAGAGACGGAATCGTAATTTTATTTGCTTCCCAACATATGGAGTGAGATCAGCAGTTTGTTCTACCCATGTCAGCCCAGGAGTAAAGGCATCATATCCGTATGATGTGGAAGGTTGTTTGCTTCCGGTTCTTCCGGATCCTTTGCGCGACAATTGTGTTTTCAACGATATCCAATTTGATCCGCCATTTGTCGAGACTTCAACAAGGGCAAAATCCCATGTTGATTCGATAGACCATTTTGTTCTGAATTTTAATTCTGCAAGTTGGTATGTGGTCAGATCAATAGTATTCAACAAGGTCAACGAGTTCTCTGTATTTGCTGCGTAATTTCCATTTGGACTGTCGGTAAAGGAACCATCGCTTGTTATTGGATCAAATACCAAACCCCAACTTGTTCCCATTGACCAGAGCGAAGTAGAATTTGCACTGTCGTTCAAAAGTACAGCGGGAATTCCGGTAAAAAATGTAATACTATCTTTTAGCATTGCGCCAGATGAATCTTGCAAATAAATTTTTATGGAAGAAACATTGGCGCCCTGTGAGATTGAGAAACTCTTTTCTGATTCCGAAAAAGAAGGGATCACACCGGACAATATTGACGGCGGGGCTATTCCATCCGATGTTGACAAATAGATAGGCATATCATTCGTTTCCGCCAGTCCTTTATTGATAAAACGTACAGTGACACCTTTTTTGTCAACGGTATAAGATTTTATGGCAAGATAAGGGCCCGCATAATAGGATAGCAATTTATTCTGCAATAAATTTTCTTGAGCAAGCGGATAGATAAGGGATTTTACCGGCCAAAATCCCGTTGTTCCAACTTCAGGAGTAAGAGCATATGTTCTTGATTTCGCTGAGTCGCTATAGGCGTAATCATCGGAATTTCCGCGCGTAGAATATCCGACAGTTTGTTGATCCGTTCCGATGGAATATCTATTTGTCATGGACATATCATACGACCAAAGCCTAAAGAGGAGCGAATCGTTGCTTTCGGAAGAACTATAACCCCATGGATAAATTAAATAGTTTCCATAGGTATGATAATTAAAAGCAGTTTTGACAGAATGTTTTTTCAGGAATTGACTCATGGCAAATGTCTCAGGTTCAGAAAAAGGAGTAGTACCGCGGTACGTATCACTTCCTGTTGAAGCGCTCGATCCGTTATTTGGGGCATTCCACATAAAGAATTGACCATAGTTGCGATTGAGATCGATCCCAAAAGTTCCGTCACCATTATTTCTTCTGTTCTTTCTCCAACCGCCGCCGCCCGACGGATTTATAGTATGATTATAAACATACCCATCAGGGTTAACGACCGGAATAAACCACATTTGCCGATTGTTGACGAGAAATGTTGCTTCAGCATCTTTGCCGTAATTTTCGAGCAGCCACCACATGTAATAGATCACCGTCATCATTCCTTCCGGTTCGCGAGCGTGGTGAAGCGCAGTGTATAAAACTTCCGGTTCTGTTTGTTCAGTAGTATTTGGGTTGTCGGAGATTTTGATAGCGAAGATCGTTCTCCCTTCGATAGTGACACCGATAGAATCTTTTTTTGTAACAAGATTTGGAAAGAGAAGGGTCATGGAATCTAATTGCTGAAGGATTTCATCAAAGATTAAAAATCCTCCCATCGATCCGTAACGGAAATATTTCGGCACATCAGCAGCAAATTGTTGTTTAGAAAAACTATCCTGCTGCTGCTGTTCGGCATAATATTGCTGCCAATCGTTGATCTGAACTGAATAATGAATCCCTGCGTCGTCCAAAATTTTTAATTCGGAAGCGCTTAAAAATACAGAAATGTTGCCCCCTACTTTCCCGGTAAAATGATCGATGGCAACACCTAACGCAGCGATGCGTTGGAATTCAGCTTTAGATTGGACAGGAATCTCAACTTGACTGTAACGTTCCTGGGAGATAAGAATGGAAGAAAATAATAGGGCGAAGAATAATTTTTTCATTTTGTCAGCACCATTTTCTTGGTCATTGAGTATCTGCCGGAATGCAATGAATAAAAATAGATTCCGCTTGGGAAAGTGGAAGCATTGATTGTCGTTGAATATACTCCCGCAGGTAATAATTGATTAACGGCGACAAAAACTTCCTGTCCCAACGCGTTGAATATTCTTAGAGTGGTAAATCCTTCTTCTTGTAGCGAGAAAGAAATTGCTGTTGAAGGATTGAATGGGTTCGGGAAATTTTGTGAAACGCTGAACTTTTTGGGAATAGTGTTCTGATATTCAGAAACGAGAGTCGTTGTTCCGGGAGTCAGGGAAACATTGAACGTATCAAGACCTGCAGGTTTTGTAAGAACTGTTTCTACTCTTGAAATATATCCCCCTTTTGAAAATCTGATTGTATGTTTGCCCTCTGCAGAACCATACAGAAATTTTCCGGATACATCGGTTGTCTGTTTTCGTCCCATCTCTTCGATGAGTATTTCAACTCCGGAGAGAACTTGCTGTGTTGACGAATCCCGCACAGTACCAGTTACTCTTCCTCCTTTTTTCTCAGCCACATCAAAAACATACAAACCGGTATTCATGTCGGAGGCGACAACTTTTCCTGATGGATAATATGGATACGCCCCCCAAACGCCAGCGAATATTGGTGGATTTGGATTGGTATAAGTTTTGTAAAACGCTACTTCGATGGGGATTGAAGGATTTGAAATATCAAGAACTCGGAATCCTTCCGTATAGTAAGCTATGTAAATGTAATTTCCTTTTACAAAGGCATTGTGGATACTTTTCGATGGATCGGAAACCCATTTCGCAATTTCAACCGGATTTGTGCGATTAGATATATCATACACGTGTAAAATTCCATTGACTACTTCGGTTGACACATACATATAATTTACATCGTCACTTAACCAAATCTGATGTGTTCTTCCTTCTGGAAGGGTCAATGTTTTACTGACGATTTTTGCCGTTGAATTCTCTGTATAATCTCCCTTTGTCGTAAAATCAACAATGTCCACTCTGTTTTTGTTGATCGACGCAGCGTAGAGAGTATCATTTTTGATGATTGCATCGTGAACATAAGGTGTGCTTCCTTTTCCGTACGATCCGACCTGTATTGGGTTTAGCGGATCTTTAATATCCATGATTCTTACTCCGCCAAAATCTCCTCCGTTCACATACAGAAAATTCTTTTCAATGCTTATGGTGTGCGCACGATAATATTTTTTAGTGGTGAATGTGGTAAAATTGGTCGTGTCAATCCAAACATAAACCTTTTTCAACGAAGCAGAATCAGGTAACGTGCTCAAATCAACGATCTGAATCCCAGCATTGCGATTTATATCCGTTCCTTCGGATCCGATATAAAGATACTGCTTGTACGTTCTGAACTCATGGTATTTGTAGAAGTTATTCGTTGTTGGTCCTATCAGAAACGCTACTTCTTTTACCGGTTGAGTTGTAATATCAACAATGGAAGTTCCAAGAGGACTACCAATAAAAGCATACTCTCTGTTTTTAACAGTATCAGTCCATCCCCATACTTCAGAATAATTGCTCGCAGAAGGGTTGACCCCATACGTATTCATTTGACCATAAAGAGAGACATTATAACTTGTTTGCGCAAAAAGGGGAGTAAAGGCAGTAATGAGAACTAGTAAAGTTTTGTTCATTGAACCTTTTGGAGTAATAAGGAAAAATACTCGAAGTCTGGATTGGCTTCGATAAGAGTATAGATAGAAAGTAAGGAAAAAAACACTATTCGGAAAGAGTTACTTTGTACCTACCTCGGACAGAATTACAGAGAAAAATTGAGTCGGCCCTACGTAAATCGTCCATTTTGATGACTTTTTCAACAGCATTCTGATCCGTTCTCAATATCTCACCGCGAAATATGCCGGGAAGCACACCGCTCATTATAGAAGGGGTAAAAAGGATTTTCCCTTGTTGAACAAAAATATTGGTGATTGCACCCTCGGTAATTTCATCTCTCTCATTCAGGAAAATATAATCGGCAATATTTTCGTTCTGAGCTTTTTGCATATACCGATTGTACAATTCTCGGTTTGTTGATTTATGATAGAGAAATGTATTTGATGAATCAGTTCTCTCGGGAGCAATTTTTATTACCGTGGAATATTCGATAGGGAATAATTCTTTCGATTCAACAATTGGTGCGCCGTTGCGGGAGAGGAGTAACCGTACGCGATATTCTTGGTTGGGATGAAACGTGCTTTGCATATTATTCAATGCTTCCAAAATTATATGCTGATGAAACGGATATGAAAAATATTCGGAAGATCTTTTCAACCGATCCAAGTGTTGTTGAAGGAACGTGTATTCATTTTTCCATAAGATAGTTTCCAGCAATTGGAATTCAGGCTGGTTCTTTAGAAGGAATGACGCTTTTAATACACACTCTTCGTATTCTTTTTCCGGAACTGAATCGTAGACGATGCCGCTGCCAACTCCCATGATACCTTTTCCATTCTGTAATTCAAGAGTACGGATGGCAACGCTGAACACCGATTCTTCATCAGGAGCAATGTAGCCAATTGCCCCGCAATACACTCCCCGCTGATGCTGCTCCAATTCATTGATAATCTGCATCGTATGGATCTTTGGAGCTCCAGTGACCGAACCGCAAGGGAAGAGAGATTTGAAAATATCGTAGTAGTTTACATCATCCTTCAGTATTCCGTTGACAATGGATGTCATTTGCAGGACAGTCTCGTATTTTTCAATAGCATACATGTTCTTTACATCGACGGAGCCATTTCGGCAAATCCTACCGATATCGTTTCTCAGGAGGTCGACGATCATGAGATTTTCACTTCGATTTTTCTCGTCATTCCTCAGCCATTCGGATAACTGCACATCTTCTTCCGATGTCCGACCTCGTATGCATGTTCCCTTCATCGGCTTTGTCGTAATGGAATTTCCTATGCGTCGATAAAAAAGCTCCGGGGAGAATGACAATATCTGTGCTGTTCCCAGATTTACATATGCACCGAAGGGAACATGCTGTTTTTTCCGCAACTCAAAATAGAGATCGATAGGATCTTCAGTAAAGTCGAATGCATATCGATCTGTAAAATTGACCTGATATGTATCGCCATTGACAATGTATTCTTTTAGCTGCTCGATTTTTTTTTTATAATCAGCGTTGGAAATTAATAATTCGGGATTCCGAACGGAAATTTCGTGATCAATAATTATTGAATCTAAAAGTTCTGAATTGATTCGTAATGGAGCTTCGTAGACGCCAAACCAAGCAAGAGGGAGGGAAGCGTTTTTTGTAAACGATGGAATACTGTTTTCGAAATGATAGCCGCATTCGTAACTGACATAACCGGCAATCCAACGGTTTTGTTTGCGGTGTTTTTCAATCGATTCAAATAGTGCCGGAATATCTTCAAGTGTCGTCGCAGAAAGAATTTCAAAGGGGGAAACAAAGAGGAGATTTTTGTTGTTCAGGTCGTCTTGTCTGGACGACTCAAGAAGAATCGTGTTGGATTTCTGTAGTGCGGAAAATAAAAAAGCACGGTCGATTGACTGACCGTGCTCTGTTTTGTTCTTCCGATTATCCAACCAGTTGCTCCAAGTTCACTTTAAGTTTATCGATCGTCTCCTGGAAATTCTGTTGTTTATTCTTCTCTTTTTCGATGACCTCGGGAGCTGCTTTGCCGACAAAATTCTGATTATTCAGTTTTGCCATGACACCTTTCAACTGCCCCTCAAGACGGTCGATCTCTTTCTGTAACCGATCGCGCTCAATACCGGTATCGATCACTCCTTTCAGAGGAATAAAAATTTCCTGACCGTTTACAACAGAACTTGCGGCATATCCCGGTTTTTCCAGCGCCATTCCAATAGTCATGTGTTCTAATCGCAATAACTTTTGAAGGGCATTTCGATTGTTCTCAAGGATTGATTGTTTCTCGAAGTCATTGCAGCTCGCAACAAAATCAATCGTCTTGGACATTGGAATATTCATCTCACTGCGGATCTGTCGGACTGCGAGGATAACATTTTGAAAGAAATCCATCTGTTTTTCTATATCACTATCAATCTGTGACTCGGTCAGCGATATCTGCGGCATCATGGTCTGCATGATCGTTTCGTTTGTTTTACGTTCCGATAGATGCTGGAAGATCTCTTCTGTTACATATGGCATAAACGGATGGAGCAGTTTGAGTGTTTCTTCATAGATTTTGAGTGCCCGATTAATAATGCTCCGTTTCAGATGAACATCACTCGTCTCTTGCATTCGGTTTTTGACAAATTCTACGTACCAATCGCAGAAATCTTTCCAGAGAAAATCATACAGCAATTTCACTGCATCGTTCACTTTGAAATTATCCATCGCTTCTGTGACATTTTTTACTGTCGAACTGAATCGTGAAATAATCCATTTATCTGACAGATCTTCTGAAATTTTTCCTGGGGCAATTGTCAATTGTTCATTGTCAATTGGCAATTGATCTCTGTGCATCATCAAGAATCTTCCTGCATTCCAGATCTTGTTGGCAAAGTTTCGTCCGATCTCGCATTTGTCATTATCGTAGAGAACATCCTGTCCAACGGGAGCAATGAACAAGACAGTGAATCGAAGCGCATCTGCACCGTACGTTGAGATGACATCAAGCGGATCGGGAGAGTTGCCCAAAGATTTGCTCATCTTTCTGCCTGATGAGTCTCTGATCAAACTGGTAAAATAGACATGCCGGAATGGGACTTCACCTTTAAATTCCAATCCCGCCATAATCATTCGCGCCACCCAAAAGAAAATAATATCAGGTGCAGTGACAAGCACATCGGTTGGATAAAAATATTTGAGTTCGTCTGTTTCGTTCGGCCAATTGTGAACAGAGAAGGGCCATAACCATGACGAGAACCATGTATCAAGAACATCCTCATCCTGTCGAATCTCTTCTTTTTTTACATTTTTACTTTTTACTTTTAACTTTTCAAACGCTTCATTAAGGTTTCTGGCAGCAACAAAATTCCCATCAGGTGAATAATACGCCGGAATTCTATGTCCCCACCATAACTGTCTGGAGATACACCAATCGCGGATGCCGGTCATCCAGTGTTCGTATGTTTTCACAAACCGTTCGGGATAGAATTTAATTTTTCCCTCTTGAACAACCTTCAATGCAGGTTCCGCCAGCGGTTTCATCTTCACAAACCATTGATCAGAAAGATACGGTTCAATCACCGTGTCGCAGCGGTAACAATGTCCCACATTGTGTGTATGATCTTCAATCTTGACAAGATAATGTTGTTTTTCAAGATCGCGCAATAATTCTCGTCGGCATTCATATCTGTCAAGACCCTGATATTTTGGTGGAACATTCAAATTCATCTTTGCTGAGGTGTCCATGACGATGATCTGAGGAAGATTTAAACGGATTCCCGTTTGATAATCGTTCGGGTCATGCGCGGGAGTGACTTTTACCGCACCTGTTCCAAATGAAGGATCAACAAAATCATCGGCAACAATCGGAATAACTCGATTTGCGATTGGAACAATGGCATTTTTACCAATAAGATTTTTATATCGTTCATCTTTTGGATTTACCGCAACAGCTGTATCACCAAGCATTGTTTCAGGACGTGTCGTGGCAACAACAATTGTCTCGTCGGAATGTTCAATGTGATATTTGATATGCCAAAGATGACCGACACTTTCAACCGCCGTTACTTCATCGTCGCTCAGTGCCGTCTGTTCGCGCGGACACCAATTGACGATGTATTTTCCTTTATAGATTAATCCTTTGTCATACAATTGGACAAACACTTCTTTGACAGCATTCGAAAGTCCTTCGTCCATTGTAAATCGTTCTCGTTCCCAATCGCAGGAGACACCCAGTTTGCGGAGTTGTGTATTGATTGTTCCGCCATATTGTTTTCTCCACTCCCAAACATGATCGACGAATTTTTCACGTCCCAAATCACGTAAGGACGTTCCTTCTTTACGCAACGCTTTTTCAACAACATTTTGAGTTGCGATACCGGCATGATCTGTTCCGGGAATCCAGCACGCTTCAAATCCCTGCATCCGTTTCCAGCGAGTGAAGACATCCTGTAGTGTGTTATTGAGGATGTGTCCCATGTGAAGAATGCCGGTGATATTTGGCGGGGGAATAACGATGGTGTGAGGAGTCTTATCGGGATTGATTGTTGCGTGAAAAAATCCGCTCGATTCCCACCATTGATAGATTTTATCTTCGACTTCTTGAGGATTATATTGTTTTGCGAGTTCAGCCATTGAGTTCCATTCAGTTTTTACATTAGACTAAAATAAAAATTTTTGAACAAAAAATCCCGCTTTTAGGCGGGATTCTTTTACAATTACAATAATTTTTTTGTTGGATTATCGTTCTAGCGCTAAACTGAGTGCTGTGGTTAATTTAAGAACATCTCTGTTTGTTTTATCGAGACGGTCGCTGACGATCTTCAAGATATTTTTTACGATGACGTAACCAATATCTTTGTTCGTTTCCGTCAGATGAAAGAATGTATCGCGTTCCAAAACTGCTACGGTACACCGTGTTTTTGCGATGACGCTTGCAGAACGTTCGCTTTTTTCATCAAATAGTCCCATTTCGCCAAAAAATGCATAATCATCTGCCGTGAGTTTATTCAACATTTTATCACGATGATCCATGCCGCTGCCGGAGATCTTCAAAAGGAGCGTTCGAGAGATTTCAACTTCACCATCTAAAAGTATGTACATCTCATGCCCCTGTTCATTCTCTTTTATGATGAATGATCCTTCCGTTATCGTCCGAATAGTCATGATGGATCGAACATGCTCTATTTCAATTCGAGTTAAGCCGATGAACAATGGGATCTTTTCCAAAAAATCTATATCGAGTGTTTTCATTCAAGTGTTCCCAGGATAACGGCAATATCTTTTTTCTGCAGAATATAATCGAACGAGGGATTAACACTGACCCTTGTTCCTGTTTTTTCAGCCACATTGATTCCTGCTTCGCGAAACTTACGTTCGATAAAAGCATCGATTGCCGATGTATCGTGTGAGAGAATATCACTGAGATTAACAGTTTCTTCTTCGTTCACAAGGCCAAGGATCGTCCAATTTTTTGATTTTTTAAAATCGATATAGAGTTCACCAAATGTTTTTCCGATGAACATGTCCGGCACTCCGACTCGGTGAACATCATTTCCTCGTTCGTAATCCAGCATTTCACTGGCAACCTGTGCTGCACCGGGATAAAGAATATTGTTCGCAAGAAAGAATGCTGTATGTTGCTCGCTCACGATTACTTCATCGGCATTCGCCCTTTTAATGTGTTGACGATTTTCCCGATTGAGAATATGTGCACAGACCTTCAATTTTGGATTGAGAGACTTCATTGTTAATATCGACAGTAACGTTTTTTCATCCGCGCCTACACTTCCAATATCAGGAACAACAATAGCAGCCGATGCCATTTTTACATTTGCGCGATTCAAGATTGTCTCCCGTGAAAAATCGCCGCGGACAAATTTTATTTCGATATTTTGAAATGCATTAATTACCGCCTCAATTTTTTCGGGCTGGGCGTCATTGATAAGGACGATCTGCATTTGTTTGCTATGGTAGCGGTCGAAGATTCGAAGAACATCTTCTACCTGTGCGTTCCATCCGCACATGAGTGTATGTTGGGTGAAGTCGATATCTTGCAAGCCTTGGCTCTCCTTAATTTTTCGCGCAACAAATACCGAAGAAATCGTTGCGGTAAAGAGTGATATTAAAATAACACCGCTGAGAATAGTCAGTGAAGCGAATATTCGTCCCAGTTCTGTTTTTGGAACGATGTCACCATAACCGACGGTAGCAACCGTTACAATGGACCACCATAATGCGTCACCATAATTTTTATACTGCTCAGGATTGTACCGATGTTCAAAAAAATAGACGATTGCAGCGGTCACATTGATGACAATGAAAATAGCAATTGTCATCTGAACCAGCTGGTTTCCCCGCAGAATCCGAACAACCTGTCTTAATGTCGATCTTCTCTTCATTGAACTACGTGGTGAATTTTTCCGACACCGGGAATTTCCGCTTCCAAGATGTCGCCGTGAACAACTTGGGCTACACCTTCCGGCGTTCCGGTATAAATAATGTCCCCTTCTTCCAATGTGAAAATGGATGAAAGGAAAGAAATAAGGATATCAATGCGGTAAATCATATTTTTTGTGTTGGAGTGTTGCCGCACTTTTCCATTGACCTTCAAAATTATTTCAACATTATGTGGATCGGTAACTTTTGATGCTTCAAGAAAAGGGGAGAGCGGCGCGGAAGTATCAAATCCCTTTGCGATTGACCAGGGGTTGCCACCTTTTTTTGCTTCTATTTGTTTATCCCGCATCGTCATGTCCAAACCGACACCATACCCAGCCACATGTTTCATCGCTTCAGAAAGGGGAATATCCTTTCCCCGTTTACCGATCAACACAGTCATCTCAACTTCATGATGCACGTTAGTGGACATTTTCGGAAGGACGATATTCTCTCCATCACAAATGATTGCGGAAGTCGGTTTCAAAAAAATAATCGGCTCTTTGGGAACTTCACCCCCCATTTCTTTTGCATGGTCAGCGTAATTCTTCCCAACGCAAAAGATGTTATTGATGCGAAATTCCTTGTTCAGCGGATGCACTATCGTTGTTTTCATATTGAGATAATATACCCACAATTGAAAAGTTTTACAAGAAAGGATTATAATGAGAAAATTCGTGTTCCGTGATGAATTGCAACAATTTCTACATCTTCATTTTTCAAACGGTACACTATTCTGTAATTCCCGAATATTTTTTCGCGAAGACTCTCATTTTTATATTCGGGAACAATTCTTCCGGAGTTAGGGAAGTCCGGTATGTGGTTGATGATTTGAAAAATATTTCCAGCAAAAATTGCAGCATATCGTTCTGAATCACGAGCAATATAATTGCAGATATCTTCCAGGTCATCGGCGGCGCGAGGGGACCATCTTATTTTCTCAGCCATTTTTCAAATCGTTCTACTACATTTGAATGAGGGATTCCTTTTCCTGTTTCAAGTTGTTGTAGTCCTGAGTCAACTTGAATTTTAAAATGTAATTCACTGATAATATCATCAATAGTTGATTGATCAGGTAACGATTTGATGAGATCAATAGCTTTTTGCTTTGTATCAGTCATACACAATCCTTTCTTTATTTCTTATCTAACTTAAATTTTTTTATATTCTTATGCAAATGTGAAAGGATCAAAAATTGAGTCAAACATACAAAAAAGCAGGCGTGAATATCGATGCCGGTGAAGAAGTAGTGCACAGGATTAAAAAATCAGTCCGTTCTACATTTACAAAAAACGTATTAACTGATATTGGGATGTTTGGTGCTTTCTATGAAGCGAAATTTCCTAAACTCAAAGAACCGGTACTGGTTTCAAGTGTTGACGGCGTCGGCACAAAACTGAAAATCGCATTTGCGCTGAAACGATATAATACCGTCGGCCAAGATTTAGTGAACCACTGCGTCAACGATATAGCAGTCTGTGGCGCAGTTCCGTTGTATTTTATGGATTACTTTGCGACCGGGAAACTTGCTCCAACCGTTGCTGAACATGTAATTGGTGGATTCGCAAAAGCGTGCAAAGAAAATGGCTGCTCAATCATCGGGGGCGAAACAGCTGAAATGCCCGGCTTTTATCCTGCGGGAGAGTTTGATATTGCAGGTACAATCGTTGGTGTTGTTGATAAAAAGAAAATTGTGAACGGAAAGAGTATCAAAAAAGGGGATGTGTTGATCGGACTTCCATCCGCCGGACTTCACACCAACGGATATTCCCTTGCCCGTCACGTGTTGATTCCCAAAATATCGCTCAAGAAAAAATTCGCAGAACTGAATGGGACTCTCGGAGATGCTCTGCTTGCCGTACATCGGTCTTATTTAAAACCCATCCAAGCAGTGACAGATAAAAATCTTGTGAAAGGAATGTCGCATATTACCGGCGGTGGAATTATCGGCAACACACTGCGTATTCTTCCAAAAGGATTGAAATTACAGATTGATTGGTTTGCTTGGCAGCGTCCGTTTATTTATGATTTGATCCAATCCGTAGGACAGGTGCCTGAATATGACATGACACGCACATTTAATCTTGGTGTCGGATTGATATTTATTGTTGATAAAAAGAATGTCAATTCAGTTATGAAATTGTTACACAGTAAAAAAGAAAAACCGTTTGTGATGGGGGAAGTGATTTAATAATGCGTAGTTGAGTAAAAACGTCGGTGAGTAGTTGAGACAAAGGCATATGAGATTGACCATAATATTGTCAATATACTACATACTCAACTACTTACCACTCTTCAAACTATCCATTGCAACAGAAACATCCTGAATAAAAAGTTTCCACACCTGTTCGTCTTTTGACATCTCTTCGATCTGTTTTTTAAAGATCTCCTGCTCTACACCTTTCTTCACAAAGAAATCTTTGACAATAATTTGGTACGATGAGTCGGTCTGTTTTTTGACCATCTTTTCTTTTTCAAAAAGAAGAGTAAGTTCAGCATAAGTGTTGACAAACTCTTTTTTATAGTTCCGTGTCGGTTCCGAAACGCAGCCAGAGGCTGAAATTCCAAATAACAAAATCCAAATTCCAACAGACCGAGGAAATCCTAATACTAACATCTGATGTCTGGGATCTGATATCTGCATTCTCCTAATGAAATCTCTCATCTGAATCTCTTTTCTTGATTATGTAGCTCATTCTTTCTATATTTATAGACTTTTGTATCAAAATCATTCAAATTTAGCAAAAAGAAAAGGATTTTCCTAGATTTATGGCCACTACAGCAGACCTCAAAAATGGTATTTTCATTCGCTTTAATAATGAATTGCACATTGTAGAAGAACACCAGCACCGCACACCGGGCAATTTACGTGCATTTTATCAAGTGAAAATGCGAAATATGCGTCATGGCCGTGTTGTTGAAAACCGATTCCGTTCCGGCGAAGAAATTGAAGTTGTTCGTGTTGAACGAAAAAAATATTCTTATCTTTACCACGACGGTCAAAGTTTCAATTTCATGGATCAGGAGACCTTTGAACAAATTCCTGTGCAAGAGACCCTGCTCGGGGATGGTGCAAAGTATTTGAAAGAAGGGGAAATCGTCGAAATTATGTTTGACGGAATCCAGCCGGTTGCAGCAGAACTTCCATTCAATGTGAATTTGAAAGTCACTGAAACAGGACCTGGAGTAAAGGGAGATACGGCAACCGGGGCGACAAAACCTGCGAAAGTAGAATCTGGTGCAATGGTGAATGTTCCTCTGTTTATTAATGAGGGGGATGTGATCAGGGTGGATGTACGCACCGGGCAATATCTTGAAAGAGTGAAGCAGTAAAATTCTCACCATTCATCCATTATTCTTGGAGATTCAATGGACTTAAAATATGTAAAGCAGTTATTGGAGATGGTTGAAAAAAGTGCTGTAAACGAAGTTGAGCTGGAAGAGAAGGGTCATAAGATCCGCATCACAAAATCCGCACCACAGAATGTTATTTCTGCACCAGCGTACCAAATGGCTATGCCACCTGCACCAATGCCTGCATCTGCACCGGCTCCGTCTCAGGAAGCAGTAAAGCCTACTCCAGCTTCCGATGGGAAAAAATATCACGAAGTAAAATCGCCGATTGTCGGAACATTTTATCGCTCTCCTTCACCGGATGCCGCACCATATGTTGAAGTTGGTTCCAAAGTGAAACAAGGGGGAGTGTTATGCATTGTGGAAGCAATGAAACTAATGAACGAAATCGAAAGCGATATCACCGGAACAATCGTAAAAATTAATATTGACAACGGGAAACCGGTTGAATACGGACAGGTTCTCTTTTTAGTCGAACCGTAAATTGTTAACTCCACAGATGAGAGCATCATGACCGATAGTATGATCACTTCCCTCGTGTGTGGATTTTTTTATTTTGGAGTAATTGCGTGATCAAAAAAATACTCATAGCAAACCGCGGTGAAATTGCTTTACGAATTATTCGCGCATGCAAAGAGATGGGAATAAAAACCGTTGCTGTTTATTCTGAACCGGATAAGTATTCCCTCCACGTTCGTTTTGCCGATGAAGCAATCTGTATCGGCCCCGCCCCAAGTAGAGAAAGTTATCTCAAGATTCCTCGTATTATGGCTGCCGCTGAAGTAACGGGCGCTGATGCTATTCATCCCGGTTATGGATTTCTGGCAGAGAACGCAAATTTTGCGGAAATCTGCATTTCTTCCGGCATTACATTTATCGGACCGACGCCGGAGATGATCAATGCGATGGGAGATAAAGCATTTGCAAAAGACACCATGCGGAAGGCAAACGTTCCGGTAGTTCCCGGGAGCGATGGAATTATCAAAGATGCAACTGAAGCAAAGAAACTAGCGAAAGAAATCGGTCTCCCGGTTATCATTAAAGCAACTGCTGGCGGAGGGGGTCGTGGAATGCGAATTGTCCGCGATCTTGATGAAGTGGAAAAATCATTCAATACTGCAAGTGCGGAAGCAGAATCGGCGTTTGGCAACGGCGGATGTTATATTGAGAAGTATTTGGAAGAACCGCGGCATATCGAGATTCAATTGCTTGGAGATAAGTTCGGAAATGTGATCCACTTAGGAGAGCGTGATTGTTCTGTGCAGCGCCGCCATCAAAAATTGATTGAAGAATCCCCCTCGCCGGCTGTGGATGAAGAGTTACGTGAAAAAATGGGAAGCGCAGCAGTTCGGGGAGCAAAGAGTGTAAAGTATCTTGGTGCCGGGACGATTGAATTTCTTCTCGATAAAAACAAAAATTTCTACTTTATGGAAATGAATACTCGTATCCAGGTTGAACACTGTGTAACGGAAATGGTTACGGGAATTGATCTTGTAAAAGAGCAGATTAATGTTGCCAACGGGAAAAAACTTTCCATCAAAAAAGTAAAATTAAACGGTCATGCTATTGAATGCCGTCTGAATGCTGAAGACCCCAATCATGATTTTCGTCCATCCCCCGGAAAAATTACGAGTTTGCATTTTCCCGGCGGTAACGGCATTCGGATCGATTCTCATGTCTATACAGACTATCAAATCCCACCGTATTATGATTCCATGATCGGAAAGTTGATTGTCCATGGCAATACACGGGAAGAAGCAATCGACAAGATCTCTATGGCGTTGGATGAAACAATAATCGAGGGAATCAGCACGACAATTCCGTTCCATAAAAAAGTGATGAAGAGTGAAAAATTCCGCAGCGGAATTTTTGATACAAAATTTATTGAAACGTTCGACTTCAAAGAATAGCATGAACAAGATTCAGGGTGCAATTCGTGAATCCTGAACCGTGAATCAAACAATATTTTTCAACTTTAACCGTGAGCACACTATGAACTTTCCCGAAACACTCAAATACACAAAAGATCATGAATGGATCCGCATTGAAGGAAACATTGGAACGATAGGCATCACGGAATACGCACAGGGAGAACTTGGCGATATCGTGTTCGTCGAACTTCCTTCTATTGGAAAAAAAGTGGAAGCCGGACAATCGTTCGGTACCGTAGAAGCGGTGAAAGCCGTCTCAGATCTTTATTCACCGGTCACCGGTGAAGTGAAAGAAGTAAACAAAGAGATTCAGGATTCACCTGAACTTGTTAATAAAGAACCGTACGAACGCGGTTGGATGATTAAAGTAACGCTCGCCAATGCCGATGAAGTGAAAAATCTTCTGGACGTTGAAGCATACAAAAAACTGATCGCGAAATAAGGAGCACTCATTATGTCAGTCAATATTGTTGAACTACTCGGAGCAGATGCAAAGAATCTGCTTGACCATAAATGTAATACGATTCCAAAAGAATCAATCCATCTTCCGTCACCATCGTTTGTTGATGATATTTTTATTCAGACAGATCGACCGACGCCAGTATTAAAGAGCATCCAGCAATTATTTGGAACTGGACGCCTTGCAAACACCGGTTATGTTTCCATCCTACCTGTTGATCAGGGAATTGAACATAGCGGCGGCGCGTCCTTCGCAAAGAATCCGATGTATTTCGATGGCGAGAACATTGTGAAACTGGCGATAGAAGGGGGATGCAACGGTGTTGCATCAACGTTAGGTGTTCTCGGATCAGTAGCTCGAAAGTATGCACACAAAATTCCATTCATTCTCAAATTCAACCATAATGAATTCATGTCGTATCCCAATACGTATGATGAATCGTTATTTGCAAGCATCAAACAGGCGTGGGATATGGGATGTGTCGCAGTCGGTGCAACAGTCTATTTTGGTTCACCCGAATCGCGACGACAGATATGGGAAGTAAGTCAAATGTTCCAGCAGGCGCATGAACTCGGAATGGGAACAATCCTCTGGTGCTACACGCGTAACAACGCGTTCAAAACAAAAGAAAAAGACTATCACGTTTCGGCTGATTTAACCGGACAAGCGAATCATCTTGGCGTAACGATTGAAGCAGACATTATTAAACAAAAACTGCCGGAAAATAACGGCGGATATAATGCGCTGAACATGAGCGGCTCAAGCTACGGTAAGATCGACAAACTTGTGTACGAAAAATTGTCAAGCGATCATCCAATCGATCTGACACGGTATCAAGTAGCAAATTGTTATATGGGACGTGCAGGTTTGATCAACTCCGGCGGTGCTTCAGGATCGAATGATCTTGCCGATGCAGTAAAAACGGCAGTGATCAACAAACGCGCAGGCGGAATGGGATTAATTTCCGGTCGTAAAGCATTTCAAAAACCGATGAAGGATGGCGTTACTCTCCTGAATGCCATCCAGGATGTCTATCTCTCAAAAGAAGTAACAATCGCATAAATTCTCCGGCAGGTTATCGTTCGCAATAATCTGCTGAATATTACTATCGATTAATTGGTAAACAATAACATTTCAAAGCGTCATCGGTTGCAGTTTGCAGCGTGACGCTTTTTTTTTGTTCATACCGAAGTTATATATTGACACAGCATGAAAAAATATACGTGCATTATTTTTGATATGGACGGAACGTTGACTCAAACGAATCAATTGATTTATGATTCATTTAATCATGTTGCGGAAAAATATATTCAAAAAAGTTTGACGAACAGCGAAATCCACAATCTCTTTGGTCCGCCGGAAAAAGAGGCGGTGGAGAATATGATTGGTTCAACGCATATTGAGGCTGCAATGGTAGACTACTATCGATTCTATCGTGAGCAACATAATACGCTTGCTTCAATTTATCCCGGTACGATCGATGTCCTAACCTATTTGAAATTAAAAGGAGTTTTGGTTGGATTATTTACGGGAAAAGGGAGAACCACAACAGACATAACGCTCGAACAATTCGGAATTACTTCGTACTTTGATATGACGGTGACCGGAGATGATGTTGACGAATTCAAACCCTCTGGCGATGGTATTAAAAAAATATTGCTGCAATATTCACTCGACCCGAGCACGGTATTAATGGTCGGCGATGCAGTGGCGGATTTCAAAGCTTCCCGTGAAACAGGTGTTGACATTGCATCTGTGGTGTGGGACTCATATGGAAAAGATGAAGTGATGAAGTTATCTCCAGATTTTCTCTTTTTTAGTGTATCAGAATTTTTTAATTGGTTACAACAACTGTATCAATAGAAGTAAATCACGCATTTGCGGGAATATCTATGAAAAATATCATCGTGTTTCTTTTTTTTACTGCGCAGTTGTTTGCACAGGTTGAAATTTTTGGTCTACGTACGTATGCCAATGATGATGAATATCGTCCTCCAATTATTACCAAAAGCGAACAAGTGACCATTGAGTTCGATGTTACCACTTCGCTGCCGCCCAATCTGCATATTATTTTCAAGCATGCATCGAAGGATTGGAAGATAGATGAAAATTTATTCGTCAATTATGAGCCAAAAACCCGTTCTGAGACATTGTTTTTCACTGCGGCGTCAAATGGTGTTTATCACTATACATATCGATACAAGAATTCTTTCCCGAACGATAAAAATTTTGTTGAATTCGTCTATTCAGGGAACTACATATTTTCCATTGTAAACCGAGACGCCAACGATCAAGTGCTTGCTGAAGGAAAATTCATCGTGGCTGAGCCACGATATCCCGTAACGATGAAGATTGAAAATAGATACCATCCTGATTTTTCTTCTCCCATGAATCAAATGAGTTTCATTTCCGTCTCGGTCTCATTGCCATCGGAGTATGCGGCAGCGGATGAAAACAGCATTTACCATCCCAATGCAACGGTGGTGGATATTATCAAAAACTGGAATATCGATCGACCTTCACGCATTGATGTTGATGCTAAAAATTCTGAAACGTTTGTTGAAGATTTCTTAAAGCCGGAAAAGACATTTTGGAAACGGGATGTTTCGGTAGGAAATGAATATCGCCGGCTGGATCTTTCTTCCACTTCTCTCTATCCCAACAACGCACTTGCGGTTTTACGTGATCAGCCGGATGTTTCTCGTTTTCAATGGAACTCAAAACCTGATGCAAACGGAGCATCAAAATTAAAAGCGTTTACGGGATCGAACGCTGATTATTTGGAAGTGGAAATGCGTCTTCGTTTAGCAAAGGTTCCGAATCAAAAAATATTTATTGTGGGTGGATTTACAGAGTGGAAAGTATTGCCTGAGTATGAATTAAAAAGTGATTCAATCACAGGACTTTTCAAGATCCGTCATTGGGTCCGCAGAGGTGTTTATGATTATCAATATGTTCTTGGTGATGTGGATGGAAATGGCAATGTTATTAATCAAGATTGGATTGCACTGGAAGGAAATGATTGGAGAACGATTAATCGCTATACAGCATTAGTCTATTATCACGATCAACGGTTCGGCGGATTTGACCGTGTGATCGGTTTGGTACGGGGACGAAACCCCGGAACGACCGAAAACAATATAAAAACGATCGTAACCTATCCGCCGATTACAAATCTGAAAAAAAATTTCAATAAAATTGATCGCAGGTAGTATTATGAATAATAAACGATTGCGAATCGGTGTTGTGGGAGTCGGTCATCTTGGTTCACTTCATTCAAAGATGTATGCAGAGATTGATACAGCAAATTTTGTCGGCGTGTATGATATGAATGAAGAGAAACGAAATGAAATAGCATCAAAATATAAGGTGAAATCATTTACGGCGATGGATGAATTGTTGAACAACGTCGATGCGCTGAGTATTTCAACGGTTACCACTACCCATTTTGAAGTAGCAAAATATGCGTTGACGGCAGGAAAACATGTCTTGATCGAAAAACCGATCACTTCAACATTAGCTGAGGCCGATGAATTAATTGCACTGGCAAAACAAAAAAGTGTGTTGATTCAGGTTGGACATATTGAACGGTTTAATCCAGCAATCATTTCGCTTGAGTCATATCAATTACGACCGATGTTTATTGAATCGCATCGTCTTGCACAATTCAATCCACGCGGTACTGATGTTGCTGTTGTACTCGATCTAATGATCCACGATATTGATATTATTCTCAGTCTTGTGAATTCTCCTGTCAAACAAATCGATGCAAATGGTGTTGCCGTGGTTTCTGATACGCCAGACATTGCAAATGCGCGACTGCAGTTTGAAAATGGCTGTGTTGTAAATGTTACTTCAAGCCGCATCTCTCGGAATAAAATGCGTAAAATGCGAATGTTTCAAAGTAATGCGTATATCGCTATTGATTTTCAGCAAGGTAGCGCCGATGTGTTCCGCCTTGGTAATGAGGGGGAAGGAAGTATTTGGTCAACGATGCTGCTGGGCCAGATTGGCGAAGGAAAAAAGAAACGAAATATTATCTATGAGCAGCCGGAAATTAAAAAAATCAATGCGCTGAAATATGAACTTGAATCATTCATCACAGCAGTGCAAAATAATTCAAGGCCTGTTGTTAATGGCGAGGATGGACGAATGGCGCTTGATGTTGCCCAACAGATTATGAATAAAATACAAGTGCAAAAATTTAATGTATAATTGTTCATCATTATAAAAACTATTTTTAAGTAAACAGATAGCTGTGTTACGATTTATGAAATTGGAAATCACAAATACGTTTCTCAAAAAAATCGGCGCTGTTGCGGATGAACACTCTATAGAAGCATATGTCGTCGGCGGATATGTTCGCGACAAACTTCTCGGGAAAGAGGTGAGTGATATTGATATTGTCGTTGTCGGAAACGGGATTGAGTTTGCCGAAGCTGTTGCCGTCGCATTGAAAAAGAGAAAGATCGTAACCTATGAAAAATTCGGAACGGCAATGATGCCAACCGAAGGGGGAAAGATCGAATTTGTGGGAGCGCGGAAAGAAAGTTATCATCGAGATTCACGCAATCCTATCGTGGAAGTTGGAACGTTGGAGGAAGATCTTTCCCGCCGTGATTTTACGATGAACGCACTTGCCATCTCGCTCAATTCAGCACAGCGGGGTGAATTGATGGATCCGTTTCATGGTGAAGCTGATCTTCACGAAAAAATTATTCGTACTCCGCTTGATCCGTTGGCGACATTTGATGATGATCCTCTTCGCATAATGCGTGCCATCCGATTTTCTTCTCAATTGGGATTCTCTATTGAAGAGACAACACGAAATGCGATTCCTCAAATGAAAGAACGACTTGCCATTATTTCACAAGAACGGATTACAGAAGAGTTTATGAAGATAATGGCAAGCCCTAAACCGTCTGTCGGTTTACGGTTGATGTTCGATACCGGCGTATTACACATTGTCTTCTCGGAAGTTGCTGAATTGTCCGGAGTCGACCAGCGTCAGGATCATCATCACAAAGATGTCTTTCTTCACACCTGTCAGGTTGTAGATAATATCAGTGTCATGACGGGAAATATCTATTTGAGAATGGCAGCTCTCTTGCATGACATTGCAAAACCAAAGACAAAAAAATTTATTGAAGGAATCGGTTGGACGTTCCATGGTCATGAAGAAATCGGCGCAAGAATGGTAAAGCATATCTTCCGCAAATTGAAGTTGCCATTCGAGCATATTCCATATGTCGAAAAAATTGTTCGTCTGCACCAGCGTCCAATGCAATTGGTGGATGAGACGGTTACTGATTCCGCCGTGCGGCGAATATTATTTGAAGCAGGAGAAGAGATTGACGATTTGATGACGCTTTGCAGAGCAGATATCACATCGAAAAATCCAAAATTGGTAAAGCAATATTCCGAAAATTACGATCAGGTCTATGCAAAGATGAGGGAAGTAGAGGAGAAAGATAAACTGCGTGCATTTCAACCTCCTGTACGTGGAGATGAAATTATGCAAATATGCGATCTCCCTGCCGGAAAACTTGTTGGCGTTCTTAAATCAAAAATTGAAGAAGCAATTTTGGAAGGCCGTATACCGAATGAACACGATCCTGCGTTGAAGTTCCTCTTAGAGATTAAGGATGATGTTGTCCGCGAATATCATTCTCAATCATCCAATCAATCCCTTTAAGGTAACTGTTTCATCATCTTTATTAATCCAAAAATTTGCAGTTAAACTTGCTTACGAAAATACCGTCCAACAACTAAGAATTTTGACTTTTGTTGTAACTTTTGGCAATAAACACCGTTAAAATCACATAGTTTTGTTAAACTTCGGAGATAGAAATGAAAAATATCCTCACTATTGCGCTAATTTCGCTGTTTTCTATAGCAGCAGTCCAGGCGCAAGAGAACATGACGCTACAACAAGCCGTTCAAACCGCCCTCGAAAAAAATATTGATGTAATCCGCTCAAAAAATTCCATGCAAATTTCAGATGCAAATGTTACTGCGGCATATGGAAATTTTATTCCCTCACTTTCAGCATCGGCAAGTATGGGACGTAATGGTTCAACATCCACGACACCGGTTGGTGATGTGATTAATGCAAATGGATCGGTCAGCGCAGGTTTGAATGCTAACGTGACATTGTTCGATGGTTTTCGAAATACTTCATCATTAAATAGAGCAACATCATCAGCGGATGCAGCTGCTTTTAACTATGCAAAACAAAAACAAAATACCGTGCTTGCTGTTGAACAGGCATATCTTACTGTGCTGCGAAATGAGCAATTATTGAAAGTAAGTCAGGAAAATCTAAAACGATCACAGCAGCAGCTTTCCCGCATTGAAGAATCAAATAAAGTAGGTGCGTTAGCAAAATCCGATGTGTACCGGCAACAAGTGCAGACGGCAAATGATGAGTTGGCTCTGATCAACGCACAAAGCAATTATGATAATTCCAAACAAGATTTACTTTATGTGTTATCGCTTGACGTGACAAAAGATTATCTCTTCGTGGATGCGTCGGTACTTCAACAGATTGAAGGATTAATTTCTGACTCTCTCCATCAGGAATATGCAGATTATAACAAACTGGTGCAGGAAGCATTGGACTCGCGGCCGGACTACAAATCATCGTTATTAGCAAAGCAGATATCGGAAAATGATCTTACTATTTCACGTTCCGGCCATTACCCGACGTTGAGTTTGGGTGCAGGATACGGTTATGCAGGAAATGATTTTGGAACATTGACCGATTCCAAAACATGGAATTGGAGATTGTCATTGTCTGTCCCGATTTTTAACGGATTTCAAACCAGCACGCAGACACAAACGAGTCAGTTAAATTTTGAACTTGCCGAACAGCAAGTTGAGCAGGCAAAACGGAGTGTTGCAAAGGATGTCCGGTCGTCATTATTGACTCTTGAAACTGCGCGAAAACGGTATGATGTCTCATTGAAAAATATGAAATCGGCTGAAGAAGATCGCCGAATTGCTGAAGAGCGCTATAATCTCGGTTCAAATACATTGCTGGATTTACTTGTTGCAACAGCAAACTATACGCAGGCTATTAGCAACAAAGTATCATCATCATATGATTTTGTTTACGCGAAACTGCAGTTCAGAATCGCAGTCGGAAGAGAAAAGTATTAATACATTATTTTAATGGAGTAGTTATGGCAAATGGCAAAAAAAATAAAAAGAAACTGTTCATCTTTTCCGGCATCGGTGTTGTTGCAATCGTGCTGGTGCTTGTTGTTGTGCTTGGAAGCAAAAAAGAGAACATCATTACTGTTCAATCAGAAAAGGTTGGCCGTCGCACAATCACTCAAATGGTGAATGCTTCCGGAAAAATTCAACCGGAAACGATGGTGAAGATCAATGCTGAAGTGAGCGGCGAAATTACGGTGCTTCCCGTGAAAGAGGGAGACAAAATAAAAAAAGGTGAACTGCTTGTCCGGATCAAACCGGATCAATATCAAGCACAAGTTGATCGTGCAGAAGCGGGACTTCAATCTGCGCGTGCCAGCATGAATTTACAGAAATCGAACCTTGAAAAAGCGGAATCAGAATTTAAACGTGCGCAAGAATTGTTTGAAAAGAAACTCTTGTCTGATCAGGAATTCATTTCTGCAAAAACATCGTTCAGTGCGGCAAAGTCACAATTCGAATCATCGCAGGCAGGTGTTCGTCAAGCTGAAGCGTCATTCCGTGATGCAAAGGAAAGCCTGAATAAAACATCGATCTATTCGCCGATGCACGGTACCATCTCGCAGTTGATTTCTGAACTTGGAGAACGAGTCAGCGGCAGCGGATTCACACAAGGGACACAAATCATGACTGTTGCCGACCTTTCCATGATGGAAGCTCGTGTCGATGTCGGTGAAAATGATATCGTCAACATTTCCATCGGCGATACATCCCGCATTACTATTGATGCGTATCCTGACAAAAAATTTGTCGGTATTGTCTATGAGATTGCCAATACTGCAAAATCGAAAGGGCTCGGAACACAGGAAGAAGTCACAAATTTTGAGGTAAAAATTCGCATCTTAGATAAAGATATCGCGCTCCGTCCTGGTATGTCCATGACTGCCGATATTGAAACAGAAACAAAGAAGAATGCTATTGCCGTCCCGATTCAAAGTGTTACAACACGTGCTCCAAAACCCAAAGAGGGTGATAAACCAAAAGAAGAGTTACCCCAGTCACCAGGTGGCCCGGGTGGAATGTCAATGAATGAAAAACCGATTGAATGTGTTTTTATTGTTGAAAACGGCAAAGCGAAAATGGTTCCGGTAAAGCGCGGGATTAATGACGAAGGATATGTCGAAATTATCTCCGGAATGACTCAGGATATCGAAGTGATCAGCGGAACGTACAAAGCAATCAATCGTGATTTGGAGGATGGTTCAGTCGTGAAGGTCGAAAACTCCGCTGCCAAGTTTGCAATGGGCAAACCGGGTGAAAATAAATAATACAGTTGCCTAATGACAATGAACTGCAAACTTCTTATTCTGCTAGCGTCTTTCGGGATGTACGCTTTTAGTCAGGTTGATAGTACGGGAATAAAGCTGTTGAGTGGAAGACAATTTACCGAAGCTCAATCGTTTTTTGAATCAGCGATAAAGAAAAATTCCAAAGATGCAGACGCACACTACTATCTTGCATTGTCATTCATGGGACAGAGGAATTTGGATGATGCTGAAGATGAAATTGACGAAGCAATCGATCTGAATGAACATGTCTCCAAGTATCACATTGCGCGCGGTAATATTCTGGGGTTGCAAACAATGAATGCCAATCCGGTGTCGCAGGCGTTTCTTGCTCCAAAAGTGAAAAATGCATATTTACGAGGATCGGAGCTTGATCCAAATAATATTGAAGCTCGGCAAGCGTTATATAATTATTATGTGATGGCGCCCGGAATTATGGGTGGAAGCGAGGAGAAGGCATTTGAACAAGCAAATGCGATTGTGAAGTTGAACCCGTTCCGAGGTTATATGATGTTGGCGAATTTTCATATGAGAGTGAATAAGGATACGATAGAAGCGGAAAAGCAGATCAAAAAAGCGATCAGTGCTGAACCGGAACGGGGAGATGGTTATAAGCAGCTGGGGTACCATTATCTAAATCGAAAACGATTTCAGGATGCATATATTCAAATGCAAAAGTTTATCGATGCGGAACCGAAGAATCCGGATTCCTACGACAGTTATGGAGATGTTTTCAAAGCAGAAAAAAAATACGATCAGGCAATTGAAAAATACCATAGAGCGTTATCAGTTGATAAAACATTCAGTGCTTCAATTTATTCCCTTGCAGAATGTTACGAGTTGAAAGGTCAAAGACAAAAAGCGAAAGAAACATTCCAATGGTTTATCGCTGTTGATCCGCACAACCGACGTGCAGATACTGCGCAAAAGAAAATCAAAGAATTATAGGATCCCTATGCAACCAGTCATCAATATTAAAAATATCAAAAAAACCTATGTGATGGGAACGGTGGAGGTCAATGCACTTGTTGACGTTTCAGTTCAAATCGTTAAGAACGAGTATGTTGCCATCATGGGTCCTTCGGGTTCCGGGAAATCGACATTGATGAATGTGATCGGTTGTCTTGATACCCCTACATCAGGTCTCTACGAATTTAACGGAGTGAACGTCAGCGAGATGAATGATAACGAGCTGGCAAAGATCAGAAATAAAGAGATCGGGTTTGTCTTCCAAACCTTTAACTTATTAGCCCGTTCGAATGCGCTGCATAACGTTGAACTTCCGTTGATCTATTCGGGAATGAAAAAGGGTCTTCGAACAAAACTTGCAGAAGAAGCGCTGGGTCACGTAAAGCTTGAAGATCGGATGCATCATAAACCAAATGAACTTTCCGGCGGTCAGCGACAGCGTGTGGCAATTGCTCGGGCATTGGTAACAAAGCCATCCATCATTCTTGCGGACGAACCGACTGGTAATCTTGATTCGAAGACGGGTGTGGAGATTATGGGATTATTCAATGAGCTTCACGCTCAAGGAAACACAATTATCCTTGTCACTCATGAAGAGGATATTGCGCGTCATGCTCACAGAATTATCCGTGTGCGCGACGGGCTTGTAGAAAGTGATACTGTTGTTGATGATAGAATATTGCCAGGCGTTCACGTTTAATTTTTTTTATTCCCACCAAATGGTGAACTTATGAAAATGTCAGATTTTGCGTACGAAGTGAAAGAAGGACTTGGGATCTCGTTCCAGGCGATCCGGGCAAATAAAATGCGCTCAGTCCTGACAACACTTGGTATTGTGATCGGTATTGTTTCGGTTACATTAATGGGAACGGCCATCGAAGGGATGAGCAGATCATTTAATGAAATGGTTTCGAAGCTTGGTGCGGATGTTTTGTATGTACAAAAATTTTCGTGGTTTTCGAGCGAGGAAGAATGGCTTGCATCACGCAATCGAAAGAATATCGATTTAAAACAATTTCGAGCAGTTCGAGATCAGGGAACCACGATCAGTGCTCTCAGTCCGGTGACCGGTCGCAGGGCTCCAATTAAATACCGCAGTATTACTTCGGATGGAATCTCCGTACAGGGAGTTAATGATCAATATGTTCAAGTTGCCGGTCTCAACCTTGAAATGGGAAGATTCTTTTCTCAATCGGAGTCTAATGGTGCTCGTCCGGTAACAGTGCTCGGATATACCACTGCCGAAAAATTATTTCCCAATGAGAATCCGCTTGGTAAAAATGTTAAAATCGGAGCGCATACATTTCGCGTTGTCGGAGTTGCGACAAAACAAGGGAGTTTTTTAGGGATGGATTTTGATAATACTGCTTTCATCCCTATCACAAACTTCCTGCAGAAGTTTGCCAATCATCGCAGGGGGCTCACGATTCAAGTGAAAGCTGCAAACATTAATGATCTTGACAATACAAAGGAAGAGATCCGCGGTATCATGCGAAAAGTACGAGGAGTAAAACCGGGAGTAAAAGATGATTTTTCGATCAATCAACAAGAAATGTTTATCCAAACATTTAATCAGATTGGCGGAGTGATTGCAGGAATTGGATTATTTATTACGGCGCTTTCTTTGTTTGTTGGTGCCATCGGAATTATGAACATCATGTTCGTTTCCGTGACCGAACGAACGAAGGAAATTGGAATTCGAAAAGCTATTGGTGCAAAGCGCTCGACAATCTTGTTCCAGTTTTTGATCGAGTCTGCGGCATTGGCACTTTTTGGCGGTATCATCGGGATTATTATTTCCTATCCATTAAGCTTAATGATTAATCAGATTCTTCCGACGTCCATGCCGCTATCGGTTGTAGGAATAGCAATATTCATTTCGTTGCTTGTCGGAGTTGTGTCCGGCTTCCTACCGGCAAATCGTGCATCGAAAATGGATCCTGTTGAAGCGTTGCGCCACGAATAACATTGAGGAAGTGAAAGTATGCAAGTTCAAGAAAGTATAGGAATGGCACTGAACGCAATTCGTGTAAACAAATTGCGTTCCGTCTTAACACTGCTCGGAATTGGTGTCGGTGTTTTTTCCATTATCGGTGTTATGACTGCTATGGGTGTTTTGCAGAATGCCATTGAGACGGGGGTGAGTCAATTAGGTGCGAATACGTTCCAGATTCAAAAATATCCGGCGAATGGTTTTAATGATCATGATCGTTCACGTTTTCGCAATCGGAAGGACATCACGTATGAACAGGCAGAATTGTTTTATGATCGAATGAAACTTGCTAAGTATGTCGGTTTGGAAGTCTGGACATTCGGGAAAATTGCTGAATATAAAAATATAAAGACTAATCCTAGTGTGCAGGTTGCCGGTGAATCGATAGATGGATTGGCGACAAATAATTGGAATGTTGAATTTGGCCGTTCCTATACCAATCAGGAAGTTCAATCGGCTTCGAAAGTAGCGGTGATTGGGAGTGATGTTGTTAAAAAATTATTCCCAATTGGTAATCCAATTGGTGAATTTATCCGAGCTGACGGAATTCAATATAAAGTGATCGGTACGCTAGTCGATAAAGGTTCCGTGTTAGGAGGCTCCCAAGGGAACATGGTTATTATACCTATCACCACCCATCTTAATATTTACGGCAGAGATCGTTCCGTCAATATCATGGTCTCAGCACGCGATCAAAACACTTACAATGAAGTATTGGAGTTCTCTCGCGGTGTGCTGAGAGTGATTCGTCAAGTGCCGCCGGGTGAACCGGATGATTTTGAAATTTTTTCCAACGACACGGTAATTGCTCAGTTCAATGAAACGACATTCATGATCAAGATCGGAGCATTAGGGATTGCTTGCATTGCATTGCTTGCAGCAGGTGTCGGTATTATGAATATCATGCTCGTGTCGGTGACTGAGCGGACAAAAGAAATTGGTATCAGAAAGGCATTAGGAGCAACAAAAACTAATGTCTTATCGCAATTTCTAACGGAATCAGTTGTATTCTCTCAGATCGGCGGAGTGATAGGTATTGTCTGCGGTTCGATTATGGGAAATATTGTATCGTTGTTATTGGATGCGCCTCCCATCTATCCTTGGAATAATTCTGTGGCGATTTTGCAGACTCCTCTGTTAGATTTTACCGCACTCGAAATGAACATTACCGCCTTAATTTTCTGTTCTATCATCGGGATTGTTTTTGGAGTGTATCCTGCTTGGAAGGCTGCTAATTTGGATCCCATCGAAGCTCTTCGATTTGAATAATTAGTTACGTGACCGTCACCTCGTAGGTGACAGTCACGTTTGTTATTTTTGGAGCATCAACACTACTTCTTTATCAAACTTTGGCAGCTCGCCATTTTGTTCCGCCAACTGCTGATACTTTCCAAAAAAATCTCCAACACCATTCTCTAAACATTCAGTCAACGATTGTCTGCCAAGTTTTGCATCAATGGAATGTGCCATTAATAATCCTGCCGTTGCGCCGTAATTCTTTTCGTACGAACCGGACAGATTGGAATTCATAATCAATTCGCGGGCACGACTAGATGTTATGGATGGGGAAGATAATTCTTTCAATGCATTATTAAGATCACCCACAGATTGCCGAGCGGCAGTAAGTCTGTCTGCCGGTAACTCACCGCCGTTTCGCTGTTGCAGCGAGATGAGATAAGCAAATCCTTCGTTTTGAGTCAGTTCTGCCAGCGTCCAATATGGTTCCGGATTGTTTTCTAATGCCTTCCAAGTCGGAGAAGTTTGTTGATACACTCCGAAGATTGCATGAAATGTTTCGTGTGCCAGCGTGCTCATCATATCCACAAATTGAATCTGGATATCGCGGATATGCTGAACAGATCTTGTTACATTCACAACAATCGTCAATTCTCCTTCGCCGTCTCCCACAAACATTGGAATATTATCCCGCCAGACAACACTGCGGACGAATGCTGCGGCATTTTCATTTCCTAATGCCACGAAATACACCGGGATGGACGCAGTAATTCGTGTTTGCGATGGGAAAAAGGGAGAAATAGTTGCAAGAACTTTTCGATCAAGGTTTCGTCTTTTTGATTCCTGCGATAATGCTTTTATCTGTTGCAGATAAACGGATGAAGCACTCAATCCAAACATGTCGTTGGAAAGACTCGCTCCGTTTCGAAACCGTTCAAGCTCGCGTGAAAAAAGCTGGGTGGAATATTTTTCTCTGGCAAGCAGTGCACTTGTAGAAGCTGCTATTTGATTTCCTTTTAATTCGGCAACTCGATTGACATTGGCGATTTTTCCTTCGCTCAATTCAATCAATGCATCTACTGAAGAAAAATCCAAACGAAGCGTGACGTTGAAGTTTGATTGACTGAAAGCAACAGCGTACAGCAGAAACTGGAACAGACTAAAAAATATTTTCATTGTGAAAGATAATGAGACAATTCACCAAAAACAAAGAGAGAAATATATTCTTGCTTGTCATCCACACAATACTGAAATTTATGCATCATTATGAAAGTGTCCTGAATAAATATTTATGAAATGGTTTCTGATGAAAAAATATCTTCCCGTTATTTTGATGGTTATTGTTCTTCAAAATTACAACTGCACCCAAAAAGCACCGGAAAACGTAACCCAAAATATTTCGACTCCAATCGTAAGTATTATGACGCCAACATCGTCAAAAGTTATGGGTGACAGTGTTCTCATTCAGGTATCCGCTACAGACGACAAAGGAATCGTAAAGGTTGAATTGTATATCGATAACCAAATTCCTCCTGGTGGTACAATGCTGGTCTCTCCATATATTTATCGATGGGACGTGGAATCAAATCCTGATGGGTCTGGGCATATTATTTATGCGAAAGCTTATGATGGTGATAATAATGTTACCAGCACTGAAGTGAAGACCGTTTATTCGTATACACTTGCACCAACGCTGTTACAATTAAAAATTGTTGGAGATACGGTTATTGTCCTTTCATGGAAAGACAATTCCAACGAAGAATCCGGTTTTGAGATTGAACAACGAGTAAATGAGGGAATGTTCACTTTGATAGAAACGGTCGGGGAGAATGTTACAACTGCATTTATTCAAGGGTTTAATAAAAACGATGATACACTTTCCTTTCGAGTGAGAGGAGTAAATGCGTCAAGTAAAAGTCGGTATTCGGATATCCGCTTTTTGGGTTTTGATTATCATGATATGATTTTAGTCGAAGGTGGGACTTTTCTGATGGGGAGCGCTAGCAGCATTGATAATGCGGCATATCCGATTCATTCCGTTACACTGAGTAATTTCTTCATAAAAAAAACTGAAGTGACACAGTCAGAATGGAAAAATGTGATTGAATGGAAGAACGCTAATGGCGGTACAAAATTGAACTATAATCCGAGTTTATCAAAAGGCGATCAGTTGCCGGTGGATCGTGTGAATTGGGACGAAGTGAAATTATGGCTATCGTATTTGAATGAAAAGGAGAATACGACACGCTACAGACTGCCGACAGAAGCAGAGTGGGAATTTGCGGCACGAGGAGGGAAGAAGAGCAAAGGATATGTGTATAGCGGCAGTAATGATATTAACGAAGTCTCTTGGAATTTTGACAATGCATCAAGGAGGACACATCCCGTCGCTACAAAAATGCCAAATGAATTGGGGATCTACGATATGAGCGGTAATTGTTGGGAATGGTGTGAAGACTGGTATTCGGCGTATGAGATTTTTGATCAAACGGACCCGACTGGACCAAACCAGGGTGCAGAGAAAATTCTTCGAAGCGGAGGTGCCTTGCACGACACAGGGAGCAGAGTTGCTTTTCGAGCGTATATCAGTCCTTCGGTTGATCCTCCGGTCACGTATGGATTTCGCTATGCTATCGGAGAATGAGATATCATTTTTTTGGGGAATACTTTTGCAAAGCACTTTTTATTCCCCGTACCGCTTGTTTGATTCGTTCTTCATTTTCAATCAACGCAAATCGAATGAATCCTTCACCAGCATCTCCGAATCCGATCCCTGGTGAAACGGCAACCTTTGCATCTTGAACGAGTAATTTTGCAAATTCAAGAGATCCAATTTTTTTTATCCCTTCAGGAATTTCAGCCCAAACGAACATTGAAGCATTTGGTTTTTCAATCTTCCAGCCGGTTTTGTTCAATCCCTCTACCAGTACATTACGGCGGGACTCGTACATCGATCGTATATCTTCGACACAATCTTGGGGTCCATTCAGAGCGGCGATTGCTGCAATTTGAATTGCCTGAAACATACCGTAATCCAAATAGCTTTTAATTTTTACCAATGCTCCGACGATCTCTTTGTTGCCGACGCAAAAACCAACCCGCCAGCCTGCCATGTTATAACTTTTCGACAGAGTAGAGAATTCTACCGCAACATCTTTTGCTCCCGGTATCTGAAAGATTGAAGGAGCCTGATATCCGTCGAATCCAAGATCGCCGTAAGCGAGATCGTGAATAATCATAAGGTTGTTTGCTTTTGCAAATGCCACTGCTTGTTCAAAAAAATCAAGACCAACGGTTGCAGTGGTCGGGTTGTTCGGAAAATTAATGACAAGAAATTTTGGTTTTGGATGAGTATTCTTATATGCCTCCGCGACTCTCTCCAAAAAACTTTCTTGCGGGAAAAGATTTATATGGATGACCTGCGCCCCCGCTATAACGAATGCGTATGGATGAATCGGGTATGCAGGAGTTGAACAAAGAATTGTATCACCGGGACCGGAAACTGCAAGTGCAAGATGCGCTAAACCTTCTTTTGAGCCAATTGTTGCAACTGCTTCGCTGTTTGGATCCAAATCAATATTGAACTTTCGTTTATACCAATCACATACAGCAAGACGAAGTTTATAAATTCCTTTTGAAGCGGAGTATCGATGGTTGTTACCTTTTTGCGCTGCTTCATTCAGTTTATCGACAATATGACGCGGGGTCGGTTGGTCCGGATTTCCCATCCCAAGATTAATAATATCTTCTCCGTTCTTTCGTGCCACGGACATCATCTCGTTGACAACGGCAAAGACATACGGAGGAAGGCGGTTAAGTCGATCGAAGTTTTTCATAGTGTAATATAAAAAAAATCACAAAATAAAAAAGGCATCACGATTACTCGGGATGCCTTTTTTTTAGTTCTATCAACATGACCTCTACCATAAAGGTAACGGTTACGTTTGTGATTATCGTATTTTATTTTTTCTTCTTCACAGCCGGTTTTGTCGGTTTTACCGGAGTTTCTTTGGGTGGTTCCGGTGTGGCGACAATTCCTTCAATTTCATCTGCGAGAGGATTTGCGTCATACAATTTTCGCATTGTTTCAATCATAACGCCTGTATGAACAGAAACGGCACGGTTCTTTTCCTCGGAATATAAGAAGCGGCCGGGGAGGCTCTCAATATTTCCGTCGAAAATCAATCCGACGACTTCTGCCTTAGCATTGACAACAGGGGAGCCTGAATTTCCGCCGATAATATCATTTGAGGAGACAAAATTCATCGGTGTTGAGAGTGTGAGTTTATTAACACCATCTTTGAACCGCTGCGGTAATTCAAAATCTTTTTGGTTTGAAAAACTATATGCGCGATCGTACAGTCCATACATAGTTGTCATGCTGGGTGCGATCGTTCCATTCATCGCATATCCTTTTACCTGTCCATAAGAGAGGCGAAGTGTAAAATTCGCATCGGGGGGAAGTTCTTTTCCATAGACAGCAAACCGTGCTTTACCGGTTGCTTCGCTGGACATGGCTATTAATCCGATAACATTTTTGTCCTGCCACATACGCATCTCGTCTCCGATAGGAACTACTTTGCGCGCGAGAACAATCATGGGATCTGTTGATGCTGAGATTTCTTTTTCGCCACCTTCTATCAGCGTTCTGCGGAAAGCCGGATCTGCCAGTTTGGTGCCGTTAACATAAAATTTCGCGGCCTCTTCCGGTGTCTTTCCGTCAAGAACAGCCAGCACCCACGGATCATTTGCGCCTAACATTTCTACTGCTTCTTTAAAACGATCTGTCAATAACACTTCTTCCATGTCTGCGTAGACCGGAGCAGGTGAATAGAGGTTTTGCAATGTCATATTGACAAGTGCATCTTGAAATTGTGGAATACGTTCGCCATTCGGCTTTTTCGATTCAACGGCATATCGTGCAATTGTTAATGCTCTCGTACCAAGTGAACCGCTAAGTCCTCGATAGGTAATTTCTTTGAATCGCTTTTTGTTTCTATCCATTGCGGCGGAGACAGAATCCCATGCCCAGGCAAACTTTGCTTTCAATTCAGGATTTGCATTGATCCTGCTCAGAAGTTCTTTTTCATCGTTCTGTTTTTTTGCCATCAAGTTTTTATCAAGCAATCCTTGATATTCACCAGTCAACGCTTTTTGTGAATTTTCATATCCAAAGAGCATTCCATCCGCACGGCGACGTTGTTCTTCGCCGAGAGTAGAAAATTGTTTTAATACGCCGATAACCCGTTTAATAGTTGCCAGTCGTGCGGGATATTGATAATCACGCGAATATTCGATCTGTGCATATGTCTGCTGTCGGTTCGTTGAGCCGGGGTGGCCGGAAACAAATACCAATTCTCCATTCGCTGCACCCGCAGTGTTCCATTTCAAAAAATGGGTGGAAGTGTATGGTGTATTGTTTTCATAGACACGGAAGAAACACATATCAACATCGTAACGGGGAAATGTGAAATTATCGGGATCTCCACCGTAAAAGGCGATTTGTTTTTCCGGAGCCATCACTAAACGCACATCCGTAAATTTTTTATATCGATAGATCCAATATTCTGCTCCATTATACAACGTCACCATATCGGAGCGCAAACCGGATTTATCATTACTCTCTTTTTGTAATTGTGCAAGGATTGCCCGGCGGGCCATCATCGCTTCGCCGCCTGATTTTCCGGAAATTGCCGCCATCACTTTTTCTGTGACATTTTCCATATCGGTTAAGACGTTCAATTCCAGATCGACACATTTCACTTCTTCGCCAGAAGTTCGTGCATAAAAACCGGTTTTGATGTAATCTTTTTCCGGTGTCGACATTTTTTGCAATTGTCCAGCACCAACGTGGTGATTTGTCATAACAAGACCGTTCCCAGAAACGAACGATCCGGAACCGCCGTCATTGAATCGGACGGAGGAGAGTCGAACATGATTAAGCCATTCCTGTGTGATGTCGAATCCGTATTTATCTTTTAGCTGTTTCTTTGGTGGATTGTCGAATGTCCACATTCCCTCGTCCGATAAGGAAATACCGAAGAGAATGAGAATGAGTACACATGTATTACGAAGATATTTCATAAGTGCCTCTTTGATAAGTGTAAGAATCTAGGTATTGGGTAAAGGTGTTTCAAAAAATATTGTTACTTCATGCGTTTTCCTTTTTCTTCTTCTGTAAAGATCCAGCCGACGATCTTTCCTGCGTCGATATCATTAAAGTTGGACCAGTATTCCATCGTGCGGAAATTGCGGGAACTGGTGTCGTTTGCAACATATAATTCCACTTCTTTTTTAATCTCGAGCAGCCGCAATTTCCATTGATCCATATTGACGCTACGCAAATCGATCCAGCCGGCATGCGTCCATTCTTCAATGGAAGCGGGAGAGATATTCAATTCGTTCAGACCGCGATACGCGGGAATTTTCACTTCGTTACCCCGAAGCAATGTTTTGCCGTCGGGAAGTAAAATGGGAATCCCGATGGAAATGATCTGTGAGCGAAGTGCTTCATCTTTGGTGATAAAAGATGTGAGATCTTCGGATATCTTCTTTGCAGAATTTTTTAAAACAACATTCACTGTTCCGTACACTTTTCTGAGAAGATGTGCTTCGTATAATAATTTGGAAAGGCGCGGCGGTCCAAGCATTTCAAATGCAACGCTGTTGGTGTTATGCAATTTTTCCAATTGTTTCATTTTTTCTAGCGCGCCCTGGAACATGAAGCCGGCACGATATGTGGGGGAGAGAGTCGCATTATCCAATGCGTTGATGATATCATGTCCGGTGTTGCCTCCACGAATTTCATAAAGCACCGAATCTGCAATTTCCTCCGGAGTGACAAACTCCATCTGTCCAGGAGTGGCAATCGCTTCAAACTCGCCGCGGGAGAAAATCCCATTCTCGCCTGTATCGATAAATACGGACTTAAGCCGATGACCGGTCGGTTTTACATTCCCTTCCATTTTAAGCTTGAATTTACCTTTTAATTCGATTCCATTGTCCGGTGGACAATCGTAAAGGTCGATTGGTTTTCCACGTTTTGCAATCTCGCCGTAAGCAATTTTTTTCCACGCGATTGCTCCGGTCGGTTTGATCTCTTTGGTTATTGGTGCGTCGGGAGTCCTTCCCATAAGGAAGAGAAGCATCGTATGCGCGCCGGCAACAACCGATTTTGATAAAAGCACGCGGGAAGGTTTTTCTTCGCTGTGTGTGTACGGAATATTCAATCCCATACCGCCGGTACCGCTTGTGCCTATTTTTACATATACTCCTGTTTTAGCAATGTTCATTGAACGATAGAAAATTTGAACGTGACGAATCAATTGAGGCGTGTATTGGGTTGCGAGGAGTCGTTCTACAGTTTCGCGCATGTTTGCGGCATTATTTTTCATTGCAATCATAACATCGCGCGAGCTTTGGAAAATATCTTGATAGGCAATGGCCGTTGCGGAGTTGATGCAATCAATGATCACATCCGGTTTGTACTTGTTAATCAGTTGAAAGAGTGCTGAACGTTCAAGCGCTTCCTGGGTCAATTCGTCGATGACATCGTCCAAAAATTTTGCGCGTTTAGGTGCATCAGTAAGAATATCCTCGCGGGCTAAATCTTTAAATTCATTTCGGACAAAGATATTGCCCCACCATGGGACAAAGAAATTCTTTCCTGCTTTGGGATATTCTTTCCGCATGGTTTCACAGGCATCTTTCGCTTCGGATTCTTTTAAGGAGGTGAGGATAATCTTTTTAGGATTTTCTTCCATCAGTTTGCGGCAAATAGCGGAGCCGACAAGTCCCCAGCCGCCGAGGACGAGTACGGTTTTGTTCGTGATGACCATAAAAAACTCTTTTTATTGAGTGTGAAAAAGAAGTTTATAGAAGTGGAAGATGTTTGCTTCCGAATTTTTGTGCGTAAAGATACATCGAATTCGCAGAAAGAGAAAGTGAATTGTTACCGTGTGAGGGCACGCCTTAACAAAGAGGGAATGTTCGTATGAGTTACCGAAGTTATTTAAGCAAAAGGAGTCTTTTGGTTTCCGAGAAATTTCCGGCAGTGAGACGGTAAAAATATACCCCGCTTGGTGCATTTCCTGCATTCCATTGAATGGAATATCTGCCTGCCATTTGTTCCTTCTTCAAGACCAAATTGACTTCTTTCCCGAGGATGTCATAAATCGCAATAGTGACAAATTGAGTTGAAGGGATTTGATAATCAATCGTTGTTGTCGGATTGAATGGATTCGGAAAGTTTTGATATAGTTTGAAATCAGTCGGCACGACCTGTTGAACTTGAACATTCAAGGTTCCTGCAATATTGGCAAAGATCTTACCAATATTTTGAATGTCGACGATCCATTTATATTTGGGGTCGAGAAAAGGATATTGATATTTCGCAACAGATGTATCGCTGCGGACTTCAAGCGCCATCCAATCGAATGCGAGAAAATATGATTGCCATCGATTGTTGGGATCAATCGTTCTGATGCCGACTGCTTTGTTTGATACAGCGTCTGTAAACAGAATTTGGGCATTGGAAGCAGGCTGTATTTCATCCATGCGATTTGTAAACAGAGGCACTTCATAGTAGGGATGATACCACAACGTTACCGTGTCTTTCAAGAGAGCACCGGGAATGAATCCAAAAATAATATCGGCAGTAATGTTTGCGTTCACTTTCAATTGCCACGGAAATGTTACCTCCTTAAAATTATTTTGCTTTCGGGGGAAATCCTGATTGATCAATCCTTTTACACCGAAATATTTTGTCTGAGAAGTATTTTCTGCGAAGATGGTGTCTTAATAATTGTTTATGAAGCCATGGTCTTGATCTGCGAATAGATAATACCGTTTTTGACCGGCAGGTAAAGCAGCACTTTGTTCTAACCATTTTCCCGAATATTGGGTAAGATCAAATGCCCCCCCATCTCCTGTGACTTCCAAAATAGCATTGTATTGATCTATAAGTGAATGGAGTTCTGATATCGTATATCTATTCACATTACAAAAATCATAATATGGTTCTGCTCCAAAATCTGTTTTCATGGTGAATTTGAGATAGATTATCGGGTCAACAATGCCAGACGGGAGATTTTTTCCGTTGAACAATAGCAATAATGAATTTTTCTTTTTCAACACTTGATAGCTGAAGGTTGGAGATTGGGCAGTTCTGTTCAGAGTATCTTTAGCTGTTATATAGTAATAGACTGAGTCTCCAGCAGTAGCAGCAGGAATGGTGCCACTAAAGAGAAATCCCGATTCGCGAACCAATGCAGTCGATTGCCACGCCAGTTTACCAATTTTAGAAAATAATTTTACGTCGACGGGGTCGCCGATGGTTTGCATTTTAATGGTAGCAGAAATTTTTCGTTGTTCAGTTTGTGCTGTATTTAATAATTTACTCGTCGTAATCTTGGGTTTTGGCGCCGAGAAGTATTCTACAACCATATACATACCCCATTCAAAATCTCCACGCAACCACCAACCGCGGTCTGCTGTTGATAATCTACCACGCGGATAAAATTTATAGGAATGGAATGGAGGATCGGGATTAGGGAAGGAGGTCACTTCTTGTCGAATTGCCGCAGTGCCTGTGGCAGTATTGAGAATGGTGAATCCAATCAATTGATCTTCTAAAAATTTCATCGTATCGCCTGTTGCGAGCAAATTTACTCCATTCCAGGAATATGCTTGCACCGGAACATTCATACCTCCTTTTTTCCATGGTGCTTCAACGCCAAGTGGATCAAATGCATACTGAAGTGAATCGCTTGTTTTTGGGGGATAAATCCAAGTTGTGTCAGTTGCAAGATCGCGAAATGCTGTTACAAGATTGACAGGATCGTTCTCTTTTTTATAATATCCAATATTTTTCTGGAGCTGGGTTGAAGGGATATTTTTCAATCGTGGATTTGGGTACCATGCGCGGACATTTACCTCTTTTGACTCACCAATGTTACTTGAAATTGCCCACCACAGTTCACGCACAAAACCATTTCCACCGGGTTGATACCATTGCATCATCATCTCTTCTTCAAGATTCCCGAATTCATATGTAAGGGAAGAATTCTTGGGAAAATACTTTAACGAATCAATAAATTGAACGGCGGATAAATTATCATTCGAGTTTCCAAATCGTTTAATAGCGTCCGGCATTTGCTCGTTTCTGAGCATACGAATCGCTTCCTGTCTTCCGCTTTGATCCACGTGAAGGAGGAAACGGTTTTGAGAGACAAGGAATTGCGAACAGACCAGGAAAAGGAATATATTTTTCATCGGAAATATTATCATATGCTCCGTCAAATTACAATATTATTGAGCTGATGTAAATTGAGAGAACTCTAATTTCATATGTAGAGAATTGAACAATGCGCATTGATTCGTCTTGGTTTAGTGAATATATTGTGGAAAAAAGGACCGCAGTTTAATGAAGAAGCTCTTGATTATATTTTTACTCACAGCATTATCTCTCTTTAGCTGCAATGAAAACAAATCGATTATCGGTACGACCAATCCGGTTGGGAGCGTTGATAAGATTTACGGTGTGGGTTTTCACACAAAAATTGGCGTAGGATGGGAAATCAGTTCTGCATCGATATCTCAATTTGGAATCTATCGCCATTTTACTCCGTTGTTTTCATTTGAAAGTGGAGTAAGAATTGGGACTGTGTTAACATCTTCCCTTGGCGGAATGATTGATACAGGTTTGGTCAACGGAACGACATATTATTATACTGTTGTGCCCGAACAAAAACAAAGTGACGGAACATTCATTAAAGGAGCGGGCTCAAAAACAATAGCTCTTATCCCAAAAAATCTATCCACTGTACCGACCGATCAGATTGTTTATTCTCAACATATACAGCCAATATTTACAAGCGGTTGTGCTATTCATGGATGCCACGGAGGGAGTGAACATGCAACATTATTGAAATCTCTTCACGGAGGATCGGAATTTTCGTTAACCAACTGGAACAGTGTGATGGAAGGAACAGAAGAGATTCCGCAGATTGTTCCATATCGTGCTTCAAGAAGTCATATCATACAGCATCTGAATATGGATACATTAATTTCGCCGATCGCTTCACCTTCCATGCCGCAAGGATTTTCCTTTCCCACAGAACTACGCGATCTTCTCATCCGATGGATCAACAATGGCGCGAAGAATGATAATGGGACTGTTGCACATTCTTCCATGCCAATTCGAGGATGGGCGTACGTCACCAATCAAGGCGAAGATTTGACGGCAGTGATTGATTTGGATAAAAATAAGATCTCCCGATTTGTTACTTCCGGAGTTGAAAATACCGCCGCCGCACCACCGCAGGCGCCGCATAATGTTTTTGTTGATTGGCAAAATCAATATTATTATGTCAATCTCATCGGGGGGAGTAAATTGCTGAAGTTTCGAATTTCAGATAATGCGAAAGTGGGTGAATTAACAACCGGATTAAGTTCGCCGGCACAAATTGCGTTGTCTAAAAATAGCGATACGGCTTATGTTTCCAATTTTGAAAACGCAAAAACGAACATCACACTTGTCAACACTGCGACTATGACAAAACTTGCAGAGATCGGAAGTTCTGCAATGTTGAAGCCTCATGGTATTTCCATAACTCCAAATTTCAAGTATGTATTAGTAGCAAACTCACTGTCGGATAATGTTACTGTGATACAGACATCGGACAATGCTATCGTTAAGACAATCCCAATGTCCGGCAGTGTACCGGTATTGCCTATCGGATATCAATATCAATATGAACCATATCAATCCACTATTACTCCTGATAATAATTATGCATATATCACGTGCAGAAAGTCGGGAGAGGTGCGCGTGATTGATCTTGTGCAATTAAAAGTTATTGATTCAATCAAAGTAGGAACATTTCCATTAATCCCTGCGATTACGCCAAATGGTGAGTATGTTTTTGTTGCGAATAGAAATTCAAATTCGGTTTCGGCGATTAAAACATCCACTCGAACGGTGGAATACACTGTTCCAAATGTCGGCGTTGAGCCGCACGGAATAGCAGTTTCGAAAGATGGAAATTTTGTTTATGTCTCCTGTGAAAATTTAGGAGTCAGCGAACCGCCTCACCATGCTACAACGGGAGGGAAGAAGCCTTCGTTCCTCAAAGTAATTAGCGTAGCTCAGCGTGCGGTGACTGCATCGTTAGAGTTGGGAAATTTTGGCTCCGGAATGGCAGTGACTCATTAGGGACTCGACTTCGATGTACATAACTGGCTGGATGTGTTTTATTGAAACGAGAAAGGTATTAATGATAGCGAAAGCAAGAAAAATATTTTCAAGTACAAAAATAAATTGTCATTGCCACAAAAGCCATTTATTGTTTTTCAGGATTAAATGAAGTAAGTTTAATACATACATTGAACAAATCACTCAAACTTTATTTGTGAAAAATGGAACAAGCCGAAAAACTTAGCAGACCAATCGTTCAACCGCTCGATGACATATTAGGGACACCCTTTAAAGTGCTGGATGACGGGTTCATTCGTGTGGTGGATTATATGGGAAGCGATGAATCAATTGTGCAGGCAGCACGCGTTTCGTACGGAAAAGGGACGAAAAAAGTGAGTGAAGACCGGGGATTGATCCGATACCTGCTCCGCCACCAGCATACAACACCGTTTGAAATGTGTGAGATAAAATTGCATGTGCGTGTTCCAATGGACTGCTGGCGCCAGTGGATTCGTCATCGTACGGCGAACGTGAATGAGTATTCTACTCGTTATTCGCTGGCAATCGATGCTTCGCAACGGGCCGGTGATGAGATGTGGAGAATGCAGTCCAAAGACAATAAACAGGGGAGCGAAGGTTTTTTTGATCTGGAGACGGGGAAAAAATTATCAGCACAGGAACTTCAATTGCAGAACATGGCTCGCTCCGTCTATGAAGAGCGAGTGAATTCCGGAATGGCGCGCGAGCAGGCAAGAAAAGATCTTCCGCTTTCTACCTACACTGAAGCATATTGGAAAGTAGATTTACATAATCTTCTCCATTTTCTCTGGTTGCGAATGGATTCCCATGCACAGTATGAGATTCGCGCTTATGCAAACACGATCGGCAACGAAATTGTGAAACGTTGGGTGCCGATGGCGTGGGAAGCATTTCAAGATTATAAAGTGCAGGCGTCCTCGCTCTCGCATATAGAGATCGAGATTATCAAGGCCTTAAATTCTCAAGGGAAAGAAGCAGCAATGAATGTTGCAAGAGGATTTGGATTACTTCCTCCCGCCGGTCAAGAAATAAAAAGTAATCGGGAGCGGGGAGATATTGAAGCGAAATTGGAAATGCTGGGGATTAGTATTCCCTGGAAATAATTGATGAAAATCATTCTGATTGCGGCGCTGAATACACACCGTGTCATCGGTAAGGATGGGAAGATTCCGTGGCGAATCCCTGAAGATCAGCAACGATTCAAACGTCTCACATCCTATCACACGGTTTTGATGGGAAGGAAAACGTTTGACTCAATTGGTAAACCTCTCCCTAATAGAAAAAATATAGTCATCTCTCGGCACAATATTCCTGCTGTTGAGATAGTGACATACTCCTCTCTGGAAACAGCTCTTTCGAATCAAACTACTCAAGAAAAAATTTTCGTTATCGGCGGGGGAGAGATCTTTCGTCAAACGATTGATCGTGCTGATGAATTGATGTTAACCCAGGTAGAAAATGAAGAAACGGGAGATACATTCTTCCCGCCGTATGAACATCTTATCGGAACCGTATTCACTCTTGTTTCCGAAGAAAAAGAGGAAGGATATCAATTCCGGAATTATATCAAACTCCGGAATTGATATGTATCCGTTAGAGCTGGCGATATACTGGCAATTCGATCACAAACGTTGAGCCGCTTCCCGTTGTACTTTCCGCCCACACTTTTCCGTTATGCATTTCAACAATTTTTTTAACGATCGCAAGTCCAAGTCCGGTAGAAATTTCACCGCCGGTAGGTTGAGCGGAAAGACGCTTGAATTGTTGGAACAATTGTTTCTTATCCTCTTCAGTCAATCCCGGTCCTTGATCCCGGATCTTAATCAATGCCGTCATTTCGTACACCTCTACCGAGACGGAGATAGTCGTGTTTGCATCTGAAAACTTTCCTGCATTATTCACAAGATTGTCGATCGCCTCGTTCAACCAGCGTTCGCTTCCGCTGACAACACATTTCTCTGCTGTCGTTGAAAAATCGATGATTTGTGATTTCTGTTGCATTTGGATTCGGTTTTTCAATACAACGAGTTCGGTCAATTGTACGATATCAATCCTAGACTTCGTGAATACCAGTTCCCCTTTTTCTAATGCCGACGAACTTAATGTATCTTCAATCAACTTTAGCATATATTGCGTTGTTTGTTCCATTAACTGTGCGTGTTCTTGGACAACCAATTGATCGTTTTGATTGTCGTTGATGGCGTTAGCGAATTGATTGAGATTGACAACTTTATTTTTGAAATCGTGTGACAGGATACTCAGAAGATCGGATTTTTCCTTGTTCGCCTTGTCCAGTCGAGTGTTGATCTGCGATAACTCATCTCTTGCAGATTCCACATCCCGAAGATGTTGTTCTATTTTCTCTTTTGTGTTGACAAGTTCTTTTGTCCGATCATCGACTACCGTCTTAAGGTGCTTTGCATGACGGCTAATATTTGCCGTACGAACTGCATATAATCCTGCACCAAGCAACACTAATCCGACACCGACGAGCAAACCAAAATACATTGTCTGCCGAAAGAACGGTTCAAATACAATTTCTGCAGTAGCTTCTTCTTCACTCCACGTTCCACCATCTATTGAAGAACTCACTCGGAAGGTATATTCTCCAGGAGGAATATTGGTATAGTACGCTGTTCTTCGCGTACCGGCGTCATTCCAGTTTGCGTCAAATCCTTCTAATGTATAGCGAAATCGAATCCGTTCCGGCGACACATAACTTAGTGCGGTATAATGAAATTCCACGGAAGAATATCCCGGCTCTATAACAAGAGTGGAATCCGGGTAAAACGTTTGATCGTTGATTCGCACTTCCTCAACATGCAACGGAAATTTATTGTAGCGATCAACAATTCTTGCCGTATCAACCATGGCAAGTCCGCCAACGGTTGTAAACCATATCTTTCCGTCGGATGATTTGATGATACTCGGACTAGAAACGCCGCTGATCTCAGCATTTTGCAATCCGTCCGAACGTCCGAAATCAATTCTCGAGAATTTTTTTAATGTTCCTTCGGCTATTTTTTGGAATTCAGATTTCGGAATTCGTGCAATGCCTTGGTTGCCGCCGATCCACATATACCCTTTATCATCTTCAATAATCATTAACGTAACATCTTCGCGCAAACCGTTCTTCGTGGTAAATGTTTGGAATGTTCCATCGGCAAATCTGTTGATGCCGCCGCCGTTGGTTCCAACCCACAATGCTCCCGATTTATCGATAAACATCGAAAGAATAAAATTATTCGAAAGGCCGTCCTTTACGGTATACGTTCCGATTCCTTTTGGAGTGATTCTGTTGATGCCGCCGCCGTTCGTACCGACCCAGATTTCATCCTTACCGGATTTAACCATGGCAAGGATATTATCGTTTGCCAATCCTTGTTTCGTAGTGAGTGGAATAATGGAATCTCCTTTGATCCTTGAAATGCCTCCACCATATGTTGCAACGTAGAGATCATTGTCAAAACCTTCCTGAAAGGCTCGAATGTAATTTTCGGTTAATCCATTGTCACTATTATATCGTGTAAATTGCTGGCCGGGTTTCTTATTTTCATCGTATCGTATGACGCCGCCACCATCTGTTCCGATCCATAGCGCTCCATTTTTATCTTCATATAATGCACGAATAAATTTGTTGGGAAGTTCTTTTTCATTCAAGATTTTTACAGTCTTGCCCTCTAGGCAGTTCAAGCCGCTTCCGTTAGTACCGACCCAGATTCGTTTATGTGAATCTTCAAAAACGGTGCGGACATAGGTGTCCGAAAGACCGAATTTTTTTCCATACAGTTCAAATTTTCTGATGTGTAATTGACTAAGGCCGTTTCGGGTGCCGATCCAAATGTTTTGTTCATTGTCCTGATAAATTGTCCGGATGAAATTGTTTACCAATCCATCTTCAAAAGTCAATGCATCGAATTGTTTTTTGTCGTGTGTGCGGAGAAATCTGTTTAATCCTCCTCCGTCCGTCCCGATCCAGACTGTGTTATCGATATCGACGAACAATGTCCGAATGGCATTGTTTGTGAGACCATCTGCAGTAGTGAATGATTGTATTTTGCCCTCTGCCATTTTTGCAAGGCCATTTGAAGTGCCAATCCACAATGCTCCATCGTGATCTTCCGCGAGAGCGGTGATTGAATTATTTGGGAGTCCGTTGGATGTCGTCAAAGTTTGAACGTTGTTTCCTTCAACGAGAATAAGGCCAACATCTGTTGCCAGATACATTGGTTTTTGTTTCGGATGAACCATTGTACGGAAAAGTATATTTTTCGGCAGTTGCTGCTCCAGGAATGGTTCAATCCCGGAAATATTTCCGTCAACATCAATGTTGATGCGATGAATGCCTCCGCGCTCTGTTCCAACAATGATGTTATTCCCTTCGGCGGGGAGAATAGTTTTAATATATTCTTTTCCTCCGGATTCAAACGCATCGAGGGCACTGAAGGAATGTTTTGTAAACCGGACGATACCACCGCCATTGGTACCAAACCATGAAGTTCCGAATGTATCTTCGTACATTACGGCAACGTGATTAATCTTAAATGCGGGAGTGATGGATTTATTAAAGTGAACGAACTTTACTCCATCGTATCTTGCAAGACCGGCATAGGTACCGATCCATAAATATCCATTGGCTGTCTGCTTGACCAGATCGACCGTATTTTGAGGAAGCCCATTGTCCGCCGTGAAATTGGTTATCACATACGTATCAAAGGAGGGGAGTTCATAATTCTTGTCTTGTGCTTGGACAAGAATAACGGAAATGATCTGTAGAATGATAAAATATGCTGTTCTTTTCATAATTTTTCGCAGGTTGAGGTTGGATAATTTACGAATATTAAATTGAATTATGCTAAAGCATTTGTTAGAATATTATATAAATTGAGGGATCATTTTAAGAACGGATTCCTTTACCCTATGAAAACAATAGTGTTACTATTATCAATATTATCGGTATTTGGTTTTTCTTTGCAGAATATCAATTCTGTCCAACCAAAACCGATATATAAACATATACCTCAATATCCTGAGAATGCGCGAAAGCTGAGAGTTGAAGCGGAGGTTGCATTAAATGTTTTAATTGGAAAGGATGGGAATGTGAAGGAGACCGATTTGCTTCAAGCAATTATTTTTTATCCCGGGGAAAGTGTCAGCATCGAATCCCTCTCGGATTTGAACAATATCCCATCGACTCATCGCCAGACGGCAGCAAAATTGTTGGAACTAGCACATCAATCGGCGCAGCAATGGAAATTTACACCGGCAATGATTAACGGTAAGCCCGATGAATCGGTCATTGTCATTCCATTCACATTTAAACTCACCAGCACAAATCAAGAAAAAAACATCCAGAAGAAAAAGTGAACAAATATCATTTTTATGAGCAACTTTTTCCCTCCTTTCTTATCCTATAAGTGATGCAGCAATTACCACTCACCGATGAGCAGCTTGCGATTCGCCTACAATCTGGCGATTCGGATGCGACCGCCTTGATCTATGAACGATTCAAGAGTGGATTATTTTTATTCTGCATCCGCATTTTGTCAGATGCTGATGCGGCAGAAGATGCCGTGCATGAAACATTTGTGAAGATGATCGTTCAACGTTCACAATTGAATCATCCAACGTCGTTGAAATCTTGGATCTTCACGATTGCACGCAACGAATCATTTGCTGCGCTGAACCGGAAGAAGAAAATACGAGAACTTAACGATCAAGATGAAGATGTATTTGAATCGGAAGCATCTCCGCCGATGGTCGAAACAGATGAACGAATGAAAATAGTAGAGCGCATGTTGGATCAACTTCTGCCACAATATAAAGAAGTGCTGTTGTTACGTGAATATGAATCGATGGATTACGTGGAAATAGCAAAAGTTACCGGAACAACGATTAGCTCGGTGAAGTCGCGGCTTTTTAAGGCGAGAAAAGCAATGTTGAAAAAATTAGAATCTCTCAAAAAAGGGAGGGCACTATGAATGTAAAAGAAGAATTACTCTTCCGTTGTTTTGATGAAGACCTGAATGACGATGAGATGAAAAAACTTTTTGTTGATTTAAGCAAAGATGATGATCTCAGAAATTCATTTCGGAACATGCTGAGATTACAACATGACCTACAGATGATCTCGAAGCCGACCGTTCCACATGCACTGGATATGCAAATGAAAACACTGAGTTCGTCTTCACGACTAAGCAATATGCCGGACAGGCCGTTGTTGCGGCGAATTGTTTCAAAAAAGATCAGTCTTTCTATTCCTGCATTTGCTGCAGCGATGCTTCTGATGCTCCTTGGGAGTTATATCCTCGCGACGAATGTGGCAGTGCAGAAACCAAAGATGGAGTATGTCTATGTCGTTGAAATGCCGGCATACGTTGTTCAAAGTAATTACAATCCTATAAAAAATAATTAATGAGGAGTTTTTATGAAAACACTTTTTTTTGCCTTCACTGTTTGTTCCATGTTTGTCTATCTCTATGCTCAAACCAATGAAGGATTATTATCGACAAATTCTTCGCAACCTATTTTAGAGCAACAACAAAAACCGGAAGGATCTATCATTGGGACAGTAATCGACATTATTGATAGAGGTCCGATAGACAAAGCGACAGTTGAACTTCTCGGAACCGGATTGAAGGTTACGACGTTGAAGGATGGCCAGTTTAAAATCCAAAATGTTCCCCAAGGGTTTTATCAAGTGCGCGCCGTTGCATCAGGGTACGATCAACAAACGCAAAACAATCTTTATGTTGATGCGGGGAGACCGGCGCCAGCATTTTTTATGTTGAAAAAAATTGGGACGAAAGAAGCTGCTGAATCTGAAAACGGTTCTCCGGTTCCCATCAGTACGAAATCCCCAATCTATCCGGAAGAAGCGAGAAAGAATGGAGTCGAAGGTATCTTTTATTTCGTTCTAAGAGTTTCTGAAAACGGGTCAATCGCTTCAGCCCATTGTACGGAACGGAATATTTTTGCAGAGGATGGAAAATTAAAGGATGCGCAAGCGTATGACAAATACCCACAGGCAGTAAATCAGCTTGAAAAAGAAGCACTAGAATCAATTTGGCAGTGGAAATTTAAGCCCGCCATGAAGGAAGGAAAGCCAATAGAATCAAGAGTAACATTGCCTGTAAAATTTAAATTAGATCAACACCAAAAAGGTGAAGGTAAAGAGAAATAATGCAGCGATAGTGAAACACACGGAATAGAATTACCGTACTTCTACACTGCTCGTTACCGCTGCTCCTGCTGCTTCCAATGTCTTGGAGACAGAACAATATTTCGTTACGGAAAGCTCAACCGCGCGTTGGGCTTTTTCTTTTGGGACATCTCCCGTGAATGTAAAATGAAGATGAACTTTCTTCCAGAGATTGGCATCTTTCCCGGTTTCACGCTCTCCTTCGATTGTGACAGTCATGTCATATGTTTCAATTTTTTGTTTCTTCAGAATAGAAATAACATCAATCGAACTGCATGCACCTGCTGCTGCAAGTAATGTTTGCATCGGTCGAAAGCCTTCTTCGTTTCCACCGCCCCCTTTGGAGTTATCAAATACGATCTTATTGTCGTGTTCATTTGCTGCTTCCATTTTATAGTTGCTGTCTACGCGGCGAAGTATAACTTTCATGATCTCATTTCCTTTTTTTTGAAATATACGAAAGAATGTTGAGAATCCATTTCAAAATATTCAAAAAATCTGGAACGTGAACAAACAAAATGATGTTCAATGATATAACGAGAAAAAATGTCGCTATATATTGCGTTGATTTTTCAGATACCTTTCTCTACTTTGGGTTCGCATAAAAAAGGAGTACGCATGGAATCTCTTTCAAATGAATTGATTTGGTTTTTATTCGGTCTAGTGTTAATGCTTGGTGAGATCGTTACACCGGGATTTGTGCTTATTTTCTTCGGCGTCGGGGCGTGGTTGATAGCACTGTTACTCTGGCTGGGTGTCTCAATAAGTTTCACAACGCAATTGTTCGTCTTCTTGGTTGCATCCATCGTGTCGCTGATATTATTCCGAAAATATGGAAGCAAATATTCTCACGGAAAAGTTGTCCGACCGGATTCCGGAAGCTCCATTGATGATGTGAAAGGGGAGAGAGCCGTTGTACTGTATGATATTCAGCCGAGGACCGGCGGCAAAGTGGAATTTCACGGAACATTATGGAATGCAGAATCCGACGTTGCCATCAGCAAAGGTGCTTCAGTTGAAGTGCTTGAACGAAATAATCTCACGCTCAAAGTAAAACCAATCCAGTAAAAGGAGTTGTACAATGGAAGTCTATATTCTGTTAGGTCTCATTCTTTTTGCATTTATTCTTCTTGGAAAAACGGCTCGAGTGGTACCGCAAAAAACAATCTTCATTGTTGAACGGTTAGGAAAATACAGTGCTACGCTAGATGCCGGATTTCATATTTTGATACCATTTATTGACCGGGTTGCCTACAGACATTCAATGAAAGAAATGGTCATTGATGTTCCACCGCAAGGATGTATCACAAAGGATAATATCGGCGTTGAAGTGGATGGAATTCTTTATATCCAAATTACTGATCCGGTAAAGGCATCGTATGGCGTAGATAATTATATCTTTGCCTCAACGCAATTGGCGCAGACCACAATGCGAAGTGAGATTGGTCGGATTGATCTTGACCGGACGTTTGAAGAACGTGATAAAATCAATCAAGAGATTGTGATGGCGGTTGACAAAGCAGCGGCACCATGGGGATTGAAAGTAACCCGACATGAAATTAAAAACATCGTTCCGCCGCCGAGTATAAAAGATGCAATGGAAAAACAGATGCGCGCGGAACGGGAGAAGCGTGCACTTATTGCTGAATCCGAAGGAGATAAACAAGCGAAGATCAACCGTGCTGATGGAGACAAAGCAGAAGCAATTGCAAAGTCCGAAGGCGAGAAGATGAAACGGATCAACGAAGCGGAAGGACGTGGACAGGAAATTGAACGTGTGGCGATGGCGACAGCGAAAGGTATTCGGGAAATTGCCAATGCGATTAACGATAAAGGGGGACTTGATGCCGTGAACCTTCGTATTGCAGAACAATATCTCGGTGAATTTGGAAAACTGGCGCAAAAGAATAATACGATGATCATTCCGTCGAATTTGTCAGACGTTGCCGGGACAGTTGGCGCGATCGCAAAGATCTTTTCAGGGATGAGTCAAACGAATATTGAAGAAGTAAAAGAAGTGAAGAAAAAATGACAACAAAAATGACCGTCACCTTCAAGGTGACGGTCATTGACAAAGCTTAAAATGCTGATCCCAGGTTAATTGTAATAAAGAATCCGCCGAAATCTTTTTTTCGCATGATCTTTCCTGTTGCATCCTGCAAACTTTCAATTCCGCTGCTAAATGGGACAACATAATACCGGATATTGATGCCAGACAAGCTTCCCATATCTGAACCAAAAAAAGCGCCTACGCCGATATATCCGCCGACTGTATAATTTGAACGGGCGTAGCCGAAACTATTAAAATATTCTTTTGCATACGGTGCTGCAAAGACAATGGTGGGTCCTGCGCCTGCGTTTACATACGGCCGAAAACTATCAGTGATGTCATCTGCAAATAAGCGATACTGCACTCCAAACAATATTGGTATCATTAAGAATCGATTGATCTTTCCCGGAACAAATGATTGTCCCCAATAATCGTAATACTCCACTTCGTTATCATCTTTCGATTCTGCAAGTCCCAGGGTTACGGTACCGAATAAAACTCGGGAATACTCGTGACGATAAAAACCGGCAAGTCCGAATCCATTGTTGGAAAGAAGAATATCAACACCCCAAGCGTCATCCATTGTTGATTCAAAGGATTTGGCTGTTTCCTGTTCTGGAGATGTAAAAATGATCGTTGAATCTTTACTTTGGCTCAACAAGAGAGAAGTAACGAAGAGAATTGGATAGATAATATTTTTCATATCAACCTCACGAAATTGAATCCGGGATAGTTATTCTATACTAAACAACGCACATTTAAGATAATGAGTTTCCGGCATAGATGGTAGAGTGGGGTGATCTGGAGCAGCACCGGAAAATTGAAGCAGCTTGATTCTTCGACCGGCTTTTACGCTGCAATCTTGAATAATGTTAAGAAACGTTTCCCGGTCAATATGATGAGAACAGGATGCGGATAAAAATATTCCATTTGGTGCGACAAGTTTTATTCCGTTTGTGTTGATCTCTTTGTAGCCTTTAATTGCTGTTGCAACCGTTTTTTTGTTTTTGGTAAAGGAAGGTGGATCGAGAATAACAATATCCCATCGTTTGTCTGTCTTTAATGATTGCTCTAGAAATTGAAAGACATCAGCAGTATGAAATTGCACATTGGTCAATTTGTTTAATACACCATTTGCTTTTGCCTTGCTGATTGCATCTTCGGAGATATCCACGCATTCAACATTTTTTGCGCCAAAAGCGGCAGCATAGAGTCCGAATCCCCCTTCGTTGCTAAAACAATCAAGAACGGTGGCGTTGTGTGCATACGGTTTAAGGATTGTTCTATTCTCCCGTTGATCAAGAAAAAAGCCGCTTTTTTGTCCGCCGAGAACGTCCACAGAAAATTTTACACCATTCAATTCAACAATGGTAGGGGAAACGGTTCCGCGTAAAAGATTTTTTCGTAAAGGAATTCCTTCCAAAGTTCGCAGGGGGGATTCGTTTCGTTCGACGATTCCTTGCGGGTGGAATATTTTTTCCAAAACATTGCAGATTATCTCCAAACGGAGATCCATACCGACGGAAAACGTCTGAATGGAAAGGTAGTCATTATACTTATCGATGATCAGTCCCGGGAGAAAATCACTTTCGCCGTTGACAATGCGGAACGTTGAACTTTTCGGGAACATTTTTGTTCTCAATTCGAACGCTGTGCGAATCTGCTTTTCAAAAAAAGCTTCGTTAATCTCTTGTATGGTGGGAGAAAGGAACCGTACAGCGATTAGGGAAGAGGCATTAAAAAATCCTATTCCAAGCGACCGTCCATCGCTCCGTAGAATTTCAATGACATCGCCATTCTTTGGTTCGCCAACGATTCTCTGGATCTCATTGCTAAATACCCATTGATGTCCGTGGACCAATCGTCGGTCCTCATTTTTCTTAAGAATAATATGTTGTTCAAGTGTACTCATATGTTCAAGTTATTAAGAATTTCATGATTATCCAAAGAACCTCTCTTCTTTATTCCACCTTTGCCGAAGGAGGATGTACTAGTTCGTTTTATATTTTTATCCATGCAAATCTATTCTTTCCGCGTCATCTGTGTTCAATTATCATCTGAGTTCTAATATCAAAATCCATCATTTCTTCCCAACTCTTTTTTCGTTACATTTTAAATAATGGAAACCACCTCACCCAATTTTCGCGCGGGATATGTTGCTCTGATCGGCGAACCGAATGTCGGCAAATCGACATTATTAAATTCACTGTTACAGCAAAAAATCTCCATCGTTACCAATAAACCGCAGACCACCCGTCATAAAATCCTTGGCATTCACAGCGGAAAAGATTATCAAATTGTTTTTCTGGATACACCGGGAATTATTAAACCAAAATATCTTTTACAAGAAGTGATGATGCATTTCGCTTCTCAGGCCGTGGAAGACGCTGATGTTGTGCTGCTGCTGGTGGATGCGGAAAAAGTAAAAGGAAAGTCGTACGATAGGAATAACGAGGCTGTGGAAAAAATTAAAGCGGCGAATAAAACCACCTTTCTTATCGTTAACAAAATTGACCTGTTGAAAAAGGAAGAGATCTTGCCGATGTTGGCGGATCTACAATCTCTCTTTCCGTTTGATGAAATCATTCCTCTTTCTGCACTGACGAAATTCAACACAAATGAATTACTCACGACACTGGTAAAATATCTTCCTGAAAATCCTCCATACTATGATACGGAGATTGTCAGCGATGCACAGGAGCGTTTTTTTGTGAGCGAAATGATCCGCGAAAAAATCTTTGAATATTATGAACAGGAAATACCGTATTCTACCACCGTGGATATTATCGAGTTCAAAGAGCGGGAAAACGGAAAACATTATATCTCTGCCGATATCGTCATCGAACGAAATTCACAAAAGGGGATTTTGATTGGCAAAGAAGGACGAGCATTAAAACGGCTTGGAAGTGTATCACGTAAATCAATTGAAGAATTTCTCGGTCACGAGGTTTTTCTGGAATTACACGTGAAGGTCCGAAGCGACTGGCGAGAAGATAAAAACTGGCTTGATAGGTTCGGATATAAAGAAGAATAAGTGAAGCAAGGGAAAAGTAAAAAGGCAAAAGTTAAAACTTAAAAGTTAAAAGTAAAAAATCAAAAGTAAAAACTAACAGCCAATAGCGAACGGCTTAGCGCTAATTTCTAACACCAGTTTTCAACGAGGTTTCATATGGCTACGATACGACCATTCCGTGGAATTCGATACAACCAAATGAAAGTAAACATTTCCAACGTTGTTGCTCCACCATACGATGTGATTTCACCGGAACAACAAAATGGATATTATGATAAGGACGTTCATAATGTTATTCGATTGATTTTAGGAAGAGAAGAAGATCGATATGCTTCTGCTGCTACAACGTATGAACAATGGCAAGCGAGCGACGTTCTCTTACGGGAACTAACACCTTCAATTTATCCATTAGTGCAGACATTCAAAACAACAGAAGGGAAAGAGGTTCGACGGAAAGGTTTTATTGCACTGTGTCATTTGGAAGAGTTTGACAAGAAGATCGTTTTACCGCACGAAAAGACCTTATCCAAAGCTAAAGAAGATCGGTTTAAATTATTTAAAGCGACAAAATCGAATTTCAGTCAGGTATTTAGTCTGTATTCTGATGCAGAGAAAAAGATCGATGCATATCTAAATCCTGTTCATTCAACATTTCCTGTTATTGATGTGGAATTTGAGAGTGTGCGAAATCAATTGTGGCAGATTTCAGATGTTTCCGTGATTGAAAATATTGCAGCATTAATGGAGCCAAAGCAAGTATTGATTGCCGACGGACATCATCGTTATGAAACAGGATTAGCATATCGTGATCTAATGCGTTCGCAAAACCCGAATCATACCGGAAAAGAATTGTATAATTACATTATGATGTTTTTCACGAATCTTGATGATGAAGGATTGGTAATTTTTCCGACACACCGGGTTGTTCATAGTCTGCCGAATTATGACGGAAGCGCCTTGGTGGCAACATTGCAGCAGCATTTTGATGTGCAGGTGTATCCTACGCCGGATATGATGATGAATGCACTGAAACAGTACCCGAAGTTTGCATACGGATTCGTCTCTAAACATTCTTCAAAATTCTTTGTGGCATCACTGAAAGATCCTTCAACGCTGAATACATTGGTACCCGAAAATCTTCCGCAGGAAGTGAAAAGTTTGGATGTTGTTCTTCTCCATAATTATATTCTCAGAAATCTGCTTGGAATTTCTCAGGAAGCGCAGGAAAAAAAATTGAACATTCATTACATCCAAAATGTTCATGAGTGCGTGGATGAAGTAGCAAGCGGAGCTTCGCAGATTGCGTTCTTTGTCAATCCAACCAGGATCGAACAGGTTCGTGACGTAACAAAATCCAGCAACACAATGCCCCAAAAATCGACTTTCTTTTATCCAAAACTGATTTCTGGTTTGGTATTCAATAAGATGGTTGAGTGAGGGGAGAGGATGTTTAATGAGGAAAAAAATAATTACCAATTACCAATTATCAATTTACAAATACCAAATTCTAAATTCTAAAACAACACCTTGGATCCTGAATCCTGAATCCTAAATCCTAAACCTATCTTTTCCATGTCCGACCGCATAAAAATATTTTTCGCTTATACAGCAATCTGCACCATCTGGGGTTCAACCTGGCTGGTGATTAAACTCGGTCTTGAAACAATGACCCCGCTTCTTTCTGCAGGATTGCGATTTGCGTTTGCAGGTTTGGTGCTCTTCGTGATTATTCGGATACGAAAAATTCCTATTCCCTGGAATTCGAATACTCGTTGGTTCTTTCTTGTTGCAGCATGCACTTCATTTTCGTTTCCGTTTGGATTAGTCTATTGGGGGGAACGACAGATCTCCTCGGGGATGACCTCGGTTTTATTTGCAACATTCCCTCTCTGTGTGGCGATTATTTCCAGTTTGATGATTCCGTCGGATAAGATCACTCTGCAAAAAGTATTAGGTGTGCTGCTTGGTTTTTTCGGTGTCGTCACAATATTTTCACATGATATACAATTTGATGGAAATTCTGCTACCATGATGGGAATGGGTGCGGTTGTTCTCAGTGCCGCCATCCAGGCATTTTCGGCAGTTCTCATAAAAAAATATGGACATGATATTAGTCCTTTTGTTGTTAGCTTTGTTCCTATGTCCATTAGCGCAGTCATTCTCCTCACCGGCAGTCTCACTATCGAAGATTATTCAACCGTTCAGTTCACACCGATGGCGCTGTTCAGTATTTTCTTTCTTGCAATCTTTGGAACAATCATCACCTTCGTCAGTTATTTTTGGCTGCTGAAAAGAGTGGAAGTGGTTTTATTGTCACTGACATCTTTTGTTACACCTATTATTGCCGTTTTGCTCGGTGTATTTATTTTGGATGAAAAAATTTCTGCCCAATTATTTGGTGGTGCATTTCTCGTCTTTTTAGGGATTGCTACAGCCAATATCAATGAAATTCAAGCTCTCCTTCGTAAGCGCTTCTCACAACAAAAATGATATACCGTTTTTTATCTAAACGGATCATCCTCCTGATCGTCGGGATCAGCGAATTACTTTGTGCATGGGGTCTGGAAGGGCACCGCGTCATTAATCTGAACGGTGCTCGCTCACTTCCTCTTTCAATGCTTCGGTTCCATGATGTGGATTATTATTTCGGTGACCACGCAAGCGATGTGGACAGACGAAAAGTCCGCGAGGATGAAGAAACGTATCGACAATTCATCGAATTGGAACGCTACCCGGAATTCTATAACAAATCCATGCCTGTTACACTGCTTGAACTTCAAAAAAAATATGGAAATGAATCCGTTCGGCAAAATGGATATTTGCCATATCTTGTGTTGGAAATGTACGATTCACTACAGCGAAGGATGAAAAGGGGAGATTGGAACGGGACGATGAGTGTAGCAGCTGATCTTGGTCATTATATCGGGGATATAACCATGCCGCTGAACACCACAATAAATTATGATGGTCAATTAACGAAGAATTATGGGATAAAATGGCGCTACGAGATTGAAATGATGAACCGTTATTATAACCAAATCAATTTTAAGTGGACCGATCCGAAAAAATTTGAAAATCCCAAAACTGACCCGATAAGCAGAATCATGACACTGCTTGGGAAATCTCATGTAAAAGTAACGAATATCATGCGAGCGGACAGTGCAGCATTTCGTCTAGCAAAAAGAAATTATAATAGTACATACTATTCTTCGTTATGGAAAGAGGTCAATAAATTCACCAATGAGTTGATGCAGGATGGTGCGGATCTCTACACAACTCTTCTTTATAATGCATGGCTCAACGCCGGTGGAATAAAAATCAGTTGGTCAGACGAACAAAAAAACAAGCGTTCAACATATGAATCCGAACCTGAACATCTTGAACAAAATTTTCCCAATCCGTTTAATCCGAAGACGACTATTAAATATACTATCAAAGAGAGCTTCTATATTAAACTATCCATATTTAATCTCTTTGGACAAGAGTTGGATGTTTTGGTGGACGGAAAACAGGGTGAAGGAAGATATGAATATGTCTTTAATGGAGAACATATTCCCGGCGGTGTTTATTTTATTCGATTACAAATAAATGACAAAACAGAAGCGCGAAAAATGATCCTCGCAAAATAAGTAAAGAGTGTAGGATGATTTCTATCCTACAGATTTAGTATCTTATTCTACACATTTAAGCTGTTTTATTGACAGAATACACTCAATAATGCATTACATTATGGCATAGTAATTGGATTAGAGTATCCCGGAGAAGTGTTTAAGGTCTGTTGAAGATTATGTTATTTTTGATTTATTGTAAGTACTCAGCAGAATTACATAAAAATTCAAAAATATGCCACCAAAACACGAAAACACGAATGTGCACAAAAAGAATTTGAATCAATACTCCATCAAGGTTGGTGAAATTTAGAGTTTTCGTGTTTTAGTGGCAAAAAATCATAAACACTGAGTAGTGACGATTTATTATACTAAGCAACTCTAAGTCAACATGAAGCAGTTATTTCCATATCTTATATTAATTTCTACGTTGTTTCTCTCCCAATGCACTAAGGATACGCTGGGTGTGAATGACACCGGTACCAATACCGGTAACGGTCCAGGAATCATCATTAAGCGACTGTCCCAGGAAGACTATTACGCTAAAAAATACAGCGGTTCCAAAAACAAAACATCGAATGGCAGCATCAACGGCGGAGGTGTTTTCAACCTCAGCTATCAGGATCTGTTCTTCGATGCACCCGCAGGAAACGAAGGTGATGTGGTTCGCCCGATTGGTGAAAAGAATCTGTTACTTGTTGATATTTCCATGGTCTATCAAAATGGAAATAAGGAAGGGATTCAGGATTTCGGCCCTCATACATCGGTGAAATTTAATACCATTGAATTATTCACTGCACAAAATCAGTCAGGGCAAGCAAGTCAGCGGGGATTCTACAAAAGGAATTTTGCATTTACCAGAAGTGCTAACGGTTCGGTCACTGGTGCGCCGGAATATGAAGGTTCTACGGAATTGTACGATCCGGAAATGATGAACTTTACCTATACCACTCCGCCTCTTATCAGCGTGTTGAATTCTGATACAGTCGGATCAGTAATGACATTTGCTTCAATAGGTTCTGCAATTTTATTCGACAGCGGGAAAGTATTTCCTTCCACAAATGATATGGTGGTGAAACTGAATAGAAGGATCTCTAAAGGATCGGTCTTATCATTTGAAAAATTACGCGGGTCAACTTCACTATATCCGTACGTGCCGTCTGTAGTAACATACGAACTTCTTTCGGATACGAATGAAATCAGGATTCCCAAAAAAGAAGTCGCATATGTGATAGAAACGTTACAGAGATCGACCGGCGTTTCAAAACCGATCGGCAAGATCTATCCATTTTGGCTGAATGTAATTGAATCCGGTTTGTGTGATACATTGCGGCTGATTCATGCGCAAACAGGAAAAAATTATGATTTTTCCATATACCAATATTTTGAGTTTGGAAGGAAAATGTATTTTAAGTAAACAATCATCTTATAGTAAATTGATGATGTGGACAGGGCAGTTGACCTTTTAAATATTTGGATGATCTGCCCGTTGTTATTTTTTACTATGTTACTGTTTTACATGACTGCATGAAGAATTCACTCTTATTATTGCTCTTCTGTATTTTGATACCATCCGGGTTGCGGTCTGAAGAGTCGCGCTATGTAACGATAGTACTGACAGCACACGATATTGAACAATGCGGCGGCTGGCCGATTGCACGGCGTTGGTACGGAAACATCATTCAAAAATTAGAAACTGCAGGAGCAGGAAGAATATTCATCGATATTGCTTTTGTTACTAGAGATCCGCTCCATCCCGAATCGGATGAATATTTGTTTGAGATTTTACAACAGAATGATAATGTATTTCTGTTATCCCCTTCTTCCCAAAAAAATGGATCGACGGTTGTTATTTTGGGCAACAAAGAAATTCCTGCATCCAGGACATTTTCTCCATTCTCAACAGGATTCGATTTCGTGGAACAACTTCCAATCCTCAAAGATACTACCGTTCTTGCTTCAGCGCTACTTCACAACACCGGAAGAAACCTTCTAAACAGTATCGTTCAATTTCCTGCGCAGGGCATTCAACCTGACCATCATTTTTTAGAGATACTTCAGCAAGAGATTCAACTTCATGGCAAAGATGTTATTGTGTATATCGACTATCCCGGTGTCACATCGTATGTCGTTTCGCCGTCGGGCGCAAAAATTGTGACATCTCTTTTACAGGTGTGGACAGCAAAAAAGATCTCATCAGGCGATAGTTCAAGATTATTGGAATTGTGGCATTACGCTGTTGTCATTTTCTTTTGTTTGTTTCCGACTGGATGGTATGGAATTAAAAAAAGATATCTGTTTGGTACAATGACTTCTACAGTCTGCTTTGTCTGTTCCATTCTTGTTCTCACGTTGTTTCATTTTTTTGTACCGTTCTGGTATGTTGCTGTAACGGGTGGATGGGTTGCTGCGTCGTTATTGATCATCGGTATGGTATTCACATTTCAGGCAAACAAAGAGAATCCAAAATCTGTCGGTACAGAAATACCTGATGAAAAAAAGGAAGAGTTGGAGTCCTTACGATATCAATTGAAATATTACGAACAACTTTCGCAACAATTTCCGCCGGAGCACGATGTATTAACATCGGAGAGTGCAAACATTGTATATCATCCCCATTCACCGCTGGTTGAACTTCTTAAAAAAGGAGCACAGATCGCAGAATCGAATATGCCTGTACTCCTTTCCGGGGAATCGGGGACAGGGAAAGAGAAACTCGCACAGTTCATTCATCAAAAATCACCACGGCATTCGGCGCCGTTTATCGCTGTGAATTGTTCTTCGCTGAACGACGGATTGATCGAATCCGAATTGTTTGGCCACGAACAAGGATCGTTCACCGGAGCGATCAAAACAAAGATTGGTCGATTTGAACTTGCCAGCGGCGGAACATTATTCCTTGATGAGATTGGTGAAACGACCCCTTCATTTCAAGCAAAGGTTTTGCGGGTAATTCAGGAAAATGTGTTTGAAAGGGTTGGGGGGACAAAAGAAATCCGAATTGACGTCCGCATTATTGCTGCAACAAACAAAAATCTTAAAGAGCTTGCAAAGAAAGGACAGTTTCGCGAAGATCTATTCTATCGTCTCCATGGATTTGAATTGGAAATTCCGTCACTCCGCGAACGCACTGAAGATATTGAAGCGTTGTTCAAACATTTCCTGTATGAACAGGATCCGTCACTTTCCTATTCAACTCAATTGATTAGCTGGTTGAAGGAACAACGGTGGCAGGGAAATGTTCGACAATTGCAGTCGGCAACACAGCGGTCAGTGTTGAATGCCAGGATGCACGACAGAACATTTATTATTCCAAAAGATTTTGAATTGGGGACGCAATCCACCGTAGACCAGACGAGCGAAGGGAAGGAGATCGCGCAAAAAGTCTTGGAAGGATTACGGACACATCAATTTGATCACAAAAGCATCGCGAAAGTTTCTGCCGATCTGTTGCTGCATCGAAGCACGGTTACGGAATATTTCCGCGGATGGGTGATTCATTTTCTTTTACTCTGTCGGGAATCGAAGCAACAATTTCTTCAAGGACTGCATGGGGGAACATCGATTGCAGATCAAGATCGATTTGAAGAGCGAATCGATGCCTATGTGGAGTATATCCAATCAAATATTACAGAAGGTCTTTCAGTCGGAGAAACAAAAGAAGAGATCGTGTCAAAACGATTTCGGAAACTGCCGATTCCGTTTCGCGGGGATCTAATTCAATTGATTGAACAACATCGGCTATCGAAGAGATAATCTCAATGGGTCGATTCTGTACATACTGTATTCTGCTGATGAGTCCAATGTTGCTCTTTGCACAATTTGATTATCATCGGGAATTATCGCAGTGGGAATTGGAGAAAGGTGACGTCCGTTTTTCAATCTCTTCGGGTATCAGCAAATTTGTAACGACGAAGAACAAATTTTTAGAAAGTAAAGTCTCCCTGCGGTTTGCTACCGAGTATTGGGAATTTGGAACGTATATTCGATTGAACAACCAAATCAATTTTGAGATACCATCCGATGATAGCTTCCTCAATATTTCCGACGATCAAACGGTTTTCATTAACCCTAATCTCATTTTAACGAACGAATCGTATCAGATTTCAAAACCGATATCGTTATTTGCCACCCGCCATTTTGGAGCGATTGATGTTACGGTCGATCTTTCTCCGGTATTTCGTCTAGAACGAATTTGGACACCGTTGATTAACCAAATCGACTCAACAACGTACACAATATCCAATTACGAAGATATACGAAACCAGGCGGACTTTGTCTCCGGTGTGCTTGCCAGTACCACACTGGAACCATTTATTTTTTTTGCCGGCATCTCATCATTGTCTGTTGCACGAATTGGTGATACACGAAGTTCGAGAATGGATGTTGTGCCGATGATTGGTGTTGGTATCATGAATGGAATATCGTGGCTCAATCTGATCACAAATTTTTCCGATGTGAGGGTGCAGCATTTGCAGTCGTTCTATATTCCGTGGTTGACGGAAGAGCGTTCAGTCTATTTTCGATTACAAGGTCAGCTGAGCAAGCGATTGTTTTCCTCCTATGGGGCATCCTGCGAAGTCATCGCGCCGATTTCAGAACGGATGCAGTTGTCCGCAGGTTACACCGCTGTTCGAAGCAAATCTGCTTCGTTCTCCGAAAAAGATCTAAAGAACTGGTATGTCTCCGTCTCTCCGCCATGGGATGAAGATATGGAATCGCGTTTGCCGCATTCCTCCGTGAAGATTGGAATTCAATACGATTTGAGAAAAGAATCACAACAAAGCTTTGTGCAGCTACTGCGAAGTAATTTTCAACGGACAGATATCTACTTTGCGAAACGAGATTTTTACGCATACAATTCTGTCGGTGAAATTATCATTCGAAACACGGCAAGTGACATGGTTGACTGCCGGTTTGTATTAGAAATTGAGGGAGGGCTCGGAACATACCGCACGGAACAGTTACGGCTTGAACCCAACCAAACCATTACGGTGCCGCTGTTCCTCTATCTTCCGGATGTCACCATTCAGAAATCGTCTGAGACGAAAGAGATGCATCTGTCATTGTTGGAACGGGGAAAAGAATGGAAAGTCACCACCGTCCCGGTCACCGTTCACGAAGCGCACCATTGGGATGGAGACACAAAGAATTTGCATTTTTTTCTGACACCGGAAGATCCAACGATTATTACGAATGCCAGAAAAATTCTTCTTTCTTCGGCTGAAATGGATTCGTCCAAAACCGTGCAACAGAGAATGTTTTTTTCATTGAAAAGATTTATCACCGCTCTCGGACGGAATTTGAAATATGTCAGTGATCCAACGACAACGTTTGTTACGGATAGAGTACAATATCCCGTGGAGACACTCGAACAGCAGGCCGGCGATTGTGAAGATCTTGTTGTCTATACCGCTACGAGTTTAATGTCGATCGGGTACCAGTGTGCAGTAGTTGATATTCTCCCCGCATCGAAGAATCGAAGCAATAACAACACGCAGAAAGATGTCGGCCATGTATTTTTATTGGTTGATACCGGAATTGAAACGGAACATGCATTTGAGATCAATCTGGTGGATGTTGAATGGATTGCACGGAAGTCCGTCAATGGTAAATCCACAATTTGGATACCAGTCGAAACAACGGTGTTAAACAAAGGATTTGATGAGGCGTCGAGGAGCGGCGTTATTCAGTATTACGAGCATGTTATTGCGCCAGAAGAATTCAGACAACATTCGGTGCGCGTGGTCGATTTTTAATAATACAGTAGTATTTCATTGTTGAACAAACGGGCGAGGGTCACATGAGAACAACATTCGGCAATATGATTTTTCGATGTGCAGTGATATTCGGGATTGCGAGCAGTGCATTGGCGCAGAATAATGTCTGGCTAAAATTGGAAAAAGGGGACGCGCTTGTTCTTCTGCCCAAGACAGCTCAATGGCAGCCGCTTATTACAAAGAATGAAATACCGCGGAGAACATATCTGTTAACGAAAGAACTATCTGTTGTAAAAATTTTTGTCGCTACGGAAATTTACGAAGTAGATGAGAATAGTTATGTGTTCATTGAAGATGTCATTGCGAAATCACGAGGACAGCTCGTTGCTGAATTAACAAGAATCGAAGCAGAACAACTTCCCAATCCTGAAAGGAAAAATGAATCTCCCAATGCGCAGGAAGTTGGACTGACCTATGGAAAACCGTCGCAATCTTCTGTGGGTGATGGTAACATCCCCTACAGGAAAGAACGGTTTACTGCGATCAATTATTTTATAAAAAAGGATCGACCTGATGCCGCCCTGTTGACAATGAAACGAATGCTCACAAAATACCCTTCACTGTATTTGGATCAGTTGGTTGTGGAACAACTTTTCTCGCTGTATGAACGATTGGAGCTTCACGGATTTTTATTTGATGAGTCGAACAAACTGTTATCCATTATTAAAAACGAAGAGTTTTCTACTGTCGTGATGAAATGGAATAAAGAAGCAAAAAAGAAACTGACCGGGAATTGATTTTTGCTGTCGGATAGATGTTATGCAACAGAAACACTCCTCTGTCCCACAGTTTTGGTTTAGAAAAATGCATGATTTATCGAGGTTTATTTTTGGCACGCACCTTGTAAATGCATTTGCATCACCAATCACATTTTTGAAGGAGTACACTATGAAGCATCAATTTTTCTCCCTTATGGTTTTTATTGTTGCTGCATCGGCACTGGCCTTTGCAAAGGGACCGTTGCAAAAAAATCAGGGACAGCAGGGAAGTCTTGGCATTCCTCAAGCAACATTGATGAATATCAATAACATCTCGTCTTGGTACAAAAATAACGGGGAATCCGAACGGAATCCTGCAACCGGAAATTCAGGACTGACGTTTCCGCGCGGGACATCTACCGCTGTCTATAGTTCAGGATTGATGTTTGGTGCAATTTCGACGGACGGAATTCAGTCCGGACCGCGTGTGACCGGTCATAGTTATAATTCCGGATTTGCTCCCGGTGCTATTCTTGGTCTCCGCACTGGTATTGTTGAAAGCGCAAGCGATCCTAATGTCCGTATCTGGAGGATTCGCCGGGACTATGCCGTTGCAGATTTAAAACAAGATGCAGCGGAATATTTTATGAAATCGTTAGCAGTAGTAACTGCGGAAGATATTCTTGCAATACGAGATCAATATAAAAAGGATTGGCAGGAATGGCCTGCATCAAAAGGAGCTCCATTTTATGATGCGAATAACGATGGAATCTATACGCCGCAATTTGAAACAGTAGACGGAAAAGAAGTTCCAAAAGTGTTTCCGCAAGCAGATGAACCGGGTATTGCCAAAGGAGATCAGGTGATTTGGTATGTTTGTAATGATATTGCAAATGGCGATTCACCGTGGAAAACAAAACCGATGGGTCTAGAACAGCAGGTAACAATTTGGGGATACAACTCTAACAGCAAGACCGGAAATATCCTCTATAAAAAATTTAAAGTAGTTTATAAAGGAACCTCACAAACTCCAGTCGGGTCGAAATTGGAAAATGCGTATATAACCCACTGGTCAGACTATGATATTGGAGATGCAGGAGATGATTTTGCAGGATGTGATACACTGCTCAGTCTTGGATATGGATATAATTCCAAAACGCTCGATAGTGAATACCGCAAGTTTAATCTGATTCCTCCGGCTCTTGGCTATGACTTTCTGCAGGGCCCTATCGTGCCATCAAGTGGTGACACAGCGGTGTTTGATTTGAAGAAACGTGTGGGATATAAAAATTTGTCGATGACTTCGTTCCTTTATTTTGCGTCAGGGGACATGTATACCGATCCGCCATTTAATTTTAACGGGTCAATTCAATGGTACCAAATGATGCGAGGTTTACCACCGTTTCCTCAGGGACCTCCGGATCCGGCACCGGTGAACAATCCTGTAACAAACAAACCGACTGGTTTCTGGTATTCAGGCGATCCTGTTCTAAAAACAGGATGGATCGATGGTCGAATTAATTCTCCGGGTGATAGAAGAATCGTGCAGTCGAGCGGTCCTTTCACCATGGCGCTTGGTGATACACAAGAAATTGTTGTCGGTGTTGTGATGGCAATCGGGGATGATTTTCTGAACAGCATTACAAAGATGAAAGAAAATGATCGATACGTTCAATTCATGTATAACTCGTTATTTGAATTAGTTCCTCCTTCAGTAAGCGCAACAGTGACGTATCCGAATTCTACCAATGCCGATATTGCATTAAAGGGGGTCGGACAAGCAGGAAAATTTACTTCGCTCTTTGCAAATATTAAAGGAACATCGGTTCAGTTATTCGACGATGGAACGCATAATGATGGCAGTGCAGGTGACGGAGTGTTTGCAAATTCAACATCGATCAATCGATCAATTGTTCCGAATGGAATTGATATTACGTTTACTGACTCGAATAATAAGACCCATTCCATTCAGAATGCTGTCGAGAATCTTACCACAGCGGGAAGCGTAGACGTAACAAGTGCGCCGGTAATATTTGACAACATAAATAACAACGGCACGGTGAATAATGGTGAATATGTTCACTACACAATAACAATCAAAAATAATACTCCATTTACGCTCACCGGTGTAAAAGGAACCATATCCACCAACACTGAATTTGCAAAAGAATATTCATTTGGATCAATAGCATCAGGAAGCGAATCAGCAGTACCAAATGATAAATTTTTTACTTTTAGATTGCCCATGAATTATTCTGCTCCAAACTACAATATTGATTTAACATTTTCGGATGAGAATGGAAATCTCTGGAAATCTTCATGGTCATTTCCAGTTGTTCACTATGCGTCGGTTGCCGATTCGTTATCCAACATCGCCGCCAATATTGTCGGCAATAATGATGGTCAAGTAGGATATGTTCTGTACGAACCATCAATCGCCGGACAGGTGTTTGATATCTGGTATGGCGGGAATAATCTGACGAGAGATTGGACAGTAGTCAAAAATTTACCGAATTCGGATTATGCTTCGGTTACGGCAAATCTTTCTGCATTAAAACAAATTCCGGCAATAACAACGTTGCCAAATGCAAAAGGGACCGGAACGTTTACAGTGAATGATGCAAAAGATCAGTTAACATATTCCATTAGCGCGTCAGGGTTATCCGGGTCAATCACAGCTGCACATATTCATCTCGGCTCATCATCCGCAAATGGTCTTCCGGTAAAGACACTCACATTTTCAGGAACAACTGCCGCGGGTGTTTGGGCGAAAAACGATGCCACTGATCCATTCGCGGATTCTCTCTTTAAGAAGTTGATTGCGGGTGAACTCTACGTGAATATTCATACAGCGGCAAATCCCGGCGGTGAGATTCGCGGACAAATTTCTGATGGAATGAATCTTCGGCAATCTGTCGATATGACGCTCAATCCGGTAAAACCCATTTTTTCAAACGTGGAAAATAGATTTTCAGGATTTTCATTATTTATCGGCCGTGCGAAAGCCGGAACAAAATCTGTTCAACAGACATCGCCAACAATAGGGAACGTCTTAAATACACCAAATCCGGAAAATTCATATCGAGTCGTTGATTCTCTATTGCAAAATTTTTTGAATCCATCAAAAATTGATGAATCAACCATTGAACTTCAGTTTAATAATGACGTGAACTGGGCAATCGCCGTACCAGCAGTTACGAATCCAATTCCGGCACAGTCGTATTATGTAAAGGTTCCCTTTGCAGTATTTAAAGATACAGTCCGCATTTTTCCGGTTGTTGTCGATAAAAACAGCGACACAATCTGGAACACCACTGCAAATCCCACATACTTAGGCAAACCTTTGTTTGATAACATCCGTGGAATTGTGGACACAAAAGATGCAAATAATAACGATATCAGATATTATTCTTCTGCGTTCCCATCATTTCCACCTACATCGACTGTTATTAAAGCACGATTGGTTAATGGTATTAACCATCTTCTGACGAATATTCTTTTTACAAATGAAGCAGGAAACAATACTGCACCTCCAAGCGGAACAAAGATCATTTTTAATCAATATCAATCGATCAAAGCCGGGGATATTAAATCTATTACATTGAAAACACTCGGTGTTTCAACAGAACAGCTTTCCGTTATTCCGCACGATTATTCTCTGTCGCAGAATTATCCGAATCCTTTCAATCCGTCGACGAATATCGAATTCGCTTTACCGAGACAATCGCATGTTTCTTTGAAGGTGTACGATGTCATCGGACGAGAGGTCGCAACATTATTTAGTGAAGAAAAATCTGCTGGACGATTCTCTGTGCAATGGAACGGAAAGAATAATAATAATCAGTTAATTTCAAGCGGGATATATTTCTACCGATTGGAAGCTGGAACTTTTGTGCAGACTAAAAAAATGATTTTGATTAAATAAGAGAAACATCTGATATCTTGAAAAAGGAAGTTTTATCCAGACGAAAAGCTGTTGTGTGGATGTGATGCAGTCTGGATATGGTACCCCACCGAAAGTCCCGCAAAATTCCGCGGGACTTTTTTTATTCTTTCCCCTTGAGAAGACGGTTTGTTTGTTTTACATTTGGCAAACAGAAATCTCCTTTCACCAAATGGTAACTGTATGAATGCCTTCCCATTTCTCCTTGGTGCGTTGTGTGTTATGGTGATCATGTATCGCTATTACAGCGCATTCATTTCTGCAAAGATCATCGCCTTCGACGATTCGCGCATTACGCCGGCGCATCAATTTAATGATGGACAAAACTATTACCCGACGAATAAATGGGTCTTGTTTGGGCACCATTTTGCCGCCATTTCTGGAGCGGGTCCACTCATCGGTCCGGTGTTGGCTGCACAATTCGGATTTCTCCCCGGATTTCTCTGGCTGTTAATCGGCGTGGTAATCAGCGGTGCGGTACACGATTTCACTGTGCTTGCATTATCCATTCGCCGCAACGGAAAATCACTGGCTGAAATTGCTCGGAAAGAGGTGAGTCCCCTTGCTGGTACCATCGCCTCCATTGCAATTCTATTTATCATTATCATTGCACTTGCCGGACTCGGCATGGCAGTGACCAACGCATTGCATGAAAGCTCGTGGGGGACATTCACTATTGCTATGACCATTCCACTTGCACTGTTTGTTGGATGGTACATGAATAGTTTCCGCAAAGGGAAAATTGCTGAAGCCAGTTATATCGGCGTCTTTGGTGTATTGCTCTGCGTCTTTCTTGGCGGATATATTCCCAATTCGTTTCTTGGACCATATTTTTCGCTTTCCCGCACGGAGATCATTAATTGGATGGCGGCATACGGATTCCTTGCTTCCATTTTACCGGTGTGGCTTTTACTGGCACCGCGGGATTATCTCAGTTCTTACATGAAGATCGGTACTGTAACAGGACTCGTGATCGGTGTCTTCATTGTCATGCCAGACCTGAAGATGCCGATGGTGACTATGTTTGCTGAAGGCGGTGGTCCGATCATTCCCGGAAAATTATATCCGTTTGTATTTGTAACAATTGCGTGCGGAGCAATTTCAGGTTTTCATTCATTGATCGCTTCAGGAACAACCCCGAAGATGATCAATAAGGAATCAGACGCCCGCTTTATTGGCTACGGCGCAATGCTTATCGAAGGATTAGTCGGCATCATTGCATTAATCGCCGCTTGCTCGCTGCATCCTGAAGATTATTTTGCGATTAATGTTCTTCCCGAAAAATTTGCAACACTCAATATGACTCCTGTCAATCTTGAGGAACTTGCTCGAGAAGTGGGAGAGACAATCGCCGGCAGGCCGGGAGGAGCAGTCTCTCTTGCAGTCGGTTTTGCACAAATATTTTCCGCAATCCCCGGAATGAAAAGTTTAATGTCCTACTGGTACCATTTTGCGATTATGTTTGAAGCACTCTTCATCCTCACCACCATTGATGCCGGCACTCGTGTTGGAAGATTCTTGGTTCAGGAATTTTTGGGAAAATTTCATAAACCGTTCGAGAGGACGAATTGGTGGCCAGGCGCAATAATCTCAACAGGTCTTGTTGTGCTAGCATGGGCATATTTTATTCATACGGGAAATGTCAGTACCATCTGGCCGATGTTCGGTGTAGCAAATCAATTGCTTGCCGTTGTAGCATTGTCTGTTGTTAGCACAGCTATCGTCAATGCAGGGAAACAAAAGTATGTTTGGGTTTCAGGTATTCCGCTCCTGTTTGTCTCTATTACTACGCTGACCGCCGGAGTGCTGAACATTTTGGATAATTTCTGGCCGCTGACAAAGGATCCTGCCACAGCAACACAGGGTTACGTAAATAGTATACTGACAACAATTATCATCCTCTGTGCCATCATCATTCTTGTTGATGCGGTACGGAAATGGTACCGTGTTCTGGTCAAAAAGGAATATATCATCGACGGCAAAAAAGTCGACGGCTCTACACCCGGTTTCGTTCCTCCCGGATACGGATTGGGGTGATTTAAAATTCATTGGAACGGATTTAAATTTTTTGTATTTTTACAAAACCAAACTCAAAACCTCTGGCGGTTGAATACTGCAGAGGTTTTTGTGTATCGTAACGACCATCCGATTGAACGATTATAATGCCAAAACGAACAGACATCAAATCCATTCTTATCATCGGCAGCGGGCCGATTGTTATCGGTCAAGCCTGCGAGTTCGATTATTCTGGAACCCAAGCATGTAAAGTGCTTCGTGAAGAGGGCTATCGAATTATCCTCATCAACAGCAATCCCGCAACAATTATGACCGATCCAGAATTGGCCGATGCTACATATATCGAACCGATCACGCCCGAGTTTGTTGAGATGATTATTGAAAGGGAGCGGCCGGATGCCATTCTTCCAACAATGGGTGGACAAACTGCATTGAATACCGCTGTTGCTCTTGCTGAACGGGGAGTTTTGGAAAAATATCACGTTGAATTGATCGGTGCAAATCTTCAAGCGATTAAAAAAGCGGAAGATCGACAGCTCTTCAAAAAAACAATGCTCGAAGTCGGTTTGGAGATGCCACGCGGAGGATTTGTTTACTCCGTTGAAGAAGCAATAAAAGTAGCCAACGGAATCGGTAAATTTCCGATTATCATTCGTCCTTCGTTTACGATGGGTGGAAGCGGTGGTGGAATTGCGTACAACATTGAAGAATTTAAATCGATTGTTGAGAATGGATTGATCCAAAGTCCGACGCATGAAGTGTTGGTGGAAGAGTCTGTGCTTGGTTGGAAAGAATACGAACTGGAAGTGATGCGAGATACCAAGGACAATGTCGTCATCATCTGTTCGATAGAAAATTTTGATCCGATGGGTGTGCACACGGGAGATTCAATCACCGTGGCTCCGGCCCAAACGTTGACGGACAAGGAATATCAATACATGCGCGACGCCGCAATAAAAGTGATGCGGGCAATTGGCGTGGATACTGGCGGATCCAACGTACAGTTCTCGATGAATCCGGCAAACGGGAAAATGTATGTGATTGAAATGAATCCCCGAGTATCGCGCAGTTCTGCGCTGGCATCCAAAGCGACCGGTTTTCCGATCGCAAAGATTGCTGCAAAACTTGCTGTTGGGTATACGCTGGATGAAATTCCGAACGACATTACGAAACTGACACCGGCATCGTTTGAGCCGACCATTGATTACACCGTCGTAAAGATTCCCCGTTGGGATTTTGAAAAATTCAAAGGTGTTGATGATACGCTTGGTGTTCAGATGAAGTCGGTCGGTGAAGCAATGGCGTTTGGACGAACATTCAAGGAAGCATTGCAAAAAACACTTCGGTCATTGGAACAAGGCCGATTTGGACTGGGTGCAGATGGTAAAGATCTTTTTGAGATCGACGCACTCTCAAAATCACAAAAAACAACCTGGACGAAAAAAGTAAAGGAACAGCTTCGGAAACCCAAAGCGAACAACATTTTTTATCTTCGCTATGCATTTCAATTGGGACTTTCCATTGATGATGTCCACGGTTTAACCAAGATTGATCCATGGTTTCTGTTCAACATTAAACAGATTGTTGATTTTGAATCTGATCTGAAAAAAACGAATCTCATGGACGCTTCCAAAGAGATGTTCACGAAAGCAAAGCAATACGGCTTTTCAGATCGACAACTCGCTCACCTTTGGAAATCAGAAGAAATCATTGTTCGAAAGCACCGAAAAGAGTTAGGAATCATCCCGGTCTATAAGATGGTGGATACGTGTGCCGCAGAATTTGAATCCAATACACCATATCATTATTCAACCTATGATCAGGAGAATGAATCGCACCAATCAAAAAAGAAAAAAGCGATTATTCTTGGAGGTGGACCGAATCGTATCGGCCAGGGAATTGAATTTGATTATTGCTGCGTGCATGGTGTCAAATCCCTTCGCGAAGAAGGATACGAAACGATCATGATCAATTGTAATCCGGAAACTGTCTCAACCGATTATGATACGACCGACAAATTATATTTCGAACCCCTCACTGTTGAAGATGTATTGAACATTTGTGAATTGGAACAGCCGGAAGGGGTTATTGTGAGTTTTGGCGGACAAACACCTCTTAAGATTGCAAAGGCGTTGGAAGCAAATGGAGTACGCATTCTTGGCACATCTACTGAGGGAATTGATCTTGCTGAAGACAGAGAACGGTTTGGAGATCTTTTACGAAAGAATAATATAGAGCATCCAAAATACGGAACGGCATTTTCCGTAAAAGATGCGCTGCTTGTAGCTGAAGAAATCGGGTATCCCGTGCTTGTCCGTCCTTCATACGTGCTTGGGGGACGAGCAATGCAGATTTGTTACACAAGCGATTCGCTGAAAGAATACATGAAACTTGCCGTTGATGTTTCTCCGGAAAAACCAATTTTAATTGATTGCTTTTTGGAAGATGCATTTGAGTTTGATGTGGACGCCGTCTGCGACGGAGTTGACGTGTTGATCGGCGGAGTGATGGAACATATCGAAGAAGCCGGAATCCATTCCGGAGATAGTTCAAGCGTGCTTCCTCCGTATATGTTAAAAGAAGATAAACTTTTAGAGATTATAGAGATCACTAAAAAACTTGCCTTTGCTCTTCATGTCCGAGGTTTGATTAATGTGCAATATGCAATGAAAAATAATAACGTGTATGTGCTGGAGGTGAATCCTCGTGCATCACGCACAGTTCCATTCGTTGGCAAAGCAACGGGACTGCCGCTGGCAAAGATCGCGGCAAAAGTGATGGTCGGAAGGAAATTGAAAGATCTTGGAGTGCTGGATTTTAATTTCCGGAAAGTAAAACATATCTCCATGAAGGAATCAGTCTTTCCGTTCAACAAATTCCCCAAAGTGAAAATGTTTCTCGGTCCCGAAATGCGATCCACCGGAGAAGTGATGGGAATTTCTCAATCCTTCGGTGCTTCTGTTGCTAAAGCGCAGTTGGCAGCAGGAAATCCTCTGCCGAAAGAGGGAACAATCTTTGTCAGCGTGAACAATAATGACAAGACGAATGAAACGATCGGCATCATGAAAGAATATTTGAATTTAGGATTTAAAATTATCGCAACGGAGGGGACTACGAAATTCCTCACCGCGAATGGTATTCAGGCAACATCGGTCTTTAAAGTAAACGAAGGGCGGCCGAATATCGTTGATGCTATAAAGAACGGCGAAGTGCAGATGGTAATCAATACACCGCTGGGTGAAGAGTCTCGGTATGATGAATATTCCATTGGTTGGGCTGCCATACAGCATAGAATCGCATTCATCACAACGCTTTCTGCTGCTGCTACCGCAGTGAAAGGAATCGAGCGCATTAAGCAGGGAAAATTGAATGTAAAATCAATTCAAGAATATCATCAAATGTAACATATATCCCGAACGTAATTAGAAGCCATCAAAAATGCTTTTAAGAGTCATCGGAACCCTCACATATTCATTTTAAGAGTGATGAAACAATCTGTTTATCCGTCCGCCAAAAACCGCGGTGGGTAAACCATCTCTTTGGCAGGTGCGGTGGATGCTCTCAATATTTAACAGCTCGCGCGGATTGAGTCGAAGCATCGTTGAATAAAAATATTTTTAAGCATCATTTACATTATTGGTAACATCTCAGCATTTATGATTTTTTGCCACTAAAACACGAAAACACCAAATTTCATCAACCTTTTTGCGGTAATGGTTTAGATTCTTTTTGTGCACTTTCGTGTTTTCGTGATTTGGTGGCATGTTTTGAATTTTTATGTAATTCTGCTGTGTAGTTACCATTATCGAAATATTTGAATCTTTCTGAATTGGTAATCAATGCCCCGAATCAAACTCGAACTTCCAACTCATTTTCATTTCACAACAGAAATACCAATCCGTATTTCCGACATTAATTATGGAGGTCATCTCGGAAACGATGCCGTCCTTTCCATCCTGCATGAAGCACGATTACGTTTGTTGATAGAACATGGCTGGACAGAAATGAATATCGAAGGTGTGAGCGTCATCATGTCGGACTCGGTCATCCTCTATAAATCTCAAGCATTTTACGGTGAATCACTTCGTATTCAAATTGCCGTGAAAGATTTTTCGAAATTTGGATGCGATATTTATTATCTTATTCGCGAACGAGAAAGCGGACGGGAAGTTGTGCGCGCAAAAACCGGGATCGTTTTTTTCAACTACGAAGAAAAAAAGATCGCAACCGTCCCCGAAAAGTTCCAGTTGCAATTCCGCGGCTGACATCATTTTCTAACAACTCCTCTTTTTTTATGAGTATAACAACAAGAATATATTATGCTGTGCTCCTTGCTGTTTTTTGTTCGGCGATAACGGAAGCACAAGATTCTGAAGAATCGACCACGACAGAAAAAAAGAAAAATCATTTCTCGATAGCATTCGGTGCTGCGGCAGGAAATTTTTCCAACAAAGCTCCAATCTCTAACGATATTTATTCCAATAGAAGCATCTCGAGAATTTATTTTGCCGGAATTGGGAGCAATACATTTTACATTATTGGAAAATACCGGGAGTTCACCGCATTTGGAGAATCAATTTTGGAAAATATTAATGTCAAAGGAAAGGCAGATTGGAAACAAAAATTTTACAATATCGGACTGCGCATCCATTCTGACGAACATCCTATCTATGCGGAAGTGTTATATGTGATTACACATGCTGAGGAATCTATTACGACTGTCGATCCTGTCGTACCGGAGTTGACGAATTCGGGTAAGACGAAAAATACAGGCATGGGATTTTCGGTGGGACTTGCACTGAATATTGCCGGACCGATTGCGATATTTGCCGAAGGGGAATATTCCGTGATGATGAGAAAAGAGAAAAACGAATATGGTCGTGAAAATCCCGAACTCGGCGGATTCTGTGCCAGCGCCGGTCTTCTTTTTGCATTATAAGATTTACCCGGAGAGAATATGAAAAAAATATATTTTATGATCGCCCTGTCTGCACTACTTTCATCATGCACAACCGAAGAAAAAGCAGCGGAGCCTCAGATTTACTATTCCAGTCTAAAAATGCAACCGGAACTTGATTCACTCTATTTGAGTGCGAATAATGAATCCCGACAGCTGACATTGGTTGGTACGATCGTCAATACGACGGAAAAAAGATTATCCAATACCGGACTGATCACCGATGCTAAATATACAATTCGGACAAGTGATACATCGTTTCAATATGTTGAAAATTCGAAAGCACAATGGCTATCATCAAATTCAACGGTTGCCACCGTTTCCAACGGACTGATCATCGGAAAGAGTGCTGGGTATGCACTCATCAGCGCCAAAATTGGGACAACGACTTCAAAATCAATGGTCGTAAATGTTCGCGCAGTTGATATGGCTCCAGGATTATCGCTGAATCCTCCTCCCATTATGTTGACGTTTGAAAATTCGGCTACAGTATCCGGAATTGTTCAGCAAGAGGCAAAGCTCAGTGTCTCTGAACCAAATTCGGGATTCTCAAATCCTGCAGTGTCATACGGCGCGAATGGATCATTTGCTGTTACCGTAACAGGGCTTAATCAAGGTCTACGCATCATTACCGCGCGGGCAACTCATAAGACAAATAATGCATTGTATACGCAGCGATCCAAAACTGTGATCTATTACGCACCCAACACTCCTGAAGCGAACCAAATTGTTGGCAATTGGCTTGGAACGACGCTTGGGAAAGATTTCAATTTTAAAATAGAAAACAGCATCATACCAACGCGATATGATATCACGGGGAAAATTGATATTCAATTTGAAGGCGTCGGTTTGGTGCAGAATATCAATTTGATCGGTGTATTGAATCCTAACGGTACTATTGACGCAACACTTTCTACAACGCATCAAGGATTTTCTATTACCGGAAAGTTCAGTGGCTATTTCAAATCGACTGGAACCGGTGAAGGGGAATATAGTGCACAGGCAGTCAAAACCGGCTGGCCAAAAGTGAGTTTCAATGATAAGTGGACTGCAGTAAAAGTTCCATGAATGAGTTCATTGAAAATTTTTCATTGAAAAAATATCTGCCAATGCAAGGGAGCGGCTACCTTTCATTCTCAAAAAAGGAGCGATCGAAGTTCCGCTTTTTTGAATCCCCAATCATTGTATTGATCGTAGTATCTACTTCTATTACATTGTTCACCGGCTGCGGCATTACACAGCCAATCCGTCCAATTGAGGAAGGAACCACAGAAATAGTTACTTCATTTGGCGGCCCAATTATTCCCGTCGGTTCTATCGCATTTCCCGTTCCCTATCTAAACGTTGGTGCATTGTACGGTTATAATAAAAACCTTACGGTCTTTGGAAATTACCATGTCACCGCTTTATTGTTTAAGGATATCGGCTTTGATGCCGGATTTTCGACACGGTTATTGCCGGAAAAAGGAATTCGTCCTGAGATTACGTTTAATGGGAGGGGATATTTTTTCTGGGATGCATTTCGCGGAAAGACAACTCGCCTCTATCCAATGGGAACGTTGACAGCGAGTTATCGTGTTGACGAACAATCGTTATTCTATTTTGGGACAGATAATCTCTATCAAATGACAACTTCCGATCTGTTTGTCTCATCATTTATTGGATACAGTTTTCCTGTGGGAGAAACATTAATGATGCAGGTTGAATCAAAATGGATGGGAATGAACCGCGATACTCAGCATGGAATTTTTGAGGGAGTTACTTCCGTTGCAGGCAATGGCAATGTCGGTCTCTTTTTTGGATTACAATACAGTTTGAAATGAAAAATAACAAATATTTTAAGGAGAGTGTCATCTACGTGAAACAGTGTCATTCCGAGATGCGAAGCATCGAGGAATCTCGTTTTTTAAATCAGAAAAGGAGAAACAGATTTCGCGCAAACCCCTTCGGGATTTTGCTCGAAATGACAATGATTCTCTCTTTATTTTCCGGCTGTTTCGATCTGGATAGTAATTTATTTAATAACGACACACTCACTGCGTACAATCTTTCCACAACCGTGATTCCCGAATCTCTACGCACACAAGTCGTGCTGACTTCTCAAGGGAAAAAGATCTATGGTTATTTTGTGAAATCTTCGATTGCGAACACAAAAGATGTAATCCTCTATAATCATGGCAACAGAGATCATCTGCAATTTTATTGGGACAGGGTGGAGTTGTTCTATAAAATGGGATTCAATGTGTTTATCTATGACTATCAGGGATATGGGATGAGCGAAGGAGAACCTTCTGAATCAGCATTGTATTCCGATGCAACTACCGCTTATGAGTATCTACGCACATCAAAAGGATTTGGGAATGGACAGATTACTGTATATGGATTTTCCCTTGGGGGCGCTCCCGCAACATATCTTGCGTCGACGATTTTTACGCCAAAACGATTTATTCTTGAAGCAGCATTTGCTTCAACATCCGCTTTAACACAAAGCGGAACATTGTTGGATCTCCCAAGCACTTTCTTTATGAAAGGAGAATATAACAATGCGGAGCGGATTAAATACGTAAATGCTCCTATATTGATTCTTCACGGTGTTGATGACAAATTTATCGACATGGAGAAAAACGGGAAAGTTCTTTTCCAAAATGCCAACGATCCGAAAACGTTTATTGAAATACCCGGAGCAGATCATTCTCAGGTTCCTGCAAAGATGGGGGAAGCAAATTATATTACGACGGTCAAGAATTTCATATTAAATTGACAATCGATTACTTTCCGAATATATCTATCTTTCCTTAAAAAGATAAAGCTCACCAAAAGCAAGTTAAATCTTTCACATAATTCATTTTTTTACCCATCCCGTATTCACGTTATAGCATTATTCGATTAATATCGTTGCGTTCTTTCGAAATTTTAATTCAAGTTATCACCAACTACCGAGGGGACCGTTGTGATACAACAACTGCTCACTATATTGCACGATCAAATTCCAGTTGATCGAGGGATGGAAACCAAATTTCTGAAAAGATTTCATGCATCAAACAAAATAAAATACTTACGATTAGGTTTATCTTGCCTACTTCTCTTTTCTTTCGCGCAGAAACTTTCCTCGCAGATTATTATTAAGGATTCAATTGCAATAAAACCAAAACACATCAGTGCAAACGTCGTTCCTAATTTAGTATCAACCCCTCTTTCTTTCGATTTTTCTTGGAGCATTACTGCGGAGACCGACGGCATAGTTGAAATATGGATCTGGTATCAATGCGGGATGGAGCACCATGTCATGATAAAATCGGGCAATGCTGCCTCAGGATTTATGAAGGTTCAACCGGGATTTTATGCAACAGAATGGGCATTCCAAATTGTGAAAGGAGGAATTGGGACATCAAATTTCTTGGTAAAAGTAAACGAACGCAATGGGTCGTTTACGCTGACACCCGATCTTTATAATCCCTACCGTCCGTCATATTATACCGGATTTATGATGGGGGATGATGAAGAGGTAGCGTATAATAATAGCAGAGATGTTCCAATATCTGTTACGAATTCGAATTGTTCGTCTATCGAGTTTTTCCCTGCAACAGATATTGTCACTTTTTCCATCATTAACGGTTCAGAATATGCATCACTAGTTGATCCGGTATCCGGCTAAAAAACAACATCCTACGGCGGTCTGATTGGCACTCCACCAAAAATTATTTTTGATGGAGCCATGCCGCCAAAAAATGGAGTCGACGTTACCGTTCAGGCTTCGTTCGATGGGTACAGTAAGACAAAAAAATTCCATGTCAACCCGGTAGAAAACCTTCTCGTGTTTTTAAGTGGGAATCCTCCTTTTCATCATAACAATAAAAGTTTTATTTTTGTGCTATCGTTTGACAGGAATTGGGAAGAAATCATATTACCGAATGATGAACTGTTTCTTCTTACCATAGACAGCACACAATTTGGCACATTCTATAATGGAAACGATTCATTGGAAGAAATTCACGCAAAGTACAGCCAGCTGATGAACGGCGATGTTGTCAGCTATATCTTTAATGGTGATCCGATACGCAAGTATACACCCTTAAAGTTGACTGCACAATTGGAAAGAGACCCGACGGTTCGGGGCAAAACTAGCATGGCGATAAGTCAGCAAATTCATCATTTAGTTGCTCGTGTCGATCCTAATCCGGTGATACCGGGAGGAAGGTCAAACATAATTGTCCAACCACAAGATGCGGATAGTAATGATGTTGAATTGTATCTTTATCAAGACGCTGAAATGCGAATTTGGTATGACGATACCACATACGGAAAGTTTGTTGCAGACTATCCACTTCCTGCAGTTGTCAGCGAGGAACGCGATACTCGCAATGTTCAAGTAATCGGGAAGATTGGAGAGTCAAACATACCTGAATATGCCCTTGCTCAAATTGAAAAGAAATATTCAAAGTTATTTGGACGAAAAATCGAACCTGCTAAAACTCCAAAGAAATCTGCAACAGTTGAGCAACCAAATATTCCCATTGAAGGGCAATTTTATCTTGAGACATTATTCCCAAGACCTAATGAAATTATAGCGGCGTTTGAAGCCAAAGACACAGCAATACATTTACCGCGAGATGTCAATTTTACAGTAGTACAATATTACACATATTTTATTGAAGGGGTTAAATATTATCAACCGGGATATTTGGGGACAGGAAAGGTAGTAATCGAAAATAATGAAGAAAAATTATGTCCAGTAGTATCCATATTCCCGGAGCGAATTAAAGCAGGAGAAACGGCAGAAGTGATAGTGAAAGGGAAAAAACAAGATGGAACTATTGTAGACTATCCTTCGGGAACACAGTTTACGTTTACAATTACGAGCGGTGCAGAATTTGGAATGATTGTTGGCAACACCAGTCCTGCACAGTACGTTGCGAAGGAGGAGATTAATACTGATAGTGCCGTAGTTACAGTACAGGTTGCGATTGCAGGTGGCAGTACAATGGCGATAAAGAAACGTGGTGTTCAGGCAAATAGTGCTGGTGCTTTTGAGTGCAGTGTGCCGGTGGTGAGTGTAGCAATAGTTTCAGAACCGAAGTTAGAAGTGATTTATCCAACAGACGGGCTTTTCGATGAGAAAAAGATTAGCGCAGTCCCACAAATGCCAGTTGCTTCGTTAAAGGCACGCTTGCAACATTATAACGGAGGAACAGTAAACTACGTTTGGCATTTCCAGGCGGAATGGATTGGACATGACGGCAGAAATATTAACCAATGGTTTACAGGAAATACAATAGCACAAAATGCAGATCAGAGCATATGGGATGTAAATTGGAACGGAGTGATACGCGGCGGTGATAGATCGACTCTCTATGTAACAGCAACTGCTGATGGGAAAGTGTATGACAAGGCTGTATTTGATGGTTTGAAAATTACTGGATTGAATCCATCAAAAGACGAAGTGAAAAGCGGGTTGAGTTTGGAGGAACAAGTAATTGTGTACAAAGAAAGCAAACCAAAATGGCACCACTTTAAAAGCGATGGTTTTCCGATTTTTGGTATTCCACATGGTTACGGTCTTATGCAAATTGATAATCCACGTGCCACTGACGAACAAGTTTGGAATTGGAAGGCAAACAGAACTGCCGGGAAAACACTTTTTGAGGAAAAGAAAAGAATGGCAGCAGCCCATCTTAGAAATGTGAAGAAGAAATATCCTTCTGCCAATTTTACTCAGCAAGAACAGTTAACTGAAGAATTTCAATTGTATAACGGACAATATTATTGGGTGTGGACTGTAACGGATGAGGAAAGTAAATCTGGTCAATGGACAAAAAATTCAAAATTAAACCGAGATTATGGCGGAGATGCTATTCAAATATACAATGCAGTAACCGGTGGTCATCCACCGGCTGGCTGGTAATATAAAAATCATTTTTGAGGAAGAAGTATTATGAAACTAAAATTCATCGTTCTATCAATACTGATAAGTACAGTAGTATACACACAACCTTATTATTATTATGGTAAGAGCAATCCGAATGGAGATGAGAAACCCGGCGGGTACAGCATAGATATTTATAGGTTGAATTTGACAACAAATATTAGTGAGCCGTTCTTGATAGATGTCGGTCGAGTGAATAGTCCAATGTATCCTAACATAGAACAGTCTAAAATTTTTTTCCTGCTAAGATTTTCACTTATGGTTATTGATGTTAAAGATGTTTCCCCTCGAGCCCAAGAGATTATGAGCGGTATAAACGAAATTGTTGAAATAAAAGATTCTCCTGCAATGAATCGGTATTACATCGTGTTTGATGATAATATTGAAGGTAATAGAAAAATGGTCGTTTTGGACCGACTAACTGTCCAACCGATTGATACGATTTATGAAAAGGATGCATGGTTTAATTCGTTCTTATCTCAAGACGAAAAAAGTCTCTATCAGCTCGAAGATGATTCTACAGGTATTTATTTTTCAGAGTATGGTATAGAACAAAAGCAACAGAGGAACTCCCAAAGGATTGGCAATTTTGGACCATTTCTTTCTGCTCCTTATCAGCGCGATTCCAAAGCAGGTTATGTCCTTGTTAGTTTTGCCAGCATGGACATGAGTTTCCATGATGAGGATCCATATATAATGAATAAACATTATGTAGTTTGTAATATAAACGACAAAAACATGTACATTCCTATAAAATTCCCCTGGAATTCGCAAGGTTATTTGTCTCCTTCATCAAACTATGTAGTTCTTGAACAACGGATTGTTGATTGGTCTCAACCGGACGGGAAATACCATACTGGAAATATTTCTGTCTTTAACGCTCAGTCCGGTCAACTAATGCAACATTTACAACTGCCTCCACAGGGGAAAATATTACTTTTTAATAATTATCCCGACAAACTATTTTATTTAACCGGAACAGAAGGTTCATTTCAATCACTCGAAATATCACTTAGTGTTATCACCCCAACAGCAACACTCATTGATACTCTGATATCTTTGATCAATCAATCCTATGTGCAGAACTGGCTTGGCGATAAAAACTTCGTCAACGAACTCACCAACATACTCAACAACGCCAAAAAACACTTGATAAAAAAAGATTCAGTGATCTGTTATAAAAAAGTAAAAGAGTTTCAAAAGAAAGTGGATGAAGTCTATGAAGAGGCAATAGAGAAAGAGAAAAAACACGAAAAAAGGGAAAATAAATTTGTAACAGTAGAAGGGTGGAAATTTCTTTATCACAATGCACAATACATCATGGATCGTCTGCCGCATAAAAATAACGATAAGGGTGACGACAAGGAAGAAAACTAATGTTTATAATGCCGATCGTTTCAAATACACGGAGGAATTCTTTAATGAAGATTTTATTTGTCATCCTCTTATTGAGCGAAGTAATTGTCGCTCAAAATAAACTTCCATTTGCATCGCAGAACAATGTAATTGAGCTTGCCGTTAAAAACTCTTCAAGTGTAGATACTAAAAATGTCGTTGTCGAAGTAGTGAATGCACCTGAATGGTTGAAGTTCACAAGTCTCAAAACCTTCATTTCGAATCTCGAATCAAATACAGCACAAACAGCTAATTTTACTTTCTCTGTTGATAAATCCGCGCCCGTAAACAGACAGGAAGAGGTAACATTCACAATTTCCAATGCAAACGGCGAAAAGTGGTCAAAGATACTATCGTTACAAATTGCCCCGCCGGAGAAATATGAACTTTTTCAAAACTTCCCAAATCCATTCAATCCAACCACAACTATCAGTTACCAACTTCCGGTAACAACTGGTGTCTCTCTAAAAGTATTTGACATTCTTGGAAAAGAGGTTGTAACATTGGATGAAGGAGTGAAGGAGGCGGGATATCATCAACAAATTTGGAGTGCATCAAACATGGCAAGCGGGATGTATTTGTATCAGCTTACATTTAAGAACCTAAAAGGTGAAGTGGAGCATTATCGGAAAAAATTATTAGTACTGAAGTGAGTGTTCAAACAGAAACGGCGGCTCGTGCCGCCGTTTTTCCAACACCATCTTTCCAATTGATAGTCTATACTCCTTTACCGTTCATTTTAGATTCAATTCTCTGAAGTTCCTTCTGACGACGCGGCAGTTCTTTCATCCGTATTTCCATCTCTTTGTGTAGTTGGTTCATCTGCGGTTCAAAATGGAAGTTGAAATTTCCCGGCATGTGGTCTCTCCAATACATTTGTTCATTCTCTTCTGAAATTTCCAAGGTAACAGTAATCTTTTTCCCTTTACGCATCAGTTCAATATTGGCTTTATCATCTTCTTCATAATCCGAAAAGGCATCACGAACATCCTCTACGTCTTTAATGGATTCATCACCGATTTTCGTGATCACATCGCCCGCCTTTATTCCCGCTTTTGATGCATTCTCATCCTTTTCCACATCCGTTACGAGAACGCCTTTCCCATTTGGAGCTTCAAAATATTCACCCAGTTGTTTGTTTAATTCCATCAATTCCATCCCTTCGTAATCACCGCCAAACATATTTACCACAACTCTCGGGGCACGCGGAGCCATGACAGCAAATGGCATCCGCATTTTATTTTTTCCAACGTTCACACCAATAGTTTTGTTTTCTCCTTTACGATTTATCTTCACATTCACTTTTGTTCCGGGTGTTGTTTCGCGGACTGCATCCGTCAGATCTTCCGACGCCTCAATCTTTTTTCCGTTGAATTCAACAATAACATCTTCTTCTTGTAATCCTGCAGAATCAGCAGGACTGTCCTCAACAACTTCGTTGATAAAAGCCCCTTCTTTGATTTTCAATTCATGATCGCGGGCAAATCGTGGTGTGACATCCTGAATAGATACTCCCAGCCACCCCTGTTTTTTTGATTTTTTTTGTCGTTCTTTGTTTCCTTCTTGTTCGGCAAACATCAACACACTCGAAAGCAGTAAAAGAACAATGAGTACACGAGATTTCATACATCCTCCAATAATAAGAGAGAGTGAATAATCGGGGTCTTTAGTTGAAAAATTAGACGCTGGTGTTTGCATTATGTTCCCTCAGGACACGACACTCAAGAAAATCTTGAGGATTGTAGACAAACATATTTTTTCTTCATAAGTTGCAATTCATTGCCTGTTATATAAGTTTCTGGGTCGTCTTGAAAATGCTAAAACATCATAGACGAAGTTGGGTTGAAGAATCTGATTTACGTTTTTAATTATTTTTTTAGTTTCAGAATGGTAGGGGCTTACATTTGAGATGAATTCATAATTATTCACTATTGATATTTAAAAATATATGGCTAAAGAGAAAAACACATTTTCCTTTTCTTCCACATTGGAGAAATCAGACAATAAACTATGGGGATGTCATTTCCCCGTACCAAAAACGATTGCTGATAAACTCGTGGATGAAGAATCGAAGCGGGTTGTCTGCACAATTAATGGGAAGGAATTGTACCAATGTGCCATTCTTTTTTATAAAAAAGCGAAGCCTGTTATATCCGTGAATAAAAAAATTCGGGATTCATTGGGTGTCTCCTTTGGGATGGATGTAGAAGTAATGTTGAAAAAGGATACGAGTGAATACGGTTTACCTTTGCCGGAAGAACTGTTAGAGGTGTTTCGTCAGGATCCGATGGGAAAAAAATTGTTCCATGCATTAACTCCGGGAAAACAACGAACACTCTTATACATTGTTGGCAACGTAAAGGATCCGGATAAAAAAGTGATGCGCTCGCTTGTTATTGTGCGGCATTTAAAAGAAAATAAAGGCGTCATCGATTATAAAAAATTAAGTACCCTGCTGAAAAATCCTTACAAATGACCCGTATCAATCTTGCGAGAGAGGAAAAATTTTATCATTGTATTTCATACTAAAAATTCATTCCTTCATACATTATATCAATAAGATTCAACAGTCCGGTTCCTTACAATCAACTCTTTCACGAACAGATAAGAATGTCCCCTGCGTTCAAAAAACTTCTTTTCTTAAAGCCATTTCGTACTGTAGTTTCTGCAGTGGTTGGACTATTAGCAGCATATTTCATCGCCTTCTCAGCAATTGGAAAAATAATTGAGTTGAATGCATTGGATGTCCAGTTTCGTATTACACAAAATAGTAGAACACCAGACACCAATATTGTTATCGTTACCATTGATCAGAATAGTCTACAATATTTCAAACGAACAGCGTTTACAAGTTGGCCTTGGCCGCGTGATTTTTATGCGAATGCAACAAATTATCTGGCAAAATCCGGCGCAAAGGCAATCATATACGATTTCCAGTTTACTGAGCCGGATGAAGATCGGGCGTTTTCAGTCGGTGCATATAATGATAGTCTGTTTGCTGCTGCCATAAAGAATGCCGGCAACGTGTATCTTGCAACAATTCTGACGAAGCAAGAAAAAGAGGACCAGCCGGGAGATTCGCTGGTGAAATTCCAGTCGACACGTTCTCCAATCGTTGAAACGCAGAAATTTGAATTCGACAAATCATATTCACCCCTTATTCCATTCCAAGAAGCATCAAAAAGTGTCGGTGTGGTTAATTTTGTCCCGGATGAAGATGGTGTCTGCAGAAGAATTGCACTGCAATATTCTTTTCAGGGAAAAAATCTCTACGCACTTTCTTATAATGTTTATAAAGATCTATTTGGCGAATCTCATCCGATAGAAACAAATGTTCAATCTCCTTATCTCATCTATTGGTATGGAAAGGGAGGTCCGGACGGAGTGTTCAAATATTATTCTATTCACGCACTTATCGTTTCTGCTTACAAAGATCAAGCGGGAATGGAACCGGATATTCCGCTTTCGACATTTAAAGATAAGATTGTGCTCATCGGTTCAAATGCGCCAAGTTTATTTGATTTGAAAAACACTCCGTTCACCTATCTTGAACCATATCCCGGCGTAGAAATTCATGCCACAGCAATCAGCAATTATCTCAATAAGGATTTTATTCAGAAGGTTGCTTTTGGATGGATATTGCTCTTGAGCATTGTATTGGCGTCGATCGTTGCCTATGTATCGAACTACAATGAAAATATTGTTATCAGTTCCGTCAGTGTGATCGGATTAGCGTTTTTATTTTTAGTTGTAACATCGCAGCTTTTCTTTCGGGAATTGATCTGGATGCAGGTAGCATTTCCTCTCTTCTCAATTATCGTAACGTATATTATTTCCATCGGCTGGAACTTTGCTACGGAAGGAAGGAATAAAAGACAAATCCAAAAGATTTTTGGACAATTTGTAAATCCGCATGTCGTAAAACAGCTCAGTGCGGATCCGGAACGGGTTGAACTGGCCGGTGAAGAAGTAGAAGCATCCATCATGTTTTCGGATATCGAAGGGTTTACGACGATCTCGGAATCAAAAAAACCGAAAGAACTCGTAGAATTTTTGAATAACTATTTCTCAACGGCAAACGATATTTTCTTCAAACACGATGGAACCATCGACAAGTTTATCGGTGATGCAGTAATGGTACAATTCGGTATTCCACTGAAAAATCCGAATCATCGCCTGTTGGCTACCCGCGCCGCTTATGAATTCTCTCGCGTAGTGCAGGAGATGACCAGAGAAGCACGGGAAAAAGGTGAGCCGGTCTTTTCCACACGCATTGGAATTAATTCCGGAAATATGGTTGTGGGCTATATCGGTGGAAGATCAAAAAAAGAGTATACTGTCATCGGCGATACGGTGAATCTTGCTTCTCGATTGGAAGGAGTGAACAAATATTACGGCACATCCTTAATGATCAGCGAATCCACCGCCACAGAACAGGTGACGGATGAATTCCTGCTGCGTGAAATGGATATTATGAGAGTAAAAGGAAAAAATCTTCCAATCAAAATCTTTGAAGTGGTATGTAAGAAAGAAGAGATTACGGAACAGCGATTGAAAATGGTGCAGACATTTGAAGCTGGTTTGAAATTATACCGCGAACAACATTGGAATGATGCGATTTCCATGTTTAAGACCGTTCGTAATGTAAAACCTGATGATCCTGCATCCGAAATGTATATTGAACGGTGTGAAGCATACAAAAAAAACCCTCCCGAAAAAAATTGGGACGGAGTGTATGTGATGACAACAAAGTGAAATGGAATATTTACTAGGAGAGAAAGATGAAAACATATTTGGTGCTTGTTGCGTTGATGCTGCTGAATGTCGAAACGGATGCACAAAAAATGCGGACGACACAACCTACAAACTACCTGCGCGAAGGACCCGCATCGTATTTTCAGATTGTTGCAGCAATTCCGGCATCTGTGGATGTGAACAAGGTGGATCAAAAAGGAAGTTGGCTAAAAGTGAAGACGGAACAAAATGACATGGGATGGCTGTCCGAGAATTGTTTTGTCATCAAAAGCGGAACAAATACGCGCGATGAAAATATCATTAAAGGAAAAGCATCAACCCGTGCATCCAGGGCGGAACTTGCCGCTGCTGTAAAAGGTTTCGGAAAAAAATATGTTGACGGAAGCGAAGGGAAAGGGGCGGACATCAGCAAATATTCCGCACCCATCGTCAAAGCGGATGATATGGTAGAGTTCGAGCACAGTTTTACGGTTGAGCCGTTTCGGGGATATATGAATATTGAAAAACCGTTCGACCTTGCATTTCACGAAGAAGCAATCGGCCTAGGCATTGCTCAAAAGATTGCCGCACAAAAAGGAATCGTGGATGATAGGATGGCTACACTGTATATTAATATGATTGGTAACTATCTTTCAAAATATACCAAAGCGTACGATCTTGGCTTCCGCTTCTATATTATTAATGAACGACGTGCCGGTGCGTTCGCTATTCCCGGTGGATATATCTTTATTACCAAAGGAATGTTTCAGGCTTGCGCAAATGAAGCAGAGCTCGCTTCGGTGCTGGCGCATGAGATGGTGCATGTCGTCCAACGACATGGTATTAAAGAATTAAAAAAGAGTGAGGCATCCATAAAGGCGGAAAGTGCGTTTGGAGAACTTGAAGAAGAAACCGGACCGATTGGAGAAGATGAACAAGAGTTGGAAGATTATGCTCACAATGTTTATCAAAACCTTATTTCACCAAGACTGTTGGCGTATGAAACTGACGCAGACGAACTAGCCCTCGCGTATCTGTATCGTGCCGGATATGATCCGACAGCATTAACGAGCGTTTTACAGAAAATATATGAACCAGCTACAACCGCGGTGGATATTTTTGATGATAATTATATGCGAAAAGACGATATGCGCGAACGAATTGTTGCAGCACAAAAACAGGTTCGCGAAGAAGGATATCGCTCGCAAAGTAAAAAGCAGTATACAGATCGATTTTTGAAATACACAACTGGGGTTCGTTAAGTGTTGCATTAATGCGACAGCATTACAACTAGAACTTGTCTCACAACGGCGACACTCGGGGGAAATGTCGCTGATTCCCTATTAATTCCCCTCATTTTAATGGCACAAATATTGTCAACGTAGAGGTACGTATGAAACACTATGTCTATACAATCGTTATTCTCGTGTTATTTTTTGCCGTAGGAGTTTTAACGGCTCAGAAAAGTACACTACAATGGAAAGCGGAACTGAAAGAGGATGTGAAGAAAATTCAGCCGATTCAGAATGGGAAATATATTTTTCTCTGGGCGGATGAATATGCCTGGCTGTATAATAATACGACAGGTAAAAAAACTTGGAGCATCGAAATTGATGATTACAATGAAAATGCTATTCATCAGGTGGTAAATGATTCACTCTATTTGACCGCCAATGAAGACAGTCTACTGTGCTACAATATGGTAGACAACGAGTTATTGTGGAAAAAAAGATATCAAGCTATTCAGCAAAAACGCTTCTCCGGAAGCAAACTTGTCGATTCCATATTCATTCTTTCATTTAAGGAAATTGATCTTGGAATCGACATCAATACCGGCAGTGAGCTATGGCGAACCCAATTGGAATATCAGCAATCATTGGTTGAAAATGGGACAGTCAACTCTATTATACTGGAGAAAATGCAAAAATATTTTGCATTTACCGATAATGACGATTGTCAGCTTATTTCGACGGTGACCGGTAAGAAGTTATTGTCCATTCCAAAATCTGAACCAAACGGCGATCTTGTCAAACAGAAACGGGCTTGGTATTATGTCTCCGCGGACGAAAAATATATCGTCATCATGTTTGATAAGAATATGACCGCAATCGATATCGAAGCAAATAAAATTATTGCTCAACGTCAGGTTGCTATATCAGATAAATACAATATTTTTCTCCCCACGACGATGGGATGTGCCCTTTTTGGTGAAGAGAAATTAGTGCATGTCAATTTTTCAACAGGAGTCGTTGCCGAAACGACGATTGATATTGATGATGTGCGAAATGTTGTTGTGGCAAAAACAGATTCCGTAGCGGTGCTGGTACTCAGTCAGGAAAATAATCTTTTAGGATTGAATTTGGATAACGGAAAATTGTTATGGCAGACAGCTCCCAAGTTTCAACCCGCAACCGGATTTATCCACCGTTATATCGCAACCGACGCGAATAATATTATGGTATCGTACCTTGATCCGAGCGATGATGTGAAGTTGTATATCATGAGCATCGATGTATTGACCGGTAAAATCAATTATCGAACATTTGTAGCGCATTCGGATGAATCGTTACCGGACCGTCTCCTGCCGCTTCCTGCACTTTCGCAGGTTACCGAAACTCAGCCGGTCTCATTTGGATTTGATGATGCAGGATTTACCTATTCAATTTCGATTGAGAATGAATTCCTGAAAGTATTGATCCATACATCGTCCGAAATGATCGAGCCGAACACCAAGAGAGATGGAGGAGAAGGCATCGTGTTTGTTGATTTAAAGAGCGGAAGCATTATGGGGAAAACGTATATGAAAATTGCCGGCGGAATCTCCTTTCCAGGCAAACTGGCTGCACTTGCTCCTGCAAAACGAATCGACGATATCATTTTACTGCCGGGGAACAAAAATCTCGTTGCGCTCAGTGCCTCAACAGGAAGTCTTAAGTGGATGCATATCGAACAGGATCTGAAGGGGAGTTATATTTTCGAAATGTCGATGATCGACTCAATTCTCTATCTTCGCACAGGCGGGTTCAAACAAGAATTTTCTTATGATGCAAAAAAAGAGAAACTGACTGACAAAAAATTGTGGGAAGATGAAGGGTATGCGATTCTTGCTGTGGATACTGCCGACGGGAAGATTTATTGGAGAAAAGATTTTGAAAGCGATCCCGGGAGAATATTCCATGATTACTCTGCAGCGAATTATTCTTCGGATCATCAGATTTTTGCAGGAGATGAAAAATTTCTTTATTCCATTTCTACAACCAAAAAAGGGATGCTCGATTGGAAGTTCGAATTTTCCGACAGCGGAGTCGGAAGCTTGGCGTATGATGATATCTTCCGAAAATCGGTTACCTGGACCGGTGAACGACCGATGAATATGGATCCTTCTGAATTTAAAAATGATGAATTAATCGCGCTTAAACAGAGTGTTGCTGTTGGCGAGACTCTTAAAACAATCGTTTCAAAAGTTCTTCATGTCAACTATTCTAAACAAACGAACCAATTGATAGTGATTGGAGATGATGGTATTGCTTCGGTAAATGTGCAGAACGGAAGACGGTCTTGGTATTACGAATGGGATTATGACGAAAAAGAGATTTACCACCGTCCGGTGATGCTGAAGAATAATATATTTTATTATGTCAGCGGAACAGCGGTTTTGCTGAACGCCGATTCCGGCAAAGTAGTTTGGCAGTCAAAATTGGATAAGGAAAATTCGTTGTTTGTCATGCCGGATCATTCATCGATTATTGCCATTGATAAAGATGAAATTACTGGATTTGTTATTCCATAACGAAAGAAAACTATGAGACAGATATTTGCAATGTTCTTCGCCGTCATAATGATGACACTATCGTTATTTGCTCAGGATACCTCTGGAGCAAATGAATATGAAAAATTTGTGAAACAACAACAGCAGGGAGTGCAAAAAGAGGAGGAAGCATTTGCTCAATACAAGGCGGAAGTGACGAAACAGTTTGATGATTATGTATCGGAACAAGAGCGCCTCTTCAAAGAGTATACCGGCCAGATCGAAAAGAAGTGGGGAAAAAACCATGTGAAGACAAGCACGAAGAAGGAATACGTTGCTTATGATTCTGGTTTTACATCACGTAAATCGATCGATTTTGAAGCTGGTCAGGCTAAAGTAGAAATTGTTGTCACCGAAGCCGAAGCAAAGAATCCGGTTGTTGTTCAGCAAAAACTTCAAGATCAGGTTGCAGAACTTGCTGTGACGAAAGGCGGAACTGATCCACTCGAAAAGAAAAATGACATAAAACCTGAAAAAAAACCGATTATTGCCGAACAACTCGCCACAACGGATGGAACACCGGTTACGGAGAACAATGCAAAACAATATGCGGCAGAAACAATTAAGAAAGCGGAGGTAACTCAAGAAGTTGTTACAGGAAAAGATGGAATAAAACGCGTTGTGGTTGGTGTGCAAATGCCTCTTGTTCCAAACCATGTCAAGAAACGTGCAGCGGATTTTAGAGAAAGGGTGAAAGCGGAATCAGATCGATTTGGAATTGATATTACTCTTGTCTATGCCATTATGCATACAGAAAGTTATTTCAATCCCAAAGCAAAATCGCCTGTTCCTGCGTTTGGTTTAATGCAATTAGTCCCCAAGTCCGGCGCACGCGATGCGTTCTTCTTTGCGCATAAAAAAGATTCACTCGTTACCGGTGAATATCTGTATGTTGCTGACAATAATATCGAACTTGGAACTGCCTATTTAACAAAATTGCTGACAGTAGAATTTCGCGGTGTAAAAGATCCGAGAAGCAGAATCTATTGCGCTATTTCAGCTTACAATACAGGACCGGGCAATGTAGCAAAGGCGTTTACCGGAAAGCGAAATGTAAATCAAGCCCTGCCGAAAATGAATGCTTTAACTTCGGATGAATTATTTGAACATCTGAAAAAGAATCTTCCGTTTGAGGAGACACGCTCGTACGTTGCAAAAGTGAGCGAACGAATGGGATTGTACGATGAATGGAGCAAGTAAAAAAAATGACTCATATGAGTCATTGAATCATGCGCGAGAAAACAAGTATATAGTGCATTATCGTGCAAATTATCGAAAAGAGTAATGATATGAGAAAAAAAATATTCCAGATTGCTGCTGTACTCCTTGGGCTGTGTTTCTTGGTGACAGCTCAAACACGCAGGATAGTTGACGGAATCGGAGGCGGGGGAAAATATGTAAAAATTTCCGATGCAATCACCGCAGCAGCAGCAGGGGACACCATTGATGTTCTTCAAGGGACATATACGGAAGCGCAAACAATCAGCATTCCAAAAAAGCTTGTGATCAAAGGGGCGGGATATAAATCAAACGGGACGGTCATCAAAAAAGTCGGATTGAGTTTTGCTGATGCGGCCGACAATTCCCGATTCTATGGATTCCGATTTGATTCGTTGATGGTAACAATTGAAAATAATGCAGATAATATTCTTATAGCAGATAATTATTTCTTTGCTTCCAATATCTATATGTACGGGAATACCGGCGATACGGTCCGTAATAATATTTTCATCTTTCCCAATACGATTAATCCTATCTCCACGCCCTACAATATTAGTTTGGCGAACGTTGTTATCTGCAATAACATCTTTGACGGAACAGGTCCATCAAACAATGTAGCGGCTGTGTATCTGCGAGTGCAAAGTGCATTTCAGTCCGGAATAAAAATATACAATAATTATTTTGGCGAGACGACAACGGTTTTGTATGGCGATTGGAATGTATTTGATGGAATGAGTATTGTAGGAAATGTTTTTTATAAGGTGACTAATATTACCGGCGCAGCCAATGCAGCTCAGTTATTTACCGGAAACTGGCTGTTCGGTATCACCGGAACTCCTCTTCAGCCCTCCAATGCTGTTGATAATGGAAGCGGTGATCCTCTCTTCACCAGATTCGATCAGGCGAAAGGTTTTGTTTTTGTGGAAGATACGGCGCAGGATACGGATTTCAGGATTAAAACTTCGGCTGGGATTTTCCCAAACTCACCGATCGACGCTAGTTATCGTTCGATCTCGCCAATGCCGATGAATTATGTGGATGTGCAGCAGCAGCCCGGCACAACAAATACAAACCGAGCCGATGCCGGAATATTCGGCGGACCGTTTCCATTTAAAAGTCCGTTTGTTGCTTCAACAGTTGCCGGCGTCAGTTCTATTTCCGCGACAGCGAAAGGGACAGGCGGTGTCGTTATAAGTCCAAAAGGAGTGATTCAAGTGAATGTTACCGGTTCATTTGGAGGAAGTGCAACACCAAAATAGAAAAATTTTATTTTTTATTAATTTATTCAGGAGCTCCATCATGAAAAAAATATTCACCATGATTACCATTTTTATCGTCGGCACGCTTATTGGTCATGCGACCATCCGTGTGGTTGACGGTGTCGGAGCATCCAGTTCCGGGCGATATGCAAAAATTGCTGATGCCGTCACTGCTGCCGTAACGAATGATACAGTTGTCGTTCTTCCCGGTACATATCGTGAAGCTGATGTTACAATCGATAAAAAGTTAACAATACTGGGATCGGGATACCGTGAAATTAAAAACGGCGGAACACATATTATGAATGTGTGGTTTACGATTGCTGATGCAGCCGATGGTACTAAAATTCAAGGATTCCGTTTTTTAGGAAACGGTATTGGACTCAATGCAAATGCAGACAATTGTTTGATAGCCAATAATTATTTTCTGAATGCGGCAGTTAATTTGACAACAAATAACGGTGATACCATTCGAAATAATATGTTTGTTGCAACTACCGCAATTAACATGATTTATAGCTCATACAACGTTACACTCCAAAATATTGTCATTGCCAACAACATTATGTCTGGCAGTGCGCAAACAAATAATGCGGCAGCAATATTTCTAAGAGCCCAAACTGCCTCTCAAACGAATATTCAGATTATTAATAATTTCATTGAAAAATATTCACTTATTGTTCATGGTGATTGGACTGCATTTGACGGTATGATTCTAGCCGGAAATATTTTCCATAAAGTTGCTAACATTGTTAATGCAGCCAACAATGCACAATTGTATTCGGGTAATTGGAAATTTAATTGTCCGGTAACCGCAGTTGAGCCAGCGAATGCATTAGATAAATCGAGCGGGGATCTTTCTGCAATGTTCACTCGTTTCGATCAAGGATTTGATTTTAAGGACACTCCTTCAACTGATACGGACCTTCGTTTCAAAAGCACCACAACTCCATTTCCGGATTCACCGATTGATGGAAGCGCGACTGCCGTTGCTCCTCTTGGTAATTGGTATGTCGATTATTTACAGCAGCCGGGAACATCCAATGGCAACAGGGCGGACGGCGGCATTTACGGCGGACCTTATACTTTCCCATCTAATTACGGTGGACCAATTCTTCCTTCAGTAACAAATATTTCCATTAGTCCGGCAGTAGCATCTCCAAATGGCACGATTCAAATCAATGCTACCGGTACTGTCAGCGGATTTCCGGGAAGAAACAATTAATTCATCGAATGGAACAGCGAACTGAAAAATAGTGAATATCAATGCGAAGAATAATTCAAATAGTACTATTCGGAATGATGAGTGTGTCGTTTGTTGTTACACAAACGACCATTGTGCAGAATCGTCTCGTGAAGGGTCAATATTGGTTTGATGCAGTAACGCCGACGAATGCCGTTACCGTCTCCAGTCTTACCTACGATTCAGATTCAATTTATGCATCCATTTCCGTTTCGAATATTGATGTATCAACGTTAAGTCTGGGGAGACATCTTCTCTATGTCCGGTTTCAGGATTCGAAAGGGAAATGGGGTGAACCGCAGACATCAACATTTTATATTAACAATCCACCGACGAAAAACAGAGTGGTAAAAGGACAATACTGGTTCGATACACAAACTCCCAATGCGAATGCTGTTCTTGTGGACACAACAACAAGCGATGCAAATGATTACATCCTTTTTCAAAATCTGAGTGCTGATGTGTCAGCACTTTCCAACGGGATACATTCGTTGTATTTCCGAACACAGGACAAGAATGGAAAATGGGGTATTGCGATGGTGTCGCAATTCAGAAAATCTGCTCCGCTCGTTGAGAAACGGATTGCGAAAGGAGAATATTGGTTTAACAGTTTCAATCGTCCTACATCGGGTGTGACTGACATTACCACAATGCTTCGCACAACAGATTCTTCCTACGCCGATGCGCAAAATCTTTCCATTACACTCCCTGCAACGTTGAGCAACGGAAAGCATACATTGTATGTCCGTTTTCAGGATGGATCCGGAAACTGGGGAGCACAGGTAGCACAGCAATTTGTTATTGATCAATCCTCTGCACCACCATTGATTACACAAATGGAATATTTTTTCGGAAATACCGATCCCGGTCAAGGTGCTTCCACAGCGCCCCGCGGAGGAACATTCTCGTTGACCAACGGAGGAAGAGGTGCGGTATATGCAGATACATTTTCCGTTCCTGCATTAGGTCTTGCATTGGGGCAGCATAAAGTTTCTGCGCGATTCAAATCGGACAAGAATGAATGGGGACCGATATCGAGTGCCTTCTTCTCAATTCTTACCCGTCCTATCCTCGTCAGTTCCGTTGTTGATTCTCTTCGGTTCGGAAATCTTTACAGCGGACGAGACAGCGTGACAAAAACATTTTATCTGCGAAACAATGGGGATGCCAATCTAGGTATTAAGGTCGCTTCAAAACCATCTACACAATGGTCCGTAAAAATGTATGCACCAAAAGATTCGGTTGCGAAGGATTCCATTGTTATCGCAAAAGATTCGTACTTGACCGATAGTGCTTTGATTGCTGTGACTTACAAACCGGTAAAATTCGGACAAATTAAAAATTTCATTCAATTCACGACCAATGATTCTGCAAAACCGACGTATACTCTTCCTGTTGCAGCAATGGCAGATACGGCAATCGGTAAACTCTCTGTTTCGATTGATACATTGAAATATGGGACGAAATCGGTCGGCACAACAAACTTCGCTTCTGTGATTCTGACGAACACTGGCCAGGATACAATTTTGGTAACTGTCGCTAGTTCCGCCACGCCGTACACTGTGTATCAACCCGGTAAAACAAAACTTGCTCCGAATGCACCCGGCGATACAGCAAAAGTAACGGTGAGATTTGCACCGACATCTCAAGGCACCTATAACAATTATGCATTCAGCATTTCTGTTCGGAATAGATTTAATCAAACCATTGAAAATCGTGCAATTTATATGTACGGCACGGCGATCACGAATCCCAATCCGACCATCAATCCAAGTGACACCACGTTGAATTTTGGCGCCATAAGTTCACGGGCAGTTGATAATAAAGATAGCACCTTGACATTGTCGATCGGCAATGTGGGGACACAAACACTTTCATTAAAGAGCATCACCTCCAGTGATACGAATGTGTTCAAACCGACTTATTCTCAATCGTTGCCGTATAACATACTCTTCAATAATCAGATACAGATGAGTGTGAAATTTAAACCGACGGCGAATACATTTAAAGTATTTACCGGAACGTTAACACTCGTTAGTAATAGTGCTGGGAAAGATTCTATTTTGGTGATTCCGATGACAGGAGAGGGAACAAACGGGCCGCCATTAAGTAATTTTGTTCTTTCGGATACCGTTATGGATTACGGAAGTGTGACAATCGGTTTTTCATCCAGTAGAAATATTACCATCAGCAACAAAGGTACTGGAGTGAATAGAACGTTGAACATATCGTCGCTCTCCATCAACAATGGATTATTCACTACGACACAAACAGTTCCTCTTCAAATTTCACCGGATAGTTCGAAGTCCATCGTGGTGAAATTCGAGCCGGCAGTTACCGGAAGTGTAACAGGCACTCTTACAATTCAAACTGATGCAACTACAAAATCGTCACGGGTTGTTAATTTAAAAGGCAACGGCGTTATTACTCCCATGCCGCTTCTTGAAACAGCAATGAATCCGATTGCCTTTGGTGCTACAAAAGTGCAGACACCGAATGCAATCTATTTCAAATTTAAGAACGCCGGTAATGATACACTGCGTGCTGATAGTGTTTTCATGGCAAAGAAAACATCATTCTTCACCGTCAATAAAAGTTCTTTAAAAGTAGCTCCGAATAAATCTGACTCTCTGCTTATAACTTTTACACCTCTTGCAGTGACGGATTATACCGATTCACTCATCTTGATCGGTAATCTTAACCCGTCTCGTTACGGTATTTATGCAACAGGCAATGGTGCAATTCTTGCGGTCAATATCGATACCAATGTGGCTCCACCAAATCCAATAGTTGTCGGCGGAAATCAACCGCAGCAAATCGGCGTCAGATTGACCGCAAGTTTAGGTTCAAATGCTGTTGCGATGCTCTATTACAAAAAAGCGGGAGCAACAAAATTCGATTCGCTGCAAATGGCAACGGCTGATGGAATGAGATTTCAGGGAACAATACCTGCAAGCATCGTTTCTGACCGCGGAGCAGTCTATTTTATAACGATATCGAACGGTGTTGAGACCGTTTCGCTGCCAATGAGTTTTGTGACAGTGGAATATCCTACCGGTATTGTAAAAACACAAGATCAGCCTGCCGGTACAAAACAGACTAATTATAGAATGATTTCTGTCCCTCTTACGGTGACCAGCGGGTCGGTTGATACTGTGCTCAAAAATTTTGGCGCATATGACAAAAATAAATGGCGCTTGTTCCGATATCAAGGAGGAGGTTATGTTGAACATAATAATCCTTCCTTCCAGACGTTTGCTGCCGGAAGAGGATATTGGTTCATCACAGCAAATCCGCAGAAGATTCGAAGCGGTTCGGGGAAAGTTACTTCAGCCAGCAGTACATTCAATATCGATCTCCAGAGTGAATGGAATCAAATCGGTAATCCGTTTAATTTCACTGTCTCGTGGGATTCCGTCACCGGCAAAGGAACAAATGTCGGCGCATTGTTCGATTACAACGGAGTCGATTTTGTGCAGTCCATAACAATGCAGCCATGGACTGGCTATTTTGTAAAAAACACAAATGTGAATCCTGTTACCATCGGTATTCGTCCGGCTGAACCGGGAACACCATCTGTATTGCCGAGATTATCGCAAAGCGGTGCGCCAAATATCAAATCAGGAGAATGGCTACTACAGCTAAAAGCATCAGCAGGGGATGTTGAAGACAATTATAATTTCATTGGCGTCAAGAACGATGCGTCGGATGGATACGACCAGAATGATGTAGAAGAATCTCCAAAACAACCTGGGGAATTTCTGAAAGTTCGATTTAATCATAATGATTGGGAAGTGAAGCCCGATCATTATGGATATGATTTCCGTGAAGTAACGAAAGAGGGAAAATATTGGGACTTTGAACTCAATACGAATTCATCGTCGGAAAATATTTCTCTCGCTATTGATCAGTGGGAATCTGTTCCGGAACAATTCAGGATCGTCTTAATCGATGCCGATGCGAAAACGGCAGTTGATCTAAGAAAGACAAATGCATTTACTGTTCCTTCCGCAAAGAAGGAGATATCGAAAAAATTCAGAATTCTGGTCGGCACAGAAGATTTTGTTCAACAAAACAATCTTGGTGTCTCAACTATTCCGTTACAGTATGCCTTGAATCAAAACTATCCGAATCCGTTCAATCCGTCCACCACAATAACATATGCTCTTCCAAAGGCATCCATTGTATCAATCACTCTCTTTGATATACTTGGCAAAGAAGTAAAAACATTGGTGAAAGAAACGAAGAACGAAGGATATCATGTTGTGCAATGGAATGGAACAAATGAATCCAATACAATGGCTTCGAGCGGTGTTTATTTCTGTCGGATCAACGCGCGAAGTGTAGACGGATCAAAAACATTTGTTCAAACCACCAAAATGTTGTTAATGAAATAATGAAGGTGACCTTGTGAAAATATTATTGAACATATTCATACTTGTTCTCTCCACTGCAACTATCGGATTCTCACAGCTTGTCTCCGAAATGAAAGTTGTGGGTGAACCAAAAATGGAACCGAACGAATTAGTCGGGAAAGAGATTCGAGATGATAATGGTGTTACCTGTGCCGGTCTTATTGTCAATACAGATTTGAAAGGGATGCGGTTCAATTCCTACAACGGTGTGGTGAAGGTGAACAGCGAACCGGGACGTCATTTTGTTTTCTTATCGCCGGATGAGCGGGTGGTAGAAGTGTATGTGGACGAGTATACTTCGTTGAAAATTATTTTGAGCGATATTGGAATTCGTTTGAAAAGCGGACAGACGTGGTCACTGACGATCACCGGTGAAAAATCCATTCCGGTCACATTTTTTATCTCTCCCAATGGGACAAAACTGTTCATCGATAATTCAAAGGAAGAATCCAAAAAGACACCTCAGTTAAAGATCGGTACGCATGTTATTAAATTGACGAAACCAGGATTTGTCACGATTATTGATACCATCAACGTCTCGCCAGAAAATGCTCTTCTCAACTACGAATTGCGGGAGATTGATATTTACGATCCGGGAACTACGGAAGACGACAAGACTCTCATCAAAGCCGCAGTGGCAACGCTGAAAGTTTCCGGCGATCTTTCCGTCGACGATGGATTCCAACTGCAGCAGGCATTCAAAAGCAATCTTGAAGGAACAGGAAAATATAAAATTGTTCCCTTGAGCGAAGACGAATTGAATGCCGTGATTCGCCAATATGAAACCGGAACGGTCGATGAAAAATCAAAAGCACTTCTGGCTGGAATAGAACGAAAAACAAATCAAGTCTTTAAGGGGAGTATTGGAAAGTTTGCTGATGAATGGACAATCGCCATTCAAAAGATCGATCTGAAAGAGAAAAAAATGGATAATAATGCGGCCTCCATTCGTTTTGAAGGCTCTCAAATAGAATTGTTTGACAAAATAAATATTGCAGCCCAAAAAATTGCCGGAACGTATGTTGAAGAGAGCAATCTATGGTATTACGTTGGAGGCGCTGTGCTTGTTGGGGGTGGCGCTGCTGTGCTTCTTGGCGGTAAAAAAGAAAGCGTGATTCCAGTTGGTACGGACGGTTTGCCGTTACCTCCGTCAAAACCGAATTAATATCGGTATTTTTCTGATTGATAATGAGAAGGTGTCAATGTATCTTTACGCTCGTTGATACCTTCACTCATTTATTCTTCACCTCTATGAAAAATCTTCTCTTCCTTTTTCTTTCTATTTCTCTCATTTCGGCGCAAGGTAAAAAACCGGATTGGGCAGTAAAGAGACCAAATACTCCGGGATATTATCATGGTATTGGAATCGTCCCGAAATCAGGAACGGCAAACGAGTATTTACAGAAAGCGAAGGATGCAGCGCTGAACGACATTGCGCAGCAGATTGTTGTATCGATCGACGCATCACAAAAAAGCAAATTGACGGAAAAGCTGGGGGAGTTCAGTGAAGAATTTCAATCGGCAGTCCAAACTTCTACAAAGGCAGACCTTGAGGGAATCGAAATCGTCGATACGTGGGAAGGTGAAGATCAATATTGGGTCTATCATCGTTTATCGATTGCAGAATATAAACGGATTCAAACGGAGAAACTCCGTAAAGCTTCTGCACTGGCGTTGGATTTTTACACGAAAGCAAAGAATGCCGAAAAGGGAAATAACATTGGTGATGCATTGCAGGCATACATTCAGGCCTTATCATCAGTAGAAAAATTTCTCAACGAAACCATGGAAGTTCAGTACGGTACTGGTAAAATCTTTTTGGTTAATGAAATCTTTTCTTCACTTCAATCCATATTAAACTCCGTTGAACTGAAACCGAAAAACGGAAAGGTTGAGGCACAAGTCGGCAAACCGCTCCGCACACCTTTGGAAGTGATTGTAACAAATACAGCCACAACTGCAGTGATTACAAATTTTCCTATTCGCTTCTCATTTATTCGTGGCTCAGGTGATATTCTTCCTATGGCGCGGTCAGACAAGGATGGTATTGCATCCACACAGATAGCAAAAGTAATTGCAACGGATAAATTACAGCTTGTCAAAGCGGAAGCTGATCCCATAGCACTGTTAGGAGAATCAGCCTCGCCGGTTATTGTCGCTTTAGTGAAAAGTTTTTCGCTCCCAATGACACGTTTCACGCTGAATGTGATTTCTTTGTCGATTGTTTTTGAGACGGAAGAAGCGTTATTCGGTAATCCATTAAAGCTTCCCCGAATTGAGCCGTTACTGAAGAATACATTATCGACACAGGGATTCTCTTTTGTTGAAGATGCCGCAAAGGCAAATATTTTGATCTCCGTGAAAGCGAACGGTCGTGATGGAGGGGAATACAGCGGAATGTATACGGTGTATGTTGATGCAAATATTTCCGTAACTGACTTGAACTCGGGAGAGGAAATTTATAAAACCTCTTTCAATAATGTAAAAGGGATAAGCATCAATTCCGAAAAAGCGGGAATGAAAGCATATGACGAGATCGGAGCCGATCTGCAGAAAAAAGTGATTCCGAAAATTCTTGAACAGATGAAAAAATAATGGAAATGACTCTTTTCGGACTAGCTATTGCTCCAGGTGCTGCCATTGCACTGTATGTCTATTTTCGTGATAAGTATGAACGGGAACCGTTATCATTGTTGCTGAAGACATTCTTTGCAGGCTTTCTGATTGTCTTGCCGGCAGCTGTAATTGAAAAGGGACTGTTTGATTTTTTCCCTCTTGATAATGCCATTGTTGTTCATGCTATGGTTAATAATTTTTTCTTTATCGGATTGACGGAAGAATTGCTCAAATTTATTTGTCTGTACGGTATCGCCTATGCAAAGTCGGACTTCAACGAACCGTTTGACGGGATTACCTATGCCGTGATGGTCTCGATGGGATTTGCCACATCCGAAAACATTATGTATGTAATGGATGGCGGGTTTCATGTAGCAATTTTGAGAATTTTTACGGCCATTCCGGCACATGCAGCGTTTGCGGTGTTGATGGGATATTTCGTTGGATTGGCAAAATTCAGAAATCATCATACGCCATTTCTTTTTCTCGGCATCGGTACGGCTGTGATGTTTCACGGTGCGTATGATTTTTTCCTCTCCATTGATAATATTGAATTGCTCGCTTTCGGTGCATTGATTTCATTGATTGTCGGTCTTCGCTTATCGTTCAAAGCAATGAAAATATTGAACGAAAATTCGCCGTTTAGATATTCAACCATTGTTCTTCGACAAAAACCGCAAGAGCCCATATGAAAAATATATTGTTGTTCATTGTTTCATCGTTCCTTCTTCATGCACAGATCACGACCAAATCCAACGATGCATTTGATGAATTGGATTCCGGCAATCTGACGCTGAGATTTTATAATGCCGTCAACGGAAAACCGGTTGTCGGAGGAAATGTCTCCATCGAAACAGTCGGTGAATTCGTTACGGATGAAGAAGGGAAAGTGCAATTTTCACCCGCTTCGGAGAATGCCATACTCAAGGTGATTATTCGTGCTGATCGATATATCCCAACGGAATTTCCGATCGAAATTATGGCAGGAACAATATTTTTTAATCGTATTTCCATCTCGCCGATGTTGGATATCAAATTTGTTCGTATTGTCGTGGATTGGGAGAAGGATCCGCGCGACCTCGATGCACATTTTGTAAAAGCCGGAAACAATGGATATCATATTTCCTATCGCAATATGAAAGTGTTGGCTGATCAGTCCGGTCTGCTGGATATCGATGCAACTCAGGGATATGGTCCGGAAACTATCACTGTCAACGAAGTGTCAATAAAATCGTCGTACGAATATTTTATCCATGATTATTCCAATCAGAATAATAAAAATTCAATGGCATTGTCTGACTCGAAAGCGACTGTGAAAGTGTATGGAGATGGGAAATTACTCAAGGTGATTCAGGTGCCGCGAAAAAAGGAGGGAACGATCTGGAAAGTATTTACCATTGAACAAGGACAGGTACGTGAGGTAAATCAAATTACCGGTAATTAGCACTATCATAACTTTCTTTTTTCTATGAAACTCTCTATATTCGCATACCCCATTTAGCATGTATAGTAACATTCACTGTTTTTACAATCACTCATAGGAGGTAATATGCAGGTTCTTAAATCTATTGTTGCAGCACTATTTGTTGCAATACTTCTCGTTGGATGCGGAGGCAGTCAGCCGGAAGTGAAACCAACAGTGGTTGGCGATGTTCCGGAATGGTGGGAAAATGAATTACCGTCAGATCCGAACACACTGTTTGCACGAGCAACTGCAGAATCACAATCGCAGCAATTTGCCATCAACAAAGCAAAACAAGATTGCATGTTGGATTTGAGTCAGCAAATGGAATCCAATCTCAGCGGATTGACCAAAAAGTTTGCCCAAGAAGTCGGCACAGGCGGCGACACACAATTGCTGGAAGAAGCAACACAAGTTTCTAAATCCGTCACGAAGCAAACACTCGTCGGCGCAAAAGAAAAATATCGCAAAGCTTCCAAAGACGGCAACAAATGGGTAGCCTATGTGTTAGTGGAGTTACCGCTCGGAGCAGCAAAAGAAGCCCTTGCAAAACAGATCCAGGAAAACAAAAATCTTTATACGCGTTTCCAAGCTTCACAATCGTTTAAAGAACTAGAACAAGAAATGAATAAGATGGAAGAGAAGAAGTAATTTTTTTATAGCGGAAAGTCTGAATGAAGGTTTTAGTTTTTCTTTGTATCGTCATCAGCAATGGATATTCGCAGGTGTATCCTGTGTGGTTCCTTAACCCTAAAGAGTCCAACTGTTCTTCCTACGGAGTTGGGTATTGCCGGTCGTCGATTATGAAAGATTCATCATTCGTTCAGGCTTTCCGTTATGGTTGCGAGCTGATGGCGCGAAATCAGTTTGTGACCGTTCAGGGAGGCGAAGCAACATGGGATACGCCTCATGGATCGAAAGATATGGGAAACAATTTTGAAATGGTGTATGATGTGACCGCTTCGGATCGCATCATTGGCAGCCACAAAATTGTACAATCATATTATACCAAGTCCATGACATTTGTTTTCTTTGCTGATTCCAATTGCACGACATTTAACCTCTCCGATTCCGTGGTAAACGTCTCCAAGTTAAAAGCTCCGGAGTGGACTTCTAAAATTCCGCAAGACGCTCAATATTTCTATGCATTAGGACAATCACGCCAATATTTTTATGAATTCAGTTCATGGAAAGAGGCCGAAGAAAACGCAGTCATGTCCCTAGCAAAAATGCAGAATGTCCTCGCACAAGCGCTCGTCAAAAAGAACGATGAAACATATTCCGCCATTCAAGATTCTAAAGTAGACGCTTCATTGCACAATATCACCATTGTGGGCAGATGGCGGGACATACCGGGTGAAAATTTTTATGTTCTTGCACGGATTAAAAAGTAACCTATCCGATTTAACACCTCAATAATTCTAAATTCCTTCATGTTGTTACAGCTGTCCAATATAAATGGTAAGTGAATGCAAAATAGGCCGGCGCGTCTCAAATTGGGCAAATATATTTTGATAACAAGTAGTAAGTCCTCTTTTTTATTTTGTAGAGATTGTAACTAAGTGCGTTGGTGCGAAATTTAGGAGGATTGAGCGAATGGGAAAGCGATGAATGACGGGACTTTTGATGGCGCGAGTCGCGCCATCAACGGGCAAGAGCGAACGGTCGACGACTCGACTCGTCGAGGATTCATCGCGCGCGTTAAATTTCGCAAGGAGTTCTTTTGCTTCTTTTCTTGCTCCGTCAAGAAAAGAAGAGAGTGAAGAATCTTGTTGTTTTTATCAATGTATTTTGGACAAGTCTGTCATGTTATTACAATTGTAGCAGAATATTTTCACTACAATCGTAATGCAACACCCCCGCATTGAATTCGTAACTGTTTCTTATATGAAACAGCGAAGCTCGACAATTACTTTCATTCTTTTCTTCATCATTTTCACCAATCGCAGTGTTACGTTTCCCGAACTGACCGCAACACCGTACGGACTCATTGAAACAGACATTTCTTATTCTGTATCGCAAAAAAATTCGTTGGATTTATATATTCCTCAGCAACAGAAATTTCCGGTGATTCTGTTTATACACGGCGGAAGTTTTGTTGCCGGTGACCGAAAAGATTTTCCCTATGCACAGATAGGAGAGGCATTCCAAAAATCGGGAATTGGTTGTGCCGTTATGAGTTATCGTCTTCTGCAAGATTCCGTCTGGCCAGCACAACCTCGCGATGCAGCAAAAGCCATTCGATGGCTCAAAGATCACATAGCTGATTATGGGGGAGATTCTGATAAGATTTATATTGTGGGACACAGTGCCGGAGGACAACTTGCCGCTCTCATCTGTTCTGATTCCATGTATGTTGCAGAATTCGGTTTATCATTATCAGATATTCAAGGTTGTGTATCACTTGGAGCTATGATGAGCGATGCCGGAAGTCTGCAATCCCTGACAGCCGATGAAGAACAACGACTGTTTCGAAATGATTGGTTCTTTAAGATCTTCGGTTCAAAACAAAACTTTGTGAACAGTCTTCCTATCCGTCATGTGAATGCATCAATGCCGAAAATGCTGTTAATCCTTGCTGATGCGGAGTTGTATGATCCTCCAAAACAACAGTCCCTTCTGGAGTTTATGGCGGAAGCAAAAAAACTCTATGCGTCAGTAGAATATGAGATCTTGCCAAACCGGACTCACATGGGAACAGTGGAACAGATGGTCAATATTTCAGATCCTGCTATTCAAAAGATCGTCTCTTTTATTTCAAAATAACTCTCGCGAGAAAAATCCCCTTAAAATCCAGTTGGACCCTATTGGAGTCGGACAATTATGTATATTGGTAAAAACACCTTGAATCTCCAGGTATATTTTTGCGTTGGCATTAGAGGCATAAATTACTCAAATGTCTATGATTTTATTATTTTGTAACTGCTCAGCAGAATTACATAAAAATTCAAAAACATGCCACCGAAACACGAAAACACGAAAGTACACAAAAAGAATTTGAACCATTACCAAAAAAAATGGATGGTGAAATTTTGTGTTTTTGTGTTTTAGTGGCAAAAAATCATAAACGCTGAATAGTTACATTATTTTTAAAATAACGTATTTACGTGATTGCGAAAAATGTAGTAAAGTGTTATATAGAAGGTATGCCACGCCGAGTTTACAATATTACTACCTTTTTCGGGGATCTTAAGGAATACTGGGGAACGATTAATTTCCCCGCCTTTGATCTTTCATCCAGAAGAGAAGTAGAATTAAAAATACTGCTCCCTCTTATGGAAGATATTCTCGCCCATGCAGATGATCCGACAATTCCCATCGACACATATATCAGAACGTATTGGCGAAATAAAGACCACAAATATGCAAAGCAGGATGATATTTGGGTTGACATACTTCATTATACCAATGAGTTAGAAAATTACGATCCGGATCCGGAGATTCGTCAATATGGTTTTTCGGATGCAAAACGTGCAGTAATGCTTACAAAGAAAATGGTAATAATGATTAAATCCTATTTACAGGTCTAACAGAAAACTTGAAGCCACTTAAGAATAAAAATATAGTCATTGCGAGTTCGGACGACGAGTCGAGTCTTCGACCAGAGGCGGAAAAAACAACCTAAAAACTAAGAAGAGAATGTGCCTCAGTGAGGCATTCCGTACTGCGGGACTTTATCATGCCTAAAAGGACTCCTCACAACGGTCATTCACTTTTAAGGCAGCATCTAAATACAATACACAACAAAAACACAAAACCTTCCACACCGTTTTTCCTCAGCATCATCCCATACCATCGTGCAATAACAATTTCCTTGTAAAAAGTTCCGATATTTATTTTTCACGACTTCTTTGTACTCAATTCCTATTGCATTTGCCCCCTCATCAAACTATCTTCGATGCAGACAATTGAAAGTTCTTGCGCATGAAAAAGTATCGATTCATCACTCTTTTTGTTCTCGTTTCCTTCCAAAGTGTGCTGGGACAAACAGATCGAATTACAGATGCCGATGAGTTAGCAAACGATGTGAAGAAAGAATTTCTTCATTCATGGAATGCATACAAAAAATATGCGTGGGGAAGCGATGGTGTGCAGCCCCTGTCAAAAACGCCATATAACTGGCATCAGTCAACATTATTGCTCACTCCAGTCGATGCTTTTAGCACAATGCTTGTGATGGGATTGGACAAAGAAGCAAAAGAGACACAGAATCTGATTCTTTCTACGCTTTCGTTTGATAAAGATATTTCAGTCAAGAATTTTGAAATTACCATCCGAGTTCTCGGAGGGCTGCTCTCCGCTTATCAAACGACGGGCGATAAAAAATTTCTCACTCTTGCAGATGATCTTGGCAAAAAACTTCTTCCCGTATTCAATTCTCCCACGGGACTTCCTCACGTATTTATCAATTTGAAAACAGGAGCGGTGAGCGGTGATACAACAAATCCTGCAGAAGCAGGAACGTTATTGATTGAATTTGGAACACTGGCTAAACTTACCGGCAAACCTATCTATTACGAGAAAGCAAAAAAAGCGTTGGTTGCCCTTTACCAACGTCGTTCATCCATCGGTTTGGTTGGACAAAGTATTAATGTCAACACCGGTGAATGGACAAGTCCTCGCAGTCATTTAGGAGGATTGATCGATTCGTATTATGAGTATTTGTATAAGTGCTGGAAGTTGTTCGGTGATGAAGAATGCCGCACAATGTGGTTGGAGAGTATTTCGGTATTGAACAAACATCTTCCGGATACGGTGAATGGAAAATTATGGTATGCACGCGTGGATATGAATACCGGAAAAAAATATCTGCAGCGGTGGGGAGGATTGGAAGCATTCTTTCCCGGTTTGTTGGCATATACAGGAGATGTAGAGCGGGCCAAACAATTACAGGAATCGAATTATTATATGTGGACTCATTTTGGCATTGAACCTGAGGCATTTAATTATTCCAACGATACGATCATTTATAATGGATACCCGCTTCGCCCGGAAATTATGGAGTCGGCATATTATTTGTATAAAATCACCGGTGATACATTGTATCAACAAATGGGGAAAACTTTCTTTGAATCGCTGAAACGATATTGCCGGACGGAACATGGTTATGCTGAACTGGACGACGTTGTCACAAAAAAACAACGGGACATGATGGAGAGTTTTTATTTAGCGGAGACTCTTAAATATTTGTATCTCTTGTTTGCTCCTCCGGAAACGATTGATCTGAATGTCACTATCTTTAATACTGAAGCACATCCATTACGGAGAATATGGTAGCAGTTGAACAATCACAAAAACGAATAAGGAGCGAGAGATTAAAAAATACCATTAGACTGTCTCATTCTGAGTCCCGATATCATTTTCGGAACGAACCTGCTTGCCGCGCTGAAGGTATCCTTTGGACAAGCCGGGAATCTGAGCGTAAGAATTAACAAAATGCTGATAGAGAATTTCTGAAACAATATTTAAATATTTTAGGATGACATATCTTTTTTTGAAAGGAAAAACAGAATGACACAATTGTTCGATCAAATTCTCTCCAATCCACTCTATACCATAATTGCGATTGCAATTGTTGTAGCGCTGGTCTTTGCAATTATAAAAAAAGTGATCAAGTTGATCATCTTTGTTATTGTAGTCCTAATAGCATATTTGGCGTTTGTTCATTATACGGGAGGGGATATTCAAGAGGCGATAGATGATACGATTCAAACCGGAACAGAGACGGCAAAAGAAGCGAAGAAATCTGTCGAAGAGAATAAAGATATTCAAGAGGCGAAAAAGAAAATCGAAAAGGAGATTAAAAAATAAGGCGTAATCACAGAGGAACAAAGAAATTTAAAAAAATGAAGACATCTCAAATAGATAAAAGTTTCATCGCAAGGAGTCTCAAAATTTGTTTCTTTTAAATTCTCTGTGGCTCCGTGTCTCTGTGGTGAATTCTCATAAGATGTTATGCTCAACAAAATCATTACCACCCTCAAATGGCCCATCGCATTGCTGATGGCTTGGTCTTTTCCTGCATCACTCATGCTCTTTTGGAAATTCATCTCTTCGCAACAATATTCCATCTATAACATTCCGCCGATCTTGATTGGATTATTCAGTTATTTAGTATTATGGTTTTTTATTTTCAAACGACAGGAGCTCGGCTCCTATTTATCGACACTTGAGCACGAATGCACACATGCACTTTTTGCCCTCCTCACCGGATATTCAGTAAAAGGGATGCATATAACTGCGCACGATGGAGGGCATGTAGTGTACAATGGTGGATCGGGCAATTGGCTCATTACTATTGCCCCGTACTTTTTCCCAACCATTACGGCCGTCCTGTTGGTCATTCGTCTTTTTATTGAACAGAATTATTGGCTGGAGATCGGCATTGGCGTTTCGATCGGATTTCATCTCGGTTCTACCTATTTTGAAACACACGGTGCGCAAACCGATCTTCAAAAAGCGGGAAAATTCTTCTCCTTCTGTTTTTTACCAACAGCAAATATCTTAACCTATACATTTATCGGAATGTATCTTCAATCCGGCTGGCGCGGAATAATCTCCGGATTTGTTTTTCTATATTATTCCGGCATATCATACAGTCTGCTGGCGTATCAATTTTTCCATACCCTCTTAAACGCGTCATGAAAATATCCCCCATTGGATTAGAATATTCTAATCGATTGAATATAGCGCGTGATGAGATAATTCAGTACCTATATACAAATATTTGTCGCTGGTAATGGAATTTTTCAGGGGAAGAATCCATTATGGCAAAATAGAATAATGACTATTCAACTAAGCAACATCAATTGCTGGGAGTTTACGAAATGCGGGCGTGAACCCGGAGGGGAGAATAGTGAACAGTTGGGAGTTTGTCCGGCCACAGTTGAGGATAAATTTAACGGTATTAATAACGGAAGAAACGGCGGTCGTTTCTGTTGGTTCGTTGAGGAGACTAATTGCTCAAGAATATCCAACGAAGCGTTTATTGATAGGTTTGAGCTTTGCCAGAAATGCGCTTTCTTTTTGTTGGTCCAGAAACAAGAGACCAGACACATGGTCGTCGTACGAAACGATTTATAAACATTATAACACTGTTATTCTTTCTCCAATTTTTTTTACAGGATGAAGAATCCGAACAAATATTATTTTATTGATCAGAGTTGTTTTTAAGAACTCTCAATCAATCGATTTATCCCAACAAAGTCACACATCTTTCCAACATCAAGAATCTCTACTCTTCATTTTCAATTGTGAAACAAGTGTAAATTTTAATCTTCCATTTTGTCCGAATTTGGAAGATTTCAAAATGGTATAATAATTGTAATGTTTTATTCCATCAATGATTCAAGAAGAGTCTTCAAAGGGGATTGTAAGACACTTCCAAGAAACCGAATGTCACTTGATCACAAAGCGAGATAGTTTATGGGGAAAAAACATATCAACTGCTGGGAATATAAAAAATGCGGACGTGAAATTGGAGGGAAGTATGTCGATGCGCTTGGAGTTTGTCCTGCTGCTTCTGAGGAAAAATATCATGAGATCAATAATGGCATTAATGGGGGACGATTCTGTTGGCTGGTGGAGGATACACTTTGTAACGGAGAAGTGCAGAGTGCCTTTTTGGATAAATTTGAAGAATGTCTAAAGTGTAAATTTTATTTGCTCATTAAAAATCAAGAGCATAAGATTTTAGAAGTGGTAAAAACCGCAACGTGATAACGATACATCGTGACAAATACCAAAAATTCATTTCGTAAATCATCCTTCCTAAATCAGACATAATCGTATCATTTCTGCTAAAAATACCTTCATCTTGGTATTGATTCAAGAAAACGGATACTCTACATTACTCGCAAAATTTATTTTTATTCTTATACAGTCTAATTGTTAGTTAGGCAACGGGAACAAAAATTGTTGAATGAATTTAATTGAGTAATTCAGGAGGAAATAACCTTGAAGACTAAATTTGTGCTCAATGCTTTTATCTCATCATTTTTATTTTCAATAGTTTTGTTCATTTCTGCCGGCAGAATCAATTATTTCGAAGGTTGGATATATTTATTAACTAGTTTCACGGCCACATTAATGAATGTTCTGGCAATTCGAACCGACGACGAATTAATGAGAGAGCGGACAAAACCCGGAGAAGGGACGAAGTCTTGGGATAAATTACTATTAGGGTTTTCTTTTCTCATCTTTATTTCTACTGTTGTCATTGCAGGATTAGACACTGGTCGCTATCAATGGTCGCCACATTTTTCTTTGAGGATTAATGCAGTAGGTGTATTCCTGATGATTGCAGGTCAAATTGTCTTCCTTGTTGCAAGAAGCGAAAATAAATTTTTTTCGACGGTTGTGAGAATTCAGAAAGACCGTGGGCATACAGTTTGTCAATCGGGTGTCTATAAAGTAGTTCGGCATCCAGGATACATTGGTATAATAATTTCAACAATTGGAATCCCATTTGTTTTGGGCTCATTGTGGAGTGTAATCCCATCATTCTTTTCTATTGCTCTTTTGTGTGTTCGCACATCTTTAGAAGACAAGACATTGAAGGAAGAATTAGAAGGATACATAGAATACTCAAAAAAAACTCCCTACAAATTGATTCCGTGGGTATGGTAACGTTGTTTTCAAAATTTCCGTTGCCTAACCAATCACTCAAGGCTGACGTTGTGACCGGGTCCGCGATTTTTGTATTCAAAGTTGAAATATCTAAAAACAACATACGATTCAAACAGTTATCGACAAATTAATCGGGCTCGCGTCCGCGACACAACGTCACAACGCAGCTTAGCTCCCGTCCGTTAGGCGGTTTTTTAATTCACAAAGAAAATAATTCACGTGTTAAGTATAATCAAAATATAAGAGGTAGATAAATGAGTGTTTTAAGTTGGTTAAAAGATACATTAGCAGGAAAAGATGCAGGAGAATTAAAATTTGACAGCCATGAAGAATCGTTTGAAGGACTGAACATGAAGGAAGTAATAATAGCACACTTAGCGTGGAAAGACCGATTAGATCGATTAATCAATGGAGTAAGTACAGAAGCATTAGATGCCGAAGTAATACAAAAAGATAATCAATGTGCTTTGGGGAAATGGATATATCAGTCGGAAGACAAATTCAGAAAAGAGAAGGAATTTATTGAATTGGTAGAAACACATAAAGAATTTCATAAATATGCAGCCAAAGTAGTGTCAAAATATCATGAAGGCGATTTTAAAGAGGCGCGAAATATATTGGAGAGTGATGTAAATATATTTTCAAACAGAGTACAATTAAAAATAATATCAATGTACAGAATAATTATGACGAAAAAAGGTTTTCTCTAACTTTTTTAACAACAAAGGAAACCACCTAATCAGGCGCTCCAATCTGATGCTTTACTTTTCTCAGAACTGGCTGATAATTGCGATGTACTCTAAGTTTAGATAACAAAAAAAAGAAATATTTATCAACCACATCGGCCAAAAATGACTGGATGCAAAAATGGCACGGGAACGCCCTCCTGACTAACGTCACTCAGGCAGGTTAACACACAGCGTGCTTGTCCACCTTATTTTTGGCGGAGATTTATTCTGTTATGGCTCAGAGTGTTACAGTATTACGAAAGGAAACCCGTACGCCAATCATAGAAAGGAAATACAATGAAAAAGTTTGCAAATGCATTTCTATTTTGTTTTGTAGTATTCGTTCTCCCTTCATGTGAAAAAGACAATCCCGTTGATACCTCGCCGAGTGTTAAGCAAATCTGGCCACTTAAACCGGGTAACACATGGGCTTTCAGTACTGTTGAATATGATACAACAGGAACAGTGATCAAGTCGGGGTTCGGGTCATTTGTCGTTACAACGGACACTATTGTTTCTGGCGAAACATGGTATCACATCACCGGCACTGGATCGGGTGGGACGATGTTCTATACAAACAGATCGGAAGGCCTTTGGGTAATGTCGAATAGTACTTCTGGATTATTCCAGGGACTATTTTTCAAATACCCTGTTAATGCCGGAGACAATTGGAGTTTAGGTGGAGACCCGATGTTTCTTCAATCAGCGGATACTGTAATAACAGTCCCAGCGGGTACCTTTCATTGTTATGAGTATCGATTATCTATGATCGATTATTATTATTTTTGCCCAGGGGTTGGGATTATATCAGAGGATTCCTATTCAAGCACAAACTCAGGCAGGCGATACTTAAAAGAGCGTCTGAGCATTACCTCATTCACTCTTAAATAGAAGATGTCTGCTTTGTTGTGTGTTGCATCAGCTGATAGATAGATAAAAGAAAATAATATTTCATAATACGCTGCGCTCTAAACAGTCGCTCACGCGCCTTATAAACTTTGCACTCTTTATGGTTACTTCCCTTGAGGATGATGAACTCATCCACGAGGTTCCGGCGATCGTCGGTTGTCAAACACCTTCTGCGCTTGCAATTAAAACGGAGAGCTAGAATTGTAACTGTTTCTCAATATGGAGAATATCAATGTCGGAAATTGAATTACATAAAAGCCCCTTCCATTGGAAGTGGGTCGGCATTACTCTGTTGCTGTATATTTTATTGTATTATCTTCCTCTTTCTCTTGTGCCCGGAGGATTTTTCACTCATACAATTGTGACGACTACTTCAATAAAGATTATTGGTGCTTGGTCGTTTGCCGGAATATTTATTATTGCCGGCATTTCTGCGTTTCTGGCGAAAGTGAACATCATTATAGAAACGATCATTGCCTGTGTTTGTCTTGGTATACTTTTTCTTGTGTCAAATCAGATCAAATTCCAAGCAACACTTGAATACAATTTTACTGTTTTGAGAGAATTATTAACCGGGGCTATTTTAGTATTAAGTATAGCAAGTATCGGCTCTTGGTTTGGCAGACAAATCCAAAAGTCTAGAAGAGAAAACTTATAACCCGTTTCAATTAGTCGGCACTCAAAAGCACATTGGGATTAGTTCAAGTTCCCAGGAGATTTTATGAAGCTCAAAATAATTATTGGATTTATCTGTCTCAATTCTTTTCTGTTGCTAGGGCAAGTGCCGAATGAAATCCAGCGATATCGAGCAGATGAGAAAGGAGATATCTCAAACCGAAAAAAATCCATTTTTGACGGGAATTTAGTTCGTACAATTTTCTTCAATGATGGTGAAGTCTCCGATTGGTTCTCTGGTGCTGTCAGTGGACCCCATTTTGAGTGGCCCAAAGGATCAGGTCACAGACACTTAGACGGGCTTACGTTTATGGTCGGTGCGAAAATACAGATCAAGAACATGTTGGGGCAAAATGTTACCATCAGTTCCATTGAAACAAATTATCGTGAAGAAATGGATTATGATCCTGTCACGAGAACGATATGGGGCATGGAACCAATTCCTGGATATTTTAATTCAAACCAAACATCTATTGCAAAAAGTAACGATCCAAATTCCTGGCCTGCTTCGTGGCCTGCGGCGCTTGGATTAAGTTCTGATTGGAATGGAAAATGGTATGGTTATTTTGGACAAAGTGTTTCGGAAAAAATTTATGAGACGTTTTATGTGATGGATGATTCCAAAGACAAGGAATATACAAATCCACCGTGGGGTTTTTATCCGATTCCGTCAGATTCAATCCGTGGAGGTTTGGGGCTGAGAATAGAAGTACGAGGATTTCAGTTCACACATAAAGCACTAGAAGATGTTGTGTTATGGATGTACGATGTGATCAATATTTCTGATCAGACGTATGATTCTGCTGCGTTTGGAGTATTTACTGATCCCGGAATAGGTTCAGTAAATAATAGTGCTCGGTTTGATCGTTCGCTCGACTTAACCTATGCGTGGGCACCATCCGGAAAAGGGTGGGACGGTACATACAAAACCGGATATTATGGACATGCACTTCTGGAAACTCCAGGAAATTCAACAAACGGGATTGATGATGACGGTGATGGTATTGTTGATGAACGGCAGGATGATGGCATTGATAATGATCATGATTGGAGTGCGGCAACGGATGATGTTGGAGCTGATGGAATTCCAGGAACTTCAGATCTTGGTGAAGGGGATGGCCTTCCGACGGCGGGTGAACCGGATTTTGATCGGACGGATAACGATGAAAAAGATCAGATAGGTCTTCAATCAGCATACATAAACATGCTTGGTGATAAAGGTCCAACAAGTGTTTGGCCCAAAAATGATTCGGTAATGTGGTCAGTAATGACACGTGGATTTAAAGATACTTCAATAGTCAACTCCAATATTAGTATCGTAAGTGGTTCCGGTCCATTCCCGCTAAAAAAATACGGACGAGAAAAATTTATCATAGCAATGATGTGCGGTGAAGATCTTAATGACTTAATTTTAAATAAGAACAATACAAAATTAGTGTATGACAATAATTTTAATTTGGAAATCCTTATATCGTCACCTGCAGGGGAATGGAATTTTTTATCAGATAGCAAAAGATGGAATCTGGCGAACAATCTCAAAGATACAATGCAAAATGGGATCTATACGCTGATGATAAAAGGAATTGACCCCTATCTTATTTCGCCTGATAGCTTGTCCTTAAATGCGGGTGTATTTAAGCATGTCAGCGTTACGATGAAAAATAACACTAGTGACAATCTGGCTGGATTCTTTTGGACAACGAATGTCAATACTGAATTTACGCAAAATATGAGTTTACCTGGAATTCCAATTAAAGCTAATGATACAGGATTTACGACATATGTTGTTGATCTGTCAAAGAATTCTCAATGGATAGGAACGATCAAGCAGATTCGATTAGATCCTGTCCAGATTGTTTCGTCCGGTACGGTGGATCTCAAGCAAATAAAATTATTAACAGATGTGACTTCTATTGAGAATGTAACCTCTGTTTTCCCACTTGAGTTTAGTTTGTCGCAGAACTATCCCAATCCATTTAACCCGCATACGATTATTCGATACTATTTACCAAAAGAATCGCATGTGAATATTGCTCTATATGATATGTTGGGACGACAAGTTAAAACCCTGGTGCACGATCTCAAATCTTCGGGAGAACATAAAATTGATGTTTATGCATCAGGCTTATCAAGCGGGATATATTACTACACGCTAACCACAAAAGAATTTACACAAACAAAGAAATTGATTTTGCTAAGATGAAAATATTCGGGAAGACATTTTCAGTCTAATTCCTTAAAAAGAACTATTGGAGAACCAAAAACAGATAGGGTATATCATGATAGTTGAACAAAACGTGGTGTAAAACGATAAAATATTTCAATCGGAGGTAAAATGAAAAATATTGAAGAAGAAATCCTCTCTTGTGCTCATTGCAACAATGATGTAAAGAATGATGATGAATTTTGTCCTCATTGCGGCACTATTTTAGTTGATAATGTTCAATGTCATCAACATCCCAAAGTGAATGCAGAAGGTGTTTGTATTATTTGTTCGCTTCCATATTGTAAAAAATGTGGCGCATTTTCCAATGAGCGATTTCTTTGTGACAAACATGCTGAGTATGAAATCTATGAAGGGATGGTTCGTATTTACGGTTCTCTTAATGATACGCCTGCACAGCATGCTAAAACGTGTCTTGAGCAGGATGGCTTTCATCCAATTCTTTTCTGTCGTACACAGCCCCAAGGCGGTCCTCGATTTGTGTATACACTCTTCAGATCTGCTGGTGACAGCGGCGGGCATATTGTAAACGAAATAAAAGTTATGGTGCCGTGTCAGGAAGTTGAAAAGGCAGAAAAATTGTTGCGAAAATTAAAAATATTGGTATGACATCACGCAAATGGATGAGTAGGCATTGATCAAAATTAATCTCTCTTCTTGTTCTGTTTTAGATAAAAAGTAATCTGGTACCGTTTCTAATTCATTTCCGAGCATGATGGTCATCGAAATCATCATCGGCGTAACTATAATAACTCCATTGAGTCTTTTCTGGTGACATCTAAAAAAATTCTCTGTGTCCTCTCTGGTGAGATCTCCATATAATTAAATCGGACTTTTACAGTCCATAAAGACAAAATTTTCCGCAAATTATTCTTGCAAAACCGTCCCTTTTTTTTGTATATTTGTATCGTTCTAAAAGAAACGATGAATAATTGGCAATGAAATTTAGGCAATTGTTCTTTTTTTGGAATTTGGTCTTTGATATTTGGATTTTTTTTGGAATCGAAGCTCAGTCCGCCAAAAAAGACGGCGGATTTCGTGCCGTAAGAAACACGGCACTCAATTTGGTTTTTGTTTTTTGAAATTTGTTCATTGATAATTGTTAATTGTATTCTTTGGGGTCGTAGCTCAGTTTGGTTAGAGCGCTTGCCTGTCACGCAAGAAGTCGAGGGTTCGAGTCCCTTCGGCCCCGCTTCGAAAAAATACAGAGTTAGTGTTGTTTGCTAACTCTGATATTTTTTCAGAATCCCGCCGCCCTTAGGCGGGAAACGAACCAGAAACAGAAATGTACCACCTCTTGCGGTTCGAAATTAGTTTGCTCAATTCCTAAAACAACGTTTCCTTTTACACTCAATAGACTGATTTATTGATGAAGATTGTTACCGCTTCCCCAATATACTTTTCTTACTATTGCTCAACGTTGTTTATCCCACTCTTATCCGATTGTAGGTCCGTACAATGAACAAGTCCTATCTTGATTATTTTCTCAAGATTCGCCTGCCGATAGTTATTTTCGTGGCGCTTGCTTCGCTCACGTTCACATACTATGTTTCACGTGCAGAGCGCGACGGTGTTGGTTATGCTCCGGAACAGCCGATTCCGTATTCACACAAACTTCATGCTGGAACAATGGGCATGGACTGTCAGTATTGTCATACCGGCGCTTCAAAATCCCGCCATGCAATGATTCCTCCGTTGAATACCTGTATGAATTGCCACACGATAGCACGAAAGAACATGCCGAATATCATTCGATTGACTCAGTACTTTAATGAAGGGAAGTTGATGCCGTGGAAACGAATTCATAAACTTCCGGATTATGCGTACTTCAATCACAGTGTTCATGTCAACAAAAACATCCCGTGCCAGCAATGTCATGGAAATATTCAGGAACTGGATGTGGTGAAACAGGCAAGTTCGTGGACAATGAACAATTGTATTTCGTGCCATCGCAATGCGCCGGTTATTCTTGCAAATATTCCCGGGATCAAAAAAGGTCCTGAAAACTGTTTTGCTTGTCATCGATAATTATTATGAAAACCAATACCGAACGTAGAAAATTTTTTAAGAAAGCAGGGATCAGCGCAGTTGGCGCAGGACTTCTCAGTGCGTTACCGTTCAAACTGTTTTCGCAATCCAACAACGAAGTGAAGAATCCTGAACAGCAAGGTTCAATCTCCATCAACATTAATCCGATGGCAGTTAAACGGGAGAAAAGAAAGTAAGCATGGGAACTTCGAGGAAAAATAACGAATCTCAGCCAAAGGCTGATCAGCCTATGGGTGATAAGTACTGGAGAAGTCTCCGAGCATACCACAACGATCCTTCCACGGAAGATGCGAAAGCACGTGAATTTGCAAAGGAAGTGACAGGAGATTTTGATGTTGATGCGATGTCTCCAATCAGCCGGAAACAATTTTTGGCTTTGGTCTCTGCATCCGCTGCTTTTGCTGCCGCCGGCTGCACAAATTATCGGGATAAAGGGGAGATCGTTCCCTATACAAAAAAACCGGAAGAGATTACGTTAGGTCAGGCAAATTTTTACGCTTCAACATTTGTTGAGTATGGACAGGAATACGGAATTTTAATTAAGACCCGCGAAGGTCGTCCGATTAAAGTTGATGGCAATCCCGATCATCCTATCAATAAAGGAAAAATTTCCGCGCGTGGTCAGGCAAGCATTCTTAACCTGTACGATCCGGAACGATTGAAAGATCCGATGTTTGTTGATTCCGGAATCCTTTCGAAAAGTAAATGGAAAGAAGTTGATGGACGAATTGGTGTCTCTTTGACCTCAGCTGCAAAAGAGGGAAAAGAGATTGCTATCATCACTCATACAATCACTTCTCCTACTGCAAAAAAAGTGTTGAATGATTTTACGGCCAAATATTCAACCGCAAAAATTTATTCTTATGAATTATTCAACGATCTGAACCGCAAATCTGCTTGGACGAAATCCACCGGCGGATCAATATTTCCATTGATTAAATGGAATGAAGCGAAGGTCATTCTTGCATTGGAATCGGATTTCCTCGGTTATGAAGGAAATATTGCCGAACAGACAAGAATGTATGTTGAGAATAAGAATGTCGACAAGGCAAAGAACATCAGCAGATTATATTCGGCTGACGGAACCATGAGTTCTACCGGAATGAATGCCGATTACCGCCTGCGTGTTCGACCGGATCAACAGTTAGAATTTGTTCTTGCATTGATCAACGAATTTAAACCAAACGGAAAGACTTCGCTTAAAGACTTTGCAGCGAAAAACGGTCTTTCGGCGACTGATGTAAAACAACTTGTCAAAGATCTAAGCGAGAATAAAGGAAAGTCGATTGTTCATGCAGGAAACGGATTACCGGAATCAGTTCACATTGCTGTAAACGTTTTGAATGAAATTCTTGGAAACTCTGCACTCTATAACAGAGAACAATCGCTCGTAGAACATGTTGCTTTGACAAACAAAGCAGAGTGGGAAGCATTGATTGCCAAGATGAACAACGGCAGCGTTGGTGTTGTTCTCCATTTTGACTCGAACCCCGTATATCATCTTGCATCCGATTTTGGTTATGCGGAAGCTTTGAAAAAAGTGGGTGCGGTCGTTACTTTCGCAGAACAGCAGAACGAATCATCTGCGCTGAGCAATTACGTTCTTCCGATAAACCATGATTTTGAATCGTGGGGCGATCACAAAACACGCACAGGCATTGTTAGTTTGCAGCAACCGGTCATTTCACCCCTCTATAATAGCAGGCAAAAAGAGGCGATCTTGCTCGCATGGATTTCTGGACCGTATGCTGAAAATAGTTATCACGAATATCTGATGAATCGTTGGGAAAAGGAACTGTTCCCAGCGATGAAATCCAGCGTAGACTTCAAGACATTCTGGTATTCAGCACTTCATGATGGTGTCGTAACTTACACCGAAGTCGCTCAAACAATTCCAATTGTAAAATCCGATGCACTAAATTCTATCGCAACGGTTGCTTCAACAAATGATTTTGTTCTATTCCTTCACGACAATTATTTTGTCGGCGATGGACGATATGCAAATAACGGATGGTTGCAGGAAATGCCGCATCCCGCATCGAAAATTGCGTGGGATAATTATGCTGCTCTTGGCGTAGCAACTTCCCGTGAAATGGGAATTGAAGAAGGCGCAATAATTGAAGTTGCTGTTGATGGACGCACATTAACATTACCTGTGCACGTTCAACCAGGCCTAGCCGACAAATTTGTTGCGGTGATGCTTGGTTATGGCCGCACCGTTGCGGGAACAATCGGAACAGGTGTTGGCTTTAACGCAAATCTGTTCATGTCCAAATCGGCTTCGTTATCTCCCTGGTTATATACCGGAGTAAAGGTAACGAAGACGAGTGATACATATCTTCTCGCATCCACACAAGAACACCATCAGTTAGATGATACCTTTCTGAAAGATCTTCATAAAAAGCGAGAGATCATTCAAGAAGGAACGGTCGTTCAATATTTGGAAGATCCGAAATTCCTCGAACGTGAACATCATGCTACGACCATCGTCCCGAAAGTGAAATACGACGGCGTGAAGTGGGCAATGGCGATTGATTTGAATAAATGTACAGGATGCGGAGTTTGCACTCTTTCCTGTAACGTAGAAAATAATATTCCGGTTGTCGGCAAAGAGCAGCTGCATAAAGGGCGTGAGATGGCTTGGATTCGTATCGACCGATATTTTTCCGGAACATCCGAAGCGCCGAGTGTCAGCAATCAGCCGATGTTGTGCCAACATTGCGACAACGCACCATGCGAAAACGTCTGCCCGGTTATTGCTACTACACACAGTCCGGATGGATTGAACCAAATGGCCTATAATCGCTGCGTTGGAACGAAGTACTGCTCCAACAACTGTCCGTATAAAGTCCGACGATTTAACTTCTATGATTTCCGAAATGAGTTCAACGATGGATACCAGTATCAACAGCCGTTGAATATGATGCACAATCCGGAAGTGACAGTTCGATCGCGCGGCGTGATGGAAAAATGTACATTCTGCGTTCAGCGCATTATGGAAAGCCGTCAGCATGCGATTGAAGAGGGAAAAGTATTTGATGGAAACGGTGTCACCGTTGCTTGTCAGGATGCTTGTCCTGCAGAAGCGATTATTTTTGGAAACATGAACGATAAGAGTTCCGATATCTATAAATATCGTCATCACGAAATTGGGTACCATGTGCTTGAAGAGATCAACGTTGCACCGAACGTAACCTATGTTGCAAAACTTCGAAATGTAGAATCTCAAACGGAGAACGTATAGTGTCATCGACAGTATTAGATTATTCGAAAGAAATTCCGGTCATTGAGGGATTGCCCAGTGCTTCCACTCTTGACGAAGCGATCGTAAAACCGATCAATGATTTTCCGCAGCGGACGTGGTTCATTGGTCTTGCCATCACCGGTTCAATGCTGGGAATCGGCGGGATCAGTATGGCGTGGCTGTTATGGAAAGGGGTCGGCATCTGGGGTATTAACCAGCCGGTTGCGTGGGGATTCGACGTTGTGAACTTTGTGTTCTGGGTCGGTATCGGTCACGCCGGCACATTGATCTCGGCAATTCTTTTTCTGCTCCGCCAAAAATGGCGTACAGGTATTGCACGTTTCGCTGAAGCGATGACGTTGTTTGCTGTTTTGTGTGCTGTGCAATTTGTATTGTTCCATACCGGACGTCCGTGGCTCGCTATGGCTTGGCTCTTCCCGTATCCCAATCAGCATGGCGTGTGGGTGAACTTCACTTCTCCTCTTGAGTGGGACGTGTTTGCCGTGAATACCTATTTAACCGTATCAGCAGTTTTTTGGTACATCGGACTTATTCCTGATTTTGCAACGCTACGGGACAGAGCTACGACAACAATTAAGAAAGTTATTTATTCAGTATTGAGTTTGGGTTGGAGATTCTCCAATCGTCATTGGCAGCATTACGAACGTGCATATTTGATCATGGCAGGATTTGCAACGCCGCTTGTTCTCTCTGTGCACACTATCGTTAGTTTCGACTTTGCCGTTTCTGTTATTCCTGGTTGGCACACTACAATTTTCCCACCGTACTTCGTTGCCGGCGCTATTTTTTCCGGATTTGCCATGGTGCAGAATGTGTTGATCATTACTCGAAAAGCATTCAAATTCGAATATCTGATTACGATCGACACCATCGAAAAAATGAACAAGATTATTCTTGTCACCGGAACAATGGTCGGTTATGCATACATCATGGAATTTTTTATTGCTTGGTATAGCGGCAACGCAACGGAATTGTTCGTGTTTGTTAACCGTGCGTTCGGTCCGTACTGGTGGGCATATTGGACAATGATGACCTGCAACTTGTTCACACCGCAATTGTTCTGGTCGAAAAAGATTCGTACGTCACTTCTGGCATCATTCATTCTTGCGATCTTCGTAAATATCGGCATGTGGTTTGAACGTTTTGTTATTATCGTTACATCGCTGCATAGAGATTTTCTCCCGTCAAGTTGGGGAATGTTTGTGCCGACTATGTGGGATTTTGGTCTGTTGATCGGAAGTTTCGGTCTATTCTTTACACTCGTATTGTTGTTCGTGAAATTCCTGCCGGCTATTTCCATGGCAGAAATTAAAGCGGTCGTTCCGGGCGCACAGCCCTCACATCCATCGCATAATGGAAACGGAGCGTCGCACTGATATGGAAAAGAAATTATATTCAATCAACGCAATTTATCATACTCCTAACGACATTGTGCGAGCAGCAGCTGCAGTTCGCGATACAGGATATAAAAAGTTCGACGTTCATACTCCGTATCCGATTCACGGATTAGACGGAGCTATGGGATTGAAAGAGACGAAACTTGGATTCGTCACTCTTGCAGCCGGAATTCTTGGTGCAGCGGGAATGATCTCGTTTGCATCGTGGGTCGCCGTTGTTGATTATCCGCAGGTGATTGGCGGAAAACCGTATTGGTCATGGCCAGCATTTGTTCCCGTTACGTACGAAATCGCAGTTCTGCTGGCGGTACTTTCCACTGTTGGTGCAATGATCGCATTCTTTTTCAAATTTCCGAACAACAGTCATCCATTGCACGATACACCATACATGAAAAAAGTCTCTTCCGATAAGTTTGGTGTGACGATTCAAGCAAATGATGAGAAGTTCGACGAAAAGAAAGTGCGCGATCTGTTAAAATCGACAGGCGGAGAAGTGGAAGCTGTCTATTACACTGAAGAATTTTTGAATTTCAAACCGAACACGTTCGATCCCAAATTTATTTTGCTGCTAGTTGGTATCTCTCTGGCGACATCTGCAGGTGGCTATTTGTATTGGAATAAAGTTCTTTATCTACCGCCGTTCGATTGGATGATGGAACAGCCGAGATTCGATGTGCAGTCGGCAACAGATTATTTTGAGGACGGCCATTCGATGAGAGTACCGGTGATCGGAACAATTGCTCGTGGATTTATTCCGTATCCATATGCATTAGGAGTGAAAGCAGATTCTGTCGGAAAATTTTTAATGAATCCTTTGTTGTCGACGAAAGCAACATTGGATCTCGGAAAAAGAAAATACCTGACATTCTGCAGTCCATGCCACGGTAATTTCGGCAATGGCGACAGTCGTATGAACGGACAATTCCCCAATCCTCCCACGCTGCACTCGGATAAAGTTCGTACCTGGCCCGATGGAGCAATTTTCCATACAATGACTGTCGGACAAAATGTAATGCCGGCGTATCAATATCAGATCTCCCGGGAAGAGCGTTGGGCAATTGTGAATTATATTAGAACTTTACAGCGCGCATATAATGCGAAGGAGTCAGACTTACAATGAGCGCTCACGAATCAGTCATTATTCCTAAAAAAGAACTCCCAGCCAATGTTGTTAAACTCGGCTGGGGACTGACGATTGTCGGTCTTGCATTAGTGGTGTTGTCATATCTTACGGATTCACATCGCGCGGCCTTCAACAACGTTGTTGGATTTACATTCCTTGCCAGTGTTGCTGTCGGTGCAGTATTTTTTATCGCGTTGGAATATATCGCCGGTGCAATTTGGACTACACCATTCCGCCGCGTGTTGGAATTTTTAGGGATGTTATTAATCCCGGTTGCACTGTTGGCCATTCCGCTCTTCATGAATCTGCATGATATTTTCCATTGGACGCATGCAGATGTGGTAGCGAAAGATACCGTGCTGCAAAGCAAAGCACCATATTTGAACGAACAATTCTTCACCATTCGATTTGGCATTTTCATTGGTATATGGGGATTGTTCTATTTTATTTTCAGACATAACTCGTTAAAACAGGATCTTGATAACGACCAAAAACGGACAAAGAAAAATATCGCGTTGGCAGCGGCATTCATTCCGCTTCTCGCCATTTCTATCTCGCTCTTTTCAATCGACTGGCTGATGAGTTTGGAGCCACATTGGTTTTCCACAATGTTCGGCGTCTATTATTTTACCGGAACAATCCTAACAGCATTAGCGGTTACAACATATTTTGTGGTGATGCTCAGTCAAAAAGGATTTTTCTTCAAAGGCGTTGATGAGAATCATTATTATAGCTTCGGCGCATTAATGTTCGGTTTGCTTTCGTTCTGGGCATACATCGCATTCAGTCAGTTCATGCTTATCTGGTACGCAAACCTTCCGGAAGAAAATTTCTGGTACATTGCACGCTGGCAGAATGGCTGGGAATATGTCTCCATTGCAATCGTCCTGTTTCATTTTTGGATTCCATATTTTATGTTGGTCTCGCGTCCTTCTAAAATGAGGCCGTCTACATTGAAACAATCGGCAGCAATGTTGGTCTTTGCTCATTTTCTTGACCTTTACTGGCTTGTGATGCCGACATTTAGTCCTTCACCGGTGTTCAGTTATTATGAACTTGCGTTTCCGATTTTATCAATCGGTTTGATCATTGTAGTGTTCGCGCTTCAGGCGAAAAAATATAATATTGTTCCCGTTGGCGATCCAAAATTGCAGCGCGGTATTGATTTCCATCTTTAATTGTTGCCTCGTTCAATCCGGACGAGGATGAACAACGAACAAATAAAAATTATGCGCATTAAAGACGAAATAGATTTCAAAGAATTGTTACAAAATCCAGTCAGGTTATTCGGGTTGACGTACATTTATTTTCTGGTTGTTGCCGGATTTATCGGCACATATTATATCTGGAATATGAATGATGTTTCCAAGAACGGCATTGCTCCGGTGATCTTGAGAGATTCATCCCAATTCGTTCAAGATATTCCGATGCAGCGCGGTGCGTTGATCGCCCCGGTAAATGTTACAGAAGTCGGTCGTTCATCGAAAGCATTGATCGATAAAGGGGCGAATCTGTTTAAAGCAAATTGCTCGTCCTGTCACGGAGCCAATGGAATGGGGGATGGATTAAGTGCTGCTGCCATGACGGTGAAACCGAGAAATTTTCATTCTGCAGAAGGATGGAAGAACGGCCGCAAAGTTTCGAATATGTATAAGACACTGCAGGAAGGGATTGTGATTAACGGAATGCAGGCATTCAATTATCTTCCGGCAGAAGATCGTTTTGCGATCATTCATTTTGTCAGAACATTTGCCAATGATTTTCCGATCGACAGTCTTTCAGAATTACAAGATCTTGAAAAAGTGTATAGCCTTTCGAAAGGAACACAGTTACCGCCCCAAATTCCCGTTAAGCTGGCAATGCAGCGATTGCAATTAGAAGCTGATAGCGATTCGAAATATGTAGAAAATGTTTGTGCTTCGATCGCTACTAAAAAACAGGAAGAACAAGGCGCAGTATTAACAAAACGTTTAAGTGCAAATAGCAATAAAGTTATTACTGCTACACTGTTTGCGAAAAATGTAAACTTGGATGAATTTATCAGAACAGTATCTGTTGATCCTGTAACGATTGGTTTCAAATCGGCTGTTGTTCGATTGAGCAGGGAAGAGTGGAGTGCACTCTATTCGTATCTCTCTAAGATCAGCAGAGAGAAGAAAAGTTAATATTTTGGCAGGCCGACATTAATACCGACCTACCGTAGAGGTTTCTATATGAAAAAAATTGTGCTGTTGCTAGTATCGTTTGTTTGCGTTGCAAGTGCAATCGATACAACAAAAAAAATTGAGATTGGCATTGAAGAAAAAATCGGGAACACCATTCCGTTGAACACGGAATTCTTTGATGAGAAGGGGAATCTTGTTTCACTGAAGGATATCATTACCAAACCGACAATTTTCAATTTTGTGTATTATCGTTGTCCGGGAATTTGCAGTCCTATTTTAACTGAATTGACGTCGATTGTAAACTTTATCGATATGGAAATCGGCAAAGATTTTCAGATTGTCACGATCAGTTTTGACGAACGAGAAAAGTTTGAACTTGGTGCAGCAAAGAAAGACAGTTATTTCGGACTCTTGAAGAAACAGATTCCTCCGGAATCATGGAAGTTTTTAACTGGCGATAGTCTTGCAATCAGCGCAGTAACACAAGCGGCTGGTTTTAATTTTAAGCGTGAAGGAAATGATTTCATCCATGCCGGTGCATTGGTGGTTGTTTCTCCGGAAGGGAAGATTGCGCGATACTTGAACGGAATAAAGTATCTTCCGTTCGATGTAAAGATGGCACTGACGGAAGCCAGCACAGGAAAAACCGGTCCGACAATAGCAAAATTAGTAGCGTATTGTTACAGTTACAATCCCGAAGGGCGGACATATGTTTTTAATGTTACCCGCGTTACCGGAGGAGTGATTTTATTATTTGCAGCGGTGTTTGTAGTGTATTTAACAGTAAAACCTCGGCCAAAGGCTGATTCGCCTACGGCGCAGAAAAAAGTTCAATTGTAAAAGAGAGTTAAATTATGGCTAAAGCGGCAGTGCCGGTAGAGAAATTAGAACCAAGTTATTTAGACGTTTCAACGAACAAGTACAAGACGGGAATTCTCTCCTGGATCTTGAGCGTTGACCACAAACGGATCGGCCTCCTATATTTCTTCTCGATGATGACATTCTTCATCGTTGCCGTGACATTTGGATTCTTGATCCGTCTAGAATTGCTAACTCCGGGAAAAACAATTGTTGATGCGCAGACCTATAATCAATTGTTCACGCTGCACGGCATCATCATGATTTTCTTGTTCATCATTCCAGGACTGCCGGCGGTTTTCGGCAACTTTTTTATGCCGATTATGATCGGTGCAAAAGATGTTATTTTCCCACGAATAAATTTGATGTCTTGGTATATGTTTGTGATCGGCGGATTGTTTGCCGTTCTTTCAATGTTGCTTCCCGGCGGCTCTGCTGATACCGGTTGGATGTTTTATGTTCCGTATTCAGTCCGGACAAATACCAATGTTTTACCCGCATTAATTGCCGCATTCATTCTTGGATTCTCATCGATATTGACAGGATTGAATTTTATCACCACCATTCATCGGATGCGGCATCCGGATATGTCGTGGTTTAAAATGCCGTTGTTCGTTTGGTCGTTATATGCAACAGCATGGATTCAGGTTTTAGCAACACCCATTATCGGTATCACATTAGCGCTGGTTGGTATTGAACGCTTGCTTGGTGTCGGTATCTTCGATCCTGCTCTGGGAGGAGATCCTGTACTTTATCAGCATCTCTTCTGGATCTATTCTCATCCGGCTGTATATATCATGATCCTGCCGGCGATGGGTTTGGTTTCGGAAATTATTCCTGTCTTCTCGCGTCGCGCTATCTTTGGATATAAGTATATTGCATTTTCGAGTCTTGCCATTGCATTCTTCGGATCGCTTGTGTGGGCGCATCATATGTTTACGGCAGGCATGAGCGATACGGCACAATTTGTATTTTCGTTTATCACGTTTGTTCTTTCTATTCCAAGTGCGATTAAAGTATTCAATTGGGTTTCAACAATGTATAAAGGATCGATTAAGGCGGATCCTCCATTCCTGTATGTGATGTCGTTTATCGTTCAATTTTCCATTGGTGGTTTCACGGGATTGATGCTTGGCGCATTGTCTGTGAATATTCATTTGCAGGATACATCGTTCGTTGTAGCTCATTTCCATTATGTGATGTTTGGCGGAACGGGATTTGGAATTTTTGCTGCAATGCATTATTGGCTGCCAAAGATGTTCGGCAGGATGTACAATCTTAAAGTGGCTACTTGGGCTTGGGCTATTGTGACAATTGGTTACAATGCATTGTATATGCCGATGTTCATTATGGGATATCTTGGAATGCCGCGCCGGTATTATGATTACCTGCCTGAATTTCAGCCGTATCACGTGGCATCAACAATCGGTTCATGGATTCTGATTATCGGTCTCATTATCATGTTCACAAATCTATGGGTTGGTATGCGCAGGGGAGCAAAAGCGCCGATGAATCCTTGGGGTGGAGAAACATTGGAATGGAAAGTCCAGACGCCGCCCATTCTGGAAAATTTCCACGACGTTCCGGACGTTTACGCCGGACCGTACGATTATTCAAAGTATGAGGCAAAAAAGGAGGCAACGAAGTGAGTTCTACAGATCACGCTGCCGTTCATCACGTGCATAGAGACGATTACGGATCACGAATGGGAATGTGGCTTTTCCTGTTTACAGAATTGATCCTGTTCGGTGGTCTCTTTATTATCTATGCCGTTTATCGGTTTATGCATCAGCAGGAATTCCATATTGCTGCGCAAGAATTAAACACAACAATCGGTTTGATTAACACCATTGCATTATTGACCAGCAGTATGACAGCCGCAATGTCCATCACGGCGATTCAAAAAGGAAATATCCGTTTTTCGAAATCGTTGATCTGGGTGACAATCGGTTTTGCCTTTGTCTTTATGGTGAACAAATATTTCGAATGGGGAGCAAAGATCCATCATGGAATTTATCCCGGTTCAAAAGATCTTCTGAGTAAACCGGATGGCGAAATTCTCTATTTCGGTCTGTATTACGTGATGACAGGATTGCATACATTCCACGTTATTGTCGGAGTGATTTTCTTCCTATTCATTCTGCGGCAGATTGGTCAGCAAAAAATTACACCGACAAAGTATGTGCGATTAGAAAACTCCGCATTGTACTGGCACTTGGTTGATCTGATTTGGATCTTCCTTTTCCCATTATTCTATTTGATACACTAAAGGCTGAGCAATGAGCGAACATCAACACGAAGAATCGCATGTTATTGAGTACGGCAATTATATCTTTATCTGGCTGGGATTGCTGGCATTCACCGGTATTACCGTTACCGTTTCCGGAATTAATCTTGGCAACTGGACGATTGTGATTGCCTTGTTTATTGCATGTGTTAAATCCTGGTATGTTTTGAACTACTTCATGCATATGAAGTATGAGGACAAAGTGTTTAAGATTTTCATAGTTACGGCAATATTGACTTTTATTATTTTCCTGGGATTCACCTTCTGGGATTATTCTTTTGTGAGGTAAGTGAATGTTCACGTCGGCGTCAAATTTTACTGATAATGTAGATGCGGTATTTTTGTATATCACAGCGTTGTCATTAATCGTCCTGGTCGGGATTACGGTTGCGATGGTCTATTTTGTTTTCCGTTACAGTAGAAAACGGAATCCCGTTCCGACTCATGTGGAAGAGAATTTAACACTGGAAATTCTTTGGACAACAATTCCGTTGATATTGTTCCTGAGTATGTTCTATTTCGGGTGGGTTGGGTACAAAGATATGCGTGCGATCCCTGAAGATGCCATGAAAATGAAAGTAACAGCTCGTATGTGGCAATGGAGCTTTGAATATCCGAACGGTTTGAAGACTGATACGTTGTATGTGCCAACCGGCAAAGCGGTCAAAATCGATTTAATCTCCACTGATGTGAACCATGCATTTTTTATTCCTGCATTCCGTATTAAAAAAGATGTTTATGCAAATAAGAAGAACGATATCTGGTTCCGGTCAGAGAAACTTGGGCGGTATGATATTGCTTGCGCAGAATATTGCGGCTTGCAACATTCCGGAATGTATTCCGCTGTCTATATTATGGAACAATCGGCATTCGACAAATGGTACAAAGATACATCGGTAAAAGCTGGACTGCAGCCGACGCTTGTCGCTCAGGTCAAACAATAGACGAAACAACAATTTAATCTTTGGTTAAACGACAATGGATTTTCTGAAACAGATCGCATTACCGCAATCGGAAGCACAGATTGGCGTTCTTCATTTTGTGATGAACGTTATCTACATTCTGCTGCTCCCGTTCATTAGTTACTTGTTCGGTGCTCTTGTCCTTTCTTTATACCACAATCGCAAAGGAGGAAAGGCTAATAATCCGAATTCGATCCAGTTCTCAAAAGATGTCATAGATCATATCCTTCCCAATAAAACCATTTTGGTCTTGTTTGGCATTGTACCGTTTATGTCGTTGACGTTTGCATACGCACAGTTACTGCAGGGTTCTTCGGCAATTAGTGTGAGCATATTAACGTGGGGAATGTTGTTATTTGCTGCGGCAGCAGCGTTTGCATCTTCTTATCATTCGGCGTTGAAATTGGGCGGAATGCTCGATGCTGTATCACAGAAGAATGAAGAAATTGAATCGTTTCAATCTCACATGGTTGAAACACGAAAAACTTCCGGAAAATATGCGTTAATCTTCCTCTCCGCGGCAGTGTATTTCTTATTCGCTGGGATTTCGCTTGCGGCAAATCCTAATCACTGGCAGTCTGTTTCGAATATGATTGAACTGATGTTCTCACTAGATGTGCTTGTGAAGATTGTTCAATTTATTCTTCTATCGTTGACCATTACATCGCTCGGCACTTTATTTTTTACATTTTCTTGGCAGGGAGGGAAGAAACATCTTTCTGCTGACTATGCGGAACACGTAAAAAAAATCACGTTGCCGCTTGGTTTGCTCTCGCTTCTTGCACAGCCGGTGTTTGTTGTGCTTACGGTGGTGTTAACTCCGGTGTCCGCTCTTGGTGGGTTGGTTTTTCTCTCGGCATTTCTTGTGATATTTTTTGTGTTCCTTACCAGCCATTTTGTTTATGGTATGATGAAGGATTTTAAAATCGGTCACGCAGGAAATGCATTCTATGTCTTCGTGTTTGCAATCGTTTTTATGATCGTGCAAACGACCTCATCACTTTCGAATTCTACGCAACAACATTCTGCGTTGTTGGCGCATCAATACACGCTCTACCACGAAGAACTGCTCGCAAAATTGGGGATCAACCTTTCGTCAGTTACCGGAGAAGATATCTTTAATGCAAAATGTTCTGCATGTCATGAGTTTGGTGCAAAAAAGGTTGGGCCGGCGTATAAAGAGGTATTACCGAAATATGAAAATGACAGAACAAAATTATTATCGTTTGTCTTGAACCCGCAAAAAATTAATCCGGCGTTTCCTCCAATGCCGAATCAAGGTTTGAAACCTGCTGAAGCAGATTCAATCGCCGCCTATATTATGACGATGTATAAACAAGCAAAATAATATGGTCGTAGAAAATATTTTGAAATTGCTCTGCCTCTGAAAACATCAGAGGCTTTTTTATTTTGAATAAGACAAAAAGGTGCGATATGAAAAAAATATTCATTATCTCAGTTGTTTCATTGTTACTTGTGGTGTCAGCAATTTCCGGTGTGAAAAAGAAATATGGCAAGGAGATTACATTAAAAGAGTCGACGAAAATATCCGAAATTGTGGCTCATCCGGAAAAATTTGATGGCAAACGGGTGTTGATTACTGGACCGATTGTGGATGTATGCAAAGAACGCGGTTGCTGGATTAAGATCGGCAGCGATAAAGAATTCGAATCGATCCGTTTCAAAGTAGAAGATGGTGTGATCTTTTTTCCGCTTGAGATCAAAGGGAAGAGCGCCTCGGCTGAAGGTATTGTTTCCGTCAAGACATATTCTGTAGAGGAATTGATTAAAAGCGGTGAGGAGCATGCAAAAAAGGAGGGGACAACATTTGATCCTTCAACCGTGAAGGAACCAAAGGTTGTGCTTCAAATTAAAGGCGAAGGCGCACAGGTCGAGGTGAAATGAAGCGATTCTCATGGAGGCGAGTGAATATCGTTCTCCACCGTGATATAGGTTATTTTAGCGTTGCATTAGTGATTGTGTATGGAGTTTCCGGTTTGGCGGTAAATCATATCGCTGATTGGAATCCGAACTATATTCAGCAAAAAGAAATTGTATCGATTGAGCCGATCGTATCCGAAGAGAAGGATACGATTGTAGCTCTCGCAATCAAACGATTACAGTTATCCGCACCTCCCGAAAATTATTTCCGTCCTGACCCGGAAACGGCTCAATTATTTTATTCCGGAAAAACTTATTCCATAGATCTTCCAACAGGCACTGTTCTCATCGAAGAGACCCGAAGAAGAATGGTTCTCTTTGAAATGAACCAACTGCATCTGAATGCTCCCAAAGGAATATGGACGTATATTGCCGATTTTTTTGCATTAAGCCTCATTTTTATGGGTATTTCAGGTCTTTTTATTCTTAAAGGAAAGACCGGGCTTTGGGGAAGAGGGAAATGGTTTGTTTTGGCAGGAACAGCTCTTCCTCTCGGATATTGGATCTGGTTTCAATATCTACAATAAAAAATCTTCGGTACTGTTTTTCCTAGACCGATAATTCAAGGAACTTTTAAGAAGCGTTACGGCGTTAACATTTGTGAACGCAATTAGTATTTATGTATAAATATCGGAGAAAATGAATATGAACACGATGAAAACATTCTTTTTAATGGGTGTTCTCACCGTACTCTTTGTGATGATCGGTGGAGCGCTTGGCGGACAGAGCGGAATGACATTTGCATTTATCATAGCTGGTGCAATGAACTTTGTATCGTATTGGTGGAGCGATAAGATTGTCCTAAAAATGTATGGTGCAAAGGAACTGATGCAGAACGATTCACCGGAACTCTTCAGTATGACACAGGAGTTGACGATGAGAGCTAATCTCCCTATGCCAAAATTGTATATGATAGAAGGAGATCAGCCTAATGCATTTGCGACAGGCCGCGATCCTCAGCATGCAGCGGTGGCAGTGACCAAAGGAATTACACAATTGCTTTCGCGTGATGAATTGCGCGGTGTTATTTCTCATGAACTAGCGCATATCAAGAACCGTGACATCCTTATTGGAACAGTTGCCGCGACATTTGCCGGAGCAATTAGTTATCTGGCAAACATGGCCCAATGGGCGATGATTTTTGGCGGCAGAAGTTCGGACGATGATGAAGGGGGAAGTCCCGTAACGGGAATATTGATGATGATTCTTGCACCAATTGCTGCAATGCTTGTGCAAATGGCCATCTCTCGATCAAGGGAATTTCTTGCAGATGAGACCGGAGCTCAGATGTCGGGTAACCCACTCCCATTGGCAAACGCACTTCGCAAATTGCATGCGGGAGCCGCACAGATACCAATGCATGCGACTCCGGCAACGGCACACATGTTTATTGTTAATCCGTTAACGGGAGGTGCGTTCATGAATTTATTCAGCACACACCCGCCGATGGAAGAACGTATTGCGCGACTAGAGGCAATGGTCTACGGAAACGTAATTCGATAGTTAAATATTTTATTCAGAGTGATCGAACCTTGTCAAGGTTTTTCAAATGTTCAATATTCCTTGGCAGGGTTTATTATTTTTATGATAGGAGTGTATGGAACAATCGACTTTAATGTGGGTTCTCTTTAACGGATTTGTGCTTGCAATGCTTACGCTTGATCTTGGTGTGTTTCATAAAAAGGCGCACGAAGTAAAAATGAAAGAGGCACTAACCTGGAGCGCAGTCTGGATTGCATGTGCATTGATCTTCAATACACTGATTTATTATTATTGGGATTGGATGGCTCCGGGAAGTGAGTATGCTAATAAGGATGCTGCATTGGCATTTTTAACCGGTTATCTCATTGAAAAATCTCTAAGCGTTGATAATGTTTTCGTTTTTTTGATGATCTTTACCTATTTCCAAGTGCCGAGATTATACCAACATAAGGTATTATTTTGGGGAATCCTCGGTGCATTGCTTATGAGAGCGATGTTCATCTTTGCCGGAGTGTCGTTAATTACATCATTCCACTGGATGATCTACCTGTTTGGTGCATTGTTGATCTTTACCGGTATCAATATGGCATTACAAAAAGATAAAAAACTTCAACCGGAAAAAAATCCTGTGATTCGATTATTTAAAAAATGGTTTCCGGTAACGAATGAATATCACGGAGACAAGTTTTTTGCTAGGATCAATAAACGGAATGTTGCAACGCCAATGTTTATTGTATTGTTGGTGATTGAAACAACCGATGTAATCTTTGCTGTCGATTCAATTCCGGCTATTCTGGCAATTACGAATAATCCTTTCATCGTTTATACATCCAATGTGTTTGCCATCCTCGGACTTCGCGCGTTATATTTTGCGCTCGCTGGGATTATGGGTTTGTTCCATTATCTTCATTATGGATTGTCCGTTATTTTGGTTTTTGTTGGTGGGAAAATGATGTTAGTGGACTTTATCAAGATACCGGTTGAAATGTCGTTACTTGTAGTTTTGGCAATTCTTATCATTTCAGTAATCATTTCTAAGTTGTATCCCCCCAAAGTTAAAGTAGTCTAATCATAAAATGGGAAAATACTCAAAAAGGGAGCGTAAAAACTCCCTTTTTTGTTGGGTACATATCAATTGACATTTGAATGACAATTCCGTATAATTGCATAAGTTTCAATAGGTTACAAAGATTACTTTTAGAAAAAATATGAGTAAAACCGCTAAATGGCTGATTGGGATCTTTGCAGTGTTGGCGATTTTCTTTTTTTTCATCGTCGTTTCCTTTATGATGTTGTTTAACGACTCTGATACAGAAGATGTCTCATCCGGATCGGCAGGTACTATTGCTGTAGTAGAATTGAACGAGGAGATTGTTTCTTCACAGCATATTGTACAACAATTAAAGCGATATAGAGAAAATACCGCGGTTCGTGCGATTGTGTTGCGTGTCGATTCTCCCGGGGGTGGCGTTGCTGCAAGTCAGGAAATTTACGAAGAAGTCAAAAAGACAAGAGAATATGGAAAACCGATTGTGGTTTCCATGGGAGCAGTTGCTGCGAGCGGAGGTTATTACATTGCAGTGGGCGCCAGCAGAATCGTTGCAAATCCCGGTTCCATCACCGGAAGTATTGGTGTGATCTCTCAATTTATGCATGTTAATGCATTGCTGGAAAAAATTGGAGTAACATCCACAACTATTAAGAGCGGTAAATTAAAAGATGCCGGCTCTCCGTTCAGAACACCGAATGAAGAGGATAAAAAATATTTTCAGGAAATGATCGATGATATTTATGATCAGTTTGTTTCCACTGTTGCAAAAGAACGCAAATTAGAGAAATCGCTCGTAAAAAAATATGCCGACGGTCGTGTGTTTACGGGACGGAAAGCATATGAATTACGATTGATCGATACACTCGGTACATATCAGGATGCCATTAAAATTGCAGCACAAATGGCGGAAATCTACGGGACACCGAGAGTGATTAAAGAACGAAAACGAGAAAAACTTTCGGATATGATCTTCGGTGAAGTTCGATCCGAGTTAACAGAACTGAAAAACGAATTGCTCAACCAGCCGATCGTTCAATATCGGTACCATCTTCCACAATAGAGGAGAGTCGCCGTGACGAAAGCAGATATCGTAGATGTAATAGCATCAGGAACCGGGCTTACGAAAGTTGAAACTGAGGCAGTCGTCGATGGATTCATTCAGACCGTCATCGCTTCGCTGCGTGATGGAAAGAATATTGAGATCCGCGGGTTTGGGAGTTTTAAGGTGAAGAAACGAAAAGGGAGAATGGCGAGAAATCCTCGGACCGGCGAACAAGTGCCTGTTCAGGATCATTATGTTCCGATCTTCAAAGTTTCAAAAGAATTGAAATCTGTGGTGAATGAAAATTTAATGAAAACGCTGGGGTAAGCTCTGACAAAACAAGATTCTTATACAATCGTCTGCTCATCATGCGGCGTGGTTAATCCTTCTTCGAACTCGGTTTGTTTGGCATGTGGAATTACTCTTTTAGTAGAACAGCAATTGCCTCTTGCATCTCCAATTGATACAAAACAATCGAAAGCAAAGCGTTCGCAAACTCCGCCATGGTTATCGGCGGTGCTAATAGCATTTGGCATTTATGCACTTGTTGTCATTGTCTATGAAATTCAACAACTGCCGTCAGGTTCGGTACAGAAAAACCAGCAGCAGGAAGCACATAATCATACCGATCCTGCAGCGATCGAAACGATAGCGCAGTTAGAGAAGCAAGTGACCGCAAATCCTGCGAGTGCTGATTTGTCATTGCAACTAGCAAATGCACTCCATGATGCAAAATTTTACCCTCGCGCAATTGAGACATACAAATCCTATTTAAAACTGGAACCGGACAATTTCGATGCGAGAGTCGACCTTGGAATCTGTTATTTTGAAATGGGAAATTTCGAACAAGCAGTGAAGGAAATTGAATCGGTAATTACCAAGCAGCCAAAGCATCAAATGGCCATGTTTAACATGGGTATTTTCCAATTAAGCAACCAAAACATTGCAGAAGCAAAAAAATGGCTGAAACGGTGTGTAGATCTTGATCCACAATCAACGGCTGGGCTGCGAGCCCAACAAATCCTTCAACAACATTAACCACGAAAGGAGGTTGGTATGCCAAGCGGTAAAAAACGCAAACGACATAAAATGGCGACCCACAAACGCAAGAAACGTCTTCGAAAAATGCGTCATAAGAAGAGAATTCGTTAGAACCAATGCGCAGGGAACGGAGAAAATCCTTTCCCTGCGTGTTGCTTTTTCTTGATTTTTTTTTCACTTTGAATGAAGTAGTTTAACTCTCAATAACAGAATTGTACACGTGAGGAAGTTATGGCAAACAATGAAGAAGATTCAAAAACCGGATTTCTGATTGGTTTCCTTGCCGGTGCCGTCGTTGGCGGTATTGTGGCATTATTATATGCGCCCAAACCGGGAAAAGAACTTCGCGCTGATATCAAAAACAAAGCTGGCGAAGCAATGGATAGCGCTGAAGAATACGTCAGTGCCGCCAAAAATAAGGCAGTGGATATTATCAACGAAGGAAAGAAAAAATCCGAGGTGTTGATTACAGAAGCAAAAAAACGGGCAGAGTCATTGCTTGGCGACGCAGAAAAAATCCTGACGGACGCACGAAGCAAAGGACATACATCCGAAAAAAATAAAAATTAATCGAGGGAGCTCGCCGTGGAAACATTCTTAACGATCGCGCAAATTATTGTGCTCTTACTGCTCTCCGGTGTAGCAATTTATGCGATCATCGTGTTGATGCGATTGCGTGACCTTCTCACAACAATTGATGCGAACGTAAAACAGGTAGCAACTCGAGCTTTACCCACATTGGAAAATTTGCAAGCAATCACCGGAAAGATCCGTGTGATCGTCGAAAATTTTGATGAACAGATTGCCATGTTGAAAAGCTCGGTCGATACATTAAAAGGTGTCGCCGATAATATTGCCGCGTTTGAACGCCGCGTTCAAGATGCCATCGAATCCCCGATTATGGAAGTGATGAATACTGTCGGTGGAGTTATTAGAGGTTTTACATCATTTTTTAATCGTGCCGTGGGGGGAAGATCTTCTCGTAACGAAGATTAATCGGTTAAAGAATCATTTCAAACGTCCCCTGTTTATCATCGTCTGCTTGCGATGACTCCTCTTCATTACCAGCATACGAGTAAAAGGAGTATACTGTGAGTCAAAATAACAATCAGAGAGAATATACCTCTCAACAGATCCGGACCATCGCCCTTATTGGGCACGGCGGCTCCGGGAAAACGACATTTTCCGAAGCCGCGCTTTTCTCCACCGGAATAACAAATCGTCAGGGTAGGATTGAAGATGGAAACACGGTTTCAGATTATCACCCTGACGAAATAGAACGAAAAATCTCCATCAACTCATCTCTCCTCACTACCGACGTCAATAACATCAAGATCAACATCCTCGACACTCCCGGATATACCGACTTTACTGGAGAAGTGAAAGCATCGTTACGAGTGTGCGATTCAGCTGTTACATTTGTCCGTGCGTTTGAAGGGGTGGAAGTGGGAACGGAATTGGTATGGGAATATGTGAAGGAATATAAGTTGCCGTCCTTATTCGTTATTAATAAAATTGACGGCGACAATTCCAATTTTGACAGTGTGTTCTCATCGGTGAAAGAACGGTGCAGCAGCGATGCCACTATTATCACCTATCCGGTAAAAGTAGGACCCGGAGCAAATGCATTGATCGATGTGGTGAAAATGAAACTGCTTCGTTTTATCCCCAATGGGACTGGAAAATATACTGAAGAAGATCTCCCTGCCGATTTGAAAGAGAAAACCTCACAGCTTCATGAAGAACTGATTGAAAAAATTGCAGAATCCGACGAAGCAATGATGGACAAGTTTTTTACAAACGGTACACTGAGCGATGAAGAAATCAGAAAAGGATTACATCAAGCGCTTGTTGATCGAAAAATTTATCCAACATTTGCCGTTTCGTCTACGACAAATGTCGGTGCATTAAATTTATTGGAGTTCATATCAAATTATTGCCCGACTCCTGCGGAAATCCAGACGGTGAAAGCAACCGACATCAATACTCAAAAAGAGATTGATGTGAAGATCGACGATGCAAGTCCTGCATCGTTGTTTGTCTATAAAACAGTGTCCGAACATCATGTCGGCGAACTTTCGTTCTTTAAAGTCTATTCCGGTGCGATTCTTCCCGGGATGGACATGGTGAATGAATCCAACGGAAAACCGGAACGTCTTGGCCAAGTATTTGTTATGAATGGACGGGAGAGGAAAGAAATTGCAAAATTGCATGCCGGTGACCTTGGTGCAGTAGTTAAATTGAAAGATACTCATACCAATAATACGCTCAGTACAAAGTCGTTTCCTGTTATTTACAATCCCATTGTCTTTCCGGAGCCGGTTATTACCGAAGCGATCATTCCCAAAACAAAAGGGGAAGAAGATAAAATCGGCAGCGGATTGCATACGCTCCATGAAGAAGATCCAACATTTGTGTACAAGGTCGATCCCGAGATCAAGCAAACGGTTGTTTCCGGACAGGGAGAACTCCATTTAGCAATCATTATCCGGCGTTTGAAAGAGAAGTTTGGTGTGGAAGTCGAATTGATTGAACCGCGCATTCCCTTTAGAGAAACGATTAGAGGTGTTGCACCCGATGTAGAATTTAAACACAAAAAACAATCGGGCGGCAGAGGACAGTATGGACATGTGCATATTAAAATTGAACCGAGAAGACGGGGTGAAGGATTTGAATTTGAGGATGCTGTCGTTGGAGGCGTTGTTCCCGGCAAATTTATTCCTGCCGTTGAAAGAGGTGTTTCAGAAACATTGGAACATGGGATTATCGCTGGTTATCGGGTAATCGATGTAAAAGTGACGCTGTTCGATGGTTCGTATCACGATGTTGATTCCGATGATATGTCGTTTAGGATTGCAGGATCACAGGCATTTAAGAAAGGATTTAAGGAAGCAAAACCTGTATTGCTTGAGCCATTATATGAGCTTGAAGTGACTGTCCCTGATGATCATATGGGAGACGTGATGGGAGATCTTTCAAGCCGTCGAGGAAAAATTATCGGAATGGATACCGATGGGTCCCACCAAGTCATTAAAGCGTCTGTACCTTTAAAAGAATTGTATCACTATTCCACAACACTCCGCTCTATGACTCAAGGGCGTGGAATCCATCGTCAAAAATTCTCTCACTATGATGAAGTCCCGAGGGAAGTTGCCGATAAAATTATTCAGGAATATGAAAAGAGTCGACATGGTGAAGAATAATTCCTGAATGAATTATAAGACAATTTTTTCCAATTTTGTCACCTTAGCCTTTGGGGAGATTTCTTCAAAGGCTTTTGGTTTTTTATTGGCTGAAAGAATTTGTTGTTCATTTCATATTTTCCGTGATGGTATTCTGGTCATGGATGCTTGTACGACATCTGTGATTACCGCGATTGAATCGAAAGTATTAAGGATTGTATGAAAGAAATTTTCATAAATTTTTCACAATTGGCAGCATCAGAACTTATGGCAAAAGCTCTGGGTTTTGTTACAATGGTTTATCTTGCACGGATATTGGGTGCGGAAGCGTTCGGCTTGTACGGATTTGTAGGAGCACTGTCGACCTATGCGGTTCTCTTTTCTAATTTTGGGATTGAACAATATTCTACAAGACAATTATCGTCCAATACGGCACAGGCAAGCAGCGTCGTAATCACATCGGTCATTGGAAGCCGTGTAGCACTCTCCCTGATTTTTTCAGTGGTCTTTGTTGTCGGCGGATATTTTTACGCAAACAATATATCAGAACAATTATTGTTCCTCTTTCAATCTCTTTCTATCGTGGCGTTTGCGTTTAATCTCCAATTTTTTCTTGTTGCAACAAAATCTATCTCCTTTCTTTCAGTCATGAAAGGTGGAGTAGCATTGGGTGTCTGTCTATTGACGGTATTATTCATTCATAACACAAACGATCTTGCATTTGTGTCATTGATTAGCGGAGTAGTTACGTTGGCGGTTTTCATTATAGGTGCAGGATATTTATATTCGAAGAACAAATGGGCGATCTCTTTACCTTCATTTAGAAATTGTATTGACCTTGTCACACGGGCTGCCCCCCTTGGATTTGCAGTGTTTATGATCCAGATTTACCGAAGTGCAGATATTATCTTTCTAGGATTTACAAATCCGGGGACGGAATTGGGATATTATACAGGAGCGTACAGAATCATTACCGTGCTGACGTTATTGCCGGGAATATTGTATCTTACCTATGTTCCGTATTTGGCAAAGATCACTGCAGGATTCTTTCTCTCACATCACACGCGTCAGTATATCTCTCTGCTGGTAGTTTCCGGTACATTGATATCTGCGGGATGTTTTTATTTTTCCGATCTGATCGTTTTGTTAGTGCTCGGTCAAGATTACCTTCCTGCATCTGATGTTTTTAGAGTGCTCCTGATTAACGTCTATCTTGTGTATTTGAATATTGCATTTGCCCATTTGCTGATTGCGTGGGACCAGCACAAGAAGTACTTATTTGTCGTATCGACTGGTGCAGGTATCAATATTTTCTCTAATATTCTTCTCATTCCTTCGTACGGTATTATGGGAGCTGCAATCGCAACCGTCTTTGCGGAGTTTGCTGTTCTCATCGTTTCGCTCTATTACCATTATCGCCTGCACGGTCTGTTCGCAATGAAAGGTTCTGTATAGTGAAATACGACTTTCTCATAGTGGGAGCAGGGCTTGCCGGCTGCGTTTTGGCTGAGCGGTTGGCATCACAATGCGATAAAAGAATATTGCTTATCGACAAGCGGAATCATATCGGAGGCAATGCGTATGATTCAGTAAATGAAGTTGGGATCAGAATTCATCATTATGGACCGCATTTGTTTCATACGAATGACGAACGTATTGTACGATATCTTTCACAATTTACCGAATGGCATCCATATGAACACCGCGTGATGTCTTTTGTTAACGGCATGTTGGTGCCCATGCCTATCAATCGACTGACCGTCAATCAACTCTTTGGGCTTCAAATGACAAGGGATGAAGAAGTAAAAGATTTTTTCGATCGGGAAAAGGAAACACCGCAAGTCATCCAAAACTCAGAAGATGTTGTTATATCGAATGTCGGCAGGAAATTGTATGAGTTATTATATAAGGGATATACAACCAAACATTGGGGGATCGATCCGTCCCGATTGGCACCATCCGTTTGTGCACGGCTACCTGTGCGGACGAATGATGACAGCCGGTATTTTGACGATCGGTTTCAGATGATGCCTTTGCATGGTTACAGTGAAATGTTTAAGGCAATGACATTACACAAGAACATTTCCATTGTGCCGAATACGGAGTTTAAGGATATCTCTTCCTCAACATTCGATCGTTTGATATTTACCGGTCCCATTGACGAATATTTCGAATATATGTTCGGAAAACTTCCATATCGTTCGTTGCGTTTTGAATTTGAAACTTATAATCAAGAGTATTATCAACAAGTTGCTCAAATAAATTATCCAAATGATTTTGAATTTACACGCATTACAGAGTTCAAACGTATAACGGGACAACAAAACACGAAAACCACAATTGCCAAAGAATTTTCACATGCTGAAGGCGATCCATATTATCCGATACCAAATGACGAGAATACAATCATTTATCATAATTATACCAAAGAAGCTGAGAAACTATCTACAGTTTATTTTGTGGGGCGGTTAGCAACTTATCGATATTATAATATGGATCAAGTGACTGCGCAGGCATTAAAAATGTTTGAGGATATAGCACTGGGGAAATGATGAAAGAACAAGTTAACGAAAAAATTGCCGTGGTTGTTGTTACATACAACAGGCTTACCTTGTTGAAGGAATGTATAAGTGCCTTAGGGTCTCAATCACGAAAACCGGATGACATTATTGTCGTCAATAATTCAAGTACAGATGGAACGTTTGAATGGTTAATGGGACAAAAGTACCTTAGCGTAATAACACAGGAAAATTTTGGAAGTGCTGGAGGACAATACACTGGTATAAAATTAGCATTTGAAAGAAGCTATGATTGGATTTGGTGTATGGATGATGATACTATTCCCACAGAATATGCTTTGGAAGAACTGATTAAAATTGTTTGGGCAAAAAAAAATGAAAAGATAGGATTTCTTGCCAGTAAAGTATTGTGGACAGATAGCACTCCTCATAAAATGAACCTGCCATTGTATTTCCACAATAAGAATATCTGGAATTATATTGGAGAAGATAAATACTCCTTTGGTATTCATAAAATTGATCTAAATTCATTTGTCAGTTGTTTGTTCAATAGAGATGCAATTCAACATGTAGGTTATCCTGATAAACGGTTTTTTATTTGGTTTGATGATGTTGAATATACATCTCGTTTTAAGTGTTTTAATAATTACTATGTCAGCAGCAGTGTTGTTTATCATAAAACCAAAGAAAACACTGTGGGAAATTTATTGCACCCAGGAAAAGAGTTAGAAACTAAAATGTATTATGGATTGAGGAACTTTTTCTATTTTTACAGAGAATACAATAAATATATTTTGTTGAAATTTGTTTTGAAATTTATCTTGGTTAACAGCGTAAACCTAATACAAAATAAAACTACAATAAATGTCGTTATTAATTCATTTTCAAGGATGCTAAAAGGGTATAGAGGGGAAATGGATAGTTTAATTTAATTATTAATTATGGAAAAAATTAAAATCTGTCATGTTGTGAATATTATTACCGGCAAGAGTGACGGAGTATATACACATCTAAAAATGCTCTTCAAGTATCTTGATAAGAATAAATATCAGCAATATCTCGTGTTTCAAGGAGGTTCTATTATTGAAGAAGAGGCAAAAAATTTGGGAGTTATTGTTTCTTCATTGCCTTCGATGAAAAAGAAATTATCAGTTAACACTTTTATTGATCTGTACAGATTTCTCAAAAGAAATGAGATATCAATCATTCAAGCCCATTTGATTAAGCCGTATATTTTTGTCGGTATTGTAAATCTTTTTTTGAGAAGAAAAGCAATATTTAATTACAATGGAAGTTTTATCAATGTTCCTATGTATTACAATGTGATTGAAAGAACTCTTTATAGAATTCTCCATTATATCGTCTATGCAATTCGGAGTTACAATATAGTATTAGTTCCCTCGAAGAAATCCAAAGAAATATTACTGGAGGAATCGCATTATTTTGCTCCAATAGAAGTTTATTACAATGGTTGCATACTTGATGAAAATGTTACAATACTAGATGCACAAATTAACAGCAAAATAAATCAACTAGCAGCGAATAAATATAAGATTGGAATAATTGGGAGATTTGAACCACAAAAACGAGTTGATCTTGCAATAGAAGTTATCCGCAAACTTCTGTTGCAACGAAGTGATGCGCACTTCTTTTTTCTCGGCGATGGATCACTTGAAGAAGATATACGTCAGCAAATAATTACAAAACAATTGACAGAGCGGGTATCGATGTTGGGTTTTGTGCCAAATGTAAAAAAGTATATCGGATTATTTGATATTTTACTTATAACATCGGATTGGGAGGGGATGCCGTTAATTATGTGGGAATCGATGGCAAAGGGAGTTCCGATTGTTGCTACGGATGTAGGAGGTATTCGGGAAATTATTGTTGAAGAAGAATGTGGAAAAGTGTATGAACGACAAAATGTTCAACAAGCAGTTACTTGCCTTAACGAGTTATTGAATAATAAACTATTGCGAGAGCGGATGGGTGAAAATGGTAAAAAAGCAATTGCTGAAAAGTACAATGAAAAGGAGTTCTCAAAACGATTTGATGAAATCTACAACAGTGTTTTGCATTCCTAAATATTCACCATGACTAATATTCTGCATATTGCGTTGAATTTTAATCAAAATTCAGGCATTACAACATACGTTTCAATGCTTTTCAGGCATTTTTTGCAAAAACCAAAATATAAACTGCATTTTATTACAAATGGTGGAAACGCTGTGGATAAATTGGAGTCCATCGGCGTTCACCCTGCTGTTATTCCAATGCAAACAGGAATCCAGAACATTTTTCATTTGCGATCAAATCTACAGTTTATTAAAAAGTATTGTAAGGAACACAAAATTCAAATTATTCATACGCATCATCGTTACCCGGAATTTGTCTCTTCACTCATTGCTAAAAAATATCAACTCCGAACAATTACAACGGCACACAGTCTCGTGCATGGTCAAAAAATGTTAAGTTTCAAATCGGATAAAATTATTGCAGTGAGTAATACGGTCAGAGAGTCAATCACACAACGCTATGGTGTTGATAAGACAAAGATTGAAACAATGTATAATTGTATTGAGGAAATGCCGGACTTTTTTACAAGTGATATTTTATCTCTTCGCAAAACAGTAGGCATTCCAAGTCAGAATAAGGTAATTCTCTATATTGGAAGATTTGATACTATTAAAGGGACTAAATATCTCATCGATGCTTTTGAGAGAATAAGACACGATTTTAATAATATAACACTGCTGATGGTTGGAGATCCTCATTGCTTTTCACAGAAGACAAGTAACTGGGAAAATGGCTGTCAACAAATAATTCTTCCGCCACAAATTAACGGAAATCAATATTTTCATTTGGCAGACCTTGTAGTATTACCTTCTTTACAGGATCCATTTCCTTATGTTATGTTAGAAGCTGGAATGGCAAAAAAAGCCTTTGTAGGTTCTAAGGTAGACGGTATTGCCGAATTTATTGAAGATGGAAAAGACGGTTTACTTTTTAATGCTGGGGATGTTAAAAAACTAATTGAGTGCATTGTTGAACTATTGAATAACCCAATAACACCTGATTTTCTAGGTAACAATCTTTACCAAAAAGTTAAATCACTCCCTACATGTGAGCAGTACTGTGATAAATTAGGCGAGATTTATCAGAATCTGTTGAACTCATAGTGTGTCATAAATTATTGTCTTTATGAAAAAATATCGTATTGTTTCACTTGATATTTCTGATGTTAATTATAAGGAAATTGAAAAACATATTTCTAAAGCAATTCAAAATCGTGAAAAGATAACAATTGCATACGCCACAGCACATATTGTGAACCTTGCAAAGGATGACAAATTATTACAAGAGGCTCTTTCAACAACTGATATTATTCATCCAGAGGGGAACGGAGTATGGCTTGCATCAAAATTGCTTTACGCAAAGGGTTTCGCAGAAAGGTTTAATTGGACTGATCATGCAAAACTATTATTAAAGAGATGTGCGATTGAGGGATGGAATATATTTATTCTTGGATCGACTACAGATATTCTTCAATTGGCCGCAGAAAAGATACAAAAGGATATTCCAAATCTGAAAATTGTCGGTATGAAGAATGGTTTTGAAGATGTTGAAACAGGTAATTTAATTGAAACAATAAACAGTGCAAAGCCGGATATATTATGGCTTGCTATGGGTTCGCCCAAACAAAATTTGTGGAGTCATCAGCATAAACATGAATTGAACTGTTCCGTGATTCAGGCGGTAGGCGATGCAATAACCCTACTTGCTGGGCTGAAAAAACGTGGTCCCAAATTCATACAATTTATTGGTTTAGAGTGGTTTGTCCGGTTTCTTTTTAATCCGGTAAAATATTTTTCGCGTTATGTTGTGGGAATTCCTTTATTTCTTGTTAGAGTGTTGATTCAAAAAATTCAATTGCTAAGACCGAACTAAAGAGAGTGTGGTATTGTGTTTAGATTTTTATTTTTTACAGTAAGTTTATTTCTTTTTGTTCTCTGCTCGTTTTCAACGGCGCAACAATCTACGCTTTTATCTAAAACCAATAATGGTTTTACTTCAAGAGTTGAATTTAAAAATACTGCATTTGAACTGCGTCGCAGTGATAATGTACACATAATGAATTTTCCGGAGGCGGTGGATGAGAGCAAGCCCGGAATACCTGCACTGCCGGGGAAAACCGTGTATATCGCTATTCCGCCAAATGAAAAAATATCGGTGAAATTATCAAACGTTCAGCGACATACATATTCTAATGTAGTACCTTCTGCAAATCCTAAAGTAATATCTAATGCAGATTCAACATTTTCCTATGAAGATGCAAAACTTAATTATTCCCTATTTTCCGGTTTTCGTTATCCGGCTTCTGATGTTGAGGTTCTTGGGTACACATGGCTTGGGAATTATTATTGCGCCGCGGTAAATATAAACACCTTTATTTACAATGGAGATAGAAAAGAAATATCAGAATTGCAGGGAACAGATATTCGTGTCACATATCAAAATCATCAATCTGAATACAAGAAAAATTCTACCCCGCTTAGTCAATACGAGCAAGATTTGAGGAAAGTAATTATAAATTATGATCTAGCGCAAGACTTTCGCTCATTCCGAACAATATTATCTTTCGACACATCTGACGATTGGATTGATTATACAAAACAATATATAAAATTAGCAATTCCGGTAGATGGTATTTATCGTATTACATATGATGATTTGGTCAATACATATCAGATTAACCCTTCTTCACTTAATCCGCGAACATTCCGAATTTATGAAAGCGGGAAAGAAAAACAAATCTATGTAAGTGGAGAAGATGATATGGTATTCAATACAAACGACTTCATAGAATTTTATGGAACAAGACATTATGAGCAGCAAAATTATCGCACAATTGTTCAAACTGGAAAAGACTATATCAATTTTATGAATCGTTATTCTGATACAACGGTGGTTTGGTTGACGTGGGGAGGAACAAATGGATTGCGTGCAAATGTATTGGACGCAAGCGGTTCATCTTCGGATACAATAAATAGTTGTTTTATGAGACTTCACATAGAAACCGATCAAAGACTTTGGTACTACGATGCTACTACAACCCGCACTCAGCTTCCATTTTGGCAGGAACATAAAGTGTGGACGTGGTTAAATTTTGGTGCGGGAACAAATACTACAGTACCGTTTATAGCAAATTCAGTGTTGCAGGAAGGTAAAGTTAATGTTATTGCGCGTTTTATCAGCAATGGTTGGGATACTCGGTTTTCATCAACGAATGCTCATAAAGTAGGTATTGGCTTAAATTCTGCAAATGTTTCAGATACCACATTCTTTAATCATAGACAGACAATTAATTTTCAAGTCCAATTTCCTTCATCGCAACTAAATACAGGAAATAATTCGATAAGACTTTGGGGATTCCCGACTAATACTTCAGCAAATGTAAATCAATTTCTTCTTGATTGGGTTGATATTGACTATTACTGTTACACACAAGCAGTTAATGATTCTCTCTTTATCACAATTCCCGATACTGTTACAAAAGGTATCAGAATGGTTAAAGTTACAGGATTGACAGTCGCCGATCCTGTGATATATAAAGTAGCATCAACGGTTACTAAAATTATTAAATATTCTATATCTGGCAGTAGTCAAAAAATATGCCTTTTTGTGGATACAGTTTCAGGTGGAGACCGTTATGTTGTTATATCAGAAGCGAATCTAAAGAAACCACGTTTTGTTGTAAAGAAATCATTCCAAAACCTTCGCAGTACAAATCGTGCGGCTGATTATATTATTGTATCAAACAAAATTTTATCTGCTTCGGTAGCACAGTATAGTAGTTTTATTGCATCTATCTATGGAGTTAGAACTGAAATTGCGTACGTAGACGATATTTTTGATGAATTTTCTTTTGGTTACAATTATCCGGAAGCAATAAAGGTATTTTTAATACAGGCGAATCTATTGTGGAAAGCTCCTTCACCCAGTTATTTAATGCTGATGGGTGAAGCAAATTATGATTACAGAAATATAACAACCGGTGGCGTATTACTGAGAAAAAATCTTGTTCCGTCGTATGGGTATCCGGTAAGCGATGTATGGTACACAACATGGGATTCTGTTTCTATAGATGTGCCGCAAATGTATGTCGGACGAATTCCGGCAAAGAGTGATGCTGAAGTAATATTTTATCTACAAAAGCATGATAAATATCTTCTCAAACCATATGATGAATGGAATAAAACATTTCTCTTTTTTAGTGGTGGAGATCCGACTAAATCAAGTGAATTGATGCAAATTCGAGATGAGAATAATAAAGTTTTCTCCACATTAGCGTTAACACCGCCTGTTGGCGGTTTGGGACATCATTTCTATAAAACGACAAATCCTGTATCAAATTATGGTCCATTTTCACAACAGGAGATTCAAAATGCGATTCAGCAAAGTTCTTTGTTCATTTCTTACATTGGACATAGTGGAACACAAACATGGGATAATGGAATCATTTCCGTAAATGATTTGAAAAATATCTATTCAAATCGTTTCGCGGTGATATCGGATTTTGGTTGCTCGACCGGAAAATTTGCAGAGCCGGATATTGATTGCTTTGGCGAACTATTTGTATCTGGAGATAATAACGGGCAGGCGATTTCTTATTTAGGAAATGCAAGTTTGGGATATGTGACCTCTGCGACAACGTTTCCATCTCTCTTTTATGGGAAAATATTGAAAGACACGGTAACGACTGTTAGTAAAGCGCATCACTTAGCAAAACTTCAGTTATCATCAAGCGAGGCAAACAGAGTATTTAAATATTGTAATCTGTTATTTGGAGATCCCATACTTAAAATTGCTCTACCGCGTAAGCCCAATTTCGCTCTTGATGAGCAATCGGTGCAGTTACTTGGAAATATTCCAACCGATATGGATGATTCGGTGAATATCAAAGTTATAACGAAAAATCTTGGTTTAATACCTCAGGATTCATCCCTTGTAACGATAAACGATAAATTGAATGGTAAGAGCATATTTAATTACTCATTTAAATTATCTCCTTATAATTTTTGGGATACTACAGTCGTAACGATTCCTGTAAAAAATCGTGCAGGTGAGCATGAATTGACAATATTTGTGGACAGCAACGGCGTGATAGATGAAATCAGCAAAAAAGATAATAATGTTTTATTCAGATTTTCGGTCTATTCAACAACGGTTAAATCATTAGAACAAAATTCATATTATAATGCGTCGAAAAAAAATATCACGCTATTGAACCCGACTCAAAAAATTATCGGCGGCGCGGAAAACATGAGAATTTCTATTGATACAACGGAAAACTTTCTCAATCCTATCGAGTTTACAAAAAAATATGACACCGTAATAACAAAAGTTTCTTTTCCAACGCTTATAGAAGGAAAACGATACTGGTGGAAAGCAAAAATTGATCTTCCAGAATTGGAGTGGTCTATACCATCGTCATTTATTAATGTTCAGAGAAACGCGCAGTTGTATATTGAAAGTCCTCGAACATCAAACGACTTTCAGTATAATAAAACGTTGTTTAATACAGAAACTGGAAAGTGGGAATTACTTTCTGGAGTTAATAATTTGAAAATTCTTTCAGCCGGAGTAACCGCTGGTTCGTTTGCTTCAGTAGAATATAATGGGGTTGAAAAATCTCCGAATTCATTCTTTTGGGGAATTGTGACTGCACGAATTGATTCTGTTACCTTAAGCCCTTTTGATTTTCGATTTTTTGTTTCAAATAGTGGAACAACTCAAGAACTTGCTGCCGCTGCCGATAGTTTGACAAATTATATTAATTCACTTTCTTCTGGAACTCTTCTTGCAATAACTACCAGCACTGATGCGGCTCAATCTGTTTTGGGTTTTAGTGCTCCAACAGCGGTAAGAAATGCAATTAAGCAATTAGGAAGTTACTATATAGATAGTGTGATGTATAGAGAGTCGTGGTGCATCATTGGTAAAAAAGGTGCGCCAATCGGTTCAGTGCCTGAAAATTACAAAAGACAAACTGATGGTATTGCGAATGTTTCTATATCAGTAGAAGCAAATGCGGATTCAGGCGAAATTATATTTCCCGTTGCTGGCATTGCAGAATCATGGGATAGCCTTGTATTTGTTTCTTCAATACCGCAGGGAGCAAGTATTAGCCTTAATCCGATAGGCGTTAAAACTAACTCACAAATAGATACAATGGCTTCTATCTCCATTAATAGTTCAACGCAAAATGTTTTGCTCAATCAAGTAGATGCATCTATATATCCTCAATTGAAATTATTGGCAAAGGTACACGGAAATGTAAATAAAAAAACTCCCCAAATTAAAAATATTGCGTTCTATTATCATGAACCTTCGGAGCTTGGTACAAACTACCAAGTGTTTCATGCATTTAAAACAGAAAACAATCAAGAATTAGCATTGAATGACACAGTTGTGCAAGGCGAAAAGATCGAATTTAATTACAGAATTTACAACGTAGGGGGATCTACAGCAAAAAATATTCCTATATTATTAACTTCAATTTGGGATAATAATTATGTTGAACAAATAACATCCCAAACGATTGATTCAATCGCCCCGATGAGTTATAAAGAGATTATATCACGATATAATACATTGTTAGGGAGCGGAAAAAGAAATATTCAATTGAGCATTGATCCCGATACCACAATAAGAGAGATCTATAAGGATAATAATTTTTATTCATTTCCTCTTATTATAAAGAAAAGCATTGGGAATCCTCAATTGCCAAACCTTGCAATTACTCAGAATGCTATTGCGTCAATACCATCACAAATAACGGATGAAATTGACACAGCTCAATTCTCTATCGTGTATTCAAATACCGGATCGCTTGTTAATGACAGCATTTCAATTCAAATAAAACATTTCTATTTGTCTAATCTTCAAATCACCCGGATTGTACGCAGAAAATATCCAGTATCGCGTGACACAATTAAATTAGCAATCCCAATACTCAAGAATGCTGGTGAGCATCAATTATCAATTGAACTTGATTACAATGGATTGATCGTTGAATCGTCAGAATCTGATAACATAGCGAATTATTATTTTACGGTTGCAACCACAGATTTCAAAGTTTTGTATCCTTCAGCGAACAGTATCTCGTCAGTTAATCAGATGATATTCTTAAACCCGACGATCAGCACGGGAAGCAGTTCAACAATAACACTGGAGCTAGACACACTTTCTTCGTATTCGACAGCACAGACTTTTTCCAAACAAAGCCAGCAATTTTCAACATCGTTTTTTCTTCCGGGATTGAAGAAATTGAAACGATACTATTGGCGAGTGAAAGTTGTGAACAGCACACGTGATTGGACAACAGGTTCTTTCTATTCCGGAGATTCTGCAGTACCGGCATTTGGACAATTGGATTCAATATCATGGAAACAAAATACTTACACCAGAACAGCTTATTCATTGGACAGCGGTGCACGAATCGTCGATACAAGAATAGGTATCAAAGCATTATCTGCGGGATTTAGTGATGGAAACAATGGATCAATCACAATCAACGGTTTCAATGTTATTACTCCTATCCTTGGGAGCGGTCACAATGTTGTTGTAGTCGATACAAATTCATTTACTGTTCTTTCGCAAAGACGTTTTAATATCAATGCAAGCCCGGGGGAATCTGATTCGCTTACACAATATATTGCAGCAATACCAAATGGAAGATATGTGATTGATGTTGTGGTTGACGAAGGAGCGAACAATCTAACTACGGCAACACGCAATGCTCTTAAGACAATTGGAAGCGCCTATATTGATCAGGTTTTGTTCAGAGATTCTTGGTCAATTATTGGAAGGAAAGGGGCTGCAATTGGATCTGTCCCAGAAGCTTACAAAGCACAAAACAGCGGAAACGCTATTGCAGAAACAACGATCGTTCGTATAGAAAGGTCTGGTATCGTTGAAACTCCTCTTATCGGACCATTCACGAGTTTATCGAGTTTATTGTTAGATCAATCTGTTCCCGTCGGATCTCAATTGAAAGTCCAATTTGTCGGGATTTCATCTGTCAATACATTTGATACATTACTCACCGCAATAAATCAAAATAATGTTTCACTAAGTTCGATCAATACAAAAAAATATCGAAATGGTAAATTAGTCTTTAATTTTTCTGTTCCATCAGCGCTCAAAAATCGAAGAACTGTATCTGTTGTGAACTCTCCTGTTCTAAAAAGGTGGCAAGTCGCAGCTACATCATCTACAGAACTTGCAGTATCGAACCAATCATCAAAGATCAACAGGGATTCTGTGATGGAAGGAGAGGTTATTCAGTTCTCCGGAAAAATATTTAACGTAAGCAACGTAGCGGCTGATAGTGTCTTAGTACAATTAAAAACTACGGTATTGGGAATTGATAATATCTTGAAACAGCAGCAGTTTGTTCAGATTCCATCTAATGATTCGGTAAATTTTTCATTTTCTTATGAGTCGAGAGGTAAACAGGGAAATTATGCATTTGTATTTGAGATTGATCCGCTCAATAATCTTTCCGAGCAGTCAAAAAGCAATAATTCTGTGACCATACCATATAAGGTACAATCTGATACACTTCGTCCGACGCTGCAGATTACATTTGACGGTTCACAAATTGTGAATGGCGATTATGTTGCACAACATCCGGAAATAAGGATCCGCTATACCGATAATAATCCCTCTCAGTTACTTCCGACGGATACGTCCAATTTTAAGATCACATTGAATAATGTTGCTATACCGTTTACCAAAGGGACGGCTGAGTTATTAAATACAAATACAATTGGTAGAGCTGATATTCGATGGACACCGATGTTGACAAGCGGAGAAAATGTTATTCAAATATATGCAAAAGATATTGCTGGTAATTATTCTGACACACTGTTGATATATATTAATGTCGCTGCGGATTTCAAGATATTGGATATTTTCAATCTCCCAAATCCTTTCAACAATTCTACTGCGTTTACGTTCAATCTTGCCGGTCCAGCAAATCCGGATGAGGTCATCATAAAAATATACACTGTTACGGGAAGATTAATACAAGAATTGTCACCAGGAGGAATTATTGGGTTTAATAAAATTCCTTGGGATGGCAGGGACAAAGATGGCGATAGTATTGGTAATGGTGTTTATCTTTATAAGATCATAGTGAGGCAAGATAATAAACAGGTTGAAGGCCTTTCGAAACTTGTGAAAATGCGTTGACACTATTGAAACATGCTTTCTTTTTTCTGTATCTAACATTATGTTGCTTTGCATTTTTACCGCTATTACGGTACCTTCCTTAAAAGGAAAAAGAACAAAATGAAATACTTCTTGCTGAAAACTGAACCGACGGAATATTCTTTTGATGACCTTGTTAAGGATAAGAAGACTGTTTGGAGCGGAGTCTCCGCTGCCCCAGCGTTAAAACATATACGTTCTATGGAAAAAGGGGATATCGCATTCGTCTATCATACGGGAGATGAAAAACAGATTGTCGGGATCGCCAAGATTGTTTCAAATCCATATCCTGATCCAAAAGAAAAGGACGAAAAATTGGTTGTGGTGGACATTCAAGCCCAAGAAAAATTGAAACACCCTGTTACTCTTACAACAATCAAAAGTATAAAAGCATTGGCGACAATGCCATTAGTTCGTATCGGACGACTCTCAGTTCAGCCTGTTACGAAAACTGAATGGGATATGATTATTGCCATGAGTAAAAATTCCTAACGTTATGAAAAAATTTATACTGTTTGTTATCATTACGATTGTCCTATTTGGCTGCGCTGAAAAACCGGCTCAAGTAAAAGTATTTAGCTCGATAATTCAACTACAGAAAAAGTATGCGCCAGACAAACGAGTTGCTGTTTTTACGGTGAAAGCATATGAACAAGGTGATAAGATTGTTGCTGTGGGGGAAGTTGAACAAAAAGAGGCAAAACAAGAGGTGTTGGAATCGCTGGCAGTGGAGCAGAAACAAATTATCGACAGTATCGTTGTTCTTCCCGATGAAACGCTTGGAGAAAAACGATGGGGAATTATTACAGTCAGTGTTGCAAATATGCGCAGTGAACGGGGGGAAGATGCAGAATTGAGTTCGCAGGTGCTACTCGGAACAATTGTGAAAATATTGAAACGCAAAGGGGGTTGGATTTACGTTCAGTCTCCAGACAAATATCTGGGGTGGGCTGATCCTGATCAAATGATTATAGTTCCCGAGACGAAAGCAAAGGATTGGAATGACGTAAAAAAACTTTTTGTTACCAATTATTTCGGTTTTGTGTTACAAAACCCATCTTCACAAGCATTTCCTGTATGCGATATTACCGGTGGAGCGCTTCTTGCGAATCTTGGAAGAGAGGGAGATTGGATGAGAGTTGGTTTAGCGGATGGTCGGTCTGGGTACGTTCTACGCTCATCTGTTATCGATTATGAACTATGGGGTAAAACGTTGACTCCGGTTGCAGAAAAAATTGAACAAACGAGTAAATATCTTCTTGGAGTTCCGTATCTCTGGGGAGGAACATCTCCGAAAGGGGTGGATTGTTCCGGATTTACAAAAACAGTGTTTTTGTTGAACGGTCAAATGTTACACCGGGATGCAAACCAACAGGCAGAACAAGGTGATCCGATTGAGCCAGGGAAAGATTTTGAAAATCTGAAAAAGGGCGATCTGTTATTCTATGGAAGAAAACGAACAGAAGAAAAGAGTGAACGGATTGTTCATGTGGGAATCTATCTTGGAAACAGAGAATATATTCACTCATCTGGTAAAGTGCGCATCAACAGTTTTGATCCGACCTCCCCAATTTATGATGAAGCAAACCTAAGACGTTTTGTTCGTGCACGGAGAGTAATCGCTTCAAGACCCCAAGTAGCTGAAATAAAAACACAATAAAGAAAAAACGTAACTACTCAGTGGAATTTCAAAAAATTAAAAACATGCTACCAAATCCCACCAAACAACGAGTCGGGCAGCACGAAAACACGAAAGTGCACAAAAGAATTTGAACCATTACCCAAAAGGGTTGGTGAAATATGGTGTTTTCGTGTTTTAGTGACAAAAAATCATAAACGCTGAGTAGTTATGATTATTTTATAATGCAAAAACTGCCGCTTCAATATCTGTTCATAGACTTCAACGCATTCTTCGCATCCGTCGAACAACAAGAAAATCCGAAACTGAGAGGTAAGCCAGTTGTTGTTCTTCCGGTGATGGCGGAGAACACGGCGTGTATTGCGGCGAGTTATGAAGCAAAGAAATTTGGTATTAAAACCGGTACGTCTGCAAAAGAAGCTCGTAAACTTTGTCCCGATGTGATTGTCTTGCCTGCCCGTCCTCCGTTATATGTGCAATACCATCATCAGCTCATCAATGCAGTGGAATCCTGTATTCCGGTGCACCAAGTAAAATCGATTGATGAAATGGCATGCGTATTGACAGGATCCCAACAAAAGAAAGAAAATGCCGTTGTACTTGCGCATAAAATCAAAGAAACTATATCACGCACTGTGGGTGAACATATGCGCGCATCTATCGGCATTGCTCCAAATACTTTTCTTGCAAAAACAGCATCGGACATGCAAAAACCGAACGGACTGGTTGTGATTGAGGAAATAGACCTTCCCACTATTCTTTTTCGTTTGGAATTACAAGATCTAACAGGTATCGGCAGGAACATGACGAAACGGCTCTATCGTAATGGAATCTATACTGTGGAACAATTGTGTAATGCAGAACGCGAACAGCTACGAACTGTCTGGAGCGGTATCGAAGGGGATCGGATGTATGACCGATTGCGAGGCATTGAACCCGTCACACCGGAATCGCATCATACAACAGTTGGTCATTCGCACATGTTGACACCGCAAGAACGAAATACCGATGGAGCGGAGGCGGTACTGCATCGCATGCTGCAAAAATCTGCAATGCGGCTGCGAAATATGAAATACATAGCCCGTAAGATGTATGTCGGCATCCGGTATTATGACAATAAAAGTTGGAGTGGAGAAATAGTTTTTTCAGAAACTGCTGATACGCTGGTACTGACACAAGCGTTGATCAAAGTCCTGGATAAGAAACCGGTCTTTCAAGAGTCTCCGCTGCAGGTATCCGTAACGCTTTTGAATATCACTCCTGAAGAAGATCATACTCCGTCGATGTTTGAAAATGAAGATCGTTCGTCAGCACTAAATACAGCTGTCGATGAGTTGAATCTTCGGTTTGGAAAGACGGCATTGTATTATGGCGCCGCACACTCCGCATTAGAATCGTCTCCGGCAAGAATTGCATTTCATCATATTCCCGATATAGAAATTGAAGATGGCAAGGGAGGAAGGCCAAAAAAGAAAAAGAAAAAAGAAAAGGATGATACCAAATCAGGGTCATTGGATGAGATTGATCCTGCGTAATAAAAAATCCCGGATAGTAGTCCGGGATTTTTATTATTACACATACTAATCATCTGTTATTTCTCTCGTTCCATCACAAAATCAATAAAGAGTTCGAGTGATTTTTTTGCGTCGGATGGTTGGAGGGTGCGTAGGCACTCTCTAGCAGCATTGCCGAATTCGTGCGCGCGCTGTTCTGCATAGTGAATTCCGCCATTGCGTTGGACGAAATCGACGATGAACTCCACATCTTTTCCCGTTGCCCCGCTTTTAATCATCTTCAACACTTTGCGTGCATCTTGTTTGGGTGATTGTTTCAAGGCATACAGTAGCGGCAGCGTAATCTTTTTCTCTTTCATATCACCGCCGATCGGTTTTCCCAGGATGCTTTTTCTCGATGTAAAATCGAGGATGTCATCGCGGATTTGGAATGCCATACCGACATTCTCTCCGTAGTCCTTCATCAATTGTCTCATCACTGGATCTTCTGTAACACTTGCCGCGCCGATTTCAGAGCATGTGGAAAGAAGTGAGGCGGTTTTGTTGGAAATAATCTTCAAATATGTTGCTTCATCAATATCCAATTCACGGCTTTTTTGAATTTGGAGGATTTCCCCCTCGCTCATTCTGCGGACGGAATCTGAAGTTACTTTGAGGAAATAAACATCATTGTGATTCAGCGAGATCATTAATCCGGTCGAAAGGAGATAATCTCCCATCAGTACAGCTACTTTGTTTTTCCATACTGCATTAATCGATGCTAGTCCACGCCGAGTATCAGCGTCATCCACTACATCATCATGAACGAGCGTGGCAGTGTGAAGGATCTCTACTAATGTAGCTCCGCGAAAAGTACTTTGATTGATCGTACCGCATGCTTTTGCGCAAAGGAATACGATGATCGGACGAATCCGTTTTCCTTTTTGTTTAACGATATATCGCGCGATGGTATCAACCAGGGAAACGTTCGAACGCATAGCATTTTTGAAGAACCCCGAAAATTCTTTAATCTCTTTTTCTACCGGTGCCTTAATGTCGTCAAGCGAATGTGATATTGCCAATGCCATGGTGTTCTCTTGTTAAACTGTTTCCTGCTCAGGTTTTCTCTGAGCGAATTTGGATATAAAGATGCTGATCTCGTATAACAAAATCATCGGTGCCGCCAGTAAACTTTGCGTAAGAATGTCCGGTGTTGGTGTAACAATTGCCGAAATGATTAAGATGGCTACAATTGCATGCCTGCGATATGCCCGCATAAATTTCGGAGTAAGAAGGCCGAGTTTTGTCAGGAAAAAGGTTATCATTGGTAATTCAAAGACCAATCCTGATCCGAGAATTAAACTTAACATAAAACTGATGTATTCATTGATTGCAATATTCAATTCAAATACATCAGTGCCGAAGGTGGAAAAAAATTTTAACGCTGCCGGGACAAGGATAAAATATGCAAAGGCAATTCCAGATAAAAAACAAAGTGAGGTGAAGAAGACGATCCTGAATGCATATTTTCGCTCATTCGGCAGTAAACCGGGAGCCACAAATTTCCATAACTGATAGAGAATGATCGGCATCGCGCCAATGATTCCCACCACAATCACTACCTGCATATAGGTAAGCATGATGCCGTACGGTGTAAGGACTTGAGGTTTTAATCCGACTGCGAGAAGGGGGCCAAGCAGCATCTGTTTTACCAACGCGTCGGCAAAAAATGCTGCAATAATCGAAACAACCAACACGGAAACAACGGCTACGAGAATTCTCCATCGTAATTCTTCCAGATGGTCAAGGAATCCCATTTCCCGTTCGTCCGGTTTTGGCTGATCGTTTGGCATTATTGTAAGTCTTTATACAAAGGAAAACCGCTGCAAAGATCGGCGACTTTTTTCTTAACGGATTCATACACATCTGCTTTTCCGACATTGCGCAACACTTCATCAATCAGATCTCCGACGATCTTCATGTCATTCTCTTTCATCCCGCGTGTAGTTAATGCCGGTGTTCCGATGCGGATACCGCTTGTGATGAGCGGTGACTTGTCATCAAACGGTACTCCATTTTTATTAACGGTAATTCCTGCTTCATCCAATGCTTCCTGAGCATCTTTTCCTGTGACATTTTTGTTTCGAAGATCCAGCAACATCAAATGATTATCCGTTCCATTGGAACAAATCATATATCCTTTTGACATTAAATGTGCGGCAAGAGATTGAGCATTGTTGATAATCTGCTGTGCATACACTTTAAATTCCGGCTGCAGTGCTTCTTTGAACGCGATTGCTTTAGCAGCGATAATATGCATAAGTGGTCCCCCCTGAATGCCGGGGATAACCATTGAATCGAGCAATTCAGAGATCATTTTTTTTCTGCCGGATTTCGGAGCGACAATGCCAAACGGGTTTTCATAATCTTTTCCGACAAGTATAATTCCGCCGCGTGGTCCACGCAATGTCTTGTGTGTAGTAGAAGTAACAACATGGCAATGTGGAATCGGATCGTTCAGCAGATCTGCGGCGATGAGGCCGGCAGGGTGTGCAATATCAGCAAATAAGAAGGCACCCACTTTGTCGGCAATTTCCCGGAATTTTTTATAATCGATGTTTCTGGAATATGCACTTGCACCAACAGTAATCAGTTTTGGTTTTTCCCGTTTTGCAACATCTTCCACTTCGTTGTAATCGATAAAACCAGTCTCTTTTTTTACACCGTATGCAGAAAAATTGTATAACTGCCCGGAAAAATTCACTGCGGCGCCGTGTGTTAAATGGCCTCCGTGTGACAAGTTCATACCAAGAACTTTGTCCCCAGGTTTAATGAACGTGAAATAGACAGCGGTATTTGCCTGTGAGCCGGAATGTGGTTGAACGTTCGCATATTCAGCTCCAAACAATTGCTTCACTCGATCACGTGCAATATTTTCCACCACGTCCACATATTCGCATCCGCCATAATATCGTTTACCGGGATATCCTTCAGCGTACTTATTCGTCAGCACGGTCCCTGCCGCTTCCAGAACGGCTTGTGAGACAAAATTTTCTGATGCGATCAATTCAAGTTTTGTATTTTGTCGGTGTTGCTCGTTTTTAATTGCAGAATAGATCTCTGGATCAAATTGTTTAATATTGTTCATAATTAGCGCCCTGTTAATGAGTGGATTTTTTCAACTCTTCGGGTATGACGTCCCGCTTCAAAATTCGTATTGAGAAACACTTTAATCATATCTTCCGCAACACCCCAGCCGACAAGTCGTTCGCCGAAGCAGAGCACATTGGCGTTGTTATGTTTGCGGGAGAGTTCTGCGGCAGTAACGGATTCGCATGCTGCTGCGCGAACCCCTTTATGTTTGTTTGCCACAATGGAAACACCGATACCGGAGCCGCAAACGATAATCCCTTGATCACATTGTCCAATGGAAATTGCTTCAGCGGCGGCATGGGCGAAATCGGGGTAATCAACCGAATCTGTTGTAAGGGTTCCAAAATCCTTGAATTCGAGATTCATGGATTTTAAAAGGACTTTCACGTTCTCTTTATAATGGAATCCGGCATGGTCGCTTGCAATGGCTATCATGGCAATTATTCAATTGGTGGTTGAATGAACATCAGTTCAGATGCGGAAACTGATACGGTAAGGCGTAACAAAGAATCTTTAATAAGTGAAGCGGACGTTGTTCCTCTAATACCATATTCTAATCCAACGTGCAGCCGGGTTTCAATACTCATTGGAAAACTTATTCCTGCTGATCCGAACATCTCATTAATCGATTGATTGTTCATGGACAAATTAGTCATCCGGTAATATCCGCCGAAGCGATAAGATATACGTTTCCAGAATTCATCGCTGATAAAATCCGACGAGGGGAGAAACTCCACTCCGGCACCAACGCGCACACTGTTTTGAATTTCGGAAGGATGAACTCCGTTCACTTTAAAATTACCCCAATTTTGGATATGAACATCGGCGGCATAGATCGTTCTATTTTTTAGATATGCAAGTCCGAAGGAAAAACCGACAGGAAGATCGATCGCTTTATCATTGACGCTTATGGTATCCTGATCGGTGGAAAAATTTCGAAGTGTCTGTTCGTCATAATCCAGCGAAGAACCGCTGAAGAGTGTTACGCCGAGGTTCATCTGCTTGTTTTCAGAAAGACCTAATGCTTGATCGATCCCGGAATAGATACCTCCAAGGGTAAATCCGAAACCGCTCAGGGAATATGTTTGATTGAATGAACCGCCAAAATAATTTTCTGTTGCGAACGTTATCGTCTGATCTCTGTAAATGGATCCAAAAAGATAATGTGTGGTTAGACCAACAATAATATCAGTATTAACGGCATAGGATAAACCTAATTGACCGGAAGAGATGCCACCGCGCCCATCGAACGATTGTGAATATTGATCGCCGGAGAGAGTCGTACCGGTCACCTTTTGTTCATATCCCACCGTGGAGAATGGAAGAATGCCAAATGTTACCACCATTTTTTTCGGCGAGTACACCGGGAACGCCAAAGCAAATGAATTGATATTGCCGGTTCCGAAGAGCGATGAACCGGAAGCATCTTCGGATGTGAAATTGCTGTACTGATATGATGCCGATAAAATCGTATTGGTGATGTTTGCTGTTGATGCCGGATTTAAGAGATTAATATGTGTTTCGCCGAACATTGCAATTCCGGTATTACCCATTCCTGTATTTTTGCCGCTTAAGAATGTATTCACTTCACCCACACCGTAACGGGAATAGATGGAACCTTTTCCGCCGAATGCAAATGAAACAAAGACCAATAAACCAAAAACTATTTTTATGTTATTTTTTTGCATAGGTCATCTTCAATTTTGGGCGTTTTGTAATATCGGCATTGGTATTAGAATAGAATACTGCTTTTTCCACAGTACCGTATTCAGCTGCCCACCGTATGGTTAAACCATAATTTGGAAGAACGTTGCGAACCCAACGGTCGGCAATATCGGTCAATCGAAATGCATAAATTTGTGGTACACCAGCAATGGAAGTTTTTTTGACACCGTATACAAACACTGTTGAATCAGATCGGTCAACTATTGTATTCGACATCCCAAGCAGTGCGGTGAGAGTATCGGGAGAATATCCGCCAAATATGCTTGCAGCTGAATCCAATGTGAGTTCAAGTGTTGCATTATTCACAATGGGTTTGTCTTTCAGAGCGCTGAGATCGAAATTCAATTTTGAGCGAATTCCAAATCCCGCTCGAACCATGATCGGAGAAAAGGGAGTAGAACCAGTATATTTCGAAGCATACGTATCTTGACCAGTTATTACGGTCAACGAATCTCTTTTACCATTTTTTGTGAAACGAATAAAGAGTTGCGGCACAAAACTGGTAAAATTATCAAATGTACTAAATCCAATGACACCGTTGGTCACTCCTGTCGGAGGCTGAACGGCAAATCCAAAAAAATCTGGTGCAGCGGAATCGATGTATGAATTTGCCCATTTTCGGACTTCAACCGTATCTAATAGAGCTTTCACAATTGAAGCAAATTTCATTGAATCGGAAAATGTTCCTAATGTTTTTGTTCCAAATATTAACGAAGGTAATGAGTCAAACGTAAAAGTAATTTGCGACCACGATTTTTGCACCTCAACAATATTGAGCGAAACGGGAAGTGTCGTCGGTTTAAATTGGTAATTTACCGTCAATCGAAATTCTGCAGTATCAATCCGTGCACCCTTGAGTGAATCGATCGCTCCTCCTGGTATGAATTGAATGAGTGATACAACTTCTTCCGTGGATGAAATTCTGCCAACGAGATTGCTCAGTCCAGATCCAGTCGGAAACGCGACTCTGTATGTCGTATCGCCCATGGAATAGAATGTTGTATCTGCAATACTAAAGATACCGTCCGGATTGGGAAGACCATTGCCGACGGACTTTGGTTTTTCAGCACAGCCTGTGAACAGTATGAGGAATAAAAGGAAAGCGGAAGAGGTTTTTTTCATTGATTCAATTTTGTTTTAATAAATTGTACGGCATCATAGAGATCCGTCGCGTAGTAATCGCGGATATCTCCGCAAAGATCTTTTTCAGCAACTCCGTATCCCGTTGCAACCTGGATAGAAACCGCTCCGACAGATTTTCCGGTTTGGACATCGATACACTTGTCTCCAACAACGAATGATTTTTGTAGATTAAAACCGAATTTGGTTTGTGCGTCCTTCAGCATTCCTGCTTTTGGTTTTCGGCAATGACAATCTTTTACGTACGGTGCTATTCCATCATTTGGGTGATGCGGGCAATAATAATATGCGAGTATGGATGCGTTTGATGTTTGCAGCATGGTATCCATTGCTTGATGCACAACCTTCAGATCTTCCTCGGAAAATAAACCACGCGCGATGCCGGATTGATTTGTGATGACAACAACGGGAATATTAAGCTCGTTCAATTCTCGAATTGCCTCAGCGCTTCGGGGAATAATCTGAAGCTGGCTTGGGGAAGAGAGAAAATCTACATCCACATTGATTGTTCCGTCGCGATCAATAAACACTGCAAAGTCTGCTTGAGCCATCGTCAACTATTTCAACAAACTACGATACAAGTTGATATATTTTTTTGCAGATGATTCCCATGAAAAATCTTTTGCCATTCCGTTACGCATTACTTTCTGCCATGTCTTTTGATCACCGTACATCTTTACGGCGCGTTGAATTGTCTTCAGCAATTCTTTGCCGTCATATTTTTGGAATTTGAATCCGGTGCCGTTGCCGCTCGCACCGACATCCTGAATCGTATCATCAAGTCCGCCCGTTGCACGAACGATGGGCACTGTTCCGTATTTCAAACTATAAAGTTGATTTAATCCGCACGGTTCGTAACGCGATGGCATAAGGTACATATCGCTACCAGCTTCGATTAAATGGGCGATCTCTTCGTTCATACCGAATGTGATACCAGCTTTTTTGGGATATTTCTTTTTTAAGGATTCAAAATATTCATGATATCGTTTTTCGCCTAATCCGATCATAATGAATTGAACATCAAGTTTCATCATATCATCAGCGATATCTTTAATAAGGTCAATACCTTTTTGATCCACCAATCGAGTAATACAACCGATAATCGGAATACCTTCTTTATACTGAAGACCGAACTTTTCACACAACGCCATCTTGTTCTGTTCTTTGCCTTCCAGAGACTGGATGTCGTAACGCTGATCGATGGCAGGATCCGTTTCAGGATTCCAAACGGTATAGTCGATTCCGTTGATAATGCCAAAAAGATCTTTTTTCCGTTTTTTTAGAATTCCTTCCATACCCGCACCAAATTCTTCATTGGTGGTGATTTCTTGAGCATATTTTTCACTTACCGTGGTGATGATGTCAGAATAGACGAGTCCCGCCTTCATAAAGTTCAATTTTCCGTAGAACTCAACTCCTTCGTGGGTAAATTCTGTTCCCGGAAGACCGGTTTTATCAAACGATTTATCGGAAAAAGCGCCTTGGTATCCAAGATTATGAATCGTAAAGACAGTTTTAATATTCTTAAAAGTTGGTTCATCTTTATAGAGCGTCTTCATGTACGCAGGAATGAGACCCGTCTGCCAGTCGTTGCAATGGATAATATCCGGCTGCCAACCAAGTTTTTTGAGGGTTTCCAGCACACCGCGACAGAAGAATATGAATCGCTCGTCATTATCGGGATAATCCTTATTCGTTTTCGGATCCGTATATAAACCAGCGCGATAATACATATCCTTATTCGCAAGGAAATAGACCTGTACTTTTGCTTTCAAGCTGGAAATAAAGGAGGAGTTAACACTCGCCACTTTTTGTTCGGTCCCAACCGGGATTTGTATTTCTTTGAGACGAATGACATCGTGGAGTTTGAATTTTCGCTCACTGATCGTTCCATATCTCGGTGTCATAATTCGGATATCATGTCCCAATTCCCGAATCATTTTTGGAAGTGCACTTGATACGTCTGCTAATCCGCCGGTTTTTGAAAAAGGTTCTGCTTCGCTGGTAATAAAGAGGATATTAAGGGGTTTCGACATACGTCCTTTGACTTGTGAGGAACTGACTTAAACTTTACTAAGATACGGAAATTTTGCGGAATTTACAAGAATAGGCTCTTTAGAAAGAGGTATACGAGGTGAAACTGTATAATCAGATACGTTGTCGGTATTGTGTGAAGGGAAAAAAACCTCAGATTTTATTGCAGAATTGAATATTCCCGAATGACAAATACTATTTCCATGTACGGGTATTTGTAATAATATAAATAGAAGCTGTCATGAAGTCTTTTCAACGGTTGTTTACGCTGTCCTTGAAACAAAGAACAGCCTCAGTCATATTTCTCATCAGTTCATTTTTTATTTTCCCACGACTCTTTTAGCCAATCTTCGTAGATCGTCTTCTGTAATTCCGTCGGTTTTGAAGTTTTCTTAACGATGTAATTTGGGATTCCGAAGTACTCCAGGTTCAACGTTATTTCTTTCAGCTTATCATTTCGAAATACCGTCAAAACAATCTCGGTGCCGACGTTCATTGATCCAATTCTGTCATTAAGATCTGCGGTGCGGATACGGAACCCATTGAGTGCAACAATCTCGTCGTTAATTTCCAGTCCGGATTTTTCAGCGGGGGAATTTGGCGTAACATTCGATATTCGTGTTTTTTCACCGACATCTTGAGTCGTCATCCCAAGTCCAATTTTTTTTGTTGAATCTTTTTGAGAAACATCTAATCCGGCGTATGCTAGTGATTGTTCCCATGGAAGCGGCACAGTACCATAAATATAATTTTGAAAAAATTCCTTGAAACTACTTCCACCAAACTCCTCACAGACTTTTTGAAGATCCGAGTTTGTAAACCCTTTTGTCAAAGGATAACGTTCGAACATTGTTCGCAAAACGTTATCCATAGAGTGTTTGTTTTTAGATCTTTGACGAATTTCCAAGTCCAAAAGGAGACTTACCTGTGATCCTTTTCCGTAATAATCACTTTCAGCATTATAGGCATTTTGTTTAGAACGCCAGAATTTAATCCAGGCGTCAAAACTTGCCTCTGCCAATGGTTGAACGGAGTTGCCAAACCGCGTTCGTTCGTTGTTCACCATTTGGTTAATGTTATCAAGATATGATTTTGCATCTGAAAATTTTGATCTGAGCAGAATAAGATCATCGTAATAGGACGTTGTCCCTTCGCTCACCCAGAGTTCCTCAGTGTAATTTTCTTTTGAGAAGTCGTATGGCGCAATCGCTTTGGGACGAAGTTGTTTCACATTCCATGTATGGAAATATTCATGCGACACCAATCCGAGAAATCCTTTATATGAAACGGGGTTGGCAAAAACGAATGGCCGGACTCCCATCACTGTGGAATTGATGTGTTCCGTTCCACCGCCGGCGTTTGGCTGGCAATGAATAAGGAAAACAAATTTATGATACGGGAGTTCTCCCCATAACTCTTTATTGGCAATGATAATTTTAGTGAAATCGGTGATGAGTGTATCAATATGCCAATTTCCATCGCCATACATGCTGATGATATGTTTCTTTCCATCGACAAAGAATTCAAAATCTTTTTGATTGCCGATTTCAAGAGGGCAGTCTCCTAAATATTCAAAGGACGGTGCGGAGAAGGTAAAAGGTTTTCCGGGCACTTCATCTAAACCGGTGGTAACCTTCCAATTGTTATAGGGAATGACTTTCAATTCCAACGGTTTATTTTTCAATTCTTCAACATACATGAATACCGATAACGGATCAACGAAACCATGTTCGCTGTTTAATTCACGGGTCCGCATGTTGAATTCGTTAGCGTACACTTTGTATCGGACGATGATCGATTTTACATCAGAAGATTCAATGCGCCAGGTATCTTTATCTGTTTTTTTGAATGCCAGCGTTTTATCATTTTCATCTCGCACGGAGAATCCTTGTACACCGCCGGAAAAATCAAGCAGTACGTATCGTCCGGTCCGCCACGCGGGCATATGGAATTCAATCATTTTTCCTTTGTGGTGATCAACACGGATCTCAACGTTAAAGAGATGAGTTTCAGGCTTCGGCATTGAAAGCGTATATGAGATTGAAGATTGTGAAGTTGCCATCATGGTCATACAGAATAAAAGTAACAGAAATGTTTTCATTAATGAAGATTATGGTGGTTGATTACGGTAATTACAATAATCTACTGAAAGGGATTCCGCATCGCAAGCGAAAACCGGATAGAAAAATGGTAAAAGAAACAGTTGAGAGAAAAAACAGTTGACAAACAAAACGGTCTTCTCTATATTTGTAGTAGAAATTCATCAAACACGAGGAGCAACAAGTATAGATTTTTTGTTAAAGGTTGTATGTCAGCAAATGTTTTTTATGACACCTTTAACGTTTATACTCGTTGCTTTTTTATTGTACCGAACGTGAAAGTGTCTTTGCAGCTCACCGTTCGGTATTTTATTTATGGCTAAAAAATTATTTTTTATTGTTGTTTTATTCAGCGCCATTGCCTTAGGTCAAGGGAATTCTCTGTATACAGATGTCACAATACAGTCATCGGATGAAAAAGGTATCACGTTAGAATTCCGGCCGCACTATTTTGGAGATATCAATATTGTTGAAGAGGGAATTACCTATAAAATTCCGCAATTCAAATTTCGCCATTCTTCTTCACAACGCGATGCCGGCAAAGAAGAAATTGGTACAAGGGTGCTGTCGATCGCACTTCCATCATATCAAGGGAATATCGTTTCCATTGTTGCATCCGATATTGAAACAATACACTCGTACTCCCTTGCCCCGGTCCCGAATATCGAGGCGATTGATAATTTAGGAACAATAAAAAATCGATATAAAGCAGCATACATCTCACATCAGAATTTTTACCCGGCTCAAATTGTGGAATTGAAAAATATTGGCATGGTAAAGGGAATCTTGACTGGCGATATTGTTATTGCACCATATCAATTTCAATCTTCGTCCAAGACACTTAAGCGTTATTCCCGAATCGTTGTTCGTGTTGATTTTGGCGCAAGAAATATTGCCTTCGATCGATCCGCAAATGATGAATGGGCAAAAGCATCGTTGCTGAATTACTCTGTGGCAAAAAGTTGGAGTATGAAGGAAGGGCTTAAAAAAATATCCTCGGTAAATTCTCTCCTTTCATCTGGTACGTGGTACAAAATGGAAGTTGTTGATGCAGGGATGTATAAGATTAGTGCATCGTACCTGAAAGCGATTGGAATAGAACCTAGTTCGCTTTCTTCCATTTATGATATCAAAATCTTTGGTGGGAACGGTAGGCGTATTCCGGAAGATCTTGGAACGACTCGTCCTGCGGATCTTCCGCAAATTGCCGTTGAGTATGTAGATAAAAACTCAAACTTAAAATTCGATGCTGAAGATTATATTCTTTTCTATGGCCAAGGTACAACAGGATGGGAATATAATCCGGTGCAAAAACAGCTCCACCATTATGTGAATCCATATACATTCAGTAATTATTATTTCCTCAGTATCGGCGCGAACACGACATCACGACAGCTACAAAATATTTCGGTATCTTCGGCAACGAGTGGTTCGGTGAATCAAGCCTTGGGTAAAGTATTTGTGGATGAAGAGAAGTTTAACTTTCTTTTTTCCGGACAACAATGGTTTAGTCCACCGATGAATGCAAACGAATCCAGAGTGATCAGTAATAAATTGACCGGAAGAATTGCCGGAACCCCTGTCTCTTACAAGTATACGTTGTATTCTCGATCAAACGCCAATGCACAATTCATTCTTGAAGAATCCGGCTCACCAATCGCGTCGGAATTCATTGCCGGTAAAAGCGATTTTGAACTCAATTATCCGATAGCGACATATTCCAATACGAGCGGAGAGCGGGAAGTAACCATTGTTCCAGTGTTATCTGATGATCGGAGCAATATAAAAATGACATACTCGGTCACCAGCACTGTTGCGTTTGGTTTTATCGATTGGTTGGAAATTTTTTATCGACAACGATTGACTGCCTCCAACGACATGCTACTGTTCTCGTCACCGGACACGAATGGAACGATTGAATTTTCTGTAACAGGATTTTCTACAAATTCACTTACTGTCTATGATGTTTCGGATGTGAATAATGTCAGAAAGATCAATCATTCTGCCGATCAAATACTTGGATCGATACTCTTTAAGGATACGTTGAAAACGGGAACGATCCGTACATACTGGGCGGGAACTGAAGCAAAATATCTCTCTCCAAAATCAGTGGTAAAGATTGCCAATTCAAATTTGCACGGATTCAATGGTGCTGAGTTTATTATTGTTTCGCATAATGATTTCAAGAGTGAAGCGGTTCGATTGAAAAACCATAAAGAGAATCTGCCTGGCTCTAAAAAGCTTTCAACAGTTGTCGTGGATGTTGATACCATCTATAATGAATTTGGTATTGGTATGCCTGACCCAACAGCGATCCGGGATTTTATCCGGTATGCATTTTACAATTGGAGCATTAAGCCGAAATATGTTCTGTTTTTTGGGGACGCGAGTTTTGACTTTCGATCTGTACTTCAAAATGACCGATCGTTTGTCCCCACATATCAAACCGCGGAATCGAACGACAAGATTTATTCGTTAAGCAATGAAGATTATTTCTCCTATCTCGATGGCAGCGCACCAGGTCATGTCTCAATAGCCCATGGTCGTTTGACACCTCGTTCTGCCGATGATGCTCGATTGATTGTTGATAAAATCATCAAGTATGAATTATCTGCACCCAAAGGAGTTTGGAAAAATGTCATTACGATTGTTGCAGACGATAAGTGGGCTAGTGATAATCAAGACGAAACGCTTCATACATTCGATGCCGAAAGTCTTGCTGACGTTTACACACCGAAAGATTTTGAAATACATCGAATCTATATGGAAGAATATCCTGTCGTGTATACTTCATCAGGAAGAAGGAAGCCAGATGTACGGAAAGAAATGCTGGATCAGGTGAATGACGGCTCGTTAATTCTTAATTTTATTGGGCACGGCAATCCTAAAGTGTGGGCACACGAAAGTATTTTAACGTTGGACGATGTTCGCAATCAATTCCAAAACCAAGATAAATTGACGTTCATTGTAGCCGCAACGTGTGATTGGGGACGTTTCGAAGAAGCGGGTGAGTCAAGCTCTGCAGAAGAAGTTATGTTTAATAAAAAGGGAGGAGCAATAGGAGTGTTAAGTGCAACGCGGGCTGTATTCTCCACCGCCAATGCAGAAACGAATCAATATTTCTACGGTTTTTTATTTGCTCAAAAACCGGTGATGCGTCTTGGTGATGCTTATCTGTTGACAAAGAATGTTCTTAATGATGTTGGAAATAAGCAGAAATATTTTTTAATGGGAGATCCGACGCTTCAGTTAGCAGTCCCAACCGATAAAATTTTTATTGATTCATTGCAAACATCTTCCTCAGCGGTTGCGGATACTATGCATGCGTTGGAAAAGATTACGATCAAAGCGACAGTGCGTGATACTGCGAATGCTATCGTCTCAAACTATACTGGAAGTGCTTTACTCACGGTGTTTGATGCTGACAGGACGAAGACTATTTCTACCATTGCAGGGTTGGAGTATCACGAAAACGGCGGGATTATGTATAAAGGAGAAAGTTCTGTCAAGAATGGTGTCATGCGTGCCACGTTCATTGTTCCAAAAGATATTGTTTATGCCAACAAGAAAGGCCGCATCTCGATCTATTTTTCAAATACTGCATCCGACGGAAGAGGATATACGAGCAATTTCATTGTGGGTGGAGCAAGCAGCTCTGTGCAACCTGATTCGCTCGGTCCAGATATTTCTATTTTCTTTGACAATAAAAATTTCAGATCAGGTGATGTTGTCACGGAGAATCCGACATTGATTGTTAGTTTAACCGACAGCAGTGGAATCAATTCATCTACAAACAGTATTGGCCATCGGATGGAAGCCTGGATAGATGGAAATGCAAAGAGCGTTGATCTGACGGAATTCTACAAAGGAACAATTGATAGTTATCAGAAGGGTACGGCGGAGTATACTATGAGCGGACTCTCAGTCGGGAACCATTCCATTAACATACGAGCGTGGGATGTTCATAATAATTCTTCTTCGGCAGAATCATATTTCACCGTGGCATCGAGTAGTGGCCTATCCATTCAACAATTATATAATTTCCCAAATCCAGTTTCGACGAGAACGGCATTTACATTTCAACACAATCAGTTATTACCGATTGATGTGGCAATCAACATCTATACTGTTTCCGGACGGTTGATACATAAAATAGAGCGTTTTGGTATTTCCGAACGGTTTGTCAAGATTGATTGGAACAGGATTGATACTGACGGCGATGAAGTAGGAAATGGAATTTATTTCTATAAGGTGATTGCGAAGACTGTTGATGGTCGGTTCACCAGTGAAGCAATTGGGAAAATGGCGATTGTTCGGTGACAGTGTGCTTTAAAGCAATGCTGGTATTAAAAAACATTATTAACTATATTTAAAAGAGAAAATCATTGAGGAGCTATAAGATGAAAAAGGTGTTCAGTGCAGTTGGAGCAGTACTATTTTTTGTTAATATCTCGCAAACGGTGTTTGCACAGGCCGGTTCTACGGCTGTTCCGTTCTTAATGATCTCGCCGAATTCACGCGCCAGCGGAATGGGTGAGGCAGGAACGGGAATTGCAGACGACGCGGCATCCATCCATTGGAATCCAGCTGGTCTTGCATTTCAAAAAGGGGGAGAAGTAAGTATCACGCACTCAAACTGGCTCCCGCAATTTAACTTGTCCGATCTGTTCTATGATTATTTCAATATTAAGCAGGAGATGCCGGAATACGGCGGAACATTTGGCGCAAGTATCACGTACCTTAATCTTGGAGAATTTGTTGTTACAACGGAAAAAGGCCCGGATGCTGTTGATAAATTTAAAGGATTTGAATTTGCTGTTACCGCTGGCTATGGAGCGCAGGTAACGGACGATTTTGGATTAGGAATCAATCTTCGATATATCAATTCCAGTCTATCTCCAATCGGAACGGCGCAGGAAAAAGGTTCCGGTATCGCGAACGATTTTAGTTTTGATATCGGTTTTTTATACCGTCCGAAATCTCTAATCATTCCGTTCATCGAAGAAGATCTTGGGAATCTCTTTAGTGTGGGAATGAACGTTACCAATCTCGGCCCCAAAGTGACGTATATTGATGCAGCGCAAGCAGATCCTCTTCCGACGCAATTACGTTTAGGCTTCGGTATAACTCCGATGAAAGATGAATTCAATAGCTTGACTCTTGCCGTTGATTTTGCAAAACTTCTCGTTTATCGCGAACCGAATGGTGCATCTCATGAACTTCCGAAATCCATCATCACATCGTTCACGAACAATTCTTTTGATGCAAATTTGAAATACATTAATACTTCGGTCGGACTGGAATACTGGTATGATAAAAAAGTTGCGCTTCGTATGGGATATTTCTTTGAAGATCCCTTGAACGGAAATCGCAACTTTATGACATTTGGTGCCGGTTTGCGTTATGATATTTATGGATTTGATTTCAGCTATATCTCCTCCAAAGAAGAAAATCATCCTCTGTCCGAGACTCTTCGTTTTACACTTCTCATTTTGTGGAACGAAATGTTGTAAGAGTTCTACAATGAAGATTGCAGCGCGGTAGAACCTGTTACGCGCTGCAGCGCCGGAGCTATTCCAACATTAAATCGAAATGAAAAATAAAATTCTTCTCGTTACTCTCCTTTTTTTGCACACACTTTTTTCGCAAAAGCTTTCTCATCCATTACGTGCTGAAAATAGTTCTTATCAGGTTTCATCGATAGTGACATTTCCGGACACGCTGAATGTTCTTTCGATCCAGGTGCAATTCCAGTCTGATAATGATTCGAGAACATCGGGAAATGGACAATTTGATCTCACGCTTTCCGATGAGCGGATCATCGATGCGCCGCCGCATGACTCGGCATACTTTGCGAACCATGGTCTTTTTGCGCAGAACTATTTTGCCAAAGCATCCAATGGAAAACAGCATGTGCGTATAACGGTGCTCTCCAAAGTGATCACTTTAAAAAAAGTGATGAAAGATTACGCCCCGGTGAGTGGAAATCTTCCTCTGGCGAATTTGATTGATGAAGCGTGGAAAGGGGCAGATTCATTATACCCCGGATTCCCATTCCAACAGTATGAGCTTTTTACCATCTTTCATGCAGGCGTTGGCAAGGATATTGATCTTCGTGCAGCTCTCGGTTATGATCCTACACCGCTCGATCTTCCTTCGCTCTATTTTAATTTAAATTCGCTCAAATCCCTTTTTGGAAATTCGTATCAAGGTGTTATCCTAAACAATTCATCCTTTAAAATTCCTAACAGCATCATTCTTCCCGAAACAGAAGTACGTCGTATTCCATCCGTTGGCAGTGAATTTGTTTTGAAATTAGGAATCAACGGATTATTTGTTGCCAGTATCGGAAGTCATTTAGGATTACCGGATCTTTTCGACACAAAGAGCGGAAAATCGGGTATCGGACGATTTGGTTTGATGGATGGACAATCGATTTTTAGTTTTTCGGGCATTGCTCCTCCAGAACCGAGTGCTTGGGAAAAATCCTATCTTGGCTGGACAACACCAATTGAAGTATTAGGAAATAAGAGTCTCAATGTTCCTGCAGTTGGATTGTATTCCTTCGGGAATGATACAATCTACAAGATCCCGATCAGTGCGAAGGAATATTATCTTGTTGAGAACAGACAGAGGGATGCAAAGAATGATGGGCAGACTCTTACGATGCAGTGGAAGGGACAAACAATTCTCAAGACCTTTACGAAGGATGAAATTTTCTTTTCCAATTCAAATATCGATTCTGCGTATGGTGTTGTTATAGATGTTGATGAATTGGATTGGAGTGCGCCGGGTTTGATCAACGCCAATAATAGTTATAAAGGGGGCATTCTCGTTTGGCATATCGATGAAACGATTATCGAGAAGAATCTTATACCAAATAGTATCAACGCCGATCCGGCAAAACGAGGCATCGATCTGGAAGAAGCGGATGGTTCACAGGATATTGGTCAAACGTACGATTTTGGCGATCCGGCATCCGGCAGCGAAGATGGCTCACCAATCGATTATTGGTTTAGCGGAAATATTTTTCCGAACTATAAAAATGAATTTTCAGAGAATACAAATCCCAATTCTCTCAGCAACACGTTTGCAAAATCGCATGTGACGTTGAAGAATTTTTCTGCCCAAGCATCTCGGATGACTTTTGAGGCGAACGTGGGGAGTGCTGATGTTAAATTGGTCAAAGTGATTCAACGGAATAATCTTAAATTGAATAATAATGATGCTCCAACTGCTGCAGATCTTAATGGTGATGGAAAACAAGAACTTATCTACTCCAGTGGAGATTCTCTCTATGTGCTGAACGCTGATCTGACACCATATTTGAGCAATTCCACTGGATTATTTTCAACGTTCGGAGGTCGTTTCCAACCGACGTTTACAAAACGTTTTGCAGCCACAGGCGCAAAATCGGATTCTGTGTTGGTTGGAATTAAGGATAGTGTCATTATTATTTTTTCGGAAAAAGATCAGGACAATAATGGTCTTGCAGACATCCGAAAAACGATCTCCGTCGGTAACATGATAACCAGTCCATTATTTACTCCTGATAACAATGGATCAGCGCTGACACAAAGCGCGTTTGTTGGCGATGAGAAAGGAAATGTTGTTTCGATTAGTCAAACAAATGATTCAACATACTCTGTTCAAAAAATAAATTACGGAACCCAACCGGTACGATTCTTAGGAGTTGATTATTTCAGCAATTATTTTGCTGTAACAGGCGATAAAGTAATATCGAATAATAGTAAAACATGGGATTTTTCATATACAAAAATATTATCGATGGGGACATGGTATGAAACGTCGAATGATCAATCTCTCGACGGATTTTATGCTGCCGTCGTAACTGAAAATAATAACGTTTCAATACTATCGTACAAATCAGGTGCAATAAAAACATTCAAATCACCTGATAAAGTCACTGGATCGTATGCAATCGCAGACATTGACGGTGATAATAGTGTTGATGTTCTTATCGGAACAGATAAAGGTCTTTCGGCATACAGCAGAACGGGAATATTGATTGAATATTTTCCTATTGCTGCACTTGATAAGAGTTCAATTTTCGGATCACCAACTGTTCTGAATCTAGAGTTCCCCAAGAGAAGAATAATTCTGTTTTCAAGTTCGAACGGACAGATATATGCATATCAATATCCGAATAAAGTAGTGAAAGGTTTTCCAATACAGACCGGCGGATCAGTTTCTTCGCCATTTTTTTATCACACCACACAAAATCAATCTACAACAATCACAAGAATCGCGGCTGCATCAACGGATACTTCATTATCACTGTTTGAACTTTCTGTTGATCTAAACGAAGCATATCCGGTTTGGAGTGGACCATACGGAAATGTTTTTCATACCAATTATCTCAGTACAGATGTCTCTGAAGTAAAGAAATCTGCGGAACTTCTTCCAAAAAAATTCGCCTATAATTGGCCGAATCCTGTTTATTCCGGTTCGACGAATATCCGATATTATCTTGGAAAATCTGCCACAGTGAAAATTACGATCGTGAATCTGGCCGGTGAACTTGTTCAGGAATTGCAGGGAACGAATTATGTTGGATTAGACAATGAAGTCCCGTGGAATATTTCCAGCGTGCAGAGCGGTATCTATTTTGCTCAAATCACTGCCACCGGAAGCGGGGAAGAGGCGAGTCAGATCGTAAAAATTGCGGTGGTGAAATGATGTTGAAAAAAAGCGTTCTTTCACTGAACAGACTGATTTGTTTTGCACTGGCCATTTTTTCGTTTACTTCTGCACAAGAGAATCATTATAACCATGGCGATTTGAATTGGAAAAGTATCGAAACCGCACATTTTTTTGTTCATTATCATGAGGGGACTGAACGAACAGCAAATGTTATTGCTAAAATTGCCGAAGATATTTATGGTCCGGTGACAACGCTCTATCAACATGAACCGGATCATAAAGTAAATTTTATTGTTAAAGATTTCGATGATTATTCGAACGGCGCAGCATATTTCTACGACAATAAGATTGAGATCTGGGCACCCTCATTGGATTTCGTATTTCGCGGTTCTCACAATTGGCTTCGTAACGTCATTACCCACGAATTCACACACATCATACAGATACAAACATCGATGAAGTTTGGCCGCCGATTTCCCGGCTTCTACCTTCAGTGGCTGAATTACGAAGAAGAACGACGTCAAGATGTGTTATATGGTTATCCGAACACTGTTGTATCGTATCCGCTCTCGGGATTTGTTATTCCAAGCTGGTTTGCCGAAGGTGTCGCACAGTATAATCGTCCTGAATTGAGTTATGACTTCTGGGATTCACATCGGGATATGATATTGCGATCGTACGTTTTGGATTCCAATATGCTTTCTTGGAGTGAGATGAGTGTTTTTGGAAAGACGTCGCTTGGGAATGAATCTTCTTATAACGCAGGATTTGCGCTTACACGATATATTTCGGAACAATACGGACAGGATGCGATTCCCAACATCGCAAAGAATATATCCCGCATCAACAATGTTATGATCGATCAAGCCATCGAACGAACTATTGGTATCAGCGGAGAGCAATTATATAACGATTGGAAAGATACTCTCACCGCCCGGTATAAACGCCAAACTTCCCGCATCATTCCTTACCTTGTTGAAGGACGTAAATTTTTTTTGGACGGAGAGGATAGTCTTATTACAGGTATTGGTTTTGGAAATCTCAATCCTTCATTTTCTCCCGTGGATAATCGATTTATTTATACTTCCAATAAAGATCAAGATTATCTTGGATCTTCCGAGCTTTTCCTTGCGAACTTCGATACAAAAAAAGAGGAGCAGATTGTCAGCGGAGTCCGTTCACAACTGTCTTGGTCGCCGGATGGAAAAAAAATCTATTACACGAAACATTCGCATCAGAATCCTTCCGGTTCTGAAATATCAGACATCTATTCCTACAGTATCGAACAGGAAGAAGAAACAAGAATTACCTTCGGCAGAAGAGCAATCAGCGCATCAGTTTCTCCTGATGGTTCCAAACTGGTGTTTACCTTTGAACATGACGGCTCGTTGAACCTTGGACTTGTCGACAGCAGCGGAAACAATTTCAGACAACTTACGGCATTCCATAATGGCGAGCAGACCTATCATCCCAATTGGTCTCCTGATGGAAAATCGATTGTGTTTGGATATTCCATGAATGATGGACAGGATGTTGCCCGTATTTCAAGCGATAGTGGTGCAGTAGAATTTCTGATATCCGGCAGCGACGATGCGAGAGATCCTGTCTATACAATGGATAGTTCTGCAATCATTTTTGCTTCGGATCGCACCGGGATATTTAATCTGTATCGGTTCGAGTTATCGAACGGTGAAATATCACAACTATCAAATGTTCTTGGCGGAACATTCATGCCGACGGTGAATCGAACCGGTGCTATCATGTACGCAGGCTATACTTCGGGTGGATATAAATTGCGAATGATCGATGATCCGCGACCAAATAATTTTTCGGAGACATCATACGAATACACCAAACCCGTTCCGAAAACGGATGTTAATGCTTCGCTTCCGCGTAATCAATTTGACTTTACAGCATTACGAAACTATAACGACACAAATCTGCTGGGGAAGGAAAGTAAGACCTATAAAAATATTTTCAGCAGTCTTGCCATCATTCCATTCCTGCGGATTGATAACTATAACACCAAAAGCAGCGGGTTAGATTTTTTGAAGCCCGGTTTTTATTTTGTCTCCGGAGATATGCTGGAAAAGTTCAATATGTTTGGAGGAGCTGCGATTAATCATATTTTTGAGCGCGACCTCTTTTTAATTTTTGAATATCGCGATCGCATTATTGGTTTTCATCAACTTGGATGGCATCCCACGTTTTTGCTCGAACTATATAACGTATCGCGCAAGCGTACTAACGAGAAGATTACGATTGTTGAACAATTTGAAGAAACAACAGCAGACGTCACCTATAGTTTATTTGAAGTCGATCTTTTCTTGAAGCAGCATGTTTTTGGACCGTTTGATTTGTTAACGTTAGGATTGACCTATAGTCAATATAGCAGCGCATTAAGTTCTTTTCTTGTGAAGAGTAGCGCATTGCTTGTGCCGGCGTCGTCGGAAGTGTATTTCAACGGCAAGAATCTTTCGCTGCAATATAATCTTTCGGGTATTGTTCCGTCGCGAACAAGCGAGATCAATCCGGTCGGCCGTTCTTTCTCATTGAGATTAGATAATGAATTTGCCGATTTTGTGTCTGAGGATTCCACCGGAGCTTCAGAGTTTGAAGCGACGGACACCGGGATTAAATTGAAACTTGTACCGTATACGATTCACAAAGCTGAAGTGCGATATACTGAACATTTCAAATTACCTTACTGGAAGCATACATTATCCTTTACTGTGCGCGGCGGGACGGTATTTGGAAGACAAGTTCCTGACTTTTTTGACTTCTATGCTGGTGGACTTGTTGGAATGAAAGGCTATCCTTTCTATTCCATCAGTGGAAATGAAATTTCGACATTGAATATTGCCTATCGTTTTCCGATTTGGGAAAATATTGATATCAGGATTTTTCAACTCTATTTTGACCGGTTGTACGGTGAGTTTCACGCTGACTACGGGAATGCTTGGACAGGGTCGCCGAACATTCGGGATTTCAAGAGGGATGTAGGATTTGAGCTTCGACTTGATGCATTTTCCTGGTATGCGTACCCGACGAAGATTTTTGTAAACGGAACGTATGGATTAGATTCATTCTCTTACAATCGACGAAATGTTTCTGCGAATTATGGAAAAGAATGGAGATTTTATTTTGGTGTGTTGTTCGGATTTGACTTTAGTAACGATCTTAAACGTTTAGTTAGGGGTTTTGATGGGTACTAAATTGTTTCTCCTTTTTTTTCTCTATTGTGCCAACGTTTCTTTTGGCGGAGAGAAACGTATTACGGGAAATTTTCAATGGGATCTTGTTCAAGTCCATCAAGATACCGTTTCATCATCTGTTTCCGTTCTTGTCCAATCACCCCAAAAACAAGAACCTTTTTTGAATGGATTATATTCTCTTGCACTTCCTGGAGTCGGACAATTTCAGACAGAACATTATACGAAGGCAGCCATATTTATTAGTGCTGAAGTTGCGTTAGTGGTGTATGCATTAGTTAATAACAGTTTGGGAAATACCAAAACGACGGAGTTTCAGGCGTATGCCGAACAACATTGGAGCCCGGAACGATATGCAAAATGGATTAATACGTATGGTGTTTCAGAATATGGCCCGGCGGCAAGTATAGATCTTAATAGGGTGCGTCAGTATGATTTTTCAGAGATTAATGATTGGGAACGAGGCGTTCATAAACTTGGGTTCTCTCATTCGCTTCCAAAATTTCGCGAGCAGCAATATTACGAATTGATCGGTAAATATCACCAATTCAAATATGGATGGGATAAGTATCCCGATCTAAATTTAGATGGTATTCCGGATTCTGATGGTGGAAGATACGATGACTTTATTCCTCAACAGTTAAAGGATTATGCTGTCGAGCGTGGAAAGGCAAACGATTATTATTATGCAGCAAGTTTTGCCGTCAGCGTGCTAGTTATTAATCACGTTCTTAGCGCTATTGATGCTATTATTTCCACGAAGAGTTACAACAGCACTCTCTCCGCTTCATTAAACATGAAACCTGTTGATGGTGTGGAAGGGAAGAGATTGTTGTCGCAGTTGACAATTAAAATAGGATTGCAGTAAAATTCCACATTCCAAAGAACAAATCCCAAACTCCATGAAGTCATCGTTGGAATTTGGGATTTGTTCTTTGGGACTTGAAGATCTATTTGTTCGTCCTCAAAATATTTATCACTCCGGCGGTAAAGAAAATGATATTCGCTAGCCACGCGGTTAAGAGAGGATTAAGATCGCCATTGTAACCGAAAACATTGCTGATCTTCATAAAAACCATGTAGATAAAAACGACTGCCGCAGAAATCCCGACTTGAATTGCAATGCCTCCTTTTCGTTTCCCAAATGAAAACGGAATTCCGAACAACACGACGATGACGCTTGCAAATGGAAATGCCACTTTACTGTGATAATCCACCATCCATCGTGCGACGTCATTTCCGCTGCTTTGTTGTCGGACAATAAAATCACGCAATTCCGTATAGTTCATTTCTTCCGGTTTCTCAACTTTTTTGACGATATCTTTTGGCGAGAAGGAGAGATCATCGAAAACGTATGTATCAAATGTTGTGAGTTGTTCACCATTCTTCGTCACAACTCTATGTTGTCCAAGTTGCATCGTCCATTTCTGCTTTGTACTATCCCATAGAAATTGAAGCCCATCCCATCGCTGTGAAATGGAAATCAAGCTGCTATCGCTGAATTCTTGGATGGAAGCTCGCGTACCATTGCCGCTTATTCTGTCGAAGTATGCAATATAAACGATTCGTCGCGGACCATCTTGAAGATAGATGTTTGCACGTGCAGAGGATTCCAAATATTTGTTTAGATATTTTCGTTCAATCGAAAACTTTTGTTGATTTGCATATGGCACGATCCAACCGTTAAAATAGACCGATGCAAGGCTGACAATCAATGCGACCGAGATCAACGGAAACATGTAACGGTAGATGCTCATGCCGCCGGCTTTCATTGCTGTCAGCTCGTTGTTTGACGCCAACTTTCCGGTAGTAAATAGACTTGCCAATAGCACCGCTACGGGGGTCATTAGTTTAATAATTTCCGGGAGGAATGAAAAATAATATTGAATGATGATTGAATTGGCGACATTGTTATCCAAAAAGTCGTCCAGATTTTCCATGAGATCGATGATAACAAAGATCGCCATAAACGTGATCAATCCGAAGATCATCGTCATAAGGAATTGTTTTAAGATATATGAATCGAGGATCTTCATCTGTTCATCCAGTCGATCAGTTTTTTGGGAACAAGTTTTCGCCACCAATCAAAGTTCAATTCAATATTCTCTTTGCCGACTTTGTAGGTAAGAAAGCATCCCAATAGACCAACGACCATATTAGCACCCCACATTCCAAACCATGGTTCAATCACATGACGATCGGCAAGTTTTTCGCCGCCGATTAATGAAGCCCAATACAATAAGAAAAATCCCAAACTCAAAGAAGCGGCAACCCCAAATCCTCCCCGTCGCGCCATAACACCCAATGGAGCTCCGACAAGAATAAAAACAAAACAGGCAACCGGGATGGAATATTTTTTATGGATTTCCACCAGGTATTCACGAATAACTTTTTCCTGATAATCGTTATTGGAGATTTCGCTTTCAATATTATTTCTATAGAACATCATCTGACTTTTTATGTCTGAATACTGTTCAATATTTCGCCAAAAATCCTTCGACGGAGATTTTGCACTAACTGATCCGGTAAAGAGTTTTCCCTGTAATCCCGCAGTATAATCATCAATTCGCAGGTGAATGGATTTCGTTAATCCTTCAAGACTGTCAACCATATATCTCATTTCGCCGGAACTTAACTCCCGGTCTCCTCGGGAAAACTTATCCACTGCGGATCGTTCAAAATCAAATCCTTCCGTGATTGTGGAAATGCGTTGCCGATGGAACTGAATTACTCTATACATTTTTGGTTTAAGATGATCAATTTCATGTATCTCACCATCATACAGATCCATGATGAGTTTTCGATAATCGCTTGAAAATGAAAGTGTTCCACGTTTGGCTGTGATAACGGTGTTTTTGTTCGGGTCGGAATGGTTATAGATCGTGACTCCTTCAAGTTCGTTGGATTCTTCAAACGTTTTCCGAACGAGCATGCTGAAACCTTGCATGTCCTGATTGAATAATCCGGGGATAAGGGAGAGGGTTGGTTTTTTTTGGCGAATATCGATTGTTAACGTTTTGGACCGGTGGTTTGCTTCCGGAAGAACTTTATTATTAAACTCGATCATTCCATAACTGACAATCATTGCTGCAATGGCGACCGGAAACATCATACGATATAGACTTACTCCACCTGCTTTCATCGCTGTAACTTCATTGGTAGATGCCATGGCGCCAAAAGCCATCAACGTTGCTACAAGCACAGCCATTGGTACAGCCAGCACAACCATCCAGGCAAGATTCAACATCATCAATTCTGCGATGACAGCACCGCTCAGTCCTTTCCCTACCAACTGATCCATGAACTTCATCACAAATTGTAGCACAAAAACGGACATCAGAAACAAAAATGAACCGAAAAAAGGGGCTGAATGGCGCTTCAATATATAGAGCGAAAGAATCATTCTACAAGATACCTCTCATTTGGTTTGACAATCAAGAAAATATTTTTAATTTACAGCACATTTTTTCATCATATGAGGAGACATTATGAAAAAAGCTCTAAAGATTGCAGGATATATTGTCGGTGCTATCGTGCTCATTGTCATCGGCTTGATTATGTATCTAAATCTTGCATTTCCTAAAGTTTCACCGGCCCTTGCCATTACGATAGAAGCAACACCTGAACGACTTGAACGAGGTAAATATCTCGTTAATCACGTTGTTGGTTGCATCGATTGTCACTCCACGCGCGATTGGACAAAATTTGCTGGCCCTATTACACCCGGGACAGAAGGAAAAGGTGGTGAAAAATTTGACAAAGTGACGGCGAATTTTCCTGGGACAATTTATTCAAAAAACATTACTCCTCACAATTTGAAAAATTGGACTGATGGAGAATTATATCGTTTAATTACCACCGGTGTAACAAAAGATGGGAAAGCAATATTTCCATTGATGCCATATCCTTCGTACGCAAAAATGGATCCCGAAGATGTGAAATCTGTGATCACATATATTCGAACACTTCCTACGATTGAAACACCAGTGTATCCTGAAACTGAATTAGACTTCCCCTTAAATATCATAGTAAAGTTGATTCCGAAAGATGCAACATCACCAATGACATTGCCGGAACGGAGCGATACGGTAAATTATGGTAAGTATCTTGTAACGTCAGCCGCATGTGCAGATTGTCATACACCGATGGATGATAAAGGAAACCGTCTTCCCGGAATGGAGTTTGCCGGTGGAATGGAGTTCACTTCTCCATTGACAGGTGATAAAGTTCGCTCTGCAAATATCACACAAAGTCATGAGACAGGAATTGGCACTTGGACGGAAGATGTATTCCTTGGAAAATTTCAAATGTACCGTGATTCTCTGAACAGAAATAAAACCGTTAAAGCGGGAGAGTTCAACTCGGCAATGCCTTGGATGCTCTTGTCCGGAATGAAAGATGAAGATTTAAAAGCGATCTATCGTTATTTACGCACTATTCCACCTGTTGAGCATAAAGTGGAAAAATTTACGGCAAAGGTTGCCGAGAATTAACATAGCAAATGAGCGAGACAGATACTGTCTCGCTCATTATTGTTTTAAACAATAGTGAAGAGTATGAAAAAAGTCCGTTTTGGGATTATTGGATTTGGAGCGTTTGCAGAACGGGCTATAATGCCGGCGATTCGTTCTGCACACAATGCAGAACTTGTTGCGCTTCAAAAGCGATCGCTTGACATGGCGAAATGGAAGGCAGAAGAACATTCGATCCCTTTTTATTTTGACTCCGTGGAAGCGCTTGCTTCGTCGAACGAAGTTGACGCTGTGTTTATCGTCTCTGCAAATGTTCAACACCATTCCGAAACGCTCACGGCAGCAAACCATAAAAAACATGTCCTTGTAGAGAAACCGATGGCAATTAATATTCATCAAGCGAAAGAAATGGTTGATGCATGTGAGCGAGCGGGAGTAAAGTTTATGGTCGGACATATGCTGCGGTTTTCTCCACTTGTTCAACGGATGAAAGAGATAATTCAATCCGGATTGATAGGTGAAATCACTTTTGCACAATCTCACTTTATTTATGATGCTCGACACTCACAACGAAGTTGGGTGTTAAACAAAGAGACAGCAGGAGGCGGACCATTATTTGATATCGGAATTCATTGTCTTGATACGATGCGCTATATTCTCAATGATGATACTGTCGAAACGGTTAAGAGCGTGATGATGCCGAATCATGCAACAGGAAATGTGGAAAAGACATGCGTTCTGGCGCTGCAATTTTCCAAAGGAGTATTGGCTACGATTTATTCTTCCTTCGAATCTGCGTACCGCCAAGGATTTATTGAATTTGTCGGGACAAAAGGATCGATCTCTGCATTCAATTTTACTCCGAGTAATACGGAAACAACGCTGGAGATAAAATTCGGCAAGGATGGGAAAATTGAAAAGATCGAAAAGGAAAACATTACTGTTCCCAATCTTTATATCAAAGAAGTTGAACATTTTTCTGACTGCATTTTACATGAGATAAAGCCCATCGTCACAAATAAAAACTCTTTACAAAATCAAGAAATTTTAGAACGTGCAATAATCGATTCTAAAAAATAGCTTTTAAGAGTTATCATTTTTTCTTACATTGAATAGTCAAAAACTGGAGAAAAAAACAGATATCATGTCAACTAAAAAAATTAAACGTCTTGGAATTTTAACTGGCGGTGGCGATTGTCCTGGATTGAATGCCGTTATACGCGGTGTTGCAAAGCCTGCAATGAATGATCATGGACTGACCATCGTTGGTATCGAGGATGGATTTGAAGGGTTTGTGGAAGGAAAGATGCGAGAAATTTCCCGTGATGATATCGCGGGAATTATCGGAGAAGGGGGAACAATACTTGGTACGTCCAATAAAGGGGACCCATTCCATTATCCGACCGAAGGACAAAATGGAATTGAGATCGTTGATGCTTCGCAACGTGTTCTGAAGCATTATAAAGGCTGGGGACTTGATGCAATCATCACCATCGGCGGCGATGGAACAATGCACATCTCCAATAAGCTTTCTGATTTGGGAATGAATATTGTTGGTGTTCCGAAAACAATTGACAATGATCTTGATGCAACTGATCAAACATTTGGTTTCGACACAGCGTTGTCTATTGCGACAGAAGCAATAGACCGCTTGCATACCACCGCTTCTGCGCATCACCGCGTGATGGTCATTGAAGTGATGGGACGATATGCAGGATGGATTGCTCTCGAAGCCGGACTTGCCGGAGGAGCGGACATTATTTTACTACCCGAACTCCCGTTCAAGTGGGATAGTGTCATGCGCCGAGTGATTGAACGCAGCACGCGAGGTAATCGATATTCTATCGTCTGTATTGCAGAAGGCGCAAAAGCTGCGGATGAAGAGATAGTCATTAAAGAAACTGATGTGAAACGAACCGATCCGATCCGTTTTGGTGGAATTGGAGAACATGTCGGCCGTCGTATCTCTCAAGAAACAGGATTAGAAACACGGACCACGATTCTTGGACATTTACAGCGCGGCGGTAGTCCAACAGCGTTTGACCGTGTCCTTGCAACTCGATATGGTACAAAAGCCGTTGAACTTGCAGTAAACGGAGAATTTGGACGCATGGTAAGTCTGCGCGGGTTAACAGTGACAAGTGTTGCCATTAAGGATGCAATCTCCAAACAACGACTTGTTCCAGTGCTAGACGGAGAAATCGTTAACACGGCACGAGCCGTTGGAACGAGTTTCGGTGATGAATAATATCCATTGAGACATGCCGATAGTTTCAAACTATTTTCAATGCCGAGTTCTTCATGTTTCATGAAAACTCGGCATTGGATTTTTAGACTGTGAAGATCTATTCTACATTAGCGAATGGCAGCAAAATTATAGACGGACAATTTTTGTTGGACGCCTATTGCAACGGAATTTTTCCAATGGCAGATGGAACAGCGGGGGAGATACATTGGTTTTCCCCTGAGCAGAGAGGAATCATCCCTCTGGACGGATTAAAAATATCTAGAAGTCTTCGTCAAACACTTCGAAAAAATATTTTTGAGATTCGTATAGATTCCGATTTTGAAAAGACAATTCGTGCGTGTGCCGAACGGGAAGACATCTGGATCTCTGAAATTATTGTACAGAGTTATTTGAACCTCCATTATTATGGTTTTGCACATTCTGTTGAATGCTGGAACAATAACACTCTCGTGGGAGGTTTATACGGAGTTGCAATCGGCGGCGCCTTTTTCGGCGAATCGATGTTCAGCAGAATGAACGATGCTTCAAAAACAGCGCTTGTTGCACTTGTACAACAGTTGAATGAAAAAGGATTTGTCCTGCTCGATACACAATATGTGAATTCACACCTTGCGACGCTTGGATGTGTCGAAATTCCAAAAGAAGAGTACCTCGAGCGTTTGCGCATTGCAATTCAGTTACACTGTAATTTCAATTGAGAGTGCCTTATGAATATTCTGACTGAAACAAAATTTCCTACACTGAAATTTATTAAACGGGGCAAAGTAAGAGATATTTACGATGTCGGTGAATACTTATTGTTTGTGGCGACAGACCGTTTATCGGCATTTGATGTTGTTATGCCGCAAGGAATCCCATTTAAAGGGAATGTACTTACGCAAATCTCGGCATTTTGGTTTGAACAGACAAAAGATATCATTCAAAATCATGTTGTTTCAACGAAGGTAGATGATTTCCCTGCCGAGTGCTTACCGTATAAAGAAGATTTACGCGGACGCAGTATGCTTGTCAAGAAAACGGAACCACTTTCCGTGGAATGTATCGTACGAGGATATATTTCCGGATCTGGTTGGGAAGAATATAAGAAGAGTGGAACAATCTGTGGAATTACTCTTCCTTCCGGATTGGTAGAGAGCCAAAAACTTCCTGAGACCATTTTCACTCCCTCAACGAAAGCAGAAATAGGTGTTCACGACGAAAATATTCCATTTGAAAAAATGATTGCAAAAGAAGGGAAAGAGCGCAGCGAGCAAGTTCGTGAGGTCTCCCAAAAAATATTTCGACGGGCATCGGAAATTGCAGAAACAAAAGGGATTATCATAGCTGATACCAAAATGGAATTTGGAATAAAAGATGCAAAACTAATGTTGATAGACGAGTTACTAACTCCCGATTCATCTCGTTTTTGGCCAAAGGAGACCTATTCACCAGGTAAAGCTCAACATAGTTATGACAAGCAGTTTGTCCGTGATTATCTCTTGTCTATCAAATTCAATAAACGCCCGCCGGGACCTGTGATGCCGGATGATATCATCAATAAAACGGCAGATCTTTATCAAAAAGCAGTATATCAATTGACCGGGAAACATGTAGAATGAAAATATTTGCATCAATATTTTTTTTGGTTTCCGTTACGTTTGCTCAATTTGAACAGCGCTCTGCTGAATTGCCGCTTGATACCGTAGCGACTGTAGGTTCTCATGTTGTTTCAGCCAGAGACTTTCTTGAGCGGTTCGAATTGATGCCATGGCCTCGTAAAGATCAGGCGTCGCGTATTGAATTTTCTAAACTCGAATTTCTGTATTCAATGGTGGCCGAGAAATTACTTGCCATTGAGGCTTCGGCACAGAATATTGGATTTGATTCCGTCTCATTACATGCTCAACGCAATTTCGAACGACTGTTCGTTCGCGATGAATTTTACAAACAAGAAGTTCTCCCAAAAATTGCGATTTCTGACGCCGAACGGCGGGAAGGATTACTTCGTTTTCCCTATGAGATAGAGGTAGAAATTCTTGGCATTGTATCCAAACAGGATGGGGAATTGTTGAGAAAAAAGGTCATTCAAAGTAAAAATAAAAAAGCGATATTTAGACGATACACGGATTCTCTGTTTGTTGTTATCGATACACTTCGCGTGTCGTATGGATCTGTCGACAAAAAGATCGAAGACATTGTTTATGCGCTTGGGAAAGATAGTCTATCTTTCCCTCTTGAAGTCGAAAACCGCGGTATGGTGATGTTTCGACTATTGAAAAAAAATATCCATGAACAAAACGCCAGATTTTCCCATCCCGATAGACTTCACAAGGTAGAGAATGTTCTAAAACAACGGAAAGAAGATTCATTAGCGATAAAAACATTCGCACAAGTTACCTCTCCTCAAAAGGCGGAAGCTAATCCGGATATGTTCTATCGATTGGCCGATTCGGTAATATTTTTATTGCAATCTGATTCAACGAGCTATGGTTCGAATGGAATGTATCGACTTCCTTCAACGGCCATCAATCAACTGGAAAAAAAATTCAACACTGATCTTTCAAAACAATTTATTTCGATTGCATCAGGTGATATGACGCTTGGTGATGTGCTGCTCGGTTTAAGTAATAATAATGTTGTGTTTCCTTCGCTCAATCCAGACCACATCCGGATCGTCTTAAATAATAATATCAAAACGGTTATTCAAAATGAATTGCTTGCTCGGGAAGGTCTAAAGAAGAACCTTCATCAATCGAACGCGGTAAAGCATGATGTGGCAACATGGTTGGATAACCGAAAAAGCTGGCTTCTTGCTCGAACCGTTATGGATTCCGTTCAAGTAACCGAAATTGACATAGAGACCGAATATCAAAAACATCCTCAACAGTATGGTGCTACGGTATTGGTTCGGATGAAAGAAATTCTGGTTGATAGTGCTGATGCTGCAATAACAATTATTAATAGAATTAATAAAGGGGAAGAATTCTCAACACTTGCAAAAAAATATTCGAAGAGAAAAGAGTGGGCGAATAACGGAGGTGAATCACCATGGATCGACATTTCAATGCATGGAGATTTGGGGACGTTTGCTTCTTCGGCGAATATTGGAGAATTAAATGGTCCCAGGAAAATAAAAGAGGGGTATACTGTATTTACGGTGCTCGATCGGAAAATTCAGGATGATTCTGTGAAAACGAATTTAGTTAACGCCAAAAAAACTATTGCTCAAAAACTTCTCAATGAAAAGAAGCAGAAAACATTGGATAAGTTTATTGGAACGCTGGCAAAAAAATATAATGTTGCACTCTATGAAAATACTCTTCGACAAGTAAAAACAACAACCACAAGTATGGTTACATGGCGCAATATAGGATTTGGCGGCAGAGTGCTTGCCGTTCCTCAAATGATTCCTCAGACGCAATGGGTCTATGAATGGCTGCAACAACAACGTGTGAATCAGTAATTGTCATCTATTAAGGAAAAACTCATGAGTTCTTTGAACAGCGAAAATATTCTCAATGCCCTTCGAGTGGTGCGCGATCCAGATCTGAATAAGGACATTGTGGCGTTGAATTTTGTGAAAGATATTAAGATCGAAGGGAAGCATGTCAGCTTTTCCATCGAGTTGACGACACCAGCATGTCCGGTGAAAGAGGAAATGAAGGCTCAGGCTGAGCACGCCGTTAAACATTCGATTCCGGAGATTGATACGTTGCAAGTGACAATGACATCAAGCGTTTCAAAGCGAATGAATATGCAAGCGACACCAGTTCTTCCGGGCGTTAAAAATACCATCGCTGTGGCAAGCGGAAAAGGAGGAGTAGGAAAATCTACCGTTGCCGTTAATCTTGCCGTTGCCTTAGCGAGAGAAGGTGCAAGCGTTGGATTGATCGATTGTGATATTTATGGACCGAGTATTCCATTGATGTTCAATATCAATGAAAAACCGAAAATGCATGATCAAAAATTAATCCCGTTGGAAAAATACGGTGTAAAAGTGATGTCAATAGGATTTTTGATCGATTCTACTCAAGCAGTCATATGGCGGGGACCAATGGCAAGTGGTGCAGTGAAGCAATTTATGACAGATGTAGACTGGGGTGAATTAGATTATCTCGTTTTTGACCTTCCTCCCGGAACAGGGGATATTCAATTGACGATTGTTCAACAGATTCCATTGACCGGTGCTGTTATTGTCACAACCCCTCAAGAAATGTCTCTTGCCGATGCGCGCCGGGGGATGGCGATGTTTCAGAAAGTAAATGTGCCTATACTTGGTGTTGTGGAAAATATGAGTTATTTTGTCAGCGCTAGCGGGGAACGGGAGAACATCTTTGATAACGGTGGTGGGAAGAAGGTCGCTGCACAATTTACGGTTCCATTCCTTGGAGAGATTCCGATTTATACAAAGATTCGCGTTGGCAGTGATACAGGCAGACCGATCACTGATTCTGAACCGCAAAGTGAACCGGCCAAGATTTTTACAACGATTGCCAAAAATCTTGCAGCACAGATTAGTATCAGCAACTTTTCAAAACAATCAGCACCGATTGAAATATCGTTAGGAAATAATCATTCATAATGTGGTAAAGTCGGTTGGCATCAATTCCTACCGACACAACTTCATATGACAATAACTGAAAGAGTACAGAAATCATTGGACACAGTCCGCCCGTATCTGCAGGCAGATGGGGGTGATGTTGAACTACTCCGTGTTACTGATGATGGATTCGTTGAGGTAAGACTCATCGGTTCGTGTGTATCGTGTCCGATGTCGAGAATGACGCTGCGCGCAGGGGTGGAGCGGAAGATCTTGAGAGATATTCCTGAAGTTCGCAGAGTAGAGCAGGTAGGATAATATTTTCTTTTTCGATGTTATGAGTGTGAGATTGAGCTGTAAGTATTGGCGGTTTCTGCTACAGACAGCTTTGTCCTAATCTTCTTTAGTTTCTCTTCAAAAAAACCTCCAATTTTTCCTTGAGAAATCTTCCATACGTTACTGACATTGACAACTCATTGAAGTTGTCGTAATTTTGTACACTGAATGGCTGTCAAAAGGAGGCATATATGTCACTCCGCAATAAACACATTGTATTATCGCTTTTCATTCTTTCCCTTTCTGGTATTATTTATCCCCAATCTTCCTCACCGTTTGATCTTGCAGCGTATAAACAATTTTTATCAAGCCATCAAAATATGGATGCGAGTCAACTGCGAGCGTTACATTCGGCAGGTGCCTTTCAAAAAGAAGCTCGTACGAAGTTCAGTTCAGCGCTCTTCAGCGATTCCATCCAGATAAAATATGCTCTGACTGAATATGAAAAAACATTGATTGAAACACATGGCTTTATGGTGACGGAACGGTTGAAGCGCCCATCATTTGGTGCCGCATTTGGCGAAATATTCCATCGTGATCTGCCGGTGTTTGTTTCCACCGATGCCATTCTGCACGCAATTCATATGTCATATGATGCAATATTAAAAAATGTAGAAGAGCGAATGCTCATACCAAAACTCGATTCGCTGCTCGGAAAACTGCACAAGCAATTGCCTATTCTTTCTACGCGGTACGAAGTATATCCTGCAATGAAGCAAATGTTATTGGATGTCGATCTGTATCTTACGGTACCGAGAAAGTTGTTGGGTAATGTTGTTACACCTGTTTTCTCAGAAAATATCTCATTGGTAGATTCCATCATGAAATTTATTGCTGCAGAAAAACCAGTAAGTTACTCCTTGTTTTCATCTGTTCCCAGATACATTGATTTCAGTCAGTTTACAGTCCGCGGTCATTACACCCAATCGGAACGATTAAAGAAGTACTTCCAAGCAATGATGTGGTTGGGCAGAACAGAAATGTATTTGATAGCCCCTGTAAACTCCATTCCTCCTCAAAAAGACGAAGATATTCAGCGACAGGTGATAGATGCAGTATTAGTGGCAGAAGTTACAGAAGGAAGCAATGCCTATCCGATGTTGGAAGAGATTGACAGTATGATACGCTTTTTTGTTGGAGAATCTGATAACGTTACGCTTCTAAATGTTCAAACACTTAAACAGGTTACAAATATTGATAGTGCATATACCTTATTAGATACTAAGCGCTATAAGAGTTTTCAGGATTCGTTGAGACAAAAATCGTTTGCCTTTCAGCGTATTTTGTCTCAGATCATTATTTCAGATCCGAGCAGTCCGGACAGTATACAGCCGGCATCGGCATTCTTATTGTTAGGGCAGCGATTTGTCATTGATTCGTATATCACAGGAAATGTTGTCTACGATAAAATTACATTCAATAACAAAAAGGTTTGGAGAGCTCTTCCATCACGATATGATGTATTGTTCTCGTTAGGGAACAATGCTGCGGCGCAATTACTTGAATCCGAATTGTCAACATACCATTATGCAACAAATCTTGCTTCTCTTCGCTATCTGGTTGATTCCTATGAACCGGAATTTTGGCAAGGCACCCTGTATAACAACTGGCTGCAATCAATTCGAACTCTTGTGCCGCCAAAGGATAGAACAAAATTACCATTATTTATGCAGACAGCTGCATGGTGGCAGGAAAAGATGAATACGCAGCTTGCATCATGGGCGCAGCTTCGCCATGACAATCTGTTATATGCAAAACAGTCCTATACCGGCGGCATTGTATGTTCATTTCCGGAAAGTTATGTTGAACCAATACCGGAATTTTTTGGAGCAATAAAAATGTTTGCAAAAGTTGCCGCTGAGAAATTTCAAATGCTCCCATGGACAGAAGGGAGTATAGTCTACTATTGGAATAATGTGAAAGCAATGGCAGATACATTACAGTTAATCGCACAAAAGGAACTTGACCATACGCAATTAACCGATAAAGAAAAAACATTTCTCAAACAGATGTTATTTTTGAATAAAATTTGCGGCCCTGAGTACGATGGATGGTATTATCGTTTATTCTATACTGGTGATGAAGGGTTTCTGAAAAACGATTTGGTTGTTGCCGATGTCCACACGTGTCCGACTGATGAAACTGGTAGTTTTGTAGGATGGGTGCTCCATGCAGGAACAGGCCCCGTAAATCTTGCCGTTATCACAACCGAAGCATCTGATGGACAGTTGGTATCCTTTATAGGCCCTGTGATGAGCTATTATGAGTATGTGAGCACCAATTTCAAACGACTGTCAGATGAAGAGTGGAAGAGCAGCTATCTAAACTTACCAGCATTCAGACCTGATTTTGTTAATCTCTACATGGCGGATTCGGTTGGCGGTTCACGAGGAGCAGGTGCTTCACTTGTGACGGGTGTTCTACAACAATCTGATGACATGAAAATTCCGTCTCAACTTACACTTGGAAATAATTATCCAAATCCATTCAATTCATCGACAATTATTAGTTTTTCTATACCCCGATCACTATCGAATCATCGTGTTGAGCTCACGATCTATGATGTGCAGGGGAGACGTGTGAAACAATTACTTCAACAACAAATGCCGGAAGGAAATTATGCTGCGCGGTGGGACGGAACGGCTGAGAATGGAAAAGGTGCTGCCAGCGGAGTGTATTTCTATCATCTTATTTCCGGAGATCAAAGACAAATCGGGAAGATGAGTTTGATAAAATAGGACAAAGAACGGATGTGCGTTCTACAATAATAGATCACCGAAATATTAGAAACTTCTAGGGTAAAGTATGTTAAAAAACATCCTTGTTGTGCTAAAAGTTGTTGATGTTCTCGAAAGGGAAATGAAAAGTTGTTTTGTTGAGGTAAGGAGTAGCACATATCAGAGGCAAATCTCTTTGCAAAAACTTATTGTTTTAACTGCACTTCCCGTATATTTCTCTCTTTAATCTGCAAAATCTTTCCTTGTGCTTTTCTTACAAGATCGTAATTGTGAGTTGTCATTAACACGGCCGTCCCTTTGTGATTGATATCGAGAAGGAGTTTTAATATCTCCATCGATGTTCCAGGATCGAGGTTTCCCGTCGGTTCGTCCGCCAGGATGAGGAATGGCTCATTGACCAGTGCTCGGGCAATACACACCCGCTGCTGTTCGCCTCCGGAAAGTTGATGCGGCATTGCATTTCGTTTATGACTTAGTCCTACCTGCGTTAATACCGTAACAACTTTCTTTTTGATAACATTTGATGATGTACTTGTAACGTGTAACGCAAACGCTACATTGTCATACACATTTCGATCTTCCAGAAGTTTGAAATCCTGGAACACGATGCCGAGTTTTCGTCGTAAAAATGGAATTTGTCGAGATGTGATGTTCTTTGAAGTGAATTCTCCGACAGAGACGATGCCGTGTGTTGGGATAAGGTCCATATAGATCAATCGTAATAGACTGCTTTTTCCCGCACCCGATTCTCCGACACATGAAACAAATTCTCCCGGCTCTATAAGAAGATTGATATCACGCAATAATGCATGATGATCGAATGAAACACTGACATCGTCAAATTGTACGAGCATTATTTTTTCCGTTGTTCAATGATTGAGGCGGCCAATTGGATCGCAGAGATCATGCTACCGGGATTTGCCATATTCTTTCCGGCTATATCAAACGCTGTTCCATGGTCGGGCGACGTGCGAATAATTTTTAATCCGGCGGAGAAATTTACCCCTTCATCAAATCCGCTCATTTTTAATGGAATCAAACCTTGATCGTGGTACATTGCCAAGATTGCGTCATATTTTTTAAATGCCTGAGATGCAAAAAAACCATCAGCAGGGAAAGGGCCGACAGCATTAATTCCTTTTTCTTGTGCTTTTTTGATTGCCGGAATAATCACATCGCGTTCTTCCGTTCCGATTGCGCCGTTTTCACCGGCGTGGGGATTCAATCCAAGAACGGCGATTGAAGGTTTCGCAATTCCTAAATCCCTTCGTAACGATGAATTTACCGTGTCCAGTTTCTCAACGATTCGATCTATAAAAAGATTTTCAGAAACACTTTTGAGCGGAACATGTACCGTAGCCAATGCAACACGCATTGTTTTCGATAATAACATCATTGTCACTCGGTCCGATCGTGTAAGCATGGCAAGCATTTCAGTTTGTCCCGGGAAATTGTATCCTGCAAAATGTAAGGCTTCTTTGGATACCGGTGCCGTGACCATTGCGTCAACATCCTTATCCATGCAAAGTTTTATGGCGCGTTCAATGGCCATTCCTGCACAGACACCTGCGTCCGGGGAGGTGACACCTAATTGCACGTTTTTTTTTGTTGCGGGATGGACCGTGATGACCGGGACGGTTCCGGTTTTGAATTTTGTTGTAAGTGAATCAACTTGAACAAGATCAACCGCAATTTTTAATTTTGTGGCAACATGTTGAAAAATGTCAAATGACCCGATCAATACAGGTTGAATGTTTTTTTGAACAATTTTGGATGAGATACTTTTCAGTGTAACTTCCGGCCCTATGCCGTTAAAATCTCCGATGGTGATTGCAATGATAGGTTTCATTTATTCTCTGCGAGTTTATAATTTCCTTGTTTACTGGGGTCTTCAAATGTGAACATCTTGTTTAGTGAATTGTATTTCCATATTTCCTTTGGAGCACCATCAGGATTGAGCAATCGCTCGGTCGAAGTCGGTTTTCCGTAGAGAATATAAATTTTCCCTCTGTCGGTAATAGCACCATTCATCTCACGCAATGTTCTGAATGCAGTCATAGAAAAATCAACTCTGCGATAAAATTCATGCATCACTTCATTATATGCCGTAGCTGGTGTCGAGTCTTTCTTCTTCCAAAATTCTTCGAATTTATTTATCCTGCTTTCGCGTCCACCCCTGCGAAGTTCGGAGTAATCATCTTTGGTTGTAATGTATTGAATTGGCTCAATGGCAAGATCAAGATCATACAATGATATCGGCATATCACGCCATCGTGCTGCAAATGTTGTCTTCAGTGTCGTCGAATCAGGTAGGAGAATGGATAATTCATACCGTCCTTGACGCAATTGTGAACCGTTCAATGAAATATAATTAATGTTGCAATGAGGAGCACTTTGTAAACTGAGTTCGATCGAATTGTCTTTATGGAGTGTGTTTACGGTCTGATTTTCAAATGATACAATAGTGGTAGAAATATTCGTTTCAACCGACTCTTTGTCCTCTTCATCCATCAACAATTTAGAAAGTGAATATCGAGCAGTGGAATATGCTTTATGGGAAAGGAAGATGAAACCATAATTCTGCGAAAAAAGAACGTCCCCGCCAAGATTGAATAAAGTGAATGCTTTTCCGGAAAAAATTTGAATAGGTATCAATCCGGATAATATACCCGATTGTTTTGGGATGATGATATGTTTTTTGTTGTCGACAAATTCTCGCTTTGATTCCATATCATCAATCTTAATGACAATAGTATAATATCCGGCAGGGAGTGGAAAGGAGAAAAAATACTGGCCGGACTGTGACCGGAGAAAAGAAGGAGAATTTTCGGCAGCTGATACATTAATTTGTTGAATTGCTCGAGCTGATGAAGTGCCGGTGGAGTCCAGCAGTTCAATAGTCGCTTCTCCATGAGCGGTAAAGAGATCTTCAGATGTATTCATCGATCGTGTAAAGACAAAAAAATCATACCGTATTCGAAGTGGAATGACGACTGTATTTCCTGAATCCGAAGAAATAACTATCGACTCATATTGGATAACATTTCCTCCGGTCTGCTCACGGACCACTCTTTCTTGAGCAAATGCCACACTTAATACACAAAGGACAATCACAACGGAGACGATTGCTCGTGTTTTCATAAATTCTTTCGATTATTATAAAATGTTTTGTTCACGTATAACAATCCGTTCAGACAGTGGAAATAATTTCGATATGGAAAGATAAGAAAATTGTGTTTCAGGATGAAGGGATTTATTCAAAGAAGGTCAATTGTTTGCCAATTTCTGCTGCGTGTAATTTTATATGAGGAAATCGTTTTATAATGGAATATCCCATCCAATCAATGGAATCATGTTCACCGTGAACCAAAATAACGGTTGAAGGACGAAGTGTATCAACGATTGAAAGTATACCGTCCCTATTGCTGTGTGCCGAAAAACGAAATCGGTCAATATCACATGAAACATTTTGCGGTTCATGAGCATCGGTTAATTGGATAAGATCTCCTTTGTTTGATGTGGCGATTCGATATCCCGGTGTTTCTTGATCCATATATCCAACAGTAAAGATGCCCGCTTTGGGATTTGTTAACCAGCGTTGAGCCATTTTAAAAGAGAGAGTATTTTGAATAACCATTCCGCTGCCGGCAAGAACAATACATTGATGCCGTAGAAGATCATCAATGTGTTCTACATCGTAGAGATCTTTTTGCGGGATATCGGAAAGGACAAAATCTGTATCGTTATATCCAACCGTATATCGATTTTTATCATACACACTGCAAAGTTTTTTCCCCACGCCTCCCGTATAGATATCGGAGGTAGCCATTGAACCTTTTTGCATCAACTTCCAAAACATCGAGAGCATTTCTTGCATTTTTCCCAGGGCAAATACCGGAACGAGAATTGAACCTCCGCGTCCCAATATCATATTTGCTGATTTTGCCAGGCGCGCCTGTTCACTCGTTCGGGATGGGAGTAATTCGGAATCGGTTGATCCATGCGTACATTCCAAAATAAGCACATCCACTTTTCTTTTTGGCAGTTTTGCCCCTGCAAGGAGTGATTGCTTTTCAAGATTAACGTCGCCAGTATAAAAAATCGATCTCCCGTTATGTTCCACTAACGTTCCTGCGGAACCGAGAATATGTCCTGCGTCATGAAAGGATGCATACACCGGATCACTACTTGCATGACGATATCCATTCACAATGAATTGTTTCTGGTATTCCTGCCATTCCACATTTTGAATCAGCAAGTCGATTTCATCATGGGTGTACGCACGGATGGTGGTTTCATCCTTTAACTGTTCGGTAAGAATATTGACAGAATTATGAAGTGTAATCTCCGCAATCGCACGCGTTTGGGGAGTGGTCACAATACGAATATAGGGATGTCGCTGGACAAGAAACGGAAGGGAATCAATATGATCCTGATGTGCATGTGAAATTAATACTGCATCCACATTCAAGTCTTTCAGGAGTTCAAAACGAGGAAGGGAATCAATGCCAAACTTACGAGGATGTGTTCCGCTGTCCAGGATGATCCCTGTTCCTTCAATATTCAAATAATAACATGATGCGCCGATATCGTTTGCACCACCAAGAGGAAGGAAAGTGATCATGAAAGAAAGTTACTGTTTCCTGAGAACATCATCAATGGCTTTTTTAAATTGAGAGTTGCTTTGTTTGCCCAGCAGAAATCGCTGTTGTATCCCTTTGTTATCATAGATAAATGTTGCGGGAATTGCACCACTCCACGATTTATCGAATTGAGCAAAAAAGGCATCCTGCGATGGGAAGTCCCAAACAAAAACTCGGAAAGGGGGTTTCATTTTTTTTAGGAATGGTTGTATCTTGGAATTGATTTCATCAGGATAATCGACACTGATTGCAACGACTTCAACCTGTTTTGCTTTGAGACTATCGGAAAGTTTTATCAGATCCGGAAACTCTTCTTTACATGGAATACACCACGTTGCCCATATATTAAGGACGAGATGTTTCCCATTTCGGTGAGAAATGAGTGAGTCCAATCCTTTTTCATCAATAGGTCGAACGGTTTGGCCTATTGATAGAACTGTATTCAAAAAAAAGAAGCCGAGAAAAACCCGGCTTCGTGAAAATTGATGATTCAACATTAATTCACTCGCTTAATGGTGCAACCGAACGCTTTGGTTTCTTTCACAGAAACTGGTTTTTCGGAAATAATTTCATCTAATGCCGTGCGCAAATCATTCGTTTTTACTTTTGCTTCTCGCTGTGAATCATCGATACGGCCATGATACAACACCTCCAATGTGGTAGGGTGAACGATGTAAATTTCCGGTGTGTGATTGGCTTCCAATTTATCAGCAATAACATTATTCACATCTTTAAGAATAGTAAATCCAAAATTATGTTCTTGAGCGTGTTCTTTAATTTCATCGGGTGCTTCAGCTTTGTTGGAGTTGATTCCGACCACGGCAATTTTTTTATCCTTGTAATCATTATATAACGACGCCATGCGTTCATTATAGGCATTTGACACAGGGCATTGAGTTGAAATGAACATTAATACGATTGCTTTTGATTCTTTGAAATCGGCAAGTTCAAATTTCTTTCCGTTATAATCATTTAATGTGAAATTTTCTACTTTTACTGGTGTGCCGGCGAAGGTAAATGTTACAGCAAGAATTAACGTAGCAATTAACGTTTTCATGGTTACTCCATTTGGTGATTGTTAGATACTATATTTTTGAACAATTTCTTCTGAAAGTTTTTCAGAACGGCCTGATGTAAGATTGACCAAGGTGTAATCAAAATACCCGTCTGCGGATAATTTGTTCGTCTCTTTTCTAAAGATCTCAAACCCGACTTTTGCTGAAGAAGTTCCGAACTCAAGAATCCCGGTCTTTACAATTGCAACATCCCCAAGGACAAGAGGGCGTTTGTATTGAATGAAGCAAGTGTTCACTACCCATCCTAATCCACGCCGGATGAATTCGTCCATGGACATTTTATAATCTCGCGTCATTTGTTCGTACCGGGCTGCTAAGACTAATTCAAGATATTTTGAATTATGAACATGGTTATTCATGTCGATATCATCCGGGCGAACGAGCACTTCTGAAGTAAATTTAGAATATTTCATATTGTTTCGCAAAGTCGCAAATGGAATAAGAAGCAATAATTTTTAATCATCTAGAGTATTAACAGTTCGTGCAATACTTTACTTACTGACTGATGTTTCTCACTTCTTTATTAATGAAAGAATATTTCGTCCCTGACGGGACTTGAAAATTGATCCGCTTGATCTTCTACAAATATCTTGTCCCTAATGGGACAACGGAACAAGCGAATTAGTTCATGATTTTATCGGCTTCAAAAATGCGCCGTAGGGGCGTAATAATAGCGACTTTGCGAGAGCGCTATTCTCTGTTTCTTAAAAATTCCACAAGTAATCGAACACCAGCGCCAGAACCACCACGAGGTATATAGTCTTGGTTTTCTTCTTGTATAGCAGTTCCAGCGATATCAAGATGCACCCATTTATAATCTCCGATAAATTTTTTCAGGAACCAACCGGCAGTAATGGAACCGGCCCAACGCCCGCCGACATTCTTCACATCAGCGACATCGCTTTTAATCAATTTTTCATATTCGTCGTACATTGGTAATTGCCATACTCGATCGTAGGTTTTGTCGCCGGCAACAGACAATGCGTCCATTGAATCTTGATCATTCCCCATCATACCGCTTGCATAATGTCCAAGGGCTACAACAACTGCGCCCGTTAATGTCGCAAGATCAATTACCAGTTCTGGTTTGAATATAGCAGCGTATGATAATGCATCGGCCAGAATCAATCGCCCCTCAGCATCGGTATTATCCACCTCGGAAGTCTTGCCATTGTAATGACGAATGATATCACCCGGTTTCACTGCGTCACCGCTCAACATATTTTCCACAGAGGGGATAAGTCCGACAATATGTTTTTTCAATTTTAATCTTGCAATTGCATGGAATGTTCCGATCACCGCAGCAGCTCCCCCCATATCCATTTTCATCTCCGCCATTCCTGCGGATGGTTTAATCGAGATTCCACCGGTGTCGAATGTGACACCTTTCCCTACTAGTACGATGGTTCCTTTTTTCTTATAAGATTTTCCATATTCCAACGTAATAAATCGTGGGTCTTTCGAACTTCCTTTGCTCACACCAATCACACCACCCATGCCAAGCTGTTGAATTTTTTTCTTATCGAAAACAGAAACGGTAAATCCTAATTGTCTTCCGAGTTGCTTGGCATCATTGGCAAGCGTTTCGGGGTAGATTTCACTTCCCGGAGCGTTGGTGAGATCGCGTGCATGGATTGTTGCATCGGCAATGATCTGTCCCGTTTGGATTCCTCGCAGAATCTCTTTGGAATAATGAGAGTTCGACACAAAGGATATGACTGATAACGTTTTTCCATTCTTCTCTTTTGAAATATATTTGTCATATTTATAGATAGAGAGAATCGATGCCTCAGACAGTGCAATGGCAATCTCTTCAATTGAATCGGGAAGAATAACCGATAGATCCGGCATGTCGATTGCGATGGAAGAAACTTTGAGTGCTTTTCCTTTTTTTGCTGCCGTTGCTGTCGCTCGGCGGAGTTTTTCAATTGTGAATTTTTTTGATTCGCCTAAACCTATGCAGAATAAGCGAGGTGATTTACTTTTTTCAGTATAGAGAAGTATCGTTTCTCCTTCTTTTCCCGAGAAATCTTTTGATGAAAGAGCGGATTCTGCTGTCTTATAAAAACCTGTAAGTTTTGATTTTGATTGAGCGAAGAGCTTTTCATCTTGAAAAATGAATGTAACAATGAGATCTGCGGATACTTTATCAATGGAAGAGCGGATGGCAGAAAGTTTCATATTATTCCTAAAGTAAAATTTCTTTTGTTTTATCTAAGACTGCTGTCACTGCATCCTGCAGTCCGATATTTTTTAGACGAGCACCAGAGGCATTTTTATGCCCGCCTCCGCCGAATTGTTTTGCTACAATATTGATTGCTATATCACCTTTGGACCGGAAACTGACCTTGACACCGTCCACAAGTTCTACGAACACAAGTCCGACAACAACTTTATTGATGGACAGAACATACTGCGTTAAATTGTCCACATCAGCTTCATTCGTATGTGTTTCGCTGAAGATCGATCGGGGAAGAACCATTGAAGCAATCTTCCCATTGTTATGCACTTGAATCGTTTCCAATGCTTTACCGAGTAAGTGGAGTTTATTGATCTCGCCGCTTTCGTAAATGTGCTGATAGATAGCGTATGGATCAACTCCGCATTTTAAAAGATGGGCGGTGATAATATGCGTTTCAGAATCTGTCTTGGGGAATTTAAATGAACCTGTATCAGTCATTATGCCGGCATATAATGCTTCGGCAATTGGCTTTGTGATCGTATTGGGATTGTCGGAGATGAAAATTCGATAGAGTAATTCACTCGTGGCCGGAACGTCAGTATCGACAATATATTGATCAGCAAAGTGTTCTTGTTCAAGGTGATGGTCTATACAGATTTTATATGCTTTACTTTTTTGCACGGTGTCTGCCATGGCACTAAAGCGTTTTGGAGAATTAGTATCCACCACGCAAAAACAGTCCACATTAAGAATATGATGATCCAGATTTCCATTATATGTCAGCATAGGAAATAACTTTGTCAAAAAGAGAAGATTGTCTGGTGTTTCACTCTGGTTGATGATAGTTACTTTTTTCCCTTTATCCTTCAGGAATAACGCCAAAGCTACTTCGCTTCCGATTGCGTCTCCGTCAGGATTTACGTGAGTTGTTATAACGAATGTTTGTTTGGATTTAAAAACTTCGTGCAGTTGGGTGAATTGTTCAATCATATACTCAAAATACGAAAAAATGACCTGGCTTCAAAGATGGAACTGGTATTAAAACAACAGTGCCCGACATTCGCCGGGCACTAAATATATTATATGGTTTATAAATTTATTGAATAACCCACGTATCTCCGGTATTCAACAATTTTTCAAGAGATCCTTTCCCTCGTTTGGAGATGGCGGAATCGATCTGTTTTTCCATTTCTACTTCATAACGGGGCCGATCTGTTGCGAGGAATATCCCGACTGGTCTTGGCAATTCAGCATTATATGTCATGTTTGCCAAAATGAACGCCAGTGTAGAATCTTTTTCATTATGAACTAAAAGATCGTTCACCGAGTGGCTTCCGTCTTTTAACGAAACGACAACCGGAGAGAAGCCGTCGAGTTTGATTCCTTTATCACTTTCTTTTCCAAAGACCAGCGGTTTGCCATGTTCCAGAAATACTACATTGTCGGGTTTTGATTCTTTTTCCGTAAAGACAAAGAACGCTCCATCATTGAATACATTACAGTTTTGATAGATCTCGACGAACGATGTACCTTTATGTTCTGCTGCCCGTTTGATGATTGTCTGCATATGTTTCGGATCGCGATCCAAAGAACGTGCAACAAATGTACCGCCTGAACCAAGAGCTAATGCTGCTGGATTGAACGGCATATCGACTGATCCGTATGGAGTCGATTTTGTTATTTTTCCCATTTCAGATGTTGGTGAGTATTGGCCTTTGGTCAATCCATAGATCTGATTGTTAAATAATAAAATATTCACATCAACATTTCGGCGAAGGATATGAATCATATGATTACCACCGATAGAAAGACCGTCACCGTCGCCCGTAGCAACCCAAACGCTCAAATCCGGGCGAGCTATCTTTAATCCGGAAGCGATTGCTGTTGCACGGCCATGGATACTATGAAATCCGTATGTGTTCATATAATAGGGGAAACGACTTGAACAACCTATTCCGGAAATGAACACAATTTTTTCTTTTGGAATGTTCAGATCGGGCATCACACGCTGTACCTGTGCGAGGATTGAGTAATCGCCGCAACCGGGACACCATCGCACGTCTTGATCCGAACTGAAATCTTTAGCAGTGTATTTTGTTGTTGCCACTGTTGATTGATTGGTAACGCCATTTACGAGAGTGTTCATTATTTTTTTCCTCCTAAGATCTCATCAATTTTTTGTTCGATCTCAATCGAACGGAAGGGTAGCCCTTGAACTTTATTCAGACCGATTGCCGGGACAAGAAATTTGTCGCGTAAAATTTTAATCAATTGCCCCAAATTAATTTCGGGAACAAGGACATACTTAAATTGTGACAAAATCTCACCAACATTTTTTGGTAACGGATTAATATAATGAAGATGTAAGTGGGAAACGGATTTTCCTTCTTTTCGTTTTCTCTCGACAGCAGTTTTGATTGTTCCATACGTACCACCCCAACCAACAACCAATACGTCGCCTTTTTCATCTCCTTCGACTTTTGCCGGGGGAATATCGTTTGCGATTCGTTCAATTTTCGACGCACGGAGTTTAATCATCTTATCATGATTTTCCGGTTCGTAGTTAATGTTTCCGGTCTTATCTTGTTTCTCCAAGCCGCCGATGCGGTGTTCAAGTCCGGGAGTTCCGGGAATTGCCCATTCACGGGAGAGTGTAACATCATCACGCAAATATGGCATATAGTTATCCGGATCTGTACGGAATTTTACAGAGATGTCTTTAAGATCTTTTACTTCAGGGATGAGCCATGGTTCCGAACCGTTTGCTATGTAACCATCCGTTAAAAGCATAACTGGAGTCATAAACTTTAATGCGATACGTGATGCTTCAAATGCCGCATTAAAACAACCGCTTGGCGTTGAAGCCGCAATTACCGGGACAGGTGCTTCACCATTTCTTCCATAGACTGCTTGCAGAAGGTCTGCTTGTTCTGTTTTCGTCGGCAGACCGGTGCTTGGGCCGCCGCGTTGAACGTTAACAATAACAAGAGGAAGTTCTACCATTACTGCAAGACCGATTGCTTCTGTCTTCAACGCAACACCAGGACCGCTCGTGGTTGTGAGTGCAAGAGAACCGCCAAAAGCTGCGCCGATAGCGCTTGTGATTCCTGCGATCTCATCTTCAGCTTGAAATGTCTTTACGCCAAAATTTTTGAAATATGATAATTCATGCAGGATGTCACTCGCTGGTGTAATAGGATACGAACCGAGGAAGAGTGGAAGATTTGCTTTTTCCGCAGCGGCAACGAATCCGAGCGCGGTGGCCTGGTTACCGTTAATGTTACGATATTTACCGGGAGTGAGCGGGGCAGGTTTTACATCATACTTTACAACGAAGATATCTGTCGTTTCAGCATAATTCCATCCGGCTTTCATTACCCGAGTATTCGCTTCAATCAGTTCAGGTTTTTTCTCAAATTTTTCCGTGATCCATTGTGTGGTATTGTCCAACGTTCGATTGAACATCCAATACATCATACCCAATGCAAAAAAGTTCTTTGTCTTGTCGACGATCTTTTGGCCAAGGTTCATGTCGGCAAGTGCAAGATTCGTCAGTTTTGTAATATCAACTTGAAAGACTTGAAATTTGGAAAGAGAACCGTCAGATAATGGGCTTTGCGCATATCCGGCAAGTTTCAAATTTTTGTCGCCAAAACCGTCGGTGTTGACGATGATGATACCACCATCGATTAATGAACGGAGATTCACCTTCAGTGATGCAGCATTCATTGCTACAAGAACGTCGCAATGATCGCCAGGCGTGTTAATTTCCGTTGCACCGAAATGGATTTGGAATCCACTGACACCGTATGTGGTACCGATAGGAGCCCGAATCTCAGCTGGATAATCCGGGAGCGTTGAAAGATCATTTCCCATTGCAGCGGAAGTGTTGGTAAACTGACCCCCAGTCAATTGCATACCATCACCGGAATCTCCGGCAAAGCGTATCGTAACTTCATCAAGAACACGAGTTTCTTTTTCCATAAGCACGTCTTTCTTAAAGTTTTGTCTCACCGCTAGGTATTTCTTTGTGCGGGATGACGTTGAAAAAATTGTTATTTCAGCTCATTTAAGAACGGGAATATTTTTTAAGGATAAAATCCCTGAAGCAATGTGTCAATTTTAATGCAAAAGCCGCGCCAAATATGAACTACCTAAAATACCGAGTTTTTTCTCCTGTAAGATTGCTCATTTTTCACTATTGAGAAATTCAGCGATGAAAATCCCAATCATATGAAGCTCATAAGAAATAATTCACGGTATTTTTGAAAATATTGAAGAGAATAATTAAGACCAAAAACTCCTTAATACTAAGTTAGATTATTAAATTGGCAGATTCAAGTTAGGTCTTATCATGAGACATAACGAATGAATTAAGGGCAAATTCAAAGTTATTGATGATTGAATAAAAAACCCGCTTTATCTACCGACGGAAGACATTTCAAGCGGGTTTTTATGTCTGAACATTAAAATCTAAAATCTGAACGCTGCGTTTACATTGGCAATGTAATGGCGTAGGTTGTTCCTTTTTCTTCTTCGGAGACGAGGGAGATTTTGCCCCCCTGTTTTTCAATAATCTTTTTTGCAAGGGCAAGATCAAGTCCTACCCCGCCACTTTGAACAACTTTCACGAACGGTTCGAAGATTTTTTCTTGAAATGCTTTTGGAATACCGCTGCCGTTATCGATGATTCTGATAAATAATTTCCCGGCATCGGAATCAGTTTCAAGTTTGATCATTCCTCCAGCTGCGACATAATTTGCTGCATATGAAATAATATTATCAAGTGCACGGGCAGTTCGTTCTGGATCGATGATCGCCTGACCATCATATTTTGCGTTCGTGTCAAATTTGATCCCTTGTTTATCTAAATCTGGTTTGATGCTCGTTGTCACGGATCGGATGAGTTTCCCAACGCTGGATAATTTTTTATCAACCTTAATATCACCGGAAGTGAAATCGATCAAGTCCTGTGTCATTCTGTTGACGAGTTGTGCAGATTCTTTTGCATCATCCAGCAATTCATTTTTCTTTACTTCATCTATTGGAGATTTTTTAATCTCATCGATGGCATTAACAATCTCTTTAATGGGAGCGCGAAAATCCTGAACCAACGATGCAGCAACTTGGCCAACGGTGGAGATTCTCATTGCATCCTGACTCTGCTTCAATGCTCCGCGCATTTGAGAAAATGCTTGCGCAAGTTTTCCCATCTCGTCGTTTCCACTCGGCAATGCTAGTTCATCACTCATATTTCCCTTACCAATCTCTTCGGTGGCTTTCTCCAATTTTTTTAATGGGGACTGAACGAGCGAGCGGAAGAAAATAAATCCGACAAGAATAACAAAGAAGGCAACTCCGCCGGAGATCATAGCGGAACGTTGAGAGTTCTTTTGATTTGCTTCAATAATCTTTGTGAGGGGAAAGTCAAGATGTGCAACACCGAGAACATCGCCGATCTGAACATCATGGCAGCGTTGACATTTTTTTTCTGCCACAAATGGAACCATTGCTTTGAAGTCATCGCCTAATCGGATCCATTGCTGCTTACCTGTTGCAAGAACTTGATTGCCGTATTGGTTATCGTATTCACCTTTATTGTTTGCCAACTCTACGCGTTCTGCTAATCGTGCAGCACGAGTGCTGTCCATAAAATCTTCGGCAAGGCGCAGTTTTGCAGTGTCTATCCTGATATAAAGATCATGAAGATTGGCCACATGCTTTACTTTCTCAAGATATTTATCATCCACCATTTGACTTTCTACCATCATGTTCACCAACGATTCACGAACTATTAGAGCTTTTTCATTTGCAGACTCGAGTGCTTGGGACTGCATTTGTTCTTCCTGATATTGATTATTCAGATAAATGCTGGCGGCAATCCCAACAATAAAAATGGGAACAAACGTGAGGAATAATTTTGTTGAGATACTAAGATTTCTGAACATAATGGCTCCTTGATGTGAAGTGCTGGGCTAAAATGATACAATTTAGTCTGATTTTCAAGGGTATAAACGAAAGAAATGAGTTTTCGGATTTATTAAATAACATAATTCTCCTATTGCATCACTTAACCAGGTGGTGTATAATTAAACGATAATGTGAGAAAAGTATGTCTATTCGTCCTATTAAACGTATTATTCCAGCCAAACCTACTCTTGAGGGAGCCGGTGTGCATCTACGGCGCGCTTTTGGTTTTGGGAATCCGAGTGAATTCGATCCATTCTTATTATTGGATGATTTTAGGAATGATAATCCTCGTGATTATCTTGCCGGTTTTCCATGGCATCCGCACAGAGGAATTGAGACAATCACATATGTTCTTGCCGGAAACGTCACACACAGTGATAGTTTAGGAAATAATGGCTCGCTCGGTGCCGGTGATGTTCAATGGATGACTGCTGGAAGCGGAATTCTTCATCAAGAAATGCCACAAGGGGATTCTGTTGGAAGGATGCATGGATTTCAATTATGGGCAAATCTTCCATCATCATTAAAAATGACCGCGCCGCGTTATCAGGATGTGAATTCCAAAGAGATTCCATTAGTTACAGATGACGATGGAACACAAGTGCGGATAATCTGTGGTGATTTTTGGGGAAAGAAAGGACCAGTTGATGGAATCGCAGCCGATCCACGATATCTTGATGTTTTTGTACCACCGGGAAAAAGGAAAACATTGAAGGTGGAAACATATCGTCAAGCATTCGCCTATATTTTTGAAGGAACGGGAACATTTCGTGAAGCATCTGCGCCTCAAGACACGCTCAGAGAATCATTGATGCCGAATGGTGACGAACGCCTTGAATGGTCAGGAAATCGTTCCTTGATACTTTTTGATAGTGGAGATGAAGTGACTGTTCAAGCAGGAGAAAATGGAATTCGATTTTTGCTCGTTTCGGGAAAACCTCTGAAAGAACCTGTTGCGTGGGGTGGACCGATTGTGATGAATACGCAGCAGGAATTACAACATGCATTTGATGAGTTACGAAACGGGACGTTTATTAAATAGAAGCATAGAACACGGATGACAAAGAAAGAACAGATTCTCACGGATGAATTATTTACTCCAGATCGGTGTGCATCCGCGTAATCCGTAACATCCATATTCTATTAAAGTAAAGAAAATAAAAAACCGAAGATCGCTCTCCGGTTTTTTTATTGATACGCCAGTTAAGAAAAGGTTACTTTTTGCGCTTTAATGCTTTTTTCACTTTTGCAAATTTCTCCTTATTCACACGATTATAGATTTTTGAAGGTAATCCGTAAATTTTGATAAATCCTTCAGCCGCTGTGTGATCGAATGTATCTTCTTTTGTATATGTGGCAAGTTTCATGTCATACAACGAGAATGGTGATGTGCGTCCGGCAATTTCAACATTTCCTTTATACAGTTTCACTTTAACAATACCTGTCACATTCTTCTGTGTTTCGTTGATGAAACCATCCAGTGCTTTCTTCAGCGGTGAAAACCATAATCCGTTGTAGATGATGTTAGCATAATCGTTTGCCAATTTAATTTTGTAATGTGTTACTTCTTTATCCAACGTCAGTCGTTCCAGTTCGCGATGAGCGAAATGCAGTGTGACTGCGGCTGGTGCTTCGTAAATCTCTCTCGATTTAATTCCGACTAAACGGTTTTCTACAAGGTCAAGACGACCGACACCATTTGCTCCAGCGATCTCGTTCAATTTGTGGATTAACGATACTCCATCCATTTTCTTGCCATTCAATCCTACCGGTACGCCTGCCTTGAATTCAATCGTCACATACGTTGGTTTATCAGGAGCGTTTTCGGGAGAAACAGTGCGTTGATATGCATCTTGCGGTGCAACTTCCATCGGATCTTCCAAAATGCCACATTCGATGCTTGTTCCCCAAATATTTTCATCGATCGAATATGGACTGTCCTTTGTTGCTTTCACAGGAATGCCGTGCTTCTGGCAATATTCCACTTCTTCTTCGCGCGATTTGAATTCCCACTCGCGCAGCGGTGCAAGCACTTTTAATTCGGGAGCGAGTGCCATAACAGCTACTTCAAAGCGGACCTGATCATTTCCTTTTCCGGTGCAACCATGAGCAACGGCTGTGCAACGTTCACGTTTTGCAACATCAACAAGTGCTTTTGCAAGTAACGGCCTGCCGAGTGAAGTTGCCATCGGATAAGAATGTTCATACAGTGCACCGGCTTTCAGTGCGGGGAAGATGTAATCATACACAAATTCTTTTTCAAGATTTTGCATGAATACTTTTTTTGCGCCGGATTTATATGCTTTCTCCGGCACGCCGATCAATTCTTTTTTCTGCCCAAGGTTTCCTGTGACAGTAATGATATCGGCATTATATTTTTCCTGAAGCCATTTTACTATGACCGATGTATCAAGTCCACCGGAATAGGCAACTGCAATTTTTTCTTTTTTCATTGTGATTTCTTTCTTAAGAGTGGTGAGTATATGATATCAAGGACAACTATTATTGTTTTTCGAACAGTGCTTCTTTTAATTGTTTTAGAATTGTAGAAATTTTCTTAACAGATGCAGGGGTTACTAAGACAGTGTCATCCCCGGCGAGCGTGCCCAGAATCATTCGATTACGCATTGAATCGATATAGGAAGCAACTCCTCCTGCTCTACCGGGAAGAGTACGAACAACGATGAGCGATTCATTTGATTCAATTCCGACAACTTCGTGGGTGACAAGTGGTGTAATAGATGATTCTTCATTGTTAGCGGAAAGAGAATATTTTTGCTTCCCGTTTGCATGGATCCGAACAATACCCAATACCGCAAAATCCCGAGAGAGAGTTGCTTGTGTAACAATAATCCCGCGTTTTTTCAACAATGCCACAAGCTCTTCCTGATTGGCAACGTCGTGATCTTGGAGAATCTCTTTGATGATGAATTGCCGCTGGTTCTTATTCATTACATTTTTCCGATCAACTTTGCCATGATTGCTTTTTGAATATGCAGACGGTTTTCCGCTTGATCATTCACCACAGATTGTTTTCCGTCTAACGCTTCGTCCGTGATTTCTTCACCGCGATGGGCAGGAAGGCAATGCATTACGATAACATCCTTCTTCGCCTGTCGAAGAAGAGATGAATTTACTTGATATTCCCAGAAATCAAAGATCCGTTTTGTCTTCTCTTTTTCTTGTCCCATACTTGTCCAGGTGTCGGTGTACACAACATCTGCTTTGTTTACGGCACTACGCGGATCGCGGATGATTTCAATCTTGCTGACGTTTGCCTTTTTGGCTCTATCAAAAGTAGTTTGATCCGGTTCGTACCCGAATGGAATTGCTAAAGTCAGGTGAATTGGAATAATCGAAGAAAGTTCAAGCCATGAATTCACAATATTATTTCCATCGCCCACGTAAGCCACCTTTACATGGTCTCGCAGCTTTCCATGCTGACGAATGGTATAAAGATCAGCTAAAATCTGACAAGGGTGAGACAGATCAGAAAGAGCATTAATCACCGGAACTGTGGCAAATTTTGAAAGATCCAGCAATAGTTGGTGATTGAACACGCGAGCAACAATAGCATCATTAAATCGAGACAAAACATTTGCAACATCCGCTGCTGATTCCCGAACGCCAAGTCCGACCCCTTCATCCGTAAGGAAGATAGCATGTCCGCCAAGTTGAATTACACCAACTTCAAATGACACACGTGTACGAAGAGACGGCTTTTGGAAAATCATGGCTACCGTTTTCCCTACGAGAGGTTTCACATCTTTTTGAGTCTTTAAGGAATCAGCAAGAGTAAGAAGTTCGAACACTTCGTCTTTGGATAAATCTGAGATGGAGATAAAATCTTTATTCATGTATTTTTACTCTGAAAAATTATTCATTTTCAATATTTCAAGATTGCAAAATCACAAGATTGATTTGGAAGTGCAAATCAGTGAATTTTGATAATCTTGAAAATCATGTAATCTTGCCATTAATAAAATAAAAGTAACTGCTTAGCTATTATTTGGGTGGATAGTGAAAACCTAGACATTCTGAGCGTAGCGAAGAATCTGAAAAACTACACTTTAAGTTTTCAAGCATACAAACCAGATTCTTCACTTCGTTCCGCAACAAAACTGCGGAACTCGTTCAGAATGACTAGGATTATATACTGTTTTATTTGGTCGCTGAATAATTACAAATAAAATTACAAAACTAATTCCGTTCCGATACCTTCATCCGTAAATATTTCAAGGAGAAGGGAGTGTTTTTTTCGTCCATCAATCATATGCACTTTTTTTACTCCGGCGTGGAGTGTTGAGAATGCCGATTTTACTTTTGGGATCATTCCGCCACTGATAATTCCATCGCCAAACAATTCGCGCGCATTTTGTTCCGTCAGCGTAGAGACAAGCTGTTTGTTTGCGATAACACCTTCTACATCGCTCAGATAGACCAATTTTTCAGCTTTTAAGGCTGAGGCAACCGCTGCGGCAGCGAGATCTGCGTTAACGTTAAAAATTGTTCCATCGGTGCCGACTCCAAAAGGTGCAATGACTGGCATCAGTTTATTGGACAAAAACATGTGAAGGAATGAGGTATTTACATCGACAATTTTTCCCACGAGACCGATATCCTGTCCATCTTCTAAATATTTTTCTGCAATCAACAGGTTGTTATCGACACCGCTAATACCGACAGCTTCTCCGTCATTTTGATTAATAAGATTGACAATCTCTTTATTAATCTTACCCGCAAGGACCATTTGAACAACATCAACCATTTTTTTATCGGTGAATCGATGTCCGTTCACAAACTGAGTTTCAATCCCGAGTTTATAAGCCGTATCGGTAATCTCTTTCCCGCCGCCATGTACGATTACGATATTGATTCCGATCTTTTTCAGAATCGTAACATCTTTTGCAAATCGCTGCTTCAGTTCGGTTTCTGTCTGCGCTGCACCGCCGTACTTTACGACAAATGTTTTCCCCTCATACTTTTGAATGTAGGGAAGAGCTTCGATCAGTATTTCTTCTTTAGATTGGGACATAGTTGATAAAGTCAAAGGTAAAAAATGTGAAAGTCAAAAGTGAAAAATAAAACTAGAGTGAATAAAAATTTTAATTTTTTACATTTTGACTTTTAACTTCTATATGATCCGTTAATTCTTACGTATTCTGCTGATAGATCACAGGTCCAGAACGTTGCCGAATGTTTTCCGCTATTTAATTGAACAGTGATTGTAATTTCTTTTTGCTCTAGGATTTTTTTTGCTTTTTCTTCAGAAAAACTGATATCATAATTTTTTCCAAGAATCCTTAACTCATCAAAATAAATCTCTGTTTTATCGGGATTAAATTTTATTCCTGAGCGCCCTGCTGCGGCAAGAATTCTACCCCAATTCGCATCTTCACCATGAATCGCCGTCTTGACAAGGGGAGAGTTGCAGATTGTTCTACAGGCAACTTCAGCATCAGCTTTGGATGGAGCACCCGTCACTGTGATTTCGACAAACTTTGTAGCCCCTTCACCATCTTTCACAATCAATTTGGATAGATGAATCAACACATGTTCAAGCGCGATATAGAATTTTTTGAAACCGGCAGTTCCTTCCTTTATTTCTGTATTCTCTGCTTTTCCATTTGCAAGAATAAGAGACATATCATTCGTGCTGGTATCTCCATCAACGGTGATTCTATTGAATGACATATCATTTGCTTTGGCAAAAGCGTGTTTCAATGCATTGTAGGATATCTTCGCATCCGTTGTAACAAAAGCCAACATGGTTGCCATATTGGGAGCGATCATTCCGGAACCTTTCGCCATTCCTCCAATACGCACGGGCACTCCTCCAATTTCGAACTCAACGGCGTATTCTTTTGGGAATGTATCCGTTGTGCAGATTGCTTCAGCAGCATCACTGTTGCCGTCTGTGCGTAGATGTTTTACGGCATCATAAATACCGAGCGTCATCTTGTCCATTGGAAGAAACTGTCCGATAACACCGGTAGAAGCGACAAGGATTTGAGATCCTTTAATTCCCAGAGCAGCAGCGGTTGTTGCAATTGATTGTTTTGCATTCATCATTCCACGCTCACCCGTGCAGGCGTTTGCATTACCGCTATTCACGAGAATTGCATGGGCTGTTTTGGAATGTTTCAATTGTTTGCGATTGAGTGTTACGCATGCCGCAACAGTGGCGCTTTGCGTAAAAACTCCCGCCACATATGCTGGGAGCGCAGAGTAAATAACGGTAATATCCTTTTTGGATTTTTTGATTCCGGCCCGTACGCCTGAAGCCATAAATCCCTGTGGCGAGCAAACACCGTTATGCACTGTTTTTATCTTGTGTGTTTTCATTGCTTACATGAGTCCTATGGTTTCTTCAAATCCGAACATCAGATTCATATTTTGTATTGCCTGTCCTGCGGCGCCTTTTGTAAGGTTATCGATCACAGAATGGAGAATAACCTGCTGATTTCGTTCGTACATCTTCCACCCAATATCACAAAAATTCGTGTTCTGAACATGTTTCAATTCCGGAACAGAACTGCCGATTAAACGGACAAAAGGCGTTTGCGAATAATATTTTTTGTATGCCAATTCAATTTGTTCAAAAGAAATTGTTTCTTTCGATCTGGCAAAAATTGATGAATAAATTCCACGAGTGACTGGAATTAAATGCGGTACAAACGTAACGGTAGATTTCATTCCACCAAAATCGTTCAGAACTGTTTCAATTTCCGGAGTGTGCTGATGAACGCCGACTTTATATGCTTTTACTGACTCATTTGTTTCTGTAAATGACAAATCGATCGATGCACTGCGTCCCGCGCCCGAGACTCCAGATAATGAACTAATGGTGATCCCATTACTCTCGATAAGATCTTCTTTGATCAATGGAAGAAGAGGAAGCAATACACTTGTTACATAACAGCCGGGATTAGCGATTACTTGAGCTGATTGAATATTCTGTCTATTCCATTCAGGCAAGCCATAGATAGCTTTTGAAAGATAGGCAGAAGCCTTATGTTCATGCTTATAATACTTAGTATAGAGCAGTGGATCTTGTAACCGAAAATCTCCGCCAAGATCGATAATTTTTTTCCTTGCGTCAACTAATGCCGGAACAAAATTCATTGCTTCCCCGGAAGGAAGCGCAATAAAAATAAGATCATCATTTAAAACTTTGTCAATCGAATATTCTTCGAAGACAAGATGCCCGACAGCTGTTTGTCGAAACTTGGGATATAACTCTTCAACCCGTTTTCCTGCGGATGAGTTGGCGAATACCCGACTTACCGTACAGTGTGGATGCCGCAGAAGGATCTTTAATAATTCCGCACCGGAATAACCCGATGCGCCGATAATGGAAATTGTCTTTTTCATAGCTGCATAATTATACGGAAAAATGGATAATTATACAAGATCCCGATTATTTTTTTTCAAAAAAAACATCCCACTCGCTTTTTGGAACCCCTGCAAATTTTCCGTATCTTACTTTTAATTCAAACCAAACAAATCTCGATTTTGCACTTGAGCTATTTCGTTACGATACGACAGAACTCGCATAGATCACATAAACAAGTTTGGAATTTGTCCCGCTGTGCGGGATGCCGTAAAGCGGCATCATTTCGAATGTAGGAATTTTAATCAGATGGGCTTTAACTGTGGTATTGTCGGACTTCCCAATGTAGGAAAATCAACTCTCTTTAATGCAATAACCGCTGCCGGTGCTGAGGCAGCCAATTATCCATTCTGCACAATAGAACCAAACGTCGGCGTTGTTTTCGTTGATGATGAACGAATTGATGGGCTTGTAAAGATATATGGATCTCAAAAGATTCTCCCTTCATCCATCGAATTTGTGGATATTGCCGGGTTGGTAAAAGGTGCAAGTAAAGGTGAAGGACTGGGAAATCAGTTTCTTTCACACATTCGTGATACGGATGCCATTGCTCATGTTGTCCGGTGTTTTGATGACCCGAATATTATTCATGTGGATGGCAGTGTGAATCCCCAAAGGGATATCGAAGTGATTGAAACTGAATTGATAATCAAAGACATGGATACGATTGAAAAGAAGGTCCGCGATGCGGAACATCGAGCAAAGAATGACAAGAAAGCGCGCCCCGAAGCCGACTTCTATAATAAAGTGAAAGATCACCTTGCGACCGGCAGACTTGCGCGTTATGTGCAGGTGCATAATGATGAAGAAAAAATGTTTTTGCGTGACATGCATTTGCTAACCAACAAACCGGTGATGTATGTTTGCAATGTTCACGAAAAAGAGATTTCAACAGGGAACAAATATGTTGAAGAGGTAAAGAAGATTGCGGCAATTGAAGGAGCTAAAGTTGTTATTGTGAGCGCTGCAGTGGAGGCGGAGGTTGCTGAACTTCCGAAGGAAGAACGTGCCGGGTTTTTAGTCGGTCTTGGATTAAAAGAATCAGGCCTGCAACAGGTGGTGCGCGAAGGAATGGATCTGTTGGGATTAATCACATTCTTTACAGCCGGTCCAAAAGAAGTTCACGCTTGGACGCTCCGCAAAGGTGCGATGGCACCGGAAGCAGCCGGCGTTATCCACACAGATTTTGAAAAAGGATTTATCCGTGCTGAAATTATCAAATGCGAAGATATTTTTCGGCTGAAGACGGAAGCGGCAGTGAAAGAGAATGGATTGCTCCATGTTGAAGGGCGTGATTACGTTATGGAAGATGGAGATGTTTGTCACTTCAGATTCAACGTTTAAAACATTGAAGCATTTATTCATTAATCGATTGGAACATTTGAATGATTCAATGATTTAAAGAACCGATGATTCAATAACGTAATCTTTATTACAATGAAATTTTGTCCGAACTGTAAAGTAGAGTATACTGACGAAGCCTTGTTTTGCTCAGACTGCAATATTTTGCTCGTGGATACACTACCTGTTCCTGCGCCGATGAATCAATGTGACAATTGCGGTGGAGAAGTAGATCTTGATTCTGACTACTGCCCTCAATGTGGAACGCTCTACGCAGAAGATCAATATTCCTGCACAAATCATCCCACCGGCATTGCAGTAGGAGTCTGTGTTGTCTGCCAAAAATTGTTTTGCATTGAATGTCTTACAGTGAAGAAAAAGAGACATTATTGTGATGAACATATCGGAATAGAAGCATCGGAAGGATGGACTGTGATTTTTTCCTCTCACGATTATTATGAGGCGGAGATGATTCGGGGACGATTGCAGAGTGCCGGAATCACAGCGCATTCAACAAACACCACAAATATTGGTGTTCTCGCCGATGGGTTTATGGACAATGCTCTTGGCCGAACGATTTTTAAGTATCCGATTAAAGTGTTTGTACCTGCCGATCAATATCTCTCTGCTCAGAACATCCTCGCAGAAAATAATCCGCCTGATGAAACAAACGATTAAATTTGGAAATGATGGGTGGCGCGCACTTGTTGGAGAACATTTCAACGAAGAGAATCTCTTTCGTGTAGCCGAAGCATTTGTCCGATATCTTCAATCGGAAAATCTATCATCAAAACCTGTAGCGGTCGGATTTGATGGACGCGTTCTTTCCCGACAGTACGCTGAATTGTTCGCCAGTATTCTTTCCGCCCATAATATCAAGGCAATTCTTTCTGAAAATATTGTCCCTACACCCATACTATCCTTTAGTGTAAAACATCACCATTGTGGCGCGGGCATCGTACTTACGGCAAGTCACAATCCTCCTTCATACAATGGCGTAAAATTTAAAGCGGAATATGGCGGTCCGTTCACGGTTGAGGAGACAAGAAAAGTTGCAGCATTTCTCAGGGATGAATCCGAAAAACTACACACCACAGAAAATATTTCTCGGAAAAACTTTTACCCGGATTATTTTGAACACCTTACATCGGTGATTGATTTCACTCTTTTGCGGGAATATGCTTTGAATCCAAAGAACAATCCCAGTGTGATGATCGATTCGATGGGTGGCGCTGGTCAAACAATTCTTGAAGATATTCTTGTCGGGCTTGGCTGGCGTGCGCAGACAATCTTCGGATCCCCTGAACCAAATTTTTATGACCGTTGTCCGGAACCGATCGAAAAAAATCTTGAACCGCTATTTTATAATGTAAGCGTTACAGACGCAATCATAGGCATCGCGACTGATGGAGATGCAGACCGGTGTGCCATTAGTTTTCCTGATGGAAAATGGGTGTCAGTCCAACAGACAATCCTTTTATTACTTTGGCATGTCTATCACTATAAAAACCTGCGCGGTGCGGTCATTAAATCTGTTCCCGTAACGGATAAAGTGCGCATGCTGGCTGAGCGATGGAATTTGCCGTTCTTTGATGTGAATGTCAGTTTTCAAAACATCACAGACATAATGATGAAAACTGATTTTCTGATCGGTGTTGAAGAGAGTGCCGGGTTCGGCATTAAAGGACATTTGCCGGAGCGCGATGGAATTTTATCCGGATTATTGTTTTGTGAGCTGCTGGCAATGAGTGGTAAATCACTGTACGAACTCTGGGAAGAAGTGAAAGGTATCGTCGGAGAGCTGCATTACAAAAGAATTGATATCGCAGCAGGTTCGTCAAACAGAGAAGAAATGCTACATCACTGCGAACATTTTCATCCTTCAAAAAATCTTGAAGAATTTTTTATAGAAAAGGTTCGCAAACTATATGATAAAGAGATCTTAAATGGAATTAAATTTTTATTTGGAGATTCGCGCTGGCTGTTAATCCGAGCTTCGCAGACCGAACCGATAGTGAGGATCTATGCAGAGGGAAGAACAGAAGATGAACTGTTGAGATTATTAGAAGAAGGGAAGAAGTTAATCGATTACTAGAAGTGTGTTATTCTAAAGATGACCGTCACTTTTTAAGTGACAGTCATCTTTTTTTACGCTGCTTTTGTTCGTGTAATGGTTCGTTTGATATCGTAGAGTGTTCCCCGCTGTGCTGCATCAAAACCGGATTCGTGAATCAATTGGATACATTCTTCGGTGTTGGTCTTATTCACGAAATTTGCTGCCGCATGAACATTCTCTTCGAGAAGCGTCCCGCCAAAATCATCGGCACCGAAATGAAGCGCAATCTGCCCTGTCTTTTTCCCTTCGCTGAACCATGATGCCTGGATGTGATCAAAATTATCAAGATAGATTCTTGAGAAAGCAATTATTTCCAAATAGCGTTTTGGTGTTGCATACGTCGGAATTATTTTTTCCAACGGAGTATTTCCCGGTTTGAAACTCCACGGAACAAATGCTGTGAATCCATGGAGTTCATCCTGTAGTTGACGAACAACTTCCAGATGTTCGATGATATCTTCATCCTTTTCCAGATGACCGTACATCATTGTTGCAGTTGATTTGAAACCAACATTATGCGCTGTACGCATCACATTCAGCCAATCCTCAGAAGTTCCTTTTTTGCTGCTGATCTTTTTCTTAACTCGGTCAGAAAGGATTTCAGCACCACCGCCTGGAATGGAGCGTTGCCCTGCATCCCATAATCGTTGCAACACTTGAGTCAGAGTTAATCCAGACACTCGAGCCATTTCAATTATTTCGGATGTGGAATAAAAATGAGGGTACACTTCCGGAACTTCTTTCACCGTTCGCTCTACCATCTCCACATAATATTCAAACGGCAGAGCAGGGTTCACTCCCCCCTGAAGAAGAATCGTCGTGATCCCTTTCTTGGCAGAGTCTTTAAATTTTTCCAGCATCTGATCTACCGTATAGGTGTAAACTCCTTCTTCACCGGGGTGACGATAGAACGCGCAGAAGATACAATCTACAGTACAGACATTGGTATAATTTGGATTTGAATCAAGGACGAACGTCACTTGAGGATCGGGATTCTTTTTGAAACGAATCTGATTTGCAAGATCTCCAAGTTCCAACAATTGTCCATTACGAAGGAGGAATAATCCTTCTTCACGGTTGATGCGTTTGCCGTCACGAACTTTTGAATAAATTTCAGTGAGAGTCATAGTAAAAATTAAAAACCCTGTCAAGAGGCAGAATCTTGACAGGGTATAAGGTAAAAAATTAAAATGTAACTGTGTATCCAGCTGCTTTAAGGTCTTTAATAAGACTGAAACTAATCTCTTCTAACTTCACGACAATTTCTTTATAGATAATACCGGGAATTCCTTTTGGTGGTGCATCATCTTTTTTATGGATGCAGCATACACGGTGCGATCCTACTTTGCCGATGAGATATCCTAATTCAAACATCGCACTGTTGATGTCATCCGGATTGTAAAGATAATATGCATATTTTACTGTCGGGTATTGTTCTAAGAATCCCACGATTGCATCAGGAGCCGTTCCCCGTTGGAACATTATTCCTTCAATTCCCATTTCCTTCAACAAATTTGTTAACTGATTCTGCAATTCAGAAGTTGACGACGAAAGCACTAACACCTGTTTACTTGAAGACGATGTAACCGGTTGTGCAACAGGAGCAGCGGCTGCTGGAGATGCAGGTGCTGCTTTGGGCGGTTCAGGTTTTGGCGTTGCTGCCGGAACGGGCTGCGGTACTGCTTTCGGCACAGCGGGTTCTGGTTTTGGAGGAGCTGCAGCCACCGGAGCGGGTTTCGGTGGCGGAGCTTGTGCAGTATTTTTTTTGTATTCTGCTTCTGCAACGGGTAAAGAGAGTTTCACTGTTTCAAGAATCAACTGTGCGGAATTTTGGTAAAAATATGCACCGTTCTCATCCTTCGTGATTTTTTCTCTGAATGGAGTTGCTTTCTCACCAATCTTTGTGATAGTATCAAGACAAGACTTACGCCACATTAAGTACTGGCTTTGCATCTTAGCGTTATATCCGGAAAATTCGTGTCCACCTTCCGGAGCCAATTTTTCGCCTTGTTGAATTAACTCTTGAAGTTTCGTAACGGTCTGTTGATCCATTGTCTCAATATGTTTTAGATTGGCTAAGTTACGAAATTACTTGAACTTCTTCAATAAGTTTTTTGAATATGTTCATTGCAGTTTTTTCTCGTTCACCGAGTCGATAGTTAAATCCTTCAAGAAATTCTGATGTTTCAGACTTTGTTAATGCTATCGCTTGTCCGTGTATTTGGCCGATTGTTTCGAGCTGGCTTTCACCTTTTTCAAGTGATTGTTGAATGATTTCCTGCAGTTCCGAAATTTTTTCGGCGGAAAGTGACTTCTTATGCGCCCAAACTGCAAAAACGAATGGCAGCTTTTGCCATTCGTACCATTCCTTGGCAAGATCGAAAACAAGGTCAAATCCTAGTAATCCGGTTTTATTTGCCTTTAAGGCCTCGTCACCGATTAATAAAATTGCATCAAACTGTGAATAATCGTTAACACTGGCGTGCATTCTGGTAAAAGTCGCTTTAACGTTGTATTTTTTCTCTAACAATACTTGTAATAATCGAATAGATGTTGCAGTATCATCAATAATACCGATCTGTTTTCCTTTTAATCCCTGCCATCCTTCTTTTGAGAAGAGCATAACACTTTTTACTTGATCGCGGGTGGCAATGCAAAAATTCATGGCCTGTAGTTTGTCTTCCTGAGAAAAATAATCCATCAACGAAAACAAACCTGCATCAATCTGGTCTTTTTGCGAAAGTTGACCCATACGTCTTGGAACGATCGGAAGCATTTTAAACTGGCGTTGTTCGAAGTGTTCATAGAATGGGACAGAATTGAGGTATGGAATCTTACCGATAACATTTTCCGTATTCACATTCAACGCATTGTAATAGACATCCCGTTCAATAGGAATTTTTCCGGCGTCATTAATGATCTTGATCAGTTTATCTTTTGCCATCGTCATAGGACTGATGGCACCGGCATCGTGTGCAATTTTTTCACCACCGACCGTTCCATCCATATCGTCTGCTCCAAAATTCAGCGCCACCGATGCAACTTCTTCCGTTAACATCACCCAGTATGCTTTGATGTGTGGAAAGTTATCCAGCATCAGTCGCGAAATGGCAATTGTTTTCAAATCTTCAACAGCAGAAGTAAAATTGTTCTTTGGTTTAATTCCGGTGTCGCCGGGTTGAAACGCCAGCGGAATGAACGAAAGGAATCCATGCGTTTCATCCTGCGCATCGCGCAGTTTTGTCATATGCGTAACGCGTTCTTCGTATGTTTCGATATGTCCATACAAAAGAGTGGCGTTTGAAGGGATTCCCATTTTATGCGCAGTTTTATGGACTTCAAACCATGTTTTTGCACCAATCTTTTGATTGAATAATAATTTCCGAACACGTTCCGAAAACACTTCCGCACCGCCGCCCGGCATTGTGCGCAAACCGACCGCATATAATTGTTTTAACACTTCTTCAATCGGCATTTTAAATTTTTTATGGAAGAAATCAATCTCCACCGCCGTGAATGCTTTCACATCAACCTGAGGAAAATTCTTTTTAATATCTCGAACCATACCAAGATAATATTCCCACGGCCAGTCAGGATGTAAACCGCCGGTGATATGAACTTCATGAACATCAGAGTTGAGCTTAGAAAGAATCTCTTCGATTGTCATTTCATATGCATTATGCGACCCTTGTTTCACGGCAAAGTCGCAGAACTTGCATGAGAGTACGCAAATGTTTGTCGGTTCAATTTTTTGATTGACAACATAATACACGGCATCGCCGCTTTTCATTTGTTGTACAGCATGAGCCATCTTGCCGATGGAAATCAAGTCCTGTGAAGCGAACATGGTTAATCCATCATCAAGCGAAAGGCGTTTTCCTTGTTGAACTTTATCCCAAATAGGGAATAGATTTTTGTCTCTGAAATGTATTGTCGTATTCATGATAATCGATTAGTAAATAAAATTATCTCCAGTAACTGTCCCATCGTTCGTCCACTTTCTTTATGATACTTTCATCCATTGATAACGGATTGGGATAACCGGTTTTCCATGTGGCATCGATCCCAAGGATACCTTTATAAATGGGGGAGATGCCGATCAATTTTTGTTCCGTAAAAATAATATCTCGTTCACAGTCGAAACGTGTGAAAACGCCCCAAATGTAACTCTCTTGTTCGTTAATATCCACGTCGAAACTAACTGTCGCCGCCATCTTCACCCCGAGAAGTTCAGGATGTTTCACAATTTTTTTAATAACAGCGTCACCATCTTTTTTCACTTTCACCAGAAGAAAAGCACCTTCAATCAAACGAGCGTCAATAATTCTTCTATCATAAGAAGAAAGAGATTTTACCACGTCGTTTAATTTTTTCACATTAATTTTTTGTTTCGGCTTTTTCTTCTGAGTCGCATCGATAATCATCTTGCTGCCGAGATTCATTTTGAACGATGTAAAATCGAGCGTATCAAGAGGTACCTTTGGGATCATGATAAAATCAAAATGCGGATCGAAATTCTCATGGATTGCTTTAAGTACCTCATTAAAATTTCGGACATCCACTTGTTCTGAAACAGTGATCAGACATTTTGTGAGTGAAAGCTGTCCTGTTCCCATTAAACCAAGCGCTGCTTTCATTGCTTCTTTTTGATATCGTTCATTGACAGAAACTACTAACAGATTGTGGAAACCTGCTTCATAATATGCCCAGATATTTTTCACTTCATGGTGAATCAGTCGTGCGAGCGGTGCAAGAATTTGTTGTGTAGCGTCTCCGATGAATTTATCTTCCATCGGAGGAATTCCGACGATTGTTGCTGGATAAATCGGATCTTTTCTGCGCGTGGCAGTTTGAATATGGAACACAGGGAATTCAGCGGCATTGGAATAATGTCCGAAATGATCTCCAAATGGTCCTTCTAAACGGCGTTCGTGTGGTTTTACAATTCCTTCAAAAATAAATTCTGCATTGGCAGGGACTGCTATGTTTAATGAACGTGCATTAACAAATTCTGTCGGTTTGCCGCGCAAGAAACCAGCAAACATTGCTTCATCAATTCCTTCCGGGAGTGCTGCAACTGTTGCCAAGAGCAACGCTGGATCGCTTCCAATAACAAGTGCTACTTCCAAGGGTTGATTTAATTTTTCAGCGGAGTGATAATGATAACCGCCTCCTTTGCCGATCTGCCAGTGCATCCCCGTGGTTTGATCGTCAAATTTTTGAATGCGGTACATTCCAATATTTCTTTTCCCTGTTTTCGGATCGTACGTAATTACTTGCGGCAATGTCACAAAACGCCCACCGTCTTCCGGCCATGTTTTTAAGATGGGAAGTGCGGAGAGATTTGGTTTTTCAATTACAGCCTGTGAACGAGCGATGGTAACATTTTTTGGTCTGGCATTATATAATCTGCGAATCATTGCGGATTCTTCTAGCAGGATTTTCGGAGAGGGGGGCATCAATTTTTCGGCAAACGAGATCAATTGTTCGCCGAGTTCATCCGGATGTTTTCCCAATGCCAATTCAATTCGCCGTTCGTTTGCGAGCATATTAATGACAAGAGGAAAATCTGCCCCTTTCACATGTTCGAACAGCAAGGCCGGCTTCCCCAATTTTAGAGCGCGTGTTGCAATTTCGGTAATCTCCAATTCCGGATCGACTTCGACTTTTACGCGATGAAGTTCGCCGTTCTTTTCGAGATGTTTTACAAAATCTTGTAGATTATCAAACATAAATTATTCTAATTCCTCAGCTCTCCAGCCGTTGCCTCTTTTTTCGCCAATCACTCCGAGAACTTTATCAGTGAAAGCGCCAATATATTCATCGACGTTTTTTGGAACAAAATAGAGCGGAGGAGAGATCGGCATGATAATGGCGCCGTACGATGAAAGTTTTGCGCATTGTTCAAGGGTAAGCGTGGACATCGGTGTTTCACGGACGCAAATAACAAGTTTATACCGTTCTTTCAAGGCAACTTGTGCTGTTCGGGTGATTAATGTATCGCCGATTCCGGATGCGATTTTGCCTAAAGTCGATGTAGAACAGGGGAGAATTACAAACGCATCAAAGTAATTAGATCCGGATGCTATTGGTGCTGTGAGATCTTTGTCGTCAAATTGTTTCTTTACATAGGGAAGAAGTTCAGTTTCTTCCATCTTCAATTCGTCTTTCAGCAGTACTTTTCCCCATTTGCTCACGACCAGAAATTTTTCAGAAATAGATTTCTTTAAAAAATCTAAAGCATAAACTGCCCCCGAACTGCCTGTGATGCCCAAAATTATTTTCATCGGTAAATCCTAAATTCTATATACTGACAAGTATCATTATGAGAATACTGAATCCCACAATAATATTGATCTTAAAAAATGCCAATTCTACATCTTCTGCTTTGTGTTGTTCTAGCCAAAGGAGGAATCCGCTCAGCAGCAAAAACGGGACTGCAATTAATGCCTTTAACGAAATCAGTACCAGAGCGACAAGAACGACGAATGCCAATATGTGCAACAAGCCGGAAATTTGCAATGCTCGTATCTTTCCAAAACGGGATGGAAAGGAAAATAAACCGGCTTTTTTGTCGAATTCTTCATCAAGTGTAGAATAAATAATGTCAAATCCGGTAGCCCAAAACAGGTTGAAGAGAGGTAAAAGCAATGCTTCACCAAATCTGTCAATTGAACCAGTCACAGCAAAAAATCCGCCGAGAGGTCCCATCGCTAATCCCATTCCCACTCCAAAATGTGCAAGAGGAGTAAAGCGTTTTAAGTATGGGTATATCACAAAGACGATCAACGGAATGGGAGAAAGATAGAAACAAAAATCAGAAATTAATTTTGCGGATATAAGATATAATGCTAAACCCAAAATCAGAACGCCGTAGCTTTCCTTTAAGTTCATCTTTCCACTGGGAAGTTCCCGATTTATTGTGCGGGGATTGTGCCTGTCGATCGAACGGTCAATAATTCTATTCAACGTCATTGCAACCAGTCGGGCACCGACTGCAGCAATAAGGACAAGGATGAGCAATAGTGTTGTCGGTCTTTCTTTTGATGCGAGGAACACACCGCTATAGATCATCGGCAGGGAAAAAAGGGTGTGTTCTATTTTAATAAACGATAAATATTTTTTCAAAAATCAACTCAATCTATTAACAAAAAACCACAGCATTAATCTGTGGCTTCTTAAATTTACCGAAAAAAGAAGGGGGAAGCAATGTAGTATACGCTATTTTGATACGGTTCAAGGATGGTATGCCATCGATCTCAGAAACATTATCCTTTTCTGAAATGGAGGGTGTGTTGAAAACAAATCTGCCCAAAATCCTTCCTTATTATTGATCTTCCTGCCGAGCGGATCGATTACGCAGAAATGAGCAATACTTTTTGGGATGGATTTGGTCGGCTCAGCGCACAGTTCAATTTTAGAGAGCGCACTGGCAAGCGCCAATGGGTTTCTTGTCAACTCCGCACCATTTGCATCCGCGAGATATTCCCGCTGACGCGAAACAGACATTGCTAACATGCGTGCAATAAGTGGGGCAAAAATGATTGTCACGACCCAACCGATAAAAAAAATAATACGGATAATGAATGAACTTCCGGAAATCTTGACGCCGACCCCTTTCCCTAAAAATACCATTTTTCGCATCCATTCTGAAATAAGTAGTATCGCTCCAAATAGTACAGTAACTACTGTCAAAACCTGCGTATCGTTATTTCGAATGTGACTAATCTCGTGAGCGACAACTCCTTGTAATTCTTCCCTGTTAAGGGTAGAAAATAATCCTGTCGTAACGACGATTGTACTTTCGCTGTACAATGTGCCGATGGCAAATGCATTTGGATCATCATCTTCGATTATTGCAACATTTGGCATCTCAATTCCTGCCGCAAGACTCATTTCATTTGTAACATTTTTAAGCAGCGTATATTTTTCCGTTAAATTATCAGATGGAATAGGATTGATTGACCAAACAATTGATTGGGCTCCCCATCGCAAACTCGTAATTGTTAGTACTATAGTGACGATAATGGTAATGGCAGTTCCCCAAGGCATGGCTTTCATAAACGGGGAATCAAGGAATTCAAAAATTTTATAAATATAAATGAAGAGTTTCGGTATAGTTGATCCTGAATGAGTATTTTCATCCATGTATATAAGTAATTGATAATGCCATATGAACATGAAAATCATAAATGTAGCGATGATTCCAATAACCAACTTTATCATAAATGTTTCAAACTCGAAGCCTGAATCGTCCTCTTCTTTGTTTTCATCCCATAACCGCAATGCAATTCTTCCTTGAAGATTTTTAATTAAAGATCCAATCGTCAAAATTAACATTGGCAAAAGAAAAAAGCTTTTAATTGAACTGATCCCAAAATAAAGATCAAATCCTATCCCAAGCGCGAGGAAAATAATAATGAAGAGGAGAATAAAAACAATGGTCATTCTTCTATTGTATGCCTGCTGCTCGTAGAAGTTCCTGGCATTATGAAGAAGTGTATCACTCATTATTTCAAAAAAAGATTCATCAGTATTGATACATCTTCTGTGTTGTGCCGTGGGAGATATCGCTATAGCTTATCATATGCAGATTACTTGACTTTCCGTTGTTATCTATTCTTTCATCGATAAGAAAATGTATATAGAAATAGAGAAAAGGGAAAGGGCAATCTTATTCATCAAAATACATTTTTAGTGTTTGCAGGTGTTTTGCCGATTCTTTGAACTTACTCGGTTTTTTCGTAAATTTGATAAATTAATTTAAAAATAACTGAAGGATTTAATGTACACTATAACTCTTATACCCGGTGATGGAATCGGTCCAAGTATTACAGAAGCAACAGTTCGAGTGGTTGAAGCGACCGGAGTTGATATTCGCTGGGATGAACAATATGCAGGAATGGCGGGAATTGAAAAACATAAAGATCCAATTCCTGAACAAACCATTGCCTCAATTTCCCAAAATAAAGTCGCACTGAAAGGCCCGTTAACAACACAGCTGGGTAAAGGATTTCGCAGCGTCAACGTTGCGATGAGAAAAGAATTCGATCTTTATATCAATCTCCGTCCTGCAAAATCTTTTCAAGGTGTTCCGTCACGTTACAGCGATGTGGATATTGTGATGTTTCGGGAAAACATCGAGGAATTTTATTCCGGTATTGAACATTATATCGATGCACAAAAGAGTGCGGCGGAAACAATTGGAATTATTACCCGTTACGGCAGTGAACGTATTGTTCGGGCGGCGTTTGAATATGCTCGAAAATTTAACCGTAAGAAAGTTTCGATTGTTCATAAAGCAAACATTATGAAGTTTACGGGAGGATTGTTCCTTGAAGTCGCGAAGAAGGTTGCTGAAGAGTTTCCTGACATTCTATGTAATGATGTTATCATCGATAATATGGCAATGCAGCTTGTGTTGAATCCGAATCAATACGATGTTATTGTCACAACAAACTTGTTTGGTGATATTCTTTCTGATCTTTGTTCCGGACTGGTTGGTGGACTTGGTGTGGCTCCGGGTGCAAATATTGGAAAAGATGCAGCGATTTTTGAAGCTGTTCATGGAAGCGCGCCGGATATTGCGGGAAAAGACTTGGCGAATCCCTCAGCATTAATTCTTGCATCGGCTATGATGTTGAACCATTTAGGTGAAACTGTCGCAGCCGAAAAAATCTATAAAGCAATCCGCGAAACACTAATGAATCCAAATGAAGTCACTCGGGATTTAAATCCCAAATCGACTGTAGGAACAAAACAGTTCGCAGAATTTATTGTTCAACATATTAAATCAAATTGAATACTCTATTGTAGGTCGGCATTAATGTTGACCTACAATAACACAAATATGAAACTTGGCAACATCAATATTGATAAACCGCTGATACTCGCTCCCATGGAAGATGTGACGGATATGCCGTTTCGTCTTGTCTGCAAAAAACTCGGTGCAGATATTATGTATACTGAATTTGTCAATTCCGACGGTCTTGTGCGAAACAATAAGAAGACTTTTGAAAAAATGAGGTTTCTGGAAGAGGAACGGACGTTCGGTATACAAATTTATGGTGGTGATGAGAACGCCATGGAAGGGGCGGCAAGACTGGCCGATTCACTCAATCCTGATCTGATCGATATCAATTGTGGATGCTGGGTGAAGCAAGTGGCCGGGCGCGGTGCAGGGGCTGGATTATTGAAAGATCTTCCGAGAATGGAACGGTTGGTTTCTAATGTAGTTAAAGCAACGAACATTCCTGTGACTGTGAAGACGCGATTAGGGTGGGATGAACATTCCGTAAAAATTGTGGAAGTTGCAAAGATGCTCGAGGGTATCGGTGTTCAGGGATTGACAATCCATTGTCGAACACGTTCTCAGGGACATAATGGTGACCCAGACTATTCATGGATTCAGAAAGTGAAACAAGTTGTCTCTATGCCGATTTTCGTCAACGGAAGTTTAGTTGAACCGCGGCAGATTAAAGAAGTGTTTGACGATACAGGGTGTGATGGAGTGATGATCGGAAGGGGCGCTATTGATAATCCGTGGATCTTTGCTGATACGAAACATTATTTTGCAACTGGGGATCTGACTCCGAAAAGAATACTCGCAGAACGAATTGATAAATGTATTGAACTGCTCACGCTCTCTGTAGAACGAAAAGGAGAAAAGAGAGCAGTGATTGAAATGCGAAAATTTTATATCGGATATTTAAAAGGGGAAGCGAACGCCGCAAAACTTCGAAATTATTTAATGCAATTCTATGAAGCGAGTCCAATCATCGATACCCTACTCTCTGTCAAAGAGAAAGGTGTGATCGAAGAAGAAAAATTTCTGCCGGCACACGCAGCGGTTTGAAATATTTCCTCGCCATTTTCTCAAATAGAGAATAGAGAACAGATGAAATTTCTACCGTGAAATTTCTGACTTATTAAAGTTCTAACTTGCACTTTCCTGTAAACTTCCTTATCTAATATGGATTTCGGCATCAACTTTAGGTAATTAATGATTGCATTCTTTGTCGGTTTTATCATCGGTTATGTAACAACAATTCCCATTGGTCCTATTAACCTGGCCGTTGTCATGAAAGCGTTGCGAAACCATACGGCGCAGGCGCTGTTGATCGGAATAGGTTCTGCATTAATGGATGTTGTGTATTGCGCCGCAGCTGTTTTTGGAATTGGTTCCCTAATCTCACATCCTTCTCTTGAACTGGCTTTTCGTGTCTCTACATTCCTCATCTTTTTCATTTACGGATTAAAAACCACATTCGGGAAATTGCCCGAGGCACATTTCCAACCGAGTGAAGAAGATGCTCCCGGATTTAAACGCTATTTTTTATTGGGAATGGCGATGTATTTTTCTAATCCTTCATTCCTTGCGTATTGGATAACGATTGGGGGTATTGTTCATGGATATCATATTATTCAACCCGTATTGCTGGATAATGCATTGTTTGCACTCGGCACAGGTGTCGGAGTTACGGGCTGGTTTTTTACCTTAGTTGAATTGGTCGAAAAACAAAAAATGAAGTTTGAAATCAGCAGAATCAGAAAAGTCACCAGGTTTTTTGGAATGATATTGTTGATAGTCAGTTTAGTGCTTGGCTACAATTTGTTAAAAGAATACGCTATGTAAAATAGTAGTAGCCATCTCAAAAATGAAACTATTGCCATCCTGAGCGGAGCGAAGGATGTGAGCAAGCCATGGATGTTTTTTATTAAGCGCAGCGAAGCTCCGCTGTACGGTTCCGCATTTGGGAATCCTGCAAGGCGGAATCTCAAAAAACGGGAAGTGCCGCACAATACAAAATGATGTCGGCAAATCTGATACTATTTTCAGATTCTCCGCCTTTGGCGGACAGGTTCATCCCGATATCCTTCGCTCCGCTCAGGTCCGAAGGACTCCTTCGGAGATTGCATCGGGATTCAGAATGACCGTGATTTTGTGTCTTTGAGATGGCTTCTAGACATTTACCAATTACACCTTCGTTGTTTGTCAATCATGCTTATGATGAACATGGATAATGCTCAGTAACAAAATTGTTGTTTGTCTATCATGCATGTACGATGCTCAGCTAAATTTTTGAATCCATTGATCGATGGATATTTTTATTTTAAACCGGAGTTGAACAATGATTGAAATTCAAAACCTCGTAAAACAGTATGGTGATAAGAATGCAGTAAATAATCTTTCCTTGTCTGTGGGAAAAGGAGAGATTTTTGGATTTCTTGGTCCGAATGGAGCCGGGAAATCGACCACGGTTAAAATTTTAACCGGGATGGTTTTTCCCACAAGCGGATTGGCGCGGGTTGCGGGGTTTAATATTGTAACGGATCCAATTGAAGTGAAAAAAAGGATCGGCTATGTCCCGGAATCCGGGGCGTTATTTGAGAGTCTAACAGGAAGGGAGTATTTACAGCTTGTTGCTGATCTGCACCACCTGGACGCTGAAATTGCTGAAAAACGAAGTATTGAATTTCTATCATTGTTTGATCTTCAGGAGAGTCAGCATGAACGGATTCAACAATATTCCAAAGGAATGAAGCAGAAAATTTTAATAGCCGCTGCTCTCATGCACAATCCAGACGTGTTGTTTCTTGATGAACCAATGAACGGTTTGGATTCCAATGCCTCGCTGATATTTAAAGAATTGTTGAAAAAACTCTCCGCGCAAGGGAAAACGATTTTCTTTACGTCACATATTCTAGATGTGGTTGAACGGGTTTGTACCCGCATTGCCATTATTAATAATGGATCAATGCTCATCGACGGAACTGCACTTGAAATTTTACAGGCAACGGGAGAGAAATCGCTGGAAGAAGCGTTTGCCAAATTAACCGGTGTGCGTGATGCAAAAGAATCTGCGCAGGAATTTATGAATGCAATGGGGAAACAATGATTCAACAATTATTGACTGCGGTTGGTGTAGATTATCATCAGTGGCGGGTAATGATGCACTATTCACTGCAATCCGCAAACAGAAGTGTAAGATCTCTTGGAGGGCAACAGCCAAAAGATCAAGGGAAAGCTGTCAACAAAGCATTGGTCACGTTTTTCATTATGAATATTATTTTTGGAATTGCTTACAGTATGATGGTGCTTGCGATTCCATCATTGTCGTGGTCGGTGTTTTTTGTTTTTTCAATTATTGCTATTTCCATCGGCATGACCATGTTGGTTGAATTCGGAAGCCTCATCATTTCTCCAGAAGATTATACAGTTCTTTCCTATCAACCGATTTCATCCCGAACATATTTTGCTGTGAAGATATCGTTTACATTCGTCTACGTTTTTCTTACATCGTTATCATTAGGACTTCCAAGCTGCATCATGTTTGCATTCAAAAACTCGAAATCTATCTCCTCGCTGACCTTTCAACCAGGAATAATAATAGCTTCTCTTTTTGCAGTCGTATTGCTCGGTATTTCAGTGTCAATGTTAATGATCCTCTTCTATACGACCATCATGCGGTTTATCAAGCAAACGCATCTCCAAAATATTTTAAGTATGCTCCAAATGATTATGTCGTTTCTGATATTTGGTTCGTATGTTATTCTCCCCAAAATGATGCGGGATCTCGATCTTGGAAATGGAGATATACTGCCAACGTCATTATATTTTCTTCCTCAAAGCTGGTTTGCATCAATTGTTTTTTTGGTGAATGGATCAAGTAATACTGCTACGTATATTGGAGCATTGACAGGGATGTTGATGTTTGTGGCAATCATTCCTATGGCGCTTGGTAAAATTTCACTCTCGTATGCTGAAGATCTTTCCAGAACAGTTTCCGAGTCTCAAACGTCTATAAAAAAGGGGAGCGGTAAAGCAACATCTTCCCTTTGGTTTACGTCGGAATTCGAAACGCGTGCAATGGCCTTATTAGTATGGGGACAGTTTAAGCATGACACACAATTCAGGTTAAGTATTCTTGGGATGCTTCCATTGACGATTTTTTACCTCTTCATGGGATTAAATAGGAGCGATGTTGAATTTGATCCATTCTATTTTACAATGAACGATGTTATGCAATCGGCGTTTCTGTATCTTCCACTTCTTTTTTTACCGACGGTTCTTGTAGAAGGAACCTCGAAATCCCGTTCCTATCTTGCATCGTGGATATTTTTTGCAACACCCGTCAGCAAAGCCGAATTGATATTAGCGATGGAAAAATTATTGTTTCGATTTTACATGCTACCGTATATTCTGTTTCTCGGATCTGTGTTTTTTTTCATTATCCCAAATGGTTTTCATGTTGTGATGCACAGTATCATTTTACTCTTATTCAGTGCTGTGACAATAAAGTTACTCTTTATCATGTATCCGAGAATACCATTTAGTCGTCCGGTTCAGTTCGCGGAAAAAGCGACGATAACAGGGCTCATTATAGGAATTTTACCGTTTATTGTTACAATTGGTTTATTGTTTCTTTTCCCGCTGATATACTCCACCGAAATTTCTTACGGAATATCTATCCTTGTTTTCGTCAGCATATATTTTTGGTTTGACCATGTCTTGAAAAAAAGAGTGATGAAAAAAGTGAACAACGCGGAGTATTTTGGGTAGAAGGGCAGTAGCAAATAAGCTATGCTAGGTGAAGAGTTAATGTTTGTATTTGGTTTGGAAAACCTTGCGAAGGTTGACTGAAAAAAACTTAAAACCTTCGCAAGGTTATTAAATCTATTCTTCCAATGTTGAAATATCTCCCTCGCTTAATCCTTGAGCTCGTGCTTTCAACAAACGCCGCATAATTTTCCCGCTCCGTGTCTTTGGCAATGTCGTCACAAACTCAATCTTCTCCGGTTTTGCAATTGGTCCAAGTTCATGGGAAATGTGTTTTCGAAGATCTTCTATGAGTGCATCATTCCCTTCGTTTCCCGCTTTCAATATTAGATAGGCATGAATTGCCATTCCTTTCAGCTCATGCGGTAGTCCAATAACAGCGGCTTCAGCAACCGCGTGATGCGTTATGAATGCCGATTCAATTTCTGCTGTTCCCAAGCGGTAACCACTAACTTTAATGACGTCGTCTACTCGACCAATAACCCAGAAATATCCGTCACTGTCTTTTCGGGCGGAGTCGCCGGCAAAATAAAATCCGGGATAAGTGCTCCAATAAGTACTGACATATCGTTCCGGATCTTTAAAGATGGTTCGCATCATTGCCGGCCATGGATTTTTTAGGATGAGAAATCCTTCTTCACCAACGGCAACAGGTTTCCCTTCAGCATTGACAACATCAGCGTCGATGCCGGGGAATGGTTTTGTGGCAGAACCCGGTTTCAATGGTTGCGCAGGCATCGGTGCCATCATAAACATTCCCGTCTCCGTTTGCCACCATGTATCCATAATTGGACATTTTTCTTTTCCGATAATTTTGTGGAACCATCGCCACGCCTCGGGATTGATCGGTTCGCCGACGCTGCCGAGTAGTCGAAGGGAAGAGAGATCATGTCGATTTGCCCATGATTGACCAAAACGCATTAATCCACGAATGGCAGTCGGTGTAGAATAAAAAATTGTAACTCCATATTTTTCGATAATAGACCACCAGCGGTCTGGATAAGGATAAGTCGGCGCCCCTTCATACATGATGGATGTTGCACCGGCAATTAATGGTCCATAAACAATGTATGAGTGTCCTGTAATCCATCCCGGATCAGCCGTACACCACCAGCGATCTTCTTCTTTTAAATCGAACACATCTTTAATAGTTGCATTAATTCCAACGGAGTAACCGCCGTGTGTGTGAAGAATAGCTTTTGGCTTTCCAGTAGTTCCGGAAGTATAAAGAATGAAGAGGGGATCTTCTGCATCCATTACTTCGGTCTCACATTTCAAACCGTTTTTTGACATTGGCATCGTCATCAGTTCGTGATACCAAAAATCACGTCCCTGTTCCATCGTCACATCAATGCCGAGATGTTTAATGACGACGACATTTTCCGGAGCTCCTGAACGCTTTAAAGCTTCATCCACAATTTTTTTCAGTTCAATTTTTTTTCCGTTCATATTTCCGCCGTCGGCGGTGATGACAACTTTCGATCCACTATCTTCAATACGCCCATGAAGTGCTTCCACGGAAAATCCTCCGTACACAACTGAATGGACTGCGCCGATTTTTGCTGTAGCAAGCATGGCAATTACCGTCTCGGGGATTCTCGGCATGTAGATGGTGACAAGATCGCCTTTAACAACACCCATACTTTTGAGAACATTGGCAAATTTGCAGACTTCTCGATTCATGGCATGATAGGAAAACGAACGAACTTCACCTTTTTCGCTTTCCCAAATCAATGCAAGTTTATTGCGTCGCCACGATTTCACATGTCGGTCCAAAGCATTCAAAACAATATTTGTTTTCCCACCCGTAAACCATTTGAAAAATGGTTTGTTTGAATCATCCAAGACAGTATCCCACTTTTTATACCACTCAAGTTCTTCCGCCCGTTTTGCCCAATAGGCTTTTATATCTTTTGCTGCTTCTTTGCGGACGGCTTCAGGATCTTTTACATTTGCTTGAGCGATGATGTCAGGGGATGGGTAGTAGATTTCATCTTTTGCGGGATTGACCTGCGCATTTTTTGTTTCCGACATTGTAATACTCCTTCAAAAAAGTCTCATTGATGTTTGTGGGAGAATGTTCGAAATAGTACAGAAGATACATGATTTATGCAAGGGATTTTGTGTGAAAGAGATTGCTCAAAAAACAAACGATACCAATAGAGAATGCAACGACCATTGCATTCACCGATGTTGCTGTATTCCTTCACTCCTTGTATATTCTTTGTATGCAGAAAACAGTAATCCTCATTTTTTTTCTCTTTCAATTCATTACGCCGCAACAACTTCAATTTCAACGATTGGGATTAAGCGATGGTCTACCTCAGAGCACAGTCAGTGACATTGTGCAGGATAAAGAGGGTTTCTTATGGCTGGCGACATGGGATGGCCTTGTTCGGTATGACGGATACAATTTTGTTACGTATCGGAGTGATCCAAACGATTCAACAACACTATCAAACAACAATGTCCGCGCTTTGTTCTACGATTCGTCAGGTTTTCTCTGGGCAATGACGCAGCTTGGATTGAATCGATTTCATCCGCGCACTGGTGAGGTGAAACAATTCCTACCCGATTCTTTAGATCAATTTTCGATGCCGTCGTTGAATATTTATTCAATGGTGCAACGAAACGATGGAAAAATATTCGTTGGTTCCAATGACGGTTTTGGAATCTATGATACAACAAGTGAACAATTCACAAACTATGTTCTTCCAAGCGTCAACACTTCTTTGGGTAATAAATTGACCATTCATGGAATACTCATTGAATCTGATGACATCTTGTGGATGGGGTCTCTGGATGGTTTACTTCGATATCATCTTCGTTTTAATACAGTTGAGCGGTATCCCTATACCGATACCAACGGGAAACAATTTGGTGTTTTTGAACCAATTCGGGATACGCAAGGGAAATTTTGGTGTGTTTCTTCGAACGATAAAGTAGTGGTTTTTGATCCTGTGGGGAAAAATTATTTAGAACCCACCTACAAAAATTCATTTCTTCGCTGTGAATATAATGTACATCAAAGCCACCTCGATCGGGATAGTTCGTTATGGTTTACATCGTACGAAAAATTAATGCATGTCAAAAAATATGCTCAGGTTTCTCGTTCAAAAATAGTAATTCAAGAATACGAAGAGTTTCGACACGATCCGATCAATAGTAAAAGCCTGAATGCAGTTTCATTACTCTCATTTCGAAAAGATCAATCAGGAGTTATTTGGGTTGGAACTTCTTCCGGGTTGAATAAATCTATTCCTCAAAGGAAAAAGTTTGTTTCATTTGGCTCCACGCAACAAAAGATCCCATCATTGACAAACGGGGAAATAATTACATTGCTTCAATCCGGGGAGGATACATTATGGATTGGAACCCGCGAAGGAGTATTTCTTTTAGGAAGAACACAGAATACCTATACCGTATTGGGAAAATATTTTAATATTCCTAAAACAACAATTTATTCACTCTTTAAGGATAATGAAGGAAAATTATTGGCAGGTACTCGGGATGGATTGTATGTGTGGAATACACGTTTGAAACAGTTTGAGTATAAAAATATTCAACCGACGTCATCAATCTATCATTGGCGCATCTATTCCTTCCTCGAGATGGATAGTACCTTATGGATCGGTTCAAGTGATGGATTTTTTAAATCGATCGGCAAAACATACGAACGCTTTGAACCAATCCCGTTCGATACTTCATTGTCAAAAATATTTCCAGTGCTTCATCTTGTCAAAGGTAGTACAGCTCACTCAATTATCGTATGCACTAATGGGAGGGGAATATTTCGATATGATACACAAAAACGAATGTTTGTCCGCCACTATCAATACAGCAAAGGGAATACTCAATCGCTCAGCAATTCGATTGTGATGCATGCGTATGAAGATCCCAATCATACATTATGGGCTGCCACATATGGAGGTGGACTGGATAAGATCGAAGAAATCGATGGAAAAAGTTCTTACACCCATTATCAAGAAAAGGAGGGCTTAATCAACAATAATCTATATTGTGTTTTGCCGGATTTGTATGGGGATTTATGGATGAGCAGCAATAAGGGAATTTCTAAATTTGAAGTGCGTACGGAAACCTTTTATAACTACACTCATCAAGATGGACTACCCTCGAACGAGTTTAATCAAAATGCATTTTATCTCCACCAAACGGGAAAAATGTTTTTTGGAGGAGTTTCTGGATTTGTTGAATTTTATCCATCGCAGATTGAAGAAAATACGATTGTTCCGCACATAGCCATTACGGATTTTAGGATATTTGAAAAACCGCGAAATGAACTTCTTGAACACAACACAATCGTACTGCCGTATAATGAAAACTATTTATCATTTGAATTTGCTTCGTTGTGTTTTGAATCCCCGCAAAAGAACCGTTACGCGTATCGTCTACTCGGTATTACCGACCAATGGACTTATACCGATGTTCGTAGATATGCTAGTTTTGCCAATCTTGATCCGGGTGAATATGTTTTTCAAGTGAAAGGAACGAATAATGATGGAATCTGGAATGAAACAGGAACATCGATCAACATTCGTATCTTACCACCATGGTGGGGAACAGTGTTATTTCGAGGAGCTTCAGTATTTCTTTTTGTTAGTTTGATCATTGGTGGTGTTTGGTATACTTCGAAACGAAAATTTCAACGAAGTATTGTTGAATTACAACAGCAGAAGGCGATTCTTGAGGAACGCCAACGGACCCGTGAACAAATTGCACGCGATTTGCACGACGATGTTGCCACGACAATTAGTAGTATTTCTCTCTATGCCGAAATGGTACATCATCGATCGAGAAAAAAACGTAGTGATCTTGTAGATGCAGTCGAAAAAATTTCTACTCTTTCTTCTGATGCAAAACAAGCGATGGAAGAAGTTGTATGGTCTTTATCGCCGCAACATGATACTTTAAATAATCTTGTTGATAGAATTGGCGATCTTGCCGCTCAATGGTGTGCTGACCATTCCTTACAATGTCATCTGGCATTTTGTATTATTCCCCCAAATATCATGATCTCAGAAGAAATACGTAAAAACGTTTATCTTATCTTTAAAGAGGCGGTGAACAATATAATCAAACATTCAAATGCCTCGTCTATAGAATTGATCTCTTGGTATGAGCAGGAGTTCTTTTATCTAACCATTCGTGACAATGGGAAAGGAATGGGTGGAGAAAGCATAAAAAAGAATACGGTCGGCGGCAATGGACTGCTGAATATGGAAACAAGAGCTAAAACTATCGGCGCAGAATTCACTGTTGAATCGAAAAAAAATAAAGGGACAAGTATCTCCGTGAAAGTAAAAATAGCGCAGTTGCGTCATTGATTCTGCGAAGACTCAGCGACATATTAACAAACAGATTATGCCACAGAAAAGAAAAAATATTCGTGTCGTTCTAGTCGAAGACCATCCTTCTTACAGAGAAATAGTCAGTGAAGTGATAGAATCGGCAAAAGGATTTGTCCTTACTGACGTCTTTGAAAATGTCAATGATGCGTTGGAGCATATGCCAGAGGCGGATGTTGTACTGATGGATATCGGACTTCCGCAGCGCTCCGGGATTGAGGGAGTTGCAGAATTGAAGAAGCGTGCAAATCCGCTTCGCATAATTATGCTGACCAATTTTACCGATGATGAAAAGATTATGCAAGCAATTTTTGCCGGCGCCGACGGATATTTATTAAAACAAACCCCGGGGCATAAGATTCTTGATGCCATAGTCGAGACCATGAATGGTGGAACGTCCATGACACCGTTTGTTGCGCGAAGGGTACTGGAAGCGTTCAAAACTCGCGCAGAGATAAAGGATGCAACCACCGAAAATATTTCAACACGAGAACAAGAAGTATTGGGACTGCTTGTTCAAGGATATAACTATAAACAGATTGCAGAGAAAATTTTCATTTCACCAGAAACCGTTCGAAACCATATCCGCAACATCTACGAAAAACTTCATGTCCACTCCCGCAGTGAAGCTGTCTCTAAAGCAATCAAACAAGGCTTGCTGAAATAAACATCTTCCCATAGATTCTCTGACGCAAAATGACACATATGCGTTATTGATGCTTACTCCTCCTGACGTTAATTTATTGATAAATAGTCCGTAAAATTTATACTTACTCATAGGGGAAACCATGAAACTATATGTACTGGTTGTATTTTTTTTCACTTCGTTATTTGCTCAGACTGGATGGCAAACACAACATCCGTATCCAACAGCAGTATCGTTGGGTTCTATCCATGCCTTTAATCAAACAACCGCAATTACTGTTGGAAATTATACTGTCATAAAGACGACAGACGGCGGTGTGACTTGGAAAAATATCCCAACCTCAACACAATATAATTTTACGATCCAATTTTTTAATGCCACTCTCGGCTTTATTTTGGGTAGCGACATACACAAAACCACGGATGGTGGAGAGACGTGGACAAAAATTACTCCGACAATATCGGCGTTTTATAATTCCATAAAAATATTTAGTCCGGATTCTATCTATGTGGGGGGCAGTTATGGCAATACACTTTACTTTTTGAAAACAACAAATGGCGGAACAACGTGGAATTCAACAACAGTGAGTACAAAATCCGGAATCAGTTCTATGTTTGCACTTAATCCACAATATATTTGGATCGGTCATTTTAAAGATGGTTCCATTTGGAAGTCAACCGATGGCGGAACGACATGGGGGCAGACGCTTACCGGTGCAGGTCAATATTTGACAGATATCTATTTTAAGGATTCAACATCGGGAGTGGCGGCATCTGAACTTGGACTCTATGCGACTACAGATGGTGGAAAAACGTGGGGTGTTAAAACAGTGGCCGGATCAAATAGTGGAAAATTTAGTTTTATTGATGTCAACAATGGCTGGCTGCGCGGATCAAGTTTGAGTAAGACTACGAATGGTGGAACCACGTGGACAGCTGTTGGAAATCCCCCGAGTGGTGCGGCAGGACATCAATTTATTTCATCGACCGTTGGATGGATTGTTGGAAATGGAGGTTTGGTCGCCACAACATCGGACGGCGGGGTGACATGGACGAAAAAAAACTCTTCGCAAACAACTAATTCCTGCGCTGACGTGCAATTCTTCAATGCGGATACGGGCTGGGTTATCACCAATACAGAATTCTTAAAAACAACAAATGGAGGGACTGTTTGGAATAAGCTTAAGACATTTATCGGTTTCTCAGCATATGAATTCCGTTTTGTTGACAGTCAAAATGGCTGGGTTGTGGGAAATTCCCAGGGAGGATTGAATTCAGCTTGGAAGACGAATAATGGAGGATTAAGTTGGACTGGTTTTTCTACCGGAGTAAATAAAACTCATTATGCTGTTTCAATGGTGGATGCCAATAACGTTTGGATTGCTGTGGATAGCGGATATGTTGTCAGTACGACCGATGGGGGATCGACTTGGACAAAATCATTGGTAGGTACATCGCGAGCAATGACAGAAATATGGATGGTGAATGCATCAACAGGTTATACAACAGATGACAAGGGAGGAGTGTATAAAACCACCGATGGTGGAAAAACGTGGGTAAATAAATTAGCACCTTTTGCAACCAGTATTACATCATTATGGATGATTGATGAGAATACTGGTTGGATTACGTTTGGAAGTTCAGCGGCCCAAAAAACAACCGATGGTGGCAGTACCTGGAGTTCTGTATCCATTGGTATCGAAAATTTAAGAGATATTCAATTTGTAAATTCCACTATCGGATTTGCCTGCAGTCAAAATTCGTGGTTTTACGGAACCACGGATGGAGGAACAACATGGACAAAAAAGTCCGGTGCCGGTGACGTGAATGCATTGTATTTTGTTTCACCAACTGTTGGTTATGCGGCTGGGTATTCCGGTCTTATTGCACGAACAAATAATGCCGGAGGTTTAACGGAAGTGAAGAATATTTCCAAAAGAACCATTCCTCAAAAATTTTCTCTTTCACAAAACTATCCCAATCCGTTCAATCCAAGCACAGTGATAAATTATCAGTTACCAATGAACAGTCATGTGATATTGAAAATATATGATGTGTTAGGAAAAGAAATTGCCCTGTTGGTAAACGAAGAACTTGCAGCAGGAAATTATTCAATAAATTTTGAGGCACCGAAATTATCTAACGGAATGTATTTCTACAGATTACAGGCAGGCAACACCATTGAAACAAAACGAATGATGCTTATAAAATAATTTTAAAGTTTAAAGATAGATAGATAAAAACATAATATGATATTTCAATGGATTCAATGATATATCGTTGTAGTCATAAGGAAAACACAATGAAAAAGTTACACTATGTCTCGTTTATGCTAGCCTGTAATATTTTATTTCATAGTTTTGTTATGGCGCAGTGGGATTCATTGGGAGCGGGGTTAGCTCAAAATGTGACCATAAACGTATTAGCGGGGAGAAGTATTCTTCTTGCCGGCACATCTTCTGCTGGAATTTATGGTTCAACAGATAACGGTAATAATTGGTCGGCATTGAATACTGGCTTACCGGCGAATTCTGATGTCAAATCAATTACAAATTTTTCCTCAAGCACAGTTGCAAGCGTCTGGAGCAATGGTGTTTATCGATCCACCGATAATGGTCAAAATTGGAATTCTCTTAATACCGGTTTAACTCTTTTAAATTGTAATTCTCTCTATGCACTTGGTGATTTCATCTTTGCCGGGACGGAAGGTTCCGGTATTTTTCGATTAGATGTTACAAGTGAAAGTACAATCACGAATGGATGGAGTGTAAAAAGTACCGGATTGCCTGCAAGTGCCAAAATACGATTCATCAGTACGAAAGGAACAAACCTTTATGCTGCTTTAAACGGAAAAGGCGTTTATAAGTCAACCGATTACGGTGAAAATTGGGCAGCAATAAATACTGGATTTGCTGCAGCCGATTCCTTTGCTCAAACAATTTGGGCAAAATCCGGCACGACACAAATATATGTAGGAATGTTTCAAGTAGGCTCGGGTGGAACTGGTAAAATGTATCGCTCAGATGATGATGGAAGTTCCTGGATTGCCTTGACTGGTATTGGAACAAATACAAATGCAGATCCACGATGTTGGGAAGTCGTTGACACTGTTGTGTGTGTTGGATCTGATGCAAAATATGCAGGTGGAGTTCGAAGCACAAACAATAAAGGAACTACTTGGATTGATATTAATACGAACAATCTTAATAAATATGATGTAAATTCTCTTTTTAAGTTTGGAAATTATTTGTTTGCAGGAACAAAAAACAACGGTGTTTGGCGTAGGACAGTATCAACGATTCTTCCCGTTGAACTTGTTTCTTTTGATGTCCGCACTGTCGGTAATACAAATATACTTTATTGGAAAACGGCAACGGAAATCAATAATTATGGTTTTGAAATTGAGCGGCATATCAATAACTCGTGGACCAACATTGGTTTTACTAGCGGGGCGGGAACATCTCATTCTCCTAAAGAATATTCATATACCGATCGAACTATTTCAACAGGAAAATATTCGTATCGTTTGAAACAAATCGATCGTGATGGAAAATATGAATATTCACAATCTGTCGAAGTATTCGTTGGACAAACACCCGACATATTCACGCTCAAACAAAATTATCCTAATCCGTTCAATCCCACGACAACTATTGAATTTCAAATTCCACAGAATGGATTTGTCACATTAAAAGTGTATGATGTTTTAGGTAGGGAAGCCGCCACACTCGTGCATGAGCAAATGAATATCGGGTCTTATAAAACGTCATTCAACGGAACAGGCTTAGCAAGCGGAGTGTATTTCTACCGATTACAAATTGGAAAATTTGTGGAAATGAAAATAATGACTTTGCTGAAATAATATTGCGAATGGTTGCTTCAAAAATAGTATCGATAAAATGTAAGCCAAAGTAATATTGTCGTTCATATATGAAGGCGATTGAATGACAAAACAGAAACGCCGTTGACCTGGGGAGGTTCAACGGCGTTTTTTATTCCCAACAGATTTTCCAAATCTCCAAGATTTGGAAAATCTATAATTGTCATGATTTTTTTGTTTCTGACTTTTTTGTCTTCATGGATTTTGAATGACTGTCGCCCTCGTCACCACAGCAGTCATCTTCGCATTCCTCACCATCCGATTTCGACTGTTTTTTCAATTCGGTTTTTGACCCTGCTTTTCCTTCATGTGCATCAAATCCCGCATCAACAACAGCTTTAATTAACGAAGAAGTGGATGTCTTAGCGCTGGCGTACGTTACAGTTGCCTTTTTGTCGTTCAAATCAACTTTTGCTTTGGTAACCCCGCTTACTCCTTTTAATGCTTTTTCAACTGTGCTAGCGCACGATTGGCAAGTCATTCCTGAGATAGAAAGGGAGATGGTTTTTGTTTTATCCTTTGCAAAAACCGAAAGAGCAAATACAACGGTGATCAGTACGATATATTTTTTCATGATATTCCTTTAATTGGTGTATGAACCTAACGTTGAAAGATACCAGATAAGTTCCCATGATTCAATGTCGATGTCTATTTTTTTTCCGGTTTCAGAACTATCTTTACAATATTCTTCATGTCAAAATATGTTTTGGCGGAATGTTGAATAGAAACGGCAGATAATTTATCGATCTGCTGCGGTATTTTTAACATTGATCTGGGATCCTCGCTGTTTGTATAGGCTCCACGGAAAACATTCATCCAATAATTATTTTCTTTCAGGTTTACTTCACGATCCCGGCGTTGCAATTCCTTTACTTTGTCAACGTACAGAGGATCTGTGGGTTTCAATTTTAAAGTGTCAATTTGTTGCATCACTGCGGTGACTAATTCATCAACTCGTTCAGGATTGCAGCCAAAACCGATACGGACTGAATATTCCTTTCGTGGATAGAGTGAGGGTGAACCTGAAACGCCTACACCATAAACGCCCCCTTTGTCTTCTCGAAGGACTTCACGAAGTTTTATCCTTAATACTTCGATCATGGCATTAAATTCGAATCTGTTTTGATCATTCCACACGAATGGTCCAGTAAATGTTAATACCACAGAGCTTTTTGGTTCAATTCCCTTAATCACCTCTTTTGTGACGATCCCCTTTGGAGCTTTCATTCCCACATCTTTCCAATTCTCTTTTCGTTTTGTTGAAGGAAGACTGGCAAGATATTTTTCAATAAGTGGTTTTAATGAATCTGGTTTTATGTTGCCGACAAAAATGAATGTGAAGTCGCTGGCATCCGCAAATCGTTCTTTGTAAATGGTATATGCACGGACAAGATTCACTTCATCCAACAATTCCGGTTGTTGTGGACGGGCACGGTAATGATGCTGAGTCAACGTCACCTGAAGAGAATCTTGGAATGTTTTTTCCGGTGAGACATTCATATTCTGTAAATAGGATTTCATTCGCGAAAGAAACGCACCGGCAGCATTGGTGTCCAGACGGGGCGAGGTGAAACTTAAATAGATAAGTTGGAACATTGTCTCAATATCCTGCGGAGCTGCGCTTCCGTTGAATCCTTCTGACAATTCCGAAATGGAGGGTAGGACACGGACAATTTTACCGGTAAGCATTTTTTGGATCGACACTGCGTCAAATTCTCCGATGCCGCTCAACAGCGCAAGTTGCGACGACATCACTCCGGACATAAAATCTTTATCGGACACGAGAGAGTGACCACCCGGACTGAACGCTGAGAATAAAATTTCATCATTCTTAAAGTCGGTCGATTTCACAACTACTTTTGCACCGTTCGACAGTGACCATTCCCATGCTCCTAAATCTTTAATTTCTTTTTGTTTCACAACTTTACCCGGTTTTGGAGCGGTACCAAGAAGCGGCTTTGAACTGACTGCATCTACATACGGTTCTAAAGTTTTTGTGCTTACGTCACGTAATACATTGAGCACTTCTTCCATTTTCGGAGCAGCGACTCCTTCTTTTTCCGGAACTGATACGGTAATAACACGATTGTTATCGGTGATCCGTTCACTGGTGAGAGCATTTATTTCTGCAAGAGTTATTCCCGGAACGAACTGTTTGTAAAGTTCAAATTCCACTTCGATACCCGGGATCAGTTCCTGCTGTAAAAAATGACGAAGGTATTCATCAGCATGGCTTCGAGATTCTGTCTTTTCACGTTCCCGGAACGATTGTTCAATCGTCCTGACACTTTGCATTTTTTGGCGGTCAAGCTCGGATTGTGTAAATCCAAATTGTTTTACTCGATATGCTTCAGTGACCAATGCTTCAATGCCGCGAAGAATTTCATTTTCTTTTACGTTTGCAAAAAGGCCATATGCTTGTGCACCTCCGATAAATTTGAAATTCCCTGCATTACCGAAAACAAACGGAGGGTTTGGTTTCTGCAGCCGCTCTTGGAGGCGTGCGTTCAACATTCCATCGTATAGTTGATCGAGGATATATTTTTTATAATCGCTGACAATAATTTCCGCATCTCTTTTTCGTTTGAAATAAATATTCACCGAAGCAAACGGAAGTTCTTTGTCTGCCGCAATGGAGACAACCGGTTCGGAATGATTCGGAAGAGTGTATTCCGTTCGTGTACGTTCATTAGCGGGGTTTGTCAATACAGAAAATTGCTCTTTGATCATTTTCTCCATTTCAAATTTGTCAAAGTCGCCCACAGCAACAACAGCCATAAGATTCGGACGATACCATGTTTGATAAAATCGTTTCAATGCATCATAGTGAGCAGTATCAAGGACTTCTTTCTTTCCGATGGGAAGTCTTTTTGCATATTGAGAATTATAAAAAATTGTAGGATTATGTTTATTGTTCACTCGTTCAAATGCTCCGCGTCCCAGTCTCCATTCTTCACCGACAACACCCCGTTCTTTATCGATTTCACCATCGTCAAATGTAAGAGCGTGTGCCCACTCTTCAAGTATTTTCATTGATTTTTTTACGACGGTAATTGAATCTGTTGGGACTTGGATCATGTATACCGTTTGGTCAAAACTGGTATAGGCATTCAAGTGAGGACCAAAACGGACTCCAGTTCTTTCCAGAAAATTAATAAGATCCATTTTTGGGAAACTGGCCGTTCCGTTGAAAGCCATATGCTCCACAAAATGTGCGAGACCTTGTTGATCGTCATCCTCTAATACAGACCCTGCCTTCACAGCAAGGCGTAGTTCCATTCGTTTTTCCGGCTTCTTATTTTCACGGATATAATAGTGCATACCATTGGAAAGCGTCCCGACAAGTATTTGAGGTGAAATACCCAACGTATCTGTTGTGCTGAAAACATGTTGGGATTGCGCTGAAGAAATGCCCCAAAGAAGAAGAAGCAATATCGAAATAGTACTGTGACGTAGGAGGGTGTTCATAGGAATGCCTTTCAGATGTTTGAGAGATTTGGTCAGCAATGGTTGAGAAGTTAATCTATTTGTATTCCAGATTCAATTAAATTCATTCTTCGTAATCCTGTGAATAAAGCAAGAAGGGATATAATTGTATGTATGAGAGAAATCGAAAAAATAATTGTCCAAAGTCTACCTTTATAAGTCGACAACAGCAATACCGTGAATCTGGTATATTGAAAGAATTGGTTTTTAATGCTCAGCAAAGGTGAATTTTGGATAGTTACTTCAGTGGTTTAGGAAATCCAAATTAAGGGACTGTTATATAGATTATCGGTCCAAGATTCTGTAAATTTTATTCAATGAACATTGCTAGAGAATTCTCATCAATAAATACTTCCATTATCAGATTAATCTGTGCGGCACTTGTTTTTGGGGCTTTTTCTTGCACTTCAAAAACAAATAACGAGAGACCATATCCATCCGAAATAACTACATGGTATCGGCAAGCAACGGTCGATCTCGGCGCCCGGATCATTATGTTTTCCCCAGACGATGGTATTGCAATCTCCCGCGGAATGGGGAAAGAAGTGAAAGGGAAGGTATATCGATTTCACAAGGGACAATGGTTACCGTTTTATGAATATCCGTATTCTGACTATCCTTTAATTGCAGGATCTGATTCTATCGATGTTTGGACAGTGAATCATCGCACACATGAGGGTGCTTACCAACCTATTCAATCAACATTTCTGCATGGAGTTCGCAAAGAAGTACCAATTCCAAAAATAATGTGGGATGATATTGATTATGTCATGTTCAAAGGAATTCATCGTTATTCTGATGGGACAGCATGGATGGTTGGACAACAGGGACACATCCTTCATTATGACGGAGGGAAATGGAAAGAAGTGGAAAGTCCCCTTATCAATCCCAATCGAACAACGGCATATGATGGGGACCTAAACGATGTTGTCATGACATCAAAAAACAGCGGATGGGCTGTGGGAAGAAATGGAGTCATTATTCGATATGATAATACACGCTGGGAAAAAATTGAGTCTCCAACAAACCAGACGTTACAAAAAATATCGATGGTGAACGATTCCACAGGATGGGCAGTTGGAAATAGCGGGACGATTTTGATTTGCAGAAATTATCAATGGCAAAAAGTTTCGATCGATATTCGTGAACAATTGTTCTCTGTTTTTACTCTTGATGAGCAGCGTGCTTGGATCGTTGGAAATAATTCCACGTTGTTATCGTATGATGGCAGTTCTTGGAGACAGGACGAGTCAATAAAAAATTACGATGATTTGTTCTCAGATATTTCAGTTGTGAAAGATTCGGCAGGCAAATTCCATTTGTGGGTGATTGGGAACCAGGGAATTTATACCACGTCTCAATCGCTGGGATTTTCTTTTACAGATATTACGAATCAGGCAGGTCTTCGTCGGGCTGGGAAACTTGCTCATTTCTTTTTTCGCAGTAATCAGTATTTTCCCGATCTGCTGGTGGCGAACGATGGTGGAACGAGCCTTTTGTATGAAAATAACGGTTCGGATCTCTTTTCGGATGTTACTTCTGAAACAAATCTTCTTGCAGCACCACGCGATGCAATGACAATGGCGGTTGGTGATGTAAATAACGACGGAGAAGACGATATTCTTCAATTGGTTGACAATCGAAATTTCAAATTTTATCTCGGTACAACGGCAGGGGGTTTTCGAGATTTCTCCGAGCGTTCCATGTTGAACTTTGCTGAGATAAATCCTCTTGTACCCAACAGTGCAAAATTTGTCGACTTGAATAATGACGGGAATCTCGATTTGTATATTTCCAATTACGATCTTCCGGATCAGATATTTCTCGGTGACGGTTCAGGAACATTCTCTGTCGTTACAACGGAAACAGGAATTAACAAGGTGCTCAACCATGCATCCTATGGAGCAGTATTTGGAGATTTTAATAACGATCGACTGACCGATATTTTTATTCCATATTATGTCAGCAGCAAAACAAAATTCTTCAGTCTTTTTTTGAACAACGGTGGAATGAGGTTTTCGGAGAAGGATGACTCTCTATTTTACTCACAAACCGATCTTTCTCCGACGGCGATTGCCCTCTCCGATTTTAATAATGATGGAAATATTGATTTGTTCATCCATAGTCAAAAAATTCCACCAATGGTATGGACTAATTATGGAAACGGATCTTTTAAGGATGTTTCACAACAGGCAGGATTTACGCAATTGATAAATCATCCGGAACCGATAAATGGAATTGTAGGAACAGGAGATGTGAACAATGACGGATGGGTTGACATCTTTGCCGGATCGAAACTTTTTCTGAATTCTCCCCAGTTCACATTTTCGGAAGTTTCGGAACGCGTTGGTATCCAGTTTGTCGGTACACCATCGCTTTCGGATATTGATGATGACGGAGATCTGGATATGTTTATCGGAAGTTCACGCGCTTCGCTTGGTAAAGGAGATCGGGCAGTATTGTTTCGAAATAATTTGAACGAGAAAAATTATATTAAAATAAAAATTGTTGGTGATGAATCGAACCGCTCCTCAATCGGCGCAAAAATTGTTTTGCGAAATACTAAAGGAGAAATTCAATCAAGAGTTGTCGGAAGCGGGGGGAATCAATTAACTACTCAAAATGTTAACCAGATTCATTTTGGTGTAATGCCGGATGAGAAATATTCTATTAAAATAATATTCCCATCTGGTAATATTCAAGAAAGTGCGGAAGTGTCTTCCGGTGTTATCGTCACTTTTTCAGAATCAAATTTCGTTACCGGACGGTTGATTGATTGGAGAAAATCGATTCAACGAAATCTTTCCTTACTATCACTTTCATCAATTATCCAAAAATGCATCTCACTCGGCGTTGTTTTATGGATCATATTTATTATTGGTAGGAAAATCGGGGCACAAAAAATTATGTCCAGATGGTATTTCGTTGTAAGCGTTGTGATCTTGTTTTTGATATTGGTGCATATCAGTGTGTATGAATCCGAAATTGCCTCAACAACTATTGCGTTTCTTGGCACTTCCGGAATTTCCGTCATCTTTTTATTCCTCGGACATTCAATCCTGAAAAAACGTGAAGCATCATTTATCTCTCATTATAGACTAATGGAACTTCTCGGTTCAGGTGGGATGGGAAAGGTTTATAAAGCAATCGATACGAATACCAAACAGATTGTTGCTTTAAAAGTATTGAATCCCGAATTGTTGAAGGATCCAGAAAACCGACGCCGACTCTCTGCCGAAGGGCATATGCTTGCATCGTTCAATCATCCGAACATTGTTAAAGTATTTGAAATTGGCGAATCGAGCGAACGAGGATATATTGCAATGGAATATCTTAACGGGGGAACGTTGCGCGAACGATTGGAGAAAGAACATCCACTTTCGATCCATGAGATCAAGCGATATCTTCTTCAAGTATGCGATGGATTATCGGAAGTGCATGGAAACGATATTATTCACCGCGATCTGAAAACAGGAAATTTAATGCTCGGTGCTGACGGAAATCTTCGTATTATGGACTTTGGATTATCTAAATCGCCATTGGTAACAACAATGACATCGCTCGGCACTGTGTTGGGAACGCTTGGATACGTAGCGCCGGAACAAGTGACCAGTTTGAATGTAGACCGGCGAACCGATATCTTCTCTTTGGGCGTGGTCATGTATGAATTGCTGACGAAAGAATTACCATTCAAAGGGGAGAATGAGATTGCTCTGATTCATTCTATCTTCAATACGGTTCCGCCATCTCCGTCACATCTGAGGGATGGTCTTCCGGGTGGATGGGATGAGATTGTTGCGAAATGTCTGGCAAAAGATATGAACGATCGGTTCGCCACAACCGATGAAGTAAAAACTAAAATTCAACATTTGTAATTCATCATTCATTATTGTTTTTCACATGTCTGACCTTCGACAAAAATATCAAAAACTGCTCGGCGATTCCATGAGTCAACTCTCATCCGAGTTTATGGAGTTGACGACTCTGCTTAAATCATCTCACGTTGATTCTGATGTAGCAAAAAAAGTAGATAAACTATTCAAAATGTTGATGGATGCAAACCGCAGGCAAAATAGTGAAACGAATATAATGTTCGACCAGATGGAGAAGTTGGAAAAATCGATTGAGCAAATCTCCGAAGCGAAGCGGCAATTCGAAGTATTGTATTCGTCCGGAATTTTGTTTTCGTCGGAAACGGAAATGCGTTCGTTGATGGAGAAGGCGATAACAACCGTTGTGAAAGAATTGAGGGCGGATCAAGGATTTATTGTGTTAGCTGATGAGAGTGGAGCAACAGAATCGGTGGTATCATGCAATATGGATCCCGAAAAAAACCCCGAAGCGAAAGAAATGAGTTCCACTGTTATTCGGAATACAATTACCAAATCTGAGCCAACCCAATTTCCACAATTTGATCAAAAATTTTCAAAACAGAACAGTATTATTCGATTGGGCATCACTGCTGCAATGTGCGTTCCTTTGGTGGCAAAAGATAAAGTGTTTGGTGCTGTCTATCTGGACAGGCGAAATAAAGAAAAAGCATTTACGGAAGCAGATTTAGTCTACCTTCTTTCCTTTGCCCGACAGATTGTTCGGGGATTTGAAATATCTATTGAGATTACATCGCTGGAGAAAAAGCTTGTTGCTGAAACTGTGATGAAATTTGAGGACCTTCGAAAGGACTTGAAGTGTAAAGATATTATTGGCTCCAGCAAAAAATTGTTTGATGTCCTGAAGATAGCATCGAAAATTGCTCCCACTGATGCCAGTGTAATTCTTTATGGTGAAAATGGAACAGGAAAAGATCTGCTGGCACATGTCCTTCACCACAACAGTAGAAGGTCGAGCGGATCGTTAGTAACAATCAATTGCGGAGCAATTCCAAACGATCTACTTGAATCAGAACTATTCGGTTATGAAAGCGGGGCATTCACTGGCGCCACAAAATCAAAACCAGGAAAAATTGAACTTGCCAACGGTGGAACATTATTTCTTGACGAGATTGGTGAACTGAATGTCAATCTTCAAGCGAAACTTCTGCGAGTTATTCAGACAAGAGAATTCGAGCGTCTGGGGAGCGTGCAATCCAAAAAAATTGACGTTCGAATTATAGTTGCAACGAATCGAAATATTCCGGAAATGGTTGCAGCTGGAAGTTTTCGTGAAGATCTCTATTACCGCTTAAAAGTGATTGAGTTGACGATGCCTCCGCTGCGCGAACGAAGGGAAGATGTCGCCGAGCTCTCCAAATACTTTACGCAGAAATATTCCAATGGAAAATTGATCGAAATTTCTTCTGATGCCATGAATGTGTTAGAAAGTTATGTCTATCCCGGCAACGTACGCGAATTGGATAATATTATTCAACGGGCTGTTGTCTTGATGAAAAGTGATGTCATTGAAGTGTGGGACCTTCCGCCGGAAATCATCGAAGAGGAAAAATCCGAACCGATCGTTGCCGGAGGGAAATCGTTGGAAGAAGCTGAAACGGAATTCCGAAAATTATACATTCTTCGAGTACTCCGAGCTGCGAAATCAAAATCCGAAGCAGCTCAAATGCTTGGAGTAAACCGCACACACTTCTATAAATTATTAGCTCAATTAGGAATTGAAATCTAATAAAGCCGTTGCAAAAAACTGCGCTCAAAAACCATCTCGGAAGTTGAGCCTTAACTTCCTGTCGCTTTTAAGCGACATGTATTCCCCTTCAATCTGTTTCTAACCTGCGACACTCTGCTTGCAAGTAAAAAATCTCCATTAAATTCAGGGAAAAACGAACCTAATTTTTAAGATCTTTGGAACACCATTTGTATTACCATCTAAAAATTGAATACCAACTATGGAATTTTATGCAGGAAAATATCCTCATTATTGATAAAAACACAATTGAACTTCGACGACTTCGAGAAGTCTTAACCCGTGAAGGTTTCGGAGTTATGACGGCGACAGATAGTACTATGGCAAAACAGATATGTGAACAGATTCCAGTAAAATTTATTTTAGGGGAAGCCGAATTGCTCGGTTTTGGGAAAAAATAAAGTGCACAATTGAGGGAGAACGGTATGATTCGCTTACACATCATTTCATTATTGATTTTTTCGGCAACCTTATTTTCTCAAGATCCTGGCGATGTTCATTTCGATTATCGTTTTGGAATTCCTGGTACGAGTTATTACCAAACGAAACTCTGCGTTGATCCACGTAACGGGGATGTGTATGTCGGTGGCGATCAGTTTACACATGCAGGAACAGTGGCGGCGAAAAATATTGCAAAGTGGGTCCGTGCAACAGGAAGATGGGAAGCACTTGGATCAGGAATTATCGGAGGAAATCCTAGTCCCGAAGTAAAGGCATGGGTTGTAGATCCTCGAAACGGTGATCTTTATGTTGCCGGAGGATTTACAACGGCAGGGGAGTTCAGCGCAAATGGATTGGCAAAATGGAACGGTACTGCCTGGTCGGCAATTTCAGGCAATAACTATCAAGGTATTACTGCAATGACAATAAATCCAAACAATGGTGATTTGTATGTTTCTTATGGATCCGTGACAATCGCAGGTGTGAATGCGGTACGTATTGCCCGATGGGATGGGACAAAATGGAATCCGCTTGGTGCTGGAATTTCTTCATCAGTAAATACCATGATCTATGATGCCGTAACAAATGTTCTGCTTGTAGGTGGTCAGTTTAATACCCTTGACGGGAAAATGATACGCGGACTTGCAAAATGGAATGGTACTTCGTGGGATTCCGTCGGATTTTCATTCCTGAATTCAGGCGCAACTGGAGTTGGAAACATTTATTCTATTGCCCTGGATGGAGTGAATATTTATGTCGGTTGCAGTTATGTGAAAGTCGGTAGTAAATTGATCCCCAATCTTGCAAAATGGAACGGGTCTTCGTGGAGTGCTGTGGATTCGCTGCTCGATACAGGGATCGGAAATGTTACTGTGGTCAATGGTGAGTTGTTCGCCACGGGTGTGCATCGTCAATCTCAATCAAGTAATTCTGTAATGAGTAATTTGGCAAGATTCAGTAACGGTAAATGGGAAGGGCTTGGTATGATTTCCGGTTATGCTTCGGCGCAGATTGAAAAGATCGCATCGTATCAAAATGAAGTGATTGTGGCCGGAAGGCAGATCACCGGAGCAGGAAATGTCTCTGTAAAGAATGTTGCACGCTATTCAATGGCATCAAAAGAATGGCTTGCTCTGAATTCACTCTCCACGCTTGGCATCGATTTAGCATACGGTCATTATGCAAAAGCGAATGGAAATCTTTTTCTGGCAGGTGAAATCCGTATTCCAGGGTCTCCTAGTATTCAACGGTGGACAGGGTACGGCTGGGCACCAGTCGGGCGAGGATTGTATTACGGACTAGGAAGTAACGCTGAACCTTCAGCAATGACATCCGGCGATAATGGCGATGTGTATGTTGCAGGTAAAATCTCGTTTGGACTAAATACGGATAGCTCAAAAGTTATGGCAAGCAGCATTATCAAATGGAACGGGACCACAAATAAATGGGAAGCGTTGGGAACAGGAATATTTGATAACAGTATTTATTCTCTCGTTTATCAAAATGGGAAATTATATGTTGGCGGTTCCTTTACCGTAAACAGTAACAATAAGATCAAGAATCTTGCCGTGTGGGATGGTGTCAAGTGGGATTCTATTACATCTGTCGGCGGCGTGGTGCGAAGTATTGCATTTGCTCAAAATGGTGACCTCGTGATTGGAGGTCAATTTACTTCTTTGGCAAATAATGCATCATTAAAATTTCTGGGAAAATGGAATGGAGTAAAATGGGATTCGCTTGGAATAAAACCGAATGCATCGGTGAGAAAAATCCTTTCCAAAGGTAACGCGATATTTGTAAGTGGTGATTTTACCAACATCGGTGGTAAATCCATTATCTCGCTGGCAAAATGGAATGGATCTCAATGGGATACCGTATCGTCAGCCGTGAGTCAAGTTCAGGATTTTGCATTCCAAGGGGACACCTTGTTTGTGAGTGGAAATATTGCAGGTTTGGGGTATCAATTCAATACAGGAGTTGGATATTTTATCAATAACAGTTGGACGAAGTTGGGGAGCGGTTTTGAAAATTTTCTATGGTATGATACGAAAAGTCCTGTTGCACCTAGCAGAATATTTGTTGATGGCGGAGATGTTTGGTTCGCGGGTAATTTTAATTTCGCCGGAAATAGACCAATGCTTGGTATCGCACGATGGAACAGCGCAGCAACTATTTCCACGGTACAACGAATAGATGAAAACATACCGGCAAGGTTTACCTTGGAACAAAATTATCCCAATCCTTTTAATCCTGCCACAATAATTCGCTTTGAGATCCAAAATACAGATGCGACGACATTGAAAATTTATGACATTGTCGGGCGGGAAGTAACAACACTTGTACATGAAAAACTTAATGTGGGAACATATGAAATGAAATTCGATGCAACAAAACTTTCGACCGGAATTTATTTCTATCAGTTGCGCAGTGGCAATTTTGTTGAAACAAAAAAAATGAATTTCATTAAATAAGGAGGGTGTATTTACCATGCGTGCAAAAGTTTTTTTCCTGAGTTTTCTAACAATCTCATTGGTTTATTCTCAAGTATTTTGGAAACGGACAGAACCGTATAGCGGTGCATTAAACAAAATGTATTTTGGCGGCGGCGATACAATTTACGGTACGCAGAATTCCGGTTTCACTCGTTCGATAGACAATGGCACAACGTGGTCAACGCCGGTGATTGTTGATTACGTCACTGACATGGCGGTTGCACCGAACGGATATATTTTCTTGTCGGAAAATCAGAAAAAGATCTCCCGTTCCACAAACAAAGGCACGAGTTGGACAGTTGTCGGGAATGGTATTACACAAACTTCGTGCAGTAGTGTCATTGCAACGGCAAGTGGTGCGCTGCTTGTTGGTACTGCTGCTGGAATTTATCGTTCAACAAATAATGGGGATGGTTGGCAAAAAATTGCCGGAGGAGCTCAACTTGGAAGTGATACAACAATTGGAGCATTAGCAACGTACGACGGAAAAACGGTATACGCTTTTACAAGGGTGAATTCCTCTTTTGATTACAGTTATGCTGTGCGTTCCACAGACGATGGTGTTACCTGGACGAAGAGTGCAAATAAGTTAGATTCAGTTGCTGTGTATAAAGCAATTGTCCATCCGAATGGATCCATTTATGTACGCTCGGGAAATGGGATACGGTATTCCTCCGATGGCGGAAATTCTTGGAGCGCAATTGGTTTTTATCAGCAGTACGTCAACGATCTTGCGTACGGACCAAACGGAGAAATTTTTGCCGTTGTAGATAATAACAATCTCAACGAAATCTATAAAACAACTAACAATGGAGTTGTGTGGACGAAGATAACAACGCCGTTTATCTCCGGCAGCAGTCTTGCGGTAAATAAATCCGGAAATATTTTTCTTGGACAAGACCAAATGTATCGTTCAACAGACGGGGGAACGACATGGAAAGGATTACCGGTTTCTTTTCCCAACGTCACATTAATGACGGAAAGTCCGAGACACGAACTATTCTTTACGGCAGGTGGCAGCGCCTATCAGAAGCTATATCGGTCTTCAGATTTTGGGCAGACATGGAATCCAATGAACACCGGAGTGGTAGGGATTCCTATTGTGGGATTTTATGCAGATACGCTTCTGGTTGCTGATAACTATTATGCCGCAAAAATTTATCGCTCCATCGATAATGGAAAGTCGTTTAAACCTATTTCCGGGATCACCGTTTTGAGCGGTTATGTGAACGCGCTGCTCGGAACATCGTATCAATCGATTATTGCAGGAACATCCACAGGAATTTTTCGAAGTACAAATCATGGGAAAGATTGGTTAAAAGTTTCCAACAGTCCGTTATCATATCTTTATCAGCTTTCAAACGGAACGATGTTTGGATTTAGAACATTCTTCGGTGCCGGTGTTTTTCGCTCAATCGATAGCGGAAGCACGTGGGTTGAATTAAAAAATGGTATCGGAAGTACTTCAATCTACAGCCTCGCATTTGCGCCAAATGGAAATCTTTTCATTGGAGCAAATGGGGGAGCTTTTCGGTCGACGGATGATGGGGACAATTGGGTTCGTATCGATACGCAAAAAGTAAGTAAACCGTATGGCATTTATATCGCAGTCAATACTGACGGGAAGCTGTTCTTTGGCGGTGCAAATAGCGGAATCAATTCAAATGTCTATCAATCGACTAATTTTGGCGTAACGTGGAATTTGATTTCCAACAACATTACAACAATTGATAATCAAGCCTCGCTACGATCATTGTTCACGTCGTCTAACGGAGATCTTTTTGCCGGCACTTCTTCGGGATTATTTCAAAGTGCGTCGAAGATTACAAACATTCTCGATGCTTCAACATCTGTCCCAGAATCATTCACACTCTATCAGAATTATCCAAATCCGTTTAATCCTTCTACCACAATTCGCTTTACGGTGCGCGATGCCGGAATAGTATCAGTAACAGTTTATGATCTAATCGGCAGGAAGATGAAAGAACTCGTGAATTCTTCAATGCAGCCTGGATCATATTCTGTCACCTTTGATGCATCAAAGTTCTCAAGCGGTATCTATTTCTATTCTTTACGATCCGGAACAAATATTCTTACAAAAAAAATGTCTTTGATACGATAATCCCCAATAACTAATAATCACTTAATCACATAACAAAAGGAATACAATGAAACAACTGCTTTTTGCAATAATGCTCATTATGACAATTTCGACGGTTTCCCTTAGTCAACGAACGCTGATTAATAAAGGCGATCAATATGCCGGCGTAAAACTTGCGTTAGGTTCAATCGGTGGCGCATCCGTCGGTTTTATCGGTAGTTATGAAATGGGATTACAGGAAAACATTGGTGTTGGCGGATCACTTGCTTATTCCGGTTACAGCGAAGCATACAATTTTGGAGTTGCTCAGGGTGAATATAATTATACTAATATTCTCATTCTTGCAACTGGAACGTATCATATCGACCTTTTGAAAAATGAAAAATTGGATACCTGGGGTGCGCTAAATGTTGGTTATAATGTTGCTTCAGCAAGTTTTAAGTGGACATCTACGCCGGCTCCGGCGTTTAGCGGACCAGCTGTTACCGCAGGTGGATTTGTTATTGGCCTTTCTGCCAATGCTCGATATATGCTCACCGAACAGTTGTTCGCAACAGCAGGCATCGGTTTTGGATTAGGAATCCTAAATATCGGAATCGACTACAAACTGTAATTTTTTGCTCTTGTCGTATAACAACTTTCAGAAGACAATTGCGAAGTTACTTTCGGTAAGGAATACGATTGACTAGTGTCGTTCAATGTTGTCGTTATCAATATTCGAAAAAACAGACTTTTGCTCTTTTGAAATCGTCCGCGTATTTCCATCTGGGGAGGTGGGAAATTGAAGGCGGTTTCAAATTACGAAGCGGGATGGTGAAGGCTCATCCCGCTTTTTATTTTTCTCAGTCTTACAAAAAAATAAAGAATTTCTTTCTTGCGCTCTATTTTTATCTTACCTATATTTTCCAGCCGTTATTCTATCTCCATACCAAGTCAATGTCAAAAGTCTACTGCACATCAATCGATTCCAAAATCGGAACCATCTACATCGCATCCACAGAAAAAGGTGTGTGTAAAATCTGTATTCCCAAAGAAACGAAGAAAGATTTTTTTTCTTGGCTGAGGACAAATTTTAATGATGACGATGTCGTCGATAATAAAAGCCGGAATAAAGAAGTGATCGATCAATTGACACGGTATTTCAATGGCAAGCTCGCAAAGTTTTCCGCACCGATTGATCTCATTGGAACCTCGTTTCAACTCCGCGTATGGAAAGAATTACGGAACATACCCTACGGCACGACAATCTCCTATAAACAACTCGCACGGCGGGCAGGCGTTCCGCGTGGCTTCCAAGCAGTAGGGCTTGCCAATAGCTGCAATCCCTTACCGATCATTGTCCCATGCCATCGTGTCATCGGTTCAGACGGTTCATTGACCGGTTATGCTGCCGGAATTAAGACGAAAGAATTTCTTCTCCGTGCCGAAGGCGCGATACTCATTTAAATATTCCTCCGAAATTTTCCTTTAAAAACTCACAAATATTCGCCGTGACACTCGTTGCCAAAAAAATCATTCATTTTTTGTATTCAGTAGTTTGATCTGCGTCAAATAGAAGTTGTAAAAGCACTAAATTATGCTTAACTAACAACAGAAAATAACTTATTCTTAGGGGAAGTTATGGCAAAAATATTAGTTGTTGACGACGAAACTTCTATTCGAAATATGATTTCAGCGGTTCTGAAATCGCGAGGACATGAAACAATTGAAGCAGATAATGGAGTAACAGCGCTTGATCTGATTAAAACGCAATATCCTCAGTTAATTATCAGTGATGTGATGATGTCCAACATGAATGGTTTTATGTTGCGCGAAATACTTCAGCAGGATCCGTTGACGGCAAGAATTCCAATGATCATCATAACAGGATTAGCGAACGAAGCGGGGGCTTGGAAATCCGATCCATCCGTAGAATATCTTTCGAAACCGTTCAAGATAAATGAATTGATGTCTCTTGTGAATCAAAAACTGAATGTAAACGCCGAATAAAAAAATTAACACAGTTTTATCATCGATGATGCAACCAAATGCTTCACACATTGCATCGCCTCTCTTAATTCCGTATTTTCTCTGTACATCGTTTTACTCCTTTTAAATTGAAAGCAAAAGAAATTCCATCGAATGTCTCTATTACATCAATTGAATCCTGTTCAACGCGACGCTGCTTCTGTCATTAATGGTCCCGTAATGATCGTTGCAGGAGCCGGTAGCGGTAAAACTCGCGTACTCACATATCGAATCGCCCATCTTTTGGAATCTGGTGTTCCACCATACGAAATTCTGGCATTAACGTTTACCAACAAAGCTGCTAAAGAAATGAAAGAACGCATCGAGCGGTTGATTGGCCATCAAGCGCACCAGGTCTGGGCTGGAACGTTCCACTCAATCTTCGCCCGAATCCTTCGGCAGGAGTGTGAACCTCTTGGATATTCTCGTTCATTTACGATCTATGACACCGATGACTCTCTTGGTGTTATTAAAAATATTATGAACGGAATGAATATATCGCAGCAGCAGTTCAATCCTCGTGCGGTGATGTCGCGCATCAGCGGTGCAAAGAACCAAATGATTACGCCGAAAGAGTATGAGGATTTTGCAAAAGAGTTTTTTGAAGCCAAGGTCGCGGAGATTTATCCGGAATATGTGCAGAAGCTCCATAAAAATAATTCCATGGACTTTGACGATTTGTTATTGAAACCAATTGAGCTGTTCAAGAAGCATGAGCGAGTCTTGGAGAAATATCAGTATCGATTCAAATACCTTTTAGTGGATGAATACCAGGATACGAACCGTGCTCAATATACATTGATCAATTTGATTGCTCAAAAATTCAAAAATATCTGTGTTGTTGGCGATGATGCTCAAAGTATCTATGCATTCCGCGGTGCCGATATTAAAAACATTCTGGATTTTGAACGCGACTACCCGGCAGCAAAAGTATTTCGGCTGGAACAGAATTATCGTTCCACAAAAACGATTCTATCTGCCGCGGATTCTGTTATCAAGAACAATCGAAATCAAATCCAAAAGACATTATGGACAGATAATCCGAACGGAGAAAAGATTACCGTTATTGAAGCGGATGATGACAAAGCCGAGGGAGTACAAATAGCTCATCGCATTCAGGAATCCATCACAAAAGAAAAACTTGACCTGAAGCATTTTGCCATTCTCTATCGGACCAACGCACAATCCCGTTCAATAGAAGATGCAATGCGCCGCGCAGGAATTCCTTATGTCATCATAGGCGGAGTGGCATTCTATCAACGAAAAGAAATTAAAGATGTGCTTGCCTATCTTCGTCTGATTGTCAATCCCAAGGATGAAGAAAGTCTCATGCGCGTTATCAATTATCCTGCGAGAGGGATTGGTGACACGACTATTGAAAAACTGTTGGAGCATGCAACCAAAACAAATGCTTCGCTCTTTGATGTGGTCAATAATCCCGGACCGATTACAACATTATCGGATCGCGCTAAAAATTCGGTCAAACTATTTGGTGTTTTGATCACAAAGTATGCAGAGTTGAAATCGCAAATGTCCGCCAGCGAACTTGCCCGTTCAATTGTGGATGAATTAGGAGTGCTTCGACTCTATAAAGATGAACAGACCCCTGAATCATTAGGTCGGTGGGAGAACGTTCAAGAATTGCTTTCAGCAATTTCGGAATATGTTGATCAAAATAAAGATAAGGCGACTCTTGAGAATTTTCTGGAAGAGGTTGCGTTGGTCGCGGCAATTGATTCGATGGTGGATGAAAAGAATGCTGTTACGTTAATGACGCTTCATGCCGCCAAAGGTTTGGAATTTCCCGTTGTGTTCATCTCCGGAATGGAAGAAGGTTTATTTCCGTTGTACCAAGTCACCCCGGATCCGGGGGAATTAGAAGAAGAACGACGCCTCTGTTACGTCGGTATCACTCGTGCAATGAAAAAACTCTTTATCACATATGCGAGAATTCGATATCGATTTGGTGATGTAACGTATCCCGTTGTATCTCGATTTTTATCCGAGATCAACGAATCTCTTCTTGAAAAAGAGACGACTCGTCGTCCGGCATATACTGCCAATGTTGTTTCATCGTTGCAAAGTTCGAGAGATCGATATCTCGGTTCCATTCAAACAAAAAAAACAGCGAAGAACGAACATTTTACTCCTGACGAAGAGGTCGATTACGACAAAGAATCACAAGAAGAGATTCGATTGAAAGTTGGCGTCTATGTAGAACATGAAGTCTTTGGTAGGGGAAAAGTAACAAATCTTAGCGGAAGGGGAGATTCTGCTAAAGCGATTGTAAATTTTCAAAGCGTCGGTCCCAAAAATTTAATGATTAAATTTGCACGACTGCGAGTGTTGGGTGCATAATGGCTAATAACAATTTGCCGACAACGATTGAAAATAAATTTCTCTCCCTTGCGGGAGTGACTGCGAGTTGTTATGTCATTATCTGGGCATCTCCGATTACATTTTTTTCACGATTAATTTCTGTTGATCAATCTCCGTTCTTTCTTCAATTTGAACAGCATTTTTGGCAATACCTTTTTGCCTTTATTACAGTTGTCGTTCTTTCTCGAGGACATCTGTGGAGCTATGGTGTTAATTCACAGAATCTGAAAACATCCATGGTATGGCTCGTTTGGTTATACGGATTTTCCATTCTTGCCACACTTGTTGCAATCGGATTTGGAATCGAAATTCTGCCCGTAGATCCATCCCATGTACCTCACGGCGGGAAAGAGACAGTGATGGCAATACTCGTGTATTGGATGTCTTCGCCGGTCGCCAATCAAATCCTCTTTTTCGGTTTTGCCCAGACTATTTTGATGAAACATTGGGGGGATTCAACCCATATTGGCAGAATACCCATCTATATATATTTCTCAGCATTGTTATTCGCCGTTGGTGCAACTTCCTCACAGTTTGATCTGGGATTATATTCAGCCATTCCAACATTCGCACTCGGAATCTTTTGTGGTATTGTCTATTGGAAGACAAACAGTTTAATTACACCGATGTTGGCGCATGCATTCTATTTCGGTTTTCCATTATTCATTCATATGATTCGGTCAACAATTCTCAAATGAAGAAAATTTTTTTCTGTATTATTTTCAGCGGCATTGTATCCGCGCAGAAGCCGGATGATATTCCATTGGTAAAAATCGGCAATATTACCATTACCAAAACGGAATTCCTTTCTCGGTATGAACTCACACCGGGAATCAACCGACGGAAGAGTGATACTGAAGCAAATAAAGCAGAATTTCTTCTTTCAATGATTGCCGAAAAACTGCTCATTGTGAAAGCACAGCAGGAAGGGTGGGATAATGATTCTCTTCTGAATAACGCCGTTAAAGAAATAGAGCGGGCACTGGTTAGAGATGAATTATACCGCCAGGAAGTGCAAAGTAAAATTGTACTTACGGAAACGGAGATCAATAATTCTGTAAGACGTTCACTGAACGACATGAAAGTCTACTTCCTTTATGCGAAAACAAAAGAAGGAGCTGATTTTCTTTATTCTCAGATTAAAAAAGGGAAAGTGCTGGAAAGTTTTTCTTTTACGATTGAATCGAAAGATGAATTTGATGGACCGGATTCTGCAATTGCCCGATGGGGAGATGTTGATGCAAGAATGGAACAGGTTATTTATAATTTGAAATTGAATGAAACTTCAAAACCTGTGCAATTGGAAGATGGATGGTATATAGTGAAGCTGATGGGCAAAACGGTAACCGTTTTGGTCGGAGATAAAGAACGAAAAGGTGTTCGGGAGAAAGCGGAATCAGTCCTTCGTAAACGTAAAGAACAAAAGCGTATGACGGAGTATATGAATAAGGAATTACGCGAAATCAAAACAGAAGTGAATGCCCGTTTAATGAAAAGCGTTATCTTCCATATGTGGGATATTGCCCAAAAAAAATATCCCGCGATCAACGATACAACAATGTTTTATACCGACAAAAGTGTCATTGACAGTTTGCGAGCTAGAATGACCGATTCCATACACATGCCATTTGTAACATTTCCTCATGATTCGTGGACTCTTGAGTTGACGCTTGAAAAGATTGTTGAATCAAACCTTGCCACTCCACGCCCATCCTTAAAAAAAATACGAATGGATGTAGAATTGCGTCTGCGAGATCTTATTGATCAGGAATATTTGATCCAAACAGCATACAAAAAAGGTTTACACCAATCCGCTACTGTTCGAAATGATTTGAAGGTATGGCGTGATTCATATCTTTCACAGATGGTAAGAAATAGGACTGAAGATACGGTAGTTGTTTCTCAAAATGATATTGAAGAGTTAAAAAGAATTTTTTATAACGATACGTCCATTGTCAATAATAATACTGTGGCAAAAGAAAAAATGAAGCAATTAAAAATTCAAAATAATCTAGATCGATATGTGGGAACGATTGCCAATGGAACAGAGATTATATTTTATGAAAAAAATTTTAAGGATGTTCAGGTGAGTTCCACTGCATCTCTTGTCTATCGGTACCTTGGTTTTGGTGGAAGAATGTTTGCCGTTCCATTCGTTATTCCTCAGACAGGATGGATTAACTACTGGCAAAACAAGGATGTAAAACTTCCGTAATATTGGTGCCATTGCGATACACATTTTTAAAGGAGGACAAATGTGCGGTCGTTATGTTCTTATTGATGGAAAAGTAATCTTTGCCGTTTCTGCGCAATTACAAACGTGGCGCAATCAGGGAAAAGAATTTGATCTCCTTCCCAAATACGATGCACGACCTACCAGTCTTATGCCTATCGTTGCACAACGGGATAACCAATATCAAGTACAGCTCATGCGCTGGGGATTAGTGCCGCATTGGAGCAAAGACGGCAAATCAGAATTCTCTACGTTCAACGCAAAATCCGAAACCCTTCACACCAGTAAGCTCTATGCACCATACTATAAAAGTGCACGATGCCTTGTTCCCGCAGATGGGTTTTATGAATGGAAAAAATATGAGATTGATACTGTGGTGAATGGGAAACCGAAGAGAGTAGAACACAAACAAAAAATGTTCATCAGCATGAAAGACCGTTCACCGTTTATGATGGCCGGATTATTTTCAGTTTGGAAAAATAAAGATGGTGAGGAGTTCCCTACATATACTATCATAACAACATCATCCAATGAAATTATTTCTGGTATTCATGAACGAATGCCTGTCATTCTCGATCAGAATAATTATGAAGTGTGGCTGGATAGGGGAATGAATGACATCGATTTTCTTAAGACAATTCTCGTCGCATATCCTTCAGAAAAGATGACCGTATTTCCCGTAGTCAATAGAAGCGAAGAATCTCCGGAGATGATCGAAAAGATTGAGTTTGATGTTCCCACTGCGCGCGATTTAATAAAAGTCACGAAACCGATGTCAATAAAGAAATCAAAAAAATGATGTCGGTAAATCCAATAAAAAATTACTACTCCACTTTCGGCGAGTTCATCACTTTTTCATAGTGTTTTTCATATTCGCCGACGATCTTCTCAAGATTGAACATTTCCACTGCACGTTTACGCCCTTCTTTTGCAAATTGATCGCGTTTTACCTCGTTGGTCAATAATTCAATTGCATATCGCGCCATTCGATCGATATCCCCAATTTCCGCAATATATCCCGTATGATTATGGACAACAAGTTCCGGCAGTCCGCCAACACTAGAGGAGATCACCGGAACTTCACACGCCATTGCTTCCAAAGCGGAAAGACCGAAACTTTCCTGCTGACTGGGCATTAAAAAAATATCTGCTGCGGATAAGATCTCCCTCAGTTCAACCTGTTTTCCTAAGAACTTTACGGAATGTTGAATTCCCAGTTCACGAACAAGCATTTCACAGTTGGAACGATCAGGTCCGTCTCCTGCAAGAATCAATATTGATGGAATCTTTTTTTGGACTTGATCAAAAATTCTAATAACATCTTGTACTCTTTTTACCGGTCGGAAATTTGAAACATGAACGAGGATTCGTTTATCGTCCAGCGAAAATTTTTTCCGAACGCAGGAATCATCCACATGACGGTATTCTTCTATATCAACGAAGTTGGGGATAACATCGATTTCTTTATTGATATTATAATTAGTGAGTGTTTTTTCCTTCAGATACCGCGAAACAGCTGTTACACCATCACTTTTTTCAATACTGAATTTCATCACAGAAAGAAAACTTGGCTCAAGTCCAACAAGTGTGATGTCTGTTCCGTGCAGTGTTGTTACAGTGCGAAAATCCTTATTGGATATCATTTTTTTAGCTAGATAGGCACTTGTTGCATGGGGAATGGCATAGTGAACGTGGAGCAGATCCAGTCCTTCAAAATTTGCTACTTCCACCATCTTGCTGGCAAGTGCCGGAGTATAAAGAGGAAATTCAAAGACAGGATAGGTAGTCATTTCGACTTCATGGTAAAAAATATTATTGTCAAACCCGCCGTTTAACCGCATGGGCATTGCATAACTGATGAAATGAATTTGATGACCTCTTTTTGCGAGTGCCTTTCCAAGTTCAGTTGCTAAAACTCCACTTCCGCCATACGTTGGATAACAGGTAATGCCGATTTTCATGATAAATCCTTGTTAAATTCTTAGTTAAAATTACAATTATTCATTTGAAGAACCAAGTCATTAAACAGTTGCTTAGTGATGGAAAAAAGATTACTTTTTCTCAGTTCTCCCCACATAACGAAAGGATTTATCATGAAAAAAAGTTCCCTGGTGTTTCTCTTGCTTTCTTTCACTGTTCTGGTCTTTGCTCAGCAAAAGAATGTTATAAAAACTCAAGCACAGAAACCTACCGAACCGCAGCCGATGTCATCCGGAAAATTTACCGGGATGATCTTCAACGATTTTTTTTATATTGTACAAGAACCACAGACTGGAAACGTCAGTGTTGGCATTTCAGGACGAAATGCTTCGGTGTTACGCCGAGCAATGTTGGGGTATGAATATTCATATAACAAAGATATTTCTGCAAAATTGGTCTACGACGGAACTGGTAATGTTTTGAAGCAGGGATATGCCGAGGTCAAAAACATCGGTCCGATGATGGATTTGAAATTAGGTTTGAACCAGACACTTTCTTCTGAAATTGTTGAGAAGATATGGGATTATCGCTCGTTGGAAGCAACAGTTCTCGACAAAAAGGGGATGACAAATGAATTTGATATGGGATTGACGTTAACAGGGAGAGTAAATCCTCAGGGAACAACATATGCACGACTTGCAGTGTATAATGGATCGGGACTGGCTATAGAAAATGATAAATTGAAAAAACTAGCATTGGTGATTGGTAATTGGTTTGATAAATCCTCTGTGATTGAGTTATATGTTGATTATGAGAATGTCGGAGGTGGAAGAAGCACATTAACAGGAAAAGTGTTCTACGGAATGACAGCAATGAAATTTACTTTTGGAGGAGAAGGATTCTATCGCATGAATCGTAAATTTGCCGGAACAAGTGATATAACACCTGTGGGAGCGTCGCTCTTTGGTTGGTATGAATTAATGAAATCACTCCGTGGAGTGGTTCGGGTCGATATAACCGATGATAATCTAGATGTTTCTACAACAGGGTACCGAGAAGTGTATCTCAACGCCGGTGTTGATTATTCACCCATTCCGGAAGTGCGTTTAATCCCAAATCTTGCTTACGTAAAAAATCTTAAGAAAAGTACGGGAACCGAGATTGCTGATGATATCATGGTTCGTTTGACGACGGCTGTCTATTTTAAATAATGGATGAAGTATATTCTTCCGTTCAATCGGAAACGTCGGCGCAGATCAAAGAAGAAGGATCACGATTTATTGCCGATGTTTTTCCGGTGGGGGATGAGGAAGAAGTAAAACAAAAACTCGAGTCTATCCGCAAAAAATATTTTGATGCAACGCATCATTGTTATGCCTATGTCATCGGAGCGGAGAAGAAACATTTTCGATATTCTGATGATGGCGAACCTTCGGGCACCGCAGGAGTAAAAATCCATTCTGCCATTCAAGCAAAAAACCTTTCCGATCTGCTCGTTGTAGTCACCAGATATTTTGGGGGGACAAAACTTGGAGTTGGTGGATTAGGAAGAGCGTACTTTGAATCTGCTAAGACTGTTCTATCCAACGTAAAGATTATTTCAAAAGCGACGGTGAAAGAATTGATTGTTGCGTTTCCGTTTTCCGAAACTAATCCGATGATGAACGCCATCCATTCCAACAAACTTAAAATTGGCGGGACAACATATTCTGACGAACGGTCAATCATCACTCTTCACGTTTTACCTTCTCATGTAGAAAATCTCCAATCTCTTTTCGTTAATGCTACCCGGGGCTCGGCCGAAATTACCGTTGGAAATACATTAACAGTGGTGTGGCAATGATTGAATCATTCTTTCTTTTTGCTGTCGGAATTATTGTCGGTTTTTTTGGAACAATCCTCGGAGTTGGCGGAGGATTCATTGTTGTGCCGTTGCTGACAATTATGTATCAATTTTCTCCTCAGGTTGCAGTCGGCACGTCGATGGTGATTGTGGCATTGAATGCCATCTCCGGAACGATTGCGTATGTGCGGCAAAAAAGAATTGATTATCAGACCGGATTTCTTTTTGCGATTGCTACACTGCCGGGATCATTTCTCGGTGCATATATATTGCAATATATTTCCAAACCGGTTTTTGATATCGGTTTCGGAATTTTTTTATGCGGAGTCGTCTTGTATCTTGGTATTCGGAAACAACCGCTCAGTGAAATCATCGATATAGCATCGTTTCAACGTCCGGCGTATAACAAAATATTAGGTTTGAGCATCAGTTTCTTTGTAGGATTCGTCGCGAGCATGGCTGGAATAGGAGGCGGAGTTATTCATGTGCCGGCCATGATCTATCTATTTTATTTCCCGCCGTTTATTGCTATTCCCACTTCTCATTTTATTTTATCAATCTCCGCAACGTTTGCTGCTGCAAGTCATGCATCAATCGGAGAAGTGCAATGGAGTTTTGTTCCGTATCTCGGTCTGGGAGCAATTATGGGTGCGCAGTTGGGCGGAAAATTATCGCATCAAATAAAAAGTCAATGGATCATTCGGGGTTTGCTTGTGGTGATGATTCTCGGTGCGATCAGAATGATTGTACGGTATCTCTAATCTGATCCCATGCGAATAGAAAATTACTCGCATGGGATTTTGCTGCAGTTATTTCTTCTTGATGCTTTTAACAATTTCTTTTGTTTCCAAGGCAATCATCAATTCTTCGTTCGTAGGAATGACAAAGACAATTGCTTTCGATTTTGCGGTACTGATCGCTTTTTCTTTTTCTTTTGTATTGTTTGCTGATTTATCGAATTCAATTCCTAGATAGTCCAGATTTTCGCAAATCGCTTTTCGTATATCCGGCGAGTTTTCTCCTATACCACCCGTAAAGACCAATGCATCAAGTCCACCCAGAGCTGCAATATATGAGCCGATATATTTTTTCACTCTATAACAGAAGATATCGAACGCCAATTTTGCTTTTTTATTCCCTTCGTTCATTTCGGTGATGACCTCGCGCATATCACTGCTAACGCCTGAAATACCCTGCAATCCGCTATGTTTATTCAATAGCGTATTCGCTTCTGAATAATTTAATCCCTCTTTTGCCATTACATACAGAATAATAGATGTATCAATATCGCCGGAACGGGTTCCCATCAACAATCCTTCCAGTGGCGTAAATCCCATGGAAGTATCTATGGAAATTCCTTTGTCAATTGCTGCCATGCTGCAGCCGTTTCCAAGGTGACAGGTTATCACTTTCAGCTTTTTGAGATCTTTCTTCATCAATTCTGCAGCACGCTGCGACACATATGAATGGCTCGTTCCATGGAATCCATATCGTCGAATTTTATATTGGGAATAGAGTGAATATGGAATTCCATAAATGTAAGCATGCGGAGGCATTTCATGATGGAATGCTGTATCGAAAACACTGACTTGCGGTATTTCCGGCAGATGCGTCTGGCAGGCAGTTATACCGCGAAGATTGTGCGGATTATGTAAAGGTGCAATTTCGAAATTATCTCGTATTCCTTTGATGACACTCTCATCAATCAACACGGAACCGGTAAATGTTTCGCCGCCATGAACTACACGGTGACCCACTGCGTGGATTTCTGATTTTGTGGAAATGACTCCGTGATTTTTGCTGAGGAGTACGGCGAGAATATATTCAATGGCCGTTGTGTGGTCAAGGATGTCACCGGTGATTTTGATTTCATCGCCATCTGCTCTTGTATTTGTAAGGACTGCACCACTCATTCCAACACGATCAACAACACCTTTTGCCAGAAAGAGTTTTTTATCAACATCGATTAATTGGTATTTTACAGAGGAGCTGCCACAATTTAAAACTAAAATATTCATATTTTCTTTCCGTGATCGTCGTATTTGAAGAATCCTTCTCCCATTTTCTTTCCGAGTTTTCCTTTTCTCACCATCTGGCGCAGCAATGGGCAGGGTCGGTATTTTGCTTCACCAAGTTCATGGAAGAGAGAATCCATCCATGCCAACACTTCATCCAGTCCCATCATATCCGCAAGTTCCAACGGACCATACCGGAATTCATATCCAAGTCGCATGGCAGTATCAATACTTTCAGCGGAAGCCACACCTTCCATAAGAATATACATTGCTTCGTTCAACAATGGAATAATGATTCTTGTTGTTACAAATCCGGGATATTCAAATACCTCAATAGGAGTTTTGCCAAGACGTAGTGCAAGTTTTTTGATGGAATCAAATGTCTCATCCGATGTTTTCATTCCTCGGACAAGTTCTACCAGCGGCACTTTTGGCACCGGATTAAGAAAATGCATTCCGATCACTTTATCCGGACGTTTGGTTGACGCTGCTAATTTTGAGAGATTCAACGTGGATGTGTTGGAGACGAGAATAGTTCCAGCTCCGCATAATTGATCCAGTTCATGAAACAATTTCCGTTTCATTTCGAAATTTTCGTCAACGGCTTCTATAATGATTGGAATATTCGCGATTGCGGAAATTTCGGTTGTTCCTTTTATTCTGGATAGGATCGCGCGTTTCTCACTTTTCGTCATCGTCCATCGATGAATATCATTGTCCAACGATTCTTCCATTGTTTTGATTTGATGAGCAAGTCGTTTTTCTGATTTTTCAATAGCAATCACCTCAATACCGGCAGTGGCAATGGATTGTGAAATTCCTTGTCCCATTACTCCTAATCCAATAACAGCAATGGTGTGGAATCCGTCTGAGTCTCTTTTGGAGAGTTGAATATCGCCTAGAATTTCTGAAAATTGGGATGTAGTCATATATTTTCTTAATATTACATTATCACATTGTGATGTTCTATACAGATTTTGCGTTCAGTTACACTGGAAATATCGCAATTTCTGCGCCAAGTTTCTAAATATATTTTCTGAGTCAATAGCTTGGAATTTTAGATCAAAAAGAGGTATATTTGTCCAGTAGGAAGAATCGATGAAACAATTTTCTTCGCAACATTGTTAATAATCATAAGTTCTTCTATTTTTTTGGAATGAAATAGGACTACGCAAGTCGTATTTAAGAATGCTCAAGTTATCGAAAAAAGTTGAATATGGTTTGATCGCAATCCGGCATATTGCGTCGGTGAACAATCATATCTCTAATGTGAAGGAAATTTCGGAGAAGTACTCTGTTCCCGGCGATGTGCTTGCCAAAGTGATGCAGAAACTGACGAAGGGGAAGTTGATCCTTTCGCATCAAGGTGCGATGGGTGGATACACATTAGCCAAAAGAGCAGATGAAATCTCGGTGATGGATGTTATTTCAGTGATAGAAGGAACGCAAGTAGGGATAGCACAATGTTTTGCCGAAGAGCCGGAAAATTGTTCAATCTATTCAAGCTGTACTATTAAAAACCCTCTTGCAAAAATTCAACACAGTCTAGAACATGTTTTTAATTCCATGAAAGTCTCGGAGATAGTTTAATAATGAAAACTCCTATCTATCTGGATTATCATGCAACAACACCGGTCGATAAACGTGTGCTGGATGCAATGATGCCGTTTTTTCAGGAGCATTTTGGAAATGCGGCAAGTCTTCAACATCGGTTTGGATGGATTGCGAAAGAAGCAGTGGAGATTGCCAGAAAAAAAATTGCCGAAGCGATTAATGCTCAACCAAGAGAAATAATTTTTACCAGCGGAGCAACAGAATCGAACAATCTTGCAATCAAAGGTGTTGCGGAAGCATATCGCTCTCACGGCAATCACATTATCGTTTCGCAGATTGAGCATAAATGCGTGCTTGAATCGTGCAAGAGACTGGAGCAAGAAGGATTTGTCGTCACATACCTTCCGGTTGATTCAACCGGGAAAGTAATTGTTGACGAGATTCAACATGCGATCACGGACAAAACAATTCTTGTCTCCGTGATGATGGCAAACAATGAGATTGGTACAATTCAACCGATTGCTGAGATCGGAAAGATGTGTGCAGAGCGTTCCGTTCTTTTCCATACGGATGCAACACAAGCAGTCGGCAGGTTGCCGATTGATGTTGCAGCGATGAATATTCATTTGTTATCATTTGCTTCCCATAAAATGTATGGACCAAAAGGGGTCGGAGCATTATATCTCCGATCAAAAAATCCACGAACATCAATTCTTCCGCAGATCGACGGTGCCGGTCACGAAAATGGATTGCGCTCCGGAACATTAAACGTATCGGGAATCGTTGGATTTGGAAAAGCTGTGCAAATTGCAGTGACAGAAATGGATGAAGAGAATGGACGGCTTTACCGGTTAAGGAATCGTTTGCAGGAACAATTATTGTCGTTTGGAAAAACTACATTCAATGGACATCCACTTGACCGGTTACCGCAAAATTTGAATATGACCTTTCACGGAATTTATGCGGATCGATTGATGACGGAAATGAATGACATTGCAGTTTCAGCAGGTTCCGCCTGTACATCGGAGGAAATTGGAGACATTCAATATTCTCACGTTCTCCATGCAATTGGGGTAGACGCAGAAGCCGGACGATCAACAATTCGATTTGGTCTTGGACGATTTACAACGGATGAGGAGATAGAATACACAGTGAAGACAATTCAAACAATTGTTCCAAAACTCAAAGAACATGTAAGCGTAGGAGCATTATGAATATTAAATTTAAAAAATCCCAATACATCATCGGCAATCAAGTTGAATTCTTAAATTTTATGAAAACGCGGGCGCAATTGATCCATTTGTCGAATGTGTTTTTTCGCGACCTGCATTTTGCTGTGATGGAGTTTCTCAAGAAGAAAAATGTTAGTGTTGGGCAAACTGAGGCAGAAACAGTTGCGCGGGAAATTGCGGTGCATTTCGAAAGACGAAATATCTTTAAAAAATTGAATATGCAAACCTGGATGCTCAATTATTCTGATTACGCGATTAAAAAAACAGTATAGAAAAAATTATTAGGAGATGAAATTATGTCGGAAGTAATGACTGCTACAGCGCCGCAAACAATGGAAGATGATATTGTCCTTACTGAACGCGCGGCACAAGAAGTGTTTTCGATCAAAGAAAAGAACAACATTCCTGCAACACACTCGCTTCGTTTGGGAGTAAAAGGGGGCGGCTGTTCGGGATTATCATACATCCTAGCGTTTGACGACGTTGTAAAAGAAAAAGATATGATCCTCGAAAAACATGGTGTCAAGATTGTCGTTGATCAAAAAAGTATGTTTTATCTGTCCGGCACAACATTAGATTTTTCCGATGGGTTGAACGGGCGCGGTTTTGTATTTAACAATCCGCAGGCTGCAAAGACATGCGGTTGCGGCAGTTCATTTGGTGTTTGAAAAATTGGCAGATCGTCCTTAGGGACAACCTGCTATCATTAAAGGAAAACAATGCCGGAAACAATTGAAGAATTAGTATCGCAAGAATATAAATACGGATTTACGACCGATATCGAAACGGACACCATCCCGCCGGGATTGAACGAAGATGTGGTGCGTGTAATCTCCAAAAAGAAAAATGAACCGGAATGGTTGACCGAATGGCGGTTGAAAGCATTCCGTGTTTGGCTGACAATGGAAGAACCTCGCTGGCCCAATCTGAAATATGCGCAGATCAATTATCAATCCATCAGCTATTATTCCGCGCCGAAGCAAGTAAAGAAACTGAATAATTTGGATGAAGTTGATCCGATTTTGTTAGAAACATATGAAAAACTTGGTATCTCGTTGACGGAACAAAAACGATTGAGCGGAATTGCAGTTGATGCTGTGTTCGATTCTGTTTCTGTTGCAACCACATTCAAGGAGACATTAAAAGAGAAGGGAATTATCTTCTGTTCGTTCTCTGAAGCGGTTCACGAACATCCAGAACTTGTAAAAAAATATCTCGGATCGGTTGTTCCCTACGCTGATAATTATTTTGCAGCATTAAATTCTGCAGTGTTCAGTGATGGATCATTTTGTTTCATTCCTAAAGGTGTGCGTTGTCCGATGGAACTATCGACGTATTTCCGCATCAATGCTTCCAACACAGGCCAATTCGAACGGACACTGATTGTTGCAGAAGAGGGAGCGTATGTCAGCTATCTTGAAGGCTGCACTGCTCCTATGCGAGACGAAAATCAATTGCATGCAGCAGTAGTAGAACTGGTTGCTCTTGATAATGCCGAAGTAAAATATTCTACCGTGCAGAATTGGTATGCTGGCGATAAAAATGGTAAAGGTGGTATCTATAACTTTGTTACAAAACGCGGTAAATGCCAGGGTGTCAATTCTAAAATATCGTGGACGCAAGTAGAAACCGGTTCGGCGATCACGTGGAAATATCCTTCCGTGATTTTGCAAGGAGATAATTCCATTGGAGAATTTTATTCTGTTGCCGTTGTTAACAATCGACAGGATGCAGACACTGGAACGAAAATGCATCACATTGGAAAAAATACTCGAAGCACAATCGTCTCAAAAGGAATTTCGGCCGGACGCGGGAATAATACCTATCGAGGATTAGTGAGTATTGGCAAAAATGCAACCAACTCGCGCAATTATACACAATGCGATTCGATGTTGATTGGAAATCAATGCAGCGCTAATACATTTCCCTATATCGAAGTGAAAAACTCTTCTTCAAGCGTTGAGCATGAGGCATCCACATCGAAGATCGGTGAAGATCAGATTTTTTATTGTAAACAACGCGGCATCAATACGGAGAATGCTATCTCAATGATCATCAACGGTTTTGCGAAAGAAGTATTCAAGAACCTTCCGATGGAATTTGCTGTGGAAGCGCAGAAATTGCTTGGCATCAGTTTAGAAGGTTCAGTCGGCTAATCACATATTACTGTAATTCAACTCAAGAGAAAATAATGATCGAAATTAAAAACTTACATGCATCAGTCAATGGAAAAGAGATTCTGAAAGGAATCAATCTTAAAGTAAATGCCGGTGAAGTCCACGCAATTATGGGACCGAACGGCTCCGGAAAAAGCACTCTAGCTCAAGTTCTCTCCGGTCACCCTGCATACCAGGTAACTCAAGGTGAAGTGATCTTCGAAGGTCAGAATCTCCTGGACATGGAACCGGAAAAGCGTGCACATGCAGGTGTGTTCCTTGCTTTTCAATATCCGGTAGAAATTCCCGGAGTGAGCAATAGTTATTTTCTTAAAGCGGGTCTTAATGAAATTCGCAAATCTAGAGGCGAGGAAGAGTTGGATTCAATGCAATTCTTGAAACTGCTTAAAGAGAAAATGAAAGTGGTTGAAATGGATCAAAGTTTCATCCATCGTCCCGTGAATGAAGGTTTTTCCGGCGGCGAAAAAAAGAGAAACGAGATTCTACAGATGGCGGTGCTCGAACCGAAACTGGCCATTCTCGATGAAACGGATTCCGGTCTTGATATCGATGCATTGAAGACCGTATCGAGCGGTGTGAACAAATTAAAATCACCGACGAACGCCACAATTGTTGTGACTCACTATCAGCGCCTTCTCAATTATATTGTTCCGGACTTTGTCCATGTTTTGGTCAACGGACGTATTGTAAAATCGGGCGGAAAAGAACTCGCAATGGAACTCGAAGCAAACGGCTACGACTTTATCCGCGAAGAAATGCTGCAGACAGCATAATGGGAAAAGAGAGTATGTCGAACGAAATGAATCATTATATTTCAGAATTTAAGGCGTTCCAGCAGAACGGTGCTTCAAAAAGTCCGTTGTGGGTGAATGATGTCCGTCAATCGGCGCTTTCGGTTTTTACGGAGCGAGGATTTCCGACGACAAAAGAGGAAGATTGGAAGTATACCAACATATCGCCTATTGCGAAATCACAGTTCAAGTATTCTTCCGGTGCGGCAAATGTTTCGGCAGAGCTTGTCCAATCGTTGCTGGTGGAAGGCATGGAACAACATGTCATCGTCTTCGTGAACGGCCATTTTTCAAAAACACATTCACAGTTGAACGGATTGCAAAGCAATGTTGTTGTGAAAAATCTTATCGATGCATATTCGACCCATAATGATATTGTCAAAGAACATCTTTCACAATATGTGAAGCTTCAAAAAAATCCTTTCACTGCCCTCAACACAACGTTTATTAATGATGGAGCTTTTATCCATGTGCCTGCGAACGTTCACATTGTGAAACCGATCCATCTGATATTCGTTTCCACAAAAAATGATAATGATCAGTTAGTCTCCCATATTCGCAATCTGATTGTGGTGGAAGCAGGGAGCACGGTAAATTTTGTTCATAGTTTTGCATCTGCACAATCAAATAACAATCTAACCAATGTTGTTACGGAAGTTGTAGCAAAAAAGGGGAGCGTTGTTGAATTGGTAAAAGTGCAATGTGAAAGTGAATTGTCGTATCATATTGAGAATCTTCATGTCCATCAATACCAAGAGAGCAGAGTTCATATATTTTCCCTTGCTGTTGGCGCAGCGATTGCCCGCAATGATATGAGTGTTATCATCGATGGCGAGTCGACCGAATGTAACTTAAACGGATTGTATATCACCTCCGGAACTCAGTTGATCGATCATCATACATTTATGCATCACATCCATCCGAACTGCCCGAGTCATGAATTGTTCAAAGGAATTTTGATGGACAAATCGCGCGCGGTGTTTAATGGAAAAGTGTATGTGGAACCCGAAGCGCAAAAGACAGACTCCAAACAGACAAACCGTAATCTGTTATTATCGGATGAGGCAATTGTTGATACAAAACCGGAACTGGAAATATTTGCAGACGATGTAAAGTGTACTCACGGTGCAGCTGTCGGCGGCATGAACGAAACACATTCATTCTATCTTAAAACACGGGGTATCAGCGAAGAAAGCGCCAACGGAATATTAACGGTAGGATTTGCAGCAGAAGCGACTCAAAAAATAATGCATCCTGATCTACGTCAACACGTTGACTTGATTGTTGTAGATCATCTCCGAAAGAAATTTGGTACGGCAAATCTGCCGGATATTGTTCACGCTTAATGTAAGGACCAGACCGGTATCTTCTACGGTCTGCTAATGAAAATGAATATATTGGAACACGAAATATCATTTGATGTAGAAAAAATCCGAAAAGACTTTCCGATCCTTTCCTCAATGGTTCATGGAAATCGGCTTGTCTATCTCGATAATGCGGCGACCACACAGAAACCGAATGCTGTTCTGGATATGCAAAATGTTTATTATCGCGAGCAGAATGCGAATATCCATCGCGGCGTTCACCATTTAAGTGAAGTTGCAACATTTGAGTATGAAAAAGCACGTGGAAAAATAAAGAACTTCATCAACGCTGCGGATAATAAAGAGATCATTTTTACAGCCGGGACGACTGCCGGTATCAATCTTGTCGCATCGAGTTTTGGAAAGACATTTCTTAATGCGGGTGATGAAGTAATCATTTCAGCAATGGAACATCATTCGAATATCGTTCCGTGGCAGTTGATCTGTGAAGAACGAGGAGCGAAACTCAGAATCATTCCGATGACTGATGATGGCGAGTTGATTCTCGAAGAATATGAGAAGATGCTGTCGTCAAAGACGAAAATTGTATCAGTCGTTTATATTTCCAATTCACTGGGAACGGTCAATCCCATCAAACAGATTATCGAACTGGCTCGCCGCAACGGTTCAAAAGTACTGATTGACGGAGCACAAGCAGTAGCGCATAAAAAAGTGGATGTCCAGGAACTTGATTGCGATTTCTTTGCATTTTCAGGACATAAGATTTTTGGTCCGACCGGAATCGGTGTGTTGTATGGAAAAGCATCTCTTTTGGAACAGATGAAACCATATCAAGGAGGCGGTGATATGATCCGTTCCGTGACGTTTGAAAAAACAACCTTCAACGATCTTCCGTACAAATTTGAAGCAGGAACACCGAACATTGTGGGCGGAATTGGCCTCGGTGCTGCAATAGACTATGTCAATATTATCGGTTTGGATGTAATTGCAGAGTACGAGCATAGCGTTCTTGATTATGGAACAGACGTGTTGAAGCAAGTAAAAGGCCTTAGAATTATTGGAACAGCAAAAGAAAAAGCAAGCGTTCTTTCGTTCGTGCTTGAACATGCACATCCGCATGATATCGGGACAATTTTGGATCGAGAAGGAATTGCAATCCGCACCGGACATCATTGCACACAACCGGTGATGCAGCGATTCGGAATTCCTGCAACCGCACGGGCGTCGATTTCCATCTACAATACGCGTGAAGAACTGGATATATTAGCGCGCGGTATTGAAAAGGTGAGGGAGATCTTCGGATGAGTGAGTTGAATGAGTTATATCAACAATTGATTCTTGAACACAATAAGTCTCCCCGCAATTTTAAGAAGCTGGAACACTTTACGCACGATGCGGATGGATATAATCCACTCTGCGGCGATCATTACCATCTCTGGCTGAAATTGGATGGCGATATCATTTCCGATATTGGATTTCAAGGAAGCGGATGCGCCATTTCGAAATCTTCCGCTTCGATGATGACCTCGGCGCTAAAAGGTGCGAGCATCAACGATGCGAAAGTGTTATTTGAGAAATTTCATTCCGTCATTTTAACAAAGATAGGGGATGCAATTCCCGGAGAAAAAATTGAGGAGTTAGGAAGTCTTGGTGCTTTAGCAGGCGTAAGGGAGTTTCCTGCCAGGATTAAATGTGCAAGCTTGGCGTGGCATACATTGAATGCTGCCTTAACACAATCAGAAAAATCCATTTCTACAGAAAGTGAAAAAAACTAACGTATGGAAACAAATCATCTGCCGACTGAACAACAATTAAGTTCGATCGAAAAAATGATCATTAAAGAGCAAGTGACGGAACAGATCCGTACGGTGTTCGATCCTGAGATTCCGGTAAATATCTATGAACTCGGTCTTGTGTACAATGTTGAGGTAAACGACCGCGGTTTGGTTGATATCACCATGACGCTGACATCTCCCGCATGTCCTGCAGCTCAATCGATACCGGTAGAAGTGAAGCAAAAGTCTGAAACGGTAAAAGGGGTGACAGAAACAAACGTGAATATCGTTTGGGAGCCGCGTTGGGAAACGAGCATGATGAGTGAAGAAGCCCGCCTGACATTAGGGATGTAGCACTTTTTTTACGGCTGGTTTATCAACGCCGATATAGTAGAACATTCGTAAACAATATGGAAACGAACAGAAGAAATTTTTTGAAAACATCATCGTCGCTTGTGCTTGGCTCCATAGCGGCAACAGTTTCGATGAACGCACATGAATCGAATAATTTATTTTCATCACAAACAAAGGAGAATACATCAATGGCACATGAATTAGCCCCGCTTCCGTACGCGTTTGACGCACTCGAGCCGTACATCGATGCAAAAACAATGGAAATCCATCATGGTAAACACCATGCCGCCTACGTCACCAATTTGAATAATGCATTAAAGGAACATGCAGATCTTCAATCCAAATCAGCGATTGAATTGATCTCGAATCTTAACACAGTTCCTGAATCAATTCGCGGTGCTGTCCGAAACAATGCTGGCGGACATGTGAATCATACAATGTTCTGGCAGCAATTGAAGAAGGATGTTGCTTTTCCTGCTTCAAGTAAATTCGGATCGGCTTTGACTTCAACATTCGGTTCTCTTGATGCATTCAAAGAACAATTCAGCAAAGCAGGCCTCGGTCGCTTCGGTTCTGGCTGGGCATGGTTAATTGTTGACGGTGGGAAACTCGTCATTTCCTCAACACCAAATCAAGACAGTCCAATTATGGATGGAAAAAATCCGGTGCTTGGCGTTGATGTGTGGGAACACGCGTACTATTTAAAATATCAGAATCGTCGTGCAGATTATCTTGGAGCAATCTGGAGTGTTGTGAATTGGGATGATGTCGTTGCTCGTTACGAACAAGCGGTGAAATAATTACCTTCAAAACTTTCCAGGTCTTAACAGCCTGGAAAGTTCTTTTTGTATGCCCTTTTCCGAGCTCCCGACCGAAATATTGCCGCTGTTTCCGCTGAACGTTGTGTTGTTCCCTCAATCACAACTGCATTTACATATCTTTGAAGAGCGATCCAAAATTCTCGTCAGCGAATGTATTACCTACGATAACTCCTTTGGTATTATTCTTGTGCATGAACAAGATGTGCGCACCATTGGCTGTACCGCGGTAGTGAAGGAAGTTGTTAAGCGGTATGATGATGGAAGGATGGATATTGTTGTTGAAGGACGCCGCCGTTTTCAATTACACAATTTTGTAGAAGCGCCGCATCCGTATTATTCGGGACGCATTTCGTGGTTGGAAGATATTGCCGAAGATGTCGATGAACAACTTCGCCTCAAGGCAGTAAATCTTCATAATCAATTTGTGAAAATAGTTTTTACTGGAATCGTTCAACAAGTGAATATTCATGATATCCGGAAATCGAGATCGTTTCATCTTGTGCAGAAATCCGGTATGGAATTGATTCAGCGCCAAGTATTCCTGTCAATGAATTCCGAAAACAATCGGCTGAAATTTTTAATTCAGCATTTGGAATCTCTGCTGCCGCTTCTTGCGTCGAAAAAGTCTGTGGAAGAAATGGCGAAGAATGATGGCTATGTTCAAGAATGATCTGAACAGCAGACAGGTGTTTTGCATAATCAAAACAGAGAAAAATGTTGCTTTCAACTTTTCACTTCGTTAAGTTAGTAGCGCAATGGAGAACAGTAAACAGGAAATTAAAGAGATACCATCGCTGTTGAAGTTCGGAATTACGGAACTACACGTTGAATCTGAAAAACATTATTGGAACTATTGCGTGAATTGCGGCACTCAGATGGACAGCCGCAAATGCAAATTGTTCTGCCCTACATGCGGATTTTATCATAATTGCAGTGAACCATAATCAAAAACCAAAGGAGTCGTTGTGAACAAAAAAGGATACCGTGTTACCAAGAAGCATCGTAAGAAACGCGCAAAGAGTAAAGAGAAAGCAAAAGCAATGCGCGCGAAAAAGAAAGCAGTCTAGTTTCGCAACATTGAACCCGCAGAAGATGCGGGTTTTTTATTGTTGTAAAGAGGAATACTTTGCATCTGCGCCGCAGTTTCGATATTTTGACTGAAATGAAGCCCGTTTCTTTCCATAGTGAACCGATGATCATCGGAATGCGAACATTTGATTTTTCCAAGCGGACATATGTCATGGGAATTTTGAATGTTACTCCGGATTCATTCTCCGACGGGGGAAAGTTTCTTTCGGTCGATACTGCATGTAAACATGCAATGGATATGATTGAACAAGGAGCGGATATCATTGATGTCGGTGGCGAATCGACCCGGCCCAAAGGAGTGTATGGAGAGACGAACAATGTATCTGTTGACGAAGAGTTAAGGCGTGTTATTCCTGTTATTCAACGACTCGCATCATCGACTGATGTTATCATATCGATCGATACAACAAAATCTGTGGTTGCTGATGAAGCATTAAAAGCTGGAGCATCTATTGTCAATGACATTAGCGGATTGAAGTTTGATGAACGAATTGCAGATGTTACAGCTAAACATCACGCAACACTTGTTGTTATGCATATTCAAGGGACACCGGAAACGATGCAGCAGCATCCTTCTTACGTTGATGTCGTTGCCGAAGTTAAGTCTGAACTGCGTATTTCTGTCGAGAAAGCAAAACAAGCAGGAGTTCGGAATATTATTATTGATCCCGGAATTGGTTTCGGGAAAAATCTTGAACATAATTTGACTCTGTTGAAACATCTTCAGGAATTTCAAGAACTTGGCCATCCTATTATGATTGGGACATCACGAAAGGGATTCATCGGAACGATACTGAATACTGCAGTTGATCAACGATTGGAAGGGACGGCAGCAACAGTCGCTGTGTCGATTATGAATGGAGCAAATATTATTCGCGTTCATGATGTGAAAGAAATGAAACGTGTTGCATCCGTTGTGGATGCAATCAAAACAATCTAACGTTGCAGGCGCCCTTAAGGACGACCTGGCGTCATTGAAATATGGAACTCGTCAAGATAGGATTTTTATCAGTTACAGCCGTGGATGTCATCGATATTCTTTTGGTGACATTCATCTTCTATGAATTGTACCGTGGAATGCGCGGCACTATTGCGGCGCAGATCCTTGTCGGTTTGTTAGTGATTGTGATTCTTTCCGTTATTGCACAAACGGTAAATATGAAAGCAATGGGATGGATCCTCAGAACATTGACCGATATTTGGGTGATTGCCTTCATCATTATATTCCAGCCGGAAATTCGCAGGCTTCTTTCCACAATTGCGAGAAATAGATTAGTGAGAGTGTTTTTGCGAATGAATGTAACGGAATCAATCGAGGAGATTTCCGCAACTGCATTGGAGCTGTCAAAGAAGAAACAGGGAGCTTTGATAATTATCGCGCGTGGAACCGGGATGAAATCATTTACCGAAACAGGCGTCATCCTTGGAGCGCAAATCAGCCGTTCACTTTTACTTTCTATCTTTAATCCAAGATCTCCGCTTCATGATGGTGCAGTGATTGTAAATGACCGCATCATCGAGGCTGCACGATGTACTCTTCCGCTGTCAGCGACAAATCGCATTGGGGATTTAGTGTTAGGGACTCGCCACCGCGCCGGACTCGGAGTAACAGAACAAACGGATGCTGTTGCGGTTATCGTCTCCGAAGAGACCGGTGCTGTTTCTATTGCCGACAATGGAGAATTGCTTTATAAAATTTCTGTTAAAGATTTAAGGAAGGAATTGCGTGAACGATTAGTCCTTTCCGTTCAGCGCACTGTGCAGAATGTGAAGGAGGCGATTCGTCCTCAATAATGAATGTTGCCGTCATCATTCCCGCATATAATGCCGCAAATTCGTTGCCGAAATTGCTCCAACGGACAATACGTTTTGTTCCGAGCAAGAATATCATTGTTGTGAATGACGGATCACGTGATGCTACAAAAAATGTTGCGGAACAATTCAACGTGACAATGATTTCACACGAAATGAATAGAGGAAAAGGATCGGCATTGCAAACCGGATTTAATATCGCATTGAATGAAAATATTGATGCGGTCATTACCATGGATGCTGATCTTCAGCATCAACCGGAAGAGATTCCAAATTTTATCACACTGCATAGCATAACGCAAAAAGATATTATTATCGGCAGCAGGTTGCATAATAAAAAAGGGATGCCACTGCATCGTATGTTCTCAAATTTAGTCACTACCTTTATGGTGAAGCTGCGAACCGGCGCCTCAATCTCAGACAGTCAATCCGGATATCGCTTTATTACCCGAAGAGTATTGGAGAAAGTACAGTTGGAGTCTGCCGGTTTTGAGGCAGAGACGGAATTTTTGATTAAAGCGGCTGCCTGTGGATTTTCATTTGGTTCAATACCGATTGAAACAATCTATGCCGGCGAAAAAAGCAATATGACACATCTTCAAACAACGATTAATTTTATTAAAGTATTATTTAAGCAGTATTGATATGGGTAGATTTGATACCGAACGAAAAGAACTGATTGAAGTATTACGAGGCAAAGGGATCACGGACGAAATTGTTTTGGAAGCAATGTCGAAAGTAGAGCGGCACTTGTTTGTCGATCAGATGTACATAAACCGCGCGTATGAAGATAATGCGCTTCCTATCGGAAGTCAGCAAACTATTTCGCAGCCATATACGGTTGCGTTTATGACGCAATCGCTTCAATTGACCAAAGAGATGAAGGTTCTTGAAATCGGAACTGGTTCCGGATATCAAGCAGCTGTGTTGGCTGCAATTGGATGCAGGGTTTTCACTATTGAACGACATTTAAGTCTACTGAATAGTGCTCGGAAAATATTTGATACATTAAATTTACGAATTGCTTCAAAAGGGGGAGATGGAACAATCGGATGGAGTGAGCATGCACCGTATGATGCAATTATTGTAACAGCGGGCGCCCCGAAAGTTCCTGAATCATTAGTGAATCAATTGAAGGAAGGGGGCCGGTTGGCAATTCCCGTGGGAGATCGCGAGTCGCAGGAATTGATTGTCGGGACGAAAATAAAAGATGTGTTAGAAAAAAAGATCGTCAACGGATTCAAATTCGTACCATTGATAGGAAAGAACGGATGGAATTGAAGAAACGAATTGTTTTCGTATTCATATTCTCGGCGATTGTTTTCGTGCACAATGTCATGGCACAAAAAGCCGATGTGCGGGGTGTTGTTGCCGACAGTTCTACCGGCGAAAAGATACCGTATGCAACCATTACGGTCATCGGTACGACCCGTGGCGCCGTGACAAATAACAATGGATTTTATTTGCTCGCGAATTTGCCGCATGGAACTTATCAGATCATTGCAACCTCTCTGGGATTTGAACCATTAACAAGAACCATCACGGTTCGTGGAAAAGAACCGATGACTTTAAATTTCAATCTTTCATCAAAACCGGTTGAAGTAAACGAGGTTATTATCTCCAGCGGAAGGAAGAAAGAACTCGAAGAAATTAATACCAGTGTTCATGTCTTTGATCAGCGAGAGCTGCAAAAAGTTCCGACAGCAGCGCAAGGAGATCTCTTCCGTTCAATCCAAATTATACCCGGCATAGTTTCGTCTGCGGATGTCAGCTCAAAATTTTTTGTTCGCGGCGGAGCCGGTGATCAAAACCTGATCTATTTTGATGGGATGAAGATTTATAACCCCTACCATGCGTTTGGAATATTTTCCATCTTCGATCCGGACATCGTGAAGACAACGGAAGTATACACAGGAGCATTTCCGCCGGGATTTGGCGGCCGGCTTTCATCAGTAATCAATATTACTTCGCGAAACGGAAGTACGACCGGAGTTCACGGGGGAGCATCGGCAAATTTTGTATCGGGCAAAGTCAATTTGGAAGGCCCTTTACCGAATAATAACAGTTGGATTTTCAGCGGTCGGAAGTCACTCTTTAATGATACCTTTAAAAAATTTTTGAAGAATCCACCGCCGATTTCTTTCTATGATATTTTTGCAAAGGCAAATATTGGCGGAAGTGAATATGGCAGATACAGTATTCAAACATTTCTCAGCGCTGATGATGTGTTATCACCCGATCCGAATGAAGCGGATCACCGGTGGCGAAGCAGTTCTTTTGCCGTTACCATCTCCGACTTAATGGAAAACAGAATCTATTTTGATGCCGTTGTTTACTCCAGCAATTTTAAGATTGAACGGGATGCAAAACAATCTACCATCATTCGTCCTGCTGAATCAAAAATTGGTGACGGAGGAATTCGCGGAGAATTAACGATCTATACCGAAACACGAGATCTGTATTTTATTGGTTTTGACGTAAACGTTCCACGGTACACCTATAAATTTGTTACTCCCTCCAATGCCGATGTTCTTGTCGATGAAACTTCGATTGAAACATGGGCGTGGTTTCGCTATCAGATCAATTTTGAGCGATTGAAAGCTGATGTTGGTGCTCATTCCGATATTATTTCTCTTTTTGGCGGAAAAAGTATGCGAACAATTTTACAGCCGCGAATGAATTTCAGTTATCTCTTTGAGTTTGATTGGAGAATAAAATTATCTTACGGAATGTTTTCCCAAAATTTGATTACGTTAACCAATGAAGATGATATTGTTTCCCTCTTTGAAGCATGGATCTATATTCCAGAAAAATTAGAACCGGAAACGGCAACACATTATATTGCGGGATTCAGCGGGAATATTTTTTCGGAACTCTCTCTTGATGTGCAGACCTATTTTAAGGACTATACATCACTTGTGGTCTATAATCGGGAGAAAAAATATTTTACTGAGCCGGATTATATCAATGGTAGAGGAAAAGCGTACGGTTTTGAAACACTTTTTCGGTATAAATATTCATTTTTAGATCTGTATCTGGCCTATACGCTCGGGTGGACATCGGTGACGATTAATAATTTTACGTATCAACCACGGTACGACAGACGGCATACTTTGAATGTGCTTAATGTTACTCGATTGAATGAAAATATTGATCTTTCAATTCGCTGGGAAGTAGGGAGCGGTTATCCTTACAGCCAAACGATTGGATTCTATGATCGTTTGACCATATCCGATCTTGGAAGGGGATCAATCATAAATGATCAGGGGAAACCGTATTCGATACTCGGAGAAAAAAATGCCGGACGTTTGCCGACATATCATCGAATGGACATCACTGCAACCTATAAATTCCTTCTCCCATATGGTGGAGGTAATGTTGGTGTCAGTATTGTTAATGTCTACAACAGCAAAAATATTTTGTATTACGATAGGAAAACATTACAGAAAATTACCATGCTTCCTTTTTTGCCCAGCGCATTTATGAAATTGGAATTTTAAGATGAAAAGACTCTTCATAGGCATTGTTCTGATTCTAGCCGGTTGTTCCGATAACTTTAATCCTAACGGCGAGTATCAAAAAAAATTGATCGTCTATGCCGTTATCGATGCAAGCACGGATAAACAATTCATCCGTGTGTATTCAACTTTCAGTCCGGAAGAATATAACCCATTGACCCCTTCTCCAAATAAAGAAATTTCCAATGCTTCGGTAAAAATTGTTGATGGGAAAGTATCTCATAATTTTCATGATACGCTCATTACCGTCAATGATGGATCTGCTGGGACGCGACAAGTGAGAGCGTATGTTCATCAAGGCTTTCAACCAGTAGAAGAGAAATTGTATACTCTGTCCGTGTACTCAACCGGTTTTGATACCGCAATGAGCAGTATGGTGGGAATTTACCCAGGCGACATTCTCCCGGGAGATATTACCTTATTATCAAAACCATCTACAAAAAAATATATCCCGCTCAGAGTGTTTTTGGGAAAGAATGCTCATGCATATCTTCCAAAGATTTCGTTGGAATATGTGGTGGGTAATGACACGTTGATTAGGGAAGTTCCTTTTGTCGTAATGAAAGATGAATTTGGCCATGTAACGAAAAGAATTTACCCCAATATTGCTTTTAGAGATGCGTCGTCCAATATCGATGGAAATTATGAAATGATCTATTTCGAAAGTGCTGCATACATTGCGGCAATCGCAGACATTCGGCAAGAAAACAGCACATCAGTAAAATTTCGTCGTGCCATTCTGACGTTGATCCAGTTTGACAAAGGTTTGTATACGTATTATAGTGTAACAAATTCTTTTGGCGGAGCCGCGACCATTCGATTAGATGAACCCGATTACACTAATATCAATAATGGATTTGGTATTTTTGGGATGATGACAAAACTCGAACGTTCCTACGGTGTTCCGAGTGAATTATAACTGATGGATACTCTTGCAACTGTAATTGTTATTGTCGGACCAACGGCATCAGGCAAGACCTCTCTTGCATTATCGATTGCTACGATGATGCCATGCGAAATTGTTTCCGCAGATTCCCGTCAAATCTATAAACATCTCACCATCGGCACAGCAAAACCTTCTCAACAAGAACTGCTAACAGTCCCACATCATTTTGTTGATCTATTGGAGCTCGATCAAAAATTTAATGCTGGTGATTTTCAGGAACAGGGAAGGAAAGTGATTACGCAAATCCATAGCCGAAAGAAAATACCTATCATAGTCGGCGGAACGGGGTTGTATGTACAAGCACTTATTGACGGATTTTTTGAACAGCCCGAAATATCCGGTGAGGTTCGCAAACAGTTGGAAGAACAACTACTTCGGGATGGAAAGGAAAAATTATTTGCAGAACTGCAATCTGTCGACCCTGAATCTGCGGCAACAATGGATGCAACAAAGTATCGTAGAGTCGTTCGTGCCCTGGAAGTATTTTATGAAACTGGGACACCAATTTCTGAGTTCCATAAACAACACAAAGTGAAAAATATTTATAACGCGTTATATTTTGGATTACAGTGGGAGCGCAACACTCTTTATGAACGCATAAACCATCGAGTCGATACAATGCTTGCCGCAGGGTTTTTAGATGAAGTAAAAAAGATTAAAAAAATGGGTTTTGACGACCGTTTTCAATCCCTGCAAACAGTTGGATATAAAGAAGCGTTTGCCTTCCTCCGTAACGACATCTCTAAAGAACGAATGATTGAGTTAATGAAGCAAAATACCCGCCGTTTTGCGAAACGCCAAATGACCTGGTTCCGAAGGGAAGAACGAATCCAGTGGTTTGCAATCTCATCAGAAGATCAAATCGATCAGATTGCAAGAAATATAGTGTCAAAGTTGTAGGAAACAAAAATGTAGGGGAGGACGGAAGTCCGACCAAAATACAAGGAGCGGCCTTCCGACTGTTCCTATACATTCTTCAAATATTGTAGATATGGAAAGAAGTCTATCCTAATACAGGGAACGATCTCCAACCGTTTTTCCACAAATGAAATACAAACAACGTAAACAATACCGTCTACCGCATTACAATTATGCGTCTTCAGGTTTGTATTTTGTCACCATCTGTTCCTACAATCGGGAAAATATATTTAGCGAAGTTAAACAAGGGAACATCCACTTGTTAACGGTTGGTGAGTATATCTTGGAGTGTTTGACGAACCTTCCTGAAAAATTATCATATGTTCGTATTGATGAGTTTGTAATTATGCCAAATCATATTCATGTTATCTTTGGAATTGATAATCCTGGTGAAGATGTTTCAATTAAAACGATGAAATTTCAACCTGAGAAAAAATCATTGTCAATTGTTGTTCGCAATTTCAAATCAACTGTGACTTTATTATCAAGAGAAAATTATCCCGAAATGAAGATCTGGCAATCCCGATTTTATGATCGAATTATAAGAAGTGAACAAGAATTGCAAAATGTTCGAAAATATATTCAGGATAATCCCTTACGATGGGAAGCAGACAAAAATAATCCTGAAAATATGATGATGTAACATTGTAGACACGGACGGAAGTTCGTGTTATATGGAACGGACTGCCGTCCGTTCCTACATTAAACGATTATCCGTCCGTTCCTACATTAAACGATTATCCGTCCGTTCCTACATTAAACGATTATCCGTCCGTTCCTACATTAAACGATTATCCGTCCGTTCCTACATTAAACGATTATCCGTCCGTTCCTACATTAAACGATTTTCCATCCGTTCCTACATTGAACGGATTACCATCCGTTCCTACATTAAACGGTCTTCCTATCATTCCTACGAGAACGATTTTGCTTTTTTTTGTACAGGAACAGTCTTTTGATTGCTCCCGCGTTAATAAAGGGTATGATTTATCATTCAAGGGTTTCAAAAAATTGGATGAAAAGGTGCAAAAGCGATAAATAAAATACATTTTCATTTTTTCCCCAATTTTCGGTATATTAAACCATGCAAGTTCAAACACACACGTAACTACTTCAGCCTCTGTTTCTCCTGACTAATTCTTAGTCTAATACTCTCTTTTTCTACCGAACAATAATTTCTTATACCAGTATGAGCATTTTGAAACAAATTCAAAATCGAAAAACATTTGCCATTATCAGTCACCCAGATGCCGGGAAAACGACGTTGACGGAAAAACTGCTGTTGTATGGCGGAGCAATTCAAATAGCCGGTGCAGTAAAATCCAACAAGATCAAAAAAACAGCAACTTCCGACTTCATGGAGATTGAAAAGCAACGCGGAATTTCCGTCTCTACTTCAGTGATGACATTCTCCTACAACAATTATACAGTGAACCTGCTTGATACGCCGGGCCATAAAGACTTTGCTGAAGATACGTACCGGACTCTCACTGCAGTTGATAGTGTCATTTTAGTGATTGATTGTGTAAAGGGAGTGGAAGAACAGACAGAAAAATTAATGAACGTCTGCAGGATGAGAAATACCCCGGTGATTGTATTTATCAATAAATTGGATCGTGAAGGACGGGAGCCGATTGAACTGCTGGATGAGATTGAAGCGAAATTAAGTATCCATGTGCGACCTCTCTCATGGCCGATGGGAATTGGATCGAATTTCCGAGGTGTGTTCAATATTCATGAGAACACATTTAATTTTTTCACACCAAATAAACAACGAGTTGAAGAGGATATTGAGACATTCAGCGGCGTTGACGATCCCGCATTGATGGACCAATTTGGGAAACAAGCGGTTCAATTAAAACACGATATTGAATTAATCAGAGGCGTCTATCCTGAATTCGATGTGAAAGATTATCTTGCCGGAAATTCTGCGGCTGTCTTTTTCGGCAGTGCGCTCAATAATTTTGGAGTGAAAGAGTTGCTAGAGACTTTTGTGAAGATTGCTCCGGCACCTCAACCGCGGGAAACAACGCGTGGATTGATTGAACCGATGAGCGATAAATTTTCCGGATTCGTATTTAAGTTGCACGCCAATCTCGATCCTCGTCATCGTGACCGCATTGCCTTTTTGCGAATCTGTTCCGGAAAGTTTGAACGAAATAAGTTTTATTATCATGTACGTTTAAAACGTGATTTGAAGTTTCCGAATCCAACCTCTTTTATGGCACAAGATAAAAGCGTGGTGGACGTTGCTTATCCCGGGGATGTTATCGGACTCTACGATTCCGGTAATTTTAAGATCGGGGATACGCTCACGGAAGGGGATCAATTGATGTATAAAGGGATACCAACATTCTCTCCCGAAATATTTAAAGAACTGCAGTTAACTGATCCATTCAAATCCAAACAGTTGGAAAAAGGAATTCTTCAGTTAACGGATGAAGGTCTGGCGCAAGTGTTTCTGCAGAATCAAGGGAATAGGAAAGTGGTTGGAACAGTCGGTGATCTGCAATTCGACGTCATCCAATATCGCTTGGAGAATGAATACGGCGCTCCATGTATGTTCCGTCCCCTTAGCTTATATAAGGCATCCTGGGTACAGTTCGAAAAAGAAGCCGACATTGAGTGGCTGAAATCGATTCATCCCGGATCATTATTCTATGACAAACATAGCAATCTCGTCTTTATCTCAGAATCGAAATATGCGTTGCAAAGGGCTATCGATAATAATCCGAAAGCGAAATTCCTCTTTAGTATCGAGCATAATACTGAAACACATGAAATGGCTGAAGAATAATGTCTCTATAAATAGTAAGTTTTGATTTTGGAAAACCTTCCACCTTTTGTATATTCATGCAATTCATCTCAGCAGAACCACAATTCTAACGAGGTAGTACGTGGGCGAAAACATCGCAAACTTGGAAGAACAGTTCAATCAACGCATTTCCGGCGGCGAAACAATCGAACCGAAAGATTGGATGCCGGAAAAATACCGCAAGCAACTGATGCGGCTCATCTCACAACACGCGCATTCTGAAATCATTGGAATGCTCCCCGAAGGAAATTGGATCACTCGTGCTCCATCGCTTCGTCGTAAACTTGCGCTCATTGCAAAAGTACAGGACGAAGCAGGGCATGGTCATTATCTCTATAGTTCTGCAGAGACACTTGGCATTTCCCGCGAGGAAATGTTTGACCAATTACATGCCGGTAAAGCGAAATACTCTTCTATCTTTAATTATCCAACCCTCTCATGGGCAGATATGGGAATGATCGGCTGGCTGGTGGATGGTGCGGCGATTATTAATCAAACAACCATGGCAAAATGTTCCTACGGTCCTTATTCCCGCGCGCTGCTTCGTATCTGTAAAGAAGAAAATTTCCATAAAAAACAGGGAATGGAAATCGTTGCAACTCTCATCGCATCCGGTGAAAAAGGAAAAGCGATGGTTCAAGAATCATTTAATCGCTTCTGGTGGCCTACGTTAATGATGTTCGGACCGCATGACTCCAACTCTCCGAACAGCCCTGATATGATGAAGTGGAAGATCAAATTAAAAGGAAATGACGAGCTTCGCCAGCGTTTTATTGATATGACCGTGGAACAGGCGCAAGCGTGGGGTTTATCTGTTCCCGATCCGAAATTGAAATTCAACGAACAAACGAGAAGTTGGGAAACCGGTGATATTGACTGGAAAGAGTTTAATGCTGTCATCAATGGCGATGGTCCTTGTAATCATGAACGGTTGGCCGCCCGCCGGAATGCACACGACAATGGAAAGTGGGTTCGTGATGCGGCAAGAGCATATGATGAGAAACAACGAGTGAAAAATTCCAAATGACAAATATCAAATTCCGAACCATTGTCACTTTGAGTTTTGAAAAGAAGTAATTTTGAAATATTCACAGGTGTATTCAATCAATAACAATATGTCTGACATTAATAAAACGACACAATCAAACGACCAGTGGGATCTCTGGGAAGTGTTTATTCAGGAATCCGATAACGCACCTCATATACATGCCGGAAGTATTCGTGCTGCTGACGCAGAGAACGCGCTCCAAAATGCACGGGATGTTTTTGCTCGACGGGGAAAAGTAAAAAATATGTGGGTGGTGAAATCTGAGCACATTATTGCTACAACATCGACGGACGCAGCCCCTTTTTTTGATCCGACATCTGATAAGGTTTATCGTCACCCACAGTTTTATAAACATACGTTGGACGATGAACTGTGGAAAAAGTCATGAACGAAAAGATAGTTGAATATATCATCCGCCTTGCAGACGATCGGTTGATTCTTGGTCATCGTTTATCTGAGTGGTGCGGACATGCTCCGATTTTAGAGGAAGATATTGCGTTGGCAAATATTGCATTGGATTGTATTGGCCAGGCAAATTATTTGTATGGTGCCGCGGCCGAGTTGGAAGGGGAAAAACGAACTGCTGATGAAATCGTCTATTTTCGTGAAGCTGTTGAATACAAAAATCTTTTACTTCTAGAACAACCGAATGTCGATTTTGCACAGACGATTGTTCGTCAGTTTCTGTACGATTCGTTTGGTATTTTGTTGTTTGATGAATTACAGAAGAGTACATGTGCTCCTCTTGCAGGCATTGCCCAAAAAGCTGTTAAAGAACTTCGATATCATTTCCGGCATAGTAGTCAATGGATGCTGAGATTAGGTGACGGAACAAAAGAGAGTCACGAACGAGCACAGAATGCCGTCAATAACTTGTGGAAGTATACGGATGAAATGTTTCTTTCGGATCTTTTAGAGAGTGAGTTATCAACGGAAGGAATCGCAATCCTCTCATCGTCCCTGAAGGAACGATGGTCAAAAACGGTGACGGAAATAATTGCAACATCAACACTAACTCTTCCGGAGGCAAGTTCGTTTATCCATCAAGGGGGAAGAGAAGGGAAACACACCGAGCATCTTGGACATCTGTTATCAGAAATGCAGATTGTCGCGCGTTCCTATCCGGATATACAATGGTAGGTTAAGATTAAAAACGATCTGTTAAAATAATAATGATTATATCCAGCAACCCTACAGTTGAATCAATAAAAAACCTTCTTTCGTCGATCAATGATCCTGAGGTTCCGGCAATAAATATTTTGGAATTGGGAATTGTTCGGAATGTCATTGTGAATGAAAATACTGTGTCAATTACAATTACGCCGACCTATTCAGGATGTCCCGCCATGAAGATGATCGAAGATGAAATTTATCGTGTGTTGAGTGGAAATGGTATTTCGTCGATTTCCATAAAGACGGTATTTTCTCCTGCATGGACAACAGATTGGATCGACAATTCAACAAAAGAAAAATTGCGAAAATATGGTATTGCCCCTCCGCATGTTGCGGATCAATCACCGCTGTTGCAAATTGAAATGCCGCATGTGGAATGTCCTCATTGTAATTCAATGGATACTCAAATAAAAAGCGAATTCGGTTCCACGGCATGCAAGTCCTATTATTTTTGTCATTCTTGTCACCAAGCATTTGAATATTTTAAGTCATTCTAATGAAATTCACCGGATAGTATCCAAAACATCCGGACGACTGAGAGAACAATGAAACCAGTATATATAATCGATGCCATCAGAACACCCATTGGGAAATACGGCGGGGCATTATCGTCAATTCGTCCCGATGATCTGGCTGCTATTGTTATCAAAAGACTTGTAGAACGAAATCAACAAATAGATCCCTCAGTGTATGATGAAGTGATTCTTGGCTGTGCGAATCAAGCGGGAGAAGATAATCGAAATGTTGCGCGGATGTCATCGTTACTTGCAGGATTACCCGTTACGCTTCCTGCAGAAACTGTCAATCGACTTTGTGCCTCGGGGATGAGTGCTGTTGCAATTGCTGCGAATAAGATCAAAGTAGGAGATGGAGATATATATATTGCCGGCGGAGTGGAAAGCATGTCCCGCGCACCGTATGTGATGGCAAAACCTTCAGAAGCATTTTCCCGTTCTCCGGAGATTGCGGATTCATCGTTGGGATGGAGATTCGTTAATCCAAAAATGATGGAGATATATGGTATTGATTCCATGGGAGAGACAGCTGAGAATGTTGCCGAGCAATACAAAATTTCACGTGAAGATCAGGATACATTTGCTTTATGGTCACAACAAAAAGCGAAACGATCAATCACAAGCGAACGATTCTTCAAAGAAATCATTACGATCGAAGTTCCGACAAAAAAGGAAACAATTATTATCGGAGATGATGAATTTCCAAAACTGGATACGACGCTTGAAAAACTCTCCAAACTGAAACCGGCATTTCGTAAAGATGGAAAAGGAAGTGTGACAGCTGGAAATTCTTCCGGACTGAATGATGGTGCCTGTGCCTTGATTTTAGCATCCGAAAAAGCGGTAAAGAAATATGGACTCAAACCGATCGCAAAATTCATTGCTTCTGCAGTTGTGGGAGTAGAACCCCGTATCATGGGAATTGGACCGCTTCCCGCATCACAAAAAGTACTAGCAAAAGTCGGCTTAAATATTTCTGATATGTCGGTGATAGAAATGAACGAAGCGTTTGCAGTACAATGTCTTGCAACGCTACGCGGACTCGGTCTTGCTGATAATGATCCCCGCATAAATCCAAACGGAGGAGCGATTGCTCTCGGTCATCCGCTTGGAATGTCCGGCGCACGGCTAATCACCACGGCAGCATACGAATTGCAATCCAATGGCGGACGATATGCACTTTGTACCATGTGTATTGGAGTTGGGCAGGGAATGGCTTCTATAATTGAACGAGTTTAATTGTAAAATTATCAAGATTATCAAGATTATCAAGATTATCAAAATTACAAAATATCATTATTGATAGCTCAAAAGTTAGAAAGTTGTAACGTTTTAAGGTTCAAGATTTCAAACTTTCAAACTCTCAAGCTCTCAAACTTTCTAACTTTCAAACTTTCAAACCCCGTAGCACGAAGAATGGTTTTTTAAAGCTTGGAAAATTTGCAATCATGAAAATAAAAAATATTTTTTCCTTTAAGAGTTTTATTCCGGTCATTCATAAAAGTGCCTTCATCCATCCGCAGGCAACAATCATCGGCAATGTGATTATCGGAAAAGATGTCTATGTCGGTCCGTCTGCTGTCATTCGCGGTGATTGGGGAGGTATCGTTATCGAAGATGGATGTAATATCCAGGAAACGTGCGTAGTTCATGTCTTTCCAGGGAAATCGATCACACTGAAGAAAAATGCTCATATCGGACATGGATCTATTATCCATGGAGCGAACATTGGTGAGAATGTGTTGGTGGGAATGAATGCTGTTGTGATGGACAAAGCGGACGTTGGTGATAATTCTATCATAGGGGCTTTAACGTTTGTCCCGGCGGAAATGCAAATCCCGCCACGATCTGTCGTTGTCGGTAATCCGGGAAAAATCGTAAAACAGGTTTCGGATGAGATGCTTGAATGGAAAACACAAGGGACTGCCTTATATCAAACACTCCCCAATGATCTTCGTAAGGCGATGAAGCCAGTGAAGCCGTTGAGGAAAGTTCCGAAAAACAGAGCAAAGCAAGAAAAATTATTTGAGAATTGGAAAAAGTGACATCAGGTGTGAGAATTTTGCTTATTTACAACCAGTTGATTACATTACCAATATATTTATATGATAAAATTGACCTCGAGAGTATCGGAACAACTTGGTAAGGTGTTTCTTAATATCGGACAAGGTTTGATTTTAGCTGGAATTGTGGGAAGATTGATTCAACATGATACCTCTATTGTTGATTCAATTGTGGCTTATCTTCTGGGAGCATATGCAATTGGAATTGGATTATACTTTATTAGTAGGACAAATGTAGAGGAGGAATAATACTATGGATACCATCATTCTATTTGGCGTTATCACAGCTGTTGTGGGGACAATTTTAGTTGCTATCGTACATTTTACTACAAAAAAACGTCCACAAGTACATCGTTGAAACGAAGTGAGTGAACATTTATCAATTCTGACGCCAAGCAAATCTTGGCGTTTTTGTTTTCATCAAACATATCACATGGTCAAACTTTTTCCGTTTTTTCTCTCTGCTATACTATCCTCCCAAACATCTTTACAAATGTTTGTTGAAGGTGAAGCAAAATTGGAAACCTCAGAACTCATCTCCAAAGATATCCGCGATGCCGTTGGTTATAGAAGTGGTGAGTGACTTGAAAATATAAAAATCTTATGAAAATAAAATCATACGCATACGGACAATGGATTGAAGGGAATGGCACAGCGACACAACTTCTGAGTGCCGTTAGCGGCGAACATATTTTTGATGCAGATAGCACTGGACTCGATTTTAACCAAATGATTGAGTTTGGAAGAACAGTTGGCGGTGTCAATATTCGAAAATATACATTCCATCAACGAGCATTAATGTTGAAGGAATTGGCGAAGTATCTCTCTGAACGGAAAGAAATATTTTATAAACTCTCATACTTTACCGGTGCAACAAAGACTGATTCGTGGTTTGATATCGACGGTGGTATCGGAACACTCTTTGCGTTTGCCAGCAAAGGACGCAAAGAACTTCCTAACCAGACAGTATATATTGACGGCGGAACGGAATCACTCTCAAAAGGTGGTACGTTTGTCGGACGACATATTTGCGTGCCGCTTGAAGGTGTTGCTGTTCATATCAACGCATTTAATTTTCCTGTCTGGGGTATGTTAGAAAAATTTGCCCCTTCTTTTCTTGCCGGAATGCCGTGTATCATCAAACCGGCAACCTCCACCAGTTACGTTGCGCAAAAAGTAGTGGAAGAGATCATTGCTTCGAACATTCTACCTATTGGTTCACTGCAGATCATTTGCGGAAGTGTCGGAAATCTGTTCGATCATCTTTCCATGCAGGATGTGGTGACGTTTACCGGTTCGCATTCCACCGGGATAAAACTCCGACAACACAAAAATGTCATTGAACACTCGATCCGATTCAATATGGAAGCAGATTCTTTGAATTGCTGCGTTCTCGGAGAAGATGCAACGCCGGATTCGGAAGAATTTTCACTCTATATAAAAGAAGTTGCGAGAGAACTAACCACAAAAGCGGGACAACGCTGCACTGCAATTCGGAGAATTATCGTTCCGAATGACCGAGTGCAGGATGTGATTACTGCGTTGCAAAAAAGATTATCCGGAGTCATTATCGGCGATCCAATTCTTGATGATGTAAAAATGGGTCCATTGGTTGGAAAAGATCAGTTTACAGAAGTAACCGCACGCGTTGGAGACTTATCACGATCGAGTGAAAAAGTATTTGAGTATTCCGGTGAATTCAAAAAGAATGGACACAGTATTGAAAATGGTTCGTTCTTTCGCCCTACATTGATGCATTGTGCCAAACCATTATCCGCTATTGAGCCGCATAGCATAGAAGCATTTGGTCCTGTCAGCACGATAATGGGATATTCGAATATGGATGAAGCTATTGAAATTGTGCGGCGAGGGAAAGGGAGTTTAGTCGGTTCATTCTTTTCAAACAATGATCGTTTTTGCAAAGAGTTTGCTTTGGGAATCGCTCCATATCATGGACGGATTATGATGGTTAATCGTTTTAGCGCGAAAGAATCGACCGGTCACGGTTCACCGATGCCGCAAATGGTTCATGGAGGACCGGGAAGAGCTGGAGGTGGAGAGGAATTGGGTGGAATTCGAAGCGTGCTTCACTACATGCAGCGAACTGCGCTTCAGGGATCGCCGACAACTCTGGGAAATATTTATGGTGAATACACTGTTGGAGCAATGACACATACAGATGGAGTCCATCCATTCAAAAAATATTTTGAAGATTTGGTGATTGGTGATTCATTATTAACCAAAACAAGAACATTTACCATTGATGAAGTCGAACGGTTTGCAGATTTGAGCGGCGATCATTTCTATGCGCATATGGATGATGATCTTGCACGGAAATCAATTTTTGAACGGCGCGTAGTGCATGGATATTTTGTTCTTTCTGCAGCGGCAGGATTGTTTGTAGAACCCGGATTTGTTCCGGTGATGGCGAACTACGGGCTTGAAGGATTGCGATTTATTAAACCTGTCTATCCCGGCGATACGATTCAGGTACGGTTAACGGTAAAATCTACTCGTCCTAAAGAAGGGGAGAATCAAGGTGTTGTAGAATGGGATGTGATTGTGATGAACCAAAAGAATGAACAAGTTGCTGTGTATACATTACTGACGTTAGTAGTAAAAAGAAAAGACATAAGTAAAAAGGAAAAAGATAAAAGTTAAAAGATAAAAATTAAAAAATAAAAGTTAAAAGATAAAAATTAAAAAATAAAAGTAAAAAGTTAAAAGATAAAAAAGTCAAAAGTTAACATTCTAACACGTGAAGAGAACAACTTTCCAGACAGTATTATGAACTATCAACATATTATCGTAACAATTGAGAATCACATCGCACGAGTAATGCTCAACCGGTCGCCGGTGAACGCTTTAAATAAAGAGCTCGTTGCTGAACTTGTCTATGCAGCAAATACATTTAAAGCGAATGGTGAAGTTTGGGTAGTTGCCGTAACAGCGGCGGGAAAAACATTTTGTGCCGGTGCCGATCTTAAAGAGCGAGCGGGAGTGTCGCAAGATCAAGTGATCAATTTTGTGAAAGGAATCCAATCTGTCGCTGCGTCATGGTGCGATATTGCTCAACCGGTCATTATGGGAATTCAAGGTCCCGCTCTAGGTGGAGGATTGGAGTTTGCCTTGTCGGGGGATATTCTCGTAGCGAGCGAAACTGCAACATTAGGATTACCGGAGACGAGTTTGGGTATTATTCCTGCTGCAGGAGGAACGCAACGGTTAGCGCAACGGACTTCATCGGGAGTTGCGAAGAAATGGATTTTGACGGCAAAACATTTTTCCGCGAAAGAAGCAAAGGAAGATGGTGTGGTCGATTTTGTTTTTCCGGCAGAAACCTTTGCAAAAGAATTTGAGAAGATAGTCCAAACAGTTACAGCAAATGCACCCCTTGCAATTCGTCAGGCGAAAAAAGCGATTGAATCATCCTACAGCGATTGGTTGATGGACGGATTTGAAAATGAACGAACATATTATGAACCGTTGATTCCTACAGAAGACAGAAGCGAAGCACTGAAAGCGTTTGCAGAAAAGAGAAAACCTGTTTGGAAGGGGAAATAATGTATAGTGCAGTTTGTTGATACATTACACTAATGTAAAAAAGAACGCTGCCAGGAAACCGACAATCGTTGCAAGACCTACCTCGGCGCCGCCATCTTCATATGCTTCCGGCATCATTACAGATGCAACCATTGCAAGAATGCCACCGCCTGCTAATGCTTCTACCACCGTAATAATTGTGGGAGGGGCATTCAGCAGATAAATATTTCCCAGCGCTGCTGCGATGATACCAGCAACAATTAATCCAAACCACAATCCGAAAATCTTCGATTTGCTGTAGCCTGCCTCAAGCATGTTCATGGAACTTCCCATTGATTCTGGTAGATTTGAAAGAAAAACGGCAAGAATGAATGTGAACGTATACGAATCAAGCGAAAGAAATCCGGCGCCGATAATGATCGATTCCGGTATGGTATCCATCATCGCTCCGAGAAATAATGCCAACGGATTTCCGCTGATGACGCTCTGTTTCATGTAGGTAAGTTCTTCGGCTCGTGAGATTCGATTGATGTTTGCCGCTGCTACCTTTCTCCAATGTTGTGAATCGCCCGCGTCTCGTAGATTCTGCACATTCATCAGTATCCGTTTAGTGTTTAGCTGCTCAACGGACTTCCGCAATGCTGGCGAAATTTCCATCAACGCGTCAAATTGTTCCTTCCCAATTTTTAAAAGATGAGCATTGCTCTTGGCAACTGCTGTTGCAGTCCGGAGATCGTTATTCAATAACGCCATCTCGCCGAACGATTGTCCCACTCCAAGTGTTGCAATAATTTTTTGATCACTTCCCAAACCGGATGTGATATCAACTTCTCCGTTATCAATAAGATATAACGCATTTCCAGGGTCGCCTTGGTGAAACACTATTTCTCCGGCTTTAACAGTAACCGGTTCAATGCAACTGAGCACACCTTCCATCTCTTCAGGAGGAAGGGAACGGACAAGCTCGACTTTCGAAAGTTGATTAAGAACAATGCTTGAGTCCGCTCGTTTTCTCTGCAAGTAATAGAATTTTGCCAGCGCGGGATGACGAATGGCGGCACCTTTTTTTTCCAACCATTTATTGACCAGATAATAGATCAATCCGCCGGCAACAAAACCTGAAGCAACCCATGCCCACGCATCGACTCCGCTAAACATTGCTTGATTGGTTAATCGATGAGCACCTTTTAAGGCAAGTTCTATGGCTAACGCTTGGATTAATGCTCCGGTTCCGAAGGCCATAATGATTGCCGTTGTTCGCTGTGCCGGTTTAGTATAGACACCGATGGCCGTTCCAATGATCATGGATATCATTGAAATTGCCGCAAGACCGGCTGCGATCAAAACTCTAGATATGTCGAACGATGATGAGTCCATAATGACAAGGACAATATAAAAATTTATGGAGAACAGTGTCTATACGTATCAGTAATTTATTTTTCTGATGTGAAAATTTGTACGCTTTGCGAAAAAACATTTTGTTGAGAAAGCTGATTTTCGTATATTTACATCTGAAATGAGGAGAGCTGGCAGAACGGTCCTGCAAAGAACGCGGGATTTCGTCCCATAAAAAATGGGACTCAACTATTGCACTTTTTTTTGGAGAGCTGGCAGAACGGCTATTGCACCAGTCTTGAAAACTGGCGCCCTGACGGGCTTGTAGGTTCGAATCCTACGCTCTCCGCAAAGTATTGCACGTAATCTTTTACAACAATATTTTTATAAGAACGGCTATTGCATCCGCCTTTGGCGGATGTCCTGAAGGATTTGTAGGTTCTGCCGATCCAAAGGATCATTTCGTGACGGCATCCCTTCGGGAGAATCCTACTCTCTCCGCAAAATAGATGGCGCTATTCGGCCATAAAAACGCCTCTTCATTTATTGCCTCACATTCGCGCAAGCCTTTTAATTTTGCTGCCACTTGCATCATTACGGTTGGTTTGTTTACTCAACGAGGGGCCTACATCGCATAGCATACCTGATGTACGGTATAGCAATTCAACTATTCTCTTCGTACCGTTACCTACAACATACTTTTGGGATATCTACAAAAGTTTGATAGAAAATATCAATGCATCATTCTCAAAAAAGGATATTCAGAATGCTCAGATCACATTTACCGATATGCTGAAAGAAAAAATGATAAATCATATTGATAGCAATTTTGAAGTATTCAAAGAATATACTGATAATCCAGAGTTTCGCGCATTTTTAGCAAGTCAAATGTTTAAGGAAATGTTGAGAGATAATTCAAAATATAAGAGTATTTAATTGAGAGAATTATGGTATGGGTATAAGTAGTGGAGTTTTTCAATTGTAAGAATAGAGTTATCATATATCTTTGCTTTGTCCTCTTTTGAATATTGTGAATCATCCCTCTTTGCCTTTATTGATGCAATGTTTTCAGGGAAAAAGAACTTAATGAAAAATCAGTATGTCGGGATTTCCGACATACTGCTGCAGATGGAACAGTGCATTTATATTGTTGACTAATGTTATCACATGAAAAATAAATCCGAAAATAAAGGCGAAGTAATCATTTACAAAACCGAAGGTGGGCGAGAAGCAATTGATGTCCACTTGGAAAATGAGACTGTTTGGCTGAATCAATCACAAATGGCAATATTGTTTGGCAGAGATCGGGTGGCTATTACACAACATATCGGCAATATTTTTAAAGAAAAAGAACTGCAAAAAAAATCAGTATGTAAGGATTTCTTACATACTGCAGCGGATGGAAAAACATATAAAACGCAGTATTATAATCTCGATGTGGTCATTTCTGTCGGTTACCGGGTCAAATCAAAACGAGGGACGCAATTTCGCATCTGGGCAACGAATGTGTTGCGGGATCATCTAGTAAAAGGATATACGGTTAACAAAAAAGCACTTGCCAGAACGACTGCAAGCATTGCAGAGTTACAAAAAACCATCGCGCTAGTTACCAGTGTCCGCGATAAGAAGCTTTCTTCAGATGAAGCGCAGGGATTGCTGACAATCATTAAGCAGTACGCCGACACGTGGACAACGTTAGAAGCATACGATTCAAAAAAATTACAAAAGCGAACGTCGTCACAGCAATCCATTTCTCTTACACCGGGTGATGTCCGTGAAAAACTTGCTGCACTGAAAAAAGAATTGATTCGCAAAGGTGAAGCGAGCGATCTGTTTGCAGCAGAACGCGACCACGGAATAGAGCAAATACTTGGCGCGATAGATCAAACATTTGGCGGACAAGAATTATATCCAAGTATTGAAGAAAAGGCAGCACACATTTTTTATTTCACAATAAAAGATCATCCGTTTTCCGACGGCAACAAACGGAGCGGAGCGTTTCTTTTTCTTGAATACTTAAGAAGGAACAATGCGTTGTTTAAGAAAGATCGTACAGTAAAAATCAATGATACCGCATTGACGGCTCTTGCGCTGCTTATTGCAGAAAGCGACCCGAAGGAAAAAGAACAGATGATCGCTTTGATAACAAATTTGCTTAAAGACTGATAATGGTTCTTCATTCAAATCTTCCTAAATCTCAGAAATTTCGAAAGAATAGCGCAGGAAAATTTGAGAGTTACGGGTAGTGGTGCTCCCTAAAACACAAAAAGCGAGACCCGCTACGCAGTTCCCGCCCAAAGACTAGTGTAATCAATACCTTTTTTTATGTCAATATAACTTATTCGTGAAGTTCAAAAAAAATAAACTCTTTTTTTTTATCGAAACTCATCCCGCTTATACCCACAAAAAGGTTCGTATGAAAAATATATTTCTTTCCCTTCTTTTGTTTACATCAATCATTGTTGCGCAACAGCCTCTTCAGATCATGGTGGTTTCTCCTACCGGAACGGTAAATTCGTTGGATCAAGTGGAAGCAATCGCAGTAACGTTCTCCGAACCGATGATTGCTTTGCAAGCTGTTTCGAATAATCAAACAAGCGGATTCATAGAGGTCTCTCCGAAAGTATCGGGAGTGTTTCGATGGCAGGGAACATCCACGTTAACATTTATTCCGAGCAAGCGGCTGGAATATTCTACTGCGTATACTGTCACTATTCCTGCCGGAATAAAATCTGTCTCAGGGAAGAAATTATCTGAACAATTCGAATGGAGATTTGTTACACCGGTTCCGGCAGTGATTTCCACATCGCCGTATACAAATCAACAATATGTGGAAGCCAATCATTCCATTATGATCGAATTTAATCAGCGAATTATTCCGACCGATATTGCGAAATTTATTTCTGTCGAGGTGCGAGCGGATGGGAAATCGTCATTTCCAAAATTTCTGACATTGTGGAAAGGGAAAAAGGATACCAATCAGGTTCATATTAAAACAGAACAGCCGTTTCCTCTGCAATCAACTGTCGTGGTGAGAGTAAAACCGGGAGCAAAGGGAGTGGAAGGAAACCTCTCCATGACCAATGAATTTTCATTTCAATTCCAAACCGCAAATCGATTGTCCTTTGTCGGTATTATGAATGGACAGTTTGTTACGCCGGGACAACCGTTACGAATGCGTTTTTCTAATCCAGTCTTCGAGCAGGATCTTCTTGATCATCTTCGCCTTATTCCTGCGGTGAGTATAGCGGACAGAGAATATTATTCGAACTATGCAAGCAACGAATGGTATGTGAATCTTGAACTGGAACCGGAGAAAACGTATCAGGGTTTCATCCTTCCGGGATTTAAAGATCAATTCGGTCAAATAACAACCGATACGATTACGTTTGAGTTTACGACAGATCAATTTTGGCCTTATTATAGTATGCCGACGGGTATTGGCTTGCTTGAAGCGTACGCAAAACGAAGAATTCCTATTACTACAGTGAACATCGACAAATTTGAAGTAAAAATGGGAAAAGTCGATCCTGAAAATATTATTGGTCTGCGAAAACAATTTCGCGAATACGGGGAATTGACCACCGTGCAAAATGGAAAAGTTACTCCCACATTCGAATCGTATAGAAATAACAGCATATTCACCTTTACCAATTCAGTCGTCCCAAGTACGAAACGAAATTCCATCGGATATTATTATGCAGGTCTGGATACTGTGTTGGGGAAAACAAAATTAGGTACCGTGCTGCTATTTTCCTCCGAACGAAACTCCTTCTATCAAACGCTGGTGAATGTCAGCAATATGGGTGTAACGGCAAAATTTTCTCCGGATGATATTCTGGTGTGGGTAACGAAATTGAACAACGCCGGTCCGGTGGCAAATGCAGAAATTGAGATTCGAAACGACGATAATGCAATCCTCTGGAAAGGAAAATCCACCAAAGACGGTACGGTGAAAGCTCCGGGATGGGGAAAATTAGGAATCTATACAGAACGAATTTCCGACGTTTATGATGATGAAGAATATTATGACGTTCGCAAACCGATGCTTTGGATATTTGTAAAAGAAGGGAATGATTTTACCTACATCAGTTCACATGACGGAAGCGGAATCGATCCCTGGTCATTCGACATCAATTATGAATGGCGGCCTGCGTTTGAGCGTGTGCAGGGAAATATTTTTACGGATAGAGGTCTCTATAAAGCAGGCGAAAAAGTGGAAGTCAAGGGAGTGATTCGATCATTAAAAGAGGGGAGCTGGAAAATTATCAAAGGGGACAGTGTCCGGCTGACGGTAAGAAATTCCCGCAATGAGGAGATCTTTACAAAAACAATGCAGCTTTCTTCATACAGTACAGCCGATGCTACTGTGGAACTTTCAGCAAATGCGCCGTTGGGATATTATTCCATGACATTGGAATTGAAGGAGGTAAGAAGCGGAATCGGTCATTGGATGAATATTGCGTATCAAAATTTTCGGGTAGAAGCATTTCGTCCCGCAGAATTTGATGTTACCACAATGCTGCATAAAAAAAGTTTTATCGTTGGTGATTCCGTCAGCGGAATCATTTCGGCAAAGTATCTCTTCGGTGCTCCGTTGAAAAATGCTGATGTCCGATGGCGCCTGACAATCAACGGCGGATCGTATGAACCGCCCGGATTTGACGGGTACTATTTCTCAACACTCTATTGGCTCTCGCGCTACGATCAATCCCACTACAGAGAATTGGAAAATGCAGATGCAACGCTGGACGATTTTGGGAATCTTCAAATTCGTTCTCATTTGAAAGTCGGAGAGATTCATACAACTTCCATGTTGATGCTCGAAGCAGATGCAACTTCATCCAACCGTCAGGTGATTTCAGGCAGAACTTCCGTAGTTGTCCATCCTGGTGAATTTTATCTCGGTATTGGGCAACAGAGTTCGTTCGTCAAATCTGATTCATCTATGAAATTCAAATTAATTGCTGTGACGCCCGAAGGGAAGTTCGTACCAAACATTGCCATGAAATTCAAAATCTTTAACCGCATTTGGCGCTCTGTTCGACGCGCAGAAGTTGGTGGAAGATATTATTGGGATTCCAAAGTGGAGAATGTTTTGGTTGACTCAGGGAATATCATAAGTTCTCTGCAGGCAATTGAACATCGGTATGTACCAAAAGATCCAGGATTCTATTTTACGGAGCTTTCCGGTACGGATAGTCGAGGGAATACCGTTTCATCCAATAGTTATTTCTATGTGAGCGGTTCCGGTTATGTCCCGTGGGAACGGACGAATGATGACCGAATAGAACTTATTACGGACAAAACAAATTATAAACCGGGTGATGTTGCAAGCATAATCATTAAGAATCCGTATGAATCCGCCGATGCGCTTATTTCCATCGAACGGGAGGGTGTGCTTCAACATTTTACAACGAAAGTGAAAGGGAGTGCTCCGCAGATTGATATTCCCATTCGTAATGATTTCCTTCCGAACGTTTATGTCTCAGTCGTTCTGTTGCAGGGCCGAGTGGACAGTATCGCTGCTACAAAGGATTCTGATATTGGCCGTCCTTCATTTAAGATTGGTTATGCAAAATTGTCGGTTTCACCTCTGGAAAAAAAATTGGGAGTGAAGATTGAAACATCCAAAAAAGATTATCGTCCGGGAGATTCCGTAGAAGTTCGGATCATGACACAATTATCAAACGGCAAACCAGTTCCGGCGGAAGTTACACTCAGCGTAGCCGATCTTGGTGTTTTGAATTTAATTGGATACCGGCTGCCGGAATTGTTTGATGAATTTTATCGACAGCGAGGTCTTGCTGTTTCTACGACAGAATCGCGGGCTCATTTAATCGAACAAAGGAATTTTGGAGAAAAAGCGGAAGAGATTGGCGGAGGTGGAGCGGAAAAAATGGCATCTCAAGTTGATGCCGACGGCATACGCAAAGATTTCCGTCCATCAGCGTATTGGAATCCTCGCATTATCACAGATGCCAAAGGAAAGGCAGTGTTAAAATTTAAATTGCCGGACAACATTACGGCATTTCAATTGATGGCCGCAGCCCATACACTTGAATCGGAATTCGGCTATGGGGAGAATACCATTACTGTCAGCAAGCCGCTTTTGCTTCAGCCATCATTTCCGCGATTTGCGAGAGTCGGCGATGTTTTTGAAGGAGGTGTGGTTGCATTGAACTATTCCGAGAAAGAGAAAAGTGTAAAAATCATTGTTTCTGTAGAAGGTATTGTCTCGGAAAGCAAAGATACAATGACGTATATATTGAAACCTGGAGAATCAAAAGAGATCCGGTTGAAACTCCGGGCGGAAAAGATTGGAACGGCAAAGTTCATTTTTAGAGCATACACGGATGATGATTATGATGGTATGCAGTGGACGATTCCTATTCAAATTCCGCGTGTTCGGGAAACTGTTGCAAGTTCAAGTTCCTTAACTGAGAATTCTGTGCAAGAGAAAATCACCAGACCCGCGGATGTGTTTGAAGAACTCGGCAGTTTTGATGTTTCGGTATCTTCCACGCAACTTGTCGGATTGCAGAACAGCGTGCAATATTTGTTCGAGTATCCTTATGGATGTTTAGAACAGAAAATGTCCCGCGCCTTGCCGATTATCATCGGTAGTGACATGGTGAAGTCGTTCAATCTTGAAATATTAAAAGGAAAAGACCATCGTAGAGTTGTTCAGGATGTGTTAGATGAAGTACCGCAGTTTCAGCAATCGAACGGCGGATTCACATACTGGAAAAATTCGTATGACAGCGAACCATATCCATATCTTTCTTCGTATGCCATGCTCGGCTTAACGATGGCAATGCAAAACAATTACCGTGTGGATAAGAGTTCGTTCGATCAGGGAATGAATTATATTCGGGGAGTATTGACGGGATCAATTCCTGTTCGATATAGCTGGGATGTCGACGCGGGGACGAAATCGCTGATCCTGTACGTGCTTGCGTTAAATGGCAAACCGGATTTTGGATATATGGAGCGCTTGTATTCCGATCGCGCAAAACTCCCATTAGTTGCAAAAGCATATTTATTGAGAGCGCTAAAACGATCACACGGGAACAGCTCCATGATCACCACACTTGCATCGGAATTTATGAACAGCGTTAAACTTTCACCCACAACAGCTCATTTTGAAGAACGGAACGGAAATGATTGGTGGTGGATGTTTCACTCAAACGTAAAAACTACTGCAGTAATTATGCAGGCATTGGTTGAAACGCAGCCGACCAATGAGATCATTCCGAAAGTTGTTCGGTGGCTGTTGGATCAGAAACGGAACGGAATCTGGAGGACAACTCAGGAAAATTTATATGTGATTGACGCTTTAACGACATACTTTTCAGTCTATGAAAAAGATGAGCCGCATTTCACTGCGGAGATCTCTTTAGCAGGGAAGCAAATTCTGAAAGAAACTTTCGAAGGCAGAACATTAAAGACACGTTTGGCTTCGACTCCAATCGCTATGATGCCGATCGAAACAGCTCCTTTAGATGTAACACGCACCGGTGTGGGAAGAATGTATTATACAATGCGGATGTATTATTACCCAAAAGATATGAGTCAGGTAAAAGAAGAAGGGTTCAGTATCTCCAAATCAGTTGAACATCTTGTCAAAGGGGAGGGTGGCATTCAACGCATCGGTATTGGCAATATTGCGCGCGTAACACTTGTGCTTACAACAAAGCAGGACCGTTCGTTTGTTGTTGTGGATGATCCGCTTCCGGCAGGATTTGAAGTGATTAACACGTCGTTTCAGACAACCGGAAGGAATCTCGACGAAAACGATCGCCAAAGCTGGTATTTTAATCACAAAGAACGAAAAGATGATCGCGTAATGTTCTTCTCAGATTATTTACCAGCCGGTGTTCACACGCTGACATATCTTGTCCGAGTTACGTCATATGGAACATTCCAAATGCCGGCAACGCGGATAGAACAAATGTATGAACCGGAAGTATTCGGCCAAACATCATCCGGTGTCGTGACCATTCAGTGAAACGATTTTTGAAATATTGTATTGTCTCATCGTTAGTGATGATACTGGTATTAATAGGAACGCTGTTTATTCCTTTAGAACAGAGTCGATTGACGAAAGAGAATATCCATTCGATCAAAGTGTTCGACCGAAACAATCAGTTATTGCGGGAGTTTCTGAACGATGAACAGGGGCGGGGTGAATGGATTCCTCTTCAAAAAATATCACAATCGGTGATCAATGCAACTGTTGTGATTGAAGACAGGCGATTTTTCAGTCATGTTGGTATCGATCCAATCGCTATCGTTCGGGCTATCGGAGAAAATATCACTTCCGATCACGACCGATATGGTGCATCAACAATTTCTCAACAGGTGATTCGAAATGTATATCATTATCCCCGGACAATATTATACAAAATAACAGAGGCATGGTTTGCATTGCGTCTTGAAAGGATGATGCAGAAAGAGGAAATTCTTGAGCAATACCTCAATCGTGCTCCGTACGGAAATCAATTGTTCGGCATCCAAGCTGCCAGCAAATATTATTTTGATAAACCTGCTTCTGATCTCACTATCGCCGAATCTGCATTTTTAGCAGCGCTTCCAAATTCACCGACATTATTGAATCCACATCTGCATTACACACAGGCAATTCGTCGCCAGTCTTTGATTTTGAAAAAATTATCGGAACAAAAAAAGATTACCACAGAAGAGTATCAACGTGCATTACAACAGCCGATTCCCATTGTGCTTCCCGAAAAAAAATTCAAAGCTCCTCATGCCGTAGAAATGGTGTATGCACATGTGAAGCATCAATCGAACCTTTCAACAATTCATACTACTATCGATGCGGCGATTCAAACGGACGTTCAATGGATGATTAAAGGGCATCTTGAGCATTTGAAAAATAAAAATGTCACCAATGCTTCTGTAGTCATTCTCCATAATCGGACAGGGGAGATACGAACACTCATTGGGTCAGCAAATTATTTTAATGATCAAATTCAGGGGAAGATCAACGGCACACTTGCTTTGCGTCAGCCCGGCTCATCCGTAAAGATATTCACCTATGGTGTCGCTTTGGAATCGGGATTTAATGCCGCTTCAATGATTGCTGATATTCCGACCTCCATCCCGAATGAAGGGGGAGACTATGTTCCGGAAAATTATGACAGAGAATATCACGGTCCTGTTCTGCTTCGGACAGCGCTTGCTTGTTCCTATAATATTCCTGCTGTGCGAGTGTTGCATGCAATTGGTGTTGATGCTTTGTATCAACGAATGCAAAACGCAGGACTGACTTCTCTTACTGAATCGCCAAAACATTATGGGTTTGGATTAACACTCGGTAACGCAGAAGTATCGTTGTTGGAATTGACAAATGCCTATCGTGCTATAGCAAATGCTGGAATGGTATCGCCGATGAAGTTGATGCAGTCAGTTATGACCATTGATGGAAAAGTAGCAGATGTTTCCCCTATGGTAATGGAATCACAATTTGAGCATCGACTATTTGATTCTGATGTTTCATTTATTTTATCCGACATACTCTCTGATCATTCAGCCCGCCGTCCGGCGTTCGGCAAAAATTTCAATTTCTCATTTCCTTGTGCCGTGAAGACCGGAACGACAAAAGATTATAAGGATAACTGGACACTTGGGTTTACTTCTGAATATACTGTTGGAGTGTGGGTTGGAAATTTCGATGCAACACCCATGCGGAAAGTTTCAGGCGTCAGCGGCGCTGGACAAATATTTACAGATATTATGAATGTGCTGGCGACAAAGTACGATGCTGCAGGAAAAGAATTTGTACGGCCTACGACCGTTCACTCAATTGAAGTATGTGCGCGATCCGGAATGTTGAAGGGGGAGAATTGTGAAAAAGGAAGATTTGAATATTTTCTTCCCGCTTCGATGCCGGTGAAAAAATGTACAATCCATCAGCGATATTACACTACGGCAATGAATGCAACAACGATGGGAAAGGTGTACGAAATTTTCCCTCCTGAATATGATGAGTGGAGTTTCATTGAGCAGATTCCTAAACCTCCTTTAAATGCGTATAAAGCAAATGACTCAGAAAAGTCCGGTAGAGATCACTCGTTCTCTATTATTTTTCCCCATACGGGTGATGTATTTAAGGTAGACCCGATATTGCGGAAGGAATATCAAAAAATTAAAGTGGATGCTGTCATCCCTCAGAATATTCTAAATGTCCGATTAAAGATTAATGATAACAAAGAACTTCCCTTTCAAAAGAATCAAATTTGGTGGGAATTAAGCAAGGGGAAGCATAAATTTCAATTGGTTGGAACAACCAAGGGTAAAAGAATGGTTAGTGCTCCAATAAAAATCTTCGTAGAATAACCTCTGTTATGTTAACACTTTAGGTAAACTCAATAACTCCTTGATTTTTGATGCTCAATTCTTATATTTAATAGATAAGAATATCTAAAAAAAGGGAAAAGTATTGAAAAAAACGTTAGTAGTATGTCTAGTTTTCGTGCTGTGGGCCGGCTGTACAAATACAACTCCTCAAAAACCTGAATCTCAGTCCTCATTTTCGCTCATAAAAAATTCTTCCAGTAAGCCAGTATTATTAGCTTCATCCGCTCGATTTTTCCAGGATACAGATACTCTCAAAAAACGTCCGAATCAGTCTGTTGATGTAGGTGATTCCACAGCCGCGGATTCCTCCGGTGATATGGATGAAAAGGAAATTTCAGAGCTTCTAGAACGTGCGCGTGAACATTATCTCATTGCATTACAAGCGCAGGCAGAAGGTGATTCAATGATGTCTGCCGATGAGTTTGAAGAGGCCATAAAACATCTTAACGAAGCAAGTTACTTTCCAAACATCGATGGGAATACCGATTTTAATGAATTGACCAGAAGTGTTATTGAAGATTATGAAAAATATATCGCTGCTATCGATAGTTTGGGTTCCAGCAGTTCTATTTTTGCTCTTCGGGAAAAATTGAATCTGGAAATTGAAAAGATTGATATCACAAATATTCAAATTCCACCATCGCTCATACCCAAAACAGAAGTCCCTCTACACATTAATGAGTACACAAAGCGAACGTTAGCTTTTTTTATGGGAAAAGGGCGTTCGCACATGGAAAATTGGATTAATCGATCTGGGAAATATTTTCCGACAATGTCCCGTATTTTCGCCGAAGAAGGACTTCCTCCGGAATTGATGATACTATCTCTTCCAGAAAGTGGATTAAATCCTACTGCAAGATCGTGGGCAAAAGCTGTCGGATTGTGGCAGTTTATGAAAGCAACAGGGTCGCAATATGGACTACGTTCCAATTATTGGTACGATGAACGGCGTGATTTTGAGAAAGCAACAAGAGCCGCGGCCCGTCATATGAAGGATTTATACAGTGAATTTAATGATTGGCATTTAGTATTTGTTGCATACAATGCCGGAGGAGGATGGGTACGAAGGGGAATTCGGAGATCCGGTTCAACTGATTATTGGGAAATGCGCCGTCGTTTACCGAGAGAAACAAGAAATTATGTTCCACAATATATTGCTGTTGCACTTATCATCATGCGTCCGGAAGCGTTTGGCTTTGGTGATATAAAAAAAGCGGACTCGCTGTCATTTGAGACGGTGACGGTTGATGATTGTATCGATCTTTCCATCCTTGCTGAGTGTGCCGAAACAGATCTTGAAACAATTAAAGATCTCAATCCCGAACTGACGCAATGGTGCACTCCTCCGAATTACAAAGGTTATCGTCTTCGGATCCCGGTTGGAAAGTCGACTATATTTGCTGACAATTATTTGAAAATTCCGGAAGAAAAGAAATTTGATTTCGCAACACATACAATCCGTCGCCGTGAAACAGTTAGTCAGATAGCAAATCGTTATAAAATAACGACTGCCGTGTTGCTTGAAGTGAATAAACTTACTCGTTCCAAACGATTGAAAGTTGGATCGACACTTGTTATCCCAATTCGTTCGAACTCTGCATCGGCACTTGTTGAAGCGCAGAAGAAGAAAGAAAAAAGTGATATTGAACGCGCGAACAAATTAAAAGAAGAAGGAAGAAAATATGTTGCGGCTTCTGCCGGGACATCAGTGGCGCAAATGACATCAAAGCGAAAATCGCGAGCATTACGAACTACGTATGAACCAAAAGGGAGAGAAAAAATTTCCTATGTGGTAAAAACAGGTGAAACACTGGGACATATTGCTGAATGGTTTAACGTTCGCGCAAGTCACATCAGAAACTGGAACAACATTCCGTATGGCAAACATATTTACAAAGGACAACGTCTGGCAATTTGGGTACCGGAAGAGAAACTTGAGCAGTATAAAAAAATTGCGAATGAATCATTAGCGGAAAAGATGAAGCTGGTTTCACAAACTTCAAAGAAAAAACAGCAGACGGACCGTCCGGAACGAACCGGGATCGGATGGATTCAGCATAAAGTGAAAAGAGGAGAGACCCTGGAAAAAATTGCAGCGAATTACGATGTTGCAATCGCCGATGTTAAAAGCTGGAACAAACTTAAGACAAGCAGGATCAATGCCGGAGAAGTGTTAGAGATATATGCGCCGGATCAAACGGAAGAACCGGCTGATGAACCGGTGTCAAAAAAACAAATTGTGACACAAAATGCCAAATCAAAAATGTACGTGGTTCAACGCGGCGATACGCTGGAGAAGATTGCGGAAAAGTACAGTGTCAGCATCATTGAATTAAAAAAATGGAACGACCTAAAAACGTCACGCATTAGTATCGGACAAAAACTCAAGATCCAAAGTTGATCCCTCCCGGACAGCCTCGTTGTATTAACGAGGCTGTCCAGTTTTATCAAATGTTTATCTCTTAAACTTGCCTTGTTTTTCTCTCTAATACGGCGTATATTTTTTCAGTTAATTAATCCAACAACGTACTCATAGAGATCATTGCTACGACGCTTTTTACCTATTTATGTATCCTTCCTTTTCACCATCGGTGGTTTCCCGCTGTTTGGTCAATCTCTGAATAAGATTACAGAAGATGATGACACGAAATATACATCCATCGGAAATCTTAATGTTACCATCACCAATTTCGGACAGATCGGTAATCGGTTCAAAAAATGGCCGATCCAACCTTCGTTAGAATATCCAAAAGGATCTGGCATTGAACATCTTTCGGTCGGAGGAATCTGGATCGGCGGCATTCATCGGAATGAAACTGTTGCTCGTGTTTCTACTGCAGGATTAGACAGAGCTACGACGACAAATCCTCTGGAAGGATTGGAAATTACCAATAACATTGGTTCGGTAATTTCGCAGCGTTCAACACTTCTCGAATCTCCCTACTTCGATTTAAATGCTGTCAGTCATCAAGATCTGGTGATGGACTTCACCGATAAAAATGATACACTCCCCGGATCAACGTTGGCAATACCATTGCATAAACCGCTTGGTATTAATATACATTTGGAAAGTTATGCGTGGAACTATCCCTTCGCAGATTTTTTTGTCATTCTCAACTATACTATTAAAAACGTCAGTAACACCATCATCGACAGTCTCTACGTTGGATTGTGGAATAATGGCGCTGTTCGCAATACAAAATTAACCGGTAATCCTTCTTCGGCGAGTCAGTTTTTTAGTCATTCCGGACGAGGATATATTGATAGCCTTCGTTTGAGCTATGTTTTTGATTTCGACGGTGCACCGTATGGACCTCCGGCAAACAGTTATTTGGGAATTAAAATGTTGGGCACGACACCATTCCCGTTGAAAAAAGATTCCGTCGGCGTTCCAATCCTGTCGGAGATCGATTCGATCGGTGATCTTTCAAAAGATACATACTACAATGGGTGGAGATTTGGATCGAGCGGTTCGGGAAATTCTATTTATGCATTTCCCAGTGATGAATATAATCCGGGTGATTTCTATCTTGGACGTTACCAACGCTTGTCCCGAATGATGCCGAAACCAAATATTGAAGCACTTGGCAGACACAATAGCGTCCTGACATCGGATGGAATAACTTCAGGAGAATTGCCGGCAAGTTTAAGCGATCTGCTTTCTGTTGGTCCGTTCAAATCTCTCGCGCCGGGGGAAAGTGTTCAAGTTGTTTTTGGATTGATTGGTGCAAAAAAAACAGGAAGCGTTGCTGCAAGCGAGGATTATAAAACACCACAAATGAGATCACGGTTATATGCAAACGCTGCATGGTCACAGCAGACATATAACGGTGAAGATCTGAATGGAAACAATCGGTTGGATAACGGAGAAGACATTAACGATAATGGCAGATTGGATCGGTTTACACTTCCGCAGCCTCCAAGGCAGCCGAGAGTTTTTTCTGTTGTCGAAAATCAGCGTGTAACGTTATATTGGGATAGCGTTCGTTCCGAACAAAGTTTTGATCCCATCAGCCGCAAATTCGATTTTGAAGGTTATCGTATTTATCGTTCCACTCCCGGCGCTGATATTAAAAATCCTGAGAACTTTTTACTGTCCATGCAGATGATCGGCGAGTTTGACCGAAATGACAATACCATCGGATACAACACCGGCTTCTCCAACATTAAACTTGATACGCCGAAAATATTTATCAACGGTATAGATACCGTGGTATGCCGCTATCAATTTCCTCCGAAGAATGATCCGATTACGAGCTTAAACGGATGGCAATATCTTTATGGAGTTTCTGCATTTGATGGAGGCGATTCGGTTAACGGACTGCCTAGCTTAGAAAGTGCAAAAATCATTAAGAGAGTTGTTCCGGGTGTTGGACCAACTACCGATCGGAATACTGAAATTATTGTCTATCCAAATCCATACTATGCAAAAGCAGCGTGGGATGGCGCCGGTGAACGTTCCAGAAAAATTTATTTTCGAAATCTTCCTGCACGCGCAGAAATAAAAATCTTTACACTAACCGGTGATCTGGTAGCCGAATTACTCCATGACGCTGCCACATATGCCGGTTCAGGAATAAAATGGTTCGATGATTTTTCCACGCTCGGTGCTTCTGCTCAATTTGCTGGCGGCGAGCATGCGTGGGATCTTATTACAAAATACGACCAGGCGATTGCCACAGGTCTGTATTTGTTTACGGTGAAGAATTTGGAAAACAATGATGTCAAACGCGGTAAGTTTGCTATCATAAAATAATTTTTTTAATCAACAGACAATCACCAATGATAGAGGAGAAGAGATGAAAAAACTCTTATTACTACTTGTCATCTTCGGAATGACAAATCTTTTTGCACAAAAAGTTTATCCCACAAAGACGATTCAACAACTTCAGTCAGTCAGCCTGGATTCGTTAAAAATTGCCGATTCATTAGGAATTGGCTCTACCCGTTGGTTAACACAGACCTCTCCGATTTTCAAAACAACGGCGGCATTACGTGAAACTGTGACGATCATTGCGCTAGTTACTGTTCAACCCCGTGTAATCTCTTATACGGCAGCAGGAAAAACGTTATGTCTTCGTGATACCGGTGCAGGAGTTTCAAATCCTTTTGCTGGTATATTTGTCCGTTGGTCAGGTGATTCCGCCTCCGCAGATGCTAGCGGATTATATAATATCGAGCGTGGTGATATCATTAAAATTACCGGATACATCGATGAGTTCCCTTCAACGAGCATGAATAGCTTAACCCAATTTACACCAATCGTTACATATAAAGACAACTCCAATAACGTTCTTCCGTTCCCGATTGATATTTTATCTTCCGGAAATCCACTTCCACCGCCATTAAAGAAAAGTATTACTGATTTCAATGTGGGAGCAAATCCTGGTGGAACGGCAAAGTTCACAACCGGTGAACCGTATGAAGCAATGGAGGTGGAATTTACCAATTTGACAGTTACTGCAATTGTGAACTCTGCTCGCGGAACATGGGCGGTGACGGACGCAAACGGTAACACATTGTCGGATTATGACTGGTCATATTATTTTACGATTGGTAATGGTTCAATAATTGTTCCCGGTGATCCAAATTATAAAGTTCCTCCTGTCGGCACGAAGATTGATACAATGCGCGGTTATATTTCAACCTCATCCGGTCAGGAAGCAAACAGAGGGTACCGAATTTGTCCGATCTATCCCGGTGATGTTAAGTATGGAAAAATTGCACCGGCTGTCACAACGCATCGTCGTAATCCGGTCATTGTCGGCAAGGATAGTTTAGCCGTTATCTCTGCAAAGATTTATAAACAGACATCGGCAGTTGTTAATGGTGCTAATTTAGCATCACAAATTCTTTTCTACAGCGTGAATAATGGTGCATGGCAGCAGATTGCAATGCCTATTCCAATTTCGAGTGATTCAACATCAACGGCATCCATTCCTGCGCAAACACCCGGAAGTACCGTGCGATATTTTATTAAGGTGTCAGATGTTGATACTCAAGTAACCATGTTGGCAAACAGTGGAGCGTTGACACAATATGATACATCAAAAGGATTTTTCTTCTATACAGTCATCGACCGTTCCACAAAACCTGTTTTGACCCCGAGCGATATTCAAAAAACATTGTATGCAAATGGACGCAGCCCGTACATTGGTGCAATTGATTCCGTCGGTGGAATTATTACTGCAGATACATCGGCGCTGAGATTGTCTCCATTATCGACCGGTGGAACAAATGCATGGTATATGCAGAGTGGCAATGCTCTGTTCAGTGGATTGTGGATTGTCGGACCTGATTCGATTATGGGAAAATTGAAAATGGGTGACAGCGTTGTTGTCACCGGATCGATTCAGGAAAATTTTGATGTCACACGTCTTTCCAATATCACCAAAGGGAGAATCGTCGCATCCGGAAAAACACTTCCTACTCCTGTAAAATTAAAAACAGAAGTATTTGGTGATGGAGCAAGCAACGGAAATCTTGTTGCTGAACCGTATGAAGGGATGTTGGTTTCTTTTGATTCGGTAACGGTAACCAGTATTGATCCTGTCTTTTCGGAACCGACGGAATTCTGGATCAGTAACAGCTCACAAGCAGTGTTGGTACGTCGCGATGGACGGCATAAATATTCCAATGCACTTGCTGATACAGGTGTTGGTCTGACCATTGTGAAAGTTGGTCATAAATTTACAAATGTAACGGGAATTCTCTATTACAGTGGCGGTCGGTATAAAGTTACCCCACGAACTGATACTGATTTTAAAGGATACAACCCCATGTTTGTTCGTCGTGAAAATGTCATTGCGAATGAATTTGCATTGGAACAGAACTTCCCAAATCCATTCAATCCTGCAACAACATTGCGATATTCAATACCGGTTTCAGGAGTTGTCTCGTTAAAGGTGTTTAATATTCTTGGACAGGAAGTAGCGACATTGGTGAGCGAATATCAATCGAGCGGAGTATACTCTGTAAAATTTGATGCGTCAAAATTGTCCAGCGGTATGTATCTCTATCGCATTACGACTGGAGATTTTTCGCAAGTGAAGAAAATGTTGTTGCTGAAATAAAAGTACAATAACCTTGTCAAGGTTTGAAACCTTGACAAGGTTCAACGCATGAAAAATATTTTACAAAATATCGTTCTTATTCTTGTGGGACTGATCATCGGATCGTGCCAAAAAGATCTTCCGAATCAGCCGAAGGCAAATCAGTCGCCGCTGACCCGGTTATGGTTGTCGTCTTCTACAACATTAAATGAAACCTCTTCGCGTCAGCATGCATATTGGTATGGCGAAGATCCGGACGGTTATGTTAATGGATTTTTGATCGCTACGCCGGAATCAATCGCAACATCGAATATCGCATTTCCTGACACGTTTACGTATGCGTGGACGACAAAGACAGACAGTATTATTGCGCTCCCATTGATTAAAGCTCGAAGTATCTTTACCATTATTGCTCGTGCAACAGACAATACGTTTAAAGAACATTCTTTGCTGCAAGAAGGGGCCATCATTCGTCTCACGCCTCAGCCGTATTGGGATAAAAATGGTAATGGAATTTTTGACGGCGGAGATCTTCTCTTAACATCTCTCAATTCATCAATTGATAAAAAAAGCGCTTCACAATTGTTGCCGATTCGTAACACTCCACCGAAAGTATTTTTCTCTGTCAATCCAATCGACTCCGCTACCATTCAACAGCCGGATACAACATTCACCGTTGCGACATTCTCTTGGTATGGAACGGATATTGATGGCGATAATACTATCTCCAATTTCCGATTAGCGTTGAATGATTCGGGACCAAATAAACGCTGGTTCTCAATCAGTGGTGCAGTGAAACTTGTTACATTCATTGCTCCTCGTTTGGTAACGAATAATGCAACGGGTGAAGTGGAGGCCGATGTCTATACCGGCACATTCCCATCGATGCAATTTCGCGGTAAGATTTCCGGATTGAAACTGAACTCAAACAATGTCTTATACATTCAAGCGAGGGACGTGGCAGGTGATAGCAGCGTAACAATCACTATGCCGTCGAGTCCAACCACTAAGAAATGGTATGTGAAAAAACCGACGAGTCGAATGTTAGTCGTGGTAGATTATAATCAGTTTGATCGTCAAACCGCATTAAACAATTACAGAAATGCCCTTGAGCAAGGATTACCTGGTAAGAGTTTTAGCAACTTTGATATTTTAGATGTTGGATATGGTCTTACAGCTAGTGAGAAGGCGAACCAGTTTTCAAATCCAAAATATGGATCGTTTGTTCCTGCTTATCTCAATCCAGCTTTAATACACACCCTTAAATTATATGATATTGTAATGTGGATTAGTGATTTATCACCTAGTTTTATACCTGCACAAGTTAGCTTGTTTAATTACAATTTAACTGGAGGGAAAGTAATTTTCACGACAGGATTTCCTACAAATGAAAAAGCAATTATTCCAGGAGCAATAAGGACTATAAACGATTATGCACCAATTGACAGTATAAGTACTGATACGGTCTCAACTCCGTCAAAGACACCCCCCGTACATACTAATGCTGATACACGAATTCCTGCTGGTACAAAAGTCTTTTCACTTGAAAGTGGGTATCCTGATTTAGCGTTTGATTCAACACAAAATATTCATTCGGTAAATATGCGCAGAGTGTACAAACGAACTGACGCTAGATATTTGTATGAACTTGATTCTTCAAAGTTTTATTATACCAACGGCACATTTAGATATCAAGGTTCTCCAGAGATTGCTACAATTGATGCAAATAGATCAATTGTTTTTATAGCTGTTCCTTTACATCTACTCAACGGTCGACAAAAAAATCTTCCTAATTTCTTTAAAAAAGTGATTGTTGACGAGTTTGGTTTGAATTGATGCGGAAAATTGTCCACATATCTTTATTTACCCTATTTGTGTTTTGCACAACGTCCACTGCGCAAGTGCTGGATCAAATGCGTGAGAAACAACAACAAGAAGGCTCTGTTGGAAAGATTATTGGCAGAGTTGTCGATGAAAATACTGGAGATGGTCTTCCGAGTGTGAATATCCTTATCAAAGGAACATATTATGGAGCTTCGACTGATTTCGACGGTAATTACAAAATTGAAAAACTTAATCCCGGTACATATAATATCGACGTGACTCTGCTTGGTTACAAGACCGTTCAGTATTCAGGAATAAAAGTTGAAGCAGGAAAAACAGTTGAACTGAATGTGAAAATGGTTGAATCTGTTCTTTCTCTTGGGCAGGAAGTAATTATCATCGGTGAAAAACGATTATTCGATGTTGAAGAAACATCAAGTAAGCGGACGATTAAAACAGAAGATATAACAGTTGCTGCTGTAACGAACGTAAAAGATGTTGTCGGTTTGCAGACCGGTGTTGTTCAATCCGATAATGAAATTCATATTCGCGGAAGCCGCGGATACGAGAACGCTTATCTTGTGGATGGTGTTTCGGTGCAGGATGTTCTTGGAGGATCGGGATTTGGTTTGCAGATCAGCCCTGAAGCAATTCAGGAAATGGAAGTGATCACCGGTGGCTACAATGCAGAATATGGCCAGGCAACTTCGGGCGTCGTGAATATTACCACCAAAGAGGGAAGTGATAAATATAGTGGTGGTGTTTCATACAAGACGGACCGTGTTGTCGGTGTATCATCCCGGCATTTCTTTAACTCCGATCAGATTGAAGGAAATATCAGCGGTCCGGTTCCGTTGATTACTGAACTATTGCCAGGGACGGTGAGCTTTTTCACCAATGTATCCGGTAATGTAACAGATGGCTACACTCGATGGAGCGAACGAATTAGAAAAGGTGTCCCAACCGGTCAATATGATAAGTACATTCCTCAACAGCTTAATTCAACAATCTTTAACGGATCGGATTATGCATTGAGATTGGCAAATAGTTTTTCCGTCTCAAGCAAATTGACCTGGAAACCTTCGCCGACATTTAAATTAGCATACGCATTTAATCAATCGGTTTCTATTGACCAAAATTCTGCAACGATCAAAACATCATTAGAGCGTGAAGAGCCAACTCCGGGATATCAGTATGAGTACCAAAATATTCTGGACAGCGCCAATACATTTACACAGATCAATATTCAGCATACGTTATCGCTGACGCAAACTCTTTCATCGAAAACATTTTTTGATCTGCGCATTAGCAGATATACGGCGCATGTTCGCGGCGACGCTAATGGGAAGGGATATCAACTATACAACGAACCGCGTGACATCGTAACACTTCCAATTGAATATTTTTATCCTGATACAAACAGAATTGGCGTCATTCCCGGTGACGGATTTTATGATCTCGGCGGACCATACAGTTGGCGCGATCATTACATCGACGATTATACTGTAAAATTTGATTTTACCAATCACTTTACAGAAAAAAATAAATTCAAGTCCGGAATTGAAATGAAATTCCAACAGCTGCAAATGATTGATATTTCGCAGCCGTGGATTAAACCGCTTGGATTGAACAACGATATCTACAAAGTTAGTCCCGCTTCTGGTGCGTTGTATGCTCAGGATAATATTTCGATCAGCGGAATGGTTTTAAATTTTGGGTTACGGTTTGATTATTGGTTCCCCGGTAAATTTGTTGACGATGCCATCAATAATCCCAATGTTGCACTAGCTTCGGAAGATATTCGTGACCAATATCGATCACAAACATCATCGTTGTTTGGCCATCGATGGAAAGGAAGATTAAGTCCTCGCCTTGGAATTTCACATCCCGTATCTGATAATCAAACATTATTCTTTTCTTATGGACATTTCTCCAAACTACCGAGACCGACATACGTCTATTCAAAATTGACCGAAAGCAGTGCCCGTTCTTCTGTGCAAACAGTCGGTAATCCTAATTTGAATCCTGAAACAACAGTAGCATACGAACTTGGTCTACGAAATCAGATCACCGAAAATGATGTTCTCACATTAACAGCATATTACAAAGATATCTTTGACTACATCACTGCCCGAAGCGTTCGAGCTACCAGTGCTCGTATCTCGCGAGGAACATACACAACATATGTCAATTCTGATTATGCGCGAACACGCGGATTTGAATTTGATTACACGCATCGTTTCACATCGCAGTTCCGGTCGACATTTGCCGGATCTTACTCAATCGCCACCGGTAAAAGTTCTTCGGCAACGGAAGCATTATTCAATCTGACCACCGGCAGCGGTGATGCAACCATTAAAGAGAATTTTGTTTCATGGGATCGTCCCTGGCAGGCGAATCTCACATCCATTCTCAGCGTGAAAAAGAATGAACCTCTCTATGATTTTGCGCCGGGTATTCTGGATGACTATTCCGTTTATATGCGAGCATTTTTTCAATCCGGTAAACGATATACGGAACAGATCTATACAGGGATTGATGCAGAGGGAAGACCGCAATATCGCGGAAAGATTGAAGATCCATTGCAAGAACTTGCCGAATATTGGTTTTATATCAATATGAATATTGAAAAATATTTTGATCTTGGTTTTGGTAGAATGACGGTGAGTCTGGAAATTCAAAATCTTTTGGACAATAAGAATTCACAGATTATTAATTCAGTGACCGGAAAAGCGTATGAGTATGGTGATAATACTCCGGCTTCGTTTAACGATCCACGCTTCCCGGATCTACAAGGTACTATTTCGCCGTATCCCTATAATCCGGCGCGGTATCTTTCACCACGCACAGCCCGATTGGGTGTTGCGTTGCGGTTTTAAGTATTCATCAATTTGACTTAATGAGACTGAATAACAAAAATATATTTGGAATGAGTAGAAGAGTGTTTATTGCTCTTTGCTCTTTAGTATTTGTTTATTCTTCGTTTGCCCAATTGGTACCGAATCTCGGCAGTCAGCGTTCAGGTATTTCTTCATTCCAATTCTTAAAGATCGGCGGAGATGCGCGTGGTTCAGCGATGAGCGAAGCAGTGATTGCAGTAACAAACGACGTTTCAGCATTGTATTGGAATCCTGCAGGCTTAGTAAATTCAACCTCAAATCAGATAGTCGTATCACATGCAGAATGGCTTGTTGACCTAAAACATGAATTTTTTGGGATGAGTTACGCACTCGGCGAAAATGACTTTGTTGGTTTTTCATTCACATCGCTTCATACGGATCCGATGCCGATTACAACGGAATATCAACCGACCGGGAATGGAAATTATTTTAATTTTAGCGATGTCGCCATCGGCGGAACATATGCTCGAAAGATGACTGATCAATTTAGTTTTGGGATTACCGCGCGATATGTCCGAGAAAATATTGCGGAGTTGCATACAGATGCGATATTGGTCGATATTGGAACATATTATTTTATGGGATTAGGTTCGTCCCGTTTTTCCGTTGTGGTTACCAATTTTGGAGATAACGTTGAACCAAAAGGATCAACTTTAAATGGGGCAGGGGAGAAGGTCAATTCTTTCCAAGGATTTTCTCCGCCAACATTATTCAAATTGGGATATGCCTTTGAGCCATGGCAGGATGAGACCAACCGATTAACAACATCTCTACAGCTGAATCATCCGAACGATAATGCAGAGAATGTTCGCTTTGGAGTAGAATATGAATACGATAAAATGTTCTTCCTGCGCGCTGGAGTAAAACGAACGATTGGCGAATCGTTGCTTGGAAAATCGATCTCTTCTGCCGAGGATGTTTCGTTTGGTGGCGGTGTAAAAATCCCGCTCGGTATCACCGTCGCTAATGTGGATTATTCATTTTCAAATTTTAATGAGCTAGGGAGTGTTCACAGGATTTCTGTGCTATTGACATATTAAGTATGAACAAATTATTTTCACATATTACGGTAATTGGAGTTGCATCAATATGGTTGACGATGATCGGTTGTGTAAAACCAATCGATACTCCGACCGGAGTACCATTGCCACAGATTGGTGATACTTCGTATGTTGAGAAAAACACTTGGAGCGGAATATTTAACAAACCTCGAACGATTATTTACGGACTGGATCAATTGTTATACGTAACGGATACTGAAAATAATCGTGTTGTCATGCTGAATCAAGCAGGACAAATAATGAGTGTTAGCAAACCGATTCGAAAACCAATATCTCTTGCACAGGATTTGAAGCTCGATCTTTTAGTTGGTGCTGAAACCATCGAACCGACTACTGGAGATACCATTGGTGTGTTGCTGAGAATCAAACTTGTTGCTGCAAATCATAATTTGAATAATGCACAAATTGATACAATCTGGAAAGAACCGGCCCGTCCTAAACGCCGATTTGTCGGTATCGGCATTATTTTGAATAATGAATATTTAGTGGTAAGGGACGGACCGGATAACAGCAGTATTGTTGATCCCGATGCACGTGTGCTGCGCTTTAAGTATCGACCGAATGCTACGACAAAAAAAGATTCCTTTATTACACCGTTGGGCGAATTGCAATCTGGAGCCGGCAGCTCTATTACCAATATCAACCACCCTACAGGAATTGCTACATTTCCCAATAGCGGAGATTTTATTGTAACTCAAAGCTCAGATGGAATTCAATATTCAACAATCTGGATGGCATTTACTAAAAATGCTGATTTCGAAGGGTGGCTTCCAAAATTCGATCCGACAAATCCTGATCACCGAACAGTAGAATTCATCAGTCCAAATAGATTTAAAAATGCGGCTGGTGTAGGTATTGACCGATTTCGTCGGGATATTTTTGTTGTAGACACGCAATTAGATAGCGTGGTTAAGTTCAATAATCGTGGAAAATTTAAGGTAGAATCATTCGGGAAAAAGAGTTCAGGCATTACGCTCAACCATCCCGGCGGAGCGGCTGTTGCAGAAAATACGTTGCTTGTGTGCGATACAGACAATAACAGGATTGTACTATATCGGCTGACAACAGATAACTAGTGCAATTTTTAGAAAGTAATCTTGTATTTTTAGAACATACTTCCCCCAAAGGGGTCCCTTTGGGAGGCGCGATGTCGCCGGAATTTTCATCCTGAGCAAATGCCGATGTTGTTTATCGGCATGCGTCGAAGGATTTCTAAAACGGCGACATCTTGCTCAGTATGAACATAATTTTTTACAATACGATTTATTAGAAACGGCACAAGAACTATTTATCAATAGAAATATTGCAGGACAGACATCGATGTTTGTCCTTTTTTGTTTTATGAATATTGTTATCTTCAGCGGTGCTGGTCTTTCAACAGAAAGCGGAATCCCGACCTTTCGAGATAGCGGAGGGTTGTGGGAACAGCATCGCATAGAAGACGTTGCATCGCCTGAGGGATGGCAAAAAAATCGGAAACTTGTTCTTGATTTCTACGCCATGCGCTTTCTGAAACAAGCTGAGTGTCAACCAAATCCCGCACATCACGCCATCGCAAAACTTTCCCAACACTACACGATTACAAATATCACGCAGAACATCGATACTCTGCTTGAACGGGCAGGCTGCGAAAATGTATGGCATCTTCACGGAAGAATTGATATCCAAAAATGTGAATTTCATCATTCGTTAGCATTTCAGTTTGATTCCAATTTCGACTGTGATTATAAATCACAAATCGTCAAACCGATAAAGTTGGGAGAGGAATGTCCGCAATGTGGTGGACAACTACGTCCGGATATTGTTTGGTTTGGGGAACCTGTTGATATGCGGGACGAGTTTCTGAGGCAGTTGATCAAATCTGCCGATATATTTATTGGGGTTGGAACGTCGGCACAAGTGTATCCTGCTGCAGGATTATTACCGATGTTTCGCCGGACGAAAGAAAAATATTTCATCGATCCGCATCCGAATTACGAATTATTGGATGGATATACTGTTTTGCAGGGGAGTGCAAGCGAACAATTGCCAAAGTTAGTTGGCAAATTATTGGAATAAGAGGGAGTATGAGCGACTCACATTGGAGGTAAATTTTAGATTGATTGTGTTTAATCTCTTCAGGGCCTAATTCCCTCTACGAGGTCGTAGACCCGCCGCTTGCGGTGTCATTCCGGCGACCTGCCCGCCAAGCGTTCAGGCGGGAAGCCGGAATCCAGGACCTGGATGCCAGCGTACGCTGGTTCCGCCTTTTTGAATCCCGCTATGCGGAATCCGAAAGGCGGGACATGACAAGTTACCTCGCGGTTTGCCGCGAGGACATTCATTTGAATCTTGATGATAGAGTGAGTCGCACCATTATTTTCACCCCGTATTTCGTAATCCCGCAGCAATTCCGTTAATACAGAGGAATACCACTTCTTCTAATTCCTTCCGTTGCGATTCGGTGATTTTCTCTGAGCGAAGTCTCTTTAATAATTCTACCTGCATCAAACTCATTGGATCGACATAGGGATTACGCAGGGTTATAGATCGCTGTAACACCGCATTGCTATCTAAAATATTTTTTTGTTCAGATATTTTCACTAAAACGTGTTTTGTTCTTTCAAATCGATTTCTCAATAGCGAGTAAGTTTCTTCGCCGAGAGCAGTCGGCTGAACTAATTCAGCATAATGTCGTGCAATATCAAAATCAGCTTTGGCAACGATCATTTGAATATTGTCAATCATTGCTCGGAAAAAGTTCCAATGTCGATACATTTGCTGTAAAGATTTTACCGTTGCCGATTGAGAAGCATCCAACACTTCGTCAACACCTAACCATCCGGGTAAGTTGTGACGGCTTTGCATCCATGCAAACACCCAAGGAATAGCACGAAGGTCTTCAATCCGTTCCGTATTCGTCCTTTTTGCCGGACGGGAGCCGATCTTCATTTTTGTAATTTCTTTTAACGGTGTCGCCTGAAAATAATATCGGACAAGGTTGGGATCATCGTACACCACTTTACGATAATTTTCAAAACATTGCTGAGAAAGTTCCGCCATTGTTTCTAGCCATTGTGGATGACGAGCTACTTTTATCTTATGAAGATTCGTTTTGTCGAAATATTTCAGCAACATCGCCGATGTCGTTAACTCAAGAGTCCGTTGTGCGATCTCTTTATGTGAATATTTCAGCGAGATCACCTCTCCTTGTTCTGTAATCTTGATCTTTCCGTTGATGGAATGTCCGTTCAATGCCATTACCGCTTGAAACTCCGGTCCACCTCCGCGTCCAACTGTTCCTCCGCGCCCGTGAAAGAACATCCAATCAATTTTATGGTGAGCAGAACACTTTGCCAACGCGCGCTGTGCTTTGTACAATTCCCAATTCGACGTTACGATTCCACCATCTTTACTGCTGTCTGAATACCCTAGCATTATTTCCTGATGTTGGTTGCGTAATGCAAGATGTTCTTTGTAAGCCGGATTCGTATATAATCGTTCCATAATCTCTACGGAACCTCTTAAATCACCAATAGTCTCAAACAGAGGAACAATATTTAATCCACTGAAATTCTTGTCGGGTGAATATAACCCGGTTAATTTCATCAGGAATAAGACCTCAAGAACATCAGCTGCAGACTCTGTCATGCTGATGATGTACGAACGAATTGCGCGATGATCAATTTCATCCAATGCGCGCTTAATCGTTCTGAATGTTGCAAAAACTTCTTTTGACTGATCGGTCAGTGTATCTTCTTTAAAAGTAAATGTTGACCGTCCATAGATAGCCTTTGTAAGCCATTCCAATCGTTCATCGTCGGAAAAGGATGAATACGATACTAAGGATTGTGCGAAGATCTCTGCAATGGCAGCGGAATGGATTTTTTTATGCTGTCGAATATCAAGCGTTGCAAGATGGAATCCAAACGTCTCACCATTTCGAATAAGATCCTTTAATGTTCCGCTCGTGAGATCGGCACCCTTATTTTTCATCAGACTGTATCTTATGAGATAAAGATCATCGAGAAATTCAGCAGAAGAGGAATATGTCGTTTCCCCAGAAGGAAGAGTTCCATCCAATTTTTTCTTGTACCGAAGAAGTTTACGATAGATAAGCGCAATTTTCACTCGGTATACTTCATTTTTATTTCGTATACCGGGAGGAAATGCTTCCTGAAATTGTTTCAACTCATCATCGATGGACTGTTCCAATTTCGTATCAACGGGAACGCTCTTTTTTGATTCACTTCGAACCACATAAAGGTCGTCAATCATTTTGATATACAAATCGACCACGGAATGAGACTGCCGTTTCAACGCCGCCCAAGTAACATCGGCTGTGACAAAATGATTTCCATCCCGGTCGCCGCCGATCCACGTGCCAAATTGTATAAATGAGGGGATCTGTTCGATCAGCGTTGGATAGGTATCTGCTAACGCATACTCAAGTTCGCGATAGAATGCAGGAATCGTGTGTTGAAGCACTTGTGTGTAATAAAACAGGCCATTAGTTACTTCATCCAATGGAGTGATATCGTAACTTCTTGTCTCTTCCGTTTGCCAAAGACTGGTAATATTGCGTTTCACGGATAAACGTAATTCTTCACGCTCACTCGGCAGCGAATCTTTCTTATCGATCTCTTCAAGAAGCTCCCAGATGCGTGAATGTTTTTCCAGCACTGTTCGCCGAAGAGCTTCTGTGGGATGAGCAGTGAAGACAGGGGAGATGAACAATTGTGAAAGAAACCGTCGGATCTCAGCTGCAGTGATTTTTTTCTTTTTTGCATAGAGTAACGTATGCCGTAATGAACCTTGCGGATAATGAGAAGTTCCGAGTTGTTTTTGTCCTCGCAATCGCTGGATTCGATGGTGTTGCTCCGCAATGTTCACGAGTTGAAAATACGTAGAAAAAGCACGAATGAGCTTCCTCATGGAACGTGTTTCCAGCGTTCTAATTTTTTTTATTAACTGGTGGTGAACGTCTTTATTATGTGTCGATCGATACTCTTTTGTTGAACGACGAATGAACTCTTCCAATTCAAAGAACGGTTTTCCTTCTTGTTCTTTGATTACTTCTCCAAGAATATTTCCGAGAAGACGAATGTTGGATCGGAGAGGGATATCTGATGTTTGTGGATTGGATGTCTCTTTCACGACTATTTCTTCTTTCCGCTCAGTTCAGCGATACGTTTGAGTATTATTTCTATTTCTTTATCCCAAAATTTCCATTCGTGTGCACCGGCAGTTTCGTGCATCTCAAACGCGATCTTCTTTCTCCGAAGCGCCGCAGCAAAATTGTGAGTAAGATCGACAAGCTCTAGAATTCCGTCCTGTGAACCAATTGAAAGATAAAAATAGGGGAGTGATGTGGAGGTGGATTTATCAACAAGGGAAAAGACATCGTCTTCCTCCCACGATTCATTACGGACTGTTCCAAAAATATCTTGTAAATTCAATGTAGATTCCTTAGAGCGTCGTGCAATAATTGCAGAATCTTCCAGGCTTTTCGGAAATTGGATGGCAGGGCTCATTCCTCCGACAAAAAAGAATTTATCGGGATATTTCAAGCCAAATTTAATTGCTCCATAGGCTCCCATCGAAAGTCCCGCAATTGCTCTACTGAATTTCGATTGGATAGTTCTATATTTTTTTTCCACATTTGGAATCAGATCGTTCATGATCTGGTCTTCGTATTTTGCATTCTGCTGAGTGTGAGAATTTGTATACCAGCCGTTTTTCCCGTCTGGCGTAACAATAATCAGTTGATATTCCTTAGCGTATCGGACGATATTAGAATATTTAACCCAATTAGTATAGTTACCCGTCAGTCCATGCAAAAGGTATAACACGGGATATCGTTCCTGTACTTTGGAATAGCCGTCAGGTAAAATGGCATAATACTTCGTAAAAGAATTCAGAGAAGGTGAAAACAGACTATCTTCCACAACTGTGACTTGTGAGAACAAAAATTGGGTGCAAATGAGAAAAAGAAAACTGTAACGTACGATCATATTCCTGCCTGGTTTTTCCTAATCATAATGAAAGATTGCCCTGCAAACAATGCAAATTTGACGATTTACAATAAATTGCTATATTCAATCTGAGTTTGGATTCGAATATCAAAGGGGTGATATGAAAAAAATTGGGATTCTTTACGGACAGGAAAATACTTTTCCACATGCATTCATACAACATGTGAATTCAAAAAAAGAAAACGGCATTATTGCGGAATCGGTAACGATTGATAAAGTAATTCAAGGGGAATCAACTGAATACGCCGTAATTATTGATCGCATTTCACAGGACATCCCATTTTATCGAGCATACCTAAAAAATGCCGCATTGAATGGCTCTGCAGTCATCAACAATCCATTTTGGTGGAGCGCAGACGAAAAATTCTTCAACAATTGTCTTGCAACAAAAATCGGTGTTGTCGTTCCAAAGACGGTCATTTTGCCTTCAAATCAACATCCGCCTGACACCAATGAACGCTCCATGCGCAATCTTGCTTACCCTCTCAATTGGGAAGCAATTTTTGCTTACATCGGTTTTCCGGCATTCTTTAAACCATTTGCCGGCGGCGGTTGGAAAAATGTGTATAAGGTGAATACGGTCGAAGAGTTCTTCAAGGCGTACAACGAGACCGGGCAGTTAGTAATGATGCTGCAGGAAGAAATTACCTTCACGGAATATTTTCGTTGTTATAGTATCGATTGTAAAGATGTTCATATCATGCAGTATGAACCCCGGAATCCTCACCATCTGCGTTATGTGAAGGACGGACCTCCAGTAGCGCAAAAGATCCTCGATGAAGTGAAACGAGGTGTGCTTGCGTTGAATGAATATCTCGGATATGATTTTAATACGGTAGAGTTTGCCATCCGCGATGGTGTTCCGTATGCGATTGATTTCTGCAATCCGGCACCGGATGCGGACATTCATTCTGTTGGACAGGAAAATTTTGATTGGATTGTTGAAGCGGCTGCCAACATGGCTATCCGAAAAGCAAAAGCGCATCAGGATGGAAAAAATAATTTGCGATGGGGAAAATTTATCACATCGTTTGCATCCGGTAAAGGTATTTGATGAGTTCGAAATTATTCACGTTAGGAATTGAAGAAGAATTTCAGATTGTCGATCCTGATACTCGAGATTTAAAATCCCACATAGAGGAGATTCTTGAAGATGGGAAGTTTATTCTTCGTGAAAATATTAAACCGGAAATGCATCAGTCCGTTGTTGAAGTCGGGACGGAAATTTGTGAAACAGTACAGGAAGCACGAAGAGAAGTATCAAAATTGCGCAGTACGCTCGATCAGCTCGCGCGAAAAAAAGGATTAAGGATTGCTGCCGCAGGAACACACCCGTTCGCTCGATGGGATGCGCAAAAAATTACCGATCATGCACGATATCGGGAAATTGTGGAAGATATGCAGCAAGTTGCCCGCGCCAATCTGATCTTTGGTTTGCATGTACATGTAGGTATGCCGGATCGTGAAACTGCTATCCAGGTGATGAACACAGCAAGATATTTCCTACCGCACATATTCGCTCTTTCCACAAATTCTCCGTTTTGGATGGGAAGCAATACCGGATTCAAATCTTACCGCATCAAGATCTTTGAACGTTTTCCTCGCACTGGAATTCCCGATATCTTTGAATCATTGTCGGATTATGAAGACTATATAAAATTGTTGATGAAGACGAAATGCATCGATAATCCGAAACGCATTTGGTGGGATATTCGACTGCATCCGTTCTTTGATACGATTGAATGGAGAGTATGCGATATTCCCATGCGTGTGGATGAAACAATTGCCCTTGCCGCATTGATGCAGGCGGTAACGGCAAAGTTGTACAAATTATTTAAAAAGAATCTCGGTTTCCGGATTTACAAAACACGCTTGTTGAATGAGAACCGGTGGCGCGCAGCTCGTTACGGAGTGCAAGGTAAGCTAATTGATTTTGGCAAACAGGAGGAGGTTCCATTTTCAAGTTTGGTGGATGAACTTCTCGAATTTGTTGATGATGAGATTGATGAATTAGGAAGTCGAAAAGAAGTTGAATATGTCAAAGAGATTCTGAAAACAGGAACCGGTGCCGATCGGCAAATTAAAGTTTGGAATGAAACAAAGGATCTGAATGCTGTGGTTGATTTGATTATTAAAGAAACTGCTATGGGTTTAGATTGACAGTGTACTTCAGATGAGATTTTGGTAATTGTATTTTTATTATTTTACATTAAATGAGGATAGTGTTTGAGCACAGAAATAACTTCAGTTGAATTTGATACTGCGTTGAGCAAAGGAGCTCGAAATGCTGTCAACGATTGCCTTCGTATAAAACCCTCCGAACGCATTACCATTATCACCGATAAAGATTGTATCGAAATTGCCGCATCACTTGTTCATGAAATTGAAAAAGTCGGTTCGGAATTTAATGTGTTTGTGATGGAAGATTATGCCGTACGCCCGTTGAAAGATATGCCGCAGGTGATTTTGGATGATCTTGGGAAATCTCAAGTAAGCATTTTTGCCGCCATTACACAGACCGGAGAACTGGGTTCACGCATTCAAATGACAAGCGTGGTGAATAAGAATAAAATCCGTCATGGCCACATGGTGAATATCAATAAGCAGATTATGATGGAGGGGATGTGCGCTGATTTTTTAGAAGTTGATAAAATCAGTGAACGACTCGTAAACAAAGCACGAAAAACGAAAATAATTAAAGCAAAAACACCCGCTGGGACAGATTTTGTTGCGGAGTTTGCACCGCATCTGAAATGGTTAAAAACCAGCGGCATTATTTCTCCGGATAAATGGGGAAATCTTCCGGGAGGAGAGATCTTTACATCTCCGAGCAATACGAATGGCTTATTTGTTGTTGACGGTGTGGTTGGCGATTACCTTTGTCAAAAGTGGGGCAATATTCAAGAATATCCCTTGTTCATTCAGGTGGTTGAGAACAGAATTAAATCTGTTGAATGTTCAAACAAAGAATTACTGCAAGAGTTTATTGACTATACGCATACCGATGGAAACAGCGACCGTGTAGGTGAGTTTGCTATCGGTACAAACATCGCACTAAAAAGCATTATCGGCCATATACTGCAGGATGAAAAGTTTCCCGGCATCCATATCGCTTTCGGACATCCATATGCTGATCATACCGGGCAAAATTGGGTTTCTACCACACACATCGATTGCGTCGGAAGAAATTTTGATATTTGGATGGATGACGTACAAGTGATGGAAAAAGGGAAATTCATCTTCGAAAATTTTTAACTCCACAATTACATCCCCGAAGTCCAAAAGACTTCGGGGATTTCTCATATCATGATCCCTGAGATTCGGCAAAAAATAAATGCGGAGTTCACAGACGCAAAGTATCAATCGTTTGTGCACGAGCTTAATAGTACCTATCAATACCCGACCGAATTTCGAACAGCAGAAACTCCAATCTTTTTAACGAAAGATGTAAAGAGGCAATTGATTGAAGCGTGCAACGAAATCGTTACACAACTACAAACAGAACAATTTACCAACCATGCAGCAAATGCTATACCGGCAGGACTCTCCGTTCCGAACGAAACTTCTCATCCTATCTTTCTGCAAATCGATTTCGGGATTTGTAAGGATGCCAAGGGTAATTTTATTCCTCAATTGATTGAACTGCAGGGATTTCCTTCGCTCTATGGATATCAGGCATTTCTTAACGATACGATTCGAAAACATTTTTCTATACCACCAACATATGGTGCATCGTTCAACGGATTTGTCCGAGCATCATATGAAAATTTACTTCGCGATGTGATTGTTGGAGATTCAGATCCAAAGAACGTCGTGCTATTGGAGATCGAACCGGAAAAGCAAAAGACACGAATAGATTTTGCTGTCATGGAAAAAATGCTTGGCATTCAGACAGTCTGCCTCACCAAAGTGAAGAAGCATGGCAAACAAGTATTCTATATCGAAAATGGGAAAGAGATTCGGATTGAACGGATTTATAATCGTGTCATTTTTGACGAACTGGAGCGAAAGAAAGTTCAATCTGAATTTAGATTTACTGATGAAGCTGATGTGCATTGGGTAGGGCATCCCAATTGGTATTTTAGAATCAGCAAACACACGCTGCCATTTCTTAAAAGCAAATATGTGCCGATATGTTATTTCGTTAATGATCTTAAAGAATATCCGAACGATCTTCAGAATTATGTTCTTAAGCCGCTCTATTCTTTTGCAGGACTAGGTGTTGATATCAATGTGACAAAGGAAAAATTAGATGCGTTGGTGGACAAATCGCAATACTTGCTGCAACGAAAAGTAGAATATGCGGAGTTGATAAATACTCCTGATGGATTTTCAAAAGCAGAGGTGAGGATGATGTTCATTTGGCAGGAGAAACCAACACTCGTGAAGAATCTTGTCCGCTTAAGTAAAGGAGCGATGATGGGAGTGGATTTTAATAAGAACAAGACATGGGTTGGTTCTACTATTGCGTATCATGAAGCATTATGAAGAAAAAACAAAAACAAAAATCAAATCTTCAAAAGCTCTATATTAAAAACATGGTGTGTGATCGATGCATTCGTGTTGTTCGGAATGAAATGGTATTACTTGGTCATGATGTTCGAACAGTAGAACTTGGCGAAGTGGAGCTTGGTAATACATTGAAGCAAAGTGAGATGGATACAGTAAAAAATATGTTGCAGAATAACGGTTTTGAACTGATTGAAGATAAAAATGGAAAAACGATTGAGGCGATCAAAACAGCCATCATTCAACTGGTTCATTATAATCATGATGCCAAGCCAATGAAGATTAAGTATTCCGAATATATAGGTCAAAAAGTTGGAAGGGATTACCATTCACTGAGTGTGCTTTTTTCGTCTGTAGAGAATGTTACCATAGAACAGTATATCATCAAACAAAAGATCGAGCGAGCGAAAGAATTGATTAAATATGATGATCGTTCGTTGAGCGAGATATCATATATGCTGAATTACAGTAGCGTGCAGCACCTTTCCAATCAATTTAAATCTGTTACCGGATTTACTCCCAGTCAATTCAAAAAACTTACTCCCGCACATCACCACCACCATCGCATTCCTTTGGATAAGGTAAAATAGTCTCTTCATAATTCTGCACATCTTTTTCCCTAAAATGTAAAGACAAGTTGCAAAGTCTCCGTATATTTAGCTTGAACATAAAAGGAGATACCAATGAAATCTGTTCATGTTGCAATACAAGGAATGACCTGCGGTCATTGTGTCATGAGTGTTAAAAAAGAATTAAGTAAAGTGGAAGGAATTACAGTCAATTCCGTCGCAATTGGTTCAGCGGATGTTGAGATTGATGAATCTAAAGTGACGAATCAAACCATTCAACATGCTGTTGAAGAAGCAGGATATGAAGTGGTTTCAATTCGATAAAGAAATGCAGATGTTCGACACCTTAGTGGTGTCGGACGTCTATGATGAGGTGAAAAATGACAGATCTAAAAATTCAAACACTCACGCTTCCCGTAGAAGGGATGACCTGTGCCAGTTGCGTTGCGCGTGTGGAAAAAGTCCTGACACGAGTGGACGGCGTGGAAAAAACAACAGTCAATCTCGCCACGGAAAAAGCAACAATCAAATATGATCCCGCGAGAGCGACCCCGGAACAATTTGCAAAAGTTGTTGATGAGGCAGGATATAAACTTGTCATTGAAAATATAAAGCCAACGAACGATTCAAAATCTTTAGACGGGTATCAAAAACTTAAGAAAGAATTTATCATCAGTCTGATCTTTGCACTTCCGGTGATGATCTTGAGTATGATTGGTATGACTGACTGGTTTATGGAGATTTCTCCACTGGGAATGGATGAAGTGAATAAATTACTTTTTCTTGGGGCAACAGTGGTGATGGTTGTTTCAGGAAAACGTTTCTTTATGATTGCATGGAAACTAGTGCAACATTTTGAAGCAGATATGAACACGCTTGTTGCCGTTGGTACGGGGGTAGCATATCTCTTCAGTTCAATTGTCGTGTTGTTTCCGGAATGGCTTCCTGACACTGTTGGAATGATGGATGTTTATTTCGATACAGCTTCAACGATTATTGTGCTTATTCTTCTCGGTAAAATGCTTGAGGCTCGTGCCAAAAAACGTGCATCAGATGCTATGAAGAATCTGATGTCGATCCAACCGAAAACAGCACAAGTATATCGAAATAACGCATATGTCGATGTTGCAGTAAGTGACGTAGTGAAGAATGATATGATCCTTGTTCGTCCTGGCGGAAAAATACCGGTGGATGGTATCATTCAAAAAGGAGAGACGTCGATCGATGAATCGATGATGACCGGGGAAAGTATTCCAGTTCAGAAAAAAAATGGCGACAAAGTAATCGGTGGAACGATCAACACAACAGGAAGCATTGAATTCCGTGCGACTGCCGTCGGTAGTGAAACGATGCTTTCTCAGATTGTCCGTTTGGTAGAAGAAGCACAAGGTTCGAAAGCGCCGATTCAATCACTAGCCGATAAGATCGCTTCGGTGTTTGTTCCAATAGTTCTTGGTATAGCATTAATAACCTTCATTTTAGGATTTGTGGTTTGGAATTTGGAGTTTTCACAAGCTATGATCCATGCAATCGCTGTGCTGATCATCGCGTGTCCTTGTGCACTCGGTCTCGCCACTCCCACAGCAATTATGGTCGGCACCGGACGGGGAGCATCAGCAGGTGTATTGATTAAAAATGCTGAAAGTCTTGAGCGTGCCGGATCGATCACCGCTGTTGTGTTTGATAAGACCGGTACGATAACGGTTGGAAAACCATCGGTGACTGATATTATTCCTTTCAATGAAATCACTGCAGAAGAATTAATTATGTTAGCTGCATCGGTAGAACATAAATCAGAACATCCTCTTTCCAGAGCCGTGGTTGAATATGCTGAGAAGTTGAATATTGTCATGGAACCAGTTGAATCTTTTTTAGCAAATCCTGGATTTGGCGTTACCGGAAAAGTAGCAGGGAAGAGTGTTGTTATTGGTAAAGAGGAGATCATGCGCGAGTCGTTGGTCAATATTATTACAGCAAAGGAGATGGTTGACCGACTAAAACAGGAGGGAAAAACGGTAATGTATGTTGGTGTACAACGAAAGCTGGTCGGCATTATTGCAATTGCAGATACCATTCGGGAATCTTCAAAAGATGCAATACGCAAACTGGGAGCGTTGAATATCACGATTGCATTATTGACCGGTGATAATAAAACTACTGCCGAAGCAATTGCAAAAGAAGTTGGCATTACAACCGTGATTGCTAATGTGCTGCCGAAAGATAAAGCGGAGTATATCAAACAATTGCAGGCAAAGAATGAGATTGTAGCAATGGTTGGAGATGGAATTAACGATGCTCCGGCCTTGGCTCAGGCAAATGTCAGTCTTGCAATGGCTTCAGGGACGGATGTTGCGATGGAAACAGCTGATATAGCGTTAATGAAACATGATCTGACAGCAGTAGTCCGGGCAATTACCTTATCGCGCAGCACTATCCGAACCATCAAACAAAACCTTTTTTGGGCATTTATCTATAACATAATCGGAATTCCTCTCGCAGCATTTGGAATGCTGAACCCGACATTTGCAGCCGGAGCAATGGCGTTTAGTTCAGTGAGTGTCGTTACGAATTCATTGCGATTGAGAAAAGTGAAAATCTGACATTTAAGAGAAACCAAAGCCTATTTGGCGTGGGATATTTCTCCAAATTTTTCTATTGACTAAAGAGTGTTTTTTTATTAGAATAAGGTATACCTTATTCTAATAGGTATATTCAATGAAATATATCCTAATCTTATTGAATATAAACAAGAAGGGAAAAATGATCCGGAAGAAAGTTGTATGCCTTTAGATAGAACTAGTAAGCGATCATTACATACACAAATTTATGAGATTATAAAATCTGAGATTGACGGTGGCAAACTTCAAGTCGATCAGAAACTTCCAACGCAAAAAGAACTGACACTGCAATACAATGTCAGCATGATCACCATAAAAAAAGCGTTGAATGATCTTATGAAAAGCGGATATCTCTATGCAATTGTGGGGAGTGGAACTTTTGTTGCACAACGTTCCATGGTTCTTAATTTCAATCATCAAAAGGCTATCGGTTTAGTCCTGGTAGATTTGAAAAGCCCGTTTTTTTCATTGATCATGCAAAGTGTGGAAGAACAGGTCTCGCAAAAAGGATATACACTTCTCTTGTCGAAATCATCAGGAAATGTCGATCGAGAGAAAGTTTTAATTGAAAATCTTGTCCGCACCGGTGTGGATGGATTGATTATCGCTTCAATGAGTCATGAACACTATTCCACCGGTGTCCTCAAAAAACTTCAAAAAGAAGACTTCCCATTTGTGATGGTTTCATACATTGAAGACAAAGATATATGTTACATCGGCACGGATAATGAAATGGGGGGATACATTGCCGCCAAGCATTTGATTGATCTTGGACGTAAACGTATCGGTTACATCAATGGGGAACATGGAAATCTGCTCGGTGAAATTCGCAAAAAAGGATTTCGCAAAGCGTTGAACGAACACGGAATTCCCTTTAACAAAGAATTTGAATTTCGTCTGCAATTAAAATACGAATGGAATGATTTCGAATCAGGATATAAAATTGGAAAATCGTTTTCTGAACTTAAAAATAGACCCGATGCCATCTTTGCGTATAATGATTTATCTGCTCTTGGTTTTATGAAGGGAGTTTTGGAATCAGGATTAAAAGTGCCCGAGGATGTGGCGATTATCGGTTTTGATGACATTGAACGATGCCAGTATGCTCCGGTCCCATTAACGACAATTCACCAACCAACAAATGAAATAGGGGCACAAGCTGTTAACCTTTTGATGCGTAGAATGAATAAAGAAAAAATATTTTCCTGGGTAGGATTGACACCCTCATTAGTGATACGATCATCCACAAGTAAGACAATAGAAGTATTAAAAAACTAGTTGCATCGTCTCTCACATGTGCTAATGACATATTAATATGATACCAGATAAAACAGATGTAATCCTTGACGAACATCGATTTTTTGATCCGAATCCTCTTGTTCGAGACATTGCATATTCATTGTATCAAGAAGTAAAACAATTGCCTCTCTACTGTCCCCATGGACATGTTGAACCTTCGCTGTTTTCAGACAATCTCCCTTTTAAGAATCCATCGGCCTTGTTTATAAAACCGGATCATTATGTGTTTCGATTGCTCTATTCACAAGGAATATCGTTGGAGCGTCTTGGAATATCGTCCACGAACGGTTTACGAATAGAGGAGGATGATAAAAAAATATGGAAACTGTTTGCGGAACATTTTTATCTATTTGCAGGAACACCGACAGGTGTTTGGTTTCAATATGAATTAGCCGAGTTATTTGGTATCCGTAAAAAATTGAATGGTTCTACTGCCGAAGAAATATGGAATAAAATTGAAAACAAATTACACTCTTCTGATTTTCTTCCTCGTACATTGTTTGAAAAATTTAACATCGCAGTATTATCCACCACAGACGCAGCTACTGATTGTCTTGAACACCATAAAAAAATAAAGGAATCTGGATGGAAGGGAAGAGTAATCCCGACATTTCGGCCTGACGGAGTTGTGAAACTTGCAGGAAATAATTGGAAAACAAATATTCGTCTTTTGAATGAACGATGCGGATTTGAAATTACCTCATATCAATCGTTCATTCAGGCTATCGAAAATAGAAGAGCATATTTCAAATCCATGGGCGCAGTTGCTACCGACCATGATATTTTTGTTCCTTATACGGAAAGACTCTCCGATACAAATGCAGATTGGTTATTCCAAAAGGCACTGAACGGTACCATCACTCCGATTGAATCCGCAACATTTGAATCACATATGTTAATGGAATTTGCACGGATGAGTATCGAAGATGGATTAACAATGCAAATTCATCCCGGTTCGTTCCGAAATCACAATGCACTATTGTTTGATAAATTTGGGGCCGATAAAGGGGCTGATATTCCTGTTCAGACGGAATACACAGTGAATCTGAGAAATCTCCTTAATGCTTATGGCAACGACACACGGTTAACACTTGTTGTGTTTACGCTAGACGAAACATCGTATTCAAGAGAATTGGCCCCTTTGGCAGGGCATTATCCTGCCATGAAATTAGGCCCATCATGGTGGTTTCATGATAGTATTGAAGGAATGCTTCGATATCGAAAAATGGTTACGGAGACCGCTAGTATCTATAATACTGTTGGTTTTAATGATGATACGCGCGCATTTTTGTCTATTCCAGCGCGTCATGATCTTTCCAGAAGAATTGATGCCACTTATCTTGCGGATCTTGTTGCAAAAAAAATAATTGACAGAGAAGATGCTTCCCACATGATGTTTGAATTAACAAATGGTCTTGTAAAAAAAACATATAAACTGTAAATCTGTATGGCAAACATTTTTCAACAATTGAATAATTCGGGAAAGTATCGCTGGGTCATCTGTGGACTCCTCTTTTTTGCAACGACTATTAACTACATGGACCGTCAAATTCTTGGTTTGCTGGCACCCATACTGCAAAAGGAGATCGGATGGAGTGAAAGCGAATATGCATGGATCGTCACAGCATTCCAGGCCGCATATGCTATTGGTTTGATCTCGTTTGGATGGTTTATTGATAAGTTTGGGACGAAGATTGGTTATACAATTTCGATTACGGGTTGGAGTATTGCTGCAATTGCTCACGCCGCTGTGTCAACGGTTTTTGGATTTGGTGCTGCACGATTTGGACTCGGACTAAGTGAAGCAGGAAATTTTCCTGCTGCACAAAAGGCAGTGGCTGAATGGTTTCCGAAAAAAGAACGCGCATTGACGACGGGAATTTACAATTCCGGCGCGAATATCGGTGCCGTGTTGGCTCCAGCAGTCGTTCCTTGGCTTACAGTAACGTATGGATGGCAAGAAGCATTTATTGTAGTCGGTGCATTAGGATTTATTTGGATCGTATTTTGGTGGAAAATATATGAGAGACCGGAACAGAAGAAAAATTTAACGAAAGAAGAGTTTGATTATATCCATAGTGATCCACCGGAACCGTCTACGGAGAAAATTCCTTGGGTAAGTTTATTACGGTACAGACAAACGTGGGCGTTTGTTATCGGAAAATTTATGACCGATCCTATTTGGTGGTTTTATCTCTATTGGCTTCCCAAATATTTGAACAAAGAGTACGGTTTAACAATTACCGGACTGGGGTTGCCGCTTATCGCAATTTATATGATGACGAGTGTCGGAAGTATTGGGGGCGGTTGGTTATCATCGCATTTTATAAATCGCGGTTGGACAATTAACAAAGCGAGAAAAACAACAATGTTTGTTGCGGCACTTCTTGTCGTTTCCATTATTGTTGCTTCACAAGTTACTGATCTTTGGACATCGGTCATTTTGATCGGTATTGCAGCCGCAGCTCACCAAGGATGGTCTGCAAATATATTTACGACTGCATCCGATATGTTTCCAAAAAAAGCTGTCGCTTCTGTTACAGGACTTGGAGGAATGGCTGGTTCAATCGGAGGAATGATCTTTGCACCATTTATTGGATATATACTTGAGTGGACGGGAAGTTACTTCATTCCGTTTATTATTTCAGGAACAGCATATTTAATTGCTCTTGCAATTTTCCATCTATTGGTACCAAAAATGGAACCAGCAAATATATAATACTTGTAATATGAGACATCTGAAAAACTCTCAAATGGGTCATTGCGAGACGTTTTTTGTCGAAGCAATCTCGGCTTTTACCTGTTTAACGAAGATTGCTTCGTCGCTTCGCTCCTCGCAATGACTTTTTCAGAGGTCTCAATATTATCATTGCGAGGCTTCCCGATGTATCGGGACAACGGAACAATCTTATCAAAAATAGATAAAACAAAATATGGCACTAAAAATTAAATCATCACAAGAGACAACGTTCGATGTCGTCTCATTAGGCGAATGTATGGTTCGCCTCAGTTCACCTGAACACCAAAGAATTGAATTTGCTTCAAATTTTGAAGTATGGGTCGGAGGAGGCGAATACAATGTTAGTTATGCACTTTCTCGTCTCGGCTTACGGACAGGGTGGATCGGAGGATTGAACGATTCATCAATCGGTTCCATTGTTAAAAATCATGCACGTGCTGTTGGTGTTAATGTAGACTTTGCAATTATCCGAAAGTACGACGGCATGGGAAAAAAAGATCGAATGGGATTACATTTTACCGAAGTAGGATTTGGCCCTCGAGCATCTGTATCGCTTTATGACAGAGGTCATTCCGCTACAGCAGGAATCCAGCCCGGCGAAATTGATTGGAAGAAACTCTTTGTTGAAAAAGGAGTCCGCTGGTTTCACACCGGAGGAATTTTTTCTGCGTTGTCTGAGTCAACGAAAATTGTCGTCAAGGAAGCAATAAAAGCTGCGCATGATGCTGGAACGTTTGTTTCGTATGATCTTAATTTCCGGTCAAAACTCTGGAGCAGTAATGAGGCAATCGAAACGACACGGCCATTGGTTCCCTATATTGACTGTTTGATTGGCAATGAAGAGGACTTTCAAAAGGTGTTGGGGTATGAGGTGGAAGGTGTTAATATTGAAAAAGGGGAGATAGACACTTCTGCATTCAAACAAATGGTGAATAAAGTAGTAAAAGATTTTTCAAATATTAAGATCGTCGGAACAACATTACGCTCCGTAAAATCAGCGGGGATTAATGATTGGTCTGCAATTATGTGGGCAGATGGGAATTTTTACGATGGAATGAATATGCCAGGATTAGAGATTGAAGACCGTGTTGGTGGTGGAGATGGATTTGCTTCCGGTTTTACGTATGGATTTCTTTCCGGCAAACAACCCCAAGAATGTGTGAATCTTGGTGTTGCCCATGGTGCCATGTTAATGACCACACGCGGAGATACGAGCATGATTTCCTTAGACGAACTTTTACATGTTGCCAAAGGTGGCAGTGCAAGAATTAAACGATAACATTATGTCACGAAAAGAAACCATACAAAAAATATCAGCACTAGGCGTTGTTGCCGTCATTCGCCTACAGGATGCAAAGAAACTTTTCAAAGTTGTTGAGGCAATTAAGCAAGGGGGAGTAAAGGTTATTGAAATCACAATGACCGTTCCTAACGCTGTTGGATTGATCCAAGAATTATCATCGTCAATTTCATCGGATGTCCTTTTGGGTGCAGGAACGGTAACTGATCCTAAAACAGCCGAACAAGTAATGAAAGCGGGTGCACAATTTGTTGTATCACCGATTTTGAATACGGAAGTGATTAAACTTTGTAATTCTTCAGACATTGCATGCATGCCCGGTTGTTACACACCAACAGAAATCTTTACCGCATGGAATGCAGGGGCTGATGTCGTAAAGGTGTTTCCGGCAACATCTCTTGGCCCCAAATATTTTAAGGATCTTTCCGGACCTTTTCCCCAGATCAAAATGATGCCAACCGGCGGAGTGACTATTGAAAATGTGGGAGAATGGATTGCGGCAGGAGCCGTGGCCGTCGGAATCGGAAGTGATCTTCTCGATAAAAAGGCGATTGACGAAGAACGTTACGAAGTACTTACTGAACGTGCTTCCCGTATGTATTCAAATTTTAAAGCAGCACTTGAGAAATCACGAAAATAAGACAAAAAAAATATGAATAAATATAGTTTTGATGATTTAAATAACAAAGTTGCAGTAGTAACCGGCGGGAGCGGCGGCATTGGAATATCAATTGTCGATGCATTATTACAGGTAGGAGTCAAAGTCGCTATTGTCAGCCGCAACAAAGAATCTGCAGACAAAGCACTGACAAGCATACATGCTGATCGCTCTCAATCTGTTTCAGTATCAGCCGACGTTCTTGATGCTGCATCGCTGGATAAAGCAAAAGAACAAGTACACGCAACATTTGGGGAAGTTGATTTTCTGATTAATTGTGCTGGAGGAAACAGTCCGAAAGCAACAACACCGGTAGAATATATCGCCGATAAATTGGAACTAAACAAACAAGAGACTTTCTTTGGGTTGGATGTGGAGGAATTGAAGAATGTATTTGAACTTAATTTGTTTGGTTCCTTATTACCCACGTTGAAATTTAGCGAGGAAATGGTCCAACGAAAGAATGGAGCCATTATCAACATCTCGTCGGTAGCATCATTTTCTCCATTGACAAAGGTAGTCGGATACTCTGCTTCGAAAGCGTCCATCAACAATTTTACTCAATGGCTTGCAGTTCATTTTGCACAAACAAATGTTCGGGTGAATGCTATTGCTCCAGGTTTTTTTATTACAACGCAAAACCGTTTTTTGTTAATAGATGAAAAAACAGGAAAATTCTCAAACCGGGCTGAAAAAATTATTGCTGCAACACCCATGGGGCGATTCGGAGAAACAAATGAACTTCAAGGGGCGGCATTATTTCTCTTGTCTGATTTATCAAAATTTGTTACCGGTATCGTGCTTCCTGTCGATGGTGGTTTTACAGCGTATTCAGGAGTTTAAATTTATTCTATTTTGGGTCTAATACCTGATTCTTGCATCGTCATTCCGGCGAAAGCCGGAATCCACAAGATGGATGCCAGCGTACGCTGGCATGACAAATATTCCGCAGCATACTGCGGAGATGTTTATTTTCTTTGAAAAGTGCTATGAATAATTCAACCAAGAGATATCGTTTTGTCCAAACAATGCGTTGGTTCGGTCCTACGGATGTGGTCAGTCTGAGAGATATTCGACAGGCAGGTTGTTCAGGAATTGTCACTGCGTTACATCACATTCCCAATGGGGAAGTATGGAGTATTGAAGAGATTCAAAAAAGAAAAAATGAAATTGAAAAAGCCGGTATGGTGTGGAACGTAGTGGAAAGTGTTCCAGTTCATGAAGCGATTAAAACACATCAAGGGAATTATGAACTCTACATCCAAAACTATATAACGACAATTCGAAATTTAGCGCAGTGTGGAATTGAAGTGATCACATACAATTTTATGCCAGTGTTGGATTGGACGAGGACTGATCTTAGTTATGAAGTAGAAGATGGTTCCAAGGCGTTACGTTTTGACTTATCTGAGCTTGCCGCTTTTGATCTCTTCATGCTTCAACGTCACGATGCGCAAAAAGATTATTCTGAAGAAATTGTTGCAAAAGCAAAAACGAGATTCAGTGTGATGAGTGAATCTGCAAAATCCATTCTGCAAAAAAATATTATTGCCGGTTTGCCCGGTAGTGAAGAGGGATATTCTTTAAGTCAATTTAGGGAAGCGCTTTCTGCATATCAAAATATTGATGAAACAACTTTGCGAAATCACTTGGAATATTTCTTAATAAAAGTCATTCCCGTTGCAGAAGAGTGTGGCATCGTGATGGCAATTCATCCAGATGATCCGCCATTTAAAATATTAGGATTACCGCGAGTAATAAAAAATGAACAAGATGTGGATAAACTTGTTAAGAATATTCCATCGATTGCTAATGGATTATGCTTTTGCACAGGCTCTTTTGGTGTTGATCCCAACAACGACCTTCTTAAGATGATTAAAAAATATTCGGAGCGGATCCATTTTGTTCACCTCCGGAATGTCCGACGTGATGAAGATGGAAATTTCTTTGAAGACAATCATCTGGATGGCAGTACCGATATGTTTAGTGTAGTAAAAGAGCTTGTTTTGATTATGAAATCTCGAAAAGTAAACATTCCCATGCGCCCTGACCATGGTCATCAAATGCTCGATGATTTGAACAAAAAAGTAAACCCTGGCTATTCTGCCATTGGCAGGTTGCGTGGATTAGCAGAACTACGAGGACTTGAATTAGGAATCTCACAGAGTATTAACTCATAACTAATCAATCACTTTCTATGACACAACAAAACCAATTTCTAACTACCCGCATTTCCCTCCAACTGTTCTTTTATATTCTCTTCACCCTTACCAATCTAAATGCAAAAGAGTTGCTTGGAAAATACGCTTCCCTTCAAAACGATGGACGCAGCATTATTGTCTCAACGCAACAAGGACAACGAGTGCGTATTACTCCCTATGGAAATCATATCATTCGAATACAGGCAGTCCGTGCTAATGAAGACTTCTTTACTGATGATCGATATGAGATGGTTGAATCTCATCAATGGCAAGGTTCGCTGATCCTGTCAGAAGATAGCAATGCAGTTATAATTTCAACCGATTCAGTAAATGGTCTATCGATGCTTCTTGGAAAAGAAGCATTACGACTCTCGTTTGGCCAAGTTGGAAATGTGAATAAATTACTTAGCCAAAATGATGGTATCTGGTGGGATGGCGATACTATTCATTCTTCGTTTATCTATGACGAGAATGAACATTTTACCGGTCTTGGTCATGGCTATTATGGAAGAGAAAAACAGATTGATCTTCGTGGAGAAATTGTTCAAAGAAACTACGGAACTCTGCACGGCCAACAAGCACCGCTCATTGTTCCATTTTATCTTTCCAGTAAAGGGTATGGAGTATTTCTCAACAGTACTTTCACGAATAAGTTCAATTTCGGAAATGGCGGACAATATGAATTTTCAATAACGGGCGAAGGACGAATGGATTATTTTGTCATTCTTGGTCCTGAGTTCCGTACTATCCTTGATCGTTACACACAACTTACCGGTCGTCCCAGAATGTTTTCAAAAGCGGCGTTTGGGCTTGCCCTTTCCGATAAAGGGAATGATCATAATTCAACGGACCCTTCTGATGAAAAATGGTGGAAGAAAAAAATTACTGCACATCGAAAAGCGGGATTTCCTCTTGATCATGTAGTCAATGATAATCGATGGAGAGCGGGAGGTGGGCAGCGCTGTGTGTCATATTTTGATTGGGATCTTGGACGATATCCCGATCCGAAGGAATATGAACAGTGGATTACAAAAAATGGTCTAATACTCACTTTAGATTTTAATAGATGTATCGCGTCACACAGTGAAGGCTGGCTTCCATCATTCAATATTCCCGAACCAGACAGTATTGATTTTAACGACAGTGCTCCGGATTTAACAAAGCAAGAAGTGCGTGACTGGTTCTGGAATACATTTTGGAATAAAAGTCTTAATCCAGCATTACAATATCCCGGCGATGCATTGTGGATAGATGAATTTGATGAAATGGGAAAAGCACCTTTAACCATGGTGATGGGAAATGGGAAAACCTGGCGTGAGATGAGAAACTATTGGTTCTTCCTCGTTGCCAAAGCATTGGTGAAAGATGGTTGGGATAAAAGTTTTGCCGGTTCAAAAAGACCATTCGTATGGGTGCGCGGTATGACATCGGGAGGACAACGATATGCAACATTGTGGAGTGGCGATATCAAACCATCGTATGACGATATGAAGACCCAAGTGAGAGGATTACAATTTGCAGGACTTGCAGGTTTTCCGTTTTGGGGACATGATGCTGGAGGATTTAATAATTGGGAAGAAAATCACGGCCCGAACGATAAAATGTATCGGCAATGGTCGATGGCGTTTGGCAGTTTCACTCCATTTTGGAAACCTCATGGGATCGGTCAATCTCGCTGGCCGCTTGATCGACCAAAAGAAGTGCAAAAAGATGCAAAGATATACTCCGAACTTCGTTACAAACTTATTCCGTACATCTACACCTATGCACATCGCGCATTTGAAACAGGATTACCAATTGCTCGAGCAATGGTGATTGATCATCAAAATGATGCGCTTGCATGGAAGCATGATCTGCAATATATGTGGGGAGAAGAAATGCTTGTTGCACCAAATTGCTCGGACGGTGGAAGTGTTAACGTCTGGCTGCCGGATGGTCAATGGTATAATTTTTGGAATGACACACTTTTCGCAGGCAATCAAATACTTTCGTTTGATGCGCCGACCGGAACATTACCACTCTTCATAAAAGTCGGTTCAATTATTCCGATGGGAAAGTATGCTGTAAGCACGGCATTTCTTAACAAAGATAGTTTAACGCTTCAAGTATATACCGGAAATGATGCGTCATATGTTTTGTATGAAGATGATGGCGTAACAGAACGATATCGGTCGAATAACGAGAACCGAACAACAGAAATTCGGTTTACACAATCTGATTTTTCATTGAACATCGGTGCATCCGTAGGAAATTATACGAACGCACCAAAGCGCCGGGCACTGCAGATTGAATTTCACGGAGTCCAGCAATCGAAATGTATAGCGCTTAATGGTGTAAAGCTGAAATCTTTCCAAACAGAAAAAGCTGCTTCAGCAGCTAAACAGGGAGTGGTTTGGAATAAAAAGAAAAATACCCTTTCTGTGTTTCTCAAGAGCTTTTCTGTTACTGAACCAATTGTTATTTCATCAATTAAAAATTGTCAATAAAAATTCACTAGAAGGAATACAGTAATGATGCTGCGATTAATTATCCTAACCGTTGTTTACGTTATCAATGCTTCTGCTCAGTCATTTCTCGGAAATATCTCGAAACACTCCATCGATGGAAAATCTGTTGTTATAAATGCAGAATCCTCTTTTGTTCGTTTGATGTGGTACTCCGGAAATATCGTTCGTGTTGATTATCTTCCGACTTCCAACTCATCCATCGATTCGTCATTTGTGGTTATTCAAGAGCCTGAAAAAAACACCCCTTTTACTGTGAATGAAACTGATTCTACGGTATTCGTGAAATCATCGAAGATCGCAGTGCGTATTCAAAAGCATCCTCTTCGTATTTCATTTCTGGATTCTCTTGGAACGGTATTGCTTGCGGAACCACAAGCGGGAGGGCTATCACATCATCAACAATCTCGCTCTCTTCGTTTCGTTATGGATGATGAAGATCATTTTTACGGAACAGGTGAACGTGGAATGGCAATGGAAAAGCGGGGCCAGAAATTTGAGAGCTATAATACTCAAGTTGGGAACTATACAGTCCCATTGGCGACAATGAATTTAAATGTTCCTTTAGTAACAACAAATAGCGGATATGCTGTGTACGTTGATAACACATATCGCGGCGAGTTTGATTTTGGCACTGTTGATCCAAAAGTATACTCTTATAATGCTGAAGGGGGAGAGATATCATATTATTTCATTCCTGGATCCACAATTGCTGAACAACTGGAAAAATATACTTGGCTTACGGGACGACAGCCGTTACCGCCTCGGTGGGCATTCGGATTTATCCAGTCAAAAAATCGATATGAAAACGAAACGGAAGCTCGTTCGATTGTTCAAACTATGCGTGAGAAAAAAATACCATGCGATGGAATCGTTCTCGATTTGAAGTGGTTTGAATATATGGGTGATATCTCATGGAATGAAAAATTATGGCCCAATCATGAGCAAATGATAACTGATTTCCTTTCTCTTGGAATGAAAACAATTTTAATCACTGAACCATACATTATACAACTCTCAAAAAACTTTCTTGAAGGCGACGCAAAAGGATATCTTGCAAAAGATTCATCAGGAAAAACTTTTGTGATGGAGAAATGGTGGTCATGCGGTTATACATGCGGTTCAACGCTTCTGGATATTACTAATCCGGATGCGCAAAAATGGTGGTGGAGTAAACATCCTGCTGCATTTGGATCTCACGTTGCCGGTATATGGACTGATCTTGGAGAGCCGGAACGCCATCCAGAGGAAATGAATCATTTTCTCGGAAGCACTGTAAAAATTCATAATATTTACAATCTGCTCTGGGCTAAAACAATTTATGAAGGATTCACGCAGCTTCGTCCGAATGAAAGAGTGTTTAATGTCTCACGATCTGGATTTGCAGGAGTGCAAAGGTACGGAGTCATGCCGTGGTCGGGCGATGTGTCTCGAACATTTGTCGGTCTTCAAGTGCAAATGCCGATCTTATTGGGTATGGGAATGTCCGGTATTGCCTATCAAAATTCTGACATTGGCGGATATTCTCGCATGCCTACTACTCCCGAATTATATATCCGCTGGATGCAATTTGGTACGTTTTGTCCAATAGCCCGCGCGCATGGTGCCGGTGAAACAGTGAATGGATATCCGACGGAACCATGGAAATTTGGCGTAGAGGCGGAAAAAATTTCCCGAGAGTTTATTCAGCTACGCTACAGACTGCTCCCATATATCTATACGTTAGCGCATAATAATTATGAAACAGGAATACCATTCGCCCGTCCGCTGTTTTGGTTAGATCCAAACGATAAAAAACTGGTGAATGAAAGCTCCTCCTACATGTGGGGAGATGCATTTCTTGTTTCACCGGTGGTTACCGCCGGTCAAAAATCTAAAAATATCTATTTCCCAAAAGGGACATGGATCAATTATTGGACAGACGAAATAGTCATCGGTGGAAAAGAAGTGTCAGTGTCAGCACCATTAAACCGGATGCCAATTTTTGTCAAAGAAGGAAGTATCATTCCGATGGCTCAGTTGATGAGCTATTCGGATGAACGTCCACTTGATACCCTGACAGTATTAGTGTATCCAAATTTTAACGGAGAAGTCACATATTCATTATACGAGGACGACGGCAAATCTCGCGAATATCAAACAGGAAAATATTCCACAACAACGTTTACCCAACGGTCAGCAACAACAAATGGGGTGACAACGCTTACTCTTTCCTCAGGTGAATCAAAAGGGTCATTCGAAAATAAACTGAACGAACGGTCATATATTTTTGAAGTTCATGGAATACAAAAGAAACCATCGAAAGTCATGAGTAATGGTATCAGAATTCCTGAAAGTAAAAAGCGAGGATCCAAAGAACCGAAATTCTCGTATGACGGAAAATCCAAAAAGCTCACGTTGTTTATTCACAGTCAATTGAATGTATCGACTGAAATTGAGGTAACTTTGGCGCAAGGAAAGTAATAACTTCTGAAATATTTTTGAGAAATATAAAGTGCAATAAACTGGAGATGAATAATCATACACAAATGATAAGAATGGTGCGAGGCGTAGATTTATGATGCGATGTTCTAAAACAGTTTATTGTATTCTGTTTCTTGGAATGATGAATTCATCGATTGCCCAAGATTCCCTTAAGATTATGACGTATAATTTGGAAGGAATGAAACCGGGCACGGATCCTCAAACTCGAATCTACCATACAATCCAATATTTAAAACAGTTAAACCCGGATATCATTGGATTGCAGGAGATCAATGAATCACCAAGTACGGGAAGTGACAACCAAGCACAAATGATTGTCGATTCGTTGACCGCATATTTTGGGTATCCCTTTTATAAATATATTGGTTTTACGCATCTTTCCTGGGATAACCAATTTAATGAGTATGTTGGGATTATTACAAAGCATCCGGCAATCGAAGTTGGGTATTTCGACCTCGTCAAAGGTGCATTTCCTCGAAAAATACTCTGGAATAGAATTAATACTCCTCTTGGGATGATTAATTTTTTCAATACACATCTCGATCACAAAACACCGGAAATAAGAGTTCAACAAGTGCAAGAGATTATAAGTTATGTCAACCAAAAGGATCTATCCTCGCCGGCTATCGCTTCTGTTTTAACGGGTGATTTCAATGATGAACCGCATACATCCACGATACAATCGCTCACCAATACCGGGTCGACAACATATTTTAATGATTCGTATCGAATAGCAAATCCTACCCTTCAAGGATATACATCTTCGTCCCAAATTCCCAATAGACGAATTGATTATATATTTTTCAAAAATACAGGTCAACTATCAATTACATCATCAAGAGTTGTGATGGATCAGCCGTACGTTGGTATCGAATATCCATCAGATCATTACGGTGTGATGACTATTTTTACAAAAAAAGTTGCAAGAGTAGCTAGGGAAATAAATTCTACGATACCCGTAAATATGGAACTCCGCCAAAATTACCCCAATCCGTTTAATCCGACCACAACGATACATTTTACAATCCCTTCAACTTCGTTTGTCACTCTGAAAGTATATGATATGCTCGGGAGGGAAATATCATCGTTGGTGAATGAGGAAAAAAGCGCGGGGAATTATCAAGAATGGTTTGATGCGAATGGATTATCGAGCGGGATATATATGTATAAAATCACAGCATGCAACAGCACAATTTCAAAAAGAATGATGTTAATGAAATAAGTAACGACAAGGGAATACTATGAAAAAATTACAAATGATTTTTCTAGTGATGTTGAGCGTTGTTTCAGGACTCTTTTCTCAATCACAAACTGATAGTGTAACATTGACATTTCGTGCACACCAGGCGAATGGGACTCCTATCCATGTCCCTGGAGTGTTCAATAATTGGACAGAAGAAACCGATACATCATTGATGGTGTATAGTGATGCTGTAAAAGCCTGGTTACGAACCTACACGTTCAAAATTCATGATTCTTCGCGAACACCTCTCGGTGATTCAGTCTATCAATATAAATTCAACAAAGGGGGGAACGCAACCGGATGGTACAGCGATCCGCTCAATCCGGAACAAAATGCAAGCGATCATAGTAATTCTGTTTTGCGGATGTCAAAATTATTTTATTTTGAGTTCTTTGCGGAAGAATCGAGTTCACAGGTTATCCGTATTGCAGTGGGAATATTTCATGCGAACAGCGATGCAATCTCGACAATCAAATTATCGACGGGAACAAGTCCAAATGATATTACCTCGACTACTGTCGTGACATCATCGTATGATACATCTTTGCGTATTTTGAATTATGTTCTTCCAGCACCCATTCCGAAAACGAACTATATACGGCTCGTCGCTGTCAACAATCACGGCGATTCTATCGTGTATCAAAATTCAGTCTATGCAGTTCAACTTTCACCAATGCCTTCATATGCGAACCATGCAGTGACGAAAGCTTCAGCATTATCGGGTGATTCTACTACATTTCGGTTAAGAGTCCCCGGAAAAAACTTTGTTGTTATTCGTATTGCTGAATCCGGTCAACCTGTTTCTGCCGCCGCACCGATTGTGATGAAAAAAGATCCATCGACAGATAATTGGTGGATTAACCTAAAATTATTGCCAAATAAACAATACGAATATGTTTACGAGATTGAAGATGGTAAGCAAATTACTGATCCGTTTGGAAGGGAAGTTGGAAGTGCCGGAACTAAGTTCTCAACAGGCCCTTCAGGCTTGACTGCCGATGATTATGCTTGGATGAAAATTAATTATGTAAGGCCGCCTCTGAACAAACTTGTCATTTACGAACTTCATATTGCTGAGTTTGCCGGTGGATTTTATGGGAAGGGTGCTGCGCAATCTGGATTTACTGATTTAAAAAATTTATTGGGATATTTCGATTCATTGGGTATTAATGCTATTGAATTAATGCCGATCAATGACAATGGCAATGTTGGGAAGACGGGACATTCGTGGGGTTACAATTTGAATCATTATTTTGCACTGGAACCAAGTTATGGCACACCATTGGAATTGAAACAACTTGTCGATGAAGCACATCGACGAGGTATTGCTGTCATACTTGATGTAGTGTTCAATCATCAAAATGATACCGGACCATTGTGGAAAATGCTTCCTGATGAGACAGCAAATCCATATTTCAAATCAATAAACGACAAGCGGTATAACGAAGATGGTTTACAATTTTATAAAGATATGGATCATTGGACTGCCGAAACACAAGAATTAGTGTTGCAAAGTTTGCGAATGTGGATTGATGAATACAGGATAGATGGTTTTCGATATGATTATACGCAGGGGGTCGGCTGGAACATAGCGGAACCCACAAAAGGGATCTTAGGTTGGGCAAATGCAATAGATACATTGTATCAAGGAAAAATATATCAAATTGCTGAGCATCTACCTGAATCTCCCGCACTGATGTATTATAGTGGAATGACAAGCGGTTGGCATGACAGTTTTCGAGATGAGTTGTTTGATGAAGCACGTTATCAAAATAGAACGTTAACAAATCTTGAAAATCGAGTGATTGATCTTGGAGCATTCGGCAGTAATGATACTCCGAATACACCATCATCGTATGCAGACCGTACTGAGCCTGTGAATGCGACAATTACACATGATGAGCAGTCATTGATCTATGAATTGACCACATATCAATCAGTTTCTCTTGAAAATGCAATTCTTCGAGATAAATTATATGCGACCTTCGTTTTTGGGTCATTGGGAATCCCAATGCTATGGGAAGGTCAGGAAATGAGTGCACCGCGGGGATGGCAAAACGATGGACAAAAATTATCCTATCGTCCAGTGGAATGGAATATGTTTCAAACGGACCGCGGTAAAAAACATTTTGATTATTATAAGGCACTCATACAGCAGCGCAAATATAATCCTGCATTATATCAAGGTCAGCTTCATAAATTATTTAGATATGAAGCGAATAGAGTATTGGTTTGGGGATTTCAACACGAAGATTCAAAAAGTTCTGCTATCTTTATTGCAAATCTTAGTGGAGCAGAACAGACAATATCGAATGTTCCTTGGTTAGGTACGGGTAATTGGTACGATGTGTTTAACCAGAGCGTGTTGACGGTCAGTACAGATCCCGTTCCTTCGTTAACCATACCGGCATATACGGCAAAAGTGTATTCCAATAAAACGAATGCTCAATTGGGCATACCGACTGCGATATCTCAATTCAATGCGACAATTCCCATTGAATTTTCATTATCGCAGAACTATCCTAATCCCTTTAATCCTTCTACCTCCATTCAGTATTCTATCCCGAATAATTCATTTGTATCATTGACGGTATACGATATACTTGGAAGAAACGTAGCAACATTAGTGGATCAAATTCAATCTGCCGGAAATTATACGGTATCGTTTAATGGTAGTGATCATTCGTCAGGGATGTATTTCTATAAATTACGTACGTCAAATAATACCGAAGTCAAAAGAATGATATTGCTCAAATAAGATAACATGGCAAAGAACGATCTTACTTTCGTTAGCTCCTTATTTCAACATATCGGAAATATTGATGAAAAGAATTTTTCTCTTTCGTCGTCCATGTGGCAGTATAAATCGTTCAAAAAAGGAGAATTCTACAATAATTATCAGAGCGTCTGCAAATACGTCGGTTTTGTATTGGATGGACTTTTCCGGACGTATTATATCGATATTTCGTCAGGTGACGAAAAGAATATTTTCTTTTTTACCAAACATACATTGGTGGTTGCGTTCAAAAGTTTTGTGACGCAATCACCATGCAATTATCACACGCAGGCAATCGCCGATTCGAATGTGTTGATGATTCATATTAACGATCTTCAGACGTTGTATAAACAATCGCACCAATGGGAACATCTCGGTAGAATTATCGCGGAAATTGCCTACACATCGGCGATGGATCGAACGGAAGGATTTCTGTTTAAGACACCCGAAGAGCGATATGTAGAGCTGATGAAACAACATCCAGAAATCATAGAACAAGTTCCTTTGTATCACCTTTCCTCATACCTCGGCATTCAGGGGCCTTCTCTTAGCCGAATACGTAAAAGATTATCCCAAAAATAGCCTTTCGTTAAGGACAATTCCTTTAGATTATTCCACACTCGATTTTAACCTTGGTTAATGGAATTCGTCTATACAATCTCCATATTTAGATGTCTCCTATCCAATAATATTCGAGGAAAACTATGAAATTAGTTGCAACAGCAATAACTGTTATTACTTTGATGGTACTTACAGGATGTTCATCTGAAAATCAGTGCATGAATTCATTACCAACAGTTGAACACTCAAAAGATGTCTCATTGACATCGTACAAAGTAACTGCATCCGACTCTACATGTCTGCAGGCGTATGAATGGAAACCGCTCTCAATACCAATTCGCAGCGCGGTAGTTATTGTTCACGGTGTTCGTGATCATGCTACACGGTATTCCGTTCTTGCCGAGTCCTTAAATGCAGCAGGATGTGTTGTCTATGCACAGGACCATCGAGGACATGGAAATTCTGGGGGAGATCGTCAACGTTTTGAATCTATTCCGCAGTTAGTGGAAGATGTTCGCTTAGCAGTGATGGAAACAAAAAAAAGGAATCCGAATATTCCCGTATATATGTTCGGTCATAGTCTTGGAGGATTGACGGCGGCAACCTATGCGGTGACACATCAAGACGAACTGTCCGGCGTAATATTAAGCGGAGCATTACTAAAACTTCCTCCGTTTGTGAATGGGTTTCAGACTGGTGCAGCACGATTTTTTGGTTTTCTTATTCCTGGATTACGAATTCAGGCAATTGACGATCAGGAATTTGTGCGTGATTCCGTTGCGAAAGCAGATCTTGCCGGCGATCCATTGATTGATCATAGTAATTTACCGGCGCGATCAGCAGCAGCGGGATTAAATGGCTTAGATGAGATTCAAAAAAGGATGGAAGAAATTACTCTTCCATTACTCATCCTTCATGGAAAAGAGGATAAATCCACAAATAACGAGGGGAGCAAAGAATTATATGCTCGTGCAAAAAGTACAGACAAAACATTTCATTTATATGACAAGATGCAGCATGATTTAATGCACGAGCCGGAACACAATCAAGTGATTAATGATATAACAACTTGGATTATATCTCATCGTGATACAAATATTAAATAGAATATGTAACTACTCAGCGACGAAATAAAAGAATATAAAATCCTTGTCATTCTGAACGAGTTCCGCAGTTTTGTTGCGGAACGCAGTGAAGAATCTGGTTTGTGCGCTCGAAGACTCATGTGTAGTTTTTTCAGATTCTTCGCTACGCTCAGAATAACAAGTGATTTATGATTCACCCAAATAATAGCTGAGCAGTTACAAGAATATTTATTTAGGATTGAATAAGATTGAACTAGAGTCTTTGGAATTATTTAGAGAAAGAATATTTGTGAGTATGAAGTAAATATTTGATGGGAAGAAACATAATTAACTAAAGTTACGCAGTGTTCGTAATTTGCAGATTCCATTAGAAATTTTTAGGAATAATGCAATCAAAGAACACCGCTCTAATTTTGTAAATTGTTTCAATGTGTTTAGTAACTCTAAAAAGTTCTAATTGACAAAACGCAAACAGGACAAAATAAATTTATCTTTTCATAATACACTAAAATAACACCTTATTTTGCTAATGTTCCAGATGGAAACACTGCTACCCTTAAGCAAGTGCTGCCATAAGGAACAAGATTGATATATACCGTTTCTGCCTCTGCTGTATAATTCTCTTTTTCAGGCAGTGGGGGAGTGTATCTGTTTCCAACCAGATTCCATGTATTTATTTTTTTTGCAGGGACTCTGATTATTATTGGAGCCTCATTAGTATCAAATGCATAGGAATTCGTTGTGGATATTTTGACTTGTATGTTTTTCTCGAAATTATTTTTATCGAGCAGCAGAGCATAATTCCAATCTGCAGCAGGGAAAAAATTCCATGCTGGAAAATTGGGATTGCTCGCCCGTTTGCCATTCATATTTGGATGAAATATGGTATCCTTTTCTGCCTTTGTAGGAACAGGATAGGCAAATAACAATGGGCCATATTCAACTACAAGCCCATTATCAGCAACTGTTATCAATTCAGGTTTCATCGGTAAATAAAGCTTTATGCCAGCTTTATTGTTGATGAGTAGGTTAATAGTGATGAATTTCCCTGTCGTGAGTTTACCAGAATATGACTTGCCATTGATGAAAAGTTTGGGCTGCGTACACCATACCGGAATCCGGAATGTGAATGGAAGTGTTATTGTTTTATCAGACTCGAACTCATACCGTATTTCATGGGAGAAGGGATAATTGGTTTCTTCTTTCACAGTAATATTTGCTTCATTTATTTTAAAATCAACGGAAGACGGCGCATAGAATGCAGAGACTAATCCGCCCTGCTTGTCACGCATCCATAACCGAGAAGCAAAATTGGGCATAAAGCGGTTTACATTGCCTGAACAGCATTCCGTCATGTGCACGGGACTGTATGCCATCCAAGTTTCACCATGATAAAATTTATTGTGATTGGATTCAAAAGTACTGATGACCTGATTTAAACCTGAAAAATACTGTAACGCTTTAAAATCTTTGGTAACTGCACCCGGACCTGCATTAAAACAGGCTTTTTCTATTTTGTCAGCCACCGAGGCATCTCCGTTTGCCATTAATAAATATCCAATTGCCCACGTATAATCAGTAATGTCACATGTTTCATGGCTCTGCATGATGTCTTTGCCTGCAAGGTGCTCATTGGAGGTCGGCACTCCATCGGGAAGCATGTGGTCACGGTCAAGTTTATAAAAGGCATTTGTTGCAGCACTCAGGTATTGTAGTTTGCCCGTATAAGCATACAGTATGGCTGGAATTTTTGCCTGCTCCATATAGGAAACACCATGCATTCTTATGATAGAATCAGATAAACATCTGGACATTGTGAGATCATCGCTATGATTGGTAGGCAGATTGAAAGTTTCGTACGATTTTTCAGCAAGTTCCAACAGTTTAAGGTTACCGTTAATTCCATACAACCATAATATTCCTTCCAAATTAACGATGTTTCGCCCACGACCCAGTTCCTGAGGTATAATAGTAAGATAATGTTTTTCCAGAACGCTTAATACCATTACGTTTTTTGTACTGAGGTAATACGCTTTGAGAGCCCTAAAAAAAACTGCGTTCGGCCATTCAGATGTTTTTTCAGGACCAATCCTTCCATCGCTTTTCACGTTGTCGAGTGTATAGCGTACATTGTCTTCCCCCTTTTTAATCAGGTCTTTGTCATTCAGCAGGTACCCAAGGCGAATAATACCATCCACCAAATACCCTGTTTGTTCATACCTCCATGATTCATCCCCGTATTCTCCCGCTCTTTTTAAAACACCATTCCACAGATTGGTATTGTAAGGATAACCCAATGCGTAATGTTGTCCAGTCATACCGGATTTTTGTCTAAGAAGAAATTCCTTTATCCAGCCTTGAGGATGAATTGTGTTGGGTGAAAGTTCCTCAAATTGATGGAAGGTCGGAATTTTTTCAACTTGACTAGTATTGGTTTGAGGAAAGGAAACAGTAAAAAATAAAAGCAGCAATCCTGCATATGCGATTGTTATAAAAAATTTATTTCCTAATTTTCCAGTCACCTTTACATCGCCGTCTACTAATGTTTCTCCGGACAAGAATAGTTTTTTACCGTTGACCACCATGTCGGTATTGGCGCGGCTGATGACAATTATTTTTCCCATGATAGGTTTAATTTAGTTTAAAATATTTAGTCGCATATTTGAGAACACGATATTTTTCTGTATGCAGAATTATTACGTACACTCATTTTAAAAGCAAAAACTTTTTACTCTCCCTGAATTCTCCCGCCTTCATAGTGTAAACATAAACTCCGCTCGGAAGCGTTGAACCGTCGAAGTGAACATTATACTCCCCAGCACCCTGCACTTTACTCACCAGGGTTGCTACTTCGCGCCCCAGCATGTCAAATATCTGAAGGTCAACGTGTGACTGCCAGGCAATTGAATACTGGATTGTAGTTGTAGGGTTAAAGGGATTCGGGTAATTCTGAAATAATTTATAATCCTGTGGTATATCCACTCTTTCATCAACAGCTGTCCCAGAGCCATTTGCAAAAGAATATATAAGTGTGCTGTATGATCCAACGGAAATATTTTTTATTTCAAATGAATTACCAACTGTGATTGGTGCAGTGCCGGCTGCTGTAAGCAGATCGGTAACGTTATATGTCCCGGATTTTACAACATTTCCATGCAGTGTAAGCGTGAGATTGGACTGTGCGACGGATGTTGTATTGACAACCACCAAAATCGATTTACCCTGATAATGTCTCATATATGCCATTACCGGAGTAGCCGTACACGTAAGTCCTTCATATTCACCCAGGCGGAGTGCAGCCTCCTGGTTCCTGATGGCAATAAGTTTTTTGTACCAGTTGAGCATTGACATCGGGGCCGCCTGCTCGGTCGCTACATTGACTGTAGTGTAGCTGCTATTAGGCGCCATCCATGGTGTTCCCGTAGTAAAACCGGCATTGGCATTACCCGTCCACTGCATAGGCGTCCGTATTTGTTGGTCGGGTTTGGCTCCCAGCATTCCCAGTTCCTCGCCGTAATATAAATATGGTACGCCCGGGAATGTTAGATATAGTGAAGCTGCGGCCTTTGCTTTATCGGTGTTATTCTGCAATGAGTTCATTACCCGGTTCTGATCATGATTGGTAAGAAACGTTCCGTATTGAAGAAAAGGATAAATGTTACTGACTTTCTGTATTTGGGCTGATAAACCCCTTGCATCTCCGTTGTTTACGGCATTCAGGATTGAGGAGGCAAGATCAAACTCAAAACAATAGTCCAGCCGGTTATTTGTAACATAATTTAGAATTGTCTCGCTGTTGGTCCAAGCTTCACCAACTGCAAAAGCATCCGGTTTGGTCTGCTTTATATGCTGGTCGAATTCATTCCAGAAGTTGAGCGTTGCCTGTGTGTTTTGACCCTGCTGACCTGTTTCCATAATATAAAGCGCCGCATCAAGGCGGAAGCCGTCAATTCCCATTTCCTTAAGCCAAAAATCTGCGGCTGCAAACATGCTGTCTTTGAGAGCCTGTGTTTCATAATTCAGGTCTGGCATGCCGGAGCCGAATACGCCATAATAATAACCCGATGAACTGCTGAACCATGCTGTGCCGAGCGGACCGGAATAACCGGGATTCGTCTCTGACCAGCGGTAAAAATTTCTGTAAATCGTGTTGTTCTGAGACGACTGCTGGAACCACGGATGCTTGTTTGAACTATGGTTCATTACGAAATCAATAATTACACGAATACCCCGTTTATGTGCTTCGCTCACGAATTCCTTCACATCATTCATGTTACCGTAAGCCGGGTTAACATCGCGGTAATTTGTTACATCATATCCATGGTAGCTTGGGGAAGGGTTTATCGGCATAAGCCAAATTCCTGTTATACCAAGATCCTCATGCGTATCGGGGTTTCCGTCATTAAGATAATCAAGTTTCTGCGTAATGCCTTTAAAATCCCCAATACCGTTGCCGTCGCTGTCGTAAAAGCTGCGTACAAAAAGCTCATAAAACACGCTGTTATTCCACCAGGAGATTCTGCCGGTGTCGCGTTTGTTTACCAGAATATAATTATTTTTTACAAGGGTGTCGCTGAGGGTTGAATCGCTGACAATAAGCCTTGCACCATAACTGCCTGCTTTAGCGTAGAAAACCGACGGATTCCTGTCTGTAGATGAAGCGGGTGTTCCACCTTCAAAGGTCCACTGCCAGTTTGAAATTTTGCCCGATGATACGTCGGAATAATATACCTGACCATTTTCAAATAACGTCAATGAGTTTGCAGTAAAGTCCGCCTTCGGCGGACCGGTATGTGAAACTTCATTATTATACCAGACAGTAATAATATTGGAATCGGGTTTTACCTTATAGGTTCGGTTTGGTCCGCCATTAGGAAATTCCTCACGTCCATTCCACTGTCCGTTAATCCTGAATTTAAAGTCGGCCGACGCATTTGGGGTAAATCCGTTAATTACGATCTCATAAATTTTATCGTCGTCAGAATCGGCCAGTTTAGTGACGGGCGAGCCCCAGTTGTTGAATGTTCCGGCAAGGTCTACATATTCGTTCGCCGGGTCAAACTTTCCCATAGAAATCAGGTAGCCCATATTTACCCTGAAGGTAATCGGAACAGTTTGTGAATGAACGGCAGTTTGTAAGCTAATCAATAAAGAAATGATGAACAGGAATCTAAGAGAATTTTTCATGGGAGTTTCTTTAGTTTATACAATCGATTAAATCGATTAATTTCGATTCAATATAGAACTCGTGTAGTGATAACTGATGTTTTATGTCTTTTAATAAAAATTATTCTGTAGTGATGTCGAGCTATGAATAAAAAAAAACCGGGCAGTATTTGCCCGGCCAGAAAAAACCTGATACTATTTTATTAAGATCATCTTTTTTGTTGAGATGAACTCTTTGGTTTGCATTTTATAAAAATATATACCGCTGCTTAATCCCGCAGCATTCCAAGTGGCATAATAAATACCCGGCTGCTTCACTTCATTTACCAACGTTGCAATCTCGTGACCTACAAGATCATAAATCTTTAACGAAATTAATCCTTCTTGAGCAAGACTGTATTGAAAATTTGTCGTTGGGTTGAATGGATTTGGATAATTTTGTTCAATGGAATATGTTAGCGGAATTGTTTGACCAGCATGTTCATCAACACGAAGAAGGGCGCCTTGTTTTGAAAAAGGCGCAACACCAGAGGCGATTGTTGCGGCAAACCATGTATTAGCAGCATCAATTGTCATAGTAAAGTTATTGCCGTCAAAATCTCCGCTTGTTACTGTTGTTGGTGCACCTCCATAAATATAGCCATCGGTATTTCCTGGAACGAAACCACTGCCCGATTTTTCATTAATGTAAGACAAAAAATACATTCGACTTGGTCTTCCACCGAGAGAGTCCCATGGAATTTTGGCTTCATATTCACTGCCATCGACAGAAATTGTTCGCGTAAACGCATTGTTTGACACTTTGACCCATATTGATGAGATTGCATTAAATTTATACGATCTATCGACAGTTGCACTTTCAAAATTCACAAAAAAATTAGCAGTAAAAGGTAATTTCGCATTTACACCTCCATAAGGGGAGAGAGAGTCCAAACCAGTTCCCGATGTGGGTACTCCCTTTGGGTCGGTATCAATCCATAAAATTCGTTGATGTCCCGATGTGCCCCCTTTCCATGCAACATAAAGATTCACATTATCCCACGTCAAATAGAATTTAACACCATCGTTTGCAAGATATTCTTCATCAGCTTCCCAGTCTGCTCCATTTGTTCCATTTGTAGCTCCTTTTGTTATTACTCCATCAATGGTAATATTTCTGTTCGTTGAACCAGTCGATGTCGCCAACACGTTGCTTAAGAAGAAGAAAAAAGGTAAAAGTATCAGTATCAATTTTTTCATATTGTCTCCGAAAAAATAAGATTTTTATGAGAATGGATTTCACTCTTGCTTGCAGAAACTTCACGCAGGGTAAAACTTTTACGATGCATAAGCAATTATTGAAATCGCTTCCATTGAGAATTGCTGCTTCCGAGACAAGGATACTTTCGGAAACCTGCAATTATTGTCGTAATGAGTAAAAAAAGAGGGCAACAGAGTGTTGCCCTCCAGAAGAAACTATTTCATCAAGATCATTTTTTTCGTGGAGACAAACGATCCTGCATCCATCTTATAGAAATAAATGCCGCTGCTGAATCCTGAAGCATTCCATTGGGCAGTATAATTGCCCGGCTGCATCACTTCATTTACGAGCGTTGCAACTTCTCTTCCTAATAGATCATAGACCTTTAAAGATACAAAACCAGCTTGTGCAATTTTGTAACTTAAAGTGGTGCTAGGATTGAATGGATTTGGATAATTTTGATCCAATGTGAATGTGTTCGGTGCTATTTGTGCTGCCGATTTTTCTACATCCAATACTGTGAGATTCCACCACATAAGGGATCCCGCCGGTTGCCCGCCGTCTGCACCTGTATATGCCGGTCGTGAAGTCGGATAGGTGAGCTTCATTGTATCCAAGTAGTATTTCCAATCTGAACGCTGGAAATCTTTTGTTGCATCAAATCCGGTATTAACTTTTTTCTTATTTGCACCTGCTGGATCATAATACCACGTAGCAAACGGAACTAAGTTTTTACTTGAAAGTGTAAATGCGATAGTATCTTTTCTGAAAGCTGTAAGAGAATCTGCAGCAAGCTTTTTGTTAATATAGCTAGTGAGTGGTATGAGACTTCCAATTCCAAGCGTACTTTTTGTATTATACCATGTTTGAACTCCCGATGTTACTGCATAATAGTTATTTCGTACAACGTATGCTGTCGAAACAACCTGTCCAGCAGAGTCAGGGACACTGCTAACGAATGTCATTTTGTTTTTACCATTTGGTTCTTTCTCGTTTGCATCACCAAATTCAGCCAATCGCACGTCATCGGTAGAATCGCGACCCAGAACGAAATTGTCAACAAATAGATTATTTGTAATAGAAACTTTTGTACCTACTTTCCCTAATTCCATACAACCATGTGTCGACAATACATTAACAATTGTATTATGATCAAAAATAAACAACTTAATTCCACCAACGCTTGAATGGTGACGAACAATTCTATCAGTACCGTCGGTGAATGTGCAGTTTCTAATGATGACGCTATCGATCGAAGTGTTTCGTAAATCAAACGGTCTGCCATTGCCGATATCTGAATTATAGATATTACCCCATTGTGTAAAAAGAGTATTTGTCACAGAAACCAAGTGAGTAGCTGAGGGTACTTGAATTTGTGATCCATTTGCTCCTAAAAGAAGGCAGCTGTCAACCTGAAGATCGAATCCTGCTCCGTTGACCTTAATAATTTGAGTCGGCATAAGTGATATGTCCGCGGCAATAGTAGACCAACCTACTAAAGCTACATTCTTTAGCCAAAAGTTTCCACGAACATCAAATTGAAATGCCGGATATGTAGCTGTGACTGGATTTTTAAATGAAAACACAACAGGTTTTTTTCCTGTACCGGCTTCTGCTTTTATGCTCAGTGTCCAAGCATTATTGCGTATGGAAGAAACTAATAAATATGATCCATTCCTTTTTAGCACGTATGTTCGGTTTGGATTATTTCTTGCTCCTAACGCAGTCGTATCTCCAGCTATTTGATCGTTAAGATATTTTCCGGATGTAGCAAAATCCGGTAACACTACTTCATCCGCAGCCTGCCCGTAGGATAGGACTGTGGAGCATAAGATGACACTTAGAACGATAACAATGCCTCTCATTGGAACCTCCTGTATTTAGTGAATGTAAATTGTGGTTTAGGGTTATAGCTCAATTCTTACTCCAAGTTCAGCAGAAGCACCATATCTGTTGTTTACATTTGGCAAATCCCATTCTGAATGAAATCTATTAGCAGTGGTTGTTCCTTCTTGTGTATTGGTAATATTGTTTAAATTTAAAGTGACCGAAATAAAATCCGTGAACTTCTGTTTCAATGTTACATCCCATCGAGTGTATGCATCCTGAACTCCGTCACTTCTCTGATTAGAGGAAAATGTGGCGTTGTAGCTGCTCTGATGAAACATTGAAATTCTGAATGAAAAATCTGCGATGTCGTATCCAAGAGAAGCATTTCCAAAAAATTCGGGTTGATCTTCCAGTTTTTGCTTTGTATTGATGAGAAAAACTTGTGTTCGAGGTGTCGGAAAAGGGAATGGATCCTGAATGACAGTATCTGTCACTACTTTGGATGAGGTAACCCAAGTTTCTGATCGTACGATCGTGATATTGTAATTCAAAACAATATTGCTTAGGAAACCGGGAAGGAATTTAAAATCTGTTTGATGCTCAATTTCAAATCCCCAAACACGCGTCGGCTTTGTTGAATTGTAAGGGAAATTGAGATTAAATTTACTGTTCACACCGGGGAAAGGATCCTTCCATGGAACGCCAAGACTATCAAGCGTATTCTGTCCGGAAACCTGAACCCCATTTGTTGCGTGGTACATATTTTTAATATCTTTATAAAATGCAGATGCAGAAAATAGCCCGATCGTATTTCCATAGAATTGTGTCTGAATCTCATAGTTCCAAGCGACAGCATTTTTTAAGTTCGGATTACCAACGGTCATCGTATTAATACCGGTAATTGAACTTGCAACGAATTTCTGTAATCGTTGATTAAAATCCGGTCTGGCCAACATCTTGTAACCGGCCAAGCGTATGTTCATAAAATCTAACGGTCTAACAATTGCATGAATGTTAGGAAGAACAACACTTTCTTGATGAAAAACAGTCGTGTCTCGTAATTCACCAATTGGGAACGGAAAACCACTGAGGGTTTTTGGTGTATATTTTGAATTGTAGTCATTGTCATCACTTTCTATTCGAACTCCTGTTACAAGAGAGAATTGTGCGCCAATATTCAAAGTATTCATAGCATATCCGGCAAGGACACGTTCGGTAATTCCATAAACATCACCCTCTACTTCAACGTTTTTCTTATATTCTGGATCATTTCCCGTTTGATCTAAATAACCGTTAATGTTGAGTTGTCTCCATAAACGTAATGCATCCCTATTGATTAATGGATACAATGCATATTTCCCGTAAATAGCGCGATTTTCCGGAATAGCATCAAGAAAATTTGAGAAGATAACTAAACCCCCTTGTGTTAATTTCAAGTTCTCAAATTGTGTTCCCGACAAATCTTTTCTTACGACTGTACCATCTTTCTGTTTTGTCCAGACAGGCCATGTATGCAGATAATAATTTGCTCTTGTTTGATGAAACGATGCATATCTTGATTTTTGTCTATATTTCCCGCCAAATTTTAATTCACCGGATAAAAAATCACTTAAAGAATATTCTTTGGAAAGATTAAGCGATACACTTTTTTCTTTATCAAAGTTTGTCTGTGCATTATCGTTTGCATGATCAATGGTTGCTGTTTGAAAATTATTCAACGCGTAAGGAATCCACTTTTCAACGGGACCTTTAGCATAATCTTTAGGGACGTTACTCATTCCAGAAATAGTTTTCCCCGTAGAATCACGTAAAGAAGGCTCGATCAAATTTAATTCAAAATCAAAGGGATCATCTCTTTTTGCCTGAGAGAAGGCAAGATTCCAATTTACTTTCAATCCAACAAGGTAATTTTCGCCATGGAGAAACGAATTAATCGTAGTAATTTCTGTCTCCCTATCTCGATAGTCATAAATGACTTGTCCTGTTTGTGTATAATTCCGATTCGACGTCAAATAGTTTCTCGAAGTTTGATTCAACATCGTGTTTATTAAAAGACGACCTCCATCGGGTGTATCAAAATCCAAAATGATACTTCCGCCGCCGCGTTTTCGTATTTCATTAGTATAGAGTGGTCTGAATGAAGTGATTTCATAATCATTGCCATTCTTTATTCCCGTGAGATCGTAATTAAGATCTGTTGATTCATTGCTTCTAATGGCCCGTTCGAGGTTGCCGGATATTTGAATCCCAAACAAATCGTCAAAAAAACGTTCTCCGTATCTTCCGGAAAAATTGTATTGGTTTGCGGATTTATCTAAACCGTTATATGATCCCCTGGGTTCAATTCTAATCAATCTTTCCGATGGAGCTTTTCTTGTCACTAAATTTACACTGCCAGCAATGGCATCGGCATCTTTATCTGATGTGGATGCTTTCGTCAGTTCGATTCCTGCCAACGATCCCTGGGAAATTGTGCTTAAATCAACTCCACGTTCATTCGCATCGGTTGGTGCCATTCTATTTCCATCGATTGTGACAACGGAAAATTTATCACTTAACCCGCGCAAGATTACTTTATTAGCCTCGCCTCCACTACGGAGCAAAGACACACCAGGTAAACGACCAATTGCCGATGCTGCGTTAGCATCAGGCAGCTCCTGTATTTTCTCTTCGGATACAACATTCATTATGGATTTTGAAGTTATTTGCTGATTTATAGCAGCCATCTGTCCCCGCATTTGCGCGGTGATCACTACTTCCTCGCCGGCAATAATGGCCGGATACAAACGAACATGAAAGGATTGATTTTGATCTTCAGAAAAAGTTAAAACAAGTTTTTTTGATTCGTATCCCACACACGAAACCCGTACGGTATATGTTCCCTCGGGAATGTTATTAATTCTATAATTTCCTTCAATATCTGTTATTCCACCCAACGATGTTCCTTCGAGAAACACGTTGATACCAATCAGTTTTTCATTGGTGGTAGAATCTGTGACTGTCCCTTGGAGGACATTCTGTCCGAGTCCGAGAGAGGAGAGAGTAACAATACAACAGAGCAGCAACAAGGTTTTCATACGTATCAATCTTTCAAACAAATACTAAATGAGTGAAGAATATTTGATCATGACAATTGAATCATTCGCGCAACAATTTTTCTGTTCTTTGATTGGGAATCTTCCTTAACGCCGTTTAGGTTTACTGTGTGTTTGTATCTTTGATGAAATAGTTTTTCGTCCGCTAACACATGAATCACGAATAATAAGCTGTGGTTTCAAAATGCGACGTATTGATCCTTTTTTACCCTCAATTTGTCGGACAAGTACATCCATTGCTTGATGTCCAATGATATTTGTCGGTTGTTGGATTGTCGTCAAAGGAGTCGCAGCAAATTGACCGCTTTCAATGTCGTCGAAACCAATAATTGCAACGTCTTCAGGAACTCGCAATCCTTGTTCTAGGATTGCATATTCAAAACCGAGTGCAGCAAGGTCGTTATAGACAAACATCGCATCAGGCTGTACTTTAATCTTTTTAAATTGCTTTCCAATTTCGTAGCCAGATTGATAATCGTACCATTCGCCGCGCATACCCAGGTGAAAGAGTAATCCTTCATCTATTTGTCTGCCATGTATTCGCAGGGCCCGTTTATATCCTTGAAGTCGAAGATTACCGACTTCGTTTCCTTTTTCTCCATTGATATACCCGATTCTTTGATACCCAAGTTTTATCAGATAATTGGTAGCGATGAATCCTCCAAGTTCGTGATCACAACCAACGAAGGGAATATCTTCATCAGCGATATACGAGACCATGACAAAAGGGAAGTGTTCCTGCAATAATTTTTTAATGGTAGGAGTAGCATGGTATTCATGGGTCATGGATGCAATGATCATACCCTTAACCCCAAACTTTCGGAACCGTGCTATCTGAGAATCTTCGCGTTCCGCCTTATTGGATGAATTTGAAATGAGAACGTGATACCCAAGTTTGTAAGCGGCTTCCTCAACGCTGTCCATGACGCGTGAAAAAAAAGGAGAGCGGATATCCCGGAAAACAAGTCCGATCGTTTGCTGCTCGCGTTGGTTTGACTCAAGAAGAGACTTAGCGACATAGGTTCCCATACCGACCCTGCTAAAGGCAACTCCTTCGTAAATCATTGTTGCGAGGGCTTTTTTTATCGTAATAAGGCTTACTCCGTAATGGGCAGCTAGTTCTGAATGGGAGCCAATCTTCTCGCCGACCTTAAGCTTTTTGGAAGCAATTTGGGCCTTAATATCGTCAACGATTTGAAGATAGAGTGGGGTAGAGTCGTTTAGTTCAATAGGCATAAAATAGTTACTTGGTATACTAGGTATTCCTGTTGGCTTAACTTAGATGATTTATTCTTCTTTGTCAAGAAGTATTTTCTTGGGGGATCTGCTGAAAGGAAAAGTTGTACGGTCTGTAACGTTAGTGTGAATTAAACCTAAACCAGACTTGAACAATTGTTATTTTCTCTTTGCGAGAAATTATTCAATGAATGGCGATGATAAAATTGTTTTTAAGAGATGATACGCTGATGCGGTTAAAGTGATATTATCGTGCCGTAATTGCGGAAAGCATGTTACGAAGAATAAGCGCAATATTATTTTACACTATCAATAATGTTGAAGTCGATCATTCAAAAATAAATGCATCTTTTTTTAGTTCATTGAACATCACTGCCTCTTCAAGATATTTTTTAAACAATCTTTTTTTAATATCCGATTCTTTTCTGAATTCAATATGCCTGATTTGTTTCAGTTCCTTACCGGTAAATATTCCATGCTCATCAGACATCAAATATCCTTTGACAAAACCAATATAGATACCATCTTTTGTTTTGAGGGGACTTATGTAACAAAGCAACCCTTTTCTTGTGTAAAACGGAACAGTAAATTTAATTGTTTCTTCAATATCAGGGAATGCTGCTAAAATAATTTCGCGAACAGCGATCATAAGACCACGGACATGTTTTGGAGAATGCTTGAGGTACGCATTTACTTCTTTGGATTTTTTAGATTTCATGTCCTATGAAATTGTAAGGGAGGAATTATTTCGATGTGTATTGTAGAGCGCGTTTAATAAGATCTTCGATAGAAATATTGTTGCCGTTGATATCGTTCAGCACTCCTCGCAACGATTGTTCCGCTTTTTCCCGGGAAAAACCAAGTGACATTAACGCTGTCAATGCTTCGGAACGAGTGGATGCTCCAGTATTTGGAAAGTCGATGATCTTGTCGGAGCCTTCGATTTTTGCCACTTTATCTTTCAGTTCAAGCACCAAGCGTTCAGCGGTCTTTTTCCCGACACCTGGAATTGCCGTTAAAGTAGAAATAGCACTAGTAGTGATTGTGCGTGCTAATTCATCAGGGCGAATTCCGGAAAGTATTGTTTGAGCCATCCTCGGGCCAATACCTGATACACTAATCAACATGCGAAACATTTCTCGTTCGCCGTCAGAGGAGAATCCATACAACACTTGGGCATCTTCACGAATATGGTGATGCGTTAGGATGGTAACTTCCGTATTGACTTCTGTCAATTGTTCGTATGTAGAAAGTGATATATTGACAGCATATCCCACTCCCATCACTTCAATGATAATCTCTGTCGGAGATTTTTTTGTTACTATGCCTTTAAGATATGAGATCATGTAGTTTTGTTGAATGTAATAATTTTATCGGGATGAGATGCAATGTATGATTTCCAATTCTTACCATTGTTACGGACTTTTGATGGAAGAGTGGACTCTGAAGATGAAATTTTAAAAGCATGACATACTGCAACTGCAAGAGCATCCGTTGAATCAAAATGTTTGGGCGTCGATCGCAATTTCAACATCGATATCATCATATACTGTACTTGTTCTTTTGACGCAGCCCCTTTTCCTGTTACTGCTTTTTTAATTTCACGTGGTGAGTATTCCGTTACTGGAATTTCGTGATTAACTCCCGCTAAGATTGAAACTCCCCGCGCCTGTCCTATCTTGAGTGCAGATTGAGCATTCTTTGAATAAAAGGCTGTCTCAATTGCAAACTCATCCGGATGAAATCTATCGATAACGGAGCATAAAGTCGAATAAATTTTCTTTAGTCGAAGAGGCATTGACACTTCAGAAGCATTCTTAATTACACCAACATCAAGCAAGGACAAGGTCTTTCCATTTTGCTCGATGACGCCGTAACCTGCTATCAATGTTCCCGGATCAACTCCCAAAATAATCATTTAAGGTCTTTTATTTTTAACTGCGTCAGTGTAACTCCTGTAAAATCGTTCTCGTCAATCGAAAATACAAGATCAAGATTATTTAATTTTTCTTTCACTTTGTTCATCATTGACCCGAGCCCAAATCCGATACAATCAAATGAAATGCCGTTCTTTTTAATTTTGAACCGCAAGTGATCTTTTCCAACAATCCGAGGAAGGCCAATAACCTGAACACCTTTGGCAAGGAAGGTCGGTCGCATATTTTGCGGACCGAAGGGAGCGCATTGTTTCAAAATTCTAAGATATTTTGGAGTTAATTCTGCAAGATCGATTTCTGTATCGATATGAATCAACGGGGTGAGCAAATCTTCCGTTAACATTCCTTTTACAACAGCATTAAATGCTACGCGGAATTCATCAACTCTATCCAGATCAACGCTTAATCCTGCAGCATATTTATGTCCGCCAAACTGAAGCAATTTATCTTCCACCATTTTTAGCGCTTGGTGAATGTTCACACCGGAAATACTTCGAGCGGATCCCTTCGCAACACCTTCGAGTGTTGTTAACATCACAGCAGGACGGTAATATTTTTCCACCATACGCGATGCGACAATACCGACGACACCCGGATGCCACTTCTCTTGATGCATCACAATGGCGCCGTCGCCGTTATCTTTAAAATATTGTTCGATCAGACTTTGCGCTTCTATAAAGACACCTTCGTCAATCTTCCGACGAGTGAGATTTTCCTGTTCCAGCACGCGGGCAAACGCAATCGAATCTTGATAATCATCGCTGACGAGCAATTCGACTGCACGTTTTGCATCACCAAGCCGGCCGACGGCATTAATGCGGGGAGCCATTGCAAACACAATTTGCCCCGTTGTGATTGCGCCGATCTTCAAACCTGCGCTTTCTAATAGTGCGCGAATTCCAGGACGAGTATTGGAGTTGATTCGTTCAAGACCGAGGCGGACAAAAATTCGATTCTCGTCGATTAGTGGGACAATATCCGCAGTGGTTGCAAGGGCAACGAAGTCAACATACTTTTCTATTTTCTCTTCGTGTCCTAACGTGCGTGCAACTGCTTGAATGAATTTATAACCAACTCCCGTTCCACAAAGACTTTTGAACGGGTAGCGACAATTCGGTTTTAAGGCGTCAAGGATTGCAACGGCGTTTGGCAATTCATCAGCTGGTTCGTGATGGTCGCAAATGATCACATCAATTCCGAGTTGACCGGCGTACTCAACTTGTGCTAATGCCGTAATGCCGCAATCAATAGCAACGAGGAGGGTGACTCCTTCTTTTTTTGCAAATTCAACGCCAGGCTGTGAAATGCCATATCCTTCCGTCAAACGATCAGGAATATAATAAGTAACATCGCAACCGATCTCCTTGAAATAGAGATAGAGCATTCCTGCTCCGTTGGTCCCGTCAACATCATAATCGCCGTAGACAAGGATCTTTTCATTGTTATTCTTGGCGCGGAGAAGCCGGTCAACAGCAATGTACATCCCATCCATTAAGAAAGGATCGTGTAGTTGATTGATAGAAGGGCGGAAATATTTTTTCGCTTTTTCAAATGTATCGATTCCCCGGTTGATGAGAATAGAAACAAGTGAAGAGGAGATAGTTAACTCGTCAGACAGTTGTTTAACAAGTTCTGCTGGTGGAGCGGGAGCGACCGTCCACCGGTATTCTTTTTTTGATGTCAATGCAATTCTCCAATGCGATACCGATACTGATCGTTATCTTGTGAGAGAATGCATCTTTCATTCTCAAGTGTTGCACAAAGCCAACAAAGCGCTGGGTTTGCCGATAAGCCGAATTTTGTCTTTTTCCCGACAAATCGGAAAAGAGGCAATCATTTCTCTTGATCATGCATTACTGCATGATTCTAGCGACCTACCCGTTTCGTCTCGGTGAAGAATTGAGCGGACATCTCTTTTTCCATGAATGGAAAACGAAACTTACGCGGTCTTGCTCTCAGTGGGGTTTATCATGTCCCGCATAGCGGGATCCTTTATAGGACCGGCAGTATTACTACTACCGCGGTGCGCTCTTACATTAAGTACGCTTGATTGCATACCGCACCTTTTCACCCTTATCCCGATGCAGAGCACCGGGACGGTATATTCTCTGTGACACTTTCCGTATCCCGACGGATCGGGACCCCGGACGTTATCCGGCACTGTGTCCATCCCGATACATCCTAAGACGGATCGGGAAAGAGTTCGGACTTTCCTCCATAATTCGTGAATGAATTACAGCGATTGCCTGGCGTACCACGGCAACTTGTTGGCTTTGCACAACATCTCGCTGATGAGAATGAATAGATGATGAATTAAAAACTTTTTCGACCCGATCGAACGAGCGAAGGGCCGCTATCATCATGAAGGATGTGATGATGAAAATTTCTACCATACTTGATTACATTTGTAAATCGATCGCTTCATTTGCCAACGCATCCGCTTCTTTATTTAAAGAGCGGGGGATATGACCGATAGAAAATTTGAATGATGCCGATCCCAGAGCTGCTTTCACTTTTTGGAACATCACTTTCAAACCGGGATCTTTTACTTTGTACTGGCCGTTTAATTGACGGGCCATCAATTCGCTGTCCGTCTGTACAACAAGTTCAGTGCAGCGAAAAGTTTCTGAATCGCGCACTAATTCTATACACTCAAGCAGTGCAGTATATTCTGCGATATTATTTGTTGTCGATCCCAGATATCGCTTGTGAGTGAGTACGGTAGCACGTTGCTCATCTTTTATAACTATCCCGATAGCTGCATGGCCGGGATTACCGCGCGATGCACCATCGGTAAAAGCTTTTAATTTCATTGAACCGCGTTCGCTGTATGTGCTAATTCATCCGATACAACGATACGTCCGCAATGCTGACAGAGATATATTTTATCATTGCGGCGGATTTCCATAACGTGTTGAGGAGGCACTCTGTTGCCACAGCCGCTGCACGATTGTTTTCTGATTGTCGAAACTGCTTTTCCGCGTCCCGATCGAATTTTATCATACCGTCCTAAAATATCTTTATTTAATCGGGCAACGATTTTTTCACGTTCGTGATTATATTTCAATTCCTCTTCTTCCGTCTCTTTAGAAACGACCGCAAGTTCATCCGCTTTTTCCTTCAATGTTTCGTTCAGTTCATTCAACGAGTTTTGATATTCTTCCAATTCGCCCTTTGCAATGGACATGTGGTTTTCAAAATCCTCAAACTGTTTGCCAAGGGTTTTCACCGATTCTTCTGCAAAGTCGATTTCTTTCGTGATCGCATCATATTCTTTATTGTTGCGGACTTGATACTGTTGTTCTTTATATTTTTTCAGTTTCTCTTCGAAATCTTTGATGTCGTTATCTGCTTTATTTCTGGAAGCGACAAAGTTATCAATAAACTTCTGTTTTGAATCTGCTTTTTCCGTCAATTCGGCGATTTCTTTTTTCAGATCGCGCACTGTTTCCGGCAGATCGCCCTTTAATTCTTCTACATCATCCAAATTGCTGTCAACTTTTTGAAGCAGATATAATAACCGAAGTGTTTCTTCCAATGGAGTCTCCTTGCTTAAAATATATGTACGGGATTTGTACTATGTTGTGTAATAAAAATTTTTTCGGAATGGTTGTTCCGTTTGAACATTTCAATAATCTTATCAGCAAGAACAGGGAGTATGATCCGTTCTGTCTCATAATGTCCTGCATCTATCAACAATATTTTTTCTTCAGCATCTTGGAATGTGTGATATTTTAGGTCCGCTGTTACCATGGCATCCGCATGGAGTGCAATGGCATCGTTGATATACTCACTTCCTGAACCACCACAAACAGCAACGCGTTTGATGGTGCGAGCGTTTCCAGAAAAACGTAACGCTTTTACTTTCAGTTTCCTTTTTACAAGAGTTAAAAAATCTTTTTGAGCTATTCCATTTTTCAGATTGCCGATTGCTCCCAATCCATATTCCGTATTTTTATTTTCTAGTGGATGCAATTGATAAGCGACTTCTTCATATGGATGCGCTTTCAACATGGCCAACAGAACGGATCCAATCTTCCAGTTTTCAACTAACATTTCTAAACGCGTCTCTTTTGCTCGTTCTAATACTCCCACCGTACCGAGAAAAGGTTTTGCATCATTCATTCCGCGAAACGTGCCAGTACCTTCGCCACGGAAACTGCAATGATCGTATGTCGAGAACATTCCGGCACCCGCTTCATGCATCGCTTCAGCAACACGTTCCGTGTGTCCTTCAGGAACAAACACAACAATTGACGTCAAACTTTGCTTCATGGGGGAGAGGACTTTTACATCAGTCAATCCCAATGTTTTTGCCAACGAAAAATTTACACCCCAATTCACACTGTCTAAATTTGTATGTGCAGCAAATACATTAATCTTATGTTTCGTAAGATACAGAACGAGTTCGCCAACGCGAGAAGGTTCCGTAATTTTTTTTAAGGGATGAAATAACAACGGATGATGCGTGACAATAAAATTTACATTTTTTTGCTTCGCCTCTTTCGCAACATCCATCGTTAGATCGAGTGCAACTAAAATATTTCTTATGGTGTCATTTTCACGCCCAATAAGAAGTCCAACATTATCTCTGTCCCACGCTACAGCTGAAGGGGCAATCTGCTCAAACTGATTTTGGAATTCTTTTATTTTCACTCTTGACAATTAGGGCACAACAAAAAAAACGTCCCGTTGGATTTTCGGGACGTTTTCTTGTGATTGAAAAATTGTAGTACGCGCTTTTTTCTTTTGCGTTATCAGTTTCTTCGGAGTAGGCGTCATAGTTTGAATTATATTCTTCTTTAAAGTAGCAAAACTATCGAAAATAAGCAAGATTGACTTTGCCTCAATTTTTCGGTAAGTTTATGGCGAAAAATTTATTCTTTGGCGATTTCTTTCAACCAAATCTTAATCCTTTGGAGTGTAACGCATTGATCACTGAGTACGGCTATGATGTCTTCTTTTCTGTTACGGTATTTTGTCTTATCCTGGGTTTAGGTTCTTATTTCTTCGTTGATCAAACCATTGCAAAATCAGTTCTTATCGCATCGGCAATACTGCTTTTTATCTTCACGCTAAACTTTTTTCAAGACCCGGAAAGGGTAACTCCGTCAGGGGAAAATCTGGTTATTTCGCCTGCTGATGGCACGGTTATCAAAATTGAAGATGTTGTTGAAGAAAAGTATCTAAAAGGGGAAGCAAAGATGGTGTCCATTTTTATGTCTCCAGTGAACGTACATGTGAACCGAAATCCGATAACAGGTACCGTTGGATATTTTGAATATGTGAAAGGGGAGTTTTTTGCAGCATTTGAAGACAAAGCATCCCTGAAAAATGAGCAGACTCATATTGGTATGGAAAATGGGAAGGGAAAAGTATTTTTCAAGCAGATTGCCGGGTTTATTGCGCGAAGAATTGTAGCCAATGTGGCTGTGGGAGACAGTGTTGAAGCGGGAAAGCGTTTCGGAATGATCAAATTTGGGTCACGCGTTGATATTTATGTTCCGAAGAGCGCAGAGATAAGAGTTGTGATAAATCAAAAAACTGTCGCCGGCGAAACAATTGTTGCGGAGATGAAGTGAGAATAACGCGAGCTGTTGTTCCGACATTATTCACTGTCTTGAATATGTTCTGCGGATTACTCTCCATCGTCCAATCTAGCGAAGGACATTTTGTTGAGGCGTCATATTTTATTATTCTTGCCGGAGCATTCGATGCGCTTGACGGATTGATGGCACGATTAACAAAATCGAGCAGTCAATTTGGTGTTGAAATAGATTCCCTTTCAGATGTGGTCTCCTTTGGCGCTGCTCCTGCATTTCTTGTGTATAAGATTCAGTTGTACCAAATGAATGAATGGGGACTTATCATAAGTTCGTTGCTGATGATTATGGGAGGGATCCGATTGGCGAGATTCAATGTGCAGTTGGTCGGGTTTGATAAAAATTACTTTGTAGGACTTCCTATTCCGTCCAGCGCACTTGCGATTGTGTCATACATCCTTACATTTACTATAGACGGAAATCGTTTGGAAGGATTGGCTGCAACAATGTTAGCACCGTTGAGTATTGTTATGTCGCTTATTATGGTCAGCAAAATTAAGTATGATACACTTCCAAAATTTTCCGCAAAGGAAATCAGAAAACATCCTGTAAAATCGATTTCATTTTTCTTTAGCATATTTTTGATTGCTATTACAAAGGGGCAAGCGCTATTTTATCTCTTTGCAGCGTTTGTTCTTTTTGGTATACTTCGATATCTATATTATAGTGTAGTAAAATCCGCTCATAAAGAGATCAAAGAAATTGGTGCAGAAGAAGCACCGAATTACGACATTTAACAGTGTGAAAAGACTATGTACCAATCAACAATTACAATAACACTTCGTCCGTCAATTCTTGATGTTCAGGGGAAAGCTGTTGAGCTGGGAATACACACGCTCGGATTGAAAGAAGTTGAAAATGTCCGTATCGGTAAATCGATTCAGATGACAGTGAATGCAGCAACGGAAGATGATGCAAAACGGATCACCGAAGAAGCATGTAAAAAACTGCTTGCAAATTCTGTGATGGAAGATTTCACGTACACGATACAAAAAGTATGAACAGACCAAAGATGAAATTTGGAATTGTTGTGTTTCCCGGCTCCAATTGCGATCACGATGCATATCACACTACAAAACATGTGTTAGGTCAGGAAGCGGAGTTTCTCTGGCACAAAGAATCTGATTTGAAAAATTCTGATGTCATCATCCTCCCCGGCGGATTTTCCTATGGTGACTATCTTCGCACAGGTGCCATTGCACGTTTCTCACCCATCATGAATGAAGTAATGAACTTTGCAGAGAAGGGTGGAGTTGTTATTGGTATTTGCAATGGATTTCAGATTTTATGCGAATCTGGTCTGCTTCCAGGCGTATTGCTGAGAAATCGTTCATTGCTGTTTTCCAGTAGGCATGTGAACATCAGAGTAGAACATTCGGAGTCTCGGTACACGAACACACTTACTTCCGGAGACATTCTCAGTATTCCCATCGCGCATGGCGAAGGGAATTTTTTTGCCGAACCGGATACGATAAAATCGTTAGAAGAGAATGGACAAGTGGTATTCCGTTATTGTGATGAGTATGGAGAAACAACGGACGAATCAAATCCAAATGGCTCAATCAATAATATTGCCGGAATTATGAACAAGACCGGTAATGTGATGGGAATGATGCCGCATCCGGAACGTGCAAGTGAGATACAACTTGGTTCTGCGGATGGGAAAAAGATTTTTGAATCGCTTATTCAGAGTTTCGTTTTACAATCAGCATAACTGGAAAATATATATTTGTTCCAGTGATTTTTAGAAAGGATGGATATTATGTTTGGAATGGGAACATCGGAATTAATGTTAATTGGTTTGGTAATTTTAGTTCTCTTTGGCGCGAAAAAAATTCCTGAGTTTATGAAAGGAATTGGGAAAGGTGTCAGTGAATTCAAAAAGGGAATGAATGAAGTGCAGAATGAACTGAACAAAGAACCAACAGAAACAAAGCCGGAAGAAAAAGAAAAGAAGTAAATATACCGTTCATGATGTGCACTTATTGCTGCGATTAATTGCCAGACGAGATATTAATTTTCGTTGAGCATGTAGCGGAACCTTTTTTTAATTCCTCAATTTGAATATTCACGAAACATACGACTCCTACCGCAATCGTCTACTGAACGGCGAAGAAACCGTTGAATCACGTGTCAGTGGACATCTCTCAGAAATCAACCGCAGAAATAATCTTAACGCATTCCTTTCTGTCTTTCATGATGAATCAGTTCATACTGCCCGGGAAATAGATGGTAAAATCAAGAACGGAAATGCAGGTCCGCTTGCAGGAATGGTAATTGCTATAAAAGATGTCCTGTGCATGAAGGGAAAAATAACGACATGCGGTTCGAAGATGCTGGAACATTATGAGGCGATTTATGATGCGACAGTAATCAAAAAACTTCGTGATGCGGACGCGCTCTTCATCGGAAAAACAAACATGGATGAATTTGCCATGGGTTCATCGGGAGAAAATTCTGCGTACGGTGCAACAAAACACCCGCTCGATGAATCTCGTGTTCCAGGCGGTTCCAGCAGCGGATCGTGTGTAGCAGTCGCAGCAGGAATGGCTACCACATCGCTTGGTACGGATACTGGCGGTTCTATTCGACAGCCTGCAGGACTTTGTGGAATTGTTGGATTAAAACCGACATACGGAAGAGTTTCTCGATATGGGCTTGTTGCGTTTGCTTCTTCATTCGATCAGATCGGACCATTTTCTCATTCTGTCCGCGATGCGGCTAGAGTATTGCAAGTGATCGCAGGAAGTGACGAAAATGATTCAACATCAGCAAACATTGATGTTCCTGATTATTTGTCTGCAATGAATCGAAATGTGAAGGGAATGAAGATTGGTCTACCGAAAGAATATTTCTCTGATGCACTGAATTCCGAAATTCGCTCAGTGATTCAAGCAAAAGTGGATGTGTTGAAGCATGCTGGTGCTGAGATCGTTGAAGTGTCATTACCAAATTCCGAATACACAATTTCGACATATTATATTCTTGCAACTGCTGAAGCATCCTCCAACCTTGCACGATACGATGGTGCTCGATATGGATATCGTTCACCAAATGCAACGGATTTGCAGAGCATGTATGTGAAGTCTCGCAGCGAAGGATTTGGTGATGAAGTGAAACGTAGGATTATGCTCGGCACGTATGTGTTATCTTCCGGATATTACGATGCATATTATCGGAAAGCACAGCAAGTCCGCCGATTGATTCAAAATGATTTTATGAATGCCTTTAAAACCGTTGATTGTATTTTAACACCAATTGCTCCCAGCACGGCATTTAAATTGGGAGAAAAAATGGATGATCCGCTGCAGATGTATCTAAATGATATCTATACTGTTTCAGCAAATCTTGCAGGAATTCCAGGGATGAGTATCCCGGCGGGTGTTGATAAAAACGGATTACCGATCGGTATTCAATTACTTGGGAAACAATTTGGTGAAGCCACAATTTTGAAGGTTGGAGATTTTCTTGAAACTGTTAATTAATATTTACTCTCACATTTAAAAAATAAATTCTATGAGCATTCTCGTCAACAAAAAAACCAGACTTGTTGTACAGGGCATTACCGGTGGTGAAGGAACATTTCACACATCGCAAATGCTTGCATACGGAACAAACGTTGTCGCTGGTGTTACACCCGGCAAAGGTGGTTCCCATTACAAAGGAAATGAAAAGGATCAATTCAATCGCGAAGTACCGGTCTTCAATACTGTTGCCGATGCTGTGAAAGAGCAGGGAGCAAACACTTCTATTATTTACGTTCCGGCTGCATTTGCTGGAGACGCGATTATGGAAGCAGCAGACGGCGGTGTAAAATTGATTGTCTGTATCACCGAAGGAATTCCTGTGAAAGATATGGTTCAGGCATATGAATATATTTCCCAAAAAGGTGTCCGTCTTATCGGACCGAATTGCCCGGGGATCATTACTCCCGGTGAAGCAAAAGTTGGTATCATGCCTGCGTTCATCCATAAACCGGGGCGTGTTGGCGTTGTTTCTCGAAGCGGAACATTGACGTATGAATCTGTTTGGCAATTGACGGAACGAGGAATCGGCCAATCGACCTGTATCGGTATTGGCGGCGATCCAATTATCGGTACGCGATTTATCGACGCGATTAAATTATTTAACGAAGATGATAAGACAGACGGTATCATTATGATTGGTGAGATCGGCGGAAGCGCTGAAGAAGAAGCAGCAGAATACATTAAGAAAAATGTTTCGAAACCGGTTGTTGGATTTATTGCCGGAAGAACTGCTCCTCCAGGTAGAAGAATGGGACATGCCGGCGCGATTATCTCCGGAGGGAAAGGGACGGCAGATGAAAAAATGAAAGCGATGAAAAGCGCTGGAATTTTTGTTGTGGATTCACCAGCTTCGATGGGTGAAATGATGAAAAATGCACTCACAAAAAAATACAAGGCATCGTATACGCTCAAGGCAAAAAAGAAAACTGCCAAGAAAAAGGTTACTGTAAAAAAGAAGACCATGAAAAAGAAAAAGAAATAACAAGAATCATATTTGTCACAATACATTAGTAAAGGGAAAAACAATGGCTGTTGAAAGAACATTATGTATCATGAAACCGGACTGCGTTCGTAAGGGTCTGCAAGGCGCGGTACTGTCGCAAATTCAAAAAGCAGGATTCAAAGTACTCGGATTCAAACAAGTACAATTAACAAAGGAACAAGCAGGTGCATTTTATGCAGTACATAAAGAACGTCCGTTCTACCCGTCACTGGTTGAATTTATGACATCGGGTCCGGTTGTTCCAGTGGCGTTAGAAAAAGTAAATGCGGTAGTAGACTATCGAACATTAATCGGTGCAACCGATCCTAAAGATGCTGCAGAAGGAACCATCCGTAAATTATATGCAGACAGCAAAGGGGAGAATATTGTTCACGGCTCAGATTCGGCAGAAAATGGAAAGATTGAAGTAGCATTTTTCTTTGCTGAAAGTGAATTAGTCTAATAAAACTATGTTGTAAGAATCAAATATTGAACGGTCGGTGAATAGCCGACCGTTTTGTATTTATGGTGAGATGATATGCTTAAACGATGGAAACAGCTTTCGACAAAAATAGTCTTCCAAAATCCTTGGTGGACGTATAAACTTGATGAATTTAAAATTCCGGATGGAATAACGGGGGAATACAATTACGTGTATACGCGTGGTGCCAGTATGATTATTCCGTTAACACCGGAAGGGAAAATCATTCTTGTCAATCAATATCGCTATCTTTGTGATAAGGAAAGTATTGAATTTCCGTGCGGCGGAGTGAAAGAAGGAAAATCATACGAAGAGATGGCACAGATCGAATTATTGGAAGAAACCGGTTTCCGATCAAATAATCTGAAGGGAGTTGCAGAATTTAATCCATACAACGGCGTGACAAATGAAATCTGTAAAGTATTTATCGCCAGAGAATTAGTGCAGTCAAAGGCGTTACCGGATGCAACCGAAGAATTTGAAATTTTGTATAAGACAATCGATGAAATTGATGAGTTGGTTCACAACAATACCATGTGGGATGGCATGAGCATAGCTGCTTGGGGACTAGTGCGCAACAAATTATGACTCGATGAAAGGATAGACGATGAAAAAAATATTTCTTCTTTTGCTTTGCTCTCTTTTCCTGATAGCCAAGCCGATAAAAAAACTAAAGACCGGTGCTGACGTATTATTTGAAAGCAGAACAGAATTAATCGACGGAAAGAGAATAGGATTAATTACCAACCACTCTGCTGTTCTCTCTAATGGTAAACATCTTGCTGATGCACTCCATGAATATCCAAAAGCAAAATTAATTGTATTGTTCGGTCCCGAACATGGAGTTCGCGGCGATGCTCCGGACGGGAGAGCGGTAAGGGATACCATTGATGACAAAACAGGTGTACCGGTATATTCATTATACGGAAATGTGAATAAACCGAGTACCAACATGCTCAAAGATGTTGACCTGCTCATCTTTGATATTCAGGATGTTGGATCGAGATTCTACACATTCATTAGCACAATGTTTTTAGGAATGGAAGCAGCCGCGGAAAATAATATTCCCATCATCATCCTTGATCGCCCAAATCCCATTACGGGCGAAAACGTGCAAGGACCAATCCGTGTTGATTCGTTGAAAACATTCGTCGGGTGGGTACCGATTCCCATTGCTCACGGAATGACTGTCGGAGAACTGGCAGTGATGGCAAATCTTCAAGGCTGGCTGAAAGACCGAAAACCGGCAAAACTGACGGTGGTCAAAATGGAAAACTGGAAACGTTCACAATGGTTTGATGAAACGAAACTTCACTGGATTAAACCTTCTCCAAACATGGCAACGTTGAACACTGCAACGGTTTATCCCGGACTTTGTTTAGTTGAAGGAATGAATGTGTCTGAAGGGAGAGGAAGTGAAAAGCCATTTGAATATATCGGCGCACCGTGGATTAACGGTAAGGAACTCTCAAAATTGTTGAATGCTCAAAAACTTTCAGGTGTTACATTTCAGCCTATCGAATTCATACCAAAAGAAATTCCGAACGTAACATCGAATCCTAAATACAAGGATCAACTATGCAGCGGGGTTTATGTGAACGTTACCAATAGAAAAAAATTCGGCTCAGTGAAAGCGGGTATTGCACTGATTTGGGGAATTCATACGCTCTATAAAGACTCACTAAAGTTTCGTGATCGAGGATTCGATCGATTGGCAGGGACGCCAGTGATTCGCGAAATGATTTTGGAGGGAAAAACAGCAGATGAAATTGAAGATACATGGAAAGAGGAGTTAAAAGAATTTATGAAACTGAGAAAAAAAGTATTATTGTATTTGGATTAATATCCTAAACCTTCCGAAGGATTCACAAAATCTTTTTCATAACCTTCGCAAGGTTTTGAATCTTGGCAAGGTTGAACAACCGTAGGTACAAATGAAAACAATAGCGTTAATAGCACATGACGGTAAGAAAGCAGATATCTTGTAATTTGCAAATGATAATAAGAAAGCTCTTTCTAAGTGTACATTGATTGCAACACGGACCACCGGCAAATTGCTGAAAGAAAAGGTCGGTTTGAATGTCAAGTGTTATTTGTCCGGTCCAATGGGAGGAGATGCAGAAATTGCAGCGTTAGTTGCCAATAAAAAAGTTCACGCCGTCATTTTTAACACCGATCCGCTCGACGCGCATCCTCATGATCCGGATATTCATGGATTAATGCGTGTATGTAATGTTCATAATATTCCGCTTGCAACGAATATTGCTACGGCACGGTTGATTATTTCACGGGAGGGATTGTTTTCCGATGAAGAGAAGAGATGATGGAGTAATTTTTATGATAACACCTTCCAAGTCTTTAAGACCTGGAAGGTGTTAAGTTTTCAATATTATGTTAGAGCCAGAAAAATATTATCATATTTATAATCGAGGGAACAATCGGGAGAATATTTTCAAAGAAGAGAAAAACTATTCCTATTTCTTAAAATTATATGAACGCCATATCGATCCGGTAGCTGAAACGTATGCATATTGTTTAATGAAAAACCATTTTCATCTATTGGTTAAAATAAAAGAACATCTTCCGTCAAACCTTCCGGGTTTTCAAAACTTGGAAGGTGATAGGAACCCATCACGCGCTTTTTCAAATTTATTTAACGCATACACCAAATCTATCAACAAGATGTATCACAGAACAGGTTCGTTATTTGAAAAAAACTTTCATCGCATCGAAGTAACTTCGGATTCATATTTTTCACGACTTGTCCAATATATTCACTTTAATCCGCAGCACCATGGATTCTGCGACGATTTCCGAACATATCCTTATTCTTCATTTAATATTATTCTATCTGAGACAGAGACGAAGATCAATCGCAATTCAGTTATTCAGTGGTTCGGTGGCAGGGAGGAGTTTATTGAATTCCACAAAAATGTTACGAAAGAAAAAGAAATTGCAGATTTAATAGGAGATGATATTTAGATTATGTAAACACCTTCCAGGTTTTTAAAACCTGGAAGGTGTTTCTTTAAATTTTCGCCAGTGCTTGTTTCAAATCATCAATAAGATCTTCAACATCTTCAATTCCAACAGAAATTCTTACCAATCCATCTGTCACGCCGTTCTTTATTCTATCCGCCGCAGGAACTGATGCATGTGTCATTGAAGCTGGATGGGAGATAAGTGTTTCTACTCCGCCGAGAGATTCAGCAAGTGAACAGATCTTGACCGCTTTTAAGAATTTTTTTGCATTTCCAAGACTCCCTAAATCAAAGGAAATCATTCCGCCGAATCCTCGCATTTGTTTCTTCGCAAGTTCGTACTGTGGGTGATGTGATAATCCCGGATAGTTGACTTTTTTTACTTTCTTCTGTGCATCGAGCCATTGTGCAATTTCCATTGCGCTTTCACAATGTTGCCGCATTCTAACAGCGAGCGTTTTTGTCCCCCGCAGACAGAGCCATGCATCAAACGGGCTCATAATCCCGCCGGTTGCTTTTTGAAGGAAACGAAGTCGTTCTATTACTTTTTTATTGCTTGTGCCGACAAATCCGCCAAGCATATCGCTATGACCGTTCAAATATTTTGTTACACTATGAATAACGACATCAATTCCGAGTTCAAGAGGCTGCTGAAGGTAAGGTGTGGCAAATGTGTTATCAACAATAGAGAGGATTTTTCGTTCTTGAGCAAATTTTGCAATCGCCTTTAAGTCTGTGATCTTCATAGTCGGATTTGTTGGGGTTTCGACGAAGATCATTTTTGTGTTTGGTTTGTATGCTTTGACGATGTTGTCGATGACTGTGGTATCGACAAAGTCGAACTGCAATCCGTAATTTTCCAGCACTAACTTTCCGATGCGGTATGTTCCACCGTATACATCATTTGTTACAATAACATGATCCCCGGGATTCAATAAACGAAAAATAGCATCTTCTGCGGCCATACCAGAAGCAAATGCCATTCCTTCATCGGCATTTTCTAATGCAGCAATATTTTTTTCCAGAGCAGTTCGAGTAGGATTGGAAACACGGGAGTATTCGTATCCTTTGTTCTTTCCAAGTTCTTCCTGGACATATGTTGAGGTTAAAAAAACAGGCGTCATCACTGCGCCTGTGGATGGATCGGGAGATTGTCCGGCATGAACGGCTTTAGTCGAAAATTTCATCGTTGAGTTCCTGTTGAAGGATAATTAGTAAAATCTTTTTCGGTGAGTTGATATTCTTCCAGAATCAATAACGCGTCTGAGGTTAATTTATGAGACCGCGCCCGTAAAAATCCTAAAACTGCTTCTTTTGATGTCACATGAGGACTTTTACGTGCCTCAGCGTATTTTTCTGCATGGGATTGGGAATTGCTTTTAATAATCGTCCGGAATGGATCACGGACGACGGAGACAAGTTTTTCCAAAGTATCGGATGCGTTTTTTTCCCACTGCATAAATTACCGAAGGTTAGTGAGACATATATTCTAAAACGTCAAATCGGGTGACGATTCCGATTGGTTTTTCATGATCGGTGATAATGACCGCCGGTAATTTTTGCATGAAATATTTCACGGCTGTGTTGACATCCTCATTCATATGTATTTCGGGAAGAGAATGTTCCATCGCCGTTGTGACACTTTTATCAAAATTGGATGCATCATCGACAACACTGGAGAGAAGATTTGATTCGGTGACAAGACCGATCGATTTTCCCTGATCAATAACCGGTAATTGAGAGATATTATGTTTTTTTATTAATTCAATTGCCTGACGAATGGTTTTTGATTTGTCGACGCTGATAAGATTCTGAAGCTCGGAATCTTTACTATCAAGAATGTATTTTAATGTAATCCGTTCCGGTTTTAAGAATCCGTTCTCACGCATCCAAACATCGTTATACATTTTGCTGACATACCTGCTGCCACTGTCGGGAAGGAGAATAACAACAATCGCGTCTTCCGGTAGATTTTTGCAATATTCAAGCCCGGCATGAATTGCTGTACCGCTGGAGCCGCCAACAAAAATACCTTCTTCACGTGTCATTTTTCTTGCTGCTAAAAACGATTCACGGTCATCTGCAATAAGCACTTCATCCACATAATTAAAATCCAATGTTTTCGGAATGTAATCCTGACCGATTCCCTCTATTTTATATGTTTTAAATACCGGGTCGTATTTTTTCTTATAGAAGTATTCTTGAAGAATGGAACCTTTAATATCCACACCAATAATTTTTACGTTTGGATTTTTTTCCTTTAGATATTTTGCTGCTCCAGTAATAGTTCCGCCGGTACCGAGACCGCAGATAAAATAATCTATCTGGCCTCCGGTTTGTTCCCAAATTTCCGGTCCCGTAGTTTTATAATGAGCTTCAGGATTTTTCGGATTTTCATATTGGTCAGCAAGAATGGAATTTGGAGTTTCACGTACTCGCTGTTTTGCAACTTCCGTATAACTTTCAGGTGATTCGTGAGGTACAGCAGTAGGAGTAACAATCACTTCAGCGCCGAATGCGCGCAGGTTGCTGATTTTTTCCGCACTCATCTTATCCGGCATTGTAAAGACAGTTTTATATCCCTTTACAGCTGCGGCAATGGCAAGACCCATTCCGGTGTTTCCCGAAGTTGATTCAACAATTGTCCCACCCGGTTTAATTTTGCCTGTTCGTTCTGCATCCTCAATAATTTCAATCCCAATTCTATCCTTCACCGATCCGCCAGGATTGAATGACTCTACTTTCACAAAAATGTGTGGTTTGAGTCCTTTGTTGATCTTTTGCAATTTAATCAATGGAGTATTCCCGATGGTCTCGAGAATATTGTTGAAGTATTTAATTTTTGATAAATCTTTAGACATGAAATTCCTAATTTTTAATAATATAGTTTTTTTGGTAAGGAGAATCAAGAAACGATCCCGGTAAATTCTTAAAAATTCAATATGTTACGGTAATTTCGTGCGTTGACTTAGCACCCCGTTTTTAGTAAATTAAACAAAGAAAGTGAGAACAATTTGTCAGAATACCTCATCTCGTTTGTTGTCAGTTACTTTATCGGATCGATTCCTACCGCATACCTTGTTGTGAAACAGACAACAAATGTTGACATTCGAATGATCGGTAGCGGGAATGTCGGCGGGCGAAATGCCCTTGAAGTGACAGGGAAAAAATGGATCGGGATAGTTGTAACGTTGATTGATCTGTTGAAAGGGGTGGCGAGTATTTTAATCGCCGTAATGTTTTTTCAAGATCCATCCACTGCCGTTTCCGCTGCGATGTTTGGTTCTGTGCTCGGTCATTGTTATCCAGTGTGGTTGAAATTCCATGGCGGTAGAGGTTTAGCAACCGGAGCAGGTTCACTGTTGATAACAAGCCCTTTGTGGGTTCCCATCTGGTTGGGGTTATATTTTGGCGCTGAAAAACTAACAAAAAATGTTCATGCGGCAAGTGTCATTGCACTTGTTGGATTACCGTTGGCAATGTGGTTTGTTTCGGATCAATGGATGTTAAAAATTATCCCTCACTATTTTTCACCATCTGAATATGTTACTTCCACAAGTATGGTCATAGCAGTCTGTCTTTCCCGTCATATCGAACCGATAAAAGAATACTTCAATGAAAAACAAGTTTAATATTTTCCTCGCTATTGTTCTGTTGGTTGCAATTTCAGCCGCACAAAATATCAATGACGAAATTTCTACCTCCCGCCAAAATGCAATCACTCGAACGGTAGATTCTGTGAGTCCTGCTGTCGTTGGGATCAATGTCATAGAAGTGCGCGAATACCGCGATCCGTTTGCAAATTTTTTTGGGAATGATCCGTTCTTTAATCAATTTTTCGGAAACCGAAATTACAAACAAGAAGTGAAAGGTCTTGGCTCGGGATTTATCATCTCGCCGGATGGGTATGTAATTACCAATGATCATGTTGCGGGGAATGCAAAAGAGATTACGGTAACATTGACCAATGGAAAAAAATATCAGGCAGCAATCATCGGAACAGATCTTATCACAGATGTTTGCTTGTTGAAACTCACCGCACAAAAAGGTGAAACATTTCCCTATGTGAAACTTGGAAACTCCGATGATGTGTTGATTGGTGAGTGGGTAATTGCTCTCGGTAATCCGTTTGGGTTGTTTGATAATATTGATAAACCGATTGTTACAGTCGGAGTTATTAGTGCTAAAGGAATGAATTTGAGCGTTGATAACAATCGGTCGTACCGTGGATTGATCCAAACGGATGCGGTAATCAATTCCGGTAACAGCGGCGGTCCGCTGGTCAACAGTGTCGGTGAAGTTATTGGAATCAATACGCTGATCTACACAGGCGGGGTCAGCCAGGCATATATCGGATATGGATTTGCATTACCAATCAACCGTGTTAAGACAATTGTTGACGAACTTCAACGAAAGGGAAAAGTGGAGCGCAATTTCTGGACTGGAATAGATGTTCGCCCGGTTGATGTGCAGATTGCGCGATATTTTGGTTTGAAACAAGCGCAGGGGATGATTGTCAGTGATATTCAAAAGAATAGTCCAGCAGAGCGAGCTGGTATTCTTATTGCAGATATTATTGTTGAGATCAATGGTGAACGGATCATCAACAATGACAGTATGATGAGTATCATGCAGGAAAGTCGGGCAGGAGACACATGGAAAATTAAAATTTATCGTGATAAAAAAATTATCAACGTTGACTTACCATTAGAAAAGCAAAAATAAATGATAGCTCGATATACTCGCCCGGCAATGGGCAAAATATTTACGGATGATAACCGCTACGGAATATGGTTGGAAATTGAATTATTGGCATGTGAAGCTCAAGCAGAACTCGGAGCTATTCCTAAAGCATCGGTAAAAACCATTCGAGAAAAAGCAAAGTTCAACATCGATCGTATAAATGAAATCGAAGCGGAAGTGAAGCACGATGTGATCGCATTTCTTACAAGCGTTGGAGAATTTGTCGGTCCGGATTCGAGGTTTATTCATCTAGGCATGACGTCATCCGATGTTGTGGATACTGCACTCTCTGTGCAAATGAAACAAGCAGGGGAATTACTCTTAAGCGATTTATTAGAATTCAGTGATGTTCTCGCCCGTCGTGCAAAAGAATTTAAAATGACCGTTATGATTGGGCGTTCTCATGGCATCCATGCTGAACCGACGACATTTGGTTTAAAACTCGCTCTTTGGTTTGATGAGACCAAACGTAACATCCAGCGACTGAAATCTGCAATTGCAACAATTTCTGTCGGACAAATTTCCGGTGCGGTCGGTACCTTTGCTCATCTCAGTCCTAAAATTGAAGAATATGTCTGTGCTGAACTCGGACTGAAACCAGCACTGGTCTCTACGCAGGTGATTCAACGGGATAGGCATGCAGAATTTTTAACGACGCTTGCCGTGATTGGAAGTTCACTGGACAAATTCGCAACCGAAATTCGCCATTTGCAGCGGACGGAAGTTCTTGAAGCGGAAGAATATTTTTCGGAAAAACAAAAAGGCTCTTCGGCAATGCCGCATAAACGGAATCCGATCACCTGCGAACAGATCTCCGGACTTGCCAGAATACTTCGCGGTAATGCTCAAGCAGCACTGGAAAATGTTGCGCTATGGCATGAAAGGGATATTTCACATTCATCTGTAGAACGGGTGATTGTACCGGATTCCTGCATTGTTCTTGATCATATAATAACGAAATTCACGAATATCATTGATACGCTGCTTGTGTATCCAGAGAATATGAAGCGAAATTTGGATATCACTCACGGACTTTTGTATTCTCAACCGGTGCTTCTTGCCTTGGCGAAAAAAGGGATGAAGCGAGAGGATGCGTATCGAATTGTACAACGCAATGCAATGGAAGTATGGAAATCGAAAAATAATTTCAAAGAAATGTTGAAAGCGGATAAAGAAGTATCAGCGGTATTGAATGATGCTGATCTTGAGGAAGCATTCGATCCGGAAAAAAGTTTAAATAACGTAGAATATATTTTTAAGAGAGTCGGGCTAGAATAACACTTATTACAAAGGAATGATATGGCGCAAAAATTTCAGAATCTTATTAATGGAAAATGGGTTGATGCACAATCCGGAAGAACATTTGAAAACCATAATCCTGCAAATTGGGAAGAGATAGTTGGAATATTTCCAAAATCGGGAAAGGAAGATGTTGACGAAGCAGTAAAGGCCGCACGCGCCGCATATGAAAAATGGCGATTGGTTCCGGCGCCAAAGCGAGGCGATATTATGAGAACAATTGGTGATCTTCTGGTGAAACGAAAAGAAGAGATCGCTCGCGAGATGACGAGGGAGATGGGAAAAGTTCTTGCAGAAACACGAGGAGATGTTCAAGAAGGAATTGATACAGCATATTATGCAGCAACGGAAGGGCGCCGTTTATTTGGTTATACAGTACCATCTGAACTTCCGAATAAATTTGCCATGTCCATCCGTGTTCCAATTGGTGTTGCAGGAATCATCACTCCATGGAATTTTCCAATGGCAATTCCAACGTGGAAAATGTTCCCGGCGATTCTCTCCGGCAATACATGCGTTTTTAAACCGGCAACAGATACACCGCGCACTGCTGATATGTTGGTTGAAATCATGATGGAAGCGGGACTTCCGGAAGGTGTCGTTAATATAGTGCATGGTGGTGGCGGAGAAGTGGGTAATGCAATTGTTTCTCATCTGGATGTTGACTTGATTTCTTTTACAGGTTCAACTGGTGTGGGTAAACAGATTACAAGGGATGCAGCGGAAACATTGAAACGTGTTTCCCTTGAACTGGGGGGAAAGAATGCACAAATCGTCCTTGCTGATGCGGACCTTGATCTTGCATTGGAAGCAGTTCTCTGGGGTGCATTCGGTACCACCGGACAACGTTGTACAGCCACAAGCAGATTGATTCTTGAAGAAAAAATCTATGATAAATTTATGTCCATGCTTGTTGATCGTACCAACAAATTAAAACTTGGAGATGGACTCCTTGCCGATTCACAAGTTGGTCCATGCGTCAACGAAAGTCAGCGGAACACAGTTCAACAATATGTTGAAATCGGGAAAAAAGAGGGAGCAAAACTTGTTGCAGGTGGAAGTATCGCAACGGAAGGAGCTCTTTCCAAAGGATGGTTTCATCAACCGACAATTTTTGGCGATGTTACTCCGGAAATGCGACTTGCGAAGGAAGAAATTTTTGGACCAGTGCTTTCCGTTATTCGCGCCAAAAATTTTGAAGATTCTATCCGTATTTTGAATAATACGGAATATGGATTATCATCCTCCGTTTTTACGACAGATGTCAACAAAGCGTTTACGGCAATGCGTGACATTCAATCTGGAATTACCTATATTAATGCAGCAACAATTGGAGCCGAAGCGCATTTACCGTTTGGCGGAGTGAAGAAGACCGGTAACGGTCATCGTGAAGGCGGATGGACGGTGTATGATTTTTATACGGAATGGAAAGCAGTCTATGTTGATTATTCCGGAAAACTGCAGCGTGCTCAGATAGATAATTACTAATACGAAAACTGTTATTCTTGCCAAGGCTATAACCCTTGGCAAGATCTTCTAACATCCCAATGCACATTCGCAGACAAAAATTTAAATTCTTGAAAGGGATCGATGGCCGTCCGTACATCGTGTCAATGTACGAGCATCAAGAATTTTACTGAGTTTCCTCATACTTTTTCTTCGCATTATTTTGTGTTATCCAAAAGTATGAAAGGAGACTTCAATGTCTGCAACTCTTACCCAGGCGAAAGAAACGATCGCTTCTTCCAATGGAAAGAAAATCTCGTTTACACCAGTCACCATAGCACCGACCGATGTACATAAAACTCTCTCCAAGCATATGCTTGCTGATGGGTTTGATATGGTTATCGATCTGAAAAAGAGTCAAGGTGCCTACATTTACGATTCCCGATACGGAAAAAAATTTCTGGACTTCTTTTCCTTCTTTGGATCGTCCGCATTGGGAATGAATCATCCAAAACTTGCAACACCGGAGTTTATGGAAAAACTTGCCTATGTGGCTTTGAACAAACCATCCAATTCTGATGTCTATTCTGTTGAAATGGCGGAGTTTGTCGAAACATTTGGACAGCTTGCCCAGCCGGAATATCTTCCCTATGCATTTTTTATCGACGGCGGAGCTCTTGCAAATGAGAATGCGATGAAAACTGCATTTGATTGGAAGGTGAGAAAGAACTTTGCAAAAGGGTACACAACGGAAAAGGGACACCAAGTGATTCACTTCCGCCATTCGTTCCATGGACGAAGCGGATATACGATGTCGTTGACAAATACTGATCCGACGAAGACAAATTATTTCCCAAAATTCAAATGGCCGCGAGTTCTTAATCCTTCAATCAAATTCCCTCTGAATGAACAGAATTTGAAACAAGTGATTGAAGATGAACAAATTGCAATCAAGCAGATCAAAGAAGCGATCATCAATAATACGGATGACATAGCTGCAATCATTATCGAACCGATTCAGGCAGAAGGGGGAGATAATCATTTCCGGAAAGAATTTCTGCAGGAACTTCGGACGATTTGTGACGAGAGTGAAATCCTTCTCATATTTGATGAGGTGCAATCCGGCGTTGGTCTGACTGGAAAAATGTGGGCGCATGAATATTTTGTGAAACCAGATCTCATGTCGTTCGGCAAGAAGACACACATTTGCGGATTTATGGCAAGCCGCCGTATTGACGATATTCTTGATAATGTGTTTAGAAAAGCGAGCCGTATTAACTCAACGTTCGGCGGCAATCTTGTTGACATGGTCCGATCAAAAAGAATTTTTGAAATTATTCATGAAGATCATCTTGTAGAGAATGCCCGGATACAAGGTGAGTATCTGTTAAATCAACTGGATGGACTCACACAAGAATTTCCAAAGTTAACTTCCAATCCGCGCGGTAAAGGGTTGATGTGCGCATTCGATCTTGATACAGCTCAGAACCGTAATCAATTGATTGATAAAGCATACGAAGAAGGGTTAATCTTGATCGGCTGCGGTGACCGGTCCATCCGTTTCCGAACTCCGCTGACGATTAAACAGGAAGAATTGAACGAAGGGCTCGAAATTATAAAGAACGCGTTAAAAGAATTAAACGTTGGAGAGTTATAGTCATTCTTCTGTAGACATCTGAAGTATATAAAAATTAGCGATATAGATAAAAGAAGATGGAAACGACCGAACAACATAATGACAATCCTTTAGCATTAAACATGCGCACTGTGCGTTTGATGCTTGTCCAATTCATTAAGGATGAAGTACAAAATGCCGGATTCACAAAGGCAGTTATTGGACTTTCGGGAGGGATTGATTCAGCTGTATCAACATATCTGGCCGTTGAAGCACTGGGAGCAAAGAATGTGTTGACAGTAATGATGCCGTATAAAACCAGCAGTCCGGAAAGTGCTGCAGATGCCACGCTGGTTGCGAAGGCGTTAGGAATTCGTAACGAGCTCGTAGAGATTTCTTCCATGGTGGATCCGATGTTTGTGTCACAAAAGATCTCTGACAACTTGCGCAAAGGGAATATCATGGCTCGTCAGCGGATGATTGTGCTATACGATTTATCGCAAAAGGAAAAATCACTGGTCATCGGTACATCCAATAAAACAGAAACAATGTTAGGTTATGGAACACTTTTCGGCGACATGGCGTGCGCAATTAATCCACTGGGGGATCTCTATAAAACACATGTTTGGGCTTTAGCGGAGGAACTTGGTATACCCCGAAAATTGATTGAGAAGAAACCGACGGCCGATCTTTGGCAAGGGCAAACAGACGAAGGGGAGTTAGGTTTTAGTTATCGGGAAGTTGACAAATTACTCTATTTTATGATTGATGAACGAAGGAATGATGAGGAATTGGAACAGATTGGGTTTGCAAAATCGTTTATTGCTACTGTTCGGCGTAAAGTCCAAATCAATCAATTCAAACGTCGCCCGCCTCTGGTTGCAAAGATCTCTCATCGAACAGTTAATGTTGATTTCCGATATGTGAGAGATTGGGGTATTTGATGGCGGAAGTAATTCAACACGGCACGCTTTACGTTGTTCCGACACCAATCGGAAATCTGGAAGATATCACGCTCCGTGCTTTGAATGTCTTAAAAGGGGTCGACGTGATTGCCGCAGAAGATACAAGGATGACAAAATTTCTGCTCGATCATTATGGAATTGAAAAACCGTTACTCAGTTTTTATTCGCACAACGAACAGGTTCGTGTTCCACAGATTATTCAGCGATTAAAAAATGGTGATTCTGTTGCTCTCGTCTCGGATGCCGGTACCCCGGGAATTTCTGATCCAGCTCATTCGATCATTACCGCATCGATTGAGAATAACATTACGATCATTCCACTGCCAGGAGCGACGGCGTTTGTTCCGGCACTGATTGCCAGTGGATTTTCAACACACGAATTTGTCTTTGAAGGATTCCTTCCACACAAAAAAGGAAGGAAAACAAAACTTGAACGGTTAAGCAAAGAAGAGCGGACGATTATTTTATATGAGTCAGTTCATCGCGTGGAAAAAACGTTGCGGGAGTTGTTACAATATTTTGGTGATAGAAACATTGTTGTCGTCCGGGAATTGACAAAAATATTTGAAGAAATCACACGCGGTCCAATATCTGTCGTTTTGGAGCAATATACATCAAAGACTTTAAAAGGAGAATTTGTGTTTGTGATTGAAGGGAAAAAGGAATGATGAACAAAGAAGTTTTTCCGGTGAGCCTGATTACTTCTTTTTTTAAGAGAAACGTTTCATTCTTAGAATCATTTTCATCGTTTCATTGTTCAATGATAAAACTCTACTATTTAGTTGCCGCATTACTCATCGTACCAGAATGTCTTTTTTCATATGCTCCTGTTGATTCGCTTATCTATAATTTTAGTTTTACTGACACGACTAAATATGATCCGGTATTATCGTTCGACTTCGATATAAAATCGCAGCCGGGAAATATTATTCTTGCACCGGGTAAAACTAAAAACCTTGCCGCCAACTCTCTCATGAAAGCGTATTATTCCGGTTCCTTTCCACTCAATTCCGAACAGAAGCCGGACACAAACAAGATCAATGCAGAAAAATTACACGACAATAATTTCTTTACCTATGTTGAATTTCCAACTCCGTCGAATGTCGGCACACAAATTAAGATTGATCTTCGAGTCGTAAGAATTGTCGACAGTATTGTTGTGTTCGGATTAGGAAATACACCCGGGACAGGTTTTAATCTGCGACCGATAGCGTTTTCCTATTATGCAGGCATTGATTCCAATAGACAATCGAGAGTCTTTCAGGAATTCAATAATCTTGACTCTGCGAGGCATGTTGCAACTATTCCAGATCCTCAGCCTGTTCAATACATCACATTTGAATTGGATAAACAATCGCCGAACCTTTCAACAGTAATCTCGGAATTCAAAATATTTGGTCAAGGATATGTTGTTAACGCGGCATATGTGTCAAAAGTAGATTCAACCGGAGCGTTACCGGCAAATTTTGCCAATGTTTTTTTAGATGCAGATATTCCATTAGGTACGATCGTCTCATTTGAGATGAGGACTGGATCGAAAAATATTGTTGACAGTCTTTCTTGGTCGAATTGGTCGGCACCTATTGATTTTAATTCTTCTACAAGCAGTACAAAAGGTGCTCAGTTATTTGTAGCAGAACCGAGAAAATATTTTCAATACCGTTTGAGTTTAAGAACCACTACCGTTCAAACCCCAAAAATTCGTGGGGTAAAATTCGTGTACCAGCAAAATTTACTTGCGGACTCAACGGTTGCAAGTATTAATCCCGATACGGTGAATGTGCTCAGTGCATCGGTATTGACCTATAGAATCAAAACGAATATTTCCCCGACATCGCTTGGAATTGACACCGTAAAGATTCAAACTCCAAGTCCTTCCATTGTCAGAAGTGTTTCCGTCAACGGAAGTCCTGTTCAGTATCAATATGTCCCTTCCTCTACTGCTATAGTTATCGGATTTCCACAAACGATTAAAACTTCATCGAATATAGATATCGTTTTTTCCACAAAGATGATTGAAAGCGGTAGTTTCCCATCGGAAGTTATAAGCAAAAATGCCGCATGGAATCCACAAACGGTGGATGCAACGAAAGAAGGAATTGGTTTTAGCTGGTCAGTCACCGCTGCGGGTGTTCCGCTCACTCCGCTGGTCGATGTGCTTATTGATCCCAATCCATTCACTCCGAATAATGACGGCAAAAATGATATTACGCTGATTGATTTTTCGGTCACAAAAATTGAAATATCGAAACCGCTTCGAATAAAAATTTTCGATCTCAGCGGACGAAAAATTCGAACCGTAGCCGACGTCCTTTCCGGAGTCAATCCGTATTTTGGTGATCCTCGAAAAGGGGGAAGCGCATTTGTATGGGATGGAAATGATGATAATGGAAAACGAGTTCGTCCCGGAGTTTACATTGTTCAAATTTCATTGGATGTGGATAACGGCGGTCAGGTTGTGACAAAATCTGTTGTGGTAGCATATTAAAGTATTTATGAAAAAGTGTTTTCTTATATCGTGTTTTTTGTTCGGATGCGCAGTGAACGCATTCGCGCAGGCGTTTGTGGATAAAGGGTATCATCCGAAATCCAATGCTGTTGGGCATGCTGTTACTGCCATGACAAACGATGCATCGCTCATGTTCTATAATCCTGCTGCAATCGGTTTTGTGACATCCGGAAATGTTTTCACGAGTTATTCAAATCTCTATCCGGATATCATCGATGAAAATATGAATTTGATTAATGCAGGGGGAGCGTATTCACTTGGCAGCATTGGCGTGATTGGGATTGGCGTTTCGCAGTTCTCACCGAATTTTTGGAGTGAACAGATGTTTGTCGGTTCATTTGCCACACGAATGTTTTTAGAAGATCTTTCGCTTGGCGCCAATGTCAAAATTCTGCGATGGAGTGCCGAAGCACCGAAGGGAGACAACGCAGTACCCGAGCCTTCATTATCCTACGGAGGTTTCACGTTCGATCTTGGAGCAACATATGTATTTCGCGAAGTGATGGAGGAAAATGATTTTCAGGTTGGAGCATCCATCATTAATCTGACACAACCATCTGTTGCCAGTAATGGTTCATCGGATGCGGTTCTTCCGATGGAGATCCATACCGGTGCTGCATACATTTCCCGAAAATTCAACTATACAATTCTTGGCGGAATGGCATTCATAAATGGAGAAATGAAAGTCTCCATAGGAACTGAGATTAATGCTTTGCAAACCTCCGTTGCAGGAATTGAAAGCATTTTTTATGTCCGTTTTGGCGGAGGGAAAATAACTGTCAAAGATTCTCAGGGGGAATATAATGCAGGATTCGGATTGAAAGTTGAAAAGTTATCGATCGATTATTCGTATTCCTATCAAGCGTTTATTACTCAAGTAGGGGGAATATCATCCATAGCACTCGGTTATGAATTTTAGTATACAAATAATGAAATATTTTTTTCTGCTAACACTTTTTATTTCTCTCTTTCCGATTGAAACGTTTGCTCAGTTCATTAGCCGCGATGAAATCAAAGGGAATGAAGGGTACGCCAATTACTCAGGACGAAATTACGAAAATTACAGCATTCAATTTAATAAACGGAAGATTTACGATAATTTTGGAAATTTTTTGGTTGACGGACTTTCGGTGTATGAGCTTGGAGAATCGCAGAATCAATTCATTAGTCCTACGTTTGGCGGAAGTGATGTTCAAAAATCAAAATATTATAATCTCTGGTTCAATAATTTATTGATCGGTAGTGACCAGTATGGGGGTTTTGCTTCCCGAATAATGCTTGGTGAAGCGATCAGGACAAAATTTACCTCGTTAACATTTGATAAAGCACGTTTTAACGGTATCCGTTGGGACGGGGCGACAAATAAATATCGCGGTTCGTTGGTGGCGTCGCGTGTTTCCGATCCTGTCCGTATTCGTTTTGATGCAACAAACCTTCCAAATTCTATCGCCCGTCCGCGGGATTGGTCCGTGTATATGTTTGGCGGACATTTTGAAACAGACCTTGGTGATGTTTTGACTATCGGTGCAACGTATGTCAATCAACATCAGCGGCATAGTTCTATCAATAGCAATGATGGTTCATCAAAAGGTGATGTGTCCAATGCTGTACCAAGAATAATTTTTATTCGGGTTAGGGACGATTCTCCAAGCGATAATTCAGGTCCGATTGTTTATGCTATACCGAAACTGATTATTAATGGGAAAGAACATCCTACCGTAAATATTAATAAAAGTTTGCCGAGTCAGTTTGCGACAAATTTGAACAATCCTATTCAATACTATGTTTTTCGTCGCACGGAAACTACCAGAAGTTTTACGATTGATGACGATCTATATACAGAAGGTGCAGGAACGTATGATGATCCTGTGTATGGAACCATCCCTCAAAATAAATCATACTACCAGGCATATTTACGAGAATGGGGTGGATCGAATGCTCCAACATATCCGATTAGTACATCCGGCGGGAATTCAATTGTGTATGCGTTCATAATGCCGTTCTATACAGAATCTGCAACTTTTCAATTACTTCTGGCAAACGATTATGCTTTGGATGCAGCGCAAGACTGGGTGTTACGCAGCGATGAATATCCGACAGAACGATTAAATTTATATCCCGATCATACAAGTTCATTAACGCAGGGAAGACCAACACCCTTCTTTACCGTAGAACGTGCAAATGGGAACGTGCAGGATGCATCGAACAAACGGTGGGTGACATACTCCTATGGTTTAAACACGGGGATGTCTATTTATGGAATGAATTTCAAATTCAAGTGGAATGGATTTGATCTTGAAGGTGAGTACAACACCAGTACTTCGTTTAGAAAATATCCATTGTTAGCAACACCGCATCTGGAACGAAAAGGAGAAGCATTTTTTATTCGGGGAACCAAAGAGATCGGTCGGTTGACACTTGGAGGAGAACGATATAGAATAGAACCATGGTACGGCACGGCATTGGATGTGTATATGCTGGAGAACAGTTACTACAGCAGTCAAGCACTTGGAGCCAATGTCATTACGTATACACCTCCGGACCTTTATGGATATACGGCTGATGACGTAAGCAGACCAATTACAAACAATCTGTTACCCGGCGGAGCATATTTTTCTCTTGTTGATGATAATGATGATAACGATCGATGGGAGGATGGATTTTATTTTTACAACGCTGTACCGACTGGAATTTTTGTCCGCAATTTGGATGTGATTAATTCCGATGGAAATCCAAACAGTCCGAATGTCCATCCATACAATTTAGGATATCGACAAAATAATAATGAACTCTCCGGATTAAGTGATATTATCAGAAAACCGGATACAGGAATTTTCCCCGGGAAGGACCGTGATCGGGATGGAATTCCGGACGATGATAGAAACTCAAACGGTCTGCCCGATTACACTGAAGATTTTATGACGTATTATAGTGATCCGCCGTCGTTTGAGGCGGGTGACGATTGGAACAATAATTCTGTCATCGATAACCAGGAAAACGATATTTACCCGGATTATCCGTACACGCCGGATATCGACGGATACCATTATTTCATGACATTCGAAGCGATGAAAAATTTATCGTTGGGTGCCGGACTCATTCGTGAAGAAGGAATTGCGAAAGGGGGAAATAACGGTGTCAATTATTTCAAGGCAACGTACGGAATTGCCACTCCCCGGTTTGGCGCATTGGATATATACTATACGTTGAAGCGGGTTCGGGATAACATTGCTAATGACGGTTTCCAATTTGCAGGAACAATCCAGGCAGATCCGACCCCGGCATTTGTTCGGGATGCACGGAATTATCGCAACAGCCTTTCACATATCATTTATCTTGGTACAAAATACACGCAGATACCGAATCTCAATATTGAAAACAATGTTCGATTTGAATCGAATAATAAATTTATTGTCGGAACTCCTACGCTGGACGAACTGGACTTTGGTCCGTTGATTGACGAACAGTTTGAGGGAAGATTAACCTCGCTTGCGCTGGTAAATAAAATTGATTACACGTATTCCTTCTTTGCCAATACCATGCGATTGCGGCCGCAATTTAAAATCAGAACTCTGAAGATAGTATCGAATAATACATTCGATGATGGATCCAAAGCGACATCCATTGGAACGCATACGCAATCCTTGATTCCTATTTTACGTTTGGATTATAAATTGACCGAAAATACTGAGCTGCATTTCGGTGTGCAGGGGACATCGCTGTTTGGATTGACTGATGCATTTTTAGTGAAACAGAGAAATCTTCAAAGCGGAATTGATGATTTTAATTCATCAACATCTGCCGTATCACTTACCAATAGATCGCAGTACAGTGGATATAACATTGTCATCGATTTTGGATATAAAATTACCAACCAGGAGTTTCAACGGTACGAACTGAAGGAGTTTAATTCACAATTTTCAGTGATTTATTTTACCATTTTTGCCGGATATTAATCGTGCGTCATATTCTGTTACTTCTCTATAGTGTAATTCTGCTGGCAAACGGCTGCGACAACGTTTACGAATACGTCGTTTTCCCGCCGGAGAGAACAGAATTTACGCTCATTCCTGATGAAGAATTATTAGCAGAGAAAGACACATCACGGTTCATCAGACTTAGTGATGATAAGCAAACGGTTATTTATGATACGAAAGACTACAAAATCGAGATCAAGTATCTTACTGATTATCATTTAAACATGTTTGAATTTCCCGATCAGTCACAGTCTGCTCAGTTCTCCACCAATCCATTCACCTATGCTAATTGGATCGATCCTGATCTTGGATATACGCCGAATAGGTTTACGGTCTTTAAGGTCACGATCTATAATTATGCCGGGGGGAAAATAAACTTCGATCCTGAGAATGTCGTTATCAAGACCGATCGCGGCGATGAATTGAACAGTTATGGAAGGGAAGAGAAGAATAGTAGGTACCAAAGTTTGGAAGGATATTTTAAAAAACGAAAAGGGACGTCGGGAATTGACGATGATGTGTTTGAAAGCAGAATGGGTACCATACGCCGTGTAGTCCATTATTACGGTAAGCCGGTGTTCCGCGGAGATGTGCGCGATGGTTTAATCGTCTTTGATCCATTGGTGGACGGTGTTGAACGGATTCGTATGACGTTCAATGATTTTGTTCTTGGATATGATGAAAACAACCAGGCGTCTGAGCTTACATCAATGAATTTTTATTTTCGGCGGACACAATTCGAGTTACCGAAAAATGCACATCAGTTGATTGCAACACGTGATTCTCTTAGAGAAAAATTGGCAATACTGGAACTTGATCCATCTGCCCGGCCAAACGGTATCGTAAACGTTGCCGTAAAAACAACTAATACATTACCCGTCACGGATCTGATGAAACCATTGGATTTGTATCTCAACGAATATACAAATTTCAAAACGGCATATGTTAAAACTCCTATCGTTGCATCCGACATACAAGCGTCAAATGTTTTATTGATCATTGCCGATGAAGGCAGAATGATATTTACGGAAGACCAAGAAAAACTAGCGGCTGAATTGATTAAGAAGGGTGGATTTATCATCGCTGATGAGCGATCTACCAACATTCAAAGTGAAAACTGGTCTGCCATTAATAATTATATCACCAATGTCTCTTTTTTAATTGGGGGAAATGTTACAATAGGAAGAATTCCTTCAGATCATCCAATCTATACGGCTTGGAAAAAATTCCCTGAACTGCCTCCTGTTGACGGAGAACTGTTGAATATAGAGGGACGTCTGGTAAATGAATTTCTGTTAGGGTTATTTTATGAGAACCGACTTGTCGCAGTACTTTCCAATAGAGGATATTCAATTGCGTGGGGAGAATTTAACACGCAGGAGATTCGTACAGGGAAAGATTTTACGCGGCAGCGGGAATTGCTTGCCAATATTTTATATTACGCTCTTGCATCGGCAAAAAAATGAAAAATATTTATCGTAATATTATCCTGTGTTTAATTGGATTTGCGGCAATTGTCTTTGCAGGCGAAACACCGAAACCGATCAGTGTTGTGTTTCGTACATTTGCAACGGATAGTACAGATCTACAGCAATCATCTCCTTCATCTGATATTAGTGGTTTATCGGAACGTCGCACAACGGCGTTGTTATATTCATCTCTTATACCTGGTTCAGGCCAATCAATGCTTGGAGACACATACAAGGGTGTGGGAATTACATTGACAGCATTCGGATCGTTGTTAACCTCAGTCATTTCTCATAATAATTTTATAGCCCGTAACGAACGATTAGATGCTCTTGAGTTTCAATATATAAATGCCGAATCGTGGATAAACGCAGAATACTATTATCAAGAAATGCGATCCGCACATGATCAAATGCGGAGAGATAAAAACAGGAGAGACCTGTTTATGGTTGTTACAGCAGTTGTGTGGTCTTTAAATATTGTGGATGTACTCTACAACACGGAAGATCAAGGAGAATCGTTGTTTTCGCTGAATCCTGAACAACATACTATACCGGGATTACAATCTATTGATTCACCGCACAATCCTTTGGTTTCGCTTTCGGTACCATTAAAGTAATGATTATGAAAAAGATATTTTTAGCATCGACATTGCTCGGACTCTTGTATTTTGGATGTGAATCCGAACGGAACCTTATTCCGGAAACGCACAACGATCGGGTGCCGGAAATCATCAATTTGAAATATTCAATCGATACCAATGCCGCATCGCAAAAAGTTATTACCATTACGTGGGCATACGATTCCGTTAAATACGGAACAAACAGAATTCAGGCGAACTTACGTGATTGGGAAGTGTATCGAAGCGCCAATGATACCGTACAGCTTACCCCGCGCGGCAGACCTGTTTTTCCCGTCTGGGTGGATTCGTCCCCTGAAGTTCAACCAAGCGGAAACGATAGTGTCGTTATCTACTATAAAATATTTCCCAATGGATATGCGCAGAACAACATTCAATTTGTTGGAAAGCCAACGCCATTTATTAGAATTGTTGTAAAAAAGAAGTAACACTCCATTCATCTTATAAGGAGATCCAAATGAAAAATATTTTTACCATGTTCTTCGCAACCATGCTTGTTTTGGGTGCGGTCTCGAATCTTGGTGCTCAACAAGTACTCGATCCATCGAACTATTATACGGTGGATAATTCGCCGAATTCACCAACATCGCCGGCTAGTGACCCGGGATCAACCACAATTTCACCCGAGTATAATGAAGTGGGTCTGTGGTGGACAGGAGCCAGCGCAAGCGGATTTGGCGGCGGATATCGTCAAACATCGCAACTTGGCGGTATACCGATTGCAGGACGCTCTGCAACATGGACAGTGACAGTGCCTCCGGAAAAATCCGATATCTATATAATCTATAATTATGTTTTGCAGGCGGCAAACAATGCTTCCAATGTGTTCTACAAGCTTCAATATGAGTTCAGCAACATTGTTCAGGATTCTGTGCGGCATGATTTACGTCGCTCTACTATTACCGTGGCAACTGTTGGTGTTGGCTCGTGGGTGCCTTTGATGATTGACACATTAAATTCAGGGAATTACAAAATAACCGTTGGAGGGGATTCGCTTTCCGGTTCAGCAATTATGCGTGCGGATGGGATAAGAATATTACGCAGTTCATCAACGGGTGCAGATCTTGAATTTGGCCGCAGAACGCGCAACGGGTTTGATTCTGTCCGTGTGGGCGAGGTGTGGACAGATTCACCATTGGGTGTTATCACATACAAACAGATTCCGCTGTTTAATCTCGGTTCCACCACGTTGGTGGTAACAAATGTCTATGCAACGAATTTGCCGAATCGTTGGGATATTAAACTTCCAGACAATGCAGCATTTCCGTTGAATATTCCTCCCGGCGGAAAAGCAAATGTGGCGGTAGGATTCAGACCGTTTCAAGAAGAAAATATTATAGATACGCTTGTCATAGAGAGCAATGATTCTTTGGAAATGAAAGCGAGAATTCCGCTGAGTGGAAATGGAATCAATTACAATTTTATTCTCAATGCAAGTATGACCAATGAACCAAATTACAATGCCCCGTTTGATAATTTAGGAAATCCGAATCGCCCTGAAATTGTCCGCACGGGAACCTGGGCCCCAAGCGGTACCGGAATTTCAGCTTTTCCATTTCAAATTGCCGGTGGAAATTTACAGGGGACATTCAGTTTTGATGCTGTTGCATCCACAGAGTATCGATTTAAATTACCGGACAGCGTTAATGGTCAACCCGGTTCCTCGGGAAACTATTTTATAGAATTTGGAGCTATTCCTTTTTCAAGCAATACTGATAATGCTCAGATAGAGATTATCCCTGCATTTTCCGTTGATACTGTTCGCTCGTCGTATAATGCAAGTGAGGCAATCATACCACCGTTCTTTTATCCACTGGCAAACAAACCAATTTTTCTTAATCAGGGTGATTGGACTAAGGTAAAAATATTCCGTGAAGTTGCGCTCAACGCAGTCCTTCGTGCAGATTTACTTCGTATTCGTAAAATACCTACAGGTGCAACACTTGCTGCTACTCCTCAATTGAACTTTGGCAATGTTTCTATCTATGAAAGTGTTAGAAATCTTGCTAAGAATTTTAGGTTGGATATTGAAATCAATAGCGGCGGGGAATCAGCATTGCGCATAGACAGTGTTGTCATTCTGAATCCACGATTTTATAAATTTGTTGACAAGCCCCAATTTCCAATATTGTTGGCTGCTGTCAATGGTTCTGAAAAACTTACTGTTGAATTCCTTCCAGATACAATCGCCGGTACGTTAAGTACAACAGCTCGAGTGTATTCCAACGATTCTACCAAAAGCCCATATTCAATTCTGTTAACAGGAGCAGGTGTTGGGACAGGAGTTGTCGTGGAAGAAAATGATGTTGAAGCAGCTTACACATTTCCACAAAATCCCGTTATCTTCCCGGATTTTGCCAATATGAACAAGTGGCAAGTATCTACTACTGGCGGCAGCGGTGGTGCAACAATGCTGGGATATATTTATAACCTTAACGGCGATCCTGCGTTGCCGAACAAAGCATCGTATGTTGAATACTTCCCAAAAATTCCGGTATTGGATGGAGGTTCACCTGGTTTAGATACTTTTAATGTGTATGCTCGAGTCCCGGTCGGTTCGTCAAATTCATCTCCGAGAGTAATCTATAAAGTATTCCAAGGTGCCGGAAAAGAAGTACAGATTGATACGATCAACCAAAACAATCGCGGTGCAGATCGCGTGTTCTTAGGAAGATCAGTTTTCTTGCGTTCAAACTCGAGAGATGCGCATGGCACAGGAGCAATCAATGGGTATATTCGACTCGAAAATGATACGGCATTAGTGAGCGAATATTACAAGGATTCGCTGGTTAATCGGGCGCGCAAAGACAGTTTTGTTGTCCGTGCAGATGCGATTATCTTACAAGAGGCAACACTTGTGGTAGGAGTTGAATATGAAGTACTACCGGATGTTCCGAACACATATTCATTAAGTCAAAATTACCCAAATCCATTCAACCCGACAACCAAAATTCAGTTTGGAGTGCCGATGACTGGTAATGTTGAATTGAGAATTTATGATGTTCTTGGCAGAGAGGTTCGCCGTTTGGTGAATGAACAATATGATGCGGGAATGTACTCTGTTCAATGGGATGGGAAAAACAGTCTTGGGAAACAAGTTTCCACAGGAATGTATATCTATCAAATCCGTGCAGGACAATTTGTCCAAACAAAAAAAATGTTGCTCTTGAAATAGTATCAAGTTTTTAATGAAAAGTAGTCAGTAGTCGCAACGGATGATGGACTATTGACTACTTTTTGTTTTCTATGGCGGACGAATGTCATTTCAAGTAATCATTTCAATTTTAATTGCTGTCGGTAGTCTTGCGTATTTTATTCCAACGCCTCAGGAATTACGCGATTCGTTTGTTGCGGGGCAGAATTATTTTGCCGCACGAAACTACCCGAAAGCAATCGAACAGTATGAAAAAGTGCTTGCGACAGAGAGTGATTTACTCTCCGCTGATAGTGTTCGCGTAACATTATTGAATGGTGAATTAAATGTTGGTGTCCGTTCAGCTTCGTTATACCAAAAAGCCAATTCGTACCGCACCATGGGAATGATCGATTCTGCAATTGCAACATTTCGTATTGCAGTCAATCGGACCGATTCCCCAAAACTTCCTGTGTTATCGCGTTATCAAATCTATGATCTCTTTTTTCAAAAAAAGGAGTACGACAGTGCAATTACTGCTGCCCGTGATTTAATCCGACAGCATCCGTTCGATGAGAAGGTCGAACAAGCACATTATGATATCGGATGGGCATTTCGTTTTTTGTTACACTATGACAGTTCATCGGCATCTTTTCAGCATCTCATTGATACCTATTCGGAAAGCACATTTCGCGTCAGAGCGATGTATCAGATTGGACAGAACGCTCTTGATGCTAACAAGCTGAATGATGCCATTATTGCCTTCTCAATTCTGGTCAACCAGTATAAACCAGAATCATTTTCTCGGACCGATTTTCAAAATATGGAGCTTCGAGCAAATCGCGAACGCCAGATTTTTGATGCTGCGTCGAATCGTGAAGAAGATAATATGAATCTTGAGCTGGTGTCAAAAGGAGAGTTCAAAATAGCGGAAGCATATGAACGTCTCAATACGATTGATTCTGCCGTCGCCAGATATCGGTATATCATTCGGACATATACGCTTCTTCCAACGTTGATTGAGATTTCCTATATCCGTTGGGCAGAGTTAATGTTGAAAGTACGTGGATTAGACCAAGCAATGTTAGTATATCAAGGTGCAATTGACGAAAATTTTCAAAATAAAGTATTTCAAGCTCGGATGCAGTACAAAATCGCAAGAACGCTTCAGGATCAAAAAGAATTTGAACGTTCAGCGAGGGCCTATGATTTTTTTGTCAAAGCATATCAAGAGTTTGCTGATCTGGCAGAATTTTCACTGGAAAATGCCCGATTTTTTTCCGTGTTAAATTATAATGCGGCAAAAAATTACCAAAGTGTTATTGTTTCATCGGATTCATTTTTAACCAATCATGCCGGAAGTGAATTTTCGGCAAAAGCACTAATTCTCCGCGGCAATGCCTTCTTAAGTCTGCGGAAATTTAACAATGCCCGCGAATCATTTCGTACCGTTTCCGATACATATCCCTCTGCGGAGGAAGCACCGCATGCACGAATGCAGTTCGCAAAAACGTACTATGATGAAAAACGTTATCCGGATGCTATTGCTGAATACAAAATACTTTCCGGTTCAATCAGTGTGGAACAGCTTCGAAGTGAAATTCAATATTATTTAGGCATGGCTCAATTTTATGTTGGACAAGTGGATAGCGCTGTTATCTCATTGCAACAAGTGCGTCCGACTTCTCAGTTCTATCCATTTGCCTTCGGCCGCATTACAAAAATTTATGTTTCGCTAAATAAATTTGTTGAAGGCGAGGAATTTATTTCGAGAATTATTAGTGAGCTTCCTGATTCCTCACAATTCAAACCGTATGCTCATCTAACGTTCGGTGAATTGCTAGCCGCTTCCGGCAAATTTGATAAGGCTGTCGAAGAAATGGCCATTGTGCTCAGTGATACTTCTGTGGTGGAAAATGCACGGCTCCAAGCAAGGTTTGCCCGCGGTGCGTTGTTTCAACAAACAAAAAAATATACTGAAGCGATTGAAGATTTGGAATATTGTCTGAAACAATCGGCATTTGCTGAAAACTTTCCTGCCTCAGTTCCATCCGCCAATGAAAAACTTGCCTTATCGTATCTTGGAATAGGAAAGAAAAAAGAAGCCATCGAAAAAATTGAAACACTGTTAAAGCAAGTAACAACGCAGTCATTACGGGTAAAATACCTTTCATCATTAACAGAATTATTTGTTCAAGTGAATGATTATCAAAATGTTGTTGAATATGGTAATCAGGTTATCCATGCGGATAGTGCTGATGATAATTCACGCGCAAAAGCATTTGCAGCACTCTCGAATGCATATGGTAATCTTGGCAATCTCGACAAAGTTGTGGAAACAATGCACGAAGCAGCCGATACGCTTACTTCTCATCCATACATCAAAGACATCCTATGGCAAACGGCAGATCTGATGTTTGAAGGAGAAGGATTCCAACATGCAGAAAAATTATATGCCATCTATCTCGAAAAATTTCCATTGGATCCAAAAAGTGAAGATGCTTTATATAATAGATCAATCAGTTTGGTGAACATTGGTAAAGTTGACGAAGGCGTTGCACTCAAGAGACGGTATATCCGTGATTATCCAACCAATTCCCGAATTGCCCAAACGCAATACGAAATAGCTGAGACATATTATAATGCCGAACGGTTTGATCTTGCGGCACAGGAGTATGCTCATACGGCAAAAGATTATCCACAATCAGAATATGCTGTGACCGCAGCATATAACAAAGCATGGTGCTATTATCGGATGGGTGATACATTGAAGATGGTTGAAGAATTGAATCGGTTTGTCCGGACATTCCCGAACAGCACTCAAGCGCCCGATGCCCAATTTAGTATTGCGGATTTTTATTATAACAATAAAGAATACGAAAAAGCCAAGAAAGCATATCAAACGATCGTAGATAAGTATCCGGCGTACACAAGAATTGAGGAGGCAAAAGGACTTGTGCATGAGTTGGATCAGATCAATTCATTCCAGGAATACGCCAGAGCAATGATCTATTTTGACAATCAGGATTTTAAGCGTGCGATACCAATGTTGGAAGAGGTAATTAAAAAATATCCTGATGCGGATGTGCGATATGCCAGTGAAGCAAATATTGCCTCGGCTTATTCTGAACTGGGCGATAAGAAAAAAGCATTGGAGATATTCAATAAGATTATAGAAAAATATTCCGGAACGGCTCAGGCGCAGATGATCGTATTCTTTGCTGAACAACATAAACGGTGGCTGGAATCAAAACAGAATCAATGACATTAGCTCAAAAATTACATTCGATTTCCAAATATGGATTTATTGGGATCGGCGTATCCAGTGCATTGCATCTCCTTGTAGGGATTGTGATTCTAATTGTCGGAGGAGAAAAAGGGGAACGAATTGTGAGTGTTGAACTGCATACATATGATATTGTGAAGCCTCCTGTGAAATTTGAAGCGCAACCTCCCCGTTTTGTAAAATCATTCGACTTGGCAAAAGATGTTGACTATACTCCGCAAACGTCTGCTCGACAAATTGTTTTTGCACGAGCTGATGCTCCTGCCTCCAACGCTCCTGTCAATAATGCACCAGTCAGTGCTTCTTCGAGCGGCAGAGCAGGTGAAGGAAGTGTTTTTTTCGGTGCATTAACAGCTTCATCGGGTGCTTCAGATCTTGGATGGGGATTACCGGGAGGTGCAACAAGTTATGGAAGAAGTTTTGGAGTTGGTGGCGCTGGAGGTTGGGGAGCAGGACCGGGTGATGGAAAAGATTGGGGGCCGAATTTTGCAAACGATGTTGAAAATACAAGAAGCGGTGGTGGAGGAGGTCTTTCGGCAATGCGAGATAATCTTATTTCATCAGAAAATTATGAAGACCGGTTTGACGGTTTTATAGAGGTAAATCCGAAAAACAAAAAAGATATTCGAGGATTTCTTAATGTGTATCAGTTAGAGTATAATTCCACTAAATTAGAAAAATCTCCTGCAACGGGTTGGGATGTGGTAGATGGTCAGCCGTCGTGGAATTGTGTCCCGCAGGCGCTTCCGAATTTAGCGCAATATGCCAACGACAGCACAAAAATGAAAGTGACCATTCGGGGCACGATTCGTTTGGATTCGAAAGAACTTACGACAGTTCCTTTTCTCTATATGATGGGATTCCAGGCGGCAGTTCGATACACAAAAGAAGAGGCACGGAATATCGCAAAATATTTACGAAGCGGCGGATTTCTTTTTATCGATGACGGAATTGCATATCAATCCGGCGCGTTTAATATTACAGCAAGGCAAATGCTGAAAGATGCTCTTGGTTACGATGCAGTGTTCGAACGGGTTCCCAATTCTCATCCCATGTATACCGTGTGGGAAAAGTTTAATGGTCCTCCATCAGGAGAAGATATTCAACGATATGATAATCGAGTGCGAGAAGTCAAAGAAATATATCCATACTTGGAAGCTATTTTTCTCAACGGGAGAATGGCCGTATTAATTTCCAATCGCGGATATAACTTTGCCTGGGGATATTGGAAAATTCTTCCTGCTACCGCTGGCGGACCTTATGACAATACACGGCAATTGCAATTTGGATTGAACGTTGTCGTCTATGCGTTAACGCAACGCGGCGGAATTGTTGACCAAAATAGGACAAAAATTGCATCAGAACAGAATCGCTAATTATTGAGAGGGACGAATGAAAGTAATTATACTTTTGTGCACACTTATAATGTTGCCTTTATTGGCACAGAATAATTTGCAAATTGTACCTCATGAAGAAGAGAGGGAACTATATGATAAATTCTTTGACCAGGCAGGTGGTGAATTTGGAGTCCCGGCTGACATTCTGAGAGGAATATCATTTGCGGAGACGCGCTGGACCCACATGAAATGGAGTGGTGAAGATAAGTTCTCTAATTGCACCGGAATGCCGCGTGTGTATGGTGTGATGGGTTTATGGGATAATGATTATTTCGGATACACTTTACGAGAGGCAGCTCAATTAATCGGTAAAACTCCCGAGGAACTTAAAGAAAGTCCGCTGCAAAATATTCGGGGAGCAGCGGCATTATTGAAAAAATATTATTCCGAACTTCCCGCACCAGTTGGAGTGGAGGAGGGATCGATTGAAAGCTGGCAGAATGCTGTTGCAAAGTTCAGCGGATTTCCTCAAACAGAACTTGCCGCAAAAAGAGGACTGGAAGTTTATTCTGTTTTATCATCGGGCTATCAACAAGATAGGATAGCAATACGAAAAAGAGAAATTAATCTCGAATCGATCCAAAATATTGTCCGCATTGCTGAATTGGAATCATCAACAGAATCAAAAAGAATTCAATCTGATAATGCAATGAATACACCGGATTATCCTTTGGCAAAATGGAACGTTGCGTATTCCGGGAATTTTGGGACGCAATTGATTCAGCAAAAATTTGTTGTCGTGCACGATGTTGAAGGTTCTTATTTGGGATGCATTTCATGGTTTAAAAATACGACTGCTCAAGTGAGCGCTCATTATGTGTTGAATTCTCATCCTAATGGTGTCAATGCATCTACAAAAGGACCCAATAGTACACCCGATGCACCGGTTGGAGAAGTGACGCAGATGGTTGAAGAAAAATATCGCGCATGGCACGTAGGATGTTGGAATTCCTACATGATTGGTATTGAACACGAAGGATATGCTTCCGTCAGCGGATGGTACACGGCAGAATGTTATAACTCCTCCGCCAAGCTTGTCAAATATCTTTGCGATAAGTATAATATTCCCAAAGACCGAAATCACGTTATCGCACATAGTGAGCATCAAAATACAACGTGGCGAAACTGGGTAAATTCTACAGGTCAGGGATTTGATCCTACTTGTAATACTCACACTGATCCCGGACAATATTGGACATGGAGTAGTTTTATGAATCTTGTCACAACAGCCGATACTGTTCGTCCGGTGATTACAAGTGCTCTTCCTCAATCTAACATTAATGCTTTTCCTGCGTATAAGGAAATTATTATAGAGTTTAATACACAAATGGATGTTACATCAACAAACGCTGCATTTTCCATTACGCCAATTGTTTCAGGAACATTTATATGGAACGCTGATAATACGCAATTGACGTACGATCCAACGGCTTTGCTGCCATGGAATACAAATTTCACAATCAAAATTGATACGAGTGCAAAGAATATTGCCAAATCAAGAAATCTTGGAACGGCACCCTTTACGACTTCTTTTACAACGGTTCCGACGGATACTGTTGGTCCTGCTGTTGTTACCACGTATCCGGTCAAAAATGAAAATGCTGTTTCTACATCAACAGACGTTATGATTAATTTAGACGAACCGGTACAGACAACATCACTTTCGACTACGGTAAAATTAGTGGATGAAAACAATGTAAATATCTCATTAGCAAATGCAAAAAATGAGACTATTCTCGATAAAGGGATTGTTTCATTTACTCCGTCGAATCTTAAACCAAATACAACATATACTCTGAAGTTGTTTAAGGGAATGAAAGATTTTTATGGGAATATTTCATCAACGGATGTTCTTATTCAATTTAAAACATCGCCTGAAATATTCACCCCTGGTATTGTCATCGATAATATGGATGGAAACACAAAAGGATGGGAGCAACCATCCCAGTCTGCACGATCGAAAAATATTGATACGGCAAAAACAACTATTTCATTTGTCGCAGAAAAAATTAAAGCAGGGCCCGGAGCGATAAAACTATCCTATCAATTTACATCTCAGGACAGCGGAGAGATTGAATTGAAAGCGGGAGGATTTCCTCCGCTCGATTTTTATTCTACAGTCGGTTTATGGATTGCAGGTGACGCCAACAAAAACTCAGTAGAATTACATTTCTCTCCAAATGATCAGATCTTGAACATCGGTAATGTGTATTGGAAAGGATGGAAGTTTGTACAATTCCCATTATCATCCTTAACTGGTCAAAATAAAATATTAACATCAATCATCGTAAAACAAAACTCCGGATTTGTTACTGAAAGCAAGATGTATTTTGATGAAATGCAGATTGACGCGACGATCAGTGGAATCAATAGAAATGATCGAGGAACACCCGGCACATACGCCCTTGATCAAAATTATCCAAATCCGTTCAATCCTAATACAAATATTACATTTTCCATAGGCCAATCCGGATATGTTTCTTTGAAAGTATATGATCTGCTCGGAAGGGTAATTGTAACTCTACTTGATGCAGTAACACCTTACGGTAATCATCAAGTGTCTTTTGAAGCATCCAAACTGCCAAGTGGTATTTATTATTACACATTACAGGCAGGAAGTTTTGTTCAAACACGGAAAATGATTTTGCTGAAATAACTCAAAACATTTTCAGCATTGTTATGACCCCGGTACGTTGAACACTGTCCGGGGTCTTTTTATATTGCGACAATATATTGTTGAGGTAATTATGAGTAAGATTTTATTGTTTCTAATTGGTAGTGTTTCATTTCTTATGGCACAAATAAAAATTATTTCTATAGAAAAGATATCGATTTCGGGATCTGAACAATGGATGCATGTTCAATTTGCCCCTTCCGGCAAAGAAATCTATTTAACCAATCAACAATACGATGGAATATGGCAGTATTCTTTTTCAACAAAATTATTAAAAGAGATTACGAGGGATAAAGGATCAGGATTTAATTTTGCTGTTTCAGATGACGGATTGACAATTGCATATCGTAGAACTACAAATGAAGGAGATCATCTTACCCGTGTACAAGAAGCGGTTGAAATGGATATCAAATCATTGCGTCACAGTGTGATTGAACGAGGAAATTCTGTCTCAACGCTGGTATTTTTGAAAGAAAACAAAGCCAAAACATCGGAAATGATTTCAAGAGAGTCAGGTATCATAGTAGATAATTCAACGACAAAAATTCTAGGAATTGAAAATACTAAGATCGTACTTTTCAAGAATGGCTTAAAAACAATCATTGATCCCTTACCAAATGGTCAATATATCTGGCCGGTACTTTCTCCAGATAAAACAAGACTCGTAGCAGTAGAAATGGATCAGGGAGCATTCATTTCCGATCTTGATGGAAAAAATATTGTACGTCTTGGCAAATGTAACTCGCCGCAATGGACTCGAGATGGGAAGTGGATTATTGGAATGGATGATAAAGATGACGGGCATTCCATTTATGCATCTGAAATCATCGCTATCTCAACTGACGGCCTTGTGCACATTCAATTGACCGAATCTTCAACGAGAAAAGAAATGTTTCCGGCAACATCTCCGATTGAAAATGTCATTCTGGCAACGACAGCTGAAGGCGATCTCTACCTGCTAAAATATGAGGAGGGACAATAACATGAAAAAAATTCTCGCCCTCATAGTTCTATGTTTTACTAGCTCATTTTCTCAGCTCCAAAATCTTAATGGATTGAAGATATGCATAGATCCTGGGCATGGAGGCAATAATGCTGCAAACGACCGGAGAGTTGAACCAGATCCTGGAAATGTTTTTTGGGAATCAGAAAGTAATTTTCAGAAAGCATTACTATTACGACCATTGCTTCAAGCCAGAGGAGCGACAGTCTTCCTGACTCGTGAAACAAATAATTATCCGACAGATGTCGATCCGACACTAACCCAACGCTGGCAATATGCAAATACAAATAATGTTCACTGGTTTCATTCTATTCACAGCAATGCCACCGGTGGGAATAATACTTCCACGAATTATACAATGGTATTATTAAAGGAAAATCAATCGACAAGGCAGCCAGTCTTTCCAGCCGCTGTTGATATGTCTTCATTAATATATACGAACATTAGAGCTAAGAATAGAACCAATTCGTCTTCCGGAAATATCTCCGGCAAACCAGGTGTGTACATGGATTATACATTCTATGGAGGTACAAGCGGTGGATTTAATCTCGGCGTGTTAAACGGTTTAACGATGCCGGGTGAACTTTCGGAAGGATCTTTCCATGATTATTTTCCTGAAACGCGCCGCTTGTTGAACAATTACTATCGCAAAGGTGAGGCGTATGGAATTTACAATGCATTTGTAGAATATTATAATATCCCTTATGATACTCTTGGAATAATTCTCGGCACTCAAAAAAATGGAACAATACCAATTAATAATATCACTGTGCGACTACTTCCATTAAATAAAATATATCAAGGCGATAATTTTAATAATGGATTTTACATGTTTGACTCTTTGTCTCCAGGAAACTACAAAATAGTCTATGAAACACCAGGATACGCACTCGATACTGTGAGTATTGCTTTAACTGCAACTGGAAGAATTGCAACGACTAATCCATTAAATAATGCTGTTGCAGTGGAACGAAATTCGGTGATAACATTTACCTTTGTGAAACAAATGGATACGGCATTCGTTCGTTCGGTTTTTTCAAGTAATCCGGCAGTGGAGGGGGATATTTCATGGAATCCCGAAAATACAATGATGACTTTTACGCCAAAGAAGCTGCTTGGGTTTAAGACGAACTATACATTTTCGCTTACCGGCCTCGGAAATACACTTCAGCCAACCGTTTTTGTTGATAATAAAACAGTTACTTCAAACATAACTACAAAACCATTATCTGTATCATTCCAAACTGTGACGATGCCGCCGTATGTTCAATTTACACAGCCTGTATTGAATGACACAAATTTCAATATTACGCAGGTCGTTGGCGTCCGCTTTTCGGAGACAATGGATACTGCGAGTGTGAGAGCAGCATTCAGCATATCGCCGCAGACTACTGGTACGTTTACCTGGACAACGTCCAATACTACATTATTATGGAAAGCTTCCCCGACACCATTGGAATATCAAACTCAATACACAGTAACAATCGGCAGCACCGCAAAATCAATATTTAATTTTATGCTTGATGGAAATAAGGACACAATAGCCGGAGATCCTTATGTCTTTCAATTTCGCACACAACGCCAGCCAACCTCTGTTGATAATCTCGCTATGAAATCGCTGAAATTTTGGTTGGAACAAAATTATCCCAATCCGTTCAATCCCGTCACGACGATACAGTTTTCGATTCCAGAACAAAGCCATGCCATTGTCACAATTTATGATATGCTTGGCAGACATGTAGAAACTTTGTTGGATGATAAACTAAATCCGGGAAAATATTCTACAGTATGGAACGCTTCTTCATACGCAAGCGGTATGTATTTCTTTAAACTTGTTACTCCAAAGAATACTTCCGTTAAACGTATGATGTTGATAAAGTAATTATGACAGCTCCGTTTTCTTAATGGCGAAGAGTGTTAAAGTTCACCGCAATAAGAGTTGTTGCTGTTTGGATGATTGTATCTGTGATGACTGGGAATGAAGAATTTCACCATTAAAAAGTGAGAAGAGAAATGATTAGAGAACAATTTCTAAAAACACCATTAGCTAAAGAACGCGGTTTTCGCTGGCGCGGTGATGGAGAAATCTCAAGGATCGAAGGATTTAGCGATAATGTATTTGGTTTTGCGTTGACATTACTTGTAGTTTCTCTAGAGGTGCCAAGAACTTTTTCGGATTTAGAAAATATTTTACGTGGATTTGTTGGATTTGCTTTTGCATTTGCACTGCTGTTTTTATTTTGGTATGAACATTATAAATACTTCCGTCGTTATGGTTTAGAAGGGCAAACAGTGCTCTGGCTGAATGCAATATTGTTGTTTGTCATCCTTTTTTTTGTGTATCCTTTAAAATTTCTCATCACTTTTTTGGCAAAATTGTTTAGCCGAGCCGATTTAGCCGTAACCCAGCCGAATGGAACCGTTGTGCCGATCATTCAAAACGATCAAATGGTGACCTTAATGCTGGTATATGGTTTGGGATTTCTTGTTATTTATGCAATTTTCACATTGATGTATCTGCATGCATACACAAAGAGAGAAGATTTAGGATTAAACGAAACAGAGATCATTATTACTAAGGGGAGTATTACGGCTCATTCTGCCAATTGTATCATCGGATGTATTTCAATTATTATTGTGTTCTTTGGCGGGATTCAATACGCAGGTATTTCTGGTTTAGTGTATTGCATCATTGGTCCGGTGCAGGGAGTATTGGGTTTTCGAAATGGCAAAAAAGTCTATAACGTATTAAAAAATTCTACTGCATCGGACTAACCACGTTTTTTATTCAACCTGAATTTTCGTATTTTCAGTTACCGTTCTCGTAGTTCAAGTGGATAGAACCGGAGTTTCCTAAACTTCTAATCGCAGTTCGAGTCTGCGCGAGAACACGAATAATTATTCTATTCTCACTTGAGTGTACCGGGAATATTTTTTTTTCATCAATAACTAACTAAAGTATTATAATGCGTTTATCACGTGGATTTTTCCCGACCGTAAAAGAAGTCCCTTCCGATGCAGTAATTCCAAGTCATCAATTAATGATCAGAGCTGGTTTAATGCGGCAGTTAGCAGCCGGAGTCTTTTCCTTCTTACCAATCGGTTATATGGTAATGAAAAAAGTGATGCAAATTATACGAGAGGAGATGGATGCTATCGGAGGACAGGAGTTTCATCTTCCGGCGCTCAATCCAATCGAATTGTGGGAAGAAACCGACCGTGTGAAAGCGTTTGGCGATATTATGTTTCACATAAAGAATCGAGCGATGGTTCTTGCTCCCACACACGAAGAAGTGATCACGTCTATCGCTAAAAATCATGTGAAGTCTTACAAAGAAATGCCGCAGATTTGGTATCAGATCCAAACGAAGTTTAGAAATGAACCACGCCCAAAATCAGGCGTTCTTCGCGGACGCCAGTTCACTATGAAAGATTCATACAGCATGGATTCCACATGGCAGGGATTAGATAAGAGTTATGATCTTCACGCTGAAGCATATAAGAAGATCTATACACGCTGCGGTTTGAGTTTTCATATAGTCGGTGCATCAAGTGGAGCGATGGGAGGAAGCGGTTCACAAGAATTTATGGTGGAATCAAATGCAGGGGAAGACAACCTGGCTGTGTGTACAGAAACAGGATACGCCGCTAATGTAGAGATTGCTTCGTCATTGGTTCCTCAAGCAGAAAAATTTACTATTTCTGAACCATTGAAAGAGGTTCACACGCCTAATTGTAAATCGATCGATGAAGTTGCAGCATTTCTTAAACTTCCGACCAATCGATGTGCTAAATCGTTGATTTTTATTAATGATAAACAGCCAATCCTTGTATTGATGCTTGGAAATGATCAGCTGAACGAGACGAAATTACAATCTATGTTTGGTCAAGATGTTCGTCCTGCACAATCTGAAGAATTGATGCAATTAACCGGAGCAGACGCAGGTTCTATTGGTCCTGTCGGATTGGAGAACAAATTCACAATCGTTGCCGATAAACGATTAGAGAATGCCAACGGTTTAGTATGCGGAGCAAATAAGAATGATTATCACCTAATGAATCTTGATCTTCAGCGCGACACAAAAATTCAAGCGTACCATGATTTTAGAATGGTAGAAGAAGGAGAATTAACACTGGATGGGAAAGGGAAACTTCGTATTGTCAAAGGAATTGAAGTTGGACATATCTTTAAATTAGGAACAAAATACTCTCTATCCATGAAAGCAAATTTCCTTGATGAACAGGGGAAGGAAAATCCGCTGATTATGGGAAGTTATGGTATTGGTGTAGAGCGAATTGTAGCATGTCATATTGAGCAGCATCATGATGAGTTCGGCATACAATGGCAGAAATCAATTGCGCCGTACGATGTCCATTTGATCTGTGTGAACATGAATTCCGATTCAGTGAAAAAGAAATCGGAAGAGCTGTATACAGAACTGAACGCTAAAGGAATTTCGGTGTTGTATGATGATCGAACCGACGCAAGTGCCGGATTTAAATTTAAGGATGCAGATCTTCTTGGTATGCCGCTTCATGTGATTGTCGGTGAAAAAAATCTGAAGAACAACGAGATTGAATTAAAAGACAGAAATTCCAATAAACGATGGAATGTCTCCGTTGATGCGATTGTGAATGAAGTGGTCAAATTTGTCAAAGAGTGACGATAATAACGGTAGGCAAGTGTTTACATCTTTCTGCTATTGGTGTTTATGAAAGAACAGAAATTCATTATTGGCGGAGAATGGAGAACGGGTGATGCTACCACAACCGTCTTGGATCCATACACAAATTCTGATCTCGCACAACTTCACCTTGCGGGAAAAGAAAATATAGAAGAATCAATTCTCTCTGCACAAAAAGCATTCACCATAACATCGCAATATTCCGGTTTTGAACGTTCGGAAATACTGCATTCTATCGTTTCTCAACTAAAATCCAAAAAGGAAGACTTCGCTCGGTGTATTACAGCCGAAGCGGGAAAACCAATTGTATTCTCGCGAGCGGAAGTCGATCGTGCGATTATAACATTTGAAATTGCCGCCGAGGAGACGAAAAGAATCTATGGTGAAACAATACCACTTGATATTTCCAAAGGAACAAAAGGGAAACAGGGCATTGTTAATTCGTTCCCGATAGGAATAATTCTTTGTATCTCACCATTCAATTTTCCGTTGAATTTGGTTGCGCATAAAATTGCTCCGGCGATTGCAACTGGGAATTCATTTATTTTGAAACCAGCGCCGCAATCACCGTTGACTTCGTTGCTTTTAGGAGAAGTCCTGATGAACTCAGGTTTAGAAAAAAGCACTATCAATATTCTTCCAACATCTAATGATTTGGCCGAAATGCTTGTCCGGGATGAACGAATTGCCATGGTAAGTTTTACCGGCAGTGCAAAAGTAGGGTGGATGCTGAAATCGAAAGCTGGGAAGAAAAAAGTTGTACTCGAACTCGGGGGGAATGCATCCGCAATAATCGATTCAAGTGCTGACATAGCACACGCGGTTAAGCGGTGTGTTATAGGAGCATTTGGCTACGCTGGACAAGTATGCATTAAAGTTCAACGTATACTTGTGCATGAATCCGTCTTTGAACAATTTCAACATCAAATTGTTGAAGAAGCAAAAAAAGTAAAAATGGGAGACCCCTCCGATGAATCAAACATTCTTGGTCCTATGATCTCAGAAATGGAAGCACAAAGAGTGGAATCATGGGTGAATGAAGCCGAAAAGGAGGGTGCAACGATTTTGATAGGAGGAACAAGGAATGGAAAGTTCTATTCTCCGACGGTGATGACGAATGTTCACTCTTCAATGAAAATATGTTCTGAAGAAATATTTGGACCGATTGTCACGTTGGAGAAGTACTCACACGTTAATGAGGCAATTTCAATAGTGAATGAATCGAAATACGGCCTGCAAGCCGGCTTGTTCTCCAACAATTTTGCTACAATTCAGCATATCTACAAACATCTTAGCGTTGGCGGACTTATCGTAAATGATTTCCCCACATTTCGTGTTGATAATATGCCCTACGGCGGAATCAAAGATTCTGGTTTTGGCAGAGAAGGCGTTCGATACGCGATGGAAGAAATGATGGAAAAAAAATTGCTAGTGATTTAACACACTCTTTTTTTTGTATACCAATCTATAAGTATCGTTGTTTACAATTTTGAAAATCTTGAAAATATAAAATGTCTCAATTCATACACTTACACAATCATACACATTATTCGCTCCTCGACGGTGCCGCAACGGTTGAAACACTTATTAAAGCCGCTGTTGATAATAACATGCCCGCGGTCGCATTAACCGATCATGGAGTGATGTTTGGAGCGATCGAGTTTTTCAAAAAAGCAAAAAAGAAAAACATCAAACCAATTATTGGATGTGAAGTGTATATCCTGTCGAAAGGAAGCCGCTTCACAAAATCGAAAGATCGTGATGAAGGAAACGATCTTCTCGTTTCGGATGGAAAAGCAAAAAAGAAACGTGATTACCACCATTTGATTCTTTTGTGCAAAGATTTTGCAGGTTATAAAAATCTGATAAAACTGGTCACGCTCGGGCACACCGAAGGCTATTATTATAAACCAAGAATCGATTTTGATTTACTATCGAAGCATCATGAAGGACTTGTTTGTCTTTCAGCATGTGCGGGTGGAGTAGTAGCAAACCCTCTCATTAGCGGCGACTATGAAGAAGCGAAACAGATTGCGGCAATGTATAAAAATCTCTTTGGCGAAGATTTTTATCTTGAGATTCAGGATCATGGCATTCCAGCAGAGAAGATCGTCCTTCGGGATATGCCAAAACTTGCTAAAGAGCTTGACATAAAGCTTGTTGCAACCAATGACAGCCATTATATTAAGCGTGAACACGCTATCGCTCACAACATTATGCTTCTCATTCCCGAAGCAAGTGCCACAGATACACCTGATATTACCAATCTACGTTATGGGACAGATCAGATCTACTTCAAGAGTTCCGCAGAAATGTGCGAACTCTTCAAAGAATATCCAGAGGCAATCGCATCAACGTTTGAAATAGCAGATAAATGCATTTTGGATCTCGAATTGGGCAAAAACAAAATGCCTAAATTTCCTATTCCAGAAGATGCGGGGGTTTCTACACTCGAAGAATATCTTGAAAAGATCTCATGGGAAGGATTGCGTAAACGATATACTGAGATTACTCCTATCATTGAATCAAGAATGAATCATGAGCTTGCCGTTATTAAACGGATGGGTTATGCGGGGTATTTCTTGATCGTAGCAGATTTCATTAAAGCGGCTCGGGAACGTGGAGTAATGGTTGGTCCCGGCCGTGGTAGCGCCGCCGGAAGTATTGTTGCGTTCGCAACAAAAATTACTAATGTCGATCCGTTAAAATACGATCTGCTCTTTGAACGTTTTTTGAATCCGGACCGTATTTCAATGCCTGATATCGACGTTGACTTCTCGGATTGGAAACGCGATATCGTTATCAAGTATGTTCGTGAAAAATACGGTGAAGAGAATGTTGCGCAGATTATCACCTTTGGTACACTTTCTTCTAAAGCCGTGCTGAAGGATGTAGCGCGTGTGTTGGGTATTCCATTGCAGACAGTTGAGGCAATCACCAAACAGATACCGACAATCCTTGGTAAGGTGATGCCGATTCAGGAAGCGCTTGATTCGCTTCCCGATTTGAAACCATTTAAGGAAAATGCTGATCCAAAGATTCAGCAGATGTTTGAAGTGGCAAAAGTGCTGGAAGGAATGAACCGAAATGCAGGAATGCACGCAGCCGGAGTAGTGATTTCACCGGAGCCGTTAAGTAATCTTGTTCCGATGTATAAAACCCCTTCAACGGAATTGATGACGCAATTCACGATGAAAGATCTTGAAGATGCGGGTTTGTTGAAGATGGACTTTCTCGGTTTGCGGACATTAACCGTAATAGAGAATGCTCTGGAACAAATTAAAAAGAAACATGGCATTACGATTGACATTGATACGCTTCCGGAAGATGACCAATCCACGTTTGAATTATTCGGTAAAGGACAGACAGTTGCTGTATTTCAGTTTGAAAGTTCCGGAATGCAAGACTGGTTGCGCAAGTTAAAACCAAATTCCATCAGTGATCTTACAGCGATGAATGCGTTGTATCGCCCCGGTCCCATGGAAAACATTGGCGACTTCATCAAACGGAAACATGGACAAGCGAAGATTGAATATCTTCACCCAAAATTGGAAGATACGTTAAGGGAGACGTATGGCGTTATCGTCTACCAAGAACAGGTCATGCGCATTGCTTCCGATGTTGGTGGGTTTACTCTTGCGAAAGCAGATTTGATGCGCCGCGCGATGGGGAAAAAAGATAAAAAGATCATGGAAGATCTTAAAGCGGAATTTATCGACGGTGCTCAGAAAGCGAACAAACTGTCTGCAAAACTTGCCGGTGAAATATTCGATTTAATCGAAAAATTTGCCAGCTATGGTTTTAATAAGTCTCACTCCGTCGCATATTCTGTGGTGGCATATCAAACCGCATATTTGAAGGCGCATTATCCTGCAGAATATATGGCAGCTACACTCACGTCAGAAATTAGCAATACCGACAAGATCGTATTGTTTATTGATGATTGTCGCAAATTAGGAATTGAAGTATTGCCTCCGGATGTGAATGAAAGCGAAAGAGATTTCACCGTAACAAAAGGGGGCATTCGATTCGGCCTTGCTGCAATTAAGAATGTCGGTTCCAATGCAGTTGATGCCATAGTTAAAGCTCGTACAGAAAAAGGAAAATTTACATCACTCTATGATTTCTGTATGAAAGTAGATCTTCATATCTGCACAAAAAAAACAATCGAAGGTCTCGTTCTATCCGGAGCGTTTGACGGGATTAATAAAAACCGCGCGCAATTGTATAAGTCCGTTGAACAGATGGTGCAATCCGCTGCTGGTGCGCAAATACAGCAAGAGCGTGGACAAGATAGTCTCTTCGGCGGTGATCCCAACACAACAGTAAAAATAAATCTTGAGCCACAGCTTCCCAATATACCGATGTGGAAAGACCAGGAAAAATTAGCGAAGGAAAAAGAGGTTCTCGGATTCTATGTTTCCGGGCATCCGTTATTGAAATATGAAAAAGAGATCAATGCCTTTGCTACTGTCCATCTTGGCGATGTGGAAGGAATGAAGAATGGCATCGTGAAAGCCGGCGGTATTATTTCCAGTATCAAGAAAAAGATCGACAAAAAAGGAAATACGATGGCGTTTATTACCATCGAAGATTTTACAGGTAAGGCAGAATGTGTGATATTCTCCAGCGTTTACAAAAAAAATGTAGAATTACTGGAAGAAGAAAAAATGATTTTGGTCGAGGGAAAAGGAGAAGTGAGCGGTGATATTATTAAGATCATTGTCGATGAGATACTTCCGATGGACGCAGTTCGGGAAAAATATGCGAAAAAAATATTTTTCTTGCTCAATGCAGATGAAGTTACCGATATTACGCTTACGAAACTCCGTGAATTGATGGAAAAGAACCGTGGGAACTGCAACTGCTACTTTAATGTTGTAGGAAAAGAATTCGAAAAACAACAGGTCTTTTTGTCGCGAAAATACAATATCAATCCGACATCAGAATTTATCGAAGGCGTGCAAGAGATTCTTGGTACACACGCCATTAAACTTTCATAAAAGGAGAAACGCATGAAACCAGTAGAAGTAACTGATGGTAATTTTAAGAATGAGGTATTAGATTCACAAACACCGGTCCTTGTGGATTTTTGGGCAACATGGTGCGGACCGTGCAAAATGATCGCTCCCATTATAGAAGAACTTGCCACTGAATATAATGGTAAAATGAAGTTTGGCAAGCTTGATGTTGATGCTAATCCTCAAGTATCTATGCAGTTCGGAATTCGGAGTATTCCTACGTTATTAGTTTTTAAAGGCGGCAAAGTAGTCGATCAAATCGTCGGTGCAATGCCTAAAAAGAGCTTACTCGATAAAATTAGCCCACATATGAACTAAATCTCAACAGCAATAAATTAAATGTTTTCAAAAATCCTGTCTAAAGACAGGATTTTTTTTATCTTCTTTTAGTTGGAATTAAAGCATTCTCATTCCTAAAAATTATGGAATAGTTTCAAAAATGTGTATTTTTGTACATGGCTTCTAAAACTACATCGACACAGTCCACGCGACAAGGAAATAGACCCCAAAGAAATGGGAAATTTCCATTCTTTTCTAAGAAGGACCCCAACGCCAAGCAAAAAGTTGTTCTGACTCCTCAAAAGTCGAAGAAAGTATTTCGGTATAGCGTAAAAAAGGGAAGTAAAACAATTGAAGGATTTCAAAACGCCTACTCAACGGATGAAGTAAGACGAAATCTTATCAGGTTAGGTTTTGAAATTAAGTATGTTCGCAGACATTATGAATTTCAGCTGCAGGCTTCAAGCACTGAAATAGTGAGTTTTGTTGTTACCAGTTCCCGTCTTTTGGAACAGAAACTCCCGTATAGCGAAGTATTGCAAATCATGGCAAATAACACGAGGGATAAATACCTGAAAGGAGCATTGCGAAATATTATTCTTGATTTGAAGAATGGAGTTGATTCTCGCGATGCATTTACGAAGCAGGGGAAAGTATTTGGTGAACATGTTGCTTTGATGTTAGGTATAGCCTCCAAAAGCGGTGAGATGACGTCGATATTCAAAAGTGTTGCCACACTGGTAGAACGACAAACAGAATTTAAAAAAGGATTAGTCAGTGCTTTGATCATGCCGGCAATAACATTCGTAACGGTAGTCGGGGGAATTGTTTTTTATGTCATCTATCTTGTTCCGCAAATGATGGAAATGTTAGCACCGTTAATGGAAACCACTCCTCCCTTGACAGCATTTTCGTTAAAGTTAAGTGCATACCTAAAAGAAAATTATGGTTGGATGTTATCTCTACTGACAATAATCGTTGGAAGCTTCTATGGATTTATCTTGACTGAAGTAGGAAAACTATGGCGGGACAGAATGATTGTGAAAATTCCGTACGTTGGTAATATTTTACGGAATACAAGCACGGAAATATTTTGTCGAGTGTTGGGGATTATGTATACTTCGTCAAATGAAAATGTTGAAGCCATTCAGATTGCAGCCGAAGCTAGCGGAAATACCTATTTATCCCATCGTATCAAAACGGTGACTGTTCCCAATATGTTAAAGTACGGCACAGAATTGAGCAAAGCATTAAACGCTGCGGATTTTTTTCCGGATGTATTTATCTCCCGATTTGGTACTGCGTCAGAAACCGGCGCTATTAAGGATACTGCACTGCAAGTAGCGGACTATTATCAAATGGAGAATCAATTCTCCATGAAAAATCTTATGAATTTTATTGAAATTATTATCACCGTTATCATTATGGGTGCATTAGTGTTTTTAACGCTCCTGTCGACGGAAACAGCGTCGTTAAATATTCAACCTACAATGTGATTGATGAGGAAAGATTATGTCTGTTCAACAGGGAACTACTCTTAAAAAAACACTAACATCAGTTCTGTTGGAGAAAAATATTATTGATGAACCGACATTGCGTAAAGCGGAAGAAGTATTAAGCAAAGAGGGTTCAAAGTCCCGTAATCAATTACTGCATATTTTAGTTGACCAATTCAAAGTTAATCGTGACGCACTTTTTGCCGAAGCTTCTCAATTTTACACATTTCGAACCCTGGATATATCTAAAGATTCCGCTGATGATGGAGTGTTAGCATTTATACGGAAGGAATTGCAAACGCTTCCGCTGTATTTACGTGAATTAGCAGTAGAAAATAAAGTTCTTCCCTATAAAATTGATGTGGAAAAAGAAGGTCGATTACTCATCATCACTCCTGATCCTACCAACTCCGGAATTTACACCATTGCCAGGGAATTCAATAATAAAAAATTTGAAATTTGCTATGTGCCGTTGTCTCAGTGGGATGATATTTGGAACAGGGTGAGCATCGATCGAGCTATTTACAAGGACAGGGAAACGGAATTACGCGATGAGGGATTCGTTCAGGACGAAGAAGAAGAAGGTGAAAAATTTGAACAGGAAATTGACGAAGAAATCAGTCGCAGCGGTCTTGTATCATTGATCGAAAGTATTTTTGTGGATGCCGTCCGCGTTGGGGCGAGCGATATTCATGTGGTTCCGCGCGGTGAAAAAATTACCGAATTTTATTTTCGAGTGGACGGTCGTCTTTCACGATGGTATACAAATACAGAAACACGTGCCGAAGCCGTTTCCGCTGTAGTAAAAGATCGTGCAAAAAATCTTGACCGTTTTGAGCGCAATTTAGCACAGGACGGTTTTGCGCAAATGATTATTGATAAAAAAACCATACGCTTTCGATTGTCTGTCATTCCACTTGTTGGCAAAGAACTTAAAAACAAATTTGAATCTATCGTTATTCGTGTTCTGAAAGAACCGGAAGTTGGAAAAAAGATTGAAGAATTGGGTTTTGATCCGGTCAGTCAGGAACGGATGATTCGCGCGATTAAGAAACCGCATGGTATTGTCATCGTTACAGGACCGACAGGTAGCGGAAAAAGCACGACGCTTGTTGCTGCGCTCAGGACTGTGATGGATCCTTCATTGAACATAATTACTGTGGAAGATCCTGTTGAATATTTTATTGATGGAGCGCGTCAGGTAAAACTTAATTCGAAGTTGGATTTCGAAGGTGCACTTCGCGCCATTTTGCGTCATGATCCGGATATCGTGATGGTGGGTGAAATGCGTGATAAATCGACCGCAGAAATAGCAATTAAATTGGCGAATACTGGTCATTTGACTTTTTCTACTCTTCATACGAACGATGCTCCGAGTGCGCTTTCCCGTTTATACAAAATGGGTATCGAACCTTTCCTGATTGCGAGCAGTATCAATATTATTGTTGCACAGCGCCTGATGAGAAAATTGTGTCCTCGATGTAAAGCAAAAATTCGGGAAAGCGAATATCCCTTATTGCGAAAACTCGGGTTGAATGACGAAGATATACATGCCAGTCCGATATACAGGCCGACTGGTTGTATTGATTGTCTGAAAGGATACAAAGGCCGAATTGCGATTCATGAAGCATTGTATTTTTCTAAAGATATTCGACAGTTAATTCTTGATGCCGGACAATCGATTAATGAAGAGGCCTTGCGCCAAGCGGCAATCAATGGCGGCATGACAACATTACGACACCGTGCTCTTGATTTATTAAAAACAGGGGTTACCTCAATCGATGAAGTTGGCACAATAACGACTGATGATTGATAGTGTAAAAACCATTAGTAGAAATTTATTCAATTATAGTGTAGTAGTTTAATTATGGGACTCGGTCAAACAATGTTGACGCTTGGGTTTCTGGTTTTGTTGACAGTGGCCGTTATTGGCATTTATACAATGGTAGTGGATAAGGATACAGGCTTTTACCAGAAAGAAGCATTTGAACAAGCGGGAGTATTAGCCGGTGCACTATTGGATGAGATTGAGGGGAAAAAATTTGATGATGTCATCATTATAACGGGACGACCAAATGAAATAATCGATACGAGTGATACTGGTCTTCCGGACCCAACGGACTTTACATCTGCGGGTAATTTAGGACCTGACGCAATTTGGAGTACCTTTTTTGGCATACCATATATTTCCGGTTATGAGAGCAGCAACGTACCACTTCCTGATTCTCTTACTGCATCGGTGACAAGATACCGTTCTGTAAGTAATTCCCATAATCGATACGACGATGTGGACGATTACAATGGATATATTAGAGCTGCAACATCAGGATCATTGAGCGGATTTAGATTATGGGTAAATGTCTATTACGTTGATTCCTCAGTCGTATATTCCTCATCACAAACCTATTTAAAAAAAATTGATGTAAGCGTCATGAATTGGCATTACTTGACAGATACATTATCCTTTAGTAAAGTGATCTCGTTCTAAACATGGGTGTATTGCTGGACATACTTGGCAGTTTTGTTATTCGTGCCGCGGTTGTGCTGATCATTCTCACTACCATGATTACTCTGAATAATTCTTTATTTCGTCAGACTGAACGAGTGGCATTGAATGAATTAGTGTCCGGTATCGGAGAAACTGTTTTTAACGATCTTTCACATGCCGGATATAATTCAACATCAAAAACATTTAATAAAGCAGATTCTATTGAAACAATTTTCTTTGCGGATTTGGATAATAATGGAAGTGTTGAAACTATTCGTTATTATTTAGGTTCCGGTGCAAGCGGATCACATCGCATTCTCTATAGAACACTCAATTCTGGCACGGCGTTTGAGATTGCGCGGGATGTGATTTTATTGCGATTTTACTATTACAATATTACCGGAGGTACCGTTTCCTATGGTAATAATAGAACAGGAATTAAATCTGTTAAAGTTTCTATTACAATAGAGTCTAGCCATAAACTGGTCAGTGTTTACTCAGGTACGTCAGATACATTATCCTATCAGCAAGCAAAATGGGAAGCGCATATTTTCCCATCGAATCAATAATCCGTTACACTCAGATAAAATAGTCTCTTGTGTGCAATGCATCACTACGTTAGAATTATCTAATGTTGTTATTAAAGTAATCTAACGCACAAACCCTTGCTTCTTCACGTTGGTTCCGTATATTGCTAAGGAGATGAAGAAGCAGAATAAACATAATGCAACACACGATCTGAGAGGAGGGCAGTAATGGGCTCATCAAAGATCATCATGCTTTCGGGAGTGTATCTGATATTCGGGTTTTACATTGTTGCGTTTAATAATGCTGATGAGATGATGTATAAATCAGCAATGAAAACAGCAACATTGGCGCAGTCTGAACAATTGGCAAATACAGGTTTGTCGTTGGCAAAAACGTATATGGCAGATTATTCCAGCCGATATACATTTGAGCCTCGGATGTTTGTCAGTGGTAACGATACGGTTCGTTATTCGGCGGCGCGCCCTTCAGGTTTTCTGCCATCGCAGACACAAGTGATATCGGTAGCATCGCACACGACGGTAGTGGACAACGAAGTGAAGGTTACGCGGATAGTGACACAAACGTCGGTATTTCAATTCCACAACGGACGCTGGAAAATGCTGCGAACGTTTACAGAGAGAGAATATCAGGATTCATTCTAATAGAATTACAGCAATATTACAGAAACGCCCGTCTTGTTGATATGAAGATGGGCGTTTCCGTTAAAAAATGATCGAAAGATCATTGCGATAGCATATTACTGTATTTGCAATTGATATTCACCTCTCTTTATTTTATCTTCATACACCGTTTTTCTATTTTCTGCATCAAATCTTCTATTCTAACGGTTCTATTTTTTATGCGTTTTTTCTGGGGTTTTAACATACTTCATTTTCCTGCTCCAAAACCTTTCATGGTTTGTTTCTTCCTTTTTATTACGTCTTTATTGTATTCCCAGCAAATCGAATTCAATCCTAAAAGTAAAAAAGAAATAGAGAAAGAAAAACAATTTGAGATTGGCGAACGGAAAAAAATTTCCTCCTCCGGTATTTATTCAATAAATAGTACTAAATATAATTACCTGTTTGGAAAAGTTGACAAAAACGGAATTCTTGAATCCACCGTCCGCTATGATGACAAAGGGAATATAATCAGGGAGATTGAATACAATCCTGCTGATGGGTCTATTAGATCTACAACGAATTATCGATATGATAAAAACGGAAATCTTACCGAAGAGATTGTTAAAAAAGATGAAAATACATTGAAAACCGCTCACCGTTATAATTCCCGCAATAATCGAGTTGAAACGGTCTTCTATAAAGCAAATGGGACAGTAGATAGAAAAATATCATTTGTTTATGATGAGGTAGGACTTTTGCTTGAAACATTCGGTAAACTTGATGATGGCCGCCTCTTTATGCGCGATTCATATCTTTATGATGGACAAGGAAATGTCAAAGAGTTTAAGAATAATCTTAAAAAAATTACTTCCGTATATGACAGTCGTGGTAATATTACATTAGTAACCAAGTATCAACGATATTTTAAAGCTCAGGATACAATATTATACAATCTTTCGGAACGGCATGTTTTTGAATACGATCATTCAAATTATCTGATTGAGATGAGATCGTATAGACCGGATAGCACTCTGAAAACCAGAACACAATATATCAGAAATGAGAAGGGAATATTACTGGAAGAAAAGGAGTTTAACGCCGAAGGGAAGTTGACATATGTCCGGAATCTGAAATATGATAAACAACAAAATCTTACAGAAGAAACCGGAACCGATAGAGCTTTAAAATTTAAGAATAGTTATAAATACGATTCTCGCGGTAATAAAATTGAATTAATAGTATACGATCAGATTAATGAACCGGTGAGTATGACCAAATTTACCTTCGGAAGATATGGCTCAAATACGCCATCGCCTAATTCCGCTGTTTCTGCTGGAGATGATTCTCTCTTTGTGGATGAAGATGATGAATCGACGAACAGTGAAGAGTTTTATCAGATTCTTGGTTCGAGAATTATTGCACCGGATGGAACATATCTTGGGATGGTCCTTGCGGATACGGCAAACCCACAATCGATTATTAATTCATGGGGACAATATGGATTTAGTCAGTCTCCATCAAGCATTTTCAATCCGTCCATACCGTATGGCGGTGATAAAGGTATTTTTAGTCCATTTAATCCGCAAAGCCCTAGTCCACCTTCGATTTATAAAGATGGAAAATTTTTCTCCTATCTTACCGATAACGATAGTTATCGACCCCGTTCCGCACCGAGAAAACTTGTGGAATTCTTGAAGAACTTGGTTCGACAGAACTAGTTTTTGTTTACCGGTTTCATTGAAAAAACCCCCACTTTTCTGTATCTTGATTGTGCATAAGAGTAGCATTTCAAATAATCCCTCTTAACGGGGATTTTTTATTGTGAGGAGAATATTTTAAGCAATGTTATACAAAAAACGAACGCATACTTGTGGTGAACTTCGATTATCGCATGTAGGACAATCAATTACGCTTACGGGATGGGTCGATACACGCCGTGATCTTGGCGGTGTTATTTTCATTGATGTTCGAGACCGCTATGGAAAAACACAGGTTGTGTTTAATCCAAAATATAATGAATCCATTCACGCATTGGCAAAAGAACTCAGAACTGAATTCGTGATTTCTGTTTCCGGAAAAGTAGAAAAAAGACCTGGAGGAACAGATAATGATAAATTGAGTACTGGAGAAATCGACGTTCTTGCAGAAGATTTGACCATTTTGAATAAAGCAGAAACCACGCCGTTTCCTATTGAAGATAAACTGGACACGAATGAAGATCTGCGATTGAAATACCGTTATCTCGATTTACGCCGTCAACCGATGCAGCAGAATCTGATGTTGCGACATACAATGTATCAGATTACTAGAAAATATTTTGATGAACATAATTTTATTGAAGTAGAAACGCCGGTATTAATGAAAAGTACGCCGGAAGGTGCGAGGGATTTCCTTGTTCCAAGCCGCATCAATCCGGGGAAATTTTATGCATTGCCGCAATCACCGCAGACATATAAACAAATATTGATGGTAGCGGGGTATGACCGCTATTTTCAAATTGTGAAATGTTTCCGCGACGAAGATCTTCGTGCGGATCGTCAGCTTGAATTTACTCAAATAGACGTTGAAATGTCTTTTGTGGATGAACAGGATATTCAGACGATTGTTGAAGGATTGATGAAGCGATTCATGAAAGAAATTAAAGGTGTCGATGTTGTTACGCCTTTCCCGCGCCTTACATACAAGGATGCGATGGAAGGATACGGAAGCGATAAACCGGACCTTCGTTTTGATCTCAAGTTTTCCGATTTCAGCAATCTCGTTAAAGAATCCGGTTTTAAAGTGTTTGCCGAAAATGTAAAAAAGGGGGGAGTGGTTGCAGGATTTGCAGTTCCGGGTGGAGCAAGTTACACGCGCAATCAGATGGATAATCTTGTCGATTTTACAAAATCACTTGGTGTCGGTGGTCTCGCGTATATTAAATTGACGGAAAAAGGTATTGAATCCGCGATCGAGAAATTTTTGGGAAATGACATTTGTTTGAAGATTTGTGAATCCGCCGGTGCAAAAGTTGGCGATAATGTTTTTATCGTCGCAGACACATGGCAAAAAACGTATACAACGCTTGGTGTGCTTCGTCTTGAGATGGCGAAACGTCTGAATTTGATCGATGAAAATACATGGAATCTCCACTGGGTAGTCGATTTCCCGATGTTTGATTACTCGGAAGAAGAAAAACGACACGTCGCAATGCACCATCCATTCACATCACCAAAACCGGAAGATGCTCACCTTCTAGACAGTGATGCCACAAAAGCAAGAGCACGTGCATATGACCTTGTCATGAATGGCAATGAAATTGCGGGAGGAAGTATCCGAATTTATGACTCTGCATTGCAAAGTAAAGTGTTCAGTTTATTGGGAATTGGTCCAGAAGAAGCGAAAATGAAATTCGGTTTTATGCTCGATGCATTTCGATTTGGTGCGCCTCCGCATGGTGGAATCGCATTCGGCTTAGACCGTATGGCGATGCTGTTCGCCGGTGCAAAATCCATCCGTGACGTTATTGCGTTTCCAAAGACAGCAAGCGGAATATCGTTAATGGACGATAATCCATCGACTGTTGATAAAAAACAATTGGATGAACTACATATCAAATTGAAATAACAATTCCACCAACGCAGAACCACCATTCTGCAAACGGCTCAAACAAGAAAAACATTCGCGTTTGAGAAAGAGAATATCATGAAGGAAAAAATTCGCATAGCCTCAGGACAAGGATTTTGGGGCGATCTGCAGACGGCACCAATCGATCAAGTACGAAAAGGACAGATCGATTATATGATGCTTGACTATCTTGCAGAAGTCACTATGTCCATCATGCAGAAACAGAAATTGAAAGATCCAAAACTCGGATATGCTAAGGATCTGATATCTGTTTTTGATACTATCCTTCCTGATATTGTTCGAAAAGGAATTAAAGTGATCACAAATGGCGGAGGAGTGAATCCAATTGCCTGCCGTGATGCGATATTTGAAGTTGCTAAAAAACATAATATTGCCAATCTGAAGATTGGTGTTGTGTATGGAGATGATATTCTTCCGGACATAGACAATCTTGCATCACAAGGGATGTATTTAGACAATATGGAAACAGGAGAAAAATTATCTTCTGTTCGGAAAAATGTCATTAGCGCGAATGTGTATTTTGGAGCGCAACCAATTGTTGAGGCATTGAAACAGGGTGCCCAAATTGTTATTACGGGAAGAACCACCGATACTGGATTGACTCTTGCTCCCATGGTATATGAATTTGATTGGAAGTGGAACGATTGGAATAAGATTGCCGCTGGAACAGTTGCTGGACATATTCTGGAATGCGGCGGACAGGCAAGTGGAGGTAATTTTACAGGAGATTGGAAATCTGTCCCGGATCTTGCAAATATTGGTTTTCCAATTGCTGAAGCTTATCCCGATGGTAGATTTGTTGTGACAAAGCATGAACATACTGGTGGTCTAGTCTCAAGTGCCACAGTAAAAGAACAATTGTTGTATGAGATCGGAAATCCCAAAAATTATATTACTCCCGATTGTATTGCAGATTTTACATCAATTCATCTTAAAGATCTAACAACAAATAGGGTTGAAGTTTCAGGAATCAAAGGCAGTCCAGCAACAGATTCATACAAAGTGTCGATGGCATATTTTGATGGTTACACTGCCTTCTCAACATTAACATACGCCTGGCCTGATGCATTAGAGAAAGCAAAAAAAGCGGATGAAATATTGAGAACTCGACTTTCAAATTTAGGATTGCAGTTTGAAGAGATACGAACAGAATTTCTTGGTTACAATTCCAGTTTTGGTCCATTAGCAACACATCCTGAATTGTTGAATGAAGTGGTTATGCGTGTTGGTGTTCGTGGAAATGATAAGAATGCCATGGAACGATTCAGCAGAGAAATTGCTCCGTTAATTTTAACTGGTCCGCCATCTGTGACAGGTTTTGCTGCAGGACGGCCAAAACCAAGCGAAGTGATTGCATATTGGCCTGCATTATTACCTAAAACAGCCGTAACACCGAAAGTGGAGGTTTCTACGATATGAAAATTCAATTATATCATATTGCCCATGCACGATCCGGTGACAAAGGGGATACAGGAAATGTTGGTGTGATCGCCCGGAAATCTGAGTATTACCCTCTTTTGGTAAAGTATCTGACAGAAGAACGCGTTAAAAAACATTTTGAAGGAATCTGTCTGGGGAAGGTAGAACGATTTGAGTTGCCGAATATTGAAGCATTAAATTTTCTTCTCCATAATTCTCTCGGGGGTGGAGGGACTAAATCTTTAAAAAATGATGCGCAGGGAAAAACACTCAGCAGTGTAATGCTGAGAATGGAATTGGAAATTAAGGAAACAATATAATGTTTGAAAATTCAAAAGCAGAATTGCAAAAATTACAGGAACGACTCACTCAGCTTCGGGGGTTTCTTTGACATCGATGTCAAACAAAGTGAAATAGATTCCCTCCAACAAAAAACTTCTGAACCAAATTTCTGGCTGGATAACGTTGCTGCCCAAAAAGTGATGCAGGAAATCAATTCGCGTAAATCGTGGGTGGATGCATGGACATTGAGTAAGCGGCTCATTGATGACACATTTGCGTTCATTGAATTAGCCGAAGAATCGCAGGATGAATCATTGCAAAAAGAGATTGATGCGGACTGCTTAAAGATTACGAATATTTTTGGTGATCTTGAATTTCGAAATATGCTCAGTGGGACTGATGATAAGAGCAATGCAATATTAACAGTCCATTCCGGCGCCGGCGGTACAGAATCCCAGGATTGGGCTGAAATGCTCTTGCGAATGTATTCACGCTGGTGCGAAAAAAACGGATACAAAATATCCCTGGCAGAGCGGCAGGATGGTGACGGAGCAGGAATAAAAAGTGCAACGATTGAAATATTTGGAGATTACGCTTTTGGATATTTAAAAGCGGAAATAGGTGTGCACCGTCTTGTCCGAATTTCTCCGTTTGATGCAAATAAACGACGGCATACCTCATTTGCCTCCGTCTTTGTCTATCCTGAAATTGAGGATGATGTCGAGATCGAAGTTAACCCGGCCGATATCGAAATGGATACCTATCGTGCAGGAGGAAAAGGTGGGCAAAATGTCAACAAGGTTGAAACCGCAGTGCGACTGCGTCATATTCCCAGCGGTGTTGTTGTTGCGTGCCAGGAAGAACGGTCACAATTCCAAAACCGTGAACGAGCGATGAAGATGTTAAAATCGCGACTCTATCAAATTCGGAAAGAAGAAGAAGAAGCCCGCCTTGCAGCGATTGAAGGGACAAAGAAAAAAATCGAATGGGGAAGTCAAATTCGTTCGTACGTATTCCACCCCTATAATATGGTAAAAGATCATCGCACAGAACATGAAACTAGCGATACGCAAGGTGTTATGGATGGTGATCTTGATAAATTTATCAAAGCGTATTTGATGCAGTCTAGCATGCCTGACCGTCAGGCAGGCAATCAAAAGGTTGCCTAACATGTCATTCACGACATTTGTTGCTCGAAGATTCCTGCAGTTTCAAAAAACATCCCGGTCACAAAATTTCATTTCGTTTGTTACACTAATCTCGATCATTGGAGTGACACTTGGTGTTGCTTCATTGATTATTGCATTGACCATTCTCGGCGGCTTTGAAAAAGAGTTGAAAGAAAAAGTCATTGGATTCACCACGCATATCCAAGTGACAACCTACACGAATCAACCAATTCGATATTATTCCAATATTGAAACGAAGCTTAAAGAAAAGGTCAAACATATTCGGTCTGTTTCCGCTTTCATCTCAAAAGAAGGAATGGTCAATTATGGTGAATCGACGGAAGGAATTATTGTTAAAGGAATTGAACAAGTTTCCGCGGAAAGCGGGATATCTCAATATCTTGTTGACGGGGAAATAAATTTTGAAAAAATATCTGATGGATTGTATGGTTGCACAGTAGGAAGAAAGCTTTTAACCACTCTTGGGGCAAAAATTCATGATACGCTACTCGTCTTCGGTTTACAAGGACATATACAAACAACCATAGCGCCAAATGTCATGGCGTTTATCGTTACGGGCGTATATGAATCAGGGATGTCGGAATATGACGATATTTATTTCTATGTTGGCATCCCCGCTGCTCAACAGCTAATAAATTATGAAGAAGCAGTTTCGGGTTTTGAAGTTCTCCTGGATGATGTTAACTCTGCACCGGAAATCGCAAAAAACATTATGGATGTTCTGGGTTATCCATTTAGTGCAAGGACGCTCTTTCAGCTTTATCGAAATCTCTTCACCTGGATTGAATTGCAAAAAGAGCCTATTCCGCTGATTTTGGGGCTCATTATCGCTGTCGCGGCTGTAAATATCGTCGGGACATTATTAATGCTTGTGTTAGAAAAGAGAAAACAGGTTGGTGTGTTAAGATCATTAGGAGCTTCTTCCTCATCAATCAAAAAAATATTTTTAATCAAAGGAACGATTATTGCGTTTGTGGGGACTGTTCTGGGCAATGTCGTGGGTTTTTTTGTCTGTTGGATTCAACAGCAGTATCAAATTATTTCTCTTCCATCGACGATCTATTTCATGAAAACTGTTCCAATTTATTTTAAACTTGAGAATTTTCTTATTGTATCCTTCGTGAGCATCATCCTTTGCGTGCTGGCTTCGTATATTCCCGCACGACTAGCCGCAACACTAGATCCCATTAAAGCGATACGACTCGGCTGATGAAATACACATTCTTTATAGCGAAGCGGTATCTTCTTGCCAAAAAAGAGGCAAGTTTTATTACGGTGATATCATTAATCTCCATTCTAGGCGTTACGATCGGAGTAGCAGCTCTTATCGTTGTGCTTTCAGTATTTAATGGGTTCAATGGATTAGTGACAGATATTTTAGTTGGATTTGATCCGCATGTGAGAATAAATGTTCCCAAAAATATTGATTCTTCATCGTTTGTAACGCTGAAGAGTTTCATTTCGAGCCAAGGCATTGTTACAGCGTTTTCCCCGTTTGTTTCTGGGAAAGGGATGGTCATTTCCAAAAAAACAACAAAAGTAATCTTTATTCGTGGATTGGAAACGGAATCGCTTTCAAACGTTTCAGGCGTGACCCAAAGTATGGTTATCGGAAATGCGAAATTCTCAAAAGAAACACCGGAAATAGTTTTGGGATACAGTTTGGCAGACAAGCTGGGAATTGGAATAGATGATACACTGTATATTGTTACTTCGGCTGGAGTTCAAAATGCAATGACAGGATTTGCACTACCACAATTGTTTAGTCTGAAGGTGATTGGAATTTACGAAGCAAAAAATAGAGATTACGACGGATTGTACGCTTTTACATCGTTAGAGACATCTCAAAAGTTATTTGGAACAAATTCAATTCATGGATTTGATGTCCGACTCAAGAATATCGATCAATCTGGATCGTTTGTTGATGTGATACGGACGCAATATGGAGAAACACTGAATATTCAATCCTGGTACGATCTTCATAAAGATCTTTATTCTGTAATGCAGGTTGAGCGATGGAGTGCCTTTATCATCCTCACACTCATTATTGCCGTGGCTTCATTCAATTTACTTGGATCATTGACAATGACTGTTATTGAAAAAACAAGAGATATAGGAATCTTGAAAGCAATGGGGGCAACGCAAAATGATATCCTTACAATATTTCGACTTGAAGGAATTTTAGTCGGTGTTGTTGGATCCTTGTTAGGACTCGCCTTAGGTTCATTTATTTGCTGGATGCAGATAACATTTCATTTGTTTGCTCTCGATTCCAATGTTTATATTATTCCGGCAATCCCCATTGAAATGAGAACAATAGATATAATTTTGGTACCGCTTTCCGCAATAATATTATGTTCCCTTGCCGCATATTACCCATCAAAACGTGCGGCATTATTACAGCCATCCGAAGCAGTTCGCTGGGAGTGACGATGATCTTAGAAGCAAAACGTATTAAAAAAAGTTACCAAACTGGTACCTCCGATTATTTAGAGGTACTAAAAGGAATATCGCTCTCTTTTTCCGAAGGGGAAATAGTGGCTGTGGTAGGACAATCTGGTGCAGGAAAAAGTACGTTAGTTCATCTGCTTGGACTTTTGGATAAACCATCGGAGGGTGAGATACTTTTTGAAGGTAAAAATGTTACAAACTATACCGATGAGCAAATCTCTAAAGTAAGAAATAAAAATATCGGTTTTGTTTTTCAATTCCATCATTTACTTCCGGAATTTTCTGCAATCGAAAACGTAATGATGCCGGCTTATATTGCCGGTACTTCCGGTCAAAAAGTGTACGACCGGGCGAAATATTTGCTGCAGGATGTTGGTTTATCAGAACGAGGAGAACATAAACCAAGCGAACTTTCTGGAGGGGAACAACAACGTGTCGCAGTAGCCCGCTCTCTGATGAATTCTCCTAAAATAATCTTTGCGGACGAGCCATCGGGAAATCTTGATTCCGAGAATGCTGAAAAACTCCACAATCTTCTATTCGACCTTCGAGAAAAACATCGACAAACATTCGTTATTGTTACACACAATAAAGAGCTTGCCAACCGTGCCGACCGCATAATCACCCTTTCAAACGGGTTAATTGTTCCATAATCTCTCATTCAACTATTGACAAGGGTATCATTTCTATGTATATTAGCACTCATAATATGGGAGTGCTAAATTTATCAATTCCCTTAACTTGAAACAAATCAACATGTTATAAGGAGGATCTATGAAAATTCATCCATTATCAGATCGAATCGTTGTAAAACCAGCTGAAGCTGAAGAAAAAACCAAAGGCGGTCTTTTTCTTCCTGATACAGCGAAAGAAAAACCAGTGTGGGGAGAAGTGATTGCTACAGGTCCAGGAAAAACTACGGACGAAGGCAAAAAAATTTCGATGGAAGTAAAAGTTGGCGACAAAGTTCTTTATGGCAAATATTCCGGAACAGAAGTATCCGTTGATGGCCAAGAAGTGCTCATCATGCGTGAAAGCGATATTTTCGCAATCATGCCGAAATAACTTTTTTTTGAAACTGAAAATTAAATTAAGGAGATAATACTATGGGTGCGAAAATTATTACGTTTGATTTCGACGCACGTGCAGGTTTAAAGCGCGGTGTTGATCAACTGGCAAATGCTGTGAAAGTTACTCTCGGTCCCAAAGGCCGAAATGTTGTTATTGAGAAAAAATTCGGTGCACCGACCATTACAAAAGACGGCGTGACTGTTGCAAAAGAAGTAGAGTTAGAAGATGCAATTGAAAATATGGGTGCACAAATGGTTCGCGAAGTTGCTTCCAAAACATCGGATGTTGCCGGTGATGGAACAACAACAGCTACCGTTCTTGCACAAGCCATCGTTCGAGAGGGATTAAAGAACGTTACAGCAGGTGCAAATCCAATGGATTTGAAACGCGGTATTGATCTTGCCGTTACCAAAGTAATTGAACAATTAAAGGCAATGAGCAAACCAGTGAGCGGCAAGAAAGAAATTGCTCAAGTGGGAACAATCTCTGCAAACAACGATCCGACGATCGGAAATTTGATTGCCGATGCGATGGAAAAAGTTGGTAAAGATGGTGTTATCACTGTTGAAGAAGCAAAAGGTACAGAAACAACAGTTGATGTTGTTGAAGGTATGCAATTTGATCGTGGGTATCTTTCGCCGTATTTCGTGACAAACGCAGATACAATGGAAGCAGAACTCGAAAATCCTTACATCCTTATTCATGACAAAAAGATCAGCGCGATGAAAGATCTTCTTCCGATCCTCGAGAAGATGGCTCAATCAGGACGCCCGATCCTTATCATTGCCGAAGAAGTTGAAGGTGAAGCGCTGGCAACATTAGTTGTGAATAAACTCCGCGGAACACTTCGAGTTGTATCAGTAAAAGCACCCGGATTCGGTGATCGCCGAAAAGCGATGTTGGAAGACATTGCAATCTTAACCGGCGCACAGGTGATCTCTGAAGAAAAAGGGTACAAGCTTGAGAATGCAACACTTGCCTACCTTGGTACAGCAAAGAAAATTGTTGTTGACAAAGATAACACAACAATCGTTGAAGGTGCCGGTACAAAAGATGACATCAAAAAGCGTATCGCTGAAATCAAGTCACAGGTTGATAAAACAACATCGGACTATGATAAAGAAAAACTACAAGAGCGTCTTGCAAAACTTTCAGGTGGTGTTGCTGTATTGAAAATTGGAGCATCCACAGAAGTCGAAATGAAAGAGAAAAAAGCTCGTGTAGAAGATGCATTACACGCAACGCGGGCAGCTGTTGAAGAGGGAATTGTTCCCGGCGGCGGCGTAGCGTTTCTTCGCGCTATTGATGCGTTGAAAGATGTGAAAACAACTAATGCAGATCAAAAGACAGGTGTACAAATACTTCGTCGTGCTCTGGAAGAACCGCTTCGGCAGATCGTTGCAAATGCAGGTCTTGATGGTTCGGTTGTTGTAGATAAAGTAAAAAATGGTAAAGATGATTTTGGTTTTAATGCGTTAACAGAAACGTATGAAAATCTTATTGTGGCAGGCGTCATTGATCCTACAAAAGTTAGCCGTGTAGCGGTCGAAAATGCAGCAAGTGTTGCCGCGTTGTTATTAACAACGGAAGCAACCATTGTTGAAAAACCAGAAGAGAAAAAATCAGCACCCGCAATGCCCCCGGGCGGTGGAATGGGTGATATGTATTAATATTCCCGTAATCAAGTCAATGATTTTTACCATTGACTTGGTTATTGCTATTTCAACCCTCAGTCAAAGTTCTTGGCTGAGGGTTTTTTATTTTCTATATTTCAGAAAGTGAAAGGAACCAACAAATGTCATTTCAACAACAACTTCCCCAGATTCAACAAAAGCTGAAAGATTATAAACTCGATGGATGGCTCCTCTATAATTTTCGAGGATGCAACTCTTTTGCTACAAAAATATTGGAGATGTCCTCCGGTAAACTCTCCTCAAGGCGGTATTTTTATTACATTCCCGCAGATGGTACACCGCAAAAATTGGTGCACAGTATTGAGCAATACGATCTTGATCATCTCCCGGGTGAAAAGACCATTTTTAATCAATGGAAAACACTGCATGAAGGAGTCAAAAAGATTCTTCATGGAGCAAAAACTATTTGCATGGAATACTCACCCAACAATGATATTCCTTATCTTTCAAAGGTTGATGCCGGTACGTTAGAATTCATCCGTTCATTTGGTGTAAACATTGTTTCTTCAGGCGATATTGTTCAGTTTTTTGAAGCTCGTTGGACTGATGAACAGTATACCGATGCACAGGATTCAGCAAATATTTTATTGAAGACAATCGACAAAGCGTTCAATTATATCGGAGAAAATTTACGGGACGGAAAAAAAATTACGGAATATGATGTGCAACAATTAATCATGGCTGAGTTTGAGAAACACCAATTGACAACATATGCTCCTGCGAATTGCTCAGTCAACGGGAATGGGGCAAATCCACATTATGATCCGAGCTCGGAACAATCCTCAGAGATCAAAAAAGGGGATTATATTCTGATCGATTGGTGGGCAAAAAAGAAAAAACCCGGAGCAGTCTATGCAGATTTTACATGGGTCGGTTATGCAGGGAAAAGCATTCCGCAAAAATACCAAGAAGTATTCGACATTGTCAAAGGATCTCGTGATGCGGCGGTTGAATTTCTAAAAAAGGAGTTTGGTGCCGGTCGAAAAGTAAGAGGGTGTGATGTTGACGATGTGACAAGAAAGTATATTGACGATCTTGGGTATGGAAAATATTTTGTCCATAGAACCGGACATAATATAGGAGAAGAAGTGCATGGTAACGGCGCGCATATTGATAATTTTGAGACCATGGATGTGCGGGAAATTATTCCGGAAACATGTTTTTCCATTGAACCGGGAATATATTTACCTGGAGAATTTGGTATTCGATTGGAGATTGACGTTTATATCTCGAAAAACAAAGAAGTGATATTGCTCGGTGATAAATATCAAAAACAAATTGTGAAAATCGATTGTTAACATGAGTATTCGAAAACAAAAATATTTCAGAACAGCGATTACCACATTATGGATTTAGGAATAAAAAATAAAATTGCACTTGTTGCAGCGTCAAGTCAAGGACTTGGTAAAGCCGCTGCTTTTTCTTTGGCAAAAGAGGGAGTGAATCTTGCGATTTGCTCACGAAATAAAAAAGTGATTGAATCAACAGCTGTTGAGATACAGAAAGCAACAGGGGTGAGAGTCGTTCCATATATAGCAGATGTATCACAGGCATCAGAAATAGATAAACTGGTTGAGTCTGTAACCAAGGAGTTTGGCAGGATTGATATCCTTGTGAACAATGCCGGAGGCCCACCGACGGGCAATATAGCATCTCTGCCTGATTCGGAGTGGGAGCGCGGATTTAATCTTACATTAATGAGCATGGTGAGAATGACGAGAGCAGTGCTTCCGTCCATGCAAAAGCATTATTGGGGAAGAATCATTTCCATTGTTTCACTTACTGCTAAACAACCAATTGATGATCTTATGATCTCTTCAACAATTCGTCCCGGAATTCTTGGACTGACAAAAGTGTTAGCTAATCAGAACGGTAAATTTAATATTACGGTTAATACAGTTTGTCCGGGATATATTTTAACAAATCGCCAAGAAGAACTTAGCCGCTCCCATTCTGCGGAAAAGAATATATCAATGGAAGAATATCTTGCTGAAAGTGTAAGAAATATTCCGGTTGGACGCTTGGGAAGGCCGGAAGAAATTGGTGATGTTATCGCTTTTTTGGCATCAGAAAAGGCAAGTTATATCAATGGGTCAAATATTATTGTGGATGGGGGACAGATCAAGAGTATATAATAGAACGGGATGGCATGCCGTCCTATTAAGATATACACCTTTTCTATCAAGAGAATTACGTTGTTATATATATACACTGTTAGTAATATTCTGAATGAAAGAATATTACAGACGACACCTTCCGCATATTAACCCTGTTTCCGCAATTTATTTTATCACATTTAGACTTATTAATTCGCTACCGCATCATCTTATTTTACAGCTCATGGAAGAGTATGATAAGGATAGGGAATTGAAATCTCTTCAAAAAATAGATCCTGCTATAAAATCCGTCCCAGAATCCTTCTACCGTAAATACTTTGAGAGTTTTGATTCTTTCCTTGATAATCAACAATCGGGGAATTCATGGTTACGACAAGATGCTGTAGCCAGAATTGTATATAACGCGATAAAATATCGAGACAATAAAGATTATGATTTGATTTGTTTCACGATCATGTCGAACCATGTTCATATGCTTATTGACGTAAGACGGGATGTCATCCCGTCTTACAATAGTTACACCGTTCTGACCACAATTCTCCATTCGTTGAAGCGATTCACTGCATTTGAATGTAATAGAGCTTTACATCGATCTGGACCATTTTGGCAGTCAGAGAGCTACGATCATGTCGTAAAAGATGAGGCAGAATTGGAACGGATAATCCGATATGTTGTATACAATCCAGTGAAAGCTGGTTTTGTGAAAGATCCAAAAAAATGGAAGTTTACATATTGTAAATATTTTTTGTAAGACGGGATGGCATCCCGTCCTACGGTGTTATTTTTTATTCTTTAAGATTCTTGTCCAATGAACAATCTGTTTCTTCACTTCATTTGGTGCAGTACTTCCTGCCGATTTTTTATGTTCAATAGACTTGTGCGGATCGAGCAAATCAAAAACATCTTCCGAAAACTTATGTGAGAACTTATGTAATTCTTTCAAGGTGAGCTTTGAAAAGGAATTGCCATGTTCAATACAGTATCCGACTATTTTGCCGGTAATTGAGTGAGCATCGCGAAAAGGGACATTATGTTTCACCAGATAATCTGCTATTTCGGTTGCAGTCAGAAAATCATTCTTCAATTCTTCTTCAAATCGCTCTTTAACGAACGTTGTGTGCACGAATACATGCGTCATAATGTAGACACAATCACGAGTAGTATTGACGGCATCGAACAAGGGGAGTTTATCTTCCTGCATATCCCGATTATAGGCAAGGGGGAGACCCTTCATCATTGTCAGGATATTCATAAGATCGCCATAAACACGTCCAACTTTCCCGCGGGTCAATTCTGCCATGTCGGGATTCTTTTTCTGCGGCATGATGCTGCTGCCTGTTGAATACGAATCATCAATCTTCGCGAAATTAAATTCCTGTGAAGACCACAACACTAATTCTTCAGACATTCTACTTAAATGCATCATAATATTGCTGCTGGCAGAAACAAATTCGATGATATAATCGCGATCAGAAACGGCATCAATACTATTTTCAAGGACAGTATCAAACCCTAATTTTTTTGCAACTGCAGCCCGGTCAATCGGAAATGATGTACCGGCCATTGCAGCAGCTCCAAGCGGCAAGCGGTTCACTCGTTTGTAACAATCAGAAAGCCGTTCATCATCTCGTTCTAACATGGAAACGTACGCCAACAAATGATGCGAAAGATAAATAGGTTGAGCCCGCTGGAGATGAGTATATCCGGGCATTATTGTCCCGAAATATTTTTCGGACTTGTATAATAACACTCGTTGAAACTGAGCGATACGCTTTTTTAATTCAATAATCGCCGATCGAAGATACAGTCGTTCATCGAGGGCAACCTGATCATTTCGGCTTCGGCCCGTGTGGAGTTTACCGCCGACCGGTCCTACTTTTTGAATGAGGCGCTGTTCGATGGCCATATGGATATCTTCTTTATCCCAGGAGAGATCCAGTTTGCCCGATTCAATTTCGGCAAGGATTCCTTTCAATGCCGTACGAATCCGACGTGATTCTTCTGCAGTAATAATTTTGCATGCAGCAAGCATTTCAACGTGGGCAATACTGCCCTGAATATCTTCCTGATAAAGAGTTTTGTCGAGATCGATCGAGGAGGAGAAGCGTAATGCCGCTTCTGATAGTGCTGTCTTAAATCGTCCGGCCCAGAGTGATTTTGATTGTGGCATATAATAAATTCCAAATAATTGAATATATCGACAAGGTTACCCTGTGAGGTGTTCGTTAAACCTTTCCAAGATTGGCGTATGCAAATATACAAAAAAAAACCTGACTGATGCAGTCAGGTTTTTACATCCTCAGTTGACCGTCACCTTAAAGGTGACGGTCAACTCAACTATTACTCCCTTACAACCCACACCTTCACTTTTGCAGCGACCTTTGAATGTAACTTCACCGGTACTTCAAAAATGCCGAGAGTTTTGATCGGTTCTTCCAATTCGATAATTCGTTTATCGATAGAATAACCTTTCTCTGTGAGTGATTCAGCAATCATTTGCGATGTTACCGCGCCAAAGAGTTTATCGTCTTCGCCGACCTTCATTGTAATGGTCAATGAAACACTGCCGAGTTGTGCTGCAAGTTTTTCAGAATCCAAAACAACTTTTTCTTCTTTTCGTGCAAGTTGTTTCTTTTCCTGTTCAAGAGCTTTCAGGTTACCTTCGGTTGCGCGGAATGCAATGCTTCTCGGAATGAGATAATTGCGAGCGAAACCATCTTTCACATCAACAACATCGCCGATGTTGCCAAGTGTGTTATAATTTTGACGTAAAATGACTTTCATGTTCTCAGACCTCTTTCAATTACTTAATGGCTTCAGATGTGAACGGAAGAAGCGCGATATGGCGTGCGCGTTTGATCGCCTGAACGAGCTGGCGTTGATATTTGGCACTTGTCCCGGTAATACGTTTGGGAATGATCTTGCCTTGTTCATTGATGAACTTGCGGAGCAACTTTTCATCTTTGTAATCAATATAGATCGTCCCGGCAGCTGTAAACCGGCATGTGCGTTTCTTCTTTTGTTGAGCATCCTTCTTTGCATCTCTGCGATTGTCGCCGCGATTTCCGTCTTTACGGAATCCGCCGCCTTCACGTCTGTTATTATCGAATGATGATTCTCTTCTCATGCGGTAACTCCTTTGCTTATTTCTTTCGCTGCTTCTTTTGCTGCTTCCTTTGCTTCTTCCGCAACGATTTGTTCACTGATTGGTGTTTTTTGACCAACTTCTTTTGCTTTCAACGCCTTTTTGTTTAATTCAACCGTTAAGAAACGGATGATATTCTCATTCAAAAGGTACTGGCGTTCTAATTTTGCAATCAGATCGCCGGATGCTTTGAATTCGTAGAGACAGTAAAAGCCATTGTTTTTCTTTTTAATGGCGTATGCAAGACGGCGACGGCCCCATTTTTCCAGAGCGCGAATTTCACCGTTATTCTTGGTGATGAAGTCCTTTATCTTCTCAATTTCCGCTTCGATTTGAGCATCTTCGAGCGTAGCATTGACGATGATAATAGATTCATAGATCTTGGTTTTGTATTGCATTAACATCCTCCTTTGGACATTAGACCCCATCTCATATGAAGCAGTAGGATGGAGCAGGTTGTGTTCAGTTTTTTCTAAAACTCATTCCGCATTTGCGGAACTGAAAAAATTCTTGTTATACAAATTCATTGTCTTTTGAATCCCAGATTGTAACCAGCTCAAACACGAATCGTGTATGTGAAGGAATAATTGGGGGAGAAGTCTCTTTTCCTCAATATCAAAATGGGCTAAAACATAATCAGCCATTGCTTCGTGAGTATGATGTTCCGGCAGTGTTGCACCGCCAACCCCCACGCGTAATCTCGGTAACAAATCACTTTGAGTGTGATAAATGATTGAAGCCAATCCGTTATGTCCGCCATCGCTTCCTTTTGGACGTAACCTCAATGTCCCAAAGGGGAGTTGAAAATCATCATACACGATTAAAAACTCATCCAGTGCGATGCTGTATTTTTGATGAATTTCTCGGACAGCAATTCCGCTGTTGTTCATATACGATTGCGGCATCAACAGAAGGATTTCACTCCCTTCTATTACAGCTTGATAACATTCATAGGACTCTGTACTCTCAAAGAATTTAGCGCCGAATTTTGTGATCAAAAATTCTATAAAGAGACATCCAACATTATGCCGCGTATCTCGATACCGGCTTCCAGGATTTCCTAAACCTACGATGCATTTCACTGTCTGTGACCTTGTGGAGAAGAAACTTTATTTTCAAAGAACGAACGAAAAAATTATTTTTTTGCCGGAGCTGCTGTTTCACCTTCAACCGGTTTCTTTCCCTTTGCAATCACTTCCGGTTCTGCTGCTACTGTTGTTGCTGCTCCTGCTACAGCTGTTGCATCCACTGCACCTGCAACTGGTGTCTCTTCTTTAATGATTGTCGGCGGAACAACTGCAACGACCGCTGCGGATTCATTATCAAGAATCTTTACATTCTCAATTTTAATGTCGCGAACGTGGATCGAATCATTCATACCAAGTTCAGCCACATTGAGTTCAATGTGTTCCGGGATGAATTTCGGCAAGCACGCCACACGAACTTTGTGCATGATAAACTGCAACGTTCCACCGTCTTTAACCCCTTTGGGGCTACCACTTAAGATGACGGGGACCTGAACAGTCAATTCTTCATTGTCTTTTACGCCTTGAAGATCAAAATGTACGGGTCTGTCCGAGATCGGGTCAAACTGTACATCCCGAAGAATACAAGTCTTCGTTACACCGTTATCAAGCTTTAAATTGATCAAGTGGGTGTTGGTGGTATAGATCAACGGCTTCATTGCTAATGGTGTGGCAGTGATGTTGATATTTTCTTCGCCGCGGGAATAATAAACCCCAGGAATCTTTTCATCATACCGCAAACGGTTGACTTTTTTTCCGATCTCATTACGCACAACTGCATTCAATACTACTTCTGACATTATATCTCTCCTTACATGAAAACAATAAATAAATTAATTATCTAAACTTTTGTCTTTGTCTACATCGAACAATGAGCTGATCGATTTATTATGGAAACAACGTTCAATTGCTTCTGCAAAAACTTGTGCTACCGACATCACTTCTATTTTTGAGGATTCCACTTTGAGAGGAATCGTATCACACACAAGAATCTTTTCCACATCGCTGGCATTAATGCGTTCTAGCGCTTTTCCCGAAAGCAGAGGATGCGTGCAAGCACCATAGACCGATTTTGCTCCTGCTTTCTTTAAGGCAGAAACTGCATTGGTGAATGTTCCGGCCGTATCAATTAAATCATCAACGATCAAAACATTTCTTCCCTCAACATCTCCAACAATATTCATTACTTCTACAACGTTGGGAGCAGGACGTCGTTTATCGATCAATACAAGATCAGCTTCCAATCGTTTTGCATATGCGCGCGCCATTTTGATGCCGCCAACATCGGGAGACACAACCGTCAGATTTGGAATCTTTTGCTTTCGTAAATGTTCCACAAAGACCACTGACGAATACAAATGATCCACGGGAATATCAAAAAATCCCTGGATCTGCGGGGCATGAAGATCCATGCAAATAACACGATCAGCACCAGACTTTGTGATCAGGTTTGCAATCAGTTTCGACGTGATAGCAACACGCGGTTGATCTTTTCTATCTTGCCGTGCATAACCAAAATATGGAATTACGACAGTGACTTTTCTTGCCGATGCCCGTTTTGCCGCATCAACGGTAATCAGTAATTCCAATAAATTGTCTGCAGGGGGTACCGTTGTTTGAATGATAAAAACATCAGCGCCCCGGACATTGTCAATGAACTTTACCCAAATTTCGCCATCGCTGAAATTTTGAATCTCTAGTTTTCCGAGCGGCTCACCAAGACGATGAGCGATGTTTTCGGCCAAAGGACGATTAGCTCGTCCGGAGAACAATTTCAATTGCGGCATAAATTTAGTGTCTTTAACGTTTGGTTAAAGTGTATTTTAGTTAACAAAAATAATAAAAAATCAGCAGATAGTCAACGATTTACCTTTATAAACATGAATGTTGAATCGTATTGACATTTCAGCCTTGTTTGGGTATTTTATCACGTTTTATGACCGATATTGAACAGATCCAATTTGTATTAACTACTCCATCCGGAGCGCCTCTACGAGGCGATCTACGATGGAACAATCAGTTAGCCGAATCTCATAAGAAAAATCTTCCGGTCATTATTGTTTGTCATGGTTTCAAAGCATTTAAGGATTGGGGACCATTTCCGGCAATTGGAAGATATTTTGCGCGACATGGATTTCTCTCGATAGTTCTCAATTTTTCGCATAACGGTATCGGGGAAGAGCCGAGAAAATTTGTCGAGCACGAAAGATTTGCCAATAATACGGTATCGCTCGAAATTGAAGACGTTCAAACTGTGTTGGATGAGATTTCCGGCGATTCTTTTGGATTATCTTTTGTTGATCGGTCAAAGATTGGAGTCGTCGGACATTCTCGAGGCGGGGCAGTTGCACTGATTACGGCAAAGGAAGATAAAAGAGTGAAAGCAATTGCCGTTTGGTCCACGATTGCTCATTTCAATAGATATACTGATGAACAACGGCGGAGATGGAGAGAGAAGGGATTTGTTCAACTGCATTCTGTGAGTAGTCAAAAAATATTTCAAATCAACACTGCATTGCTCGACGACATTGAAAATAATGCAGAGCGGTTGGACATTATTAAGGCGGTTGAAAAATTACAAAAGCCATTGTTGATTATTCACGGCACTGCAGATATTCCTGCAAAGATTGAAGAAGCAGAAACATTATATGGAGTGGCGGACAAACAGCTGACAAAATTTGTGAAGTTGGAAGGTGTGGGTCATATGTATGGAGCGAAACATCCATACAAGGATGAAAGTCCGACAATGAATCATGTATTAGAAATAACAACAGGTTGGTTTCAAACACAATTTTACCCGGAGGTGTAATGGAAGTATTACGAAAGAAATTTATTATGGATTCTTCACAAACACAATCATCGACTCTTGCGCAAGCAGGATGGATATCACTTTTCGCTGCACTTACATCCCTTGGTGCACAGATTGAAATTCCGCATCAGCCGATTCCATTTACTCTGCAGACATTTTTTGTGTTACTTTCCGGCGCGTTTCTTGGACCACGCAACGGATTTATTGCGCAAATAATTTATATCGGTGCAGGTGCTATTGGTCTTCCGGTATTCTCCGGTGCATCATTTGGAATGGCAAGAATATTTGGTATCACCGGCGGATATTTATTGAGCTTTCCTATCGCTGCGGCATTAATCGGCTATCTCATCAGTCTCCGAAAAGGATATGTGTGGACGATCGTCTCAATGTTTTTAGGATTAGTGGTTGTCTTCACGATCGGTTCTTTGTATTTAAACTTTGTTGCTCTTCATAATATTCAACAAGCTATTATGAGCGGCTTTCTGATCTTCTCTTGGTGGGATGTTCTGAAATTAACTGCCGCAGCGGCAATTTATAATGAGTTTTCGAAACGATATAAAAAACTACCGGCGTAATTAGCTTTCAAACCTCTTCAATAAAAAATCCTCTCATGCGAGAGGATTTTTTATTGTACTACTACTTATGCTTATGCTCAATTTGAGTTTGCCGAATACTTTTGGAGTTGGGAAGAAAAAATTCATCATCAGTGGAAATTGAGAAAATCGTTCCACCGCTTATGCAATTCCGCTGTGGCAAGAACATCACCGAAGCAATACTCTGCAATATCGTGAAACCGTTTTTCTTCATACAGCTTTCGCATATCCAGACCAGTAATTCCTTTTGCCTTCGGGCTTTCGATACCAAATGATTTGCAATAAAAATCCAAACTGAAGCGCCTCGTTACCTGATAATAGGTCAGTTGCTCAAGCAGATCGCAATGCACTTCTGAATCATAACGATAGGGCATTAAATTCCGGCTAGTTTTAATCCCAAACTTCGCAGACCGAAGCATCACAAACGGACAATCAAATCCTCGTCCATTAAAGGTGATGAATTGTTCATATTTAGGGATAATCTTCCAAAATTCCTGTAAGAGATGTTCTTCCGATCCCGAAATAAAATGGCATCGTTTGTTATCGGAAAAATACTCTTCATTACGATCGGATTGGAAAAACACTTTTCCTTTTTGAGAGTCGGGATTGAAGAGAGCAATGCAGAGAATTTGAGCAGTCAGCGGATGGAGATTGAGATTCTTTTTTACCTCTTCGATTTTTTCTTCACTGTCGGCAAATCGGAGGAGATATGATTGTGTTTCTCTATCGAAGGATTCCAGAGGATACCCTAGCGTTTCAATATCGAAGACGATCCTGCTCATGCTTGTGTGATTTTATAATTTTTTAACCCCCAGTTTGTTTCTTTCGCTGTTACAAGGACAATAGTATAGATCGGAACGGCAAGAACCATTCCCATCACACCAAGGGTTTCATTTCCAATTAAGATGACGAGAAACATCGTCAAAGGATGAATGTCCATTATCTTGCTGAAGACTGCCGGTTGAACGAACATCTGATCGATCTGTTGTACGGCAATCGTTGCAACGGCGATAGGAATCAACATGCGGAGATCGCCAAATTGTACGATGGAGATAAGCAGCGTGGGGATAGCACCGATGAACGGTCCGGCAAAAGGGATGACGTTGGTAAATCCACCGATCAAACCAAGCACGGTCGCATAGTTAATGCCGAGGAAAAAATAAATAATAGTATAAATCATCCCAACGATCACAGATTCTGTCACTGTACCGCGAATATATTTGCTCAACTGATCTTCAATCTTATAAATGATATTCAATGCCATTTCAAAATATTTGTTCGGCATACTGCGAATCAGTGATTTTTGCATGTTGTAATAATCGCTCAATAAAAAAAACGTAATAAAAGGAACAATAGCGAGCGTTGCGACCGTGCTGAGCAGGCCGGAAAGTGCTTCGGCTGCGGAATTGCCGAAGGAAACAAGCGTACTATTCAATTGTTCACGGATTGACTCCGATTTTAGGAACGGAACCTCAGTTGAGATTTGTTTGCTCAAATCGTTCAGCATAATGGTTAAATGTTCTTTGCTGAATGCTGCTGAAATTTGAGACACCTGATTGGAGATGACGGGAAAAAGCATTACTACTGCCAGTGCTGCTAAACTTCCCAGTCCCATAAAGACAATCAATACGGCAATCCATCGTGCTGCACCAAGATTTTCGATATAATCAACGATCGGTTTTAGGATGAATGTTAATGTGAAGGATATGACAAGAATGAGAAATAGATCTTCAAATGTGGAGAGGATGAAAATCGGTAAAGCGATCGCCATTGTTACTAGAAATACTTTCCATTGACGGCTGCGGAAAAAGTTTTTGTCTTCTTTCATTGTTTTACCAATTGTGATACAATTTTTTGTGAAAGAGAAGAGTCATACCCTCTTCTGACTAAATGTTCGTAAATCCTTTTTTTCTGAGTGATGAGGGGGAGTGTTGAGACACGTTTATATTTCCGTTCCCCTTCTTTCAGTGCAAGAGCATTTTCTGATTCGGTCGTGTACAACTCTCCGATAATTTTCTCTGTAATATTCCGGTCGATCCCTTTTCTAAAGAGCAATTGTTTCATCGATGATTTACCAACCGGTTTCAGCATCAATTTATCCCGGCAGAACATTCTGGCAAATTCTTCATCGTTCAAAAGCATGTTTTCAGAGAGATAGTGAATTGCCTGTTGAATATTGGCGTCGTCATATCCTTTTTTTTCTAAATATTCAACAATCTGTTTTGTTGAACGGGGACGATATGACCGATATTGCAATGCAGCTCGTTTAACGGATGATTCCGCTTCTGCCCGTTCTATTACTTCCCGTTCAGAATCCGTTAATGACTGTCCCTGATGGAGGACAAATCGAGCATACACATCTTCACTAACACTAAATGCATATTTTTCATCAACAAAAATTGAAAAGCGGAGTTTATTCTTTTTTTGCCGTTCAATTTTTGTGATGATCATAACTTCAATACTAACAGGTCTGCACTAACGCCGATCTGTTGGGAATGTTTATTTTGCTTTTTTTGACTCTTTCACGGGCTTTTCGTCGGATTCACTATCCTTTGAAATTGCTGCAGCGTTGATGCCAAGTTTTACGCGAACTTCTGAATCGATTTGTTTTGTCAAAGCGTCATTTCCTGTCAAAAATGCTTTTACCGAATCCCGCCCTTGACCGATACGTTCTTCTTTATAGGAGAACCATGAACCGCTTTTGTTGATAATATTATTTTCAACAGCCACATCAATCAGATCGCCAAGTTTTGAAATACCCTCATTATAGAGAATGTCAAACTGAACTTCCTTAAACGGTGGTGCAACTTTATTCTTTACCACTTTTACTTTTGTCCGGTTACCGATTACGTTTGTGCCGTCTTTAATCGCTTCAATGCGCCGGACGTCCATACGGATGGATGCGTAAAATTTCAATGCATTTCCACCGGTGGTTGTTTCCGGATTGCCAAACATGATACCAATCTTCATTCGGAGTTGATTGGTAAAGATGACGGTAGTTTTCGATTTTGAAATTGCTGATGTCAATTTGCGAAGCGCTTGCGACATTAATCGTGCGTGAACGCCCATGGTTGGATCTCCCATTTCTCCTTCAATTTCTGCGCGGGGAGTCAAAGCGGCAACAGAATCGATGACAACAACATCCAGCGCACCGCTGCGTACGAGTGTTTCAACAATCTCCAGAGCTTGTTCACCGTATTCCGGTTGGGAGAGAAGAAGGGAAGAAGTATCAACTCCCAGTTTGCGTGCATATCCGGTATCAAGTGCGTGTTCAGCATCGATGAATGCGCAAATACCGCCGGTCTTTTGGGCTTCGGCAATAATATGCAGACAGATGGTTGTTTTACCGGAAGATTCCGGTCCATAAATTTCAATCACTCGTCCTCGAGGAACACCGCCGACGCCAAGTGCATTATCCAGCGAGATCGATCCTGTGGAGATCACATCAATTTTCATGATCGGTCCATCGGTCAATCTCATGATGGAACCTTTTCCGTGTTGCTTTTCTATTTGTTCAATCGCAACTTTGAGCGCTTGAACTTTTGCGTCTTTGTCTTCAGCCATGGCTTATCCTTTTATAAATGTGTTTTTTGAAAATTGATGTAGCAAAGTAATGTTTTCGTCTATGTGAATCAAGATTCAATTATTGTAATTTCAGGCACTTTCTTCTTAATAATTCAAGTGCAGCCTGAGATGCACGTTCCTTAAAGCGAGTGCGGTTGTCACCAAAATTAAATTTCAGTGCGAAGTTCGATTGGGAATCCGCATAACCGATCCAACATAAACCGACAGGTTTTTCGGGAGTGCCGCCTGAAGGACCGGCAATGCCGGTTGTTGAAAGAGCAATATCTGCCTTTGTTTTGATCCGTGCGCCGTGCGCCATTGCTGCTGCAACTTCTTTACTGACTGCGCCATGATCGGTGATGAGTTTTTCCGGAACGCTGAGTTCATCAATTTTTAGTTGATTGTGGTAGACGACGAATCCCCCAAGAAAATACTCTGAACTTCCCGGCACATTCGTAATCCGATTGGCAATTAAACCGCCCGTGCACGATTCTGCCGTGGTCAACGTCAGTTTCCGTTCCTTTAATAACGCTCCAATAACATCTTCAAGATCCTTTTCATCATCGGAATAAATATATTTCTCAACCTTTGAACGCAGCACACGTTCAGCATGCTTCAATTTCGTTTCTGCAGATTCATGGGTTTTGTCTTTGACGGTAATTCGTAGTTTCGTCCCCATGGGATTGGGAAGGAATGCAAGGGTTGTCGTTCCATCTGTTCCAATAACTTCATCGATATTCCCGATTTCATTGGCGAGCATCGATTCGCCGATTCCGGTTGTTTTCAGTGTGCGATGGCGAACTACAGAACCAACATTTTTTTTCTCTAAAAATGGAATGATCCATTGGTCGATCATTTCCTTCATCTCAAACGGAACGCCTGGCATCACGAAGAAATATTTCCCTCGCTGTTCAAACATCATTCCCGGCGCTGTTCCGACAGGATTAGGGATGACGGTGCAACTTCTTGGAACAAGGGCTTGATCGATATTCGATTGGATCATTGCAATGTTTCTACGTTGCGCTAACAATTTAATGTGGGAGAGAGTCTCTTCGTGCATCACAAGATCGGTCTTGAAAAATTCACACACCATTTTTTTGGTGATATCGTCGTGCGTTGGCCCGAGTCCGCCGGTGACACACACAACATCGGCGCGATCAAACGCAGTGGAAAATGTTTCTTCAATCGTCTTTGGTTGATCGCCAACCGTAGTCATACGGTCGCAGTATATTCCCACTCCATTCAGACGTTCAGCGATATAGGCTTGATTGGTATTAATGATCTGACCGATGAGTAATTCATCGCCGATCGTGATAATTTCTGCTGTCATTAGAATAGATTGATGCGGAGCGCAACTTGAATGATGATGTTTGTATAAAGAGCTGCTACAATGTCATCGAACATGATATTCCATCCGCCGGTCCGTTGATCAAAAATAACGGCAGGGTATGGTTTAAGAATATCCAAAGCTCGAAAGATGACAAACGCGAGAACAAGATTGACGTATGTAAATGGAATAAACCAGAGACTGAGCCACATACCGACAATTTCATCCACCGTGACGATGCTGGGATCTTGTCCGTAAATTTTTTCCATTTTTTCTGCGGCCAGTCCTCCCATTAAAAAGAGAATCAGCGTTACCGGAATCAGCGTGAATGGATCTCTAAAACCGGGAAGGAACATGAATGCGAGTCCGACAACAGACCCTGCAGTCCCGGGGGCTTTTGGAACGTATCCTGAAAAGAATCCGGTTCCAACAAATTTTGTCAAGAAGTCCAACGCAGGAGTTTCTGTTGGAATATTATTCTGCGATTGTTCCATTGTTATCATTCGTTGTAAACAATTCAATAATAATTTGTTTGTTAGAGGTCAAATACATTATTCCTGTAAGTGCTGTCAAAAATGTTGTCAGTCCCATCAAGAGGAACATGATCAGAGGCGAAGCAACGATATCAAAAAACCATCCGAACTGTTGATTGAGATAGTCTGAAGTTCTGACAATATAATCTACCAAAAAAAGATAAATGACAATCAATTGAAAAAAAGTTTTTGTTTTGGCAAATCCGCTCGTGTTGATCGGTTTCTGTTTGAACTCAGCATACGCTCGCAGAAATGTCATCAAAAAATCGCGAAAGACAATGATCCAAACCATCCACGCTTCAGCGTATCCAATATAGATGAATGATATGAATGCCGCAGATGTGAGGATTTTGTCAGCCAGAGGATCTAAAAACTTTCCCCATCGAGTAATAAATCCCCAACGTCTGGCAACATATCCATCATACCAATCTGTAATGGCTGCGATTATAAAAATCCCAAGTGCAATTTGTTTGTCAACCGGATTCTCCGAGAATAAATAATAGAGGAACACCGGCGTCATTAAAATTCTGAGCAGTGTTAATTGGTTCGGAGGCGAAATTGGGATTCGAAACATAATGTGAACTAAAATAATTCATTTTCTGTCATCAATCAACAATTTACCTGCGATAATGGTTTATATGCATATTTTCTGTATTTTGGATAAACATATTGCTAAGGATTTAAAATGAAAAAACTCTATACCGTTTCAAGTATTATTCTATTTTCGATGTTACTACAATCCCAACCATTGGATATTTCCGGTTATAAGATTGTTCAGACAAACGCTGCATTGACTATCACTCTGCCTGCAGGAACGACAATTCAACCTGGAGGGTACCTGATTGTAGCACGGAATGCGACAAAAGCATCATTCGAGACCTTTTGGGCAACGACATTGAATGCTAATGTTGTTTTTATCAATGGAACAACAGTTATTGGCGGGAATGGATTTCCTTCTATTAACGGAGCTGAGACATATGAATTACAAAATGCATCGTCCGTTAAAATAGAGGGACCGACAATTGCTATGCCTGCTGCAACTCCGTTTAATTCTATTAAAAGAAAAAGTCCAATCGGCGATGCAGCCTTGGAAACAAGTTGGACAAGAGATGTCGTTACAGCGGCAAATCCCGGAACGGGAATGACGAATACAAAAACAGGAAAAATCATCATCAGTGAATTTTCTGATGCAACTTCATTTGTAAACGAGTTTATTGAACTGTATTACGATTTGGAACCAGCTCCGTCAGGACAAGGAATTGGATCGTTGCAACCAAACAGGTGGAAGTTTAACCAATCGACAAATCTTCAAGTGATTATAAAACCGCAAACGGACACTTTAAAAGGGATTAAGATCATCAAGCCGCAACCATTCAACTGGAATAGCGGAGCTATCTCAATATTGCCGGCTAATGCGCTCATGACAAATTCAGGTGATACGACAACCGTTACCAATTTTATGTTGAGCGGCAGCGATAGTCTTGTCATATCAATTCCATCGGTTACTGCTGCTGATACAACAAATGAATTTTCATTACCGATTTATTCCAGTTCAAACGGTTCAACATTTTTACCGATTCCTGCATTCCCAAAAACTGTTATTTATGGAGCACCGCGTTCTATAAAAGACGTAAAAAGGAAAGAAGGAAACGGATCGCATACATTGCTCGGGAAATGGGCAGTTGTTAGGGGAGTTGTCACGGTTGGAAATGAATTTGGCGGTCCGACGTACTTACAAGATGGGACTGCGGGAATGGCATTGTTTGACTCATCTGTTTCTAACAATGTAATTAGAGGAGATGATGTTGTCATTCTCGGACTTGTCACTCCATTTAATGACCTTTTTGAATTTACACCGTCAGTCCTTCTGGAGAAATTAGGTGAGGGGAAAGGTATTGACACCGTTGTGATGACTATTGCGCAGGCACTTGCACAAGGTGTATCAGAACCGGATGAAGCACGACTTATCAGAATTAACAATATCACAAGTGTTACAACAACCGGAGGAACTCCTGCTACCAGCTGGGCTGCTTCCGCAAGCGGGACAAATTATAATATCAGCGACGGAACAGGAGCCTTACAAGTGCGAATTGTTACAAAAACAAATATTGCAAATACTCCAACTCCGACATCAACATTTGATATGATTGGCGTGCTCGGTCAATTTACCACCAACTATCAACTTATTCCTCGTATGGTGGATGATGTTATTGTAGAAGGTGCCGGACCGAGAATTGTTACAACTCCACCATACGAATCAAACATCACTTCAACGGGTATGAAGATTTCCTGGTTAACAGATGCACCGGGAACTTCCCTTGTGAAGTACGGACCAACCGTTTCGTATGGTTCAGACGTTAGTGATACAAATAAAGTGACGCAGCATAGTGTTGTACTGACCGGTTTAACTCCTGCAACAGTGTATCATGTGCAAATTGGCTCAGTTAATACAGCGGGCACAACATTGTCAGCTGACAATATTGTGATCACTTCATCAAAAACATCAACCGGAGCTATCAGAGTTTATTTTAACAAGTCTGTCAATACAAATGTTGCTCAAGGAGAGAATGCAACAATTGCAAAATTCGATACGGTGCTGATCAATCGGATTAATGCGGCAAAATTCTCTATTGATATGGCAGCATACAGTTTGAGCGGAACGATAGGTGCTGATATTGCAACAGCACTTCTCAATGCACGCAATCGCGGTGTGAAGATCCGAGTAATCGGTGAAAAAGATAATCAAGGTACAGCACCGTGGGGAACTTTGAAAAATGGTGGAGTAACAGTGATTGACGATGGCTATGACCTAGTGAATGCCGCAGCAGGATTGATGCACAATAAATTTTATGTGTTTGATAACCGTGATCAGACGTCAGACCAAGATGATTGGGTGTTGACCGGATCGTGGAATGCGACAGATCCGGGAACATTGAATGATGCCCAAAATATCATCGTCATTCAGGATAAAGCGCTGGCCACGGCATACACAATGGAATTTGAAGAAATGTGGGGATCAAATGTTGATGGTCCTAGTCAAACTGCCTCACGATTTGGCGCTCGAAAACTGGATAATACTCCACATAAATTTATTATTAATGGAACACCAATTGAAATGTATTTCAGTCCAAGTGATAAAGTCTCTGCTCACATTAATGACGCTTTAAAATCTTCACAATCTTCCATTAATGTTGCGATACTTTCGTTTACAAGAGACGAACTTGCGCAAACGATCGCATCCAAAAAATCAGCCGGTAAAAAAACGCGTGTGCTGATGGATAATAATACTGACAGTGGAAATGATTTTTCTTTTTTACAAACAAGCGGTGTCGATGTGCGTTTACCCGGAGCGGCGTTGACCGGTCTTTTACATCATAAATATGCAATCATCGATGCTGACAATCCGTTGCTGCAGAATATTGTTGTAACAGGATCTCATAATTGGAGTACCTCGGCTGAAATTGCAAACAACGAAAATACACTTATTGTCCAAAGCAAGAGGATTGCAAACTTGTATTATCAAGAGTTCAAAGCGAGATATCTTGAAGCAGGAGGAACAGATTCCATACTTGTCTCTATAAAACGGGAAAAGGAAAAATCACCGAAAGATTTTCAACTCTCACAGAACTATCCAAATCCTTTTAATCCCACAACAAATATCTCGTTTGCTGTAAAACAATCCGGATTTACCTCATTAACAGTCTATGATATTATGGGCAGAGAAGTGGTGACTTTGATCAGTGAACAACTTGCTGCTGGAAATTATGTTGTTGAATGGATGGCATCGCATCTCTCAAGCGGAATTTATTTTTATCAGTTACGCTCAGGGAGTTTCGTCTCAACGAAAAAGATGATCCTGCAAAAATAATTACTGTTAACCTGTCGCAAAAAGGGAGGAAGAATCTTTCAAGAATATTCCTCCTTTTTTATTTCACCCTGCATAATCCGTTTTTGGATGATCAGTCTATTGGTTAACAGAGTACTCTAAAAGTAGTACTGCCGATATTCCCCATTCTCTTTATTGCTTCTCCAGTTGGCATTCGCTATTTTCTAAACGAATAACTAAAGATCATCATGCCCACGCGGACAGAAATTCGACATATCTTTAATGAGTCAAAGAATTTTAATGAATTGTTTGATGCATTTGATGCTGCATTAAAACAGGGGATTGATGATGTTGAGTTATACAGGATTCTTTTCTGGAACGATTCTCTTGATTCCGATGAGTTGATTCTTTTTGGAGAAAAACTTGCCCGACAGTATCGTCATCTTGCATACGATGTGTATATGTGGCTGGCGAATATTTTTGAAGTAATTTTCGGTAAGAAAGATAATTTTGAACTGGCGCTCAGTTATTATCAAAAGGCCGCTGCCATTCGACCGAGCGACATCGATCCATACCTTGATGCATGTGATTGTTACAATCCTGACCTCGATATTCCCCCCGCAAAAATTCTGATAGAATTCCTAAAGATCGGATATGAATTTGTTCCGAATAACAAAAATATCTGTCTCCGTCTTACCGTTTTGTATCATGCTATCGGCGAAACGGATCTTGCGGAATACTATCGCGTAAAAGCCGATGAGTCCGGGGAGAGCCCCATCAAATGAAGCACCTGAAAGGGTACATCGCAATCTCTCTTGCAGCAATTTTGTGGGGAGTTGCGGCCTCTGTTGCAAAATCGTTTTTTAATAAAGCGTATGAACCGTTGATTCTTGTTCAAATGCGTGTCACGCTATCGTTCGCAGTGTTGTTTTTATTTTTTCTCTCCACTAATCGTTCGCTCCTCAAATTTAAGCTGAAAGATATTCCGCATTTTCTGATCGTTGGTATTCTTGGTGTTGCAGGATCAAATTATTTTTATTACGCGGCGATCAAAGAATCAAATGTCTCTACCTCTATTCTCGTTCAGTATACTGCGCCGATCATGGTGATGATGTACACTATCTTATTTCAAAAAGAAAAACTCACAGTACCAAAAATATCAGCTCTTGTTTTCTCCATAGTCGGGATTGTTCTTGCCATCGGAGCTTACAATCCAGAGATCATTCAAGGGACACAAAAAGGTATCGTCTTTGCTCTGCTTGCCGCGGTCTCGTTCTCAATTTTTAATATCAGCGGAAAATCACTCACAGAAAAATATTCCATCTGGACTGGATTGATTTATCTCCTTGGCGCTGCTACGTTGTTCTGGAGTTGCATCAATACTCCGATTGATATTCTCGATGCACATTATACTGTGGAAGATTGGAAAGTCTTTGGATTGATTGCTTTGATCTCTATCTTGATCCCATACTCTCTGTATTATTACGGTTTGAAACATATTCAATCCAGTAAGGCGATCATCATTAGCACACTTGAACCAGTGGTGGCGATTGTATCGGAATGGTTATTTTTGAGCGGGAGAATGGGAATTATTCAAATTATTGGAGCATTCTGTGTGATCACTGCAATTGTTATTTTGCAGCAAGATTCCAAAAAAGGTGAACCGATTATTGTCAGTGAATAATGTAAACGATTATGAAACTTGATCGCCGAAAAAATAAAATCTATAAAGTGCTGGAACAACGACAACCCGATCTTACCATTGTCATGGAAAATATTCACGATCCGCATAATGTAAGTGCAATGCTTCGGTCTGCCGATGCAGTCGGGATTCACGAAGTGAATTTAATTTATACTTCGGCAAAATATCCAAAGATTGGAAGTAAAAGTTCATCCAGTGCCAACAAATGGATCTCCCGAAAACGATATCCTTCCATACAAGAATGTTATTCACAATTAAAAAAAGATGGATTCCAAATTCTTGCTACGCGATTAGACGAACAATCGAAACAATTGTACGAGTTTGACCTTACCAAACCGACTGCATTTGTATTTGGAAATGAACATGCCGGTGTGACTGATGAAGCCGCCCACCAAGCAGATGCTACCGTCTATATTCCGATGATGGGAATGATTCAAAGTTTAAATGTGTCAGTAGCTTGCGCCGTGACTATCTATGAAGCGTTGCGTCAGCGAATGCAAAAGGGATATTACACTAATCCAAGATTTGAAGGGAAAACATTAGAACAGCTCAAAGAAGAATGGTTGAAAAAGTGAAAGTAGGACCTTACGAAGGTTGAGGAAATCTAAACCTAATACCTTCGGAAGGTTTAATAAATATATTTGAATGAAATATGAGAATGAGAAATATTACCATGTCTATAACCGTGGTGCGAACAGACAAAATATATTTCTGAAAAATGAAAACTATGAATATTGCATTAATCTATTGTTGAAATATTCGCCGCAATATCATGTCTCAATTTTTGCTTATTGTCTTATGCCAAACTATTACCATTTATTACTTCGTCAAAATGGTAATGGTTCAATAGGGAGATTTATTCAAACAGTTTTTAATTCTTACACCCAAGCGTTCAATAAAATTACTTCTCATAGCGGCACATAATTCCAAGGAAGTGCTAAAAGTATTTTAGTAGATAGCGATGAATATGTAATACAAGTATGCAGATATATTCATGTTAACCCTGTTACAGCAAAACTCACCAATAAACCGGATGATTGGATATACTCAGATTATTTGGAATGGATTGGTAAACGAAATGGGTTGCTCACTGATTTAACTTTACGAAATGGATATTTCAACGATAGAAAAGGTTACGAAAAATATATTGAGGAATTCAACCAACACCAGGGTATATCCAAATATATTTTTGATTAAATAATGATCGTTAGCTTTACGGACAAGCGGTATTAACCTTGTGAAGGTTTCCTTGCAAGAGCTTTCACAACCTTCGCAAGGTTATACGTTTTTATGGTGATTTGCAAAAAGAAGTGTCTGCACCAATATTGCAAGGAAGATTAATAACGGCCAACCGACGACGATCCACATCCAACCGATTGAAATTGCGATTATTAATAGAACGATAGAAACAATTAATGAAATGAGATCAAACGATTTCGTGATAATGATTGTATTTGCAGATACGAATATTGATAAAACAAGGATAAATATTGGGATGGTGAACTCGAACGGTGAGGAAAAAATCGCAAGATATACTACCGCAACAAGTATCAACGAAAGCCAGCTTCTTCGAAGTCCATTGGTAAAGATAATTTTATAATTTCTCCAATACGGCATTCCTTTTTCGCCATTATTTATTTTGCTGATCAGTTCGATTAAAAAACCGTTGAGCATAATTATTCCTATGCCAAACGGAATCAGCAAAAAATAAAAACCGCCAACAAGAACTTTATTGAACCATTCGTTGTCGGAAAAGATATAAGTAAATGCGTCGGTGAGTTTTTTTATCATTTCTGTTCAGTCTTATGGAGCTTATCTTTTATAAGCAAGTTTATCAGGCTAAGATATTATTTTGGAATACGACGTCCATATTGGTTGGAATTGGCTTTCCGCTCGATATAACCGTACGCTTCTTTTGAAATGGTTGTAATTATTGTTCCGCCATCTTTATCATTCAATAACATTTTTGTCATAACACAAATGATGTAAGGATTTCCTTCCAAAAACACAATTCCTACATCACATTTAACACCTTCAATGTCGCCCGCTTTGTCGGCGATAAGGACTGAAGAAGGCAAACCGCTTTTTAGAGGTCCCTCTTTTTCTAGTTTCATAATCGAAAGCATATCGTCGCAAGCTTGTTTTGAAACGATTTCGCCACGGTACATCTTTTCCAGAATGATCAAAAAATCGTTTGGCGAGCTGATATTCTCCCGTCCTTCTTTTGCGGATTGAACATCCATCATGATGCGCTGGAGTTTTGTGGAAGAACTGCCATTCTTTTGTGCAACATCATTAACATTTTTCATACCAACAAGGTCAATCAAAAAATTAGTTGCGGTATTGTCGCTTAGATTCATCATCAACACACAATAATCTCGGATTGACATTGAGACAGATTTATCTCCCAGCATGGAAAGGACTCCGCTGCCGGCAACACGAGCAGATGGGGGAAGTGGTCTGATGTCGGTCAGTTTGAATTTCCCTTCGGATGCCTGGCGATACACTTCGGTAAGGATAAATATTTTGATTGAACTGGCAGTAGGGAAAATCTCTTTTTCGTTAATCAAAATTTGTTCGCCGGTTTTAAGATCCTTTATGGCCACACCGACAATTGCTTCAGATTGATCGGCGATCATTTTGACCTTATTGAAAAATTTCTGGTGAAGAAGATCTTCCTGTGCAAATAGGAATTGAGTGACAAGAAAGAAAAAGAGGAAGGAACGCATAAGAAATCCTTGAATATTACTTTATACTAAAGAAAGATTGGACGAAATTCAAGGAAATGGACAGAGTGCCGTAGTATTTAATCACTTCGGAAGTTGTGGAAATGATTACTTCACTAACAGCATCCGTTTTGTTTCGGAAAAAATTCCTGATTGCAATCGATAGAAATACAAACCGCTCGGAACATTCTTCGCATCCCAAGTAACTTTGTATGTTCCAGGATCGAGGTGATTGTCGACGAGCGTCGCAATTTTACGGCCAAGAAGGTCAAATATATACAGTTGAGCATTATGTTTTTGTACTGGAATAGACTGAGTTCCTGAAATTGTAAAAGTAATAGTCGTTTTGGGATTGAATGGATTGGGATAATTTTGTAGAAGCATGAAATACTGTGGAGCGATATTTTCTTTTTCTACACTCTCAATTAAACAATCATAACACCATTGTGAATACAAAGTGGGATATTGGCTACCAAATTCAACCTCCTTTGTAAAATTATTTATATCAATCGGCGTCATCATAAAGTGATTAATCATATACCCATATTTGCCGGCTTCATTGTCATATCCTCGAATTCCAAATTTATATTCAATGATATTTTTTGAAGTTTTTAACGAATCTGCGAATAACATGAACTGCCGAGTATAAATTCTATCGTTAATAAATTTATCACCATGAGTTCCATCGTCATACATGGTTCTGGATGTATCATTATAGAGAGCATCACCCCACGGGAGCCATCCTTTTGTGTCAAATCCAACTCCATTGATAGAAACTCCATAGAGATAAACACTGTCCGCCTGTGTAATGTTGAAATATTTAGCAGATACCAAGGATGAAAATAGCGTATCCTTTCTGGTAGAGAGTTGGTAATATGCCGGTTGCAAATTACATGTTACAGTCAACAGCATATTCTGTTGAATATTTTTTCCAATAAACCAAACTGGCTGGCGCCGGCTTTCAGAAGAACTTTTTGCAGTATCGAGAATTGAAATGAACTGTTTGTGATCGTTATTTAATTGATACGTGAGCGAGCGTAATTTTCTTACTGTAATATCAGAAGTGCTTTCGAAAAGAGAAAAGTTATAGTATTGTTCAAAAATTTCATTTCCATTTTTTGATTGAACATAACGATATAAAATACTACGCGAAGGCGCACCCATGAGAACAAAAATTGTATCAGTTGTTTCATACTGATTTGATTGACCCATTTTGATCAGTAATGATTTTTTAATTTTATTTGCAGATCCCGAATGCCCGCTTGAAACAAGAATTGAATCGCCTTGCGCGTACATATAATTTTTTATTGCAGTTGACAAATCGATTCGAAAATGGACAATAAATGTATCAAGAGGATAAGGTTTTGGACAATAACGATTTGACCAATATTTATATGCAAGGGTAGTATCACTCATAGAAGTTTTGTACCGAAACGTTCTATTCGATCGGTCTCCTTCATCTTCACATTGAGAATTGGAAATATCTTCCCATTGAGCGGGATTATTTGCCGCCAAATCGGAGCTATTGTGTCGCACAAATAAGTAATGTATGATAGAATCTGAGACAGTTCTTGGAAATCGTACAACAGTGCTCCAAAAATGTCCGCCGTTATATTCTCTGCTTGTTGGATTTATGTGTTGATTCTCTCTCTCTAAAAATATGGAATTTGCCCAATTGAGAGGGGGAGTTCCGCCGCGAAGTCCAAGTTTCTCCGTAGCAGGATTGAAATCTTCTCTTTCTTGCATATTTACTCTGAAGAGAACCTCAATGGAGTCGGTCTCAGTGTACGGTCTCCAATATTGATTTGTATCTTGAACTGATCCAAAGACATATTGTAACGGAAGCGTAGTATCCTTCATCCCAACGATCAATGTTCTTGATGGTGAACCTTCCAATCCGAAAAATTTATTTCTTCCGCCATTAACGAAAAATTTATATTCAATAGTATCCTGTGGAGTAAATTGTACTGTCGCTTTCCAATAATCTCCAGCGATTCTCATACAGATTACCGGAGAAGTGGAGTCCTGCGTTAATGGCGATTTATCACCTCGAATTTGAACAAATGCTGCGCTGCGGATGGTATCGGGAACAGTGGCAGTGTTTACCAAAAATGTTACATTAACTTTCTGGGCTGCAACAAAGAATGGAAAAAGGAAAAGTAAAGAAAATAGTCTTTTCATGATTGCACGGAATTGTTTTAGACTTTGACAATGTAGTTGTTATTGTAAAGAACAGCAAGACGACCTAATTTACTGAGTTGAGTATATGAACAAATCATCAATAAAGCAGGATTGTCCCGCGTTGCTAATCATATCCATTTTTTCTATTTTCCATAACGGACGATGAAACATTACAACCCACAGACTATAACGCTTCAACGACTTCTCGTACTTCATTCTGATTACGTGAATGACCTCCAACGGAGAAATCCCGAAACTCGCGGAACGTATGAACGAACGCTCCGGGAGTTTATGCGTTGGGTCCGTTTAGAGCCCGAACTTGAATGTTCAGCAAAGGAAATCGAGCGCTATAAAAAATTCCTTTTAACGAAACGAAAACTTTCTCCGGTTTCTGTTACGATGTATCTCTCATCCGTTCGAAAATTCTTTGATTTTCTGGTTGGACGTGGAGTGTTGATCAGCAATCCTGCAAAACAGGTTAAAGGCGGAGCGCAGAATCAGCAACATTCTAGAAAGAGTATTTCTGTTCAAGAAGTGCAGGCGTTGATTCAGGCAATCGAACGGAAAGATGAAATTGGATTCAGGGATTTTGCCGTGGTAAAATTGATGATCAGTTACGGCTTATCGGAGATTGAATTGATCCGGGCGGATATTGGAGATATCAAGATAAAAAAAGGGGTGATGTCGATTGCACTGCAATTGAAAGGGATGAAATCGAAAGAAAGAACGATCACACTTCCTACAGACACAAAAGATGCCATCAAGAGCTACCTTGCTTTCCGAACAAATGCAGAGAATAGTGAACCGCTCTTTATGAGTGCGGGGAATCGGACCCGAGGTCAACGGATGACCTCAAGAGGAATTCGAGAGCGGATCAATTTTTATTTGGAAAAAGCTGGCATTAAGAATGGCGAGACGAGAAAAATAACTGCGCTTTCGCTTCGATTAACGGCCATTAAACTAATGTCTCAACAAGGCGCTAGTATAGAAGAGATTAAAAAGAAATTTCATATCATAAAAGAGTTGACAGTGCGGAGGTATATTGAAAATGAAAATTAAAATCGGTTTGAAAAACAATAATACCACAAAAAACCTGATTCTAAATTCAGATTCTTCATTCCGCTTCGAAGGACTTAGAATGACAAGCCTTTCATTTTTTAGTTTACTGATCACTTTGTTCTTAGGATGTGGTTCTTCCAAACCGGATTTTCCGACTCCAGACAAAGCAATTACTTGGTTGATTTATGAAGGAACTCTGCCGTGCAATGATTGCAGTGAAATCAAGACGCAATTAGAGTTGAAAATTTCCACCGATGGAACGACATCACCATTTATTATCAAACAGGCGTTTATCGAGACGAAAGAGGGAGACCAGGCAGTGATTGATCATGGTCAGTATAGTCTCCTCAAGGGTACATACCGCGAGAAAGATGCTGTGATATACAATCTTCAGTTTAATAAAGAGAACAAACGAACCTATTTTCTTCGCATCACCGAAGATACATTATTAATGCTTGACCAGGCAATGAAAGAAATTGTTTCAGATCAAAATTACAAACTTATACTCACAGGGAAAAAAGAAGAGTAAAAGGACAAATTCCAAAAAACCAAATTTCAATTATTTTAGACTGAAATCCGATCAATGAGTTATCAATTTATCGACATCGAAAAAAAGTGGCAAGAGTACTGGGAAAAACACCAAACGTACAAAACGGTTGAAGATCCTTCCAAGAAAAAATTATTTGTACTCGATATGTTTCCTTATCCCAGTGGGGCAGGATTACATGTGGGTCATCCGGAAGGATACACAGCAACGGATATTTTCACACGATTTCAGCGATTGAATGGAGTGAACGTTCTCCATCCGATGGGATGGGATGCATTTGGTCTACCGGCTGAGCGGTATGCAATGCAGACAAACATTCATCCTACGGTTACAACTGAAGAGAACATCAATAACTTCCGCCGACAAATTAAAATGCTTGGACTGAGTTATGATTGGGAACGTGAAGTTAATACAACCGATCCTGGTTATTATAAATGGACTCAATGGATTTTCTTAAAGATCTATGATTCATGGTTCGATTTCCGTGCGAAAAAGGCACGACCGATCTCAGAACTCATTGCTGAATTTGAACAATATGGTTGTTCCAAAATAGACTGCACCTTGTATTGCGGAAATAACGATTGCTGTTTTAATGCTCAAGGTTGGAAAGCAATGAGCGTTTTGGAACAACAGAAGGTCTTAAAGGATTTCAGACTTGCTTACATCGCAGAAATTCCTGTCAACTGGTGCGAAAAATTAGGGACAGTGTTAGCGAACGAAGAAGTTGATGAGTGGGTGGAAAAAGGATACAGCGTTGAACGTCGTCCCATGAAACAATGGATGATGCGGATTACTGCGTATTGCGAACGGCTGTTGGAAGATGCAGCATCGCTGGATTGGCCTGCTTCAACCGTTGAAATGCAAAAAAATTGGATTGGGCGTTCCGAAGGTGCTGAAGTTGATTTTAAGATTGCGAACAGTTCGGAGAACGTTCGAATCTTTACCACTCGACCGGATACGATTTTTGGTGCTACCTATATGGTTCTTGCACCGGAACATCCGCTTGTTGATTCGGTGACGATTGCAGCGCAGCAAAATGAAGTCGCTGAATATCGTAAACAAGCCACTCTCAAATCCGAACTTGATCGAGGAATGGATAAAAATAAGAGTGGAGTGTTCACCGGTGGATATGCTGTAAATCCAGCCAACGGGAAACAGATTCCAATATGGATTGCCGATTATGTTTTAATGGGATACGGTTTTGGTGCGATTATGGCTGTTCCTGCGCATGATGAACGTGATTGGGATTTTGCAAAAAAATACCTGCTTCCTATTGTCGAAGTGGTCAAGTCACCGCATGATGTTAATGAAAATGTATTTGTTGCAAAAGCCGAACCATGTGTTAATTCTTCCAACAGCGAAGTCAGCATTGACGGTTTATCGTACGAACAGGCATTTGCAAAAATTGTTTCGTGGTTTGAAACAAAGGGAATAGGCAGAAAGAAGATAAACTTTAAACTGCGTGATTGGCTCTTTTCCCGTCAACGATATTGGGGTGAACCGATTCCAATTATCCATTGGGAAGATGGAACGATGAGTCCATTAAATGAAAAAGAACTCCCTCTTGTTCTTCCCAGTTTGCAAAAATTTCAACCGAGTGGAACAACAGAATCACCCCTTGCGCTTGCGACTGATTGGGTGAATGTCGTTGATCCTGTCACAGGAAAAAAAGGAAGACGCGAGACTAACACTATGCCTCAATGGGGAGGAAGCTGCTGGTATTATCTACGGTATATCGATCCGAAGAATGACACAATTTTCTGTGATTTTGAAAAGCAAAAATATTGGATGCCGGTCGACCTCTATGTCGGCGGATCTGAACATGCCGTTTTACATCTTATGTATGCTCGTTTTTGGCACAAAGTTCTTTTTGATCTCGGGTATGTTACCACTGCTGAACCGTTTATGAAGTTACGGCATCAAGGGATTATTCTCGGAGAAAATTCCAAGAAGATGTCGAAGTCTCTCGGCAATGTGGTGAATCCTGATGATGTGACCAAAGAGTACGGTGCGGATGCATTGCGCCTGTTTGAAATGTTCATGGGTCCCTTGGAAGAGATGAAACCGTGGAGCACGAAGGGAGTTGAGGGAGTGTTTCGTTTTCTGAATCGTGTTTGGCGATTGTATGTGACTGATGAAGAGCAATTGAACGGCATCATCGCTGATGCTGAACCGTCGGCAGATTTTCTGCGCCTGTTCCATCAGACAGTCAAGAAGGTGACGGAAGATGTTCCAGCGTTGCGATTTAATACTGCAATTTCGCAGATGATGATTTTCATGAATGAAGCATACAAACAGGAACAATTACCCAAAAAATTAATGAACGATTTTCTCATTATCCTCGCTCCTTTTGCACCGCATATCGCGGAAGAACTATGGAACAAGTTGGGACATTCAGAATCAATCTTTACTTCGGCGAAATGGGTGACGTTTGATGAATCATTGACGGTGATGGATCAAGTGGAGATTGTTGTACAGGTAAACGGTAAGATCCGTGCAAAATTTAATGCTGCAACAGATACTGCAGAAAGTGAATTAAAAGCAACGGCGCATGCAGAACCGAATGTAAAAATTCATTTGGAGGGGAAGCAGATTGTGAAAGAGATTGTAGTGAAAAATAAGCTTGTAAATATTGTCGTAAAATAAATCGTTGAATTGCAAGATTACAAGATTTTCAAGAATGTAAAATTGAAATCATGTAATTATGGAATATTGAAAATTGATCTATGATTTCAATAATAATCATCACTAAAAATGAAGAATCGAACATCGCACGATGTCTTAAGAGCGTTCAATGGGCAGATGAAATTATTGTCGTTGATGCAGAAAGTTCTGATGCGACAGTGTCGATCGCTCAAACGATGAATGCGAGAGTGATTGTTAAACACTGGGAAGGATATTCCAAACAAAAGGAATTTGCCATGCATCAGGCAAAGAACGATTGGATTTTTTCTATTGATGCAGACGAGGAAGTAACTGAAGAATTGAAATTGGAAATTCTGCAGACAATACAGTTGAAAGAGACTCTTAATGGATATGAAATACCACGGAAGAGTTTTTTTTTAGGAAAATGGATCCGCTACGGAGGGTGGTATCCGGGATATCAGCTTCGTCTTTTTAAAAAATCAAAAACGACAATGAATCATCGTCCTGTACACGAAGGATTTCTTGTTGAAGGAATACAAGGCATTCTGCAGGCTGATCTCAACCATTACACGTATCAGTCGCTCCATCAATACATCGAAAAGATGAACACGTATTCTTCGTTGGATGTATTGAATAAACTTTCAAACGAAAGGAAGATCGGCTGGTATAATTTTGTGTTCAATCCGATTTCTGTTTTTTTACGAATGTTTATTTCACTTAAAGGGTATAAAGACGGATTTCATGGATTTGTTCTGGCGTATTATTCTGCCTTACATTCATTATCGATCTTTGCCAAAAGTTGGGAATATCAAACAGCACAGCAACAGGGAGGCGTGTTGCCTCCGGTAACAGCGGAAGCGGTCGCACAGCTCAAAAATTTATAAATATTATTTCCGCATAGCATTGGTATGCGATTGACCTCATGACAATATTTTTACGCATTCTTTCCTATGTCCGTCCATATTGGAAAACGTTGGCACTTTCCATCACGTGCACGTTTATGTTTTCTCTTTTTAGCGGTGGTTCGATCTATCTTACCATTCCGTTACTGGAAACATTGTTTGATCAAACGCCAATCGTCATTTCCGCAACCCAGACTCCACTAAAAAATCAACTCGTACCAAATGAAATTGTTTCAGTAAAACAATATGTGGAGAATTCTATTCGTGTGTTTCTTTTTTCCGGCTCAAAATCGGAAGCGCTATTTAAGATTTGCGGCTTAATATTCTTCATGTTTATGATGAAGAATATTTTTGATTACTGCCAATCGTATTTGATGGCCAAGGTGGAACAGAGTCTGATGCGCGACCTTCGCAATGCACTCTATGAACATCTTCATAATTTATCACTGAGCTATTTCTCGAACGAACGGACAGGGAACTTGATTTCCCGCGTAACAAATGATGTGAATGTCGTGAACGGGGGAGTTTCGGCAAGTTTCGTCACGCTTATCAAAGAACCGCTGCTGATTATCGTTTTTCTTACCATCGCATTTACGCTCAGCTGGAAACTGACACTGTTGGCGTTCATCGTTTTTCCTTTAATTCTTTTGATTATTGCCGGGATTGGATTACGACTGCATAAGCAGAGCGGTATTATGCAGGAAAAAATGGCTGATATCACTTCCGTATTGCAGGAGACCATCTCGAATGTGAAAGTGGTGAAAGCTTTTGCAATGGAAGAATTTGAGAACAAGAAATTTAGAAAAGAGACTCAAAGTTATTTCAAAACGATCCTAAAGATGACACGCATTCGAAATTTGTCGTCACCATCCACAGAATTATTATCGATACTTGCCGGTGCAATTATCATTTGGTACGGTGGTCAACAGGTATTGATATCGTACGAAATGAAACCGGCAGAATTTTTGGGTTTCCTCTTTGCCGTGTTTCAAATTATGCCCCCAGTGAAAGATCTTGCTAGCGTCAACAATCGTCTGCAAGAGTTTTCTGCCGCCGGGAAACGCATTTTTGAAATTCTCGATACGAAACCGGCCATCCAAAATTCGGACGGTGCTGTTGCCATTTCTTCCATCAATGAATCTGTTGAATTTAAAAATGTGACATTCGGATATGCGTCCGAAGATGGAGAAAAACGGACGGTCCTTTCAGAGATCAATGTGAAAGTTCGAAAAGGGGAATTGATTGCACTTGTCGGTCCAAGCGGCAGCGGAAAAACAACATTTGTTGATCTGCTCCCGCGTTTCTATGACCCGATCAGCGGAGGCATCGCAATTGACGGAATTGATATCCGAAATATTGACGTCAAATCGCTGCGGGAAAAAATTGGTATCGTTACGCAAGAGACGATTCTCTTCAATGATTCAGTCCGAAATAATATTGCCTACGGTTTGGATGATTGTCCCATCGAAAAGATTCGGGAAGCGGCTAAGGCCGCAAACGCGCTTTCGTTTATCGATGAAATGCCGCATGGATTTGATTCGATCATCGGCGATCGTGGTGTGAAACTTTCCGGCGGCCAGCGGCAGCGCCTCTCGATTGCCCGCGCATTATTAAAAAACCCGCCAATCATGATTTTTGATGAAGCGACATCGGCGCTAGATTCCGAAAGTGAAATTCTTGTACAGGAAGCGATGGAACGATTGATGCAAAACAGAACATCCTTTGTTATAGCTCATCGTCTTTCTACCATCAGAAATGCAGACCGCATCATTGTCCTGGAGCATGGAAAAATCGTCCAAGAGGGAAGGCACGTTGAACTCTTAAAGCAGAAAAACGGTCTCTACAAAAAACTTCACGATATGCAGTTCGACCATCAATGAACCTGACTGAGAAAATCAACATATCATTATTTTGGTTTCTGGTTCTTGAAGTCTGCTTGATCTCAATTTCCATTGCTGCATCTTCAGTGTTACTGGGTTTGATTTTCCTTTCAGTGATTCTTCTTTCTATTACTCAAAAGAAATGGATCATTCCACGAACGCCGATCGATTATGCCGTTATTACTTATATTGCCGTGGAATTTATTACTGCATTAAACTCCGATCTTCAGTTGGATGCGCTGAAAAACACGAAGCGATTATTATTAATTGTAATTGTCTATGCCGTTGTTATTGCATTTGATTCCAAAGAAAAAATCCGAAAAGCCATAATGTTCCTTTCCGGTTCTGTTGCACTGTTGTCCATAGCAGAAATTATTTTATACTATAATCTGGGCAATGAACGGCTTTACGTTTTTCAACATTATATGACCACGGGCGGATTGAAGATGATTGTTACATTGATGTTGATTCCTTTTATGCTGAGTGAAGAAACATCTAAAAAAGATCGGATCTACTTTTCCATTGTTTTTGTCCCCACAATCATAGCTCTTATCCTGACGAATACACGCAGTGCATGGCTTGGTCTTATTGTTGGCGTTCTCGTTATGAGTGTGCTTCATTATCGAAAATTATTTGTAATCCTCATCGCGGCTATCATACTCTTCTTTTCGTTTGCGCCGGAACAGCAGGTGATGAGGGCGAAGAGTATCGTTGATGTTACAAACTCCACCAATATTGGTCGTTTTAATATGTGGGCAACAGGTATTCGAATGTGGAAGGATAGACCGCTTTTGGGATTTGGTGACATCGATCTTTATACAACATATTTAACATACAGAACTCCGACAGGAGATGAACCTGCCGGACATCTTCATAATAATTATGTCCATTTACTTGTAACACTGGGAGCAGTGGGACTCATTGTCGTGTTCTTTTTGTTTTTTAAAGTCCTGTTGACTGAGTATGCAACGTTCGCGGGTTCATCATCGTCGCCATTTATCCGCAATATTGCACTCGGCTCGCTTGCTGTATTTTCCGGATTTATGGTGAATGGAATGTTTGAATGGAATTTTGGTGATCATGAAATTATGATTTTTGTTTGGTTTACTGTCGGTCTTTGCATCGCCGGTAAAAATATTCATGAAAGCGGATCGATATGATTGAACTTTCCGTTATCATCATCACAAAAAATGAATCGCACAATATTGATGAATGTCTGCAAAGCGTTTCGTTTTGTGACGATATTGTTGTGGTGGATGCGGAAAGTAAAGACGATACGGTTGTAAAAGCAAAAACGTATACCAGCAAAGTATTTGTGAGAGCATGGGAAGGTTTTGCTTCGGCTAAACAATTTGCTGTGCAGCAGACGAAATATCCTTGGATTTTATGGCTTGATGCGGATGAGCGAGTAATGCCAGATCTTGCTTTGGAAATTCAACTCATTCTTCCATTGATGCCCAACGTCGCTGCATATACTATCGCAAGACGGGCTTATTTTCTAGGAAAATGGATTCGACATTCCGGTTGGTATCCCGGACGTGTAGCACGCTTGTTTCATAAAGAAAGAGCATCGTTTAATGATGCGGCAGTTCACGAGGGATTGGAAATCCGTGGCGAAATTGAGGAATTGAAATCTGACCTACTCCATTTTACAGATCCGAATATCTATCACTACTTTTCAAAGTTCAATCGTTACACTACATTAGCTTCTGGAGAACTTGAGAAGAAGGGAAAAAATTTCAACATTACAGATATTCTTATCCGTCCCTGGTGGCAATTCACAAGAATGTATATTATCCGTCTCGGTTTTTTGGATGGAATACAGGGACTTCTTCTGGCGCTATTTTCGTCAGCCTATGTTTTTACAAAATATGCGAAACTATGGGAACGGAATTCCATCACTCAAAATAATAAATCAATATGAACGCGAGCGAAAAGCAACAAATGCTTTTTATCCAGCTGGTGTCGTCGCTCCATGGTGCGGCAATGATGCAGATGGGAAAAATGAAGAATCCCGCGACAGATAAAATGGAGAAAAATCTAGCACAAGCAGAAGTGACAATTGAAATGCTGGATATGCTGAGAGATAAGACAAAAGGGAATTTAACATCGAACGAAGAAAAATTCTTCGCGACGGTGATTAATGAAGCAAAACTGAATTATGTCGATGAAAAAGCGAAAGAGTCAAAATGAAAATCGGAGTTATTGGAAATAGCTCTAAAGAATCCGTTGCTGATGCCGTTGACACGTTGTTCGCTTTGGGAGCGAAGTATCAATTGGAGTTCTTTATTCATTCAGAACTCGAAAAGCTTTTGCATAAAAAGATTGGAGGGAAAATTGAACAACGGCAATTCCTTTCATCGGCAGATCTTGTCACAGAAAGTGATATCATCATTGCTTTTGGAGGGGACGGAACAATACTTTCCGCTGCCCGAATGGTCGGTCGTTCTCAAGTACCAATCCTTGGGGTGAATCTCGGCAAGTTGGGATTTATGGCAGAAGTGTCATTGGATGAATTGGATTCCATCCTCCGGGATATTGTTAACGGAAATCATTTTATTGAAGAACGAATGCTGTTGAAGACATCCATTGAAAAAAATACCGGAGAGTTTTACGCATTGAATGATGTGGTGATCGACAATAGTAGTTCATCGCGACTTATCCATATCTCTGTCTATGTTGATGACGATTACCTTGTCAGTTATTCCGGAGATGGAATAATTTTGGCAACTCCGACCGGATCAACAGCATATTCACTCGCTGCCGGAGGACCGATTGTTGTTCCTACAACCGGAGTGATCATCATTCAACCGATCTCTCCACATTCGTTGTCGGCCCGCACAGTAATCGTTCCGGAAACAAGTTCAATCAGAATCGTTGTTGAACATCTCTCCAACGAGGCGCGCATAACAGCAGATGGACAATTGGAAAAAACATTTACACCGCCGATGAATATTCATATTGGCAAAGCGGATCATACTGTACACCTTATCAAACGAAAAGACAGAAGTTATTACGATGTTCTCAGGGCAAAATTATTCTGGGGAAGTGATATCAGACTGGTTAAAGGAAAGCACCATGAACGTTAGAGCAATTTTCATTCTTAGTTTTCTCATTGAAGCAATTATTTGTGGCTGCGGATCGGAATCATACACATTTGAGATGGAGCCATCCGGAACAAAAGTGATTAAAGGAGTCTTGCATCGAAATGACCTTGAAGAAGATTCATTGTTTACATGGTTCAAAGCAAATTATCAATCTTATACCCCTGATGCGGCAGCAATAAAAGAAATTGAACCGCTCGTAAAAGATGTCCATTTTTTTCTTGTTCTCGGCACGTGGTGTGGAGATTCAAAACGGGAAGTACCAAAGATGTTTAAGGTTTTTGATGCAATGGATATTTCGAAGAAAAAAATTGAGCTCTTCGGAGTAGACCGCTCCAAACGAAGTCAGGATGGTACCACGGATAAATACAATGTCCAAAGAATACCGACACTTCTTGTTTTTAGAGGAGAGCAGGAAATAGGAAGAATCGTTGAAAATCCAAGGGATTCGCAGGAAAAGGATCTCTTGAGAATATTACAGCGGTAATCATGCAGACACCTTCAGCCGACCTTTTTACTAAACTTCCGGAACTGGAACAATACAAACTATTGCTGCAATCCCAACTTTTCTCTGTCCATGTTATCAACGGTTCAGGGACAGTGATATTTGCCGCTCCATCGGTGGAAAAAATTTTCGGATATTCCCCCAAAGATTTTATTGGTAAGGATAATTTTTTGTTCATCCATCCGGAAGAACGCCCAAATTATCAGTCGATATGCGGGTCTTTCCATCAAGCGGGCGAAGATGCTACTTTGCAATACCGTATGCAGCTTCAAAATGGACATTGGCGCTGGATGGAAACTGTGTTTAGAGTTGCCGGAAAAGATTTCCATTCCATCATCTGCGAAACTCACGACATCACTCTGACCAAATTGATTTCCGATTCGATGCAGGATTCGCTCGATTGGTTGACGAACGTGATGGATGCGTTTCGAGATGCAATTTTTATCGAAGAGAACGAGAAGGTGGTATTCGTTAACAAAGCGTTTGCGCAATTATATGGATATGATTCAATTGAAGAGGTGATTGGTCGTCATGTTTCGGAATTTCAAGCGCCTGAAGTCAGTCAAAAAATGCTGGAGTATACAAGGACGAGACAGGTTGGGAAGTATGCACCGCAGGTTTATCAGTTTTATGGATGCAAAAAAGATCAATCCTACCTGTTACTGGAAGCATCTGTTTCAACGTTGCATCTTGGGGAACGAAAGATCATCATCACTGTCATTCACGATCTTTCCGATCCTGCACTGATGTAATTATTTGATTGTATCCGTAGCGCCTTCCAAAATCCACTGTTTAAATCCGCGCACTTGGTTGCTGTTCAATGGACGGTGCCATTGTGCCGAAGCCATTCGACCGTCAATATACCAAATTAATCTGCTGGCAACCGTATCTCTCACAATGACCACATCATAAAATCGCTGTTTAATGCCGAGATAATCCGACAAATCTAAATTACTTTCTTTTGTCTGAACATCGTGACAACCATTCACCGCACAACCGATATTAAACAATGGCTGAATTGTTTTATAGTAATTGATTTTTGAATCAGGGAAGACAATCTTATTAATGTCAGAGATAGTATTGGTCGATGCATCTTCACATGCCAATAGGAAGACTACAGCACTGATAAGTGTAAAGATAGAAAGGTTTTTCATCTAATAAACAAACATCCGTCAATAAAATCTCAGAGAGCTACTATGGCATTTGGGGAATATTATTCTTCTGTTTCTTTAATTCGTCCTTCAATCTGCGAATTGATTACTTTTTGTTTTTTTACTGCTTCAATCAGAACATCGCGATCAGTAATGTTCAATTGCGTTATTTCAACGGATGGGAGTTCTATCCCGAAATATTTTTTTGATTGTGCTGCCACGAAGTTGTTTGTTGCAATGGAATATTTTTGCGTGTCCTTCACAAGCACATTATTTACTTTCAGATTGTGAAGTATTCGTTCTCCGTTATTATTACGAAAGACTACCTTCATTCCGGAGATCTGACAGAAATCATCATTCAGGGAGAGTTGATGTTGAACCATGCGTCGTAACGTTGTACCATCTACAATAAACGTTACGATTGTATTTCCAAACGGACTGATTTCCCAGAGATCGCGTACGGTAATCTTTCCTGCTAATAATTCTTTACGGATTCCGCCGCTATTTTGTAAACATACATCTGTTTTTGCATAGACACGTACCGCATCGCAGATCCAATTTCCGAGATTGCTTTCGCCTCTGCCGTCACGTTTCCAATCCGTTTTTAATTCACCAATAATTTCACTTAATTCGCTGGTTGCCAGCTGTTCAAATTCTTGTACTTTCGCAGCAACGATGCTGTCCGGCGCTATATCAGCTGTGCGGCATTCAATCAATTCTGCTTTCGACAAGATAACGGTATCTTTCTCGGTATCGACAGTTAAATCTATTTTCCCCAACCATCTTCCACGGGAGCCTGCTTGTGTAATGAGGATTCCATTCACTCGTTTGGGACGAAAGAGAGGTGTGTGACTATGTCCGCCGACGATAATATCGAGATCCGGGGTGTTCAATGCTAAAACACTGTCTTCGTCAGCGCCAATATGCGTTAACGCAATAATGAGATCGACATTTTGTTTTTTCAGTTCAGGAACAAGATCTTTCACGGTCTGTGACAATGCTTTCAATTCAATATCTTTCACATTATCAGGGAGAGAAAGTGTCGGTAATTCCATCGACATCAATCCGATAATTCCAACTTTCACATTCCCTATTTGTTTAATCACGTATTGCTTTGCGTATGTCTGTTTTGTGCGTGTATCGAACATGTTCGCACCAAGCACAGGAAAGTTGAAGGATTGTAAATATTTTGTTACTTGCTCGCGTCCGTAATCAAATTCATGATTTCCCAGCTGCATCACATCGGGATGAAGAAGATTCAGCAACTCAACTTGTGATTTTCCTTTCGTTATAGAGGAAATAGGAGTTCCCTGGAAATCGTCGCCACCGTGTAAGAGCAATACATTCGGAGATTCGGCTTTATATTTTTTGAGATACGACGACAATGTAGCGCTGCCACCGACAAAAAATGTTGTATCGGTATTGGTCACTCTATTTCTTGATTTTACCTGAAAGGGGAGATTCTGTGAATGGAAATCATTCCAATGGAGAATGGTTAAGGTTGTCTGTTGAGCGAAGATGTTGCTCACAACAAATAATACAATGGTAAATATTTTCATACGTTCCTTTAATGATTAGTTCAAATATAATGAATGTTAACGGAAAAAATGTTATAATCTCTCATGGAAAAGAAATATTTTTTAGTGTTCATCCTATTCGGATTTTCGATCGCTAACGCTCAAGATTTTGGATATGAATACCTTATGCTGACGGAATACCGAGCGTTGGGTGTAAGTTATAATGCGCAACGGTTTCATTCCACTTCGTCCAACTCATTGTCTGATTCCAATAAGATAGATTTTTTGACGGGATTACCGTTTATTGAATTCCGGCAAAACAACGGCAGACTCGCAGTCGGGTATCAGACATACAACGATATTAACGGAAAAAGCAGGGAGTCATTTTCTGTCTATGGCGAATCGCAAAATGATTTTGCATTGGGCGAATCAAAAAGTAATAAAGCATTGTTTTATCTTCCCATTATTGTCACTGCAAATTATGTCCGGGCGCAATCTCTAAAAGCGGTGTTGGAAGATTTCGATATTGGCAGTTTTGGACTGGGAACAGGAATTAAATTCAAACATTTCGAACGGTCATTTGGTATTCAAGCGTTCGCTGTTGGTTCTCTCTATTATGCATCGGAGGGATTCAGTACGGATTATGGTTCCCAAACTTCATTCTGCGGGGAAGTGCAGCTTGTCTTTTCTGATATTCTCTATCAGGGGGTTCTTGTGGGATATCGATTTGAATCACAGCGCTGGAATATGAACAATAATGCACTTGATTATCAACGGCAATATCACGGCGCATTTATTGGCTTTATGTTTTAACTCCATTCTGAGTATCCTCAAAACTCGTACTTCCGTCGATCAAATTTCACACTCCATCCAATCAACAACAGTACCATCGTGGCGGGGGATTTCTTTTAAGATATGTCCACATTTGGGATTGCAGTATGCAATAATTTATTTTATCAAAAGCATTTTTCGAGATTGGATGTAATTTTCAGTCTTTAGGCGATAGTAATACACCCCGCTGGGATGTTGTTTTGCATTCCAACTTATCTTGTAAACGCCCTGATCCATTATTTGGTTTAAGAGCATATCGACTTCCCTGCCAAGAATATCGAAAATCTGTATCATCACACGTTCGGATTGCGAGACTGAAAATTGGATAGTTGTTGAAGGATTAAATGGGTTTGGAAAATTCTGATGGAGCGCATATTCCACGGGCGGAGTAAATGATTCCTGTAGACTTGTCACTTTTTGCGTCACTGCTGTTTTTAAGACGATATCGTTGTTTGGATCGAAAACCATTGTTTGTGGGACAGAAGGAAATTTAAAATAAAACGTGTCTTTGTTGACTGCATTGAATACTCTCAACGTTGTATCGTTACCATTCGACATCGTAAATTTTACTGTCACAGGCATTTTCCAAAATGCTCCTGATGTTTGTGTCTGAGCGATTACGACCCTTGCTGTGCTATCATCGGGATTAACAGAATATTGAACTGAATATTGAGGATGATTTGCAACTTTCAGCCATTGATCGAAGAACCATGTCAGATTCTGTTTCGTGCTTGTATTCATTATTTGAATAAAATCTGCTGTAGTGATTGTTCCGAATTTTAGAGATGGATTTGTTCCATAATCGTGCAGCGCCGCAAAGAAGGTTGAATCTCCCAATACATATCGAAGCATATGCAGTACGCAAGCACCTTTGTAATATGTGACGGCAGTATTGAAGAGCTCTCCTGTCGTTGGAGTATTGGTTGCCCACGTTGGGACATAGATTGGCCGTCCGGGATTATTGGTGAGATATCCTGTTGCATCAGCAAGAATGTCAGTTTTGTAACGGCTATACCCGGATGTATATTCAAACCATAATGCTTCGCCGTACGTTGCGAATCCTTCGTTGAGCCAAATGTCTGCCCATGTAGCACATGTGATCATATCGCCAAACCACTGATGTGCATATTCATGAGAAACCAAATTTTCACTGTTGTATCCATTGGGCAGAAGACTGGTAAGCGTTTGATTTTCCATTCCTCCCCAGTTGAATAAATTATTCATAGTAGCAAAACCGTTCTTCTGAAACGGATGCTCCCCGAATAATTGTGAATACTGTGTAGTCATGGGGACAATTTTGGATTTAATATTATTTAAACCGGTTTGAGATTCACCGGTATTCCAATAGAAATAAATCGGGATACTGTCTTTTGGATTTGATAATTTTTTCCAATAGACGATATCGAGATTGTAATTTACTTTTGATGACAAAACGATAAGATAGGTTGCCACCGGCTCGTTACTGTACCAATGATAATAGAGCGTATCAGCAATTCTCATTGTATCAATGAGAATGCCATTTGATCCGAGTTTTACTGTGCCTGGAACTTTTGCAATTAATTCCACTGTGGCTTTATCCGACGATTTGTCCCAGCACGGGAACCACTTTCGAGCACCTTCCGGTTCAGCATCCGTAAAGACCATACCATCGTTCCCGACGTAGAATGCCCCATCGGCAACATTTTGATGACGGTAATAAATCTTTACTGCAAACGTATCATTGAGATTATACGTTTTATCAAGATCGATGTTGAGAATATTTCCTGTATGTTTAAATGTCTTCCCGCTTAATTGAAGGGAATCGATAAGCAGCGATGTGTTTACAACATTAAGAGAAATTGAAGTGAGCAAAGTATCCGCTCTCATTGTCAAAGTAACAGAACCGGTAAATGACGAGGGAAAAGGGGAAGTGTAGTTTTTGAAAAGATCGAGATCTATTTTGTAATGCAATACATCGAATGTGTGCTTTGGAGAACCTGTTGACGATATTTTTTGGAGCGATAATGTTCGATGTTGTTTTCCTTCCGAACAGATCTCAGCTCCGGATTTTATTTTTTCTTGGGAATGAATAGAAGTGACAAGAAGGAAGGATAAAAATATGATAATGAACTTTTTCATAGTGGATGTCCATGATGATTATGCCGAAGAACATAAGGAAAGATAGCGAAAAGGAAAGTGAGTAGTAATCGTCAACGATGAAAATGTTTTTATAATAACCTTCATTCCATAGCAAATTGTCCGATTATATTTTTGAAAATATGCTATTTAAGATATAGCATGGACTTTGTGATTGTGGCACTCTCAGTGCGTACTTGGTAGAAATACACTCCGCTGGTGAGATGCGAGGAGGGACGCCATTGCAGTTTGTACACACCGGCAGGTTTTGGGTTATCCATAATCGCTTCAATCAATTGACCCACAGAATTGTAGATGTAAACTCGTACGGTGGAGGATTGATTCAATGTAAATTCAATGGTCGTGTTTGGATTAAATGGATTGGGATAATTTTGTAATACTGAAAAACCTTGCGGGAGATTTTCCTGGGCTTGCACAGAAGTGATATTTCGAGGAGCACATCGAAATATTTGTGTTCCGGCGGCGAACATGAGTGTGTCGTTAATTCTTCGGACTCTGTTCAAATTATTCATTTTGTTACTGAGAGAAAATTCATTCCACGTTTTTCCGCTGTCAGTTGTTTGATATGTCGGTCCAGACCATCCTCCGATCCATCCTGTCGATTCATCGGCAAAGCCGATTCCTTCAACATCATAATCCTTGGTAAAATAATAATCGCTCCACGTGCTTCCTTGATCTGTCGTTTTTAAGTAGAAAATCCCACCCGGATCAGGAGATCTTCTTTCAATACTGACAAATCCGATAGAATCGTTAATAAAAAATAGTTTCCAGCCCCATTCTTTTACTCTCGTAGATTTATACATTGGTGTCCATGTTGTACCACCGTTAGTGGTGCGCAGCACAACAGATTTTCCGCTGTTATATGCAGAGCCATCGGCAGAACCGATAGTGAATCCGAGGCTGTCGTTAAAGAAAAAGCAATCCACAAGGGAAACAGCATAGGGAGTCATATCATATCCTGTCCACGTGTTACCAGCGTCAGTGGATTTAATAAAAGTAGCATTTCCATCAAATCCACCGACTCCAAAAATAGTTGTATTGATTCTAAACAATCCGCAAATTTTCGTCGGTTTTTTCCCGGCAAATGTTACGGGTGAAAATGTCTTTCCGCTGTTTGGAGTGACAATTAATGGATACGTGGAATTGAGCGTTCCGATAAAGGCTTTAGTAGAAGAAACAAGGGAGATACAACGGAAATACACATTATATGGCGCTGAAGCCTGCAATACTTCCCATGTTTCTCCTCCAGTGTTCGTTCGAATAATTGTAGATGTTCCGGAAACAGCCCATCCTTGCTGTGCATTAATGAAACTGATATCCTCATATCGTCCTGATTGCATTGGAGAGGAGGTCAATATGCTCCATTCGTATCCATTCTGTGAAAATGTTGGGGTATACAAAACTAAAAAAAATAGTGTTGAAATAATTTTCATAGAAACATTATTTAATGAGAATCATTTTCTTCGTCTGAATATGTTGTTGAGTTTTGAGACGATAAAAATAAACGCCGCTTGCAAATTGATCAGCATACAAATGATATGTATGTTTTCCGGACAGTAATTTTTGATCAAATAATGTGTTCACTTTCCTTCCGAGAACATCATAGATTGATAATGAGACAATATCATCCTTTGGAATAAAAAACTCAATAGCTGTGGATAGATTGAACGGATTTGGAAAATTTTGTTTTAATGTAAACTCTGTCGGTATGATTGTATTGTCTGCGGCTGCTTGCGGTGGTGTAAAAAGGAATTGATAGCGATCGGATATTGTCAACGGTTTAATGACTTTGATTCTAAACACATCACCACTTCCGGGGTTCGTGGCGGTCACATTCCCGACAAATTGAATATGCCAAGTTAATATCTGAGCGTTGAGAGAATCCTTTTCGATAAAATACAACTCATCGTTTCTGCTGAGTATTCCATTATTATCCAGCTCTACAAAAAGAAATTTTGTCTTTCTATTAATGTTTGTGTTCCAAAGAAGAAAATTCAGCGGAACAGCCGATGCTCCATACAGCGAAAGTGAAGTATCAACAATGGAATTACTTATCCTAATTTCATAATCCGAAGCAAAAGGAGTCGCTGAAACAGTGCCAGTTTCGGTTATGATATCAATTAGTTTAATTTCACCGGAGAGAGTGGATGAGCCGGTGATCCAACGAGAAGAATCTATATTCACAATCGGTACGGTAACATCCTGAATCAACAGACGAAATCCGTCAAAATACGGTCCCTCTGTTTTTCCATCGAGCTCTGTAGCATTTTTTACAACTTCAACTCCATTGGCAGTAAACACTGAGTATGATTTTTTCCCGGATGCTTCTTGGAATGTGATGGAATAATTCGCTTGCCGAAGTGAATCGACGGACATCCCAACCGCTTTGAGTATTGCATCACTGAATCCGGTGTGATGAATAAATACGGCATTTGTTAAGTTGAGTCGTTTATTATAGAGGATGAACGCTGGAGAAGTAGATTGTGTGCTTACTGTTCCGTCGCTACAGGTAATTCGGAAGAGAGTATTATTTCCATTGGGAAGATTCTTTGTATCAAAAAGATAGGACCCATTGTTTGGAATGGATGACGCAATGTTTTTCCATGATGTACCGGAATTATAAGAAATATCGATCGAGATTGTTAAAAGATCGCCATCAGCATCGCCTGCATACCATTGCAGATTATAATTGCCGGAGACAGTATCTTGTTCTTTCAGATTGGCGAATTCTACATCGGGTGAACCGTTGCCGGGATTATTCACTGTAAATAATCCGCTTGTGGATGAACCATATAATGTATCTCCGGCTGCCACAACTTGTAATTTATACCGCGTTCCGTCAGGGAGTGATAATGTAGACCATATTACTGAAGAGTCGCTTCCGTTTGTCGTATAAAACACTGACCAGTTCTTTCCATTATCTTTTGAATAAGAGAGAAGCGTTGTTATTGTATCGGAAACATTTCTGTGTGTCCAATCAATTGTAACATTGCCGGAAACAGTCTTACCGGTCAATTCCGTTTTTAAGGCGACATCCAAACTGTTATTTGAAGTAAGCATCTTTTGCCAGTGAAGCGGTAGAGTTATAGCCACATGCCAATCAGCATAATACCAATTGTGTTGTGAATTAGGATCTAATAAAAACGATGGAAGAGAATTATAAACACCTTTTGTGTTGAGAATGTTAAACGTTATGAGATTGTTGCTATTATTATTCCCGCCGACTGACGCTGTATGATAGAGAAGCTGCACTTGTTTGATAGAATATATAAGGGAGCTGCTTGCATTCGTGAACTTTACATTATTGAATAATGATAATGTTCCGTCATACGAACCGGCAGATATAAAATATTGTGGTGCCTCGGCAAGAAGATTTGTCACAATGAGTCCGCCGAGAGAAAAGCCATCCATGGCACGATGCGATCTGCTCGGTATGGTTCGATAATTTGCATCGATATACGGTATGAGATCATTGACAAGGTAAAGATATTCAGCACCCGAAGCGGGAGCACCCAGTCCCGGCATGATCAAAATCATTTTCCCGACCTTCTTTTTTGCATAGAGTGAATCGAAAACCGTCTTGATGTTTCCTCGACGGTTGTTATCTTCCGTCGGATCTGCCCATTCGTCCACAGCGCCGCGGAAAAGATAGACAACGGGATAACGCACTGATTCAGTATCGTATCCTTCAGGGTAAAAAATGTTAAATTCTTTCACAGTAGTAAGTGTTGCCGAATAATGATTTTTTAATTCAATCCTACTGGGTTGTGCGAAGGAAAATGAAATGAGAAGGAACAGTATCAGATGTTTCATGGTATGTCCTTTCTTAGATGGACAGTTTAAACGTACCAAAAAAAGGGAAGAATAACAGGAGGAAAAAAAAGTGCAATCTGTTTATTGATCTATTACTAAAACTTTAGTGGGAAGATTTTCTTGGTCTTTTTGTTGATGGTATAGGCATCGATAGTTGAAATAGAATTCATATCAATTTCTTCTACTTCCTGATAATCCTCCAGCCATAAATCGTAGAGCTCACATTGTACCTTGAACTTAGGTTTTGGATCCTTTTTCCTGTCCGATATTTGTTTTCGATGCTTATACATCCAGAGCATGGCAAAGAGATTGCCAGTGATGTCACACTCGGATCCATATTTATTCTTGTTGTTCTTAAATTTGATGGAAAGCCGCAGAGGAGATTGGATCTGTTCAAATTCGATTTTTATCATTTCATTCAGATCATAATAAGGAAAAGGAACATTTTCAGAAGAAGATACTTGTATCTGTCCATCGATGAGAGAGAATACTCTTCGTATTAAATCTTCTAAGCTTATTTTTATTTCGATTGGCATCAACAGTTCTTTATTGTGAGTCTAATATGAAGTATACTAATATAGCACCAAACGGTTTGAAGAAGGGAGATATATTATTAGTTGAGGATTTGCGCTAAAAATTGTATATTTATTCACAATTTCAAGCAAGAACATTGTTTGCTGGCGTAGCTCAGTTGGTAGAGCAGCTGATTCGTAATCAGCAGGTCACGAGTTCAAGTCTCGTTGCCAGCTCAAAAAGATCCCGTTAATTGTTTTTGAATTAACGGGTTTTTTGTTTTTAAAATGAACCTATATACCTATGGTTCAAGATGAATTCTCAAAAGTTTAGGGATTTAGGATTCAAGTTTTATCCATCTATTATTCTGTGCCTTTGTGCCTCTGTGGTAAAGATTTACTATCCAGAATTCAAGTATTAGATCTCTCCCTTCAAAATTGTTATTCTCATTCATTGTTACCTTTTCTCTATACCGCTTTTACGGGATTGCAATTTCTCAAAACTCTATGTATGTATAATAGAACATGAATTACCAAATAGAATGTACAACAACCGAGACAGATATTTTTGTTTGCATGAATAGTAAATAATTATGATAAGGATTTGATATGTGTTTTTCATTAGAAGCAAGTATTGCAGGAGGTATTGTTGTTTCCTCGATAGGCGTAGCCGCTGTAAAAAAAATCCACGTTCCTGCACAAACGACATTTGCGTCAATTCCATTAGTTTTTGGAATTCAACAATTCTCTGAAGGTCTTGTTTGGTACTCATTATCCAATCCGGCGAATGCTAATTTGGAACAGTATGGCACATATATCTTTTTATTTGTCGCCAGAATCCTTTGGCCTGTGCTTATGCCATTGTCAGTATTGTTAATGGAGGAGGATCCCAAACGAAAGCAGATTTTACGGGTAATGTTTGGGCTGGGCGCTGCGGTTGCGATCTATTATTCATATTGTCTTTTATTTATGAATGTTTATCCACAGATCGATAGACATCATATTCAATACATCAGTGATTTCCCTCAGTCGTTAGCTGATGTAGTGTTTTTCATCTACGTAGTTGCAGCTATACCGCCGCTATTTGTCTCAAGTATAAAAAGGAGTCGCCTTTTAGGAATATTAATGTTACTTGCCTGTATTGTGACGGGGGTATTTTACATTGAGTATCTTACTTCAGTTTGGTGCTTTTTTGCGGCCGTGGTGAGTGTTGTAATTCTTTGGATAGTGAACGATAAATCTGTAATGAACAAAACGTAATAAATTATCAAAATTGCAAAATTCTCAAAATACAGGATTAATAGGATTGAATGTGTTAATGAATCCGAAGAAGAATATTATGATAGAAGAGATATCGCTTGATGTGATATCGAAAAAGATTAAAAATCTTAATCTACGTATTACACCTCCTTCAGGGAATATTGTAATAACAGCGCCTCACAATTATCCGGAAGAAAAAATCATTCATTTTGTACGATCAAAGATAGAATGGATACGCAAACATCAGTCTAAGATGAAGAGTGTTGTATGGAAAGTTCCGGTGCACTATCTCTCTGGTGAAGGACATTGCTATCTCGGGAAAGCATACCGTTTGGAAGTAGTGGAGAGAAAAGGGAAACAAGGAGTTATTTTCAATGACAAATACTTTTATGGGAAAAATTCATCAGATTCATCGTGCTGTCAGAATTTGACTTCAGTAACGAGAAAGACGAAACCGGGAATGAATAGAACTAAAGAAACAGATCTGGAAAGGAAGGAGAAGGAGAGTTCAAGACTTGTTATGGTGGTACGACCAGGATCAAACCGTAAAAACCGTCAGGCGATTTTGGATGCGTGGTATAAAGAGGAGTTGAAAAGGATCATCCTGCCGATTATTCCACAATATGAAGAGAAGATGAATGTGCACGCGGAAGAGTGGAGAATTAAAAAAATGAAAACAAAATGGGGTACGTGTAATATTACTAAAAAAAGAATATGGCTGAATCTTGAATTAGCACAAAAACCGTTGCATTTTATTGAACATGTCATTGTTCATGAGTTAGCGCACTTTATTGAGCGGAAGCATAACGCAAAATTTAAGAAACTGATGGAAAAATATAACCCGAACAACGCTGCGAAGGGTGAAAATACTCTTATCTGAAATTTTGTAAGATTTATTCATCCCACAGATGTATCAATAGTTGAGGAATTGATGAAAATAATTTTAATAATGATTGGTTCTATGTTTTTGACGGGAAGCGTTGTTTTCTGTCAGGATATCCGTGCAAGGACGCTTAGTGGGGAAACTGTCATGCTAAAAAAAAATGGAATGTGGTTCATGATGAATCGTTCCGCACAACCGGAAGATACAGCATTAACATTTGACGGCCGTGTGGTCGTTTTAAAACGAAATGGTACGTGGCAATTAACTGAAGTAAAACGTTCAACGGCTTCAATACCGATGCCCTCCTTCCCTCAATCTTCATCGACTAACCTTGAGTTAGAGAAAACTGCGGGAGGTTCAACAGGAAGAACAAATCCCAAAGCGAGTGACAATTTAATTGGCCTTCCTGTCCCATCGTTTACTTACAGAAATTTGGACGGATCGGAAGTTGATATTAACCGTCTGCGAGGGAAAGTAGTCCTGATCAATTTTTGGGCAGCATGGTGTGGACCGTGTGTGAGAGAAATACCGCATCTGGAAAAAGAAGTATGGCAGCGATTTAAGTCCACCGATTTTGTGATGATCGCATTAACAACAGATCATAACGAAAATGAGTTACGAAACTTTATGCGCCAATATGGTTATACGTTTCCTCTTGGGTACGACCATGATAAAAATATCTCGAGATTATTTGGAGTGAAGTCAATCCCGCGAAATTTTGTTGTCGGAAAAGAGGGGACCATTATTTACCAGTCAATTGGATTTAGTGAAGAAAGCTTTCAACGAATGGTTGATAAAATTGCTGCTGCTATAATCGAATAACAGAATATTATCACCTGACGAAAATTAATAATACCCTTCTTGCTTCCTTTTAAGATGTATCTCTTAGCGAACATGTGAGACGGTAAAATTTTAATAAATGTCATTAACTGCCAGACGAATTCTATGTAAAAACCATTAGATATTGAATTATCTTCTAAAAAACTTCTCAATACAATAACCAGATTAGTTCCTCATTTTCCTTCTAATTTTCTAAGAAATCCCATCCTCGATTTTTTAACTTGACAGAGTTGGAATAATTCCCTACGTTGTGCAAACGATTGCATGCATTAATAATCGAATAAAAACAATAATACCTGATTATTATACAATCGTTTGCACAAAATCTAAAATTTCTACATAAAAGCATCCATTAACCAACGAATACTATGTCATCTACGCTCAAGGATGTTGCAACAAAGACCGGATTTTCCATCTCCACAGTATCGAGAGTTCTCCACGACAATTCCAAAAAATATAAAATCAGCGTAGAGACTCAAGCAACTATAAAACAGGCAGCAAAGGATCTTGGATACAGAATTAATACGCTAGCGAGGGGACTGCGTTTGCAAAAGACGTATGAGATTGGTTTGATTGTTCCGGACATTGCCAACCCATTTTTTTCTGCAGTGATTAAGTCTCTAGCCGGCGAACTTCGTAAAGGTGGCTACAATTTTATTGTATATGATACGGATGAAGATATTTCCATCGAAAAATCTGCTGTAAAGAGTCTGCTGGAAAAACGTGTGGATGGTTTGATCATCGCTTCTGTTGGTCAAGAGTTTTCCCATATACAAAAAATTCGGGAGGCAGCTATTCCGCTGGTGATGATCGATCGCTGTTTCGATTTTCTGGATATTGACTCCGTGAGCGTGGATAATGTGAAAGGATCTCTGTATGCGGTAAATCATCTTATCAAAGAGGGGCACACCCGCATTGCTTTCATTCAGGGATTGCCCGGGACATATGCAAATGAAACAAGACTTCAAGGATACAAAGAAGCACTGGATGACGCAGGAATTGCCATCGACGAACATTTGATTGTTGGTGATGACTTTCGTTCGTTGAACGGTTACCTTGAAACAAAACATCTTTTAAAATTATCAAAGCCTCCGACCGCCATCTTTACTGCGGGCGATCTTATTGCGCTCGGCGCACTCGAAGCGTGCAGAGAGAACGGTGTTAATATTCCCAAAGATATTTCTCTTGTCACGTTCGACGATCCTGTCTTCACATCATATTTGTCTCCGGCACTTACTGCGATTGAACAGCCAATCACGAAAATGACTGAGATGGCTGTGGCAATGTTGTATCGAAGAATGAGAAACCCCGAAGATGAACGCCGAAAGGTATTGTTGGAACCAAAGTTGAATGTTCGCAATTCCGTTGCTCGTCTCGCAACATTCTCCAACATAACGCATCTAAACAAAAAATAACGTAACTGAGTACATCAAAGAGATTGTTCGAATGAAGCCTTTCTTAAAATATGTTTCTCAAAAAATCATTGCCATGATTTGTGTGACGGTAATTGTATCGTTCATTGGTGTTGCAGGAAATACCGGCAAGATTGCGGGACGAGTGATTGACAAAGCGAATGGTGAACCGCTCATTAGTGCCAATGTTATGATTAAAGGATTAAAAACGGGAGCTTCTACTGATGTGAATGGTGACTATTTTATTCTGAACGTTCCTCCCGGAATATATACGCTGACTGTTTCTATTCTTGGATACGAAACGGTCAACAGCAGTAATGTTTCGATCATTATCGATAGAACAACAACGAAAAATTTCGCACTCGAATCTTCTGTGCTTGAAGGGGAAGTTGTTAATATTGTTGCAGAGCGTCCAATAATCGATAAGGACTTAACAGCAAGCGAACAAATTGTGACAAGCAAAGTTCTGGAAAATTCCGGAGTGCGTACGATAAAAGATGTTTTGGAAACTCAAGCGGGAATTTTCAGCGATAACTCCAATCTTGCATGGCAGCGGGGAACAACAAAAGGATATGTCCGTGGAAGTTCTATGGTGCAGGCAGTGTATATGATTGACAATCTTTCCGTGAACAGTGGATTAGTATCGGATAACTATTCCGGATTCAACACCTCAACCATTGAACAAATATCGGTTTTGACCGGCGGGTATAATGCGGAATATGGCGAAGGACGTTCTGCGGTTGTTAATATTGTTTCCAAAGAAGCGCCGGAAGGGATACGCGGTACATTGATCGGTCGCGTGCGTCCGGCCGGTGTGTATCATTTTGGAAGAAACATGTACAGCAAAGAGAACAACGATTATGTCAGCACTGGTATTCAATATTGGACTGATGAATCAAAAGATGTGAACAGTCGATATTATCAAAAAAATCCTGATTCACTGCTTCAGTCTTGGCGTAAGCAAACGACGCCGAATGATGTGATGGGAAAATATGCCGATCGTGCCGAATATGAATATGAAGGGACATTCTTTGGCAGTGTAACAGATGAGTTAAGTTTTCTTGCCTCGGGTCGATATAAAGAAGGAGTAGGAATATTTCCACAGGCCATTCCGTTCAATCCCGAATTTAATATTCAAGGATACCTTAGTTACAAATTTTCTCCAGCATTTAAGTTTCGTGTCGGTGGGTTTGTCGGCGGATATGAAAGTGCAGATTACACTTCATCAAATTTTAATACGTCGGAGATGGGACAGGAAGCAGGATGGCTTGCCCCGATGAGAATCGATGAACAATATGCACGAGCAAAATTTAATTTGTTTGGTGCTCCGTTCAGACAATGGCCGGAATTACGACGTTGGTCTCAACTCTATGGGAAGGTAACTCATGTGCTGAATGAACAATCATTATATGAAGTAACCGTCAGTTATCTAAAGGACCGGATGGATCGATCGGATAGAGAACACCGCATTTCGGATACTCTTTGGTTGGCTGATGTTGTATCGATGCATCCGCGCTATACGCTTCAGGCGTACTATCACACGTGGACAAAAAATTTCTCGCAGTCATATCAAATTAAAGGGGACTATACCAATCAGGTTACAAAAACACACAACCTTAAAACTGGCTTTACGTTTAAAACGCATGACTTTTATTATGAAAATTTTGCCGCCGAATCCAAAAGCAGCAGAAATAATTCTATGAATATCTTTGACGGAAATCCGTACGAAGGGAATGTCTATGCACAGGACAAAATAGAATTTCCCGGTTTGATTGTGAACATCGGTATCCGGGGAGATTTTTTTAATCAAAATAGGAATACTCCAAAGTTGATGTTTGATCCGCTGGCATTTGAAGTTGGAACGCCGGGACATGATCCTGGTGCGCCGTTGGGAATTCCAGGAACGCCGGAACGGGAACAGACAAAAATACAGATTGCCATTGCTCCTCGCCTTGGTATTTCTCATCCAATGAGTGAAAATTCTGTTCTTCATTTTGTGTATGGACATTTTTATCAACGTCCTTCCTGGACGAAAATGTTTGGTTTTCCCTTTGTAAACTATAGAACATCGTGGGATAGTATTCTGAATCCGTACGCAAAACAGACTACCTATATGGATGAATGGCAGGGATATTATGGCAATTCACAATTGGGATATGAGCGGACAATACAATACGAATTGGGAGTAGATTATAATATCGCAGAGATCATAAAAATCGATCTCACCGGTTATTATAAAGATGCTTCGCACGAAGCGGATGTGATTACTGGTGTCTATGCGTCCACCCACACAGCAACAAAAGCATTAATGGTAAGCAATTCTGGATATTCCGATGTACGCGGTATTGAAACAAAGCTTGATTCGCGATTTGATGGAATGTTCAATTTCGGATTGAGTCATGAAATGTATTGGTCGTTCGACGGCGAAGTTGGATTCAGCAGATTATATGAACCGGGATCGCAAAGCCTCAATGTCCCGAAAGGTTTGCGTCAAGGAAGAGGAGCATGGGGCAACTATCAGCGCATTAAAGGATGGGCAAGTTTTTCGATCAATAAAGATGAAGGTCCTGAATTTGCGGGAATAAAACCGTTAAGTGATGTGAACATCTATTCAAATTTTTGGTGGAGAACGGGGGATCAATACACGTACCATGGTCCGGGCGATCCCTCCACGGAACCGAATAATATGCGATGGTTCAACTATTATCAGATCGATCTCAAAATTTCAAAGGGGATTGACCTGATCGGATTGACGACAGAGTTCAGCGTTGATATTAAAAATGTGCTCAATTCTAAATTTCTCCGCCTGCTTTATGGCGATGAATTGATACGCTATATTGAAAATTCACAGTTACCTGACAGCGAACGCCTTCCGAAAACATCCGATTTTTCCGAACCGAACATTTGGGAATGGTACTCGTACGAAGTGGCACCGCAACGAATCTATTTCCAGGTATCGATAAAATTTTAAGAAGGTCTTACAGTGAACATAAAAAAACATGGTATTGTAATTATTCTTTTTCTGATTGGTGTTACTGAAGTGTCCGCACAAGTGACGTGGGGAAAACAGACTTTAAAACGAGGGAAACTGTGGGCGACTGTTTGGAACTCGCTTCAATACGGAGATCCGACAGAAACGCAAAATGGATTTCATACGATTGATTATCCCGGATATTCAAAAGGGACCAATGTTAATGATGCTTTAAATTATGCTGAAGCTGCCGGATACGCAATCTATGGTGTAAGACAGAATGTTGCATCCTCATACACAATCAACTCACGGTTCTTCCCGTCGGGGCAAGATGTTTTTCCGATTGAAGAGGCGACATTGACGAAAAATTATAATCTGCAAAATCTTGGAATATCGGGAGAAGAGATTGTGACTGGCGCTCATCATGTGAACGGACTAAATGTGGATGTGTCACGCCGTAGCATGGTTTGGAGTTACCCCGGGTTAAGTGATTTTATCATTCATGAGGTGACAATCACCAATAACGAATTGACGTCGGTCGATTCGATGATTTTTGGAATGCGATATGGTATTCGTATGACCCAACGTTCGGGCAGCAGAGGAGATGAAAAATATGCATGGAGCCCGACGGAGAAACTCTTCTACTTTTATGATCATCAACGATTCAGGAGTCAGGACGAAGCGCCGACGGTATATAATTTTGGTGTCGGTCCATTACGCGGTGATATAGGAGATGCCAGGGATATTTATCAACAAGGAATACGAGAACACGAACTCGACGCTCCGGGATATTTTACGGTTGTCGTTCTTGATTCAGCGGGAGCCAATGTATATCAAAATATTTTGGAACATACCGGACAAGGTTTAACAGAAGGTGCCGGAGCAGTAGATCAAATGTTCATTCAGGGATCATCTTCCCATGCACGTGTGAAAGAAGTGATGACGCATCAGCAGCCGCGAATGTCCTGGGATTCTGCCCGTATAATTGGTGGTGAAGGAGGAAATAAATACGAACGTCGGCCTGAATTTTTAGTAAGTGTCGGCCCCGTTTCTCTCTCTCCATTCGGCTCTGTTAAAATCGTTTTTGCCGAAGTTATGGGAGAAATGGATCGTGCAAAAATAGTAGAAGGGGGCGTTGCGAACATTGATCTCATGGCAACGGCATCTCGCGATTCCATGTTTTCGCACGTTCGTGCTGCACGGAAATTATATGCAAGTAATTATCTTCCTGCCGTTCATCCACCTCCAACACCTACGGATGGAGAGAATAGTTTGAAAGTAACCACTGAGCCCGGAAGAATTATTATTGATTGGACTCCAGTTTCAGCAGCGTATAAAGATCCTATCTCTGGCGTGAATGATCTTGCCGGATATCGAGTCTACCGTTCTAACTACTTTACAATCGGACCGTGGACACTAGTATCAGATATCAAAAAAGATTCTACTGTATTGGTTAATGGAAATATTCGATTTGTCGATAAAGATTTACCGTTCGGTGTCGGCAACTATTATTGTGTGACCAGTTATGATGTGAGCGGTAATGAATGCGGTAAAGTAAATAATACACGCTTTCCGGTATATCCACTGCGCGGGCCAAATCTTCAGTTTCCGAATAACGTTTCTGTTGTTCCTAATCCTTTTCGACAACATAGTAATCTTAACGGCACCGGCGAACGATATCGAATGGAATTCATCGGCATTCCGGCAAAATGCAAAATAAAAATCTACACCCTCACCGGTGATGTCATACAAGAAATTACACATGATGACGGAAGCGGATCTGAAGCATGGGGAAGCATTAAACGACTTGATTATCAATTGAACAAATGGACTCTCGGTATTGCACCGGGCGTTTATATCTACCGTGTTGAATCGCTAGTACCGGGCCATACGAGTGAATCATATATCGGCAAATTAGCAATTGTGAAGTAATGGAGAAGAATCTCATGCAATTGAAAAAAACAATATTTCACGCAATCCTCTCTATCACGCTTGTTTTGCCGATAAGTATTTATGCACAATCCGGAATTTCACCGATCGATATTGAACGGGCGGGACAATCAGGTTGGCAGTTCTTAAAAATAAACGGCGATGCCAGGCAAGCGGCATTAGCGGGAGCATATACCGCAGTCTCTCATGGTGATGCAAGTGCTATTTTCGGAAATCCCGCCTCACTTTCCGATGTGAAAAATATCGATGTTCAAATTAATGCAGTACAGTGGATTGCAGATATTAATCATCAGTCCTCTGCCATTGCATATAATTTAGGTGATATCGGTGTAGTAGGTGCCAGTATTGCCATACTTGGATACGGTGATATTCCAGAAACGATCAATATGTCTACTGGAACAAGCGGAACAACACCGGTCGTGACGGGAAATATGTTCACAGCAAATGACATTGCGGCAGGTTTTTCATTCGCTCGAAAGATTACGGACAATCTTTCGGTCGGCGGCAACATCCGATGGATGCAGCAACAAATTGCAGAACTTTCCATGAGAAACTGGTCGTTAGATTTCGGAACAATGTACTACACAGGATTTAAAACATTGCGCATAGCCATTACGGCGAGAAATTTCGGTCCCGATTCACGTTTTGGCGGATGGAGTGAAGAATTTCAAACAGAATCGGATAACGTTCGCATGCCGTTGGATTTTCGTGCCGGTATGGCGATGGATTTTTTGAATGAAGACGGGAGCCCTCATTTTGTAACAGTTGTGATAGAAGGGGACCATCCAAATGACGGGAAAGAAAAATTTCATTTTGGTGCAAGTTATGCATTTGATGGAATATTTTTTCTTCGCGGCGGATATAAATTCAATTATGACGTGCAGAGATTTACATTCGGAGCAGGGATTACGTATCCGTTTGCAGGAACATTTGGCACTCTCAATTATGCATATGTCGACTTTAATGAACTAACGCAGGCGCACATGTTCTCGTTTGGATTTTCTTTTTAAACCTTAACAGCATTGTCCTAATAATGCGGAACGTGATAATTTGACCATGAAAAATAAAGTAGTTGTCATAGGAAGTTATAATACGGATCTCACCATAAAAACAGGAAGAATCCCACGTCCGGGAGAAACGGTGATTGGCGGAATCTTTTCGGAAGGTGGAGGAGGGAAAGGGGCAAATCAGGCAGTAGCGGCAGTCCGTGCCGGAGCCAAAGTCAGTTTTATCGCTAGAGTGGGAAATGATGTGCTTGGGAAAGAAGGAATCCAGCGGCTGTCAGAAGAGCGGATCGACACTCGGTATGTTTTTCATGATACCGATGTTGCAACGGGCGTTGCATTTATTGTCGTGGATGAACGGGGAGAAAACAGCATTGTCGTAGCTTCCGGCGCAAACGCACGTCTACATCCTGCGGATATTGAAAAGGCAAAGGAAGAAATCTCCTCAGCCGCAGTATTGCTTGTGCAGTTAGAATCACCGCTTGATGCGGTTCTTGCAGCAATTAAAAATGCCCACCGTAACGGTACGATAGTTATTTTGAATCCTGCTCCCGCTCAGGTGTTGGAGGCAAGCATCTTAAAGGAGATTGACATCATCACTCCCAATAAAGTAGAAGCAGAGATGCTTACAGGAACCAAAGTAACTGATGAAGAGAGCATGCGGACTATTTCTAAAAAATTTTTTGACTATGGAATTAAAAATGTCTTGATCACGCTCGGTTCGAAAGGAATTTTTGCCGGACTTTCCGGTTCAATGGAACTTATTCCTGCATACCAGGTACGATCTATTGATTCAACGGGAGCGGGCGATGTCTTCAGCGGTTCGTTGGCTGCGTTTCTGTCTGAAGGCATGTCGATCGAAAAAGGTGCAAGGATGGCAAATGCTTCCGCATCTATTTCTGTCACCCGAATGGGAGCGCAAAATTCTGCCCCGCGTCGGACTGAAATTGAAAAATTTATTGCTACACATGCGTCCTCTGAAGCTGTAGCGTTCAACTAAGAATGTTGTTTTATCATCATCACAATGGAGGTTCAGATGAAATCTAATTCACCGTTTGCAATATTTCTTACGTTCGTGATGCTGTTAGGTCAAGTGTTGATCGCTCAGGAGAGTAAGAACATGTCACTCCTTGGAAATTATGGAAAAGGTGAAGGGGAATCCAAAGGAATATTTGCCGCAGGTTCGGTGGTATATTACGGACTGGGAAATAAAATTCAGATAGCGAGTTTCACAAATCCCTCAACTCCCGTGAAAATTGGAAGCGTGACTGTGTCTGCTGTTGTCGAAGATCTTGTAAGGACATCGATCAATAGTACGCAATACATCGTTGCAAGCGGCGGCAGTAAGATGTGGATCGCGAATGTTCAAAATCCCACAACACCATCATTGGTGTCAACGGTGGAAGTTGCTCCCGGCACAACATGTGAAGGAATTGCCACGAGCGGAACATATGCGTACGTAGCTGCTGGTGGGGCTGGTTTTAAAGTGTACAACATTGCCACTCCAGCAACTCCACAATTAGTTATCTCAATTGATAGTTTAGAGTATTGTGAAAGTGTCGTCATTTCTGGACAGTACGCATACATCGCAGCAGGATCACGAAGTCATATCCTTGATATAACAAACCCGGCAGCTCCAATTTATGTCGGAAGAATTGCGGCTTATGGAGGATACCACCAGTATATCAATGTCAGGTCGGGTTATGCCTACGTATGTAATTATGATGCCGGATTAGCTGTGGTGAATGTTTCGGCACCGGCAAATCCTGTGAATGTGATGGAGATTCCATCAGGATACAGAACTGCGCGGATTGTATTTGATGGTAACTATGGATATGTAGCCGTCGGTGATTCCGGTATGTCTATATATAATGTCGTGAATCCGGCAGCACCGGTTTACTCGACAAAAATTAAAACGACAGGACGGGCTGCTTCGCTGTACTATGGTGCCGTCTCTGTTGGTGGAACACCAACAGGACATATTTTTGTAGCAAACAGAAATCCTGCTCCCGGAGTCAGCGCCATCAACGTATCGACTCCTACGGCACCGGTGACATCGTCCTTTCTTGCAGCACTTGCTGCGCCATCCGGAACCGCATATACGCCATTCTATGATAACGGAAAAGTATATGTTGCTTATGGAACGGCCGGTCTCAGAATTCTCGATGTGTCAAATCCTTCCAGTCCGGCATTACTTTCAACAGTAGATTTGGGTGGCGATTCTCGAGCAGTTGTTGCAAGTGGAAATTATGCGTATGTGGCAGCTCGAGATTCCGGCGTATATATTGTTGACGTAACAAATGCATCAACTCCTGTTAAGATCAATACCATTAAAACTCCTCGTGCTCGCGGAATTTCCATCAGCGGTACAAAAGTATACGTTGCCGCTAGTGACAGCGGAATGGGAGTAATTGATATCACAACACCGACCTCTGCTTCTGTTATTAAATATACCGGCAACAGTGTTTATGGTGAAAATGTTTCTGTGAATGGATCAATCGCCGGGATTACTGACTACAGTAAAATTACTTTTTACGATATCTCTAATCCTTCCGCTCCGGTGAAAAAGGGTTCTACCGGATCATTTAAAATAGGAAACGAAGGTTTTGCAATTTCCGGAACGAATGCATTTGTGCCGGACGGCGACAGTTTAAAGATCTACAAAATTGAAAATTTAAATGTCCCATCGTTGGTTTCCAAAATTAAAACAGGCGGATATGGCTATACGGCTGTAGTGGATGGAAAATACTGTTATGTGGCGTCAGAAGGAACGGGAGTGAGGGCAATAAATATTTCTGACCCATCAGCGCCGGTAGAAGATGGATTTTATGACGGAGTTCCGGAATCACGAGGCGTTGTTGTGAATGGTAAGTATATCTATACGGCAGAGAAATTAGATGGTTTGACGATCTATTCCAATGATCTTTTGACATCTGTGTCTGAAAAAAATATGCTAATGCCGGAAAAAATATCGCTTCATCAGAATTATCCGAATCCATTCAATCCAACAACCTTTATCACGGTCGATGTGAAAACAAAGTCGTTTGTTTTGCTGGAAGTCTTTAATGCATTGGGACAAAAAGTTGATGAATTGTTAAATACACAACTTCCTGCCGGAACGATGACCGTGCCATTTAACGGCTCCTCACTTTCGACCGGTGTGTATCTTTACCGACTGCAGGTGAATGGTGTTTCGATGACAAAAAAAATGATGCTCATCAAATAATTATGATATGTTGATGCACCTAAGAAGTCAATAAGTGTTTTTCATAACATGTTTAGTAACAATAGATCACATAGTTCACTTTTTATACACCTCTCAATTTTTTATGATGGAGGTTTTATGAAACAAAACAAGCTACTCGGTACGATGCTCTTGTTGCTGGCAATGATGAATCTGTCATTGTTCGCACAAATTCCTCTCTCGAACACTCCGGCAGCGGCAGGTGTTCTAGGCACAACAGATTTCATAACAAATACGAATTATGCTTCGCCGACAACGACCACATTGGCAGAACCTGCCAGTGTTGCCATCGATCCGACGACAGGGAAATTGTTTGTTGCTGATAGGGATAATCGTAGAGTATTGCGTTTCACTTCCGCAGCATCACTCATAAACGGATCAGCAGCGGAAGCTGTATTTGGACAACCGAACTTTACATCCAGAGTACCTAATAACGGCGGAATTTCAGCTGCAACAATGAAAAACCCCAATAGTGTGGTTGTAGATGCGAATGGACGACTCTGGGTTGCTGATCGTGATAATAATCGTATTTTACGTTTTGATAGTGCATCAACAAAAGCAAGCGGTGCAGCAGCGAATGGAGTATTAGGACAATTGACATTTGCCGATAGTACTACAGGAACTACAGCAGGAAGAATGAATGCACCTGCGAGCATTTACGTTGATAGCAAAGGCCGCTTATGGGTTGCTGATAGAGCAAACAATCGAGTGTTACGGTTTGACAGTGCTGCAACAAAAACCAATGGCGCATTGGCTAATGGTGTACTCGGTCAACCGGATCTTGTTACTGTTACAAGTGGTACGACAGCAACAACATTAAGTGCCCCATGGGGTGTTACCGGAGACAGTAAAGGACGTATTTGGATTGCCGACCGTTCTAACAGTCGTGTTCTGCGATTTGATACTGCCGCAACAAAACCAAACGGTGCGTCTGCGGACGGTGTATTAGGACAAGCAACATTTACCACAGCTACGTATGCAAAAACACAAGCAGGACTTGGCGAGCCTCGCGGAGTTGCTGTGGATATTATGGGAAGATTATATGTTGCGGATGAAGGCAATACAAGAATCATGGTCTATAATAGTGCATCAACAAAAGCAAACGGAGCAAATGCAGATTTTGTGATTGGTCAGGCAGATTTTGTTTCAGATCTTGCTCCGAATCCGCCCACTGCAAAAAGTTTAGCATATGCTTTGTCGCTCTTTATTGATCCTGCTACCAGCAATTTGTGGGTGCCGGATCTAGGGAATCATCGTGTGTTACGATTTGAGGTTGGTCCACCATCAGCAATAGGTGTTTTAGGAACAAATAATTTTGCAACGAACACGGATTGGACATCGCCAACGACATCAACATTTGCAGAAGCGGCAAGTGTTGCAATCGATCCCGCTTCCGGAAAAATGTTTGTTGCCGATCGTGATAATCGCAGAGTCTTGCGGTTTAGTTCTGCCGATAAAATGGTAAATGGAGCAGCTGCTGAAGCTGTGTTTGGCCAGCCAAATTTTACGACTCGAACGGCGAACACCGGTGGTATCTCTGCCTCTACAATGAATAATCCGAACGGCGTTTCCGTTGATGCGAACGGACGATTGTGGGTTGCAGATCGAGATAATAATCGTATCCTCCGTTTTGACAGTGCAGCAACAAAAACAAGTTCATCAGCCGCAAATGGTGTACTGGGACAACCTGATTTTGTCACCAACTCTGCTGGCGCTACCGGCGGTAAAATGAGTGCTCCTGCCGGTGTGCATGCCGATGCTAATGGACGACTTTGGGTTGCTGATCGAGCAAATAATCGTGTTCTCCGGTTTGATAATGCTGCTGCCAAGTCAAACGGCTCAACACCTAACGGCGTATTAGGCCAGGCAGATTATTCATCGGTGACAAGCGGAACATCAGTTTCAACAATGAGTGCGCCGTGGGGAGTGTTCTTTGATGTGAATGGACGCTTATGGGTAGCAGACAGAGGGAATAGTCGTGTGTTACGTTTTGATAACGCAGCGACAAAATCAAATGGTGCAGACGCGAATGGTGTGTTAGGACAAGCTCTCTTTACTACGGCAACATTTGCAAAAACACAAGCAGGTCTTGGTGAACCTCGCGGCGTTGCGGTGGATGCAGCAGGTAGATTATATGTTGCTGACGAAGGAAATACTCGCGTAATGGTTTATGATAGTGCAGCAGCAAAAGCAAATGGTGCAAATGCCGATAATGTGTATGGGCAACTTGATTTTACATCCGATGCTTCACCAAACCCTCCGGGTGCTAATACATTGGCATATCCACTCTCGCTTTTCATTGACAATTTGAATAGCTATGTGTGGATACCGGATATTTATAATCACCGTGTATTGCGATTTAAAAGTCCCAAAATAAATCTTGTTGCTCCATCAGCACCGCAACAACTTGCTGCGTATCGTGGAAATCTGCAAGCAACATTAAAATGGAACAAAAATACCGAGGGGGATTTTGCACGATACCGAATCTATGTCGGAACGCTAGCCAATCCCACAACGTTAGTCGATTCGACCTTGGGTGGCCCTTCCGACACCTCCATTGTCATTTATGGACTAACGAATGAAACAAAATATTATTTCCGCATTACTGCTGTGAATATTTATGGTATGCAAAGCGGATACAGCAATGAAGCCACAGCGACACCATCCACATTTGGAACAGCGTTCGGTGTTTTAGGAACAAACAACTTCACCACGAACACAAATTGGACTTCCCCGACGGACTCAACGTTTGCTGAACCGGCAAGCGTTGCCGTCGATCCGACGACTGGAAAATTATTTGTCGCCGATCGGGATAATCGTCGAGTCCTTCGATTCAGTTCAACTGCAAAATTGACCAATGGTGCAAAAGCCGAAGCGGTTTTTGGACAGCCGAATTTTACCACACGAACGGCAAATACCGGCGGAATTTCCGCTTCCACAATGAATAATCCAAACGGCCTCTCCGTTGATGCAAGCGGTCGACTTTGGGTTGCAGACAGAGACAATCATCGTGTGCTGAGATTTGATAATGCATCCTCTAAAGCAAGCTCAGCTGCAGCAGATGGCGTGCTTGGGCAGCCGGATTTTATTACAAACACCTTAGGTGCTTCAGGCGGAAAAATGAATGCTCCGGCAAGTGTTTATGCCGATGCAAATGGCAGATTGTGGGTAGCAGATAGAGCGAACAATCGAGTTCTTCGTTATGATGACGCTGCTGCAAAAGCAAACGGTGGTACACCAAACGGTGTGCTCGGACAAGACAGTTATACATCCACAACCTCAGGAACAACGGCAGCAACAATGAGTGCTCCATGGGGAGTATTTTTGGATATCAATGGTCGCTTATGGGTTGCTGACAGATCGAACAGCCGTGTATTGCGGTTTGATAATGCTGCATCGAAATCAAATGGCGCTGATGCAAACGGCGTGTTAGGTCAGGTAAACTTCACATCATCTGCATTTGCAAAAACTCAAGCAGGTCTCGGTGAACCGCGTGGAGTGACTGTTGATGCAACAGGAAGATTGTATGTTGCAGACGAAGGAAATACACGTGTGATGGTGTATGACAATGCAGCAGCAAAAGCGAATGGCGGAAATGCTGATCAAGTGTACGGTCAGTTTGATTTCGTTTCCGATGAATCACCGACTCCACCGACAGCAAGCAGTTTGGGATATCCATTGTCAGTGTTTGTTGACAATGTAACAAGCAGTGTCTGGATTCCTGATGTATATAATCATCGTGTGTTGCGGTTTAACGGTCCAACGATTACTGTCACTGCTCCGGCAGCTCCTCAAAATCTCAGTGCAGCACGCGGCGTCGGCCAAGTGACAATAAAATGGAATAAAAATCAAGAAGGTGATTTCCTGCGGTATAGAATCTATCGTGGAACTGCGGCAAATCCGACAACGAAAGTCGATTCGGCCACCGGAGGGATTTCCGATACCGTCAAAGTGATGACCGGCCTCACAAATGAAACGAAATACTATTTCCGAATCACAGCAGTAAATATCTACGGCATGGAAAGCGGATATAGTAATGAAGTAGATGCTACACCGTCAACAACCGGTGTTGAAAACGCAGAAAGTAATTTACCGACTGTCTATTCCTTGTCGCAAAATTACCCAAATCCATTTAATCCATCGACAACAATTAAATTCGGATTACCGGAAGCAAGTACAGTTTCATTGAAAATCTATGATGTTCTCGGCAGAGAAGTGGTTACACTTGTCAATAGCCAACTCGCCGCTGGATATTATTCCTATCAATGGAATGCATCAGGACTATCGACCGGTATGTATATCTATCGGATTACGGCAACCTCATCCGATGGGGAAACAGAGCAGAACTTTACGGAAGTTAAAAAACTGATGCTTCAGAAATAATTCTTGGTAATATCATCAACCCTTGAAAGGCGCAGCATTCAATAGAGGAATTTCAATCACCGAATGTTGATTCCTCAAAACCTTTCAAGGGTTTGATGTATGCTCAGCATTATAATGTTCTACAATTCCTTTCTATTTATTGTTACCTTACCGGTATCTTGAAGATGGAAATTCGGTAGAATTGACTTCACCTTTTTGGAAGAATATGCATCTCTCTGGATTACATTGCGCGTTGTTGTTAATGTTCACGCTTCAGCCATTCATCTACTCACAAGCATCCGTTGCCGTAAACGCCGTTGCTCCATCCGTAAATAATTTCGCTTATCCGCAATCTATTTTTGTGGATTCTCCCAATGGACATATTTGGGTGACTGATTTTGATAATCATCGCGTGATGCGGTTCGATGTATCAATCTTGGTATCAATCAACAGAGTCGAAGGTACTACATTCCCAGCAGACCATTTCCTCTCTCAAAATTACCCGAATCCTTTTAATCCTGTAACACAGATTTTCTTTTCTGTGGGAAATACAGGCCATACTTCTGTTGCTGTGTTCAATCTTTTAGGTCAAAAAATAACGGACTTATTCAATGACGTTGCTACATCGAATACGCAATACATGCTCACGTTTGATGCAAAATATTTACCCAGTGGTATTTATTGGTATGCCCTTCGTACAACACAAGGAGTTGTTGTTAAACGAATGTGTTTGATGAAGTAGTTTTTATCGTTAAGGATGTTTAGGAAATGAAACAACAATTGTATGTTTTTGTTTTAATTGCTTTTGGTTTCGGATTACTTTCCGCTCAGTCTCCGCTATTTAACAATATGCCAGCTGCGGGAGTGTTAGGACAATCAATTTTTACAGCAAAACTTTCTGGAACCACGTCAACGTTGTTAAATTCTCCCTCTGGTGTTGCTGTCGATCCAATTTCTGGAAAATTATTTGTTGTCGATCGCTACAATAATCGTGTTCTTCGGTGGAGCTCGTCGGCAAAGATGATTAACGGATCACCGGCAGAAGCGGTGTTCGGTCAACCAGATTTCACAACAGCATCCAGCGGAATATCTGCTTCAAAGTTTAATGATCCTCTCAGAGTCCATCTGGACAATGCCGGAAGATTGTGGGTGAGTGACTATCTCAATAACAGAGTCTTAAGGTTTGATAATGCCTCTTCAAAACTGAGCGGTGCCGCAGCGGATGGAGTGTTAGGACAAGCAGATTTTATTTCAAATTTCGGCGGAACTTCTGCTAATAAATTGAAGGGTCCGGTTGGTGTCTTTGTTGATCGGAAAGGAAACTTGTGGGTCACCGATCGATTAAACCATCGTGTCTTACGATTCGAAATTGCCTCGACGAAATCAAATGGATCAAATGCCGATGGGGTATTGGGCCAGCCGGATTTTGTGACAAGCACAAGCGGACTTTCATCGACAAAAATGAATAGACCGATGGGCGTATATGCCGATAGTACCGATCATCTATGGGTTTGTGAAGATGACAATAACCGCGTGATTCGATTTGATTCTGTCTCGATGTTGGCTAATGGTGCGGCGGCAAGCGGAGTTTTAGGGCAATCCGATTTTACCACCAATCTGAAAAACTTCTCTCGAAATGGTATGAGCAATTTACGAGGAGTATTTGGCGATGCTTCGGGTAGATTATATCTTGTTGATGAATCGAACAATCGTATTCTTGTTTTTAATCACGCCGCATCTCTGCCGAATGGCGCTTTTGCGGATTATGTGTTGGGGCAACCGGATTTTGGTAGCGATCCGATTATTCAACAAGAGATTTACGACTTATCTACTTTAAACTATTTATTTTTTATGCCTCGCGAAACTTCAGCAGTCGTGAACGGAAAATATCCCTTAATCATTTCGTTGCACGGAATCGGCGAACGGGGAAGCGATCTTTGGAAAGTAAAAGGAGAGGGGTTACCAAAAATTCTTGACGGTAAAAACACATTTCCATTTATTGTTGTCTCCCCTCAATGCCCGTCATCTACAGAATGGTATTACAACGGCGGAATCCAGCAAAAATTGAATACACTCATCGATAGTCTTATTTCCCGTTACCCGATCGATACAAATCGAATATATCTTACCGGATTAAGTATGGGTGGGATTGGCACATTAGATTTGGCAATACGATATCCGAAACGATTTGCGGCACTGATTCCTGTTGCATTTCGCATTGAAGATGGATGGGATCTCTGCAAAATAAAGGATATTCCACTGTGGGCTTTCCACGGAGAAAAAGATGATATTATTCCATTTTCAAAAGCTCAAACAGTTATCAATATGTTAGTTGTTTGCGGTGCTAACCCAACGTTCACATCGTATTCTGATCTATATCACGATGCTTGGACCAGAACATACAATAATCCTGCAATCTATGAATGGCTTTTAACGAAGAAAAAACAGTGATGATAGTAAATTCTGAAAAGCACGTTATTCGTAAAAATATTCACTTTGTCTCAGTAATGGTAGTTCTGTCAATCCATTCTATTCTATACGCACAAGTAAATATTGAATCAGTGGCCAGACTTCATTTTACAATTGAGTCAGAGCCGAATAAGTGGATAGAAGGATATCAATCATACATAGAGGGAACATTCTCACCGTATCAATCTCACCGTAGCGGTCAAAGTAGGGACTCAGCATTTGTTGCCCGCACTTCCGGCAGTGAATCGATGTTTGCATGGAATACAGCCCCTATTCCACAATCATGGAAAGGAGATTCAGCTTCATTCATTTGGGTATGCGGTTTTGGAAACAATTTAGGCAATGAATGGTTCGATCTTACAGTGAATGACGCTGATACTGTTACATTCTCCACAAAAAATGAAAGTGCATGGACTGTTAAAAGAAATAATGGAATCCGTCTTTCGTTTACGGCAGTTGCTCAAAATTCTTATGGGGCAAATTTGGGATATATGGTGTTAGCTCTTCACCGGTCAAAATTGACCAAGGGGAAATCGTTAAAACTCAGAATCCGCGGCAGAGAGGTGAAAGAGGAAATATGGTATCGCTTATATGCGTATCGGGATGCATTAGTCTACATGAAGGCCAATGAGTATCGAAACATCTACTCTGCAATGGATTTTATTCATATGGGAGATGCTGCATATACGCTCTGCACTTCAAAAAAACTTTCCGGTAAAACACTTCTTCACTATTCTCCCGGTGCTGATAAAGGAGAAGTTCGATTGCAGCAAGATGGAGTTATGTCTAAAGCACAAATCACAATTCCCAGGAATCAACAGCCTGAAGGGAACGGATATTCATACATAAACATTGCCGAAAACATTGTTGACACCATCAAATGGGCTGAAATTAATAAAAAACGGATTCGAGCATTCATGGAGGAAGAGATTGTTCCGGAAAAATATATCTTTCCTCCCGGAAGTTTCCCAACATTTCGATGGAAAAATGAAATCCTTGTCGAAAACGAACTGGGTAAAACTCAAAGTACGGTAACATTTTACAATAAGGATTTTCAAAAAGTGAAATCTGCGGAATCTCCCGGTCGATATGGCGCTGTGATCGAATTGGTAACACCGTCAGGATTTATTGTAAAACGATATGTTACATTGTATTGCTCCCCGGTTGAGTTTGATGATTATAGTGCAAATATTCCGATAAAGTTCAATAATTTAAAAGAATATAGAATCTCTTCTGAACAGTGGGATTCATATGAAAGGAATTTTGAACAATTCTCTTTTGGCAGCATGAAGTATTTTCCACAGTATAATTCCGATGCAGCAATTTTCCTTGCCGGGTTGAGTGAGATCAACGGGTGGACCTTGGCATTCGAAACTCCTCGAATAAAAGACAGGCAGTGGTGGATTACATTGAAACGGAAACTTGATGGCATCTCTGAAAAGAAAAATCCAGTGATGCTTCCGCAAAAAATAAATAATGGATCTTTAAGTGTTGTAAATGATTCAATTGTTTCGACATTTTCGTACAAGAAAGAACAGATAGAACAATTGCGATTGGTGTGTAAGAACTGGGCCGAGAAGGGCGGAGTTCCTCATGTGACACTCATTGTGCACAAAGGAAAGATTATTTTTCATGAAGCGTTCGGAATTACTGCAGATGGGAAACCGTTGGCAACAAATTCCAAGATGTGGATGGCCTCAATAACAAAACTCCTTACGGGAGTGTTGATGATGCAGTTGGTCGATCAAGGAATTGTTGACCTTGATGATCCGATCAATCGATATCTTCCCGAAATTTCTGGAAATAACTTGCCAGAACTAACGCTCCGCCATCTATTTACCCATACCTCCGGTTTGCAGAATGTCGGTGAATGGGCATCAGATTGGAATTTTGCATTAGACAATCAGATCGCTCAACTCCTTCCAACAGTGGATGTGGGACGTTCCTTTTCCTATCATAGAGTTGGCTATGCTATTGCTGGTAAGATGATGGAGAGGATTACCGGTCGTGCTGTACCGTATTTATTTCAGGATTACATTTTCCATCCGATCGGTATGAACAGCGCTTATGCGGACAATACGTACGGCGGATTATATTGTTCGGCCATTGATCTTGCCAGATTTGGACAAATGTTATTGAACAAAGGGAATTACAATGGATGGAAATTGTTTTCAGAACAGTCATTTGAAAAAATGCTTCCCAAAGAGCTGTCAGTGGGAGAACGTCGATGGGGAATCGGGTCATCGCCGATGGATGGACGTGGTTTAAGCTCATCTGCTTTCGGACATGGTGCTGCATCTGGGACAATATTTCGTATTGATCCACAAAACGATCTCATTATCATCTCAGCACGAAACAGCACCGGGAAATTCCATGAAGAATTTGAGCGCGCATTCATTGAACACTGTATGGGTGTAATCAACAATTGATGAATATGAAGAAGTGTGTATACAACATTATCTATTTCGAATTTTTATATAATTGCAGTCACTCTGAGGAACCCTTGACGGATTTTGTCGGGGAATGATGAAGGGCCAAATAACTACTCCGTGATTACAAAGAAAAAGAAAAATCATTCGTTATATTCAAAAAAAGAAATAGGTCAGCTGCAATTACTTCTGCCTGTGATTCTTTTGGTGACGGTGTTCTCGTTGATTCCGTTGTTGAGAGGAATATATCTTGGATTCACTGATTATCGTCTTGGCGATCCAATCTCATTCAACGGCATTGATAATTATATTCAGCTATTCAATGATGAATATTTTTGGAGTTCATTTAAGATAGGTATGATCTGGACATTAATTGTGACAGCATTGCAAGTGGGACTCGGTCTTGGTCTTGCTCTTCTGTTAAATACCAAAATACGATTTGCTTCATTTTATACGATTCTCATTTTACTTCCTTGGGCTACGCCGCCGATTATTCGGGGAATTCTCTGGCGACAGATGTATGAGCCGAATACCGGCGCGGTAAATATTTTGTTGAACAATGCGGGATTGATCACAGCACCCATAAACTGGCTGTCGAGTTTTGAATATGTCATTCCTGCGGTGATTGTGGCCGGAGTGTGGGGAGAGATATCGAAGGCCGCAATTTTTTTATTAGCAGGATTGCAAACAATTTCAAACGATCTCTATGAAGCAAGCAAAATTGATGGCGCAGGAATGTGGGATCGTTTTTGGAATATCACCCTTCCTGTGTTAAAACCGGTGTTAGCGGCGATCATTTCTCTTACGTTCATGTGGAATTTTAACACATTTGGAATTATTTGGGTGTTGACGCAGGGTGGTCCGGGAGGATTGACTCGATTACCGATGCTTGCGGCATATGAAGAAGGTTTCCGCTACGGATATATCGGATATGCGGCAGCAATTGGAAACGTTATGGTCATTATACTGTCAGTCATGCTCTTTATGTACATCCGTGTACAATTACGCGAGCGGAGCGAGGCATGACTAAAATCCGACTTCGTTCAAGCATGCTGATTCATGGATTAATTATCCTCTATATAATATTTTTGCTTTTTCCATTGTTGTGGGTTGTGGCAAGTTCATTAAAATCAACTCAGGAAATTTACTCGGGGGTCCCGACAATTTTACCACAACAGATATCGTTTGATCATTATCGTTCCGTAATCAATGGCCAACAAGTTTTTCGAAGCATGTGGAATAGTGTTATCGTCGGTGTTGTTTCGACAATTCTCGTTCTTCTTCTTGCCGTACCATCGGCATATGCAATGGTGCGCTACAAATCCGTTATCAATAATACAATTTTGGGATGGATTCTTGTTTCACAAATATTTCCCGTCATCCTAGTCATGATTCCTCTTTATGTACTGTTGCGCTATATTGGATTGACGGATTCTCTTATTGGATTGACATTGATCTATGTTGTCTGGTCGCTGCCGTTTGTATTGTGGATGATGCATGGCTATGTAAAAAGTATCCCGTTGGAACTAGAAGAGGCGGCAGTGATTGATGGAGCAAGTCGAACACAGGTGATTTTTACCGTATTACTGCCATTACTGTTACCTGCTATTGGTGCTTCAGCTCTCTTTGCTTTTATTTCGGCCTGGAATGAGTTTTTCTTTGCTTTGGTCTTGATGAAAAGTCCGGCACTTGCGACACTGCAAGTTGAACTTGCAAGATATACGGGAATGGAAGGACAGGCCAGAACAGGTCCTTTGGCTGCAGCAAGCGTCATCGCTACAATCCCTTCCGTAGTATTGTTTGTCTTTATGCGGAAATGGTTCACGACAGGCTTGGTATCCGGAGCATTGAAAGGATAATGAAACAAATTATAATGATCATATCAGTTGTAGCGATTGGTTTGTTCCTCTATGTTCAGTTCACAGGGGAGAATAAAGAAAAAGAGAAACAACCGCTCCGTTTTGTAAGTCTTGCTTGGCAAGAAGCAGCAATAGCAACAAATAAATCCATCGTTAATGAGTGGAATAGCACACATCCAGATCAACCGGTTGAATATATTCAGGGGACTTGGAACTCCGCTCATGATTATCTTGTGACGGCATTTGAAACCGGAGATGTTCCTGATATTTTTCATTATGAATCATCGGTGATTATTGATTATGCCATGCGTGGGTATTTGACCGACTTATCTCCGTTCATTTCTGCAGAGATGAAAAGCGATATTCTGGATGTTGCATGGGGGACAGTAACACGACCCAATGGTGAAGTAAGCGGGATTCCATTCCTCATAGAATCATTAGTTGTCCTCTATAATAAATCGCTGTTTGAACAAGAAGGAATTATTCCACCATCGATCGAGCACCCTTGGTCGTGGAATGACTTGCAAGCAGCAGCAATAACATTGACAAAAGATACAAATAGTGATGGTGCTGTTGATCAATATGGTGCGGCGTTCGGATTGCGCAATTCGGCGAATATCATTATGAACACATCAATTAGTTTTGGTGGTTCTTTCTTCAAAAAAGAGGGAAAACATTTTGTGGTAAAAGTGAATGCTGAGGAAAAAGAATTGCTCAAAGTGATCGGGAATATGTTGTATAAAGATAAATCTGTTTCACCCACGAGCATTGGTGAGACAGGCGCTGGGATGATACCGGGATTATTCAGCGGACGATATGCGATGTTAATAGGAATTGGAGCATGGGGGAGGCAGCAGCTCGTGGAAAACGCCCCAAAAGATTTTCGATGGGGAGTAATGCCTCCTATCAAAGCAAAAACACAAACATACGGAGCGAGTACACAAACGTTAAGTGTGCCAAAAAAATCCAAACGAGCTAAGGAAGCAATGATGTTTATTGAATTTATGTTAAGCTCAAAAAATACAGCTCGCCTCGCATTAAATGATTGGATGATTCCAGCACGAAAATCATGTCTGGCTATGCCGGAATTTAAAGACACCATCGGAGGATGGGACATTACCTGTAGTTCTGTTGCAACACTGGGAATCGGATCGTGGATTGGGGCCCCCGGTTATGTTGAATGGAAAAGCCGTGTTGCTAATCCTATATTACAGGAATTGTTTGCCGGACGATTATCTGTTGACGAGGCCGCGAAACGGATAGAACATGAAAGCAATATCGTTCTCTTGCGTTATAAACAACGGGGGGAGAATTGGTGATCACACATCAAGAACGCGCGCGCGGGGCTTTTCTTGGACTTGCGGTTGGTGATGCGCTTGGACGTCCGACAGAAGGAAAAACTCCGTTGGAAATTGAATCTCGATGGGGAAGAATTACTGATTTTCTCACTGAAGATCAAACAGGAAGCGATGATACAGAATATGCATTGTTCAGTGCAAAATTATTATTACAACACAAAAAAGAATTAACAACTGAAATAATAGTCGATGCTTATCGTCGCGAGATTATCAATTCAACAAATTTGTATAAAGGCGCCGGATTTAGCGAAATCATTGCCATTCATAATCTGCAAATGGGTTTACAACCCCCCTCTTCCGGACAGCATGTGCATAGTTGGAGCGACGGACTCGCGATGCGTGTAACTCCATACGGTATTGCATCTGCGTTTGATTATCACTTCGCTGCACATCTTGCAAAAGAAGATGGGATCATTGCAAATTCCGGCGAAGGAATATTCAGCGGACAAGCGGTGGCCGCAGCTATTGCGTGTGCAATGAACGGTGCATCTGTTGATGAAATAATAAAAACAGCACTGGAGGTACTACCCAAAAATTCCTGGACAGCATCGTCGATTACGCGTGGTGTTTCTATTGGCAGTTCATGTAATGATGTGTGGAGCTCTTTAGTTCCATTGCATCAATCACTTGCCTGCACATATTATTTTTGGACAGATGTTGCACCCGAAGCAGTTGGTCTTGCATTTGGCCTTGTGGCTGCTGCAAGGGGAAAATTCGAAGACGCTGTTCTTGGTGCAGTTAATTTAGGAAGAGATACCGATACCATAGCTGCTATTGCCGGAGCAATTTGCGGTGCGCACCAAGGTATTCAGGTCATCCCAGAACGTTGGACAAAACGTATCTCAATCTCTAAAGGGACATGTATTAATACTGTAAAAAACATGAACATTCTTAATGTTGCTGACGATCTATCCGTTCTTGCCCAAGCGTGGAGCACACCATCATGATGGTAATAAAACAACGCGCGCAGAATGCTATGCTTGGCCTTGCGATCGGTGATGCATTGAGCTGGACCTCTTTGTTTCACAGAGGTGTTTTACTCCCCCCGTGGACACGAAGAAAACGACGAGAGATTGACGCGTTATCTGAAACGACAAACGTCATTGTTACACCAATGCCGTTTTCATTGAACCAACCTTCGGAATATTTTACTATTGCGCCGACCGATAAAACTGAATGGGCTGCATTTTCATCCTATATTTTACTTGGTAATGGTTTTCATTCATATAATCGATCTGTTCTTCAAGCTTGGTTGAAACTTGCACAATCAAAGGATCCGATTCGCGGAGGAGTTAGTACGCAAGCAGCTCTTCACAATTTACGAAATGGCATTCTGCCTCCTCAAAGTGGAAAGGAAAATCCTCACTATTTTGATGATGGTGCAATGTCTCGAGCCATACCAATCGGGATCATTTGCGCTGGTCAACCGGATATAGCGGCCCGAATCGCTGAAATTGATGCTGCCGTTACGAACAGCGAAGATGGGATTTGGGCGGCTCAATCCATCGCAGTACTAATAAGTATGCTCTGTTCTGGCAAAGAAATGAAGGACGCAATTGAAATTGCACTTCATGTTCTGCCTGCAGGATCCTGGATAAGAAGAATCGTTGACGAAGTGTTGACAATTTCAGCAAAATGCAATTCAATCTTTTCAATTCTTCCGAAACTTCATGATACGATTATCAACCGTGAATATAGTTATGGTAATGCTGCACCTGAAACGTTAGCATTGACATTTGTAATTGCGCAATTACACCATAACAATTTTGAAACTGCTGTGACAACATCATCGGCATTTGCAAAAAGCGGTGAAACACTTCCTGCCATGGTAGGAGCAGTGGTTGCGGCGGCACAATCAACAAACATTGCGTCACAAAATTGGATGGAGGCAATTGGAACTTTAAAAGGAATCTGCATCCCTTCATACACTGGAAAAAATTATCTCGAATTGACGGACCAGATTTCCAATATGACTGGACAGAAAATATTATTATGAGAATCTCTTGGATAGAACTACCGGAACGAATTAAACACGAACTGCAGCAGCGAGCAGAAGAAGGGAACAATGTTACTGCAATACAAAATGAATGGGAACAAATTCTTAATCTCAAATTAGAAGAACATCAATTAGGGATTCAAGCTGAAATATTTTACAAGAAACTTATTGAAACACCCTCGAGAAATGAAAACGAGCAGAATGAACCTTCGGGATGGAATGAAATTGTTCTCCAATGTCATCTACACTCTCAAGCTAAATCTCAGTTTTCTCCGCCATTGATTGAAGAAAAAATTTTGGGTGGATGGCTCGGTCGAAGCGCAGGTTGCCTGCTTGGCAAACCGATTGAAAAAATTACACGATCGGGGTCAATCGAATTACTTTCATCAAATGGCACATGGCCGATTTCTGAGTATCTCACCGCTAAAGGAATCCCCGATTCGTTATTAGAAAAATATCCATGGAACAGACACGGCGGTAAAGAAAGCCTCAGAGAGAATATTGTGTGTATGGCAGAAGATGATGACATGAATTATCCGATGTTGAATCTAACGGCCTACGAACGTTATGGAGAAGGATTTACCGCAGAACATATTATTCAAACATGGTTGGAACTTTCGCCGGTACTTTCCACATTTACTGCAGAGCGCGTTGCATATCTTAATCGTCTGTCTGGAATATTCCCTCCACAAACGGCAACTATCAGAAATCCGTATCGGGAATGGATTGGAGCTCAGATCCGTGCTGATTTTTGGGGATGGATTTCTCCCGCACAGCCATTGCGTGCTGCCGAATTTGCTTGGCGCGATTCCAGCGTCAGTCATGTGCAAAACGGAATGTATGGTGAAATGTTTTTTGCGGCGGCCATCGCCATTTCGTTTCAACAGACAGATATCCGTATGATAATAACCGAAGCATTGTCATGTATTCCTGCTCGATCCAGATTAGCGGAAGCAATTCAGTTTGTTTTATCTCTTCCCATTCAGGATCAATCTTGGGATGTTACTGTGGAAACACTCTATGAAAAGTACGGAACATATCACTGGGTTCATACCATCAATAATGCAACACTTGTTGTTGCGGCATTATTATCTTCCAAAGGTGACTATGAACGTGCAATTTGCAATGTTGTGATGGGAGGTTGGGATACAGACAGTAACGGTGCAACGGTTGGTTCCATCATGGGAACAATCCTTGGTGCGAAAAAGCTTCCTGCAAAATGGATCTCTCCACTTAATAATACGATCCGCAGCAGTCTGAAAGGGTTCGACAATATGTTGTTGAGTGATCTGGCAGCCCGCACTTTCAAACTTTCAAATTATTGAGCCAAATAATGAAAGAACTGTATGTTGACAAAAGATGAACTCTTAAAAAATAAACCATTGTTACAGGATCGAGCGCGTGCATGTCTTGTGGGACACGCTATCGGTGATTCGTTTGGAGATATTGCACGATCACCAGATTATCACTTGCAGTATGGTATTACGATGGATTTTTCCGAAAAGCCGGCACCTGGTACCGATGATACGGAGTTTGCATTATTGACTGCACAAATGTTGATTAAAGCCAAAGGGAATCTGACTGATGCCGATGTGTTGGAAGGATGGAAAACGCATGTGCTTCCGTTGTCAGAATTAAAACGGGGAGGGGCAAGCGAAAGGGAAGCCGCTGCAAATATTCGTCGCGGAGTGTTACCGCCGCTTTCCGGAATCTATAATTCACATTATATGAGCGATGGAGCTGCTATGCGGGTGACTCCCATTGGAATCGCTTGTGCCGGTGATCCAGAACGAGCGACCTACATTGCGGATATTGATGCACGAATCAGTCATTCCAGAGATGGATTATGGAGTGCGCAGGCAGTTGCGGCTTCTGTCGCCGTTGCAATGGCTGGTGCATCGGTGGATGAAATATTTCAGACCGCCATTGATGTCACTCCAAAAGATTCCTGGATGAGATTTACATTTACAAAAGTGTGGGAAATTATTGAAGAGAAAAAAACGCTAGAGGATTCGTGGAAACCTCTGCATGATGCTTTATGGACAGAATACAAATCGGTGTCGCCGGAAGCAGTTGCTTCTGCGTTAGCAATAGTTAAATTAACAAATGGGGATTTCAAACGGGGAATTATCTACAGTGGAAATTTCGGCAGGGATGCCGATACCATTTCTGCCATTGTTGGTGCAATCAGCGGTGCAATGAACGGAATGAGTAAAATTCCTCCCTCGTGGGTCGACAAAGTTCGTATGACGACAGGTGTTTGTCTCCCGTTCACGAAAGGAATGGATCTCTTTGATGTTGCTTCACAATTATCTGATTTGAATACGTAGCGTGGTGCGGACGATGAAAACTCAAAAACAAAAAATAGGAACCGCCGGAAGAAAAGGCGATAATGTTCGTTCGGATTGCCATGTTCAAGTGACGATCATGAACAGCGGAGGCATAACGATCGATCTCAAAAGTAAAGTTGAAACACTCTATGGAAAATCGATTCGTGCGCTCATTATTGAAACTCTTACGCAATTGGAAGTAAAGCATGCAGCGCTCATTGTAGAAGATCAAGGTGCTGTTCCATTTGTTATTGCTGCGAGAGTCGAAGCGGCGGTGAAACGAGCTGATCCTGAAATTCTCAAAGAAGCCTCTATCGGAATCGTGAAGTACTCTAACACCGCTGAGCGAGACAGTATGCGCCGGACCCGTCTCTATCTTCCAGGCAACGAACCGCATTTTTTCCTCAACGCGAGCTTGCATAAGCCTGATTGTATCATTTTAGATCTGGAAGATAGTGTTTCACCCAACGAAAAGGATGCGGCCCGGATATTAGTTCGACATGCTTTTCAAAATGTGAATTTTGAAAATGCTGAACGATCGGTCAGAATTAATTCTTTACCGGCAGGACTTGAAGATCTGAAGCAAATAATTTGTCACAATGTGCAGACTATTCTCATTCCAAAATGTGAATCTGCAGCACAAGTGGCAGAAGTTGATAGTGCAATTCATCATATTTTAAAAGAACAAAAAAAGAAGAGAAATATTTTCCTTATTCCAATTATTGAAAGTGCGCTGGGTGTTGTCCGTGCATTCGAAATAGCATCAGCAAGTGAATCAGTCTGTGGATTAGCCATTGGATTGGAAGACTACACTGCTGATATTGGTGTTGAACGAACAAAAGTCGGAACGGAATCTCTCTTTGCACGCAGCACAGTGATCAACGCTGCAAAAGCGGCAGGTATTCAAGCCCTAGACTCAGTCTTTTCCGATGTTACGGATGAGACAGGTTTACGGCAGAGTGTTTTGGAGGCAAAGGCAATCGGTTTTGAAGGGAAAGGATGTATCCATCCGAGACAAATTAATATTATTCACAAAGTGTTTGCACCAACGGAAAAGGAGATCGAGTATGCTCGTCGTGTTGTTGAGGCGTTTAATACGGCAAAGAAAAATGGTTCCGGCGTTGTTGCGTTAGGATCAAAGATGATTGATGCTCCCGTGGTAAAAAGGGCTCAGCGTATTTTATCATTGAGTAAAAATAATTTTGGTGAATAAAACAGTTATGGCAAAAGAATCGAAATTCCCATTCGTCAAAAATGCAGCAGGTCGATCTGTTCCGACACGTGTTAATGGAAAACAGACAATTCCATTTCAAGGTATCAGTAAATACCATCCTGAACGAGCGATGTCTGCACCGCCAATACGAAGTTGCGCTGACTATCCTTCTGATGGAAATAAACTTGTAAAAAATCTTAAAGATGCATTAAAGAAATGTGGGTTGAAGAATGGAATGACAATATCAACACACCACCATTTGCGGAACGGTGATGAATTAACAAACACACTGTTCGATACGATAAAGGCGATGGGAATAAAGAATATTCGGTGGTTTCCCAGTGCATCATTTTCATGCCATGAATATTTGATAAAGTATTTAAAAGATGGGACAATCCATCATATTGAGGGAAGCATGAACGGACCGTTGGGTCGCTACGCATCAGAAGGGAAAATGAATGGGACTGGCGTGTTGCGATCTCATGGGGGAAGATATAAAGCAATTCAGGATGGTGATGTACATATTGACATAGCCGTAATTGCTGCTCCATGTGCCGATTCTTTTGGCAATGCGAATGGCGTGAATGGTAAATCTGCTTGCGGCCCTCTTGGATTTGCATTGGGTGATTCCGAGTATGCCGATAGGGTGATTGTCGTTACTGATACATTAGTGGATTTCCCTTGTATTCCTTGGCATATTCAAGGTAACAATATTGATTTTGTTGTGCAGGTTGATTCTCTCGGTGATCCGTCAAAAATTGTTTCAGGAACAACTCAAGTAACAAAAAGCCCGGATAGAATTCTTATTGCGGAATATATTGCACAATTTGTTGAAGAAACAGGAATCATGCAAAAGGGATTTTCGTTCCAAGCAGGCGCCGGTGGAATTAATCTTGCCTTTCTGCTATTGATGAAAGAACGAATGAAAGCCAAAGGGGTGAAGGCAAGATTCATTAGAGGAGGCAGCACTCAATATCTTTCACAAATGCTGGAAGAGGGTTTGACAGATTATATCTTGGACGGACAAGCGTTTGATATCGAAGGTGTCCGTTCGTTACGTGATAATCCAAACCATGTCAGCACAAGTCCTTTTACAAGTTATAATTTTCATGGGAAAGGGAATTTTGCGTCAATGCTCGATGCAGTTGTGCTTGGGGCTACAGAAGTCGATCTCAATTTTAACGCAAATGTTGTTACGCATTCCGATGGATATTTACTGCACGGTATCGGCGGATGGCAAGATTGTCTGTTCGGGAAATGTGTTATTCTGGCAATACCTTCATTTCGAGACCGCGTTCCGATTATTGTAGATCGGGTGACAACTTTATGTGGCCCGGGTGAAATGATTGACGTGGTTGTTACCGAACGAGGAATTGCAATAAACCCTTTGCGCATCGATTTAATAAAGAAATTGACAAACAGCAGATTACCCATCCGATCGCTTAAAGATATTCAGAGCGAAGTAAATACAATCTGCGGAGGGAAACCCGAACATCCGAAATTTTCTTCAGAAAATGTTGCCGCGGTCGTCAATTGGGTTGATGGAACAGTACTGGATACTATTTTCACAGTAAAGTAAAACATTCCAGCGTTTATTTGGAAATGTTCCACAAACAAACGTTCGATCAACATCGGTGATTTTCAGCGTATGGTTGATGAAACGTATGAGACTATTGCGTTTTTACAATATACTCGAAAAAGTTTTTCCTGAAATAGGTTAAAAAAATTCATTACTTCTTTCGTACATCTTACCTCTCTTACACTCCTATGAAGATATCTTTTGATAAAAAAACTGTCGGACTATTTTTCTTCCTTAGCGTCCTCATTGGAAGCGTATTACGCATTTATGCTCAAACGATTGATTTACCCAAAACATGGAAATTTAGAATAGGGGACAATCCGGAATGGGCGAATTCAACATTTAATGATTCTCTTTGGGATACGAAAAATGTCCAAACCAGCTGGGCTGCAAAAGATATCAAAGAGAATGTCTATTCCTGGTATCGAACAAGAATCATCATTCCCTCGAGCATGAAAAGTGCTATTGAAAAGGGAAATGGGCTAAAACTTTGCCTTGGAAAGATTGACGATGTCGATTTTACCTATTTTAATGGAAAACTTATCGGACAAATGGGCTCATTACCTCCAACATATGTTACAAAGTGGGATGTTCAACGAGTCTATCTTATTTCTTCAAATGATATTCAATACGACAAAGAAAATGTAATTGCCGTCAGAGTATTCAGTCCCGATATTGGCGGAATCGGAATGTATGAAGGTCCATATACGTATAGCGCAGTCCAGTGGGATGATTTTGTTTCGATATCATATGCTATTGCTGAAACGTCAAATAATGCATTCTCCGCGACCGTTTCATTTTCCCATAAAGGAAACAAACCATATCACGGTACGATAGAATATCGTATCAAGAGTAAATCTAAACCAGAGCTCCACAAAGAGTCCAAAGAAATTCACCTGATTCCCGGTTCTGACACTGTTGTAATGTTTTCTGAATTTCACCCAGGCAAAGAAGATTTCCTGACGCTTGAATATCGGTTTACGGAAAGCGAAAGCAAGATTGCAGTAAAAAAAGAGCAACGCTATTTAGCAAATAAGCAGATTGATATCGCAACCGGTGTTGAGCCAAAACCGATTATCCAAAATAAAATTACCGATGCATACTCTTCTGTCCAGTTCAACAATCAGAAAATGAACGGTTACATTCAAAAACGGCTGATACAAAATCTTGAAGAACGGCTGTTGAAAGTTGATGAAAAAGGAATGATCGATTCGTATCTGCAACGTCCGGGAAATCATCCGTGGGTTGGAGAACATATTGGAAAGTATCTAGAGACGGCATCGAACGTTTGGAAATATACCCATGATACTCGATTGAAGAAGCAGATGGATCGATTGATGTTCACACTCATAAACACTCAATTGGATGATGGATATTTGGGAACATACAGTCCAAGTGATTATTGGACAAGTTGGGATGTATGGTCTCATAAGTATAATCTATATGGTTTACTTGGTTATTACACTGCAACGGGATATCAACCTGCGCTTGAATCCTGCAAAAGAATCGGCGATTTGTTATGTAAAACATTTGGCAATTTGCCGGGACAACGGGACATTATTGAAGCGGGCACACATATTGGGATGGCCGCAACAAGTGTGTTAGATCCTATGGTAGAATTGTACCGGTACACCGGAGAAAAAAAATATTTGGATTTCTGCTATTACATTATTGGTGCCTATGAACAAAAAAACGGCCCGAAAGTGATCAGTGCAATCATGGAAACCGGACAGGTAAATAAAGTGGCAAACGGGAAGGCATACGAAATGCTTTCAAATTATGTTGGATTAGTGAATCTTTATAAAGTGACTGGGGATGTAAAATTTTTGACGCCGGCACTTCGTGCATGGGAGGATGTAGTAACGAAGAGGCTTTATATAACAGGAACAACCAGTTCAATGGAATATTTTCAAGATGATTTTGTGCTGCCTGGCGGGGATAAAAATCATATCGGTGAAGGCTGTGTTACAGTAACGTGGATTCAGCTTAATCGGATGCTTTTCGAAGTGACCGGAGATCTCCGATATGCTGAACAGATTGAAAAATCTATTTATAATCATTTATTGGGAGCAGAGAACCCGAAGAACGGTTGCGTGAGTTATTATACTCCCTTAATGGATAAGAAGCCGTTTATCGGACATATCAGCTGCTGCACATCGAGCGTGCCTCGCGGTATTGCCATGATCCCTTATTTTACATTTGGGAAAATAAATGAAATACCGACATTGTTGATGTATGAACCGGCGACGTATAAAGAAACAATAACTTCCACGGATAAAAAACAAATTATTCTATCCGCACAGGTTTCAGGAAGTTTTCCTGAAAACGGAGAGATAACAGTATCAGTAAATGTTTCGAAATCTGCTGCTTTTCCCATTGCATTACGAGTCCCTTCGTGGTGTTCATCGTTCAGTGCAAAAGTTGGGGGAAAGGAATTTAAGGGGACTCCCAATCATTTTCTAACGATTGCTCGTACATGGAAATCAAAAGACAAGATACGAATATCTTTCGATATGCCGGTTCAAACAATTTCCGGAGGAAAAAGTTATCCCAATCATATCGCTTTCCAAAGGGGACCGCAGGTATTAGCGTATGATAAATCATTAATCACTGATCTGTTTAAGGATACAGCATCGCAATATTTTCTTAAAAATAAATTTGAATTTTTTTCTAAAGTCAATGTCCTTCCGAAGGAGTGGATTGGAACGCAATCGTATTCTATTCCGATAAAAGTTGGAGAAACAGATTCAACGATGAACGAATTACTTTTAGTTCCGTTTGCTGATGCGAGTCAAACCGGAGGTGACGTCCAAGTGTGGTTGCCATTGAATGCAATTAGTAAATAGGTTCTATTGAGTATAACAGTTTGTACCTGTTGAAGTTGTTCCAAAGTATGGGAATACATTTTTATGAATTGTGAAAATACCATGCAGAAATCAATAAACAAACACGGGAAGGAATTTTAATGTATCTTTAGACAAGAGTGATTCTCTACGCTGTAATACTATTTTACACACCAGAATGAACTTCCTCGCTATCGATTTCGAAACAGCTAACCGATATTCCAACAGTGCATGTTCCGTAGGGTTAGTACAAGTGCTCCATGGAAATATTGCTCCGAAAAAAACCTTTCTCATTAAACCGCCATACGAACATTTTGAGTTTTCACACATTCATGGTATTTCCTGGGATGATGTCAAAAAGAAAGGGACATTTAAAGATATTTGGAAAAAAGTACTCCCTTTTTTTGAAGGAATTGATTTTGTTGTTGCCCATAATGCTCCGTTTGATAAGAGAGTGCTTCAGTCATGCTGCTCCACTTATGGTATTGCACCTCCGGAAATTGAATTTCGGTGTACTGTCCGGTTATCTCGATCAGTCTTAAAAATTCGGCCTGCAAATCTTTCAAATGTCTGCAGACAATTATTTATTCCACTGAACCATCACGAAGCGGGATCCGACGCAGAAGCATGCGCTCGGATAATGTTGGAAGTGTTGAAAAGAATTGAACGATGAAATGATTGGTTTACTCAATTGCTCAAATTGTTATAGAATCAGACAATTCAGTCTTTTAAACATATTTGGAAATGTGTCTGAGGACAATATGTCAAAAAATTATGACGTCGTCTGTTTGACAATATCGTTAGATTGGCTATATTCTCAACACATTTAAATATAACGCAATATGAATTTCAACCTTTCTTAGTTTTTCCCCAAATGACATTAAAGCATCGATTTGTTACAAACAGACTGATGACCTATGAATTTCATTTCGTTACAAATTTGTTTTAATTCTTAATTCACTCGTTATTTTTCTTTTTCGGAGGTTTCTATGATCATAAAAAAATATCTCACAATGGTATTCATTGTTGTTGCGGCGAGCGCAATGTTGTTTTTAACGAGTTGCGATACAGCTGATACAGTAAGCGCCAGCGGTGGAACTGATTTATTAACTGCATCATCAACATCTGTTTCTGTATTAGTAGGTTCTGGTAAATCCGTGACTATTTCAGGCGGGAAAATGCCATATTCTGTTAAATCGAATTCCGATACCACAAAAGTTGGAGCAACAATTTCTGGTTCAGTACTTACGCTTTCCGGCCGCGCTGCTGGATCAGCTACAATAGTAGTAAAAGACAGCGCTGGCACAGCGACGGTGAGTTTGTCTGTAACAGTTGCTACAATGATTGCATCGCCAAATACAGTTTCTGTAGTGAAAGGTTCAAACACTTCTGTGACCATTAGCGGAGGAACGTCCCCTTATTCGATACAAACAGCGCCGGATGCAGCAGTTGCAACAGCATCCATCAGTGGATCGACAGTGACGATAAATGGCGTCGCAGCAGGTTCAACCTCAGTTACGGTAAAAGATAATTCAGCTTCAGCCAAAACTGTTATTATACCAATCACAGTGACTGCAACAGGTGGAAGCGGTGGCGGTGGTGGATTTACGACTGCTGGATCAGTTTCATTTTCTTCCAATGTCTCTAATTTTTCCGCGAATGGAATTTACGATTCTGTTGCTACCACCGGAAGCGGTGCTGGTGGTTTTAGTTCTAACTCTTCAGGGCAATACAGTTTAGTGATATTTGGTTATAAGTATAATTCATCAACGAGTGTTGATCTCACAATGCTCATCTTTTTTGATAGTGCTCCGATTGGCACAGGAACATACGTTTATCCGCCGACGACCTCTAAATTTGTTTCAATTCTCTTTATGCCTGGAGTGAATCCGAATTCAGAAACGTCAAGCGCCTACCAACTTACAACATCGGCTACCGCGAGTATTTCTGCTATTACAGCAAGCAATGCAACCGGTACGTTCAGCGGAAATGGTACATTTATGTCTAATGGAGTTGTTGATCCTTCGAAGACAATTTCCGTGACCGGAGGGACTTTCAATGTTCCAGTCATCGCTGGAGATGGACCTGGAAAGACTGACAGCAGAATAGAAGCACTTGTTAAAGATGTAATAAGAAAACTCTAGCTGCTATTGGTTGTAATAGCACCAATCTTTATAGAATCCCGTCAGTTCTTGTTTGACGGGATTCTTATTGTACGGCTTGTATTGACGTGTTAAGAAAGAAAAAATGGGGATGAAGGGATTGAAGATTTCTTTCGTATATTGTTATCAAATTTATCATATAAAGAATCGTATCCATGAATCAACGTTCGCTCTATAAGACAATCGAAAGCTTCGACAGCAAAAAGTTTGCTTCCACGGAAGAAATGCTCGCCCATATACTGCATCAAATCGTCTCCAATGACAGGATTGAAATCAAAGGGGGACGAGTATGGAAACTTGATTCGACGAAGTACAGTTATGAGGTTATTGCACAACATGGCGAAGTAGAAAAGATCAAGGCAAACTTTTCATTGAAGGTTGATGAATACAAAATGTTTAAGCAGCTTGCATTGCATCGTACCATTGTTGCAAAGGAAACGAATGAATATTTGCGCAGTAAGGGAATTCTTAAATATTCTGCTACGGGTATCGGCGAAGTTGTGACAATAAAAGGGGTCGAACTCTATCCATATATTTTATCATTTAATACAGACGTTCAGCATGAACATGTTGCTCCCACGCTGAATATTATCAGTCTTGCCGTTACTTCAATGGTAAAAAACAGAAGGATGGAGCGAAGTACGTCTCAGTTGCAAAAAGATTTAGATAAAGCAAGGGAGATTCAAAAAAGTATTCTGCCTGCCCATGAATTACAATTCCACAATTATGAAATGTTCGGTATCTCCATTGCCGATAGAATTGTAGGCGGTGATTTTTTTGATTATATCATGAGTGCAGAGAAAGACCGTGTCGGTATTGTTATCGGGGATGCGGCTAGTAAAGGAATATCAGCAGCCGTCCAAGCGTTGTATGTCTCCGGCGCACTTCGCATGGGTGCAAGTTATCAGACCAAGATTAGCAATCTCATCCATAATATTAATGAGCTTGTCCATCATACCTTTTCGGACGACCGATTCCTTACGTTATTTTATGCTGAATTGTCCAATGACCTAAAAGGATTATGTGTATACGTTAATGCCGGGCACAGCAGTCCCATCATTTTTCGAGCGGCAACACGCACAACAGAATATCTTGAAGCAACCGGTAATATTGTTGGACCTTTTCCTCATCAATTATACCGAAGTGAAGGCATTATGCTTGCTAAGGGAGACATCATGTTATTGTATACCGATGGTGTTTCTGAAGCAATGGACAATCTTGGCATTCAATATACAGAAAAACGCCTCGCCCAAAAACTCAATGAACTCCGAAACGAAAAAGCACAGAACATCGCCCGATTGATTGTTGAAGATGTTCAAATCCATAATGCAAAGAGTAAATATTCTGACGATAAGACTATTGTGGTTGTAAAACGGGTGAAATAATCTTTTCCTACCACAGAGACTCAGCGGCACAGAGAATAAAAATAATAAAGTGTGTTGGATGATGTCTCACATCATGTAATGATCACTATAATTTTACCGCAGAGAACGTACAGAATTATTGTCGGGACGGTCTCCAGACCGTCCTTTTTTCTTATCCGCGTAAATCCGTGTCATTTGTGTCATCCGTGTTCTATTTTGCTAATTTTACCTCAGACACTTCGCTTTGCTCAGTGTGACAATACATCAGACATTCGGAGTTCTAACGTGCCGTTGTGTTCAAGATAACAACGGATTTATCTTCCAATTCTCGGTTTAACAATCCTCAATAAAATTCAAGAATGAAGACATTCTTGTCTATTGTAGTAAACCAAATCATTCCAATGGCGTAATAGATCTCTTATAGTTACTCCACCTATCATTGATCAAAGGAGATCGTATGCAGCAAAACAGCCGTGGAATTATTTTGGTAGTTCTTCTCGTCGTTACTTCATTTCTTTCTGCATCAACTATTACTGCTGTTAAAACAAGTGAACAGATTAAAGTCGATGGTAATCTTACCGAAAACACATGGCAAAGATCTGGATTCACCGATTTTAAGCAGCGTGAACCGGATCAAGGAGCACCGAGCAGCGAAAAAGGTGAAGTGTGGGTTGCGTATGATGATGAGGCATTATATATAGCTGCAAAATTATATGATAACAATGCAGATTCTGTTGTTGCACGATTAGTGAGAAGGGATTTTGTCTATGGTGATCCTTCGGACGGTTTTCTTGTCTACGTGGATCCTTATCATGATAAAATGACCGGAAACCTTTTTTACGTTTCTGCAGCAGGAACAAAAGCCGATGGACTTGTTGAAAATGATGGACGGTTTGAACTTTCCTGGGATGCGGTATGGGAAGGAGTTTCAAAGTTGCATTCCGATGGTTACGTTGTTGAAATGAAAATACCGTTTTCTCAATTGAGATTTAAAGTTGGTGATGAGCAAGTGTGGGGAATAAATTTTGAACGGTATATTGGCAGAAAAAATGAGACTGATATGATGGTGTATACGCCGCGAAATGAGAATGGATTTGTTTCCCGCTTTCCAGATCTCGTTGGTCTTAAAGGAATTTCTCCTTCATCAAGACTTGAAATACTCCCGTACGTTACTGGTAAAGCAGAATATATTGGAAATAATCGGAACGATCCTTTCAATCCCGGCGAGCGATATCTTCCCGGAGGTGGACTCGATATGAAAGTGGGTCTTGGATCGAGTCTGACTTTGGACGGAACGATCAATCCTGATTTTGGACAAGTAGAAGTCGATCCTGCTGTTGTGAATCTTTCCGATGTGGAGACTTCGTTTCAAGAGAAGCGACCATTCTTTACGGAAGGGGTGAGCATTTTCCGTTTTGGGCAAGGAGGAACGAACAACAACTGGTCATTCAATTGGAATAACCCGACGATCTTTTACAGCCGCAGAATCGGCAGGAATCCGCAGCGGCCTCAATTTAGTCTGCCGTATTATGATTATGCTGATGTGCCGAATGGGACTAAAATTCTTGGCGCAGGTAAAATATCAGGTCGAATAGGTGATGACTGGAAGATTGGGATGATTCATTCGCTCACCAATAGAGAAATGACAACGATCGACTCCGCGGGTGTCCGTACAAAACAGGAAATGGAACCACAATCGTATTATGGTGTTTTACGCGCTCAACGGGATTTTGACCGAGGACAGCAGGGGATTGGATTGCTCACTACCTACACAAACAGAATGTTTGAGAATCCGATTTTAGAAGACTATATCAATAGTAATGCAATAGTTTCTGCGGTGGATGGATGGACATTTTTTGATGATGAACGAACCTATGTGTTAACCGGCTGGGCAGGACTTTCTTCGGTGCAAGGGAATAAAAATAAAATGATTGCCTTGCAGAGAAGTTCAGGACATTATTTCCAACGGCCGGATGTTACGCATATTTCCGTTGACAGTACACTGACTTCAATGACAGGATATGCAGGAAGATTGATGTTGAACAAGAATCGCGGCAAATGGACGTTGAATGCAGCGGTGGGAGTGATCAATCCTTATTTTGAATCGAACGATCTCGGATTCATGTCATTCGCCGATATCATTAATACGCACGTGGTAACAGGATATCGGTGGAGCGATCCTACTGAATACTACCGCTTTGCCGGATTCGATGTGGCAACATTCCTGAACTACGACTTTGGCGGTAACAAGACTGCAGAGGGATTCTGGTTCGGTGGGTACACTACTCTGCTCAATTATTACGGCGGACAATTCCGTATGCAATACAATCCAGAAACATTCAGCGCACGTCGAACCCGCGGCGGACCTCTCATGGTGAACCCTTCATCACAATCATTCAGCGTGAATCTTTATAGTGATAACAGAAATTGGTGGATCTTGTATGCGGGAGGCGGAATGTCCAGTGGCGGTGTTGATGAAAATACAAACGCGTATATTGAAGCAGAATTAAAATTAACACCAACATTCACATTATCATTAGGACCGGACATCTCATTCGATAAGAGCAAGGCACAGTATATTCGATCGACAGTGGATGCAAATGCAACGGCAACATATGGACGAAGATATGTGTTCGCAGATTTGGAACAGACAACGGTGGGGGCAACGATTCGAATGAACTGGATCTTAAATCCTGAATTGAGTTTCCAGATTTATGCCCAGCCTTATTTCAATTCCGGTTCGTACAACAATTTTAAGGAATTGCAGAAGGCGAAGTCATTCGACTTCCTAACGTACGGCACAAGTGGATCTTCGATTACACCTCAGACCACTCCAACTGGTGAAGTATTTGGTTATTCTCTCGATCCGGATGGAACTGGAGCAGCATCTCCAATCAGTATCGGTAAACCGGATTTCAATTATCGTTCGTTGCGCGGGAATGCCGTGTTGCGGTGGGAATATTCTCCCGGTTCAGCTCTCTTTTTAGTTTGGACACAGAGCAGGGAGGATGTAGAATCTGCAGGAGATTTTCAATTTGGCCGATCAGTGGATCGTATTGTGAATGTGAAACCGGATAATATTTTTATGTTGAAGTTAAGCTATTGGTTGGGAATGTAAATGACCTATGTGTCCTATGTATCTATGTGGTTTGCTTTATAAAAACTTGAACCACATAGAGACATAGTGCACGTAGAAAAACATTAGCCATTTTTCAATTTTTCCAATTCATTCCATCGAGCATACAACCGTTCTACATTTTCTTTCCAGGTGTTAAGATCCTTCGTGAGTTCCTCGACTTTGTCTCCATGTTTTTGATAAAAATCATCGGCAGCAAACAGTGCTTCAATTCGATGAACAGCCTCTTCCGCTTTCAAGATATCCTGTTCGATTGTTTCAAGTTCTTTCGCTTCTTTCCATTTCAATTTTTTCGGTTCCGGTTTTGCTGTCGCCTCAAGTTTCTTTTGTTTTTCTATTTCAACTTCCGCAGCAAGCCGCGCAGTTCGTTTTTCAATGTAATAATCGTAATTCCCTTCGCTGAAGTGCACTTTTCCGTCCCCTTCAAATGCCAGAATGCCATTGCAGACACGGTTAAGGAAATACCGATCATGACTGACAGCGATGACGCAGCCGTCAAAATCAACCAACGCTTCCTCTAACACTCGAAGTGTCGGAAGATCAAGATCGTTTGTCGGTTCGTCAAGAATAAGGAAATTACCACCGTTCTTTAAGATCTTAGCCAGAAGCAATCTGCTCCGTTCGCCGCCGGAGAGTTTGCCGACCTTGGTGTTGATACGGTCATCGGCAAAATTGAAACGACGCAAATACGTCCACACGGTCGTCTTGTTCTCTCCGAACATGATCCAGTCATTTCCTTCACCGATTTCTTTTAACACAGTATTTTCATCATTAAGATCAATCCGTGATTGATCGATGTAATTAATCATTGTTCGTTCACCAACTTCTACCGTACCTTCGGTCGGTTGGAGTTCGTTCAGGATGAGCTTTAGCAACGTTGTTTTCCCAAGCCCGTTTCGTCCTATAATGCCGAGTTTCCGTTTTTTGTCGAACAACAGATCGACATGCGAAAATAATTTACGGTCACCTAACTCCATTCCAACATGCTTCAGGTTTAATACAGTGTTTCCAAGACCGGAAGGAGGGGGAATAAGGAGTTGCACTTCTTTTTCGGCCTGATATCCTTCTTTATCCGCAATCTCAAAATAGTTTTTCAATCTGCTTTTTGACTTTGTTGTTCGTGCTTTCGGGCCTCTCCGCACCCATTCCAATTCGCGCCGAAGAAAATTATTTTTCTTTTTTTCTTCAGTTTCCAATTGAGCTTGGCGTTCAGCTTTGTCAATAAGATAATCTGTATAATTTCCGGCATGAGGGTAACATAGTCCATTGGAAAGTTCCACAATTCTATTGGCGATAGAATCTAGAAAATACCGGTCATGCGTTACAAAAAGACAAGCACCGTCGTAATCTTCCAAAAACTCTTCCATCCACTCAATGGACTGAGTATCGAGATGGTTTGTCGGTTCGTCGAGAATCAGTAAATCAGGACGGGAGATGATGGCACGACATAATGCCACACGCCGTTTTTCACCTCCGGAAAGTGTAGTAATATCTCTCTCTTTATCCGGTACATTCAACGAATGCATCGCTGCTTCAACTCTGTTTTCAAGATTCCATCCGTCCAGCAGATGGATATGTTCTTCTAAGATATGCCGCCGTTCTGAATCGTAAGGGAGTGATTCGTATTCCCGAAGGATATCAATCACATCATGGGCACCATCCATAATGTTTTCGAAAACAGATTTCGACTCATCTAATGTAAAATCTTGTGAGAGATATCCTGTAATCAATTCGCGTTTACGGGAGAATGTTCCGGAATCTGGCTGAATAAGGCCGGCAATTATTTTGATCAGAGTCGATTTTCCCGATCCGTTCGTGCCGATCAGTCCAATACGATCTGTTTGATGAATATTTAGCGACGCCTCTTTTAAAACGATCTGTTCACCGAATCGGATAGAGATATCTTGTGCAGAGATGAGAACAGGACTGATTTGCTTGGCCATGATTAAACTATTGTTAGTAGGACAATCACTCTTGATTGTCTGTAATGTTTGACATACGAGAACTCACTAAAATACAAAATATTCTTCCCCTATCAGAGCAATATTTGCAAGAATAGTTCATTGCAGTCCGACTGGAAAACCGTTACATTGATGCGTTGTTCAAACTATAATTCAATAATAGAATAAGATCATGGCAAAATCCCGCGAAGAAACTCCACTCCAAATAAAATGTCCTAACTGCAAACAAACCCGCGAACCGGATGTTAATGAAACCACACGGCGGTATGTCTGCTCGGTCTGCAACGAACCGGTGGATGTTCAAGTGATCATTGAAAAGAAAAAGAGAGGAATAAAATAACTTCGCATAGTTATGAAGTTTTCATGAAACAGCCAAAATACTAAAGATGGCAGAATGAAGCGATTAGAATGATAGGAGTATTATGAATATCTCCAGAAGGTTTACCTTATTATTGCTCGCGATATTTTTTGTATCACATGTTCAAGCTCAAAAAACAAAATATGTTGTTATCATTATGCTGGACGGAGCAAGATACACCGAGACATTTGGGGATTCAACGCATACATATATTCCCACAATGTGGAATGTCTTAAAACCACAAGGAACAATCTACACTTCTTACTATAATAATGGTAAAACCGAAACAAATCCCGGACACGCAAGCATTTTAAGTGGTACATGGCAATATATAGCGAACGATGGTTCCGAACGTTCTCATAGTCCAACGATATTTGAGTACTTCCGAAAACAAAAAAATGTGCCTAGTACAGATTGTTGGGTCGCATTGGGAAAAGATAAACTAAATGTCTTAACCAATAGTACGCATGCGGACTATGGAGCTCAATATGCCGCATCCTATAAAATATCTACCGATCCGGCAAACGATATTCTCACCTATGATAATGTCAGATTTGTTTTGACCAATCATCGATCACGAATAACCATCGCAAATTTTGCAAAGATCGATATTGAAGGACATGCCGCTTCATGGGAAACATATCTGGAGGCAATTAAACGTGCCGATTCCCTGGTAACATCGTTATGGAATTCGATACAGTCAGATGCTGATTTGAAAAATAAAACTACTCTTATCGTTACGAATGATCACGGAAGACATACGACTGATTTTTCAGGACATGGGGATGGATGTGATGGATGTCGTCACGTTATGTTAATGATACTCGGTCCGGACACACCAAAAGGAAAAATTGACAGCACACTCTCAAGCCAGATCGATATCGCACCAACAATTGGCAAGATGATGAGATTTTCTCCCTTTCTTGCGGAAGGGAATGTAATAGAATCGGCCATTGAAGCTGCAGCAAATGTGCCGATTATTTTGAAGAATTCTCCTACAACAAAAATCTCCGGAACATATTCTCTACAATGGTCCACAGGCTATACAAAAGATTCGTTGACAACAATTGTTGAATACAGTAAAGATGCAGGAATTTCTTGGAATCAATTGTTAAATACAACCGCCAAAGATTCCGTGTATCAATGGAACACTTTAAATGTGAATGATGGCACTCGTTATCGACTCCGAATTTCTGTCTATGGTGATACGACATATGGAATTACACAATCCGCTCAGAATTTTACTATTGATAATCCAGCTAATGGAGCGCCAGATATAGAATTGCTCTCGCCAAACAGGAATATTATTGTTTCAGGGAAAATGAATATTGTATGGAATGCTGCGGATGCGGAAGGAGACAATCTTTCTCTGACGATGAATGGAAGTACGGATAATGGGTTATCGTGGTACACAATTGCATCAAATCTACCCAATACCGGTTCTTATGAGTGGGAAACAAATCCTGTTGCGAATAGCAAATCATTCAGAATAAAAATCATTTGCAGCGATGGTCAAGCAAGTTCTGAAGTTGTTTCACCGATGTTTGAAGTAGAAAATATACGTCTCAAGGTACCTTCGTTAAAACAAAGCGCTGGTTCAGGTAATGGGATTGTCACTGTGAATATTGTTAATCCTTCGCAAATGAACGGCAATTCATATACAATTGAATTTCTGGATAGTGCTTATGGATTAAAACGCTACAATGTCATTAATGTAACAAAAAATATTACTGTCCTAAAAAATATTTTGTTTGCCACCGATGGAAGCGAAGGTCCGTTATTTGATGGCATGCGACTATCTATTATTGATTATCCGGAACCACTGCACAATAAAGATTCCACAAAATGGATCAAAGGAAATTCAACATTATTCAGTAAAGTCAATCTTCCGGAACTTGTTTTCCCGGAAGGAAACATCATTGCAACTCCGGAAGCTGCCGATTATGAAATTCGTATTTCCAATACAATTATTGATACTTCCAAAGAGTATTTCGGCGCCTCTGCAACGCCGCTGTATTTTACTGTGTTTAACACAACACTAAATAAAAAAACTCCTATCGTGCTGACGGAATTATTAACGGATGGCAAATTTTCATTTGGTGACGACCTCTATTTTTTTAGAAAAGACTCATCAAATAAAGATGTACTATCCTGGGAGCTGTTTGTTGATGGGGATGTAAATTCTATCAATCCTCAACAGGGAGATATATTCAAAGTAGCAACGATAAAGCCAATGACCGGTAAAGATATTTTTGCATTTACTGCGGTACCAACCTTAGTAAACGTAACGGATATCATTCCACAAAAATTTGGACTTTCTCAGAATTATCCTAATCCATTTAATCCTGCAACAAACATTAGGGTTTCGATTCCCGTTTCATGCTTTGTTAAGGTGAAAGTCTTTGACCTGTTGGGAAGGGAAGTATCAACTATTGTGAATGAACTGATTTCTCCGGGAGAGTACCAATTTGAATTTAATGCAAAACCCTTTGCCAGCGGAATTTATTTCTATCGAATAATGGCAACGTCATTAATCGGTAATCGAGAATTATTTACGCAATCGAAAAAAATGATCTATATAAAATAATTGTAACTATTCAGCGACGAAATAAAACAATATAAAATCCTTGTCATTTCCCGAAGGGATGGCCTAGCCACTGAACGAGTTCCGCAGTTTTTATTGCGGAACGCAGTGAAGAATCTGGTTTGTCCGCTCGACGACTCATATGAAGTTTTGTCAGATTCTTCGCTACGCTCAGAATAACAAGTAATTTATGATTCACCCAAATAATAACTGAGAAATTACAAATAATTAAAAATGAAACTATTGCCATCCTGAGCGGAGCGAAGGATCTGAGCAAGCCACAGAATTATTTTCCAAAAAAAAGCGCAGCGAAGCTCCGCTGTACGAAGTGCCGCACAATACAAAATGATGACAGCAAATTTGATACTATTTTTAGAATGACCGTTGTTTTTGTGTTTTTGAGATGGCTTCTAGAAATATTTATACTCCGCGATTATTTTATCTATAGTTGCCAATGTTTATCATTTTACAGAAAGGATTCTTATGAAATTCATCGTTTCAATTTTTATGCTCGCTATTGTATCCACTCTCAATGCTCAATCAATACCAAAAGATTTTGATGCCTATGTTGAAAAAGTTCTGAAAACATTTAATGTGCCTGGTGTTGCGGTTGCAATTGTAAAAGATGGGAAAGTGATTCTTGCAAAAGGTTACGGACTGAAAACAATCGGAACAAAAGATAAAGTAGACAGTAAAACAAATTTCAGTATAGCTTCCAATACAAAAGCATTTGTCGGCACATCGCTTGGTATTTTGGTAGATGAAGGGAAGATAAAATGGAACGATCGTGTGGTTGATCATCTCCCATGGTTTCAACTCTCCGACCCGTATGTAACCAAAGAAATGCGTGTTATCGATCTTCTTGTCCATCGAAGCGGACTTGGGTTAGGAGCCGGTGATCTTTTAATTTGGCCGACAAACACGTACAATCAAAAAGATGTTGTAAAACGTTTTAAAAATATTCCTCTTGCAACAAGTTTCAGAAGTACTTATGCGTACGACAACATTCTGTATTTGATAGCAGGAGAATTAATTGAAGCGGTGAGCGGTATGTCGTGGGATGCATTTGTTCAAACCAGAATTTTTAACAAACTGGGGATGAACAATAGCGTTTTGACATTTTCAGATGCTGTGAAAAAAGGGAATGTTGCCACACCGCATGCGGAGATAAATGGTATTGTAAGACTCGTTGCGGCATCGGATAGTGCCAAGACTAATCCAGCGGCAACAGTGAATACGAATGCTGAAGATATTGCGAAATGGATGATCTGCCAACTCGATTCAGGGAAATATGCTGATAGTTCCAAACTTTTTACTCCTACAATTACCCGTACACTTTGGTCAGTTGTTACACCGCTTCCTGTTGGAAAAGTAGCAAAAGAATTATCGCCGATGCAGCCAAACTTTGCCGGTTATGGTGCAGGATTTTTTCTGCGTGATTATCGCGGTAAGAAACTTGTTTGGCATACCGGAGGGCTTTCCGGATTTGTATCATTGGTTGCGATGATTCCTGAGTTGAGAGTTGGCGTTGCGGTGTTTACCAATCAGGAAGTAGGAGGGGCATTTTATTCCATCGGTTGGCGTGCACTCGATTATTATTTAAATGCCAATTATGATTGGATCGCCGCGTATAAAGCAGTAAAAAATCGTGCCGATTCAACCGATAAGGCAGCGGAAGCAAAGAGATCAGCTGCAAGAGACTCGCTTTCAAAACCTTCATTATCACTGGAAAAATATGCGGGAAAATATAACGATACTTGGTATGGTGAAATCAATATTGAACTGAAAGCTGGGAAATTATTCATGCAAATGGCTGCAACACCATCGTTAGGAGGATATTTAGAACATTACCAGTATAATACGTTTATTGCCCGCTGGAGTGATCCTGAGATGCGTGCTGATGCATTTGTAACCTTTTCATTGAATCCAGACGGCAGTATTGAGACAGTAAAGATGAAAGCTGTTTCTCCGGCAACCGATTTCAGTTTTGATTTCCACGATTTGTTATTAAAACCTATTAAATGATAAAATTGTGTAAGACGTCAGACTGTGATGTCCTACACAAGTAAAGAAAAATGAGCCAGAAAATAATACAACCGAATAATCCGTTACATGGCAAAACACTTGAAATGATTTTGCATCATCTTGTTGATCATTTCGGTTGGGAAGAATTAGGGAAGTGTATTAAAGTACGATGCTTTAACGAAAACCCTAGCATCAAATCGAGTTTGACTTTTTTGCGAAAGACACCTTGGGCAAGGGAAAAAGTGGAAGAACTATATCTTGAAGTGATTCAGGAATAAATTCTTTATGGACGGTGTTGCCGCCGTCCCGATAGTTCGCCATAATTCGGTTTGTCGGCACGGACGCCAGTCCGTGCCAAAAAGATAAAGGGACGGTGTAGCCACCGTCCCGACACTTTGCAATAATTCGGTTTGTCGGCACGGACGCTAGTCCGTGCCATTAATTAAAAATGGAACGGTATTGCCGCCGTCCCGATAAAGTTGAGATTACGCCTCTAAAAACATCTGCCCCAAAACCCCATCCCAATCTGCTTTTGGAAAATGTCTATGAAAATCCGGTACCAGTTCACCACCATCTGCTAATGTTGCCCCGACACCGCTTGTAGCAAACGAAATCTGCAGTCGTTCCAATTCCCGCATTATCCAATTTGGTACTTCTTTTCCTTTCAAAAGATGTTCTGTTAGTTTTTCAGAATTATCCACTTTTACTTTCAGATACCATCCTTTTTCGGCATCACCATGTTCAATCACTTCTCCATCGATAGGAGAGAGAATACGAATGTTGGTATTATGTTTCTTAACCAGCATTCCTTTTCCATTCACCGATAATCGTGATCCTACAGGAGGTAGCTCAATCGAATATGGTTTCCCGATAATACGCGTACCAAAATCATCAATGCCGATTTTGTAGGTTCCATCTTTTTCTTCCTGAACCCATGTATGTCCTCGATGATATAGTCGATAGGGGGGCATGGTGAATCCATATGATTCAAATTGCAGCATTGGTGCTTTGGTTTTCCGTGCCGCTAAAACGGGATGAACCTTGCACGATCTGCAGTCAAACTGATGATCGCATGTGCGATGCTGAACATCGCCACTTAATTCATGCCGGCACACTTTCATGGCAGGAGAGAGATCCTCAAAATCTGAATGCCATTGAATTGCTTCCATTCTGTGCAATTGTTCCGCTTGTTGCGTTCTTCGCATTGCCAGAATTACAGTCGAAACGATGGTGACAAAAATGGTAAAGAACACCAATAAAAAAGTGATATGAAAAACTGTCCAGTGAAATTCATAAACCCAGGGTACCATAATCAACTCCGTATCAATCGTAGTTAAAGTTTAGATGATGCAAATCTATTAAGCATATTCGAAACAAATTTTGGTTTCCAAAATGATTCTTGATTACTGGTTTTCGCAAATTCCTGCATTGAAAGCTCACCGTTCATTGGAGTTAACTCTTTTTCCTGCGGGAACATTGTTGCATATCGATAAGTGAATGAATAGAGGAGAACGCCATATGCGACGACAAACAAAAATGTAGCAACTTCTTCCCAACTTGGTGAATAGGTAAGAAAATCGTCAAACGGTAATGTCGGAAGTGCGAGAGTTTGTATCGTCATAACAAACCGATTAAGCATTACTCCGCTGCAGACTAAAAAGCCGGCTCCCAAAAGGAGTTTTCTATTTTCCCGCAGTTTGCTTTTTAAAAGAATGAGAGCTGGCATTAAACCGAACAGAACAATCTCTGTAAACAATATCCACGTACCGAAAGATTGAGTTGCGTAATATTCAAAAGCGGGGAAACCATTTCCCGGAGATGTGCTATTGATCCAGATGAGCGTGTCAATCGACTTCAATAAAATATAAGCAATCAACATTATGCCGGAAACTTTACCGAGGAATCTGTATACCTCAGGTTTCACCAGGCGTTTCTTGGTAAGTTTTTCAACAAGCCATGTTGTCAACATGATAAAACTTGGTCCCGCTGCTGCTGCGGAAAGTACAAACAAGAAAAATGTGGAAGGCCAAATTCCCAATTCTTCTCTAAATGCAAATGGACGTCCGCGCAATACTCCGAATAATCCACCGAGTGAACCTTGGTGGAAGAATGAAAGAAATGTTCCGATTCCGGCAAGAACCGGCATCAGTTTGTGCAGTTCAAATTCGAATACGAGAAATTTTGGTATTTGTCGTAACTGCCTGTTTTTCAAAACGATGGGTACATATTCGATTAATAAAACAATTAAGTAGCAGGTTAGGCAGAATGTCACTTCCGTCAGCATGGAATGTGTATTGGGATGCCAGAATGTGAACCATGCACGTATTGGTTGTCCGACATCGACTGCCAAAACAAGAATTGCACCGCTGTAACAAATGAGGCCGATGACGACAGCACTATTGATCACCGCTTTCAATTCTTTTCTCCGGAGAATGTACAGGAGAAATCCGGTGAAAAACGCTCCAGCTCCCAGAGCAATTACCGTTAAATCAAGAAATATCCATATTCCAAACGCAAACCGGTTATCCATGTTCGTATGAAATAATCCTTCCGCCAAACAAAGATAAATTGCATAGATTCCGAGCATTAGTAACGCTGTCCATGGAATAATCCAGAGTAAAAATTTCTCGAATGAGATCCGCTGCACACCGCGCGGTATAAATTTCTTATCCATGAAATCCCTCCTGCTGTGTGCGAGTTAGTGATTTTTCTGCCATCGCACGAACCCATTTTTTTTCAGAATGATAATAAACTTTCGGTTCCGTCCCGAGGCGGGATAAAAATTGAAATGTATTTTCGTTCTTTGCCGATTGTGCAACTGCCGTTGTTGCCTCATTAAGGTCTCCAAATGTAATTGCCTTATTTGGACAAGACTCAACACATGCCGGAACATAATCGGTCGGATTGATTTCACGATTTCCTTGCGATGCGGCTTTTTGCTTTGCTGCATGCAACCTACCGTGACAAAAATTACATTTTTCAACAACGCCGCGCATGCGTGGTGACACATCAGGATTGAGTTGTTTCTTCATTCCTTCTGTCCATGTTGGATCCCACCAATTAAAATACCGAGCATGATACGGACATGCGGCCATGCAGTATCGGCATCCCAAACATCTCTGTGGAACCTGTCCGACAATCCCTGTGGAGGGATCAATATCAACCGCATTTTGCGGGCAGACTGTCATGCATGGAGTTTCCTTTTCACATTGCTGACAAAACATTGGTACAAAAACAGATTCGCTTTTTGGAAATTGCTCATTATTGGAAACTGTTGTAATGTTTAACCAGGTTAAACTGTTTCGTTTATTCATTTTTTCTAACGCAGGAGGAATATTGTTCTCAATAGAACAAGCAACAGTGCAGGCACCGCATCCATTGCATTTATCCAGATCGATCACCATTCCGTACTTTTGTTTTTTGTCAGTCATTGTTTCCATCTGTTACACCTTCAGAAGATTTGCAGTAGTTATTCTCCAGGTTCCGTCATTGGTGACTTCACAGAGATTCAAAATATTATTTCCTGTAGGATGTTGCGGCGTTTCTTTACCGTTAAGTAACGGTCCAATTGATGCCTCAATAATTCCTGGCCGAACCGTGGATTCTATTTTTATGCGGACATTTAATGACCCATTTATTGTAGTTAATGTCGCAGATTCATTTTTTGCAAAACCAAGTTGATGTGCCGTTGCCGGATTAACCGATACTATCCCATTGGTGTTGCGCAATTCCGTTTCTTGAAATACTTTGCTCAGAATTGGAGAGATTTGCGCTGTTGATGTTGCACCGCGCCATCCGTAAGCGAGCAACTGAATTCCGTCGGATTCATTTTTGTATGATTGATTAGTAGCCAACCCAAGTGTGAACGAATGGGGTAGAGTCTGCTTCATTGGTTCATCAAGCCATACAGCACCTTCAATCAATTTTGTCCATATTTCATCAGCCGAAGATAGCTCGCTGATTTTGACTACACTTTGATCAGCATAGATAAAAAGTGATCCACGTTTTTGAGAATAGATTTCATTTACTTTTTGTTTGAGTAATTCTTCATGTGTAGGAATATCCGACACAATATTCAATCGCAAGGATATTTCTTTTACAACATCGAGTGGATCAGTGGTATTTTCTTGTCGTTTCAAAAGAGGAGATGACAATGCAAATGTTGCAACAACACTGTCAGTTGAGGTAACGACATCATTCATAGATTCCAGATGTGCCGGTGATGGGATAAAATAATCTGCGTGAGCTGAAAAATCGTTCAAAATAGGAGAAAGAGTAACAATAAAACTATTTCCCGGAATCAGTTTTTTCTGGATGAACGACCATGGTATGGCATATCCGGAATCTGATCCATCAATAATCAAAACACCGATGGAATGATCTTGTATTGTTGACCATTGAACTGCTTTGTCTTCATTTTTATATCCGGGTATCTCTCTGCGAGAAATAATTCCTCCACATTTTCCGATATTACCGATCAAAAAATTCAGAGACGCGATTACTTTTTCCGTCTCATCATCAAACGGTCCTCCGCCGGGATCTGAACTGCTCAAAACAATGGCAGATTCTGCATTGATAAGTTGGTGTGCAATGGATGTTACAACACTCGCATCAACGCCAGTCAATTGACTAGTATTTTTAGGGTTAAATTCATCGACAATATTTTTGAATTGCATAAAATCGAGTGCAGATCGTTTTATGTTTTGCGAGATGAGGTTGTTATGTATTAACACATAAGCAATATTGAGCGCGAGGTACTTTTCTGTGCCGGGTTGTATTGCAATCCATTCACCTGATTGCATTGCGGTTCGTGAGTAGCGGCTGTCAACCTGAACAATCTTAGCTTTTTTTGAATTGCGAAATGCAGTCATACGTCCAGGAATTCCCCAGCCATCAAACAACGGGGCTCCAAACGAAAGGACCATCGATGTATTTTCAAAATCAAATCCGTAAGAATCAGTTGTTCGATTCATCATTTCTTTTACAACTGAAAGAGTTCCATCTTCACATGAAGGTGAAGTGAGATATTTTCCATTTGGTATTTTATTTAAAAATTCCCGATAGATTTCTGAAATTGCTCTCTTTGGCTGCAGATCAAGAATTGCGATAGTTCCATTTGATTCTTTAATCTTTTTTGCAATTTCATCCAACGCTTCATTTAAGGAAACAGCCGTCATTTTGCTATTGTCGGATTTCCCAACAAATTTGTGTGGATGAACAATGCGTAAAGGATGAAAGGCCATATGATGGCTTGCCAAACCGCGTGTGCAGATCGTACCGTGCGTTAGTGGATGATTTTGAACTCCCCGCAAATAATACGGCATGCCGGAAACACAATCAGCCTTAATCGCACATCCGCCACTGCATAACGTGCAGTGCGAAAATGCTGTTGTAATTGGGCCGTGTGGTAATGGCGGAGTCAGAGACCAATTCTGTGTCCAAATCGCAGAATCATCGAGCAGTTTCCACGGAAGAGGTGAAAGCATGATTCCGAGAATTCCACCACCGGTAAATTTCAAAATATCTCGTCGTGTAATTGTCTTTTGCATATATTTCTTTCCGGATGAATCAAAGGGAAGCCGTTCTTGAGGTTGCCTTCTGCATGAAATTATTTGTGACAAGCAACGCAGCCGTCGTGTCTGTCTCTATCGTCGTGACATCGTACACACTTATCCATTTTCATTCCGATTGTCTTCTTCAGAGAAATTCCGGAAATGTTTGCACCCCAAATATCTCTACTATACCCTGAAATTCTATTCAATTGGTGAACGCGTAATGATGCTGATGTTCCGTGTGAATCATGACATTCTTCACATTTCATTTTACCAAGGGTAACGTGCGGTGCGTGAGAGAAAAATGCGTTATCCGGTTGACGGGAATACACAAGCCACGGAATTTCTTTTATGGGGGTGATATATTGTTCAACCAATTGTTTTTCTAATTCGGTTTCTCCAAGTGCAGAAGAGTGACATTCAGCGCATTTAGCAATCATCGGAATTCCCTGGAAACGTCCATTCTCATTAGTGGTATGACAATCTTCACATGCCATGCCTCCTTTTTCGCCAGTATGTGTTACATGACTGAATTGCATCGGTTGTTCGTTGGATTGATATAAGGCAAAAGGAAAAGCATACCATCCGATAAGCAATCCGAATACTATGCCAGCTATAAACATGATTTTGGATTTCATAGTTGTAGATTCCAAAGAGCGAGCGGTGAAAAAAAGTCATTATACAATTGCAGTAATTCTTCTCTTGTTAATCGTTGTGCCAATCCGGTTTGGAAACATCCCCCGTCCGCCATCAATATTGCTCCGTGCATATCCGGTTGTGAAGATATTTTATGTGCCAATGAAGTCATGCGATTCATTTCTTTTACCATCCATGGATGAACGAGTTGTCCCGTAATCAATCCGTTCGGTTGTTCATTCATATTTTTGAATTTTGTTTCAGTTGTTTCGAATAACCAGCCCACGGTGTAAGGATCAGCATTAATCTTTTCCGGATTTGTGCGCAGATAGGTATTGGCGCGAGTGATATTCATCTGCATCGGAAAAACAAATTGTAGATCTACACCTCTGATGGAGAAGGAGACTGTTGGTCGCTGATATCCTTTATTGGTGATAAATGTGATTTCATCAATAGGACCCAACACCTTCATCATAAAAGCATCCACCCCAATGTGACAGACGCCGTCAATTCCAATATCCATCCACATATGATTAGGAGAAAAGAAAAGGTGATGAGGAATTTTAACATCTTCGACAGTATTCTGATAATGACTGCCGTTGCCATTCGCAATTTCCATTTCCGTAGTGGATTCTTGCGGTTGTGCGAGTGTATGATATAATTCACAATACTTGTGGCTCTCCGTTCCGCATTGCGAGAGAACTGATTCGGTGTATGGTATGTACTTTGTTACAGCTGCTGCCGTGCAGTATTGAACAAGTGATTCATGAAGAAAAGGACAATGATCGATGCTCGGCCGATCTTCCAAGTGCTGTTTTGCAGCAGAACAATTAATGTATTCACGTGACGAGCATCGTTCATTGTCAGGCTGCTCAGCAAGTCGAACAATCATTTTTCTATACGCTGATGCGCGACAGAATTTGACCTGTGCTTCTCGTAAAAATGGACATCGCATGGCACACCTCTTTTTCACAGATAACGATTTAATTCTCGGATCGTTGAATGTTCTTTTCATCATCTTCTTCAATGTTATATTTTTTTGCCGTCTCTTTTTCGTCTATCCGTTTTCCGCCGTCTGCCATCGTAATGCCGAGATCATCAAGTGCAAACGAGTGATCATCCTGTAACTGAGGAATGCGAACTTTGCTGCGCACATCAGCAAATACTTCTTTTGCAATAACGCTGCCGACTGCTATGAGGCATATCAACGTAACAATTCCTAATCCAACGTTGGTGATTGTCAGCCAAAGGGTTTCCGAATCCATTGAGTTAAACATAATAGTCTCCTTTTTGAGAGTGTTGTTTTTTTCTTCTGAAACTGTTTCTTGTTTCACAACAACACAATCCAAACTTCATGCCTCGTTTTTAGTAAGTAGTATAAGTTCCATGAATTCAATAGTTTGCGAGAATTTGAAATGAAAAATGGAAGTACTCGAAATGTTCTTGGATGTGGGAAATTCCGTCTGAGCGTGTAGGAAAAATCAACAAATTCTTTTTTTTTGAAACGCAGGATTGTTCATTTTTTTTGGACATATCCTATTGAGTTTGGAAGAAGGTCATTGAGAAAAATTTACGTAGAAATATTCAACGGACTAATTAATACACAATCCTCATTACAAAATCGTATCACAGAAAATGTTCGAAAAAACAAATGAATAATAGATCTTTGAAATGCTATCGATAGAAAACTATGGCATGAATGATGCATAAATCAACAATAGACTGTCAGAAAGTATCATAATGAATTTAAAACAAAGAGCACTTCGTCTTCCCCCAAAAAAAATTTCTCAAAAACTGATTCTATCCTTCACGTTGATTATGACAATCGTTGGAATTATCTCCAGCTACATTCATGTCAAAACACAGGAGAAACAATTACTCGAAGCGATGATGCTTGGCGCTGATCAATTGTCCGGAAGTATTTCGAGTGCTACATGGCATGCTATGCTCGCCGATCAAAGGGAGTCTGCTTATCAAACAATGGAAACGATTGCGCAAAAACAGGGGATAACAAGAATACGGATCTTCAATAAAGAAGGGAGGATCATGTATTCGACGGCAAAATCTGACACCGGTAGCGTGGACAAATATGCAGAAGCCTGTTTTATGTGTCACTCTGCAGAACAGCCTTTGGTAAAAGTAGATGTTCCTTCACGGGCAAGAGTCTATACTACCACTGAAAATATTCGAACTCTTTCAATGATCACCCCAATTTATAACGAACCATCATGCACGGAAGCAGATTGTCATGCACACCCAACATCTCAGAATGTGCTGGGAGTTCTTGATGTCTCGATGACACTGGAAATGGTAGATACAGAAATGGCACAATTGCAGCTTCGAGTGATTATCATCTCATTTTCAATTGTTATTATCATGAGTTTATTCATTATCTATTTCACCAAACATTTTATTGATGCACCTATCCAACATTTAATAGCGGGAACACATGCTGTTAGTGAAATGCAATTGGATAAACCGATTATAATTGAATCGAGCGAAGAACTAGGAGAGTTGGCCCGTTCATTCGATGTCATGCGGGTCAGATTGAAACAAGCTCTTGAAGAAATCAATCAGTTCACCGAAGGACTTGAAATGAAAATTAAACAACGCGCAGATCAATTAAAGGTTGCACATCAAAAAATATTGCAAAGCGATCGGTTGGCTTCTCTGGGACAATTATCCGCCAGTGTAGCGCATGAGATCAACAATCCAGTCTCCGGAGTACTTAATCTGGCAATGCTTATGCAGCGAATTATGAAAGAAGACGGTGTTCCCAAAGAACGGGTGGAAGAATTCAGAAAATATCTTTCCCAAGTTGTAAACGAAACTGCGCGCGTCGGAAGGATTGTGCAAGATCTGCTTGCATTCTCTCGGCGGTCAAAACCGTTTCGAGCGAAAATTGATTTTAATACAATGATCAAATCGACACTCAATCTTTTAGATCATAAAATTAAACTATCGGGAGTGAAGATTGAATTGTATTTACAGCACGATCTACCAACCGTTCACTGCGACGGATCGCAAATGCAGCAAGTGGTGATCAATTTAATTATGAATGGTGCAGAAGCCGCGCAAGGGAAACAGAACGGTACTGTAAGTGTAACAACACGCATGCATATCCAGCAGGATCAATTAGAATTCATCGTGTCTGATAATGGAGATGGAATTCCGGAGGAAAACATTTCCAAAATATTCAGCCCCTTCTTCACAACAAAAGGTGAAGGAAAAGGAGTTGGTCTTGGTTTGGCTGTCGTCTTTGGCATTATTGAAGCGCACAAGGGAGATATTGATGTGAAGAGTGAACGCAATCAAGGGACAACATTTACTGTAGCGCTTCCGTTTAATGAAACAGCGACACCAAAAAATAATGAATTGGAAAAAACAGGAACAGCAGTGTGAAATCGATCTATCTTGCACCATTTGGAATGATTGATGAAGAAGCGATGTCTACACTCGAAACTTCTCTTTGGCAGATTTTCGGTTTTGACATTAAGCGATTACCCGTTCTACCGGAACCGGAGTATGCATTGGATCAAAAAACGAAACAATACAATTCGACGTTGATATTAAAAGACCTTCTGCGTCGTGTGCCGAATGATGCTGTGAGAGTACTTGGGATAACGCAATGCGACTTATTTATTCCCATGCTTAGTTTTGTATTTGGTCACGCACAAGTGAATGGGCCGGTTGCGGTTATTTCTCTGGCGCGACTGCATCAACAGTTTTATCATCTGCCGGAGAATAAACTTCTGTTCATACGCAGAATGATGAAAGAAGCCGTCCACGAGCTCGGACATACATTCGGTTTAGTTCATTGTTCGGATACACAATGTGCAATGTCATTATCAAACGCTATTCAACAGGTTGACAAAAAAACAGAAGAGTTATGCGCAAACTGTTCCATACTCTTCGATGAAATCAGTAAACATATTCGCCGTGAGAACGGCATGGAGATAGTACAATGAAAAAGTTATGGAATATTATGGTAGTGGACGACGAAGAAGTGATGCGTGAATCTCTTGCGGCATGGCTGCGAGAAGATGGCTATTCGGTCGATACCGCGGAATCCGGCAGAGATGCCATCGAAAAGACAAAACTGAAAGAGTATGCCATCTATTTTATTGATTTAAAAATGCCCGGCGGTCATGACGGAATCGAAACCATGATGGAAATACGTAAAATTCAATCTGAAGCGTCCATCATAATTGTCACAGCATATGCAACTGTCGATACGGCCATCACGGCGATGAAGGAAGGGGCACAGGAGTATATAGTTAAACCATGTAACCCAGAGGAAATCTCTTTGTTGGTTAGTCGCATCATAAAAATTAAAAACCTCCAGCGAGAAAATTCCATTCTTAGAAAAAAATTATCAAAACAATATAATTTCTGCGACATCATCAGCAAAAATCCGAAAATGATGGAAATCTTTGGCTTAATCAAAGAAGTGGCTAGTTTGCGAAGCACAGTGATGATACAGGGAGAAAGCGGAACAGGAAAAGAATTAATAGCCCGCGCCATTCATTTTGCCGGGGACAGAGCCGGTAAACCATTCGTGGGAGTTTCATGTGCGGCTTTAACGGAATCATTATTAGAGTCTGAATTGTTCGGACATGAAAAAGGTTCGTTTACCGGAGCAACAGGACAAAAGAAGGGAAAATTTGAAATTGCTGAAGGAGGGACAATTTTTCTTGATGAGATCGGTGATATTTCACCGAAGCTGCAATTGAATTTACTCCGGATTTTACAGGAGAGAAATTTTTATCGTGTCGGTGGCACGGAACAAATAAATGTGGATGTACGGGTGATAGCTGCAACCAACAGAAATCTTGAAGAAGCAGTGCGCGACGGAAAATTCCGGGACGATCTGTTCTACAGACTGAATGTGATCAATATTCATCTCCCCCCGCTGCGTGACAGACGGGAGGATATTCCGCTGTTGGTGCATAACTTTATCGAGCATATCGGTCCGGAATTGTGCCGGGAAGTCCACGATATTTCTGAAGGAGCAATGAAAATATTATTGAGTCATCAATGGCCCGGGAATGTACGGGAATTGGAAAATGCTGTTGAACGTGCAATTGTTACTTGCAAAACTAAGATACTGATGGAAGAGGATTTTGGATTTCTCAACGTACATGGAAATGAAAGGAAACAATGGGATATTCCTGTTGAATTAACATTGGACGAAATTGAGAATCAGGCGATAACAGCCACACTGCAGCGAACACATGGCAATATCAAAGAAGCATCGACAATTCTGGGTGTAGATCGCTCGACATTGTATGACAGGATTAAAAAGTACAATCTTCCAAGAAATTGAACTGTGGCAAAAATAGTGTTACATTGATCTATAGGTTATGATCCGTCGATCTTCGACGGATTTTTTTTTTGAAGCGATTGTAGAATTATGTTTGATCTTATTATTGTTGGTGCAGGACCTTCCGGACTTTCTGTTGCGATCGAAGCGAAGAAGAACGGATTGAATTATTTGGTTATCGAAAAAGGTGGAATTGTCCATTCAATACAGCATTTTCCCGCAGAAATGACATTTTTTTCCACTCCTGAGCTTTTAGAAATCGGAAATGTTCCATTCACTTCGGCGCATATGCGACCCTCACGCGCAGAAGGACTGGAATACTATACTAAAGTAGCCGAATATTATGCACTGAATTGCCATTTTTTTGAATCAGTAATTTCAATTAATCCTTCAGGTTCGCGTTTTGTTGTCAGCACTTCTCAATCGACATATCAAACAAAGAATGTTGTTCTTGCAACAGGATATTACGATCATCCCAATTTACTGAATATTGCGGGGGAACATCTTCCTAAAGTGTCTCATTATTATAATGAACCATATTCGTTTTACCATCAAAATGTGATGGTGATCGGCGCTAAAAATTCTGCAGCAATAGCAGCGTTGGAATTGTTTAGACACGGAGCTCACGTTACACTCGTTCATCGTGGTGAGACACTTTCCGAAAAAATTAAATATTGGATCCTTCCGGATATCGAAAACAGAATCAAGGAACAATCGATCAAAGCACTGTTCAACACGCAAGTAATGGAAATCAAAGAGAAAAGTGTCAGAGTAAAAAATACCGATGGAGAATACGATATCGAGAATGATTTCGTTTTCGCTCTGATCGGTTACCATCCGGATTACGATTTTCTTCGGTCATGCGGTATCGCGTTAGATACTGAAAGTTACGTGCCACAACAAAATCCTGATTCATTTGAAACGAATGTAAAGGGGATATATGTTGCCGGTTCCATCATAGCCGGAAAAAACAACAATTCTATTTTCATTGAAAATGGAAGATTACATGGAAAAATTATAATAGACGCTCTTCGAAAGACGTTATAATTGCTTTTCTCTGTACAGCGTTACAATTATTCATGAAGTTTTACATTGATTATCTTCCAAAAACTCCTTATTTTACTTCACTTTTGTAATAAAAATCATCAAATCGAACTTTGAAAGGAAAGCAATGAACGAAGGAACAATTGTTCAAGTAATAGGACCTGTTGTTGATATTGATTTTTCAGATGGAACACCACCAACTGTATTAAATGCAATCAAAATTCCCCGTACGAACATCGAAGGTCATAAAGAAAATCTAATTGTTGAAGTGCAGCAGCATCTAGGAGAGAACCGTGTGCGTACGATTGCGATGGATTCAACGGATGGTCTTGTTCGCGGAATGAAAGCGATTGATACCGGTAATCCTATTTCTATTCCTGTCGGACCAAATACACTCGGTCGATTGATTAATGTTATCGGTGATGGAATTGACGGACTGGGAGAAATTAAAGGTGTTACAAAATATCCTATTCATCGTCCGGCACCAAGATTTGAAGATCTTTCTACCCAAAAAGAGATGTTTGAAACAGGTATTAAAGTTGTTGACCTTCTCGAACCATACACCAAAGGGGGAAAGACTGGTTTGTTTGGCGGTGCGGGTGTAGGAAAGACAGTGTTGATTCAAGAATTGATCCGTAACATTGCTGCTGAACATGGCGGTTACTCAGTGTTTGCCGGTGTTGGAGAGCGTACTCGAGAAGGAAACGATCTTTGGTTAGAAATGAAAGAATCAGGTGTTCTTGCAAAGACTGCTCTTGTATTTGGTCAAATGAACGAACCTCCGGGAGCACGTCTTCGTGTTGCATTAACCGGGTTGTCCATTGCAGAATATTTCCGTGATGATGAAGGAAAAGATGTTCTGTTATTTATTGATAATATTTTCCGTTTCACGCAGGCAGGTTCCGAAGTGTCAGCACTTCTTGGACGTATGCCTTCTGCAGTGGGTTATCAACCGACTCTTGCGACAGAAATGGGTGCGTTGCAGGAACGAATCACATCCACGAAAAAAGGTTCCATCACATCAGTGCAGGCAATTTATGTTCCTGCTGATGACTTGACCGATCCCGCACCGGCAGCAGCATTCTCTCACTTGGATGCGACAACAGTGTTAAGCCGTCAGATTTCTGAACTTGGAATTTATCCCGCCGTTGATCCGCTCGATTCAACGTCGCGTATTATGGATCCGCTGATCGTCGGCCAACATCACTATGATGTGGCAAAATCTGTAAAAGTAATTTTACAGCAGTATAAAGATCTTCAGGATATCATCAACATCCTTGGGATGGATGAACTTTCTGATGAGGATAAACTCACAGTGTCGCGTGCTCGTAAAATCCAACGCTTCTTGTCGCAGCCGTTCCACGTTGCGGAACAGTTTACCGGTATTCCCGGACGTTATGTAAAACTGGAAGACACCATTAAAGGATTTAAGATGATTGTCGACGGTGAATGCGATCAATTGCCGGAACAAGCATTTTTAATGTGCGGTGGAATTGAAGAAGTATTTGAAAAAGCAAAAGCATTACAGGCAGCATAATTCCTATGGCAGATAAAAAATTTCAATTAGATATTGTAACACCTGCCAAGACGGTCTTTACCGGCGAGGTTCAGAGTTTCACTGCGCCGGGTGTGATCGGAAACTTTCAGGTCTTGTTCAATCACGCTCCATTGCTTTCCGCTATCGGCATCGGTGAAATTAAAGTGACCGATGTCGTTGGAAAGGTGTCGCGGTTTGCTACCACTGGTGGATTTGTTGAAGTAAAATCCAACAAAGTGATCGTCCTTGCAGAATCCGCAGAAAGTGAAGAAGAGATAAATATTGAACGAGCGGAGAAATCGAAACAGCGTGCAAACGATCGTCTGACGAAAAAGCAATCCGATACGGATGTTGAACGTGCTCGTGTCGCCTTGAATCGAGCAATTAATCGTTTAAAAATTGCTTCAAAAAAATAAATGAACATTGTGTAATCATAGCCCACTGAAGATCGCTTCCGTGGGCTTTTTTATTTAAATCAAAATTTCATGCGCCCAACCTTTGCGGAAATTGATCTTCGAGCGATCAATACGAATCTCAAGAACATTCGCAAGAAGATCGGAAAACATCCGTTGATTATGGCGGTAGTAAAGGCAAATGCGTATGGACATGGTGTCATTCCGGTAGTTCAAGCGATTATTAAAAGAAAAAGTGCCGAATATTTTGGTGTTGCCATTGTTGAAGAAGGTATTGAACTACGCAATGCCAAAATCCAATTTCCCATTCATGTCTTTACCGCACCACTTCTTCATCAACTAACTTTGTATGTGCAACACAATCTCGAAGCGACTATCTGTGATTTATCCACAGCGAAGAGACTCAATGCACTTGCAAAAAAAAGTGACAAGACTGTCTCAATTCATGTAAAGATTGATACTGGAATGGGGCGAATTGGGGTAAAACCTAGCGAGGCAGTACAACTGGTAAAATCGATTTCAACGTTGTCAAACATTTTTATAAAAGGAATCTGGACTCACTTCGCTTCGTCCGATGAAACTAATCTATCCTTTGCCAATGAACAGCTGCAAAAATTTCGATCGATAGTTACCACTCTGGAACTAAATGGGATCCATATCCCCCTAGTGCATTGCGCTAACAGTGGAGCCATTTTACAGATGCCTGATTCCTATTTCGATATGGTCAGACCGGGAATTATGATGTACGGATATACACCGTCTGCAGAAACAAAAAAAACGGTAGACATAACTCCTGCACTTTCGTTAAAGGCGCGAGTTGGTTTTACAAAATCAGTAGAAAAGGGAACGAGTATCAGTTATTCGAGGCGGTATTATGCAAAGAAAAAAACAACAATTGCGAGCGTTACTGTTGGATATGCTGATGGATATTTTCGTACATTAACCAATAAAACTTTTGCTTTAATCAGAGGTAAAAAATTCCCTGTTGTCGGAACAATTTGTATGGATCAAATTATGATTGATGTGGGGAATGAAACAGTGAACGTGGGAGATGAAGTAGTCCTGATCGGCCGGAGCGGAAGCAAAAACATCACTGCGTGGGATATTTCACACTCTATCGGAACCATTCCGTACGAAGTGACCTGTGCAGTATCACAACGTGTTCCCAGAAAATATATCAATGGAAAGTAACGAAGAATATTTATTAAGAGCATTGCGCAGAACAAGTGGAGGTTTGACCGACAGTTTGATCCCTGCTCACGGTGCAAAGTTAACGAAGTTGTTGCAACGATTTGAATCGGCTGATTCCATTGGTCATGAAGTCAAATCACTCTTGCATGTCCAAGGTTTCGGTAAATGTTCTCTCGCGATGGAATGGCTATTAGAACGAACAAAGCGATCAAATGATTTTAACGCTCCGGAGCAATTTGAAAGCGATGTTCTACTGTTGAATGAAAAATTGTTTGAAGCATTTCTGAATCAACCGTTCGATATGCCGGACTTTTCCCGTTCATTCGAAGCTCCGGCAAGACCAATCCAACAGGATATCGAGATTTCCCAGGATGAATTTTTGGGAACAAGTTATCCATCACAAGAAAATGATGTATCGGTTCAGTCAGAACAATCCATTGAACCCGTTCAAGCAACGATGGAAGAGCCGGATTGGAATACCGCTCCAACGATAACTCCTTTTGAATCCGCATTAGCAGATACATCAACACCGTTGGAACAGAATGATGCTTCACCTGCGCTCTCCGTTGCAATGAATGCCGACCTTTTTGATGCAATGGAACGTATTGCACAAACATCAATAGAATTTTTTGATAAGCAATCCAGTGACCGTCCTATTGCAATGGCAGTGTTACGTGTTACGGTCCGTGCTGCGCTTGATACGGCGAAAGTATCGGAAAATGTTGTGGGCCAAGATTTTTGTGAAGCATACTTGCGAATGATAGCATATGCAGATGAACAGGGAAAGATTCGCAGCGATGTATTTGCCGATACTATTCGTGATATCGGAGACAGACTTTCATTCTCCTTACAACAAACTTCTGGTGGAATTACGTTATTAAACAATCTTACAAAATACATTAAGGATCCCAAAGAACTTTTGAAAAAATAATTATGGAAAATCAACAACAGATCTATGCAGTAATTATGGCTGGCGGTGTTGGTTCAAGATTTTGGCCGCGGAGCCGGGAAAAAAATCCAAAACAGTTGCTGGAAATTGTCGGTGAAGGTACAATGATACAAAATACCGTGAAACGTCTGCACGGTTTTGTCGAAGAAAAAAATGTGTTTATTGTGACAAATAAACTGCAAAAGAATGCTATTATAAAACAACTTCCAAATGTTCCGGTAGAAAATATTATTGTAGAACCGGTCGGGCGAAATACTGCACCATGCATCGGACTTGCCGCACTATTTATCGATAGACTTGATCCAAAGGGAATAATGATTGTGCTTCCCGCTGATCATATCATTGCAAATGAATCTGAATTTATTCGTGTCTTAAAAACCTCAGCACAGGTTGCGCATATTACCGCAGGACTAGTAACAATAGGAATTCACCCGACACATCCTGAAACTGGATATGGGTATATTCAGGCAAAGGATAAAAGCGAAGAAACACAACCGGTAAATATGAGCGGTGTATTTGAAGTGAAAACATTTGCTGAAAAACCAAATTTTCCTACTGCTGTTAAATTTCTGGAAAGCGGTGATTTCTATTGGAATAGCGGAATGTTTATTTGGAGAGTTGATACAATCCTTAGTGAGATGCAAAAAAGTCTCCCCGAATTACATAGTCAATTGCTCAATGTACAACCTTCCATCGGGACATCGTTATTTGAACAGAGTCTGGAAACGGCTTATGGAATTATTCGCGGTATTTCCATCGATTATGGTGTGATGGAAAAAGCATCCCGAGTGTACGTAGTCAAAGGTGATTTTGGATGGAATGATCTCGGATCGTGGGATGAAGTAAATAGGATATCACCAAAGGATGAAAACGGAAATTACCTTCATGGCAAGGTGATCTCTGTGCATTCCAAGAACACGTATGTTCATACGTCGGACAAATTGATTGCGACGGTTGGGGTGGAAGATATTATTGTTATTAATACACCCGACGCTATACTTGTCTGCAAAAAAGGCGCTTCGCAGGATGTGAAAGAGATTGTCGATCATCTGAAACGAAAACAGATGAATGAATATTTGTAACTACTCAGCAGAATTATATAAAAATTCAAAAACATACCACCAAATCACAAAAACACGAAAGTGCACAAAAAGAATTTGAACTATTACTCCAACAAAGTTGGTGAAATTTAGTGTTTTTGTGTTTTAGTGGCAAAAAAATCATTAACGCTGAGTAATTACGAATATCTTTAAAATACATACAGATCAAATTATTTCTTCCCATTATTTCCCCTTTACAGGAGATATTGGGAAGTTTTTTTTTCTGGTAATTCTCTTATCCGTGATCTCTTCGTGTGCATCGTCACCAAGGTTTACTCGGGATCGATATGCAGAACCGAAAACGAATCCTTCCAAACCTGCTGCGAATAATTCCAACGGTAAAGCGACGTCGTATAAAGGCATCGCGTCATACTATGCGCATGATTTTCATGGTAAAAAAACTGCCAATGGTGAACTCTATGATATGCATGCACTCACTGCTGCGCACCGTTCATTTCCTTTCGGTACAAAAGTACGTGTAACGAATAGTGATAACGGAAAATCTTGTGTTGTGCGGGTGAATGACAGAGGGCCATTCAAGTTAGAAAGAATTATGGACCTCTCTCTTGGTGCTGCAGAAGCATTAGAGATGATGAAAACCGGAACGGCTAATGTTACACTTGAAGTTTTAGAGTGGGGAAACTAAAAAAAGTATTGTCCGTAGAGGTTAGTTTTTTCCTACCGCCTCCTCATACGACGACTGATGTGCCTGGTCAATTTGAATCAATGTTTTATAGACATTCTCATCGTTATACCCCTTAAACACTTCCGCTAACTCACCATATTTTGTATCAAAGAAAGTCTTGAACAAGATCGCTCGGGGGTTTGAATTTTGTTTCAACGATTTTATATTGTTGAGCATTGTCAAAATATTCTCGTATCCTTTTCCCGGTTTTGTTGCAAGAAGATCCAAACCCCGGAAATGATAGAGATGCCAACCTTCACGGAATGATAGATTTGTTGGATTCAAGATTTCTTCCGTGAAGTTATATTTGGAATATGTTGAACCTGTGCCGCGGTCCCATCCGGAAGAGCTTGATGGAGCCTGGCTGCACATCGTAAAAGCTTTTCGGAAATACTGGGTTCCGCTCATTTTATCGTACGAATCATAATCGAACCCAAGAATAACAAACATATAAAAATCAATGAAGTCCGTGAGAGGATCAAATTGAGTTTCATTGCGAAAAAGAGGCTGTCCCTGAACATAGATGAAATCCCATTTGTCATCAAAGATTCTAATCATCGGTGTTTTTTTCTCAGAAGCTTTTTTCCCGACAAACACCGGACGTGAACTTCCGATAAATGCCTGTGCCTTAAATGAATTTCCATCTGCCGCAGTAAAAAAAATGTTTATTGTGCATTTTATTTTTTCGCCGCCAAGATCGTCTGCTGTCCACTTTTGTGAATTAATGTATGTTTCAATATCGCGCTCGAAGTTCTGGAGGTTTTCCTTTGCGTTAGACACTTGCTCATAATTTACGGTAACATCACACTCAATCTGCGAATAGCTAACCAATGAGAGAGTGAAAAAAACGATGAGAAACCGAATCATAATAATCCTTTCAGGTGGAATAATGAGACAATATAAACGTTTCATCTTCTTCATTCAAGTATTGCTTGTCGTACAGCCGGTTCTATCTGGATTTGAACGAAATTCACAGCCGACTTCATTGTTCTCTGTGGCGTTTAGCGGTGTTGGGTTGTTTTTAGCAGATAATCTCTGGATAAATCCAGCTTCGATAGGAAAGGTCTCCTCGTTACAATCCTCGCTTTTTTATTCACCATCACCGTTTCACCTTGAACAACTCTCCAATTATGGATTGATGAGTTCATATAATAATACGTTCGTTAATCTTTCATTTGGGATTCAATCATTCGGATTCTCGCTTTATAGAGAAAGTCTTGTCTCCCTTGGTGCTGCGAAAATGGTTACAGATGAGCTGAGTGTTGGGTTAAATGCACAGCTGTATCATCTTTCCATTGAGCGGTACGGATCATCCTCAACGGGAGTGATAGATATCGGTGCAATTTACGTTGCAACAGATCACATAAATGTTGGACTAGCCATTCAGAACATCACAGGAGCAACGTTTGGTGCAGATGACGATATTCCACAAGTGTTAACAACAGGATTATCTTATACCGTAGGGGAAGTCTCGACAGTGAATTTTGATCTGGTCAAAGATATTCGATATCAAGCCTTTTATCGGGTGGGAATGACTCTCACGCCGATTGAAATTGTATCATTATCTGTTGGATCAGATGGATCATCATCAAAACTATTTGCAGGATTGGGCATTCTTATTGCACCATTCAAAATTAATTATGGAATTGCGGCTCACGCAGAACTTGGATTGATTCACTCTGTCGGAATCACCTTCCAATAGTATTATGAAATGCATATTTGGCATAGGGTTATTTATAGTCGGTCAGTTGATTGTCACTGCTCAAATCGATACTCATTCGTTTGATCAGGATGTCATAGAATCAATTGTCGATTTCAATGCTGAAGAACGGGAGACACAACAGTTCGGTGAAGAATTAGATTATCTTCGATCACATCCTATCGACATTGCCAACCCTTCATATAGCGAGCTACTGAAATTACCAATGATTTCTCCATTGCTTGCAGAATCAATAATCTTGTACAGTGACTCAACCAACATTGAGAATATTAACCAGCTTCGTTCTGTTTCACTCATGACGGATGTCCTATTTGAAAGAATAGCACCATTTATTACAGTAGTGCACTCTCCGCCAAACGTAGAATTTTTTGATATGGCGCGAACGGAAGGTGAATCACGATCACGGACAGAACAACGATTACAATCGACAAATGGAACGAGGAATGGTAAATATCTTGGAAGCACATTGAGTACTTACGAACGGACGAAAATTAAAAGTGCTTATTTTGAAGCGGCAGGATTATTTGAAAAAGATGCCGGAGAATCATACCGTAACGGATTAATGTCTGGCTATTTTATAGTAAAGGAAACTCCATTGTTTCGAAACCTTGTCATTGGCAATTTTAATATTTCTTCTGCACAAGGACTTGTACTCTCTAAAAATATTTCAACGGCGAAAGGAAACGATGCTGTCGGTCAAACGAGAAAAAAGGGGAGAGTAATATCTCCCAGTGTTTCTACGGACGAGTTTAGATATTTTCAAGGTGCAGCATCGCAGTTTCAGCATAATAATCTTTCTATGACCGGATTTTATTCTTCACGACAATTGTCGGCGGGATTAGATACTAACGGAATTGTTACGAGTTTTTATACTTCCGGAAACTATCGCACAATAGAAGATCTTAAACGGCATCGAACTCTTGGAGAACAAACAATTGGAGGGAAGATTGATTATTTGTTTAATGGAGAAAGAAATATATCAATGACACTGATGAATGTTCAATACGATCGGTTTCTGGCACCGTCTCTTTTCAATCTACAAGGAAATCGCAAAATATCTGCAGGGAGCATATCCTGGGAAATACCATTTTCAGGAATACTGACATTTGGAGAAACTGCGACGAATGATCTCAGTCGGTTCAGTAAAGTATTTGGTATTCTATTTCCAATTTCGAGAAAAGTTGCGGTGAGTTATCATCATCGTGCTTTTACGAAAGGATATGTGAGTCCGTTTGCGCATCCCTTTGGTGAGCGCAGCAATATTGCGGATGGTGAACTTGGGAATTACATTGGCATTGAAATCGCAGAAGAAGATATGACACTAAATGCATATCAAGATTTTTTCCTGCTTCCATCAACGAAACAAGACTTTGGTGTGATCGGTAAGGAGACATTTCTTTCCATAGCTCTACCACTTGTTCCAAAGCTTAAAGTAATGATGCATTTCAAGAATAAAGTTCGATCTCAAGCCGATATTTTACCGGAAAATGATGAACGTCATCAGTCCAATTATCGTTTTTCCTACATGTATAAAGCAACGAAAGAATTCATACTCTCCCAGCGATTCGAAATGGTGAATGTCGCTTATTCTCCTTCGAAATTTGTAGAAAAAGGTTTTTTAACATTTGTTGAAGGGTTGTATAAAAACAGTGGGAGTGGAGTAACAATAAAAACCAGGTTCATTTTATTTGATACCGATTCATATGATACACGGTTATATCAATATGAATCAGATGTAGCAGGTAATTTTTCTAACCCGCCGATGTATGGTAAAGGGATGAGGTGGTATATTGTTTCAGCATTCGAAATCTTCAAGAATTGTGTATTCTCATTCAAATATTTGGAAACAAAAAAACAGAATGAAGTTGTTCTGGGAAGCGGGGATGATCAAATACACGGGAATCTGGATAATCATATTGCGTTACAGCTCGATTTTCGGATATGAAGAATATTTTGTAAATTATCATTATGAGCATTCATAAAAAAAATAAAACGGTGGTTTTGGGAATGTCGGGCGGAGTTGATTCGTCCGTTTGTGCAGCATTATTAGTGGAACAAGGTTACAATGTTATTGGAATAACTATAAAAACCTTCAATTATGAGGATGTCGGAGGAACAATTGAAGGGGATAAAAGCTGTTGTTCGCTCGATGGAATTAATGATGCTCGTTTGATTGCAGCCAAATTTGGATTCCCGCATTACGTGATGGATTTTTCTGAAGTTTTTGGAAAGAATGTCATTGATAATTTTATTGATGAATATATGCACGGACGTACGCCAAATCCTTGCGTTATTTGCAATAGAAAAATCAAGTGGGAAGAATTATTGCGAAAAGGGAAACAGCTCGGTGCCGATTATGTTGCGATGGGACATTATGCAAAACTCCGTATGGACGATGTCACAAAACGCTATGTGATCTCCCGCGGAAAAGATGGAAAGAAAGACCAGTCGTATATGTTGTGGAATGTGACGCAAGAATCGCTGGATCATACGTTATTTCCGTTGGCAGAATATACAAAAGATGAAGTACGTGCACTTGCGGTACACTATGGATTGCGGACGGCGGCTAAAGGAGAAAGTTTTGAAATTTGTTTCATTACCGACAATAATTACGAACGCTTCCTAAAACATAAGCTCCCGAATATCGAAAAAGAAGTTGCTGGTGGCGATATACTTCTCAACGGAAACAAAATCGGAGAACATAATGGATTTCCGTTTTATACGATAGGTCAACGCAAAGGACTTGGAATTGCACATCCTGATCCCTTATATGTAACCTCCATTGATTATCAAACGAACAAGATTAATGTAGGGTATGAAAATGAATTACTTCAACATCAGCTTATGGCATCAAATCTGAATTTAATTAAGTATGCTGATCTATTCGAAGGGAAGAATCTCACCGTAAAAATTCGGTATAAGGATAAGGATGAATCCGCTATTGTTACTCAGCTTGACGGTAACGGAAATGGAGAAGGGCGAGTCTCCATTAAATTTAATAAACCTAAGCGGGCTATCACCCCAGGTCAATCAGTCGTGTTCTACGAAGGAGAGGATCTTGTGGGGGGAGCCGTTATCGATTCTGCTTTTCAGTAAAAACCCAACCGCACTTCTGCTTGCATGAAACATTCATTGTCACGAAGGAGAATGGTTACCTGAATGAATAAACCGTACAGAAAATTTCTCTACGCAAATCTATTCATCATTGCGGTAACATACATTTCATTTTATCCTTCTCTTTCAAACGGGTGGACTACATGGGACGATACGATTTATGTAACGGATAATCCTGTTATCACCAAACTGTCGTACGAGAATGTAAAAACAGTCTTCACAACTGTGATAGAGGGTTCGTATGCTCCGTTAACGTTTATTTCGTATATGATCGATTACGCAATGGGTGAATTTGATCCTCATGTATATCATAGAACGAATCTTCTGTTCCACCTTATCAATTCATCTCTGGTGTTTTGGCTGGCATATCAGCTTTCCGGTGATATGATGGCAGCGTTAGTAGTCGGAGTATTGTTCGGGATTCATCCTATGCGTGTTGAATCAGTAGCGTGGATATCGGGACGGAAGGATGTGTTAGCAATGTTTTTCTTTCTTCTCTCGTCCATCAGTTATCTTTTCTATCTGAAGAATACAAAGTCAGTACTACTTATCTCCTCATTTATTATTTTTATTTTTGCACTATTATCGAAAATCATCGTTTTAACATTCCCAATTATCCTGTTATTGTATGATCTCACTAAAAAAAGAGAATATTCCTACAGAGTGATCATGGAAAAAATCCCATTTGCCATTGCAGGAGGGATATTTGCACTGGTGGGATATTTTGGACAAATCAGCATTCAAACGGTAGAAAAAACTCCCAAAGTCATGGAAAACATCATCATTTCATTGCATGGAGTGGTTTTTTATCTTGAAAAATATTTAACTCCGATTTATCTCTCCAATCTCTATCCGTATTCTGGTACAGTGACATTCAAATTTTATCTTTATGCTCTATTATTTTTCGTATTCTGTTTTTTGGTTTGGAGGTATAGAAAAAATGAAACAGTGATATTCTCATCCCTCTTTTTTTTCATTTCATTGCTTCCGGTGTTGCAATTCATCCGGTTTAGTCAAATATTTGCTGCCGATCGTTTCACTTATTTTGCATACATCGGACTATTCTACGGCACGGGAGTGTACATATCAAGTATAGTAAAGAAATGGAATACCAAAATAGTCTATAGCATTTTGACAGTAATAATCATTACGCTTTCCTGCTTGACGTGGGAACGATGCAGGGTGTGGAAAGATACGAATACCCTTTGGAAGGACATGCTTTCAAAATATCCGGATCCGATGAGTGAAAATAGTATCCATGACATCCAGGAGTATTATTTTCTATCCAGCCAATCTAACAATCCGGTAATAAAGGTGAGAGGATGGGGTGGACATCCCGGAATAAACAAATCAACGGGATGATCGTTGAAAAAATTTCTATCTAATTCCGGCGAATCTTTAAATATTCCTCCGGAAATACCGCAGGCACCGAATGCAATGATAATTTTAGGAAAAGGTATTGCATCATAACACATCATTGTTGCTTCTGCCATTGCTTTAGGTAATGGACCAGTAATAACGATTCCGTCAGCATGCCTTGGTGAAGCGACGAATTCTATTCCAAATCTCCCCATGTCAAAATTGACGTTACTGAGAGCGTTCAATTCCAATTCACATCCATTACATCCGCCCGCAGATATTTGACGAAGCTTTAATGATCTTCCGAAATAATCCCGTATTTTTTTTGACGCAATTTCCGGTGTGATTCGTTTCTGCGTGCCATCAACAATCAACTGCTCACGTGTGCTGCACGCCAGGTGATGTTCCGTGGTAAAATGAATAGCTTTTTCCGGACACTGTTGTTCGCATAAAGGACAAAATACGCACAATCCTAAGTCTATCTTTAAGGGATTAAGGAGAATCGCATTTGTCGGACACACGTTGCTGCATTCGGTACATCCGTCAGGACACTTATCTGGATGAAGTTCAGGCAACCCGCGAAAGAGTGGGGGTAATGAGACGTTATGAACGTCATGAACAATGGGATCACCCTGTAAAATTCGTAATTGAATACTTTCAATCATATACTATCCTTGTTATAAATCATGTCCACAATAAGAGAGATCAAAACTTTTGTTGCATAATGGAAAATCAGAAATTGCTTCATTTCGTAAAGCCAGACCTAATCCGTACCAATTATGGAAAGAGGGATCTTTAATTTTATATTTTGTCCATGCACCATGTTGATCGGTAAAGGCACAATGTGCAATTTCACCCCGCCATCCTTCTACCAGAGAAATAACGCCATGCTTTTTATCAACTTGTGCGGGTGTCGTGAAGATTGGACCGGAAGGAAGATCTTCAATTTGATCAAAGATAAACCGTAAGGATTCGTCAATTTCCAGAGAACGAATGCGAGCACGGGCAAACACATCGCCGGATGAAAGAGTTATTAAAGGAAGATGTGTGTAACGATATGCACCGTACGGAAATTGACTTCGTGTATCCATATCTATTCCGCTTGAACGTGCCGCAGGTCCCACCATACCGATTGATCGCGCCCATTCGCCGCTGACGGTCCCCGTATGATCAAGACGCGCTAGCACACTGTTAGCATCGAACATAATACTGTTAATGATTTGAATATCTTTACGAACAGTTCGTAAATTTTTTTGCAATTGATCCATCGCTTCGTTCGAAGGATCAAATCGTAGTCCGCCCGGTTTTATAAATCCTCTCCCAAATCGAGAACCGCACAACAAGGCGCTGCTGTTGATGACAAGAGTGCGCAATCTTCCATATGAAGCAGCGCCGATAGCATATCCAATATCATTGGCGATACCGCTGAGTCCGGAAAGATGCATGGCAATACGTTCGAGTTCTTCAGAGATAGAACGTAGCACTTGAGTGCGTAGACTTACAGTAGTGTGTGTTAATGCTTCCACAGCAAGAGTATATGCCATGGTATGACCGACAGTGGTATCACCAGAAATTGATTCACACAAAATACTTTGTTGATTTGCAGAGGCAGTCAGCATTAATTTTTCAATGCCGCGATGCTGATATCCGAGATTAATTTCAAGATGATAGACCAGTTCTCCATGACATTGAAAACGAAAATGTCCCGGTTCAATCACACCGGCGTGAATCGGACCGACGGCAACTTCATGGACTTCTTCACCTTCCATTCGATACATCGAATAAGGTTGATTATCCAACACAACGGTCTGTTTTCGAACTGGCCGCAGCCAAGGGTGACCAACGGGAACAATGTGATTTTGCTCTGCAAGTTCGCATTCAAAATAGTGTGTCTGATGATGTACTTCAGCAAAACTGCGGTATTTTTTATTCGAATCAGAAAAAACCGTTCCCAAAAGATGGAGTGACGAAGTGGAGGGATTATTCAGAACGGCGATCACCGTTGTTGAAGATTGTTTCGATTCAAGACTGAATAATCCGATCATTCGCGCATGGGTCAACAGTGCTTCTCGTACTGAGTCTTCAAATTCCTGAAGTGACACGATTGGAATACTACTTATGGGAAACGGTTTATGGTTTTGCACAATAAGTGAAATCATATGGTAATCCCGAAATCTTTTGAGATTTGAACAATAGTGATGTATAACTGCTGTGGCATGAATAGACCAAGAGCAATTAATACTATAAGCAGTACTAATGACGAAAAATGCATGATATCAAATTTCTCTGCTGGAATCGCTTTGTGATCTTTTGGGGCAGCTGTGTAGAGCATTTGAAATACCGTCTTACTCATTCCGACAAAAATAAAAAAAAGAAAAAATAATACTGCGGCCAGAAGAAACGGTTTTTCCATTAAACCTTGAAAGATCATTAATTCGCTGAAAAATATGCCGAAGGGGGGCATAGCAATAATGGCAAAGAAGCCGAAAAGGAAAAGCCAACCTGTCCATGGCATTGCATTTAATACATTCCACACCGATGTTACTTCACGAGACCGATATGCTCGATGAATGTTACCGGCATTAAAGAACAATACGACTTTCGTCATAGAATTAAATACCATGTGCAGCATCGATCCTGCAAAGGCGATACCGCCGGTTCCGATGCCAAGAGTGATAAGACCGAGATGCTCCACACTAGAATAGGCAAGCATTCTTTTATAATTCACAACTTTGAACATAAAGACGAATGCCACAAACAGTGAAAACATACCGCCAATAGTCAAAATTGTTCTTGCAAAATCCGCAGTCACTGTCGGCACCATAATTTGGTAAACGCGCATTAATCCGAGCAGTGCAGTTCCCCGTAAAGAACCAGACATTAATGCTGCGGCAGGACTTGGTGCATTGCTTGTAGCATCAATATCACCGGGATGCATTGGTGCAATACCTATCTTTGTACTGAGTCCGACAAAAACAAAAATAAAACTTGCCTTAAGCCAAATGGGATTGAGTGTTGTGGCAAATCGAGTGTAGGAAGAAATTAACAGCTGTTGTCCTTCAAGAACTGTTCCGCTTGCCGAAAGTGTCAGGAATAAAAATCCAATAAATGCAAAGGCAATACCAACGGAAACAAGAAAGAGATATTTCCACATTGCTTCCAGGGATTCTTCGTCGCGATAATAATAGATCAATGGAGCAACACTAAGCGTTGTCGTTTCAGACGCAACCCAAAATAATCCCAAATGATTACTGATAAGAGCGAGCGTGTTGGCAAACAAGTATAAATTCAACATCATAAAATACATCTGCTTGCTTTTTTCTTCGTTCACCAGTGCAGAGCGATTCAGGTAGGAATAGGAAACAAACACCACCCAAAAATAAATGTGTGAAAGCACCAATAAGAACAGTTTGCTTAATGCATCAAATCGGATAAATTCATTTTCCGTGGGAGAGTAAATACCCGAGAAGATGAGATACGATGTAACGAGATGCACAATAGCAATGGACAGGGATATACTATACTGTATTTTTCTGTTATGAAAAAAATAGTTCGCTACAATGCCGACAAACGGCAGTCCTGCTAAAAAAATAAGTTCCGTCATTAATCTTTTAACCTCCCAAGAACTGAGACATCTTGTTTTGCAAATGTAGAGCTGATTTTATTGATGGCAATTCCCATCAGAAACACAACAACAAACACGTCCAGCATTGCGCCGAGCTCGACTAACGTAGGCATTTCCGCAGCAACAGATGTCCCAAAAAGGAAAATTCCGTTTTCCAAAATAAGAAAACCGACGACGTGGACGATCAGTTTTTTTCTAAAAATAATAAGATAGATGCCTGTAATCATTGCTGAAAAAGCGGATGCAAACGGGATAGGTTCTATCGGCGTGAATCCTGAAAGCACGTGAGATGCCACAAAGATGACTGACATTGAAGCGACTGTTAACAATAAAAAATTAAACGGTTGAATGCTTGGTTCAACAATTCGTTTTACATCCAGATCAATGACAATTTTGTTAATAAACCGGGGAATAATAACGGCTTTCACCACAAACGACATGATCGGAATAAGGAGGATATGCACCGACAGATGGTCTATGAATGGAAACACCATTATTATCGAAAGCAAGACACCTTGCATGCGTAGGATAGACACGTATGTTTTAATACGTGATGTGATCACCAAATATAATAATGTGAGACAGAAGAGAATACTGAGAACATTTTCCATAATAATTCCGATCTATTGACGAACAAACGTATAAATGAGCAAATTTAAAATACCAATGGCAGTTGCAAATAATAGATATTGCGGAATGCTTTTCATTTTGAACCGCGCAATCATTGTCTCCACCCATGCAATGAGCGATGAAAGTAACACTAACACTATCAAGAATACAGAAAATCCTAGCCAATGATTCTGCATACTGAATGGATTAAAAAACGATGCTTCGTACACCGCATACACCATAATTTTGATGTAACTGGAATATTGATACAGGAAAAGATCAATTCCGGAATTATCAAGGATCATCACTTCGTGAATCATCGTTAATTCCAAATGTGTCGTCGGATCGTCAATCGGCATTCGAGAACATTCCGTCACCATTAGGAAAAATGCTGAAATCGAACTGACGATAATGAAGACAATGGAAGTCGGATTGTCCAAATGAATGGAATGGTAAATATCATAAATAGAAGTGTAACCGGTAATAAACGCCAAACTTCCTAAAGTAAAGAAGTAGATCGGTTCGGCAAAGACGGCGAATGTTGCTTCCCGTGCCGCACCCATTCCTTCGAAAGAACTTCCAATATCCATTGCTCCAAGAATCTGAAAAAACCGCGCCAGACCTAACAAATATGCAAAGACGATGATATCTCCGTTGAAGCTTAACAACGGACGGACGTAGCCTATCGGCAGCATGAGACTGGAAATTAAAATCGCGGAAAACGAAACGACCGGTGCTAGGCGGCTAATAAAAGATGCAGTAGTTGCATAGATCGTTTCTTTCCGACTGAGTCGGAGCAGATCAAAATACGGCTGGTACACTGGTGCGCCGATTCTTCCGGTGAGTAACGCTTTTTGCTTGTTGATTAATCCAACAAGCAATGGCGATATTCCGACAATAAACAAGAAGGGGAAGAGTCCCTGGAAATTTAAAAGTATGTCCATACGATTGCTATCCCGCCGTACAGCAGTACGACCATAAGCATAAATAAAATATAAAAACGAATATCGGTGTGACTTAAAAATTCCACCGAACTGATTTTCTTAAGAATATAGGCATAGAACGGCTTTACGAACTGTACATCTGAAAAATCTTCTGCATGAGAATGAAAACGCGATGCCGCCGGAAATATGGTAGTAGGCAACGTAACATGCTTTTCTCGATGGAGTAACGTTGATGCAATATTATTTATTTCATCGGCATAGGATGAAGCAGTATACTGCATTCTCGGAATTTGATTTGGATATCCGCACGCCCAGGCAGGAGAGATGCGAAATTTTGTACTGGTTTTTTTCCAGACGAACACAGCCGCAATGGTAAATAATACACTGGCAAATACCAATGTCATCACATCCCACTGAGCGAACATTGCATACGGTTGAATAAGAATTCCCCAACGGTTATAGGAGATGACAGAAGAAATTATTCCCAAAATTGATTGAGGATACACACCGAATACAATGCATACACCAGCCAACATACCTAATGCAACGTAATCTGACACAGAAACGAAAAAGGTATGATCTCCTTTTCGTGTCGTTCCCAAGAACATGACACTGTTAATTTTTGTAAAACAAGCCAATGCCAATCCGCCGACAAAAGCCAGTCCAACCGACATCAACAGCATCAAGAGAGGGAAATAATTTCCAAGTGCAGATGCCGATTCAAAAAATCCTTTATAAATCAGAAATTCGGACATGAACCCATTCAGCGGAGGAATTCCACTGATGGCAATGGAACCAATCAGGAAAAGAGCAACAAACAATGGTGCCTTATGAACTATGCCACCCAGTTTTTCAATATCCCGTGTGTGAAAGTTGTGATAGATAATTCCGGATCCGATGAATAAGAGACTTTTGAAGATGGCGTGATTAAAGGTATGGAATAACGCTCCTCCAAAACCTAACCATATTAGCGATTGAATAGAAAAAGAAATACCAAGCATTCCCAGGCCGATACCAATACCAATGATGCCGATGTTCTCGATAGAATGATACGCCAATAATTTTTTTATGTCGTGTTGAACAAGTGCGTACCAGACACCAAAAATCGCACTGAAGAGACTGATAACCAGCATCACGATTCCCATCCATGCGGGAAGCGGGGAACAAAATTCTATCATGCGAAAGATTCCGTAAATACCTGTCTTAATCAAAATACTTGAGAAAAATGCACTCAACACTGTCGGAGCTATAGGATGTGCCCACGGCAACCAGAAATGAAACGGCATAAACCCCGCTTTTATCGCAAAACCTATAAAGCCAAAAAAACAGGCAACATAAAAGAGCAATCCGTTATCGGAAGTAAAATGAAAATCACTGAACAACCAACTTTCTGCGTGTTGATGGAGAATGAAGAAAAAAATATACAAGGAAAAAGTTGCGGCATGCGTTGTAACAAAATAGATAAAGCTCCCTTTTTGAACATTAATCTCTTCTTTATTCAACAACATTCCAAGATATGCCATCAGTGTCATCAATTCCCAAAAAATGAGAAAGGCGATTGCATGATTAGCCAAGACTAATAACTGTGTAGATAGCAGCAATAACGAAAAGAAGATAAGGAATGCTCTTACAGAAATATTCTTGAAAAGAAAAGGTTGAAGATAAGTATATGTTGATATCACTGTAGGTATTGCGACTGTTGTGATTACAAGTAAAAAAAAGAGAGCAAGGCCATCGACACGGAAAAATGAATCCACATTGGGTAGTATCGTAAAAAGAGGGAAGATTGTTGGCAGTGCAGAAATTTGAATAAGAGAAAAACTGAGATTAAACAATAATCCCACTACCAATAAAACGACGACGAGCAATAAAGCCCGTTTTAATGGCCGCACAATCATCGCTATCATCGGAGCCGCAATAAACAGACTGCATCCTATAAAAAATAGAATATCCACAGTTTCTATAGTTCTTTCGATGGTGATTATAAAAACATATTTCTCAGATTGAATTAAATAAATATTGCAAGCAGTAAATAAAACAATAATACAGCAATGGAAAAGGAAATATACACTTGAACATTTCCGGATTGAATCCACTTAAAACGATCGGTCGTCCATAATAAAGCCGCAAAGACCGGAGTAAGAATGTTTGAAAGAACAAAATCCCTGACATTTGTTTTGAAAACACTTTGTCGAGGAAACATCGTTAAGGGTAAGCGCGTTTCTTTCTTAACATCTAATATTTTGTGTGCGATACTTACCATCTCATCGGAATACGATGTCCCGGAATATTGCATACGGGGAGTTTGTAATGCATATCCGCAACCCCAAGCCGGAGATGTACGATACTGTTTGTTTAATGTTTTCCAAACGATAATAAATCCGATGGTAAGGAGAACACTAAGAAATACGTTGGACAATACACTCCATTGCGCAAACATGGTATAGGGTTGTATGGCAACTCCCCAATGGTTAAAAGTAATTACCGAAGAAATGATTCCGAGAATTATCTGTGGATAAACACCAAAGAGTATGCAAATCGATGCAAGAAATCCTAATGCAAAATAATCTGTCTTCTTTACAATAAATGTGCGATGGTCTGTGCGAATTGATCCCAAAAACATTACTCCATTAATTTTTGTAAAACCGGCTAATGCCAATCCGCCAACAAACGCCAGGCCAACAGACATCAGCAGCATAAAGAGAGGGAAATATTTCCCAAGAATTGATGCCGATTCAAAAAATCCCTTATAAATCAGAAACTCGGACATAAAACCATTGAGGGGTGGAATACCGCTGATTGCGACTGACCCGATAAGGAAGAGCGCAACAAACCACGGTGCACGGTGAACAATTCCTCCCATATCATCAATATTTCGCGAATGGAAATTCTGATAGATCACCCCTGAACCGAGAAACAACAAACTTTTGAAGATGGCGTGATTAAACGTATGGAAGAGCGCTCCACCGAAACCAAGCCAGACTAATGATTGAATGGAATATGCAACGCCAAGTACACCAAGCCCAATGCCGATGCCGATGATGCCAATATTTTCTATAGATGAATAGGCGAGCATGCGCTTAATATCTTTTTGCGCTATGGCATTCCAAATGCCGAAGACGGCACTAAAAATGCTAAAAGCTAATATCACTATTCCCATCCATGCCGGCAAAGGAGAACAAAATTCTATAAGTCGAAAAATTCCATAGATTCCGGTTTTAAGGATAACACCGGAAAGGAATGCACTCAACATAGTTGGTGCAATAGGATGTGCCATTGGTAACCAGAAATGCAGCGGCATAAATCCTGCTTTAATACTAAATCCTAAAAAACCAAAAAAACAAATCGCATAGAAAAGTAATCCGGAATTAATCGACACATGAAAATCACTAAACAACCAACTGCCAGATTGTGTATGAAGCATAAAGAAAAAAATATACAAGAAGAATGTTGCAATATGAGTTGTGACAAAGTAAATAATGCTTCCTTTTTGCACTTCCTCTTTCTCTTTATCCAATAGCATTCCAAGATATGCCATCAGTGTCATCAATTCCCAAAAAATGAGAAAGAGAACAGCATGATTAGAGAGAATCAATAATTGTGTCGAAAGAAAAAGAAGAGAAAACGAGACAAGAAATGCTCGAACAGATGCTTGCTTATGAAAATAATATTGCAGGTAAGAATGAGCGGCAATCACTGATGGTATTGCTGCAGTTGTAATCACCAGAAGAAAGAATAGAGCAAGTCCATCGGCATGAAAAGCAGATTGTTCGTTTGAGAACATGGAAAATATTGGTGTAACACTTGGTAATAACAAAATTGCCGATAATGAAAAACTGAGATTAAGGGATAATCCTACAACGACAATCAGGACATAAAAGGTCAAAGCCCTTTGTATTGGACGCACAAATACTGCAATGAGTGCACCAATAATTAGGAGACAACAGCCTATAAGGAACAGAACATCCACAAGTATACCTTACAAGTTGAAAAAATAATGCTTAAATCGTACATGTGAAAATATTTTTGAAAATAAATATTGTCACTTGATTTTGAAAGTATCCGAAACTAAAAACGAAACGCTAAATATAAATAAAACACCAACACAACAATGGAAAAGGCAACATACACTTGAATTTGACTCGATTGAAGCCATTTAAACTGATCTGTAAACCAATCAAACCTTTTATTCAATGGGATAATAATTTTGAAGAGAACAAAATCTTTTACGTCTGTATGGAAGAAACTTTCTTCTGGAAAAGTCCTCACTGGTATTACGAATTCTTTTTCTGCTGTCAACGCTTTGCCGGCAATGTTGACGATTGTATCAGAAAATGAAGTGCCGGAATATTGCATTCGATCTGTTTGTAATGCATATCCGCATCCCCACGGAACTGACATCCGAGTCGAAAATTGTCCGATCCGTTTATTCTTGAGAAATAAAATCACCATGATCACCACAAAAATTGCAAGAGCAATAATACCGACGCTCTGTATTGTTTCAATCGATGATCGTAAAATCATTGACGGTGCCGCTGGGAATAATTCTTTAAACACTATCGCTGATGCGGATACAATTATTTGTGGAAAAAGCCCGAGTACGATAATACACAGTGTGAGGAAATACAATGAAAACGCTTCGTAGTGTGAAATATCAATTGGCTGTTGAATGGTTGTTTTCGATTTACCGAGAAACACCATTGAAAAGACTTTTGAAAATCCTAAAACAGCCAAACCGCCGACAAATGCTAATGTCACTGCAGCAATCAGCATAAAGAATGGGAAATATCCGTGCAAAGAATGTGATGCTTCAAAAAAACTGCTGAAGATTAAAAATTCTGATGCAAACCCATTAAATGGCGGCAATCCTGAAATTGCGATCGATCCAATGAGCACAATGCATCCGAAGAGCGGGGCAGACTTCATCATTCCCCCCATCTGTTCGAGATTACGATGTTGAAAATGATGTTGAATTGTTCCTGAACTCAAAAACAACAGAGACTTAAATACAAAATGATTTACTGTTTGGAAAAGTACGCCGGCTAATCCAAGAAACGTCACAAGCGGTTTTTGATATTCTATTCCAAAAATCATAATCGCAAGGGCCATTCCAATAATACCGATATTTTCAACGGATGAATACGCAAGCATTCGCTTCAGATCCTTTTGAGTCAAAGCGTTCCATATGCCGATAACAGCAGTTCCGCCGGAAATGGCAAACAATGCGGACGGGAGAAAATAATCTGTCGGTTGAATCCAAATAATGACTCGAATCAAGCCGTATATACCCGTTTTTGGCATCACAGCAGATAGCACTGCAGAAATATGGCCGGGAGCAACAGGATACGCTTCGGGTTTCCAAAAATGCAGCGGCATGAATCCTGCTTTCATTCCAAAACCGATAAATCCCAACCAAAATATTGAGGAGATGACAGAAGGAAGAAACGAATGTTGTGCAAAAATTGAAAATTCCCAGCTGCCTGTTTGTTGATGCAACAACAAAAACATGAGATAGAGAAATAGTGTTCCGATGTGTGTGGCAATAAAAAAAGTAAGACTCCCTTTTTGGACATCCTTACGCTCACGTTCTAAGAGAATTCCCAAATATCCCGATAATGCCATCATTTCCCAAGCGATGAGAAATAAAAACGCATGATCTGCCACGATCAGTATTTGCATAGAAAAAAATAATAATACTGTGGCAGTAATAGTCGGTTTCAACGAACGATGTTTTTCTTCACGGGAAAGATATCCAATGCCCGAAATCGAAGTGACAATACCTCCGATAAGAATGATGCAGAGAAAGAAGAGAGAAAGTTTATCGAAATGAAATGAAACTGCTCCGAGACTTGAATGGGTGAAGAGATTCACATATAACGTTGGTGAATACATAAATGCATGCATTGCAAAAAGCAATCCGCTCAGCATTGCAGCAGCGATCAATCCATGTCCTATGCGATTAAGGAAAAATGGGTTTCGCCCGATAGCAAGGAAGACGAGAGCCAGACACAATAAAAAACCATCAAGAATAAAGAGTACGATCATCGCTTTCGTTGTTCCTCAATCTTTTCAATGAGAGACATTAATTCGCGATACGGAAGCCGCACTTCCAAAGCTTGTTGAATTTCTTTTTGTGAAAGAAGGTAGCTGATATGAGCAAGCAAGCTTAAATGCTGTTTAATCGTCTGAGAAATGAGAAGAATCAATGTATGAACCGGTTTCCCATCCAAAGAATTAAGTTTAAGTGGCCGAGACGGGAAGAAAAAATGAATCAATGGTTTATCCCGTCCCACCACCAATGGTATTCTTGGATGTGGCAGACTGATTCCGTTCCCGATCGCTGTGGACATCATCTGTTCACGGCTTTTCAATAATTGAACGACAACATCCTTATCCACCGATGCATCAAACAAGGCAAGGTTTGTCATTTGTTCAATGTACAGTTCTTCCGTGAAATTACATTGATAGAAAATAGATTGCTCATCAAGCAATGGAAGCAGGCTTTTAATCTGGTATTCTACAAAATGTGAACTGCCGGAGATATTCAATGGAATGTTTCTGCCTAACGCCCATTCGATGACTTTGTCTTTATTGAAGACGACCCGATCCTGAATAATTTGGTGTGGTATTTCCTTTGTCTTAACTAACTTTTGGATTTCTTTTTCAGACATCACCAAAAATTCAGCAACATCTTTAATTTTTAGATCCACCGTTTTTTTGACCTTTCACATCTAATTGAGACATTCGTTGCTGCGTTAATTGTATTTGGTCCAACATTTCTAGTTTTGCTTTTTGAAGCATTTTGATTTTTGAGTTTATTTCGTTCAAATGGGTTTGTAAATAGGAAAGGGTCTTTTCTTTCGCTTCCAACGGTTTATGTTGTGCAAAATAAAGACCAATCACTTCTTTTATTTCATCCAACGAAAGGCCAACGTGTTTAAGATTTCGGATTCGAACAAGGATGGCAAGAGCATTATCATCGTAATATCGATATCCGGTGGTGCTTACCGAGGAGGGCGTGATGAGTCCAAGCTGCTCATAATAACGAAGCGTTCGTGGCGTAACGCCAACCTGTTCAGCAATTTTACCAATTTTATACACTTCCAACCTTAACGTTTACGGTAGAGTTAAGATAGACAGTTTTTTGGCGAAATTCAATCATTCTCAAACGGTATACCGATGTCCATTTTTTTTTTGATCCACAGTGCAACTGTGGTCAATTCCTTATAAATTGTTCAGCATTGAATCCTATGACAGAAGAAAAACGATATTGCCAAAATTGTAATGCAGAATTATACGGAGACTTTTGTTCTTCATGCGGACAGCGAGATAAAGAACTCCACCTTCCTGTAAAGGAACTGGCATCCGAATTTATTGATGTCATTCCATCGTTTGATAAACGATTAATTCGGACCATCAAACCGTTTTTATTCAAACCGGAGATGCTTACAGAAGAATATCTATCCGGGAAAAGAAAACAATATCTCTCTCCGTTTAAATTCTATTTTTTTATTAGCTTTCTCTTTTTCTTTATCAATTCATGGTATGTATCAGAATCAAAATCCAATCTGAGAAAGAATTTTTCTCAGTCAGATTCTTTGAAATCGATTATCAATGGAGATTCAACAAACATATCTATTCGGAGTAACAATTCAGATGTAAGTTTCACTATTAAGGATACTGCAAAGATCCAAAAATTGTTTGGTAAAAATTTTATTGAAGGATTCAAGTCGGGGAAAAATAATCCTCAAATGTTTTTTGATAAAATCAAAGAACATCTCCCTAAGATTATTTTTCTCTTGTTGCCTGTCTTTGCAATATTGTTAAAATTGGTCTACATACGTTCGCATATCCTCTATATTAAGCATCTCATATTCTCGTTTTATTTCCATTCATTCGTCTTTTTTATTTTGTTACTTGACACTTTTGGCGAGATGATATTGCCGCATAAATACCAAATTTATAGTAATATCATTATGCTATTGATTCCTTTATATTTGTATAGTGGACTTAAAGGTGTCTATAAGCAATCACGTTGGAAAACAGTGATAAAGTTTTTGTTGCTCTTAATAAGTCATTCGGTTGTCTTTATACTAACTCTCAGTCTATTTGTCGTTGCAACAATTCTGTTATTCTTTACCTAATACTTATGAAAAATAAAATTGATCTACTGAAACAAAAAAAAGAAGAAGCGCTCCTTGGCGGAGGAGTAGCGCGTATTGCCGATCAGCATAAAAAAGGAAAATTAACTGCCCGAGAACGGATAGACTTATTGATTGATGAAGGTACTTTTGAAGAGATTGGAATGCTGGTGACGCATCGTTCTACTGCCTTTGGACTTGAGAAACAAAAATTTCTTGGCGATGGTGTAGTCACTGGCCATGGAAAAATTAATGGACGAGAAGTATTTGTCTATAGCCAGGACTTCACTGTATTCGGTGGTTCACTCTCCGAGGCACACGCGGAAAAAATTTGTAAAATTATGGATATGGCTATGAAAGTAGGCATTCCTGTCATCGGATTAAATGATTCAGGAGGCGCCAGAATACAAGAGGGGGTCGTTTCTCTTGGAGGATATGCTGATATATTTTTAAGAAACACTCTTGCATCGGGAGTCATTCCGCAAATCTCCGCAATTATGGGACCGTGTGCTGGAGGAGCGGTCTATTCTCCGGCAATAACGGACTTTGTCCTTATGGTGAAAAACACCAGTTATATGTTTGTAACCGGTCCTAATGTTGTAAAAACTGTTACACATGAAGAAGTAACAAGCGAGGATCTTGGAGGCGCAATGACGCATGCATCGAAAAGCGGCGTAGCGCATTTTGCCTGTGAAAGTGAGATTGAATGTATCGATCACATCAAACAATTATTATCCTTCCTGCCGCAAAATAATATGGATGATGTACCCCGCGCGAAATGCACGGATCCAAGTGATAGAAAAGATTTAAAATTAAATTCAATCATCCCGGATCTTTCCACAAAACCGTACGATATTAAAGAAGTGATTCATTCTGTAATCGATGATGGCAATTTTTTGGAGGTGCATCAGGAATATGCACAAAATATTGTCGTTGGATTTGCACGGATGAACGGAATGTCGGTCGGAATCGTTGCAAATCAACCTGCTGTTCTTGCTGGCGTATTGGATATTGAAGCATCAATTAAAGCTGCGCGTTTTATTCGATTCTGCGACGCATTTAATATCCCTTTGATTACGTTTGAAGATGTACCGGGATTTTTACCAGGAACAGATCAGGAATGGCACGGCATTATTAAACACGGAGCAAAATTATTGTACGCCTATTGTGAAGCGACTGTTCCGAAAATTACCGTTATCACTCGTAAAGCATACGGCGGTGCGTATGATGTTATGAATTCCAAACATATCCGTGGAGACATTAACTTTGCTTGGCCGACTGCGGAAATAGCTGTAATGGGACCGAAAGGGGCAGTGGAAATTATTTTTAAGAAGGAGATTGATAAAGCAGAAGACAAAGAAGTTGCTCTCACCCAAAAAATTCAAGAATACACAGATAAATTTGCAAATCCGTACAGCGCAGCCGAACGGGGATATATTGATGATGTGATTCTTCCAGATGAAACTCGTCCCCGAATTATTCGCGCGTTAGAAATGCTTGAGACAAAAGCGGATAAAAATCCGAAGAAAAAACATGGAAATATTCCGTTATAAGAGAGCGGGTAACGCTGACCGTCATTTTAAAGGTAACGGTCAGCTATTTTTACTTCATGCCGTTGTTGTTTCTGCTTTCTTCCCAAAAATCAACGCAAGAATAATTCCGTAAATCACATATCCAATTACTCCATAGATGAACCATTGCATTGCCATTGCGTAGGGAATTGCAATCATTGCATACGTACCGTACGCCATTCCAATGCTCATCCAAATTCCAATGTATAATCCATAACGTGCTCCCTCCGCAATTCCTTTTCCTTCAAACCCTTTAGAGAAAATGAATGAAAAGAAAAATGCACTAACAAGAGAAATAACTGAATAGATCCACATCTTGGATTGCATATCCGGGCGCCAGAGAGAAGCGGTAGCTTTATATGCTTCACTTAAAAGGATACCATGAACGATGAAATCAAAAGCGGACATGGCGATGAAGACAGCAACAGTACCGATGAGAATTTTTTTCATACGTACCTCCCTACATTAGTGATAAATAGCGGATTATTGATCCGTGTGTTATTAAGGACACGCTAAAGTAATCCTCTTAATCGACAACTGCAATACGTTAAACATTCTTGAGTATTTAGTCTAAATGCTCTTTATTTATTACGAACCATACAGATAGAGCTTTATGTACTTCGGTGTTTTGTAAATTATTTTACAATTATCACTTGAAATCACACTATCATTTTCCTAAATACATTGGTACTTGTTTACGGAGGACCGATCTCAAGACCTATCCTATTGTCCTATTGTCCTATTGTGTGGATTAGAATCTACACTAACAAAACTAAAGGAGTTCAATGAAAAAAATCATTCTTGTCACCTTTGTTCTTTTCAGTATTAGTGCAGCACAATCACCTTCTCAATATCACAACTCTGCTGATCTCACAAAAATTCTCAAACAAATCGTTTCGCAAAATTCACCTCTTGTAAAAATGGAATCCATTGTTAAAACGATGAAAGGAAATGATCTTTGGGTTGTCTCAATTGGAAAAGGGGAAACGCAAAATCACAAAGCAATACTTGTGGTTGGCGGAATGGAAGCGACATCGTTAGTTGGCTCAGAACACGCATTGCGATTTATTGAACATCTTGTGCAAGCATACGGAAAAGTTGATAGCGTTACAAAATTATTAGAGAATACGACTGTCTATATAATCCCTCGAGCAAATGTTGATGCAAGCGAATCATTTTTTACAAAACCTATTGTTGAACGCGAAATAAATTACAATCCATACGATGATGACCGCGATGCTGCCATTGATGAAGACGATGCGGAAGATTTAAACAACGATGGGATAATTTCCTGGCTGCGAATTAAAGATCCGCATGGCGATTGGATAGTGAATCCCGATGACTCACGATTAATGAAAAAAGCAGATCCAGGCAAAGGTGAAAAAGGAATGTATCGCTTGTTGACTGAAGGCATTGACAATGATAAGGATGAAGAATGGAATGAAGACCAAATAGGAGGAACTGACTTTAATCGCAACTTTACTTATAACTATCAATTTTTTGGAAAGAACAGCGGCGTCCACCAAATATCCGAAAATGAAACAAAAGCTATTATCGATTTTGTTTTTGAGCATCCTAATATTGGATTAGTCTTTACTTTCTCATCGAATGATAACCTGACGACCCCTTGGAAGAGTGAACCATCTAAAAGTGAATCGCCAGTGATCTCATCCGTCACCAAGGAAGATGAAGATTATTTTGGACTCATCAGTAAACGGTTTGGAGAAATAACAAAGTTGAAAGATGCTCCAAAACCGGTAAAAGGAGAAGGATCATTTAGTGAATGGGCATATTATCATGCAGGACGATGGTCGTTTGCTGTACGTCCTTGGTGGCCGGGAGAAGTTTCACAAATGAAAGATACAACTACCGCAAAGGATTCAACCAAAAAATCATCGGAATCAAAAAAGGAGGATAAGGAAAAATCAGACGACCCGAATGTAAAAACATTAAAATGGTACGATGCTGTTGGAATAAAAAATATTTCTGTGCAATGGACGAAATTCAATCACCCTGATTTCCCGAATAAGGAAGCAGAGATCGGCGGCGTGAAACCATTTGTTTTGACAAATCCTCCTGCTGAAAGCCTGGATTCGTATTCTAGATCATACTCCAACTTCCTTACATTTCTCGCTGCACAACTTCCGGCAATATCATTGACCAATCAAGTAATTAAAAAAATCAACGACAATGTATATCGAGTTTCCGTTGATGTTGTGAATAATGGATATTTGCCGACGAACAGTGGAATGGGAATAAAAACCCGTTGGGTCCGCAACGTTTGTGTGATTATAGACGCTGGAAAAGGAAATTCAATATCGAGCGGCAAAGCGAAACAAACTCTTGAACCAATCAAAGGAAGCGGTGGATACAAGACGCTTTCTTGGATTGTGGTGGGTAAAGGATCAGTCGTAGTAACAGCTGAAAGCCCTGTTGCAGGAAATGCAGAGTTAAAAATTGAATTGAAATAAATTTAAAACCTCTCCCAAATTTCTCCCAATAAGGGGAAGGAAGGTCGGGTCAATAACTGGAGTGTCAATGAAAAAAATATTTTTAATCACAATACTGCTTGTCTCTTTCTCTTTTACTCAAGAATCCAGAGAATTTACTGCAAGCGCTTTGAAAGCAATGGGTGCTCCAAATAATCCCAAAGTCGAAATTGCGTGGAATCGGTATTACGATTCCAAACAGTTATATGAGATTATGAAACGGATGGAAAAAGCATATCCCAATCTTGTAAAAATCTCCTCAATCGGTAAGTCGGTTGAAGGAAAAGATATGTGGCAGATGACGATTTCCAATTCAAAAAAAGGAAATCCTGACAAAAAACCAGCAATGTATATTGACGGCAATATTCATTCCAACGAAATACAAGGGGCAGAAGTTGTTCTGTATACCGCTTGGTATGTTACTGAACTTTATGATGAAGTGGAATGGATCAAAAATTTGTTGGATGAAAAGACTCTGTATATAGTACCGACGATCAATCCGGATGCGAGAGATTATTTCATCTACAAAGCAAACAATCCTCATTCCCCCAGAAGTGGATTGGCAAAAAGGGATGATGACGGCGACGGTGAATTTAATGAAGATGGGTATGATGATCTTGATGGCGATGGGAATATTGTTTTTATGCGCATTAAAGATCCCAATGGACGTTATAAAGTTGATCCTTCAGATTCAAGATTGATGATTCAAGCCAATCCTGATGAAAAGGGAGAATATACTTTGTTAGGGTGGGAAGGAATTGACAATGATGGTGACGGCGTTGTTAATGAAGATAACCCTGGGTTTTATGATCCCAATAGAGATTGGGCGTGGAATTGGGCACCTCGATATATTCAAGGCGGGTCGGATCATTATCCATTTACTTTTCCTGAAAATCGATCGATCCGAAATTTCTTTTTAGCCCATACCAATATTGCAGCAGCGCAGTCATTCCATAATAATGGCGGCATGATTTTGAGAGGTCCTGGTTCAAAATCTGATGAAGGAACATACAGTCGTCAGGATATTCAAACATATGACTTTCTTGGACAGCTTGGTGAAGAACAACTCCCCGGATATAAATACATGATCATTTGGAAAGATCTCTACACCGTTTATGGCGGTGAAATTGAATGGTTTTATGGAGGAAGAGGGATTTTATCGTTTACAAATGAATTGTGGAGCGAATTCGATTATTTCCGAAGGGCAAAAGATTCTACTCGAGATGTTACACAACAAGATATTTATCGTTTTGATAAGATTATGTTATTCAATGAGGGAGTTGTTCCTTGGAAAAAATTTCAACATCCACAATATGGGGAGATTGAAATTGGTGGAATTAAAAAAGCGTGGACGAGAACTGCCCCTTCGTTTATGATTGAAGATATGTGTCATCGAAATATGGCATTTACATTGTTCCATCTCTATTACACTCCAAAAGTATCAGTAGATTCTATTATGGTAAAAAATCTTTCGGGTGGACTGAAAGAGGTAACGGCAATCATTTCAAACGAACGAGTAATACCAACGCACACGTTTCAAGATTCCAAAAATAAAATCACTCGTCCGGATTGGATTACCTTGGAAGGTGGGAAAGTGGTTACGAGCGGAATTTTAGAAAATCGATTTCTCGGCATCATGAAGGAACAAAAAAATAATCCTAATCGCTTGAATATCGACAATATTCCTGGCATGGCATCCATTGCCGTTCGATGGATTGTCGATGGTGGTAGTTCCTATACCGTCAAGGTTGATTCTGAAAAGGGAGGAACTTCGGAAAAAACGTATAAATAATTTACTTCACTGCTCAACTAGTACTAAAGTGATCAAGAAGTAATTGATTTATTTCGTTGCCGTGTAGTTACAAAATTTTTTTGATGTAAAACCAATAGCAAACAGCCAATGGCCAAAAGCCAACAGCACTAATCTAACTTCTTACAAGAGGTCTCAATGAAAAAATTAATAATGTTTATTTTTCTACTAAGCAGCATTGCATTTGCACAGAATGAATCTCGCTTGCTTCGTTTCCCTGCAATTTATGGAGACAACGTCGTTTTCACATATGCCGGCGACCTTTACACTGCTTCTTCCAATGGTGGTGTAGCACGAAAATTGACAAACGATATCGGAATGGAATTATTTCCTCGATTTTCTCCCGATGGTAAAAGTATCGCTTTTACTGGACAGTATGATGGGAACACAGAAGTATATTTGATTCCATCCGTGGGAGGTATTCCGAAACGATTAACATATACGGCAACACTGGATAGGGATGATGTCTCTGACCGAATGGGTCCAAACAACATTGTTACTTCCTGGAAAGATAGTAAAACAATTGTCTACCGTTCCCGTCAAATAGAATTCAACGATTTTAAAGGTCAATTATTTTCTGTCTCCACTGATGGAGGAAAGTCGAATCAGATTCCCGTGCCGCGTGGTGGTTGGGCTACATTCTCACCCGACGGCAAAAAGATGGCCTACAATCGCGTGTTCCGCGAATTTCGGACATGGAAACGGTATCGAGGAGGACAAGCGGATGATATCTCCGTTTATGATTTTGCAACGAAGAAATCAGAAAACATCACTAACGATCTAGCCCAAGATAATTTTCCGATGTGGTTCGGCAATAAAATCTATTTTACTTCTGACCGGGATGGAAGAGATAAAAACAAACGATTGAATCTCTATTCTTACAATCTTGATACAAAAGAAACAAAACAACATACGTTCTTTTCGGACTTTGATGTAAAATTCCCTTCACTTGGAAATGATGCACTTATTTTTGAAAATGGCGGGTATCTCTATCGTTTTGATCTTTCAACGGAAAAGGAGACAAAAATATCAATTCAGATTAATGATGATTTTGAATCCGGTCGTGGAGGAATTATTGATGTCAGCAAGAATGTGACGAACTACGAAATTTCTTCTGATGGAAGTCGCGCATTATTCGGTGCACGCGGTGAAATCTTTACTGTTCCCGTAAAATATGGAAACACAAGAAATTTGACGAATACTTCCGGTGTCCATGAACGAAATTCAAAATGGTCTCCGGACGGAAAATGGATCTCTTATATTTCTGATGTCACCGGCGAGGATGAAATCTGGATGCGATCGCAGGATGGACTGAGTGAACCAGTACAAATAACAAAAAATTCCAGTAATTACAAATATCAACCACTTTGGTCGCCTGATGGAAAGAAACTGCTTTGGGCTGATAGAGCTCAACGCTTGCACTATGTGGATGTAGAATCGAAATCAATAACATTAGTTGCCGAATCAAAAGTGTTCGAGTACAATGAGTATGCATGGTCACCCGATTCGAAATGGATTACCTACACAAATCCGGAAGCGGATGTCATGAACAAAGTGAAATTATATTCGCTGGATTCAAAACAGACTGTTGATGTAACTGATGGATGGTACGATTCAGGAAGTCCAGTTTTTAGTTCGGATGGTAAATATCTATTTTTTATTTCAAGCCGCTCCTTCAGTCCCATGTATGGTTGGACGGAATGGAATCATATCTATCAGGACATGGCAAAAATATACTTTGTTGCACTTGCAAAAGAGACAAAGTCTCCATTTGAGCCAAAGAGTGATGAAGTGAAGTTCAAAGATGAGGAAAAAAAATCGGATGCAAAAGGAAAGTCTGATGACAAGAAAAAAGATGATGTAAAAACAGTGATAGTGAAAGTGGATGTTGAAGGATTACAGCAGCGTATCAATGTGTTGCCCATATCAGCCTCCAATTACCGAAGTTTGAATATTGTAAGTGACAAAGTCTATTATATCAGACAGGGAAGTAAAGATACAAAAGCAAAATTCTTTTTGTATGATTTGGAAAAACAAAAAGAAACTGAACTTGGCGAGACAAATGGATATGAGATTTCCTGGGATGGCAAGAAAATGTTAATTGAACAGGATGGAGGATATGGCATTATTGATCTTCCAACAGGAAAGATTGAAGTGAAAGATAAACTCAATCTTTCTGATATGAAGATGAATTTGAATAAACGAGAAGAATGGTCCCAAATCTTTAACGAATCTTGGCGTCAAATGCGCGATTTCTTCTGGACTCCAAGTATGCATGGCGTAGATTGGAAAAAAATGAAAGAAAATTATTCACAACTTCTTCCTTATGTGAATCATCGTGTCGATCTAACGTATGTGATTGGGGAAATGATTTCGGAACTCAACATCGGTCATTCCTATGTCGGCGGTGGCGATTATCCGAAAGCGGAACGGATAAAACTTGGATTGCTCGGTGCTAAGATCGAACGAGATGCTTCTTCACAGTATTACCGCGTAGTAAAAATACTAAAAGGCCAAAATTGGGAAGCGAACCTTCGCTCGCCATTGACTGAAATCGGTGTCGATGTCAAAGAAGGGGATTACATCATCGCTGTAAATGGTAAACCGACAAACGAAATGAATGATCTTAATGAAGCTCTGGTGGGTACGGTTGGAAAACAAGTAAAGCTAAAAGTGAATGCATCGGCAAAAGAATCGGGCAGTCGTGAAACGACGGTCATTCCTACCGGTAATGAAGCTCCGTTGTATTATTATAATTGGGTTCAGAAGAATATTGAAACAGTTTCAAAAGCTACGGATGGAAAGATCGGTTATATTCATATCCCTGATATGGGGGCAAATGGATTGAATGAATTTTCAAAATATTTTTACCCGCAAATGCGAAAAGAAGCTCTCATTATCGACGATCGTGGCAATGGAGGAGGAAATGTCTCTCCGATGATTACGGAACGGTTAAACCGCCAACTAGCAATGATCGGCTATTCAAGAAATGGTACACCCGGAACCAATCCATCGGAAATGCATCTTGGTCCCAAAGTATTATTGATGGATGAGTTCTCTGCTTCGGATGGAGATATTTTCCCGTACCGTTTTCGAAAATACAATCTTGGTAAACTAATCGGTAAACGTTCATGGGGTGGTGTTGTGGGAATTCGAGGAACACTTCCCATTGTTGACGGCGGATTCATGAATCGTCCGGAATTTTCGCGATATGATAATGAAGGAACAAGTTGGATTATGGAAGGACATGGTGTTGATCCTGATATTGTCGTTGATAATGATCCGGCTACAGAATTTTCCGGTACGGATGAACAATTGTTGAAAGCAATTGAAGTGATTAAAGAAGATCTTAAGAACTTTAAATACAGAATTCCAAATCCTCCGCCATTCCCGGATAAAAGCAAGTAAGATCTATATTGAAAAATAGATATCGTTGTTAACTGAAGGATACAACGGCCATGCAGAAATGCTTGGCCGTTCTGTTTTTGAAAAACAGCGTGAACTGTGACGCTATTTTGAGTATATTTAAGGCGTGGAAATTAAAAACAAGCATATTGCGGACATTCGTACCGATTATAAAAAATGGTCGCTCGACGAACACGATGTTGATCAGAATCCCTTTGTGCAATTTGACAAATGGTTCAAGGAAGCAGTAAAGTCCGAGGTACCGGAAGTGAATGCGATGACCATTGCAACGGCGAATAAACTGGGACGACCTTCAGCAAGAATGGTCTTATTAAAACAATTCGATGAAAAAGGATTTGTTTTTTTTACAAATTATCAAAGCTCAAAGGCACATGATCTAAAAGAAAACCCTCAAGCAGCACTGTTAATTTTTTGGGAGCCGCTTGAACGTCAAGTAAGGATTGTCGGCAGAGTTGAAAAAGTGTCTGTATCGGAATCGTACGAGTATTTCAAAACTCGCCCGATTGACTCTCAATTAGGTGCATGGGCATCTCAACAAAGCAGTGAAATTTCTGCGCGAACATTGTTGGAAAAAGCGTTTGGCGAGATGCTGGAAAAATTCAAAAACGGACAGATTCCTTTGCCGCCGCAATGGGGTGGTTATAGAGTAATTCCGGATGAATTTGAATTTTGGCAGGGACGTACTAATCGTCTGCACGACAGAATTGCATATCGAAAACAATCGAACAATCAGTGGAAAATAGTTCGTTTGTCACCATAAATCACCCGGAGAAAGTATATGGCACTTTTACAGAAGAAAAAAATCTTTCAAAAAGATGAGATCATCAATAAAGAAGGTGATATGTCCTTCGATTGGTATGTTTTGGTGAAAGGTCGTGTTGGGGTATATAAAGGAGATTTGAAGATGAATGAATTTTCGGAGCGTGGAGTGATCTTTGGAGAATTAAGCGGTCTACTTGCGCGCCCTCGCACTGCTACAATGAAAGCACTTGAGGAATCCGAAGTGATGGTTGTTGAAAGCAGCATCGATGAAGTCATCCGGAACCATCCGGATATTGCTAATAAAATTTTAATCAGTCTTGCGGAACGTCTCGCAAAAACAACAGACGAAATGTGGGCTGTGATAGAAGATAAAGAAAACAAGAAATAACGTTCATTGAAATACGATCATAATTTCGTACCTTAAGGTTAAGTGAAGTTCAATCTCGTCCATACAGAATCATCTGCTCGAGCAGGTGTATTAGAAACAGATCACGGCGTTATTGAAACGCCGATTTTTATGCCTGTCGGCACACAAGGAACAGTGAAAGCGGTTGAGCAGAGGGAACTTGTTGAATTAGGCGCTCAGATCATTCTCGGAAACACATATCACTTGTATCTCCGTCCAGGAATGGAAGTGATTCAAACAATGGGTGGTTTCCATAAGTTCATGAATTGGCATAAACCAATTTTGACCGACAGCGGTGGTTATCAAGTCTTCAGTCTCACGGAATTACGGAAAATTACTCAAGATGGTGTTACGTTTAAGTCCCATCTGGATGGGTCATCTCATTTTTTCACTCCGCAAAAAGTAGTCGAGATTCAGCGCGCTATTGGGTCTGATATTATGATGGTGTTAGACGAATGTCCTCCGTATCCTTGTGACGAAGAATATGCGCGTGAATCCAATAAACTAACGGTAAAGTGGGCAAAGTTGTGTCAGCAAGCGCTGAATAATTCTTTACCCCTTTACGGACATCAGCAATCCCTCTTTGCTATAGTTCAGGGTAGCGTATTTAAGCATCTTCGATCGGATAGTGCAAAGGCATTGGTTGACCTGAACTTTGAAGGATATGCAATCGGTGGACTCGCGGTTGGGGAACCCGCAGAAACAATGTATGACTTGACAGAATTTACCGCACAATCTCTACCCAAAGAGAAACCGCGGTATTTGATGGGAGTAGGAACACCAGAAAATTTGTTGGAGAGTATTGAAAGGGGCATTGACATGTTTGATTGTGTGATGCCAACGCGCAATGGAAGAAACGGAATGATCTTCACTCGAAATGGTAGGATGAATATCCGTAATGCCAAATGGAAGATGGATGATGCTTCTGTTGATGGAGATTTTGAAAGTTACACCAATAAGAATTTTTCACGCGGATATCTTCGACATCTTTTTCAAGTAGATGAGATCTTAGGGCTTCAATTGGCATCAATCCACAATCTTTCATTTTATCTTTGGTTAGTGAAAGAGGCTCGAAAGCAGATCATCGCAGATAATTTTTTGAATTGGAAAAAAGAAACACTGGAAAAATTAGCAGCTCAAATATAGTTTCAAGTATATTCATAAATCATTAAGTATAAGGGAGTTATAATGTTTAGTTCAGTATTAGCAATGGCACCTGCTCAATCAGGTCAAGGCGGCGGTGAAATTTACAGCACGCTTATCATGTTCGCTCTGATCATCGGTATTTTTTATTTGATGATTATTCGCCCTCAACAGAAACGTCAAAAAGAACGCGCATCTCTGCTTGGACAGATTAAAAAAGGAGATAAGATCATTACTGCCGGTGGAATTCACGGTGAAGTGGTTGGTGTAGAAGAAAAGACTCTTCTCATTGAAATTGGAGAAAAAATTAAAGTAAAGATTGAACGCAATTCAATCTCCGTTGTAAATAAACAGGGTGAAGTAGAAAGTATTTCAAAGTAATGTCTTATATGCTCAATTCAATTGATGAAGCAATTGTAGACCTACGTGCCGGCAAAACAATCATTGTGGTTGATGATGAAGATCGCGAGAATGAAGGGGATTTTGTTGCCGCGGCTGAATCAATAACTCCTGAAACCGTAAATTTTTTCGTCAAACAAGGTCGGGGAATTCTCTGCGCATCTATCACTGCCAAGCGCGCAGGCGAACTTCATCTTGAACCGATAGTAGAAAATAACACATCGTTACATGAAACGCCTTTTACCGTTCCGATCGACTATTTACATGGAACGAGTACCGGAGTTTCTGCAGCAGATCGCGCAAAGACTATAAGAGCGTTAACATCTCTCGAGACGAAAGGAAATGATTTCGGAAGACCAGGGCATATTTTTCCGCTGAGAGCGGTTGAAGGTGGTGTTCTGCGACGAGCTGGCCACACTGAAGCAGTCGTTGATCTGTGCACTCTTGCTGGCTTATATCCAGCCGGCGCGCTTGTGGAGATTATGAATGAAGATGGTACGATGGCGCGACTTCCTGAATTAAGGAATATTGCAAAACAATTTAATCTTAAAATAGTTTCTATTAAAGATCTTGTTGAGTATCGCCATCATCGAGAAAAATTGGTTGAGAAAGTTGTGACAACATCGCTACCTACAAAGAATGGGAAATTCGATGTGCATTTGTATCAATCATCCATTGATGCGAAGGAACACATTGCCCTTGTCAAAGGGAAGATCGATTTTTCGAAGCCCATTCTTGTTCGTGTTCATTCAGAATGTTTAACCGGAGATGTATTCGGTTCCCAACGCTGTGATTGCAATGAACAACTTCACACATCAATGTCCCTGATCGAAAAAGAAGGAAATGGCATTTTGCTATACATGCGTCAGGAAGGAAGAGGCATTGGGCTTCTCAATAAACTGAAAGCATACAAACTTCAGGATGAGGGGAAGGATACAGTGGAAGCCAATGAAGCACTTGGTTTTCATGCCGATGTTCGTGATTACAGTCTCGCCGCACAAATCCTTCTGGACCTTGGTGTGAAGAAGGTACGACTGCTGACAAATAATCCAAAAAAAATTGTTGGTCTCAATGGATTTGGAATTGAAGTGGTTGAACGTATTTCAGTAGAGGTGAAAGCAACAAGTGCTAATGAAAAATATCTTAAAACAAAACGGGATAAACTCGGTCACATGATAATGGCAGAGACAAAATAAAATCTTCTTGCTTCTCCACTGAAATTACTCTAAATTCATTATAATAAAATCAGCCATTGTCTAAACGGACGATGGCTTTTGTTTTTCATATCCACAAACAAAGTTGTCAATATCTTATGAGTGATGTTGTTTATCTAACAAAAGAAAAATTTATTGCACTCGAAGCTGATCTTCGTGAAATGAAGATTAACGGACGAAAACAAGTAGCTGCGAAGATTGCGGAAGCTCGCGGTCACGGTGATCTCAGCGAAAATGCGGAATATGATGCCGCACGTGAAGAGCAGCGTCATCTCGAGTATCGAATTGCAAAGTTGGAAGAAACTCTTTCCAAATCACGCGTGATCGATAGTAAAGATCTTCCAAATGACAAAGTGTATATCTTGTCAAAAGTGACTGTGAAAGAGCAGAAGAGCGGGAAAAAAATTGAGTATCAACTTGTTTCACCAGAAGAAGCTGATTTTGATCAGAATAAAATTTCCACAACATCGCCGATTGGTAAAGGATTGATGGGAAAAAAAGTCGGTGAAATTGTTGATATTAAAGTGCCTGCCGGAATGTTAAAATATCAGATCATGGAAATATCACGCTAACAGTATAGATAATCTTGACTTAAGGGGAACAGTTCCTTATATTTGTATCAGATTTTTGCGGGAGTAGCTCAGTTGGTAGAGCGCAACCTTGCCAAGGTTGATGTCGCGGGTTCGAGTCCCGTTTCCCGCTCAAACAAAAGACCCGTCCTGCTGCTTCGAGACGGGATTTTCGTTTGGCGCCGTACCCAAGTGGTAAGGGAGAGGTCTGCAAAACCTTTATGCATCAGTTCGAATCTGATCGGCGCCTCCAGTAAGTTGAGCAATTTTTGAAATAAAGGGCAATAATATTCAACAATTTTTCAAGCCTTGAAATTATCAATTATTGCCGGGGTGGCGGAATTGGTAGACGCACAGGACTTAAAATCCTGAGGGGCGCAAGCTCCGTGCCGGTTCAAGTCCGGCCCTCGGTACAAAATAAGTATTTGCTTTCATTATCGAATTCGTTACATTGCGGAAGTGGTGGAATTGGCAGACACACCATCTTGAGGGGGTGGCGCCCAAAAGGCGTGCGGGTTCAAGTCCCGCCTTCCGCACAAAACAATAGGTAAATGATGAAACAACTTCTGACATTTTGTTTGTTCTTTTCAACTATTGCACTCTCCGGTGTGATTCGTGAAGGAACAATGCAGGCACGCAGTGACGGAAGTAATATCACCATACAATGGGGAACCACTGATGAATCAACGATAAAAGAATTCGTTATTGAACGACGAAGTGGTACTGCAGGTGAATTTATTACAATTGCAGTCATCGGCAAAAAAGGTTCAAATTCTTTCTACGAATACATAGACAAATCCGCTTTTAAAACCACCGGAACAATTTATCAATACAGAATCAAATCAGTAGTATCTTCCGGCGGTGCAGAATATTCAAGTATCATGACTATTTCCCACAACGTTTCAAGCGTGAAGCGAACATGGGGAAGTTTAAAAGCGATGTTCCGATAAAAATTTTCAGTAGTAGACTAAAAGCGATTCATCTGAATCGCTTTTTTTTTGTACGAATATGATTATAACAACTGAACCGATCATTCTTGCTTCACAATCTCCGCGCAGAGCTCATCTGTTAACACAAATCGGATTAAATTTTACCGTTCAGCCAAGTGGGATTATCGAAGAAATTAATCCTAGCCATTCATCCGAGGAGAATGTTCAACGGCTCTCGTTACATAAAGCTGAAGATGTAGCCAAAAAGAATAAACGGGGAATCGTCATCGGTTCTGATACGATTGTAGTCATCGACAGTATAGTGTTGGGTAAACCTGTTTCGGAAGAGGATGCCAAACTGATGCTTCGCACACTCAGTGGGAGGACACATACAGTTTTTACCGGTTTTGCACTAGTTGATGTGAAAACGAAAAAATCATATATTGACTATGGAAAAACCGAAGTGACATTTCGAAGGTTGTCGGATCAAGAAATTGCAAATTATGTCGCATCCGGTTCACCTATGGATAAGGCGGGTGCGTACGGAATTCAGGATGATTTCGGTGCCGTATTTGTTGAAAAGATTGTGGGAGATTATTATACCGTTGTTGGTTTTCCCCTTTCTAAGTTCTATCTTGCAGTTACAAAATTCGCTCACGATCTGGGTTACCTGAAAGGAACAGTATGAGTCAAAAAATTCGTGTATTGATCGCAAAAGCTGGTCTCGATGGCCATGATCGAGGAGCAAAAGTTATTGCAGCCGCGCTTCGTGACGCAGGTATGGAAGTGATTTATACAGGACTGCGAAAAACTCCTGAAGCGATTGTCGAAGCGGGATTGCAGGAAGATGTGAATGCAATCGGAATAAGCTCACTGAGCGGTGCGCATATGACGATTTTCCCAAAAGTGAAGAATCTAATGAATGAAAAAGGAATGACCGACGTTCTTCTGTTTGGTGGGGGAATTGTTCCACAGGAAGATATTGTACGGTTGAAAGAAATGGGTATAGGGGAAATATTTACACCGGGAGCTTCGACATTTGCCATTGTCGACTATATCAAAAACACATTCAAAGTTACTGCTTAACGTTCAGAGTCATCGAACTCAATGGAATAATTTTCTTCCTTTGGTTCGTCCAGTTCAATTGACTTTTCTTTTCGGTTTACGATAACAATTGCTGTTGGATCGAAACCAAACAGATCTTCGGCAGAAAAAATCAATGCAAATCCGCGCTCATCAAAAAATATTTCAAATTTCTTCGAAAACTCTTCCAATCGCTTCAGGTAAAATTCTGTATTTTCATCCGGAAAATTAGCATCCCACTCATGCGCTTCTTTCGCATTTTCAAAACCCTTTACGTTGGCTTCAGTCCCCGTAATATAGTATTGAATCCGGCTGCCTTGTTTATATTTTCTTGATGATCGAAGTGCTAATTCGTATGGAGCAGAACGATTACGTTTCTCCTTGGCAATATCGCTTTGATATGTTTCCACGGAATCCTTTAAAGTTTCTATCTTGGCAAAATCATTCACATCCAATCCATGCTCACGGATTGTCTTTTCCAACTCAATATACAAGTTATGGAGATCTTGTATCCTGTCATTCAACAACGAATCGATACATTGCTGTATATAACTTCGTCCAAATCGTTCGATCGAACGTGAAATCAACGATGAACCTTTGATCGATACTTTGTTATTATAAAGGAGCAGAGCATAATTTTTCTTTTTATAGCTCATCATTTTCTTGAATCGTCCGTTGAATCCAAGATTAATCCCTTCCGGCAATGTTTCGGAAAGATGTTCAACGAATTTTCGTTCAGATTCTTCACCAGTGACATTGTCCGGCGGAATGAAGAAAATGCCATCGGTATCCACTTCAATCACTGTTCCGTTATGGATTTCAATTTCCCGGATAAGATTCCGTAGCAATTCCTGACCGGTAGTTGTAATGACATCTGCCTGCTGGTAGTCGTTAAACAATCCTTTTCCATAACCCAAATATCCATAGAAGGAATTGATCAAGATCTTAAAAGATGACTGCATTGCATCTAATGTTGAATATTCTTGCTCATTTTTTGCCGTTTGCAGTTGGCGTTTTGTATCCAGACGAAGCGTTGTCAAGAATTTTAATCCCAATTGAAAAACATCTAGATCATCTGTAATCGGTTTGATCTTTTTTGAAAGCATGATGGATGGATACAGCGATTCAACATCTGCATGCACAATCGGACTGAACACACCAGTATAAAATATATCGGTATATCCGCCGGATGTTTGAAACCCTTTTTGTGGTTTTGGAAGAGAATACCTCTGTTTGATATATTCCCGAAGAAAGATTGATTCAATCTTTGCTGCAGAACCGAGCTTTGCAATGGTTCCATAATTGAACGGAAGCATCTGCGAAAGATAAAATGTGCTTCCGGAAAGTTTATCACTCAATCCTCTGGTTTCAATCACATCATCCAATGCATATTTTTTTAAGCTTTCTACATCATTATCCCAATGCCATGAAATTTTATCTCCAGGAATGTATGTACGACCCGGTGAAGAGATGCCGAAATACTGAGCTGCGTATTTTAATCCGTGACTTTCCATATTCCGCTTTGTCATATCGTACGATTGCACCAGCAGCCACGTATCGATAATATGCCTTCCAGAAACTTCATAACTCATATATTCTACTGAATTTTCGGCAAACGACGTGCGCGAACGAAAACCGCTTGGTTGCGAACCATCTCGTCCAATGGCAAATTCAATCTCGTTGAGTTCGCAGCGTTTCAAAAGATACGGTAGATCGAAATTGAAAATATTATGTCCTTCAATAATGTCTGGATTTTTTTCGGTAATGATTTTGATGCATTGTTGAAGAAGTTTTTTTTCAGTGATAGTTTTTCCGCCTAAGACAGTTTCAAATCCTCGGTTGTCCGAAAAGGAAATTAAAATAATGCGATCGTCTTTTTTTTCTGCACGGCTGAAGCGATAATCCTTCGAGTATGTTTCAATGTCCAACTGCATTCGATGTAGATCATCAAAATGCATTCCTTTAAACAATGTCTTGCCGCTTTGCAGCAGATACTGAGTGTTCATGTCAGGACGAAGAAAGATGTGGTCGGTATCAAGATGAGACGAATAATTTGTTTTAAATTCCTTTGTCAACTTTCGCAGTACAAAATTAACAGCATCCCATAAGATGGAAACAGAGGGAAAAGCACAGATGTATTGATAATAATTTGTCCCCTCTAATTTCTTCAGCCAAAACTTTTCCGGAAACTGTTCAATGAATCGCTTATCGGAGAGATGAAAGAAAGGAAAGAATTCTTCGTCCCGTTGTTCAATGCCTGCTTCGGTTCGTTTATAGATACGGACGAATGAGTCACTATGTGCATTCACAGCAACAATATTTGATTCGTCATCGGCGCCAAAGAGGATTGGGTTCATCATCCAATATAATCTCTAGCTTTAAAAAAAGAAAGGTCGACTTACGCCGACCTCTCATTATATGAACTACCGAATGAATTACGGTTTTAGGAAAACGGTAAAACCTCCTTTTGCTTTTGTTTGAGCCCCAAATACTCCAATTGCCCCTTTAAGATTGGATCGGGTTTCCTTTAATTCGCCCCCTTGCGCCACTATTTGGTTCAGAAAATCGCTGTAATTAAAATCGACAGCATAGATATCAAAGCGGGTATTTCCGAAATAATTCAACGAAATCCAGGGGAGTAAAGTACTTCGTTGTTCTTTTGGGAGGCCAATTCGATAAACGACTTTCTCCGGTCTGCGAAAATTTATATTCGTTGTATCGCGGATAAAAAATTTCGGGATCATTGCAGCATTTACATCCAGACTCGTTATGGTGGGAAGATAGGTTGCATGATTGTTGCTGCTTGACCATGTAAAATTATACGGTGGGGCAAAAGGATCATATCGTACTGTATCGCCGTTATGAAACGCTGAAGTTTGGATACTGAATGTATCAGGAACAATTGTCATCCCGGTAACAATGCGAACATCCGGCGCGGGTGTTTTAATATACAGTTCGTAGGTTTGTTTTGCTTTAATTATTTTAGTTGAGTCATTGGAATAATATCTTCCCGGATTGAGGGGATCATACACCAGCGTATCAACAAAACTACCGTCGATGCTTTTCACAATCACTGTCGCTCCGGTGATTGCTTGATCTTGTACGACATATTTTTTATCAACTTCACCCGTCCACTGCACTTTTATAGTATCAATGGAACGTCCTTCCTCAAGATATCCATTCACAACAACTTCTTTTTGATAATCAGCAGTTAATGATGATTCTTCGCACGCTACCAGTAACAATGCTCCAGCTGTAATTATTACGTAATATAATTTCATAAAATATTTTTCCTATCAACTAAAATTCAAAATCAAAACCGAATGTCGGAATAATTGGTAATAACTTAACATCGGTAATGTCTGTCGGATTTTTCGAGGTATCAAATTGCTTAAACCAAACATTTCGGCGATTATAAACATTAAATATCTGAAAATACCAACTTCCTCGTAATCCGAACAATGTTGTTTGTTTAGTTACACTAAGATCTAATCGGTGATAAGGGGAGAGTCGCCTGTTATAAAGTTTTCCAGGCAACGTGATGTCAAATGGATTACCAAGCAGATTCACTTGGTATCGTCCAACGCCGAATGTATATGCCTGACCTGTTGCATATGTAAATACGGCGCTGAACTTCCATTTCTCATTCAGTTGATAATTTCCTGCAAAGGTAATATCATTTCGTCGATCATACTTAGGTTGATATTCTTCACCTTTATTCAACGCAGAAAAAGTGCGATGAGTCCAAGCCAACGTATACCCAATAGATCCGGTTATTTGACCGATCCGTTTTTGCAAAAATAGTTCCAACCCATAAGAACGGCCGTTGCCGACATGAAATAAATCCTGAACAGCAGTAGATTGAACGAGTTCGTTTTTAAATTGAAGTACATCAAAATATTTTTTGTAATACGTTTCAATGGAGAGATTGTAGTCCTCAAAATATTTTGTTTCATATCCCAACACAACATCAATAGCTCTACTCGGTTTCATTTTTTCATTAATCGGAACCCAAATATCAAAAGGAGAGAAACCGTTGTCAGTTCCTGCCGGAACGGCATTTAAAAATTGATAATATAAACCGGAAGAAAACTTCAATAATGAATATTCATCAATATTGTATCGCACAGCTAATCGTGGACCGAGATTAGATGCTTTTGATGCATCCTGATATTCAAACCGCAATCCAGATTTCACAACCCACCGTTCATCTAGTGTCCAATCATCTTGAGCATAGAAAGAGATTTGTGCCGGACGTTCTCGAAAAGTATATGGGTCACCATCGCCGCTTTGTTTGTAACCAATATCATATTGTGAATACCAGACACCAAGTTTTATCAAATGATCATTGGATGCAAAAAAATCGACATCGCTTTTGAGTGAAAAATCATCAACACTGTTATCCTGAGAAATTTTAATTCCGCCAAGTGTTGCTCCGATTCCTGCTGCATAGTGACTGAATGATGCTGTGAAGTTAGAAAAGAGCGTTTGGCTATAAACGTGTGTCCATTTAACTGCTCCGGTTTTATTTCCCCAGCGCATATTCAGTTTGACCTCATTGTTTCCCAATGTATACTTAAGGTCATCTTGTCCCAAATATCCAACGAAGGAGAGTTTATCATCTTCTCCGATATCTTGGTTTAATTTTCCATTGGCGTCGTAAAAATAATAGAGCGGCAACGCATCGTTTCCTGTATCCAGATTTGCTGCAGCAATAAATGTATCAAAATATGTTCTCCGTCCCGAAAGGAACCAGGAGCCATTTCCGACAGGACCTTCACCTGTTACGCGAGTGCTTAAAAGACTGATTGAAGCCTTTCCATGTGTTTCAACTCTATCCCCGTCAATATTTGTAACATTCAATACAGAAGAAAGCCTACCACCAAATTCCGCTGGAAATCCCCCTTTCATCATATCAATATCTTTTACCGCATCATTGTTGAACGTGGAAAAAAAACCAAATAAGTGAGAGGGATTATAGACCACCGTACCGTCAAGTAAAATTAAATTTTGATCGGTACTTCCTCCTCGAACATTTAATCCGCTTGAAATTTCAGATGTGGCTTTAATGCCGGGCATTAATTGTAACGCACGAAACACGTCAGCTTCTCCGATAGTGGGGAGGGCAGCAACATCTTTTGCATGCATTTGAATTCTACCAACCTGCGTATTTCTTTTTTCTTCTTCCTTTTCTGCATTAATCACAACTTCGGTTACTTGAATTGATTGATCGGAAAGGAGCACATCTTGAACAATTTTTTTGTTTTGCCGTGTGTCAATGGTAAATGAATAAGATTGGAATCCTAGATTCGAAACAATCACTGTAAATTCCCCCTCGGGGATGTTTGGTATTGCATAATATCCTTCGATATTAGCTGACGTACCTATTTTGAGTTCTTTGATGAGAATATTTGCGTATGGGAGTGATTCTTTATCGGATTTTTCTCTCACAAATCCGCTCAACACCGCTTTCTGTTGACTAAACAATAACGTACCAGAAAGAAAAAAGAGTAACAATAATTTATACATTCATATGCTTTCGATATTTTTCATAAAAATGCTGATAGAAGTATTGTGTTTACGATTGTTGAATGTATTTTGTTGCTTTAAATATTTGTCTATAACACAAACATAATATGCAGAATGGAACGAACAAAAAAAGCCATCCCTTTATCGGATGGCTTTTTTATTACGGGTGCGGAGAGGGAGGGATTCGAACCCTCGATAGCCTTTCGACTATACCAGTTTTCGAGACTGGTGGTTTCAACCACTCACGCCACCTCTCCAGAAGTGGAAGAAATAAAGATTGATCGCGTAAACAAAATCCTAAATTCAATTGGTTAAGGTTGAATTTAGGATTCGAAAATCTGCGGAGAGGGTGGGATTCGAACCCACGGTACCCTTACGGGTACACTACCTTTCCAGGGTAGCCAATTCAACCACTCTTGCACCTCTCCAGATGCTATTGCTTTGTTACATTTTCATCCAACCACTTTCGACCAACACCACTTTTCAAAAACAATTCTCTTTTTCTTGCTTCTGATTTTGTTTGCTATTCTTCAGTATATATTAAAATCCAAGGAATACCACCTTTTGTAAATTTACTTTCACCGTTGTTATGTTGCTTTATCCTAATTTTGAGATCTTCGCAACTTCCCACATAACGTTTTTGAAGTCTATCACTCCAAAGAACATAGACTGTAAACATACTCTCTCTAGCCAATTCTCAGCCAAAGGCTGATGAGCCTCCGGCTCAAACCACTCTTGCACCTCTCCAGATGCTATTGCTTTGTGACATTTAATTTCTACAGTAAAAGGCTGATAAATATTTAGTCCAAACTACTTTTTGCGCTTCACGGTAAAGGAAATTTTTCTGCACAAATATATTAAATTTTTTTTCTACTTCCAACGATTGTTTGACTCTACAGTTTCATTTCTTTACTTTTCAAACATATTTCCTTTCTAAGGAACAAATTCCAGAAAAACTTCGTTACAATCACCAGTCAATTATCACAAGGAGAATACTCATGGCAGTCGCTGTCGGTCAAAAAGCACCAAACTTCACATTAGCAGATGCATATCGTAAACCAGTTTCTCTTTCTGATTATGCCGGAAAGAAAGTTGTCATCTTCTTCTATCCAGGAGCATTCACAGCGGTGTGTGAAAAGGAAATGTGTACCATTCGCGATGCGATGGCGGATTTCAATTCAGGCGGAGCACAGGTTTTAGGGATCAGCGTGGATGCACCTGCAGCAAACAAAGCATTTGCTGATAAAAACGGTTTGAAATTTCCTTTGTTGAGTGATTTCACACGATATATTTCTGCACAATACTGTGGATTGGTTACAAATTTTGGTGGTTTAATCGGATTGACAGCCGCCAACCGCGCTGCGTATGTTGTTGATGGAAATGGAATGGTATCGTATGCTTGGGTATCTGAAAATCCAGGAGTTGAACCTCCTTATGATGAAGTAAAGAAAGCATTATAACGCACATGCCAGAACTCCGAATAGGGAATAAGGCACCTGATTTTGAACTTTCAGGTGGGGATGGGAAGAAATATTCCTTGAGGCAATTTTTTGGAAAAAAAATCGTTCTCTATTTTTATCCACAAGATGATACTGAAACGTGTACCCTTCAAGCGTGCAGTTTCCGGGATCATCTTACTCCGAAAAGAATTTCGGGCGCTGTGCTGATAGGTGTAAGTCCCGACAGTCCTGAATCTCATAAAAAATTTTCTCTGAAATATGGTTTGAACTTCCCATTGCTCAGCGACGAAGATAAAACGGTGATGAAAGCTTACGGTGTGTGGAAACGTAAGGTAATGTTCGGTAAAAAATATATGGGAGTGATCAGATCCACGTTTATTATTAATGAACATGGATTTATTTCACACATTTTTTCACGGGTAAGACTCAAAGGCCACGTGGAGAATATACAAGAGGCGGTTTCTACATAATGGCTACAGTATACGTTTATCGTCGAGCACACTTTAGTGCTTCACACCGTTTGTTCGATCCGAAACTGAATGAGGAACAAAACGCGGAAGTATTCGGAGGTTGCTCTAATCCTAACGGACACGGTCATAATTATCATATTGTCGTGTGCGTCGCCGGCACTCCCGATCCGAAGACGGGATTTGTGGTCGACTTAAAAAAAGTTAAAAATATTCTTCAAGAAAAATTCTTGAACTTTGTTGATCATAAGAATCTCAATGTTGATGTCTCTTTTTTGAGCGGGATCAATCCAACAACGGAAAACATAGCAATCGCTGCCTGGCGACAAATTGCTCCGGACATTACTGAAGGGAAGTTGTATTCCATACGCGTGTTCGAAACTGAGAATAATTTTGCTGAATACAGAGGAGAATAAAGTTGGCTAAAAAAAATTCTTCAAACACTGTTACTGAGAAATTGGGAAAATTGGTTTTTGATCAATTACAACTGATCGGCGAAGATCCAAAGCGAGAAGGATTAATCAAGACCCCTTACCGGGTTGCTAAATCGCTCCAGTTTCTTACAAAGGGTTATCATGACGATGTCAAATCGCTTCTGAATGGCGCAGTCTTCAAAGAAGATTATAACGAAATGGTTATTGTGAAGGACATTGACTATTTTTCAATGTGTGAGCATCACATGCTGCCGTTTTATGGAAAGATCCATATTGCCTACATTCCAAAAGGGAAAATAGTCGGACTGAGCAAAATTCCACGCCTTGTGGATATGTTTGCCCGCAGACTGCAAGTGCAGGAGAGAATGACCCGACAAATTGCCAACACATTGTATGATGTATTGGATCCAGAAGGTGTAGCTGTAGTATGCGAAGGGAAACATATGTGCATGATGATGCGCGGTGTGGAAAAACAACATTCACTGGCAACAACAAGTGCAATGCTGGGAATTTTTCAAGAAAATATTAAAACACGAACTGAATTTTTGACCCTCATAACAAATAAACTTTCATAACCTGTGATTGAATTAGAAAAAAATTATGTTCCGATCGTTTGGGTAACCGGAGCGACTAAAGGAATCGGTCTGGCGATTGCCAATGCATTTGCCAATATTGGATGTAAAATTATATTGACGGGAAGGAATAAATCTCAGTTAGAAATTAATGCGGGTAAGATTATTGACCAAGGTGGTTATGCACTTCCGTTAGTATGCGATGTCACCTCCGAAATAAGCGTTCGAACTGTGATGGCGACGATTACAAAAAAAGTGGGAGGCGTTGACGTCTTGGTGAATAATGCCGGCGTAACGACTTTTGAATCATTTGAGAAAACAACTATTAAAGAGTTCGATCAAATCGTTGATACGAATCTTCGTGGTTATTTTTTATGTACCAAAGCAGTCCTTACCTCCATGTTAAAACAAAAGAAGGGTCACATTTTTAATATTCATTCTGTTTCGGCGATAACAACATTCAATAATTCATCTGTCTATTCCGCATCGAAAGCGGGTGCGCTGGCTCTTTCTAAAGGATTGAGGATGGAAGTTCGGAAACGTGGAATCCGCGTGATTGATGTGCTTCCGGGTGCAGTAGAGACGGAAATGTGGGATAAACCCGTTCGAAAAAAATATCACCACAAAATGCTTCAACCCGATGATGTTGCTGATGCAGTTGTTTCTCTCTATTGCCAACCGCAGCGTATGACAACGGACGAAATTGTATTACGCCCTGTAGAAGGGGACTTATAAATGATATTAAAGGATGCTGTTGCCGTTATCACTGGAGCGAGTAAAGGAATAGGAAGAGCTATTGCACTTTTACTTTCTCAACAAGGTGTAACAGTTGTGCTTGCTGCCCGAAGTTCGGATCTCCTTTCGATGACACAAAAAGAAATTACTGAAGCAGGTGGTAAATCCGTGTCGATTCCTACTGACATTACATCAGAGAATTCAGTTCAAAATCTTGTTTTTGAAACATTAAAACGATATGGTAAAATAGATATCCTTGTTAATAATGCAGGCGTTGGAATTTTTTCGAATGTCATCGACACGAAGATGGAAGAATACGAATCGATGATGAATGTAAATCTGAAAGGGGTTTTCTTATGCAGCCGTGCCGTGCTTCCCACAATGATAAAACAACGCCGCGGGGAAATTATTAACATTGCTTCACTTGCCGGTAAAAATTCGTTTGCTGGCGGATCGGTCTATTCTGCAACAAAATGGGGATTGATCGGATTTGCGAGATCGTTAATGCTTGAAGTGCGTGACTATAATATTCGTGTGGTGACAATTTCCCCCGGATCAGTGAACACTCATTTTGCTGAAAAGGAAAAAGATGAACCACTGATTATTCAACCGGAAGATGTCGCTGAGACAGTGTTGTTTGCACTGACAATGCCTAATAGAGTAAATGTCAGTGAAATTGATATTCGACCCACAATAAAGCCGAGATAATATTCCATTCTTGCTACCGCTTTAAAATACAAAACGCCAAACAACATTATTTTGATGTCCGGCGTTTTTGATTAAAACAATTACTCTTTAATAATTCGTTTTTTGATTTTTCGTTCCATACGGGGAGCGTCGTCATCATCCATATCATCATCCATGGGCATAGCATGTTTTCGCATCATTTGTCCATGCATTTGTTTCGGCATCATGCGAGGATGTTTATTGAGTATTTTTTTCCAGATTTTTTGCTGATCGGCGTTTAATGCTTTATTCTTTTCTGACCATGCATTAATGTGGTTCATTCGGAGTGTTACTTGTTGTGATGCAATTTCGTTCATTTTCTTTTCGATTGCTGCCTTGTCCAGATTATCGGCTCCAATAAGGCGGCGAAGTTCAAGTTTTGCTATCTCGAGTTTTGCTTTCACTTCGATCTGTTTCTTTTGCATATCGAACGTGATTTTTTCAAACTGTTCCTTTTGTGCATCCGAAAGATTGAGATCTTTCATCATCCCTCGTCCTGGGCCGGGCTGGCTCAAAGCGAGCGAAACAGTAAAGATTGTAAGTAACGTGTAGAACATAAATTTGTAGTTCATAACTACCTCGTATATAAATGTGAATAAATTGGGATCAGCGTAACGATGGTGTTTTGACACAACCGTTTGAAGAAAGTTTAACATTGAATTGCATGCAACCTTTATTTATTTTACAGGAAGAAACGTGAAGAATATCCGACTTAACATATATACCGCCCTAACGCTCGCAATATCCTTTTCAGGCTGTGTTGTATATAATCCTATTGCAGAATATTCGAAACAACGATATACTAACGCAATAGCGTATTTTAACACATACTATAATGCACAACGATTATTCAATGATGCCGAAGACGAAGTCTTCAAATCCCGTAGAGATTATTTTGAACGGGGTCAGACGACCAAGGCGTTTGTCGTACCATCATCTGCACGTCAAAAATTTCAAACATCCATCGAAAAAAATTCAAGAGTACTCTCATTCTATGCGGATTCGAAGTGGGTAGACGATGCGTTGTTGATGATTGGCAAAGCATATTTTTATATGGATGATGATGTGAGAGCAGAACGGAAGTTTCAGGAATTAGCAGTGCAGTTTCCCCAAAGCGAGGTAATCTTTGAATCCCAGTTATGGCTGGGCAAAAGTTTGATGCGTCAAAAAAAATATTCTGAAGGTATCAAACAGTTGGAAGAGGTATTCGCAAAAACCATTGATCACGATGAAGAAATTGCCGGACAATCTGCCTTTGAACTTGGTGAACATTATTTTCAATTGGAAGATTATCAACAAGCGGAAAAACAGTATGGCGTTGCTGTGGAACTTGTCGATGACGACGAGACAAAAACACGAATCTATTTTCAAATCGGAAGAAGCTTTAATAGATTAAAAAACAATGAAAAAGCACAGGAAGCGTATCTCAACGCAGCTGCTATCTCGCCGATTTACACGTTTAAATTCCAGGCACAATTGCAATTCTTTAAATCAACCGCACTGCAATTAAAGTATGATGAAGCAATAAACGGCCTCAATGAAATGCTTTCCGATACGAAGAATAAAGAATTTTTCGGAATTGTTCATTTCGAAATTGCTAATGTGTTGATGTTGCAGAATAAAACATCTGAAGCTATCAACAAATATATTTTTGTTGATACTGCCTTTGCACGGACGGATGAAGCAGCTCGATCGTATTACATTCTTGGGAAATATTTTGAAGAAAAGGAATTGAATTATGATTCCGCCCGCACCTTATACAATAAGGCTCGTTCCGAATTTACTAGTTCAGAAATAACAAAAGAAGCAACAGAACGGTCGGACATCTTTAACAAGTATGATATTTTGCAAAAAGATCTTATTCGTTATGACTCACTTTATATTAACGCACTTCTTATGAAGGATCAACAGGATTCTCTTGCGTTAATAAAACAGAGTGATACGACGAGAATAAAGGATTCTGTTTCAGTGAAAGAAGAGCCTAAAGTCAAAAAAATGACAAAAGCCGGCAAAGCAGATCCCAAAAAAGATTCGACAATAGTCATCGATTCAACAAAAATAAAAGATCAATTGGATCGCACAATAACACAACAGAAGATGGTTGATTCACTCTATCGATCTATCATTAGAACTAAATTTGAGTTGGGAGGATTGTTTTATGTCGAAATTCAACAACCGGATTCTGCACTACGCTTGTTTAATGAGGTGGTAAATAAATATTCTGCCAGTGAGTTCGCTCCTCGTGCGTTGTATTCGATCGCGGAAATTCAACGAAGTATTAAACAAAAGCCCAAATCTGAACTTGATTCGTTATATACAAAAATCATTACGTCATATCCTGAATCGCCGTATGCAAATGAAGCACGGAAGAGTTTGGGGCTCCCTCTGGTGGAAGCTCAGAAAGATTCTGCACAAGAGGAATTTGAACAAGCAGAAAAACTTTCCGATTCAAAAAAATATGAATCGGCAATCGTATTATATAAACGAATTTCAGATCAATTCTTAACCTCAACAGTATCGGCTAAATCACTTTTTACGGCAGGCTGGCATTATGAAAATTCGTTGATGAATAACGATAGTGCATATGCCGTGTATAAGCGTGTTATAACAAAATATCCGCTTTCTCAATTTGCAAATTTTGCTCGGCCCAAAGTGACCGAATACGAAAATGAACTGAAACGGATTGAACAAGAAAAACAAAAAATAATTGAGGAACAAAAATTAAAAGAAGAACAGGAAAAAGAAGCCAAATCTCCAAAAACACCAAAAACCGAAACGGCGCCGCAAGATTCCTTACCCACACCGAAAAATAAATTATGAAGCAAGAGATTGTACCCATTCATTCGTTTGAATGTCTTACCACCGAAATTTTAGAACTGACTTTTGTTTCAGAATATCTTGCTGCCACGGCAAAACCTGGACAGTTTATCAATATTCGGGTCGGAGATAATTATCCGTTGCTGCGTAGACCATTCAGTATCTTTAATATCGAAGGAAACAAAATATCCATCGTATTTAATGTGATTGGGACCGGGACAAAAGTACTTGCACGCAAACGGAAAGGTGATATGCTTGATGTGCTTGGACCATGCGGAAATGATTTTCTTTCCTTTACAAACGGAGAATACGATACAGCTATTTTTGTAGCCGGTGGAATTGGCGTTGCTCCTTTTCCAATGTTGACAAAATATTTTCCAATAGACAAGAATGTAGTTACCTATTTAGGTGGTAGGCACAAAGAATTGATTGTTGAGAAGGGATTGAAAAATGTGAAAATCGCCACGGACGATGGAAGTCAAGGAATGAAGGGGACAGTGCTTGATGTAATCAAAGACGATTTTTCTAAAACTGATTATGGCAAAACACGATTTTTTGTTTGCGGCCCAACACGGATGATGAAAGCTATTTCTGATTATGCCCATGAAATCGGATCGCAATGTTATGCCTCACTTGAATGTGATATGGCATGCGGAATTGGTTTGTGTCAAGGATGTAATATTGAAATGAATAGCGGCGATAAAAAATACAGACTGGTCTGCAAAGAGGGGACAATATTTGAAACGCAAACGGTGAAATTATCATGATTGAATCATTCTCGTTAAAAGGTGTGGAATTTAAGAATCGAATTCTTGTTGCTTCCGGTACATTCGGTTACGGGGATGAAGTGCCGGATCTTGTGGATATTTCGCAACTCGGTGGTGTTGTAACAAAATCACTTTCCATGAAACCGCGTGATGGTAATCCAAATCCCCGAATCACCGAAACGGCAAGTGGCATGCTGAATTCCATCGGTCTCGCAAATATCGGCGTTCATAAATTTATAGATGCAAAACTTCCTGTATTGAAAGAGCGAAAAGCAACAGTCATTGCAAATATTGCGGCAAGTAGTGTGGATGAATATTGCAAAGTTCTAGAATTGCTCAATGCACAAGAAGGCGTGCATGGATTTGAAATAAACGTTTCTTGTCCAAACGTAAAGGAAGGGGGATTAAGTTTCGGAACTGATGTGAAACTTGTTTCTCTTATTACAAAAGAACTTCGTCGACGGACAAAAAAACCTCTCATTATCAAGTTAACTCCTAATGTAACACATATCTCCGAATTTGCGCGAGCGTGTGAAACTGAAGGAGCTGATGCGGTATCGGTGATCAATACCGTTATCGGAATGGCTGTCAATATTCATAAACGATCTCCAAAAATTGCAACAACAACTGGTGGACTTTCAGGACCTGCTATTAAACCGATCGCATTGGCAAAAGTATATGAAACTGTGAATGCAGTAAAAATTCCGGTGATCGGAATAGGTGGTATTGCGACATGGGAAGACGCTGTGGAATTTTTCATAGTGGGTGCTTCCTTGGTTCAAATCGGAACGGCTAACTTTATCAATCCTGCAACTGGTGTTTCTGTTGCTGAAGGTGTTAGGCAATTTTGTGAAAAAAATGGGTTGAATGATGTTGGCAAATTAGTAAAATCTCTCCAAACGAATAAAACAATTTCCATAGTAGATTCTTGGTTGTAGTTTCCTTTTCTCAAAAACTTCCCAAATGAATTCAACGTTAACGTTTCTCTATTCGCTTCATAAATTAGGGATGAAATTCGGTTTACGAAACATTCGTGCACTACTCAAATCTGCCGGTAATCCTCATAAGTCATTTCGAACAATTCATGTTGCCGGCACCAATGGAAAAGGATCGACAAGTTCCATGATTGCAGCCATACTCACAGCAGCAGGATATAAAGTCGGTCTCTATACTTCACCTCATTTGGTTACATTCAACGAACGAATACGCATCAACGGGAAAATGATTCCCACAAAGGAAATCGCGCGATATACAGAGCTCTTACGACAACAGATCATCAAACAGAAGACAACATTTTTTGAAGCTACCACCACTATCGCGTTTAAATATTTTGCCGATCAAAAAGTTGATATTGCTGTCATCGAAACTGGATTGGGGGGAAGATTAGATTCGACGAATGTTCTTACCCCTATGGTTTCAATCATCACTTCAATCGGAAAAGATCATACCGAATTATTAGGAAATACGATTTTGTCTATCGCAAAAGAAAAAGCGGGAATCATTAAACGAAATGTTCCAGTTATTATTGGTAATGTTAACTCATCCGCTAAAGCGGTAATCAGCAAGACTGCAAAACAAAAAGGGTCAGTTCTCTTCCAATCTTCAAAATTAAAAATTCCTGCAGATATTGATCTTCAATTAAAAGGAAGGCATCAACATGCAAACGCAAAAGCTGCCATTGGTGCGATTAATATTGTTAGTAGACATTTGCTGATAGGGAATAAAGCGATACGAGAAGGACTGGAACGGACAACGCAATTGTCAGGGCTTCGTGCGCGGTTTGAACTTCGAAAAGGAAGGCCAGATGTGTTATTTGATGTTGCTCATAATCCCGATGGAATCAAGACACTTGTTTCAGAACTAAAAAAATTACCGTACAAACGATTTGTTATTGTTTTTGGTGTAATGAAGGACAAAGATTTTCGTTCAATACTTCAACAGTTCAAAAAGATCAATGTGACGATTATTGCAACAGAACCAAATATTGAGAGAGCGCTACCAGCTGAACAACTTTACTCGATATGTAAAAAAATGAATCTCCGGTGTTTTCATGCATCAAATGTTCATGAAGCGATCGAATTAGGAGAGAGGAAAACGAAGAAAAACAGGTTGCTGGTATTTACTGGTTCTCACTATTTGCTTGGGGAAGTTCTCCAAGCTTTTGAAAAAAAGTCTTGACAATAAACTTGATTTCCTATACTTTGACAATAGAATTAAAGACACATTCCTAATCGGTAATCCACCTACACTATCGTCTCAATCAATAAATCATACTAACTCCAACGCTAATTAACTGTTGTATCGCATTATCTTGATCTTCATCAATAAAAACTATTTATCACTTCTAAGGGGGTAGCCTTCGTTTATGCCTATGGACATTTCTGAACTCAAGTCCAAAAAAATCTCCGATCTCAATAAAATTGCACGCGACCTTGGTCTTTCGGGATACAGTGACCTCCGCAAGCAAGAACTTATCTTCAAAATTCTCGAAGCACAAAGTCAAAAGGATGGACAGACTTTCAGCAAAGGTGTGCTGGAAGTGCTCCCGGACGGATATGGATTCCTTCGATCGGTTGATTATAACTATTTACCGTCACCGGACGATATCTATGTGTCACCTTCACAAATTAAAAAATTTGCATTGCGCACCGGTGATACTGTCAGCGGTCAAGTTCGTCCACCGAAAGATGGGGAACGATTCTTTGCACTGCTTCGTGTAGAAGCAGTAAATGAAGATGAACCAGAGAAAATACGCGAACGTATCTTGTTTGATAACCTGACTCCTTTGTATCCTGAGGAGCGGTTAAAATTAGAGACGGCTCCCGGCGAATATGCTATGCGCGTGTTGGATATGCTTGCTCCGATTGGAAAAGGACAACGCGGAATGATTGTGTCACCCCCTAAAGCGGGTAAAACGATCATGCTCCAGAAGATTGCGAACAGTATTTCCCGAAATCATCCTGAAGTAAAATTGATGATGTTATTGATCGATGAACGTCCCGAAGAAGTAACGGATATGGAGCGAAGTGTTAGTGCGGAAGTTGTCGCCTCTACGTTCGATGAACCACCCGAACGACACGTTCAAGTGGCCGACATGGTGATTGAAAAAGCGAAACGTTTGGTTGAAGCAAAACATGATGTGGTTATTCTGCTGGATAGTATCACGCGTCTTGCACGGGCCCATAACACTGTAACACCACACTCCGGTAAAATTCTTTCCGGCGGTGTTGATGCAATGGCGCTGCATCGGCCTAAACGATTCTTCGGCGCTGCTCGTAATATTGAAGATGGTGGCAGCTTGACGATCATAGCAACTGCTCTGGTGGAAACAGGAAGCAGAATGGATGAAGTGATTTTCGAAGAATTTAAAGGAACTGGCAATAGCGAAATAGTTCTCGATCGGAAATTGTCTGACCGCAGAATTTTTCCTGCAGTTGATGTCAATCGTTCAGGAACACGCCGAGAAGAAATATTACTGGAACCGGATGAATTAAACCGAATTTGGATTCTGCGTAAGTTTATGAGTGATTTCAATCCGGTGGAGGCAATGGAGTTCCTCCTTGAACGATTGAAAGGAACAAAATCGAATAAAGAGTTCTTAAAATCGATGAATAGTTAACACAAAAGCCGTCTTCATGACGGCTTTTTTATTTTGGAACTTCACCTTTTTCGGCGTAAATTTGTCCACTGAAAAGGAATGTAACTATGAAAGAAGTTTTTATTGTTAGTGCATGTCGAACACCGATCGGATCATTCGGCGGAGCATTAAGTTCGCTGACGGCACCGAAGCTTGGCGCAATTGTTATTGAAGAGGCAATCAAACGTGCAAACATTTCGAAAGATTCCATCAACGAAGTCATCATGGGAAATGTGATTCAAGCCGGTGTTGGTCAGGCTCCTGCACGTCAAGCGGCATTGTATGCCGGTCTTCCATCGTCTGTTGAAACATTTACCGTTAATAAAGTCTGCGGTTCTGGATTAAAAGCAATTATGCTTGCAGCGCAATCCATTGCGCTTGGAGATGCAGATATTATTGTTGCCGGCGGAATGGAAAGCATGTCGAACGCGCCGTATCTCATTCCGCAAGCACGCTACGGATATCGTTATGGAAATGGTGAGCTTCAGGATTCACTGATGAAAGATGGATTACAAGATGTCTATCAAAACGTTCCGATGGGAAATTTTGCAGAACAATGTGCAAAGGAATGCAATGTTCCGCGTGATGCACAAGATGAATTTGCGATACTGAGTTATAAAAGGGCACAGGAATCTATCAACACTGGAAGATTCAAAGATGAGATCGTCAAGGTTCCAATAGTAGGGAAGAAAGGTGAAACGACATACGTGGAAGTTGATGAGGAGCCATTTAAAACAAATTTTGATAAGATACCGACCCTTCGTCCTGCGTTTCAAAAAGATGGTACAGTGACGGCTGCAAATTCATCTAAGATTAATGACGGTGCAGCTGCGTTGGTGTTGATGTCCGCAGAAAAAGTAAAATCGCTTGGGATAAAACCAATAGCAAAAATAGTTGCATCTGCTTCGGCAGCAAAAGAACCGAACTGGTTTACAACAGCCCCGGCAGATGTTATTCCAAAAGTGTTAATGAAGGCTGGGTTAAATATTGGAGATATCGACCTTTTTGAAATTAACGAAGCATTTGCTGTGGTTACACTTGTTGTAAATAAAATTATTGGAATCGACATCAATAAAGTGAATGTGAACGGCGGCGCAGTAGCACTTGGTCATCCTATCGGTGCAAGCGGTGCTAGAATCACCGTATCGTTGTTGCATGCACTTCGCCAACGAAATCTTAAACGTGGAATGGCCGCCATTTGTATCGGCGGAGGTGAAGCAAGCGGATTGATCGTTGAATTACTGTCATGATGTAATGTAGGATAATCTTATGGCTATTAACAAAATCACTGTCATTGGTTCCGGTACAATGGGAAATGGAATTGCCCATGTTTTTGCACAATACAATTATAGCGTAACACTGAATGACATTAAGCAGGATTTTCTTGATCGCGGATTAAAAACAATTTCTTCCAATCTCGATCGTCAAGTAAAAAAAGGAACATTAACCGAAGAGCAAAAATTGAAGACTCTTGCAAACATCAAGACTTCACTTGTTTTGGCTGATGCAGTGAAAGGCGCGGACATCATCATCGAAGCCGCTACGGAAAATAAAAACATCAAGTTTGATATTTTCCGCACTATTGATGCAAACGCTCCAGCACATGCGATTCTGGCAACAAACACTTCTTCAATTTCAATCACCGAAATTGGTGCAGTGACGAAACGTCCATCACAGGTGATTGGAATGCATTTCATGAATCCTGTTCCGGTGATGAAACTTGTTGAAGTGATTCGAGGACTTGCAACTTCCAATGAAACATATACTTCTGTTAAGCAATTATCAGAAGCTGTGGAAAAAGTCCCTGTAGAAGTGAATGATTATCCCGGTTTTATTTCTAACAGAATTCTTCTTCCAATGTTGAACGAAGCGATGTACTGTGTTATGGAAGGTGTTGCCGCACCCGAATCGATTGATACTGTAATGAAACTCGGCATGAACCATCCGATGGGTCCGTTGACGCTAGCAGATTTTATAGGATTGGATGTCTGTCTTTCAATTATGAACGTACTGTATGATGGACTTGGCGATTCGAAATATCGTCCATGTCCATTGTTAAAAAAGATGGTCGCCGCAGGTCACCTCGGAAGAAAAAGCGGGAAAGGTTTTTACGACTATACTGTTCAGAAATAACACATTCAAATAATACCAACGCTGTATTATAACCACGGTGTTGTCATCCTCATTATCGCACAACTTAAAACATAAGAAAGTGATATGAACTTCGAACTGAATGAAACCCACAAAATGATCCAAGAAACTGCGCGCCAATTTGCGCATGTTGAACTTGCCCCTTCCGCTGATGAGCGGGACGAAAAAGAACTCTTTCCTCACGAACAAATTAAAAAACTCGGCGAGCTCGGATTTATGGGAATGATGGTTCCCGAACAGTACGGCGGTGCCGGTCTTGACACGCTCAGCTACGTTATTGCGATCGAAGAGATTTCTAAATTGGATGCCTCTTGCGGTGTGATCATGTCCGTGAATAATTCTCTTGTCTGTTATGGATTGACCAAACACGGAACAGAAGAGCAAAAACAAAAATTTCTTATTCCGCTTGCTACAGGAAAAAAACTGGGCGCATTTGCCCTTTCGGAACCGGAAGCGGGTAGCGATGCAACAAATCAACATACCACAGCAACGCGGGACGGTGATCATTACGTACTGAACGGAATAAAAAATTGGATTACGAATGGCGTGAATGCGGATTATGTCATTGTCATTGCACAAACAGATCCGTCAAAAGGACACAAAGGAATTTCGGCATTTATCGTGGAAAAAGGAATGCCGGGCTTCTCCCATGGAAAAAAAGAACGCAAACTTGGGATTCGAAGTTCTGATACTGTTTCGTTGACGTTTGAAAATGTTCGCGTTCCTAAAGAAAATATGATTGGGGAAGAAGGATTCGGATTTAAATTTGCAATGATGACGTTAGAAGGTGGAAGAATTGGCATTGCTGCGCAAGCGCTTGGCATTGCACAAGGATGTTTAGATGCTTCGCTGAATTATTCAAAGCAACGAAAGGCATTCGGCAAACCAATTTCGGAATTGCAAACGATTCAATTCAAACTCGCCGATATGGCAACCGATATCGAAGCAGCTCGGTTATTAACATATCAAGCAGCAGTATTGAAAGAATCAGGACAACCATTTGCAAAACAAGCCGCGATGGCAAAACTGTGGACATCCAAAACTGCGGTGAAAAGTGCACTAGAAGCAATTCAAATACATGGCGGTTATGGTTACGTTCGCGAATACAATGTTGAACGGTATCTTCGAGATGCAAAAATTACGGAAATTTATGAAGGAACTTCGGAGATTCAACACATTGTTATATCCCGTACACTGTTGAAAGATTAAGCCAATGAGTTTCTTTGGCATTTTTCGACTATATTATTCAGCATAACAGGAGAAAAAATGAAAAAAGGGTTAATTGTTCTTTTAGTAATCGTCGGAGTTATTATTCTTGGGGTGATGTGGGGTATCGGGAAATATAACGGCATAGTGAAATTAGATGAAGGTGTCAACGAAGGTTGGGCTCAAGTTCAAAACCAGTATCAACGAAGAATGGATCTTATCCCGAATCTTGTTGCGACAGTTCAAGGTGTAGCAAATTTTGAAAAATCAACGCTGCAGGCTGTTATCGAAGCCCGGGCAAAAGCTACACAAGTAACATTGTCTCCGCAACTCTTAAATGATCCGCAGGCATTCCAAAAATTTGAACAATCACAAGGTCAACTCTCTTCGGCTTTGTCAAGACTTCTCGTCACCGTTGAACAATATCCGAATCTTAAAGCAAATGAAAACTTCCTACAGTTACAATCCCAGCTGGAAGGGACAGAAAATCGTATATCCGTTGAACGGAAACGATTCAATGAAGTAGTTCAATACTATAATTCACATATCCGACAGATTCCCAATAATATGATCGCTTCATTTGGCGGATTCCAGCAAAAACAATACTTCCAAGCTCAAGCAGGAGCTGAAACTGCACCGAAAGTGCAGTTCTAAAGGATATGAAAAATTATTTCATAGCGCAAAGAAGCAGATCAACAGTATTTCTAACGCTTCTTTGCGTTTTCCTTTTTGGAACTGTTGCTGCCCAAGTTGAAATTCCTTCCATCGTTGATCCTGTTTCCGATCTTACCAACACCCTCGATAATATTGAATACACAAAACTTCGAAAACAAATTATTCAATTCGAGGACAGTACTTCAAACCAACTAGTTGTATTAATGATTCCAACGCTCGGAGAAAATGAAATCCGTGATTTTGGAATCAAGACATTGGAAAAGAATAAAATCGGGCAAAAGGGAAAAGACAATGGTATTCTGTTGCTGATTGCAAAAGACGATCGCAAAATTTCTATTGAAGTCGGTTACGGTCTGGAAGGTGTCTTGACTGACGCACTGTGTGATCAAATTATTCGCAATAATATTAAACCGCAATTTCGAGATGGAAATTATTTTAAAGGAATTTCACTTGCAATAGAATCTATTACGCTGGTGACACGAGGTGAATATTCCGGAGAGACAAAAAGAAGCAAGGAAGAGAGTAGTTGGTTTGGTGTTATCATTATTTTCATTGTCATTCTGTTTTCAATTATTTCCGGTTTTCGCAGAAGACAGTATGGAATTACATCCAGAGGATCACACAACAATTGGTGGGGTGGCGGTGGATTCGGTTCTGGAGGCGGATTTGGTTCGTTTGGCGGTGGTGGTGGAGGTGGCGGTTGGTCAGCAGGCGGTGGAAGTTTCGGCGGTGGCGGAGCCAGCGGTTCGTGGTAATTCGAGATTCTCAAAAAATATTAAAAGATAGAAAAGATTATAATGCTGATTTTATTAAAAACTGATGCAACGACTCAAGAAATAAAATCTGTTACAGACAAAGTTAAGGAATTAGGATTTACCCCTCACGAAATTCCGGGTGTTCAACGTGTTGCCATCGGAATCACAGGCAACAAGGCAAAAGTTTCTGCAGATAATTTTCTTGTTCTGCCAGGTGTCGTTGATGTTATTTCTGTCTCAAAACCATTCAAACTTGTAGGAAGAGATTTTAAACCGGAAAATACGATTGTAGATGTTGGCGGTGTGAAGTTCGGCGGAAACGAAATACAAGTGATTGCTGGTCCGTGTTCTGTTGAAAGCCGTGAACAGATTTTGGAGATTGCAGAACTCGTTAAAGATTCCGGCGCAAAATTATTGCGAGGCGGCGCTTTTAAACCAAGAAGTTCACCCTATGCCTTTCAGGGATTAAAACTGGAAGGACTTGAGTATCTAAAAGAAGCGGGTGAAAAGACAGGATTAAAAATCGTCACTGAAGTAAAGGATACAGAAACGCTTGAGGCTGTTGCAGAATATTCCGATCTGTTGCAAATTGGTGCGCGCAACATGTATAATTTTTCGTTGTTGGAAAAAATCGGCGAATTAAAAAAACCTGTACTATTGAAGCGGGGATTCTCCTCCACTATTGAAGAATTATTAATGGCTGCAGAATATATAGTCTCCCGTGGAAATTATAATGTGATATTGTGTGAACGTGGTATTCGTACGTTTGAAACCTATACACGCAATACACTTGATCTAAATTGTGTACCGTTAATTAAGAAATTATCACATTTACCGATCATTGTCGATCCAAGTCATGGAACAGGTGCATGGGATTTGGTTTCCCCGTTAGCGCAGGCTTCTCTCGTCGCCGGCGCGGACGGTTTAATGATAGAAGTTCATTCACATCCTGAAAAAGCTCTTTCGGATGGTTATCAATCATTGACTCCGAAATCTTACGTGAAAATGATGTCGCAATTAAAACGATACGAATCCATACTTGAACGAACCATCGCTTAGGAGCTTCTTATGAGTTTCTTTACCAAAAATATTCTTACCAAAGATGAGATGGATCAGATTGCGGCAAAAATTGCTGACATAGAAAAAGAGACAATCGGAGAAGTTCGTGTGAGCGTTCATAAATCTCGCTCAATAAAAAATAGAAATCTTTCCCTGTACGATCTCGCGGTGCAGAACTTTTTTGAACTCGGGATGGAAAAGACAAAGGATAAAACGGGAGTATTGATCTATCTGCTGATGAGCGACAAGAAATTTCAGATTATCGGCGATGAAGGCATCAATAAAAAAGTTTCAAAGGAGTTTTGGGATATAATGGCAATGAAAGTCGCTGAATATTTTCGTCAAAGTAAGTTTGTTGAAGGCATTTGTTATGCCATCGACGAAGTTGGGAAAATATTAAAAAAAGAATTTCCGATGAAAGCAGGGGATACAAACGAACTTTCAAACGATGTCGTGGTGTCGTAATATGAAATATACCATTGCTGTAGCACAGATTGATTCAACCGTTGGTAATCTTGAAAAAAATATTGCCCATCATGTTTCCTATGTAAAAAAAGCTATTGCTAAAAAAATTAATATCATCGTCTTCCCCGAATTAAGTCTGACAGGTTATTCCGTGAAAGATTTGAATTGGGATCTTGCATTACGAGCAGAACCAAACAAATATTTTTCCGAACTGTTAAAACTTTCCAAGCAGATCACCATTATAGCCGGCGCTGTTGAGGAAGCAAAGAATTTTGGCATCTACAATTCCGCCTTTGTATTTGAAGATGGAAAAATCTATAGTGCTCACCGAAAAAATTACCCGCCGACATACGGAATGTTTGAAGAGATGCGATATTTCAGTCAAGGAAAAGAAGTCTCTGTCTTCGATTCGAAATATGGAAAACTTGGCATTCTCATCTGTGAGGATATGTGGCACATGGCTCTTCCGTATATTTTGGCACATGACGGAGCCAATATTATCATCAGTTTAACAGCAAGCCCAACCCGACTATCAGGATCATCAGAAGAACTCACCAGTGCTTCCGTGAATCATGAACAACATCGAGCATATGCCCGACTTCTTTCCACCTATGTCGTATTTGCAAACAGAGTCGGAATTGAAGATGGAGTGAATTTTTGGGGTGGTTCACAGATTGTTGGCCCGAATGGAGATGCAATTGTGAACGGGAAGTTATTTGAAGAAGATTTAGTCACTGCAACAATTGATGATAATGAGATTCGGAGGGCCCGCAGGTTTTCACGACATTTCATCGATGATTCACCGGAATTTACTATCCACCAGCTAAAAAACTCTTTGAAACGAAACTCTTAGTGAGTATTTTTGCAATCATAAACTAATTAACGAGGCAATTGTATGACCACTGAATATAAAGAACCGGGACCGGTTCTTGATCACGACAATCCATTTGAATCAATGATGCAGCGCTTTGATAAAGCGGCAGAAATTTTACAATTGGAAAAAGGGGTGTATGAATATTTAAAGACACCTGTTAAACAAGTTACTGTTTCCATCCCTATTCAAATGGACAACGGACAAGTGGAAATTTTTGAAGGTCACCGTGTCATTCACAATGACATTCTCGGACCGTCGAAAGGAGGCATCAGATATGCACCAGATGTTCATATCGATGAAGTGAAAGCATTGGCGGCATGGATGACATGGAAATGCGCGTTGTTGAATGTTCCATTCGGTGGTGCGAAGGGGGGAGTGAGATGCGATCCGACAAAACTTACTCAAGTTGAATTGGAAAAAATTACACGGCGTTACACAGCAAATATGATGGACGTATTTGGTGATGACAAAGATATTCCTGCACCTGATATGGGAACGAATGAACAGACAATGGCATGGCTGATGGACACATATTCCATGCACATGCGGAAAACGGTCAGCGGTGTAGTTACTGGCAAACCGTTGCTCATCGGCGGATCACTTGGTCGCCGCGAAGCAACCGGCAGAGGTGTGATGATTGTAACACTCGGCGCAATGGAAAAATTGGGGATGAAACCGAAAGATACTTCCGTTGTAGTTCAAGGATTCGGAAATGTCGGTTCAATTTCTGCTCAGTTGATGAAAATGCAAGGCTGCAAAGTTGTTGGCCTTTCTGATATAACCGGTGGATATTTCAATAAGCGTGGTATTGATGTTGAAAAAGCACTTGAACATGTTGCGAAAAATAAAACGCTTGGCGGTTTTGACGGAGCTGAGAAGATTACACAATCAGAAGTATTGGAACTTGACTGCGATGTATTGATTCCGGCTGCAAAAGAAGATCAGATCACTCCAGCCAATGCTTCAAAAATTAAAGCAAAGATCATTTCCGAGGGTGCCAACGGACCTACGACGGCAAAAGCTGATCCAATTTTGAATGATCGCGGAATTATCGTTATTCCAGATATTTTAGCAAATGCCGGCGGAGTTACCGTATCCTATTTTGAATGGGTACAGGATCGCGTTGGATATTTCTGGTCGCTGGATCGCGTCAATCGTAGATTGGAACGAATGATGAAAGCATCATTTGATAATGTGTATGAAACAGCAGCAAAACACCAAGTACCGCTCCGTATTGGTGCATATATTGTCGCAATCGATAGAGTTGCAAGAACATTAAAGATTCGCGGAATCTACGCATAATGAACAAATTGTTGCGGAACATAACGGTGATACTGGTAATATTTTCAATGTGTTCTGCGACGGGAAATGAACCTTCTCATTCAGATCGTGAGATATTGTTTCGACTTTGCGATTCAACAATGCAAGCTGTTGCGTCAATGGAGTTGCAGCAATTTCATTCAGTGAGATTACTATCCACGAATGATCAGAATACGACATATTTTCAAACTCAATTCATTCAAGGATTAGTTTCACGGAACATTCCTCTGTTTGTGGAGAAAGATTCTTCCGAGACGACTCTCGAACTAACCGTTCGGGAGTCGTCTGTTTTATATAGTGAGCTGTTTACCGATTCTTTTTTGGGTTCACGAAAAACAGAGAGAACGGTTGCTTTCAGCATAGTTGCATCTCTTATTTCTCACATGAATGGTAAAGTACTCTGGTCCAAAGCATTTTCATCATCGTTTGTAGATACGGTACTATATTCAGAGATAGAACAGTTACACGACGGATCAATTCCATTGACAAAAAATCGAGTGCCGACCCTTTCATTCTTCGATTCAATTTTGGAACCTGCAATTGTGACAATCGCATCAGGTGTCGCGATTTATCTTTTCTTTACCATTCGAAGTTAATTCCCGACAACATCATTGAAAAACAATTATTCAAAAGCAATTTTTGGAATTACTGCTGTTACGCTTCTCATCATTGCAGAAGTTATCTTGTTGTCCATCGAACGGAAGATATCAATTCCTATCGTTGGAGGAAAAATTGACACAACCTACTCTGTTCAGTTTCTCGCTTTTGGAGATGTGAATTTAGGTCGAACCGTTGGTCAAAAAATTCTAAAAATTAGTCCTCAATATCCTTTCGAACGATATTCCATTTCACAGGACTCTGCAGATATCGTTTTTGCCAACTTGGAAAGCCAAATCTCTGATCAAAAAGGAGAGACGGGGCATCCAAAATTCAATTTGATTTTCACCGCTCCGCCCGAAGCCATTGCCACGTTGCAGCAATCGGGAATTGATATCGTCTCAACGGCAAATAATCATGCATTGGACTATGGTATTGCCGCACTGGAAGAGACAATCGATCGCCTTCAACATTCGAACATTCCGTTCGTAGGAACGTCTAAACGGAAGGAAAATCTGTTTCGACCGTTGATTTTCGAGAAAAACAAGATAAAATTCGCTATCTTTGCTGTATCAGCCTTCGTCAACATGACGTTTAAAGACTGGCGAAATTATCTTGCCACACCGGATACAGTTCGATTATTGAAAGAAATTACTTCAGTGAAAGATTCGGTGGATGTTGTTATCATGAGTTATCACGGCGGTGTTGAATATATTGATCGACCTGTACAAAAAGTGAAAGATTTTGCTAATTGGTCTGCAGATCATGGAGTAGATATCTTTCTAGGACATCACCCGCATGTAACACACGGCATTGCAAAAAGAGGGAAGAGTTTCATCGTTCATTCTTTAGGAAATTTTGTTTTTTTTCAGCCGCAGCATTATTGGACACAGCGGAGTTATGGAGTAAAATTTCTCATTGAGAAAAAAGATAGCGTAACAAACATTCAAATAACAAAACTTCTACCGGTAAATGTTTCTATGCGAACAGAACGGTTGAAGGATTCTACAGAGCGCAGTAAGTTGATCCAACGGACACAAAAATTATCAAATATTGATCTATCATCATATTGGAATTAACGTGAGAAAAGCTTTTTCTTTTATTGTAACAATTTTTCTTTCCCTATACATTATTTCTTGCTCATCATCAGAAGAAATCATTATTCTTCCGGTCGAAGAACATTTTGTCAGAGCGAAAGCGATGTTTGACAATGATGATTATCTTGAAGCAATTGAAGATTTTAAAATTATCACTGTGCAATTTCAAGGAAGTGAATTTGGCGATGACGCACAATACTATCTTGCCGAATGCCGATTTCGCAGAGAAGAGTTTATTCTCGCTGCCGCAGAATATGATAATCTGGTAAGATTAATGCCTGGAAGTCCGTTTGCACCTGCTGCACGGTATAAGAGAGCTGAATCGTATTATCAACTCTCCCCAAAATCACAATTGGATCAAAAATATACGCGTTATGCTCTTGATAACTTTCAAACTTATATAGAATTTTCACCCACGGATAGTTTAGTACAAGACGCTGAAAGAAAAATTGAAGAATTGACTTTAAAATTGTCGAAAAAAATGTTCGATGGCGGAAAGTTATACTACAGAATGGAATATTACAAAGCGGCCGTCTCTTATTTTGACAAATTAATTCAAGATTACCACGATTCGCCGTATGTAGATGATGGAATGTTTTGGAAAGCAAAATGTCAAAATGAACGGAAGGATTTTTCCGGCGCAAATCAAACACTCGTTGAGTTAGTTACGAAATTCCCTGCAACCGATCTTCTCAAAGAGATCGATGAGTTACAAAAGGAAATTGATGCGGATAAACTTGAATATGATGAAGACCAACAGAAACGTCAATTGAGCATATCTGAATGAGTGCAGAACTTCCATTGCAACAACATCAGGCGGGCATGACTCAGTTGGTTCTGCCAAATGATACTAACCAGTTAGGTAATTTACTGGGTGGACAGTTAATGCATTGGATTGATCTTGTGGCAGCTATTGCTGCGGCACGTCATTCAAAAAGAATCTGTGTCACTGCGTCGGTGGATGATCTCAATTTTCTTCATCCTATTAAGATCGGCGAAGTCGTTACATTACTTGCTTCTATCAACAGAGTCTTTCGAACATCGATGGAAGTAGGAGTCAAAGTCCTTTCAGAAAATCTTTTAACAGGAAACATAAAGCACGCGAATACTGCATACCTTACGTTTGTAGCGTTAGATGAAAATAGTAAACCGATTCAGGTACCACAGGTAACAATTGCGTCTGAAGAAGAACAAAGGCGTTTTGACGATGCACTTCACCGCAGAGACCTTCGTTTGTCACGCAGGAAAAAAATACTCAACTAAATCTTACAATTGTGAATGCAAAAAAGGGGAATTTTTGCTTAAATACTGCAGCAGTTATCGTTCTGTCTATGGTGTTAAACTTTTTTTTCCCAATCTGTTCAATTGCACAACTTCATTCAATTAATTCTATTAGTATCGTTCAACAGTTTACTCTTCCATTTCAAGTAGTTCACCCGGTATTCATACATTTTTCCTCGCTTCGATTTCCTGACGTTCTATCGTATGATGTTGATTCATCAACATTCTTTATACTGAAAAATGATGGTTTTGGTAAATTCGAACGGGGGAAAACGATTGCTCGTTCAACAGCCGTCTCTTCTATAACTGTAGGAAATGTTAATAATGATGGTATCGACGACATCGTAATTGTCCATCGTGAAGGAAATCAATTGGAGGTGTTGATCAGCAAACAGTCCGATTCAACGTATAGACAATCATTTTATCCTGTAAATTTTTATCCGGAGAAAGCCACTATCGGAGATCTTAATAATGATAACATTCCCGATATCATGAGTTACGGTATACTTTCATCGGGTATAAGTTTTCTTCAGGCGAAAGGAAACGGAATATTTTATCCTGTAAAATCTCTCTTCGAGAATATTTCAGTGAGCAATGTTTCCCTGATTACGATCAATGGGGACAACGTCATTGATATTGCACTACATAATTGGCTAAGCAATGAAACCATTTTATATCTTGGATTGAGGAAGCTTAAATTTAGCGAACAGACGGTTCTTTCATTTGGTGAAGACAGTGTACACACGCTGTTTTCCGATTTTAATAACGATCAACTTGCTGATGTTGCTGTCACTTCAACAAAAGATAGGACACTTCAAATTCTTGAAGGTGATGGACTAGGAAATTTTTCTTTTTCACGAGCACTTCCCATGTATCATGCACCTTCACGAATTGAATGGGGAGCCTTTCACACTCCTTCATCAACAGATATCGTATTGATTGATGAACAATCAAAGATCTTTTCCTTATTTTTAAGTGAGAGTAATGGAAATTTTTTTGACGAAATGATCTTCGGCACCGAAACGATGTCCTCTTCTATTTTGCCGGGAGATATCAATGGAGATGGCTTAACAGACATCATTCTTTTTTCAGAGCATAACAATGAATATAGCATTTGTTGGAACTCTCAGACCGATTTTGTTTCGAATGAAAGTGAAATATCCTTTGCGGTAGGATTGAAACCGAACAATCTCTTTGTGCAAGATCTTGACGGTAATTCGAAAGATGATCTTGTTATAACCAATTATGAATCTGCGACCATATCTGTATTGATGGCTGACAATAAATATTTTTCGGGTCAGATATCTCTTGAAACACCTGATAAACCTGTCGCTGTTTCTCTCTACGCAAAAACAGATTCAACCATCACACTGTATTCTATTCATCAAGAGAATCCAAAAATCTCATTGATTACTCTTCGAAAAGAGAAAGATACTTTATCCACATTAACCGGAGTTGTAGAACAATTTTCTATTTCACTTCCTGAAAAACCAATTACTGTTCTTCCCGATGTTTCCTATATGGAAAAAGGAATATCTTTGTATGCATTTATGCCATCGGGGACGAATTCTATTGTTTTTTATCAACAGGTAAAAGGGACGCGTTTTCTGACAAGAAGCCTTGTCCCGATCATTCCTTCAAAAATAATATTTTCAACAATCAACGATCTTAACAATGACGGTAAAACGGATCTTCTATACGTATACAGTAATATTGATACACAAAACAATCTTTTAGGAATCACATTAAACGATTCTAGCGGAAACTTTAAGGGGAAAGTATATTCAACTGTTTTGATAGATTCGATCATTAAACGTGCGATTATTTATTTAGAGGATGTTAACGGTGACCAAATTAAAGATTGTTTGTTATATACTTCTCCAAGTAATTCACTTCGTTTATCGTTAGGAAAGAAAGACAACACGTTCGAACAATTTGAAACTATTCTTGATTCGCTTTCCGTAAAAATGACAGAACAAATTCAGACATACGACTTTAATAATGACGGAATTCTGGATATTCTCTTTGCCGATAAAATGTCAGGCGAATTACTATTGTATCGAGGAAAAGGGAATGGAAAATTTTATTCTTCGGTAACAATTGCAGATCTTCCAAACGATTCTGTATTTCGCTGCGGTGATTTTAACGGAGACAATGCCGCAGACATTGCTTATACTCATCCTTCAGGCCATACGATAACATTGATTTATGGGAATGCGCATTAATATCCTAACAGTAATTTTCTTTTCTGCACTACTTTTCGCTCAAGAACCGGGAGAGAAATGCGGAACCTATAGGCAAGTTCAACTCATTACGCAAGCGAAAATACAACAGATTGAACTACCGGTTGTCACGCGTCCTATTCTTCAAAAAAGTATCGTGACGAAGAATCAAAAAATCCGAATTCATTATGACACATCCGGGAGTAATACCCCCGCAATGGTTGACGCTGCGGGAAATCGTGTTGCCAATTCTTCAAAAAAATTTATTGACACACTCTCAGTAATTCTGGACTCCGTGTGGCATGCTGAAATCGACTCGTATGGATTTACTGAACCACCCAAAGACAGCGGACGAGGAAACGGAAACGAATTTGATTTTTACGTGTTGGAATTAAGTCAAGGTTTGTTTGGTGAAACTATTATTGAAACCGATTTTCCTGTTGGTCCAACAAAAACCAATCAACAATATGCAACCTATATTCGAATCGACAACGATTTTGGTGCAGGGTACAGAACAAAAGGCGTCCAAGCAATTTTAGCAACCACGGCGCACGAATTTCATCATGCGATACAAGTGGGAGGATCTGGTGTTTGGGAATCGGACCAATTCTATTTTTACGAAATATGTGCCGAAGCAATGGAAAACACTGTCTTTAATGAGGCAAAAGACTATATCTTCGATGTTCGTACGTATTTTAAAAATATCTCTTCAGTTCCCTTGTTTATTCGTTCGCAGAGCAATTATCCGGGATACGAAAGGGCAATATGGGGAATGTTCTTGATGAAGAAATATGGAACCTCTATTATGAAAGAGATCTGGAATGAAATGAAACTTCAACAGCCAGTTCCAGCTTTAAATGCCGCCCTGAATAAATATTCCACATCCATTCAACGAGAATATTCCGATTTTTCATATTGGAATTTTTTCACTGCTCATCGCGCAGATTCTATTCGATATTATTCTGATGCAAAAATTCTTCCCTCTGTTGCACTGTCCAATTCTCTCGTTGCAACATCAGTGATACAAGATCACATGGTAATTTCAGAAAGCTTTGCGTCAAATTATTATAAAATAAGTGTCGCAAACGATTCATCGTTTTTTATTATTTCTAACACACACTACCAAGACGGCATTGGAGTTGGACAACAATCATTATCAGCAAAACTTTCTTACACCTCTTCTTCATCAAGCGGTTTTCCTTCAGTTTCCAAATCTATCTTTGCTGCATTTACCCCATCAGAACCGCAATTTTGGTCTTACATTTCGGTAGGGAATAAGTCGTTTGGATCTTGTTTCCCAAATCCTTTTAACCCATCGACTTCTTCTTTTTTGATTTCTCTTGACGGTATTGGTGCATTAAGCGATGCAACACTATCTATTGTTTCAGCCTCAACTATGGATCTTGTTTTTTCAAATACTGCCAAATATACTACGTTTTCTGGCACACAATATGCGGAATGGAAAGGAAGAGATAACAAAGGGAATATAGTGTCGTCAGGTATATATTTGTATATTTTGGCGAAGGGTTCTTCTGTTATCAAAGGAAAATTTGCAATAATTAGATGAAAAAACTGACCTTTAAGTCCGAAAATATTACTAAATTATATAATCGTAAAAAGATTCTGGAAAATATCTCATTTTCTTTCACAGAAGGTGTTTCATTTGCAATAACGGGAAAAAATGGTTCCGGCAAATCAACATTGGTAAAGATACTTTGTGGTGTGTTATCACCATCAAAGGGGATAGTTGAATTTACGGTGAATGGTTCAACCGTTCAGTATCCTGATTATTATCCTTATATCGGTTTAGTTTCGCCGTATTTAAATATGTACGAAGAATTTTCTGCAGAAGAGAATCTATCGTTTATATCGAAGGTCAGAAACTTAGGGATAAAGAGCAGCGACCGTGCGATGATGTTGCTGAATGAATTCGGTATTTATGAACATCGAAAAAAAGAAGTCCGCTATTTTTCATCGGGAATGAAACAACGATTAAAATATTGTGCGGCATTATTACACGAGCCGTTGTTATTGGTCTTAGATGAACCATCTTCGAATCTTGATCAGTATGGAATTGAAGCTGTCCGAAAATTTATGATGCTGCAAAAGCAATACGGATCATTAATCTTTGCAACGAACGACAAAGACGATCTTCAATATGCTGATACAGTGTTTTCGGTTGAGAATGGCAAATAATTAGTTACGCTATAAAATGACTCTTACAACCTCTTATCACATTTTTATCAAAGAATTCGTTTCCGAGTTTCGGACTCGGTATGCATTAAATGCTTTGCTGATGTTTGTGGTGACGACGCTTTCAATAATTCTGTTTTCTATTGGCGCAGAATCACCTTCGAATGATGTTCTTTCTGGAACATTATGGATTGTGATTTTTTTTAGCGCCATGTCCGGCCTTTCCCGCACGTTTGTTGCCGAAGAAGAACGTGGAACATCTATGACTTTACGGCTATTAGTAAATTCAAGTTCGGTGTACATTGGAAAGTTAGTGTATAATTTCATTCTGATACTTTTTCTTTCCATTATTATTGCCGCTTGTTATTTGTTGTTTATCACAGAATTCACTGTCAAATCGACCAACATTTTTTGGATTACAATTGTTCTTGGAAGTGCAGGGCTCGCAAGTGCTTCGACAATTCTTGCAGCAATCATCGCAAAAGCAAACACAAAAGGGACTCTTTTTCCGGTTCTTGCCTTTCCGATATTATTACCGCTTTTGCTTACATGTATTAATGCTACAAAACTTTCAACAGAAGGAGCCTTTATCTCTGAAGCACTGAAAGAATTTCAGATCTTATTGTCATTCACAGTGGTGATGATCGCTACTTCATTCTTAGTATTCGATTTCGTTTGGAAAGATTAAAACAATATGAAAATGTGGCTCAAAATTGCAGTTTCTGTTTGGTTAACAGGAATTATTATCGCAGGAATAGCGTTCCCAATGGTGAGAGTTCCTGAAACGTGGTATCAGTTTCCGTTTATTCCGGGATTGGAAGAAAAAGCGCGGAATATTATTTTCCATGTTCCAATTTCGTGGGCTACCGTTGTTGCATTTGTTATGTCGATGATCTATGGCATAATATATCTTCGTAAAAAAGACATCGACTATGATCTTCGATCGGTTTCTTCGGCAAGTTTAGGTCTATTATTATGCGTCCTGGCCACTGTAACCGGTGCAATCTGGGCGAAGTTCAACTGGGGCTCATTTTGGAATTGGGATCCTCGTCAAACATCGATCTTTATTTTGTTATTGATCTACGGAGCATATTTCGTTTTGCGTTCAGCTATCGATGAAGAGGAACGCAGGGCAACATTATCATCTGTCTATTCAATCATTGCCGGTGTTACCGTTCCTTTTTTTATTTTTGTGATGCCAAGAATTATGTCAGGACTTCATCCCGGATCGCTAGGAGATGAACAAGGGAAAGGACCTGTGTTGGAGTTTAAAATGGCAACGAACATGCTGTTGGTATTTTTAGGATCATTAGCCGGATTTACGGTATTATATTTTTGGATGTATACGATAAAAGTCCGCCTAATGAGAATCGAGCGTCAAGTTCAACACTTTACAGACACTAATTTATAAGGAATATTCATGGAATTTTTTGAACAAAATCAAATGTACGTCGTTCTGGTCGTTATCCTTGCGATCTGGTTTGGTTTTTTAGGATATTTATTTAAACTCGATCTGAAAATTAAAAAACTTGAAGAACAAATTAAGAAATAATAGGAGAGTATATGAATCTAAAAGTAGTGGTGGCAAGCATTATTATTGTTGGAGCATTGATATTCGGCGCATCCACATTTATCGAAAGCAATATTGAGTATATGGATTTTTCCAAAGCTCAGACGGTCAACAAAAAAGTACAGGTAAAAGGAAAATGGGTGAAAGAAAAAGAATCCTCATTTGATGCTTCTAAAGCGCAATTTACATTTTATATGGTTGATGATAATGAACAAGAAGTGAAAGTTGTTCTCGATGGTGCAAAACCAAATAATTTTGATATTGCCACAGAAGTTGTTGCTAAAGGTCGTTTTAAGGATGGATACTTTCATGCCAATGAACTGCTGACAAAATGCCCTTCAAAATATGAAGGCGACGGCGAAGCTGTAAAGAAAACATTATGAGGTATTCATGTTTGGTGCTGCAATAATCAAAATTGCATTTGCGTCATCGATCCTATCTACGGTATTCTACTTTATTGTTCATAAGAATGCCTCGGAGCAGGTGAAAAAGTTTGCACGGTTATTTTATGAACTTGCCGTTGCAAGTATTGTTGCTGCGTCGGTGCTGCTGTTATACTTTATACTGACTCATCAATTCCAGTACTATTATGTTTGGAATTATAGTTCCACAGATCTCCCTCTTTCATTATTAATCTCAACGTTTTATGCCGGCCAGGAAGGAAGCTTTATGTTATGGGCTTTGTATACCGGCATTATTGGATTGGTATTACTTCGCTATACAGCGAAGAGAGGATATGAAGCGGAATTCATGGCTGTGTTTTCTGCGATCTTTTCGTTTTTAATTTTGATGCTTGTCGTAAAGAATCCCTTCAAACCAATATGGGAACAGTTCTCCACAGAACTTCTTCATGTTGGTGAAATTCCAAGTACAACAACGAACTTTATTTGGGTAGACCAAGCACGAGGACTGTGGGCTCAAATACCATTGGAAGGGAAGGGGTTGAATGCATTACTGCAGAATTACTGGATGGTCATTCATCCGCAGATACTATTTAGCGGTTTCACTTCTATGTCAATTCCATTTGCGTATGCAGTAGCCGGTATGATGAAGAAAGATTATGTCAGTTGGATTCGTGTTGCAACACCTTGGACTGTTTTTGGCGCAATGATGCTTGGTACCGGAATTATTCTCGGCGGATATTGGGCATACGAAACACTTGGATGGGGTGGATACTGGGGATGGGATCCGGTAGAAAATTCTTCATTGGTTCCTTGGTTAGTATGTGTTGCATCCATTCATACGATGCTTGCTCAACGAAAAAATGGGACATACATTAAGACCAATTTTGTATTGAGTATGTTTTGTTTTCTGCTGGTGCTCTATTCAACATTCCTCACAAGAAGCGGTGTTCTTGGTGAAACATCAGTTCATTCATTTGTTGACCCCGGCATGTGGGTGTATTGGCTGTTATTGCTTGTGATAGGATTATTTACTGCACTCGGATTTGGATTACTCTTCAAACGATGGAAAGAAATGCCTGTCGTACCTGTGCAACACACACTTGTGTCACGTGAATTTGCATTATTTCTTGGCGCATCATCTCTCGTATTTGCCTCTATTTTTATTGTTATAGGAACCTCATCTCCGATTATTACGAATATTCTTAAAGGAAAAATTTCTGCGGTCGATCCTTCGTTTTATATTACAACGACGCTTCCGTTAGGTATTGCTATAGCCTTGCTTGCTGGCATCGGTCAATTATTATGGTGGCAGAGTTCAAGAACGGATGCTTTGTTAAAACAACTCATAGCACCGTTATCTCTGGCAACGATATTTACAATTGTTACTTTTTTGATGGGTGCAACGCATGTTGCTATGATTATCTTTATTTTTGCTTCGGCATTTGCATTATTCACTAACACGATCGTCGGTTTTAAGATTGTGCAAGGAAATCCCAAAATGGCGGGAGGTGCGCTGGCACATATAGGTATAGCGATTATGTTCCTGGGATTTGTAGCATCAGCAAAATATGATAGCGTTAAAACATTAAATTTAGAACAAGGGAAAGAAGTGGAAGCGCTTGGATATAAAATAAAATATGTCGGTTATCAGCCGATGGAGCGTGGTCGTTTTGGATTTAATGTTGAAGTCGAAAAAGATGGAAGTAAATTTGTCGTTACACCCGTTATGTTTAAAGAAAGTGAAGAAGGATCTCTCATTCGAAATCCTGATATCGTCAATATGATTACAAAAGATTTTTATGTCTCTCCGCTATCTTTGGAAGTTCCGGAAGAGTCAGGGGATGATCATTCGCTGACATTGACCAAAGGAAAAACTGAAACTTTTGAAGGGATGAAAATACAATATTTAGACTATTCATTCACCCAATCGAAAGAAAAAGGGAATTATTTAGTGATGAATATTGAAGTGACAAGGAATGGGAAAAAGGACATTGTTCACCCAACGATGTCCAATAAAGGGGGACAGCCGACATTTGCTGAAGCCACCCTCCCCAATACCGATATATCCTTTCTCATTAAAGGAATGAATCCAAGTAAAAATGATGAAGAAGCGAGTGTAACATTAGAGGTAAAGGGATTGCACGGAGAATCAGTATCGAAAGCACCTAAAGCCGAAACACTTGTTGTTGAAGCCAGTATTAAACCGTATATCAATTTAGTCTGGATTGGAACGTTTGCATTGATCGGAGGATTTCTTATTACCATCGTGCGACGAGTACAAGAAGTAATGAAGAAGTAATTTGTATGAGTAGAAAAACAATAAGGCCGGCTGATTGCCGGCTTTTTTGTTTTTAAAGACGGGTTCTCCATTGCTGTACGAGATTCTTATCGATCCGAATTTGTCCTGCAACAATCTTACTTGGAATCGGTTCGGGATAATATTTTTGACAACAGGCATATGCTTCAAGACTTTCCATATTCCAATAGGATGGACAATTAGCACAATGGATATCATTACCGTCAAGATAAAAATCATTTGATCTGCATGATTCGCTAATGCTCATTGCAGTGACAACTTTTCCGCGAGGTGTCACATAGAGCAAAATTGGCACTGTTTGTATCCCTTCAGGATCGTTCACTCGAACAATTCGGTAATTCAAAACCACATCAGACGGAATAATAATATCATTACCATCCATGGTTGCTGACATTTTATTACTCATGATTTTTCCCGATGCAGCGGAAACTCCATATCCAACGGATGGTTGATGATCTATCACCGGATGATACGTCCGATTGATCGTATTAAAAAAATAGGTAATTCCTAAAACGAGGACTAATGCGAGTATTCCGGCTGAGACCAGTTTGATATACTTTTGTTGTTTTGATTGTTCAACTACCACCAATGTCTTGCCGCATTGTAAACAGACAATAGCATTGCTAAGTTGTTGTGAACCGCAGTGAGGGCACGTCATGAAATCTCCTATATCAACACGTCAAAAAATGAATTAAAACCAAGTGGTTCAATACTAAAAAATGGCTCACCATATTCAACATTAATATGCGATCCAAAGTGCCTGTCCCGAGCATAAATTGATTCTAAAAATAATCTGGAAGAAAGAATTGTTTCTCGTTCTTTGCTTTTTGGGTTATAGAATTGTGATTCAAATGCCATAAGCGATTTAATTTTTGTTTCATAAACGTCTGAAACGTCTACAATGAATGTCGGTGGGAATTCATATTTTTGCATAAAATGAAAATATTTTTTGGGGCGGAATGGCGCCTGTCTTTTGCCTTGATAATTCGTCGATATCTTTTCCAAACCACTGTAAAACCATGCTTCTCTACACAATCGGTGAGTATGTTCATGATCTGGATGCCGTTCAAGCCAATGTGGAAATAGAAGGATACTTGGCTGATAGAATCGTATAATCTGAATTATTTTCTTAATATTTGTTTGATTGACTTCAATGTTACCGTCAGGAAATCCAAGATTCATTCTTGTAGGAACACCGAGAATTTTTGTGGCAGTCTCAGCTTCTTTCTTTCTGATTGCACGGCTTCCACGCGTTCCAAGTTCTCCTTCTGTAAGGTCAAGGATTCCAACCTTTTTTCCCTGTTTGATTAATTTTGCAACAGTTGCCGAGCATGATAATTCAATATCATCCGGGTGAGCTCCAATTGCGAGTACGTCTAGCTTCATAGTTTTTATTTTCAATATAATGAAGGTTTTTCTTATTCGCACTCTTTCGTTATATTTAATCTATGAGTGATAAGAAAATACTTACGGTAACTGAATTGACTCGCCAGATTAAAGGGGTCTTAGAACTTGGGTTTACACAAGTTTGGATTCAAGGAGAGATCTCGAATTTCAAATTGCACTCATCCGGACATTTATATTTTACCTTAAAAGACGAACAGGCTCAAATCTCGGCAGTCATGTGGAAAAGCAGAGCCGGTCAACTGTTATTTCGCCCGCAAGATGGAATGAAAGTAATGATTCGAGGAAACATCACTCTGTACGAACCTCGCGGCAGCTATCAAATTGATTGTCAACAAATTCAACCTCTCGGCAAAGGTGAATTGCAAATTGCATTTGAGCAATTGAAACAACGACTTCTTGAGGAAGGATTATTCGACAGTGAACATAAGAAACCAATTCCTGCGTATCCCCAAAAGATAGGAATCGTTACATCGCCAACCGGTGCCGCGATTCGAGATATGATCTCTGTTTTAACACGAAGATTTCCCGCAGTCGAAGTAATTTTTGTCGCTGTAAAAGTGCAGGGAATAGGAGCTGCTGAAGAAATAGCTCAAGCTGTGGAAGATCTCAACCGACAACACCTTGTTGATGTCATGATTGTCGGCAGAGGAGGAGGATCATTAGAAGATCTTTGGGCTTTTAATGAAGAAATTGTTGCCAGAGCGATTTTTTCATCAAAAATTCCTGTCGTCAGCGCCGTAGGTCACGAAATAGATTTTAGTATCTGTGATTTTGTTGCTGATTTACGAGCTCCGACACCTTCTGCGGCAGCTGAACTTGTTGTGAAGGACAAGAGTGAGGTCGTTGAACTTATACGCAATTTTTGCTATACTATAAACAATTCAGTAATAAATACAGTGCATTCACATAAACAAACGATCGCACATCTAACGCAAAGTTATTCGTTTAATAAGCCAAATGATTTGATTCGCCAACGAAGCCAGCAGATAGATGAGTTACACCGCAGACTTGAACAAAATCTTGTCCATAATTTTCAAATGACAAAGCAACATTCTCAAACGCTTTCAGCAAGGATCAATTCTCTGAACCCAAAATCTGTGCTGAAACGGGGATACACGATCATTCGACAAGAGAATACAGTCATAGCAGGGTTGAAGGAAGCGAAGATATCAAAGCCCGGCACAATAGAATTCTACGACGGTATTGCTGAAATTGAAATTATAGGAAAGAGAAAGTAATGGCAAAGAAGGAAGTAAAACATTCTTTTGAACAATCCCTGGCCCGATTGGAAAAAATAGTATTACTGCTAGAGCAGGGAGATGTCTCTCTTGAAGAATCCTTATCGATGTTTGAAGAGGGAATTGTTCTTTCCAAAGAATGTATGGAGACTCTGAACAAAGCTGAAATACGAATCAAACAATTATCAAAAGATCTTAACGGAAAACTACAATTGACGGACTTTGAAGAGTAATGGAATCATCAGAATCAAAATTTTTACCTTTTATCGATACACCGGACGATCTTCGGAAACTTGACGTCTCTTCCTTACGCACTGTCTGTTCTGAAGTGCGTGAATTTTTGGTGGATTCTGTTTCTAAAACTGGAGGACATCTCGGTGCAGGATTGGGAGCAGTTGAATTAACAGTAGCGCTTCATTATGTCTTCAATACACCCATCGATAAACTAGTTTGGGATACTGGACATCAAGCATATCCTCATAAAATTCTCACTGGTCGAAAAAATAGACTTCATACCATCCGACAAAAAGGAGGTTTAAGCGGATTTTTACGACGTGATGAAAGTGAGTATGATACTTTTGGTGGCGGCCATGCCAATACCGCTATCTCAGCAGCTTTAGGAATGGCTACTGCAAGAGATTTTGCTAAAAAAGATTTTAAGGTCGTTGCAATCGTTGGTGACGGTTCTTTAACAGGAGGTATGGCATATGAAGCACTGAATAATGCCGGCATTCTGAAAAAAGATATGATTGTAGTTCTGAGTGATAATAAAATGGTTTCTCTCTCAGCAAATAACCCTACGCTCTGGTCGCTGCATAATTATTTCTCTGAAGCGTTAACACATCCTACATACAATAAATTTAAAGCGAATGTATGGGATCTTACAGGAAAGTTGGATACGTTCGGTGATCGTTTACGAAGTGTTGCAGGAAAACTTGAGAGAGGTGTTAAAGCAGTCGTTACGCCGGGAATGATGTTCGAAGCAATGGGTTTCCGTTACTTTGGTCCATTTAATGGACATAATGTCGTCAAATTAGTGGAAATCCTTGAGCATGTAAAAGAATTAAAAGGCCCTATTCTGTTGCACATCAATACAGAAAAAGGGAAAGGGTATGAACCGGCTGAAAGAGATGCAGCTAAATTGCATGGTGTTACACCGTTTGATAAAGAAACCGGAATTTCTCCTAAATCTTCAGCACCCGCAGCGTATACAAAAATCTTTGGAAATGCACTTGTGGAGATCTGCAAAGAAAACCCAAAGGTCGTAGGAATTACCGCTGCTATGCCCGATGGAACCGGACTTGATATTTTACAACAAGCAATACCTGAACGTTTCTTTGATGTAGGAATTGCAGAACAGCATGCGGTAACATTTGCGGCAGGTATGGCAACCGAAGGATATATTCCGGTGGTTGCAATTTATTCGACTTTTTTACAACGAGCTTTTGATCAAATCATTCATGACGTTTCACTTCAGGATCTTCATGTTGTTTTCGTTTTAGACCGAGCAGGCCTTGTGGGTGCCGATGGGCCTACTCATCATGGTGCGTTGGATTTATCCTACCTACGGTGTGTTCCAAATATGATCATTATGGCTCCTAAAGATGAAAATGAATTGCGCGACATGTTATATACTGCCGTTGAACAACGAAACTGCCCTGTAGCCATCCGATACCCGCGGGGGAATTCCCTTGGAATTGCATTGAAACCAAAATTTGAAAAATTGATTATTGGAAAATCAGAAACTGTTCGCACAGGACAGGATGTTGCAATCCTTGCGATTGGAACTATGGTAGCTCAATCCTTAAAAGCAGCCGAATTATTGGAAAAAGATGGCATATTGGCTGAAGTTGTTAACATGCGTTTTGTAAAACCGCTTGACCTGGATCTTCTTGAAAATATATCTCAACGGTTCACCAATATTGTCACAGTTGAAGAAAATAGTGTTATTGGAGGATTTGGTTCCGCAGTTGTTGAAGCGTTGGCGAATATGAATAAGACACATCTGAATATCAAAATTCACGGTCTATCAGATGGATATGTAACACATGGGACTCCTACTGAACTGTTACAAATCACCAAACTTGATGCATCTGGTATAGCCTCGGTAGTAAAAGAATTTCATTCACAACACGCACAACAAACAATACTTCCGGGAAGAAAGGCACAATGAGCTCAGCCGAAGGAAAAATTGAAAAAGCGAGAATCGGCATTGTCGGATTAGGATGGATCGCTCAAGTATTTCATCTTCCAATCTTATCGAAATTGCCGGATGTTGAAATTGCATGCGTATGCGACAGAGACAAAAATCGTGCACGTGCAATTGCCGAAAAATACGGGATAAAACATTTTTACACCGATTATCAAGAGATGTTGAAGAATGAAGACCTTCACGCTGTTGATATTTGCACCTCCACAGATGTTCATAAAGAAGTTTCCATCGCAAGTTTGGAAACGAAATGCGATGTATTCGTGGAGAAACCGATTGCGCGTAAACTGACGGAAGCTATTGCCATAGCAGAATCAGCAAAAAAGAATAAACGAAAAATTATGGTTGGAATGAATCATCGATTTAGACCTGACACCATGATGTTGCGCAGTTTTATTGAAAACAGTGAACTGGGAAAAATTTTCTATGCAAAAGCCGGATGGTTGAAGAAACCTTCCTCCGAAGGAACTTGGTTCTCACAAAAAGAGATGTCCGGTGGCGGTGTAATTCTGGATATGGGTATTGTAATGCTCGACCTTGCAATGTGGATGACAGGATATCCGGAAGTATCGCGAGTTAATGCAATGAATTATTCTCATAAAACTAAAGTGGAAGATTCATCTGTTGCATATATCACCATGAAAAATGGTACAACGATTACGATTGAAGTCAGCTGGAATTTTCATATAGAAAATGAACTCTACTACTGTAATATTTATGGTGAACAAGGTAGCGGCAAAATTAACCCTTTAACAATCCACAAGGAAATGCACGGAAGTGTCGTCAATGTCACTCCGTTAAAGACCGACACTTCGCAAAATGCTTTAAAAAAATCTTATGAAAACGAATTAAAACATTTCGTTGGTTCCGTACGTGGAATACATCCTGTTATTTCAACAGCACAGGAAGCTGTCCTGCGAATGAAGATTGTTGATGCAATTTACACTTCTGCCGTTAAAGGCAAAGAAATCACTTTTAAATAATCCTTTGAACGTTTTGAAGATAAGACATCGCGAATTTCATTTTTCGTGATGTCTTTTTTATTTGTGTCTATGATTCGTGATGATGAATATTGGATGAACCGTTGTTTGATCCTTGCAAAACGAGGAATGGGATTTGTCAGCCCTAATCCACTCGTTGGAGCAGTTATTGTCAAAAATGGTTCTAAAATTGGTGAAGGATATCATGAACAGTTTGGGGATCCACACGCAGAGATCAATGCCATAAGAGACGCGTTACAAAAGAAGCAAGATCTTTTTGGAGCAACTATCTATATAAATTTGGAACCATGTTTTCATTATGGAAAGACTCCGCCATGTGTTGATGCGATTATAAGACATGGTTTTTCGCGAGTTGTGGTGGCGATGGACGATCCAAATCCACTCGTTGCAGGCAAAAGCATTAAGAAACTGAAAGAACATGGCATTAAGGTTATCGGCGGGATTTTAAGAAAACAAGCCAATGCATTGAATGAAAAATTTATTATTCATATTCTGCGAAATAAGCCGTTTGTTGCACTAAAGGCTGCGCAAACCTCAGACGGGTTTATCGCTCAGCACAATGGTAAAGGTAAATGGATTACGAATCTTCAATCCAGAAAACATGTTCACCGACTTCGGAGTGAATATGATGCAATTCTTGTAGGTGCAAATACAGTCATTCAAGATGATCCTTTATTAACAGTGCGAGGGATTAAAAGACCAAACCCTGTCCGCGTTATTGTTGATGGACATTTTTCTGTTCCAATAACGAGCAGAATATTTAATAGTGAAGCAAAGACAATCTTGTATACATTAAAACAGAGCGCCGTTAAAGATATTTCCAAAAGAAAATATTTGAAGCGAAAAGGTATTGAAATAATTTCTCTAAAGAGTCACCATGGAATATTAAATATTGCTGATATTCTGCAAGATTTACATAAAAGAAAAATAGGATCTGTATTCGTAGAGGGTGGTCAGAGAATATTTACTCAATTTATGGATGCTCGTTGTGTTAATAAAATGTATATTTTTGAAGCAAAGAAGAAATATGAAGATGGCGTAAAAACTTTCGGAAATATTTCGGTATCTTATAAAAAGAAACTTATTTTAGATAAATATTTCGGAACTGACAGGTTTCGGGAATATACGGTAGAGTATCCATGACGTTTCATATCATTTTATCGTTCGTTCTTCTCTGTTCACATATGACTGGCCAGCCCTCAAAAGATGTAGCAATACTTAAAGCCAAAATTGAATCGCTGATTTCAACTCATCAAGGTACTTTCGCTATTGCATTTAAGGATTTGGGCTCAAACAAAAGCTTCTATATTAATGAACATAAATATTTTCATGCAGCTAGTACTATGAAAACTCCTGTAATGATAGAAGTGTTCAAGCAGGCTCATCATAAGAAATTGCGATTGGATGACTCAATCGTTGTCTCAAACTCATTCAAAAGTATTATTGATAGCAGCGCCTATTCGTTAGAATTAACTGATGATAGTGATGACGGTTTATATAAACGCCTTGGACAAAAAGAGTCAATATATAATCTTGTGTTTAAGATGATTACCGTCAGCAGTAATCTTGCAACAAATATTCTGATTGGCATCGTAGGGCCTGACAATATTATGAATACGATGAAAGAATTGAATCTCAATGATATGAAAGTCCTTCGAGGAGTAGAAGATACTAAAGCATTCCAAGCAGGGAAAAATAACACAACTACGGCATTCGATCTTTCAATCATGTTCGAACGTATTGCAAAAAAACAATGCGTCTCAGTTGAAGCATGTAACTCAATGTTGGATATTTTACTCGCACAAAAATTCAACACGATGATTCCTGCTAAGCTTCCACAGACAGTGAAAGTTGCTCATAAAACCGGATCAATTACAAATGTTCAACATGATTCCGGAATTGTATATTTACCAGATGGTAGATCTTATGTATTGGTTTTGTTGTCAAAAGACTTAAAATCAAATAGTGATGGTATAGAAATTCTTTCAAGGGTTTCCGAAGAAATTTTTAATTTTATGGTTCAATAAATTATGTTTACAGGAATAATAGAAGAAATTGGAACGATTCGTTCCATTAAGAAATTTGGTGATGGAATTGAATTTACCATCACCGCGCGAAAAGTACTTTCTGATCTTCGCATTGATAATAGTATTTGTGTTAATGGTGTTTGTCTAACGGTGGTTCGACGATCCAAAACTTCATTTACTATTCAGGCAATAAAAGAAACACTTTCGAAAACGAATCTTGGGAAGTTAAATATAAATAGTGAGGTTAACCTGGAACGTTCTGTAAAACTTCACGACCGATTGGGAGGCCACTTAGTTCAGGGACATATTGATTATACTGGTACTATTAAAAAAATAGTTGTTCTAAAAACAAGTTGGATGTATTCTATTTCATTTCCAAAAAAGTATCGAAAATATCTTATCACAGTCGGATCCATTACCGTTGATGGTACGAGTTTAACAGTCGCTAAACTGGAGCGAGAGGAGCTTATTGTTGCAATTATACCATATACATACCAACACACCATCTTCCATCAATATGTCAAAGGTACAAAAGTAAATTTAGAATTTGATATCATCGGCAAATATCTCGAGAGTTTAGTACATTATACTTCATGATAAATTCAAAAAACGCATTTGTAAAAATTATAACATCGAAAACAATTCGCCCTTTCTTTTGGACACTGGGCCTCTTTATTGTCGCATTATTCCTTATTGATACTTTTGTGATGCCGTATTATGTGAATAAAGGTGGCACACTCACGGTTCCCAAAGTTGTGGGTGTGAAAGAGGAACAAGCAAAACGAATTCTTGACTCTCTTCATCTTGAACCACGAAGAGGCGAGATACGCCAAGATCCGTCCTATCCAGAAGGATATGTCATTCTGCAAAATCCTGCTCCTGATCAAGTGGTAAAGACAGGGAGAAGAGTATATCTTACAATTTCTGGAGGAGAACAAGATGTGATCGTTCCATCGCTCAGAGGAAGATCTATTCGTGATTCAAAATTTGCATTGGACAGAGCGGCGTTGAAGCAAGGTGCAATTCAATATCAAGTATCGATAGAATTACCTGAAGGAACGATTATCACACAGGATATCCCTGCCGGAAGTAAAGTAAAAAAGAACACATATATTAGTGTAATCGTCAGTGCTGGAGAATCTATCGATAGTATTTATATTCCTTCATTGATTGGAAAGACATTTACTGAAGCCCAAAAAATCTTAAAAGAAAAGGGACTTAGAGCAGGCAATATTACCTTTCAAATTAATGATGAATTATTGCCAAACACTGTAATTGACCAACTGCCAAGAGAAAATGAAGTTGTCACAACTCAAAAAGATGTGGATCTTTTCATTTCCCAAACTCCGGATAAATCGAACGCAAAACCGAATCGTGATTAATAACTATGCAAACACATGAATTAGCTATTCTCCCTTCTGTACTCTCGGCAAACTTTGCCCATCTTGAAAGTGATCTAAAACGTGTAGAATCCGCTGGAGCGAAAATTCTGCATCTCGATATCATGGACGGACATTTTGTGCCGAATATAAGTTTCGGCCCGAATGTAGTGAAAACTATCAATTCAATTTCCTCGCTTACTCTTGATACTCATTTAATGATTGAACGACCGGATCAATACTTGGAACATTTTAAGGAGGCAGGGGCTGATATTCTTACTGTCCACGTTGAAGCATGTACACATCTTCATAGAACAATTACGAAAATAAAAGAATTAGGCATGAAGGCAGGCGTCAGCTTAAATCCGTCAACGTCGTTGTCCACTATTCAAGAAATATTACCGTATACAGATTTGATATTGATCATGTCAGTCAATCCGGGATTTGGCGGACAAAAATTCATTGAATCCTCTCTGACTAAGATAAAATCACTTGCGGCAATGATTGCAGAACAAAAGTTAAAAACCATCATTGAAGTAGATGGGGGACTCGATTTAAAAACTATTAAAAGCGTCATCGATGCCGGAGCACATTATCTTGTTGCTGGAAATGCTGTTTTTGGGTCCGCAGATATTGAATCGAATTTTACCATCCTTAATTCGTACATTAAATAAAAATATATGAAGTATGCTCTTAAAAATATTAAAATCGTTACACCGTTTAGAATTGTAAATAACGGTACGATAGTTATTACAGATAAGAAAATCACCAATATGGGAAAGGTTGGTGATGTTAACCTCTCCTCTGATATTCCTGTTTATGATCTCAATGGAAAAACAGTAACTCCAGGATTTATTGATCTTCTTGTTCATGGTGGCGGGGGAAAAGGATTCGCTGATGATAGCGATGAATCAATAAAAACTGTTTCAGATTTCTTTTTTTCTCATGGAACAACCGGAATGTTGGCGTCATTGTTTAGCAAAAAAATCGATCTCCTAAAAAAAGATGTCGATAGAATTGCAACATACGCTGAACAGCACAAAGACTCGAATATATGGGGAATCCATATGGAGGGTCCGTTCATAAATCCGGAGATTAAAGGCGCACATAAAATTGAGTACTTATGGGAACCGAATGTTGACATGTGGAATGAATTAAATTCATCTGCACGCGGTTCTATAAAGCTCATGACAATTGCTCCTGAACTTCCCGGAAATATTGACGTGATCCGAGCAGCAGCAAGCCAGGGCGTTGTTCCTTCTATTGGACATACTCTTGCGTTGTATGATGACATTGAAAAAGCGATCGACAATGGCGCGGCACACGTTACACATATGTTCAATGCAATGCGCCCGTTTCATCATCGAGAACCAGGAATTATGGTAGCCGCATTACTCCGTAACGAATTAAAAGTAGAATTAATTGCAGACGGCATTCACGTCGATCCGATTGTGATGAAGCTCTTGCATAACATCAAAGGGAGCGGTGGAATCATTTTGGTGACAGATGCAATTAGAGCGTGTGGAATGCCGGATGGTGAATATCATTTTATGGATCAAAAAATTATTGTAAAAAATAAACGAGCGTTTTTAGAAAATGGAACACTGGCAGGAAGTACTCTTACGATGGAAGAAGCCATTCGCAATATGGTGCGTATGGTAGGAGTACCACTTACGGATGCAGTACGAATGGCTTCATTAAATGGAGCAAAAGTACTTGGATTGGAACACGAAAAAGGAATTCTGGCTGTTGGTAAAGATGCTGACCTTGTCGTTATGGATGATGATTTTGTTGTCCATGCAACTATTTACGAAGGACAAATAAAATATCAAAAAGGGTTACTATTGAACTAACCCTAAATGATTTACCGTTGAGAGCATGACAAATCCAATCTGTTGAGATTGGATTTTTTAATTTTAAATAACTGTTTGACATTATTTGAATATAACCTTATATTCTAAGTGTAAATGGTTATATACCTAAATTAATAAGGTGATACTGTGAATTCATTGCATCAACTAGATGATATCGACATTACAATACTCGATATCCTTCAAAAAAACGGCAGAACCCGTCGCAACGATCTTGCGCAGGCCGTTGAACTCAGCATACCCTCTGTCAGCGAGAGGATGAAAAAATTGGAAGAAAATGGAATCATCACCGGGTATACAACCTATGTTGATCCTAAAAAAGTAGGGAAGGACATTACTGCATTTATAACCATTACGGTGGATTCTTCAAAACATTATAATTCATTTATTGATCATGCTAAATCGACCGATGAAATTTTAGAAATCCATTCGGTGACAGGAACAGGCACTCATTTAATTAAAATCAGAACGGAAAATACCTCCAGCTTGGAAAAGCTACTTTCAAAAATTCAAGCATGGTCCGGAATTGTGAACACGACTACGAGTATTGTTTTGTCAACAATGAAAGAAACTAACAAACTTAAAATTAATAAATCAAAATAAAGGGAACGTTATGAGTAAACCGGCAAAACCAGTTTCGACATATTTTGGTGAGAACATATTTGACCTTGCCAAAATGCAACAAATGCTTCCGAAGAATGCATACGAGAAAATTCTCAATGTTATCAATAAAAGTGAAAAACTTGATCGCGATACAGCAAATATCGTAGCGATTGCTATGAAAGATTGGTCAATTGCGAAAGGATGTACACATTACACACACTGGTTCCAGCCTCTCACCGGATTTACCGCTGAAAAACATGATTCGTTCATTGATTACAGTGACAGCGGAAAAATTATTGAAGCGTTTACCGGAAAACAATTGATCCAGGGTGAACCGGATGCATCATCGTTTCCTTCAGGCGGAATTCGAGCAACGTTTGAAGCTCGTGGATATACCATTTGGGATCCGACTAGTCCAGTATTCGTCATGGAATACCCGCACGGAAACACACTGTGTATTCCGACAGTGTTTATTTCCTATACGGGAGAGACACTCGATAAAAAAGCTCCATTACTGCGATCTATCGATGCTTTAAACCAATCAGCAATGCGCATGCTGAAACATTTCAACAATTCGGCAACCAAGGTATTTTCGACTCTTGGTGTTGAACAGGAATATTTTTTAATCGATCGAGAATACTACAATGCTCGTCCTGATTTACAACAGACCGGCAGAACATTGTTTGGAAAAAATCCTGCAAAACATCAGCAGCTCGAAGATCAATATTTTGGCAATATTCCTGAACGGGCATTTGCATTCATGACGGAAATCGAAGAGGAATCCTACAAATTAGGTATTCCGTTGAAGACACGTCATAATGAAGTGGCTCCGAATCAATTTGAAGTGGCTCCGATATTTGAGGATGTCAACGTCGCAATAGATCATAATCAGATTTTGATGGATCTCATGGAACGGATTGCACAACGACACAACCTTGCTGTTCTGCTTCATGAAAAACCATTTGCCGCCGTTAATGGAAGCGGTAAACATAGTAATTGGGCACTTGCTACGGATAAAGGGGAAAATCTTTTAAATCCCGGTAAAACTCCGCAGTCAAATTTACAGTTTTTGGTTTTTTTAGTCTCCACCATTAAAGCTGTTTATAAACATTCCAAATTGTTGCGTGCATCGATTGCTACGGCACATAACGATCACAGACTAGGTGCAAACGAAGCACCTCCGGCAATTATTTCTGTATTCCTTGGAGAATTGCTGACGAGAGTTCTGGATGATCTTGAAAAAGGGAAAGTAACTACGGACTCAGATCAAGCATGGATCAATATCGGCATTGACAAAATCCCAGAGATTCCGAAAGATAATACTGATCGGAACAGAACTTCACCGTTTGCGTTCACTGGAAATAAATTTGAATTTAGAGCTGTAGGTTCAAGTCAGTCACCTTCCACACCAATCACTGTATTGAATACTGCAATGGCTGAGTCACTTGATGACATCCGCTTGTTGATCGAAAAAGCAGTTGCGGGCGGAAAAGATTTCAATATTGCCGTGGTAGAAGTCCTGCGAAAAGCTATATCTGAATCGAAAAAAGTGTTGTTCAGCGGCGATGGGTATTCGGAAGCTTGGCATAAAGAAGCTGCAAAACGCGGTTTGCCAAACATGAAGTCTTCGCCGGAAGCGCTAGCATCATATCTCACTAAAGAAGCAGAACATCTCTTTACGAAATACAAAGTCTATAATGAACGAGAGATAGAAGCTATCTATCATATTGATATTGAAAATTATATCAAACAGGTTGAGATTGAAGCACAAGTTGCAAAAAGCATGGCAACAACGCTCTATTTCTCTGCTGCCACAACATACATCACAGAACTCTCTCAGGCCGTAGAAGGATTAAAATCAACACTCGGTCGTGGAGACAAAGGTGCAAAAACAATTTCCGTGGTAATTAAAGATCTCTCGAAATTAGTATCCGCTCTTTATTCCGAAGTTGCAACACTTGAGAAGTCGTTGGGCTCCGCTCAAAAGGTAGAAGATATTAAAAAGAAAGGTGCAGCGTACCTGGCTGTTCGTAAACAGACTGAAGCCGTACGGTTAATTGTCGATTCTCTAGAAGTGATCGTTGCAAATGACCTCTGGCCAGTTCCAAAATATTCAGATATGATCGTCGGTTTGTAGAATTCCGAATTATATCTTGAAGGCGAATCCCCGAAGTACCTTTCGGGGATTTTTATTTTAAATTGCTTCTTCAGATTGAATTTGATATTTTTTCACGGCGTAAATAAGGAGCACTCTATGAAACTTGAATCCATTATCAGAACAATACCCGATTTTCCTAAACAGGGAATAATGTTCAAAGACATCACAACGGTCTTGAAAAACGCTGAAGCACTGCAATATTGTGTCAATTCCTTCTATGAATACTATAAGAACAAAAAAATCTCAAAAGTTATTGGAATTGAATCACGCGGATTTATTATTGGAACGGCATTGGCTTATCGGCTGGGTGTTGGATTCGTTCCGATTCGAAAACCAGGCAAACTTCCCGCTGAAAAAATTCGGCAAGAGTACCAGTTGGAATACGGAACAGATACAATAGAAATGCATAAAGATGCAATCACACCTGGTGAACGTGTGATTTTGCATGACGATGTTTTGGCAACCGGCGGAACAATGCAGGCGGCATGCAAAATGGTAAAACAATTGGGCGGTAATATTGTCGGCTTATCATTTCTGATTGAGCTGGCATTTCTTCAACCACGAAATAAATTATCCGGCTTTGACATCCATTCATTGGTGAGTTATGATGCTGAATAACAAACGTTTGTAAAAAATACTATACGCATGAAAACTATTATCGAACCATTTAAAATAAAATCCATTGAACCAATTCGATTCACCACAGTAGATGAACGAAAGGCGATATTGGAAAAAGCGTTTTACAATCCTTTCCTGATTCGTGCCGATGATGTGTTGATCGATCTGTTGACTGACAGCGGAACATCGGCCATGAGCGCAAAACAATGGGCGGGAATGATGGAAGGAGATGAATCGTACGCCGGAGCAAAAAGTTTCTTTCGATTTGAGAAAGCGGTTCGTGATCTTACCGGTTTAAAAAATATCATTCCAACGCATCAGGGACGTGCAGCCGAAAAAATTCTTTTTTCGATTATTGGTGGCAAAGGGAAGTTTGTCCCCAATAATACACATTTTGATACTACACGAGCTAATGTTGAGTTCAGCGGTGCAGTAGCAGTCGATTTTCAAACTGAAGAGGGGAAACGACCGGATGTTATTGCTCCGTTTAAGGGAAATATGAATGTTGCAGCACTTGAACAATTTATTCAAAAAACCGGCGCAGAACATATTCCTGTTTGTTTTATTACTGTCACCAATAATTCCGGCGGCGGCCAACCTGTCTCAATGCAAAACATACGAGAAACAAAAGCACTCTTGAATAAATATGGAATACCATTATTCATTGATGCCTGTCGATTTGCAGAAAATGCTTTTTTCATTAAAAAAAGAGAGAAGGGGTATGAACATAAATCCCCAAAAGAGATTGCACAAGAAATGTTTTCGTATGCCGATGGTGTGACAATGAGTGCTAAGAAAGATGCGATCGTCAACATGGGTGGTTTCTTGGCAATGAATGATGACTCTCTGGCATTGCTTGCAAGAAACTTATTGATCGTGACAGAAGGATTTCCTACATACGGAGGATTAGCTGGACGCGATCTTGAAGCGATTGCGCAAGGCTTAGAAGAAGTTCTGGATGAACATTACCTTACATATCGATTACGTTCCGTTGAGTATCTCGGCAATAAATTAACAGAGATCGGAATTCCAATACTTCTGCCACCGGGTGGTCACGCCATTTATATTGACGCAAAACAATTTTTACCACAGATACCTCCGTATGAATATCCGGGACAATCTGTTGTCTGCGAGTTATACTTGATTGGAGGCATTCGATCCGTTGAGATTGGAAGCGTTATGTTCGGAACGTATGATGAACAGGGGAAGGTTGTTTCGCCCGCAATGGAACTAGTCCGGTTGGCAATTCCGCGCCGTGTCTATACACAGAGTCATATGGATTATGTTATTGAGTGTGCAGTTGAGCTATATGCAAATCGAAAAAATCTTCGCGGATATACGATCACCTATGAAGCGCCACAACTGCGACATTTTACTGCACAGTTCAAGCCACTGTAATGAACATGCTGCTTTTCCTCTTCTTTCATGAAGATTTCTCGCAATTTTCATTGCAAGCCCGTGCTTTTATTCGTATTTTTATCATTATATGATAGTTTGTCCTGTATGCCGACATTCCAACGATGATTTTGCAATCAAATGTGAATCGTGCAGCAGTTTTGTACAGGATCGAGTTCCCAATCTAGATTTTTTTGCAATGATCTGGATGATGATTGAATCGCCATCCGAAGCATTTAAAAAAATTATCATAGCGGAACACAAAAATTTTGTCCTCTTACTTAGTTTATTTCTTGGAATTGGGACAATCTTCACATTGATGTGGGCAAACAAATCGGGAAATTCGTTTGATAATTTATTCCCACTTTTACTCTATGGAATAGTTCTCGGTATTATGATCAGCATTCCATTAGTCTGTTTGCTGATAGGAACATTTCACATTAGTGCACGAATTTTACAAGGGAAGGGAACATTAAAAGAGACATATGGTGTAATTGGTTGGTCTCTTGTTCCGATAATGTTTTCGATAATGTTTGTTTTGCCGTTGGAATTTGGTTCGCTTGGATTGTTAATGTTCTCCACCAATCCAAGTGCTTATGAAGTGAAACCTATGGTCACCATTGTCTTGTTAGGATTGGATGGTCTTACGGTGTTGTGGAGTATGGTGCTGGCCTCCTTTGGCATTTCGATGGCGCATCGAATACGATTTGTAACAAGTTTTATATTGACCCTGATTGTTGTTGGGGCAGTCTCAACAGTAAGTGTATACATTTATTCATCATTTAACATTTAACGTAAAGGAAGCTAATTTCGATGGGAAAAGTTATTCTCACCGTTCAATACGACGTGAAAGAAGCAAAGCGGACCGATTATTTGTCTGCAGTGGAAAAATTGAAAACCCATTATGCAACAAATCAATTTGTTTCGTATTCAGTCTATGAACAACGCGGAAAGCAGAATTCATTTGCAGAGATTTTCATGGCACATTCTGAAGTTGCTTATAAAAAATTTGAAGAAAGCGATGACCAAACAGCAGATGAGCTGACAGCACAACTTCAGGATTTTATTGATAGCAAAACAAAGTACACAACCTATATGGAAACGAAATAAGCATCATGGCATCTCGCGATCCGATAGCGTTGTTGATGAAAGAACACGAAGAAGCTTTAACGAAACTGCATCAACTTAAAAAAAATGCAACCGATTTGAAGAAAAAAGGGTATTCTGAAAAATCGTTTAAATCGTTATTAAAAGCAGTTGAGTATGTAGACGAAGAAGTTCGTGTTCATAATAAACATGAGGAAGATGCATTGTTTCCTGTTGTAGAACGGTATGTTGATGGTCCCACTTCTGTACTTCGGGAAGACCATGCAAAGATGGCCAGGATCTATAAGAAACTTAATTACAGCATTAAAGCACTCAAAGAAAATCATGATGATAAAACATCAAGGGAAGAATTGTGTGAATCGGCAGAAGAGATCGTTCAATTGATGGTAAATCATATTCATAAAGAGAATCACATCCTATTTCCGATGATTCAACGGTTCTGCACAAAAGAAGAAGTTCGAGAGATTGCTAAAAAGCTGATTTAATGGTTTAAGAACATAATTATAAAAAAAAGGACGCATCGGCGTCCTTTTTTATTACTACCATATCCATGAATCTCAATTTCGTTTTTCAAGAGTCATTGTAGCCGTAATTGTTTCAGTTTTATTTCGGACAAACGTCACTTCAATAATATCACCCGGCTTATACTCCTGCAAGGCATACGTATAATCATAAACATTTTTTATTTCATGTTTTCCAAACTTAATTAGCACATCGCCTTTCTGCATTCCGGCTTTTGAGGCAGGACTGTTATCTCGAACTCCTGCAAGCATCATGCCATTAGCATCTTCCGAGTAATCAGGAATTGTCCCTACAAATATACGGAATCCTTGCCGCCCGCCACTTTGCTCCTGGGATTGTGTCTTTATATAGTCCGGGCGAACTGATGTTGTATCAATTTCAACAGCAAGTTTGGCAGCATAGGAAACGATGTCGTTCATTCCTTGAATGTTAATCTTGTCTGCATCATCAGAAGGCTTGTGGTAATCGTCATGAAGTCCTGTGAAGAAGAAAAGCACAGGAATATTTTGTGAATAAAATGATGAATGATCGCTTGGTCCAAAACCATCTTTTACATATTTCAATGTAAAGGATGAATCTGCATTATGTTTTTTCGTAAGCGATTCCCAATTCGTCGAAGTTCCGATCCCTTGAACCGTTAACATATTTTCCTTTAGTCTACCAACCATATCAAAGTTCATCATGGTAACTGCATCCACAAGAGGAAAGCTAGGATGTTTTGTGTAATACGCTGAGCCTAGTAATCCCATTTCCTCGCCGGAATATGCCATCACAAGAACATTTCGTTTTAACACATTTTTATATTCAGATAATCGACGAGCAAGTTCGATGACCGTCGAAGTTCCGGATGCATTATCATCAGCGCCATTATGGATCTCATTTTTATCCGGGGCCAGGGAACCTGAACCTTGACCGCCATAACCGAGATGATCATAATGCGCACCAATCACAAGGTATTCATTTGCTTCATTAATTTTTAAAAGACCAACAACATTTTGTGTCTTCTTTTTTCGTTGGATGATTTCGGTTGAGAGTTTAATAGATAAATTCTTTACTTCAACCGATGCAGGAGAGTTTGTTTTTACAATTTTGCTTCGTAATGAATCGATATTCAATTTATTCTGTTTCAGCCAATTATTCACAACCTTTCGTGTGACTGACAATACCGGAATTCCTGCATCGCTAAATGAATTATCATATTTCAATTTCATTATTCCATCCGTTGAATCGTCTGCAGTACTCGTCACCAGCAACAATGCTTTTGCCCCCTTTTCACGTGCTTGCATTGCTTTATATCTCAGCGAAGATTGTTTTGTATACTTTGAGTGGGGGTTATCGCCGTCCGGTGCATATCGCATAGCGATCACTATTTTATCTTTGACATCAATTCCTTTGTAGTCATCGTAGGTTGAGTCAACGGTCATACCATAACCAACAAAAACCACTTTACCGGATACAGAAGCATTTGCTGAAAATCCAATTGGTGTGAAATCAGATTTGACGATGTATGTAGTCGGTTTCTTTTTTGCAATTGTTGAGGCAAGAGAATTATTCGCACCGACTTCTAACGATTTTACTACATCAAATGATTGGAGATATGTTCCTTGATCACCCGAAGGAAGAAGTCCAATATTCTTAAACTGCTCTGCAATATATTCTGCAGCAAGATCGTTTCCTTTCTCACCTGTGCTTCTTCCTTCAAGCGCATCGGAAGTTAAAAATTCAATATGCTTTTTCAAATTTGATATTGTTGGATCCTCAGTCCAATCTGCAATGAAAATGTTGAACTCATGGCGAGATGTTGCATTTCTGCTGGATACAAAGACCAATTTTTTTCCATCGGGACTGAACATTGGAAATCCGTCAAATCCTTTCGAAAATGTTACTTGTTCTATATGTTTTCCATCAACGTCGATAAGAAAAAGATCAAAATCATACCCTGCAGGATCATTTACATTGCTTGCAAAAATAATTTTATTACCGTCAGGAGTAAAGTAGGGAGCAAAATTAGCCGCACCGTTATTTGTAATTTGCCTTTTTCCGGTTCCGTCTGAATTGATGACAAAGAGTTCCATCTTTGTCGGTTTTACGAGTTGTTCCTTCAAAAGATTTTCGCCTTCCTTTATGTCCACCGAGTCCACAGGATGGTGAGCACGGTAAACAATCATTTTCCCATCCGGCGAGAAAAATGCGCCTCCATCATATCCTTTGTCATTTGTTAAGCGACGGACATTTGAACCGTCAGAATTCATTATATATAATTCTAAATCACCATCTCGAGAAGATGTAAATACCACTTGCTTTCCATCAGATGAGACGGTGGCTTCAGCATCGTATCCTTTGGTGGCGGCAAGTTTTTTTGGTTTTGACCCATCGGCATTGGCACTATAAATGTCGTATGCATTAAACACTCCCCAAACATATCCTTTGGAACGATCAGGAGTAGGAGGGCAATCGTCATCGTCATCATGCGTTGACGCATACAGAATTTTTCCATCAGGAAAGAAATACCCGCAAGTAGTTCTACCGTCACCGGTGCTAACAAGTGTGTTATTTGTTCCATCGATATTCATGGTAAATATCTGATCGCATTTGAAATGATCTTTTGTTGCTTGATAAATCAATTGTTTCCCATCGGAGGAAAAATACGCTTCTGCATTCGATCCGCCAAAAGTGATCTGTTTAATTTTTGCAAAATGTCTTTCCGATTGTGAAAATACTAGCAAGGTAGAGAGCAGGAACAACATCATTTGTTTCATTGGTACTCCTTCAAATAGTCATAAAACATGCGCATAAATTTACCGATATCTAATGGCGGATGCAAGGATTGTCTGTTATTCACTATGAAAAATTCTTATATTTAAATGTTCGTTAACATTTAGACAGAACTATGTACAATAAATCTTTACATCGCTTTTCCGTATTGACCGCAGTCAGTACATTCGTTTTAATTTTTCTTGGCGGACTTGTTACCAGTACCGGTTCAGGACTTTCCGTTCCGGACTGGCCTACAACATACGGTGAAAACATGTTTACATTTCCAATTGACAAATGGGTTGGAGGAATTAAATATGAACATGGACACCGACTCTTTGCATCCTTTGTTGGTTTTCTTACAGTTATTCTCACCGTTTGGGTGACAATAAAGGAAGACCGTAAGTGGGTGAAATGGTTGACGTATTATGCACTTGGTGCAGTAATCTTTCAAGGAATTTTAGGAGGACTTACTGTTCTCTTTCTTCTTCCAACACCTATTTCTATTGCGCACGGAATGTTAGCTCAAACTTTTTTTTGTGCAGTATCATCAATCGCATTATTCACTTCAAAATGGTGGAAAGAAGAAGAGCAGAATATTGATTTTAAACGCACACAATCAATGCAAACAATTTCTTATATCGCAGTCGCTGTAGTTTTTTTGCAATTAGGTTTTGGTGCTTTGCTCAGGCATACGTATTCGGGTTTATCAATTCCTGACTTTCCTTTAGCATATGGACAAGTATTCCCAACATTATCCCAAGGATCAGTAGAGGCGTATAATCAGGAATTAATTAGAGATGGCATTAAATGGACAGGAGATAAACCAGTTGAGTCATATCAGATTGTTGTTCACTTGATTCACCGATATTGGGCATTTATTGTTGCTGGTGTTGTCAGTTTATTGGGATATATACTTCAGAAATCGAATGCACTTCCAAACCAACTTCGAAGATTAGGGACATTACTTTTGGGCAGTATTTTGATTCAATTTACGCTTGGTATCCTAACAGTTTTATCTCGAAAAGAATTTATCATTACATCATTGCATGTTGTTATTGGTGCACTTGTTCTTGTAACATGTGTTTTAATTTCATTAAAAATTGCCCGGTTACGCTGGCTACATAAATAGTAACGGTACCATGGAAAAAAAATCCGTTAGCATGACAGATAGCAAAAAGGAAGAACGCACACTTCCTCAATTTCTTGGAGACCTTTGGCTTCTTATGAAACCAGAGTTAACGTTGCTTTCAGTTTTTACCTCGCTCTGCTCTGCATATTTGGCGATCCAAAAACCGGATGAATCCCAATTATTGGTATTTCCTTTGCTTGCCTTAGGAACATTACTTGTGGGAGGCGGTTCAGGAGCATTAAACCAATTTTTAGAACATGAATACGATTCACGAATGAAACGGACCGAAAAAAGACCAGTTCCTGATGAAAGAATCTCTCCCATTGAGGCATTTCTATTTGGATCGATCGCCTCCTTAGCTGGAGCCGTTGTGCTGTTCTTTGTAAATTGGCTGACATCATTTTTGGCTCTGTCGACTCTTGTTACGTACCTATTTCTCTATACACCCCTCAAGCGAATCTCCACACTCTCAACAATTATTGGAGCAATACCTGGAGCCCTTCCGACATTAATTGGTTGGGCAGCTATCCAAAATTCACTTTCATATCAATCGTTAACTCTTTTTGCCATCTTATTTTACTGGCAGATGCCTCATTTTTATTCGATTGGATGGCTATATAGAAATGATTATGCAAAAGCAGGATTTCGGTTGTTAACAAGTCTAGATACCAAAGGGAAAAAAGTTGCAAACCATATTTTGCTACATCAGGCGATTCTTGTATTCATTGGTTTATCACCGGCATTTGTCGGACTTGTTTCGTTAGAATATGTACCCATTGCCCTGGCTATTGGATTGGCATTTTTGTTTTTCGGTTGGAAATTTTCCCGATCAGTAGGTTCGGAGACTTCAAGTTCTGCGGCTCGCATGCTATTCTTTTCATCATTATTCTATTTGCCGATCATCTTTTCTGCAATGATCATCTTTAAAATTCAGTAACTTCATTATGAAATTCGAAGATCTTTCAACTGTGAACGCCATCCTAAATTTCATCAGTTTTGTGTTTCTTGTTATTGGATACCGACATATTAAAGCGGGGAGAAGAGAGCAACATAAAAAATTTATGATTGCCGCTTTTATAACCTCCGGTCTTTTCTTAATTAGCTATCTTACGTATCATGCAAAGGTAGGATCTGTTCCATTTCAAGGGGAAGGATGGAGTCGTCCATTCTATTTCACCATTCTTATTTCGCATATCGTACTTGCTGCAGTTGTCCCGCCAATGGCCATTGTAACATTGTATCGTGGATTAAAAGGAAAGTTTGATCTTCACACAAAGATTTCGAAAAAAACATTCGTCGTCTGGTTGTATGTTTCCGTAACGGGGGTAATTGTTTATTTGATGTTATATCAAATATTCTAAGATGAAGGGTATCTTTCTGTAGTCTTTCGTCTTAACTAATCCCAAAAATAATTTCGCTCACTAGTTTTTCAAAATCATTCTTCACTCTGTTTGCTGTTTCGGTTACTTCAGCATGTGATAGCTTGGTTGGAGAGATTCCGGTAGCCATGTTGGTAATACACGATATGCCAAGAATTTTCATCCCAAATTGATGAGCCACCATAATTTCTGGTACTGTTGACATTCCCACAGCATCAGCACCCATAGATGCCATCATTCGAATTTCTGACGCAGTTTCGTATGTTGGTCCTTTCGTCCAACAGTACACACCAACCTTAGTAACAATACCATTATTCAAGGCAATAGATTTTGCTTGTTCAAGGATTTCTGGGTCCATTGGCGGAGTAGTTCGTTTATGCAATATGCTATTCAGATCTGATGAACCAATCAATGGATTTTCACCAGTGAGATTGATATAATCTCGAATGAACATGAGTGTTCCTGCATCAAACAAACGATTAATGCCACCGGCAGCATTGGTGATGATCACTTTTTCTGCGCCTAATGCTGAGGCAGTTCGAATTGGGTATGTTACCTTTCTTACATCATTGCTTTCGTATAAATGCACACGCCCTTGAAAAACAATAAGTTGCGCCGATTGTTTTCCTTCTTTTTCTAGTGTTCCAAAAATAATTTTACCAGCATGTCCTTGAACTGTAGAGACTGGATAATGAGGAATGTCCGCAGTTGGAATGGAAGTCGGATGTTTAATCTGTTGGGCAAAATCACCAAGGCCGGAACCTAAAACAACAGCAATCTTAGGAACTGTTGATACTTGTTTCTTAAGGTAAGAAATTGATTCGCTTAATAACGTATTGTCCATTTGAGTATAGAGAATAAAGCCATCGTACATTAGATGGCTTTATGAAAAAATTAACCTATCAATATTCCGGCAATTGTTGCCGTCATAAGGGTTGCAATTGTTCCACCAAGTAGTGCTCGTAGACCGAATTTAGCAATATCGGAGCGTCTGTTTTCTGCTAGTGGGGAAATGCCTCCAATTTGAATTGCTATGGAAGAAAAATTTGCAAATCCGCACAGTGCATATGTTGCAATCGTAATTGCTTTTTGAGATAACATGTGTGCCGAAATCATATCTGCAAGTTTTGAGTAAGCAACAAATTCGTTCAAGACTGTTTTAATTCCCATTAAACTTCCAACATTCAGCGCATCTTGCCAAGGAACACCAATAGCAAATGCGACAAATTGGAGAACAAGTCCGAATGCTAATTCTAAAGAAAGTGGGCGATTAAACTGCTGCATCAAAATGGTGTTCAGTCCTGTTACTTCACCGGTCCAGCCAAGCAGCGAATTAAGCAGTGCGATAAGCGCCACAAACGCAATAAGCATAGCCGCAACATTAATGGCAAGTTTTACACCGTCGGATGCTCCGCCGGCCGCTGCTTCAATAAGATTGGAATGTGTTTTTTCAATTTCAATTTTTACACTTCCTTTAGTCAATGGTTCTTCCACTTCCGGAATCAGGACTTTTGCAATGATCATAGTGGCGGGAGCAGACATAACACTGGCAGCAAGTAAATGTCCTGCAAATTGAACCTGCGCTGTTCCTAATTGCCAACCATTCGCTTTTGCAAAAGCAACACCAAGCATCTGCACATATGCCGCCATAACACCGCCGGAAATATGCGCCATGCCACCAATCATCATCGTCAGCAGTTCTGATTTTGTCATGGTGGAAATGTATGGTTTTACGGTAAGAGGTGCTTCTGTTTGTCCAATGAAAACACTTGCCGCTACGGAAAGCGATTCAGCACCGCTCGTTCCGAGAACTTTTGCCATAAACCATGCTATGCCTTGAACAATTCTTTGCATAATGCCAAGATAATAAAACACAGACATCAACGCCGCGAAGAATATGATTGTCGGTAGTACTTGAAATGCAAAAAAGAATCCCATCGTGCCGGGAGCAGCAGGACCAATGGCAAGCGAACCAAAGACAAACGTAGCGCCTTCGGTGGTGAAATCTAAAAGTTTAACAAATCCGGTACTGATTGCACGAAATACAGATTTTCCAATCTCTGTTTTGATCACGATAAAAGCAAAAAGGAATTGTAGAGCAACACCTGTCGCAACCAATCGCCAATTAACTTTCCTTTTATTGTTAGAGAAAACAAACGCGATTCCTATAACAACTGCTAACCCGAAGAATCCATGTAGAATGGAAAGAATGTCCATAGTATTCCTTATTTGTTAAGAATGTGAGATGGAAACAACATGATATTTTAATGCGTGCATCAATCCGGGATGTAATGACATTTTCTGCAGCGTGCTTCGTACGAATCTGCCGCTCCAACAACAACACGATCGGCGCTGGCAATTTTTCGTTGAGTTCTATCCGCCGGATTTCCACACACGACGCAGATAGCAAGTGTCTTAGTGATGTATTCGGCTACGGAAAGCAACTGGGGCATCGGTTCAAAAGGGACTCCGCGATAATCTTGATCCAATCCGGCAATAATTACACGTTTTCCTTCGTCCGCAAGTTTATTGCAAATACCAACAATAGACATGTCAAAGAATTGCACTTCATCAATACCAACAACTTGAGCATCTTTTGCTAATGAAAGTATCTCTTCGGCTTTGTCTATGACAATTGATTCTAGGGATTGTGTATTATGCGAAACGATCTGGCTAGCAGAATATCGATTATCGATGCGAGGTTTAAAGATGAGGACTTTTTGTCGAGCAATTTGCGCTCTGCGGAGACGACGAATTAATTCTTCCGTTTTTCCGCTGAACATACAACCGGCAACAACTTCAATCCAGCCGACATTTTGAGGGGCTTGCTGTTGAGTGACTTCCATAAAAAAAGAACGCGTTTAATGATTTCTTTCAGTGAACTACGGAAAGAATATAGAGAAAACACGTTCTAATTTCAAAGAGAAAAAACGGTTACGCTAGAGTGATAACTGTTAATTCCGCAGGACAATTTATTCTTATGGGGATTCCTGTAAAACCGATTCCATTATTTACATATAAATTGGATTGATCCAACGAATAGAGTCCGGATATATATTTGGAAGCTAATGACGCAAGTGAAATTGGCGTTTGATCAATGGTTCCAAAGACAATCTGGCCACCATGCGTGTGTCCGCTCAATGTCAAGTCAACACCGAGATTTTTTGCATTGTGGAAGTAGTACGGTTTGTGGCACAACATAATTTTTGGCCGATCATTTTTTGCAAATGCAAGAGCCTTATTCATATAATCATTCGGATCTACATTTCGTCCAATGTCATCCACACCAACAAGGTTAAAATAAGAGTTCCCTTTTTGAATCTGAACAGCGTCATTCCGTAACAATTTAATACCGCAATCATCTACTTCTTTGGCAACAAGTTCTACATCTTTTGCAAAATAATCATGATTTCCTAAGCAGCCGTAAATGCCATATTGCGCTTTCAGATTTGAAAATGCTTCGGTAAACGGATATACTTCTTCCGTTTTGCTGTTAACAAAATCGCCGGTAACAACGATTAAATCCGTTTCTAACTCGTTCATTGCCCTCACATATTCATCCATATCTTCCTTATTCATAAAAATACTCGAATGAATGTCGCTCATCATACCGATCGTAAAACCTTTAAATTCTTCCGGCAAATTTGAGATCGTGATTGTCTTATGAATAATTTCATATTCTCCACTGGAAACTGCACCGGCTGTTGCTCCGACAAATGAATATGCCGAAAGTCCGATAACACCTTTTTGTAAAAACGATCGACGTGAAACATCAAATTGTTTGAATCGAGTTGATTCTTTCATGCGATTAACCTTAAATTTAACGGTTGGATGGACTGTGACTATTTTCATTGATACTTTGAAGGGTAACATTATTAATGCTGCCGATCCCAATACCATAAAAATAAAAAGAGTTGATAAATGCCAGATGAAAAATGGAGTAAGCAAGGTTAACACTATAGGGGAGAATTGAGAAAGATTCCATATATAAAAATACAAAAAGAGAAGTGGGATATTAAACACCAGAAATACTGCAATCAATAGTTTCTGTGACCATGTTGGAAAAATATTTTGATTACTGATATACTTCCGAAGGCGAACAAAAAGATATGTTTGGCCTGAGAAAAGAAATAATATTGTATATAGTTTAAACATTAAAAATACTTTATCTTGATTTTTCTACTCTTTTTGGTTAATTTTGTTACAATAAATTCTTAAAACATACTTACTATTAATTAGGAACACAATGTACACCACTTTAGTTCTCATTGAAATCATTATTGCAGTCCTTATGATCATCGTTATCCTTATGCAAAACAGCAAAGGGGGCGGACTTGCCGCAGGTATGGGAGGCGGAAATATCGGAAGTGTATTCGGCGTTCGTCGTGCATCAGATTTTCTCTCCAAATCCACAACCTATCTAGCAACAACATTTATCGTTCTTGCACTTTTGGTCAACTTGTTCTTTTTACCGGGTAAAGGAAAAACTCAGGAAAGCGTTATTCAAAGCGGACAGTCAACAACTGTTCCGGCACCGCAGATTCCGACACAAACTCAACCGCAACAAGCAAATCCCTGATATGTTGAAATCGTAAAAGTTTTTGAAGCCCATAGACAGTACTATGGGCTTTTTCTTTATGGGGGAGTATGATACTGAGAATTTTGTCTGTAATTGTTGTTGGAACATTATTTACGGCTGCACAACAAAAACCTGAATGGACAAATACACAAAAAAATTCCATCGGTTCCGGATTCTACTACGGAATAGGAGTATCTCAACAATCATCCGACGAAGCAGATACGCGTGCATTTATTGAATTTGCACGCAATGTCGAAGTAAAAGTGAAAAGTCTTTTTCAAAGCGAAGTATCCGAAGAAGGAAAAGAATTTTCCGATAGAACGAAACTGTCCACTGAAATGATCTCCGATGTCAGTCTCAAAGGGATTTCCATCACTGAACGATACCATGACTCGTCATCAACAACACATTTTAGTTTGATCCAGTACCGAATATCTCAATACGATTCGTTAATTCAGTTTCAGATTGAACGGGAAATTGTATTGATGAAGGTGCGTAACAAGATGGAAGAAGAGAAACGACAGGAGGAACTGAGAACACAAAAAGCGAAAAATCAATTTGAAGAAGAACGTCATAAGGAGGATTTGCGAACGAAGCAAGAACAATTAAGTATAGAAAAAAAGCGTCAGCAGCAGAAAGATCAAGAAGCGGAGTTACACAAAAAGATGTTCGGTGAATTCTTGAAAAGTGCTCCTCCTGAAAAAGTCATTTCATTCCGTAACGGAGAGATTTCAAATAAAGAAAGTTCGATTATGGTAAAAGGGGGACTTTCTCCGTTTCAATTAAGCGGAGTAATGTATGCAGTCCGGGCAGCAATGTTTGAATTCTCCGCGAATGCTATTTTCCGACAAAAGAAACTTGCACAACAAGAAGCATTTGCCAAAATCCAGGTTCTGCCAAGAGTGGGGGAGTTTTCAAAAACATCTCTTGCGCTTGGTGCAGTTCAAGCCGTTGCACTCATCGCAGACAGCGGATATAAATTTAAGCGATCTAAATATTCTTTTTTTATCGCAGGAAACATCACTATCCCCGAGTATTCCTATTCAACAATCTCGTTCTATGGTGACAAAAGAAAAATATCTGCCGGTGTGACAACATTTCCATTGTATGAGCAATTTAAAAACCATTTGGGATTTGTAGTAGAAATGAATACTATTTTTGACAAAGAGTTTAGAAATTCAAAAGGGAATGCTTTTGTTGTGAACGCTGGTATTCGGTTACAAGGATCGGATACATTTTCAACTCAACTTGTCTATGAAGATTATGAACAATTGAATTTGATATTTGAATTTCAATTTTGAAAAGAGCTGACTCTTTTTTATATTTATAGAACGCTTTGCACCTATGGCTCAATTGGTAGAGCAACTGACTCTTAATCAGTGGGTTCCAGGTTCGAGTCCTGGTAGGTGCACTACAAAAGTCCGATGTTCAATCGGACTTTTTTTTTAGCAGAATCTCCCCCAAATAAAAAAAAGACTCCTTCAAGTCTTTATTTTTGATTAAATTTCTTTATATAGTAGAACGTACTTTCGCAAATAACCGTTTTAATATTGTATGAAAAAATACTCGTATTTTGTAATTCTTCAACAGAACTCATCGGTGATTAAATCGGGAGAAAACCCTTTTGATCAATATAAAAATTTTGTACCCACAAGCCTGCAAACAAGGGCGACCGAATTTCAACGCAAGAAAGCTGAATCCATTCAAAAGAATGGGACAATTCTTCGAGGAGGACTATCGCATTTTCTTTCCACACCGTTAAAATCTGACACTGATGAGATTATTCGCTTAATTCAGGACAGTATAGAGAATACTGTCCAGCAACTTGATGCAGCACCAATACTTTCGACTGTTGAACATACTCTGTGGAAAGTGTTAGAACCGCAGGAAGTTCCTTTGCAACGTCAACTCGTCGGTGTGGTGAAACGTCTTTTAAAAAATGGCCGGACAATGCTTGCGGATGCTGGGTGTTCGTTTGGAAAGAATTCTGGTGAAGTCGCCCTCTCGTTATTTTTATTTGACGGATTTTCAACTGTACAATCCTTAAAATCGACACTTGATGATTTTTCTTCACAACAACTCCTTTCCATTGTAAATGGATCGATCAATGCAAATATGATTTCCATTGATCAAGAAAAGTCACCGGAAAAAAATCTTATTGTGATTGATATTGCTTATCAGGACGATTCACTTGTAGCGCTTCTAAACCAACGGCTGCCTATTTTGCTGGATCAATTTGGGATCAATCATTTTTCATTGACAAAACAATTGCTGCATAGCTCTGTCGGAGCAACCTATCAAATCAGATTTGGACTCAATGTCAATAAACATCCGCTGGGTTCCGTAATCCTTTCGCTTGTCGGTGATCATGATGAATTAGAAAATGCTATTACGAATCATGGGTCGTTGATCGTTCTTGAACAAATACCGTGAAGAAGCGACACAATAAAGAATCTGAAGAGGAAAAACGGGATCGCGTATCTGTTATTGCCAAAATTCTTTTCGCAGAATATCCAAACAATCAAGTCGCTTTACAGTACGCAAATCCTTTCCAATTATTGGTTGCCGTCATTCTTTCCGCGCAATGCACGGATGCCAGAGTAAATATTGTCACACCGCAATTGTTTACCCGCTTTTCTACTCCCAAAGAATTCGCAACCGCAGACATCAAAGAATTGGAATCATTAATCCATTCCACAGGATTTTACCACAATAAGGCAAAAAATATTATTGGTTGTGCGAAAGCATTATTGGAAGACCACAATGGAATTGTTCCGGAGACGATGGAAGAACTGTTTCAGCTTCCAGGAGTAGGGAGGAAGACCGCCAATGTTGTTCTTGGTGAAGCATTTGGAAAAATTGAAGGGCTCGTTGTAGATACACATGTCATTCGGCTTTCAAACAGACTGGGACTCACAAAGGAACAGGATGCCGTTAAGATAGAAAAAGATTTAATGCCGCTCGTTCAAAAGAAAAAATGGTTCCATTTTTCTCATTCCTTAATCCTGCATGGAAGAAAAATTTGTTCTGCTCGAAAACCATTATGCGTTCAATGTCCTTTTTCTCAATTCTGTCCTTCATCTTCACTAAAATAGTACTCTCCTATTATTTTTAATAATTCCTTCAAAGATTCAATGTGTTAAAATATATTTTACAATCGTACAATCTAATCTGCATTATAGGTTCTTGTTCTTTCGCAAAATAAAAACGGAGAAAGTTATCTTCTTTGTAGTAAAAATAATTCAATTTCACAATTTCAATCTTTGCTTTGCTATGATTTATTTATACTTTACAAAAAGTACGTTCAACAGTTTTTGACCTGTCCCTCCAAAAAGGAGCGTGCTCTCCGAAAATATTTTCAATCAACTGACGTTATATTATCTATTCTATTATGATGACACCATTCGTCATAGCATTCGCATGTAGTGAAGTTTTTTTCTTGAGATAGAAATTCAATGCTGCTATGCGGTAACATCAATAGAAAAAGTGCTGGGCAGTGATATGGAAAGCGAGTTTAAAAAGTTTCTTGAAACATCAATGGATGCGGTAGTCATTACTGATGAAAACCAAATCATCCTCTGCTTCAACAAATCTGCTGAATCAATTCTAGGGTACACTTCAAAAGAAGCGTGTGGAAAAAAACTATCCTCGCTGCTTCCCGAACATGTTCGGGATGTTCATGATGATTATGTAAGACAATTTGGAAAAGAAAATGATAAATCTCGTAAAATGGGAAGCGGTATGTACGTGAAGGGAAAACATAGGAACGGGAAAGAGCTCATCTTGGAAATAGCAATTTCCACATACACGTTTCGTGAAAAAAAATATTATGCAGGAATTATTAGAGATTATACTGAACGGTATAGAGTAGAAACTGAATTAAATAGACTTTCGGTGGCAGTTGAGCAGAGTTCAGCATCTATCGTAATTACAGATCCAAAAGGTACCATTGAATATGTAAACAAAGGTTTCACGGAAACGACAGGTTATTCATCTATAGAAGCTAAGGGTCAAAATCCGCGTATCCTTAAATCAGGATTAACGCCGCAGGCAACCTTTACCGATTTATGGAAAACATTAAACGAAGGGAAGCGATGGAGTGGAACGTTTATCAATAAGAAGAAAACAGGTGAACATTATTGGCAGCAGGCGACGCTATCTCCGATTTTGGACAAGTCGGGTAAATTGATTAATTATGTGGGTGTTATTGAAGACATTAGTCTTCAAAAAATGAAAGAAGAAATATTACGAGTCAATGAACAGCGCTATAGAACGTTTTTTGAAGACGATGTCAGCGGCGCTTACATTGCAAGACCAGATGGCAATATCATCGTATGCAACAAGGCGTTTCGACAAATATTCGAATTTGAAGAACATGGTAATTCGGATCCCGCGATTATGTTGCAGTCTTTGTATGAAAATCAAGAACAATGGAATGCTACGCTTGTACGTTTACAACGGGAACATAGATTGGATAATCTGCGAGAAAAATTGCGAACGCACGCTGGAAATAGTGTGCATGTGGTTGAAAATTTGGTCGGAACAATTGATGAGCATGGAGATCTGAGAGAGATCAACGGTTATTTGCTGAATGAAACACGATTAAAATTATTAGAACATCAATTACTGCAATCTCAAAAAATGGAGAGTGTCGGGACACTGGCGGCGGGTGTCGCGCATGATTTTAATAATGTCCTGGCAATCATTCTCAACGCATCAGAAGTGTTGCGAATGGAATTATCCGACAATCCTACCTTTTTAAAATATGTTGATGTCATCACACAAAGTGCAAAAAGAGGATCTGCCATAGCAAAAGAAATTCTTTTATTTTCAAGACGCGACAAAATTACATCGGTGCCTATTTCTATAAATAAAGCAATTGCACAGATCCTGAATTTCCTTGAACATTCCCTGCCAAAATCAGTCAGCATAGAGTTACATATTCCCAAAGACCAAGAATTTGAGGTGATGGGAGACTATTCATTGATTGAACAAGTATATCTCAACTTGAGCATTAATGCATCCGACTCAATGCCGCAAGGGGGAAAATTAATTTTAGGAGTACGGTCGGTAGATAAAAATGTGCTCTACCAAAAGTTTGCCGTCCAGACAGTTGATAACTTTATTGAACTATCTGTTTCCGATTCAGGAATGGGAATTGACGATGTATTACTCGATAGAATTTTTGATCCATTTTTTACGACTAAAAAAATAGAAAAAGGAACTGGATTGGGACTTTCCATTGTGCACGGTATTGTGTCGAGTTTGAACGGTTATATCGACGTTGAAAGTACTATTGGCAAAGGGACAACATTTAGAATCTATTTACCGCTGACCAAAGAAAAGGCAGAGAAAGAAAAAGATTTTGTCCACATTACTTCGCATCAACACACAGAAACAATACTATTGGTTGATGACGAACAGGAGCTTTTGGACATTATGAGCGAGGCATTATCGCTCTATGGATATAAAACCATTGGTGTGCTAGATGTTGATTCGGCACTTGCACTTCTGCGGAAATCGGAAAAAGATATTTCCATTGTCATCACCGATATAGCAATGCCAAACAGAACGGGTGATGAATTAATACAAGAAATGAAAATATTATATCCTGATAAAAAGATAATAGTGCTAAGCGGATTTGGTGATCAAAATACCATAGCAAATATTAAGGAACTGGGCATTGATATTTTTCTTCACAAGCCAATAGAAATAGAACTATTAATAGAAACTCTTGAAAAAGTATTGGAAAAAACAAAACAGCCTGTTTAAATCATCTTGGATCCGTAAAATGTTATTTGCACAAAGTGACAATTTATCAAACGACGTCAGTGACATCGTCAACAATAAATACAATTTCTCCTTTCTTGAAGGAAGCCGATAGACTTGTCAAGAACGGTAATCTTCAAGAAGCACTTAAAACAATTCGCAAAGCATTAAGTGCCGCGCCAGGTAATTTATATGTGCAGGCATACGAAGTAAATGTGTTGTCGCTTCTTGAAAAGAATAATGCACCTCAACACCATCCATCAGTCACCACCGTAACCACAGAAACATTACACAATCTTGCTCAAGTGACAATCGATGATGTCGGCAGAACGGAACAGCTCGCCAGTACACTTATCAGCACTCATGATGAAATAAAACAGCGCTACGATGAAAATGAGAAAAGGATGAAGCTGAGTGAAGAGAAAATGAATGCCCGTGTAGAACAATTCATTCAATATGCGAACGAACTGGCAAACGAAAAAAGATTCTCCAATGCTCTGGATGAGATAAATAGAGCCTTTGTGATTGATCCGTTTAATAAAAAAGCGGCAGATCTTGAACATGAAATCCGGCAGGCGTATGAAAAGGAAATCGCTCGTCAACAAATGGAGCAGCAGCAACTGAAACATGAAGAGAGACAACTTTTGGAAGAGTTTGCAGACTCGCACAAATCAAATCCCATTACCATCAATCAACAACAATTTGATGAAGTTGAACTTTTATATACAAAAGCAAAACAAATCGCTCAATCAGGCAAATATGAAATTGCCATGACGATGATATTAAACGCTTTATCAATCCATCCAACACATTCACCACTGCTTGAATTACATAAACGGGTAAGTAATGCTATTCATGAACAAAATGTGATGGAAAAAGAAATTGAACGGCGAAAATATTTTGCGCAAAAAAGATTGCTTGAAGAGACACATCATGCAACTACGGTCTTGCTTCAAGAAACAAAACAGTATCTGGTCGAACAAAAATTTACACTAGCCCTTCAAGTATTGAATAAGATTCATCAGCTTCATCCACAAAATAAAGAGGCTATGCAATTACAAAAGGAAATACAGCAAGCTCAGTTAAAAGTACTTGACGAAATTCAGACACAGACAACACTACCGGAACATACCGTACGAAAAAAGCAACAAGATATCGTTACTCTATTTTCTCAAAAAGGTAATGAGATTATCAGCAGTGCCGAAATGACATACCGATTTCAAAAAGCAAGGATATATCAAAACCAATGCCGATTTGAAGATGCACTTGGTGAAATCGCTATTATTCTCGTACAAGACCCTAAACAGAAACAAGCCTTGGCATTGCGCAATACCATTACAGAAGCTCAACGTCAATTACAGTTGTCGCTGCAAGAACAGGTTTTGAAAGAAAAAGAGAATGCTCTATCTGCAACTCGACTTAAGGAATTACAAATTGAAGTAATAACAAAAGTGCAGGCACTTCGCGAAAAGAAGAATTTTTCTGAAGCACTTGACGAAATAGCCCGTGCTATTTTACATGACCCGTTGAATGAAGATCTGGTAAAACTCGAACAAGATATTCGTCGTGAGTCAAAAGAATATGTTTTACTCAATGAGAATGATCAAACCGATCGAGCACAGAAGCAATTGTTAGACGCTCTTCGAAGTGCAAAAAATATTTTAGTGAAGTCAGGATATATTCATTCAACAGAAAATTTACAAACAGAAGAAGCCCTGCGGGACTTAGGAAAAGAACTTAAAAAGAAACTCGCTAAAAGAAATAAAACACACTAACAACAGATGTTTCATAACATAATTGTTCCACTGATGTAAAAATAAATAGGAGGTTTATATGGCCGGATCACTAACTGAATTATCAAAAACCGTGTTTCAAGAAATTTATGCCGATATCCCTGAAACACGAGGCATCATTGTCGCGTCACATGACGGACTACCGCTGGTCTCCGATATCAAGGGGAATACTTCGGCAGATAAACTTGCCGCCCTCATGGCAACAACCATCAGTATGGGTCGACGAATTATGCCGTCATTGTCACTAGGTGAAGTGTCTGAGTTTACAATTACATCATCAGAAGGCCGGTTGTTCATTTACTTAATTGGTACATCAGCGGCTTTGTGCATTATAACGCCCAAAACCGTTAATATTGGAATGGTATTTCTGCGGGCAACCGAATCCGCAAAAAAACTGGCCGGTGCAGTCGGATAATGCCGCACATTTAATGAAGCTGAAGAAAAATACTGTTACATTTTTGTGACAAAACTTTTCTTTTTATTGGACAATGTTTATGATTACCAATCAATTACAGAGTTTGGTAAGCCAATTAGATTATTTGATTTTGCAGCATGTTAACTACTTGAACAAACTTGATGAATGTGTTCGACTCCAAACGGTATTTGAACACAAAAAACATACTGAGTGCAATTTTGGAAAACTCTTTTATTCGGATATATGGCCATCAGTACAAAATTTTCCGGATGATATTAAACAGGTCATTAAAGAAATTGAGGATGAACATCGGATTTTCCACACAACCGCGAGCGAAGTGAATACACTCAAACCAACACAAGAGACAGTGGATGCAACAACAGCATGTAAATTAATCCTCAAATTATATCATCTGGAAGAGTTAGTGAAAAAATATTCATTATAAAGTAGTCGGCAAAATATTGTTAGTCTGAGTGGCTGAAAGTATAATTGAAGAACATTTATTTATTGAGGCTATCATGAAAGATATGACCCCTAAGGATGCAACTGTACCGGGAGCATCTGTTCAATTGACCTATTATGAAGGGTTTCAACGGACAATATTCTATACAACTATCGAAACACCTTTTCCTGAAGGAAAACTTATTGTTTCAAGAACCGATACGTTCGGAATTATCACCCACTGCAACAAATCATTCTGTGATATTGCCGGATATACAAAGGAAGAATTGATTGGTGAATATCACAGCATCTTGCGTCATCCCGATATGCCGGCTGTTGCCTTTAAAGGATTGTGGGATACTATTCAACAAGGGAAACGATGGCATGGATACGTGAAGAATTTACGAAAGGATGGAGGCTTTTATTGGGTTTTTGCCACTGTCATTCCTAATGTCCGCGAAGGAAATATTATTGGTTATACATCGGTTCGGCGAAAACCTTCACGAACAAAAGTTGATGAATGTGTTGTGCTCTATAAAAAATTGTTAGAAGACGAGAAAAAAATAAAAAATAGTTAAGGAGGAAAATTCTTATGAAAGATATGCTTCCTTCTGATATTGTCACATCCGGTACTACTGTTCGACACAAATATTTCAACGGTTCGGAACGAACCATCATTTATACCGATATCGAAACTTCTTTTCCAGAAGGAAATTTAATTGTCTCAAGGACGGATACCCACGGAAACATTTTGTCGTGCAATAAATCCTTTTGCGATATGTCCGGTTTCACACGAGAGGAACTTATCGGACAACCTCACTGTATCCTTCGTCATCCCGATATGCCTACAGCAGCATTTAAGGATTTATGGGAAACCGTCAGTCAAGGAAAATATTGGCACGGTTATGTAAAAAATTTACGCAAGGATGGCGGTTATTATTGGGTATATGCTACGATAATTCCAAATGTCCGAAACGGGAAAATCATCGGCTACTCATCCATTCGCCGCCAACCTTCACGAACAAAAATTCAGGAACATATTGCCTTATATAAAAAAATGAAACAGCAAGAGACAACATAACACTGTAAACTAACAGTATTCGATTTGAGCATGTTAAGAAAGGAAAGAATCTTATGTCATTCTTCTTTACTGTAAGTCCGGATTTTAGTCCGCTTCATATATCGGACTGGTTTCTCGTCAACACGTGGTTACAGCGTAATCTTGGGGAACACATTCACCTGGAACTATTTGATGATTTTGAAAGTCAACGAAAAGTTATCGAAGAGAAGAAAGTAGATTTAATCTATTCCAATCCATACGATGCAGCAACGTTGGTACGGAAACATGGATTTAAGGCAGTAGCGCGTCCAAGGGAATTGACTGATGAAGCAATTATTGCCGTTGTTGATTCAAGTCCATTAAAAAAAATAGAAGATCTCAAACCGAACACACGCATTGCTACAACCGATGATCCGAATGTTCATATGATGGCGATGATTTTAATTGAACCTGCAGATTTGAACAAAACTAACACCGTTATCACTCACCGGGATTCCTATATGAGAGTTGCACAGGATTTAATCGGCGGTACAGCAGATATCGGATTCTTTTTAAAATCCACTTATGATGACCTTTCCGATATTGTCAAAAAACAATTAAGACCTCTCATCACCAGCCAGATCTACATGGTGCATCATGCATTACTTGTCGGAAATAAGATGATTCCATTAAAAGATAAATTACAGCAAACACTCGTAAAAATGTCTACTGATACAGAAGGGAAAAATGCATTGGAGGCACTTGGAATGACTGGATGGGATCTGCTTGAACAAGAAGATGTTGAGTTTATGATTGATTTGATGGATACGTTAGTTGAAAAAGAATGAATCACTACTCTGGGAGCATAGAACGATGAGCGACCAACAATATCTCGACTTCCTAAAAGTACTGGAAAATGAATTACTCAGTTTCCGCTGGGGATGCGTTTTTGACTTACAAAAGAAAATATCACTAGCGGAGTTTGGGAATGTACCGACCAGTAATGGTGTGTCCGTTTCAGATCGATGTAATGCTGTATTTGAGGAAGTATTACAATCACAGAAATCGAGTGTCGAATTCATGGCATTGGACGATCAATGGATACTACTCATGCGACAATTTCCACACCGACCGCTTCGTTGTTTCATTCTCCTCAGAAGCGGGGGAGTAACCACCGGTTGGGCACGAGATACTTTGAAACAAAAAATTGAAGAATATTCATTCTCATAACGCTAAAAAACTTTCCTGGATATCAAAAAGGTGAAGGGTATGAAAATTTTGATTGTTGATGATGAAAAAGATCTCGTTATGACACTCACAACAATACTAGAGAAATGGGGCCACTCGGTTGTATCCGCCTATGATGGCGTTGGAGCGCAGAAAGTTCTTGAGGAGACGACCGTTGATGTTATCATTTCAGATCTCATTATGCCAAACATGGACGGTGGTGAATTGCTCACGTGGCTGAATATGCATAAAAAAAAGCCGCATTTCATCATTATGTCGGCATACTATAACGAAGGATTTATTAAATACTTTTCAAACCAGGGAATAACAAACATTCTCGGCAAGCCGATTCAATTTGATAAACTCCAATCGATGCTAAAGAACTTTTCACTGCAAAGTGAGCCTATCGTATCGACGGAACTTGTACATAAAGGACCAGTTGCAGCGGAACCGGTATCGAAAAACACCGACACACGATTCGAGCATATGGCGAAAGATATACAGGAACGTTTGCCCGAAGCGTTGCAGATCGTCATAGCAAATCCTAAAACACAAACTATTTACAGCACAATATCAAAAGGAAATGGTGTTGATGAAAAAATGTTCATCCGACAATCCGGATCATTTTTTTTGGCAATGAATGCTCTATGGTCTACACTCGGCAGTGAGAACGGTAATCCAAAAGAGATACTAATAACTGACGATGAAACACAGATGGTATACAGAAATATCGTTTCACCAGAAATATGTATTTACGTGGAGGCTTCTACACAGATAACTCACGGATTACTCCGTATTACTGTAGACAATGTTGTAAAAGAATCTCCTATTTTAACGTTATAATTATCGTTACAAGAATGGATAACCAATTTTTACAACAAGTATTTAAGCAGTTGCAAAGCGACGTACCGGAAATAGACGGGATGAGTGTCGTTTCATCTGATGGTAAAGTGATCGAGGCTCAATGGTCAAGCACCATTGAAATTGATAAAGTAGGGGCTGTCGGTTCAGCGCTACTCGGTTTAGGAAAAAAAGCTATTGAAATTTTATCCCGCGGTGAGTTATTACAAGTGGTATTGCATTCCACGGAAGGTATGTTGTCAGTGTATAGTGCTGGGGATCGTTCCGTGCTAATAGTTCATATGTCGAACGCTGGAAATTTAGGAATGCTGAATTTATATGCAAGAACAGCGGCATCATCAATTGCTGCAAATTTACGGGAAGAAGATTTGTGATTGAACAAATTTCAAAATTTGTTAACGTCTTAAATGCTGCTGCCGTAGGAACGCCACAGCGGATAACATTCTCACTTCTGAAAATTCCGTCGTCCAGTGAGTTTATACTTACCGGGGACCGTTTGCTGTATAACAAAAACATTAAGTTGTTCCATAAAATAATGCGAGATTTGTTGTACGGGAATATTGATGTGGCATGTGCACCTATCGGTCAACTGGGTGCTGAACCGATTTTATTTTTTGATGTTCATCAATTTGTATGGGAATCTATCAATAAGATTTCAGATGATGACATTATTTCTATCTGCAAAGATATTGAAACCGTTACTGTTTCGAAGACAAAACATCCTGTGAAAGATTTTTCACTCTTCTCCAGGGATAGTATCGATAGCATTGTTGTCTTTTATTTTCAAGTAGTTCCAAAACCGGCAGCATTGTTTTTACAAGATTTTGAGACAACAAATCGAGTTCACTATTATCGCAGTTTGATCAGAATGGCATTGCTGGATTACATTAAACTTGAATCAGTCTCTGCACCTATTGTGATAACGAATTCGGTCATCAGCGATGAACCTCCCAAAAACGTTCCGGTACCAAAACTACCGATGGAATCTCAGGTCTCTTTCATAGAACCAGTTCCGGTTATGGACAAGAAAATCACATCGCCTGAAAACATTGAGTTTGATAAAAATACTGTGGAGAAAAAAATCGAGAAACAAATTGAACATATTTTACAAAAACCGTCTCTCAAGAATGTTATTCCTGTGCCAATCGAACAAAAAAGTGATGGGAATCGTAGTCTGGTGAGTAAAACAAAACTTGAAAATTTGAGAAAAATTTTGCAGAACATCAAAAAATTATGAATAATGAACCCAAAAATACTGCGTACTTTAAATTAGTTATTTCAGGATCAGTGAATTCCGGAAAAACGACATTTGTGAGAACTATCAGCGAGTTCGACCCTATTACGACCGATGAATATGCAACCGAAGCTAATGTAAAAGTATTAAAAGGGCAGACAACCGTTGCAATGGATTATGGAAGAAGGACAATTGACGACGATGTTATTCTCCATATTTATGCCACTCCGGGACAGGAGCGATTTAATTTTATGTGGGATGTTCTTGTTGAAGGTGCATTTGGAGTAATATTTTTGGCAGACAGCACAGATCTTGACAGCATTTCGAATACAAAAAAAATTATAAAATATTTTTCTGACCGTTTTAATCTTCCTTATCTTTTATGTGTTACTAAACTCGATGTACCGACTAGCATAGACTATAAAGAAGTTCTCAAACTTATTGACAAACAAGATCTATTTGCCATTCCCTGTAACACAACTCAAAAAGAAGATGTCCGTACCGCGCTCATTGCATTATTGAGTCTCGCTATTGACAAAGCAGCCGCACAATCGTAATTTTCACCCGCACACTTTTACTAGCAACTGATACTTCATCATCATTTTATATAATTTCCTAAGGTTGTACATGGTATTCAATAGAATCGATGCATTATTGTTAATGCAGGAGTATACGCTCAATGAAAGTCTCTGCAAACATATGCTATGTGTAGAAACAGCATTGAGATCTTACGCAAATAAATTTAATCAAGATGAAGAGTTATGGGGTATTACTGGTCTCCTGCATGATTTCGATTATGAGCGTTACCCCAACCCACCGGATCATCCATTGAAGGGTAGTGAAATATTAAAAAACCTTGGCTACCCAGAAGATATGCGTATCGCCATACTGGGACATGCATCGTATACTAATGTACCCCGCGAGTCAATTCTTGCAAAAACATTATTCGCCTGCGACGAACTTTGTGGTTTTATCGTTGCATGTTCTTTGGTAAAACCGGACAAAAAAGTCGCATCTGTTGAAGTCAGTTCTGTCAAAAAAAAATTAAAAGATAAAGGATTCGCGAGGAATGTGAGCAGAGACGATATCATCAACGGTGCAGCCGAACTGGGTGTTATCCTCGATGATCATATTCAATTTGTTCTCGATTCACTAAAGGCTAATGCCGCACAGTTGGGATTATAATCAACAATGAGTTCCTGTAACTCTTTAATCATTATTCCGTAACTTAAAAAAGTTTGTTCCATCTATACCTAATATTAAACCATTGCCGGAGCGTATTATGAAAAAAACCATCTATTTCTTTCTTGCTGCATTAATATTTTCCATTCCGCTCCTTTCTCAAGATAAAGATGATGACGACGAATATGATCGAAGAGAGTATTCTTACTGGAATAGAACCAAAGTGGGTGGTGCTGGTGGTATAACGCCTATTGTTGGAATGTTTGATAATAAAGAAATTAATAAATTCCTCACCAGTTCTGGACTTCCTACTTTCGCAAATGATCCACTCTATTTGGTTGGAGGGGGTGGATACGGCTATATCATGTTCTTAAGAAATGTTCGAATGGGAGGGTTTGGAGCAAGTGGTAGTAGAACAGTTAATTCCATTCAACCGATGACCGCCGGCGGAAATCTGCGAAAGGAAGTTGAATACGAAGTTTCCTACGGCGGATTTTTAATAGATTATGTGCAACCCGTAGCGTATCGTTTAGATGTTGCCGTAGGAGCAACAATTGGCGGCGGTGAGATTAATTTAACAATGAGACGTGATGATGGCAATTTTAAGGATTGGAACAATCTTTGGAATGATTTTGGAAATCAAAATACACAGTCGACAAATTACACACGAAGGTTGAATGGTACGTTTGCCGTTTTTAATCCTCATGTAGACATTGAATATACCATTTTAACATGGTTGCAACTAAGAATTGGTGCAGGATATCCAATTATGTTTTCACCGGAATGGAAATTGGATGAAAAGCATGAGATCAATTCGGTTCCATCCAATATTAAAATAAACGGATATACAATCAACGCAGGAATAATGTTCGGATATTTTGGCTGGTAATAGATAGAAACGGTTTTAAAAAAAGATATGCCATGACTTTGAGTCGTGGCATATCTTTTTTAAATGCTATTCTAGGTATTATAGCTTTTCAAAACGTGCTTGGAAAAATCTCAGATATTTTGGTTCGTAGATCATCTTCAGACCTTTCACTTTTTCTCTCTGTTGCCACACTTCATATACAGACTCAACAGTGACATCACAGTGAGCTTGCGTATAGACCCGGCGGGGAAAAGTGAGGCGAACAAGTTCTAGTTTGGGAAAATAATGATCTCCCGTTTCTTTATTTCTTCCTGCAGAAACAATTCCTCGTTCCATTGCTCGGATTCCGGAATCAAGGTATAATTCTGCGGCAAGAGTTTGGGCAGGAAACTTCAATTGTTCCAATTGTGGATAAAATTGTTTTGCATCCAAAAAGATAGCGTGCCCACCTATAGGGCGGACAATCGGAACGCCAAGTTCAATCAATCTGTTACCGACATATTCCACTTGTCCGATACGAGCTTGTAAGTGATTAAACTGACACGCTTCTTCAATACCTCGCGCCATTGCTTCCATATCACGGCCGGCAAGTCCGCCATATGTGTGGAGTCCTTCATACACTACAACCATATTCCGCGCTTCTTCAAACACATCGTAGTCATTCATTGCCAGAAAACCGCCGATGTTTACCAACAAATCTTTTTTTCCGCTCATAGTTGCAGCATCGGAATAGGAACACATCTCGTGTAAAATTTCTTTTATCGTTTTTTGTTCATACTCTTTTTCACGCACTTTTATGAAGTAAGCATTTTCCATGGCGCGTGTAGCGTCGAATACTACTTTTATTTTATTTTTTGACGCCAGTTGATATACCGCTCTGAGATTTTCCATCGAGATCGGCTGTCCGCCTGCCATATTTACAGTAGCACCAACGGTAATGTAGGCAACTTTCTCTGCACCAACTCTTTTGATCAAACTCTCAAATTTATGAAGATCAACATTACCCTTGAATGGATGTTCAATCTGCGCATCATGCGCTTCATCAATAATCACATCTACGAATGTTCCACCCGCAAGTTCTTGATGCAACCGTGTTGTAGTGAAATACATATTTCCAGGAACATACTGTCCCGGTTTGATCAGGATTTGTGAAATCAAGTTTTCGGCACCGCGGCCTTGGTGAGTTGGAACGAGATATTTGTATCCGTAAAATTCTTGAACTTTTTCTTCCAGATGATAGTAATTTTCACTTCCAGCATACGCTTCGTCGCCAAGCATCATTCCTGCCCATTGGTAATCACTCATGGCATTCGTGCCACTATCCGTTAATAGATCAATATAGACATCTTTCGATTTTAGAAGGAATGTGTTGTATCCGGCTTCTCTGATCGTCACTTCTCGTTCTTCACGCGTGGTCATTCGCAACGGTTCAACTGATTTGATCTTGAATGGTTCCGCCCAAGACCGTCTTTTTATAATATCCATTGATGCTCCTCTTTCATTGATTTTAGAAGGTGATTTTGTTACTTTCATATGAATTGCACGGACAAATATAATCAACATGTGTTGATGAAACAATTTCATTTTCACCCATTGGTGATACGCGATCACCATATCTTGTTTAAAGGAATTTTATGACTCTTGACGGAACCTGGAACGCAGTTGAAGTAGAGCTTGGCGGACAACATATTGATGAAGAATATCTTTCAGTTATTACACTTACGATCGCAAAAGAACAATGTGAAATTCATATTGGAGGGAATACGGATAAAGGGACATTAAAATTTATTCCGTATGTCATTCCAATGGCTTTTGATTTTACCAGCAGTGACGGTCCAAACAAAGGAAAAGTATTTAAAGCGATTTACAAAGTCACCGGTGGCTTTTTAGTAGTTTGTTATAATACTGTCAATGGTGACCGTCCTAAGGTATTTGTCTCAACCCATGACAATCAGTTCTACCTAGTTCGTTATAAACGAGCAGAGTAATGATATCATCGAACGTTCTTTCAAAGCTCTCTTCCATCGTTGGGAAAAAACACCTGTTCACTTCTCAGGAAGATAAGATAACGTATTCGTACGACGGCACTCCGTTACATTCACACTTACCTGAAGCAATTGCCCGGCCATCAACAAAAGAACAGATCTCCGAAATTCTAAAACTTGCGAATCAAGAAAAATTTGCTGTCGTTCCCCGGGGATCTGGTACAGGATTAAGCGGAGGATCAATTCCTACGGAAAATTGTATCATCATAGATATGTCGCAATGGAATACGATTTTGGAAATTGATGCTGAAAATTTAACAGCGTGGGTAGAACCGGGGGTTATTACTGCGCAACTTCACCAAGAGGTGGAACGAATAGGTCTGTTTTATCCACCGGATCCGGGAAGCATGAATATTTGCACGATCGGCGGAAATGTTGCTGAGAACTCAGGCGGATTGCGCGGATTAAAATATGGAGTGACCAAAAATTACGTGATGGGTTTGGAAGTCGTTCTTCCGGACGGTGAAATTATTATTTGCGGTGGTAAAACAGTAAAAGATGTTGCCGGATATAATTTAAAAGACTTTTTTATTGGTTCGGAAGGAACGCTTGGAATATTTACAAAGATTCTACTCAAACTGATCCCAAAACCGCAAACCAGTAAAACCATGGTTGCGTATTTTAATACACAGGCAGATGCTGGGAAAACAGTTTCGGCAATTATCGCACAGAAGATTATCCCATGCACGGTAGAGTTTTTAGATAAAATCACTATTCAATGCGTGGAAGATTTTGCAAAGATTGGACTGCCAACGAATATTGAATCCTTGCTGCTATTAGAAGTGGATGGTCCTGCTTCCATTGTGGAGGAGGAGGCAAAAAAAATCGTTGAATGTTGTAAACTTAATAATGCTTCCGATGTTAAAATTGCCGAATCCGTTGAAGAAGCAATGAGGTTGAAAACGGCTCGCCGTTCTGCTTTCTCCGCGCTTGCGCGAGTGAAGCCGACTACCATTCTGGAAGATATCACCGTTCCTCGAAGTGAAATTGCGACGATGTTGGAAAAGATTCAGAGTATTTCAAAAAAATACAACGTGATGATTGGAACATTTGGCCATGCCGGCGACGGTAATTTACATCCTACGTGTCTGACCGATGAACGTGATCATGATGAGATTGCAAGGGCAGAAAAGGCATTCGAAGATATTTTTCTGGAAGCGGTAAAATTGGGAGGAACGATTACCGGCGAACATGGTACAGGCCTCGCCAAGAAAAAATTTCTTCACCTTGTTACCGGATATACGGCAATCAATACAATGCGAACAATCAAGAAGGCGTTGGATCCTAACAATGTTTTAAATCCCGGAAAAATATTTGATATGTAAATCAACATCATTTTAAGATGTAGTATCGCATCCGACAGCAACTTCTCAGATATTTTTGGATTGATTCATACTATGAGCGTTACACAATCAAATTTTAGTGGAATCGATATCCCCAGTGATGACATCATCACAAATTGCATGCATTGTGGATTGTGTCTACCGGTTTGCCCAACCTATGCTATCACCGGAAGAGAGAAATCTTCGCCACGAGGCCGCATCCGTTTGATTAAATCTGTTGCTGAAGGAACATTAGATGTAACAGATGGATTTATCGATGAAATGAATTTTTGTTTGGACTGTCAAGCGTGCGAAACAGCTTGTCCTGCTGGTGTGAAATATGGTTCTCTTGTGGAATCTGTTCGTAATCAATTGCGAGTTCAGTCAAAAGCATCGCCGAGCACTCGTATCATGAAATGGATATTTCTTCGAAACGTCCTTTCAAAAAAATATCTTCTGAAATTTACAGCCAGGATTCTTGGATTCTATCAAAGCAGCGGTTTAGAGCAAATAATGAAACATTCGCTCGTTGTAAAAAAACTTGCCCCCAATCTTTCAAAAATCCAGAATCTCTCCCCAAGAATTGACGACCGATTTTTTGACGACGTTTATCCTGAAATTGTTCGTCCCTCCGGAAAATCACGCCTTCGTGTAGGATTTCTTTCCGGCTGCATTATGAATGTAGCGTTTGCGCACATCAATGAAGACACAGTAAAAGTACTTCTGCACCATGATTGTGAAGTAATCATTCCAAAAAATCAAGTGTGTTGTGGATCGCTGCAAGCGCACAACGGCGACTTTGATATTGCACGAACTCTTGCAAAAAAAAATATTGATGAGTTTTTAAAGTTCGATTTAGATGCGATTGTGATGAACTCCGCCGGATGTGGAGCACTGATGAAAGAGTATGGACATTATCTTCATGACGATCCGGACTATGCGGAAAAAGCAGAACTTCTCTCCGGTAAAGTAAAGGATATTTCGGAATTCCTGTTTGATATTGGATTAAAAAGACCGGTCAAGGAATTCCGTCATCGGGTGACGTATCATGATGCATGCCATTTGATTCATGCGCAAAAAATTTCCAAACAACCACGTGATGTCATCAAATCCATACCAGGCGTTGAATATGTAGAATTGAATGAGGCATCTTGGTGCTGCGGAAGCGCCGGAATCTATAACGTTGTACGCCATGAAGACTCTATGAAGATTCTCGATCGAAAGATGGAGAATGTAACGATTGCAGATGCTGAATATATAGTTGCAAACAATCCCGGATGTATAACTCAGATTGAATATGGCTGCAAAAAAAATAATTCTACGATGAAAATTGTTCATCTTGCAACGCTGTTGCGCAATGTCTATGAATTGTAACATTCAAAGGTGATATGAAAATACTTTTGAGAATATTTTTTCTAACAATTTCCCTTCTTGGTAACAAACTCTTCGCACAAATCAGCAACGATGAATGTACAACTGCTATGACAATTTCATCGCTTCCGTTTCAGATTTCACAAAATACGCGATTAGCATCTCCCAACAATTCCGATCCGGCATTATCGTGCCAAGACAGTGTGACAAACGGGAAAACAGTGTGGTTCAAATACATTGCAGATACTTCACGATATGTAGTCTTTAATACTGTTGGAAGTCAGCCAATCGCAGATTATGATATTATTATGGCAATGTTTGTGGGTACATGCGGAAATCTCTCGGAAATAAAATGCAACGACGATACTCTCGATACGCGTCAATCTGCAATTGGAACTTTTGTGATCGCCGGAACAACGTATTACATTATGATTGGTGAATGGGGAGGCGGGGGCACAAACGGAGGAGTTCCGACCGGAGGTGACCTTATTCTAAAAGTGTATGCCCCGATTCTTCCGCCGTTGGTTCGTGGACCAAAATTGGGAATTGTGAATAACGGTGTAATAACCAATACGGATAATTTTCTAACAACGTTTGAAATACCTTTATCTCGCCCGAAGAGTAAAAAACCAAACGTAAATAAACGGATAGAAAAACTTCCACCTCCGAAACAGATGATTGCTCCGCTGGCGCCATATGGATCCAATTATTTTGAAGATGCTTCAATAAAATCAATTGCTTCAACCATAGCACGTCCTGTGGCGGTTCAGAGTTTTGAGGGAATCCCTCAAACAAATTTTATTCCTCCTGATCCAATCCTTGCCGTTGGACCGAATCATGTTATGGTTGCCGTCAATTCCACATTTCGAATATTTGATAAAAATGGAAATATTTTGAAGACGATCGATGCCGATGCATGGTTTGATCAAGTAATAACGGGAGCCAGTACATTCGATCCTATTCTCATGTACGATCATTTTGATCAGCGATGGATTTTTGAAATGCTCCATGTCGATGACACACAAAAGAAGGCATATATTTTACTCGGCGTTTCTGACGACAGCAATCCAATCGGAACGTGGTATAATTGGGCATTACCAGCTCATATGCTCGGAGACTCCGTCGTCTCCAATTGGACTGACTACGCTCGTGTCGGATTTGATAAAGATGCAATATACATTACAGGAAATCAGTTCGGATTTACTACCAATTTTGAATACAGCAAATTACGAATCATCCCAAAAGCACAATTATATCAGAACAATGCTCATGCAATTTCCTGGACAGATTTTTGGGATTTTAGAGATCCGGATAATTTGCAAGCGGTGATTTTTGGATTGAGACCAAGTATTGCGTACGAAAATACGGGAACACAATTTCTCTTAAACGATTCTCCCTATTTCTTCGGTACGTTCTTTACGTTGTGGACAGTGGACAGTGTGTTGACCAAACCAAAAATTTCAGGAACAAATGTTCCAGTCGTCCAATATTTTCCATCACCTGACGCAGATCAACGTGATGGAAGCTCAATATTGATTGAAACATTCGGAGCAGATATCCGGAATGAACCAATCTATCGCGATAGTGCATTGTGGGCAGTCCACGCCGTAGCAAGCGGGTTCGAAAAAAGTTTTTCATCTATTCGGTATTTAAAAATCGATCCATTTCAAAAGAAAATAAAAGAAGATGTAGCGTTTGGATTGGAAGGATACTGGCATTCATATCCGGCATTGATGGTTAATAAAAATGGCGACATGACCATCACGTATAGCCGCTCCGGAACGGAAGAATATATTGGCGCGTTTATGACTGGAAGAAGAAAGAATGATCCTCCGGGACTTGCTCCAAGTATTGCATTGCGGGATGGAAGAGGAAATTATGTCGTCGATTTTTCGTCGGGAAGAAATCGGTGGGGTGATTACAGCGGCATAGGCTTGGATCCGACAGACGGTGTTTCTATTTGGACACATACAGAATTTGCTGCAGGAAAGAATAAATGGGGAACTTGGGTGGCGAAAACACAAATGGGACCAATTGCAGGGAGTAAACTGACAACCGATAGAACTTTTGTTAATTTTGGAACAAAAAATGTTGGGACAACAAGCGACACTGTATCTATTATAATAACCAATGATGGGATTGATACGTTAGTGATTTCGTCTCTTCGCACTGCTACACAACAATTTAAGATCGCTGGATCAATTTCATTGCCGATAAAAATACCAAGCCTCGAAACATTCGTGCTCAAAATTTATTTTGCGCCAACTGCAGCAGGAAATTTCAATGATTCAATTATATACTGTGCATCCCAATCGTGTGTAACAACAAATACATTGACGACACTCAGCGGCACAGGATTCCAACTTGTCCCTGCTCAATTAGGAACTCTCTATGCTACATCCGGATTATCGGATGGAGGAAAACTGTATTCAATCAATACTTCAAATGGAGAAATAACTTTTATTGCTAACAGCGGATTAACGCAGGTGACAAGTTTGCGAGTCCATCCGACAACAAAACAATTGATCGGTCTTGATCCCACAGGAAGTACTAATGGAGGAGCATTATACCGCATTAGCGTTTCAGGGAGCAGCCTTCAAAAAATATCGCACGTCGCCGTTACCAATCTGAAAGGTCTTGCATTCATCGACGATTCTCTTGCGTATACTGCAGATTTTAATGGAAGAATCTACCGGCTCAACATCAACACCGGATCGACAACACAATTGGCATCTACCGGACTTCGTATCGGTGGATTGGCGCTAAATCCTGTTAACGGGTCGTTATGGTTTTGCCTCCGCGCAACTTCCGGAATTTTGGATGGTATTTACAAATTTGATGTATCTACCAAAGCCGTAACATTGGTTGGTCAAACTGGTTTAGGAATATCTAATGCTGATGTATTGTTCGATAAAAATGGAACATTATACGTTCTTGCTGGAATTAATACGGCACAAAATAAATTCCTGATTGTCGATACAACAAACGGGAAAGCCATTCACACATTTGATGTTGGGAAATCGAATATCACTGCTATTGCATTAAATCCGGATGCAGTAGCGGAAGTTTCCGATGAAGCGCAACAGCTCCCCATACATTTTTCGGTACAGCAAAACTATCCGAATCCCTTTAATCCTTTAACAGTTATTCAATATTCCATTCCAAAAGTTTCTTTTGTTAAAATTACTGTGTATGATGCACTCGGCAGAATCATTCAAACCCTTGCTGAAGGGATGAGAACTCCTGGATATTATCGGGAATATTTTGACGCAAGCGGACTTTCATCGGGGGTATACTATTATACGATTTCGACTGGACGTTTTCTTGAGACAAAAAAAATGATGTTTTTGAAATAGTATCAGGTGTCATAATTACTTTGTTGAAAAAATATATTTCCATATCGCTCATTGCTATTTTCCTGTTTGATGCGGGCGGGATGATCTTTGGGTTGCAAGTGAGGCAGTGGATTCATAAGGTTGCGGTTGCAACAATCATCCATTCGAAAAATATCGCACCCCAGATACAGAAGATTCGGATCAGCAAGAAAAAATTTGATGAAATCAAAATCCATGAACGGGAGTTCCGTCTCAATGGCGGTATGTACGACATTGTATGGAGAGAAGCAGAGGGGGACGATTTTGTGTTATTCTGTTACAGAGATATTTCCGAAGAAAAAATGGTTGCTAAGTTTCTCGGTTTTTTAGCAAACAAAACAAAAGATAATTCGACAGCAAACTACATCTATTCTCACTCCATTCCGACAGGGTTTATTTTTTTTACACCCGAAAACGGATTCCAAGCTCAACCGGTGATCATGATTGGAAGCTTCCGGTTGTATCGCACATTCCTTACTATTGGTCGACATGAATGCGTCGATCTTCCACCGCCGCGAATACACACCATCTAGCTTGTCTAGATAGACATATCACAACCACAGTAATTGTCATAGGTATTCTCAATTGTGTTGTCGATTGATAAAACGGAGTATGCTGTTTTGCGATGAACGAAGCATTGTATACTTATGAATCTTTTCATTTAACAGAAAGATACGTTATGAAGCTTCTGAAATATGTGTTGCTTCTCCTTGGTATCAGTATTTCATTTACTGCAGCCCAGGGTGATAATATTATTTCTTCGGACGATAGTACGAAAGCGTACGAAGTGGATGAGATGATTATCACAGGAACACGAACCTTAAAAAAAATTATTGATATTCCGTATTCAGTACAGCGAATCAACAATTATGAATATCGGTACGAACGGAAAAATTCTGCAAGCGATGTTCTTTCCGGCATTCCCGGTTTATTCTTTCAAAACCGATATGGCAACCATGATGTTCGCATATCAATCCGCGGTTTCGGTTCCCGTTCCAATTCAGGAATACGCGGGGTTCGAATTTTACTGGACGATATTCCAGAGTCGGAACCGGATGGTCAAACACGCATCGAGGCAATTGATTTCCAATCCATCGGACGAATTGAAATTGTCAAAGGGAATGCCTCTTCATTGTATACGAATGCGCCCGGCGGTGTTATCAACTTCATTAACGACATTGACTTTAATGAGAGTCATATCGTTCAATTTAATGAAGCGGCATCGTTTGGTTCTCGCAACAATGGATTTAAACTTGCATTAAAAGGAGATGGATATAAATTCCTTACAACCTATTCATATCATACTGCGGAAGGATATCGCAAGCATAGTAATGATTATTGGAATATCGTCAATTCCGTTTATGAAACAGCACCGAACGATGAATCAAAAATGACAATGTTATTATACTATGTTGACGGATTGATTAAACTTCCCGGTTCGTTAACACAGGCTCAATATGAAAAAGATCCCTTTATGTCCAATCCCCGAGATGTCGGAAGAGATGCAAAACGTGTTTCTAAAAAAGGGAGAATCGGTATTCGATACAATACATTGTTCGGCGGAAATAAAAACAACGAATTAGAAATTACCGGCTACGGAACGACAAAGTATTTTGAACGAACCGCGGCAACATACCGTTTTTTTAATCGGAACGGATTCGGCGGAACCGGCCGATGGGTCCACAAAACATCGTTATTCGATTTTCCTGTGGAAGTTTCCTTAGGAATGGATTTGTTCCATCAATACGGTCCAATCGAAGAATATCCTAACATTGGTGGGAAAAAAGGAGAACCGGTGGACAATCTCACGGATGAAATCATCGATAATGTGGGAGCATACTTTTTAACGACAATATCGCTTCTTCCTGATAAGCTGGATCTGCTTATCACCGGACGTCAGGACAAAGTCCTCTTTGATCAGTCGGATAGGAATCTTGAAGTGAGGAATGCAAAACGCGTTTTTGAAAAATTTACTCCAAAAGTCTCGGCTAATTATAAGATAACCCCGGTGATTGGAATATTCTCATCGTTCGGTTATTCGTTCGATTCTCCGGCAGGAAATGAAATGGAAAATTATCCGCTGAGCACCAATTTCCCACGGTTGATCAATCCTGATCTTCAGCCCCAGTATTCGCAAAATGTTGAAATTGGAATGAAGGGAATGATTATGAACGACGGATATTTTTCGCAAACGCGTTTTGAACTTGTGTTGTTTAACAGCATTATCCAGGATGAAATCGTTCCGTTTTCAATTGGCAGTGATGTGTTTTATCGGAATGCTGCGGAAACAAAGAGAACGGGTATCGAATTTGGAATTGCGACGGATATTATTTCAGGACTGCAATTCAAACTGGCGTATACATTTTCAGATTTTTTATATAACAGATACGTTGCAAGAACATACAACGCAAGTGGTGACACAATCACTGACAAAATATTCTCTGGTAAAATCGTGCCGAGCGTACCAGAACATAATTTTTCATCAAGTCTTTCTTATCAACAGCAAATTATAGAGAAGATGACAGGATTTGTGAAAACAAATTTCAATTTTGTCAGCGGTATGTATGTGAATGATGAAAATTCGTCGCGATCAGGTGATTATCAAATTGTAAACGCGACCGTCGGAACAGACATCGTTTCGGGAAATGTGAATTTTCTTGTTTCCTGCGGTATAAATAATATCTTTAATAAAACTCACATCGCATTCATCAATATCAACTCGGATAGAAAAGAGTTTTTTGAATCAGGTGAACCGAGAAATTATTACGCTTCATTTAACATTGGATATACGTTGTAATATGTCTTTCCATAATTCACTTATTGAGACATCTGAAAAATCTCATCTCAATGTCATTCCAAGGAACGGAGCGACGAGCCTACCCGCTATTGGTTGGATGTTTCTTTTAATAATATTGTTCTCCGTTCCAACCAATTCTGCATTTGCTCAGTTGTCGGCAACTTCTCTTTTTGGAATTTCAAGTAATTTCAGAATATACCCTAGCAATGTTACACAAACAGAAGTTTTTGTTACGAGACATCCATCAAATAACGCTCTTTTATTCAGTAGTGCAAACACGATCAATCTCTCGTCAGGATTTATTAGCGAAGGTATTTACATCTCAAACAATGGAGGAGCGACCTGGAATGGAAGTGATACCTGTAAAGGTGCTCCATTATTATTTCATCGAGGTGATCCCGGAATTACTATCGATAAGGATGGAAAATTTATTCTTACACGTCTCGGATTCCAAGATGGATTATTTTCACATGTTTCCACTGATAATGGCCTTACCTGGTCTTCGCAACGAACAATTGCCGGTGAAAGGCAGGATCGTGCTTCAATTACCACCGATATAAATTCTATCAGCAGTTATTATGGAAGAACATACACTGCTTATGTCGAATTGCTCCCTCCATTTCCTCTAAAGGTGTCATTCACAGTTGATGGGGGATTAACATGGAGTGTTCCTACATCAATCAATAATCCTGTTCAACGAAGTCAGGGTGCAGAATTAGCAATCGGAATTGATAGCAATCTATTCGCGGTATGGGCTGGCGTTCAATCTGTCTCACCATATACAGAAGATTTTATTGGGTTTGCGCGATCGGTGAATGGCGGAGTGACATGGAGTGTGGTTGAACAATCGATTGATATGAATGGAATTCAAGGAACTCTACCACAAAAATCATCCATTCGCGTCAACGGACTTCCAAAAATTGATGTTGATCACACAAACGGTACTCATCGCGGATGGATCTATATTGTAACAACACAAAAGAATTTTTCTTCGGCAGGAAATGATCCGGATGTTATTTTATATCGTTCATCAAATAATGGACAAAGTTGGTCCCAAGGAATTCGAGCGAATCAGGATCCATTGAATAACGGAAAAATTCAATATTTTCCTGCGGTTCATGTTGATAACGGCGGTGGAATAAATGTGTTGTATTACGACGATCGAAACACCACAAGTGATTCGGTCGGAATTTTTCTCTCCCGTTCAACAGATGGTGGAGATTCGTGGAATGATTTTCAAATAGGGGATCACCATTTTAGACCGCAAGCCATCGGCGGACTAGGACAAGGATATCAAGGTGATAATATTTCAATGACAAGTGTTGGTGGAACGTTGATTCCAATGTGGATGGATAATTCGAGCGGAATATATCAAATCTGGTCTTCGCAAGTTCCCATTGCAACACTCGTTACTGTAAAAAAGGAAACGTCCATTCCTGCCAAGTATCAATTAACACAAAATTTCCCAAACCCTTTTAATCCATCAACGACAATTCAATACTCATTACAGAAGCGACAATTCATCACGGTAAAGGTATTTGATCTTTTAGGAAGGGAAGTATCGACACTTGTTGAAACTATGCAATCAGCAGGAGAACATTTTATAGTGTTTGATGCTCCATCAACACTCTCCAGCGGGATTTATTTCTATCAATTGAAAACATCAGAGAGCAGATTCGTTAAAAAAATGATTTTGCAAAAATAAAACCTTCCGTAAGTAGGCCGTCACCTTTAAGGTCTACGACCCCGTAGAGGTGATGGTCTACTCTGTTTATCGCTGCAAAATCATTCTTCCCGATTGAACAAAATCACCTGCTCGTAAACGATAAAAAAACAGTCCGCTGGAAATATTTTTCGAATCCCATCGAACAGAATAATTGCCTTCTTGTTGCACTTCGTCAACCAATGATTCTATGTTCCTTCCTACAATATCATAAACCGTAATAGAAACGTATGATGTTTTAGAGAGATGATAGGTGATAGTTGTTGTACCATTAAACGGATTGGGATAATTGTGCGAAAGAGAATATTCTTGTCTACTTTTTTTTTGTTCATTAACAGAAAGGACAGCTGCATTAAATTTATACAGAGCACCTTTGTGACCCACCATATATCCTGTTCGTTCATTTGGGAAACAAACGTCATACACAGGTATTTGTCCTTGAACGGGAATTTGTTCCCATGTGAATCCTTCATCGATTGATCGCAAACACAATCCGCCGATTCCCATGGGAACCCAAAATTCCGTTGCAGTACGAAAAGCAATATTCGTTGGTTCACCCCATAATGGCGTATTCTCTGCAGTCCAAGAAATTCCTCCATCAATGGTGCGTAAAAATATTGCACCTGACTGATCAATATCTGCCATACCAACAAACACATGCAGCGAATCAAAATAGTGAATACTAAAGACAGGATCTCCACCGATAATTTTGGATCTCCAAGTTTCTCCGCCATCCGTTGTCTTCCATACAATACCGGCGATTTCTAATTGTCCGCCAATGGCAAAACCATAATTTTTATCAAAAAATTTTATTTTATAGACAGGATATTTATGGAGAGAACTATCACTAACTTTATACCAAGATTGACCACCATTCGTTGTTTTCACAATTGTTCCATACGAGCCTCCCATAAATCCTGTCAGCGAATCCTGAAAGACAATCGTTCTAAAAATTGTACTGTCGTATCGTTGCACAGACCATGTTGAACCACCATTAGTAGAGTGAAGAATATTTGTTCCATACCAAGAAGTATCGTCGATAGGATATTTGAATTCTAGTGACCAAATGTCGTTGGTTGTGCGAATAAAGATAGATGGGATTTCACTTGTTGTTCCGGAAATTTTTTGCTGCCAAGAACTTCCACCATTTGAAGTGTACATCAGAACGCCGTTTTGTCCGGTAATCCATCCGTGTAGACTGTCGGTAAAATACACACTATTCAGTGTATACTGAGTTGGTTTTGGCAATGCAGTCCAATACTGTACCTGCTGAGCATACGTTCTCGTAAAACTACAAAACATGATAATTGTAGCAATGAGTCGAATCAAAGAAGCGTTTTCTTTTACACTGTTATATTGTTTTTTAACCATAACTGCTTTCAAAATATATAATTTTCATCAAATATCCTTAGTGATAAGCAGGACGAAATTTCCATCAAATGTGCTCCCTATGCTTTACTTTGTAATCTGCTAATCCTATATTCAGACATTGTTTTGCCAATCCATATTTCACCATACATAGGAGGTTCGATGAGGCAATTTATTTACACTGTCTCTTGTTGTTTGCTTTTACTTTCATCAATAACGTTTGCGCAAGCTCCAAATGATGAATGTGCCACCGCAACTGTTGTCTCAGCTCTTCCATTCAATACCACACAAGACACTCGATTAGCCACAGTAAATGTCGGTGATCCCAACATTAGCTGTAACGATACTGCTGCACAAGGAAAAACTGTTTGGTTTAAGTATACAGCAGATGTTGACCGTTTTGTGTACATCAGTACAGTGGGAAGTACACCGACAGCAGATTTCGATGTTATGATGGGAGTGTACACAGGAACATGTGGTGCACTGGTGGAAGAACGTTGTAACGATGATGCTGTTGGCGTGCGTCAATCAGAAGTTTTTATGAAGTTGCTTGCCGGTAAGACGTATTACATTCTTGTGGGTGAGTGGCACGGAGGAGGAACCAGTGGAGGCACTCCGACCGGTGGTGATTTGGTGTTCAAAATATTTGAAGGTACCGCACCAAGTTATGTTAAAGGACCAAAATTTGGTACGACCGCAGCCGGTATTACGGTCAACACAAATGATTTCACGAATGCTATGATGAGCGGAGATGAAACATCGGTTGATGATCGCGTTCAAGTACCGTATCATCCTCATTATGAAATACCGGCGTTATCTGAAATTGCACCCAAAAAATATCGAAGCACATTTGACGAAAAACAAGTCACAAATTTTTATGAAGATGCTTCAGTCTCTTCCGCCTCGATTGGTCGTCCTGTTATTCAAAAAGGATACCAAGGATTTCCAATGGGAAATTCCATTCCACCGGATCCGATTATGGCCGTTGGACCAAACCACGTGATGGTTATGGTCAATACATCGTTCAGAATTTTTGAAAAGAACGGAACGTTAGTAAAAACCATCACCGCAGCAAACTTTTTTACCGCGATCGCTCCTGGTTCAGGTCCGAATGATCCGCAAATAATTTTTGACCATTACGCTAACCGATGGGTGATGTTATGGATGACAAGTCCAACAGCAACAGATCACCGTCATCTCTTCGCTGTTTCTGACGATGCAGATCCTGTCGGAACATGGTATCAATGGAACACTTCCGCCATTGCTGTTGGTGATTCTTTGACGCCACATTGGGGAGACTATCCTGCACTTGGTTATGATAGTGCTGCACTCTATTTATCATCGCGACAATTTCCGCTTGCCGGAGGTAGTTTTGCCTATAATAAATTGCGCATCATTCCTAAAGCGCAGTTGTATGCAGGAAATACTAATGCAATAACATTTTCAGACTTTTGGGATTTTAGAGACCCGGAACAAAATTCTGTGTTTGACGGTATCCGACCGCCGAATGCATACACACCAAGTTCAAAAGCATTTTTCGTTAATATTCCCTCAACAAGTACTGCAAATTATATGACGCTTTGGACATTGTCCGATCCGACATCAAAAAATGCATCATTCACAGCAGATAATATTATTGTATCTCCGTATCGAACACCGACTCAACCGCAACAACTCGGTGGAGGTTCACCATTATTAGAAAGCGGCGGACGACAAATTCGTGCAAACGGAATCTATCGCGACAGTTCACTTTGGGTTGTGCATGCAGTCGCTTCAGGATCAGCTAATCAATATTCCGCGGTGCGATATGTGAAGTTCAATCCATTTGCCAAAAAAGTAATAGAAGACGTTGCATTTGGAGCGGCTGGATATTGGTATTTTTATCCTGCAATTGCTGTCAATAAAAACCAAGATATTCTTGTTACATATTCGCGCAGTGGTTTAACGGAATATCCGGGAGCATATGTTTCAGGAAGAAAAAAGAATGACCCATTAGGATTGTCTTCCAGCGTAACAATGAAGGAAGGTGCTGGTAATTATGTGCTGACCTTTAGCGGAACACGTAATCGTTGGGGTGACTACAGCGGAATTGCCGTCGATCCATCGGATTCCACAACAATGTGGGCACACACTGAATATGCATCAGGAAAGAACACATGGGCAACATGGATTGGTTCTGCAAAGATCGGCCCGCTTGCTGGAGGCATTTTTGCAATCAATCGTTCGTTCCTCGAATTTGGAACGAAGAATGTAAACCAAACCAGCGACACACTTTCGTTATCTATTACGAATGATGGATTAGACTCTTTGACTATTTCGAATATTTCTGCTACAGGAAATGATTTTGTTGTTTTGAATAAACCAACAACGCCGTATAAAATTCCAAGTGAAGGTGTACTGGAGTTGAAAGTTTATTTTAAACCTCTTTCAGGCGGATCGAAAAAAGATTCGATTATGTTCACCACGAATGATCCGCTTAATCCGACCTACAAATTCAAATTGTCCGGTGCAGGATTTCAGATTATCAAAACTGTTGCCGGAATAATATATGCAGCTTCTGGAAAAACTGAGGGGGGTAACTTATTTAATGTCAATTCGTTTGATGGGAAACCGGCATTGATCTCGAAACTTCCAGTAACACAACTTACCTCCATGAGAATTCATCCGAAAACAAAAGAACTGATCGGTTATGATCTTTCTGGTTCGGCGAGCGGCGGAGCATTTTTCCGTTTGAGCAGCGATGGTGTGAATTTCCAACAAATTTCTACCACGAGTACTGCAAATCTTAAAGGATTAGCCATCTATAATGATTCCATGGCATACATAGGAGCATTTAGCGGAGCTATTTATACTGTCAATATCAATACCGGTGTGTTGACTCAGATCGGGACTAACGGATCTTCACAACGTCCTGGTGGATTTGCAGTTAATCCTGTCAACGGAACATTATGGATGTCACTTCGAAATACCGGAACTGGTGGAACGCAGGACAATATCTATAAAGTTAACCGAACAACTGGAATTTCCACATTGGTTGGAAAAACAGGATTAGGAATTGGTGTTGTTGACATCGTATTTGATAAAAATGGGAAATTGTACGGTTTAAGTGGAACGGGATTGGAAACAAACAAACTGATTAGGATTGATACATCATCAGGAGCTGCCACGGTAATAGGTGACCTGGGAAAAGCAGACATTCAGACTATTGCTCTGGATCCTGATGCTGTTGCCGGTGTTTCCACACAAATCGCGGGAACTGTTCCGACGGAATTCATGCTGGAACAAAATTTCCCGAATCCATTCAACCCGACAACAACAATACAATTCAATATCCCGAAACAGTCTCTTGTTTCATTGAAAGTGTATGATGTTATCGGTAGAGAAGTATCTGTATTAGTAGAAGGTGTGCATTCAACTGGTGTCTATTCAGTCCAATTTGATGCATCGTCTCTTTCCAGCGGAGTGTATTACTATAAACTCACTGCGGGTAGTTTCTCCAGCATTAAAAAAATGTTGATCTTAAAATAGGATCAACAATACTATGGTTTAATATGAAAGGGATGCATAGCATCCCTTTCGTATTTTAAACAAAGAAACAATTTTCAACTGTTGCTTCTCTCTTCTTGAACTATTACTTTGACACCATTAAAATAATTTATGGAGATCGTATCATGTCCAACATCAACAGACGCGCATTCCTGACATCGACATTATTGTCCGGTGCTGCCGTAACAACATTTCCCGAAACACTAATGTCGCAGAATAAAAATACCGAGGTGCGGAAAACAGTTGTCATCTCTAGCGGAAATGGAATAGCAGCTACGGCAAAAGCAATGGAAATGATTAAGCAAGGAATCGACGCTCTCGATGCTGTTGTTGCAGGAGTCAATATTGTTGAAAATGATCCCAATGACATGTCGGTAGGTTATGGCGGACTTCCGAATGAAGAGGGAATCGTAGAACTTGATTCCTCAGTGATGCACGGACCGACACATCGCGCTGGGTCTGTGGCGGCACTCAGAAATATTAAAAATCCTTCTTCCGTTGCAAAGGTGGTTATGGAAAGAACAGATCATGTGTTGTTGGTTGGGGAAGGAGCGCTACGGTTTGCACGAATGCATGGCTTTAAGGAAGAGAATCTTCTCACGGAAGAGTCTCGAAAAATGTGGGTAAAGTGGAAAGAAAATCTTTCCACGCAAGATGATTATTTACCGCCGCATTCCCTTGATGATAAAAATATTGGCTCCAAATTTCACGAAGTAATGCAAACATACGGCACCATCAACTGTCTTGGCAAAGATCTCAACGGCAATATTTCGGGAGTGACTACAACAAGCGGTCTCTCGTATAAAATTCCCGGTCGAGTCGGAGATTCGCCGATAATTGGAGCAGGACTGTTTGTTGATAATGAAATAGGAGGTGCCGGTTCAACCGGAAGAGGCGAGGCAAATCTAACCAGCTGCAGCTCGGTGATGATTGTTGAATACATGCGGCAAGGAAAATCGCCGGAAGAGGCATGTCTTATGGCGTGTAAACGAATTACAGAACAAACAAAGATGAAACGATTACTGACAGATGACGGCAAACCAAATTTTAACGTTTCATTTTACGCTATCAATAAGCGGGGTGAATACGGAAGTGCTTCAATTTGGAATGGCGGAACGTTTGTCATTAATGATGGCACCGTCAATAAGAAAAATGAATCTGCATATCTGTACAAGCGTTTATAAATCTCAACGGTAAGATTTTCAATGATCTTTAAGAGAGAATCTTACCGTTGATTGAGACATATTTTTCAGAATAAATTATTTTTTTATCCCACAACTACTTCTCTTGTCTATTTTTCAATTTGAGCAATAAAGATAAATTTATCTTGAATTGAAAAAATATAATTCAAAACCGGTGATGTCCATCATGCGGTCTCTTGCTATTCACTGTTTGATTCTATAAAATTGTACTAATAATCCTGTTCCATTTGCACGTTCCAACATCTTTGTTGAGTGTGTTCGATGAACAAGGGCATATCACATACCCGCAGTAACACCTCTTCCGGTATTCACACATTCCGACAGAACACACCTCGACATTCGTCGCAACAAAAGGAGTTCTATGAAAGCTAAAACCATGTTTGTGTGGTTTCACTAATTCCTTTCATTTATTAAGGGGGTCACATGAAAAAATTCATTTGTTTCATCTTCCTCTTTGGTACGATCCTGTCCGCACAGGACATGATGCGGATCAAAATGAAAGATGGATCGCTTCAGATATTTCCAATTGAAACAATATCAAAAATTACTTTTGACATTCCAACATCAGTGGATGACCGTACGCAAAAGTTGATTACCAATGTTCTTCAAACATTCGCACTGCTTCCAAACTATCCAAATCCGTTCAATCCAACAACCACAATCACATATACCATCCCTCAGTCAAATGTTGTTGCTGTTCGTATCTATGATGTTACCGGGAGACTGATAACAACTTTATACGATGCCTATCAGGAATCAGGAGAACATCGGATAATATGGAACGGTAGAAATAGTGCGGGACAACTTGTCTCCAGCGGAATGTATATCAGCGAAATACGTTTTGAAGGATCCGTCATCACGCGCAAAATGATGATGCTTAAATAAACGAATGTCTGAACAATAGGAGAAACGTCATGAAAAATATTATTACTATATTCTGTGCCATCTTTCTCATACAAGTATCCCTTGCCCAAAAAATGATTATCCATTCAAAGTCAGCCGGAAATGTCGAAATGGAATTGGGAAAGATTGATAGCATCACATTTACAACTTCATTTAATCCCGGCGGCCTTATGGCAAATCCTGGATATCTCAATATCGAAATCGGGAAATCAATGTTCTCACACATCAGCGGTGGTGTGACTCCTTATAAAATTGAGAATTTTCCAAATTCGATGGTTGCTACGGCTACGTTGACCGGAGATAATGTCACTGTGAATGCTGTAGCAATTGGTTATACCAGTGTTGGCATCAGTGATAATTCCATTCCACCAAAATATATAGAAATATTTATTTCGGTCATGGGAGGGCCAGGTGGACTCTTTGCAAATCCTTCCTATGTAGAAGTTCAACCAGGAGTGTTTAAAACATCGGAAATTGGAGGGGGAACTGCTCCGTATTCTATTCATCTGCCACCAGATCCAACGATTGCAACTGCCACGGTAAGCGGAACAACAGTAACAATCAACGGTGTGAGCGGCGGCCGAACATTTTTTGTGGTAAAAGATAATTCCAATCCATTTAAAACTACCACAATTGAAGTTCGGGTTTGGATTCCATTTACAACTCCTGGAATAATGTCCTTCGACAATACCGTAAAGAATTTTTCTGCAAATGGTATCTTCCTTAATACCGATTCACTTCCAACCAACAGTCAGGGTGTCGGTGGATTTTACATGATAAATCCAATAAGTTCTTCACACCAAGCAGACCTTATAGTTATAGGGTATTTCAAAAATTCTGATACGAGCTGGGATGTAGCAATGATTGAAATTCAGGATACTCTCAGCGTTAAAACTGGAACCTATAATTTTGGTGATGATCCCGGTTTCATGAAAAGAGCAATGTGCCGATATGGTGTAGCATGGAATCCTAATCTTCAAAGTGATGATGATCCATTCACTGTCGGTTATAGATTGACAAGTGGATCAGTTAATTTATCTGCCTTTACTACAGACAATGCACAAGGAACATTCAGTGGAAGCGGCCTCTTTGTCAATAACGCCATCCCGGATCCCACGAAACCAATCACAGTCACAAATGGTTCTTTTAATGCTCCTGTTGTTAAAGGAGAACCGAAAAGCGCAAGTGATAGGAAAGCAATAAATAAGTTGTTACAAATAGTTACTCAAAAATATTCAAGATAGTAATATTCATTATTTTTCTTGTACACAATTAGTATTTGGAAAAGAAGCCTGCATATTATCTTGATGATGTGCGGGCTTTTCTTTTATACTACTTTGAGATTGACTTCAGTCAATCTCCCAAGTATCTTTACTATGGTGATTCAAACAAAAAGTTTACAGAGAAGGAAAGAAATTACATGGAAGATGGCAAAAAAGAAGTACAACCTGTTATTGATGAATATAAAGGAAAACCGATACTGCGTATTCCTCTCGTTGAAGATCCTAACCCGGAAACATCGTGGCATTGGTTGACATTTGGTAAGAGTAAAGCAAAAGCAATAGTAAAATTTATTGATGCAATCAAAACATTTGCTGAAAGTTGATCTATTTTATTTTAACTCAGTATATCTGCAATGTTCACTACTTGCCACAATTTCAACTTTTTTGTATATTGATTGAGTCTTAAGTATCGTCAAAAGACAAATCTACTTGCCGGGATGGCGGAATTGGTAGACGCGCTGGACTCAAAATCCAGTTCCCTTTAAAGGAGTGTCGGTTCGAGTCCGACTTTCGGCACACTCTCATAAAGTCATTCGCACTCCGGATGACTTTTTTATTTTAATTGACGGAGGTTTAGCGTAACTTTTTACTATTGAATCATTTTAGACAATGAAATTCTCAATAGTATATTGGTTATGTGTTCTTCCAATTCTGTTTGTTTCTGCGCAGACCTCGTCGACATTTCATGTTGAATCGTTTCCTATCAATCCTACCAGCGATACCGTTTCATTACAATTATCCAAAAACTTTATCTCACCATCTTCGATAAAAGTCCTTTGCGATTCCATTTCGCTGCATTCATTTTTGTTTAGCAAATCACTCAATGCAATTGTTGTACGGTTAGACTCCTTTCAAATTAAACCTTCCATATTAATTGTATCATACACTTATTTGCCGTTGGAGTTAAAATCAACATATAGTCTTCGCACGCTTGTCTTTAAAAATGATTCTCTTGATAAAAAAAAACAACGGGCATTCATAACACAATCCGAGGGTGTTTTTACAAATATGTTCGGTCCGGAACTTTCGAAGAGCGGTTCCATTAGTCGAGGATTTCTTGTCGGTTCTAATCGCGATCTTACGTTAAGTTCAGGATTCCGTCTGCAAATGGCCGGCAAACTTTCCAGTGATATTGATATTCTTGCTGCATTAACCGATGAAAATACTCCTATTCAACCACAGGGCAATACTCAAACACTTCAAGAAATTGACAATGTTTTTGTCGAAATAAAAAGTCCGGTCTATGCAGCAACACTTGGTGATTTTCAATTCAATTCCAAAGTTGGCGAATTCGTAAACGTCAATAGAAAATTACAAGGAGCAAAATTGCTTGCGGAATATCAAACAACTTCTCCACAGGTACAATTACAAATGACTGGCGCAACGAGTAGAGGAAAATTTAACACGAACGCAATTCAAGGAATAGAAGGTGTGCAGGGTCCATATCGACTTACCGGAAAAAATAATGAACGCGCAATTATCATTATTGCTGGAACAGAACAAGTATATGTTGATGGAGAGTTGATGGTTCGTGGTGACAATAATGACTACTCTATTGAGTATGGATCAGCTGAAGTTACTTTTTCCACGCGAAGGCTCATCACAGGTGCCTCACGAATAGTCATTGATTTTGAATATTCGGATAGACAGTTCACCCGAAATTTTGTGGGGGTTGACGCTTCAACAAAACTAACAGACGGTTTTTCGTTCCGAGCTAATTATTTTCGTGAATCAGATGATCCGGATGCCCCGATTGATATTTCATTAAGCGATGCAGATAAAGCACTATTAAGAGAATCAGGAAATAAGTCTGCCACAAAATCCGGCGTTCTTGTTACTGGGGTGGATTCTCTCGGCAGAGGAAAAGGAAATTATTCTGCCATTGATACTGTCTTCAATGGATCTAGTATTCGCATCTATCGTTTTGAACAAAATACTACAAGCTCACTTTATAATGTCGCCTTTTCTTTTGTTGGACAAGGAAATGGGGATTATATCCGCGAAAGTGTGGGAAGATACACCTTCGTAGGAATTAACGCAGGTCGTTATGCTCCTATCATTCTTCTGCCAACTCCACAATTACACCAGCAATATTCATTTCAATCTTCTATTGTTCCTGCGGCAGATCTTACAATCGATGGTGAATTTGCAGCAAGTCAATTTGATCAAAATAGATTTTCTTCCTTTGATGACAATATTAATAGCGGTGGTGCAGTAAAGTTTTCGGCTCGTTACAATCCCAAAAATATCATGATTGGAGGGCAAGAGATTGGTGATATGGACGTATCGTTTTATGAACGCTATAAAGAAAAACGTTTTTTTGCGCTGGATAGAACAGATGGAGTTGAATTTGGGAGAAAGTGGAGCACGGACAGCCTTTCTATTGCCGGAGGAGCAGATGAGGAGATCAGGGAAGGTGCACTCAAGTACAAACCGATGGAATCGCTAACTCTTTCCACCAGTATTGGAACGCTTGAACGCAAAAAACAATTTTCATCACTTCGCTATGATGGTTTGATTGAAATGAAGAGTAGAATATATCCTTCATTTTCCTATTACGTCGAAAATATTTCAGGAAAAGAAAATGTTCTAAAATTGTCGAATGAATGGATTAGACAAAAAGGAACATCGGAATATTCCATCAATAATATCAATCCTTCGCTGCGTTATGAAAACGAACAGAGGATGGTCAATAATGAACTTACTGATTCGTTGGAATCATCCAGTTATGCTTTTCAATTATATGCTCCTAAAATAGCAGTGGATAAATTATGGGGGATAGATATTTCTTCTGAATTTGAATGGAGAAATGACAATGCTCCACTTCAAGGTGAACTAGTTTCACAATCGAATTCGTTGACGCAAAATTATTCTTTCGCTGTCAGGGAAGCAGGATATTTCTCTGCCTCAACTATTGTTACCCTTCGAGAAAAGAAATATGAAAAAGTGTTTCAAACAAATAATAACAAACAGCAGGCAACATTAATCAAAGCACAAACCAGGTATAGGCCGTTTTCACAAGGTCTCGACATCGATTTGTTTTATGACGTAGCCACTCAGCGGACTGCAAAACTTGAACGGGTGTTTTATAAAGTACGAAAAGGGGAAGGGCAGTATGTTTGGTCAGACAAAAATAGTAATGGTATTGCTGATCTCAACGATGAAAGGGAATTTACTCCAAATCGGTATGATGGAGAGTATGTAGCACTCACCTTAAATAGTGATAATCTTATTCCTATTATTAATCTCAAGACTTCATCACGAGTGAGGATAAATCCCGGCAGATGGATCACAGATCCAAATTCCACTCTGGAAAAATTAGGTTCTGTAATCTCCGCAGAAACATTTTTGCGCTTGGAAGAACGGAGCACGGAACTCAATACCAAACGGATCTATTTGTTAGATATGAATTATTTTTTACGCCCAGCCACGACACAATTGGGTTTCCAATTCATTCAACAGGATCTTTTTCTTTTCGAATATAATCCTGATTACTCTTTCCGGTTCCGATTCAATCAAAGAAACGGATTAAGTCAATTCGCTTCGGGCGTGGAAAAGAATTATTCCCGAGAACGATCGGCCCGGTCTCGATTTCAGATTTCAGATGAGCTTTCAAATCAAACAGATGTTATTGTAAAAGATGATAATGCTATATCCTCATCACTTATCAATCTACCTCGGCAAATCGCTATTTTTTCTTTGACTACCGATCTTGCATATCGTCCTGAATCGAATATTGAGATCGGCATCAAGATTGAAACAAGTCAAGCAGAAGATCGCGTTGCTGTTAATCCTGTCATAGCAGATTTTAACGGCCAAACGGTGAGAGTAGTATATGGTTTTTTAGGGAATGGACAAATTCGATTTGATGTATCAAGAGAAGAAGTCCTTATAGGAAATAAACTCAGCACATATAATCCTCCATATGAATTAACATCCGGCAGAGATTTGGGGAAAAATTATCTGTGGAACATTTCGTCAGAATATCGCTTAGGAGGGAATGTCCAATTTTCATTATTATATTCTGGGAGAACAACAACCCGATCCACTGTAGTGCATACCGGAAGGATGGAAGTAAAAGCGTTTTTTTAAATGAATCTGATATTTGGACTTAGCAGGATCTTTTTTACAGTGAAAGTTTGTTTCCCGATCCAATAAATATCTTGCAGTTAATATCAAAGAAGTGTATATTTGTGCAGTAAAAGTCCCGCCTAATTGCGGGACTTTTTTTTGATACGCACTTTTATGTCCTCAATTCCCGATAAAATACAGGAATTCCTTCAGCCAATCACTGAACAATTCGACGCGTTTACTGTAGATGTTGTTCTTCGCGGAGAGCGAACGAGTAAGGTCATTGAAGTGTACGTTGACACCGATCGGGGAATTTCTCTTGATGAATGCTCTCAGATCAGCCGGGCACTGTCTGAGAAACTGGATGAAGCGGACATTATTCCCGGACGATATCGGCTCGATGTTTCATCGCCGGATCTTGACAGACCGCTGAAGTTTCAACGACAATACAAAAAGAATATCGGGCGTACCTGTAAAGTGAAGTATGACGTCGATGGGAAAAAAATCGTCCAAGAAGGACGATTGGAGAGTGTATCAGAAAATAATATTAGTATCAGTAAAAGCGGGAAACGTTTTGAGATACCGTTTGGTGCAATCAGTGAAACGTATATAATACCTCAAATCTAGTATGTAATACATCTTTGGGAGAAGTAGAATGAATCATGAAATAGTCGAATCATTTTCCGGCTTAGTGCGGGATAAAAGTATTGACAAGGATATTCTTGCGGGAATCGTAGAGGACATCTTTGGAATGATGGTCCGGAAAAAATATGGTCTCGACGCAAAGTTTGACGTTGTTGTGAATATGGACAAAGGGGATATCGAAATCTACCTGGAACGGCAGATCGTTGATGTTGTAGAGAATTCCGCAATACAGATCGACGTAGCAGCAGCCCGTAAACTTTCCGGTGAAGAATTGGAAGTCGGTGAAGAATACGTTGAAATTATTCCGCTCGCACAGTTTGGGCGTCGACTGGTGACTACGGCAAAACAAAACTTCACGCAACGCATCAAAGAAATTGAAAAAGAACTCATTTTCAGCGAGTATTCAAATTCCGTTGGAGAAATTGTTGTCGGCGAAGTCTATCAGATCCGCAATAACGATCTGTTGATTATGCATAATAAGAATGAATTGCTTCTTCCACGCGGTGAACAGATTCCGAAAGAACGGTTCAAAAAGGGAGATACCGTACGAGGCGTGGTGAAGGAAGTGCGAAAAAATGCATCGAATCCAGTCGTTGTGGTTTCACGGACTGACCCACGTTTTTTGGAACGATTATTTGAACTAGAAATTCCTGAAGTATACGATGGTATTATTGAAATTAAGAGCATAGCACGCGAACCGGGTGAACGCGCCAAAGTCGCCGTAGAATCATCGGATGACAGAATTGATGCCGTCGGCGCATGCGTTGGAATGAAAGGTGTTCGAATCCACGCCATCGTTCGTGAATTGAACAACGAAAATATTGATGTGATTAATTTCAGCGAAGATCATGCTACATTTATTTCGCGTGCTCTTGCTCCTGCAAAATTAAAATCCATTGAGTTGGATAAAGAAAACAATAAAGCGATTGTCACGGTAGAAGAATCACAAGTTTCCATGGCGATCGGTAAAGGGGGACAGAATATCCGACTGGCAAGCAAATTGTCCGGTTATGATATTCAGCTTGTAAAAGAAGGTAGTGAATACGATATCGACCTAGCCGAGTTTAAAGAAGAACTTGGAGAAGACTTGTATAACAAGTTTGTTGAGGCAGGCTACGAAACAGCAAAAGAAGTAATCGACGCCGATATTGACGATTTGATTGAAGAACTAAATGTTGACGGTGAAAAACTGAATGAAGTTGTAACATTAATCAAAAAAGAATACGAAGAAGCTGAAGTTGACGAAGATGATGACGAAGAAGAAGCTGCGAAAACAGAACCAGAAAAGTCAGCATCATAATATTGCTCTACACTAAAGGAAACTAATGTCCGAAGCAGTAAAAAAAGTTAAAGTAAAAGACGTCGCTAAAGATCTCAACATCAGCTTCAACGATGTCGTCGCCTTTTTGAACAAAAAAGGGCACAAACAAGTAAAGAACCTGATGTCGTCTGTTGATGATGACATGATGAGAGAGCTCAACGCTCACTTTAAAAAAGAAAAAGACAGCGCTGAACGTCATCAACGCAAGATTGCGGAATTGAAAGAAACCCGCCGTCGTACGGCTGAGACCAAGACGAAGGAAGAAGAAGCGGAAGAAAAAACAACGGTTGAAGATGAACCAGTTAACGAAGAACAACCATTACAGATTCCTGCTCCTGAAGAGAAAAAGACAGAAGAATTTGTTGTTGTAAAAACCCTTCAACCACAAGAACCACCGGTTGACGAAGCAAAAGCAGAGGAAGAACGGTCAAATTCTCCTTTGGAAACACTTCGAGCAAATCGTGGCTCTCAAATGAAGGGGTTAACAGTCAAAGGGAAAATGGAACTGGTGAAACCGAAACCGGCACGAAACATTGAACGGCCAGGAAAACCAATTATCCCAACGAAACTATCAGCAGCAGCTGAAGCGGAAGAACAAAAGAAGAAAAAGAAGAAAAAGAAGAAAGTAGCGAGCGGAGCCGAAACAAAAGCTCCTGAAACGGAAAGTGATGCTGATTCAAAAGCGAAGAAAAAGAAAAAAGGAAAACTTCGTCCATACGAAATTAATCAAGCTCAGGTAGACGATACCATTAAACGCACGTTGGCCGAATTGGACGACGGAGAGACGGTTATCAGCAGTCGTGCTGCCCATAGAAAAAAACGAAAGAAAGAACGGGAAGAAGAGCAAGCATTACAAGACGAAGCAAAAGCGCTCGAAGCAAATAAAATTCGCGTAACAGAATTTGTTTCTGTTGGCGAGATGGCAAATTTAATGAAAGTCAGTGCTTCCGATGTTATTGCAAAATGTATCGGTCTTGGCATTATGGTATCTATCAATCAACGATTGGATAAAGATACGATCATTTTATTGGCGGATGAGTACGGAAAATTGGTAGAATTTGAATCTGAATTCACTATCGATGTTCTTGAAGATACACCGGATGCCATAGAAAATTTAAAATCCCGTGCACCGGTGGTTACAATTATGGGTCACGTTGACCATGGTAAGACTTCTATGCTGGATTATATTCGTAACGCGAATGTCGTTGCTGGTGAATCAGGCGGCATCACACAGCATATTGGAGCCTATGAAGTAGAACTGCCAAATGGAAAACATATTGCATTCCTCGATACACCGGGTCACGAAGCGTTTACTGCTATGCGTGCTCGCGGTGCACAGGTGACGGATATTGTTGTGCTGGTTGTTGCAGCAGAAGATAATGTCATGCCGCAAACAATTGAAGCAATCAACCACGCTAAAGCAGCAAATGTTCCGATCATCATCGCAATCAATAAAATCGATAAGCCGGAAGCCAATCCGGATAGAATCCGTCAGCAGCTTTCCGATCGCGGTGTTTTGGTGGAAGAGTGGGGCGGCAAGTATCAGTCAGTAGAAGTCTCTGCTAAATCCGGAAAGAACATGAATTTGTTGTTGGAAAAAATTCTGTTGGAGGCAGAAGTTCTTGATCTGAAAGCAAATCCAGATCGAATGGCTCGAGGAGCTGTGGTGGAATCACAGGTGGACAAAGGAAAAGGTACAATCGGTACTGTGTTGGTTCAGAAAGGAACGTTGCGAATCGGTGATCCATTCATTAGCGGAATTTACAGCGGTAAAGTAAAAGCGATGTTTGATGAACGCGGAAATAAAGTAGAAATAGCTCCGCCGTCAACGCCGGTGCAGATTCTTGGATTTGATGGAATACCTGCCGCAGGAGATCAATTTATTGTTGTTGAATCGGATCGTATCTCTCGTGAAATCAGTTTGAAACGACAGCAGTTAAAACGTGAACAAGATTTCCGTCAAGTGAGGATGATTACTCTGGACGATATCTCGCAGCAGATTCAAGCAGGTCATCAGGTTCGCGAATTGTCCATCGTCGTAAAAGGTGACGTTGACGGATCGGTAGAAGCACTTGCTGATTCGTTGATGAAGTTATCGACAGAAGAAGTAAAGATCAGAGTTATCCATAAAGGCGTCGGCGCAATTTCCGAATCCGATATTGTTCTTGCGGCGGCTTCACGCGCGGTCATCGTCGGATTCCATGTTCGTCCGAACTTAAATGCACGCCGTCTTGCCGAAACAGAAAAAGTGGACATTCGTCTCTATAGCATTATCTATGACGCAATTAATGAAATTAAAAATGCACTTGAAGGATTATTGGCACCGACTGTAACGGAAGAAATTGTTGCAACAGTTGAAGTCCGTGACACATTCAAAGTTCCGAAAATCGGACTTATTGCTGGATGTTTTGTTCTTGATGGAAAAATCACACGTAATAGCAAGGTTCGATTGGTAAGAGACAGTGTTTCTGTCTTTACGGGAGGACTGGTATCATTAAAACGGTTTAAAGACGATGTGAAAGAAGTTGAGAAGGGTTTTGAATGCGGTTTAGGTTTAGAAAACTTTAATGATGTGAAGGTTGGAGATATTATTGAAGCATATAAATTGGTAGAAACGAAACGGAAGTTGATCTAATGTCAATCAGAACAGAACGTGTTGCTTCGCTCATTAGAGAAGAACTTGGCACAATGTTAAGCCGGGCTTTCAGTGGAAGTAAGGAATATGGTTTCACGACTGTTACCGAAGCACGTGTGACTCCAGATCTCCGTACTGCCCGTGTATTTGTCAGCATTATGGGATCAAAGGAGAAGCAGGAAAAGACAATGTTGCAGATAGAGAAGCATAAGGGACATTATCGTTCCGAACTTGGAGCGAGGATCAATCTAAAGTTTGTTCCTGTGATAGAATTTCATCATGATAAGTCTCTTGATAATGCGATGCATATTGAAGCATTGATCAAACAAATCCATAAAGATGATAAGAAGGAAGAGTGATGTGGGAGCATGCCGGGGAGAAGCAGGCTCTAGATCTTGAAGCGGGTGAGATTATTCTTGTAAATAAACCTTTAAATTGGACATCGTTTGATATTGTAGCAAGAATACGTGCAATGTTTGAGATCAAAAAAATTGGCCATGCCGGTACATTGGATCCAAGAGCAACAGGGTTATTGATCTTGTGCACAGGAAAAATGACCAAAAAAATTGACCAGTTCATCGGTTGGGAAAAGGAATATACTGGTCTTATTGAAATCGGTGCTGTTACAAAAAGCTTTGATACAGAGACAGAAGTCATTGAACAGAAAGATTTTAATGCTGTTACTAAAGATGAAGTAGAGCAAATATTGAAATCATTTTTAGGTGTTCAACAACAACTTCCACCCATGTATTCAGCTATCAAAAAGAACGGCAGACGCTTGTATAAAGATGCTCGTAAGGGAAAAGAAGTGGAGAGGGCAACAAGAGAAATTTCTATTAAAGAGTTTGAAATGACTTCATTTGATCCTCCACATATCGGTTTTCGAGTTGTCTGTTCCAAAGGGACTTATGTTCGAACGTTGGCAAATGATATTGGAGTAAAGCTTGGTTGCGGTGCTTATCTAAAACAATTGCATCGTACACGTATCGGTCAATTTAGCGTTAATGATGCTTTGCCGGTAGAACAACTGCATTTATTGGAACAGAAAATTCATACGAAAGCTGCCCTTGTATGAAGATTCTCCGCTCGCTTGAAGAAGTAAAGTTTGATAAGAACTCGGTAGCAACAATTGGTATGTTCGACGGGGTTCACCGTGCTCACCAATCAATTGTTCAAAAGGTAGTGGAGAAGGCGAAAAGAATCAACGGTAGAAGTGTAGTAGTGATGTTTGAACCGCATCCAAAAGAAGTTGTAACGCACGGAAAGAAAATTATCGATCTACTTTCTACTGTAAATGAAAAGCTTCAACGCATTGAAAAATTAGGAGTTGATGAAGTATTTATCATCCCATTTACATTTGAGTTTTCCCGATTATCATTTCAAGAATTTTATTCAAAATACATTATTAACGGTATCGGTGTTACCGAAGTTATCGAAGGATTCAATCATCAATTTGGCAGGGACAGAGAAGGGGGAATGAACCAAGTTGTTGAACTTGGAAGAGCCCATAATTTCTCTGTTGAAGCAGTGGCTATGATGAAAGAAAGCGATGTTGTCATCAGCAGTTCTACCGTAAGAGATGCATTGTTAACAGGAAATGTTTCACTTGCCAATAGAATGCTCGGATATGAGTATCAGTTCAGCGGAACGGTGGTGAGAGGTTTTGGTCGAGGTAAACAACTTGGATATCCAACAGCAAACATTAAGCTGGATAATCCTAAAAAACTTGCACCACAAGTCGGGATTTATGCGGTAAAGATCGAAGTAGAAGGCCTATGGTACGGCGGCATGATGAGTATTGGGCATAATCCGACATTCGGGGATGCACAAGCGCAGACCATTGAAGTAAACATCTTTCATTTTGATAAAGATATTTATGACGAAACAGTAACAGTCGCATGCATAGAACGAACTCGGAACGAAAAGAAATTCGATTCCGTCGATGCACTGATCAAAGAAATCGATAACGATAAAATAACAATCACGAAAATTTTAGAACAATATAAACACATATCTTCATAAGGAGTCACAATGGCTATCACAAAAGAACAAAAGAACGAATTCGTTAAAAAATTTGGTAAAGGTGCCAACGACACCGGTTTGCCTGAAGTGCAAATTGCAATTCTCACGGCAAACATCAATTCACTCTCTGAACACTTTGAGAAATTCAAAAAGGATAATCACTCGCGAGTCGGTTTACTTCGCATGGTCGGTAAACGCCGCCGTCTACTCGATTATCTGATGAAAAAAGATATTGAACGTTATAGAAAGATCATTGGCGAATTAAGTATTCGTAAATAAGCTGTATTCATCGTACATAGAAAAGAAGAAAATAATATGATAGTAAAAAAGAGCGTCCAGATCGGGAATTACACACTGGAATTTGAAACAGGTCGTTTTGCAAAACAAGCAGATGGTGCCGTAATGATCCGATACGCCGATACCATGGTCCTTGCGACCGTTGTTGCGGCAAAGGAACCGAAACCCGGAATGGATTATTTCCCGTTACAGGTTGAATTTCGTGAAAAAATGTCTGCCGCAGGAAAAATTCCGGGCGGATATTTGAAACGCGAAGGAAGACCGTCGGATAAAGAAATTCTTTCTGCTCGATTGATCGATCGCCCTATTCGCCCGATGTTTCCTGAAAATTATAACTGCGACACACAGATTGTTGTTACGGTGTATTCATCGGATCAGCAAAATGACGCCGATGTTCTTGGTGCATGCGCTGCTTCGGCTGCGTTGATGATTTCTGATTCACCGTTTGATGGACCGATCGCAGAAGTCCGCGTAGGACGGTTGAATGGCGAATTCATTTTGAATCCTACCTTCACTGAACTTGAATTGAGCGACATGGATGTAACTGTTGCCGGCACAGCAAGTTCCATTTTGATGGTTGAAGGGGAATCAAGAGAGATTTCCGAAAAGGATATGCTCGCTGCATTAGCTTTTGGACATGAAGCAATCAAAAAGATCTGCCAAGTTCAAATAGAATTTGCTACCGAAGTGAAAAAAGCGAAACGAATTGTTGTCCCAAAATCGTATGACCCTGCACTGTTGTCAGAAGTTGAAACGCTTGCAACTGAGCAGCTGCGAACAGCAGCGAACACCGTTTCTGCTAAAGAAGAACGTGCAGACCGTAGAAATCAGATCGTCACCGGTGTTCTGGAAGCGTTGAAAGAAAAATTCCCCGAACAAGATGGTGTTATTAAAGAAATCATCCACGACATTGAAAAACGTGAAATGCGGGAAATGATTCTCGGTAAAAAGAAACGGCTCGACGGCCGCGGTTTGGCAGATGTTCGCCAGATCACGATTGAAACAGCTGTTCTGCCGCGAGCACACGGTTCCGCGTTGTTTACGCGCGGTGAAACCCAATCCCTTACGACCGTGACTCTCGGAACAAAAGATGATGAACAAAAAACTGATGGCTTGATTGAATTCCAGCCGCGTCGTTTCATGTTGCATTATAATTTTCCCCCATTCAGTGTCGGCGAAGTTGGACGTTTGGGAAATACCGGTCGCCGCGAAATTGGTCATGGAAATTTGGCAGAACGTGCGTTGAAAAATCTCATCGCTGGTGAAAAAGAATTTCCGTACACGCTTCGTATCGTTTCCGATATTCTTGAGTCAAACGGATCCTCATCCATGGCAACTGTTTGCGCCGGTTCACTGGCATTGTTTGATGCGGGTGTTCCGTTGAAAAAAGCATGCGCCGGTATTGCTATGGGTCTTGTGAAAGAAGGAGATCGTGTTGCCATTCTCAGCGACATTCTTGGCGATGAAGATCATCTCGGCGATATGGATTTCAAGGTCGCTGGAACAGTCGACGGAATCACTGCGTTCCAGATGGATATCAAGATCCAAGGCATTACACTTGAGATCATGGCAACTGCATTGGAACAAGCAAAAGCTGGTCGTTTGCACAAATTGGAAAAAATGAATGCTTCCATAGACAAACCGAAACCGGCGTTAAGCTCGTATGCACCTCGGTTTACTTCCATCAAAATTCCGACAGATCTTATCGGTTCGGTCATTGGACCGGGCGGAAAAATGATTCGCAGCATCGTTGCAGATTCCGGAGCGACTTCAATCAATATTGAAGACGACGGTACCATTCAAATTGCTGCAACATCGCAGGAAGCCAGCGACAAAGCCCTTGCGTTGATCAATGCAATCACTGCTGTGCCGGAACCCGGCAAGATCTACAAAGCGACAATTAAACGCATTATGGACTTCGGTGCTTTTGCAGAAATTCTTCCCGGAAAAGAAGGACTGATTCACATTTCACAGCTTGATACGAAACGTGTTGCAAAAGTATCAGACGTTGTGAAAGTTGGCGATACGTTTGATGTGAAACTTCTCGAGATTGATGAAAAGGGAAGAATGAACTTGAGCCGTAAAGCCTTAATGACCCCGGAAAAGAAAGACCCTGTTCCGGAACCGGAAACGAAATAATTTCATACGAAAACATTTCATCCCCGACATGCGTCGGGGATTTTTTTATTATAGGACATGGATAAGATAGTTTCACAAGCAACATCCTTACAGGGAACAATTTCTGTTCCCGGTGATAAATCAATCTCTCATCGTTCCGTGATGATCGGCGCGCTTGCAGAAGGCGTTACAGAAATCACTGGCTTTCTTAACGCGGCAGATCCATTAAGCACTATTTCATGCTTTCAATCGTTGGGAATTAATCATTCATTTGAAGGGGAGAAATTGTTTATCCATGGCAAAGGTCTGCATGGTTTGAAACAATCCGCTTCAATGCTTGATGCGGGAAATTCTGGCACAACCATTCGGCTCATGTCTGGAATCTTAGCAGGACAAAAATTCTCAACACAAATATCCGGGGATCAATATCTCGTTAAACGTCCGATGAAAAGAATCATCGATCCACTGATGAAAATGGGAGCAAAGATCTCTGCAACCGATAAATTTACCGCACCTCTTACCATTCACCCGGTTGAAAAACTCAAGGCAATTGATTATGAACTTCCGATAGCGAGCGCGCAAGTGAAGTCCGCAGTGCTGTTTGCTGGATTGTTTGCTGATGGTACTACACGGGTGATCGAACATGAACCTTCTCGCGATCATACTGAAAGGATGTTAAATTTAGTTCCTGAGCATAAAGATGGAAAAACATTTATCTCCATTAAAGGGGGAACAATGTTTCACGCTCGACCATTTGCTGTTCCCGGAGATCCCTCTTCCGCAGCATTTTTTATCGTTGCAGCTTTAATCGTTCCAAATTCCGAGATCATGATATCGAACGTTGGATTGAATCCTTCGCGAATCGGTTTTCTGAAAATTTTGCGACAGATGGGTGGTAATATTTCTATTGAAAATGAAAGAATTGTTGGCGGTGAACCATTAGGGGATCTTGTTGTGAAATCTTCTTCATTGAAAACAGATTTCATTTTGAACGGTGAAATTATTCCCAATCTCATCGATGAAATTCCGATTCTTTCCATCGCCGCTGCATTTGCAAGCGGAACTTTCGAAGTACGAGACGCTCACGATCTGAGAAATAAGGAAACTGATCGCATTGCTGCTGTCTGTTTTAACCTTCGTAAAATGGGAATCGATGTGCAGGAGCATCAGGACGGGTTTGCTTTTGATTCAAAAAAGGATTTACTTTCTTCTGAATTTGATAGTTTTGATGATCATAGAATAGCAATGGCCTTTGGAATTGCGAGTCTTGCACTGAAAAAAGAATCAAAGATCATCAATGCAGAATGTGTTTCAATTTCATTCCCGACATTTTGGGAAACGGTTCACTCACTTCAACGATAGGAGTTTCTTGTGGCTAACGTAAAACTGGATACCATTAAAAAGGAATATGAAGGCGGCGTCGTAGCAGTCAAGGGCGTTTCCATTGAAGTCCACGATAAAGAATTTGTCGTTCTCGTTGGTCCTTCAGGCTGCGGCAAATCTACCACACTAAGAATGATTGCGGGATTAGAAGATATATCCAGCGGTACAATAACCATCGATGGGAAAGTAGTTAACGATGTTCCGCCGAAAGATAGAGATATCGCTATGGTATTTCAAAACTACGCTCTTTATCCTCACATGAGCGTGTATGAGAATATGGCGTTCGGTTTAAAATTACGCAAATTTCCTAAAGAAGAGATTGATAAACGTGTACATGAAGCGGCGAAAATCCTCAGCATAGAAGAATATCTGGACCGAAAACCAAAAGCGCTTTCAGGTGGTCAACGCCAACGTGTTGCAGTCGGTCGCGCAATTGTTCGTAAGCCGAAAGTGTTCTTATTCGACGAACCACTTTCGAATCTTGACGCGAAGATGCGTGTTCAAATGCGAACGGAGATCTCCAAGCTTCATCAACGGCTCGATGCAACAATGATTTATGTAACACACGATCAAACCGAAGCGATGACGATGGGAGACAGAATTGTTGTGATGAAGGATGGCTACGTGATGCAAATCGATACTCCATTAAACCTCTACAACAAGCCGACGAATAAATTTGTCGCAGGATTTATTGGAAGCCCCGCAATGAATTTTATTGACGGATCTCTCCAAAAAGAAAGCGGCATGAAGTTTTTGGAAAAGGGAACAACACTCTCTGTCGACATTCCAAAAGATAAGCAGAAGCTTCTTGAACCATACATTGGAAAAGAATTATGGTTAGGTATCCGTCCTGAACACGTTTCTGCAGAAAAAACGAAGTCTTCACGGATCACAGCAAATATTGAAGTGGTAGAACCGATGGGAAATGAGATCTTCGCATATATTACCTGCGGTGTCTCTCAACTGGTTGCCAGAATGACTCCCGTCGATATTCAGGCAGGGGATAAAAAGGACTTTACGTTTGATATGAGTAAGGCGCATTTCTTTGATAAAACAACGGAAAATGTCATTCGATAATATTTTTAGATCTCACAACAAAGCCGTCCAGTTATTTTTGGACGGCTTTGTTGTTTCAGCAGTGTTGGTAAGATTACAATGTTATCACTTGATGTTGAAATTTATCTATCGCTATTTCATTTGAAACCCACTTCACAAAGTCAGGTCCATATTTGTTGAGATAATGGATCACACTGAATTCCCGTTCCTGAAAATTTCCATCGGGGAAAATGTTCAACGCCGCTTTTGTAATTTGCTTCAACGAGATTTCTTCTTTTTGTTGTTGAGCTTTCTGCGTTTTTTGTTTCAGTACATCCAACTGTTGCTGAAATTTTCCAATTGTTCCGTCGATTGTTCCATTCAGCGTCTGGTCTATCTGCTGAATGCCAAACCGCGCTTCATTCAATGCTTCGGTAATTCTGGTATTGAGAATTTCAAACAGTCCGTCAACTTTTACTTCGGAAACCTGTTCAGATACTTTTCTTAATACGCCATCCACATCGCCAAACATTTCTTCCAGATCCAAAGAATATTTCTCAAGCACTTTCTGAATTTTTTCTTCCATCAATGTAACACTAGCGCGTGGATAAATGATAGGCATTGTGACTTGAAAGTACTCATAGACTGATTTTAATTGAGCAAAATAGGCAATCTCGCCCGGTCCGCCAACATATGCAACGGTCGGAAGGAGTGTGTCTTGACACAAGGAACGCGTTACTACATTGGGTGAAAGCAGTTCTGGAGTGTTTTCTGCAATGGCCAGTAATTCTTCTTTGGTAAATCGTTGACGCAGATTTTTCAGATAATAATCTCCACTGTCTGACGGTTCAATTAAATGTCTTCCTCCTTTATGGAGCATAAAGAGATTCAGTGCTTTAGCTTTTATCTGTGCGTGATAATGCTCTTCCAGCTCTACGCTTTTCTGTATCACCAGTTTGGATGATTCTGAATTGGAATTAATTTCGTTGACAAATATTTTTGACACTATTTTTTTCAATTCGGGATTGTTAGCATTGATAAAAATTAATCCCGAATCTTCATACACATGATTGAAGAACCCTGTGAATGCCTTCAGAAATGTATTGCCTTGTTTATAGTATCCTCGCAGCATTTCAAATAACGCTGGAGAGAAATTTGATTTCGGCATTGTCGAATCAAGAGCTGCAAAAAAATTGTCGATGTATTCATCAAAAACAATGTTTCCGGTAGCACCGATATTTTTTTCTAACGGTTTTCCTCCAACCAAATATTCTGCAAAAGAAAGTTCATTGGATGAGTTGATATATTTTACTTTATTGATCTCAGCAAAATCATGATCTTCACCTTCCAGCCAAAATATCGGGACAAAGTTATACTCGGGAAAATCTACCGCCAGTTTTTCTGCAAGTCTAACGGCAGTGATTGCCTTGTAGATCGTATATAAAGGTCCTGTAAAAATCCCTAATTGCTGGCCTGTCACCACAGCTAAGGTATTATCGTTTCCTATCAGATCAATATTTGCGAGTGTCTTAATTCCACCGTGAAATTCACGATTCTGATCATTCAACACTCGATGGAGCAACTGTCGCTCATATCGATTCTTTTGAATTGAATGAATCGTTTTTTCCCATGATTTTTTATCCTGAAAATTACCGGAGTAATACTTTGCAACCTTGTCAAAATTTGAATTGTAATCCGCAAAGAGATTAGTCACCGCCTCACGGTCTGAAAGATGCCGATAATTGATTAATTCCATAACTGCCTAAATTGTGTTAAAAATTTGATAAATATACGTTCAATTCACACCATAATCAATGAACAGACTATTCATTGTGTGCATTGATTTTAGCAGAATGTTATAATATATTGCTAGAGCAAAATGACGAAACTTTCAGGAAAAATAGCGATCGTTACCGGAGGAACTGGTGGATTGGGTAAAGTTGTCGTCGAACGGTTATTAGAATCAGGAGCCAGAGTTATTGCGACTCATACAGGAAGTAAAAAATCTGTAGATGTTGTGACGGCTTTACAAAAAAGATATTTACAGATGGAAGGAATTAACGTTGATGTCACTTCCGAAGATTCCGTAAAGAAGTTTTACCAAGAAATACATTTGCGCATTGGAAAGATAGACATTCTATGTAATCTCGTCGGTGGAGTGAACAAAAAAAAATTCATTGACGAAATAACATTGGATGAATGGAACAAAATGATGGAACTGAATCTCCTCTCATGTTTCTTGATGGTGAGAGAAGTGATTCAAGAGATGAAGAATAACGGATTTGGAAGAATCATCAATATTGCCGCAATGCCGGCGATAGCTCCCGAAGCAAAAAGGGGAGGATATGGAGTCGCAAAAGCTGGTGTTATTGCACTGACAAAAACTGTTGCAGAAGAAGTAAAAGAATTCGGAAATATTACCGTCAATGCCATTGCACCAAGCATCATATTGACGGAAGAAAATAAGACTTGGGGAACAGAAGCGGATTTTAAAAAATGGGTAACTCCTCTTCAAATAGCAGAAATGATCGATCATCTTTGCTCTGACGCTGGCGTTGCGATTAATGGACAAGTTATTCAAATGTACGGTAAGGTATAGGTATGGGATTAAAAGAAAAGCTTATGCAGGATTTAACTACTTCAATGAAATCCGGTGACAAGTTAAAGACAGATACACTGCGCATGCTTCGAGCTCAAGTATTGGAATTCGAAAAGAGCGGAGCTGGACGAGAGATGAACGCCGACGACGATATGAAAATACTACTTTCCGCAGTGAAAAAGCGGAAAGATTCAATTGAGATGTATGAAAAAGCAAACAGAAAAGATCTGGCAGACAAGGAAGCAAAAGAGATTGAGATCGTGCAGGAATATCTTCCAAAACAAATGAGCAAGGAAGAAGCTGAAACTGTTATTTCGAAAATTATTTCTGAAGCTGGTTCAAAAGAATTAAGCAAAGTGATGCCCCTTGTGATGAAAGAGTTAAAAGGGAAGCTGGAAGGAAAAATTATTAACGAAATTGTCAAACAAAAAATAGCATAATTATGACCTTTATCGACATTGTTATCGGAATGATACTGATAGGATTTATGATATCAGGATTTAAAAACGGATTTGTTAAAAAAATCGTTGGTATTATTTGCCTCGTGGTTGCTCTTATAGCAGGTGCAAAATTTTCCACTGATGTGAACGAATTGGTCTTTGCTGAGATTGGCATCACCGGTAGTACAGGATTCGTTCTTTCTTTTATTTTAATTGTTTTGGCGATTACATTTGCGCAGTCGCTAATTTATAAGATTATGTTCAAGGAAATGTTTGATGCTATGTGGAATAAAATCCTCGGTATTTTTATGGGACTATTCGAAGGGACAATTGCCATCAGCATTACTTTGATCGTATTAAGTATTTTTCTCGGACTCCCATCCACGGAAACACGTACTTCATCCGATTTATATAAACCGATTAAGAATTTTGCTCCGATGGTATTCGATCAGGTGAATACTTTTCTTCCCGAATCAAAGGATTTCTATTACGAAATTCTCAATTTCGCCTCCGACGAGAAGAAAAAGATGGAGAAGAAATAACAATATATGAGTCAGTTTGACGCAGCAGCTGATAAATTAGATCTCCAAAAAATACTTCATCGAATCCAGTTTTACGCCTCTTCTGAACTCGGCAAAGAAGCCGCAGAATCCATTGAACCAATTTCTGACCTAGAATCTATCTCCCTTGAGCATAACAGAGTTTCAGAAATGAAACGTGTTCTGGAAGGCGAGGGAGCCTTTCCCGTAGACGGAATTAAGGATATTCGATTATCGCTTCAACAATCAACCATCGAGAACAATGTCCTTTCAACCAGAGAACTCTTAAACATTGCGTCAACACTTCAAGCCGGCAGAAACATCAAATCGTTTATCGAAAAGAGAAAAGTGTATTTGAGTCAGCTAAATCTCTTAACCTCTTCTATATCAATCTTTAAGGAAATTGAATTCAACATAAATCAAGCAATAGATAGTAACGCTGAAGTCAAAGATTCCGCGAGTAAAGAACTTCGATCTATTCGCCAATCCATTTCTGATAAGCAGAGTGCAATTCGGAAGGCTCTCGAAAAAATCTTACGCGCTACCGCCGAACAAGGTATGGTTAGGGATGAGATAGTCACAACGAGAGATGGCCGTATGGTTATTCCCATCAAAGCAGAGTTAAAAAATAAGTTTCCCGGTTTTATTCATAGTGCTTCTTCGTCTGGACAAACAGTTTTTATCGAACCTTCGGAAACGTTGACCTATAATAATGAGATTACGGAATTATTCTTTAAGGAAAAGAGAGAGGTAGAAAGGATACTTCGCGAATTGACGCGTCAAATATTTCAGGTTGTTTCTGAAATCAGAGAGACTATAAATATTTTAACACATATAGATTTGTGTTATGCAAAAGCTCGATACTCTATTGAAATCAAAGGAAATAAACCTTTTCTAAAAGAGAATGGTTCACTGGTAATTATTCAAGGATATCATCCCATTCTTCTCCTTCGTCATGAACGAAACAGTATCATCCCGTTGGGAATAGAAGTTGGCAACTCGTTTACAACACTTTTGATAACAGGCCCAAATGCCGGCGGGAAAACCGTTGCATTAAAAGCCCTTGGCATACTTTCTTTAATGGTCCAATCGGGTATTCATGTTCCGGTCTCGCCCGATTCTGAATTTCCGATCTTCAAGAAAATTTTTGTGCTCATGGGAGATAATCAATCAATAGAAAATGATTTAAGCACATATAGCTCTCAAGTATTGCAGATCAAAAAGATCACAGAGCAAGCAGACGATACATCATTAGTTCTTATTGACGAGATCGGTTCCAATACAGATCCGACAGAAGGGGGAGCTATTGCAGCCGCAGTCATAGAACATTTAACTTCAGCAGGTGCATTAACGGTTGCAACCTCTCACCAAGCATCCTTAAAAGCGTTTGTTCATAATGCACAAGGGATGGAAAATGGGGCAATGGAATTTGACCAAGAAACGTTGATCCCAACGTATCGATTTAAGGTTGGGTTGCCAGGAAGTAGTTATGCTCTTGAAATTGCAGAACGTTTAGGTGTAAGTGAAGCGATCATTTCCAATGCTAAAAGTATGCTTGGGGAACAAAAAGCTAAGTTAGAACAATTGATATTAGAGTTAGAGAATCGTTCACAATTGTTAGAGCAAAAACTTTCAACTGCTGACACTGATAGTAAGAAATACAAAGAGTTATCACTATCCTATGAAAGTAAATTACTTGATTTAAATAAGGAAGTCAGAGAAGTAAAACGCAAAGCTGTAGAAGAAGCAAAATTGATCATTGATCGCGCATCGTCGACTGTGGAAAATACTGTTCGTGAAATTAAGACTCAACAAGCTGACCGTGAAGCAATTCGAAAGGGAAAAAATCAAATAGCGGAGTTGGAAAAAGAAATTGAAGTATTGGAAAAAGAAATAACCAATACAATTTCTGCTGATTCAGATGTACATTTGGATATAAAGTTGAATGACTTAGTTGTTTTGAGGTCTGGAGGACAAACGGGGACAGTCTTGACATTGCCTGATAAAAATGGAAACCTTCAAGTTGCATTCAACTCAATTAAGGCAAAAGTTCACATATCGAATATCAAAACTGTTTCTAAAAAGGAGGCAAGAAGAATCGATGTAACTTCTTCTTTTACATCAGATAAACAATACTTGACTGAAGTAGATATTAGAGGGTTATATGGTGATGAAGCGGTAGAGATCGTGGATAAATTTGTTGACGATGCCATCCTTGCAGGTTTACACCGTGTCGATATTATTCATGGTCATGGAACGGGTGCATTACGAAAACGAATCCAAGCATTCTTGGAAAATGATTCAAGGGTAAAAAGCCATCGATTTGGCGAACGGTTTGAAGGTGGTGCAGGAGTGACGGTAGTAGAAATTGCTCAGTAATTACAATGAAAAAAATTAAGAAAATATTGATTGCTAATCGCGGCGAGATTGCCGTACGAATTCACCGTTCGGCGAAGGAAATGGGCATTCAAACCGTAGCAATATATTCTGACCCAGATAGAACTGCTCCACATGTCTTGTTGTGCGACGAAGCATACCCGTTACATGGAATTACTTCAGCAGAAACATACCTTCAAATAGAAAAAATTCTGACAATAGCCAAAAATGCTCAGGTTGATGCCATTCATCCTGGATATGGATTTCTGTCTGAAAAGGAAATTTTTGCTAAATCTGTAACCAATGCGGGTCTTATTTTTATCGGTCCACGATCTGAGACTATAGAACTTTTAGGGAGCAAAACTTCCGCAAGAGATTTATTGGTAAAGAAAAATATTCCAATCGTTCCCGGAACTACCAAACCGATCAAGAATTTAGAAGAGGCAATTGATGTTGCAACTAGTATCGGTTTTCCTGTTTTGATTAAAGCATCCGGAGGTGGAGGAGGCAAAGGAATGCGACGTGTCGATTCTGCGGATGAACTCGCCAATGCCATTGAGCGCGCGCAGAATGAAGCTTCAAAAGCATTTTCTGACGATCGTGTTTACATTGAAAAATATATCATCAATCCAAAACACATTGAAATTCAAATCCTCGCTGATATGCATGGAAATGTCATTCATCTAGGTGAACGAGAGTGTTCAGTTCAACGACGACACCAAAAAGTTGTTGAAGAGTGTCCAAGCACTGCCGTAACCCCTGAATTACGTGCTGCAATGGGTCAAACAGCAGTTGAAATAGCTAAAACAGTTGGATATGTCAATGCAGGAACGATGGAGTTTCTGCTTGATGCTGACAAGCATTTCTATTTTCTTGAAGTAAATACTCGAATTCAAGTAGAACACCCGATTACAGAAATGGTGTATGGAATTGATATTATCAAAGAACAGATTCGCATTGCTCAAGGAGAAAAACTATCCTTGACTCAAGATGAAGTTCGCATCAATGGGCATGCGATTGAAGTTCGAATTTATGCCGAGGAATATGATAATAATTTCCTCCCATCCACCGGAATAATTACACATTATCAACCAAGTGAAGGATTAGGAGTGCGGAATGATTCCGGCATTCGAGCTGGTTCAGAAATTACAATGTTTTATGATCCGATGATAGCGAAATTAGTTGCTCACGGAAAGACACGTTCAGAGGCCATTGAAAAAATGAAAAGAGCTCTTCGGGAATATAAAATCAATGGTGTGAAGACGACAATTCCATTCTGTGAAATGGTACTTTTTCATCCAGAGTTTGTCAATGGAATGTATGATATTAATTTTGTAGCAAAATATTACTTAGCACCAGATAGCGTACTGGATATGAAGGAAAGTATTGCAATAACTTCTGCGTTCGTTTCGCAAAATAGTAATTTTGGAAAAAATATAGTAGAGTCGGCCGGCTCCGAAAAACATTCACAATGGAAACAGCAATTCCGTAATGAATAACACAACCATAAATATTGCAGAATACTCGTTTTCCTATGATGAAACTCGAGGGATTCTTGTAAATACTCAGGGTAATGTTGTTCCGGCAGATGTTATGAAAATCTCTGAAGGTGAATTCAGTGTTCTTGTAGATGGAAAATCATACCATCTTTTCCTTTCACGAACAAAGAATTCATATACGGCAACAGTGAATAATTTTATTTTTGAAATCCAACGTGAAACATTGAGAGATAAGCTCACAAAACAACTACAGAAAGAGGCGCAATCTACTATCAGCACTATTACTCTTCGAGCACCAATGCCTGGTTTGATCACAAAACTGCTGAAAAAAGAAGGATCGCAGGTTAATTTAAGTGAGGGAATTCTTGTGATTGAAGCGATGAAAATGGAGAATGAAATTAAATCCACCAAATCAGGGATTTTAAAAAAAATCTTTGTTAAAGAAAAACAACCTGTAGAAAAAAACGATAATTTATTTACGATAGAATAACTATGAAATCAATTCAAGAACCGATTGTTACTAATGAACTTGCGCTTCAACATGGACTTACGGAAGAGGAATATCAGAAAGTATTAATCATCCTTGGTCGAACACCGACATATACTGAACTAGGAATTTATTCTGTAATGTGGAGCGAACATTGCAGCTATAAAAACTCTATCGCTCAACTCAAGACACTCCCGCGTTCCGGAAAACGCCTGCTTGTAGGTGCCGGTGAGGAAAATGCCGGCCTGGTTGATATTGGCGGGGGACTGGCTGTCGCATTCAAAATTGAAAGTCATAATCATCCTTCAGCAGTCGAACCGTATCAAGGAGCCGCCACCGGTGTCGGTGGAATCATGCGTGATATATTTACGATGGGTGCCCGTCCAATCGCAGGATTAAACTCTCTGCGTTTTGGTGATATCGATGATAAGCAAACAAAACATTTACTGAAAGGCGTAGTGAAAGGCATTGGGGATTACGGAAATAGTTTTGGAGTTCCGACTGTAGCCGGTGAAGTATTTTTCGATCCGTGCTATCAAACCAATCCTCTTGTGAATGCCATGTCAGTCGGAATTGTTGAACACGGAAACGTAGCGTCGGCGATTGCAAAAGGAAAAGGGAATGTGGTGATGATCGTCGGCTCTGCAACGGGAAGGGACGGCATTCATGGTGCTACATTCGCATCGGAAGAGATTTCAGAAGCATCCGAAGCAAAACGTCCTTCGGTACAAGTAGGTGATCCATTTACAGAAAAACTTTTGCTTGAAGCAACGTTAGAAGTAATACATGCAGGACTTGTCGTTGGAATTCAGGATATGGGCGCCGCAGGTATCACTTGTTCGTCCACCGAAATGAGCGCCAAAGGAAACAGCGGCATGGATATTAATTTGGATCTCGTTCCGACTCGCGAAACAAAGATGACGGCATATGAAATTATGCTTTCGGAATCTCAAGAACGGATGCTGATTGTTGCTAAACCGGAAAATGAAAATGCAATCATCGATATTTTTAAAAAATGGGATCTGCATTGTGTGACCATTGGAAAAGTTACGGACGACGGTATGGTTCGTATTTTCCAACAAGGGACATTGAAAGCTGAAGTTCCTGCTGAGACGTGCGTGCTTGGTGGTGGTGCTCCGGTATATATTCGAGAGACAAAGGAACCGGAGTATCTTAAACAAACTCGTTCGTTCGATTTCAATTCATTATCAACACCAAAAGATATTTCGGAATCTATCTATAAACTTTTACTGTCTCCAAATATTGCCAGTAAGCGTTGGGTGTATGAACAGTACGATTCAATGGTTCGGACGAATACCGTTGTGCTTCCGGGATCAGATGCTGCTGTTGTCCGAATAAAAAAATCGGAAAAACTTCTTGCAATGAAAACAGATTGCAATAGTCGTTATGTATATTTAAATCCGCGTAAAGGTGCAGCGATCGCTGTCGCAGAATCCGGACGAAATGTTGTTTGTACGGGAGGAAAACCGATAGCGATAACGAATTGTTTAAATTTCGGTAATCCATACAAACCTGAAGTGTATTGGCAATTCAAAGAAGCGATCCTTGGAATCAGCGATGCATGTAACGCGTTGGAAACTCCTGTCACCGGCGGCAACGTAAGCTTTTATAATGAAAGTGCTCAGGCAGCAGTATTTCCGACACCGACCATTGGGATGCTTGGAGTTATTGAAAACGAATCGCACGTTACAACATCATACTTTAAAAAATCTGGCGACGCGATCTATCTGCTTGGTACTAATCGCGGAGATCTTTCTGGCAGTGAGTATCTAGTGCTGGAACATGGATTGACCGTCGGCGATGCTCCATATTTTGATCTGGCATTTGAAGTGAAACTGCAGGAATGTGCTCTAAAGCTTATTCAGGAAGGATTAGTTGCATCGGCACACGATATTTCGGACGGAGGATTGATTGTATCTCTCATCGAAAGTGCGATCGTTGGAAAACAGAAATTTGGATTTGATCTCAATCTTCCGTTGCAAGGTCTTTCACTTCATAATATTCTTTTTGGTGAAGAGCAATCCCGAATTATTATTTCTGCCGATGCATCTCAAGAAGCCAAAATCAAATCAATCTGCGCACAACATACTGTTCCCGTATTAAAGATTGGCATCGTAACTTCAAAGAACATTGCAAATGTTAATGACACAGTCAGTATTGATATGAAAAAGGCAGATGATCTGTATTTTAACGTTCTTCATAAAAAAGTCAGTGGTAATTAAGAATGATAGAGACGGAAAAAATATTACCCGTATCACTTTCATTGATTCATCATTTTCCGTTTGATGTTTTGAAAATGACCGGAGACGAAGCGATAGATTTTCTTCAGCGCATATCAACGAATGATTTCAAAGATTTTACGGAAGGGAAGATCCAAAAAACACTGTTGCTCACGGACAAAGGAAGAATACTGGATACTATTTGGGTTATTCACCGTAATAATCATTTGATCATATTGACCAGCAAACAAATGTCTTCTGAAATTATTTCTTTCGTGAACAACTATATCATCATGGAAGATATTGTCGTTACCGATGTTACTTCTCAGTATAGTATTGATCTCCATTTCGGATACCTCGACAACTTCTACCATACAGACTATTTCGGTTTTCCTGTATCTTTTGATGTACAGCTTTCAAATGATGTTACAAAATCTGTTGATCATCATTCAAGAGAGGCATTTGAGCAGTGGCGAATTGAACATGGTATTCCGGTAGCAAAAAAGGAGATTCTGCAAGATTATAATCCATTAGAACTAAATTTATGGGATTGGATCAGCTTCACAAAAGGATGCTATATCGGTCAGGAAGTTATCGCAAGGATTGATACCTACAACAAAATTCAACGTCAACTATGTCTAGTATCCTCCAACGAACAATTAACAGAACGAGAAGTGCTGGTTGATGATTCCGGTGCCGAGATAGGAAAACTTACGAGCGTAATAAACATCGCATCTGGTTTTATTGGATTGGCAATTGTCAAAATGAAATATGCCGTGGAACAACAACAAGTGAACGTAAAAGGAACCAAGACAGTAGTAAAGATTGAAAGGGTGTTTACGAAAGAAGCATATGGAAGAAATTAAAATTATTGCAGAGTCAAAAGAAGAATTATACGAACAGTTACTCCCGCAAATATATTCGGTTGTTGCGGATGAACAGAATCCGATTGCCAATATGGCAAATATTGTTGCTGCTCTAAAACAAGCTTTTTCATATTACTCATGGGTCGGATTCTATTTGTACGAAAATACATCAAACCAACTTGTCTTAGGACCGTTTCAGGGAAAAATTGCCTGCACAAGAATTGCCGTCGGTAAAGGTGTCTGCGGAACATCGTATCAAAAGAAGGAGACGCTTATTGTTCAGGATGTGAATCAATTTCCAGGTCATATCTTTTGTGATGGCGATTCAAAATCTGAAATTGTTGTACCAATTTATGATAAAGGAAATATTATAGGTGTGCTTGACGTTGACAGTCACGAATTCGACAGTTTTAATGAAACAGATAAACTATATCTTGAACAATTGATGCACACTATTTCTGAAAAAATTAGTCTGACATGAAAAAAAGAAAACTTCAAAAAGCACCAAAGGCATATAAAAATTCAGGATTTCTCGCAAGCAGGGATGCTCGTCCATTACGGATTTTGTCTGAATTTTTAGAACCATTAAGCCGGTTCAACTACTATAATGTCAAAGATACGATTGTATTTTTCGGTTCTGCAAGAATCAAACCGAGAAATGAAACAATTAAACATCTTCGGGCACTTGCAAAGAGTGGTAACAAAAGAAATATTCATTCAAAAAAATATCATGAGCAATTATTACAAGCCGAAGTGGCAGTAGAGATGTCTCGGTATTACGAAGATGCTGCGGAACTTTCGCGGTTGATCACTGCATGGTCTACCAAACTCAAGACAAAAAACCGATTGTTAGTTTGTTCCGGCGGCGGACCAGGAATTATGGAAGCTGCCAATAAAGGTGCGATGATGGCAAAAGGAGAGTCTATCGGATTAAATATCAGTCTTCCATTTGAGCAATATCCAAATTCATATATTACTCCAAAATTTAATATGGAATTTCATTATTTCTTTATGAGAAAGTTTTGGTTTATGTTCCTCGGCAAGGCTCTCGTAGCATTTCCGGGCGGGTTTGGAACTCTGGATGAATTTTTTGAGTTATTAACATTACTACAGACTAAAAAGGTCGGCAAAAAAATGACTGTGATTCTTTATGGAAGAAATTTCTGGAATAAGATTATCGATTTTAAGGCATTGGTAAAATACGGCATGATTAGTCCGGATGATATGAATTTGTTTTCCTTTGCAGAAACTCCAAAAGAAGCATTCGCTATTTTGAAAAAAGATGTGTTGAAAAATTATTCCGAATTTCGATGAATGATTTAACCGAAAAAGAAGTGAGTGAAATTAAGTCGCTCATCACATTGATCGATGATGAGGATGAATCGGTCTATGCCGTTGCTCGAGAACGTTTGTTAAGTTATAAAGAATCTGTACTGGAATTTATACCTTTTATTGAAGATAAAAACACTGTCGCCGAAAAACGCCTGAGCGAGGTCCGTGAAATCCTCATCCGCGCTTCATTCAAAGAACAACTTCGGAAATTAAAACGTGACCAAGAAGGTGATATTGATCTGGAAGATGGCGTGTTTCTTTTTGCCAGGCAGCGATACAAGGATCTTGATGTTGCTCGCTATGTTGTGCAATTGAATCAGTATGCGTCAGAACTGAAGGAAAAACTAAGTTCCAATACGGACGAAACGGAAATTCTTCGAAGGGTAATTTCATTTTTTACTGATGAAAAATCATTTGTCGGCAACCGCGACGATTATTATAGCGAAGAGAATCATTATATTAATCGTGTGCTGGACACAAAGATCGGTATTCCGATAACGTTGAGTGTTGTTTATCTGCTTGTTGGACGGCGCATCGATCTACCCATCCAAGGTATCGGACTACCGGGACATTTCGTTTTGAGATTTTCGTTTGGAAACTCGCATGTATATTTTGATCCGTTTAATGGTGGGAAGATACTTTCCCGAAGCGATTGTGAAGAGATTGTGACAAATTTAGGATTCAAATTCACGGAAGAGTACTTGCAGCCGGTATCAAATAAGCAAATTCTTGAGCGAATGCTTCGAAATATCATTTTAACACTCGAAAAAAAACATGAAAATGAACGGATAGAAACAATCCGCCAATTCATTGATACTATCAATTCCGATTTGTAACTTGTCTATATCCAATGGGGGTGTTTTGGCTTCGACGGGGTCGGGAATGGATAGATTTGCATACCGTGCACGCCTTTACGCACGTAAATCTCAGGGCAAACAATAAATGCAGATAACTACGGTTACGCACTCGCCGCTTAATTAGCCACGAGCGCCAATACAGAGCTCTCCTGATGGATCTGTAACGGCGTCGACTTAGTCAGGATAGTTGATATTCAGTGAAGGTAATATCAATGAGCTATCAAATCCTTTGCTGCGTTTCGGATGCTTTGCGTTCGGCCAAGAATCCGGAATTAAGATAAAAAGCTGAACTATGTATGTAGAAGGTCTATTGGTTTTCACTTCGGACCGGGGTTCGAATCCCCGCACCTCCACAACAAATGAAACGATGTAACTTGCCAAGTTCAAAAGACTTGGCAAGTTCATTTTGAGATATTTCTATGAAAATTCACTTTACAAAAATGAGCGGTGCAGGCAACGACTTCGTTGTTGTTGACAATCGGTCAGGAATAATTTCTGATCCGCATTCCTTCTCAAATACAGTTTGCAACCGAAGACTTGGAATCGGTGCAGATGGTGTATTATTGCTTGAGCGAAGTGATATTTCCGGGTTTACTATGAAATATTACAATGCTGACGGTTCAAATGCAGGAATGTGCGGCAATGGCGGTCGGTGCATAGCAAAATTTGCTTATGATAACAGTGTCGTTACTTCAGATAATTTTTCATTCGAAGCATTTGGACACATTTATGAATCAACAAGGATTGACAGCACATTGTTTGATTTAAAAATGAAAAATCCCTTTGATGTAAAGTTAAATCAAGAGATATCGTTAGACAGCACGACTGTTAAAGCTAATTATATAAATACAGGTACAGATCATTCAGTCATTTTCCTGGATGATAATTCTCAATTAGGAACGCTTGAGAGTGCAGATATTTTTGGAATAGGAAAAAAGATACGCTACCATAACATCTATCAACCAAAAGGGACGAACGTTAATTTTGTTTCGAAGTTAACGGATAATATCATACAAATAAGAACTTATGAGCGTGGAGTTGAAGATGAAACTTTGGCTTGCGGAACGGGATCTGTAGCAAGTGCAATATTAAGCTCCATGAAGTATCAAATGAAAAGTCCAATTCGAGTAAAAGTATTGAGCGGGGAGTTTTTGGAAATATCATTTCAGAAGACAATCAATAATTTTTTCGATGTGCGATTAAAAGGAAGTGCAAAAGTGACTTTTTATGGAGAAATAGATATATAATAATACTCAAGGTTTTTCCTTATATTTGGCATATAGATATAATAAGGATTATGTTAAGTTAGTTAACATCAAGTAAATACTTCTTATTTCTTCAGATATTCTTCAATTTGTTTTGTAGTTCTTGTGTTCAAAATATTCTTTTTTTCGCACCATCCTTTTCTGGCTATACCGACCCCAAATCGAACATCGGTCAATCCGGTAACAACGTGTGAATCGGGATTGATTGCAATCGTTACACCCTTGCTAATCGCGTATTTGACCATTCGCCAATCAAGATCGAGTCTCATTGGATGAGCATTAATCTCAATGACTTTTCCAAGATCTGCTGCTACGTTGATGATCTCCGTCTGATTTAATGGATAACCATCCCGTTCAAGCAACAATCGTCCAGTCAAATGACCAAGAATCGTTACATGCTTATTCTTAAGAGCTTTTAGGATTCGTTTTGTCATATCTGCTTCGTTCAGTTTAAAGTTACTATGCACTGATGCAACAACATAATCAAATGTAGCTAACGTCTTATCATTAAAGTCTAAATCCCCATTTGTTAAAATATCAACTTCTGACCCTTTAAAGAGTCTAAACCCCTTAAATTTTTGGTTTAGCGAATCAATCTCCTTATGTTGTTTTTTGACTCGATCTTCAGTCAATCCATTTGCATACGCTGCAACTTTACTATGATCAGCAATGCCGAGATACTCCCAGCCGAGTTTCTGTGCTCCTGCAGCCATTTCGGAAAGCGTATTATGACCATCGCTATAGTTAGTATGACAGTGAAATGTTCCTCTGATGTCATTATATGTCACTAATTTTGGAAGTTTTCCAGACTGAGCGGCTTCAATCTCACCTAAATCTTCGCGCAGTTCGGGCTCCACGTAATCAAGACCGACTGCCTTATAAATATCTTCTTCTGTCTTACACGTAACTACTTTTTTGGACTTTCTTCCCTTTTCACTGGAATCAATAATGGCAAAACCATATTCATTTAATGTCCATCCGTTCTCTCTCGCTAATGCACGAACGCGGATATTATGTTCCTTACTTCCTGTAAAATAATTGAGTGCAAATGGAAACTCTGCATCGGCTACTACTCGTAGATCACAATTAATCCCGGCATCCAACACCACACTTGATTTTGTTTCACCGTCTCCGGTGATTCGTTCGACGCTCTTATGTGACGTAAACAGTTTCATGATCGCCGAAACGTCATTCTTTTTTGCACTCACAACAATATCGATGTCACCAATCGTCTCTTTTTTTCTCCGAAGACTTCCGGCAATTTCTGCACGAATAATTCCTTTGTGTGAAGTAATCGCACTAAATATCGATTGGGCAGCATTCTCAGCTACATTGATATGGAATTTTGAAGAATGTTTACGAACCTGTTCAATACCAAGAAGAATATTTTCTTCAGTCTTTTTCCCAAATCCTTCTAATTTTTCCAGTTTCCCTGCTTTGGCAGCCTTCTCCAAACCTTCTATGGAAGAGATTTTGAGATTCTTATATAAAAATGCAACCTTTTTCGGTCCCATCCCTTGAATCTTCATCATATCGAAGATACCGGGAGGAAAATATTTTTTAAGACTTTCGTGATCGGGAGATTTACCTGTGGTCACGAGATCAGAAATGACCTTTCCGGTACTTTCACCGATCCCTTTTATTTTACGGATCCCACCGCTCTCAACAAGTCCTTTCAAATCATCAGTAACGCCGCCAAGTACACGAGCAGCATTGTGGAACGCTCTGCTTTTAAAAGGGTTCTCTCCTTTTAATTCAAGAAGCGTTCCGACCTCATCAAGTATATCTGCTATTTGTGTTTTATCCATAAACGCTCAATATTTTTTGTTCACAAAATTACTGAGTAACACTTTTCCGTGCTGTGTCGCTATTGATTCTGGATGAAATTGAACACCAAAGACCGGATACTTTTTATGTTGTACACCCATCACTACACCATCTTCAGTCCTTGCCGTTACTTCAAGTTCGCTCGGCATTGTTTTTGGTGCAATCACAAGTGAGTGATATCGCGTTGCGAGAAAGCGATTTGGAATGGAATTGAAGATTCCCTTCCCTTCGTGCAGCACTTCAGATGTTTTACCATGAACAACGGTTGGAGCTTTTACAACATCGCCGCCAAAAGCTTCACCGATTGATTGATGGCCAAGACAAACCCCCAGAATTGGAATTTTCTTATAAAATTCTTTTATCAATGGCACCGATACACCAGCTTCTTTTGGTGTGCAAGGTCCCGGAGAAATAATAATTGCCTGAGGATTAAGTTTACGAATTTCTTCAATTGTTATTTTATCATTCCGAACAATATGCATCTCAACGTTCAGCTCGCCAACATATTGAACAAGATTGTATGTAAAAGAATCGTAATTGTCGATTATTAAAATCATATTTTTATTTTTAACCACAGAGTCACGGAGGCACAGAATGAATAATATTTTAGAACTTCTCCGTATCTTTATAAATTTGTGGAAAAACTTAAAGTACTGTTGCTTCTACGGCACGAATCACCGCATCCATTTTAATCAGTGTCTCTTGATATTCTTTTTCAGGAACAGAATCATACACTATTCCCGCCCCTGCTTGAAAATAAGCATAACCATCTTTTATGATTGTTGTCCGAATGGCTATGCATGAATCAAGATTACCGGAAAAATCTAAATACCCGATTGCTCCACCATAAATACCACGTTTCACCGGCTCCAATTCAGCAATAATCTCCATCGCACGAATTTTCGGCGCACCGGAAAGTGTTCCTGCAGGAAAACAAGAAAAAAACGCATCGATTGCAGAGAGTTCTTTCTTAAGTTTTCCTTTTACATTGGAAACAATATGCATCACGTGTGAATATTTTTCAATTACCATATATTCCGTCACATCCACTTTCCCGAACTCGCTGATGCGTCCGATATCGTTACGGCCAAGATCGATCAACATTAAATGCTCGGCAACCTCTTTCGGATCAGCAAGCAAATCTTTTTCCAAGGCAGCATCTTCCTCTTCCGTCTTACCGCGTCGGCGAGTTCCAGCTAGAGGACGAGTTTCCACAATGCCATTTTCTACACGAACCAATAATTCCGGCGATGAACCAGCAATACACAGTCCATTTAACGAAAAATAATACATATATGGAGAGGGATTTATCACGCGAAGCATTCGATAAATTGCAAATGGATCCCCCAGATATTTCCGCTTCATTCTGTGTGAAGGGAGCACTTGGAAAATATCTCCTTCAACAATATAAGCGATCGATTGTTCCACCATCTTCTCATATTGTTGTTTGCTGATCGATTGTTCTATTTCCCCTATAACAGAATGTTCTGTTTGCAACGAAACAGATTTGTTAAGAATCTGTTTCATCTTCGCTATTTCCGTTGCAGCTTTTTCATATTCAGAACGGAGATATATGTCTGTGGAGCCTTTCGGAACATACGCATTAGAAACAATCAACAATCTTCGCTTTACATTATCGAACACAAACAAGGTATCGAGAAACATTAATAAAGAATCATCCAGATTCAATTCATCCAGTTTTGCCGAAGGGATGTTTTCGATCAATTGAATCGTTTCATATCCAAAATATCCGATTGCTCCGCTGGCCAAACGCGGCAAACCATCAACATGTGCAGTCTTATAGTGAGAGAATATTTTCTTCAGCGCTTCAATTGGACTCGTGATCCCCTGAACCAATTTTGGAAGGACGGTAACATCGGGATGACGAGATTGAATTTCAAATTGTTTCCCACGAATAATAAAATTACTGAATGGGTTGAATCCAATGAATGAATAGCGTCCAATCTTCTCTCCCCCCTCAATACTTTCTAATAAAAATGAGTACGGACTTTCATCACGCACTTTTAGATAGACTGAAACCGGCGTTTCTGTATCTGCCAGTACCTCATCAAACAGCGGAATGACATTGCCTTGTGACGTTAATGTTTTAAATTCTTCAAATGAGATCATATTCTAATATTATACTTCGATGGAAGGCCACGTAATTTCTGATTTTCCTTCTTCGTATGCGTCTACCATTTTTCGTACTTCGGTTGGAACAGGAATAGATTTTCCTGTTTTTGGATCTGTCCACACCATAATTGCAACATTTTTCGCAATAGGGATTTTCGTTCCAGTGTGGATCATAAACGCTTCACAGACAAAGCTCGAATTTTTTATTGAAGCAACACGAGTGTAAATTTTCAGCTCGTCATCAAATGTTGCTGAGTTAAAATAATCAAGCTCATTTCGTACGATAACAATCCGCACCGACCCGGAAATCGATCGTTCATCAATCTTCATTCCAATCGATTTGAAATATTCTACACGTGCAATTTCAAAATAGAGTAGATAATTTCCGTTGTGGACAATTCCCTGCCAATCAATCTCGTAATTTCGAACTGTAACGCCGTGAGTATGTTTAAATTTTGAAATATCCATAAATTTTTGAAACATATAGGCACATAGTTCACATAGAAAGAACCATGCTTCTATTAATGAAACATCTGTTTGAATTTTTCCGCTGCAAATTTTACTTGTTCCATCGAAACATCAAGATGCATTAGTGCGCGAAACTTTGTGAATGTACCTGCAGAGACAAGAATCCCTTGATCTTTCATCACAGCAATGACTTCTTGCGGTGTTTTTCCACTTTTTGTCACATCCACAAGAACGATATTGGTTTGAACACTTTCAAGATCAATTTCAAATCCGTCAATAGTTGAAAGTACTTGTGAAAAATATTTCGCCTTATCGTGATCTTCTTTTAAACGCTCAATATTATGGTGAACAGCGTAAAGAGCTCCCGCAGCAATAATTCCGGACTGCCTCATTCCCCCTCCAAAAACTTTCCTCCATTTATGTGCTTTTGTGATAAATTCTTTTGTTCCGCAAATGGTTGATCCTACCGGTGCGCCGAGACCTTTGGAAAAACAGACTGAAACAGAATCAAAATATTGTGCCCATTCTTTTACAGGAATTCCTGTTGCTACCGACGCATTCCATAACCGAGCTCCATCAAGGTGAAAAATAATTTCCCTCTCTTTGCAAAACTGTGATAGCTTTTTGATTTCGTCTATCGGAAAAATAGCTCCTCCGGCACGGTTATGTGTATTTTCCACACAAATCACTCTCGTCCTTGGCATATAGTATAGCGCAGGACGGATATGCGGCGGTAATTCCTCTGCACGAAAGACTCCACGAACCCCGGGAATCGTTTTGACTTGAACTGCGGACATTATTGACGGCGCCGCAGTCTCGTAATTAAACATATGAGCGTCCTGTTCCATAATCACTTCATCACCCATTTCGGTATGAGCCTTTAAAGCAAGCTGATTGCTCATACATCCACTAGGGACAAACAATGCTTTTTCTTTCCCCAACAGAGAGGCAACCGTTTCCTGCAGTTTGTTTACAGTCGGATCTTCTCCAAAAACATCATCTCCTACCTCGGCATTTGCCATTGCTTCACGCATTGCTTTGGATGGTTTTGTCACAGTATCACTTCGAAGATCAATAAATTGTTGACTCATAATTACTTCCTAAAAAATCCATAACCTATTGAAAATAAAAAAATAAATGCTGTTATGCTCGCACAAATTCTTGCTAACCAATCTCCGTGTTGAGAATAGAAAGTCTTCGTTTGTAATGGTTCTATCTTATGGTGAATATATGCTTCGGTGTACATTGTAGTTTGGTCGTACATTCTCCCCATAGGATCCACAAATGAAGAGATTCCTCCGTTTGCGCAGCGAACTACCCAGCGACGATTCTCTACTGCCCGCAAAATGGAATATTGATTGTGTTGTCTAGCACCGGACGTATTTCCCCACCAACTATCATTGGTCGTAAAAACAAGGAACTCACTCCCTTTATTGACAAATTGTGCTACAAATTCCGGGAAAATAGATTCATAACAAACCATTGCAAGGAATTTTGCATTGAACTTTTTACTTTCAAATATCGTACTATCTTTTGCTAATCCCCAATTGCTGATTCCTACACCCCATCGCAATGGCTCGATGAGAAAAGGAACCTTATTTGCATACGGAATACGTTCAGCAAATGGAACAAGTCTCATTTTACTATATGTCTGCACTATATTAGAATTTGGTTCTACATGCATAATGGAATTAAACGAGTCATACCTAATATTCGTTCCTTTAATAACACTACTTGTTGCTGGCGCATTTTCAGCTTCATAGTATTGAACGCGAACATACCCAGAGATAACAGAAATTTCGAGGCTATCGATAATATTTTGGAACTCCTGCATTTGTTCATAGTACGACGGTAGATTAAGCAGAATAGCTGATTCCGGTAATACAACTAGATCAATATTTTTATCGAAGTGTTTGCCTATAAGCTGTAAATATCGCTTGGTTTGGTCCCAACGACCTGAAAAGGTATTTACATTCTCCCATTTGTTCCAAGGGTCAACATTGGGTTGGACAATTCCGACATTTATTTTTTTATTTTCAATATTGTGAAACGTTTGTTCATTTACCGAATATACGTTAGGTAAAATATAAATTGCGAGAATCGTCACCCCAAGGTAATATCTTGTGTTTTTTCGAATGCCAGATTGAACAATTCTTACTAAAAAATAAACCAATACATTAATTATTAAAATCCACAAAGATATCCCATATACACCTGTTATATCTGCGAATTGAATTTTTTCGAGCTGATATGTTTGACTGTTTCCGAGTGTCAGCCACGGAAAAGCTAATTCTCCAAGAGCATACAGCCATTCCATTGAAATCCAGATAAAAGGAAAAAATATCACCGAGTATCTACTTTTGAATCTATTCTTAATAAAAAAATAGACTAACGCGGGAATTGTCAATACCAAAGGTTCCCAAAAGTATAATGCCACACCGGCGATCATAAGATAAGGATCTCTACCATGAGTAAAACCACCAACCCAATACAATGATAGCAGCGAGAATAAAAAAAATGTAAAATAGGCGTATCGAAAAAATCTTCCAAAAGAATCAATCGAATCTGCTAAGATAAGAAATGGAACTAGTCCGACACACGCTAGAACTCCAAATTGAAAGGGTGGAAATGAGGAGCTTAAAATAACTGCAGTCGCGATAGAAAGGAGTAGTAAAAATCGCTTTTGAGAATCGAATCTAAAATATGAAATCACAATGAGTTAGAATTATTATTCGAATGTATATTCTTTAATTTTGAATTAACTATTTTCCATAAACCAACACTAGTTAAACCTATTCCAAATCCTAAAATTCCACCAGCAAGAATGTCAGAAGGATAATGTACGCCAACGTAAGGACGAGAAAGAGCAACTAAAACTGCAAACGTATACCAATACCATTTCTGTTTTGAATAAAAATGTGAAATAACAGTAGCGCCAGCAAAATTATTCACTGCGTGAGTAGACGGAAATGAAAGTCCTCCCCCGCAATCCACCAGCATTCTAACTCCGTCAAGAGTTCTACATGGACGTATTCTTCCGAAAATTTCCTTAATAAATGAACTATTCAATTGATCACTAAAGATTATCGTTATTATCAATATTCCAACCGTAATCCTTCCTGTTTGACCACCCTTCCATATTACGTAGAGCATCCAAACCCCTGCAGCTATCAAAATAGGTTTTTGTTTGTTTAAGTCGGTGAGAAAAGGCATTATCCAATCCAAAATCGGATTGGCGATTGTGTGATTAATAAAAAAGAAGATTGCAACATCAATGGAATACAAGAACTCAATCATTCTTCTTTCCTCTTCTTTGATACCATATAATTATTCCAATAAGTGCCGCCATAACTAATAGTGAAGTAACAATTTGACTATAAGTTGTTAAATAGAAACCTATCAATTCCCAATTTTTACCGACCAATGTTCCAGCATAGACCAGTATCCAATTCCAGATAAATGCACTTATAAAACAAAGTATGGCTGTCGGGATAAATTTTACCTCCGCCATCCCTGCAAAAAACCCTACCACTGCACGGGTACCTGAGAGGAACCTATTTGCGATAATGAGCCAATAACCAAATTTCCTAAACCATGTTTCGACTTTATGAACTGATTCCAATGGAAAATATTTTATCCTCCCCGTTTCGATAATCTTGAGACCAAACCAATCCCCAATCTTATACATTGTCATAAAGCCTGTAGTACTGCCTAGCGTAGAGATCAATAAAGCAGTAAAAAAATCAATTCGACCTATTCCTACCAAATATCCCCCCGCAACGATCATTAAATCACTTGGAGACGGTGGGAAAAGATTCTCAATGTATGCGATAAAAAAGAGTGATGCATAAATCCAAAACGGACTCAGTTGTTGAAGATATGTTATTATTTCTTCCACCATATACTTTTATTTTATTGAAGCAATTGATGTAACCGCATAAGCAACAGCACCTTCGCCAATGCCAATGAATCCCAATCCTTCACTAGTAGTCGCTTTAATAGATATTTGATTTGAGGTAATTCCTAATGCGGTAGAAATGTTATGTCTCATATTGTCAACATATGGTGCAATTTTTGGCTTTTCGAGAACCAACGTTGAATCTATATTTACAATAGTGTAGTTATTCTGCCGCATTAAGTTGCCGACATGATTCAATAGCACTATACTTGATATACCTTTAAATTTTGGATCTGTATCCGGAAAATGTTTGCCAATGTCTCCCAATGCTGCTGCACCGAGCAGTGCATCACAAATGGCATGTAGCAGCACATCGGCATCTGAATGCCCTAGAAGTCCTTTTTCAGAAGGAATTTCAACCCCGCCGAGGATCAATTTTCTGTTGGAGGTCAATTTGTGCACGTCAAATCCAAATCCAATACGTGTCATTATGCCTTGATTTTAAAGTTAATAAATAAATGATGTGGATTACCCCATTCCACAATGACGTCTTCCACGCGCGAAGGTTTTGGTCCCATCCTCAATTCCTTGATTAAGTCTTCAATCCAATCCCTCTTCCCTTCAACTTCTAAATAGACTGAACCATCTGGAAGATTCTCTACATAACCTTTTACTTCATATTTTCGGGAAACACGGTCAGCAAACCATCGATACCCAACACCTTGAACAATTCCTTTAACAGTTATTTTCGCATTAACAATCATTATTCTTCTATCTGTTGTACTTTATGATAAAATTTACTCACCATAAGATCTGAAAACTCAGAAATCAATATTCCTAAGACAATTAAAGAGGCGCCCATAATCCCCGAAATTCCCAATACTTCATTCAGGAAAATAAATGCTAGAACTGCTGCAATCACTGGTTCAATAGTAAAAATAATAACGGCACGGGTCGGAGTTGTATCTTTTTGATATCGTGTTTGAATATACGTTGTAAATACTGTTGCACAAATTCCCATATATAACGAAGAAAGGAGTAATTGATTTGTCGGAACAAAGACAATCCCTTCAAATAAAGCTACAACCGATGCAATGATGGTTGTGACAGTTACTTGAACAAACGCTAAGTGCAAAACATTTTCATTTCTTGAATACATATCAAGGTACACGATATATACACCAAATATTACTGCAGAAATCAGAACTAATATATCACCGAAATTCATTTCGGAGTCGGAAGGTGATGTAAGTAAATACAATCCGTATGTAACAATAAAAATTCCAATAATATTTCCAACCTTCGACGGTCTCCGTTCAAGAATCAATTGTGCAATTGGAGTAAAGATAACCATTAATCCGGTAATGAAGGCAGATTTAGATGCCGTTGTTTGATAGATCCCGTAATTTTGCAAAATTATTCCAACACCAAGTATACTTCCGAGTAGTAGTCCGCTTTTTAGGGTTTGAAATCGAATGGTTTGAAGCTGTTTAAATAACAGCATTCCAAAAATCAATGCTCCAATACCAAACCGTAATGCAATAAAAAGGGATGGGGAAATATTTCCCGAGCCAGCTTTTACAACAACAAACGTACTTGCCCAAATAAACGTTGTTGCAAATAAAGCAAGTTCAGCTCTGCTTCTTGTTGTCATTTAAAATTTAATTTCTTCACAATCGATTCAGGAATCATTCTAAACAGAAACATAATGTATCTCCAGAACCACTTTGAATAAATAAAATCTTTTCCGGACTGCTGAGCGTTGAAAATATCGTACGCAACTCTCTCCGGTGTTGCTGTTATAAAACTCGAGGTTTTTCTTCCTTCGATCATCTTTGTGCGGATAAATCCGGGATGCACTGTAAGGACTTGAACATGTGAGTTGTGCAGTCTATTTCGTAAACCGGAAAGGAACGCAGTAAACCCCGCTTTCGCACTTGCGTAAACATAATTACTTTGTCTTCCCTTCTCACCTGCTACGGAACTTACGCCAACAATAAATCCTTCTTTTCTCTGTTCAAAATCGTTTGCGACAATATGAACAATAGAGACCAGACCTACAAAGTTTGCTTCGATCACTTTTTTAGCTTCCGTAAAATACTGTTCAGATTCTTTTTGTTCTCCAAGTGCACCGGCAAGACAAACAATCCCAATCGGTTTTTGCGGTAAGGCATCATAAAATTTCTGATGCAATTCCGTTTCTGTTACATCAAAACGAAATGCCGCTGCATCCGTTCCATTTTGCCGTTTGATTTCATCCGCATCATGCCGCAATTGATCGATATTTCGACTGGCAAGATAGAGACCATATCCTGCCTTTGCATACAAATGTTCTAGCGGTAAGGCAAGATCTGAACCTGCACCTACGATCAATACATACTTCATATTTAATAAGACGGTTTTTCTTTTGGAGGTGCAGATGTAAAAAAGTCATTATAAAACCGATCTGTATAACTGTTCAATAAAGTTTCTACTCGTTCAAATTTTGGGGATCGTACCACAAGACCTGCATGAAACTCTTTATTGATCTTCCACACTACTTCAGAATCATTATACGAAGACAAATCCGGCCACTGCTGTTTCGCCAATGAAACCATGAGTCCTGCATATTCCGTTCTTTGAGGATGGGGTATGTAGGTTGACACATTTTCAGTCGTTTCCAGTTTTGCCCATTCTGCCCAAAGATTCATCCCTGTGGCCCCTTCAATTAGTTCTACAATATGGGCACCACCAACTCGTGCAGAGGTTTCCAGAAAATAAATTTTTCCGTCTCCATGTGCTTTAATATATTCTGTATGCGAAACACCTTGAAGCAATCCCAGCATCGGTAAAACAGATCTATTCAATTTCTGAAGTGCAGTTTCATCGTCACTTCCCCGTTCAACTGTTCTTGTCATAAATACTCGTCCCTCATGAGAAACTTCCATAGGGGGTAATCCATATTTGCTGACAATGGAAAACAATACTTCTTTGTTCACCAAAATACTATCCACGTGGAAAATATCTCCCGGTACAAATTTCTCCAATAAATAAAATGACTGCTGGTCTCCCAATTCGTCAAGTTTTCGCCATAATTCTTCAGCATGATGAATTTTTTTTATTCCGATCGCACCGGCGGAAAGGCGTGGTTTTAATACATATGGAGGAGAAACTTTTCCAAGAAATTCTCTGATACGATCATAGTTTAAGATGCCGACAAAATCAGGTACGTTGATCCCAGATTCTCTCGCTTTCATTCTCATTGCAAGCTTATCGCGAAAATATCGTGCGGTGGTTTCACCCATACCACCAACGCGGAGATGTTCGCGTAATGTTGCCGCTTTCTCTACATCAAAATCATCCAGCGCGACAATTCGGTCAATCTGTTCTGTACGGGCAAGATAACTGACACCATTAATGACATCGGGCATATGCCATTCTTTGTTGACATCGGGAATGAAATAAATATTATCGATATGATCCTTTGGCCAGTCTCCATATTCCAAGCTTTTCGACGTCAGCAACAGTACCTTCCATCCTTCGCGTTTTGCCTGACGAAGAAACTCCTGACCTTTTTCGTAACTTGAAATGCACAGAATTGTTTTTGCCATATCATTCCCTGTTGTCTCTTTCAATATAACAAAAGATTAAAAACTTGCGAAGGGTTAATCATTACCGAACATCAGACCATCCGATAAATCGGGTATTTCTTTTCGTTAGTATCAAAATATGGAGAGCGCCAATAAAAAAACTCTAACCGAGCATGTGGATCATTTCTAAAAACCTGATCTTCCAAACTCATTTGAAATTCTTGCTGTAACGATTCATCTGATTCAAGCATTTTTTGTGCTATCGGTTCCATAACATACGCTTCGGCATATTCTTTTCGCTCAAAATATGCATTGAAGAATCCCCAGCTGACAAATGAATCGGGTGCTTCCGGTTCTAATAAATTGACAATGACCCGTCTCGTCCTTTGATCAGTAGGGACAAAAAATGTACCTTTGGGAAATTGTTTTCTTGTTTTGATGACTCTGCATTTAACATCAACGCAATAACGTCCTTCATATGGTCTGTTCCAGAATTTCGATTCCCAGAACTCATATTGCTCCACTGTAATTTCTTTTTGTTGTGGAAGTTGGTTTACCTCTATTCCGTGAATTTTAAGTATACTAATAAAGTGAACAAACTCTTTTGGAATGATATATGCTTTTGGAACCTGAATTGTTTTTACTTCTTGGACGTCATCAAAGAATGGAAGTTCAAACTCTGTCTTTGTCTTTGTATAGCGAACGACACCTGCGCCAGTAATAGGACTTTCTTCATCAAAAGACTCGTAACCTTTGAAAAAAAAGGATTTATAATTTTCTGTTAATTCGAATTTTACCGGCAAGGTTTTTATCTTTGAAGATGCCGCGTCGGCTTTTTTATTCAACAACTTTATACTTTTTGAATGCTTATTAAGAAATTCTAAAGCGGCCACATTCATTGCAAAAGTTGAACGAACACGGTTCTCAAATGGCTTCAGTGAGTGAGTCTCCACTAACAGACCAAGTCTGTTTTGAACAGCGGTGTAACCAGTAGAAAGTCTAGGACTAGCCGGCGGGTCAATTATTCCGTCCTCAAGGCGCTCTTTTCTCATTTCAATATACGGTGCTGTCAAAAATCCTTTCTCTTCTACTTCTTTCAGGATAGATGGAAGAAATTGTTTTGTTCCCCACTTCGATAATCCTGCATCAATATTTCCGCATTTCTCAAGTGCATAGGTGATATTATATTGATAATCTGCTCCGTTGGTTGTATGATTATCAATAAAAAAGTCGGGAAGCCATGTATTGAATAATGACAAAAATGCTCTCACCTCGGGTGTATCAGCCTTCATGTAATCGCGATTAAGATTTAAATTCAAGCTGTTTGTGCGCCACCCCATCTCTTCGGGTCCATTCTGATTCGGCCGATTGAATTTGCTGATGCGTTCATGACCGTCAACATTCAATATCGGTATAACAAGAAGGATTACATGATCAAGAAGATGGAATTTCTCCTTTGTCATGAGAATGTCACGTAGCAACAACATGCTGGAATCCTTTCCCTCGATTTCACCGGAATGGATTCCATTTTGGATAAGGACAACCGCCTTTCCGCTTCTTTTCGCTTTTTGAGGAGTAAACTCTTTTTTCGATGAAATAACGAGACATTCAATTGACCGTCCCTGTGGAGACAAACCGATTGAAAACATTTTTGCATATGGGGTCGTGTTTTCAAACTGTCGGAAGTATGCCATCGATTCTTCATATCGTGGAGAACCAATCAGTCCAGACTTTTCAAAATATGTGATCCAATTCGATTTCATCATGAAAAATAAAAATGTTCAACATCTTTTTTGAAATATTCAAACGTATCGATTGGTTCATATCCAAAATCACGAACAGCTGGAGAATGTTCCCCGGCGATATCTTTATGAAATTTTCCAGCTGCATGGATCGTCGAATTAAGCATTCCTGTTTTTCCCAATAGAACATCAATAATAGAAAAGATAGAACAGATGAAATTCGGGATATACAACGGACGATATAGTTCGCCCAATGTATCTGCCATATGCATAAAGATATTATCTACAGTCGTTGCATAATTTTTATCGGAGATCCAATACCATTTTCCGATTGTTGCAGGCAGTTTTTCGCTCTTAATAAATGCTTGAATAACATTGTCGATATGCGTAAGACTACGGTAATTTTTTCCGTTTCCGAAAATGATCTGACGTTTCCATTTCATCATTCTGATAAGAGTTTGATTTCTTAACGGCATGTAGGGACCAAAGAACCAAAATCCCCGAAGCGAAGTCCCTTCTATTACACCTTCAGCGGTTTTATCAAAAATATATTGTTCTGCAAGATATTTACTTTTTCCGTAATTCTTGTATGGTATTGATTTTGTGTTTTCGTCAAAAATCCGTTTTTCTCTTCCGAATCCACAAATACTATCCGTCCCCATATATATTATCCTCTTCACCCCAATTTTAATACAAGCATCCACAAGGTTTTTTGTTCCAAGCCAATTCACATCATACAACGTTTGTATTTTCGGAGGATAAATTACGCCTGCACAATGGTATACTGTCGTTACTCCTTTCAGTGCACTCAAAAGCGTCTCTTTGTTTTGCAGATCACCATACACTATTTCATAATTATCCGGAAGATCAAGTCGAATGTTTTTGAACGATGGTAAGACAAGTAATCGCACTTTTCGATGAATGGCATAGTCACCTTTGCGATCTCCATTCATAAAAATATCGATCATTCTATTGACTAACCATCCGGGGAATCCTGTGATCAAAAGAACATCACCATCCGCATATTTTTTCCTTGATAAGGATTCAGTATCAGAATGTTGAAGAATACAGGTGAGTCCGGCAAGATGATATCGAACCTCGTTTACTCCTTCGGTAAGTGTTGATTCAACCGAAGGAATAGTGTAACCAATTTCCTTCATCGCTTTTGAAGAATCATACCAACTGTAATTTCCGATAATTGATTGAACATATTGCGGATCTATTGGAGAGCGTTTCCCTAATAATAATTTTGCAACGAACGCGCCAAGATATATAATCCATTTTGGTATTTCTATTTTTGGTATCGATCTTCTATTGAGCTTTGCTAATCGGGAATACAATTCCAAAAAAGTTACGTTCACCCCCCCAAGTATATATTGTGATTGCGGTAATCCCTTTGTCCAAGCAAGAACATGTCCTTTTGCCACTTCTCGAACATCTGCTATAGATATTCCACCGTCAAAATAAAAGGGTTGTCCTTTCAACAAAACATTTTGAATAATGGTATGCGGAGGAGTCAGTTTTACATTATGAGATCCTACAACCCATGAAGGATAAATTCTGCGAATATCATAGCCATTTCTAATTAATGATTCACAAAATTCCTCTGCCAGAATCTTTCCTTTAACATAAGGACTCTCTGGAAAAAGGTTTTTGTCATGTTCTGTAATCAGTGTATTCGGATCAGAAGAACGTCCCAACACCACAACTGAACTTGTGTAGACAATGGTTTTTACGTTTGATTCGACTGCGGTGGTAAGAACGCTCTGTGCAAGTGTCACTGTATTTTGAATGACTCGGCTTTCATCAGATGTATCCGTGGTATTCTCTGCCGCAAGATGAAATAACGATGCGGTATTTTGAAATATTTCTCGGTATGATTCTGGTTTAAAAAGATCAACAATATGTACAACAGCACCAGCCCTCTTCAGAATTTCAGTGTTTGCATTTGTTTTACGAATTAACAAATGAACTTCATACCCCAAGTCGCATAAATATTTTGCAACATGGAAGCCGATATGACCTGATGCGCCGGTGACAACGACCTTTTCTCTCATTGATTATAATTCAACTGATTGGAATCTGATTCTGCGGAGGAAATAATACAGTAATGTCGATAAAGAATTTTTAATTGAGTTTGATGATACCCTCGGAGACGGAGCGACATAATGGATTGGTATTTCTGCAATCCTCCGCTTCCGTAATAAATACCGGAGTTCTGTTTGATAGAAGTGTGCTTTGGATTTAAAAGGATAATTAATAAAACGGCCGACAACATCGCGATGAAATCCTTGAAATCCTGATGTCATATCTTTTAACTTGGTTCCGAGCAATATATTTGCAAGAAACGTTCCGGCTTTCGATAAAAACCATCGATTGAAGGGAGAACCGTTTATTGATCCGCCGTTGATGAACCTGCTTCCAAAAGCACATTCATTCCCTTCATTCAAAACACGAAGGAACATAGGAATAGCGCGAGGATCATGCGAAAGACCTGCATCCATTTCAATGATAATATCATACCCGGCATCATACGCTACGCGCAGTCCGTTAATATATGCATCGACAACATTCTTGTTCTGTGGACACCACACCGTTTCGTAACGGTTATTTTTTTTCTGCAGATCAAGACAAAGTTCGTATGTTTTATCTTTTGATACGGTATCAACGATGAAATATACTTTCCCTGGATTCAGTGTATCCAGCACAAAATTCATCCGTTCGATAAACGGTTGAAAATCTTGTTCCTCATTTGCCATCGGGATAACAATTGCCCAATGATTGTAATACATTCCGGTAAGAATAATTGCCTCCAACGTTTTGTTCTTACGGTAAATTTAATTATTTTTTTCATTAATTACTGTAAAACATTGAAAAATTATGAACTTAGGCAAAACATCACTGATCATCACCACCATTGGTTCTCTTAACAGAGCGCTGCAGGAATACGGAATTCATTGCTCAAAGAACGGTGTAGAATTCATAGTTGTGGGGGATAAAAAAACGAAACCCGAACTGACTGAATTGTTCTCCCAGTATCAAAAGGAAAAGCAATTCAAAGGGGGGTATTATACAGCAGATCAACAACAGCAATTACCCTTTAAGATAACATCGGTTCTCCCCTTTAATCATTATACCCGAAAAAATATTGGTTATATTCTCGCAATTAAAAACAATGCTGAACTGATTATGGAAACAGATGATGATAATTATCCGCAGGAAAATTATCATTGCAAGTTCTCCAAAAAAATTACCGGGCAATTAGTGTCTCATATTGGTTGGGTAAATGTCTACCGCTACTTTACTACTGAACATATTTGGCCTCGAGGATTTCCGCTCGATCTGGTGACGAAAGAAGTTCCAAAGCTCGGTGAAGTAACATCGGTCTATAGCCCCATTCAACAATATCTTGCAAACAAAAATCCCGATGTTGATGCTGTCTATCGGCTCGTCATCAACAAAGAATTGGACTTTAATGATTTAAAGCAAAATGTGGCTCTCGATGCATATTCCTGGTGTCCGTTCAATTCGCAAAACACAGTCTGGTTTAAGGAAGTATTTCCTCTGTTGTATCTCCCTTCCACTTGTTCATTTCGTATGACGGACATTTTTCGAAGTTATATTGCTCAAAGAATTCTTTGGACTATTGATGCTCGATTAAGTTTTGGAAATGCTACAGTTTATCAAGACAGGAATGAACATAGTTTGATCAAAGATTTTCAGGATGAAATCAGTGGATACCTAAATGATAAAAAAATAATTAGCATTTTAACTGATCTGAATCTGAAAAATGGTAAGGAAAATATTCAAGAAAATCTTTTATGCTGTTATAATGCACTCGTTGAGAATAACATTCTGAAGGATGAAGAACTTCCTATCCTCAATGCATGGCTGGAAGATCTGCAATAATTTTCGTTGTAGCGTATAAAAAAAATGGCGAAAAGAGATTTTCTTTTCGCCATTTTTGTAAAGCATAATTTCTCTTCTTTAGAATACCGCTTGTTCTTCGTAGATTCCAAAATGTTCGATCAACGAATTACACATTTCTCCAAGTGTAACATAATTTCTCGTTGCATTCAGTAAGTGAGGCATTAAGTTAGAACCATCCGAAGCTGCTTGTTTCAATGCAGACATAGCATTCTTCACTGCCTCTTGATTTCTGCTTTGGTGCAGTTCAGCCAGCCGTTTCTTTTGGAGAATTTCTACTTCTGGTGAAATTGCGAGGATTGGAATATCAATCTTTTCATCTTCCTCTATATACTGATTCACGCCTACAATTACTTTTTCTTTTGTATCCAACTCACGCTGATAACGGTAAGCAGCTTCCGCAATTTCACGCTGGAAGAATCCTTGTTCAATCGCAGGAATCACTCCCCCGAGCATTTCAATCTTCTCAAAATATTGCTCTGCTTCCTCTTCCATTTTTGTGGTGAGTGATTCTACAAAATAACTGCCGCCCAAAGGATCAATCATATTTGCAACACCAGTTTCATCTGCAATAATTTGTTGTGTACGAAGTGCAATTTTGACTGCTTTGTCTGAAGGAAGTGCAAGTGTTTCATCCATAGAGTTTGTATGAAGCGACTGAGTACCGCCTAACACGCCCGCTAATGCCTGAATGGCAGTCCGGACGATGTTGTTTTCAGGTTGTTGTGCGGTTAACGTACAACCAGCAGTCTGTGTATGGAATCGAAGTGTCCACGATTTTGGATTTTTCGCTCCATATTTATATTTCATCCGTTTTGCATAAATCCTTCTCGCAGCCCTAAACTTGGCAATCTCTTCAAAAAAGTCCAAATGGGAATTGAAGAAATATGATATGCGGGGTGCAAATTCATCAACATCCATTCCAGCAGCAATTCCCGCTTCGATGTACGCGAATCCATCTGCCAATGTAAATGCAAGCTCCTGTACTGAGGTTGAACCTGCTTCACGTATGTGATAGCCAGACACAGAGATAGGATTGAATTGCGGAAGTTCTTTCGCGCAATATTGAAACATATCGGTAATGATCCGCATAGAAGGTTTCGGCGGATAGATCCATTCTTTTTGTGCGATGTACTCTTTAAGAATATCATTCTGAATAGTCCCACGAAGAACAGAAGATTTCACTCCTTGTTTTTCAGCGACTGCAATATAAAAGGCAAGAATCATTGCCGCAGGTGCATTAATGGTCATGGAAGTCGTCACTTGATCGAGAGGAATTCCTTTGAAAAGAATCTCCATATCCGCCAGAGAACTGACCGCTACACCACAAATACCAACTTCCCCTTCTGAAAGCGGATCATCGGCATCACGTCCCATAAGGGTCGGTAGATCGAACGCGGTCGAAAGGCCTGTCTGTCCATGCTCCAAAAGGTATTTAAATCGCTGATTTGTATCCTCAGGCGTTCCAAACCCGGCAAATTGGCGCATTGTCCATAATTTTCCACGATAGCCTGTGTTGTGTATCCCACGTGTGTAGGGAAATTCACCAGGATATCCTATCTCTGCAAGATAGTTGATCTCTTTCACATCTTCCGGTGTGTATAATAGATTTACCGGCTCTCCACTGACGGTCGTAAACTTAACATTCCGCGTTTTGGACGAAGCAGCCTTCGCATTGTGTTGTTTGGTTGCATCTGAAATTGCCTGCGGATCGTTGAACGTTGCCATTGATATCTCTCCGATATGTTTGATCGATGTTGTTTGAATATTCGAATGGTGATCGAAATATTCTCCGTTTACCCTGCTTGATAAACAGTCACTATTGCGTCACAGTTGATAAAGTTCTTGAATTTCTACTGAAATTCCAAAATATGTTTTGTAGAATTATGAAGCTCGATATCAGATTGGTCATTCCATTCTTCATAGAAAATGAATCTATTTTCTTCTTGGATAACGCAATCTTACTTTTACACAACGCAATAAGTTCATTGCGTTTTTCGGGATTTGCTGTACAATGCACGGTGATAATCTTCATTCGTTCATGTCCTAAAAAAACGTCTGTCTAATTCTGCTAACGATAATTTGATCAACACCGGCCTACCGTGTGGACAAACATACGGCATTGATGTCCCGAATAACTGATCAATCAACGATCGCATTTCCACTTCACTTAATTTCTCTCCTGCTTTAATCGCTGCTCTACAGGAGAACGATTTAGCAATATTGTCTCTAGCATCAAGTTTTACACGCAATTGATTGTTCTTGAATTCATCGAGAATATCTTGCAGTATATTCGCTTCGGTTCCCGCTTTCACTTCCGGTGGAACTCCTTCGAGTACAAAAGTATTTTTCCCAAATGGTTTTGTCTCAAAACCAATAGAATTGAGAAATGGCAAAAGATCGTTCGTCAATGTATAATCACCGGACGGCAGTTGGATCGTCTGAGGAAACAAAAGTTGTTGTGATGACGGAACAGCATTGTTCATTCGTGTTAAAGCACGTTCATACAATATCCGTTCATGCGCAACGTGTTGATCGATAATCATCAAACCGGAACGGATCTGTGTGAGAATATATTTATTATGCAGTTGCCAAATTCCTTTTCCTTCCAGGGCTTCACTGTCGCGCGTACCGTGCTGGAACTGCGTTTGTGTGTCTTCAGGAGGAATTGTTTCTGATGCAGGAGTTTGTGCGAAAATCTGATCCAATTTCGTCGTCAAATCAAACGGGATCTCTTCGTTTTCAAACGATGCAGGTTTTTTCTGTTCGTTGTATCCAAATAACGGAACGGATGATAGAGGAATGTCAGAATAGAATCGCGGTATTGCCGTATGCTTCAGAGAAGAAAAATTATCAGTGTTCCGCTGAAATTCTACCGTTGGAGTAATATCACTTCCTCCGAGCGCTTTTCGAACAACGGACATGACAATACGATAAATACTTTGTTCATCGGCAAACTTCACTTCCATTTTTGATGGATGAACATTTACATCTACTTTATGGGGATCAAGTTCAATAAATAATAAGAAGAATGGAAAATTCCCCTTCTCCACCAAATGTTCATACCCGGAAAAGATTGCGTGATTGATCGAACGACTAACGATGAATCGATTGTTGAGAAAAATACTTTGGTCTACTTTTGACTTCCGTGCAAAATCCGGTTTGCCGATGAAGCCTGTAATGGATAATAATTCGGTTGATTCACTCACCGGAATCAACGTAGCGAAATGTCTATCCCCAAAAAGACTCTTTAATCGTTCTTCTAATGATTGTGATGGCAGTGCAAGGATGGTATCTTCATCACTGACGAATTCTAAAGCGATCTCTGGCTTTGAAAGTGCAAGGCGTTGAATCGTGTCGTAGATATGTTTGAATTCAGTATTGTTCGATTTGAGAAATTGTCTTCTTGCCGGTGTGTTATAAAAAAGATTTTTAACACTGATAGTTGTCCCGGTTTGATGGGCTTCTTTTGATTGCTCTTTAATCTCGCTCCCTTCAATTCTCAAGAGCGTTCCTACCGCGTCATCCGTTCGCCTTGTTTGTAATTCTACTTGTGCAACGGCGGCAATCGACGCTAACGCTTCTCCTCGAAATCCCAGCGTGCGGATATTTTCAAGATCTTCGTAAGAAGAAATTTTACTGGTCGCATGACGGTAAAAAGACTTCACCGCATCTTCTTCATTCATCCCTTTTCCATTATCGGTTATCTGGATAAGGGATTTACCCGCATTCTTTATTATGATTGCGATTGAAGTAGCACCGGCATCAATGGAATTTTCAAGCAATTCTTTTACGACAGATTCAGGACGTTGTACAACTTCGCCTGCTGCAATTTTATTGGCTAAATGATCAGGTAATATGTTGATGATACTTGTACTCACTATTTCAGTGTCACTCCTAGTCCAGGCTGATTGTTCAATTTCAATTCACCGCGAATATTTCGCACGCCATCAAATGGATCATTGGAAATCAATACGTTTCCATCTAGATCTGCATAATCAAGCAAAGGAGACAAATGTGCTCCGGCAGAAATTCCTACAGCCGTTTCAATCATACACCCCATCATCACCTTCATATTCAGAGCACGCGCTGTATTGATCATTCGCATTGCTTCACGCACACCAGTGCATTTCATCAATTTAATGTTGATCCCGTCGAATGCTTCGGCAAGTCTAGGAACTTCACTCAAACGAAGGACACTTTCATCGGCAATCAACGGTATATCCGATTTGTCGCGCAGCCATTTCAGGTCATCAAATTGATCGGCGGGCATCGGCTGTTCTACGAATTCAACATTCTGGTCTTTCAACCATTTCAGGCGTTCCAACGCAAGGTGTTTATCCTTCCATCCTTCATTGGCGTCAACATATAATACCTTATCGGTAATCTTTCGAATTGTATTAATCATCTCTTCATCATTATCCAAACCAACTTTTACTTTGAGGATCGGATACTCTTCTGCTTCACGAACTTTTTGTTCAACTACTTCCTTGGAATCAATCGCAATGGTGAATGAACATTGCGCCGTCTTTGCAGGATTTAACCCCCATAATTGATAGAGAGGAATCCCAAGTTTTTTCCCAACCCAATCATGGAGAGCAAGATCAACAGCACATTTTGCCGATGTGTTTCCCTGTTCGACTGAATCCACATACGTCAAGATTTCTTCTAATTGAAAAGGAGATTCAAATGGCAAAAAATTTAATTTTTTGAAAAAACCAGCGATTGTTTCAAGACTCTCACCGTACCGTTTTGTGGGAGAAGCTTCTCCGTATGCGATAATGCCATCATGTTCTATCTGAAGAATAATCACCGGAGCCACATCGCGCGCACTTCGGGAAATACGAAAGGTATGTTTTAACTGCAAATCATATTGCTTCCAGGTAATATTCATTGTTGTTCCTTTTCAAAAAGTGCTTCAACAAATTTTTCAGCATCAAACGGTTGAAGATCATCAATCTTTTCCCCTACACCAATAAATCGCACCGGTACTTTCAACGCATTACTCACAGCAAAGATTACTCCTCCCTTTGCGGTCCCATCTAATTTTGTAATAATCAATCCTGTTAATCCTACTGCTTCGTTGAAGAGTTTCGCTTGTTGAATTGCATTTTGTCCCGTCGTTGCATCTAATACGAGAAGAACTTCTTGCGGAGCTTCGGCACTGACTTTAGTGATAACACGTTTAATCTTCTTTAGTTCTTCCATCAAATTTGTTTTCGTGTGCAGCCGCCCTGCAGTATCAATAATCACTACATCAGCTCCGCGAGACTGGGCTGCTTTTACCGTATCGAATGCAACAGAAGCTGGATCAGAACCGTGGAGCTGTTGAATAATTTCTACACCAGCGCGTTTTCCCCATACTTCCAACTGTTCATTAGCAGCGGCGCGAAATGTATCGGCGGCACCAATCAACACATTCTTCCCTGCCGTTTTGTAGTTGTGTGCAAGTTTTCCAATCGTGGTTGTTTTTCCCACACCATTCACACCAACAATCATAATCACGTATGGCTTGGTATGCGGAGGAAATTCAAACGGATCTTTCGCGTTAGAAGAATTCAACACAAGCGCGTTTGTAATTTCCGTGCGGACAAGTTCATTTAATTCTTCCTGCGATTCGTACTTATGCTCTTTCGTTTTTTTCTTTATGCTTTCAATAATACGATGCGAAGTATCAACCCCCACATCACTCGAAATGAGAATCTCATCTAACTGTGATAAAAATTCCTCATCAATCTTTCCTTTCGCAAAGATCAAACGATTGACCTTCGCAACAAGTGAATTCCTGGTTTTCGCTAATCCTTCTTTGAGGCGTGAAAATTTTAATGAATCAAAAAATCCCAATGTGTTTCCTTTTTATACGATCATAATACCAATCCGTCAGCGATTATTCGCCAGATGAATTGTCTCAAAAAATCGTTTTGTATAAATGAAAAATGAATACATCAACAATCCAACTGTTATCCATTGAAATATTTCATACACCCATAACAATGATGGATACTGAAGAATTGGAAAGACCAGCGTGAATGCCAATATTGATACAGCAACTTTACCTGACATTAACGATGGAAGAATGATACCAGCTTTAAATTTTATATATAATCCGGCAACAAAAATAATCAGGTCACGAACAAGTACTAACAGTGTAAACCACAGAGGAATATCGCCAAAAATGGTCAGCATTACAACCACAATGCCAATGCTGATCTTATCCGCAAGTGGGTCGATAATTTTGCCAAATTCAGAAATTTCGTTACGAATTCTTGCTACATAACCATCTAATGCATCCGTTGCGATCGCAGCAAGGATAATGAGAAGTGCAATCTCCCGATGAAACTTCACCGGTGTCATCAAATAATATATTGCGGGAATCATAAGAACGATTCTGCTGAGCGACAGCATGTTCGATATAGTCCAGATTTTTCCAGTCATCACCGTATTACAGCAAATTTTCCAATTGTTGTGTTATGCACTTCATTGGCTGCATTGAATTGTTCCACGCGGTATAAATAGATTCCTGTTGAGACGAGATTCCCGCTTTCATTCCTTAAATTCCAGGAAGCTCCTTCTGTTGTCGTCTTTTCTTCTATTGTTTTGATCCGTTCTCCATCAGGAGTATATATTGTAATCTTACAATTTGCAGGAATATTTGCAAACGAAATTCTCTGATTATTTTTTACGGGATTTGGATAGACTGCAATGTTGTTGATACTCTCGGTTTCTTGAGCAATGGAAACAACCTGTCCTTTTCCACCATTCAATTGTTTACCTAAAACTGACGTGATTTGTTCGCCAATCACGATCTCTATTCTTAAAGCTAATTCGGAAAGGTTGGTTCCCGTCGAAAAATTCAAAACGACACTTTGCGGTTGAATGGAATCAACGGATGAAACAAAAAATTGTCTCGCAATTGTATGAACAGAATAGTAACTACTATTTTTCGCAATAGTAAAGTCAGGTTGTCCGTTAAATTCAATTTGAATTTTGTTCTTCGAAAGTAAATTGCTGGAACGAACAAAGAATAGATCATCATTTTGTAATGTCGACGTAAATAAAAAATGCTGCACGGTATCTCCGCTCATTCCGCTGGCATCAGTTAATTGACGAATATTCAGCACATGATTGCCAGCAGTAATCGTAGTTGGAAATGTCGCTAACAATATTCGAGAAGATTTCCACACGACGGATGATGATTCAAGTATTGAATCAATCAAGAATATCGACGATAAAATATTCTCTGAGGTGACATCGGATGATAATTCAATGCTCAACTGAAAACGCGATGCCTGAGATACTGACAATATTTTTGGAGCGATATGCGGTGTTACGGAAACGATGTTAGAACGGGAACTTTCTCCTCCATTCACAGCAGAAACAGCATAAAAATATTGATTATTTGTTGATACAGTCGAATCAATCCATTCTGTCCCAGCTACTAAGGATACCAAATTCAATGTATCTTTATTGAGTCCTCTAAATATTTTATGATTTGTTGCAAAAGAACTCCATCGAAGTTTTATTTTTGATACTGATAATGGTAAAGCCGTTAACCCAAACGGCGATTGAACTGCTGTGATGTTTTGCTCTGACCAAAATTCTGTTTTCCCATTGGTATGAAATCCCAAATCATTTGTTGAATCCCCATCAAAATCATAGACAATAACACTATTGCTTTGCGAAGAATGCATCCATTTTGATTCGAATGTCTTTTTCACTTCGTTCCACACAAAAATATACAGTTGAGGATTTAAGGAAATAAACAAAGCATCCTTAGAATCGCTTTTCCGTAATTTTCCCCCCACTAAACCATTATCATAACCGGTTCCGGATTTTACACCGAAAAAATGCTGTTCCCAAATTTTTGAAACTTTCCCGACGATGTCGGTCGGTAGATGAGAAAATACTCTGATAGTCCACACAGGAGCACTATATTCTCGGTCTTCATTCCAATCCAAACTGGAATGTCCTGCGACAGCAAAATCCAATATTCCATCACCATTAAAATCTCCCGAAGTGATGTAATCGGACATTTCGTAAAGATCTGATGAATCAATACCACCGATTTCAAAATTCAGACTGTTGGCGACTGTTTGACGGTACATAACCACATCACCATCATTATCAGCAAAGACAATTTCTTTTCTACCGGAATTTGTAAAATCTCCAACGATTGATCGAGGCGGACCGAACTGATTTCGCGCTTCTCCAAAAAGTGCATTCGATGGATTTGAAAGACGCGATACTAAAGAAAATTTCTTATTGCCAAGATTCTTATAGATTAAAAATTCCGAACTGCTTCGGGCAATAATTTCCTGTTGATTATCCCCATCAAGATCGACCATTTGGCTTGCCCAAATATCGGTTGAATCTGTCCAAAGCGGTGATTTTTCAAAATACTTTCCTAAATTTAGATCAATAGACTGTAAACTGCTCGTTCCCCTATCTTGTACCAACAATGCCGTATAATTTTCCACAGGATTAGTGATAAACGATCTTGGCACCCAGGATCGTACTGATGAATCTCTTACTTCAAACTGATTTCCTTTGAATTGAAATAACTTTACCGTTCCAAAATCATTGTTTTCATTATATGTATTCAATACTATGTTTGGAATTCCAAGATTTTGTACTTGATTAAGCAAAAACCCTTTTGGCAACGAGTATGATTTTTTATCAAAACCAGTTGTCGCAATGGAAAGTGGTGAAATTTTTGTTTGGAAATGATCAAATCCAACGATAGAGCTTAAGGGAAATCGTATTACACGTTTTTCAATGGAATTCTCCGTAAAGAGACAAAAGAATTCATATTGGATTGAAGGATCAAGATCATTTGAAGACAAAACAAACGAATGATGTAACTGTACTCCGATGCTCTTTTTTGTTTGATATTGGTTTTCACCGACTTTTCGATAATATATCATTCCTGTACATTTTCGATCAATTTCAGCTTCGATTAACGCACCAAACTCATTACCTATAATAACAGAATCACGGAATCGAAATGATAGCACTTTGGGATTATTTTGGTTGATGACAATGCGCTGTCTAAATTCCAGGTCATTTCCTTTGCTATTTTTTACTACTAGTCGCAATTGGTAATCATTTGTTTTAAAAAAGGATACATCCAATATGCTAAACGTATCTCGAATAAATATTTTATTTGGAATGGACTTGATAAGGGTCCATTGCGAAGGATTATTTCCTTCTCCAAAAAACATTTGAACCGATTGTAAATATGGTGTGAATGCCGTAATAACTAACGGAATGGAGTTTTGAGTTATAATATCATCCAACATTGGAGAATGTATAGAAACAGTTGAACCTGAAATTGCTTGTATCGCTTTGACAATATTAACGATTCCACTCGCATATGATGCATCCCAACCATTTTCACCGGCATCGTCAGCTGTGTTTAATAATATTCCCCGTATCTCTTCATTTGAAAGTTCAACATAGCTTGCGTTTGTAACCTTTTTCTTTTTCTCAAAACTCTTCATCAATGCAGAAATACCTGATATGTGAGGAGCTGCAGCAGACGTACCTGAAAATTGACCGGTATACCCTCCCCCTAAAACCGTAGTAACGATCTGCTCACCCGGCGCCATAATATCGAGCGAAGGACTATTTGAGGAAAAGAATGAACGAACATTAAATGGATTGACAGAACCGGTTGAAATAACTTCACTAAAATCGGATGGATAATGTGGATTACTGCTACCATCATTTCCACTGGAAGCGACAAGAATCACATTTTTAGAATACGCATATCGAATTGCATCATGCAACAACGTTGAGGAGACAACATCTCCAAAACTCATGTTGATTACATCTGCACCGTTGTCAACTGCATATACAACAGCAATAGCGATGTCAATATCACTGCCATTTCCATTTTTTCCAAATGCGCGCATCGGAAGGATTTTTACGGGGAATATTCCCGTCAGTCCGATTATATTGTTTGATTGTGCTCCAATAATCCCTGAGACAGCTGTCCCGTGTCCGTTTTCATCAGTTGGATCATTATCTCGCTCATTCCAGTCCCCAACATCCTCAGATTCTCCATCAACAAAATCATACCCTCTCCAATCATCAATAAAACCATTACCATCATCGTCGATGCGATTGTTTTCTTTTCCGTTTCCCATTTCCCCCGTATTCAATGCAATTGTATTGGTGAGATCCGGATGATCATCATCAATTCCAGTGTCGATAACACCAACCGTTACTGATGGTAATGATGCATTAATCAATCCGCTTTCCCATAATGAAGCAATTCCTATTTGTCGAAGATTCCATTGGGAGTGATATGCGGAATCATTAGGAACAGTGTATGTCCTATATTGATTACTCGGGTTTATAAATTCGACGGAGGGATTTGACGAAATAGAGCGAATGACATCATCACTCGGTTGCTGCGAAAACCGGATGATTGAATATTGCTGCCACGGAAAAGAACTCTTGTTTGAGGGGATTGAGGGTGAAAGGGGTTGTATAGTAAATGTATTAGGTTGAGCAACAATTGTTTTTATGTTGTTCAGCGATTGTTGAACAAGTAGAAATGTGTTCGCAGAATCTCTCGTGGCTTGTTTAAATTTTACGATATATGTCTGTCCAAACAGTACATTAACAGCAAACAGAATAATATATCCCGAGATACGCCACTGCATTATGCCTCAAGGTCATTCTTATCCGTCACGTTTTCGATGGGAGCAGGATATTTTCCGCCAAAACATGCCGTGCAGTACCCCTTCTTTTCACTCGTAGGAACGGAGGCAAGCATTTTTTTTGGAGAGAGGAAGTGAATACTGTCCACGCCAAGTTCTTTACGGATCTTTTCAATATCTTCATCGCATTTTACAGCAATGAGATCTTCCCTGTTTGGAAAATCCATTCCATAATAACAAGAGTTGATAATTGGAGGCGAAGTAATTCTGAAATGTATCTCTTTTGGTTCTGCTTCTTTCAGCAGCTTCACAAGTTGTTTGGATGTCGTTCCACGCACAATAGAATCATCAACAACAACCAATTTCTTCCCCTTTAATACTCCCTTCACTGTGTTGAATTTTGTCTTCACTTTCATTTCACGCATACCTTGTTCAGGCTGAATAAATGTGCGGCCAACATAGTGGTTACGAATAAGACCAAGTTCAAGTTTTGTATTGATCCCTTGTTTGATTGATTCTGTCACAAACCCCAACGCCGCAGTATTGCTCGAGTCTGGAACACTGATGACAATTGTTTTTTCATCTGCACCGGGTATCACAGGTGATTCCTGAGCAAGCGATTTTCCTAGTTTACGACGTACTTTGTCGACACTTTCACCAAAAATAAAGCTGTCGGGACGGGAAAAATAAATATATTCGAAAATGCAATGGTGAGATTTTTCTACCTGATTATTAATTCGCAATGAAACCAGTGGTGTTTTTGAATCGGCACGGGAATCGATAATAAGAATTTCGCCCGGTTCAACATCACGGATATATTTTGCGTCGATGATATCAAAAGCGCAGGTTTCTGACGCAACAACATAACTTCCATCTTTTTCACCCAACGCCAGCGGTCGAAATCCATGCACATCCCGTGCTGCGATAAGCATTGAATCGGTCATGAGCAAAAGAGAAAATGCACCTTCTACTTTATCAATTGCTTCCTTTATTTGGTCAATTTGCTTTTTTTGTCTGCTTCGTGCAATTAAATGAAGAAATATTTCTGTATCCGATGTTGTCTGAAAGATTGTCCCTTCGTCTTGCAGCTGCTTTCGAATAGTCCGAAAATTGGTCAAATTGCCATTATGAGCAACTCCGAGATTGCCGTCACGATAATTTACAATTAGCGGCTGTATGTTTTTATCATTGTTTGCAGAACCGGTAGTTGAATAGCGATTATGTCCAATAGCCGCTTTCCCTTTTAGTGTGCTTGACAGGATCTGATGGTCCTTAAACACATCTGTCACTAATCCCATACCCTTAACAATATTGAAGTGATGACGATGCTTGTCTTCTCTGTATTCGCAAGAGACAATTCCACTTGCCTCCTGTCCGCGATGCTGCAGAGAATGAAGGCCATAATAGGTCAGAACAGCGGCGCTGGGATGATCAAATATTCCAAAAATTCCGCAAGCTGTGCGAGGTTTATCATTCTTAAAACGCTTATAGTTCTTTGATTTCATTTATTTTATTACCGTATCCTTCAACCAGTGAGTATCCTCTAAAAAATTATAATCTGTTGTAAAGTGTAACCCTCGACTTTCTTTTCGTTCTAACGCTGAACGTATAATCAGATCGGCAATCGAAGATAGATTTCGGAGTTCAATAAGTCCTTCGGTCACTTTTGTCCTTTTGTAAAAGTCCTTTACTTCCTCTAAAATCAATTTGATCCTTCGTTGAGCACGTTCTAATCGATGATTAGAACGAACGATACCGACATAATCCCACATCAATTGCTGTATTTCTCTCCGATTGTGCGATACTAATATCCATTCTTCACTATTGATTGTTCCGCTCTCATCCCAATCAGGAATATTTTTAGAGACAGAAGTTTTATCTCTTGGATTCATCTTTATTATTTCAACTGCTCTATGCGAAAATACCACCGCTTCTAACAACGAATTACTAGCAAGACGGTTTGCTCCGTGTAATCCTGTCATACTTACTTCGCCCACCGCATACAATCCGGATATTGATGTAGCCCCATTCATATCAGCCACTACTCCACCACACGAATAGTGTGCTGCTGGAACGACAGGGATTAAGTCTTTAGTAATATCTATTCCAAATTTGAGACATCGTTCGTAAATGTTTGGGAAATGGTCTTTTACAGCACTTGCATTCAAGTGTTTTAGATCGAGATAAACACACTCGTCACCGCTTCGTTTTAATTCAGCATCAATTGCTCTTGCCACAATATCACGAGGAGCAAGTGAACCTTGTGCGTCGTACTTCTTCATAAAATCTTCATCTTTGGTATTTCGAAGGATCGCACCAAAACCTCTCACGGCTTCCGATATAAGAAAGGAAGGTGATCCGGAGTTATATAACGTTGTTGGATGAAACTGAATAAACTCCATGTTTGCTATAGCTGCCCCGGCGCGGTATGCCATTGCAACACCATCTCCAGTGGCAATTAAAGGATTGGTTGTGTGTAAATATACTTGTCCGGCACCACCTGTAGCTAAAAGAGTGGTCGACGCCAAAAATGTCTTTACGGAATTCTGCTCAACGTCCAAAACATATGCCCCCCAGCAATGGATTGCATCTCGAGATTGTTTTTCCGTTCCAAAAAGATGATGTTCAGTGATAAGATCGATAGAGATGTGGTTTTCAAATATCTTAATGTTGGGATGAGAAGCTATCTTGGCAAGTAGAGCCCGTTCAATTTCTTTTCCCGTCAGGTCTGCTGCATGAACAATTCGATGATGGGAATGACCACCTTCTTTACCGAGATCAAGTTCTTTCCCTTTTTGCGTAAATTGAACTCCTACTTCAATTAATTCTCGGATCCGTTCCGGACCCTCTTTCACAACAAGTTCAACAATATCCTTATGGCAAAGATATGCTCCCGCCTTCATCGTATCGTTAATATGGTTCTCAAAAGCGTCGCTGGTAGAGACAACTGCAGCAATACCTCCCTGCGCAAGATTCGTATTGGATTCAGCTTTTTCTTTTTTGGTAACAATCGCAACAGTGCCATGTTGTGCAGCTTTCAATGCATAGGAAAGTCCTGCGATTCCGCTGCCAATGACAAGAAAGTCCGATTCTATTTTCATAAAGGAATATACTAAAAACTACAATAAAAAAGGCGTCTCGTATGATCGAGACGCCTGCTTATTCACTAAACTTTTTCAGGTTAGAAATAAATATGTACGCCAACGTTTGCAGCACCAGGTGCTCCAAATCCAAGGATTTGTGTTGAGCTGGTCTGCTTTGTTGTAACTGTTGTGCTTCCGGATGATACTTCAACGTCCGCAGGAGAAGTCATGCTAAAGAGTGTCAAATTGTATTCTGCTGACACGCTGACTTCTGGATAAAGATAAAATTCTGCACCAACGATACCCATCAGTCCTAATGTTGTGCTAGCACCCGCCCCTTTTGTTGTTGCTTGAACTACTGGTGCGATAACCGCATTTTTACTCTCTGTTGATATCATTGTGAAACTAAAACCAGCACCCATATACGGACGTACACGTGATGTGGCACCTTGCATAAACATCAAATAATCTGCTGCTACACCAAGTGTGAAATTTGAAGTGCTGCCATCGGTTCCTGTTTGACCTGTTGCAGGATTTGCAGGCACTGTTGTACTTGTGCTTCTTACCTGTAAACCAAATCGAACTGCTGCATCAGAAGAAAGAAAATATGACAGTCCAAGACCACCTGAAGGACCTGCTGCACCGGTTGTTAATGTTGCAAGACCACCAAACGAGAAATTCATTGATTTATCCCCTGCTTTTGTGCCAAGATTTTGCGCATCTTGAGCCAGGACTACTCCGCACATCATCACAACTGCTAATACTACAGCTAGGAATTTTTTCATTGTGTAACTCCAGTAGATTATTGAAGATTAGTGAATTATATATCTTAAAGGCAAAGCAAATATATAAGGGGTTTACTGAATTGTCAAGAGAAAATATATCATATAAATCTATAAATAGACTATCACACAAGAACCTATGTGAACTCAATTGGATCTGGAATTTCTCTTGTATCTCGTCTTAGTGAGTCAGACAGGTTTATTGGAGCGACTGATCAGAAAGTACATCGTCTAATACAGACAACAGAATATCAAATTCCGGTTTTCCTGCAATTAACGGAGGAAGAATACGAATTACAGTATTTGCCGTTGAGTTAACAAGAACTCCCTTTTGTAATATCGCATCGACTAAGGAGGCGCTTTCCACGGAAAGTTCAATTCCTATCATATATCCAAACACTCGAACTTCCTTAATAACCGGATATTTTGTTTTTAAGTTCAACACCTTTGATTTGAAATATTCAGCATTCACTTTCACATTATTAAGGAAAGAATCGTTCATGACTATATCGATTGTGGCGATACCTGCGGCGCATGAAACAGGATTACCGCCAAAGGTGGTTCCATGAACACCATATGTCCAAACATCGGCTACTTTTTTTGATCCGATGATAGCTCCAACCGGAAGCCCTCCTCCGATTGGTTTTGCAACGGTAATAATATCTGGAATAATATCGAAGTGTTGAAACCCGAACATTTTCCCAGTCCGCCCAATTCCAGATTGTATCTCATCTGCTACTATGAGAAATCCATATTTCTCACGCAGTGATTTTATCGCTTTGATAAATTCCTGCGTAACGCCGACAATTCCCCCTTCACCTTGTATGAATTCTAGAAATATTGCCGCCGTCTGTTCATTCACTTTTGCATTCAGATCGTCCACACTGTTAAATTCGATTGAACCGAAATTGGGAAGAAACGGTTCATATCCATCTCGGTATTTTTCTTTATCCATCAACGACAAGGCACCCATTGTTCGTCCGCTAAATCCGTTGCTCATGCCATAAATTATTTTTTTGTCGTTCTGTTTGCTCCATTTCCGTACAAGTTTGATCGTTCCTTCAATCGCTTCCGTTCCACTATTTGAGAAAAATATTTTATCAAAACCGGAGAGCGAGAGCAATCGCTCCGCTAATTGAAGCTGCGGTTCTTGCACAAAAAAATTTGAAAGATGAGTGTACTTACGAACTTGCTCATCAACTGCTTTAATAATTGCAGGATGGGCATACCCTAATGCGTTTACCGCTAATCCGGAAAACATATCCAGATATTTTTTACCATCTTTTGTAAAGAGATAACAACCCTCGCCTCGTTCTACTTCTAACGGTAATCGTTTGTATGTATGGAAAAACAGTTGGGATTCTTTTTCTTTGAAGTTCATGCAATTTCTTTGGGTAATGTGAGGGTTGAAAACAATGTAAAAAAGAAATTCACTTTCTCGGTCAGATCAGAAAGTGAACCATTGTTCTGAATTTGAAAATCGGAAAGTTCTAATAGCTCTTCGGTGGATATTTGATTCTTCATTCGTACAGTTATATCTTCTTCAGAAGAATGGTCGCGTGCCGAAACCCGCTGGATTCTCATTGATTCGTCCGTGACAACGGCAAGATTGTAGTGGACTAACTCAAACATTCCTGACTCAAACATCAATGCCGCTTCCACTAGCGCAAATTTAGCATTGGGGAAATTCTGTTGTTTCCAGTGGTTAAAGGACTTGAAGACTTTGGGATGAATAATTGCGTTGAGTTTTTCCAGTTGTTGAGGATCCTTGAAAACTATTTCCGCAAGCTTTTTTCTATTCAGCCTCTTTGAGGAATCTAACACTTGTTCCCCAAATTCTTTCACAATCTCATTCAACCCAATCCCTTCTGATATTTCTTTTGCAATAACATCTGCATAAAAAACGGGTGTTCCTTTTTTTTCGAACAAGGAACAAACGGTCGATTTTCCACTTCCAATGCCGCCTGTAACTCCAATAAAGATCATAGAGTAATTCTATTTAGCAAATGAAACAGATCGCACTTCTCTGATCACCACAACTTTAATCTGTCCTGGATATTCCATCTCTTGTTGAATCTTACGGGCAATATCATGTGCTAGTTGATCCGCTTGTGCATCATCCACTTTATCATGTTCTACAATCACCCGAACCTCACGTCCTGCTTGAATTGCATAGGTTGCATGAACCCCTTTGAATGATTTCGCTATCTCCTCAAGCTTCTCCAAACGTTTTGCATATCCTTCAACAGATTCGCGCCGTGCGCCGGGACGTGCACCGCTAATCGAGTCCGCAGCTTGAACAAGAGCAGCAATGGGATGTTCCATAGGAATATCGTCATGGTGGGCTCCGACAGCATTCACGACAATCGGGTTTTCATTATACTTCCTAGTCATCTCCAATCCGATGATCGCATGCGGTCCTTCAACACTACGATCGGCCGTTTTTCCTATATCATGAAGAAGACCTGCTCGTTTTGCCAGATTTATGTCAATACCAAGTTCAGCAGCCATTACACCGCAAAGATATGCTACCTCAATACTATGTTGAAGAAGGTTTTGTCCATAACTGGTACGATATTTCATCTTACCAATATGTTTGATTATTTCGTTGTGCGCACCAGGTAAACCAACTTCTAAAAGAGTATTCTCTCCTACCCTGACAACTTCTTCTTCCAATTCCGCTTTTACTTTTTCCACCACTTCTTCTATACGAGCAGGATGAATTCTTCCATCGGCAATCAACCGTTCTAAGGATACTCGTGCAACTTCTCGACGAAACGCGTCAAACCCTGATAATATAACAGCTTCCGGTGTGTCATCTACAATAACATCTACCCCCGTCGCGGCTTCAAAAGCTCGAATATTTCTTCCTTCGCGTCCGATGATTCTTCCCTTCATTTCATCCCCTTGAATCTGCAATACGCTTACAGTTGTTTCAACAGCATGGTCTGCAGCGGAGCGTTGAATTGCCTGCACAATTACTTTTTGAGCTTCCCGTTTCGCTTCTTCCTTTACTTTATCACGAATATCTTTCAATGTCTGTGAAGCTTCAGTTTTAACGGAATCAATAAGGTTATCCAGCAATAGTTTTCGTGCTTCATCGCGAGACATTCCTGAAGCGCGTTCCAATCTCGTGTTCTCTTCAGCGATCATACGATCTACGTCACTCAGTTTTTGACTAAGATCTGTCGTTTTTTGGTCATTGCTCTTTTGCTGTGCTTGAACCTCTTTTTCCTTCTTGTTGAGAAGTTCTACTTTACGGTCGATATTCTCTTCACGGGAATCCAGTTGTTTTTCGTATGCCTGGAGTTTATTTCGTTTTTGGTTTGCTTCGTTTTCAAACTCGTGTTTCTTTTTATACCATTCATCCTTTACCTCAAGTAATTTTTCCTTTTGGATTGCAGCAGCATCCCGTTCCGCATCAGCAAGTATCTTTTTTGCCTGGTCTTCGGATGATGAGACTTTATTTTTCCCAATTTTATTATTTATGAACCATCCGGCAAGGAATGCCGCAACCGTCATTACTGCACCGAACACTAAAAATTGAATATCCATGATTTCTCCATTTAAAATAAACAACCCGCACAACAACCTCAGACAAGTGTAGAAAGAACCCTCTTTCTTATACACAGTGGGTGCCGCCAAACCGTTTCTTACTTCCACCGTTTGCTATTCCGCTCAAGGCGGAAAACCCGAAGGTTTATTGCAAAATCAAACGTGAGTTTGATTGAGGCCTGTAATATTACGTTTATGAGCTAAGCTCCCTATAAATAAAACTATAGGTTCTTTATTTATGTTGTCCGTGGCTGACAGTGCGGGTATTTTAGACTCTTTAGTTCTCCTTTTTCTTTACGATTCTATGCTGTTAATGCTCGTATCAAGATAATTGGTAATCTTTGATAATTCATATTCTAACGATGATACGAGATGTGAACCCTTTTCTTTTTCTTTGTAGAGATCTTCAGTGATGTTCAGCGCAGCAAGAACAGAAATAGTCAACGGAGGCTGCTCGGGTATCTTATCATGGACACTATTGATCATTGCATCCACATGATTGGCAACCTTCTTTGTAAACTCTTCGCTTTCTCCACGAAGAGGATATTCGGATCCGAATATTTTTACACGTACGCTTTTTCTATCCATAGGTCGTAAAGTAAAAGTGAGTTTCTGTCAGCCGAAAAAAACTAACCTTTATGGTGTTAAGTATTGATCTAATTTTGAAATAACATTCCGCAATTTTTGCTGCAACAATCTCTTTTCACCTTCTTCAAGATTTATTGCAACATTCTTGATGGCAGCATTGGACTGAAGATTTTCGATTTGGGACTGTAAGTGCATTATCTCATTTTTCGCACTTACCATCTCACTTTCCATCTCTTCAATCTTCAACAATAGTTGCCGCTTTTCTTCCCGCAGCGTAGATATAAGAAGAGAAGCTTCACGTGCTTTATCCCATAACGACGATAGAGCGTTCTCCACACTATGCATGCTATCGGACGATTCTTGTTCTAAGTTTTGTTCCACCATTAAATACTTCGCAAAGTTGCTTCAAATGTTTTTGTTACAGACTGCACAATGGTTTTTACCACTCCGTCAATCTCCGCATCCGTTAACGTCTTCTCAATCGAATTGATACTTAACGAAAATGCAACGCTTTTCATTTCTTCGCCAAGCGATTTTCCCTCGTAAAGATCAAACAATGTTGCAGCGGTAATGAGTTTGCCGCCAGAGCTTTTAATACATTTTTCAATCTCTCCTACAGGAATATTCTTTCGCACGATAAACGCCACATCACGAACAACCGTAGGATACTTAGAGAACTCTTTATATTTTTTTACAGAACCGAGTGTCGCAATAATGCCAAGATCAAGTTCCGCAAAAAACACTTCTTTTTCAATTTTAAATTTCTTTAACGTTTCTGACTTTACCTTCCCAATGAAACCGACATAAGTGTTATTGATTTCAACGCTTATCGTCATTTCAGTTAAAGAAGTTGGTGCATTGTAATAAATTAAATCACTATTGTCAAGACCTATAGCCTTTAGCAATGACAAAACAAGACCTTTCAGGTCAAAAAGATCAACTTGTTTTTGCTTTTCATACCATGAGATCGGGTTCGCATCACCGGACAAACACATTCCAATAAGATTTTTTTCCTCATATCCATCAATATACGTCGAGGTTTTTTTCTCCGTGACTGAAGAAAAAACATTTCCAATTTCAAACAACTGCAAACGCGACGATCCATGGTTATAATTGTACGCTACCGTTTGAAGCATAGTCGACAACAACGAAGGGCGCAGGGTTTCTAATTCAACACTTAATGGATTCTTGACAGTCACAGGATGTTCTGAAAAAGCCGCAGCTGTCTGAGCATCAATCAAGCTGTTTGTCAAAATCTCATTCAATCCATTCGCTTCACACCATTTGCGTATGTTATTTAGCTGAAGTTCAACCAGATCCGGTTTACTGAACATTACTTCTGCAGAAGTTTTATTGTCAATGTTATCGTACCCATACAGCCGGGCAATCTCTTCAATGAGATCGATCTCTTGTTCAATGTCCGGACGAAATGTTGGCACGGTACACGCAAAAGTATTTTTTTCTTTTCCAGCAGTGACACTAATCTCGATCGATTCAAGAAATTTTTTAACTTCTTTCGATGTGAGTGTTGTTCCAAGAATTGCATTAACGTGTTGAACTCTTATCGGAATTTTCTTTGCAATAATCTTCTTGGGATACTTTTCGAGTTTTCCACCCGCCACCTGTCCACCAGATAACTCCGCAATCAAACTTGCTGCATAGGCTGAAGCCTCATCAGTAATGTTTGGATCGATTCCTCGTTCAAAACGGTATGAGGCATCGGTGCTGATACCGAGTCGTTTTGCTGTCTTCCGGACACTGACTGGAGAAAAATAAGCTGCTTCGAGCAACACTGTAGTGGTGGCAGAAGATATTTCTGAATTCAATCCCCCCATGACTCCACCAATTGCAACAGGTCTTTCACCATCACAAATCATTAATTCGTTTCCCGAAAGTTCATGTTCTTTTCCGTCTAGTGTATTGAATTTTTTACCCTTTGTAGCGCTTTTTACAAGGATTGTGTGGCGGGCAAGATTGTCATAATCAAATGCATGCAATGGTTGACCGTATTCAAGCATGACAAAGTTTGTTACATCAACAACATTATTGATGGGACGGAGACCTGCGGCTGTTAATAACTGTTTTACCCAAGCCGGAGATTCCTGTACTTTTACGTTTTGAATAATTCGAGCGATGTAACGAGGGCAATCAACAGAGTTTTCGACAACAAGTTTTGCTAATTTGGAAACGGACGCTTTTTTATTCTCCTGAAGTTTGTATTTCGGCCGGGAGTATTTTTTATTGAGAACCGCCGCAAGATCTCGAGCAATACCAAGATGACTTAAACAATCCGGACGATTTGGAGTAATACCAATTTCAAATGCTACATCATTTAATCCCAAATATTCTGCGAGGGATAAACCAATTTTTGCATTCTGTTCCAACACTTTAATTCCGCTGGAATCATCCCCCAATCCCAATTCCTTTTCTGAACAGATCATTCCTGATGATTCAACACCCCGAATGCTTGCTTTCGTCAACTCAAATGGCTTCCCGGAAGGATCATGCTGATTATGCGGAACAACAGCACCGATACAACCGACGATAACTTTCTGTCCATTGGCAACATTTGGGGCACCACAAACAATTTGCAACGATTCACCGTTAGTTTCCACCCGGACTTTACATAATTTTAGACGATCAGCATTTGGATGCTTTTGGACATCCAACACTTCTCCAATAACAAATCCATCAAACTGTTTTCCCAAATACTCTATCGACTCTACTTCCAATCCAATGCTTGTCAGTTTTTGAGCAAGATCAATAGGGCTAATATTTAATTGAATATATCGTTGTAACCAATTATAACTTATGCGCATACGGGTTTCATTAAAACTGATTTAGAAATCGAACATCATTTTCAAAAAATATTCTTATATCATCAATACCATATCGCAGTAGTGAGATACGGTCGACCCCCATTCCGAAAGCATAACCGGACACCTTTTCGGGATCATGTCCACAATTGCGAAGAACGTTAGGATGAACCATTCCGGCACCAAGAACCTCAAGCCACCCTGTATTTTTGCAAATCCGGCATCCTTTTCCACTGCATAAGAAACAGGTAATATCCATCTCTAAGCTCGGTTCTGTAAATGGGAAATAGCTCGGACGAAACCGATATTTAATGTCGCTTCCATAAAAATTCTTTGCAAATGTTACCAGCGTCCCTTTCAGATCAGCAAAAGTAACATGCTTGTCTACATACAGTCCGTCAACCTGATGAAAGAAATAGTTGCTTCTTGCACTCACCGCTTCATTTCTATAAACGCGTCCGGGCATAATCACCCGCAAAGGCAATGGACGATTTTTCATCACTCGAATCTGAACAGGAGTCGTATGCGTACGCAAAACGATATCCTCCTTTACAAAAAACGTATCCTGCATGTCGCGCGCGGGGTGGTTTGGAGCAAAGTTCAATGCTTCAAAGTTATGATAGTCATCTTCAATTTCCGGACCATACACAATTCCAAATCCCATTGAAACGAATATGTTCTTCATTTCTTCCATGGTCTGAGTAATGGGATGACGGGTTCCTCTTGCTCGTTCCCTGCCGGGAAGAGTAATATCAATATCATTTTTTTGTCTGGCAGCTGATGATTGTAAGGAAACCTTAAAGGTTTCAAATTGAGCTTCGGCAAATTTTTTCAACGTATTGATCTTTTGTCCAAACAACGGTTTTTGATCGACCGAAACAGTTTTCAGATCGTCATATAGCGATGCAATTTTACCGCTGCGAGACAAAAATTCAATACGGAATTTTTCCAGAGTTTCTGTAGAAACAATAGTTGGAAGGAGCTTTTCGATCTCAGATCGGATATCGGATATTTTTTGTTCTAACATACATGCAACCTATCGATAAAATAAAAAACTCCCCACCGCAGTCATAAACATGATGCGATGGGAAGTTTTAAATTACGCTTTAACAAAGTTTACAATCTCTGTAAATGCTTCGGGATTGTGTACTGCAAGTTCAGCCAACACTTTTCTATTAATGTTGACTTCTTTCTTGTTCAATCCGGCGATGAGTTTTGAGTACGTGATACCATGTAAACGGGCTGCAGCGTTGATACGTGCAATCCACAATTGACGGTATGTTCGTTTTTTGGCTTTACGATCACGGTATGCATACTGCATCCCTTTATCCAAGTGATGCTTTGCTATGGTGATCAGTTTACTTCTCGCACCCCAGTAACCTCTCGCTTGCGATAAAATCCGCTTGCGACGGCGATGGGAGGCAACTTTATTCTGCGAACGAGGCATAGTTGCTCTTCTCCTTGATATTTAATGAATGGAACGGTGAATTAACTTACAACAATAACATTTTGATCTTCTTTGTATCCGGTTTTGAAACCAAACCCGATTTGCGAAGTCTGCGCTTTCGTTTTGTAGTTTTGCTGGTCAGGATGTGGCTACGGTTCATCTTACGGCGTTTGATCTTTCCTGTCGCTGTTAGTCCGAACGTTTTCCGCGCACCCCTGTGCGATTTCATTTTAGGCATACTGTTAACCTTAGTTTATGATTGTGCTTGTGCTTTTTCTTGTTCTTGTTTTAATTTTTCAACTCGCGCTTTTGCCGTTTTATCGGGTGTGAAGATCATAATCATAAATCGACCTTCCATCTTTGCTGGCTGATCGACTTTAGAATACGCAGCAAGTTTTTCTGTTAATCGATTTAATAATTCTTCACCCTGTTCTTTATACGCAACCTCACGTCCCTTGAAAATCACGGTCGCTTTTACTTTATCACCTTCTTCAAGAAAATTGATAGCATGTTTCGCTTTAAAATCGAAGTCATGCGTATCAGTATTCGGGTGAAAACGTAATTCCTTCAACTGAGAGACATGCTGATGTTTCTTTTGAAGTTTTTCTTTTTTCTGGATTTCATATTTAAATTTTCCGAAATCCATGATCTTGCAAACCGGAGGATTTGCAGTCGGAACAACTTCAATAAGATCTTTTCCCCTTTGTATGGCAATGGCAAGTGCTTCTTTCGGAGACATTACGCCAACTTGTCCGCCGCCATCTTCGATTACACGGATAACATCTCCGCGAATTTCTTCATTGATACGAGGTCGCTTTTCTTTAATAAGAATTTCTCCTATTGTTGATAAACAGTGTTAGAATATACTACTTTTCTTGCAATAATTTCTGAATTACATCGTTTACGGCCATCACACCCAAATCACCTTGTTTATGCTGGCGGACGGAAACAGCATTTACCGATTTTTCCTTTTCACCAACCACCAACATATACGGCACTTTTTTCATTTCATGATCACGAATCTTATAACCAATCTTTTCATTTCGTGAATCAATTTCAACCCGTAATCCCGCATTATTCAACATGGAAACAACCTGTTCTGCATATTCCATCTGTGCATCGGTAATAGGAAGAACAACGGCTTGCACCGGTGCCAGCCATAACGGAAAATCTCCAGCGTAATGTTCAATCAATAATCCAACGAAACGTTCCATAGAGCCAAACGGGGCGCGATGAATGATAACCGGACGATGTTTTTGACCGTCGGTACCAGCATATTCCAACTGGAATCGTTCCGGCATAACATAATCCACCTGAACTGTTCCCAATTGCCATGTGCGACCGATAGCATCTTTAACCATAAAATCGATCTTCGGACCGTAAAACGATGCTTCACCGATACCAATGAAATATTTCAATCCCATTTCATCAGCAACTTCTTTAATCTCCCGCTGCGCTTGTTCCCAATACTTTGTATCACCGCCGTATTTCTCGACATTTTTTTCATCACGGTAGGATAAACGTGTTGTTACTTCCATTCCAAATGTTGAAAAGACCAACTGCGTTAACTCAACGGTATTTTTAATCTCTTGTTTTAACTGATCGTGTGTACAATAGATATGTGCGTCATCCTGGGTAAAGCCGCGAACACGCGTCAATCCATTCATCTCACCGGACTGCTCATATCGATAGACTGTACCAAATTCCGCTAACCGCACAGGAAGATCGCGGTATGAACGTGGTTTGGAAGAATAGATCTGATGGTGATGCGGACAGTTCATTGGTTTCAACAAAAACTGCTCGCCGTTTTCCATCGTGATCGGGGCAAATTGTGAATCTTTATAATATGGATAATGTCCGGATGTTTTATATAATTCTAAATTTCCAATATGCGGGGTGATCACTGACTGATATCCGCGTTTCCGCTGCTCGTTGCGTAAAAATTTTTCCAGATTCTCTCGAATGATCGTACCTTTTGGCAGCCAGATCGGCAAACCGGAACCGACTTTCGGGGAAATCATAAACAATTCTAATTCAACGCCAAGTTTTCGATGATCACGGCGTTTCGCTTCTTCCAACCGGAATAAATGGTCATCAAGTTCTTGTTTTGTCGGGAAAGTAATACCATAAATGCGTTGAAGCATTTTATTCTTTTCACTTCCGCGCCAATATGCGCCGGCGATACTGAGCAATTTTATAAATTTAATCTTACCGGTCGACGGAACATGTGGACCATAACACAAATCAGTAAAGTCACCTTGGTGGTACATACTGATCTTTTGACCTTTAAATTCTTCGAGCAACTCCAATTTGTATGGATCATTTTTTTTTGTGAAGTACGCAAACGCTTCTTCCCATGTAACTTCTTTTCGCTCAAAAGGAACATCCCGTTTTGAAAACTCGTACATCTTCGCTTCTAACTTTTTTAGATCTTCTGATGTGAGAGAATGATCTCCCATATCAATATCATAATAAAAACCATTTTCAATTGAAGGACCGATTCCGAATTTCGTACCTGGAAAAACTGATTCAATCGCTTCTGCCATAATATGAGCAGAACTATGCCAGTAGGTTGATTTCCCTTCGTCATTATCCCACGTAAGGATTTTAATTGCAGCATCGTTACGTATCGGACGATTCATGTCCCACACTTCATCATTAACGGAGATTGCCAATGCTTTTCGCGCAAGCGAATTGCTGATGCTTTCGGTAATTTGCATGCCGGTGATTCCCACAGGAAATTCTTTCGCAGCACCATCAGGAAATGTAATTTTAATCGGATTCATTGAATGTACATCAAAAAAAAATCGGAGAAACTTGCAATCTCCGATCTCAACTATCGTAAATTTTGCCCTCTTAATTTAGCAAAAAACAGTGCAAAATGCAATGAAATGACTACAAATTCTCCATTAAAAACCTTGTTAATAACGTATAAAGATGAATACGAGTCATTCCCCCACCGATTCCATGGTTTTTATTTGGGTAATACATCGTTTCAAATTGCTTGTTTGCCTGCTGTAATGCCGAAACGAGCGTAACAGCGTTTTGAAAATGAACATTGTCATCGCTCGTTCCATGGACTAATAAAAATTTTCCTTTTAATTTTTTTGCCTGTTCAATTGGTGCACTTTCTTTATACCCTTCGGGATTATTTTGCGGCGTTCCCATAAAACGCTCTGTATAGATATTGTCATAGAATTTCCAATGCGTGACAGGAGCAACTGCAATGGCCGTTTTGAAATAATCAGCACCATTCAAAATGGTGAGACTCGCCATATATCCTCCGTAACTCCATCCCCAGATGCCGATCCTCTCCTTATCAACAAACGGAAGTCCGGCAAGATATTTTGCGCCTTCTATCTGGTCATTCACTTCCCATTTCCCAAGATTTTTATAAGTGATTTTTTTGAATGCAGCACCTCTTGCACCTGTTCCGCGGTTGTCAACCATAAAGACAAGATACCCTTTGTCAGCTAGCATTGAATACCACAAATAGTTACTTCCTCCCCATGAATTTCTTACAACTTGTGATCCGGGTCCCCCATATGTGAAAAAGAGTACGGGATACTTTTTAGTAGAATCAAAATTCGAAGGTTTAAGTAAACTAGCGTATAACAAAACACTGTCTGAAGTTGTAATGGTGAAATACGTTATATTCGCCAAAGAATATTCTTTTAGCATGGGCATTTCGTTCTCTTCAATCGAGAATAATTCCTTCCCATCATTCTTCATCATTTTGATTTTCATTGGCATTGAAACGTTATTGTAGTAACCTATATACTGTTCAAATGTAGGCGAAAAATTTGCTGAATTCGTTCCAGGTAAGCTTGATATTTGTTTCTTTTTATCTCCATCAAGCTTTATAGAATATATATGTCGGTCAAGTGGAGTGCTTTCGGACGATGTGTAATAGAGTAGACCATTTCTTTCATCAACACCATAGAATGCATCTACATCCCATTCACCCTTTGTAATTTGATTAATAACAGATCCATCATTTTTGTAAAGATATAGATGATTAAAACCATCACGATCTGACGACCATGTGAAATTGCCATTCTTCAGAAATCGAAGATCATCTTGCACATCCAACCATGTACTGCTTTTTTCCGTCAAAATTGTCTTGCTTGTTTTTTTTGAAACGATATAAAACAATAACTCAATGGTATTCTGTTCACGATTTAATCGTTGTAAGGAAAGGATGTCATTATTGTTGGTCCATTGTATTCTTGGGATATATATATCGTCATTTACACCAAGATCTATCCAATCCGTTTTGCCTGAGGCGACATCTACCACACCAATCTTCACAATAGAATTAGGATCACCCGGTTTTGGATATCGCATTTTCACAAGATTTAAATGCGTAGAATCCCACTCCGTCATTGTATATTCCGGCACGCGGTTTTCGTCTAACTGCCAATACGCAATCTTAGAACCATCAGGTGACCATCTCCAACCATCTGAAATTCCAAATTCTTCTTCGTATACCCAATCAAATTTTCCATTGATGATATGTTCCGTTCCATCCATTGTCAATTGAAATTCCTTTGCCGATTGAATATCATAAAGATAAATATTATTCTCTCGTACATAACCGATCTTCTTTCCGTCTGGAGAAAATTTTTGATTGTATTGAGGAACGGAAACATTCGTAACACGATTAAATTTCTTTGAAGTAACATCATAAAGGAAAAGATTCCCCGCCGGTGTCAAACGAGATAGATATTGTTTCTCCGGCGGAGCTGAAACAAAGAGAATCTGTTTTTCATCCGGTGACCACTGGTAGGAACTGAAACGGAAAGAAGGATCTTGCTCATTCAATTTCATCATCGCGCCGGTAACGATCAACTTTTTTGAATTGTTCTTAATAATGCATTGATACACACCGCTCGATTTTGATGCTGTATCAGTATCGAGATAGGTGTATGATTTTCCGTCTTTCAACCACTGCAAGCCTTTGATAGATTTGGTAGAAAATTTTGATGATCCAAAAATGTCATCTAATGTTAGCTCTTTGCCACCTGCGAATAGAATGATGCTCCATAGGAAAGAAAATAGTACAACTCGAATCACTCGCAATTTCATAATGTTCCTCTAAAATTAGTTTAGTGCAAAAATGTAACCAAGGATTGGGGCGTGAGCAAGGAGAAACTTAGGGAGGAATAGAATTTAACAGATATGTTTATCCGATTTTCCCGAGAAAGTATAACCTGCTAGTGTCTATCAAAAAGAATTTCTTGTGAAGATTATTATTGATGTAACAGATTGGAGGATTTGGAAAAAATTATTGTGAATGCTATAAGATTCGAACATGTGAGCGTCCCGATGTCACGTGAAACGTGACATCGGGACGCTCTAAACCAACAATTTTGTTTTTGAATAAAACATACTATACTTCCCTACTATTTTCCTTTAGAGTAATGGCTCTATAAAAAATAGATTTTTTCTAATATGTACGAAATATCGCCGTTGGATATCGTTGATATGACCGATGCAGAAATTACAACTTTTGAGGTTATGGAGAATATTGCGGAAGAATATGGTGTGGACGCTATAAGATTCGAACTTATGACCTCTTCCGTGTCAGGGAAGCGCTCTAAACCAACTGAGCTAAGCGTCCTTATATTATTGATAGGAATCCAAACTCACATATTTCTCTAAAAATGACTTTCCCTCAACAAAATGTTAGGTAATTTCAATTTTGCCATACAAATATAGTAAACCGTACCCAAAATTCAAACACCAATTTTTGATGCGCATAATCTTACGTATTGGGTTGACTAATCTTTCTTTGAAAAATAGTTTATAAGTATGTTGAATACGATTTTTGTGTATTCAATAGCTCAGAACAAATAAAATTTGAAATTGAACTATTTCTAACGTGTTCTTAATTTTAAAATAAAATGCTCAAATATTTTTTTACTATTATCCCATCACAAAAATTAAATCGGAGTAATCTATCTTAATTTTTCTCATATTTAATACAAATCAAACAAATTTGTCGGATTAGAAAAAATATTGATTCAATTTTTCAACAATAATAGACCTATATCTCTGGTATGATAATTGTTGAATTCTCATATGTAAATCACGAGAAATATTTTTCACAACACAGGAGTATCTATGAAACATGTAATTGCACTTTTTGTAATAGCTGTGCTTGGTTTAACATCTTGCAAAGAAGATGAAGCCACTACACCGGTAGTATCAGCATATGATAAAGCAGATGCCGTAAAAGGCGGGATACTCTACGATAAATTTTGGGCAACAGAATCCGGATACGATCTTTCCGATGCAGCAAAAATTAGTCATTTGAACAAATATGCCGACTTCTATCGCTGCAAACAATGTCACGCTTGGGATCGATTAGGTAATACCGGATCTTATATTAATCGAGGTCCAAAGGCAAGTACGGCAACTGCTGCCGGAAGACCAAATATTGCAGGTTCACTGATCCCATCACAGTCAAAAACAGCACAGCAATTATTTGATGCACTTAAAAGCAGCACAGGTAGAAGAAAACTTTCAGATTCTGCTGCTGTAACCGGATATTCTCTTACAAGCCCGACCATTGGTGATCAAATGCCCAATTATGGAACGTTATTGACCGATGCTCAGATTTGGGATCTTGTAAAATACTTAAAAGAAGGTGCTAATGATGTAACGCAATTATATGATGCAACATATACGGGCACTTATCCTACCGGAAAAGCAACGTACAGTGCTATTGGAAAAGATGGAAATGCAGCAAGCGGAAAAACATTTTACAACACAAACTGTGCAACATGCCACGGAACAAATGGAACCATGATATCAAATCTTGATGCAACTCCCGGAATGACTGCCGGTAAATTTGTCCGGACAAAACCAAATGAAGCACAACATAAAATTAAATTTGGACAATTGGGTGCAGTAATGAAACCAACAAAAATAACAATCACGGAATTGAAAGATCTTTACAAAGCTCTTGCGGATACTGTCGCATTCCCAAATTAATCAATACTCGTTTTTTAATAACAAAGAGGGCTGCAATTGCAGCCCTCTTTTATTTCACACTGAAGTGTAATAATAAATCTTGAATAGTGTTCGCAGGATATTTATTTCACCCGTGCAAACTCAACACGCCGATTTTTCGCTCGACCTTCCTCTGTTTTGTTCGATGCAATAGGATTCGTCGGACCGAATCCCTGCGGTAATAGTCTTTTCGAATCAACACCTTGACTGACTAAATATGCAGTCACTTCTTTTGCACGGTTCAGTGACATTTTACGATTTGATGCAGCATTCCCGGTATTGTCGGTATAACCATTGATTTGCATATTAATTTCGTTATTGCTTAACAAAATCCTGGCAATGTTATCCAACACAACTTTAGATTCCGTCGTTAGCGTTGCTTTTGCTAATTCAAACGTAATCCCTTCCATCACAACTGCTTTTGTGGATATTTGTTTGAGAGATTCAATAAGTTTTACTGCTTCAGCGATCTTTTCTTCAACTTTTAATGAAGAGCGAGGAATATTCACATAAGTTGTTTCTAACGGAAGCGACTGGGACATTACACCAGCTCTCACAAAGATCTTCGCATCATTCGTTCGCACTATATTTTCTTCATTAAACTGATTGGTAATAATGGCATACGAATATTTTCGAAACATTGTATCCCTATTTGCACGTTGTAACGTAGCAGAATAGGTTATTTCGTTCTTCCCTGAACGAAGCAGATCGGTAAGATTAACCGATGCAACTCGAATAAATTCCAAATCATCCGGAATTTCTCTTGTATTCATAGAGAGCGAAGACGATCGGACTTTAACCGAAAGATTCTTCGATGATAATGGAACACCGTTAACAGTGAAGGAACGCTCATTAATTATAAAGGCAGATTCGAGAGAATCCAATAGTTTTACCGTTTTAATTTTTTTCTTCGGATCGATATACAATGATGTCTTGAAAAACACTGCGTCGCCTGCTGTAATCGAAATCGAATCAGATAAATGATTCGAAATTCTTGGATTGTTTGAGCTGATCATGATCTCGGAAGTTTCAATTCTATTCTTGGTAGTATCGCGGATAACGTTTTCGACATAGATCTTATTACTCTCAACAACAATACTATCCATCGATGTTACTTTTATCATTGATGTCGACGGGAGAAGCATTCCAGTATGAGAGAGATCCGTTGCAACTACCTTATAACTAACCACTCCACTGAAAACATCTCTCGCTCGTCCAAGTTTGAAATTGATGATATTATCACCAACCATTGGATTAATTGTCCTGCCATTATATGTAAAACTATTGGGGACAATATGTAGCCGATCGGATAGTTGATCAATAATCTCAATCGATGCGACCGGCTTATTTCCCGAATACGTAAAGGAGACATACATTTGAACAGTATCAACTTTCAGTTTTCGCAACGTATCTTCATACAAATACTTCGGTTTCAATTGCCGAACGGCGATGAGCTTATTGACTTTTGATAAGGTTTGGACAAGAGAATCTGCCACATTTCGTTTCAGATAGAAGTTTGCTTTGGCAATTCCTCCTTCGGTAACTCTCACGAATCTTGATGTGGGATCTTTGGCAAAAGAATTATTACCAATAAGCAATTCTGTTTTTTTCGGAAGTGTAACTTCATTCACACGCATAACATGTTGTCCGGGTTTCACCTCTGGTAATGAGAATTTTCCATCATCTCCAGTGATGATTCTGGTTCCGTCCTCCATCCATATTTCAATCCCCTTCTCACCATTTTCTCCCCCATCTTGAAATGTATTTCTATTATCATCATAAAATACTTTCCCAATGATTAAACCTTTTTCCGTAAACACACCAGGCCGTACAGTAACCTGCCATTGTGATTTATCTGAGACAAGCAATGTTCCGAGACCGGCAAGGGCACTCGCATATGCCGTATTGACTCCTTCACTTTCTAACGCATCAGCTCCAACAGCAAGCTGATAGACCAATGTTGCATGTTTGGACGTTAGTATTGTATCGGGCACATTCCATTTCAATTGGTTAATTGTCGGATTTATTGTTGGCTCAATCGCCTTCCCGTTAAATCGTGCTGAATTCTTTACATACTGGAATGCATATGGCAACAGATCGTAGACGCCGATCGTTTTTACAAATTGCGGACTAGTATTACTGATTTGTACTTGATATGTAACAACGTCACCAATTTCGGCAGTTTTTTTGTTTGCCGTTTTTACAATCTTCAGGAACGTAGAAAGATTTTGGTTTTCCTTTACTGCCAACAACGTGTCTCTTCGAGCAACAATAGAATCACCCTGCAGTAAATATGCATGCGATAAAATTTTTGCATCTTTCCGCAATCCAAAATCAGTAAGTAGTTTAAGAGAAACAGAATCTTCCTTCTCCGGAGCAATTGCTTTAATATAGATGATGGAAATACTGTCAACAATACGTATAGAATCATGTGCAGCTTTTGCCAGAGAAATTCCGCTTAAACCGGCTGAAAACAATGTATCTATAATCTTTAATCCACGCAGACTATCCGTACCTACATTTTTGATCTTAAACACATGTTGAATACTGTCGCCTGCTACGATTGTATCATTAGAGACAACAAATCTGTTAAAGAATTGCACCAATCCTTTTGAACGAATTATTGTACTGTTTAAGGAACCCGTTGCCCGGATATGTGACTTAAACCATATATGATTGGATACTTTTGTACTGTCCGGAATATTTTTTGAAATGACCACACGTAAGTTCATTGTGTCATTATCAAGAGTTTTTAGTGTATCGCGCTGCCATAATACTATCCGAGTTATTGAATCGTACGACACAGATGAAAAATTTCCCTTGGTTGCAGATACAAATTTTGCAAATGGTGAAAGTGTATCACTAACCGTAACTGCATGATGCTCAGCCGTACCGCTGTTTATGATGCTCATTCCAACATTCACTGTATCTCCCGCATTTGCAACAGAAGGAGCAGTTGACAAGAGAACCACATTGGAGTCTAATGTTATCTGCAAATTGAGATTAATTGTAAATGTTCCAGATCCTGTATCGGAGAGGAATGAAAAACCGGTAAAGTTTGGAAATTCAGCACTGTCAATGGAAATGACGTATTTTGCCGGACGCAAATTTTCAAATTTAAACCTACCTTGTGCATCTGTTCGTTGTTCCTGAACGCGTATTAAAGCGTCAGGGTTTTTAATTTTCCGTGCACTGGAAGAACGATTCGTCCGTATTAATTGTGCGGGTCCAATGGAATCCAATACCACCGTTACATTTTCCGCCGGTACGGGATTACCGGTAATACTATATTCAATTCTTCCCGAAATAATATTAGGAATAATAATGGGAGGCAGCGGGAATTTGGTTGGATCAATATCCGTAGTTGTTTTGATAGAATCGCCGAATTTATCAATGACTAATATTTCCAGCTTATATTTCTCTACATCTTTTCTAAGAGCAATAAAGAACTTTCCATCTTCTTTTGTAGTATCGGTACCAACAATTACTTGAGATGCATTGAATACTCGTGCAATAGCCCCCTTATATGGCAATCTGCTGATTCCGCTAACAACACCACCTGTAACAGCTCCGGGATAAAAAAACACATTCGTGGTGTCTTGAATTGTTTTAGCCGCAGGATGCCCGCCAATCACCGTTATTTTTGATCGTAAAATATTATTATCAACGTTGATAGAACGAAGAATCGCGATAGCCTTGCCATCCATGATGGTTGTTGAAAAAGACGTACTATTATTTGAGAATGTGCCAAGTGTCGAAGAAAACTGCACCGGAACACCATCCGGAAGTTCTTGACCTAACGAATCCTTTAAGACAACTGATATTTTTGAACTGTCTCCATTCAATTTCCCAAAGATAAAATCAGGTTCAGGGGTAATTGCAATTGTTTTTGGAATTACCGGTACTATCATACTTGATGTGAAAGCATTATCACCCTGAGAGAAGTTGGAAGCAGTAATGAATGCTGCATTTGTTATTTGTTCTTCTATCAGATTTGGTTCGATTAATACACCAATGGTCAATTCTTTTGTAGAAAATGCCGGCACAGAACCGAGCTTCCATTTTACCAACCGTTTGTTCCCTGCAATACTATCCGGTGCGATCGATGAATTCAGGAATGTTCCAAATGACGATATTGTATCATACAGTACTGTATTCGCTGTCGGAACATTTCCTGTATTCTTTATCAAAATTCGATAGATCAACGTTCTACCAGAACCTACAATATTTGTTTCGGGGGTTAATGAAAGATCCAAACGAGGGAAACTGCTGACAATAAACATCTTCGATGAATTAATACTCGTATTCTGCCAACTAAGATCAGCCTGGATATTCAACTGTGTATTGACAACGAGCGTGCTGTCTACTACTACTTTCACTTTAACGGAGTCGGACTTGCCGGCGAGAACATTGAATACTTTCCACGTAACGGTACTTCCGGAAATGACACCGCCAGTCGATCCAGGGACAAACCTCAATCCCGCCGGAGGTAACATTCCTTCAACAATCGCCGTATCGGCTGTTTTATTACCGATGTTTTTGTACGTGATTTTTACAATCAACGTTTCCCGATTAAAAACAAAACTATCAGGATTACTGAAGCTCATTTCAAAGTTAGGAGATTCAAGAACACTGAATTGCACATTGTTCGATTTAATGGAATCGATCGGAAACGATTTGAATTGGAATTTCGCGTTTGCCTGGTTCGAAATCACAGTATTCGGAGCAGTCTGTGAATATACAAACATGCACAATCCAAACAGGAATGTAAAAACTGTTATAATGCGATTTTTCAACGATATGGAATATTGTTTTGCCGACATAACTTACAGCGTTATTATTTAATTTTCACTTTAAATTCTACGGAACCATTTGTATTCGCCGCCAATGCACCAATCGAAACAGTTATGACAGTGCCATTACTTTCATCTTTTGTTATTGAAACACCACCTTCATTATCCGAAACAGAGACACCATTTACTTTTACGCTATTGATCACATAATTTGTCTGAATTGGCGCAGTATCAATAACAGAAAAGTCTTTTACACCGACACTTCCGTCATTAAAATATTTAATGGTGTAACCGATAATTGACCCTGCCGGCTGGTCTCCAACGGGAAAAACACTTTTTTCAATTCTTACCATTGGAACTTTCATTATGGTAACTACGTGTTTCGTATCAAACTTTGAGTGATCCCCTGCTGAAACAGCATGCCAATGAAGTGTGTCTTGCAATAAATCGGATTCAAATCTTGGAACAATTGCTTGAGCAAATACTCTAACGCTGTCTCCAGCAACCAATGTATCAATATCCACATCAGCAGAATCATTTGTATTTGTTAACACTGGATCGGAAGAATCCCAAATCCCATTGTTGTTTCTGTCACGATATAATTTCCATGCAAGATTTTGAGACGATGTCACATTAAGTTCAAAGAGATCCTTCAATGACCCGGTGTTTTTAATTTTCACTCCATGCCAAGCGGTATCGGATGCCTCTTTTGTGAGTGATGTAAACATCGGCGTTATTTCAATTCCATATTCAAATTTTCCGCTCACAGTCACCAAAACTATGTTCGACGCAATTGTGTATGTATTAGATCCAGTTGAATACTGAATACCAAACTGATTAGGAATCACCATACCATTGGTCAATCCGGAATTTAACTGCATCGTAACGGAAACGGTTATCGACTGTGACGGAGAGAGAGTTCCAATATTCCAAGTAATGGGATTTGTATTATTGATGAATGTTCCCTGTGTAGTTTTACCTGAAACAACGGATAAACCGCTTGGAATTTTGTCACTGATCGATAACGAGTTCACCGGAACTCCACCATTGTTCGTCAACACAAATGAATAAGTAATTTGTTGTCCGACAGACGGTGTAGGATTATTCACAGTTAATCCAGGATTCAGCGCATTTAATCCGGTCGTTCGGACAGTGGTGATATATTTTCCGGTGATTAATTTTGTCGAATCAAAATTCGATTTTACCGTTACCGATGTTGTATCTTTTGTTCCATTCAATGTCTCATCTCGCGGAACCGCGACACGAACTATAATCGGATAGGAAACATCTGCTGCAAGTGATGAAGAGAGTGAAATCAATCCTGAATTAACTTCATTCGTTTGTAGAATTCCATCTCCGTTACCGTCGCTATATAGTTGAATCACCCATCCTTTCGATGACACGGCAGAAATCTTTGCCCGATCATTACCATTACCAGAATTGATCAACACTGCCGCATAGTCTGCGAATGTACTGTCGCTCTGAGTTGTTATAGAATTTGTCAATGGAGTGACGTTAAACGCTCCCTTTTGCGCAACAGTAAAACTGACATAGGCAGAATATACAGTATCAATTTGAGATCCACTTTTGGATGAGAACGTCACTTGCGAACGACTTCGAATGACCGTTCCGGCGGGTGTGCCCGCAGCAAAGAGTTCTGCAAACGAACCAATCAGAAAGACAATGAACAAATATGTTGTGAATCTTCTTTTCATATGCTCGTTAATTTTTTAACAAAATATTCCTGTGAGTCATAGTACGGTTACATTAATTGATCAATGCTCGAAATCGTATCACTGCCGCCGATGTACCGGTATTTAATGTTCCCAACGTAAATGTAATTACTTTTCTTCCTGATACTGTGGTAACCGTTACTCCATCACCATCTTCGCTGTCTGTTTTAGCAACGCCGTCAATGGTTACGGAATTAGAAACATAGGTCATGCTGTCCGGTTCATTTTCGGTGAATTTTACACCGTAGGCTTTTCCATGCCCAATATTTTGATACGTGATAGCAAATACCATTTCTTCACCGGGAGGGACTTCACCAGCAGGTGTAACATTTCTTACTAATGAAAGTACCGGTACATTAAAAGTAGTTGTAGCGATTGCATCTTGAGATTTTGTTTGATCAGCAGATGATACCGTAAAGGTCGTAACGTCTTGATCTTGATCAGTTACGGAAGTTGGCACAACACCCAATGCCAGAACTCGCACTGTATCCGAAGAAGTTACCGTATTAACGTCAACGCTATTCGGGGTTACATTGGTATTTGTCAATAGAGCATCTCCAGAATTGTATGCTCCAAACGGACTGCTGTCCAAATATAACCTCCACACTAACGATTTTGTTGAAGTGTAGGATAGTTCCAGTACATCGCTTGTATTTCCGGTATTTTTTATCCGCATTCCATAGACAATGGTATCTTCCCGTTCAGCAGCAATTGATAAAGTTGTCGGAGTTATCTCAACTCCTCGTACTGCACCAATTGCGGCGGATGGATTGTTACTGCTTACCATCGTTGTATTTCCGCCGACTGTGTACGTTGCGACAATAGTATTGTTCAAAACAGTACCAAACGATAACGATGGAAGTATTTTAAGTCGGATAGTCACTGATACACTTCCACCGGAAAGTATTGTTCCAACTGTCCATGTTGCAGGAACGCTTGCAGCGCTGAATGTTCCTTGGTCAGTTGTTGCCGATACAAAACTAAATTGCGATGTATTGATGAGATCTGTAAGGAATACATTCGTTGCAGATACGCTACCAGTATTTGTCAATGTCAAAGAATAGGTAACCGTATCACCAGGCATTGGATTTGACGGAAGTACACTAAGACCAGTCCCAATTCCCGAAAGATTTACCGTATTCACCGTGGTAATCATTTTTGCTGAAATGGATTTCGTTGTATTAAAAACGGATGTTGCCGTCACTGTGGTAGTATCTTTTAGTCCATTCAATGAAGCATCCCGCGGAACAAAAACTCTTAACATAATCTTGTAGGTTGCATCAGCAGCAAATGTGGATGTCTGCGTAATCCCTCCTTCCGTAATTTCATCGGTATCCAAAACACCATTCCCGTTTGTATCATAGAATAGTGATCGACTCCACCCTCGTGAAGAAGTACTCGTAAGAGTAAATTGATCCGAACCGTTACCGGAGTTTGTTATCGTGACAGGATACGATACGAATACACTATCCGATGTGGTGGTTGATGCATTTGTCAACGGATTCATATTCACCGCAGCGACGTGCGCTACTGTGATGCTGACAATATTTGAGTAGACAGTATCACTCACCAATCCTGAGGATGTTGTATACACTACTGTGGAACGAGTTTGAATTACCGTTCCTGCCGGAGTGCCTACGGCAAATGCCACATTGTTCACCAACATCAATGATGCTGTCAGCATGAACCCTGTCAATATTTTATTTATCTGTTTCATATGAACACCATTTTTAATTTTTCTAGCGTATATCAATTATTGAACAATAACCTTAAAACTTACAATTTTTTCTTCGCCTACATTTAAGACTTTCGTCATTTTCCAATTAATTGTTTTCACTTCACCCTGACCCGGTGCAACAGTTGAAGCTCGGTCGAATGTTATTTGCGTATCATTACCAACCGCACTTCCTTCCAGATATTGCGTTCCGGCAGACACCGGATTTGAAATGACAATGTCCTTTGCACCTCCTGTACCAATGTTTGTGCAAATTATTTGATAGGAAACGGTATCCGTAGGTTTGGCTGTTGTTGCATTTGAAACACTCACAATGGAAATATTTATTTCACTTTTTTGATCGAGTGCTAATAAAGCTGCAGCAGCCTCTTCTTTTGTATTTGTGCAATCAAATGAGAGTAATAAAGCAATTGTTTCATAGTCCGTTTTTAACACCTTAGTTGTAACAACAATATTTTTTTTCTCAACAGTTAACTTTTCTGCCTTCGGGAAAACGGAGGCAAACATCGGCTGTGTCGATTTTTTTCCAGAAAGAATAAATCCATTCACTTTGGTTTCTGCTATTCCGTCAAACGGCAATATCACTCGAGTGGATGAAATTGTCTTGGGTTGATTTTTCAGAACAATTCTTATCAGCATTTTTGCCGGTGCTTCTTTTGTTGATCTTCCTGATGTTGCTAACGAAGTTACAACAACAGAATATTTCCCCTGTGGAGAAGCTATTTCATACTCATTTTCAGAACGATTGAACGAACCGGCAACTGTGGATGAAAGGAGTTTCACTCCCTTATTAGATGTTTTCCCCAACAATTCATTCACGGATATTGCTTTTACCATTTTTCCAGTTGAATCAAGTAATTCAATAACAGATGAATTCCCATCAACTCCTTGGAAACTCAATCCAAACGACTCATTTGCTTTAGTCTTTGCCTGAATAAGCGGAAGTGTTTTAGAATTTGCATTTGCCGGTTGAGCAAAAAATTCAACCATATGATTAGGAAAAGCTATCGTAACACTTGGTTGTTTTTGCTGTGCAGTCACCATCACCATGCCAGCAAATATTAACGTGATCAACAATATTCCTTTTTTCATGTAAACTCCTGTATTTTGATTAATTAATAATAACTTTATAGACAATGGTACCCGATGCTCCGCCTACTAATGTACTCAAATTGATATTAATTGACGTAGGATTTATCGGTATCCCGAGTACCGCATCGGATGTCGGAGTACCGTTGATGATGACACTCGCCGGAACATATGATGTATTTAAAGGGATGGGTGCAACAATAATAAAATTTGTGGCATTCCCGTCGCCTGAATTAGAATATGAAATTGTATATTCTGCCGTATCCTGCGGTGCAGGGTACGTTACATTGGCAGAAAGCGCCATAGTGACATTCGTAATCGTCCGGCTAGATATTGAAAATCTGCCGACTGAAGTAACTGAATCCCATTGGACCCAATTATTCACATTGTCATTAGAATTAACTCCCATTCTCGTCCAAACATTCAACGAATCGTTCTTCCACAACCGTAATGGCGGAGTAGATTCTGAATTTGCGCTACCGAGTTCGGAATCTTCGTAATGCAACCGAAGTTTGTATTGATATCCTGTACCGCCAACTTGTGACATTTCGTAATACCGATTAATCGGATTCATATACGTATTCGTCACAGAACTACTGTCGAGAATAGTCTTCACTGTAATGGACGTCGGTAACGAGCCACTAGAGAAATTCAGTGTTGTATTCGGAGATTCAAACTCATATGATACATTCGGTAAGAATGAATGGAGTCTTCGAACTTTGCCAATAATCATTCCATTACCAGTCCGAGTATTGGTAATGGTGAGAGAATCTGTCCCTGTATTTATTATTCCAGTAGTTACTGCAATTGTGGAGGTGCTTAAACTTCCCCGGAAATTTGCACCGTTGGAATTATTCAGCTCGGTATTCGCAAAAGTGCCGGTTCCATAAACGTATTGAACAGCGGTGCCATTCAATAAAATTTTTCCTGTGCCGGTATGTGCTCCGTTATTGATGACACTATCCTTTACCGTTACAATATATCCGGCATCTGCAAATGTTGCATTCGATCCTATTGATAGAATATTATTCACGGTAAACGATCCGTCGGCCGTTTTGGTACCACCGCCACTGATTCTTAAATTATTATATGTCTGCGAAGAAACGGTCTGACCGCCACTGAGAGCATCATATCCAAATGTTCCGCCATAAAAGAGCGCTTTGCTCACTGTCGGAAATGCTCCAAGCGTACTTACTGTTCCATTATACTGTGTTAAGGTATCAGCAATTGTTAATGTATTGCCAGAGAGTATTGTTAACCGTAAAGTGTCATTTTGAATCGTCAGATTTTTTGTTGTGCCATCAATGTTAACGGCAATGGAATCATTGATGTCAAAGATCACATCATTGAAAATTGTCGGCGGACTATTCGTGCTCCAATTATTATTATCGGCCCAGTTGTTCGTTCCAGCTCCCTTTGTCCAATAAATAACGGAGGAGATTTCGCCTGTCGCAAATTCACCAAAGTCTGTATTGCTTAGATTTTTTATCCAAGAAGAATTTCGAAGCACTGTTGTTGCCGCAAACCATGCTGTATTATATCGTTTTGCAAAAAATGCATTAGTATTTGCACTGGCATCCAGGTCTCCTGCAACAAAATTAAGCGTAATATCATAATTTGTAAAAACAATACCGTTATTCGTCAATGTCCAATAACGATTCACATCCTTGAATTTATCAAGACCAGAATATTTAATATTCGGGTGATCTATGCCGGTTGTTGAAACATTCAAGGTTCCACTCACTGATACGTTGTTAAATGTTAACGCAACAGGTGCGTAAGCGACAGCATCTCCTATTTCAAATGATATTGTTTGCGGCACAGCACTCACCGGTATGGTTTTCCGCATCTTTCCATTCACATACCCTAAACTTTGAACAGTGGTTCCGGAACTCCCTATCACCATTGTATTCGATCCCATTCCAAAAACACCGTTCGTTAAAAATAATGTCCCATTCACTGTGATATCGGATGATGTGGAAGCACCCAACGCATCGTTAATTTCTAAATTATTATAGAATCCAACGCCAGAAAGTACGTGCATTGTCGATCCACCTGCTAACGATACTTTACCGCTACCGGAAGTTGCTGCATTGTTGACAACATTACCATTTGCATACAGAATAACACTGGAGGTGCTAAGATCTACCGTACCGGCGGAGAATGTTAAATTACCATTAACGATGATTGAAGAGTCAACGGTTTTCGTTCCGCTACCACTGAAAATAAGATTTTCAAATGTAAACTTTGGAATTGCTTGAGATGCACCATTAAATTCGAACGTACTCCCGGTAACGGTATGCGACGTTGGATTAGCAAGACCTTTCGTAAATGTTCCGGCAATACGAACTGTTCCGCTTGATGGAAATACTTTATTAAAATTACTCAAGATCAGATTACCGTAGTCTGCTACCAATACAACTTGACCGTTTGATGCTTTATTATAATTTACCGTACCGGTAGCCCCGCTTGTAAAACTACCACTGGTTAACAATGCCACGTTATTGAGCATTAATGTCTGCGATGAAATACTTAAGACACCGGTTAACAGTTTAAGGGAGTCAACGACAGTAAGATTACCAGATAACGTTACTCCTGCTGAATTATCTATCGTAAGATCATTCACGGTAAATGCTGTGGGAGATGTTGTAAAAACTCCGGTTATTTGAGCGCTTGAACCGTTATAAATATAATTTGCACCCGAATTATAGGTTCGTGTTCCGGTACCTTGAATATTCCCAGTCGCACCAGATGAAGTGATTCCATCCGGTGAACCAATTTCTAATGTTGATGTACTTGATACTGTAAAATTTCGACCGAGAACGATATTTGTTCCCAACATAAGATAGGATGCTGCATTTACCGTATAATCAACATTACCGGATATTGTCCCTCCACTTATAAACGATTGAGGCGATGTTCCATTAAAATTAATAACCCCGGATCCAGTTCCTGTAGCAACAACTTTTACTGTGCCAGCAGTATGAACATAATTACCGGACAGATTAATGACACCACCATTCGCAAGATTATTCACACTATTTATGTTCACTTGTCCACCAGTTACTCCAAAATAGTTAGCAATATTCACTGTTGTTGTTGTTGCCGCAGAATTAGAATCGAGTGTAACATAACCAGCTGTAACATAAAAAGAATCTATCCCTGAAACCGTAAGATTACCCGTACCACCATTTTTGAAACATACAGATCCACCGCTTACAATAAAATTCTTATTGATTGTTAATGCTGTCTGCGTAGTCGTCAGTCCAAGTCTCCCTGATCCGGTTGACAGAACAGTAAAGCTGCCGTTGATAGTTGCAGGAGAGCCGGCTAGATTCAATGTTGCTGTTTGCCCAGTGCAATTCCAAATTACATTTCCAAATGTTTGGTTCATACTTGTTGGAAGCGTTGTCGTAATACCAGAAATTAATAATGTTGAATTCACATCCCATGCCCATACTGTCGCATTCGTACTAGTTGTGATTGCGCCACTGTTAATATTATGTTCATACACTCCGCCATTGCCTACTGTTACCGTAACAGCGGCGGTATTAGCAGAAAATATTCCGGTTCCAGTTAATTTTAATGTTCCATAAATAGTCAAGTCTGTTCCGGCACCGGCGTTTAATCGGAGATTACCTCCTGTAGTAATGGTAATTTGTCCGCCGGTTTCAATCACAAGTTGGTCGACACGTTTCGTCGCTGCGGTGAGAATAGTATCAACGGTTATTGTATGTCCGCTGCTTATCGTAATTAAACCATCATTTCTGTTTGGATATACAGTCGCTGCAACCCAGATCGATCCATTATAGCGTTCCCATACATTCCAATACTCAGTCCAACGTCCGCTTGCTTTGGTACGATACGCTCCGGTAACATCTTGCATACCAATGGCATATGATCCTATCGAACTAATACCGGTAGCTTGGTTTGTTGTTGTTGTTCGAGTGCCGGCGGTGGTACTATCCCACGTTGTACCGTTAAAGATGTTTAACCTAAAGTTAGCGTTTCCGGCAACATCGCAGTCAGCTGCAACATAAGTCAGTGTAAGAGCATATGTGTCGAAGGCGAGATTAGAGTATCGAGTTTCCCAATATCGATTAACATTATTTGTGATATCAACAAACGATGTATTAATATTAGGATGTTCAGTATTCATTGTTCTTACTGTTAAATCCCCTGCGTTTGAAACATTACCAAAAGCAAAGGTAGCAGGAGTGTAATTTGTTGCATCACCAAGTTCATAGATGACTGATGTTGCACCGGTTCCGACTGATTTCTTTAACCAACCATTCACATGTCCCGTTGTTCTTGAGATAGTTCCCAAAACAGTTACAGTGTCGGTATTCGTTGTAATAACTCCATTAGTAAATGTCAGTGTTCCGTTTACTGTGATCCCGCTGGAAAGCAGCGCTCCATTTGCATCATTCAACGTTACGGATTGATATGAACCACCACTGGAAAGAGTATGTGCCGTAAATCCACCTGATAGCTGTAATACACCTCCACCACTACCTGTAATACTTCCTGCATTACTCACGTTTCCATTAACAGTAATTACATTCACCCCTCCGTCAAAAGTTATTGAAGAACCAATGGAAAGACTCGAAGCAACAGTAATTGCTCCTGCAGCAGTCTTCGATAAGCCATTGCTTAGTGTTAGATTATTATAGACAAAATTTGCAGTCGTCGCTGTTACTGATTGAGCACCGCTTCCGTTAAAATCAATAGTATTTCCCGTTGTGATGTGTGCTGTGGCGGGATTCGGAACTGTGAAATTTCCCGCTATTCCAACTACAGTTGAAGGAAATGTTTTACTGAACGCACTGAGTATAAGATTGCCATAATTTGCCGTTAAAATAGTTTGTGCAGCAGTTCCTTTATTATAGTTAACCGTTCCAGTGACTGAACTTGTCAGAGTTCCGCCTCCTACGACATTACCATTCAACGTCAACGTAAAAGTTGAAATATCCAGCGTTCCAGCTGTTACGGCAAAAGAATCTGCAACTGTAACATTATTTGATAAGGAGAGAGTACTGCTTTTATTTATTGTAAGTTTATAAAAGTTTTCACCGGAAGGATCTGTGATGCTCTGACTGCCAAATCCATTAAACGTTACTTTGCCTGTGCTTGGAGTAAATGTTCCATTATTTACCCAATTACCCTCAACCGTCATATTAAGAGCATTTGCATCTAATGTACCTAACGTAATTGTGACATTATTCAGAATTGTCAAATGATTTGTGGCTAACTGTGCTGTAACGTTCGAGCTATTCACTACAAAATTATATACAGGAATGGAGCTATTGATTTTGATTGTAGATGCTGCTGGAGTTGATGCATTTCCTATTTGAATAAGCCCACCGGTGATGCTATAATTTGTATAGGTGGTATTGACGAATCCTAAGTTTTGTCCCCCTGCATTTCCTGGATTTTGTATAATGATAGATCCGCTTGACATTGTAAAGACAGATCCGGCAACATTCATAGTAAATGGAGCGCTTGTGGTAGAAGTACTTCCCACAGTATTCACTGTCAATATTCCACCACTCATTGTAAGATTTGTCAATGCGTAACTATTTGCTTGATCAAATCTGCCAGCAACGTTTACAGCACCACCAGAAAATATAAACGTTCCCCCATTTGAAATTAAGCTATTATCAGAAGCGTTTCCGACATTCAATGTTCCAGACATCACTCTCACTTCTCCAACGACGGTAAGACTACCTCCGGTTGTATTTAAGATTGCAGAACTGTGATTCACTCGCAAACCACCAATCAACGGTATCGTTACATTTCCAGTAAAGGGAGTTGTTGTTACACCAGTTGCTAGATTAAATGTTCCGCTCGTGAGAGTTAAATAATTTGTCGTGGTTGAAGTGAAATTTGTTGCAAAAACATCCAAGAAGTTCGATTCAATACCACCTAAATTCATCGTGATAAGATAAAATCGAGAGGTAACGCCGGTGCCACTTATTGATTGAGTTCCAGACTTGACAAAATTGACTGTTGCCCTGCTATCGGCATCCGAAGACATGTCAAATGTTCCACTATTTTGAATATTTCCAGTTGTATTTAACACATGTGCCGAAGTATTCGAGGTTGTATTAACTCTAAAAATACCGCCGCTTCTAACATCAATTGTTCCCGTAACAGAAACTGTACGAGCAGTAGCATTATTACCGATTTGTAAAACGCCGCTTGTTCCTGTTCCTATTGCCACAGAATTCACCGAAACGTTTTGATCTATGGTTACCGTTGTACCATCGTCAATAACTACGTTGGATGACGTGCCAGGAACAACACCGCTCTTCCAGGTTAATGGATCGCTCCATAACCCAGAGACTGAAACTTTGGACGTATCATTTCCCGGTGGCAAAGTTGCTTGTGATCCTGCTAACGCAGTACTTAACGCACCTTCTGAAATAGCATATATTTTCCAATAATATGTTGTTCCGGACAATAATCCGGTTTGTGAATAGGTCGTTACGCCTGCGGACAGTTGAGTGATCCAATTGTAGGAAGCTCCACCGTCATCTGAGCGATATATGACATAGGCATATTCATCTGGAGAATCACTCCATTGAAGCTGCATGGATGTCTGTAACACGCTTGGGAACGTCAAATTCGACGGTGCCGTAGGAACTGGCGGCGAAAAACTTATCGATGAATTTGACGCCGGAAGCGTTTGAAGCGTATGCGGCGCATTCGTCGGACCGCCATTTACGCCCCCGTTAGAAAAAGTTGTCGAATTTTGTGTTTGTTGAACAAGCATTTCAGCTGCTGTCGGGGCTGTACTAATGGTTGTTCCGTTCATTCCGCTTGTGTATCCCTGCACGATATTCACTGACTGCGCAGCAAAACTAAATGACCCAATCGTCATGGCTCCGTACACAAATTCAATAGTGCCGGTCCCTTCATACAATTTTACTTGATAATTAAACTGAGGACGTCCGTTTGCACCAGTATACCATGGTTGAGTACGGATCCATTCCACTGTCAACACACGATTACCTATCGTTCCCGACGTTAAATATTTAAGACCATTCCCAAGGGCATCTAAACCTCCAGCGCTCGTATCGGTTGTTTGATCATAATATAGAGGGGCGATCGTCAACGGCATTGTCCTTGTTGTGGCACTTGATGGCTGACTTAAATCATTATCTGTCGATCCGTATTGGTTTGTCGCGGGACCACCATCTCTTGTAGAAGAGGAAAAATCAATAAAACCGTTCGTAGAAACTGAAAATGTCGTATAGCGGGTTCCTAAATACCAAAAATCAAATCCAATATTGATTGGATAACTTCGATCATCATCTTCTGCACCGGCTCCGGTGAATCTCCACGACGGAACTGCATTCCCTGTAAATTCAATTGAATTATAAGTGATTCCGGTTGTTCGAACAAGATTTCCGTTGGGAGTTTTATAATTTGCCAAGCTTTGTGCAAAAAGTGCTTGTATCGAACCGGTACAGAGAAATGCCAAAAACAGAATCAACGCTCGCTGTTTCATAAAGATGGTAAGAAATATTTTGAATCCGTTGTTCATTCGATTGTTGTTTGACAGTTTATTTGCTAAATAAATCCAAAATCTTTTCCGTGAATTTTGCACGGAATGAAAGGAAGAATCCGGCTGATTGATAATCTTGTCCAACCAGATCACGATCTTCTGTTCCAATAAAGTTGTAACCGACTGCTACACGAATATTTTCGAATACAACGTTTCCAACTTCGGCACTATATCCATGTTTTACCGATGTAGAATTTTCCTGGCCAACGATTCTTGAGCTCAAAATACGATATTCCGATGCAACATCGAAATTATTCCATTGTAAATCATATTCTGCTCGAAGCAAATAGAAATCGGTCATGGTAGAAACATGTAATCCAAATGCCTGTTCTGAAGCATACTTCATAGCATATTTTGTTCCGATTTCAAGACCGATGATCGGTTCAACAAAAGTGTGCATAGAAAGAATATTTACATTGTATGATGTTTGCGGTTCAACCAGTCCGTTAAATTCTACTTTCTTTTCAAATTTGCCAATCGCATTGAACCAATCAATATTCACCGGACGATATGCAAGGCCGACGATGTTTTCAAACTTTTTCAACAATCCACTGTTGATACCGCTACCAATTTGTCCGGTTGATAACGTTCCACCTGCAAATGTATTGGAAGACGACTGTGGTTGGACGCGATCTTCTTCGAAATACGACATTTTATCGATCAGGGTGAAATCATTTGCCAATCGGATATCACCGCCAAATGTGAGATTACGACGAATCGATTGGGAATTCTTTGCGAACTCACCTTTGATTGATCCTTTATACGATTCATTCGGTAAATATTCCAATCCAACGGAGACGGCATCATTATCATCTGTCTGAACTTCTACAATATTACGATCCAAAGCGCGTGTTCGTTCATAGGAAACATTTGATGTTACTTCATCGGTGATGTGTACGGTATTCTTTAAGCCAATGCTCATTTGATTTCGTTGACCGCTGATGCTATTTCCAATTTGATACCGTGCTGTAGCAGATGTTCCATAACCAAGTTCTGAACTGATACCAATTAATGATGTGTTAGCACCGTTACCGTAGAACTTCTGACTTAATGAGAGTGTTACGGGATCAAATATTCTGTATTCCACACCGATTGTAGCGGCTGACGGTTTTACTTCATTCTTTTCTGAAGCACTAATGCTGTGTTCATATTCGCCGATAATATTCATTCGATCCATCGGGCGAACAGAACCGCGTAATGCAACCATTGTTGATTGTTTTGCACTTGCCGTTGTGTCACTCGGTGTTTCATACGAAATATTCTCTACTCGTGCACCAAGTGTTGCTGTGTTTCCAAATGAACGTTCACCACCGGCAATAATAGAATTGATGATCACTTCGTTGCCTGAGACTGATTGAATAGTATGATAGTAATCTGTTGTCAATTTTGTCGCTTCAAAACCATTATACGTTGCACCAGCACCGTACTTTGTTGAACCGGATTCGTTCGCCAATCCGCCTGCGCCCATTGTTTGATTCATGAAGCCGCTTTCAACTTTTCTGAAGTATGATTTCAGTTGAAGTTTTTCAATTGGTGATCCGGAGGCGTCAATTTTCCAAGCATTACCGCCGGTATTGATTTTATCATAACCGCGTGCAAATTCTCCGCCTACTGTTAATTGTTGATCAAGGTTATACTTTGTGTTTGCACCCAACAACGTGAAATTGCTGTTCGATCGATCATGGACCAGTGTTCCACCAATTCGCAATCCGTCAATAATCTCTTTTTCTCCTTGTGCACCAACTACATAACTGTATTCTGTCGCAATGGTTGTGGTCGCTTCGTATGATACTATTATATAGACAGGGTTACCGCTGCCATCGATGCTTGCAACCGGTTGTTTGAAGAACAATGTTCCCTGTTGATAATCAATTTCATAATCACCAAAGCGGCTCTTTTCGTTGCGTGAAAGAACTATTTCGTTATGCATTTTATCGCGTGTTTCGATGCGCACTTTTTCTGTTCCGATAACAATATTGCTCTTTCCTAAGAAATAGAATCCGGAAATTCCCTGTCCACGAATTTCATCCTGCACAACTTTACGATCGGTCAAGGTTGCAAACACATCCGCATTATCTTTCTTTGTTTCATAATGTGCTTTTACACCGTTGAACGTTCTATCATAACGAGCAAGTTCGTTCTGAGCAAGACCGGTATTAAAATCACCAAACAATGCGTATGAACGATTCTTTTCTAATTTTACGAAGAATGGATTGTTGGATTGCGCTGTATAATCGACTGTGCTATTGTCGCCATAAATAGAATACAGCACATCCGGATCAAGTTCTTTGAACAATCTGTCTTCACGTCGTTTGTTATCGTAAGATGCGGTCAACAGATAATCAGTCCACACTGAACCGCGGCCATAAAATGCCAAGCGACCGTCGCTATGGAATCCGTTATTCAATTTACTTTCATTTTTCAATCCAGCAAGATTGCCGGATGCTGACAATATGCTTCCTTCAGCATTTGCAGAACCAACCAACATTAATGGTTCGATTGGTGTGTTGAATTGTTTAGAAACTCGAGTTGCAATTGATGCTGTTGAAACTTTTAGAGTATAATTTCCAGCATCTTTTGGAGCTCGCATTGGTATAGCGATCTCTCCATTATTCAATCGAACCTGAACACCGATCGTATTAGGATCTGCATCTTTCACATCAATCTTCATATTGTCTGCTTCGATAGTTACAAAGTAACCTTCTGGAATCTTTGCTCCCCATTGATCCACTACATTTGCAGTAACATTCAATATTGAACGGCCATCGGCGCGAACTTCATTCTCTGGCATATTAACAATAATAGAATCGGGAGTACCAAATACATGTATATTTCTTGTTGCTTTGATCACTTTCCCAAAAACTGTTTTTGTTTCAACTGTAAATTGAACAGGACCAGGATTTACAATTGCACCGTTGAATTCAAATACTCCATCAGGTCTAATTGAAGTAGAATCTAGAGCAACACCATTTGCGAATAAGACAACCTTTACACCTGTCGGACCGACGCCGGATAAAAACTGACTTGTATAATGACTAGTCGTTCCTTCCTTCGGTTCAGTAATGATGAGTTGCGCCTCTGCGAAAGAAGTCAGCATCGTCAGACTGATGATAACAAGTGAATAATATTTTTTTAAGGTGTTGAGCATTTGCTCTATTTTGTTATTTTTTTATTTCTTTTTGTGGTCATATCGAGATCACTCCCGATATGACCAAAAATACTTAGTCCACTATGCAACGATATCTAAAAATACGTGTAGCCCCACCATTCAAAGAAAATGAAGAACTTGTACTGAATGTTGTACCAACTACCTGAGCAACGTCTATATCAGCACCCGTTGTTAAATTGGAGACAGTTACTCCATCATCGATGGTAATACCTTCGCCTGAACCGTACCCGTTTGTTAAATGGGTCAATTCCGTTTGGATCGCGTTTGAAATGAGGATGTTGGAAATAGAAGCTGCCGATCCATTCGATACTGTGATTTTATAGACCACTGTATCGGAAGGTCCAATTTTCATTGACGCTCCTAAAAATGCTGTGTAGTTATCATTAAAACCAACGCGAAGTACACTGTCAATTTCCATTGAGATAGAAAGTGTTTGCATTGTGATCTTCGTGACTACCACACCATTATCATCAGTCGATGTATAACCATAGAAAATGTTTCCGGTCGTGGTAACGGCTGATGCTGTAATGGTTTTCTTTAATGAATCATTTAACACAGCAGGTGTTGATCCGGTTTTATACAAACGAGTATAAACTCGAACATAGACATATTGACCGGTTCCTTTTGCCACATTTGATAGACTTGTTATTGAGTTTTCAGTAATCGCAGCATTTGCTGTCAACGGCGACGATGCAAAATACACGGTGGTCGCAGTAGCAGAATCAGCAATCGATCCAGTTGCATTATGACTTTTTGTGAGGTTAACACTATTGGTAGTGTTTCCCATATTTTTTAAGAAGTACTGAAACTCTACTATTTCGTTAGAACCCGTCGATAAAGTCGAGTTGATTGGATTTACTGGAATCCATTTAAATCCATATGAGGTTGCTACCGTGATATTTGAAACACTAGATGTACTATTTGGTGTGAAATTAATTGAACCTGTTGATATACTATAACTACCCGCAGGCCATGCACTTGTTCCTGAAGTAGTAATAGTTGCACCGGATGCAGGACCTGTAGCTACCGTTGTATCAATTGTTAACAAATTGCCAAAACTAAATGTTTGTGTATTTGTATTGTATGTGGTAGTGAAATTTGTATATGCAAGATTTGCTTGTGGTATTGTAATAGTAACAGTACCTGCTGAATAGGAATATGATACATCAGAAGGCGTTGGTGGAACAGGAGAACTAAGAGTATTGGTGGTAGCTAATGTTGTTGGCCCTGCTCCACCATTCCATGTTAAACCAGAAGGAACAACAAAAGTGAATGTTGCTGCACTGGTAGGATTTGTTGTTCCGGTATTGCTATAGACAACTGAGTACTGTACTGGTGCCCCAGGTATTGCAGGGGTTGGTGGGGTTTGTGTAATTGTCACGCTAACTACTGGTTTTTGTATCCTGACGCTAACATCTCTATCAGTTGAGAAACCACTATTTACGTAAAATACATCTGCCCCAGAATTATCAACCGGGAAATTTGTAAATGTAACTCTCACCCTTGCAGAATCGTCATTGTTTAATGATGCAGGAGTTGTAATTTTTAATAAATAGTTTTTTGTTGTCGGTGATCCTTCTACATAAACTTCGTTTCCAGAAACTAATACATCAGCCCCATCGAAAACTAGAGGGGTTCCATTGTCGACATACAATTCATAGGTACTTGGAGTAAATTTACCTGTTCCAGTACCAGAGGGAAGACTATAACCAACTGAAAATGTTGTCGAATAGTTTGAAGTACTTGAAAATGATACCGGAATGTATACGCTTTGATTTTGCAACGCAGTTTGGTCAGCAACAGTCGAAAAACTACCGGCAACTTTGTGCCCTACAAAGAAGGAAATTGTGTTCGATGTTTTCGAACGAGAATTACTTCCATCGGTAAATGTAACACTAGCTGTGTTGCTAATTGCTGTTCCTGCAGTCGTTCCCGTTGCGAATGCAGACTGAACTGAAGAAAGCACCAGCATTATGACTAATGCTATGCTTAAGCGAGAGAACATTTTATTGTTCTTCATATGTGTATCTCCTTGTGTTGTGAGTTTGTTCATTTTGTTTTTTAATTTTTTGTTATTTAATCTGTTTTTCTTTTAACACTTTTTTTACTATGGTGGTTTGTTATACATATTATTTTCCTTTTTAATAGTGATAAATTTATTTGTGATTATGTATTGTTGTTAAATTCATATTTCCAAATTGCATTGATTCAAGCTCAGCATATGATGCGTAATATGTTACGGAGTCAAGTTGATTTACCAAGAGATCTTTAAATGCGTTGCCGCCAACGATACAATGCGAACCGCTCGATTTTGCCAACTCTGCTACCTTCTTTAATTCATTGACCAATTGTTCTTTATTTTCGGTAAATGATGTATACAGACAAACTGCAAATGGTTTTGTGCGAACAACAAATTGATTGATTGCTTCTGCACTGATACCAGAACCTAAATTCATCGCCGTATATCCATTCACTTCAAGCAAAGTCATCACTGCTGCTAACTCGACATCATTTTTTCCATTTTCAATAGAGGCACAAACCACTGGTTTATAATTGCGCGATTGTTTGTTCACTGTTTCATTTAATTGATTGAGCGAAGAGGTCAAAACATTTTGTGCCAAATGAAATTCGCTGATGGAGAGTTTATCTTGAACAAGTAAAAACCCTAACTTCTTTACTGTTGGTTTTACAACATTGTCGAACAACGATGCAACTGATAACCCTGCATTAAGACTTTCACTAAACAATGTGAGGATCTCTTGCTTCTTTCCTTTGATCGCCGAAGAAAAACAGACGGAATGTAAAACGTTGTATTCTTTTTTGTGAACGATTGAACGGATGATCATTTCATCACTCATCAACTGAGGAAGCGCCTGAGCGGGTTGAGTTCCATAATTGTTTTCAGTGATAAAATTGTAAAGATCTTCCGAACGGAATTTTCGATGTCCACCCGGAGTACGAAAACATTTAAGTTTTCCTTCATCTGTCCAACGTTTTACTGTTGACTTGTCCACGTGCAAAATATTTGCGACGTCATGTGTTGTGAATAAAACTTCTCCCATACGATCCTCAAAAATTAAATGAGCGGTTTGAACTATTTTCTACTACAAAGGTAGGAAGTTTAGAAAACCCAAGCAATACAATGTGAATTAGAGTATTTTAATACAATTCTTAGCTTGAGTTAAGACACATTAGAATTCTCTAATAAATATTTTATAGATAATGATGGGTTACATATTAAATATTTGACATAATTAGAATGTTTTAATAAGAGATAATTTTGACTGATTTATTGTAGAGTTTTACAACACATTATTTGTATATTGTGATAGGTTACACACAAATGCAAGATTAAAATGTAGTTAATTTGATAGTTTCGCTAAAGAAACTAAGGGGAAAGTTAGGTAGGGTCTTTTTTAGTAACGATTACTGTGTAGCGAATGTGTATAATTACTTTATTTTGTTTTTTGTAAATACTCAGTTTTTATGATTCTTTACCACTAAAAACACGAAAACACAAAATTTTACCAATCTTTTTGGTGTAATGGTTTAACAAAAATTACATTTTCGTGATTTGGTGGAATGTTTTTGAATTTTTATGTATTTCTGCGGAGTAGTAACGTTTTTATATCTAAACTCGCTCTGCAAAAATCAAAATTGACTATTTCGATATGCCGTTTTTTCCAATTTCTTTGACAATTTCACAAAATCTATCTAATTCCTGAGTAGTCGTATATAGATTTGGGGTAATACGCACACCTTTAAATTCGTCATGTACAATCGGTGTCGTATAAATTTTATATTTTGACATTAAATGTCCAACCAATTCGACGGGTTCTACCCCTTCAATCCCAAAATTACCAATAGCACACGAAAATTGATCATCAAACGAGGTATTAAAATATACTTTTGGAGTAGTTTTAAGATTATTCATCCAATATCGACTTAAATATCGTAGTCTTGCTTCCTTTCGCTTTCCACCAATCCCATTATGATATGCTATTGCCTCTCCTATCGCAAGCTTAGGTGCTATGGAATTTGTACCAATTTCTTCAAATTTTCTAATATCATTTGCTTGTTTCTTTTCAGCAGCCATTAAAGGCCATATTTTCTCGATTTTGTCTTTCTTAATAAACAAAAGCCCTGTTCCTTTTGGTGCATAGAGCCATTTATGCAAACTAACTCCATAATAATCACATTCCAAGTTATTTTGCTTAAAATCAATCTGTGCAAATGAATGTGCACCATCTACGATTACCTCGATTCCTTTGGATTTTGCTAACTCACATACCTCTTTGACTGGTAATATTTGACCGGTCAGGTTAATCTGATGACACATTAAAATTACTTTGGTTTTTGTTGTGATTCCTTTCGCAAATGCATCAACTATTTCTTTATTTGACTTTGCAGGAACCGGTATTTTTACCATTTTAAGCACCAAACCTTCACGTATTTCGCGCTGTTTTAGTGTTGTGAGCATTCTAGGATAATCTTGTGTGGTTGTCAAAATCTCATCACCGCTTTTCAAATCCATTCCCATCAACAATATTTCCAGTGATTCCGAAGCATTTCGCGTTATGGCAATTTCTTCCCTATCACAACCAAACAGCTCAGATAACCCCGTCCTGATTGTTTCAACTTGAGGTTGCAGAATCTGCCACATTGTGTACGCCGTAGCATCTTCCTGTTGCCACTGATATCGAATCAATGCTTCTGTGACAATACGAGGTGAAGGTGAAACACCACCATTATTCAAGTTGATGATACCGCGTGTAATGGAGAACGATTGCTGGATGGGAAACCAGAAATCCTCGTTATTGGCAGATTCAATAGGGCTGAGATGGTCAAATTCTTTGGTCTTTGCAAACAATCGTTCTTGTAAGGACATGAGGTAAGTTGAAGAAAGAGTTGCAAGACCAAGACCTCTTCCTATGTTGGAGATGAATGTTCGTCGGTCGATATCATTGAAATTCATAATACACCTTTTCTTCGCTTTATCATCGCGATTGTTTTTGGATCGTTAAGTTCCCTGATTGCATCTCTGGCTATCCATTGTGCCGATGGAGAGGGAATGTTCTGAATTTCTTTCGAAAGTGCAATTGCTTTTTTGTGCAATCGAAGATTTCTTTTCCCTATCTGTCGTAAAGCCCAATTCACCCCTTTCCTTACAAAATTTCTTTCATCTGTAGAATAGGTATAAATTAACGGGAAGAATTTTTCAAACTCGCTGTCATCGGTCTGTTTATGGTGCACTGCCAGTTCGGCGATCATTACCAATCCCGCGCGACGTACAAACTCCTTTTTGCTTTTTGTCCATCGAAACGGCAACACAAAGGCATATGCTGTTTTTTGGAACAGTTCAGCACAACAACAGTCACATTGTGCCCAATTGACGATCTGGTTTGCCCAGTGATCGAGCAAACGTAGATTCATTTTTCCAGGATCGGCAATAAATGCTGCAAGGATTCTTGCTTCGTGATATTCTGTACGCCACAATGAAAGTGCAAGATTATGATCCTTATTATTATGTTTAGCAAGTGCTCGAATATCAGGGGCGGAAACGCCAAACGCTTTTTGAGCGGTAATGTTGTACCGCTTCATTCCTTCTACATTTTTTTGACTACCAAGCAAACGTAGCTCAGTAAGGATTTGAGAAACTATCATATGTTCTTTTTTGGGGAATATACAATAATTCAGTATCTTCTGCAGTCATGTCCAAACAAAAAATAATTATTCTCTCCACCGTGTTTGTCGATGTCCTTGGATTCGGAATTGTTATTCCCATCCTTCCCTTTTATCTGATTGAATTCGGCGCATCAGCATTCACCATCACAATACTCTTTTCTACATTTTCATTTTGTGCATTTCTCAGCGCACCATTGTTGGGTGCATTATCTGATAGAATCGGGCGTCGTCCTGTTTTGCTTCTTTCTATTTTTTCAACTTCTATTGGTTGGTTCGTCTTTGCAAGTGCAGCTTCTATTCCGTTTCTCTTCTTGGGAAGGATCATAGACGGAATGGCAGCCGGTAATTTTTCGACAGCACAAAGTTATCTTGTTGATATTTCAAAGAATGATGAAAAAGAACGAATTAAAAATTTAGGAATCATTGGCGCAACGTTTGGAATAGGATTTATCTTAGGACCAATGGTCGGCGGCATTCTCAGCAAGATTTCTCACGCATTCCCTTTTTATTTTGCCGGCGGAATGGCATTGATAAATGGTATTTCAGCTTTTTTCTTTTTGGAGGAATCACATCACAATCGAAATAGCGAACCATTACGATATAATCCGCTGACTCCTCTCATTCGAGCATATAATACTATTTCCCTGCGGTCGTTATATCTGAAATGGTTTTTAGCAAGCGTTGCATTTGTTATTATTCAAACGGTTTTTGCATTATTTGCTCAACAAGTATTCAATTATGACTCATTCCAAACGGGTATTTTGTTCACTCTCATTGGCATCGTTATCGCAATAAATCAAACGTTATTGCTCAACAAATTTTGGGTGAAACAATTTACCAACAATCAATTGGAACTGATTATGCTCGGTCTAATGATTATTGGTTTGCTCCTTACCGCCACACAAAATCGTCTTTTGTTCTTTTTAGCATTTCCATTTGTAGGAACAAGTCAGGCTGTGTACCGAGTTGTAGTAGCAAACCAAGCCATGAAGCATGCAGATCCCAAAATGAAGGGTGAGGTAATGGGAATTATTGCGTCGGTTATGACCGGTGCAATGGTGGTCAGTCCTATAGCTGCCGGAATACTTTTTGAACAAAACGCCTCCTTCCCTTTTATCGCCGGAGCGCTCTTTGTACTTGTAGCGTTTATCATTTCTTATAAAAATTCACCTTGATTTCTTACAACGGTTTCCGTATCTAATACCAAATCTTAACCATAGGAGGAAAGTAATGGCGTCAAAACTGTTTGTTACTAAACCACTAAAAGACTTGATGGCAGACTCGCAGGAGAATGATCATTCTCTGAAACGAACACTCGGCCCGATTAATCTTACCTTGCTTGGAATCGGTGCTATCATCGGTGCAGGGTTATTTGTTCGCACGGCAGCCGCTGCGGCTGAACATGCCGGACCGGCAGTGACAATTTCTTACATTGTTGCCGCCATTGGATGCGCATTTGCAGGTTTATGTTATGCTGAATTTGCATCGTCCATTCCTATTGCCGGAAGTGCCTACACGTATTCGTATGCTACTATGGGTGAATTTGTTGCGTGGATTATTGGCTGGGATTTAATTCTGGAATATGCATTCGGCGCCGCAACAGTTGCCATTGCGTGGTCCGAATATCTTAACAAGCTTCTTGGAAATTGGAATATTCAAATTCCATTTGAATGGAGTCACTCTCCTTTTGAGGTTTCTCCCGATGGAATTAGCGGGTTGGTAAATCTACCTGCGGTATTAATTTTATTTTTAATTACCATGCTGCTTATTCGAGGAACTCAAGAGTCTGCATTTGTCAACGGAATTATTGTTGTGATCAAAGTTTCTATCGTCCTTCTTTTTATCGGATTTGGATGGGCTTACATCAATCCTATGAATCAAACACCACTGATTCCGGAACCGATGGTCATTAAATCTCACCTCGGGTCGGACATTAATTTTGGCGGTATTATGGGGATTCTTGGAGGTGCAGGCGTCGTCTTTTTCGCATTCATTGGATTTGATGCCGTTTCGACCGCGGCACAAGAAGCGAAAAATCCGGGTAGGGATATGCCGATCGGCATTTTGGCTTCTCTTGTTGTTTGTACAATTTTATACATTCTCTTTTCGTATGTATTGACTGGTATAGCACCGTATACAGATTTTAGAGTGGCTGGAAAAGAAGCCTCCGTTGCCTACGCAATTTTACATTACATGCCTGGATTTGAATGGCTTGCATTGCTGATTACTGTCGCTATTCTTGCAGGATTTTCTTCCGTTATTCTTGTGATGCTTCTGGGACAAACACGTGTGTTTTTTTCCATGTCGCGTGATGGTTTGGTACCAAGTATCTTCTCTGACGTTCATGAGAAATTTAAAACACCGTACAAATCAAATATTGTCTTCTTTCTTTTTGTAGGATTGTTTGCGGCATTTATTCCTGGAAGTGTCGCCGGTGATATGACTAGTATCGGTACGCTGTTTGCGTTTGTGCTTGTCTGCGCCGGTGTCTGGATTATGCGAGTAAAAAATCCGGACATGGTGCGAGGTTTCAAAACACCTTTTGTACCTCTTATTCCCATTTTAGGAATGCTTGTCTGCGGTGCGATGATTTTTGGGTTAGGACTTGAAAATTGGGCTCGACTAGGTGTTTGGCTCATTATCGGCTTCGTAATCTATTTTACGTACAGTATTAAAAACAGTAAATTGCAAAAAAAATAATCGATGTATTGTAGAACATCTTTGCCCGCTCTGTATTGTGTTTAACACAAGCGGGCAAATTTTTTTTTTCACTATTCGCACGGTTGAATTATGAGTACACAACAAAAAGAATTCAAGCAAAGTCTTGGCCTTCTTGATTCCACAATGATCGTCATAGGTTCTATGATTGGATCGGGTATTTTTATTGTCAGTGCAGACATAGCAAGAACGGTTGGTTCACCGGGAATGCTTCTTGTTGTTTGGCTGATAACTGGATTCATAACCTTAACCGCAGCATTGAGTTACGGTGAATTGGCAGGGATGATGCCTCATGCTGGTGGACAATATGTTTATTTGCGTGAAGCATACAATCCGTTGATTGGATTCTTATATGGTTGGACAGTCTTTACCGTTATCCAAACAGGAACAATTGCTGCTGTGGGTGTTGCCTTTGCAAAATTTACCGCAGTATTGTTTCCATGGTTTAGTGAACAACACGTTCTATTTTCCCTCTTGGGATTAAATATCAGCGCAGCTCAAATCTTAGCTATTGTTAGTATTGTTGTTTTGACGGCTATTAATCTTACCGGAATACAAGAAGGAAAAGTTGTTCAAAATATATTTACGTTTGCCAAAACAATCGCGCTTATCGCCGTCATTTTTCTTGGAATTTTTATCGCCCGAAATCCTGAAGCAATTTCCGCAAATTTTTCAAACTTTTGGAATGCAAGCTGGACAACCATGAAGGATGGAAAAATTATTTCCGTTGAATCCTTAATGGGATGGCAATTAATTGCCGCAATCGGCGTGGCGATGGTTGGGTCTCTCTTTTCCAGCGATGCATGGAATAATATCACGTTTACCGCAGGTGAAGTAATCAATCCTAAGAAAAACATTCCCCTCAGTTTAGCAATTGGAACAGGTATTGTAACGTTGCTATATATATTGGCAAATATCGCTTATATCGTTGTACTTCCACTTGTCGGTAATCCCGAATCGACTGAAGTCATCGGTCGAGGGATACAATTTGCAACATCGGACAGAGTTGCTACTGCAACGATCGCCGTAATTTTTGGAGAAACCGCAGCTGTTGGAATGGCTGTTTTAATCATGGTCTCAACCTTTGGCTGCAACAATGGATTGATTCTTGCCGGAGCACGAGTCTATTACGCTATGGCGAAGGACAAATTATTTTTCAAAAAAGCGGGAGAATTAAATTCACATGCAGTTCCAGCATGGGCATTAATTGTTCAAGCAGTGTGGGCAAGTTTACTTTGTCTCTCCGGTAGTTACGGTGATTTACTCGACTATGTTATTTTTGCCGTGCTCATATTCTACATTTTAACAGTTGGTGGAATTTTTATTCTTCGCAAAAAAATGCCGAATGCCGAACGGCCCTATAAAGCTATAGGATATCCTGTGATTCCTGCCATTTATATTGCATTAGCAACACTCATTTGCGCAATTTTACTTATTTACAAACCTGCCTTCACCTGGCCAGGTTTAGGAATTGTTGCAGCGGGAATACCGGTATACTTCATTTGGAAAAAATTCACAACGAAAAATTCATAAGTAGGAAAACTGAGAATGTCATATTTACTTGTTCTCCCTTTTGCGGCATTATTACTTCTTATTGCTTTAGCGCCATTATTTTTTTCTGATTGGTGGAGTAACCATTATCCAAAAATCTCTTTATCACTCGGTGCATTGGTCATCGGTTATTATGTTTTCTTCCTTACCAAAAACGAAATTGTTTTGCACACCGTTATTGAATACATCAGTTTTATCGTGTTAATTGGGGCTTTGTATATTGTTTCTGGCGGAATCCATATCTCTACAAAAGATCTTACCAATCCAAAAGAAAACGTTTTAATACTCATTGTCGGAGCAATTCTTGCTAATATATTAGGTACCACCGGCGCATCCATGCTTCTTATCAGGCCGTGGATCAAAATGAATAAAAAGCGGATACAGCCGTACCATATCGTGTTTTTCATTTTTATTATTTCAAATGTTGGCGGATCGCTTACTCCGATTGGAGATCCACCGTTGTTCCTCGGTTATCTTAAGGGAGTTCCTTTTTGGTGGATAACATCCAAAGCATTTCCTATTTGGTGCACTGCTGTTGGTCTGTTGCTTGTGATCTTTTATGTCCTTGATTCAAAAAATTTTCACGCTCAGAAAAAATCAATCATTAAAGAAATTGAAGGGACCGATGTATGGAAAATTGAGGGACTTATTAACTTTCTGTTTTTGGGAATTATTCTTCTGGCAGTATTTATTGAATCTCCGATGTTTTTGCGTGAAGGTGTTATTATCGTTACAGCAATCGCATCGTATATGACAACGAAAAAAACTATTCATACGGCTAATCACTTTACCTTTCATCCCATTCAAGAAGTTGCCATACTCTTTGCCGGAATTTTTGCTACGATGATCCCGGCATTGGAATTACTCCGCACGCAGGCTCAGACTATGACTTCCCTGACTCCTAGTTTTTTTTATTGGAATACAGGACTCTTATCCAGTTTTTTGGATAATGCGCCGACATATTTGAGTTTCTTAAGTGTAGCGGAAGGAAATCTCAATTCGTCGTCACTTCCATTAGCAGAGTTGTTGAACAATTCTACATTCTCTTCATACCTGATTGCCATCAGCATTGGTGCCGTTTTTTTTGGAGCTAATACGTACATTGGAAATGGTCCAAATTTCATGGTGAAATCGATAGCAGATCATTATAATGTTCCTGTTCCTTCATTTGTTCGTTACATAACCCACTTTACAGTCCCCTTTCTCCTCCCTGTATTGATAGTGATATGGATATTGTTTTTCCTTTGAGAAAAACTTCCTCAGTAATGATAAAAAATCCTACAGGAAATATTGTTCTTAAGAATTAAAATTGTATATTTAGCCCTGAAAACAATCAAATTAACCCCTTTTTTAAAACAAACTAATAGGAATTTATGGAGCTTACGTTAATTCTTGGAATCAGTGTCATTGGTCTGTTGTTTGCACTGTTTTTAATCCGTGATGTGTTGAAACGCGACACGGGAACAGCTGCAATGCAAGAAATTTCCAACGCTATCAAAGCAGGTGCAGAGGCATTCTTGCGTCGGCAAAATAGGACGATTGCATATCTTTCGATCGCACTCGCTGCGATCATTTATATACTCTATGCGTTTGTTCGTGCACATAATGAACATGATCCGGCTTCAGCAAGCATGCTGGCACTTTGGACAACTCTTTCTTTTGTACTTGGTGCTGCTTGTTCCGTTGCCGCAGGTTATATGGGAATGTGGACATCAATCAGAACAAACATTCGAACTGCAGCTGCAGCAACAAAAGGAATGAACGGCGCTTTGCAGACCGCACTTCGCGGCGGCGCAGTTTCTGGTTTTTTTGTCGTTGCAATGAGTCTGCTTGGTGTAGCAGGATTGTTCGCGATCGTGGATTCCCTGGGAATCGTATCTGATATGTCTAAGATTCCATTGTTAATTGTTGGCTATGGATTTGGTGCTTCGTTTGTTGCACTTTTTGCACAACTTGGCGGTGGTATCTACACAAAAGCAGCAGATGTTGGTGCTGATCTTGTAGGAAAAGTTGAAGCCGGAATTCCTGAGGATGATCCTCGTAATCCTGCTGTTATCGCCGATCTTGTCGGTGATAACGTTGGAGATTGTGCGGGTCGTGGTGCAGATTTATTTGAATCAACAGCGGCTGAAAATATCGGCGCGATGATTCTTGCGGCCGGTCTTTATAAAGCTAACGCAGCAACATTTGAGGGCGCAGGATTGACATTGATTGGAGTTCTCTTATTTCCTCTCGTTGCTCGTGCCTTCGGTATCCTTGCGTCCATCGTTGGAATTATGATTGTGAAAACAAACGATACAGAAGATCCGATGAAAGCATTAAATCGCGGATATTATGTTACTTCTATACTTGCGATGATCGGTTTCTTTATTGCTTCAAAATGGCTTCTTGGAGAAACATATTATTTTAATTTCTTCATTGCCGGCGTCATCGGCGTGTTGACTGCACTTGCATTTGTGTTTTTAACACAATATTACACAGAATATAATTATCGTCCCGTACAATCGATTGCAGAAGCATCTAAAACGGGTCCGGCAACAAACATTATCGCTGGTCTTGCCGTTGGTATGGAATCCACAGGATTTCCGGTGCTTGTCATCTCTGCTGCATTAATCTCCTCCTATTTCCTCGGTGAAACATCGGGATTACAGAATGCCGGATTATTCGGAACAGCTGTTGCAACCATGGGTATGCTTGGAACCGCGGCATATATCCTCGCAATGGATACATTCGGTCCTATCACCGATAATGCCGGCGGCATTATTGAAATGTCTCACCAAACGGATGAGATCCGAAAGAAAACTGATCGGTTGGATGCCGTGGGGAATACCACAAAAGCATTAACAAAAGGATATGCCGTTGGATCAGCTGCATTAGCTGCATTTCTTCTGTTCTCTGCCTATTTCGACGAAGTTCGTAACTATGGATTCACGCTTGATCATATCGATCTTTCGAAACCGGCAGTATTTGTTGGTGCATTGCTCGGTGCAATGTTAGTATTTCTCTTCTCCTCACTTGCCATTAAAGCAGTGGGACGTGCAGCATATGCAGTCATCAATAATGTTCGGGATCAGTTCAAGAACAATCCCGGAATTATGCTCGGCACTTCTAAACCGGATTATGGTCAATGCGTTGACATTGTGACTAAAGCAGCGCTGAAAGAAATGGTTCTTCCCGGCATTTTGGTTGTTGCTATGCCCATCGTTGTCGGCATTTCGTTCAAGTGGTTATTTATTTCAACAGGAAGTCCATCGCACGGTGCCAGCGGTGCTGAAGTTGTCGGTGGATTTTTGATGGTTGGAACAATCACCGGTATATTGATGGCATTATTTATGAACAACGGCGGCGGTGCATGGGATAATGCAAAGAAATTTGTTGAAGTAGAAAGCAAAAAAGGAACTGATTGGCATAAAGCAACCGTTGTCGGCGATACAGTCGGCGATCCGTTTAAAGATACAGCAGGTCCTTCACTTCACGTGTTAATTAAATTACTCTCAACCATCACCCTTGTGATGGCTCCGTTGTTTATCTAAAGTGTTTAACTCTGAAAACTTCCGAAATCTTTAAGGCTTCGGAAGTTTTTTTATACTCTGACGAAAATTTTTCTTGGGAAGGAAGTAAAAATTTTTTATATTTGTAGAGTTGTTACGGTAAGACCCTGCTATAAAACAGCGGGATCTGGAAAGTTTCATGAACTTAGCATCCTCGGAAAATAATTTTGAATGCTAAGTTTTAAGAGTTTCATAGAAGTTACAGCCACTGCATGACTGTAACTTCTGAAACTTTCGGACAGGTAGCTCAGTTGGTAGAGCAACGGCCTGAAAAGCCGTGTGTCGCCGGTTCAATCCCGGCTCTGTCCACAAAGAAAAGCCCAATTTGATTAAAAATTGGGCTTTTCTATTTTATTGTGGTAGGTTCAACAATTTATTTTCGACTATACTATAGACACAAATTGGTTACGGCACGCTTTCCCATTTCCATTGATTGAACGGTGCCATGACATAGATAGCGTTATTCACACCCCCGCCAACATCATTCCACGATGTTCCATCCCAGCGTGCAATTCTATTGACCGGAATAATTCCCGACGCGGTAAAATCACCACCAGCATATAAAACATTATTTGCCACAGCAAAACATTGAACAGCATTGTTAAATCCCCCTGCGACTGATTTCCAAGAATTTCCATCCCATGCCGCAACCCGATTAATGCTGTCTGTACCAATTGCTTTAAAATTTCCGCCGGCAAAAAGTTGATTTCCAAACGATTGTAGTGCAAACGGAGTTATGGCAAATGAAGACCCTATTTGCGTCCATCCGCCTCCGTTCCATTTGAACACTCCCCTATTTGTTGAAGTGGAACCGGAATGATTAGTTTGTTTCGCTGCATAGAGTTCACCGTGATGTACGCACATTGAAGAGATCGATTCCGATGATGATCCCAGCGGAAATTGCCATTGAACTCCGTCCCAATGCGAAAACCAACTTCCATTGACTCCTGCAGAAAAATCCCTACCAATAGCATATATTTTATCTTCAAACAATGTTAAACAATCAACAAAAGTAAACGGTGGACTCCCCATTGCTGACCAGCGTGATCCATCCCATTTTGCAACACCAGGTGTTGGAAAGTTTTCTGCGGAATTAAATCCACCTCCAACAATAAGTTCACCGTTATATACTGCAAGAGTGCTCACATTTCCATTTGTACCTACACCGAGCGTTGCCCAATTTGAAATATTCCAATATCGTATTCCGTTCTGGCTCCCATTTCCATAATACAATGAGTTATTATATGTTAAAATACTCGCTACCGTTCCATTGCTTCCAGCCCCCATGGCAGACCATGTGTTTCCATCCCAAAAAGCAATTAAAGCAACTGAAGTTGTTCCGGCAACAGTAAGATTGCCTCCCACACAAAGTCCTTTTGTCATTCCAGTAATTTTGACATTATTCGAATAACCACTATTATACGCTTCTTTTTTTGCCCTCACTCTGAATATGTATGTTTGAGCAGTGTTAAACACTTTTCGAATATAGACACTGGCAGTATCTTTGCCAGCTGATTTTAAAAATGAGAACCCTCCACTGTTAACACTCTCTTCAACTTCAAAGGAAGATTCAATTGAACTATTATCTTTCCACGCTAACCGAATTTCTTCATCATTAAGTGATGTTACTATGAGTTCAGAAGGAGCAAATCGGTAAAATGTGACCGTAACTGCTTGTGAAGTAGCCACTCTTCCTGATGAATCATATGCTTTGGCAATAATTGTATGCAAAGAATTTTCTTGATAGGTAGACGCTTTTATCACAAATGTATATGGTGGAAAGAAAAGAGTCCTTGTTGAATCGGTAATTTCATCTATAGATAATTCAACTTTCTGAATTCCTCTTTCACTCTTTGCTTCAACGACCACAATGCTGCTATCCAGAATATTCGAGTTGTTTAGAGGAGCTAAGATAGAGACCATTGGCGGTGTGTTTTCTTTTCCATTAACTGGCGAAGTCGGCTGATCCTTCTTACAGCCATTGAAGCATAGAATAACACATATGAATACGAGCAGACGATGCATGACAATTCTTCTCAATAAGATTATTCCTTGACGATACGACTGCATTCTAGGAAATTAATCAGGAATAACTCTGACAGGATTTTTTAATAAAAAGAGCAGCACAACCAACTGAGCCGGTTTCTTACCTAAACGATCCATTGCTCATTGGCATATTGTTTCCAATGGAAATATATTTTGAGTTTGGATGGTCCCCACAATCATCACAAAACCTGATGCTCCAAACATTAATAAAAGATATTATTAGCCAGATCATGAGGGATATTACTGACCATAAATTTAAGAGTGATTGTTTCTTTGCTATTCTTGGTAAAGAGTTAGATCCTAAAAGACACCATAACTATTTTTATTTTCACTTAAAAATATTGTATTAATGTCAGATCAGCAACATTTAAAAAAAATCCTTCAAATGAAGGATTAGTTTTCTAAAAAAGATATTTTAGGATGCTTTTTTGTATTTCACCGAGTCATCAATCCTTTTCTTGTCGATTGATCGGATCATACCAACTACTACACCCACAATTTGAAACCGGTCATCGTGTTTGTTCACTTCAATCGGTTTATATTTACTGTTTGCTGGGACTAAACGGATAGTATTCCCATCACGCTCAAACCATTTCACTGTTGGTTCCCCTTCAACCAAGGCAACAACCATTCTACCGTTTCGCGCCTCAATTTTAGGATCAACAAACAATAAATCGTCAGTTTCAAGGTTGGCATCCTTCATACTGTCACCCCTAACGTACAGACCAAACACTTCATCCGATGCCGAGATATATTTTTTAATTTCAAAAGTGTCGACAATATTTTCCTGAGACATAAACGGTGTCCCCGCCGGAACATATCCGTAAATCGGAATCCCTTTAGATTTTGACTGGAAGAGTTCAATACCGCGGGAGATGTTTGGAATATATTTTAACGCCTGTTTTCGATCAAGCGTAAGCAGATGTGAGCGAACAGCATTCAAATTTACTTTTAGTTTATCCGCTAGTTCCGCCAACGTGGGAGGAATATTGTTCTCTTCGATATACGCTTTTACAAGATCGAATACTTTTTGCTGAGCTTTGGTAAGAGGTTTGTTTTCCATAGATTTACTGTAATTATGATCAGTGTAAGAATATACAGTAAACAAAAACTTCTGTCAAGTAGTTTTTATCGAAAAAGATTATTGGAATGAATATACTCTTCAACAGTATTAGGAACCAGATAATGAATTGATTTTTGTTCATTTACTCTGCGACGTATTTCAGATGAAGAAATATCAATATTAGGAACATCAATAAAAACGGTATTTTTTGTCCCAATAACCTCGTTGACCTGCTGAGGATAACCGGGGCGATTCATTACAACAAGTGTGGCCATGGTCAGAATCCTTTGCGGCTCTTTCCACAAATGGAACGTAAGATAATTGTCCATTCCGATGATAAGGAAGAGAGAATCATGAGGATTCTTATTCTTCAATTGTTCTAGGGTTATGATGGTATAAGAAGTTTCTCTTTTTGCTATTTCGATATCAGAACAATCAAACTTTACATTACTCGAAACAGCGAGCTTCGTCATCGCCAAGCGATGTTCAGCGATATCTGATTCCCCCTCCTGTTTATGCGGAGAAATATAGGATGGAATAAAAGTGATCTTATCTAAACTGAGTTCCGTACGGACTTGTTCAGCAACAATTAAATGTCCAACATGCGGCGGATTGAAAGTTCCGCCATAAATACCGGTTTTCATTTTGCTACCTCACGATATATTTTAAGAGTCTTTTCAGCACAATTCTTCCATGTATATTTTTTCGCACGTTCCACCCCTTTATTTATCAGTTCAGAACGAAGCATCGAATTTGAAAAAAGGGATTCTAATTGCTTCGCAAGCTCATTTTCGTCGGATGGATCGAATAATAAACCTGCATCACCAACAACTTCTGTTATGGATGTTGCTCTAGCTCCAACTACAGGAACACGGGAAGCCATCCCTTCCAACATCGAAAAACCGAAGCCTTCATAAAATGACGGGAGAACAACCACGGAGGCAGACTGATACACTGTTTTCAATTCTTCTATTCCAATTCTACCAAGATCAATTATCGATTTTTTCAATTGTAGTTCTTGGACAATGGCAACAAGGGAAGGATTTACCAGAAGATTTTCACCAGTAAAAACAAGCTGCATATCGTTATGGATCAATATTTTCTTGAAAGCTCTTAACAAGGTAGGAATGTTTTTATGTGGTTTTACGCTCCCGGTATATAAAATATACGGTTTCGTAATCTCGTATTTTTTTCGGATCCGTTCTTTCTCTTCTTCATTGGTTTTTTCAAAGTACAACTGGTTAACACCAAGAGGTACAACACGAATTTTTTCTTCTCGAATATTAAAAACTTGCATCAATTCCTTTTTTCCGAATTCTGAATCAACAATGACTGCAGAAGACGCTTTACACGCATGCCTAATCATCCAGTATGCATATGCCCGTTTTGGAAGCGAGAAATATTGTTTCAACCGAAGATGTATAATATCATGAATAGTCACGATACTCGGCATCTTTAAATTTATAGGGAGAGTATAGTGAGGAGCGTGAAAGAGATCCAATTGTTGTGCGTTCGCATTTTCTGAAACTGAGATAAGTTCTTTTAAGGAATATTTGGAAGAATTTTCCGAAACAAACTCGCCCCTCAATGAAGTGGTTATTCGAGAGCGATATTCATCTGGAATGAAATAAACACATGAAAGATCAGAGCGTTCTTCGAATGTATGAGCCAGATTTTGGATATATGTGCCAATTCCATAATCATAATATTTTCGAATATCAATTCCGACTCTCATCATGTCACCAAATTAATGTTGTGAAGAAAAGAGTAATTTTAACACTTTTTTCGCAAGTCCAGACCCTTTTTTCGTGAAAATTTTAGGAAAAAATTTAAAACCAATATATTTTCTTACCGCAATACGTTGAAACAGTGAGTTATGCTTGTCATAATATCGCAATTGGCTTCGTCGATATTCATAGACGATCTTATCATCTCTCTTCGGATAACTTTTCCCTCCCAGATGGATTAATGAAATCTGAGGAACATACAGAACATGATATCCTTTCTCGCATACTGTTTTACATAGATCGATGTCCTCAAAATACATAAAATAGTGTTCGTCAAACCCTCCGACTAATTCGAACAAGTGGCGTTTAATCATAAAAGCGGCTCCGGTTACCCAATCTTTTTTTATCGTGAGATGGGAAACAATATCTTGAGCAGACTGCAATGAATAATTATGGGCGGATTGTTTTGCTTCCATTTCAGTACGTAACGAAGGAAAACTGCCAAAAGAAAGTTGAAATGACTGATCTTGATTTAACAATTTCGGACCGACAATTCCACATTTTTCGTTTAACAAAATCTGCGTTTTCATTACTGACAATATTTCTTCTCTGAATAACGTATCGTTATTCACAAAAAACAGGAATTCCCCTTTTGCTATAGCAGCACCAGCATTATTTGCGGCCCCAAAACCTTTATTTTCCGGAAGAGATATAAGAGTGATTGATGGGAATAACACTGGCAAATCTTTTTGCGAACCATCGGTCGAATTATTATCGACAACGATCACTTCAATCATTTGAGAATCATGGTAACGATACAATGTCTCAAGACATTGACGGGTAAATTCCAAACCGTTATAGTTGACAATAATAATGCTTACAGTCATTTTGCTATCTCAATTACTCTCAGATTCACTATGCGGCAATATAATATTGAAACTATGTTCGCCAAGTTGCCAACGATTGATTCACCATTGGTCAATTTGCCGGTCATAAAACGGGTCACTTCCTTTTCATCAACTTTTTTCTCCAGTTGTAACGCCTCTCGCTTTTTGATGATGACCGATATATTGAAAAGTAGCCAGGTGTAGGCTTTCAGAAGTCCTAAAAACGAATATTTCATCCCAGCCAATGAAGCCAGACATTTCGCGACAAAATTTAAAATAATAAAAGGGAATACTTTCACAATTGTCAGCGGAGTAAAAAAAAGGAACGTGTTGAGTAATCGGTTCCGTTCCTGATAATAGGTAAGAAATTCACTCTTTTGTGTCTTAGCTGTTCCATTTCCATAGTGGTTAAGAACGGAGGCGTTTGTATGCTTTATACTATACCCCATGAATCGTAATCGAAGGCCCAAATACACATCTTCAGCATAGACAAAATAATCGTCATCAAAAGGAATTCCAATAATATCCTTTTTAAAGATCATCGACGCTCCTCCTGCAAAAAATATATCAGTTGGTTCATCAAAGATTCGCATGATATTATGTCCAAGAAAATTTATCGATCCATTTTGTTCGTAATATCGGTCAGGAATTCCTTCCGTTTTAATCAAAGAAGAGGCACAAACGATTCGATCATCAGAAACCGCTTTTACCAGTCCATCCAGCCATCCGTTATGGACTTTCGTATCATTATTGAGCAGTACAATATAATCGCCGTTTGCATGGTTCACTCCAAGATTATTTCCTCCAGCAAATCCAAGATTTTCTCTACTTTCGATCACTCGAACCGAGGGAAAAGTTTGTTTGAGGTATTCAGCGCTCCCATCCTTTGAACCATTATCCACAACGATAATTTCCGCTCGATCTGCACATTGCGGCATTACCGATGCAATACAATCGTTCAGGAAATGCTTTCCGTTATAATTGACAATGATGATACTGATTTGATTTTTCACAGTTCTACGAGCGTAATAAATCTATAATCGATTGTGGAGGTGACCACATCTGTGCATGCTTCCATCCACCCCATTTAAAAGGGGTCTGTTCTACAATCCATGCACGAGAAAGGACAATAAACTTTTTTGAAAATAGAAACATTAATATGCCCCAACCAGCCATTTTTAATTTTGCTGAAAACGTTGATTTTGTCCAAATAGAAACTAATAGTTGTATCGCTTTCTTAAAAGATTTCTCCATGAAATATCCCATCACAAGACGCTGTCGCAAATACAAGAATGCCAATTGGAATTCGAGTCCAAATTGCTTTGTCCTTGGGTCATTACTATATCTTTCCAGCATAGTAATTTTGGAGGAAATTAGCTCAGCCTCTTTTGAAGTTAAATTATTCTCTGTAAAACGGTAAATCACCAAAATGCTGTCGATGAATGTAAATTTTGCATTATCCATCGCCATTCGTATCCAACAGTCCTGATCTTCTGCCCAATAGGGTAATGAAGTATCAAATGGATGTGCTTCTACCATCGGACGTCGAAACATCATGGAATGCATCAATACAACAAAATGAATATTCAAATCAAATAACATCGCCTTGACAACATCACCATTCGGTATTTTTGCAGGAAGTGTCTGTAAAAACTTCTGCCCTTTTTCATAGAGAACAAAATCCGAATAGACAATATCCGCAGTATTGTTGGCTTGAAACTGTTCGACACATTCGTGAAGTCTGTTCTGTAAGAGAATATCATCCGCATCAAGAAACTGAATGAACTCCCCCACAGATTGTTTCACGCCGGTGTTTCGGGCTATGGAAGGTCCCTGATTCGTTTGATGGAGATATCTAAATCGTGAGTCTGATGATTGAAACGAATAAAATATTTCAGCGGATGAATCCGTGGATCCGTCGTCAATAAGTATACATTCCCAATTTCTGTAGCTTTGCCATCGAACGCTTTCTAACGTCTGCCGAAGATATTTTTCGGCATTATAACAGGGAATTATTATTGAAACTATTGTATCATTCACAGGCATTGAGGGGATTAATCGATAACCGTCTTATGTTAATTTCGTAAGAACGGTAAGTTCCGAAACATGAAGTATAATTTGTTTCTCAACAATCTCAACATCAATCCTTTTTTGGAAAGATATCCGTACTCATGACGTATCTTAAAATACTCTTCATAAGTAAATATTTCCAATTTGGATGATGTGCCGCCGTAACTATAATTTGCTACGATTTGATTGATTTGAATAAATGGAACCTCTTTTTTAATCAATCTCATCATTAATTCATAATCACTTGCATATCGATAGTCAAGACGAAAAACCCCATGGTTACGATATACAGATGTTGCGACAAAATATGCCGGATGCCCAACATTTTCCGCATGTAAATATTTATAATTCACCGCTTTGAGCATCACCTCGTTATCGCCGGCATAACATCTCAGAATACCGTAATAAACTGCATTATTGTTCTTGTGATATTCATCCGCTACTAACTGCACAGCTGTAGCTTCATACCAATCGTCACTATTGATAATTCCGATAATTTCTCCAGAAGCTAATGCAATGCCTTTATTCATTGCATCATAAATACCGTTATCTGGTTCTGAAAGTATTTTGAGATTTTCACCAAATTGAGAAGCATAAGAATTCAGAATCTCTAACGTGCGATCCGTTGAGACTCCGTCGATGACAATATATTCAATGTTTCTGTACGTTTGATTCAATACAGACTTGATTGTTCGTTCAATGGTTTTTTCTGAATTCTTACAAACGGTAATAATGGATACTTTGGGCTGCACGGTTAATCCTTTATAATAACACTTTTCGATAAACAGATTTCGTTTGTTCAACTGTCTTATCCCACGAAAACATTTTGAGTCGATCATATCCCCTATCGACTTGTTGATTTCTCAGTTGTTCATTTGTGCTCAATTGTTTGATTTGTGCTTGAATTTCAGATGCATTTTCAGGATCAAAATATAAAACCGCATCTCCACCAACTTCCGGTAATGAGCTTGCATTGCTTGTAATAACTGGACAGCCGCAAGCAAATGCTTCCAAGAGCGGCAGGCCAAAACCTTCATATTTCGATGGATACACCAACGCGATAGCATGCTGATATAGCATTATAAGCTCATTATCCGACGGGAAATATTGAAGGACTTTATTTTCAATTTTTAATTGTGAAAACAATATCTTCTCGGTGTCAATGAATTCCGGTCCTGCACAGATCAAATATAGATCGCTCTTTGCTCTCAAGATATCAGCAATTGCTTCTATAAAAAAAGAGAAATTTTTATAAATATCTCGATTCCCAACAAAGAGGAGATAATTCTTTGGTATAGTAGGACTTTGAGGGGATTGTAAAGTGACTTTGGAAAATGATGAGGCCAGATAGATTGTTGTTATTTTGTCTGATGAGACAGAATATTGTGAGATAATATCATTTTTTGTTTGTTCGGAGATAGCAATTATATGTTCCGCATTTTTAATCAATAATTTTTTCCGCTCACGCATCTCACTGATTACGGTATCAGTAAAATATTCCGGAAATAATTCATGGATCAGATCAAATACCGTCAGCACGTATGGTTTACCACGAAGATATTCCAAAAAATATGGATCGTAATATGTGGGATGAAACAGATCATATTCTTGACGGGATAATTTTTCAACAGAAATCCTTCTGTTTACAAACCCTTCTTTTGTTGTTGGGAACAACTTCCCTCTAATTTTTTTTAACAACGCATTGGTTGGCGAATGTTTGACCGAAGTGTTGTTTAGAACAATCTTTTGATAATTGATATTATCTGTTGAACGCACAGCAAATTCCGTGTGAAATGAAGAATCGCGAGAGAGTCCCGAATAGAGTTCGGCAAAATATCTTGATATCCCGCCAAATTTTAAGATTGAAAATATTTGATGGTCGTAGAGGATTCTCATTTAGATTAGACGTTCTTGAACAATTATTTTTTTACAAAAATAGGCATCGAATATTCATGGTGCGTTTCTTGTGAAGATTTCTGAACCATTGTTTGCCATGTTGAGATATTATCGCGCCCATATCCCTTTTGCTCTATTATTTATTATTTTATAATATTGAATTGGTGACCACACCGAACTAACTCCGACACAAATAATCGTGGAAAGAGTAACACCTGGAAGGCCATAAATTCCAAGCAAGTAGATAGAGAGCGGGATATTAATGATGCTGACAAATATTGCGCTATAAAGCTGCAAACGTATTTTTCCGGTTCCATTAAGAAATGATGCAAATATAGAATTCCATGTTGTCATAATTACAAAGACAGCTACGACTAGTGAAACGGCAAATGGAATATGGATAGAAGTTCCAACCCATAGCGCATAGACTTCGGTAGAGACAATCAGCATCACTGCTGATAGACAACATAATCCAACCCATACCAACATCAACTTATTGATCGATCGTTTAATCCATAGTATATCGTTACGATAATAAGCATCAGTAATGGCAGACCAAAATGGGTTGACAATCAATACAAACAAAGAACTTATTAATCCAAAATATTTCAATGCAATATTAAATGATGTCACTTCATTCGGACCAAAATATTGTGCAATAATCATATTACTCGTCGAAAACAAAATGAGCACTGCTATCTGAATAATAAAAAATTGGATGCCAAGGTTTGCCAAATTTTTTGCGTGAGCAAATTTGATATACTGAAATGTCGGAGAGAGATCTTGATATCGTCCACGATAGAGGAAAATATGAGCACCTATAAGGACCAATAAGGGTGAAACTGTAAAGACAAGACCGAATGATAATAATGAGGATACGCCATACTGATCGATAAGCACGATTCCTACCAAAGTAAGAATACTTCCGACAAGCCCAAGGAAATTACTTATCGCAGGACGTTGGTCGGCCAATAATACTGTCGTTATCAATTGAATGACAAATTGTAAAGCGAACATTAGAAAGACTATCGGTACTAATAATTGTAGTTCGCCGGTGATCGACTCAGAAGCATTAAAAATTACTCTCCAATCTAGTATTGCGTTGGCAATAAAGAATACCACACTGATTCCAACGGAGATCATCACCATAAGCGCATATGTCGTACTGATGTATTCCCTTGCTAAGGTCATTTCTTTTTTTGCCAACGCCTCAGCAAATTTATTTCTCAATCCATTTCCTAAACCAATATCAAAGAATGAAAACCAACCAATAAAAGAACTGATCGTCAGCCATACTCCGTATTCAGTAGAAGAAATTGCTTTCAATGTCATTGGAACCAACAATAGACCAATACCCATCGAACAAACCCTAATGAACAGTGAAGCGAGAATGTTTTTTTTCGCACGTATGCTACGTTCATTCCCCTGAGTAAAATATGTCTTAATGATCCGCATTATTCTCTGAGATATTACAAACAGCAAACAAACGAAAATGGTATTTCGGACGGATAATTCCGACTTTCGTCAACACTTTGCCTAGCATCCGAATTGGTGTAAATCCAAACAACGCAAATGGATTGATTCCATCCCCTTTTTGGACATGCACTTTGGTAAAATACTTCGAAAGGACTTCCGTCAATGAATGTATCGTAAAGAAATTTTTATGATCCAGTTCTGCAAAATGTTCATAGAGTAATCCATTCTGCATCAATTGTTCTACGTGTTCAGAATTGGGTGTGGTAAACAGAATCTTCTTTCGTGCCAATCGTTTTGCTTCTGTTATCAAACTATGCAGATCCGGAACATGTTCAATCACTTCGAAGCAAATCACCGTATCAACACATTTATCAGGAAGTGGAACACCATCCGTAATCTGAAACGCATCAATACCCCGTTCACGTGCACGGGCAATATATGCCGCATTTACATCTGCACCTTTCATTTCGTATCCAAGACTCTTCAAAACTACAGAATAGTTTCCGGTTGCACAGCCGAGATCAAGAATGGATTTTCCCGCATACTTTTGAGTAAACTTGATTAATTGTTTGGCAACGGCTTCTTCCGGCATGGTATGATATAACGTTGTGGTATCCCGGAATACCGATGCTCGGATCTCTTCTCCAATCATGATAACGTGGCTTTCGAATAAGAATACAATAGACTGAATCCTCGAATATCCTTTGTCGCGGCAAGGTATCGTATCACTAAGATCGGGGCGAGAATAAAATGGGTATAGTATCCAAAATATGTTTTGTAGTATAACAGGATATTCTGATACATTACGAGACGAATTGTAGATGGAGCTTGTTTTGTACTTTGACTTCCGTGATGGATCACTTTTGCATCAGGAGTAAAAAAAACTTTCCACCCTTTTTGTTTGACGCGCTGACAAAGATCTACATCGTTATACAATATCGAAAACCGTTCATCGAAAATATATTCGTCTAATGCCGTTCGACGAATCATTACACACGTTGCATCGGGTTGATCGATTTCCCGTTCAAACGCATGATCAAAATTGGACATGAGATAATTTTTATTCAGAAAATGAAGCGAGAAGTATGTGGCAACCGCATTCGCTACCGTTGGAAATTTTTTGCATGAATGCTGCACTTCACCGTTTGGTGATACTAATCGACAGGAGACTATTCCCACATCGCTATGCTCATCCAAATAATTTACCATGTGTTGAATGGTATTTGCAAAAACCTCCGTATCACTCCCTAATAACAAGAGATATTCACCTGAGGAATGTCGAAAACCGATATTATTCCCACCAGCATATCCGGCATTCACACCATTTTTTAGCAACACGACGCTGGAAAACTCACGTTCCACCATTTCCGCGGATTGATCCTTCGAGGCATTATCAACAACGATTGTCTCATATGAACACAATGGGGGAAAGGAATGAATTGATTGGAGACACGCATGCAATAAATGTTTCGTATTCCACGAGGTAAGAATGATCGAAAGTTTCATCGACTATAATTTCAGTTCTTTCATCACGGTTCCAAGATCCTTATCACCGCGACCAGAAAGATTTACGACAATAATTTGATCCTTTTGCATTGTTGCCGCTAATTTTTGTGCATAAGCAACGGCATGTGCGGATTCTAATGCAGGAATAATCCCCTCTTTGCGTGCCAACAATTGAAGCGCATCCAATGCTTCAGTATCAGTAATTGAAACATATTCCACAAAATGATTGTCTTTCAAAAAACAATGTTCCGGGCCGACACCGGGATAATCAAGTCCGGCAGAAATTGAATGTGCTATTTCAATTTGACCATTCTCATCCTGTAAAAGATATTGCATGGAACCGTGTAGCACTCCCCTTTTTCCTTTTGCCAACGCTGCCGAATGTTTTCCTGAATCCAATCCATAACCAGCAGCTTCAACTCCATACAGTTGCACGCCCGGTGTATCACTCAAAAACGGATAAAAAATTCCCATCGCATTACTTCCTCCGCCAACGCATGCAACAACAGCATCAGGCAATCGATGTTCGCTCTCTATAATTTGTTTCCGTGTTTCTATTCCAATCACCGATTGGAAATCGCGCACCATCATCGGATAAGGATGCATTCCAACTACGGAACCAATGATATAAAACGTATCGTTAACATTGGTCACCCAATCACGAATCGCTTCACTGGTAGCATCTTTTAACGTTTTGCTGCCGGAAGAAACAGCTCTCACTTCTGCACCCAATAATTTCATTCGATACACATTGGGGGCTTGCCGTTCCATATCTTCTTCGCCCATGTAGACGATGCACTGCAAACCAAATAACGCGCAGACGGTTGCTGTTGCAACGCCGTGTTGACCGGCACCGGTTTCCGCAATAATCCGTTTCTTTCCCATTCGTTGGGCAATTAAAATCTGCCCAATTGTATTATTGATCTTGTGAGCTCCGGTATGACAAAGATCCTCTCGTTTGAGATAAATTTTTGCTCCGCCAGCATGTGCGGTTAATCGCTCAGCAAAAAACAACGGCGTCTCGCGTCCCACAAAATACTTAAGGTAGTATTGAAATTCTTTTTGAAATGTTTCATCGTTTTTTACTTTAGCGTACCACTTCGTTAATTCTTCGGATGCGGGTAGAAGCGTCTCGGGAATATAACGTCCACCAAATATGCCAAAGTGGCCTCGTTCATCAGGTACATTGGGATATATACGATTCTCAGTTTTCATCACTACACATTCATTGAAAGTTCAAATGCTTTACGCGCATTCTCTACAAAGCGCTTCACTTTTTCTTTGTCTTTTTTTCCCGGCTCAATCTCAACTCCACTGCTCACATCCACACCCCATGGTTCCACCGTTTCAATGGCACTGACCACATTGGTTTCATTTAATCCGCCGGCGAGAATGACTTTCCCAAACTCATTCGCTTCCCGTGCCATCAGCCAATTAAACGTTTTTCCGGTACCTCCAAATTCCTTCTCATCATATGCATCAAGAAGAAACGCTACGGATTTATAATCATCAAAATAGACATTTCGTAATGACTCATTCACGCGAAACGTCTTAATAGCATTGGAAAATTTATTGACATATTCCAGTGGTTCGTCACCATGGAATTGACAGTAGGTAAGTTTTACTTTTGCTCCAATTGCCTTTACTGATGCAATTTCTTCATTAACGAATACTCCGACAATAGATATTCTTCCCCTAATCTGATCTGCTATTTCTTTTGCCTCTTCGGGTGTAATATATCGTTTACTTTTTGGATAGAAATTGAATCCGATCGCGGTTGCTCCTGCTTCTATGGCCGCTGTAGCATCTTCGTAATTAGTAATACCGCATATTTTAATAAAATATGGACTCATGATTCTCGTACGTTGGGACCTAAAAGTTCCTGTAACGCTTTCCGCCGATCCGATTGAGCCATCAATTGTTCTCCTACTAAAACCGCATCAAATCCGGCTTGTTCTAGACGCTGAACGGTATTATGGTTTTTTATTCCACTTTCACTGACCGTTGTATAAGAATTCGGAATAAAATTTTTAAGCATCAACGAAAGATCGACATTCACGCTGAATGATTGAAGATCACGATTATTAATGCCAATAATTTTTGCACCTGTATCAATTGCACGTTCAATCTCCTCTTTCGAATGACATTCCACTAAAACAGAAAGAGATAAATCATCCGAAGTTGTCAAAAAAGAACGGAGCTGCTCATCGCTCAATGCTGAAACGATGAGAAGAATTGCGTCTGCACCAATGACGCGAGATTCGTAAATTTGGTACTCATCAACAATAAAATCTTTCCTCAGAATTGGCAGAAATGAAGCAATTTTAGCAGCTTGGACATAATCTGACTTTCCCTGGAAATATTTCTCATCTGTCAAAACAGATATTGCGTTGGCTCCTCCTTCTTTATATTCTCGTGCTATCTTCGTCGGGACAAAATCCCTCGTAATTACTCCTTTCGAAGGAGACGCTTTTTTAATCTCTGCAATGCATGCAATTCCTTCTTCATTTTTCAATGCACTTTCAAAATCCAATGTCGCTGAGGATAACCATGCTTTTTCAATCAGATCATCAAACGATTGTTGTTCTTTCCGCAAAGCAACTTCGATTTTCTTATGACTTAATATTTCAGATAACTTATTATTCATTTATTTGGGTAATTTCTTTCGGAGATATTTTAATTTTCACTTGTCGAATGCGCCGTTCATTCTTTTTTGCCACTGTAAACGAAACATTCTCATATTTAATCTCCTCATGAAGCTCAGGAATTCGTTCCGTTAATTGATGGAGAAATCCGCTGATCGTATCGTATTGAGAATCTTCTGGTATATCGGTCTTAAAACGCTCGTTAAAATCATGAATACTCATTCCCCCGTTCACAACTGTGGTTCCATCACTGGAGGTTTCAACATCGCTCTGTTCATCATCATACTCGTCACGAATCTCACCAACAATCTCTTCAACAATATCTTCAATGGTGATTATCCCCTCTGTCCCGCCAAATTCATCGATCACAATAGCCATGTGCTGACGATTTTTTTGTAATTCCTTCAGCAACACACTGATCTTTTTGGACTCCGGAACCATATATGCCGGACGAATTATGTCTTGAAGAATAATGAGATCCCGATGTTCAAGCATTCCAATCAAATCTTTGGTGTAGATAATCCCTACAATACTGTCAATGGATTCTCGAAAGACAGGAACGCGTGTAAATCCTTGATCAATCAAGGATTGGAGCAATCGATCTCGGTGTGTTCCGATATCAACGGCAAAAACATCAGTACGGGGAACCATCACCTCTTTCACCGTTGTGTCGGTAAATTCGAGGATGCTCTTTATCAGATCATGTTCCGTTTTATCAATTGCACCGCTTCGTTCCCCCTCTTCCAGTAATTGAATAACCTCTTCTTCGGAAACTTGTTTTTTCTTGGAAAGAAAAAATTTCTTCAGCAATGATTTAAACAATGATATTTGCGTTTGTCCTTCATTCATACGATTATGAGTTCGAGAACTCAACCAACTCTTTCAATTTTTTTCCGGCTTTGCCACTGTCGATAGCTTCCTCTGCAGCAAGAACTCCATCCTGAATCGTCGGCATAATACCCGCTACATAAATTGCGGCGCCTGCGTTTAGTACAACAATGTTTCGAGCTGCGCCCTTGACACCCTCAAATATCGATTGAATAATTTTTCTGTTATCCTCTGCTTCTCCGCCAGCAAGAGCAACTAATTCTGCAGAAGGAATGCCAACAGAAGAATGTGAAAAAGTGTACGTTGAAATATTTCCATTCATAATTTCACTGATCTTCGTCTCACCTATCGTTGAAATCTCATCCATTCCCCCGTTTCCGTGCACAATAAGTGCTCGCTCTGTACCTAAATCCAATAATACTTGTGCAAGTGTCTCGGTTAATCCCCTTCGAAACACTCCTAATAACTGACGTTTTGCTCCTGCGGGATTTGTTAACGGTCCCAGAATATTAAATATTGTACGAATCCCGAGTTCACGGCGAACAGGCATAGCATATTTCATAGCGCCATGAAGCAACGGCGCAAAGAGAAATGCAATTCCAATTTCGTCCAAACATTGTTCAACTTTTTCTTTTTCCAATTCAATTTTTACTCCAAACGCTTTTAAGACATCTGCACTTCCACATTTGCTTGAGATAGCTCGATTACCATGTTTAGCGACTTTGGCGCCCGCTGCAGAAGCAACAATTGCAGAAGCAGTAGAAATATTGAATGTCCCTAAGCCATCACCACCTGTTCCGCATGTATCGATGACATTTGGATGCTTGGTATTGATTTTTGTCGATACCTCCCGCATTGCGTGTGCAGCACCTGCAATTTCTGCTGGTGTTTCCCCTTTCATTCGTAACGCCGTTAAAAATGAGGCAATGGTAGCGTCTGTTGCTTTTCCCGACATGATCTCTTTCACACACTCGTATGTATCCTGCTTTGAAAGGTCTGTTTTTTCGATCAATGTATGTATTGCATTCTGTATCATAATTGAATTTACTCTAAAACTCGTTGATATTCAATAAGTTACGCGTTCCAGGAATAATCCCTGAGCGGGTGCCGCCTGACCTGCTTTTGCACGATTCTTTGCTTCCAAAATCATACGGAAATCTTCTTCCTGAGTATATCCTCGCCCAACATTCACCATCGTACCAACTAATGCGCGAACCATACCTTGAAGAAATCTATTTGCTCTTACAACATAGATCAATTTTCCACTCTCTTTATACCATTTCGATTCGACTATATGACAGAGGTAATGTTCAACTTCGGAATCAGCTTTACAAAATGATTGAAAATCGTGAACACCAAGAATTGAAGATGCAATTCTGTTCATTTTTTCAATATCAAACCGGTAACCTATTTGCCAACAATATTTTCTATCGATTGCTGTAAATTTTTGTGAAATAAAATATTGATATTCTCTTGCAGTAGCGCTGTACCGCGCCGAAAATTTTTCATCCACTTCTTCAGCTGAATGAATGACAATATCATTTGGAATATTTCCATTAAGAGCACGATGGAATTCTCGAATCGTAAGATTACTTGATGTAAAAAAATTCGCTACCTGACCTCGGGCATGAACTCCGCTATCAGTCCTTCCGGCTCCGACAATACCGGACTCTTCTTGTGTTATCGTTCGAATTGCCGTTTCAATCTCCTCCTGTACAGTCCTTCCGTTCGGTTGCCTCTGCCAGCCAACAAAATCTGTTCCATCGTATTCTATTGTAAGTTTAATATTCCGTTTCATATGAAAAAGCCCCGCGAGCGGGGCTTCAATCAGAACCTGTGGATAATACTCAGTTTCATTCCATCAGGCTTAAGCCCATTGTTGATCAAAGATGATTCAAGCCACCATGAACCCAATTCATCATTTGATCGTTGGTTAAAAACTCTCGTTAATCGCGCCGCATTGATAGCACTGATTACATGATTAACAACAATTGATGCAATAACAAATCGAGAGTTATTGAAAACCCGCTCACTGGAAACTCTCAATGCTCGATATTCTTTTCTATGTGCATCGGACTCCCATTTCCAAAAATACTCTGAATTTGCTTCATACACCTTCTCTAGTTCCCTATCCCGGAGCTGTTTTTCATTGTATTCATATGTGTCGACAAAGTTTCCAAGATCGACAAAATATTGATCACTTTTTCCCCCTGTTTGCGCTCCAGCGTGAGCAGTAGCAAAACTGCGCGCATCTTTTTGAATCCAGGAACCATATTGCTGAAAAGAAAAATATGTGAGCCATAATCCTCCTTCAGCAATTAAGGAATATCTTCCTTCCGTAAAACCGTCTGCATACAGTTCACCCATTCCCGGGAGAAGTAAAGAATACAAAACGGCAGTAACGGCAGATTTTTTAGGAGTCTGTAGTGGTTCTTGAATTTGTTTCGAAGAAGCGGCTGTTTTAGTAAGAGCAGACCGCAAATGAAATATGTTCTCTTGTGCAGAAAGTGAAAGAGTGAACACAATGAGCATCAATATAACGTGTAATGTTTTCATACTACTCCTCAATAAGCGATCAGACTGTTCATCTTGATCATATTGAATACAAACAATACTGTTTGTCCTTCTATGGTGAATTTAGTTGATTGAAGTAGTATCAAGTTTTTCGAAGTGTTTCCTTAGCGAACAACTGAATTAAGAATAGGAAGCATCGGGTTGATAACGGATTGAGATGATTTGACACTTACAATTTCTCCTTCACACACGTCACCAGAATATTCACCAATGCGAACCATGGCAATACTGTTTTCCAACGAAGGATGATACGGTACTCGAACTCGCACATAGTTATCCGTATATCCAGAAAGCATATTCTCTTCGATTGCACTCTCGATCAACACAGGCAGAACACGATTTTTTTGTGATTGATAGAATGCAGATTTTTTCATCTGTCCAAGAATCCTAAGTTTATCGCTATGCGAATAACGAATTCTAGGTTCCACCCGTCCCGGGAAATCAATCGAAGGAGTATTTGGACGTTCAGAATAGGTAAACACATGTAAATAACTGATTGGCAGCTCATGAAGAAAATGAAAATTTTTCTCAAACAATTGTTCCGTTTCACCCGGAAAACCAACAATCACATCAACACCAATTCCTGCCGAAGGAGATTTTTCACGAATCCGATGGATTAATTTCTGATAATGTTCTGATGTATAACGGCGTCTCATTTTCCGGAGAATTTCGTCATTGCCATTTTGGAGTGGGATATGGAAATGATCGCAAATTTTTTCAGAGCGAAGCCAAAAATCGATTAATTCATCATTCAGCAAATTCGGTTCAATTGAACTGATCCGAATGCGCTCAATTCCATCAACACTATCTAATTCTTTTAATAATTGTAATAACGACAAATCATTCTTTTTCCCAAAATCTCCCACATTGACTCCGGTAAGAATAATTTCTTTGTACCCCATCTCAACTAACTGACGAGCCTGCGTAACACAAGCATCGATCGTTTGACTTCTGCTCTCACCACGTGCAAGAGGAATCGTACAGAACGCACAAGTGAAGTCGCAACCATCCTGCACTTTCAGAAATGCTCGCGTACGATCATCAACACCACCGGAAAATGCAGGACCGAAATCATTGACATTTTCAATTGGGGAAACAAATACTTTCGGGGAAGAATATTTTTGAAACGATTCCGCAAAATCGAACACTCTAAATTTTTCGCTGGCACCAAGCACAATATCAACGCCATCGATTGAGGCAATTTCTTCAGGATCAAGCTGCGCATAGCATCCGACAACTGCCACAAATGCATTTGGAGATGTTCGTAATGCACGGCGGACAATCTGACGAGCTTCCCTGTCAGCACGTTCCGTCACTGAGCAGGTATTAATGATGCAGACATCGGAATGTTCGGCAAACGGAACAATGTCGAATCCACGCTCCTTGAATTGACGTTCAAGCGATGCGGTTTCCGCATAGTTCAATTTGCAGCCCAATGTATAGAATGATGCTTTCATTTTTGGAAAATAGAAGTGCCGCTCACACCAAAGCGAGCGGCACTGTGTGGTACAATATTACTTCAATGATGCTTCTTCATCCGCTGCTTTTTTCTCTTCAGGTGTCAACTCAACTGGGAGCGCATCTTTCAGAGTGATCGGGGGAAGTTTATGTTTTGCAACATAGTCATCAATGATCTTCTGTTCTTTTCCGCGGAGATATTCTACAACGGAAAGAACGATCTTCTTGCTTTCACCATCAAACTCGATGACGGACATCGGAAGTTTGTCGCCAACCTGGAATGCTTCTGCCAGATTTTTGATTGGTGTCTGCGACAACTGTGACAACGGTACAAATCCATCAACGCCGAGCGGAAGTTCAACAATCACACCTTTTTCAATGATGCGGACCACTTTCCCTTCAACTTCGGTATTGACTTTGTACTGACCGCCGAAAGTATCCCACGGATTGTCATTCAGCTGCTTGTGTCCAAGAGAGATACGGCGTTGATCAACGTCAACTCCTAGGATAATGACATCGATGTTATCTCCTTTTTTCACAATTTCACCTGGATGACGGATTTTCTTTGTCCACGACAAATCAGAAATGTGAATAAGACCGTCGATACCCTGTTCCAATTCTACGAACACACCGAAGTTGGTCAAATTGCGGACCGTTCCGTTGTGCCGTGAACCAATCGGATATTTCACCATCAACGAACTCCACGGATCGGGTTCGAGTTGTTTCATGCCGAGCGAGATCTTCTTTCCTGCTGCATCAAGCGAAAGAATAACCGCTTCAATCACCTGACCCATGGAAACCATCTGTGAAGGATGTTTCACATGCTGTGTCCAGCTCATTTCGGAAATGTGGATAAGACCTTCAATACCTTTTTCTATTTCAATAAATGCACCGTAATCGGTGAGTGATACGACTTTGCCGCTGACCTTTTTGCCGATCGGATAGCGTTCGTCAATCTTTTCCCACGGATGTGCCTGCAATTGTTTCATGCCAAGTGAGATACGTTTCTTTTCCTGATCGAAATCAAGAACAACAACGTTCACAGTCTGATCAAGTTTTACCACTTCAGACGGATGGTTAATACGTCCCCATGAGAGGTCTGTAATGTGCACAAGACCGTCAACTCCGCCGAGGTCGATGAACACACCGAAGTCGGAGATAGCTTTAACGATACCTTCAAGGATCTGACCTTTTTCGAGGCCGGAAAGGATCGCTTTGCGTTGATCTGCAAGTTCTTCTTCCACAAGAATCTTATGACTAACGACAATGTTTTCCGACGGATGATTTACTTTTACCACGCGGAAATCCATATCTCTTCCGAGCAATGCATCAAAATCGCGCACCGGTCGAACATCGATCTGGGATCCAGGTAAGAATGCGTCGATTCCCATCACGTCTACAACCAGACCGCCTTTAATGCGACGGATGATCTTTCCTTGAACAACTTCACCGCTAGTGTACGACCTTGTGACTTTTTCCCATACGCGCATGAAGTCTGCACGTTTGCGTGAAAGAACCATCTGGCCGTCTTTATCTTCGATGCTTTCGAGAAATACCTCTACTTCATCGCCGATCTTTAAATCTTTGATGTTTGGAAATTCACCGATTGGCACAGTCCCTTCGGATTTAAAACCGATATCCAACACAACATCATTGTGTCCGATAAAAGCGATCTTTCCTTTTACGATCTCGCCTTGGGTGATTTTCCCCAATGTTCCTTCGTACATCTCGGTAAACAGTTTCATTTCCTCATCGGAATACGGTTTCTCGTCGATGAGTACATCTACTTCTTCTTTTTGTGACATTACATGTCTCCGTGTTCTCTATTCCATTATTTCTGGAACGAGAACCAGACCATTGTTTTTGTATTTTGTTAGACGGTCATCAAAATCTAACGCCGCACATCAACAACGATCAACTTACTGATTAGTGTATGATTTAGTGTATTGTGGATGACCTATGCAACTCTATTGTAACGTGTTTCAATTTCTTTCTTCACGCGCTCCATCAGCCATTGCGGTGTGGATGTTGCACCGCTAATGCCGACGCTGGCGGCATTCTTAAACCAATCTTCCTGTAACTCAAACTCATTCTCAACAAAATATGTTCTGGGATTCTCCGACTTTGCAATTTCATAGAGAACCTTACCGTTGGAACTCATTTTCCCCGCAACAAAAATCATTACATCGTTGCTCTGAGAAAATTCACGTAATTTTTTGTCCCGTCCTGAAACTTGTCCACAGATCGTATCTTTTGCATGGAAATCGATCGCCATCTCTTCAAATGTTCCTACTTCAAACTCAGCGTTAATCCGTTCTTTAATCGCATCACGAATTGCATAGAATGTCTCTTTGTCCATTGTTGTCTGAGAGAAGAGAACAGTCTTCTTCGAAAAATCAAGTTTATCAACTTCTGCGACCGATTTAATGACGATTGCGGTACCATTCGTATGTCCCACAAGACCGATCACTTCAGCATGATCTTTTTTTCCAAAAATCACTATCTGATACTGCTTATCGTAAAATTTTCTAATGCGTTCTTGAACTTTGGTCACCACCGGACACGTTGCATCTATAACATCAATTCCCCACTCCTTCATCTTGCGGAATGTTTCCGGAGGTTCGCCGTGCGCACGAATCAACACTTTAGCATCCTTCAGATTTGGAAGATCCTCGTGTCGGATCGTTTTCAATCCCTTCTGCTCCAATCGATCGATCTCGACGGGATTATGGATAATTTCTCCGAGAGAATATAATTTTCCAGTATCCGCAAGTTCTTGCTCAGCAATATCCACCGTACGAACCACGCCCCAGCAAAATCCGGAATTATTATCGACTGTTACTTTCATCTGGTTTTATATCCTTGACAGCGGTTTTTAACGTTGTCAAGGTTTAGAGTTAATAATACTTTTTGCTTTCGCTACAATAAATTCTACTTGTTGTTTAATGGAGAGACTCGTGGTATCTAATTCGATTGCATCCTCTGCTTTTCGAAGCGGGGAAACCGCTCGTTCCGAATCAATCCTATCTCGCTCCAGAATTTCTTTTTCTAATTCAATCAATGAAACAGCAACACCTTTTGCATCCAATTCTTTTTTTCGACGCAATGCCCGTTCCCGCGCATCGGCCAGCATGAAAATTTTTAATTCCGCTTTCGGAAATACAACTGTCCCGATATCTCTTCCTTCAAGAACAATTCCACTTTCATTCCCCATCGCTCGCTGTTCGTTCACCATCAATTTTCGTACTTCGGAAACTGTACTGACGGGGCTGACTATATTTGTCACTTCCGGCAGCCGAATTTCATCACTCACCTCTTCACCATCCAACAGAACTCGGACTTTGCCATTGTTTGAAACAAGCCGAACAGTAGTATTATTGGCCAGAGCTGCTACTTTTTCAGAGTCGTTCGGAGCAATTTTATTTCGAAGAACTTTTAATGCCATTGCGCGATACATAGCGCCTGTATCAATATGTAAATAGCCGAGTTGAGCAGCGACAAGTTTAGCGGTAGTGCTTTTCCCCGATGCGGCAGGCCCGTCAATAGCTATAATTATTTTCTTCAAATCTCACTTTTTTTGGCTTAAATTGAATGTAAATATACTCATTTTTGAATTCTCATCCAAAATTAAATTAGACTGATGCATAAATTAAGTCACGAAGAAATCTCAAAAAACCGTAAGAAACTTGATGAATTTGAATCAGTCGAGCGCAATCCTATATATGCTATGGCTGATAATATTCGAAGTTTATATAACGTTGGATCAATTTTTAGAAGTTCGGATGGAGCGCTATTAAGTAAACTGTTTCTCACGGGATTTACACCTCATCCACCCCGAAAAGAGATTGATAAGACAGCTCTTGGTTCAACATTGACTGTCCCCTGGGAGTACTATAAGGACCCGTTGAATGCCGTTAGCAAATTGAAAGAACAAAAAATAAAGATATGCGTTTTAGAATTGACCAGTAAAAGTGTCCCCTACTACGATCTGACAAAGCAAGATTTTCCATTATGCCTTGTCTTTGGAAATGAGATCACCGGCGTTTCGAAGGAAATAATTGATCAAGCGGATATGGGAATTGAAATACCTATGTTCGGTCACAAACAATCGCTTAACGTCGCTGTGGCGTACGGTATTGTTTTGTACGACTGTCTGCGAATACTTCATCATCGGAAGCAAGGGTGAAATAATCGTTCTTTTCCAGCGTGTGAATTCGAACAACACCGGCACGGACAAGCGTGGTCAGTATGCGCGATGCCCTTCGGATGGAAATATTGATGAGATCTGAATATTCTGATACAGTGATACGATGTTGTTGCTCTAGATATTCAAATAATCGTTTTTCATTTTCGCCAATCGTAAGAGTCAACGGTGGTTTTTCAGGGCGTTCATCTTTCAGCACTTTCACAACTTCTTTGCTGGCGATAACCGTATTATCGTTTACACGGATAAACACTTTTTTTTCATTATCGTCATCCACAACATAATGCGGTTTATCTTCACTTTCCTCAACGGTAGCAACAATAACATCACGATGATTATAGGGAACGATGTTGATTGCAACGGAAACGGGAGGTTCACAATAGAAACGAGCAGATTCATCAATTAAATCTAATTCTGTCTTTTCACTTTCTACACCAACAATCGATCCATCATCATCTACTCCAAAAAGAACAATTCCCCCTCTGGTATTTGCAAATGAGGATAATGTTTTCGCAATCTTTTTCGGTGAAGAGACTTTTCGTTTGAACTCCAGTTCGAATCCCTCTCCCTCTTCTATCAGCATTTTCACATCGCGGATCTTCATCTACATTCCCCGTGCAGACATCCTGCTTAAAATAATCGATGTGCGGCGTGTAACGTATCTGGACATGTCATTTGGTTTATGCCTGCGCGGACTAGGAATCACCGCAGCCATCTGCGCCGCTTCTTCTTTTGATAATTGGAATGCAGATTTTCCAAAATATTTTTTTGCTGCCGCTTCTGCACCGAATACTCCGTTCCCCCATTCAATCACATTAAGATATATTTCCAAAATACGGCGTTTGGATAATGTCCGCTCCATTCGAAGTGTGATGATCAATTCTTTTAATTTTCGAATAGGATCTTTTGACGTTGAGAGATATAGATTTTTTGAAAGCTGTTGTGAAATGGTGCTGCCCCCTCTCGCTGCTTTTCCCTTTTCAAAATTCTTTTCGATTGACTCACCGACTTCATACCAATCGATTCCTTCGTGTTCAAAAAACATCCCATCTTCCGATACAATGACTGCGTTTACAAGATGTTTTGATATTCGCGAAATCGGAATCCAATGTTGTTGTATAACAAACTTCTTATCCTTTGATGACGATTCATCAATACGTTGAAGCATCATTGCGGTTGTTCCGGGATTATTCTTTCGGAGCGATTGAAGACTGTTATTCGGAAGAGTTAAATATTGGAGAAAGATAATAAAGGCAATAATGCCTATCGCGGATTTTAGTTTGTTCGAATGAATCCACAACAATGCTATGTTCTTGTACTCAAGGATATTATTTTTTAAATCTTGCTGTTCCACATTATCTCTTTTGAATATCCAAGTAACTTTGGAGAAGAATTGCCGCGGCCACTTCGTCTACTTTGCCCTTATTGTTTTGCCGCTGCTTTTTCTTTGTCCCCATACTCATGATTGATCGTTGCGCCATGACTGAAGTGAATCGTTCATCGAGCATGACGATTTCAATTTGCGTCTTCTCTTTCAACCGAGCAACGAATGTTTTTACTTCTTCCGCTTTCGTGCTGACTTCTCCCTTCAAATTCAAAGGATTGCCAACAATAATTTTTTCGACATTCTGATCGACCATAATTGAAAGAATATGATCAAGGCTGTGGGAATCATTCTGAATTGTCGTTAGGCCTTGTGCAATAATCTTCAGCGGATCACTGACAGAAATACCGATTCGAACTGTTCCATAATCAATACCAAGAATGCGCGAATACTCATTATTCATCAAACCGTTCCACTTTCGTGATATTTTTGATACGCCTCAATCGATCGATGATATTATTCAAATGAGCAATATCCTTTACGTACAATATAAATTGACCGTCAAAAAAAGAATCTTTTGTATTAATCGTGACACCGCGAATATTCGTGCTGTTAAAATTGGAGATGGCGTTTGTGACATCATTCAATAGACCATTTCGATCGTTACCGGAAATTTTTACACCAGCAATAAAATCACCAGCACCGGATTCAGGCCATGATACACGAACAATTCGCTGTTCTCCATTACTCAGCATCGATTGAACGTTGCGGCAGTTTTTTCGGTGAATTTTAATCCCCTCACCAGTGGTAACATATCCTACAATGTCATCCCCCGGAATTGGATTGCAGCATTTGGCATATGTATACAACATATCGCCTTTAGTGCCGAAGATTGATATTCCCGTCGTAAGATTTCTGGCTGTGTCGACAAATTTATTGAACATCGACGTTGATTCATCGACTTTTGTTTCCGTTTCACCTTTGAGATTCGTATCAGTCAACTCACTAATGACGACATCAACATCAATCTCTTCATTTTTGATTGCGAGATAAAACAACTGAAGATTGTCATACCGTTTTGTATGAACAAACTTTGTGAGATCATCATCATTAATATGAAGTTTTGCCTTTTTCGCTTTTTTATCCCAAATCTCTTTCCCTTCATCAATCAGTTTTCGTTCTTCTTCCTTGATGTATCGGCGAATATGGGATTTTGCTTTATGAGTTATCGCAAATTTTTCCCAATCAAAATTCGGTTTTTGCTTTTTCGATGTAATAACTTCCACTTGATCGCCGCTTCGGAGAATTGTGTTTAATGGAACAATTCTACCGTTTACTTTTGCACCAATCGTATGAAAACCGACATCCGAATGGATTTCAAAAGCAAAATCAATCGCCGTGGCACCTTTGGGAAGGATCTTCAAGTCACCTTTTGGTGTGAAGACATAAATTTCATCCTGGTAAAGATTTAGTTTGAAACTTTCGATTAATTCTTTCGGTGACACATTTTCGTCTGCCTGTTTTTGGTCGAACATTTCACGAACCCAGTTGATCCAATTTTCCAACTCTCTGTCCAACGGCGCCTGCGAACTATTCTCTTTATAATACCAATGCGCCGCAACACCGCGTTCCGCGATTTCATGCATTTGGCGCGTTCGGATCTGTACTTCAACCATTTTTCCTTCGGGACCGACAACTGTTGTGTGAAGCGATTGGTAGCCGTTCTTTTTGGGAATGGAAATATAATTTTTAAAACGTTCGGGAATTGGTTTATAGATTTCAGAGATGATGCCGTATACTGTGAAACACTCGTTATTGTCCGGCGTTTGCAAGATGATACGAACGGCGAACATATCGTAAATTTCTTCCAACGGTTTTGAACGTTTCTGCATCTTATTGTAAATGCTAAATAAGTGCTTGGGACGTCCTTCAATTTCAAATTTCAAATTGCTCTGACGAAGCCGTGTTTCAACAGGGACAATAAACTTGCGGATATAATGTTCTCGTTCTCGTCGTTTGGAATTCAACCCGTGTGCAATCTCTTCATACTCTTTTCGATGAAGATGCTTAAACGCCAGATCTTCCAACTCCCATTTTATTTTTGCAAGACCAAACCGATGAGCAAACGGTGCGTAGATATCAAGGGTTTCTTTTGCGATGCGTTGTTGTTTTTCGGCGGGAAGATATTCCAATGTCCGCATGTTATGCAGGCGATCGGCAAACTTAATAATCATCACACGGATATCATTGACCATGGAGAGGAGCAGTTTACGGTAATTTTCTGCCTGTGTAATCTCATGGCTGTCAAAGATATTGCTAATTTTTGTTGCACCATCGACTATTTCTGCAATCGTATCTCCAAATTCTTTGCGAATAATGTCAATATCGATATCGGTATCTTCCACTACGTCGTGAAGCAATGCCGATGCAACAGAAACATCATCCAACGCAATCTCTTTAGCAACTACCATTGCCACTTCAAAAGGGTGGCCAAAATACGGTTCGCCGGAACTACGCAAGTCATGCTTATGCGCTTCGACACTCATTTCAAACGCGCGAGTGATGAGATCGACATTTACCTTGTGAAGATTCTTATGGCAGACTGCCAAAAGATCATCCAATTTTTTTTTATGTTTGGCTAACAGCATTAAGGTTACTCGATTGTTTCCAAAAGATCTTCCGCTTTGGAGATCTTCTTTTTCAGATCGCCTTTGGTTCTTCCAATGTATTTTTTCAGTGCAATCAATTGTTTCAGCTCAACTTTTGCTTTGGCGGTATCTTTTCCCGTTATGGCAAACTGCGCTATTTTTAATCTGCAAACAGCTTCAGTATATCGATTCACCACTTTGGCATGTATTGTACTTTGAAGCAATCGTTCTACAATCTCGATTAGTTTTTTTTTATTATTCCATTGTTCGTAGGTGGTCATTAAATTCCAAAGAAATAATCGATTATCCGGATATTCTTTGAGCATAATTAGGCCGTATTTTTCAGCATCGGCATAACGTTTTTCTTCAGTAAAGATAACCATCAAATTATGCGATGCAAGATGTTTTTCATACGGATGGGAAAAAGATTCGACAATGAGCTTAATCCCTTCTTCGCTTCTATCCGAAATAAATGGAATCCAAGACATTTTGCTGCGCCAGTAATAGAAAGAGCCGAGAATATTTTTTGCTTCAACAAAATTGGGATCGGCTTCTAAACAACGTTCCAAAGAACCGCCTGCCGACAAGCCGTAATAAATTCCAGAGGCAAGATTTCCATTCTCTGACTTTGTATAAGAACGAAATGCTTCTGAGCTTCCCGTATAAAAATAACCGTACGCAGAATTGTTTTTACTTTTAATGAGAGGTTGAGAGAGGATTTCAACAATATTCAATAATGAATCGTATTGTTTTTCGTTGAATGGATCGTCATAATCGGTATTTTTTGCCTGCATCATTCCTGCCAAATAGAGATATCCGGAGGGATGATGCGGGAATTCTTTGATGATGGTTTGGAAAACAATTTCCGCTGAGTCATATTCTTGCTTCAATGTCAGGTCGATTCCCTGGAGCACCAATGAGTGTTGATGTTTATCTTCCAAGAATTGGGATTGAAGAAATGATGATACAGAGAGAAGCAGAATGAATGAATATGCAATAATATTTTTCAGCAAGATTACTCCGTACCAAAAACTCTATCTCCTGCATCTCCAAGACCAGGCAGGATATATCCATTATTATTCAACCCTCTATCCACGACTGCACAAAAAATATCAACATCGGGATGACTCTTTTGCACAATCTTTATACCGGCGGGCGATGCAACTAAACAAACAAATCGAATATTGTTTGCCCCTTTATTTTTCAGGAACGTTAATGCTGCTTTTGCACTTCCTCCTGTAGCCAACATCGGATCAATAAGGAGCACCAAACTTTTCGATAATGTTTTGGGAAATTTTGAATAATAATCAACCGGTTCCAATGTCTCTTCATCACGATATAAACCGACATGACCGACCTTTGCTTCTGGAAGCACATTCATGAATCCTTCCACCATACCCAAACCAGCGCGAAGAATTGGAACAATCACGATATGCTCTTTGAGTCTGACACCGTTCGTTTTTTCCAACGGAGTCTCAAGGGCATATTCTTGAAGTGAAAAATTGTGAGTCACTTCAAATGCCATCATTCCCGCAATTCGATTGAGCACTGTGCGAAATTGATGATTCGGAGTATTCTTATCTCGAAGGATGGAAACATCACGCTGCACAAGAGGATGGTCAATAACGGTGAGGGTACTCATGCAATCTCCAAAATGATGAGAATTATTTTCGTTTTTTCTTAAAGACAAGTATTAAGGGAACACCAATAAATCCATAATGATGCCTGATCCTGTTCCTCAGAAAACCTTTGTACGATTCCGAGACGAGGTCCGGCTCATTGGCAAAGAATGCAAAAACTGGAGGAGATGTCTTCACTTGAGTCACATAATTCAATTTGATATCCTTCCCTGTTTTTGTTGAAGGTGGATAACGCTGGACATCTGGAAGCAATGTGTCATTGAGCGAACTGGTCGGGATTCTCATCGCACGGTTTGTATGGACCGTTTTCGCAAGATCGATCAGTTTTGGCAGGCGTTGTTTCGTCTTCGCTGATACAAAGAGCACAGGGATATAATCATATTGTCGTAATTTTTCACGAAGGGATTCTTCATACCGGATAGTTGAGTTCGTATCCTTCCCTTCTACTGCATCCCATTTGTTGATCCCCAAAACCACACCGATATTTTTTTCAGCTGCAGTCTGAACAATCCTAAAATCCTGTTTCTCCAATGGAATGCTCGCGTCAAATAAAATAATCGCAATATTACATCGATCGATCGCTTTTAAAGTTCTTAATGTTGAATAAAAATCAACATTCTGTCGAATTTTACTTTTCCGCATCAACCCGGCGGTGTCTACAAGCAACACCTCTTCGCCATTCAAATTATAGATAGAATCAATCGAATCACGTGTTGTTCCGGCAATTGGAGTAACAATGGAGCGTTCTTTTCCTATCAGCGCATTCACCATCGACGATTTTCCAACATTTGGCTTTCCGATGATCGCTATACGCATCTGAGAATCTTCTTTTTTATCGTCCAGGTCGATTGTGAATTCCTGCGTGAGTACATCAAGAAAATCACCGATCTTTCTCCCTCCCAATGCTCCAATGGTATAGAGTTCTCCGAGTCCCAACGTATGGAACTGCGCCGAATTAGTTTCTTCACGAGCTGAATCAACCTTGTTAACAACCAGAATGACTTTTTTGTTTTCTCTACGGAGGATATTTGCCAGCTCTTTGTCGATATAAGTTATGCCTTCTTTTCCATCGACGAGAAATATGATCTTGTCAGCTTCTTCAATGGCGATCTGTGTCTGTTCGCGGATCGCCTTTTCAAAAACTTCATCAGAATCAGGAACAAATCCCCCAGTATCAATAATCGTGAACGGTTTTCCAGTCCATTCTGCTTCAGCATAGTGACGGTCGCGCGTAATACCAGGGGCATCATCAACGATGGCTGTCTGCATTCCGATAAGGCGGTTAAAAAAAGTAGATTTCCCGACGTTGGGGCGACCAACGATTGCAACGATAGGCTTTGACATTTTTTCTTTCTATTTAGGACAAAATACGAAATATAAAGGACAAAAAAAATCCCGCCTTGTTTACCAAAGGCGGGATTCGTTTTTCGAAGAAATGTCTATAGGGTAGCAAAATATTTCTTTACATGAGTTTCCATTTGCTCAAATTCAATCAGGAAAGCGTCATGTCCGTAAGGAGAATGGATCTCGCGATAGGTAGAGTGTGGAATCAGCGATGCTATGTGTTGCTGTTCTGAAACTGGGTACAGAATATCTGAATCGATCCCGATTGATAATGATGGGATTTTTATAGAACCAAGCACTTCCTGCAACGTTCCTCTACCGGATGTAACATCATGCAAATCCATTGATCGGGTAATGTAGAGATACGTGTTGGCATCAAAGCGATTGACCAATTTTATTCCTTGATGATGAAGATAACTTTCCACTTGAAAAAGATTCGAGGTATCAAATCGATAGGTTAATTCGCTGCCGTTCTTTTTTTGCCGTTCACGCGAAAAGCGGGAAGCAAATTCTTTTTCACTTCGATATGACATCATCGCTATTTGGCGAGCAAGCGAAAACCCTTTTTCAGGCTGCTTAAATTCATAATAATTTCCTCCTCTCCAATCAGGATCGTTCATAATCGCCTGTCGGGCAAGATCATTCAAGCCTATCGCCCATGGAGAATGCTGTGCGGATGTTGCGATAGGAATGATGGATTCAACTAACTCAGGATACAATAAAGCCCACTCGAGCACTTGCATTCCGCCAAGTGAACCGCCGATGACGGTCTTCAATTTTTTTACACCAAGATAGGTTACCAGCGATTTTTGAACGCGGACCATATCTCGAACGGTCATTTGAGGAAACAACATTCCGTAGGGATGTCCTGTGATGGGATTGATCGAGTTCGAACCAGTCGTGCCGTAACAACTACCAAGAAAATTTGAACTGATAATAAAATATTTTCTGGTATCAAGCGGTTTTCCTTCACCAATAAACGAATCCCACCAGCCAATCGAATGAGGATCATCAGACGTATATCCTGCAGCATGTGCACTTCCTGTAAGAGCATGGCAAACAAGAATTGCATTGCTGCACTCTACGTTCAATTCACCGTATGTTTCATAAGCAACTGAAACAGAAGAAAGTTCCTCTCCACAATCCATGACCAGTGGATTTGTTTCGTCAAACAATTGAACATTTTTTGTCGCAACAATATTTTTTGTTTTTATTTCCATTTTTATTTGCAAAAAGAAGTGACCGTCATCGAATAGATGACAGTCACTGATAACATATCTATGCAGTTACTGTTTCTCTATTTTTTACGGCACGGAGAGCTTCATCGAAATCTTCAATGATATCTTCGATATGCTCAATCCCGACTGAAACTCGAATAAGATCCGGAGTAACACCGGAAAGCAATTGTTCTTCCTGGTTCAATTGTTCATGTGTCGTCGATGCCGGGTGGATGACGAGAGTCTTTGCATCACCAACATTAGCCAACAGACTAGACAGTTTCACGTTATTAACAAATTTCTTGCCTGATTCTATTCCACCCTTTATTCCGAAAACAAGAACTGAACCAAACAATCCGTTTCGCAAATATTTTTTTGCCAATGTGTGATGCGGATGATCAGGTAATCCTGGATATGAGACCCATTCTACCAGCGGATGTTTCTCTAACCATTGTGCTAGCTTTAATGCATTCTCGTTGTGTCGTTCAATACGCAATGACAGAGTTTCCAATCCTTGCAATAATTGAAATGAATTGAACGGACTGATTGCAGCGCCGATATCACGCAGGCCTTCAACACGTGCACGAATGGCAAACGCAATGTTTCCGAATGGTCCGGGGGTTCCGAAGACATCCCAGAATTTCAATCCGTGATACGCCGGACTTGGTTCGGTAAAAATTGGAAACTTACCATTTCCCCAATTAAATTTTCCGGAATCCACAACAACACCACCAATGGAAGTTCCATGTCCGCCGATCCATTTTGTTGCCGAGTGAGTGATGATATCCGCACCATGTTCAAACGGACGTGCCAAGTATCCACCGGCACCAAACGTATTGTCCACAATCAACGGAATACCTTGATCATGTGCAATTTTTGCAATGGCTTCCAAATCAGGAATATTTAGTCTCGGATTACCGATTGTTTCAATATAGATTGCTTTTGTTTTTTCATCAATTAATTTTTTGAATTCTTCGGTTGAATCACCATCAACAAATTTTACACCAATTCCCAAACGAGGCAATGTCACCTTAAATTGATTGTATGTTCCGCCATACAGATTACTTGTGGAGATGATATTTTCCCCAGCCTGGGCAATTGTAGTAATTGCAAGAAATTGGGCTGCTTGTCCTGAAGCAGTTGCAACTGCAGCAACTCCTCCTTCAAGAGCTGCAATACGTTCTTCGAACACGGCGGTAGTAGGATTCATAATTCGGGTGTAAATATTCCCAAATTCTTTCAAGCCAAAAAGATTTGCGGCGTGCGTTGCATTATCAAAATTGTAGGAAGTTGTTTGATAAATCGGAACAGCACGTGATTTCGTCGTCGGATCGGGCTGCTGGCCAGCATGCAATTGTAATGTTTCAAAACGATAGTTTCTTTTTTTTCCATTTGTCGTAGACATAACATTTTCCTCTTATAATTTAAATGTATACACTGCTCCACTGTGGAGGTTAGTGTGTTTACCAATGTAGAATGAGGGAGTATATGTTAGCGACAACAGAGAAAATTACCGTCGAAATACGACGAGGTATGTTCCAGGGTAGGACGTGAAGCGTAAAAAAGATGTAGGTTAGAAATATTCATGGTATAGTTTCTTTGTTATTGCTCAATCAATACTACAGCATAAGTAACAAAGTAGTAGTACATTTAAAACGAAAAAACCTCTTATAGTTGATAAACTAAAAGAGGTTTTGAATAAAACTCAGGCTTTTAGTTCATCTTGTTCTCCTTACGGAGAATCTGAATTTAGCACCTGCACAACGCTGTTTGAGTTGCCGGTTGCTGTGGAATCTTCGGGTCAGTCCCTCATCCACTCTTGATGAATGTTAATTATCTATGAAAAAGAACTATATGTAATATAACATATAATTTTTATATGTCAATAGTTGTTCCTGTTTTATTTTTATGTACTCTTTGCTGTAACACTTAGATCAGTCAAAACAATCATCAGATTCTGAAATATTATTCGGTCTTCGTTATGTCATATAAATTTCTATATTTATTTATGTCAGTCAAATTAATTTCTAAAAAATTATAGTCGATTGATTATAGATGCGGAAAAGCCAGTATACCATGACATCGGTTAATTATTTTCATAAATAACAATGAGCACAGAAAATCGTTACGAAAAGTTAGTCCACTATCTCACCGATTATATTTATACGGTCACTATTAAAAATGGTGTTGCTGTCGGAACATATCACGGACCGGGCTGTTTCGCCATCACCGGATATACACCGGAAGATTATCAAAAGGATCCTGACCTTTGGTACAGGATGATTCATCCAAAAGAGCGTGAGAACGTTCTACGACAAGCACAATTAGCATTAACGGGAAAAGAATGTGATCCGGTGGAGCATCGCATTATACACAGCGATGGCACAACACGCTGGATCCGGAACAAGATTGTTATCTCGAAAAATGATCGGGGTCAGTCTGTGGCATACGATGGACTGATTAACGACATTACAGATTTAAAGCGTGCTGAGGCAGCTGCGGTTCATCGAAGTCGTCAATTAAGACAAGCGGAAAAAATGGCTTCACTCGGGACATTGGTTGCAGGTATTGCACATGAAGTGAATAATCCGAATAATTTTTTGATGCTCAATGCACAGTTATTCACCAAAATGTGGAAAGATGTCCTCCCGATTCTTGATGAATACTATAAAGTGAATGGTGATTTTTGTTTGGCGGGAATTCCCTATAGTGAATGTAAAGATAAAATGGTCCAATCGTCGGAAGGAATAGTGAAGGGCTCAGAACGTATTTCGACGATCACAAAACGGCTGACAGAGTATTCTAAACTTGACAGTGACTCACTCAACGAAACGGTGGATGTAAACAATGTCGTAGAAATGGCTGTTGCCATTACTGGAACTATGATCAAAGCCTCTACATCGAATTTTACTGTCGAGTACGCAACACTACTTCCAAAGATACGAGGAAATGCGCAACAGCTTGAACAGGTTGTCGTAAACCTCATTACAAACGCATGTCAATCCCTTAAAGATAGTTTCGCCCAAATAAAAATCTCAACAACGTTCGATGCAGAGCGAAGCAGGGTGCGTGTTTCCATTGAAGATCACGGCATCGGTATCAAAGAGAGCGATATGAGATATATTATGGATCCCTTCTTCACTACCAAACGAAATTCGGGAGGAACAGGTCTGGGTCTTTCTGTTTCCTATAATATTATTAAAAATCACAATGGCACCCTACTGTTTAAGAGCGAAGTGAACAAAGGAACTATTGCGAAAATAACACTTCCTATCTCACGTGAAGTAGAAACACCAAAACATTTATGAGCACAAAACATTTTCCCCACTTCCCTATCCTTCTTGTTGATGATGAAGAGCACTTTCTCTTGAGTGTAGATTTGACACTACGATCCAACGGTTTCAATAATATCAACTCTTGTTCCGATGGCATTAAGGTGATGAAATTACTCAAAGAGAATAAATACTCTTTGATTGTTCTGGATATCAATATGCCCAATATCTCAGGACTGGAACTACTCGTATTAATTACCGCACATCACCCGGATATTCCTGTTGTTGTTCTGACTGCAGTGAATGATGTGGAAAGTGCCGTACTCTGCATTAAAGAGGGAGCGTTCGATTATGTGGTGAAACCTGTTACCGATGCAAAATTAGTGACTACCGTACGACACGGTATTGAATTGGCAGAGATTAAACATGAGAATGAATTATTAAAACAATCTCTCCTTCGAGACGATGTTGTGAATCCTGATATCTTTAAGGAGATTGTTACCCGCAGCAATTCGTTACATTCCATCTTTAAATATATTGAAGCTGTAGCCAAAACAAATCTTCCTATTCTTATCACCGGTGAAACGGGAACCGGAAAGGAACTTTTTGCCCGTGCTGTTCATACCGCAAGCGGAAGAAGGGGTGAATTGATTTCCATTAACGTAGCCGGACTGGATGACAATTTTTTTTCGGATACATTGTTTGGACATAAGAAAGGTGCTTTCACCGGCGCTGATTCTGAACGCAAGGGATTGATTGAAAAAGCGGATGAGGGAGCACTCTTTCTGGATGAAATAGGTGATTTAAGCATAGAGTCGCAAGTAAAATTACTTCGGCTGCTACAAGACGGGCATTATTTCCCGCTCGGATCCGATATTGCCAAACTTTCTCATGCCCGTATTATTGTTGCAACACATCGCGACATTAAGTTGATGCAGCAACAAAATACATTCCGACAAGATCTTTACTATCGTTTGAAATCTCATCATGTGCACATTCCACCATTACGAGAGCGAAAGTCTGACGTTCCATTTTTAATTGACCATTTTCTCGCAAAAGCGGCCGCTTCGTTGAACAAGAAAAAGCCTACACCTCCAAAGGAATTATATACGTTATTAAATAATTATTCCTTTCCGGGAAATGTCCGCGAGTTGGAAGGACTTATTTTCGATGCTGTGAGCCTCCATTCATCTGGAGTATTGTCTCTCGATTCTATTCGAAATACTATTTCGTTATCGAACCAAGATACTACCCCATCTCTTCAGCACAATACATCGTTTACCTTGGTGAATTTCCCCGGAAGGTTTCCAACAATGAAGGAAGCCGAAGATTCCATCATTGAAGAAGCATTGAAACGAGCCGATGGAAATCAAACCATAGCAGCTGAGTTGCTTGGCATGACCCGCCGCGCATTAAACAATCGACTGCAAAGAATGTATAAAAATGACAAGTGGGTTTAATCAATGGGTGCCACAATTTTTCCATTGCTCCCTATTGCGTTTTTGTAATGGAAGCCTTTCTCTATCAACCACTTAGCGTCATAATTGAACAAACCCGTGATGTTATGTGGCACCTTTCTTTTCATGCAAAATGTAGAGATCTCCGCTAAATTTTGCAAAAAATCAATACTTCTGAAAAAATAAATGTTGGCACTCCCTTTGTAACACTAATAGGCGAGCGACAACATTTCACACAATTCAGGAGGATCGGAACATGAATACACTATTGCGGTTCACAGCGGTAATACTGTTGTTGGGTGCAACAACTGTACAGGGTATTGCGCAGATTAAGGACGTGAAATTTGAATCTGTGAAATTCCAGAAAATAATAGATAAGTCACTCGTGCCATCATTGGAAAGCGACATTCCCGGCATTGTTGACGGATCCATTTATAATATAGTACTGTGCAAGAAATATTTTTCGTCATTGAATTTTACAACTGCCAATGCGAAGTTAAAATGGGTAATCGCTGAAAATGCATCACCATCCTTATGTTACAAAGCGCATTTAGCATTGATTTATTTGGAACATGCAGATGAGATTACCATCGCTCCCGTTTCCAAAGCAGAATCAACCGACTATATTTTCAGACAGATTTCGGATGAACTTAAAGCGAAAATGTTAGTCATTAGCGGATCGATTGTTCAGAAATAAAATAATCACATTGTTGTTTTATGGTACAAAGAGAGGGCCGTTTTTTTAGTGGAAAAACGGCCCTTGTTTTTTAAACTACAATCCTATCCGACTTTAGTTACTTCTTTTTCTCCATCGGTGGCAACTTTTGTTCCAGTGTTGATAGATCATTGCCGTCGGCATCAAGGTATTTTATTTCGCCGTAGTTCAGTTCTTTAATTCCCTGTTCAATTTTAGCCTTGTCTCCAACGACAACCCAGACGAGATTATCGGGACGGAGAACTTTCTTGGCAACTGAAGCTACATCATCATACTCCATTCCTTGTAACGTTTTGGCATAGGTTGACCAATAATCATCTTCATACCCAAAACGTACCATTTCAGTGATGGATCCAAGTACGGCATTATTTGTTTCCCATCGGCCGCCAAGACGGAGCGATGCATTTTTCTGTACTTTTTCAAATTCTTCTTTCGAAACAGGTTTTGAAGAAACGATTTCGCTCAATTCTTTTTTGATCTCAACAAATGATTCTTTTGTTTTATCCGTTTGAACAGGAGCAATCGTTAGGAACGGACGCTGTCCTTTTGCCGCAACAAAAGTGGTAAAGGCACCATACGCCCAATGTTTGTCTTCACGTAAATTCATGTTCACACGCGATGTGAAAGCACCGCCGAGAATTTCGTTCATCATGGTAATGGCAAATTCATCCGGATTTGCCTTTTGAACTGCAACATGACCTGCAAAGATATTTGATTGAAGAGCACCAGGTTTATCAACAATGTAGACAGTCGGTTTTTCCGGTATTGATACGTCAGAGATATTCTTTTTTGGAATATTCTTGTCCATTTTCCAATCTTTAAATAATTTTTCGAGTTTTGGCTTCAACTCGCTCATTGTTGTTGCCCCCACAACAATCAGTGTTGCATTGTTCGGTTTGATCCATGACTTATAAAATTTTATCAGATCATCCTTCTTGATTTTTAAAACGGATTCTTCCGTTCCCGAACCGGTTAACGGATTTCCATACGCATGGTCCTTGCCATAAAGAACTTTGGGCATCACACGCATTGCCATAGATTGCGGCGAGCTTTTTTCATTCTGTATTCCTGCAAGCAATTGCTGTTGTAATCGTTTAAAATCAGATTCAGGAAATGAAGGATTCAAGACAACATCGCCGAACAGTGTAAGCGATGGATCAAGATTTGCCTTCAATGAAGAGAATGTAACAAGCGACATATCGAGATTCGATCCAGTTCCAAGTGTTGCACCAAGGTTGGAAAGTTCTTCGCTAATCTCCAGTGCTGACCGTGTCTTCGTTCCTTCATCCATCATATCCATCGCTAGAGTCGCAGTACCAGGAAGGGCAAATTGATCCGCAGCATATCCAGCATCAAACAACAGACTAAAATTAACCACCGGAACAGATTGACGCTCCGCTAGAATAATTTTTAATCCATTGGAGAGCGTTGCTCGCTCTAATTTCGGGAATAAAACATCTGCCTGATCAGCGGCTTTGGGCATTGCTTTGCGCAGTGTCGAATCCGCCAGTTCATTCTTATAACTTGGGAAGGGACGTATTTCAATAATATATTCACCGTCACTCAGCCACTGTTTCGCGACTTCGTTAATATTTTGAACCGTTGCATTTTGCAGAGTGTTTAATCGAGTCTTATAATAACTTGCATCGCCGGCAAATACTTCCGCTTGCGCAAGAATATCCGATTTACCGCCAAAGCCGCCGATTCGTTCAATTCCTCGGACAAATGCAGCTACGCGTTGAGTTTTTGCTCTCTGAAGTTCTTGTTCGGTTATTCCCTTTTCCAAAATTTTCTGCATCTCTTCATCGATTGCTTTTTCTACTTTAGCAAGCGGAACTCCCGGTTTGGCATTTCCCATAATGTAAAATTGACTCGCAATTTCTCGACTGTCCATTGCAGCAAAAACTTGTGTGGCAATTTTATCGTCATACACCAGACGTTTGTAAAAACGAGACGTCTTCCCAGCCGAAAGAATATTCGTCAACAGATCAAAGTAGACATTTTCTTCGCTCGCCCATCGGGGAACATTCCAAACCTTATATAACCGTGCTTGAGGTACTCTGTCTTCCGCAACTTGGCGAAGTGTACCGGATCGTTTTGCAATCCACTCGCTGTATTTTGCTACCGGAGGACCGGAAGGAATATCACCAAAAAACTTCTGCATCTTTTCTTTTGCAGTCTTCACATCAATATCGCCGGCAACCACGACAACTGCATTCGCAGCACCGTAGTAAGTTTTAAACCATTCTTTCACATCGTCTAACGAAGCTGCATTCAGATCTTCCATTGAGCCAATCACCGTCCACGAGTACGGATGACCCACCGGCCATGTGGCTTTTACAGAAAGTTCATCAGCAATCGCATACGGTTCATTTTCACCCTGACGTTTTTCATTTTGCACCACTCCGCGTTGTTCATCAAGTTTTGCTTGATTGATGGCGCCGAGAAGATGGCCCATCCGATCGGATTCCATCCACAGAGCGATATCCGCTGCATTCTTTGGAACATTCTGAAAATAATTGGTACGATCTTCGTTTGTTGTGCCATTCAAATCTGTTGCTCCAATCCGTTCCATGGTTTTGAAATAATCATCATTAAAATTTTCACTTCCATTGAACATTAAATGTTCGAACAAATGAGCAAAACCGCTTTTCCCAAGTTTTTCGTTCTTTGAACCTACATGATACCATACGTTCACAGCCACTACAGGTGCTTTATGATCTTCATGCACGATCACTGTTAATCCATTATCCAATGTGAATTTTTCATATGGAATATTAATATCAGCAACCATGCTTTTGGTTTGCGCTTTCATTTGTGACAATGTAATCATCGCCACAAAAAGGAAAAGACCGAATGTCTTCATTTCATCTCCTTGAAGATTGTGAATAAATAGTAGAAAAAAATAAAATTGATTAAACATCACGATAGTGGGATGAATTTACGAAAATATTCGAAAGAAGTTATGCAGAATGTAGACCGAATAAGTTTTTGTTACAATTGTTAATGCAAATGCTATAGAAATAACAAAACTGTCAATGTAATCAATGCCGGGAGAGCTTGAGTAAAAAATATTTTTTTCATTGCTGTTGCTGCACCGTAGACTCCTGCAACCACCACGCAGGATGTAAAAAAGAGAGCCACATTCTTTGACCAGATAGGGTCTTGAATAAGCAGTGACCAGATTAAACCGGCTGCAAGAAATCCATTATAGAGTCCCTGATTTGCCGCCAAGGCCTTTGTCTTTTCAAACATATCCGAAGGAAGAGTGCTAAACGTTTTTCGTCCAAGCGGTTTCGTCCACATAAACATCTCCAGCCATAGTATATAAAGGTGTTCAACGGCAACAAAACCAACCAATATTTGTGAAACGAGATTCATCATGACTCCTTCGTTACATTCAGAGGATACTGTGCAACTATGTTGATTTGCTTCGCATTACTCAAATATTTCAACTGAATATCCGTACTTCCGATGAGATTCGCAAATAATAACAAAACCTTGGCAAGATTATGATTGTATCAAAACAATAATATTTATCTCAAACCGAGTGTATCAACCTGTGTTGTTTCTGGCATAGAAACATTTAGCGTTTTATTTCTATCTGCAAATAATTCTGTTTGAAGTATCCAACAAATCCGTGTTTTGAGAGCAAATACCCTCTACCCTTGTCAAGGTTTAAGTAACATTTCGAAACCTTGACAAGGGTAAAATTACACATCTTCATTAAAATTGTAATTCGCAATAATTTTCTTATCCTTTTCTTCAATATACTCACTAACAAAAAGCGCATAATCCCTTTTACTTCTAAAGTATGCTGTTTCTAAGGCAGAATCAATCAAAATGCCATCTCTCAAACCTATCCATTCCTGATAATTTGAGAATTCCCATTCTTCTGGTTTAGAAACCAATTTTGCAGTAACCGGATTGAGGTGAATATAACGAATTACCTCCAGACAATATGAATCAGTATCAATATGCTTCACTTTCGCCTGTCCTTGAAAGAGTGTTCCACCCAAACCAAAGCGAGCATTAACAGATTGAGTATATGCATTCAATGTAGTTTTTAGAAATGCTCCAATTGAACCTGAGTCGCTTTGTTTAAGGACAAGATGATAATGGTTCGACATTAAACAGTACGAAGCTATCGTCACTTGATATTTTAAATGATACTTTACGAAGAGATTAATAAGGTGATGATAATTGTTGGTTTCGAAGAATATTTTTTGTTTGCGTGTTCCACGGTTGTAAACGTGATAATAGTGCTCGGGTAAGTATCCCATAAATTGTTCAACCTTAATAAGAATAACCTTGTCAAGGCTACCGTTACATTTCGAAGCCTTGACAAGGTTATTTACATCCAAACACTTCGATCTAAACTTCTATATTGAATTGCTTCACTCAGATGCTCCGTTTGGATATCCTTGCTACTTGTTAAATCTGCAATCGTCCTTGAAACTTTTAAGATCCGGTCATATGCCCGTGCTGATAAACCAAGTTTTGTCATTGCCATTTTTAATAGATCCTCTCCTGCAGAATCAATTCGACAATATTCCCGAATCTCCTTCGATTGCATTGAAGCATTAGAAAAAAGATTTTTTTGTTGCGAAAATCTTTTCAATTGAATCTTACGCGCCTCCACTACCCGTTCCCGTATCGCACTGGAAGGTTCTCCCGGTTTCTTTTGAGCAAGCTCTGCAACTTTCACCGCCGGCACTTCAATGTGAATATCAATTCTGTCTAATAACGGCCCGGAGATCTTAGCCATATATTTTTGAATCATCATCGGCGTGCAAGTGCATTCATGATGCGGGTTTCCAAAATTGCCGCAGGGACAAGGATTCATGGCACAGACGAGCATAAAATTTGCAGGATAGTCAACGGACATCTTTGAACGACTGATTGTTACTTTGGAATCCTCCAACGGCTGGCGCATCACTTCCAATACATTGCGGGCAAACTCAGGGAGCTCATCTAAAAATAACACACCATGGTGAGAAAGAGAAATTTCTCCAGGACGAGGAATTGTTCCACCTCCGACAAGAGCGGAATCGGAAATAGTGTGGTGTGGGGATCGAAAAGGACGTTGAACAACAAGAGCTGACCCCGGAGACAATAATCCGGAAACAGAATGAATCTTTGTTGTTTCGATACTCTCTTCGAAAGACATCGGCGGGAGAATACTCGGTAGACGACGTGCCAGCATTGTTTTTCCGGAACCTGGAGGCCCTATCATGATAATATTGTGACCACCCGCTGCGGCAACTTCCAAGGCTCGTTTTACATTTTCTTGACCCTTCACATCAGAAAAATCCTGGAAGTATTTTTGTTCAACAGCAAATACTTGTTGAAGATCCAAACGCAATGGATCGATTAATGACTTCCCTTCTAAAATTTCAGCAGCATCGGTTAACGTCTCAACACCGTAGACGTCGATACCCTCAACCATCCCAGCTTCGTTGGCATTTTGTTTTGGAAGAATAATTCCCTGGATTCCTTTTTTCTTCATTTCCACGGCGATAGGAAGCACGCCATGGACCGGACGCATTGTCCCTTCCAACGAAAGTTCACCAAGAATAACAAACTCTTTCAATCGATCTTCACGTATTTGACCGCTGGACGCAAGCATCCCTATGGCAATCGGCAAGTCGTAAGCAGAACCTTCCTTTTTGACATCGGCAGGCGCAAGATTGATGGTGATCCGTTTATTGGGATAGGTATAAGCAGAGTTTTTAATTGCAGTAGCAACTCGTTCGCGAGATTCTTTTACGGCGTTATCCGGCAGACCAACCATAAAAAAATTCGGAACCGTGTTTTCAATATTTGTCTCAATTTCAATGAGATATGCGTTAATGCCGTACGTTGCAGCGGAGAGAACCGTTGTAAGCATATATCTTCCTTGCGCAATATTTCGGAATCTTTTTGTTGAGAATAACTTTGAAAAGATTCCAAATTTCGAATGAATGTCCTCGCCGCAAGCCGCGAGGTATATTGTCATGCCAGCGTACGCTGGCATCCAGTTCCTGGATTCCGGCTTTCGCCGGAATGACGCCGCAAGCGGCGGGGAATTAGACCCTTAAGAGATTAAACCTCTTTAAAACAGCAATGCGCCGATAATATATTCAGCGCATTGCTTAGTTCAAATGAAATTCAATTTACTTTAGAGGTCACCGATGGTCGCGTAAGAAATCCAATCGTGGTTTCATTTCTTCAGCTGATTTCAAAAGCCGATCTTTCCCAAAAATTGATTCCTGTTGACTGGAGAAGGCCAGTTCATATTCATTGCTCATAATGATCGCTTCTTCGGGACAGACTTCCTCGCAGAATCCACAGAAGATACAGCGGGTCATGTTGATTTCAAATTTTTCAGGATAACGTTCCTTCGTCAGTTCTGTTTCTGCTGCCTGCACTTCAATCGCCAATGCCGGACAAACTCTGCTGCACAATCCGCAGGCCACACAACGCTCTGTACCGTTTTCTTCCACCAACACCGGTCGTCCTCTAAACGAAGCCGCATGTTCGAACTTTACTTCCGGGTATTGAATCGTAAACTTCGGTTTGAAAATTTGTTTCACGGCAGTGAACATTCCTTTTAGTATTTCAAGAACGTAAGCACGTTGAAGAAACGAAAGATCCTTCACACGAATCAATTCACTTTTTTCTAATAATTTTTCGTCGCTCATATTAATTGAACCATGTATGAATAGGTTTAAGAATAAACAATCCTGTCAAGGCAATATTGAGAAGCGACAACGGAAGCATCACTTTCCAACCAAGATTCATCAATTGATCGTAACGGAATCGCGGCATCGACCATCGAACGATCATGAAGAAAACAACAACCAGCGCAAACTTTGTAAAGAACGCGCCAAGCTGTAACAAACTTACAAGTATCGGTGGAAGGTTGAAATAATCAATATATGGTGCCTGCCATCCACCAAGATACAAAGTCGTGATCATACTTGCGGCTGCGAACAATGCAAGATACTCGGACAACATAAACATTCCGAATTTCATTCCGGTATATTCCGTGTGGTATCCTGCGACAAGTTCCGGTTCTGCTTCGGGAAGATCAAACGGTAATCGGTTTGTTTCAGCAAACATTGCCACGAAAAAAGTGACAAACCCTATCGGCTGTAAAAATATGTTCCAGTTTGGCAAGAAACCAAAAAGATAATAACCACTTTGTGCTTTCACGATATCATCCAGCTGCAAAGTGTTATTCAACATCACAATACCAATAATCGATAGACCAAGAGAAAGTTCATAGCTGATCATTTGTGCTGAGGAACGAATTCCGCCGAGAAGCGAATATTTGTTATTGGATGACCATCCGCTCAATGTTATTCCATAAACTGCTAACGAAGAAAGCGCCAGAACATAAAGAACGGCAATATTCACATCGGCAATCTGTAACTTTATGTCATAGGCAACTCCGTTTAAAACAATGGGAAGGGTATCGCCAAACGGAATCACCGCAAATGTTGAAAATGCAATAGTCAAAGAGATTAGCGGTCCAAGCGAATGGACAAATTTATTTGCAGCAGCCGGAACAATATCTTCTTTAAAGAACAATTTCGGAATGTCAGCAAACGGTTGAGCCAGCCCAAGCCAGCCCACACGATTTGGTCCAATACGATTTTGGATCCAGGCACTGAGTTTACGTTCTAATTGAACTCCAAGATACGTTACACACGGAAGGAGAATTCCGAAAATAACAATCAGGATTTTAATAAGTGCTTCTATTACTGGTGAAATTTCCATATCAATATCTATCGATTAAACAGTTACATGAGTTTGTTTGAGAACTGCACCTTTTTTACCGACCTTCAAATACGAAAGACCTTTGAAGCCTTCAACTTTTTGACAAATTTCGTTGAATACATCGTCTGCGTTATTGAATTTGTACTTCGTCCCCATCACTCCGGCTATGCTTGTAACAATCTTCCACGAAGGACGTGCATCGCGACGAGGGCCTTTTCCCCATTTGTCATTATGGGCTGCAAATTTGTCCCATCGGCTCATTTCGAAATTATCTAGTGCGCGGTCCTGCTCAAGAGTCGTCACGGCAGGACGAATACGCTGAACGCGATTCTGGAAATTTGTTATTGTTCCGTTCTTTTCTGCATATGTTGAAGCAGCAAGAACAACGTGAGCATATTGAGTAGTCTTAGTGTGGTTAGTTGCGTGAACGGCAAAAAATTCCAGATTGGATAATGCTTCTTCCACTCCGGGGAGCGATGCAATATCATCTTCCAGACAATAGAGTGCTTTTATTTTCCCGGCCTTCACTGCAGAAATAATCTGTTCAAAATGCAATCCATTGTCGTGCGGAACAACGCCGACAGCAATCGCACCAGAGGCATTTGGTGTTTTGTCAGCTCTGATCAAAACTGCATCATCTGCTCCTTCAGTAAGACGACTAAAATCTATATTGCGTGTCCCGATAACTTCTCTGGCAAATTTTGCAAAAACATAATTATCTTCATTCGTTGCAAATGAGGAACCGAGAAATGCAATTTCATTTTTATTGAATGATTTTAATTCGGAAGCAACCTTCGCAACTGCTTCATCCCAGCCAACTTCCACTAACTGTCCTTCTTTTCTGATCTTGGGAGCTTTGATGCGATGTTCTGAGTTAACGTCTTTCCAGGTATTCAACCGTCCATGATCACACATCCAAACGCTGTTCACATCGTCATTCTTTCGGGGATTCAATCGAAGAATTTCATTATTCCGTACGCCGATCTCAACATTACATCCTCGCGCACAGCCATTACAGACTGAATCTGTAAACGACATCTCCCATACACGGGATTTGAAACGGAAATCTTTATTGGTTAACGCGCCGACCGGACAGATGTCCACAACATTCATTGAATACGGATTGTCCAATGCTTCACCCGGAAAGGTGGTGAGTTCAACGCGATCGCCGCGTTGTACAAATTGCAATTGGTGCTGGCCTGCAATTTCATCGCAGAAGCGTATGCAGCGTGAACACATGATGCAGCGTTCAGCATCAAGCATTACATGCGGACCAACATCGACTCGTTTTGGTTTGTGAACTTTGTTTTCGACGAACCTGCTGAATCCTTTACTGTACTTATAAGTATAGTCCTGAAGTTTACATTCACCGGCTTCATCACAGATAGGACAATCGAGAGGATGGTTAATCAGAATGAATTCCATCACTGCTTCACGAGCATTAATCACTCGATCATTCTTCGTGTTGACAACCATCCCATCAGTTACTTGTGTCATACAGGCGATGGCGAGCTTCGGCATTTTCTCTACTTCCACCAAGCAAATGCGGCAGTTGCCGGAAGCGGAAAGCTTTTCGTGCCAGCAAAAATGTGGTATATGTACCTTGTTTTCGCGGGCGGCTTCAATGATCGTCTTTTTATTATCGACTTCGTATTGTACGCCGTCAAGAGTAATTTTTACGTTAGGCATTGGTATCGGAAAGATTTGTGTCGATCGTTAAACAATAACTTAATAAAACATGATACAAATGTATCAAAAAAAGTTCAAGAATGGAAGGAGAAAATTGCAGGGTATTTAAAACAAAAAACCTTCCGAAGGTCTCTTCGGAAGGTTTTTACGATATCAGATTATCGCAAAATTGTATCGACCGGTGTGTATTTCATATTGAACGCATCGGCAACACTCTTATACGTGATGAGACCATCAACCATGTTTAAACCGTGTTTCAATTCTTTGTTTTGTTGAACGGCTTTCTCCCACCCTTTGTTTGCTAATTCAACTGCATACGGCAATGTAGCATTTGTTAACGCAATGGTAGAAGTAAACGGAACCGCACCCGGCATATTTGCAACGCAATAATGGATCACATTATCGATGACAAATGTCGGATTTTCATGCGTCGTTGGTTTGCATGTTTCAATACAACCACCCTGATCGACCGCTACGTCAACAATCACAGAACCTGGTTTCATTGTCTTCAACATTTCTTTTTTGATTAGTTTCGGTGCTTTCGCTCCCGGAATCAATACGGCGCCAATCACAAGATCAGCTGTTTGAATCATTTTCCGAATGTTGTACGGGTTGCTCATCATTGTGGTAACATTTTTTGGCATAATGTCGTCCAACTGTCTCAGACGGTACAAGTTATTATCAAGGATTGTTACTTTTGCTCCGAATCCGGCAGCGATCTTTGCTGCGTTCGTACCAACAATTCCGCCACCCAAGACGATTACATTTGCTGGTTCTGTTCCGGGAACTCCACCAAGCAACACTCCTCTTCCGCCCATGGTACGTTCCAGATATTTCGCTCCTTCTTGCGGAGCCATACGGCCGGCAACTTCACTCATCGGAATAAGAAGCGGAAGTGAATTATCTTCTTTCTGAACTGTTTCATAGGCGATACAAACTGCCTGCGATTTAATCATCGCTACCGTCAATTCTTTGCTCGCTGCAAAATGAAAATAAGTAAATACAATTTGATCACGACGGAGTTGGTTGTATTCAGATTTAATTGGTTCTTTCACCTTAATAATCATATCCGCTTTGTGATACAATTCTTTTGGATTCTTTGCAATTTTGGCTCCTGCTTCAATGTAAGCAGAATCTTCAAATCCGCTGCCGACACCAGCTTTGGTTTCGACATACACGGTATGACCGTACTGGCGCAGTGTTTCTACGCCGACCGGAACAAGTCCTACACGATTTTCATTTGTTTTGATCTCTTTCGGAACTCCGATAATCATAGTATCATCTCACTTGTTTAAGTTTATTGTTGTGGTAATTTAGTTTTTCAATTCAGGATTAAGAATAACTGTTGTGAACTTTTCCATGTCGAACAATTGCTGCGAAACCGTTTGAACCTCTTCCACCGAAACAGAATCAATATTCTTCACAATGGAATCAAGCGGGGTGTACGCTCCATAATATAATTCCCCATTGCCGAGACGCATCATTCTATTTGAAGTACTTTCCAGACTTAATAACATACTCCCCTTCAACTGTGCCTTTGCTCTTTGCAATTCGGATTTTGATAACAGTTTTGTTTTCATTTTGTGTAATTCAGCAAAGGAAAGATCGAGCGCTTTTTGCACGGATTTTTTATCTGTGCCAACATAGATCCCAAACGAACCGGTATCATTCATTAACCCCAAAAATGAATAGACACTATATGCCAATCCATGTTTCTCCCGGATCTGCTGAAAGAGCCGTGAACTCATTCCATCTCCAAGAACGGAATTCATCACCAACGCAGGATATCGCAATTTATTGTGGGCACTAAATGCAATCGTACCAGTGCACACATGTGCCTGCTGAATTGGTTTGGAATATTCCTGAGAATTTCGTTTTGGCTTAAGCGAAGAAAATGTTTTGAATTTTTCACCGCTCTGTTTTTTTCGTGTGAGATATTTTTCCGCCAACTTCACCAACTGTCCATGGGTAATATTCCCTGCCGCGGCCAGAATGATTTTCTCGTTGGAATAGAATTTTTTTGTGTACGAATAAAGATCGTCGCGGGTAAACCGGGAAACATTTTCCGAAGTGCCGATGATCGGACGTGCAAACGGATGCCCGCCAAACAAATGTTTCTCAAAATATTCCTGCACAAGATCGTCCGGATCATCTTCGGAACGTTTGATCTCTTCCAAGATGACGGTCTTTTCTTTTTCCATTTCCTTTATGGGAAAGGTGGAAAACTGAATCATATCGGAAAGAACGTCCACCGCTTTCTCTACATACTCATCCAACACTCGAGCATAATAACATGTATGCTCCTTCGTTGTGAATGCATTCATGTATCCGCCGACGGATTCCAAACTCTGAGCGATCTGTTGAAAATTTCTTTTTTCGGTTCCTTTGAACATCATATGTTCAATAAAGTGGGAAATACCGTTGGATGTTTCGGTTTCGTTTCGGGAACCGGTGTTGATCCAAATTCCAATGGAGGCAGATTTTACAGAAGTAATTTCTTCGGTGATAACACGAATTCCGTTGGCGAGAGTCGTCTTTTTATACGATTGGTGTGCCGATGACACTGAATGAGATAGTTTGCTTCTAATAGACATTCTCTGTTGTTGGCTTTCAATTAAATACGCGTGATGAAGATATATTTTTTTTTGAAAAGTAAAAAGCTATTTTTGGCTCGTTAGCGATTCTTAATGAGCAATGCATAATTATGAATTGCTGTATAATTTTCTTTCAAAAAGACCTTATTTCAGCATGGTTTCAATCTTCACTGCAACCATGTCGATTCCCACAAGATTCTCACTTCCGAGCGGTATGATGACGTCAGCATATCGCTTGCTTGGTTCGACAAATTCAAGATGCATCGGTTTAACAGTGGTGACATATTGATTCATCACTGAATCGATTGAACGACCACGCTCGATGATATCTCGTTTCAGGCGACGAAGCAACCGCTCATCAGCATCAGTATCAATGAAAATTTTAATATCCATTAAATTTCGAAGCTCTAGAGAAGCAAAGATCAAAATTCCTTCAATGATAATGATATCCTTCGGTTCCAGATGACGCGTCTCTTTCATTCTAGAGTGTGTCGTAAAGTTGTACAACGGCTGTTCAATCGGAATTCCCTTCCGCAATTCTTTGATATGCTCAACAAGCAGTGTTGTCTCCAGCGAATCAGGATGATCAAAGTTGATATGGTCGGGAGTAATTCCATTGTAAGAGGAAAGATCCCGATAATACGAGTCGTGTTGAATAACAACAACATTTTCGGTGAAATGTAATCGTTCCAAAATCTTGTTTGTAACGGATGTTTTTCCGGAACCGGTGCCGCCGGCTATTCCAATGACTAATTGGCGCATTTCAATTTTTCCTTTTGTAATACAAAAGAATATAGGTGAAGAAAACTTGAAAGCAAAAACTATTTACAGAAAAGGAAACTAATTCTATTATATTGAATGGAATGAAATCTTTGGTTATTTTGAAGGTATGATCGAACAACTGCTCTTCTGGCTGCTTATTTTCCTCGGGTCAATGTACGCCATTATTCACCTGTGTTTATGGATCGGATTAAACAGACTTGTGAATCCGCATTCCGAGTCAGTTGAACAACCTATTTCCGTAATTGTTGCTGCCAGAAATGAAGAAAAAGTTATAGGATCATTGCTCCAATCATTGGTCGATCAACAATATTCATCTGAAAAGTTTGAAATTATTATTGTCAACGATCGATCCATTGATTCGACTGCATCCATCATCGAAAAGTTCCAAAAACAGTACCGTCATGTTCGTTTGATTACCATTGAAGAAAATACAACCGACATGCCGCACAAAAAAAATGCGCTACGAACAGCAATTGAACAATCACAGTTTGAGATTCTTGCATTCACGGATGCCGATTGTATTGTGCCAAAGAATTGGCTGCGAGAATTATCTAAACAATTTATGAATGATGTCGGCGCAGTTGCTGGATATAGTCCTTATACTCTAAACACTTCGAATTCATTTCTCCGATATGAAGAATATAAAAACTCTCTGCTGGCTGCCTCTGCAGTTGAGTTGAAGAATGCGTTCATGTGTACCGGAAGAAACTTTGCCTATCGTAAAAAAGTGTATAAAGAGGTGAATGGTTTTGAAACAATTAAACACTCCATCAGTGGTGATGATGACCTTTTTTTACAAGTGCTGAAACGAAAAACCAACTGGAACATTCGATACATGATTTCTCGTGAAAGTTATGTGCGGACACTTCCTCCCTCTTCATTTTCACAATTTGTGAATCAGCGAACGAGGCATGTTTCCGCAAGCAAATTTTATTCTAAACATATTCAACTGGCATATTCAGTGATTCACCTTTTTCATCTCTCAGTAATTATTGGATTTTTTATTTCGCCGTTGATTGCATTAATTTTTTTGATGATAAAACTAAATATTGACGGAGCACTTATTGCTCATGGCAAAACAATTTTTCATGAAGAATTTTCTACCATAGAATTTTCACGGAATGAATTGCTTCTGGTGTTGTATTCATTTCTGATTGCACCGCTCGGAATTATTCGAACATTTGAATGGAAAGGAACCAGCGCTGCGTGAAGCAATTTTTCTCTCATCCCGTTGTTTCAACAACTCTGAAGGTTGCTGTTTCTATTCTGTTACTGGGCGGCCTTATCTATTATATAAATCTTGATGACCTTATCACTTCGCTGCAAAATGCAAACTCACTTTATCTCATTATTGGATTTGGTTTAGCTGTTCTTCAATTGATCGTTCATTTTTATCGTTGGCGATATCTGCTCCGTATTATCACAAACAATATTTCAAATAAGGACGTTATTACTTCTCTTTTAGTAGGCTTTACTGCCGGATTTTTTACGCCGGCGCAGCTCGGCGAATTTGCGGGACGAGTTGCAAGTGTTCCGAATGTCAACAAATCGCATGTGATAGGAATTACGGTGATTGATAAGCTTTATTGGGCAGCCCTTACGTTCATTATCGGCGGGACGGGATTAACACTCTTCATTGCAAATTATGGAATTGAATATTGGCACTCAAGCTTTCAATACATTATCATAATTGCCCTTGCCGCAATCGCAGTTATTTTTCTCTTTCCGAAAACCATTAAGGATCTTCTTAAATTTCTTCCGGATAAAATTCGTAATCACCGTTTTTATGAAATGATCCTCGTCATCGAAAATAAATTGCACAACACCAATGGCAGAATATTGTTCGGGTTGACATTTCTTCTCTATGCCGTCATCCTCACTGAATATTATTTTTTAACGATTGCGTTCGCCCCTGTCTCGTTCATTAACGTGATTATCTGTGCATCGTCTGTTTTCTTTGTGAAAGCGGTCATTTTTCCAATATCCTTTGGTGATCTTGGTGTACGGGAAAGTGCAGCAGTGTTCTTTTTTGAAAAAGTAGGAACAAGCGCCGCTGTGGCGTTCAGTGCATCGTTAGTGATGTCGTTTGCCAATATTATCATTCCGGCTGCGATCGGTGCTCTATTGGTCACCAGATTAAAACGAAAATAATGTCCGCGTTTATAGAATATATTTCGTATCTCTTGCTCGGTTTGATATTTGTGTATATCAGACAGATCATCTTTTTTTACCGTGGACTTTCCAGACTTACAAATGGAACGAATTCGTTCCATCATTCAATTACCATTATCATTCCTGCGCGAAATGAAGAAAATAATATCGGTCGTTGTTTAGAGTCTCTTCAACATCAAAACTATCCGAAGGAAAAACTGAATATCATTGTTGTGGATGATCAATCTTCGGACCGGACTGCTCAAATTGTAAAAGAATTTTCGATAAGATCCCCATTCATAATCACGTTATTACACACGGATGTAACGTCTACCATTCGTTCTCCGAAGATCCGTGCACTAACAATGGGAATTCAACATTCCTTGAATGAAATAATCGTAACCACGGACGCAGATTGTGTTGCTTCACCAGAATGGATATCGTCAATCAATACATATTTTGAAGAGCATGTGGGAGTGGTAACAGGATTGACGGTATATGAAAAACAGAAAAATCTTTCGCCGCTTTTTTGGGGGTTTCAATTTTTGGACTTTATCTCTTACACAGCAATAGCGGCCGGCGCAATTGGAATGGGGCGCATGCTTGTGAGCAACGGAAGCAATATGGCGTTTCGCATCCAAGCCTTCGACGATTCGGGCGGTTTTGAGACGTTAACGCATATCAACACAGGTGATGATTCGCTCTTGGCTCAGAAAATAGTTGAGGATGGAAAATGGAAAGCCCGTTTTGCATTTGATAAACGTTCCGAGATCAAAACGCAGCCAGTCTCGACCTGGAAGGAAGTATTTTATCAACGCATGAGATGGGTCGGACAAACCGCATATTATCCTCCGTATATGATGTTCTTTATGATATGCACGTTCATCATGTTTGTGTCATTGGCAGTCGTGTTGCCATTAACATCGATTGAGTGGAACATCATTCCATGGCTCGTGTTTGCCGCAAATATTTTCATTGATTATTTTTTCATGATGAGATTTGCCCTTATCACAAAGACCACCGAAGCAATGAAATATTTTATTCCGACAGCAATCATTCATATACCGTTCGTATTGATTTCAACCGTTGGAGGATATTTTTTCTCCTTTGAATGGAAAGAACGTACTTTAAAAAAAGAATCCCAATGATTACGCACACCGGAATATTACACCGCACACTCTTCCCTTCGTTACTTTGGAGAATGCCGGGAAAAAAAATCTTCCTTACATTTGATGATGGTCCGCATTCGATTGCCACACCAGTTGTGTTGGATATTTTAAAAAAACACGGTGTGCACGCAACATTCTTTCTGTCAGGAAAAAATATTGAGGGTAGAGAAGACATTGTGTGTCGAATCGTCAACGAAGGACATTCTGTTGGAATTCATGCATTCAATCATTCCCGCAGGTTAGCTTTTTCAAAAAAGGAGACAGTAACAGAGATCAAGAAAACTGAAGCGATTCTCTCTCGGATTGTTAAGGAAAAAGTTCGATTATTTCGTCCTCCGTTTGGTTTTTTCTTGTGGAATACCGTTTCCGCAGCGAAAGAGCTTGGGTATTGTCTTGTGATGTGGAGTTGTTTAACCGGTGATTTCAGGAATTGGACAACCGAGAAAATTACACATGTATCGCTTAATCACATCGCCAACGGATCCATTCTGGTATTTCATGATAATGATCTGACGCAGCATAAGATCGGACAGATTCTTGAGCACGTCATACCAGAAATTCAAAAGCGCGGTTTTAAGTTCGGAGCCATTCGATGAAGAAAAAAAGGATTCTTATCGCTCCGCTTGATTGGGGACTTGGACATGCCACACGATGCATTCCAATCATAAACGAATTGATTGCAAAGAATGTTGAAGTTGTTATCGCTGCCGATAATCGTCCGGCAGGATTATTAAAAAGAGAATTCCCACAACTCGAGCATATTCGTTTTCCGGGATATACAATCGACTATCCGGTTAATGCAAATATGGCATGGACAATGTTTCGACAGCTTCCAACATTATTCAAAGGAATTTCGGACGAACATCGATTATTAGAATCATTCATTACAGAGTATGAGATAGACGCAGTTATTTCCGATAACCGGTGGGGTGTTTATTCAAACCGAGTTCCCTCTATATTCATTACACATCAGTTACGAATTTTGCTGTCTAAATATATTCGCTGGGGTCAAGGTATTGTCGATTTTGCAAACAGACAACTGATGAAACCTTTTATCGAAGTTTGGATTCCCGATGTCGATTCCGAAAACAATCTGAGCGGAGATTTGTCTCACACCACACTCGTTCCAAAGAATTCGCATTTTATCGGTCCGCTCTCTCGTCTTACAAAACTGAATTCTATAAATAAGGAACTTGATGTGCTCGTTATACTTTCCGGGCCGGAACCGCAGAGGACAATATTTGAAGCAATGATCACAGATCAATTAAAACAAACGACTATGCGTTCGTTAGTTGTTCGGGGTACTCCAGAACAAAAGCTTAAAATGAAACTTTCGGATACGTTAACGCTTGTCAGCTCGTTAACAGCAAAAGAATTATCAGAAGCCATTGCTTCTTCACACATTATCATCTCCAGACCAGGCTACAGCACAATTATGGATTTGTCTTTTCTTGGAGCAAATGCTATTTTTGTTCCGACTCCTCAGCAGACTGAACAAGAATATTTGGCGCAGCGATTGAAGAAGAAACAAATCTGTTATGCTGAAACTCAAAAAGATTTTTCACTGCCACGATCCCTTGCGCAATTCAATTCCTATTCCGGATTTGTGCAATTTTCCAATGACTATTCCGTACTGCGGCATCGCATTGACAACCTGCTAACCACTCTATCATAATGTTCCTATTCCCTTTTTTTCTGTACGCAGAAACACATTACCGATTCAAATATTTCTTCAGTCTTTATAAGAAATCTGAACCAGAAATTATTGCTGATGCGCCTCATCGTCTTGACCCGGATAAGGCATATCCTATTCTGATTCTTATTAAAGATGCTCACATTTATCCCGTTGAATTACTAAGCGTGAAGATTTCACTTCTTCATAATGCAAGAAAAGTTTACTCTCATACGTTTGAATTTTCTCCTGTATTAAAGATCAGTTCGCATTTTTGGTATAAGATTCTTGATTTGAACTTCTCGGGAAGTCTGGCTTCGTTGTACGGCATGATGTTCCTTGATGTTGAGATCACTACACGACAAAAAGGTAAAATAAAAATTACCCATATCAACAATCATCGTTTCACCTCAAAAGCACCGTTAAAATTTTACCGCTCAAAGACACATCTTCCTGTCATTAATGGCTGGGTGTATGGCGACACACATACACATTCCAACTATACTGAAGACCAAGTGGAATTCGGTTCACCAATTTCCGCTTCGCCTCACCTGTGCCGGTCGATGGGACTTTCGTTTTTTGGTGTTACTGACCATTCATACGACCTGGACGATTCAATCGGAAATTATTTGGTAAACGACCCAAATCTTCCAAAATGGAAAGCGTTCCAGCAGGAAGTCGATGCGATCAATGCAAAGGAAAAAGATTTTGCCGTGCTTCGGGGAGAAGAAGTTTCCTGTACGAATTCTGAGAAGAAGAATGTCCATTTTTTAATTTTTGGCAATCACAATTATTTCCATGGATCTGGCGACAGTGCTGAAAAATGGTTCCGAACGAAGTGTGAATATACCATTCAGGAAATTCTTTTGTTGAAAGAAAAACATGCTGTTGCGTATGCATCACATCCAACGGAAAACGTTCATTTTTTGCAGCAACTCTTACTCAAACGAGATGAATGGACAATTGGAGATATGACGGAAAAAGGGATTTCCGGCTTTCAGATTTTGAACGGCAGCCAGTCCGATGCATTTTTTCGAGGAATGGACATTTGGAAATGGATGCTCAATCGCGGCGAAAAGAAATTTCTTCTGGGCGGAAATGATGCACACGGTAATTTTAATCGTTTTGTTCAGATTAATATCCCTATGGTTTCATTCCGTGAACATGAGACGCAGATCTTCGGAAAAATGAAAACAGCTGTTTTTGCGCATACTGTTTCTGAACAAGCGATCATTGATGCACTTGGGAAAGGAAGAACTGTCATTACGAATGGACCGATTGTCACAATTGAATTGGAGACCGATTCGCCCGACACAGGAATAATTGGAGAAACTGTCAATGGAAAAAAATTCGTTGTAAAACTTCACGGCGCAACAACGGATGAGTTTGGACAGTTTCGTTCCATTAAAATTTTTATGGGAATTATTGGAAAAGGCGAACACAAACTTTTCGACATAAAACATTTCACCGATCCGTATTCGATCCATCAGATCAGCGATTGGCATCAAGCAGAATTCTTTTCGTATATTAGAGCAGAAGCATATACACATGATGCCCACGGCGTAGACCGCAATGGATTTTGTTACACAAACCCGATTTGGATTCAACCGTAATGAAAAATGTTTTTGCACTTCTTCTTTTTTGTACAACAGTTACGTTTTCTGCTGAACCAGGATTCGCTTTCTCTTCAGGCCCTCTTCTCTTTCGGCCGCTGGCGGCAAATACATTCGAACCGCGCATGGGGTTACTCTGGCATACCGACGGCAACCGCTTGCGACTCGATATAGGTAATTCCGTTGATATGGTTCAATATTCATTTGAAGAGAATACGCGACACATTACCATCGGGTCAGATTTTTTCACCTATACACAACTCAGTGGTGAAAAGAATTTTCACTTCCCGGTTGATGCTGTTGATTATCTTTTCGGATTCAACATCAACTACGTCGATACATTGAACGATGGAGTCTTCTCATCCCGGTTGCGCTTGAGCCATATCAGCGCGCATTTTGTGGATGGACATTTTGACGGTTCAACCGGAATTTGGAAAAACAATTTGTCCCCGCGGGTTTACAGTAGAGAGTTTCTGGATCTGGCCATCGGCTTCGAACCGGATAACCAGATACGGGGATATATTGGGTTAATATACATTTGGCATATTGATCCGCTGACGCTGCCAAAACTGCTCGGTTATTTTGGTGTAGAATATCATCGGCATCTTGCGAGTGCATTTGACGGATATACAGCGTATCAATTTACCGCCACAGGACTCCTACCCCGACACGAATTTCAGCTAGGCACTAAAATTGGGACATGGAGCGGCCGCGGCACAAAAGTTTTTTTTGTCTATCATTCGGGAAACAGTATCCACGGGGAGTATCATGATCAAAACGATGAATACTCCGGTGTTGGATTTACTATTGACTTTTAAATATGCCAATCAAAAAAATTTTATTACATCTCGGTTTATTCATTGCAACCTTCTTTACCGCAACTGTTGCCGGAGTTTCATGGCTGAACATCGACCCATTCGATCTCTCGAATTTTTGGTACGGCCTTCCCTATTCAACCTCTATATTGTTTATTTTGACCTGTCATGAATTTGGACATTATTTTGCCGCACGATATCATGGAGTGCAGGCAACCTTGCCATTTTATATTCCGACACCCTCTCTTCCGGGTTTTTTAAATTTTGGAACATTTGGTGCGGTGATTAAAACACAGTCCGCAATCCCCTCAAAAAAAGTGATGTTTGACATTGGTGTTGCAGGACCCATCGCTGGATTTCTTGCAACAATGGGAATCCTGATCTACGGATTTACGCACCTTCCCGGAAAGGAATTTATTCTCCAAATCCATCCCGATTTTTTCACACAGCAGGAACAAGGAGTTGGATTAACGTTTGGTTCATCGCTGCTGTATGATTTTTTTTCACAAACTCTGACCAATGGCACTAAAGATTTTATTCCGCCGATGAGTGAAATGTATCATTATCCTTTTCTCTGCACGGGATGGTTCGGTTTGTTCGTGACCGCAATGAATTTGGTTCCTGTCGGTCAGTTGGACGGCGGGCATCTTTCCTACACAATGTTTGGAGACAAACATAAAATGGTGTCGAATGTAGCATTCGGAATTATCTTCCTTATGGGTTTTGCAGGATTTTTACCAATGCTTGGTGTTGAAACGAATATTGGCTGGTCCGGTTGGATCTTTTGGACATTGATCCTCTTATTTGTTGTGAAATTATATCATCCCCCGGTGGATGATGAATCGGAATTAGATGCTAACCGCCGCCTGATTGGCTGGTGCACATTCGGCATTCTCATTGTCTGTTTTACACCATCACCGTTCAATATTGCTTTATAGTTTGACTCTCGAACCATTTTTTATTATCATTAGTACAGAATTCAATAACAAGAGCACTCTGCCATAGAAAAGTTCGATACAAAAGATTTCGAAATACCATTTAACGAACTACTTTTTCATTGCAGATTGCTTTATTCAAACCGAGGATAAAGCCTCGGTTTTTTTTTGACATGAATCGAATATTTCACATATCAATACTGGGCATCATACTTACTCTCTCTGGATGCGATATCCCGAGCGACAATGCAGTGATCGATACACAGATCCCACCGACGATCATTGAAGCATCTGTTGCCCCTTCTCTTGTAGATTTTGGAAAATTGATCATCACCGGATCGACGATTGACATTTCGATTATCGGTTATGTCAATGCTAATGACGATAACGGATTAAGCGATATCGCATCTGTCTTATACACCGTCATTTCGCCTTCCGGAAAAGTATTTACTTCGGGGACATTGAGCGACAATGGAGTTTTGCCGGACGTAAACGCAGCGGATGGAAAATATAACTCGCAGATCAATCTAACATTACCGAAAGATGTCATCGGCATCTATAACGTTCAATTTTCCACAAAAGATAAAAAAGGATTTTCAAGCAATACGTTCAACTTACCCCTCAAGATTATTTTGTCAACAAATAATGCTCCAACCATTTTCAATCTTTCTTCGCCTGACTCGGTGCGTGTCCCAAACAGTGCCGACACTGTTAATCTTATTTATTTCAGTCTCGGTGTATCGGATCAGCAGGGATTAAGTGATTTGGTTGATGTTATTTTGACTTCTCAAAGACCTGATTCATCTGTTGCCGGAACATTTTCCCTTTCGGATGACGGCGGGAAAACAATCCTTCCACAGTTTGGTTTAACCAGCGGCGATAGTCTTGCAGGAGATGGCGTGTATTCCATTATTGTCCCAATTTTCAGTACAACACAACGAAATACTTATCGCGATTTTATTTTTTCTGCAAAAGATCAATCAAACGCCTATTCTAATACCATCACTAAAAGGATTTTCATACAATGAGAAAATCTTTATTTATTTTGATGGTAACGATTTGTGTTGAGTTTGCTCACTCGCAATCTCAAATCCTCTCCAGTCGATCGTTTGAATTGACGCAAACAAGTAGCAACGCAACAATTCAAGCAAGCAATGTCATTACTGATCTTGTCATAAGTAACGATACCATCTGGGCCGGAACCGGAAAAGGGCTCAGCCGCTCTATTGATGGCGGTTGGAGCTGGAAAAATTATTACGATACGCCGGAATTTGGCAAAGAAGATATTTCTGCTCTTGCCGTTCAGGGAAAAAATGTCTGGGTTGCCACTGCCCATTCCGTGCAGCGAGATGATCAATCCTTGCCGGAAGGAAGCGGATTGCGTTACTCTTCCAATGGCGGCGAAACGTGGAAAGTAGTTGCTCAACCGGTTGATGCACACAATGTGGATACTCTTTTTTGGAATTCGAAAAGTACGATCCGAGCATTAGGGATTACCACTTCTATCAATAACATTACCTATGATATTGCAATCGCAGGAAACTCGGTCTACATCTGTTCATTTGCAGGAATGACCCGTGTTTCTCACGATACAGGGAAAACATGGCAACGCGTTATTTTACCTCCTGATAATCTTTCGTCCATCGCCCCTAATGATTCACTAGTGTTCGATCTCTCTCCTTCCGGCGGAGCGTTAGGACTACAGAATAATTTGAATCATAGAGCATTTTCCGTCTTGGCAGAGAATGATTCCACTATTTGGATTGGATCGGCAGGTGGAATCAACAAAACAACGAATCGCGGCATTTCGTGGATTCGGTTCACGAAACAAACACAAGTAAATCCTATTTCTGGAAATTTTGTTGTTGCTCTCACTAAACAGAAGACAACAACAAAAAATGTCGTCTGGGCTGCCACCATAAATGCATCGGACAATAGTGAAAAACGTGGAGTCAGTTTTACCGACGATGGCGGAATTTCCTGGAAACAATCGCTCATCGGTGAGTTTGCGCATAACTTTGGATTTAAGGGAGATGTCGTGTATGTTCCGACTGACAATGGTATCTTCCGCTCCACTGATTTTGGACAATCGTGGATACAAACAGGAACGATTTACGATAAGAATACTCGACAACGTTATACTCAGAGTAAATTCTTCTCAGCAGGATCAACAGGAGATACGGCATGGTTTGGCGGAGGCGATGGATTAGTGAAGACTATCGATAATATCAATACGCCGTTCGGCAGCAATTGGACAATACTTCATGCAGCACGAACTGTTTCCCCTATTGCTGAAACGTACGCATATCCAAATCCTTTCGCTCCTGACGATGAGGTCGTACGAATTCATTATGCAACGGGAAAACCATCAGCTGCAACCGTTACGATTCGCATTTTTGATTTTGGTATGAACCTCGTCCGCACAGTCATTCAAAATGCATTAAGAGAATCGTCTCGAGAACATGATGAAATATGGGATGGGAAAAACGAAAACAATAGTTTTGCTACAAATGGAGTTTATTTTTATCAGTTAGTAATCGATCATGATGAACCTCGCTGGGGAAAAATACTTGTCATACAGTAAAGCAAATATGATCGAAAGTGATTCAACAATTCCGGTCAATGCGAGAGAGCGACCTGCCCGCCAGTTTACCCGTCATCTTTTTGGAGGGCGTTCAGGCGGGAGCGACCGAAGCAATCTTTTCATTTTTGGAATTAAATCCAGATTGCTCCGCTGTACGGAATCCCGTACAGCGGGACTTCGGCAAAAAACGGTTCGCAATGATAATGAATTCGGATTTTTGAGTACATTTCTCATAAGCATGTTTTTGGTTGTTACAACTATTTCGCCGGCGCAAATTGCAGGAACGCCTGGTGCTTTTTCACGGATGGGATTTGGAGCAAGAGGCATGGGAATGGGTAATGCATTGACGGCGGTAAAGACGGGGGAAAATTCCGGTTATTACAATCCAGCCGTTGTGGCGTTGCTAAAAAATCAACATTCTTCTGTTTCGTATGGACTATTGTCGCTTGATAGGAGTTTAAACTCAATCTTCTATTCTCAACCGATCGATACGAATGCAGGAATTGCGTTCGGCATTTTAAATGCAGGTGTTTCCGATATCGATGGAAGAGACGTTGATGGATTTAAAACAGAAACATATTCCACATCCGAAAATCAATTCTCACTATCATTTGCACTTCGAATACGAAAAGTGACCATTGGACTCACCACAAAATTATACTACTACTCCTTGTTTGAAAAACTCTCTACCACAACCGTTGGTTTTGATTTTGGTGTTATGTATCCTATCACTCCACAACTGACCATTGCAGGAACCTTTAAAGATTTTAACACAAAATATCGTTGGGAAACATCCGATCTTTACGATCAACTAGGAAACTCAACTATTGACAAATTTCCGACAAGACAAACAATCGGTCTTTCCTATGTATTTGAAGAGTTCACCACTCTTCTCTCCGCCGAAATTGAGCGAAGCAATAAAGCGACAACGATAATACGTGCCGGCGGTGAGATCAGTCCCATCGACGCACTCACTCTTCGTGCCGGTATTGATGGATGGGATATTAAAAAACCTGATCAAGCGCATCCATCGTTTGGTTTGACAGTCCGGACGGATTATACTGATTGGAAACCCTCTGTGAATTATGCGTATATTCTTGAGCCATACGGTCTGTTTTCCATGCATGTGATTTCACTTTCTATACGATTATGAAGAAGCTGATAACGATATTTATTTTGTCCGCAATGACCTTAATAGTAACTCAAGCTCAGCAGATCAAAACGGGTTTACCATTTCTTAAATTAAGTGCGGATGCTCGTTCTTCTGCTATGGGTGAAGCGTTTACTTCTATCACCAACGACCACTCCTCGTATTATTACAATCCTGCTTCGATTCGTTTCTCAAATCTCAGGCAATTGATGATTAGCCATCGACAGGGATTTTCAGAAACGACTACGGATTATATCGGTGCGACAATTCCCGGAGAGACCTTTACGTTTGGACTTTCAGCGTATACGACTTCGGTAAATGATATTGAAGTCCGTCTTCGTCCCGGTGAAGCAGAAGGCACATTTGGTGCACGAAATGGTGCTATTGGGGTTGGAGCTGCGATTTCATTGTCAGATGAAATGACTGTGGGACTTACAGGAAAATTATTATATGAAAAAATCTATACAGACGAAGCAAGCGGATATGGAATCGATGCCGGTTTTTTTTACAAAGCATTTGATAATGTCAATATTGGCGTAAGTCTTCTGAATTTTGGTTCTATGTCGGTATTACGATCTGAACGTTCGGTCTTACCTACTACCATACGATTGGGTGCATCGTACAGCACTCTCTTCACTCCAGATTTTTCATTACTCTTTGCCGGTGATGCCGTAAAAACATTGGATGATGAAATAACTCACCTCCATTTCGGAACTGAAGCAGTGTATGATTCAATGTTTATGATTCGGGCCGGATATCAAACCGGTTATGAAGTTAAATCCTTTACCGGTGGTGTTGGCATAGCGTACGGCATTATTCGTTTTGATTATGCATTTGTTCCGATGAAAAATGCATTTTCACCTAACCATACATTTTCGCTGACTTTTCTACTGTAAACTGCTCCATCGTGAACAAACAAGCACACATATTGTTCACATCAACCTTTTCCACTTCTTTCATTCGTGAAGATCTATCCTTCTTGCGCAAGCATTATGAGATGACCGAGATACTGTCACCAGGATTCTTTACGATTCTAAAATTTCTTCGTAAACTACCAAAAACGGATATAACCTTTTCTTGGTTTGCTTCAGTCTACGCTTCAATTCTTGTCTTGCTCACAAAAGTTTTTCACAAGAAATCAATCATTGTACTGGGGGGCGTGGATGTAGCAAAATTACCGGAGTTACAATATGGTATATGGAACAGCCGATTTAAATCAATCATCGTTGGATACGGAATTAGAAATGCTGATATCATTCTGGCCGTTGATGAATCCTTAAAACGTGATGCAATTCGACTCGCACAATATAAAGGAACAAATATTCATGTAGTCCCGACAGGGTATAATTCTACACAATGGACTTCGGGAAAGAAAAAAGAAAAATATATTTTGACTGTCGCTCAATGTGTCAATCTTACGAGAATGCAGATCAAAGGAATACCATTTTTATTAAATGTTGCTGCGGCATGTCCGGAACAAACTTTTATCCTGATCGGTTTGAGTAAACATATTGCGCAACAATTGACAATCCCAACAAACCTGCATTACATTGAATCAATTCCCCAAAATGAGCTTTTGGACTATTATCAAAAAGCGCCGGTCTATTTTCAGCCGTCAATGCGGGAAGGGCTGCCAAATTCTTTATGCGAAGCGATGTTGTGTGAATGTTATCCCGTTGGGACAAATGTCGGAGGCATTCCGACGGCAATTGGTACCACCGGATCGATCATTGAATACGGGAATATTGCTGAAGCTGTCAGCGCTATTCATGATGGATTAAAGAATGTAAACAATTCTAAATCCAGAGAAAGAATTGCCACACTTTTTACTAAGACCCGAAGAGAAGAACAATTAATCTCTCATATTACATCACTGCTCAATGCGAAATAGTCCGGTCATATTGCAAGCAGGATTAACAGAGTACGAACCTGCGTGGGAATTTTTGTTTCGTCAGATCGGAATTCCGTGGAAAGTCATTTCTCAACACAATTATTCAGCAAACGATTTTTCAGTCATTATCGTCAATTCCGAACTTGGGACTGATTTACAAAGTAACATTCAAGATTTCGTTCATCGTGGCGGATCGGCACTATTTACAACGAAAGCAAAGAACGAAATACAAAGCAGAAGACCTACTCTATCGTACATAACCTCTATTCCTCCGACATCAAATCCTTATTATGAATATTTCGACATTCTTGATCTTTATTCTTCCGTTACGTACTTCGGCAATGGTGATTTCGTTGAGATTGAACAATCCGGAGGAGGATGGAAAGCATTTCTTGGAATTGATATTGAAATTGTTTTGAACAACGACTCAAAGCGAAAAAATTTTTTCCGACAAACTGGAAGAATGCCTAACGAAGTTGTTGCGAAACGAAATAAAAATGGAATTCGGCAGGTGATTTTTTCGTTACTTAAAACTCTCCATCGTTTTCAAGAAATTCCATTGGTGCATCAATGGTATTTCCCCGGTTCCGAACCAACCATTTTTACATTCAGGATTGATTCGGACAAGGGTTCTCAAGAACAAGTGGAGCAAATCTACCGAATAAGCAATGAAAACAATATCCCGACCACATGGTTTTTGGATGTAAAAAGTCACGAATCATGGCTCCCCTATTTTCATAAATTTACGCAGCAGGAAATCGGTCTTCACTGTTACGAACATGCCTTGTATCGAACATCAACACTTAATCAAGAGAATTTTCAAAAGGGGCTTTCTCTTCTTCAGAAACACAAAATTCGGCCAGTTGGAATCACGGCTCCCACTGGAGAGTGGAATGAGGCATACGCAGAAGCGATTGAAAAACTCGGTTTCCACTATTCTTCAGAATTCGCGTATGATTATGATAATCTTCCTTCATTTCCGTTCATTAATAATAAATTCTTTTCACTCTCTCAAATGCCGATTCATCCCATCTGCATTGGAACAATGCTTCGTGCACGGATGAGTGATGATGATATGGTTACATATTTTAAATCGATTATTGATTCCAACGTGATATTGAATGAACCAATTTGTTTCTATCACCATCCAACGCATCAACACAACGGAGTCTTTGAAGAAGTTTTTCGTTATATTAACGAGCGAAACATCGCAAAATTATCGTACGCACAATATGCGGCATGGTGGAAACTTCGGACATCGCAACTCGGTCTGTTTCGTTTTGTAAACGGAGTGATTGAACCTTTAAGCGAAAGTACTGATGTACACTTTCGCATCATACGATCAGATAAGAGCGAATCTATTATTACCTTAAACGAAAACATTCATTTGAACGATATACCGTTCAAACAAACTAGAAGAGAAATTGTGCCGAATGATCGTCTGATGCAATCACGCAAATTCGATCCAAAACACCTACTGCAAAATGCCCTTGATTGGTGGATAAAAACAACAGAATGAATATCACCTTCGCAACATATCAATCATTATCGCTTCTGCATGGCGGTCCGCGCGTTCAAATTCTCCAGACCAAACACGAATTAGAGAAATTAGGAGTAAAGGTCTCCCTTTTCCAACCGTGGGATCATTTTGATAAGAAATCGAGCGATCTCGTCCACATTTTTTCTGCAAATCTTGGGACATTTCATCTGGCAAGTGTCCTAAATATTTTTTCCATTCCGTTTGTCAGTTCATCAATCTTTTTTACACAGCACTCCCCTGCTTATATTCGAACAATTCTTGGAATATCGAAGGCACTTAAAAATTTTAAATCTGGAATCTGGACAAATTACGATTATACAAAACAGATCTGCGATTGGTCTCGTGCCGTCCTGCCAAATACACACGATGAAGGGAAGCTTCTCCACGAGGGTCTCGGGGTTTTATCAAACAAAATTTCCGTTGTTCCAAACGGAGTGGAAGCGCGATTTGAATTTGGCGATCCCTCATTATTTAAGAAAAAATATGGGATTGAAAATTTTATCCTGAATGTCGGTCATATTGGCCCTGCACGAAAAAATGTTTTGCAATTGATTAAGGCATTAAAACAGATAGATCACCCTGCAGTCATCATTGGTAAAGTTTCCGGCACACCAGAGGGTAAAAAATGTTTAGAGGAAGCAAAAGGATCGAAAAATATCCTGATCATTGATGGTTTGGAAAATGATTCAGAAATGCTTGCATCGGCTTATGCTGCATGTAATGTATTTGTACTCCCTTCGCTTTTTGAAACGCCCGGAATTGCCGCATTGGAAGCAGCTCTTGCCGGCGCAAAGATTGTCATTACTCCGTATGGCGGAACAAAGGACTATTTTAATTCGATGGCAACCTACGTGGAACCGGGATCTGTAGAATCCATAAAATCCGGAATTATTACGTCGCTGAATGCTCAAAAAAAACCGATGCTCAAAGAACATATGAAGAAAGAATTTCTTTGGAGCAGAGTTGCTGAAAAAACTCTCGCTGTTTATAAACAAGTGTTACCATGAAACCACGCCGCATTCTTATCATCCGACCGGATCGAATCGGTGACGTCGTTCTTACCACTCCTCTCATTCGTACTGTGAAACAATCATTTCCGAACTCCTTTGTCGCGGTCATGGTCAATTCCATTTCAGGAGTATTACTGCAAAATAATCCGAATATCGATCTGCTTATTACAGACGATCCTCAAGGAAAAGATGCAGGGAAAAAAGGATTTTGGAGTCAGGTACATACATTACGGAAATTACACTTTGATACAGGATTAATACCTCTTCCCCGTGAACGACACGCGTGGATGATGCTCCTTGCCGGAATTCGCCGTCGCATCGGAGTTGGGGGTAAGATCTATCAAATTCTCACCGGAACAAGGACGGTGAGCAGAAATAAATATATTCCTCTGCGTCATGAAGCGGACTATGTTATGGATCTTGGAAGAAAGATTGGTGTAAAAAATGACGATATCACACCGGAATTGTTTGTCAGTGCAAACGAGAAAGAACAATCAGCATTTTATTTTAGGAATAAAAACTTCGACCTTACTAAACCGATTATCGGAATCAATCCAAGTTCAAATAACTCTGTTCCGAATTGGCGGGCTGAACGGTATGTTCAATTATGTGAAACCCTATCCAAACGACACCAATTATTCATTAATATTGGAATCGGGAATCCAGTTTTGGAAAAACATTTTGAACAGTTTAAGGAAAAACATATTGTATACACGGGAAGCGATCTTCGTGAACTAATAGCTTTGTGCAGTATGCTTTCAATACTCGTATCATCAAGCACGGGAACACAGCATATCGCTGCAGCATTGAAAATTCCGACAGTGACAATGTTTTGCCCGCTTCCAGCCTGTTCCTTCAAATTATGGGGTTCACTTGGCAATAAATCGGAAGTTGTTCTTCCGGCAGAAGGATATTGTCAGAATCGATGTCCTGGTAATCCGAAAGTGTGCACGTTTGAAGAAATCTCCGTCGATGCTGTTCTTTCTCGTATTGAACATGTGATAAGAAAGTGAACTTTTGCTGGAACGCATTCTATTCATGCGCTGTTGTATGCTGTGACAACTATTCTAAAGGATGATATGAAAAAAATAATGTTTGTTTTGCTCGTTGTAATTTTTTCTACACTTACTGCGGCAAAAAACCCTCAATGGAAAAAATTTGACGACGGATTAAAACAAGCAAAACAATCAGGGAAAAAAGTTTTGATTGACGTGTATACCGATTGGTGTGGCTGGTGCAAAAAAATGGACTCCGGCACCTATGGCGATAAAAAAATCACGGATTACCTTGAAAAATACTTTGTGATTATCAAATTAAATGCTGAAGCCAATGAAACAATATCCTATTCAGGTAAGAAGATTAGTCCGGCAGAATTTTCTCAAGGGATGGGTGTGAATGGTTATCCGGCCACTTTATTTTTGAAAAGCAATGGAGAACCTATTACGATTCTTCCGGGATATGTGGAGGCAGACCGGTTTATTCATGTGTTGAGTTTTATTGCAGAAAATCACTACGAATCGAAAAAATTTACCGATTATCTTACAGAAAAAGGTGTGAAGCAATAAAAAATCCCCTCGAAGGATATTTTTTATTTTGCTCTTAATGCGGCAAATCGTTTCACTTCTGAAACAATCCTCTTCAGATCTATCATTTGGATACATTCCAGGTTGTAAGGACACTGTTTTTTCCAGCATGGTGCACAGAAAAGACCTTCCGGAATCAATTTGATGCCCCGCTCATACAGATCAATCTCATTCCAGCAGCTTAAACCGAACCAGGCGATGACATGTTTTTTCAATCCAATGGCAACGTGCATTCCGAAAGAATCGCCGGTAATAATCACATCGCAAATGTTCTCGTAACAGATACCGCGCCTGACCCCTTCCGTAGTTGGCGTGTTTAATACTTTATTCCCAACCCTGCGGACAATTTCTGCGTTCCGTTCTGTATCTTCCGGTCCGCCGACAAGCACTAAACGAATACCCTTAACCGAATACATTGTTTCAATCAACTGCACATGTTGATCAATCGTCATTTTTTTATTTTGATAAAGATACGAACAACCGGTGTTAAATCCGACAATCAGATCACCATTATGCAATTGATGTTCGGAGCAATAACTCTCGCAGAATTGTTTTTCTTCCGCCGATAATTCAAACACGTATTCATCTCGCTGGAACTTCAACTTCATCGATTCTTGAAGAATCTGAGTCCCATATTTTTCATTTTTGCGGAACTTCAATTCATCATCCAATCCAAGGATATAACTATACTCCGCCTCCTTGTTCAAAGGAATGATTTGTCCATTCTTGTTTAAACCAAATCCGATCTTTTCTTTTGCGTTAAGCGTGTTGCCAAAAGCGCAAGATCGTTTTGTTTTATCCGTTTGATAGACAATGTCGAATTGCATTTGCTGCAGTATCATCCAATTTTCCGGTTCCCACAAGTAGACTGCATCGAGATACGGATTGTTATCGAGCAACCGGTACGCATTCTTCAATGTGATCCATGAAATATGGCTGTTCGGATATTTTCGTTTAATCGCAGGAAGCATCGCTGTCGTCTGCACCACGGCACCCATGGCATCCAGATTTATGATAAGGATCTTCTTCCCGATTGGTTCATGGTCAACACACTCCTGATAGCAAGCCTTACCCGGAAAACATGGTTTATATCCGGTGAAGCGTTTACAGTCGGGAATAAATATTTTTTTTATTGTTTTTTTCTTTGTTATCGATTTTTTAGCCATGCGAATTTAATTGTTGTTCTTAAGCTGCTGAAAAGCGTTGAAGACTACTTCAACAGAGAGACCTTTCATGCAAATATTTCCAATCGGGCATTCAGTAAGATTACATTCAAGGCAATCCAGTCTTTCATCTCTTACCCATAGATTTTTTTTGCCGTACGGACCCTGCAAGTTAGGATCAGTCGGTCCGTAAATTCCCAGAGTTGGCACACTAAGCGATGCTGCAATATGCATCGGCCCCGAATCATTACTGATAAGATACGAACAGGATTTCAGGAACGCACCCATTTCTTTTAAACTTGTCTTCGGAATGATAGCACTCTTGTGCTTCATCATTGACCGTATCTTTTGCACTTCATCATATTCTCCTGGACCCCAAAAATAGAGAACATTGGACTGATGTTTTTCGATAATCTCATCCGCTAATTGCGCATATGATTCGCTGTTCCATTTTTTGGTATACCATCCGCCGCTCGGATTAATTCCTACGATTGATTGTTGTGAACCAAGTTGTTCCTTCAACCACTGTTGAGCAAGAATTTCGTCATTGCTTTGAATGATGAAGTCGGGAGTGGAATCAGTAATTGCAATCCCAAAATGACGCAAAACGTCCAGATTAAAGTCGACGTTATGAACTTCTCCACCGCGGGGTGTTACATGTGCATTGTATGCATACGCACGACCGCGGAAAGGAAATCCGATTCTTTGTTTCGCTCCGCTGCATCGGGTAATTAACGCTGTTCGAGGATTTCCAAATAGATCAATGACAATATCATACTTTCTACTTCGAATCTTTTGGATAACGGAAAAGGTCGAATCGTTCTTTTTATTGAAACTGATCACCTCACGGAGATAAGGATTCCCCGAAACAACATCGGAAGCAAATTCTTCGCACAAAAAATCAATCTGGATATTTGGAAATTGTAGTTTAATGTTTTTAATGACAGGTGTTGAAAGGAGAACATCTCCGATAGCACGGGGCTTGATCAATAACAGACTTGAAGCAGTATGAAAAATAGAATGGTGATTCACCCTTGTCCAAAATTTTATCAAAAATACCAAATAAGCTTCACAATTCAAATAATGTCGCCAAAATTCTCTAGAAGAATCTTGATTCACTTCGTTAGATTGACTATTTTTACCATAGTAATATCCTCTAGTTTGAGACGACAATCCACAATAACTTCATTCACAATAGGAGTAACAATGAAAAAAATATCTACTCTTCTTTTCTTGTCTCTTTTGGTATCTGCCTTTGTCTTCGGACAAACCCATTTGGGAGGCAAATTTATTCCAAAAAAGACAACGGTAAAACCGGACAGCGCTTTTTTTGGAGACATTGGTATACGCGGTTCATGGGTTGCTCCCGATCTTGATAAAGACGGAAAACCTGAAATTATCGTTACAGATTATTCCAAATCCGGTCGAGTTCATGTATTTCAGGCTGCCGGAAATGATACACTTGAATGGATATGGTCTTCACCGCGCCTTGATACACTGAGCGGTACACCGTATGGAGTCGGTGGAACATCAACACCAAGAACAGTTCGTTCAGGAGATTTGGACGGTGACGGTAAAGGAGAAATTATTTTCCCACGCGCCGGTGCAACGGGTGGATTTTTAGTATTTGAATGGGATGGTGTCACCGGCAGTCATAAATTTGGAACACTTCCTTCGGCAATAATTCCAAATACTGTTGCCTATGGTTCCAATTTTGGATCGTTAGCAGGTACTGCTGTCGAAGGCGGTCTTCAATTAACGGTGGAACATTTTGAAGTGGCCGATGTTGATGGAGACAATCAACAGGAATTGTTGACACCGAAGAATCTCGCAGGTGGTGGGAATGATGATTTTCTTATCATTCACGCTCTCGGCGATTGGTCAACAAACGAACCGGGTCTTTCGACATTTGAAATTGAAGGCGGTACACGCCGACTTGCAAGTTCAAAATTTGGCGGGGGATCACCGTATGGAATTCATCCCGTCGATCTGAATGGCGATGGTAAGATGGAAATTGTTTGCCACAACTGGAACTTTTTGGATTACTGGGTAATGAAAGTAACCGGCGCAGATACATATGTAACGCCGGATACCACCGCTCCTGTCAATGGCACTCATTACTATCAGATTACCCCTACGTTTGATTATGTTGCCTTATTCGGTGGCATTGTCGCAAATCTTGATAAGGATAATAACTCCGAAGTCTATTTACCGCTCTACGGCGGTTTGAGCGACACACTTGATGGATCGTTATTCGTTATTGATTACGATGCAGCTGATGATGTTCAAAAAGCAGATGCAACCCATGCCGTGAAGATTGCTTCGGCTGTATCACAGACCAGTTCTGGGATACCGATTTCAAGCTTTACCGGTGTAGAAGCTGATCTGGACCGTAACGGTAAAAAAGAGATCTTGGTAGGATCCGCTTACCCAAGCAACGTGGTTGCGATTGAATACAACGGAACCGGTTCATTGCGCAATCCCGCAAATTATACGCGCAAAGTATTTTACAAAGGCGAATCCGATGTCTATGCATCTTTTACTTATCGCGATTCAATGCAAATAAAAGATACCGTAAAAGTAATAGGCGAAGGATTTGTTTCCAAAATGTCGATGCCGAGAGATATTGATGGTGACGGAAAAGTGGAAGTTATTCTGCCGTACCAATCAGTGACAGATTCAGTAACCTCCAGCTGGCAGCATTTTGATGTCAATACCCAACTATTTGTGGAGGATTCCAGCAAGAAAGTAACAAACGTCAAAAAATGGATCTTCCGGTCACTGGAAGCGGATGTTGTCGGTTCAGTCGGCAATAAGAATCTTACAGTAATTATGCCTGATGATTATCAATTGAATCAGAACTTCCCCAATCCATTCAATCCGACAACAACTATTAATTTCGTTCTCCCGTTGTCCAAACAAGTAACCTTACGGATCTTTGATATGCTTGGTAAGGAAGTAACAACATTAGCAAACAATGAAGAGTTTACCAAAGGATCACACAACATTGCATGGAATGGAAAAGATAAAAACGGCAAGACAGTTTCATCGGGTGCTTATATTGCGAAGATGACTGCCGGAAATATCGAAAAGAACATTAAAATGATGATGCTCAAGTAATACCATCATCGAATTGAGTAACAAAAAAACCTGAGCTCATCACTCAGGTTTTTTTGTTACGAAACCATGCCAAGGTTATAAAATAATTTTTTCGAAACCTTGACAAGGTTGCATGCACGGCACTAGTAATATCGTTAATACGTAATACTTACTGTAACGTATTGAACGTCGTTCAGGCGGCCATGATCGGCAAACGCATAATCGACTTTGATACCGTTGAGATTTGTAATCTGGAAGTTGAATCCTACACCCCACGTTAAACCCTGTTCTGAATTTTCATTAAACAAGGAATTATATCCAACGCGGGCAAAGAACATTTCATCATACGCTACTTCTACACCGGAATTCACATACTCCACATTGTCATTAGGATGTGTTGCATCGACTGAAGCCGTAGCACGGATCGCATCCATCGTTAAAACATCCATTGCCAAGCCGATACGGAATTGCAGTGGGATGTCATATGCTTCCGTTTTATACAACGATTGAATATTTTGCGGACCTTGTCCCTGTTCACCTGTCGGATAATTATTAAATGAAATATCCTGGCCATCAAGACGCATCTTTGTTCCAAAGTTGGAAATGCTGGCGCCGATTTTCAATCCGTTGAATGTAGTTGTATAGATCGTTCCAATATCAAAAGCAAAACCGGATGAAGACATATTCCAGATACCTTCACGAATGTATTTGGCGGTAAATCCAATTGAAAATCGATCAGTCAACGAACGAGCATATGAGAGTCCCATAGAAAACGCACTGTAACTCCATCGGCGTCCATCCCCTTCAGGATTGATCTCCGTTCGAACAATCTCTTCCGGCATCGTTACTGATGTGACCGAAAGTCCAAGTGTCCCTACTCCATCGATTGTTAAACCGCTGGCGACATAGTTATAGTCGATATCAGCAAGCCATTGTGTATGATTGAAAGAAGTTTCACCGGGAGTTTTAAGGCGCGCGAGTGAACCGGGATTCCAATAAATTGCATAGACATCGCCATCCATTGCAGCGGCGCTTCCACCCATTGCTACGGATCGAGCCCCGGCTCCAATCTTCAAGAACTGTGCGACCGTCGTGCCGACCTTCGTCGTTGTTCTGACAATCTGCGCATGCGCAATATTCATCATGAACATGACGACCAATAGTACCGATAATCGAATAACAAATTTCATGTGCGAGTTCTCCAAATTTTATTTAATAATTCCAAGACGACCGATCTTTGTTCCGCCTGTCGGAGTCTCAACATGATAAATGTATACCCCGTAACCGATACGAGCGCTTTCTGATGAGAGAAGATCCCATGTTAAATACGACGTATTATCATTTTTACGAAGTGTTTGTACCAAATCACCAGTAATGGTGTAGATACGTACAGTACATTCTCTCGGAAGATTCCTAAACTGAATTGCTCGTTCGCCTCGCAAATCCGGCCGGTTGGACGGAAGTTCAAATGCACTGTTAATCACATACGGATTTGGAACAACATACACATTCTGCAGCAATTGATCGCCAAGAGCAGCATTATACGTTAACGCTTTTGTTGTGAATGTATACTCATCATTTGTTGCAAAGGGCTTAAACATTTTAACGTTGATGACTGATCCAGAAGGAATGACGTAACTTGAACCATTATTTTTTCTATTGATGGCAATGTTATGAAACGACAGCGAATTGCCGATGGGAGTTGCTAATTTACAAATAACAATTTCCTCACCAACATCCCAACGATCTGTCTTATTATTCGCTCCTGTCTTTTCATTAATAATAATATCCAGTTTTGTAGTATCTGTCATATTTTCAATTTTGAAAGGAGTCTTTACATATTTTTTATTCACTGATGAGACTGTAGCAACAGAAACAAACGAATCTGCCGGAGCGATATAGTTTCCACTGGAATCAAGACTCGTTGTTGTTGTCGTAAAGGTAATCCGATAATCAATCGGATGAGCCATGTATTTCATGACGGAAAAGATCCTATTAATCGTCAAAATCAGACTGTCTGTATTGACTTTGCTGGTCAATCCAGAACTGGCTCCATCCAACATTAATGAATCATCAAAGGCATATGTCCGAATTCCGTCAAACACTGGGTTCGAGTCAGTCCCTTTATAATAATTGCTATTTGCCACAGGATAATATTGATATGACACTGTATAGGATTTAGACCTCAACAAAACACCAGTTACTGTTGCGCGAAGTCTGCCATTTGCAGAATCAACCACAATTGATGCAGACGAAACTTGCGGCGAAGTTGTGTCTGCACCGTCATAGATTTTTACACTGGTAGCAAGAAAGTTTTTATTTTGCAAATTGACAAAAAGATTTTCGTTCCCGATAAAATGTTCCACAGCAGGAGTTACCCGTAATACACTGTATGTCACAACAGTATCAGCATCCACTTTTGTTCTCGCAAACGAGATCTTGTATTGACCATTTTTCACTGCAAGTTCATCAAATACTTTGAACGAAAAGCGTCCGGTTGCAGCACCTTTGGGATGAGTTAATGTCATTCCATTTTGCAAATCATTTTTTGAACTAACGAGACCTTTCGCTTCACTATTTGGTACGACCGAAATAGTATTCACATCAAATTTAAATTCCTGCGTTACGGCATCACGCTGAATAATTGACTGACTTTCTGAAGGAGGTAACTTGAGACTATCATCACCATGGTCATATGAAACAACAGCATAATAATATGTAACACCGTTGGTCACTGTTGAATCGACATACTCATGGTGCAAACCAGATGTATCGCTTGGTTCACCCATATAATATCTAATATAGCGGCCTCGGTATTCAACGGGCATAAATCCACCAAGATACTTGTCCTGTTCGGTTTTTGTCCAGGGGCGGTGCCATTGCGCTGATTTTCTGGCCTTTTCATCGTACAAGGCCTTCCCGAGGAAAGGATATCCGTTTCCATCGGTCACACTAAATACATCCTTAAACGTGTAATCCTGACTGCGATAGATCTTATATCCTTCAAAATCTTTTTTACCGGAGAATGGATCTGTCGCTTTTTCAGAATTATTATCCCAATACAATGTTACACGTCCATTGCCTGCCACTGCGGTCACTCTTGGTTTTGGTGGCGGTTGAGCAAAACGATAGTTTGCTGCCAATACTAGTTGTGCTGTTTCAGAGTTCAACAAAAGATCTTTTAAATCTTGTCCCATTAACAATGCAATAGAAAACCGTTCACGGTGACCCGGATGCATATCAAACGGACCGGACCCATACAAAAAAATATAGTCACTTAAATTGGCCGGGTCTGTTGTATAAAGATTTGCAAGAGCCGCAGTATCAAATTCTGCCGAAATAAAGTTGTACATAGCGTTATCATTTTTTGGATAACTGGATGCCGAACCATGATACACTAATGACCAAAAACTTCTCAGACCGATCTGATCAGATTCGTTTACGTCACGAAAACCAAAGTTGGGCTCCGAACCGAGCCACGAACCGTCAGCAGCAATTAATTGATCCGGAACTCCATTCCCTTCTCCAAAATCACCGGTGCCAAAAATTCCATCCACACCCAGATCATCTTTTTCTTTATCCCAGTCTCCATCTTCATCGCCAGACCACCGAGGTTTCAGTGCTCCATATAATGCAATGTATTTTGTTGTGTCGTAAATTCCATTTGTTAAAGAAACATTCACTCCATCAATGTATGTCCCCTTATCATTTAATGGATTTTCATCTCTAATTCCATCATCGTCATTGTCTATTCCATCAATGCTGTTATTCGGACTTTCCAAAAACTTATAACCAAAATATCCAGGAGTGAACGCTGGATTATCGCTCTTCCCGTCCGGATCCCAACTATACACCATATTTCGTGACAATGCTGTTGTTAGTTTAGAGTCAATCGTCAGTAATTTATCAAATGCTTGTTTCCCGATTGGACGCGCCGGAATGAACGACGCAGCATCATCACTAAAATTATTGGGACCGCCGATATGCGGATCCCCAAACATGCCAAAAAACACTTTTGGAAGATGTTTCGATCGAGGATCGTTCTCAGCTGTATAGACAAGGAAAACAATATCTTCAGCCAACGGATTCGCAAATTGAAATGTGCGCACTTCCAAATTTACACCGAGACCGCGGCGAGAAAGATTACTGGCAATTGGATAATAATCGAATTCTGCATCTGTGGAATCATCAACAATGTAATACACTTCTTCATCGGGCACCGTAGCGTTGCCGCCGAGGAACGAGGGATAGATATATTCTCCAATGACGGAATTGTACCAAATTTCCGGCCATGATTTTGGTTTGATGCGAAGATCGGAAGTTCTAGCACCCCAACTTGCAAGATCGTTTTGATTTGGGTCTGAATAACCTGCTTTCGGAAGCCATCCCCATTTAGTCACTCCATCAGGAGCAAAGTCTCCGTCAACGATACTTTTGTTTGCTCCACCAAAACCATCAATAACAATATTTAATGAATCCGATGGATTTGCAGCACGAGGAACTCGAGATGTAACCAAAGGTCCAAACTCATATCCATATCCAAGGCCATTCCACACAAGATCCAAACCCGAAACACCGGGATTACTGATAGCTCCCGTATTATAAATAATGGATTTGATTTTGTTTCCCTGAATGACAAGACTTTTAATTTCATTTTGCAGTCCTGACGTTTTCATCAATCGAAACTGTTCATCCCGCCAACGTTGAAATTCCCTGAGTTGTTGTTTATTCAGATATTTCAAATCAACAGTTCTGAAATCAATGTTGCTTTCCTGCGAGGTGGCAAATGAAAAAATGATCAGAAGAGTAACCAACAAACTTTTGTTCATACGTAATGTTCCCTTGTTCATAATCTTCAATTAAAAAAGGACTGAAAAACCAAATCGCGCCAATCGTGGGCGACTGACATTTTGAGGATTGTTATAATAATTATCCACTGCAGAAAGAGGAACCAATCCAACATCGCCGCGGTTAATTCTGTTTCGAATCTCTTGGAATTCTCGAGCGTTGGCCACTTGATTAGCATTATAGAGCGCCTTGCCGCTATTCGAGTACACATCGGTTTCGCTTCTAGTATCAAAGATATTATCAACTTGAATAAAGAAGGAATACCGAAATTCTCCGAGTGTTAGGAATTTTTCCAACTTCAAGTCCACTGACCATTGGAACGGTTTGACAGAACTGTTCTGGATAAATTGCGACAACTGCGTTGAAAGGCTTGCTGGAATACTGGACGTATACGGCGTACCGGATTGCATCCTGTTGATAAGACTAATACTGTAATTATCCGATTCACTAAAGTTTAAAGTGGTATTCAAAATATGTGTCCGGTCAAAACTCTGCGGTACCAGGAATGTTTCCGCACTCTTTCCGGATTTTTCACTGAAGAAAAAGTCATCACGTGGTTCCGTTCTGTTTCCTTCAGCAACGGAGAATGTATAATCAATGGACGATGAGAAAATACTTCCCGGCATTCTTCGTTGATAGAGTGAAACGGTGAGACCGCGGGAGTTTGCATAATCAAGATTCGTCAGCACTTCATATTTAATATCTCCCTTTGCCGTCACAACAATTTGCCGGAAGATATAGTCGCGAACATCTTTATAAAATCCCACAATTTCTAAGCGCAAATCAGGGGTCAATCCTTGCTGCAGACCTATCTCGTATTGAACGCTCCGCTGTGGTTTCACTTCAGCATTTCCGAAAATAGGCTGCGATCCTGCAACACGAAAATTTGTATTGGTATAGAGGGACGATAAATTACCCAATTGATAAAAATGTCCGTAGGAGAATCGAATAACACCTTGATCGGTGATAGGATAAGCGATACTGATACGCGGACTAAATGTATGTTTGATACTGGAAGTGGTAAGATCCTTTGTTAAAAATGTTGCATTACGAGCAGAAAGTGCGTCACTCAATTTTGGATTATACTTTGATGACGGATCGAAATATTCATATCGCAAACCAACATTTAAGATTAACGACTTTTCCAGTTCTATCTTATCTTGCACATACATCGATAATTGAACCGGTTCTTTTTTATAATTGATGTAACCGGAATTCACATCGGGCTTCCGTGCTGCATATTTAACGCTGTCGCTATAGACATCCTGGAAGTCATCAATAACACTTGTGGGTTTGTTAACATCATAAAATTCCAATTCATACGTCTCTAATTTTATTGTATGAAGACGAATTTCCCCGCCCAACTTCACTTCATGATCACCAAATAATTGAGCTTGTAAATCGAATTTACCACCCATCGATTCAGAGCTTCTGAATGTTCTATTTAAATTTACACCGCCGGTGGTAAAGTTAACGATTGGTAATACTGTTTGATAAAATCCCGGTAAATAACCAGGGTCGTTCATATTTTCATAGACATACGATTTGTCTTCCGATTGACTCGCCGATACTTTCACGGTGTAAAACATAGAATTGCTTATTGTATGTGTCCAATCTAACGCTTGTATTAATCCGTTACTGTAATTGGTCGGCCTGCCGTCGGGATTAAACCGATAAGAAGGATTTGTTGATGTTCCATAATATGATGCATTTTGACTCTCCCCATTGTCGTACACAACTTCATATTTCAAACGCATTGTGGATGAAAGCCTATAAGCAAAATTTCCCTGAATATTAAATGATTCACTTGTATTTAACGGGATCAAAGCGCTGTCGCCGGAAGGTCTTCCGAGATCATCAAACGTAGGTGCCTGAAAAAAACCGTAACTTTTGTATACCAGTTTCCGGCCTAACGGATTAAAATAATAGGGGGAACCGTTTGAACCTAGTCGCGGGTCGTTTGCATAAAATGGATATCCTGGATTATTTAAATCAGGAATGGGATTTCCGAGTGAATCCAAAAAAGGAATTCGTTTGGTAAATTCGTCTCTCGTAACATATAGATCTGTCGGATTATAAATCCTGTTTCCGTATAGGTAACCATGGTTTCTATCGTAAACGCCGGATGCATAAAATGTCAGATCATCAATCAACGTCGGTCCGCCAAAGGTTCCTTCAACACGCGAATTATTTAAAGGTTGATAATGCTGAATGTGCGGAAAAATATCTTTGTCCTTACTATAATAGTCTCCCGTTAACACACGCAGACTTCCGGTATTTTTTGCACCACCTTCTTTTGTCACATAGTTTACAACTCCACTGAGTGCATTACCATATTCAGCACTGAATGTTCCGGTTGATACCGTCACTTCCTGTACAGCGTTTGTTGCAACACCGATGGAACTTAAATTATCGTACGGATTGTTAACGGAAATTCCGTTCAACGTAAATGAAATTTCATTCGAGCGTCCTCCGCGAACGTGAATGTCGCCGTCATCATCAACCACAACGCCGGATTGCAAACCAATAATCTCACTAATGCTCGTCACCGGAAGTGCTTGAATATTTTCAGCGGTGACTGCAACTACCGGATTGGTCTGATCTTGCCGAATGAGAGGATTGCGCTCTCCTTCAACAATGAATTCGTTCAACTCTACGGCGGACTCATTCAGTTGAATGTTCAGTGTTGTTGTATAGTCAACGTTTACTCCGACATTATTAATGCGCGTCGGCTGATATCCAACATAACTGACCGAAACAGAATAGGTGCCCGGCGGAACATTGACAATCACATAATTCCCATCAAAATCTGTCGACGCGCCAAGAGGTGTACCGGCAATGGCCACAACAGCAGAAGGGATTCCTTCTTTTGTTTTTGAGTCGGTGACTTTTCCGGCGATCTTGCCTGTGGTGCCTGCGATGAGAAGTGAAGAAGAGAAAATGACGATTGTGGCAATGTGGAACAGAGAGTAGCGTTTGCTCATAAATTAGTATCCGTTACTGTTAAGTTCACGAAAATTAGATGCGTTTTGAATATAATCAATGCGGGTTGTTGAGTCAAGATTAGATAATAAGTATCAAGGATCAAAATCTCAGTCCAAACGAAAAATAGTGCACGGGCTTTAGACGCCCAAAATTTTGGTAGGCATAATCAACCATAAAATTCAATTGAGGAGTTAACGAATATTGAACGCCTCCTCCAAACGTCAATCCTTGTTCACTCCCCCGCTCGAAGGCAGACTTCCATCCCCCTCGAATAGAAACGATATTTGCCCAGCAATATTCAATGCCGCTGTTTACATACTCAGTATTATCGTTTGGGTGAATAGCATCCACCGCAATGGTTAATCGATTATTCTCGGCATTCACGGCGTCCGTTGCGATGCCGACTCGGAAGATCAACGGAAGATCATATTCATCCAATGCGTATTCACCATCGATGATATTTTGATCGCCAGCGCCGGTTCGGACAAGGATTTTATTGTCTCGGCCATTCAGTTTCATCTTTGGCCCAAAGTTGGACATGCTGGCACCAATAGTCACACCATTCAGCACCGGTGCGGTATACAATGTGCCAAAATCGAACGCGAATGTTTGCGCATTCATATTCCAAAGAAATTCGCGTATGTATTTTAAAGTAAAACCGATTGAAAATTTATCCGTAAGATTTTTCCCAAACGAAAGACCCATCAATGTTCCACCAGCAGTATATTTTTCCCCTGTTCCTTCTGGATCCGTTGTTGTTGTTACCTCAATTTCACCGACATTCAGTGATGTAAAACCTGCGGAAAGCGTCCCAACACCATCAATCAAAAATGCGACAGCTGCGTTATCATATTTTATATCGGCAATCCAGTCAATATGATTAAAGGCTGCTTCGCTGTTGTTCATTCTTGCAAGACCTGAAGGATTCCAATATGCGGAGGAGAGATCGTTCGAAACAGCAGTGAATGCACCACCCATCGCTATTGCGCGTGCACCGGCTCCTATTTTCAGAAACGATGCTGCAGTTGTTCCGGTTTTCGTCAACACTGCCTGTTGACTGAAGAGAGTCGAAACAATCACCATCAAGAGAAAATATTGTTTGACAAATTTTTTCATATCGTGATTTATTTAATAATCCCAAATTTCAAAATTCGTTCACCAACACCGGGAGCGTCTATATGGGCTATATAAATACCGTACGCAACACTAAAATTGTCTCTATTTAAAAGATCCCAATACTCCCTTCCATTATCGATTGATGTGTTATGATACAATTCTTTCACTAATTCTCCGGAAACCGTATAAATGCGGATGGTACACTGCGGCGGAAGGTGTTCAAAATAAATTCGACGGCTGCCGCGGGTTGTACCGGGTAAACGGTCAGTCGGTTCGATATCATTCACCGCAACGTATGGATTGGGTACTACTTTAATGCTATTCATGGAAGTCGTTGCAAGCGATGCATTGTAGGATGCAGCTTGTGTTGAAAACGTGTAAACATCATTTGAGCCAAACGGTATATGCATTTTTATTTGGAACACTGAGCCTTTAATAGTTTTTGCACCAGTCGTATCAGTAAACCGTACTTGGTAGAGTGTTGTATTGTTCGTCGGCGGAGTAAGGAAAACAATCGCTTCTCCCAGTTCCCATCGATTATTGCGTGGGGTGTTTTCGACGATAAATGCGCGAAGAGGCATCGCCAGATATGCTGAATCTTTAGAAACATTCACAATACGGAACGGACACTTAACAAGTTTTCCTAAAATATTTCCGTTTAAAGTGCCGAGTGTGTCGCCTGGTTCAACAAAGCCGCCGGAAGCATTCGTATCGAGTGAATTGAAAATTATTTGTGCATCAACTGGTGCATATTTTTGGATGCCCCCGGAATATAAACCAACTGTGCTATTTGTATTTCCGTGTTGAATAACCCAGGTTGATTTTGTTGTATCAAGTGTCAGTATTTGTGTCTGGACATATAATTTTATCCCGTCAAAGACAGGATTTGATTCTTCATTATTGATGAACACACTGGGAGGTTGGGGAAAATAACGGTACCGAACTTTGAACGGCCCATTGATGGAAGTCATTGCTCCCGTTGTAGTTTTCCTGATCAATCCGCGCAGAGTATCTAAAATATAATCTGCTCCTTCGGTGTATATTTGACCGGAAGAAGAACGCGTTACCTGCAGTATCGGATCACGAACAATGTAGGAGTTGCCAACTTTGACAAAATTGGTATCCGTCAACAGTACGTTTGATTCAATGGGTGTTTCCCTCAGAACAGCAAAATTGGTCTTGAACGTTTTTTTATTCCCTTCCCGCAGTGAGTCATAAAAAATAACGTTATACGTAATCTGATCCTTGATATGCATTTCATCCACGATCACAGGAGTGACTTTGCCTGTTGCATCTCCTTGTATCTGCTGAATACTGTTTGATGTAGTAAACTTTGGAGGAACATATCCCCCTGCGTTAGGACCCGGAATAACCCGGATCGTATTAACGTCAAAGACCAGTCTGCCTGTTACATTATCGATGCTGATTCTTTTTGTACATTCGCTGGGAGAATAATTTGTAAAATCGCCGTGATCGAACGACACAACAGCATAATAATATGTTTGTCCGTTAATCACATTATTCGAATCAATATAGGAGTGCACTAACGCGGTGTTGTCACCCAAATAGAAACTAATTCCGCGTTGATCGAACGGAACCGGTGCAAATCCTTTCCAAAAATCATCTACTAGTGTGGCATCGTAAACACCATTCTGGTTTACATCAATAAATCGTTCTCCCGGATCATATACACCATTTTTTGTTTTGGATGTATCGTCTTCAAACAGGGGCTCAGGACGTTTTGCAATATCCCAACGGGCGACTTTGCCAAGATTGTCCGTTAGAGGTGAATAGAGCAACGGCGTTCCGAATCCATCTGTGATCGTATTGATGTCGCTGAACTGCGGGTCCGTACTACGATAGATCATATATCCTTCAAAGTCTTTTCCTAGAATCGGATCGATACTCTCTTCCGCACCGCTATCCCAATACAGTGTTACTTTTTTATCTCCCGCTACAGCAGAAACAACCGGCTTATCCGGTGGACGGATAAATTGATAGTTTTGGTTATAAATCAGCTGAACAGTTCTCGCGGAGATTAGAACATCATTTAAATTTGATCCCATCAACAACGCAACCGAAAATCGTTTTATCGAACCGTCCACGCCTTTCTTTTTTAAGCTCATCTTACCAGATCCGTAAATGAATGCGATATCCTGCGATGCAGGGATACTATCCATATCAATAAACTTTCGATCCAGTTGTCCCCATACAATTTCGTCATCTTGCTGTCGAAGTGCTTTAATTGCAAAGCTTTTAAAAGCAGTCAAACCAATTTGATCAGACTCGTCCAGATCGGTCAATTCAAAATTCGGTTCACCCGGATATAATGGATTTATTGTTCCATCGGGAAAACGAAAATTGATACCGGACGTTGGAAGTCCATCCCCTTCACCAAAATCCGCTGTGCCGGGAACTCCATCAACTCCTATATCGTCATTGGCAGCATTCCAGTCACCGTCATCGTCAATTCCATTTGTTTGACTTTCATCAATCATCGCCTGTTTATTTAATTTGAAATCGCCGTCATTGTTGATTCCATCCACAGAATTTGCGGGGCTCTCCAAAAATTTACAGGCATTATAGTGGGCAGGTTTATTGAGATACCCTTTCCCATTTTCATCCCAAAAATAGACGATGCTTCTTGAAAAAACAGGGACGGGAACACTAGTTACTCGATGTACTGTATCCATCGGAGAAATGAAATATCCCAAATCATCCGTATTTTCAAATCCACCACTTCCGCCTGCAATTCCTCCCCCGACATCAACGTCACCATACATCCCGAAATACACTGTATCAAGATCTTTTTCACTGTAATTTTGTGCTGTGTAAACAAAAAAAATACAATTCTGTGCGAGCGAATTACTCCACTGAAGCGCTCGGCCTTCAATTTTTATACCCAGACCCCGTTTTGTTTTATCGTTTGGAAACGGTAAATACGGATACTCATCATTGGCATGATCGTCCATCGCCCATAACACTTCAAGATCTGCGTTCGGAACATCTTGATGCAAATATCCTGGCCAAACATATTGTCCTTTGGTGGTGTTATACCACAATTGAGACCAACTGTCCGGTTTTCCATCGCCGTTCGAATCGAACGCCGGATTGGAAGCCATCACAGCCGAAGAGGGATCGACATACGCTTGAACGATACTATTCCATCCATAGACATGCTGATCGAACGCACTGATGTCCCTCGAATCAGCATCGTTAATCGCGTCAGATGAGATATGAATATTTTTTCCGTTGGAATCTATCACCGCTGCTGCAACAAACGGTCCAAACTGATAAATATCACCAAGCCCTCGCCAAACCATATTATTCGTATTCCGTATAAGTCCTATGCCCGGAGCAATTCCACCGTAGTCATAAATATTGCCGACAATCTGATTACCATTCATATTATAGAGCCGGGCATCGGTAAACGTATTGGAAGTTTTTGAAAATGAAAGTGTGGCTGCATCTTTTGCTGATGGATATAGTGTCGGTATGCGGGGCATGGAACGATGGTTTCTTGCCTGAGCCGATAGGATAGATAATTCAAGCCGTCGTCGTTCAGCACTTTCTTGTTCAGAGTACTGAGCAATCAATGTCTGTAACATTGCTGAACAAAGAAGGATCGCACTTCGAATCTTCATGATAACATTCCTGCGAACTAAAAATTCAAGGAAACTCCAAGGCGAACTTCCCTTGGAGAAGAGTATAACAACGGGTTAACGTAAAATTCAGACATCGAATGGACCCCGGGAACAATTCCGACATGATCATCAATCGCTGCACCTTCACCATTCTTGCCACGCAATGTATATGTTGAACGTCCGGTATCTTCGTACACATCTGACTCATTTAACGTGTCAAAAAGATTAAACACTTTTACAAAAACTGTCAGCATAAAATCCGTCAATTGAAATTCTTTTTCTGCCAGAAGATCCACGGTAGTTTGTGAAGGTTTGCGAGCTGTGTTCCGATCATACTCTACCCCGCCCGGGCCCGGGAGCGGCGTGTATGGAAGTCCGGCACCAACTTTACCGATGAGACTGATGCTCCAGTTTTTTACTTCACCCATAATAATTGATGCATTCAACGTGTGCGTTTGATCCCAATCTAATAAGAGTATCTGCAATTCACTGGCTCTTCCGGATTCTTTATCAATGAAAAAAGCATCGGAACTAACATCATTCCCTTCCGACGATTGGTACGTATAATCCAATGTTCCTCCGAAAAGATCACCGTCGCTTCGTCGCTTCACCAGCGAAAATGTTATTCCTTTAATATTAGCATAATCCTTATTTACGTACCGGGAAAATGCTTCGTTTTGCGATATCCGGATAGATTGTGTGGCAAAAAGATCTCTGACATCTTTGTAAAATCCGGTAACATTAAAGGCAACATTATCCGCAACTTGTTGCTGCAAACCAAATTCATACGTAATTGTTTTTTGCGGATTGAGATTTGCATCGCCAAAGACAGTATTGGTTACGGTAGCAGCATATTCATAGTTCGGATTGGTGAACAAATACTGCAGCTGAGGCATTTGGAAAAAATGTCCGTAGGAAAAATGTATCCGTCCTCTGTCTGTAATTTCATAGGAAATGCCTAACCGCGGGCTAATAGTAATTTTTTCGGACGCCATCTTTCGCGGCGCTTTGGGATTGTAAATATCAGCAACGTAATCTGAATTTGAAAAAAAGTAATCAAGCCGAACACTCGCATTCATCACAAAACTTGCAAATTCAAATTTACTCTGAGCATACGCTGAGTGCTGCGTTGGAAATTTTGAATACGATTCGTTGTCGAGAGTAGACACTGCGGGTACGCGCGCAATTGTATCCGTTGTAAGATTCTTAATAACATTAATTCCCGTTTGGTACATCTGCCAGAATTTTGATTCATATCCAATCTTAACATCAATTTTCTGTGAAAGCTGAGAGAACGCATCGAACTTCATTCCATATGTCTCTGCTTTTCGGTCAAAATACCTGCTTACTGCCCCGCCGTAGTAGAATCCTACATCTCCAGATCGTATGAGATTTTCTACCGACTCATAATGCGTATCAAGAAAATCTTTGTAACGATACTGCTGCGTAATATTTTTAGCGTACGAAAATTTAAGAGCGTATGAACTGTTTTCATCAATAAGATCGGAATATTGAAGAATGTGAAGAATATCATTATCAAAACTATTTCCCAGTCCTTCAGGATTATATTTAAATGTATGAGAATAACTTTTTGATCTACCTTCATTAAAGACTACATCGTAATGGATTTTTCCCGACGTTGTCGGCCGAATTGTTAACCGATTAGTGATTGTGAGCGAATTGTTTGGATTCATCGGCACAACAGTTCCATCGCCGGTCTTTGGTATGCTCCAGCCGCTGGTAAAATATCCGGGAAGGTCTGACGGTTGATGCTGTCGGACTCCAAACAACCATCCTTTTTCGACATCGTTCCGCGCTGATATAAAAAATGAAATATCCTTTTCGAACATTGGAAGAGGTCCGCTAAATGTTCCCTCAATCACAGAATGGCTGGCGGGATCGATATCATCAACATTAAAAAAGATATTTTTGTGCGAACTGATCCTGTCGCCGGTATAGAAGGTTACTTGTCCAATATAACGATCCCCTCCCTCTTTGAGACCTGTTTCTACAACTCCGCTGAGAGCATTTCCATATTCTGCATTAAAAGTTCCTTGAACTACCGACAGTTCCTGAACAGCATTGGTGGCAATGGAAAAATTGTTCGAATTCGTAAAAGGATTGTTTACAGATACTCCGCTTACAGTGTACGACACTTCGTCCGAACGTCCGCCGCGAAAATGTAATGCTCCATTTTCATCTTGAATCACTCCAGCTTGTGTCGTAAGAATACCAGTGATACTTTCTACAGGAAGTGATCGGATCTGACCTGCATCAACATTTGTTTGAGATGAAGTGAGATCACGGCGAATAAGAGGCCTTTCTGCTGTGACCACAACTGGATCTAAGTCTACCGCTTCCGAAGACATTGTTCCGTCGATCCGCGAAGTTAAATCGACATTAACCAAAACATTTTGAACAATCTTTTTTCTAAATCCCACGGCAGAGATCGTTACAGTGTATGTTCCGGGCGAGACATTCGTAATGATATAATTTCCTTCAACATCAGTCGACGCACCTGTTGAAGTGCCAAGAAGCAGTACGTTCGCTCCGACAATCGGCTCGTTTGTTTTTTCATCGATGATTTTTCCCGCAATTTTCCCTGTAGTACCAGCTACAACTGGTAAAGAACTGATGGGATAGATAAGAAGAAATAGCAGAAGGATACGAAGTGTAACAACATTCATACTCGACCTGACATAGTGCTGCAATACAAAAACAATTGTAAACTATTCCATTGAGTCCGTTGAGTCCATTGAGCGGTTTTGTTCCGAGAAAAATAAAGAGAGTGTGCTCGAATGTCAAGATGAATTACGGAATATAGTTGCATAATTATACCAATTCATGCATAATCTTAAATTCTGGCGTACACTCTTGATTCTCTCTTCCTTTTTTTAGTTATTTGTCCATAAGCATCTTTATCCCGCCATTAATCATACACAATCAAGGAGGTTATTCATGAAAATACTTCTTACCGTTTTATTGGGAAGCATTCTTGTTGCCGCATTTTCTTCAACAGGAAATGCGCAGACGTATTTAGATACTGCAAATTTCACGATTGCAGCTCAAATAAAACCGAGTGACTATGCCGTATGGAACGACAGTGTAGCTGCATGGAGAGTGTATGCAACGTACGATATTGATAAAGATGGTAAAAAAGAATTTCTCGTTATCGTCGATCCTGCTTCCACACAACCGGCAGACACTACGATGCCGTCCATATTGCAATTCGAAGCAAGCGGAAACAATAAGTTTGATCTCGTATGGTCTGTTCAAATACCATATCAGAATACTTCCAAAGGATCATGGCCGTGTTTAACCGTTGCTGACGTAGACAAAGACGGTCAACAAGAAATAATTTTTGGATTGCCGTCCGAAGCGCGTCTTGTGGGCGATCCTAACCCAACCCGCCTTTTCATTTATGAATATGATTCTGTAGCAAAGAAACTCCCAAATGAACCGACGTTAACGTCAAAGCTCAGTTTCCCCGACAAATATTATTATGCAATTACAAGTATTCTGGCTGATGATGTGGACAAGGATGGCGATGTTGAATTGATCTTAAGCGCTCGCCGCGCATATGGCGGTGGTTCCGGTACCGCAAGTACTCGTCCATTGATAATTTATCATCTTAACGGCGATATCAGTCCAGGATTCAGCGATTTCGAACGCGAATTTGTCGATTCGATCGGAACATTCAACGGGGGATATTATTTCAATAATGACATCGTCGATTTTGATGGTAACGGCAAGAAAGAAATTTGGGGATACACTTGGGACATGATTAGTTATGGTGTCTACGAAGCGACGGCGAAAGATACTTACGTTTTAAAAACAGATGTGAACCAAGTAACGCCGGATATTGATTATGGAGAACAAAACAGTGTCGGGTTTTTTGACGCAAATAAAGATGGAAAATTAGAAATGTTTTTTGCAGGTCGTGTTGATGGGCTATCTCAAAGTATTGTATTATATTTACCGAACACAAACGATCTTACAAGTTTAAATGTATCAAGCCAAAAAACAATTATTCCGGCATTTACAACCGGAGATTTCCAGGGTGCGAGTATTGGAGATATTGATGGTAATGGTGAAGTGGATTTTGCAATTGCAGCAAGAGGGACTTCGAGAATGGCATATGTGGTCAAACATATTAGCGGAAAACCATTTGATGATTCCACCGGATATAAACTCGACACATTGTATTCTGCACCCAAAGACTCAACATACGATTTTCGTAATGTTTTGATAACAAATGATATTGATAACGATGGTAAAAGAGAACTGTTCATTGTGAACACTAATACTCGTAATAACCATCCAGAAGATGTGTCCATTATTATTTTGGAGAGCAAAGTGGTTGTTACAAACGTGAAACACATTTCCACTGTGACACCGACGGAATTCACGCTTGACCAGAATTTTCCAAATCCATTCAATCCTTCCAGCACAATTCGATTTGCCTTAAAAACGGAAGGGCGTATTGAATTATTCATTACCAATGCACTGGGCCAACGTGTTGCCTCATTGGTGGACGGGAAATTTGCAGCAGGAAAACATGAAGTAACGTTCAATGCCGATGGTTTAGCTTCGGGAACATACTTCTATACATTAAAATCCGGAAATATGTTAGAAACGAAGAAGATGACTCTGTTGAAATAGCAGAACAGAAACAGCAATAAAAAAAGCCGTCCAGGATTTTCTGTGACGGCTTTTTTATTTCCCATCGATTTACTACAGTTTTTTAAGTCTTGGATATTAATAAAAATAATAATGAAACGACAGCTGAGGTAGCGGCAACATTGTTCCATCGGAAAAATAGGTGAGCAATCCCTGAAATGTAAGGTGAACGGCATCTTGTAATAAGAACTCTCCTCCAAGACCTGCCCCAAAACGGAATGGCGCAGTATATTTGTTTCCTCCCGATCCATTATAGATGTAACTGCTTGCCGCACCAAAAAAGAATCTTGCCGCATTACTCCGTGTTAAATCCTGCTGAAACTCAGCACCGAATGAATAAAACGTATCGGTGTTTTTTGGTTTAAATATTCCCAATATTGCCTGAAGGGAAGTTTTTCCTTCTGTGTGATAGCGATAACTGAGTCCTATCCCTGAAGCCGGTCCACCGGAAAATCCCAAACCATAGATATTCTTCCCAAATGCATCCCCTTTCACGCTGGAAACTGCAACTTGAGCTTCCGCCGTAACAACGAGAATGGAGAACAAGACTACAACACTTATTAAATGAAAACGTTTCATTATCAGTCCTTATTGTTATAAACAAAGAATTAATTTTCAGCTCTTAACCAGCCATAAATCTCTTTTAAACTTGGCTTTTTCCCTGTAACCAAAATTCCGATCCGGAATACTTTTCCGGCAATCCACATCAAACCATAGATCGTCAACACAAGTGTAACGAGTGAAAGTGCCACCTCCCACCAAGCCGGAGTTTGAATCGAAAGACGCAACGCCATCATTGTGGGTGTCAACAAAGGGATTTGCGATAAAACTTTTACCAACATTGAATCCGGATTAAACATGAGTGGTACCGCAAATGCTATTGGTAACACAAGAAATATCGTAATATATCCGGTCATCTGCTGTGCTTCCTGTTCCGTTGAGACAGTTGAACCGGCAATAATGAAAATCCCGACATACATAAAATAGCCAAGAATAAAATAGATAAAGAGCAGAAGAAGATTATCCATCGTGACGAACGGAACCGGAGTCGCAAAATTAGCACCAATTAAAATCAAACCCCAAAATGCGAGCGTCGTTAAACCAAGCAATGATAATCCGATGATCTTTCCGGACATCAATTCCTGCGAAGAACAGGATGAGACTAGCACTTCAACAATACGATTTGCTTTTTCTTCGATCACACTGCGGATCAGCATTTGTCCCGACGAAAGGACGAGAAACATCAACAACATAATAAAGATGTAGCCGGTGAAAAAGGTCTCCATGAAACCGGATTCTTTCTCTTCCCCCTGCTTCGATACTTTAAACGTCTTGATATCAACTTCCGTCATCAATTTTTTAATCGTTGAGGCATCATATCCGCTTGATTGCAGACGCCGTTCGATAATGATTTCTTCAAGTACCTTTGAAAAACGATTCTGATCTCTGGCGTTACCCACATTTTCTGCACGATATTCAATCTTCCCTTTTTCCAAAACATCTTTAGGCATTACAAAATAACCTTCTATTTCACCCGATGCTAATTGTGCTGTCGCTATGATCTTTAGATGCTCAGTATCCATGTTCTCATCGAAGATCTCTTTAATCTCATAATTCGGTACACCGCTTTCGAGTTTGTATTTCTCGAGCATACGGGATTCGATGAATGATGTTAACGAATGGGTCTCATCAATTACTCCAAATGTTTTTGTTTTTTCATCCTCCTTATCCGCTAAGAGACTTGGCAGCACCGTAAAGATTGACATGATCAACGGAGTCATAAACAATCCGATGATGAATGCCTTTGTTCGTACTTTTTCGATAAACTCCCATTTTGCGACGGCCAATATTTTATTCATGTGCCGCCTCCAGTTGTATTTTCTGTTTTAATTTTTGCCATCGAATAAAGGAAATGATCGATACAATAACACCGAATCCTGCTAAACCGCCAGAATCTTTTCCGGCAATAAACATGACAACGCCGACAATCGCAACCAACATGCCAATAACCATAGATGTCTGTTGTTTTTTTACTGCCGGATTCTTGATCAACGAAACTGGCTGCATCTGCTTTTGTTGAATATCAGTTTTTTCCTTTTCCACCTCTTCAACAGAGAGTCCCACAACATCTAAAAAGATCGAATTCAGGGAGGGTTCAACAAACTCAAATTTTCTCAACTCTACTTTTGGTAATATGGCTGAAAGAATTTCGTTTGAAGAAACTTCACCATTCAAGGAAAGTTCAGCATAATTTTCGTAGACCGTTGCTTTTTTCACAAATGGCAACGAAGAGAGAAATTTTCCGTCTCCATCATATTCCAAATGAAGAGAATTAGTTCCAAACCTTTGTTTTGCCTGTTTTACTGTTCCTTCCAATACGATCTTTCCTCGATTGATCAAACAGAGTTCATCGCATAATTTTTCCGCGGTCTCCATTTGATGCGTCGAAAAAATAATCGCTTTCCCCTGCTGTTTTAATTCGGCAAAAATATCCTTCATCACTATTTGATTCACCGGATCAAGTCCGGAGAACGGCTCATCTAAAATAACCAGATCGGGATCGTGCAGGATGGTGGTGATGAATTGAGCTTTTTGTTGGTTTCCTTTGGAGAGTTCTTCTACTTTTCGTTTAGCGTACGATTGAAGATTAAACCGTTCCAGCCATTCCATTCCCTTCTTTTTTGCCATGTCGGATGAAATTCCCCGGAGCGATGAAAAATAGACAATCGTATCAAGCAATCCATTCTTCCGATATAGTCCACGTTCTTCCGGAAGATACCCGATCTTATTTCGAATTCCATCATGAAACGGAACACCATCGTACGTAATCGTACCGGAATCAGGCTTCGTGATATTCAGCAGCATTCTGATTGTTGTGCTTTTTCCAGCGCCGTTCGGACCAATTAATCCGAAGATTGTACCGCGTTTCACTTCGAGTGAAACATCATCGACAGCGAGAACGGTGGAAAATTGTTTTCGAAGATTTACTGCTTTGAGCATAAAAGTGGTTGAGTATGTGAGTTGACGAGTAATTGAGTTGAAGAGTAAATAACGATTGAATAAGTATTTTTCACCTACTCAAATACTTATCTGCTCAACTACTTCTTTAATATTCTTTTGATCTGCTTTAAATGATTAAGGTCATGACCCGCTTCCAGGTTCATAAGATGCTTAATCGTTTCTTTCCCTCGTTCTTGGTGCATCCCGTAATGTTCTAATTTTTCTTTCGGAAGACCGGTCAGAAAGTTCAAATTTGCGTTGCGAATAACCGAATACATTTCAAGCATTTCACGAATATCCGTTTTTTGATACTGTGAATTTTCCGCCCAATCGTCTTGCTCAAACGGCTGCAGTGTAACTCCATTCTTTTCAACAGCAGATCGGTATCTCCATCCGAGTACCAATTCCGTTTCGGCAAGATGCGCTACGATCTCAGCAACAGACCATTTATTCGGTTCCGGACGTTTATATAATGTTTTCTTCGAAACGCCGGTAATAATTTTTTTAATTGTTTTTGGAGTGCTTTTTAGGATTTTTACGGCATCTTTGCCTTCAAGATTTCCTAAAATTCTTGCAATATACTGTTGAGGGGTTTCCATAAATATAGTTTAGTTTATAAGAAGTTAAAAAATTGAAAATAATTTCAAACTAAAAAAGTTGTTGAATGGAATTCTTAACTACTCAACGACTCAAATACTCAGGACATTTTACGGGGTTAAACGATAAATCATTCTTGGAAACGGTATTGTCTCACGAACATGTTCTAATCCACAAATCCATGCTACAGTTCGTTCAATTCCCAATCCAAAACCTGCATGGGGAACGGAACCGTAACGTCGAAGATCCAGATACCAATCAAACGCTTCCTGCGGAAGTTCATGTTCTTTCAATCGTGCTAAGAGAAGATCATAGTCATCTTCACGCTGGCTTCCACCGATAATTTCACCATACCCTTCGGGTGCAAGAACGTCCACCGCAAGCGCAAGTTTTTCATTTTGCGGATCACGTTTCATATAAAACGCTTTGATAGCCGACGGATATCGATGCACCATCACCGGACGATCGAACTGTTCAGAGATCACCGTTTCGTCTGGCGCGCCAAGATCATTTCCCCATTCGAATGCAATCCCTTTTTTATGAAGAATCTCTACTGCTTGATCATATGTTATTCGAGGAAGCGGGCGTTTCACTGCTTCAAGAAATTTCACATTTCGTTCCAGGGCAACCAGTTCCGGCATACGGTTTTTAAGAACGCTTGTAACAATATGTTCTAAAAATTCTTCAGCAAGATCCATGTTGTCGTTCAGATCGTTGAAGGCCACTTCAGGTTCCACCATCCAAAACTCTGTGAGATGACGACGAGTTTTAGATTTTTCAGCGCGAAACGTCGGACCAAACACATACACTTTTCCGAGAGCCATTGCGCCCGCTTCACCATACAATTGTCCCGATTGAGTTAAATACGCTTTCCCCAGATCGAAATATTCTGTTTCAAACAAAGTCGAAGTTCCTTCGCATGCGGCTGGAGTAAAAATCGGCGCATCAAGAAGTGTGAATCCTCGTCCATCAAAAAATTCTCTGATCGAGCGGATGATTTCATGACGGATTCGCATGATGGCATGCTGGCGCGAAGAACGGAGCCAGAGATGCCGACGATCAGCAAGGAATTCTACACCGTGATCTTTGGGTGTAATAGGATATTCTTTTGCAATGGAAATGATCTCAACATTTGTCACATCCATTTCAAATCCACCCGGAGCACGTTGTTCAGCACGGATCGTCCCGGTCATTTTAAATGATGATTCCTGAGTCAACTCACCGCAATGATTAAATAATTCTTCACCAACAACATTTTTTACAACAACTCCTTGACAGATTCCCGTGCCGTCCCGCAATAACAGAAATTTAATTTTGCCGCTCGAACGGAGATTATAGAGCCATCCTTGCAGCGTTACTGTTTCGCCAGCATGTTTTGCAAGGTCTTCGATATAGACTTTTGTTGCCATGGAATTTCCTTTTTGTTTTGCAGATGACCGTCACCTTTAAGGTGACGGTCATCGAGTTTACTATTGGTATCTGTAAAAATATACAAAAACGTTGCTCGTTCTACAAAATAAAATCCCGTCCGAATGCAATCGAGACGGGATAGTTACACATTCAAGACTTCCCTACTTGGTCAAAAGCAGTTTGATTGAATAATACTTCGTCGGAGTAATGAGAACAGCAAAATAGACTCCACTCGATACTTTTTTCCCATCGTCGGACATCCCCTGCCATGTTATATCGGTATATTTTCCGGCCGTAGCATTGGAGATGTCAAATGTTTTCACAAGTTGTCCCAACAGATTAAATATGTGCAGCTTACTCTGGTCTGCCGTTATCCCCTTCGGTAATCTCACTTTTAAAGTCGTTTGAGGATTGAATGGATTTGGATATGCCACTAGCATTGAATCATTTGTGGGAATAAGTGGATCGTTTCCATCAGCGACATAAACCAGTTTAGATTCATCCCGACATGTTAAACATGCTTTGAGTGTATCACTTGGTTCCAAGGCAAGAAATGCCGAATACTTACTCAATACCCTGAAGGAAAGGCTGGCATCGATAATCGTTTTTGTATTGCTATTATTTTGCGGTTGCGATTCCAACGCGGCAATATAATTTCCTGCCCAGATCGATTCAAGTGTATTATCCATTATCGTAACATTGGAATCAGGAATTGTAATTTTTGTCGAAATCGTTTTCCCTTGAAATAATCCCGCAACATCTAACACAAAGGGAAATTGCCCGTTGTATTTTCCGATTTGTGTTATGGTTTTATCAATAGATACTTCAGTAGACGATGTGGGAATGTTGGAATACCTGTTTGAGCAGAATCCATTTTCAATTCTGGTAATCATGTCGAATGATTTGAGGGTACCTCGAATTTGGTCATGGACAATTTGCAAATTCGTTTGAAGACTAGAGTTCTGACGGTACGCAGTAAACGTTCCTCCTGTTAACCGTGAGAGATTTTCATAAAAATAGTCGTTTCCGTAATAATACTTACCATTAAAGTATGAGGAGGTAACGCTCCAGTTGCTCACATCGGTAATGTGAATAGGGATGACCGGTTTGAGTATTTCGGAAATAGACTGAATGGCAGGATTAACAATTGTATGATGATTATATTTATCCGAACCTGCAATTAACCATATTGTTCCTATATTTCCATTATTTCGAATAAAATCTATCCCATCAGTTATTAACGCTTGTAAATTTGCTGAGTTCTGTATAATGTTTTGTGTGATAAGATTAAAGGTATTTATTATTGATGTTGAATCGCCTACAATCCATCCCGATTGTTTCATTCGTTTTATTTGAGTCCCCGAAAAGATAAGATTGAAAGAATCCTTCGAGGTCATATTCGACAGCATAAATGATTTCATAGAATTGATTAAGCTGAGCGTCGAATACGATGATCGGGATTCATCAAACTCGTACAGAAAAACAAATTTTTGTTCATTTGAAATATTAAACAAGTTAATCGGATTGAACGAAACTTGAAAATAGCCTTCCCCAGTCTTTAAAGAATTTTCATATTTCCCAACGAATATTTTGTTATTCTTCGTATCGGCAGATAATGTTACATTCCCATTGATGGCGCTTGCCGGAATCTCACCATAATAGTATTGTTTTCCGGTAAGATTGTCGAGTCGTGGAGTAGATTCAAATCCGTTTTGAAACTCAGTAAATGATGGATTGTTAAATTCTGATGATGGCCAATAAAAAACAGTCCCCTTCGTTAAAGATCTTTTTGAAAGTTTTAAAATATTAGTTGGCAAAGCTGACGTAACACTTTTTCCGCTGAAATTGACTGGTAAGAGATATGATATCTTCACTTTTCGATACCCTGTCCCTACCATCGGATAAATCCGCAATGAATATTGAAGGTCAGAGTTTTTCATTAACAATGCAGGATCTCTTCTCCGTTTCACAATATTTTCATAAATGCTTGATGCTGTCCAGCGATCCAAGATCAATCCCTTCATAATTGTATTGTCGTCAATCCACAACCAAAGATCGTTGACAATTGCATCTTTCGGGAGTGCAAATTCCATCTGCACTTCAATGCTGTCGCTGGAAGAGAAGGAGAGATCTTTCGCAGAGAATGTAAGATACATGTCGTATTGGACATAATTCCCTTTCGGCCGGATAGAGAGGACGGCTTGATCGATACTCCCTTGGCCATGCCTCCACGCCTGTTGTGGATGTTGGACATTGAGGTAATTGTACGTGTATTGAGAGAAGAGCGTGATTGGTATGATCAGTATGAGCATCAACAGGTTTTTCATAGAAGGTTTCCAGGATTTAATTGAAAAATGAAATCTCTCTTACTATTTTAACAACATCAATTTTAAAGAATATCTCTTTTGAGGAGTAGTGATCACAGCGAGATAGACTCCTGTAGAAACAGCTATATTATTTTCATCTCTGCCATTCCAAACAATATTGTTGTCTTGTCGATCGCTTAAATTACTAACATCGAACGATTTTACAACTTGACCGAGAATATTAAATATCTTCAGTGATACATTTTTTGCTACCGTCTGTTGCGGTAAGCGAATACGCAGTGTGGTTGATGGATTAAAAGGATTGGGATAAGCCTGCATTATTTCATAAACTGTCGGAACGGTTTTCTTTGCATCAATCTCAGTAACAATAACACCACCACCATTCCATCCGATACAGGTATCACAAAGTTTCTGTCCTTTTTCCAGCGCAAGAAAAGCAGTCCAATAAGTAAGAATCCTATTTTGTAAACTTAATTCTATTGCTTGGTCATTTCGAGTGTAATAGTAATTTGAGAATTGACTCAGCAATTGATTCGCCCATACTTTGTTGAGATTACTATCAGCCGGAATAAAATCAGTATCGTTCATGACAATTTTTTTACTGTATAATTTCCCATTATAGAAACCGGTCATATCAATATACAGAGGGAAATTTCCAATAAATTTTCCAACTTGAGAAACTGAACTTAGCACTTTAACATTATTTGTTAAACCAGTATTAAAATAATTCTGATAGGTAAATCCATCCTGCAAATAAACACTCATATTAAAATATTCTATCTGCCAGCGTAAATTTTCCATTATTATCCCAACATAGTAATCATGTTCAGTATAGTTTGAATAATTCCGCACTTTATACGTTGATCCTGAATATTTTGATGCTAATTGTGAATAGAGATAACTATTTCCATAATAATAGTAGTTTGGCAGATAATAATATTTCGCACTGTCATTATTGTCAATTGAATAAAACTTAACTTTTGATGGTGCAATTTTCGTTAATGAATCGACCAGTGCATTTGCAGTTCCTATCGTAGAATATTCATCAGATGACGCCAGAAGTATAACAGCATGAGCGTTCACTTTTTTTGCAAATGAAAAACCTTCCAATAACAATCCGGATAAATTTACAGTATCGAGAATGGAATTGATGTTCACACTTGTAGCAAAAACATTTGCAATTGTTGCTGAGTCAATCGGAAGCCATGAAGTATTCAAATATTTCAGTGATTTTTTTGCTGCAAATATGATATTGAATGAATCCTTAGCGGTAAATTTTGTTAAGAGGCTTTTTTTGATCTGATCGATGAGTTTAATTTTTGTATATCCCGGAAGGACATTTGTTGAATCAAAATCAACTAAGAAAAGAATGTTTTTGCCCGGATTAATCCCTAATGACGTTAATGGATCAACGACAAAACGATATGTTCCCTCATTCCCCTTTTGGTATTTCTCGCCATAATTTGCGATGGAATTATTTTTTCTTTGAAATACGATATCAAGCTGGGAGGTGGCAGCGATAGAGTCACGCGGAATATCACACTGTAACACATTCCCAAATGTAGTATCGTTTGTTAATGAGAATTGGAAGGATGTATTTCCTTTCATGGAAGGTGATTTCCACAGTGGATGTTCTTTAAGAAAGATAGAAAATGGTTTTTCTTTGTACGGTGCAGATGCTTTCAATAACCAAATGGGAAGCGATACCTTTCCAGAAGAATCGTTGATGTTCAAAGGAGATGAATACGTTATCTTAATCTTCCTTTTTCCGGGCACCGTAAATGGAAAAACATTTAATTGGTAATAATCACCGTATGTCTTTGTAAGAAGCGCGGGGTCTTTTCGCGCTCCAACAATATTGTTATATGTCGCTTGAGCTTTAAATCGATCTGCCAACAACGCCACAGAAGTATCCCCGTCGATCCAAAGCCATAGGTCTGCAATAAAACTCTGTTGAGGTAAACTAAAGTATGCACGAATCTCAAGACTATCCGTTGTTGGAATACCAGTGTACGCTTTTGTAGAAAAAGTGAGATAGAGATCTGTTTTTAGATGACTTCCTGAAACTTCACAGTATGCTGTCGCATCTTCAATCGTTCCCTGAAACCACATTGAGTTGTTGCGAGGATTATTAAACGATATTGAAGCATATTGTGCAGAAAGTGTAGCGGAATATATAATAACTGCAATTATTATTGAAAAAAATGTTTTCATAAAACCTCCGTGAGGTTTGAAAGGATCAACTCATTGTGAGCATCCTCTCGATCGGTTTGCGGGCTCGTTCGAGTAGGTCAGAACTCATTTCAATTTGCGGATGCATGTTTTTCATACAGAGATACAACTTTTCGAGTGTATTGCGTTTCATATGGGGGCATTCGTTGCATGCACAGTTCGCTTCAGGCGGCAGTGGCAGAAATGTCTTCCCTGTCGTGCTTTTTTCCATTTGGTGGACAATGCCGAATTCCGTCCCTACAATAAACTTGGTTTGAGGAGATGTCTGGACATATTTCAACAACATGCTGGTGGATCCGACAAATTTTGCTCTGGCTAATATATGGTCTTCACATTCAGGATGTGCTATCAATTCCGCATCGGGGTGTTCCATCTGCAACCCAATCAATTTTCGTTCGCTGAACGTCTCATGGACAATGCAACTGCCGTTCCACAATAACATATTTCGCCCGGTCTTTTTATTGATAAATGCTCCAAGATTTCTATCCGGAGAAAAAAGAATCGGCTGATCTTTCGGGATTTGATTGACAATTTTTTCTGCATTGCTTGAAGTGCATATGATATCACTCAGTGCTTTCACTTCTGCGCTGCAATTGATATAGGTAATTGCAAGATGGTCGGGATGTTCTTCTCGAAATTTTTTAAATGCAGCTGGCGGAGTTCCATCGGATAGTGAACAGCCTGCGAGCAAATCTGGTAACAGTACCGGTTTATGCGGGTTAAGGATCTTGGCTGTCTCCGCCATAAAGTGGACACCGCAAAAGACGATGACATCTGCAGTAGTCGAAGCAGCTTTGCGGGAAAGTTCTAAACTATCCCCGACAAAATCTGCCAAATCTTGGATTGGCGATTCCTGATAATAGTGTGCAAGAATTACAGCGTTAAGATCTTTTTTAAGAGAAAGGATTCCGTTTTCAAGTTCTTGTGGTGTCATACAGTTGAAACGTACTGACATTTTCCTCGAATTACAAGACTCCTTTAATAATGTGCGGACTTAATTCGATCTACCTGTTCTTTAATCGCTTCAATCACTTGTTCAACGGTGATGGATGTAATTTTTTTATCTTCCGCTCGCACGGCAACATGGCGTTCATGAGGTGGTTTCCACACAGCAGGGTCATTAAGACTATGGAAGGAAACGGTCGGTACACGCATGGCTGATGCAATATGAAGTGTTCCCGTGTCGTTGCATAGAAAGAGATTCATCTTGTGAATGAATGCTGCCGAGACACGCAACGGCATCAGAGGAGCCGAAATAACTTTTGTTTTCAGCATACGCACCAATTCATCACGCATTTTTACTTCATTCGGTCCGACAATGAGCACAACTTCCATTTCATGAGTAGATTTCATCCAATCAATTACTTTCGCAAGTTTCGCCAGCGGAAACCGGCGAGTTTCATCCAGCGTTCCGAAATGCACTCCCACTGTAATTGCGGCGCCAATTTTCAATCCGTAATGGACCTTTTCCGCTTCTACTCGATCATCATCGTCAATCATAAGGTCATACTCTAGACCATTAGGCTGCACTCCGATAGCACGCACGATATCAAGATTATGTTCGATCTCCAATTGGATCTTCGGCGACCGCGGAGTTAACACATTATAAATTTTTTCCGGGAGATCCGGATCGAGTTTTAAATGGTTCGGGCCGATAATATATTTTGCTTTGCTAAATATGGCGATGAGATCCGATGAGACAGAACGAGAGACAGTGTTCAGGACAATTGCGCAATCATATCCGCCATCCCTGCGCAGTTGATCAAAAAAGAATCGGAACATTTGAAAGTTCCATTTTTTAAATTTTTCGTAGAAGACAATAATTTCATCAACATTATGATTATCCCACATCAGCGGGGCAGTATACTCTCGAACAACAATTCCGATATACGCATCCGGAAACCGATTCCGCACCGCACGAATTGTCGGTGTGGAAATTAAAAGATCGCCTAATTGATCGTGCTGTCGTACGATTAAAATTCGTTTCAAACGGCTAATGGGAAGTTCGCGGGGAGAAATTTTTCGATCGGATCGGAACAATCCGATAATTTGAAGAAGTAGTCGTTTGAGCAATCGTTCAATAGTGTTCATTGTTTTTCCTTGATCTCTTCGTATGGAATATCTTCAATGTTTTTCTTTCCATGATACGACGGGTCCATCTTACGATTTAAAACGTCCCGATTTGGAGTCATCAACAAACGAATATACCGAATCATTTGACCAACAATCTTCCCAACGATAAAAATAACGATCATCCATATAATAAAACGGAGCATCATGACTTTCCGCGTGTTTTCGGATTATAATATTCCACTGGCGCTTTGTCTTTCCTGAGAATCTGTTCCAGCAAGTCCTCAAAATCTTCCGGTTCACTCACAAAATCTATTTCTGTAGAATTAATGATCAGCAACGGCGCAGTCTTGTATCGAAAAAAGAAATAGTTATACGCTTCGTTCAGGTCTTTGATATATTCATTAGACATGTTCTCTTCGAAGCTTCTTCCCCGTTTTTTGATGTTTCCCATCAGTCGATCTGTACTGGATTGGAGATACACAACAAGATCCGGTGTCGGAACATTTTTCTCGATAGTCGTCACGAGCGTTTCATAGAGTTTCAGCTCATCATCCTGTAGTGTAAGGTACGCAAAGATCTTGTCCTTATCGAAAATATAATCGGAAACCAGGTAATTATAGAATAAATCTCCCTGGAACAATTCTTGCTGCTGTTTATACCGGCTTAAAAGAAAAAAAATCTGTGTTTGAAATGCGTAATGATCGGGATCTTCGTAGAATTTTTCCAGGAATGGATTCTCTTCAAACTTTTCGAGAACCAATTTTGCTTGAAGTCGTTCTGTGATCATTTTTGCAAGGGTGGTTTTCCCTGCTCCAATAACCCCTTCGATGGCGATATATCGTATATCAGACGGTCGGGTTTGTAATTGAATCATTGATCAATGCAAAAAGTTGGGATGTGTGCATTTCTGAATACTCCACACCGTGATTATCGGTCGTTTCATTATTTAATTCTTCGATTGATTTCTGCGCAATCGGATGAAGCACCATCGGTGCAATCTCGGACAACGGCTGCAAAACAAATTTTCTGTTCACCATTTCTGCGTGTGGAATCCTGATGGCATCGCTGTTCAGAATTAATCCATCAAATAATAACAAATCGATATCGATTTCTCTGGGACCCCATCGTTCGGATTCTGTGCGGCCGATTTCTTTTTCCAGCCACTTCATTTTTTTGTGAAACTCTTCCACCGTAAGATCTGTGCGAACGGAAATGGCAAGATTTAAAAATTCCTTTTGCGGAACATTCCCGACCGGTTCGGTTTGATAGACATCCGATACCGCATCAACCACTGTCTTATCGAAATCGGCTATTCCCCGGATTGCAGCGGCAATAAACTCGACCCTGTTCCCCACATTAGATCCGAGACCGAGGTATAGTGAATGTTTCATAGATTATCGCACTGTTTCAATTTGCACTTCAATAGTGTCTACAACGCCATGAATTGGTGCCCCCGGTTTACGCACACGAACAATCACTTTTTGCACCTGAATGAATGCTGCTATGATGCCGGATCCGATAGTATACGCGAGCGCTTCAATTAAATAATATTTTTTTTCCGTCACTATCTTCTTCATCAACGAATAAACTTTTTCATAATTTACGGTCTCGTTCAAATCATCCGTCAATTTTGCCTTGGTAAGATCACAGTACAATTCCACATCAATCTCAAACTTTCCTCCTAGAGTCTGTTCATCCGTCAACGCACCATGGTATGCGTAGAAGACTGCGTTATGAAGTTTGATGATGTCGAAAGTTTTCATGATGATTGAATATATTGAAGGGTGATGCGATAATCAATCTGCATTGATGATAACTTTTTTATAGGGAAACAGCACAGATCGCTTTTTTCCATTACTCATCCCTTCAATCTCTGCGATCAGTGAATCTGGCGGAACAAACCGATAGATGATTCTTTGAGGAAAATCATGTTTGAGATTTTCAAAAAGCGCGCTTGTTGAGTCTAATTTTACCAGCTTAAACGACGCACCTTTTTGGCGTAATGGCTTTGCGCGATAGGAGATCTCTCCGGCTGCATCTTGATCGATCACAATTGATTCCTGTTCAACGATGTTGTTATTTTTTTTGGTATTACTGCTCCCTTCCATTCTATTCTTCACTACCGATGTCCAATTTTCTTCCGTGACCCTATCCCCTTTTTCCATTCTCCAAAGACCGGAGAGCCAAGAGAGATGGGACACTGAATTTTTTTGTTGTGAAAAACAAAAGGAATAACAAAAGAACAGAAGGATGATGCTTTTCATTGTATTTTCTCACACGCAATATTCATTCGACGAGCTACTGTCTCTTTCCCGAGTACTTCGGCCATATGAAACAATGAGGGACCATTGGAAACTCCAGAAAGTGCAAGTCTCATAGGATGGATCAGTTTTCCGGCACCAACCTGTAGTTCCTCTGCCGTTGAACGGAGTGCCAATTCAACGGAAGCAGCATCAAATTTCTCCAGCAGAGCAAACTTTTCTAATAATTTTGCGATATGTGCAGATGATTCCGGCTTCCAATTCTTCGTCTTTGCCGTTTCGTCATATGCTGTCGGTTCTTCAAAGAAATATGTAGCTGCATTCACAAAGTCTGAAAGAACAACGACCCGCTCCTTCATCAATCCGATAACATGCATGATGTATTCATCCGAGAATGTCTTCCACCCTTTTTCAAGGATCAGTGGTTTTACGAGAGGAAGTAATTCAGCATCGGATTTCAACTTCATATGCTGCTGATTCATCCAATTTAATTTTTCAATGTTGAATACTGCACCGGCTTTCCCCACGCGCTCCAGAGTAAACTCTTTAACAAGATCTTGTAATGAAAAAATTTCTCGTTCATCGCCGGGATTCCAGCCAAGGAAAGCGACAAAATTCACAAGCGCTTCCTTCAAATATCCCTTCATCTGATAATCCTCTACTGCAACATCACCCTGGCGTTTGCTTAATTTTGATTTGTCCGGATTCAATAATAATGGAAGGTGCGCAAATTTGGGAATAGACCATCCGAAGTATTGATATAGCAAAATGTGTTTTGGAGTGCTTGGAAGCCATTCTTCTCCGCGAATCACGTGGCTTATTTCCATCGTATGGTCATCAACTACAACAGCGAGATGGTATGTCGGGAATCCGTCAGATTTCAATAACACCTGATCATCAATGGTCTCTAATGCAAATGTAACATCTCCTCGAATCTCATCGTGGAAATTCAATTCACCGCCGTCAGGAATTTTCATTCTCACGACATTTGGTTCACCGGCAAGAACTCTTTTTTTCGCTTCATCCAACGAAATATTTCTACAATGCCGGTCATACATTGTCGCTCCATTGGCACGCAATTGTTCTAACCGCTCCGACGAACAGAAGCAGTGATATGCTTTCCCATTCTCCAACAATTGTTGAACATGTTCGTGATATATCTTCAGTCGTTGAGATTGAATATACGGTCCATGATTTCCCTCTTTTCCCGGACCTTCGTCAAAATTGACTCCAGCCCATTGCAACGCTTCGATCAATTTCTCCGTTGCTCCATCCACTTTGCGGGATTGATCGGTGTCTTCAATACGAAGAATGAATGTTCCATGATGTTGCTTTGCAAATAAATATGCGTAAAGTGCAGTACGAAGACCGCCAACATGAAGGTAACCGGTAGGTGAAGGGGCAAAACGAGTGCGAACGGACATTACAATACTATTAAATTAAAAAACAGACCTAACAGATTTTTAAAACCTGTTAGGCCTTAAATAATTATGATAAAAATACCAAACTTTTGTTATACTTCCAAAGCAGATGATAACAACAATCAATCATATCAATACATTAGAACGACCGGAGCTGGAACCATATCGAACGCTTCGGCGGCCAATTGAACATTTGGAACAAGGAATCTTTGTTGCAGAAGGTGAAAAAGTCATCGTTCGATTGTTGGAAAGTTCGTTGACCGTTCGATCCGTACTGCTTTCTCAAGACTGGTTTGATATCTATCATCCTTTGATTGAAAAGAACTTGAATATGATCGATGTGTTCATCGGTGAAAAGAAACTTCTTGAAACAATTGTTGGTCACGTTCTTCATCAATCGATTATGGGATTGGCAACAGTTCCCGCACACTTGCTTAGTGATCAGTTCATTCAAAAGACAAAGGATCGTTCGTTGATAGTATTGGTCGATGGAATCACTAATGCAGAAAATATGGGAGTAATCGTCCGAAACTGCGTCTGTTTTAATGTGGATGCGTTAATGGTGCTCCCCACCTCGTGTGACCCATATCTGCGACGATCAGTTCGCAATTCGATGGGAAATATCTTTCAACTTCCGATCATTTATATTCATAACACTCGAGATGAACTCAAGCGATTAAAAGAGAAAGACTTCACAATATACGGAGCACACCCCCACCCAAAGAGCTTTGATATTCAAAACGCAATGATTGAGAAAAAGAGTTGTATCGTTTTAGGAGCAGAGGGTCACGGAATATCACAAGAAGTGCTGGATCTATGCGATACGTTTGTAAAGATCCCGATGAGAGAAGGAGTCGACTCGTTAAATGTCGCCAGTGCCAGTGCGGTGATGCTGTGGGAAGTGAGAAAAACTATGGGTAAAGAATGATTCATTTCCCCTCCTCTTTGAGGAGGGGATTTAAGGGGTGGTGGAAATTATTTCCTTTGCTTTAACTAAAATTGCTTGCAATACACTTTCTACATCATTAAAGATTTCATTGTTTCTAAATCGTAAAACAGAAATTTGATACAACTGAAAATATTTTGTTCGTTTATCATCGTACTCTTTTGCTTCTTTTGTATTATGAATTTCTCCATCAACTTCAATCACCAATTTTAATTCAGGACAATAAAAATCTACAATGTATGGACCAATTCCGTGTTGCCTGCGAAATTTGTTTTCATTGAGTTGGCTGTTGCGTAAAAATACCCAGAGCTTTTTCTCGGCGTTTGTGGCGTTGTTGCGAAGATATTTGCGTTTTTCTTTTTGGGATTTTATGTTAAAAAGTTTTTCGATCATAGTACTCATCCCATCCTCTTTGAGGAGGGAATTTGAGGGGCGGTGGAAATTTACAACCCAACCACCCCTAGCCCCTCCTTAAAAAGGAGGGGGAATTGTTCTATAAATTTTTGTGTTTGCGGAAGTTTTTTTAAAAACGGGTATCACATATTTCAATAAATCAAATACTTTTAAAAGTATATTCTCTTGAGCCATTTTAAAAATCTTTAAACGGTAAAAAAAACATAAACTATTTCCTCACAAAACAAAAATCGAGGTAATCGTCCCGAACGTCTTGCGTAAGCCCGATACGGTTAGCAACACGACAATAAGAGATGTCAAGCTCGTTCGTTTGATTTGTTCCACTTGATATGTTGTGTTTCCGGAGATTGAATAATACCGTGCAACATTTTCCATTGATATGCATCCCGAATAACTATTTCCATTACTTCTATTTCCACTATGTGCGACATACTTCCCTCGGCGTCGGTCAGTAGGCGGTATGCTTATGCAATCTTTTTCACACCAATACCCGCCCCATCACTCAAGATTAATTTCCCATCCTTCACAGTCGTTCCAGTAAAAGCATCGTTCTTGATCAATAGCATCCCATCCAGATCGGCCCAATCCACCATCGGTGACATTTGTGACGCAGCGGAGATGGCGCAGGATGTTTCTGTCATACAACCGAACATGATCTTCATGTTGTAAGAACGAGCGAGCGTGATCATTTTATTTGCTTCACGCATGCCGGTACACTTCATCAATTTAATAACGATGCCGCTATACGCTCCTTTAACTTTCGATATGTCACTCAACCGCTGGCAACTTTCATCAGCGAGGATAGGCAAAGGACTTCGTTCTGTCAACCAAGCGTGATCATCATATTTTTCTTTCGCCAACGGCTGTTCTATATAGACCACCCCTTTTTCCTTTAACCAGTGGATCATATCCAACGCATAAAACTTGTCTTTCCATCCTTGATTCGGATCGGCCGTCAACGGAACATCGGTAATAGCGCGAACGGACTCAATCATTTCCTTATCATTTTCTTTCCCTAATTTCACTTTTAAGATTTTAAATCCGGCTGCTTCTTTTGTTTTTTCCCTCACAACATCAGCTTTATCAATACCAATGGTAAATGTTGTATTCGGAGCTTTATTTTTATCATATCCCCAAATGTTATACCAGGGCTGACCAATTATTTTCCCGACAAGATCGTGAAGAGCAATATCAATCGCAGCTTTTGCAGCTGTATTATGAAATGCAAGCGCATCAATATCGGCAAGGATTGTCTCCAGATCGAATGGATTACTATATTTTGAAAGATCGACACGTTTCAAGAATGCGATCACACTCTCTTGCGATTCTCCCAGATACGGCGGCATTGATGCTTCGCCATAACCAACAAGTCCGTCATATTCAATCTCCACCAAAACAACCGGGGTTGTTGTTCTGCTGAATGCCGCAACCGTAAAGACATGTTTCAATTCCAGCGTGTATGGTCGAAATGTCATTTTCAATTTTTTGCTTGTCTGAGAATTGATGTGAAAAAAAGGAATTGTCGATAACATTGATGATGCTGCAAAAGCAGCGGCGGATTTCTGGAAGAACGAACGGCGAGAATTATTCATGGTATACTCCGGGATATATGAATTTTGCGCGGACTTTGTAAAGTTATGAAAATTTATCGAATTAAACAGGATAACAATTCCTTAACATTTGTTCTCTTTCTTTTTAACGGTTTCTTGAGTATGTTTGAACGCGGTTTACCTTTCCTATCATTATCATATATGGTCAGATTATGAGACTCGACAGAATGATTCAAGCGTTACTTCCACACGACGAAAAATTTTTCGTCCTTTTTGACAAACTTGCACGTGCCATTGTTGAAGCAGCAGAGACATTACGAACTCTCCCCTCTCAGGCAAACAACGAACGCGAAACAACGGTAAAAAAAATACAAGATCTTGAACAAAAAGCGGATTCCATCACGCATGAAATCTACACCGAACTCAACAAAACGTTCGTCACTCCTTTCGACCGAGAAGATGTCCATCTTCTAGCATCAACGCTCGACGATGTATTGGACTATATTGACGGCAGCGCGAAACGTTTCCACATGTATAAAATCAAAAAGAATTCTCCCGATATCCAACGCCTTACTGAAATTATTTACCAATCTGCATTAGAAATTCAACGCGGTGTCATTCTTGTGGCCGACATGCGCCGTGCAGAGGAACTTCAAAAGATCCTTCAAAAAATCAACCAATTTGAAAATGATGCCGATACGATCTTCGATCACGCAATTGCAGAATTGTTTGACAAAGAAACCGATGCCATTGAACTGATTAAAACCAAAGAAGTGCTTGTAAATCTTGAAACAACAACAGATAAATGCGAAGACGTTGCAAACGTACTTGAGACTCTCTTCATTAAAAACGCCTAAGAAAGAACGACTATGTTAACGTTGGTTATTTTCATCATCATCGTCGCTCTTGTTTTCGATTTCATCAATGGTTTCCACGATTCGGCAAATTCTATTGCCACTGTTGTGTCGACCCGTGTATTGAAACCACGACAAGCGGTTGTCTGGGCGGCGTTTTTCAATTTAGTAGCTGCATTTATGTTTGATGTGCATATTGCCAAAACCGTCGGCAAAGGTTTAATTCATCTTGAACTGATCGACGAGTTTGTCATCCTTGGAGGATTGTTAGGTGCGATTGCTTGGAATTTAATCACATGGTACTATGGCATCCCTTCCAGCTCATCTCATGCTCTGGTCGGCGGTTACGCCGGAGCGGCAGTGGCAAAAGCAGGATTTGGATCGATTATCTATAGCGGGTGGACAAACACCATTATTTTTATTGCTATTGCACCATTAATGGGTATGGCAATGGCATTTGTTATTATGATTGCTTTAATGTGGATCTTTCACAAGCGACCTTCATCAAAAATTAACGGTTGGTTTCGAAAGCTTCAACTTGTTTCTGCCGCTGCATACAGTTTAGGGCACGGAACAAACGACGCTCAAAAAACCATGGGCATTATCACCACGTTACTGATTACGTCCGGTTATTTAACGACGTTTGAAGTACCCACCTGGGTTATTTTATCTTCACACGCCGCAATCGCCATGGGAACACTTTTTGGCGGATGGAGAATCGTAAAAACGATGGGACAAAAGATAACAAAATTAAAACCGTCAGGAGGATTTGCCGCGGAAACTTCGGGCGCAATTACTCTGCTCGTTACAGCATTCAGCGGTATCGCCGTCAGCACAACGCATGTTATCAGTGGTGCTATTATGGGTGTTGGAGCGACAAAGCGGTTTTCGGCAGTGCGGTGGGGACTAGCGAGCAACATCATCTTCGCCTGGATCGTTACAATACCGGCAGCGGCGGCGATTGGTGCAATATCATACTGGATCGTAAAACTGTTCTAAGGAAACAACTTTGATCTATACATAAAAAACTCTCGTCATAGACGAGAGTTTTTTATTTTAAATTGGAAAATACAATCGAAAGGTTGTCCCTTTTCCTAGTTCGGATTCTACTTCGATAAATCCCTTGTGATTTTCAACAATCCCTTTCACCATTGCCAAACCTAAACCAGAACCGGTTCCTTCGCTTTTTGTTGTGAAGAATGGTTCATAAATCTTTTTCAAGACATCATTATTCATACCAATACCGGTATCTGAAACTGAAATACAGATATACTCTCCATTCGTTGTTATGCTTCCATTCATGCGCAATGCGTTCTTCACCGATGTTTCAATCGTAATTTTTCCCTTCTCTTGAATTGCATCGCGCGCATTCAAACAAAGATTCAGTAATGCTTGGTGGAGTTGATTATTATCCGCGCGAATTAATGGTAAATTCTCGCTGAGATGAGTCTTGATGAAAATTGTGTTCGGAAAGGTTCTTTGTATTACGTTAATAATTTCAGAGACCGGGGCATTGACTTGCGTAACGTCAAAATTCAGTTCCGTCTTTTTTGCAAACGTCAGTAATTGTTTCACCAATGCTTTGCCCCGATCTGTTGCCTTTGAAATTTGTTCTGCACTATCCATCAAGGATTTTTCGTCGATGCTTTTTAGAAAAAGCAATTTGTTAATGGCCGTACCAATAATGCCGAGAATATTCAAAATATCATGAGCAATACCGCTCGCCAGAGTTCCAATAATTTCCTTTTTTTGCACATGCAGCAATTGTTGTTCTAATTCCAGTCTCTGCCGTTCATTTTTGATCCGTTCGGAAATATCGCGGATCAAAATTTGGACAGAATCTTTTCCTTGATAAATGAGCTTTATCGCCGTGACTTCCGCAATAAACTCACTCCCATCATCACGATGAAAAATGAATTCCGAATGGACATTGACCGTTGTGCCATAAAGAATCTGATGAAGCATCTCGTTGAATTGCTTTGTCTGAGTGTTTCCCATAAAGTCCGTTAACACCTTCTCTTGAATTATTTCAAACGAAGAGATGCGAAATATACTCAGGATTGCGGAATTGATATAAAAATATTTCCCGTCGGTGAAAACAACAATGGCCGCCGGTGATAATTCAACAAGAGCACGAAAACGCTCCTCACTTTCGCGAAGTGCAAGTTCCGTCTTTTTGTGATGTTGAATTTCTCTTTGCAGATCAATTGTTCGTTCGTTTACTCGAAGTTCCAGCGTTCGATTGATGGAATGCAGCTCCGCTTGAACAGCGGCTAGTTCATCAACCATTTGATTGAATGATTTACCCAAACGGTCTATCTCATCGTACCCGGAGGGGGTCATATGTTGTGAGAAATTTCCTTGAACTACCTGTTGAAACGTGTTCGCCATTTTTTCAATCGGCCTTGTCACAATCACCGTCATAATATAGACAAGGATTAATCCGGTAAGAAATATCAACCCGCTGATCAACGCAATGGTATCTTTTGTTTCATTAATCTCTAGGAAAATACTGTCGAGGGCAAATCCGACATAGATAGAACCAACAATATTTGCTTCAAATTTAATCGGCACCTTTGTCATCAGGATCCGGCGTTCGGGAACAATAACTCCGTTCTCAGTCGCCTCCAAATATTTACAACCGATTGCCGCTTCAACGTTGTGCCCTGCAATCAATTCTTGTTTGTCATTCACAAGCATGATAAAGCTGAGATCACTATTATGCCTGATCGATTCAAAAACATTTTCTATTCCTTCTTTATCATTGACGTACAAGGGCATCGCAACACTCACCGCCGAAAGTTCTGCGATGGAGATCGCTTTATTTCTGGCAGATGTCAATGCTTGTTCATTGTATTTCTGAGGGAAATAAATAAAGATGAAAAGAGAAAGCGCGCCAATTGCTGCTGAGAAATACACATACAGTCGAAAGCGCAGCGAGGTGTGGAAACGAAATGGAAAAATATTTCCCATATTATGAAAAAATCCAATTCGTCCAATTCGTATAGAACGGTAACAACATAAACAACGTCATATTATCATTTTGCTTTTAGAATATTGATTGCACATTTTGATACAAGTTCTAAAATAATTTTAGGCTAAACAAATGAAAAATGCATTCTTTTTAATTATCGTACTCCCCTGTTTCCTTACTTGTCAGCACTGGATCCGAACAAATCTGTTAGGGTATACTCCCGAGTCCCGCAAATTTGCCGTTTTTGTGAGCAAAGATACATCGACAAATGTTTCGTCATTTACGCTGCACGATGCTTTGACTGATGAAATAGTTTACACTTCGTCAAATACAATGAGTTATGGCGCTTATGGACCATTTTTAAGTACGTATCGATTAAATTTTTCTTCTTTCAAACAATTTGGATCTTTCTATATATCAGTTGATAATGTCCGTTCACCGGTCTTTAAGGTGGCCAGAGATATCTATAATGGAACTGCTGATTTTCTTTTGAATTACATGCGGCAGCAGAGGAGCGGTTACAATCCTTATTTGAAAGATTCGTGCCACACAAATGATGGATTTATCATCTATCATCCCTCTCTCGACTCCACCCACATTGATGTCTCCGGTGGGTGGCACGACGCTTCGGATTATCTTCAATATGTCACCACGTCGGCTACTGCGGTATATCACTTGCTGTTCGCCTATACACAACATCCCAAATCATTCGGGGATGAATTCGGTATAAACGGAGTAAAAGGAAAAAATGGAATTCCCGATATCCTTGATGAAGCAAAGTGGGGTTTGGATTGGCTTGTGAAGATGAATCCGCAGCCGGAAATGTTTTTTAATCAAATTGCCGACGATCGGGATCATCGCGGTTTTCGATTGCCGACGGAAGACACCGTACATTACGGCAAAGGAAAAGAGCGTCCCGTTTATTTTATCTCAGGACAACCGCAAGGAATATATCAGCATAAGAACAGAACAACTGGCGTTGCATCGACTGTTGCAAAATTCTCTTCATCGTTTGCACTTGGCTCCGAAGTGTTGCAACAATATTATCCTACTTTTGCCGATAAATTAAAAACAAAATCGTTGGAAGCGTACGAATTTGCAAAGAAATTTCCGGGAGTATCACAGACCGCTCCCTGCAGGGCACCTTACTTTTACGAGGAAGACAACTGGGTGGATGATATGGAATTGGCAGCTGCTCAGTTATTTACAATTCAGGGATCAAAAAACTATTTAGACGATGCCATATATTTTGGCAAGCAGGAAAAAACGACTCCTTGGCTCGGCGCAGATACGGCCAGACATTACCAATGGTATCCGTTCGTAAATATTGGACATTCTCTTATTGCACATCAATCTATAAAACACTCTAAACAGTTCGCAGATTTTTTGTGCGACGGCATTGAAAAAGTGTATCAAAAAGGAAACTCGAATGCCTTTCAGATAGGTATCCCATTCATCTGGTGTTCCAATAATCTTATCAGTTCGTTCCTGACACAATTATATCTTTTTCGATCACTCTCACATGATTCATCTTATATCGAGATGGAATCATCGTTGCGCGATTGGTTATTTGGATGTAATCCTTGGGGAACAAGCATGATCGTCGGACTCCCCTCGTTTGCAGACACACCGGTTGATCCACACTCTGCATTGACACATGTCTATCAATATCCCATTAATGGCGGTCTCATTGATGGTCCGGTACGAGCATCAATTTTTGATCAGCATAAAAAATACATCAAACTGACAAAAGCTGATCCGTATGCTGAATTTCAATCTGATCTTGCCGTCTATCATGATGATTGGGGAGATTATACAAATAACGAACCGACAATGGATGGCACAGCAAGTTTAACGATGTATCTTTCATCATTGGAAGAATCACTGCCTGTTTTGAATAACCAGAATCAAATCCAACTTGGCGGGATTGCAAGAATGGATACGACAGCGAAGGAGATTTATCTTATTTTTACCGGACATGAATTTGCCGATGGGGGGAAACAGATTGCAAATGCTCTGCGAAAGAATAAAGTGAAAGCCTCATTTTTCTTTACTGGTGATTTTTATCGACAAAAGAAATTTGTCTCTACCATTAAACAATTAAAGAAAGAGGGACATTATCTTGGGGCTCATTCGGACAAGCATCTGCTCTATGCGTCGTGGGAAAAACGTGATTCACTGCATGTTACAAAGGAACAATTTAATAATGATGTGAAAAATAATTATAAAGCGATGAAGGCATTTGGCATACATTCATCTGCTGCTCCTTATTTTCTTCCTCCGTATGAGTGGTATAACCAGACTATTTCAGACTGGACAAATGAGCTTGGATTGCAATTAATTAATTTTACACCTGGCACTTCATCCAATGCAGACTATACTACTCCCGATATGCCAAATTACATATCAACAGATTCTATTTTCAGTCGCATTTTACGGTATGAGTCTAATAACTCATCGGGACTAAACGGTTTTCTACTTCTCTCGCATATCGGAACCAGTGAAAAACGAAGTGATAAATTCTATGCTAAACTTGAAGCATTAATTGTGCAGTTAAAAAAACGTGGATATACGTTCAAAAGATTGTGATCAATGGGATTCCGGTTATTTTACGACATAATCCATTTGCCTAAGCTTTTTTGATACATTTTCACGCTGATCTCCTTGGATCTCAATTGTTCCATTCTTCACCGTTCCTCCCGCACCGCAATGTTGTTTCAAAATACGCGCGATCTCTTCCATCGTATCCGGATTATGCTGCAATCCTGAAATAACAGTAACACTCTTTCCTTTGCGTCCAGCCGTCTCGAGCGTAACACGGAGAGTATTTCCCTTTCCTGAATGAATCTTTTTTGTCGAAAGTTTCTCTGCGTGTAATTTTTCTCTTTCCGAATCGGAAAGTAATTGTTCAAGATCTGCTAACGATTGGAGTTTCATTTCGATTTTGCCTCCATCCTCTTTTTCGTTTTTGTGGTAGGTTCTGCTTCTAACGGATTTTCCGGCCAATAATGTTTGGGATACTGTCCCCGCATATCTTTTCTTACATCAATATAAGCGTTCTTCCAAAAACTCGGAAGATCTTGTGTTACGGCAATCGGTCGTCTGGCAGGCGAAAGTAAATGCAACAATACTTTTATTCGTCCACCACCGACCGTTGGTGTTTTTGTTTCGCCAAACATCTCCTGCAATCGAACAGCCAGGATCGGTTGTTCTCCTGAATAATCTATTGGAATATGCGATCCTGTTGGGACAGTGAGATGAGTCGGCACAAGATGATCGAGCTCTTTTAATTGTTCATAAACAAAAAGCGAACGCAATACTTCAACCATGTCGAGGTTCAACAATTGAGACTTGCGGGTTATTCCGTCAAGAAACGGAGCAAGCCAATCTTGCACTGATGAAAGGAGATTTTCATCTGAAAGATTGACCCAGTTCTGAATCAGTTTATTTTTTCGTAACCATTCGCTCCTGAATCGAAGCGATTCAGATTCCTTATTCCACGGCAGTATATTTATTCCCATTCTTCGTATCACCTCAATAACAATCTTTTTTGCATCCTCCGCGTCTGGCTGAGAATGTTTTTCCGCAATCTCGATTGATCCAAATGCCGTAACACGCCGAGCAATAATGCACTCCTCCTTATCATCCCATCGTAACTCTTTTTTAAGTTCTATTTGTTCGGAAAACGTTGTAAGTATATCTTCTTTTGAGATTGGTTCTGCAGAAAAGATTTTAATATCGCTACCCACACCGTCCACTTCACCAACAGCAAGGTATTCTTCCTTTGCAAGTACACTTCCTTTCGGCAGCGATGCCACCATATTTCCGGCAAGTTGATATCGTTCGCTGGATTTTCGTTTAGCAATTCGTTCAGGATAAGCCAACCCAAGCAAAAGTCCGAGACGATCATACTGATGCTTTGAATGTCCTCGATTCAGACCAAGCATACGCATTAGCCGTGTTGATTGGTCACGAATCCGTTGGATTGAAGATCCTTCAGATTTTCTACCTTCTTTGAATATTACATAACGGGAATAAAGATCGATATCGGCATCATTTTTCCCACGCAAAATATCTTTTTCATCCAGCAATGCTGCAAGTTCACACGCAAGTTCACCACATTGAAGTTCTTTCCCTTTGATCAACATATGGGCATATCGGGGATGGAGAGGAAGTGAAGACATCAATTTACCATGCGCAGTAAGATTTCCACTCTTATCCAATGCACCGAGATATTGCAACAACTCTCGCGCTTGTAATAGATGTGCAGCCGGCGGTCGATCGAGGAACTGTAAATGAACTCCTTCTCCGTCTCCCCATTGTGCAAGTTCCATCGCCAGCGGGGCGAGATCTGCAATGATGATTTCCGGCTGAGAATATTTCGGGAGATTGGTGTGATGATGTTCCGTCCATAGACGGTAACATACTCCTGACTGCTCTCTTCCTGCACGCCCTTTTCGTTGTTCTGCGGAGGCTAGTGAAACAGAGGTTGTAACAAGACCAGACATTCCTCTGCGCGCATCAAATGTTGCGCTGCGCGATAATCCAGAATCGATGACAATGCGGACACCGTTAATGGTAAGACTCGTTTCAGCAATATTGGTTGAGAGAATAACTTTTCGTTTTCCAGTTTTTGATGGATGCAAAGCAGCTCGTTGTTTCTCCGGCGATGCATCACCAAACAGTAAATGGATATTCACTTCGGCAGGAAGCTCTTTTTGTTCAAGAAGAGATTCCACTTTTCTTATTTCCCGCTGTCCCGGCAAAAACACCAATACATCTCCTTCCTCTTCTCGGAGAACCCTGCTAATTGTATTTGTAACTAATTGTTCAACAGGTCCATCGTTCTTCTGCGGCAAATAATGGACAACTACTGGAAAGCTTCTCCCTTCACTTTTAACAATGGGTGCGCTGCCTAATAATAATGAGACCGAATGTACATCAATAGTTGCAGACATCACCACAATTTTAAGATCAGGGCGCAAATGGTTCTGAACATCAAGCGTCAGTGCAAGACCAAGATCAGCATGAATACTTCGCTCATGGAATTCGTCAAAAATAATCAATCCAACACCAGGCAGTGATGCATCTTCCTGCAGCATCCTCGTCAATAGACCTTCCGTCACTACTACCAGTCGTGTTGATTTCCCAATGGCACTTTCACCCCGTATTCTATAACCAATCGTCTCTCCGACCTTTTCACCGCGCTGTTCAGCCATATACTCAGCAGAACGTATCGCCGCAAGTCTTCGCGGTTCGAGCATGATGATCTTTTTCCCCTCTAGCCATTGTTCATTGAGCAGAGAAATAGGTACGCGTGTCGTTTTCCCCGCTCCCGGTTCTGCGGAAAGGACAACGTTCCTGTTCTTTTCAATTGTCGAACGAAGTTGAGGAAGAATAATATCGATGGGAAGAGGATTCACTGACAAAAGATAGGAATTATTTCTGCCGCAAAAAAATTTTTGTATGCCGTAATCAAAAAAAAATCCTGCCGAGGCAGGATTTTAGTATTTCGATGTAGTGATAAGATTAATATCGGCGATTTCCGCCGCTTCGTCCACCACGATTACCACCACCTCCGCCGCTAAAACCACCGCGTGAAGAATTCTCTGTTTTTGGTCTGGCTTCGTTCACATCCATTGTCCGTCCCATAAATTCTTTTCCGTGTAAAGCAGCAATTGCAGCTTCTGCTTCAGCTTTTTTCATAAACTCTACAAAGCCAAAACCTTTGGAAACATTGTTCGATCGATCTCTGATGACCGTTACTTCGCCAAGTTCGCCAAATGGTTGAAATGCTTCTTGTAAATTTTCTTTTGTTACTTCCCGATCCAAATTCCCTACATACAGTTTCACGTTGAGCTCCTAATGATATTGATTAAATGTAACATTCTGCTTTAATAACATACAATTAATAACATTAGTAACCTATGATTCATTTTGGAAATTCAAATTCTCTCTTTTTGCTCAACACTTTTCATTATTACACTGACCAGAATCTGTATTCCCCCTTCATTCAAATGGAGTCCCGTTCTTGGTAACGGCCGAACTTGTTCGCCGAAGTCGGAGAATCTAATCATAAGTAATTAACCGTACCTCAGACACTTCGCTTCGCTCAGTGTAACAATTCACTGGTCATTCTGACTTCCGACGCTTTTTGTCGTGACTCAATATCTGAACGTATTAGAATAAGTTCCTAAGTTTTCAATTTCTTATTCGCGAAAATCCGTTTCTTCTGTGTCATCCGTGTTCTATTTTCCTAATATTACCTCAGACACTTCGCTTCGCTCAGTGTAACAACTCACTGGTCATTCTGACTTCCGACGCTTTTTGTCGTGACTCAATATCTGAAGGTATTAGAATAAGTTCCTAAGTTTTTCAATTTCTTATCTGCGAAAATTTGTCTCTTCTGTGTCATCCGCGTTCTATTTTCCTAATATTACTTCAGACTCTTCGCTTCGCTCAGTGTAACAATTCACTGGTCATTCTGACTTCCGACGCTTTTTGTCGTGACTCAATATCTGAAGGTATTAGAATAAGTTTCTAAGTTTTTCAATTTCTTATCCACGAAAATCCGTTTCTTCTGTGTCATCCGTGTTCTATTTTCCTAATATTACTTCAGACTCTTCGCTTCGCTCAGTGTAACAACTCACTGGTCATTCTGACTTCCGACGCTTTTTTGTCGTGACTCAATATCTGAAGGTATTAGAATAAGTTCCTAAGTTTTTCAATTTCTTATCCACGAAAATCCGTTTCTTCTGTGTCATCCGTGTTCTATTTTCCTAATATTACCTCAGACACTTCGCTTCGCTCAGTGTGACAACATTTTACACTTCCCAATCATCAGCATTCTATCCTTGGATCCAAAAAAAAATCCCGCATTCGCGGGATTCAATGTTACCAACCTTGATCAATATCGTAAATTGTCTTACCATCCGCCGGCGCCGGCCAGAAGAAGAGGAACAGATTTGAGTGCTCCTCGTTCAGAACATGAGGACCCATTTTGACGGTGTCATTCGTTGAATTGTAATATGAAGTGTAATACGCAATCTGCTGATTTTTTGGTAATACATAACCGGTTGAAGGATATTCTGGTGCACCAAATACTTTAATAGGCGGTTCACTCCAAGCAGTATTGCGATAAATTTCTTTAAAATTAGCTTCGTAATGCTGTGCCCAGAAACTGACTCCACGGCTGTGAAAATGTCCGGTCATTGCGAGAATATTAATATCGTTTGGAATTTTTTTAACAAACTTCCGAACGGTCAAAGAATCCTTCGGAGGAATATTGATTAATGTATTGCTCGCAAAAATAAGACCCACTTCATTCGTGACCTGCGATTTCGGAATTGTCCAAAAATTGATCAACACTTTTCCTCTTCCATTCGGTGAAAGCTGCGAACCCCCGTTAACATAATGGGTTTGAATCAATAGCTGCTGCTTTCCTTTTAATTTGATCGCAATTCCCGGCGGAAGCTGCCAGACGAAATTTTCTTTCTGCGAAGCAGCAAACATATTCCACATAGTATAGTCCACGGATTTAAAGGTTTCATCATACGTTCCATCGGTCTTTTTTACCGAATCAGTCCGGAACACGTTGCAGTGATGACTTCCGGGGTTGTATGAAAATTGCACTTTCGTGATGTAGATATCGGAATCTGAGGGAAGCGTTGTATAATAATTCCGCTGCAGTTCCTCACCGGCTTTAACGGTAAATGGTGCTATACTGACCTGCACACCCTGCCCTGCCGGCGGAGGTGCTAGATGCACATCGCTTGCGGATGGATCGGGTTCAACGGGTGTTTCCCGTTTACACGAGAACAGCAGAGTCAACAACAGTATGGAAAGATATTTCTTCATAGGTACCCTTAATTGTTTTTTGCTCCTTCAGCAATCCATTGCCGGATTGCAGCGATTTCATTTTGTGACAGTGAAATACCGGCTTGCGGCATTCTATCCCCCTGCCCTTGGCCCGGCGAAGTGATCTTAATATACAAAAAGCTCGAATCCGGCGAATTTGGTTTTACCCGATAAAACGGCGGCAAATTTTTTTTGTCTTCAACACTCCGAACATTCACCAAATTATCGTACGATGAACCTTTACTCAAATTTAGTCCCGCCTTGGCACTGGCACCATGGCAACTCTGCAGTGCGCAGTTTGTAAAAATAATTGCTTGAATACTCGTGAATGTAGGCTCAACAGTCTTTGCAGTAATGGTCTCTTCTTCATTACATCCACCAAAAAGCAAAAGAAAAAATAAGAATACGAATGCTTTTTCAGAAAAAAAATTAAGGTATCGCATCTCTATTTTAAATACACCATTTTTTTTGTTTCATGAAAATCCCCCGTTTGCATTCTATAATAATAGATTCCGGTCGGTAATAGTGATGCATCAAACGAAACGCTATGATACCCTGACTCTTTGATAGTATTCACGACCGTTTGCTTCGTTCTTCCAAGTATATCAAAAATTATTATTGAAACAAATCCTCCCTGTTTCATCTGATATGATATGGTCGTTGATGGGTTAAACGGATTGGGAAAGTTTTGTCCTAACGAATATCCATCAGGAATTGTATTATGCTCTTTATCGGGAACAGCGGTAACCAAAGAACTTCCCTCCGTCAGACGATAATTGACATTCACACCCACAGTAGTAAATTTTTGGATATTATTCTTCGACCACATAATCTCTAACGTATCAATCGTTGTAAGACTACCTAAACCAAAATGAAGCACTGGACTCATTTGCGAAGCATATCCGTTCCCCGCTGTCACTCGCTCTGTTTGCCTTTTTCCGCCAGCAACCACCGTTACCTTGGCTCCGACTGCCATCGCGTTGATTGATACTCCTGTTAATGAAAGTTTGAACCAATTACCTGATTTCTGTTTTGTATTCAGAAGTAATTTATTATTCCCATCTGTTGCCGATGCCACCATATCAATATATCCATCATTGTTGAAATCCCCGGCAGCAAGACCATAAAAGCTGTAGGGATAATTCAACTGATACTGAGCACTCTTTTCTAGAAATGTGCCGTTCGCAAACTCGTAATAGAGATTAGCCAGTCCGTTGAATCCATACGTATTAATCATATAGAGATCATTATCCATATCATTATCAAAATCTTCCCAAACAATTCCCCAGGACATTCCGTTTAACTGCACCCCAAGCGACTCGGCAACATTTTTATAAACGCCATTCGATTGTCGTTTATACAAACCCCCTTTTCCAATTCGTGTAATGTATACCTCTTCCCATCCATCAAAATCAAAATCCTTCCAATAGACTCCCATAGAATTCCCCGCGCCGTAATCGTGTAATCCAGTCAAATGTGAAACATCGGTAAATGTCCCATCGCCATTATTGGAGAATAAATTGCTTTCCAGAAATCCGTCATGAACTTTGTAAATATCCAGATCACCGTCATTATCATAATCAATGAATGTCACTTGCATCGGTGATGTATCTGCGGCACCCGCAATGCCCGCTTTTGTTGTCACATCTTGAAATAAGATTGTGGATCCATTTGAAATGTTTTTATATAAATGATCCGGTTCTGGATATTCGGTCGCCAGAAAAAGGTCAAGTGTACCGTCATTATTGTAATCTCCAAACGCTGCTATAGCGGCAGTCGAAACAAAATTGATTCCGCAATCCGTAGATTGATCTTGAAACGTCCCATCTTTTTTATTTATGAATAAATGACAGCGCCCTTGCCCGTACGCTTCTGCTAAAAAAAGATCGACATACCCATCATTATTGATATCCCCCCACACTCCGGATTTATAACTTCCAAATATTTTCAGTTTAGCGGCTGATGTCACATTCGTAAATGTTCCATTTTTATTGTTCTTCAAAAGAACGCAAAATGAAGTATCGGCAGTGTATGTCTGCGCAATGTTCGCAAAAAAGATATCGTCCCATCCATCCTTATCAAAGTCAATCACGGACACACCATGATTGCCATAATACGTGGATGCTAATGGCAATCCTGAGGATTGGTCAGAAAATAGGCTTTGTTGTCCAAAAAGAGGAAGCGAAAAAATTAATATGAAGAAGTGAGTTTTCATTGTTTACTACACTAAAAAAGAAAAATTACATGCCATTTTCAAGTGCGGTAAAAAATATTACTCCTTATTATGGAGAATCTCGTCATTCTGATGGAGTCCCGTTTTTGGGGACGATCGAGCTTGTCCACTGAAGGAGGAGGATCTTAGCGTATTATAAATCGTACCTCAGACACTTCGCTTCGCTCAGTGTAACAACACACTGATCATTCTCTGAAGGAGTCCCGTTATTTGGGACGACTGAACCTGTCCGCCGAAGGAGGAGAATCTGATCGTAACTATTTTTTTCTTATCAGCGTAAATCCATTCATTCCGTGTTATCCGTATTCTATCCCTTCGTCATTCTGAGGTCGTCTTGTTTTTAGACGACCGAAGAATCTGATCGTAACAGTGAATACTCATGAGTAAACATTTTCTATTCCTTATCCGCGTAAATCCGTGCCATCTGTGTCATCAGCGTTCTATTTCCTAAAATTACTTCAGACACTTCGCTTCGGTGAGTGAAACAATTTCTTATCCGTGTTCTATCCCCTTCCTCATTTTTGGGGAATCCTTCACTTTCGGAATCTGCTCCAATGGCTCATTAAATCGACGAGGAAAAATCATCTTATGCACAGGATGTGTAATAGACAGCACCGGCACTGTCACTCGACGCACCACTTCTTCCGTTGTATTGCCGATCTGAGTCCTTCTCATTCCCCGTGCACCGTGAGTGCCCATAACAATAAGATCAACTTTACGATCCTCTGCTACGTTGACAATCGAATTGTCCGGTTCAACATCGCGCGTTGCAAATTGTTCTACTGCGATGGATTTGGCACGTTCGTCGTACGTAATCAGATCAGGGAATTGAATGCGTGACAGATATTCTTCAGAGACAGAAAGATCGGTAATATGCAGCAGAATTAATTTTGCATGGAATGCCAATGCGAATGCAATGGCATATGGTAAGGAATAATTACTGTATTCCGAAAAATCGGTTGGGACAAGAATGTTTTTTATGTCGCTAAAGGGATTTTCATTATCAGGTCGAAGCGTTATCACCGGCACACGACATAACCGCACGATTCGTTCCGCCGTTCTGCCAATAAGGTGCGGCGTTGAATTCCCTATTCCAAGGACAGATATGATCACCGCGGAATAATCAACCTCTTCTGCCTCTAACACAATCTCTTTATACGCCGCTCCAAATCTCACAACTGTCCTTACTCGGTCCTTGTCGATATTCAGCATCGTAATTATTTTTCGAAACTGTTCATCCGCAAATGCTGAGCTTTGCACGCGATGCTTCCGCTGCATTTCCGGATCGGATCCGAACGCCCCCAATGGGGTCTGTTCATACTCATCAACAAACAACAATGTCAGCGTCGCTTTATAGTGTTTGATAAAGAGCAACGCATATCGAATGGCAGCGATTGATGCTTCGGAAAAATCTGTCGGACAAAGGATGTTTTTAATCTTATACATGACGAGTACCCCACAAATCGTCTTATATTAGGAAAGGAAAAGAGATGAAAACCGTATGACTTGCTATGAATAACGTACGTAAACCTCCTTCGGGAAACAATCTAAAGTGGAAGAAGATACATTGAATGCTTTATGAAACGTATCACTTGCTCCGATTTTCGTTGGATATGTATCTGTTCGCGCAATTGTTCTAGAGGATTTTTATTGGAGATGTAAATGGCGGATATTGAGATATGATTATTTATGACCTCACAAAATGTTGCATCTCCGTTGGCAACTCAATTGATATTTCGACCATACCGCCAATGGTTTTATTGGTAAACCATGGCGATTGATAAATAATCTTCTTCTTTCCCAATTTTTCAATGGTATAAATATTCGTTGTTCCTGAGGATAATAATTCTTTCACTTTCGTCAACGCAGGTTCGGGATGACAGTCGAATAAACTTTTCCCAACAAGTTCTTTCCCTCCATCATTCTTAAATACTTCCTGGGATTTATCGTTCATATACACAATTGTTCCTTCTGTATCACAAACCGTCACTGCTGCATTAATTTCATCGAAGTAATTCATAAAGTTTTTTTGGTTAATAAATCTAAAACAATCATGATTCTTATTGCGCAAATGTAAACAGATCATTCGTACGAATCAACATGTCATGTTGAGACCCGCTTTAACGCTTTTCAACATTGCAGTACGAAACATCTGAACAAACAATCAGATTTCTCTCTCACTACCAGAGTGTTTCCCGAAGCTCGTTGGAAATAGATAGGTAGGTAGATAGGATAGTGCGCATCATTAAAAAATCTATTCAACAAATTTTCAACACATGGCACTTTTCGGCAGGCTTTAAAATAAAAATTGCCCAAAACTGGGCAATTTCAGTGATCGCGGATGGTCTCGAACCATCGACCCTCTGCTTAAAAGGCAGATGCTCTACCGCTGAGCTACGCGATCAACTTTCTTAAAGTGTTTCAAATATAAGAAAAAAAACCGCGTTTTGCAACGAACAAACAATGAATTTAGAATAATTTATGCTTGTTCTGCTAATTGATCAGCAGCTTCATTTTCAGTTTTCTTTTTTCGATAAATAATTCCAAATGGAATAATCACGCAATATCCAAGCACGAGCAGTATTGGTGCTACGTTTAATGCAATGGGACTGTCCCACGGTTTTGAACTCAGAGCAAAATATCCGGCAATGATTACAACCACACCGGCAAGAATGATCTGATAATTGATCATTTCCAAACTGAGGGAATCAATACGTTTCGTTTTTTTTCTGGTAAGTTTTTCTTTTTGAATCGCTTTTGTCATGATTCTTTCTCCTTCCCCCTATTCATAAAAAAGCCAGACGTTGGGGGGTCCGTCTGGCTCGACCTATAGTTTGCAACACTCAGGGGAAGAAGTATTGCAAAGGTCGAGTACAATATAATTAGAAAATTCTAAAAATCAATCATTCACTTTTTCTTTGTGATATTTTTCACACTGTCGATAAGTTTCATTTTTGTCCGTCTCACTTTGTCAACTGTCCGTTCCTTCCCTTTTGAAACTTTCAGAGTGCTGTTTCCCTTCTCAATAATTTTATTTGCCGATATTTTTTCTTCTTTCGCACCAATCAACAGTTCTTTTAACCGGTCTATCTGATACTCCGAGCCAACGGAGGCCTCGTGGATGTGGTTCATCTTTGCCTGCAAACTAACCAGCGTAGTACTGTTTGTGGTCGGCTCTTTTTGTGCATACAAGTATTGAAGCGTCAACACCCATCGCATCAGTGTTTCGAACTGCTCTTTATTGAAGTACCAAATATCATTGTGTTGGTTCACACCCAGAAAATTCGCGGTCTCAAAATCATTCAGCATTTGTTCAACAATAGTGTAAAGCTCACTTTGTGTTTCAATAAGAATCTGATGCTGCCGAAGAAGATTTCTTAGTACAGCCACCATGTTTTCTGCATCGGCGTAATTTAACCCGTTATCGACGATTAATGTCTTCATCACCTCGTCCAGATGAAGATGCTGTAAAATATCAAACGAATGGGGTTGTGGTAAATTGACCAGCGCCATCTTTTTGCACTCATCCAGCAGATGATACAAAACAAAATGCAACGGATTACCTGCCGGTACGCCTGTCTGTGTGATAGCTCTCTTCTTTTCTTTTGACGTATGACGGGATGCTGTTTGTTCCTTTTTGCTGACAGTAAAATAATCGTTAATGTTTTTCAAAAATTCGACATGTCTCTTTTTTATTTGTTCTCTATCGATCGATCCACCAATTTGTCTTTCCAACTCTTTAAATATATTTAAATACTCTTCAGATACAGATTCTAAGGGAAGAAGTTTAAACGCATGTTCAATTGCTCGATGGAATGGCCGCAGTTGAACTTCTTTCAACATCGAATCAAGAACTCCCGTCCCCCTTCCTTTCAATCGTTTTGCGATACCGGCATATGCTCCGGTGTTGTCGGAAATTTCTTGAAAATCTGTGAAGACGGCATATTCAAATGCCCGAAGTTCAACATGCATTCCTTTGTCAGAAAGATCTTTCCCGGAAAGAAGATATTCTAAATTGGATTTCCTATCCCTGAATCGATAAAAGACATTTTCGGAGTATTGAATCTGCAATGATTCCGATAATGTTATCGATCGGGGATGCCCCTGTTCATTGACTGCTTTGGGAAGTGAGTGTTTAATGTATCCCCGTGTCTCGGCAAATTTATTATGGAAAAATATGACCGCCCGTTCAGTTCCTGCGCGGTTGGAATAGGCAATGACATCTTCATTTACAAAACCGCGGTCATCCAAAAAATCATAAAATTCAAAATGGTGAACCTGTGAAAATAAAAACCGCTTTTTTGTCAACGGAAATATTTCATGCTCATGCCGGCGAATTAACCATTCATCCGGTGTTTCGTTATAATATGCTCGCTGATATTCCATGCCATATTTTTCTTTGAATCCTTCAATCTGTCCATGTGCAAACATGGGAAGTCCGGGAAGTGTAATCATTAAGGTTGCAACGCCAAAATACTTGTCATCCTTACCAAACTGTTCAACGGCAGTTTGCTCGTCCGGATTGCTCATAAAGTTGACATAGCGTTTCAATATCTCAGGATTAAACTCAAGAGTATTTTTGATCATCGCCCGAAACTTCTGATTCTCTTCCTTCATCAGCATGTGCATGAACGCGCTGTTATACACCCGGTGCATTCCAAGCGTTCGGACAAAATAACCTTCCATCAACCAAAATGCTTCGGCAAGGAGAAGCGTCTGCGGCATCTCTGCATTGAATCGATCTACAACTTCACGCCAAAACTCATTGGGAAACATTGCATCAAATTCTGAACGGGATAGTCCATTGTCTTGTCTGGACGGCACACCCGATGTGCCCAGCATGGGATACCATAATCGCTGAAAATGTTTTTTCGCAAGAGTCATAGCAGCATCAAACCGGATCACCGAAAATTTTCGGGCCACATGGAAAATATTTTGGATTACTGCTTCGCGTACATCGGCTCTCAATAAATTTAACTGTGCCGTGTCGTTCCACGGCATGCTTGTTCCGTCATTCCCATGATAGACATAGCGAACTTCTCCGTTTCGACGGTCAATACGTTGAAACACCACTGCGGCGTCGTTTCTGCTCCAGTATCCATCTTCAATTCGTAATTCAATATTCGAATCATGCGAAAGATTTTCTCCAGTAAACCGGTAATTCGGATATGGAGGATGTTCAGACTGAATGAAATATTCAGGATGTTCGATTACCCATTTGGAAAATAATCCCATATGATTTGGGACCATATCCCCGGCAAGCCGAATCCCGCGCTGCCAGCATCGGCGATTCAAATGTTGAAATGCCTCTTCCCCGCCAACATCATGTGCAATCTCGTAATCATAGAGTGAATACGCAGAGGATACGGCATCCAGATTTCCGGTAATCTGTTTGATCCGTTTTGATGCTGGGCTCCGCTCCCACACGCCAATCAGCCAAAGACTGGTAAAGCTCCACCGCGCCAGTTGATCCAGTTCTTCGTCGGGAATCTGATCCAGCCGTTTTATCTCACGTTGATATTTTTTTGAAAGCTGGTCAAGCCACACATAGGTATTCTTTGCAATCAAGACAACATTCGGCATCCAATCGGTGTCCGGGGTAAATTGTTCGGGCTCCGCATAGACATAATCTTCCGGTTTAATTGTTCCTTTTTGTAGTAATTTTTTCCGTTCTTCCGGCGTCAACAAACGTTCTTTTTTATACTCGGGAACAAACGTTTCAACATTTGGCTTCCCTTGAAATTGGTTAAACGTGTGCCAGATAAATTTTTCCTCTTCTTTCGAAAATTCAAAACTTCCGGAAATCCGTTCAATAAATTTTGATGAGAGTACAATTCCCCAACGCTCTTTGAAAAATCCTAATTGTGCCTCAATATTATCAGGATGTTCAAGAATAGGTTTTTTTAATGCTTCCAACAGCGGTTGATTGTCAGGACCGAACGGTTTTTCTTTGGCAAAGAACTGTTCCAATTCCTTGATGATGGCAATATATTTTGTTTTTGCAATTAGATTGGTATCGTCAAACAATTCTTTGATCTTCGAATGTGCCGGATTAATATTCGAAAGATGAAGCATGATCAATTCTTCCAACGCAATCTCTTTGTGCGGACGACTCGATGTAACGGAATCAAAATATGCTTTTTCGGTTTGCTGATCTTTATAGACAGATTTTGGAGGAAATTCTTTGACAAACTGTAATAATGTCTTTTCCAACTGCTCTATACCAAACACTTTCTCCAAATGTTTGTATGCTCTCTTCACAACGCCGGGATTTTCCTGTTCATCATATATTCGAACCAAAAAGTGACTGATCTCATCAAGAAGTCCTGCTGCATTCAGAAATCCTGCCCGAACTTCTTTCTCCGTATTACCAAGCACTCCTCGGATTGTATTGATTGAATATGCAAGTTCACGAACAGTTCGGAAATTTGGAATGATGACATTTCCCGAAGATTCGATTAACGCTTCACTGATTTGATATTTAATTCTTGAATATTTACTGATATGAAATTCAAAACATGCGGAAAAAATTGTCGGTGCCGAAGTACGGATTTTCGTTGATGAGATTGAAATAAAACGCTGCATTTTTCACCCCAGATAGTTAGGATAGTATAAAGAAATTATTTTCTTTGTTCAATTTCTTTCATATATTTAGTCAGTTATTTAAGGGGCCGTTAGCTCAGCTGGGAGAGCGCTTGCATGGCATGCAAGAGGTCAGCGGTTCGATCCCGCTACGGTCCACAAGAAATAATAACTAGGAGAGCGTCCCGATGTCCCATTGGGACATCGGGAAGGTCAGCGGTTCTTTGTCCGCCTTTGGCGGAGATCCCGCTACAGTCCACGATGTATTTAGTCTACATACTTCAAAGCTTGAAATCCGGCAAATATTATGTTGGACACACCGATGATCTACCCTACAGATTCACTCAACATAATAATGGATATTCGAAATCGACAAAATCTGGAATCCCTTGGAAGATTGTTCATACAGAACCATTTTCGACAAGATCTGATGCAATGAAAAGAGAACATGAGATTAAGTCAAAGAAAAGCCGTACATACATCGAAAAGTTAATGAGAGATGACAAATAGCTGGGAGAGCGTCCCGATGCAAAGCATCGGGAAGGTCAGCGGTTCTTTGTCCGCCTTTGGCGGAGATCCCACTACGGTCCACCACCTTTTTAGATACATTCGGGTTTCACAACGTTAAAGTGCGTTTGTGGAGAAGGTCATCGGTTCCCCACCTAACTGACCGATAAAAAATTCTAGAACTAACGGGCGACGGTCTTCAAACAAATTCCCGCTATTTATAGATAAGTTCATTACAGATATCTTATAGTACAATCCTACCACGCTTTAACAACGGCAAACATTATGAAGACAATCTTATCGTTCATCATTGCGGTAACTTCTCTAACCTACTCACTTTCTGATACAACTTCCTCTGTAACAGTAGCTCCCGGTGTTATCCATACTCAATACACACTCCCTGGCCCATTTACGCTTGATGTGCTTGAAGTTGATATCACCAATCCCAATATCACACTCGAAACATATAAACCTGCTGGCGGATTGACAAGAACGACGATTCAATCTGCTGCAAATGATAAGGCAGGTCATCGCGTTATCGGAGCTGTCAATGGCGGTTTTTTTAGTTTTGAAACTGGATGGCCGATTCATAATCAACTGGCGAATGGAAAACCGGTTCTCGGAATTCCGACGAATAAATCGAGTGTAGTGTTCACGGAAAACAAAAAAATATATATTGACAGATTTAGCTTCGGCGGGAAAATCTTTTCAAGAGGGGGCGGAAGTTTAGCGATCAACGAAAGCAATACAAACCGCGCCTCAGGAAAAACAACACTCTATTCTTCTTATCGTGGAGGAACAACCGGAACAGATGCCAGCGGAGCAGAAGCCACTCTGCATATTGTAAACCTATCTCCGGCAACGAATGATACACTCTTGGCAGTGGTCACACAAAAAGGGGACGGTAATAGTACCATTCCCATCGATGGATATGTCATTTCCGGTGGAAGCGGAAGTCCGACAACTTTCATTACGAGTGAACTTAAGGTGAATGATACCATCAAACTGTATCTCGCATACAATCCGATATCCGGCGCAACGGTAAAACGACTGACACAATTAATCTCCGGCAACGGACATTTGATTAGGAATGGCGTTCCGTATCCTACACTCGGAGATTTCGATCAATCCGGCGCAAGTTTTAACGATGCGCGGCATCCCCGTACGTTTATAGGTCAAAATGCTGATAGTACAAAAGTCTATCTTTGTACAGTTGACGGTCGACAATCTTCGAGTCTGGGAATGAGTTTTGGAGAGATGGCGAAGTTTCTTGTTTCGCTCGGAATAACAAATGCATTCAATCTAGACGGCGGAGGTTCTACAACTATGGTCGTGCGCGGAGAGGTGGTCAATTCCCCCTCTGATCCCGGTGGTGAACGTTCTGTGGCAAATACACTGCAAGTAATTAGTACTGCTCCGATTGGAGCTTTGAATTTTCTGAATATTATCGAATCAAAAGCGAATGTTTTTCAGGGAAATACTTTTCAGTTCCATGCAGAAGGAAAAGACCAATATTATAATCCTCTTGCACTTCCCGTCGGGACTGTTTGGAGTGTTGATACAACTATCGGGACGATCGATTCATCCGGACTCTTCACCGCAAAAAATACGAACGACAGCGGATGGGTGCGAATCTACTACAATGCTATTACTGATTCTGCACGAGTCTATGTTCGTGTTATTAAGGAATTGCGAGTCTATCCCACATCGCTTGTGATGACACCAGGTGAACAAGTAACACTGGCAGTGTACGGCGTCGATTCGGGAAATAATTCTCTCCCTCTGCAAGGAACGCAAGTCATCTCTCAAATCACTGGACAAGGAATTAATTTCTCGCCTTCAGATAATGTTGTTACTGCCACAGGATTTAACAAAGGGACACTTCAGCTTTCACTCGACACAGTCAAGAAACAATTGAATTACGATTTCACCGGATCGGACACAACTATTACGGTTGAAAAATTTAACGATCTGTTTTTGATCAGAAACGATGTTTCCGGCACCGATCCTGACAATATCTCTTTTGCGTTGAATACGGATACGATATTTTCAGGCCCAAATTCTTTCCGTATTTCGTACAACTTTCCGACGACAGATGCAGTGACAGCATTAATATCGACCTCCTTCCCGCTGGCTAGCAGGCCGGACAGTCTGTATATAAAAGTGTTCGGAAACGGCGGCGGCCATTCGTTGAAATTAATCTTTATCGATAAAAACGGCGAACAATTTTATATCACTTCTCCAACAGTAGTAAGTTGGAACGGAGCATGGCAAAATGTTGGCTTCAAAACAGTCAATGCAAAACCGATGACAACCGGAATTCTCGATTTTCCAATTACTCTCTCACAAATTCAAATAGTGATCGGAGAAAATAATGCTGCCGGAGGAAAAGCGATCGGAGCAATTTTTCTAGATGATATCTTCGTTCACTATCCAAATAGAACAGTGGCACCGCAGGTGTTGTTTGACTTCAATACCAATGTCGCTGGATGGCTGCAACCGTCACAAGGGAACGTTGCACAGTTAGTTGGAATTGTCATTGCGTCCTCTTCCATTCTCTTTTCCAATGAACATCCGTATGAGGGTGCCGGATGCGGAAAATTTACGTATATCGACGATGCCGCTTCTTCGTCAGATTGGAATGTGCGGATTACCCGCGGTACAACTTCGGAGCTCGGCAATATGCTGCGCGGCAGTTACATAGGAGCATGGGTGTGGGCGGATGGCAAAATGGATATTTCGTTAAGAACTGTTATTCGAGACGGAAACGGACAGATCTGTTCCGGACCGGCATTCTCTGTCAATCATATTGGTTGGAAATTGATCGGAACACGATTAGATGAGAATCTTTTCACGCCATATCTTACAGCTGGAAAAATTACTGACACCGGAAATAAATTCAACGGCTTCAGGCTGCAGGCGGCTCATGCAGACATCAGCGGCAAGACGAAAATCTTTTTCGTCGACAAGATGGTCACAAGTGCACTGACTGTTCCATCCGGATTTATTGATTTTGGCGCTGTGTGGGATTCATTGGGAAATCAAGTGAAGGTCTCTTGGGGTGTTAATTCCGAAATCAGCATTAATCGTTATGGTATTGAACGCGGCATCGACGGTATGAACTTTACTGAAGTTGGTTCTGTCACTGCGAAAGGAAATACCGATACAACAGCACGATATTCATATTATGACAATATCGGTTCTCTTGGTTCAGCAAAATATCGTATTCGGCAGATCACAAACGACGGCGGACAAGAAACAACACCAGTCATCAATTTTTCTTTGACGAATGTGAGCGGCAGTCATTTTTCTCCAATGTCATTTGAATTGCAGCAGAATTATCCTAACCCATTCAATCCTGTTACTACTATTCAATTTCAACTTCCTCACTTCGCTCGAACAACTATGACGGTGTATGACATTCTTGGAAGAGAGGTTTCCACAATTCTCAATCAGGAAATGAACGCCGGAAGCCACAAGCTCAATTGGGATTCATCACATATTTCCAGCGGCGTTTATTTTTACCGCTTGATGTCCGGGAATTTTGTTGAAACAAAAAAGATGATTGTCGCCAAATAATGCATCCCACCGAGTTCCTGCTCGACGACGAAGCTTAACATTACAGAACGTACCGCCGAGCTCCTGCTCGGCGTTTATGCTCATGAAACTCTGTCATACCTACAAATATTTTTCATTAATAAAAGTCCACCGTCAATCACTCCATGTTTTGCAAAGCCCTGCTTTTAAAGGGTTTTCCATAACATATCGAACAATTCTTTTCAACTCTTCACTATTACGAACCACATGATCATAATTTTCCCTCTGCCAAAATATTCCTTTCATTTCTAGTAGAGAATTTGCTTTCCGAGCAGAATACGATTTTACTCTTTGCAAAATACTATGCAGAGGAACATTTGTCTTTTCCATATTCAGAACAAGATGTACATGATTCGACATAATGCAAAAAACAACCACTTCATATACTTTTTGATCGTAAAACAGTATCGAATTCTTCACTACCTCAGCAACAACAGGATTTGCTAACCAATGAATTTCAGTCATCACTCTATCCAAATAACTATCAAAATGACCAAAGTAACGCCTTCCCTCTTCTTGAAGTAATATTTGTTTCTTCTCCCTGTTTTTCTCGCACGTAATATTAATCTCTCTTTGTTCCCGTTCTTGCAACAATTGCACCACAACATTCTTTGGTAATGAATTTGCAAGTCGAAATGTTACAAAAAGTATCGAGTCTTTGGGCTGATAGTGCGGTAAACGTCTATGATAATATGGTTTTAATTCTTTCATTTGTACAGTAACGCTATCTTATCATCGTGATAATGTTTGCGAAGCAAAGCTTCGCGATACAGAAGTACTACTGTACCATCACTGGTGCTAAAGTTCCTGAAGCAGTACTTCGCACTACATAATACCAGCGAGTGAAGCTCGGCGACAAAACCGCGAAACACACAAATGTCGTGCAAAAATCTATAGAGTTGAACTCTTTCGTAAAATAATACCTTTTTAGACAATAGATTATCCGCACAATCTATCGCATCAACGCCAATTCCGTCTGCGGCGAAGTTTTCTTTTTTGTTGCTTTCCTCTTTTCGCTGACCGAGAGCATACCCAAATGCTCTTTCAGAGTTTCTCGTGAGTAACCGAGAGGTTCCAGTAATGTTTCCGCTGCTTCCAGCACCATCTCCGAATATTTTTCTGCATCGTATCCATCATCCAACGCATACAACGCCAGCGGTTTTGCTTTCATCGGATCTTTTTTACCGGTTGAATCTGTAATGATATATTGGATACTTTCTCCCGCCATTAAATGAACGCCGGCATCCGCAAGTGTCTGCGAAACAATTGCATTGATGCTCTTATTCTCGTATTCATAAGGATCTTTGGATATGCTGCGGCGGATGATCAGTTCAAATGGCGAAACATTCCCCTGTTTCAAATCCTGAATGAATTGTTCTGCAACATCCAGCACATCCGGAACCAATGCACGCACCCCCTCCACATCGTTCGCTCTGGAAAACACATTCAGCATGGCATGCTGCGCCCGCTGCACATACTTTGGAACATCCCGACGCCTAACTTCTATCCCCCGAACTTTGAATTCATCGGTATCATACAGTCCAACATAGCGTGTTGCCGTGGGAATCTCCTCGTCCATTTTTGAAACGGGAAACAATATCCATTTATAGATTCCTTCTACTGATATTTTTATGCCAGTATCAGCTTCAATTTTCTTTGCAAGTTGTTGGTAATCATCGTGCGTCGCTCCGGACTTCTTCAGCCAAACACAATCAACAATTGCGTGGATCAGTTCAAAACCATCCTGCTCCGCAATTTCCTTTGCGCGAAGCAATCGGTCACGGGCAAAGGCATTCACCGATTCATGCGCTTCAATTCTACCGAGTCTGGATTTTTTAAAACCGAGATATCCAAAACAAGTGACCAAGATCCATTTCAAGGCAGTCTGTTTGTTATGGTATTTTTTCCGCTGCTCTTCGGTTGTTGCGCTCCGTTTTAATTCTTTATAGCGTTCCCGTTTTTTAATGATCTGTTCCAATGTCGCCGGAACCAATCCTGTTCGTTTTTCACAGATACGAAAACCAATTTCCGGCACATGCTTCTTCGAATCCGGACAGCATTCGCAATCGAGCGTTTCAGTAGAAATATTGTGGTTACGCATGATCGTGGGATACATCGAAGCAAAATCCAACTCTGCAACCTGTTCGTGATACCCGCTTTCCGGCATAAAGTGAAGTCCTCCCCTGTCTGACTTCAACAATGTCGTCAACGATTTGAACGCTTCTTTGATCGGACGTTTATAGGGAACAAGGACATTATTTTTATATGTCCATGAGATCTGCATGGAAGACAACGCCGAACCAATGCTCGTGCGCGCCTGCTGCTGCACACCAATCTGTGACATACGCGCAAGATCATACAATCCGTCAAGATCTCCTTCGTTCATAATAAACGAGTTCTCTTTGTCCAAATGCCAGCGCCCCGAAAGCGCAAACGTCGCTTCGCGCTGCTTCACCTGTCCATAGGAAAAATAAGTGATTGCTTTTGAAAACATGAATCCTGCCCCCGCATCGCGATGAAGATATAACGGCATGTTCAATTCCGATGCAATCTGCTGAAGCATCGGCAGTAACGTTGCATCCCCATATTCCGTGAGAATCACATCAGGATCATATTTATAGAGATAATAATTGATCTGGTTGATCAATTCTCTCGGCGATTCTTGCTGCAGTACGGTTTTTCTTCCCTCAATCTCTATTTCAATCTCCAAAAAACGCTGGTACTTTGGGGCAAGAAGTTTTGCCGAAGGAGAAAGTGTCATAATCACCAACGGCGGTACAAAATATTTTTCCGCTTCCATCCGTTCAAGCAGATTCCACGATTTCAGTACGCCGTTCTCAATCGTATATTCCCCGTATGCCAGTGGAAACAATTGCGTCGTATAATAGAACATCTGTACCACTTTGATATCGGCATTATAGAACTGGTAGAATTTAAAATGCTTTGACAATGTCCGCACCGTCTTTTGAAACAGATTTGGATTGTGAACACTCACCTCGTACACCGGAAGTTCCTTGTTCGAAAGTAATTCTTTCTTCGTCGTCAACACCATCGTTACCTGATAGGGAAGATGGAGCAACAATTCACGAAGAATACCTGCCTCCTGTTCGGACAGTTTCAGATAAAAGCATGGTGCGAATGTGTAATGCGTCTTATGCCGTTTTCCATCAATGTCGATAATCCAGACCGTCATTCCATGGTCATTGGCATACGCATCGAACAGTGATCCTTGCACTGTCATATTTCCTCCCCATAATTCCGTAATCGTTCTTTCAGTTCGTGGAGTTCTCCAACGAGTTTGACCAAGACGGATAGCGTGATTTTATCCATCGTGATCGGTGTCGTTTGGAACGAGATCGACGGAAGATTCCGCTTAGCAATACGAAATATTTCATCGAAGTGCTCCTGCTGTTCTTTTCGGAGCGCGCGGCGAAAGTTTCCCCACCGCTCCCGTTCTTTGTCGATGAGCCGTGTGGCTGTTGCGATCAGTCGTCCCATTTCTTCCTCGTCTGGCGGGTGAGTGGATGTATTCTCTGTCGAGCCTGTAGGTGACATCGGAGATTCCTTTGAATGCATTGAAATACTGTTCCCGCTCCTTCAATTGAAAACGGAGCGGCGTTGAAACAAGCAGCGTGGATATTCCCTCCGTTTTCAGTTGATCGAACGTTTGTTTCATTCGTGTAAGAATGTCGTGAATATCAGGTATGGCAACTTGCTCGTCGTCAATCAGATCCAGTAATCCAAAGACCAGTAATGTCTTCGAATGTACCGTTCGCATAAAATCGGTCAAACCATCTGTAATCGTAACATCTACTTGATAGAATGTATAGCAGCGGCTGATGAATCCACGCTGCAAAAGCTCTTCCGGCTCAGCACCCGACGTTTTAAAGATGCCTGCGATGAAGAATGGATCTGTCGTATTCGCCGCATCAACAATCACCACCGGTTCCCTCTTGCGCAGAAAATCTGCTGCAACGAGCATTGCGGTCTGATATACTCCATAGGTACCATGCAAAAAATTGATTGTTGGCGCTGACGTCTCCATCGTCAGCTGTACTGTTTTATATGATTGAATGACTGTTTCCACACTTTCCTCTCTTGTAAATGTTTGCTCTTCTATGTGTTCTATGTCTCTATGTGGTTCGCTTTTCACAAAAATATTTGAACCACATAGGCATAGATCACATAGTTCACTGTTTTTCTTATCTATAAAATACAGAAGCCCGACAGCGCAGGAGTTGTTTGTCCTTTTGCTATCGGGCTTGAAGGTCTCAACACCCGGGTATGGTTAAACCAAACACAACTAACTCGATTGTCATTTCGAGGAGTCCCGTTGTATGGGACGACGAGAAATCTCAAAAACAAATTTCTTTCTCAAATCAGGGGTTCCAAAATGACATGAACGATTTATTGTCACTTCGGACGAGCCTTGAAATATTGGGTTTCTGCAATGTCATAAAAGAGAAATGAGAGACCTCATCTTAAAGAATGATCTCTTTCCATTCAGCATTCATTGCTTCAATCAATTTTATTTTCTTTGCCCGACGCCATTTTTTGATTTCTTTCTCTCTTGCTATCGCATAACGAACATCTGAAAATTCTTCAAAATATATGAGTGTTGTAATATTATATTTTTGCGTAAAACCAGGAATGAGTTTTTCTTTATGCTGAACAACTCTGGCTCGTATATTGTTTGTCATCCCAACATACAGAGTGCGGGACCTATTTGTCATGAGATATACAAAATACATATCTATTATTTACAACCGCTTCATGTTTCTTATGCTGAGATTTCTCATCCCAATGTATCTAAAAAACAACGTATCGGGATTCGAAATGACCGCAACTCTTATTAATGCCTTTATCCAGCCTTTCGTAACTTATGCTTCGAACGAAATGACACTTCCACATCTCCAACTACTTTCCCAGCTTCGCGTGGAAAATAGATCTGCACGCCTCCATAATGATCGTCTGGGGATTTCACACTGAGAATATCCAAAATCTTATTGAGATAAGAATTGATCTTTTCTCGTTCTTCCATTGTATAATCACCGCTCGTCATGTTTGCTCCTACGATGCTTTTTTATATTTCAACACTTCGTCTATCCGTTTTTTATCAAGTGCACGGATCATTCCAATCACAACACCGACGATTTTAAAATTCTCATCATGCTGATCGACAATGATCGGCTGATATTTTTTGTTTGCAGGGACCAGTCGGATTGTATTACCATCTTTCTCAAACCATTTCACCGTCGGCTCCCCTTCCACCAACGCGACAACAATCCTGCCGTTCTTCGGTTCTTGTTTTGGATCGACAAACAACAGATCTCCTGTCCCAATCTCCGCCTCGATCATACTATCCCCTTTCACATAGACACCAAAAACATCTTTGGATGCAGTAAGATAGTGTTCAACATTCACGAAAGTCTCTGCAAGATTCTCCTGCGACATAAACGGATGACCTGCCGGAACAAAACCAAACACAGGGATTCCTGTTGGTTTTTTATGAATCACTTCAATTCCGCGTGAAATATTGGGAGTGTATTTGATATATCCTTTTTTAATCAAAGTGAGGATATGATCTTTTGCGGCATTAACGTTAAAACCAAACGTTGTCGCAAGTTCCTGCAGCGTCGGTGGAAGCCCCCGTTCGCGAAAGGAATCGCAGATCGCTTGATAGATCTCTGCTTGTCGTTTAGTAAGTTTGGCTTGTGATGTCATCGTTTTATTTACTGTATATATTTACACTGTATAAATTTACAGTATTCAAAACGATTTGTCAAGTACTAATTTTTTAAACTGACCCTGGGGAGGGAATTTATGCATCAAAGATATTGCGGAAACTCGGTTTGTCTTACATATTCAATGCAGTTTCTAATCATCCTCTTCTTCCTCATTACTATGTTCCATTTCTTTTTGTAATTGTTTATTCTCTCTATTGACTTCATGTTTATTTCCCGAGCGGTGGCATTTCACACAATTTTCAAAATTTTGTACACCCTCTTTGCGATGCTCTAAATCGATCTTCGATTGAGAATGTTCATGGCAAGTGTAACAAGTATATGATGCAAATCCCGTTGTAGGAGTATGACAATCCGTACAACGTGAAGGATGATGGTTGTCAAATCGGAAGTACTTTGTATGATCGTATGTGGAAGGTTTCCAGGCACTGGAAGAATGGCAATCACTGCATTGATTTTTTGATTTGACCGCTCTATGCAATTCGTCTGCAGGTATGTTCTTTACATGGCAATCGGTGCACAGAGTGACTTTTGTTCCAAGAAGTTCGTGATCAAAATTTGATATTTTCCAATCATTAATAATATGACAATTATCGCATAAGAGGTTTGGAATGGTATGGATAGAGGTCCCTGGTTTTTCATGACACGTTGCGCAATTGCGTTGAACTTCACTTCGAAGGATCTCATGAGTAAATTTTTTTGTTGCAGTTTCTTTTGATCGTCCATGATGCTCTGTATGACAATAAAAACATTCAATATTCGGTATCGCTGTATGGATCAAACTGCTTTTGGAATTCTCTTTGGCTAACGCTATACCGGCAACATTCCGCTTTCCGATAGTATTCATTGAATGGCACGCGATACACTTCTTTGTGACTGATCCTTGTCCAAGCGTATGACATGCAAAACAATCGTTCTTCAGTTGCAGATGATCTTCAATAAGCACACCGGGAGTAACTGAATAATATGGAAAAAACACAATCGCTGCCAATCCCACTGCAATGGAACCGATGAATGTAAGATACGTCCTCTTCATCGCCACCGCCAGAACAAAAGTGTGAGAACGATATGCAACGATGCAAAGGCAAAAAAGATCATCGAGAGTGGCATATGGACTTTACGCCATTGCAGCATTGTATCAACAATAAGTGAATGGGATAATAGTGACTGTTCTATTTCACTCTCTGTAAGGCCGCTGTTTTGGAGTTCAAGCTTTCGATTGTTCATTCGCTCTTTAGCATCCTTTAACAAAAACTTTCCAGTTAATCCGCTTGCAACGACAATCAACATTGAAGTCAATGCCAGCCAAGGAATGATGGCATTGAAATGTATTCCTCCATGCACCAGAATCAGCAAGGCACCAATCCATGCAGTCACCTCGTGGGATTGCAGCAATGTTTTCGGTGAACCCCATAAAATCATTTTTCTCTTTTTCATGGAATAGAGAAATGATAGAATGATCAATACGGTTCCAATAATTCCAAAATATCGGCCGACCCATACAAGTCCGGCTAAATGCAAAAGGTAGTCGCAAAGCAGAGCGCCGGAAACTAAGGAGAGATAGATCAGAACTGAAGGGAATATTTCTTTGAATCTATTTCGGATATGCATCGATGAATATTTGATCAGTCTTTCATTTAACAGTCAATCTTTCGGGATAGGGAATTATCTGTGTAAAAAGGTATGGAAGCATAAAGACAACATCAATATCTTATTGAGCACTTATTTTCTTTTTTCAACTCTAAAAGATAAATTGGTCGGGTATATTATTCAGTGAAATCATTAAAAATGTTTTGGCGTTTGTTGTATAATTAAAAATAATCCATATACAAACAGGTACGATATAAAATAATGTCTTACTTGACGGCAAATTTTTAGATATGAAGGCCTACCGATTTTTAAAAATTCTATTATCAAATGACATTAGGTTCTGTGGTTGTGTTTTCTACTTCCAATTCGAGAAAATATGTATGCCTTACTATATTTCACAATCTCATATCAATCTACTAATTTGTGATACTTTTGTTTCCTAAATTTTAGTTTCTATCCTGATTCGATTTATTAATTTTTTGCTCGCTGTTACTATATGAGAGTTCAATGAAAAAATTGAATGATTACTTAATACCGAAAAACATCTTTGAAAATTACCGTTTCATTCGTATATTTGAACTGCATTTAAGCAAAAATCCACGGAGAGGTGGGTGAGTGGCTTAAACCAGCGGTTTGCTAAACCGCCGTACGGGGTTAACCTGTACCGAGGGTTCAAATCCCTCCTTCTCCGCAATTATTGTTCAAGGCGTAGTTCAGCCGTTGGACTTTGTTCTTTGATGAAGTTTTTTGCCAAATGTCATTGTTCGGGGTGTGGCTCAGCCCGGTTAGAGCGCGTGGTTCGGGACCACGAGGTCGGAGGTTCGAATCCTCTCACCCCGACAAAAAAATAACAAGGGGACGTTCACAATCGTCCCTTTTTTATTTCAACACCAGATTCTTATTTTGACATAATAAAAGAGGTGTCTATGAAAAATCTCCGCTTTCTTGTTCTTTCAACCCTTCCATTCATTCTATCGGCCTGTGTTTCTCTCGGCACGTTCGACGAAATGCAATCACAGCGCGATGCGTTACAAAGTTCTGTCGATTCGCTCAAGACTGCTACTGCTGCAATGCAAGTACGAATCGATAATCTTACGACAGAAAATTCAACATTGAAGAACCAAAATAATGATTACCAAAAGCAGATTGCTGATCTGCAACTTCAAGCAGATACATTAAAAGATCGTATCCGCACTTTTGAGAACGATCTAACCATCTCCAATCAAAATTACGAACAATCAAAAGCAAAAAACTCTGCCGAAATTAAAAAACTGCTGACGAACCTGGAAGCATTGCAGAAAGATGTCGCTTCGCGTGAACAAAAGTTGAAGGGTTATGAAGACGCCCTTGCTGTTCGTGATTCTTCCCTTGCCGCAATTCAACGCGATCTGATCGGACGGGAACAACGGGTCGGCGATTTGGAAAAACGATTGGCTGCGCGCGATTCAGCATTGAACGCTTTGAAATCAAAATTGAACGATGCCCTTCTCGGATTCACCAACAGTGGGTTATCCATCAACATTGTTAATGGACGTGTCTACGTATCGCTCTCAAACCAGCTGTTGTTCTCCACCGGAAAAACGGATATTGACAAACGCGGAAAAGATGCCCTACTCGGACTCGCCCGAGTTCTGAACACTCAAGAGGATTTAACAATTCTTGTTGAAGGACACACAGATAATCAAGCAGTTTCCAACCTTGGCGCTATAAAAGATAATTGGGACTTGAGCGTAATGCGCGCAACAGAAGTGATCCGATATCTCGCCAACGAAGGGAAAGTCGACCCAAAACGAATAACCGCATCAGGACGTAGTGAGTACTATCCCATTGACCCGGCAAATACATCTGAAGCTCGGGCAAAGAATCGTCGCACAGAAATTATTCTGATACCAAAATTGTCGGAATTATTCGAAATTTTGGAAAAATAATCAATGGACCAATTTTTCATAAAGAAAAGCGTAACAGTACTCTGTTGCGCTTTTTTATTTTTAATCGGTTCGTGCAGTTCAACGAAAGAGTTTTCTTCAACGGAAACGAATACGTTTTTTTCGTTTACTCCTGAAACCCGTGTACTGATCAATTCACCAAAAGAGATTGACAAATCTAAATCAACATTACTGATCTTGTATGCTCTCCCCAATGGAAATACCATCGAAATGACTGCTGGGAAAAAATTACAGTCGGGAGATGATTGGCATTTTGATATTCAGCATATCGCTGCTCAAGTTCGTTTTTTACGAAACACTCTGAATGATCGCACCATTCTAATTGCTTATCTTGAAGCAGCTCAAAAGAGCTGGCCCGCATGGAGAAAAAAATATGAATATAAAGACAGTGAAGTTGCCAGAATCGTTGATTACATCCGTTTTGAGACGGGAAATCCGGAGTCAGTAATATTATCCGGTCATAGCGGCGGCGGAAGTTTTATTACAGGATTCATTAATGCATTTGATACCATTCCGGGATATATCTTTCGCATTGCTTATCTTGATGCGAATTATAGTTATGATGATTCTCTGAATCATGGAAAAAAATTGTTGCATTGGCTACAATCGGATACCGCTCACAAATTATCCGTGATTGCGTACGACGATCGTGAAATTGTTTTCAATGGGAAAAAAGTCATTGGCCCAACGGGCGGAACATTTCGCGCCACACAGAGAATGCTCCAGAGATTTACTCAATCCACAGATATTTCCTCCAGAAAAGATTCAACAATACAACAATATTCTGCACTAAACAATCGGGCACGATTCACGATTCATACGAATCCTGATACTCTGATCCTTCATACAATTCTTGTCGAAAAAAATGGTCTGATACATTCTGTTCTCTTTAATACTACATTTGAAGAGAAGAACTACAAATTTTTTGGCGAAAGAGCTTATAGTAATTCTATAGAATAGAAAATTAATAATCATCCTGAGCAACGACGCTGTTTGTCGGAGTCGAAGGATGGCCTAAAATATTGCATGGAAAAAGATTCTACATCATTAAAACGCGATCTCTCCTTCACTCAAGCCGTCGCGCTAAATATGATCGATATGGTCGGTATCGGACCATTTGTTGTCCTTCCTCTTGTTATTGGCATCATGGGAGGACCGCATCACATTGCTGCATGGATTGCAGGTGCGATTCTTTCGTTGATCGATGGATTCATCTGGGCTGAGTTTGGCGCTGCCATGCCAAAAGCGGGAGGTAGCTATGTCTTCCTTCGTGAATCATTCGGCAAGCGTTGGGGGAAATTAATGTCTTTCCTCTTTATCTGGCAGACAATGATTCAGGCTCCCCTTGTCATCGCTTCCGGCTCGATCGGTTTCGCACAATATCTCTCCTACCTGCTGCCGCTTGATGATGTAACAAGAAGAGTAGCATCCGGAACACTCGTTATTACATTAACATTTATTTTGTACCGTAAAATTTCTACTGTTGGAAAAATTTCTGTAGCACTTTGGATTGGTGTTATGGGAACAATGGCATGGTTCATCATCGGCGGTCTTTCGCATTTCAATGCCGATCTTGCGTTCAGTTATCCGGAAGGTGCGTGGGATTTTACTTGGGCATTTTGGGTTGCACTCGGACAAGCAACTGTTAAAACAATGTATTCCTACCTTGGTTATTACAATGTCAATCACCTCGGCGGCGAAATAAAAAACCCTGAAAAGAATATTCCCCGAGCAATTTTCATCTCTATTATTGGCATCGCTATTCTTTATATGGCAATGCAATTTGCTGTCATCGGTGTTATCCCTTGGCAGGAAGCAAAGGATTCCCAATTCATCGTCAGTACATTGATCGAACGGCTTTATGGCACAGCCGCAGCATCTTTTGCAACGGTACTTGTGCTTTGGATCGCATTCTCATCATTATTTGCAGTTATGCTGGGCTATTCCAGAATTCCTTATGCAGCTGCTTTGGACGGAAATTTCTTTTCGATCATGGGAAAATTACATCCGACAAAAAATTTTCCGCATATCTCTTTATTGTGGCTTGGCGGGGCGGCATTCATCTTCAGTTTATTGTTCCGGCTAGCCGATGTGATTAGCGCAATTCTTGCAATGCGTATTTTGGTTCAATTTATCGGCGGTGCTGTCGGTGTGATGATTCTGCGAAAAAGAATCGGTGAAGCAAATCTGCCGTTCAAGATGTGGCTCTATCCGCTCCCTGCTTTAATTGCAATTGTTCTTTGGTTTTCAATTATGCTGTCGACCGGCTGGAAATTTGCATTGTCTGGACTGGGAATGACACTCTTAGGAATAGTGGTATATTTCATCAGAGAGAAAATTCAAAAAAAATAATTCTGATGTACCGTTATACAAGCAGTGGAACAGAAGTCCTGCCGTATATGTATCGCCGACTTCCCGGCCGGCGTTGGGGTAATTTATTCTTCAGAAATTTGAAACTCCTTCTCTTTCGGTCTCCGCTCATCATACATTCTAGTCAAGGCCGTCATCGCTGCCTGGTTTCCCCGCTGAGCAGCTTTGCGATAGAACAATACCGCGTGCGCATAATTAATGGGGACAAGAATTCCTTTTTCATAACAATATCCTAACGCAGTTTGCGCAAGAACCGAACCTTGGTCAGAATATTTTATCAACTCATCAAATGATCGTCTTGCATCCGTGAGTGTTCCATCAAAGAGATCCGCAACGGCAACCCTGATTTTTCCTTCCGTGTTTCCAAGATCAGAAGCATATTTCCAAAAATCTTTGGCCTTCTTTTTATCCCCTTTCACCCATTGGCCAAGTGAATAACAATTTCCAAGATCGAGCACAGCGGGAGTGAACGATTTGCCAACTGCTATTTGGAGAAATTGAAGTGCTTGTTCGTCTGTCAGCGAATTGTTTAATCCTAGAGCATTCAATGACGAAACAACATACAGAGCTTCGGGAATGTTTTTTGATGCTTGCTGATGAAACGTTGTCAGCATATTCTTTTCGTTGATCAACCGCCATAATAATGACGGAGCCCGGCGCGAATCTAACCGAATTGCACGGATGTAATGTACTGCCGCTTGCAGTTTATCTTTTCTAACACCGATCCCGCGTTCATAACAGCGAGCAACAATTGTCATCGCCTCCGGATTCCCGATTTCTGCAGCTCGGGCAATCATTGAGAATCCCGTAGAATCCGTTTGAACACTGTCGCTGAGAATCTTCGAACCGCCGAGAACATTCCGTAGCTCTTCGTTCCCTTCATTAAATAATTCCTTTAAAAGGGTCAAATCATCAACCTGCACTGTTTTGTCATCATCAAACTCCAGCATCACCGGTTCGATGTTTTGTGTTAATGATTGTTGCGCGGATGCAATTCTGGCAGCATTTCTTTTTATTGAAGAAGAATCCTTCTGCAATGCTTCATTACCATTGAGACCCCTCTTCTCAAATTCCTTCAGAACATCTTTCGCTGGTTCATAATTTTGATCGGCCGATTTTTTTAACCATTCATAAGCCGTACTATAATTCCGTTGGACAACCAGGTTGTCGGTAAAGAAAAGTCCATAGACATACTCTCCTTCCCGCATATCTTTTTTTGCGGTATACTGAAAATAACGGTACGCCTCGATTGGATTCCATTCTACTCCCCATCCATTATTGAGGAATATTCCGTAATTGAACTTTGCTAATAGATAATTCTGGTCTGCAGCTTTTTTCATCCATAGTGCTGCTTTTATTGTATCATAGGAAAAACCTTTTCCAGTAAGATACCGCAAACTCAGTTCGTGTTGGGATGGAGCATCTCCTGCGTTCGCACTTCGCATTAATTGGAATCCCTCCCACAATTGATAGGTAACGTCTGATTGTCGTATCTCCAAGATTCGAAATGGCGAAGTTTTTACCTTAAACGCTTTGCTTCTCTTCTCCTGTTGTGAAAAAAGCGGTATACTCACACAATAAATCAGAATAAGAATCGTTTTATAGACAGCGAGTTTTCTCATGACTTAATTGTAAATGAATCTTTCCTCAATTACAACGTTCTTTCGCATTTTACTTATAGTTTTCTTATTTTCTTCGACACAAAAGGATATCTTATGAAACTGTTGTACTCTTATCTCAAGAATTATTGGACGTTGGTCATGTTGGCATTGTTCCTTGCAACAATTAATCAAACATTTTCACTGCTCGATCCATTGGTTTTTCGATATGTCATCGATAATTATGCGATGAAATTCAGTCAATACACTACCGAACAATTTCTGCAAGGTGTAGTGAGTCTGCTGTTGTTAGCAATGGGTGCTGCTTTTGTATCACGTGTGGCAAAAAATTTTCAGGACTACTATATCAATGTTATTGTTCAGCGTCTTGGAGCACAAATCTACGCTGACGGTTTGAAACACTCTCTTGAATTACCCTATTCCGTTTTTGAGGACCAACGAAGCGGCGAAACGCTCGGCAAATTGCAAAAGGTCCGTACCGACGTTGAACGCCTTATCTCCGCCTCCATTAATGTTCTCTTCACAACGCTTGTGGGTATTACATTTGTGATGATCTACTCGTTATCCGTTCATTGGGTGATTGCTCCATTGTATTTTTCAACCGTCCCTATTCTTGGTTTTCTAAGTTCCACGTTGAGCAAAAAGATTAAGACGATCCAAAAGACAATTGTCGGTGAAACGACTGCGCTGGCAGGATCAACCACGGAATCATTACGGAATATTGAACTCGTAAAAAGCTTAGGACTGGCAAACCAGGAAATAGATCGGCTGAATAGCACAACGCAAAAGATCTTGAGTCTGGAACTAAAGAAAGTGAAATACATCCGTGGATTGAGTTTCATTCAAGGCACATCCGTCAATTTTCTTCGTACCGCAATACTATTCTCGATGTTGTATTTAATATTTACGCAACAAATATCTGTCGGGCAATTCTTCTCACTGTGGATATACTCATTTTTCATTTTTGGTCCACTACAGCAGTTAGGAGACATTATTAATATTTATCGTGAAGCTGAAGTTTCACTCAATAATTTTGAAGCCATACTTAATACTCCGAAAGAACCAAAACCGGTTTCTCCCGTAAAAGTAACAAATGTTCAAACTCTTGCGTTCAATAAAGTGACATTTCAACATCAATCATCAAACAAATCCGCCTTAAACGAAATTTCATTTAAAACGAAGCTCGGGGAAACAATTGCTTTCGTCGGTCCATCCGGTGCTGGTAAAACAACACTTGTAAAGTTACTCGTAGGTTTGTACCGCCCCCAATCTGGCAATATTCTTTACGACGGAAAAAACTTTGATGAAATAGATTTCGATGCACTGCGAGAACGGATCGGTTTTGTCACTCAGGATACGCAACTATTCTCAGGGACAATTCGTGAAAATCTCCTGTTTGTAAATCCAAAAGCGACGGATGCCGATTGTCTCGATGTACTGAACAAAGCAGCATGTCAATCTCTTCTCTCTCGAGCGGATAAGGGACTGGATTCAATAATAGGCGAAGGGGGTGTAAAAGTGTCCGGTGGAGAAAAACAGCGCCTTTCGATTGCACGGGCATTATTGCGTAATCCCCAGCTGCTTGTTTTTGATGAAGCAACTTCATCTCTGGATTCATTGACGGAAGAAGAAATCAGCGAAACGATTCGAAATATTTCCAATCAAAAAGATATGATAACGATTTTGATAGCTCACCGACTTTCTACAGTGATGCATTCCGATACAATCTATGTTCTGGAAAAAGGAAAAATTGTCGAATCCGGGTCGCACACAAAACTCGTCAAAGCAAAAGGATTATATTACGCAATGTGGCGGCAACAGGTTGGCGAACAAACAAATGGAGTAATGAAAACAGCAGTGAAGGCACGCAAACTTATTTCTAAAAATTAAGAGAGATACTATGGCAAAGAAAAAATCTCCAAACACCAAAGATCTGTCTGACAAATCGGACAATATTAATTGGAATAAAGAGCTAACACCTCTCTTCAAAAAATATCAGGGACGTAAACATCCCCTGGAATACAAAAATTTGTACCAATTGCTTGTAATGGTGGTTCTTTCGGCGCGGGATTCAGACAGGAATATCAATTCCCTTGCACCCGCTCTTTTCAAAAAGTTTCCTTCCATGAAGTACCTTGCTAAGACAACACCGGAAGATCTTTATCCTTTCATTAGCAAGGTTTCAAACTTCGGCAATAAATCACAGTGGATCACAAAAACTGCCAAAGAAATTAAAGACGATAAGAATATTCCGTTAACGCAGGAAGGTTTGACCCAATATTCTGGCATTGGAAGAAAATCGGCAAATGTTATTATGAGCCAAATGGACGCCCCGGCTGAAGGGGTGATTGTTGATCTTCATACATTGCGTGTTGCTCCCCGCCTTGGAATTGCACAAGGAACAAATCCTGAGAAAATTGAAAAACAGTTGATGGAGAAAATACCGCAAAAGAAGTGGCATATTCTCGGTATGTCTCTTACATATCTTGGACGGGAAACGTGCAGACCAACGAACCCAAAATGCCACGAATGTGTAGTGAATTCTGTCTGTGCTTTTTATAAAGAGCAGAAACCGTAACAGTGGTCTCAAACTTCTGTTACAATCAAACTATTTCCTTTGCGTTAACACAACCCCTACAATTGTAATCGTACCTCCTACGAGGAAAGCTATAGTAACAGGTTGATTCAAAATTAATACTGCTAATAATGTTGTCAGTATCGGCTGGGCGTTTGCAAAGACCGCCACTTTTGTCGTATCCATTCTTGCAAGAGTGTAAAACCAGAGAATATATGACACAACTGAGGTTCCTAAACTGAGATAAAGAATGCCCCACCAATTTCCTATGGTAATCGTAGGAACGTCCGTTGACGCAAAGTAAACAATCCCAATCGGCAAGAACATTATTGCCCCACCAATCATGGAAAGAGCTGTGATGTGAAATGCGCCATACTTTTTCACCAATTGTTTGCCGTTGATTGCAAACATTGCCCACGAAATCACCGCAAAAAAGATCATCACATTGCCATAAAAATAATCTGAAGAAAAATCGATCCCCTTCTCAAACATAACAATTGAAATCCCAGCAAACGCAACTATTACACCGAGAATTTTTTTTTGCGTTAACCGTTCTTGAAGAACAAAATAAGATAAGATCAGTACCAGTGCTGGGGTTGTTGCGTATAACAATGCTCCGTTAGAGGCAAGAGTGAATTTAATCCCATAGAGATATAGGAATTGATTCATCGGTACAGCAAGAAAAGAGAGCCAGAGTAGATGTCTTATATCCTTCTTCTCTACCTTTATTCGTTTTTCTCTTGCCAAAAACATCACTAGCATTGCAAATAATGAGATGACGTTCCGTAAAAAGGTTAGAACGACGGGATGCACTTCCTGTGTGACAGTTTTTGCAATAAGGTGTGTTCCTGCTGCTAGAAGCTGTTGGAACAAGATGATAATGTATATATTCATACGGATGTTGCGACTACATTAAGGTTTACATTATCCAACACTGTTGATCTCCCGATAAGAATTGACCGTTTCAAATGAAATTTTTTCGTTCGATAACTTTTGGTATATTCTTTCAGACAAATTTTAACAATATACTTTAACTTTACGACACTATGAAACGCAGAGAAACGCTTTTTTTGATAGATTCAATGGGTATCGCATATAGATCGTATTTTGCGTTCATCCAAAATCCTTTGATCAACTCCAAAGGAGAAAATACCAGTGCCATCTACGGCTTTATCAATTATCTTAATAAAATTCTTGACGAACAAAAACCAGATTACATCGCCGCAGTATTTGATACTGATAAACCGACGTTCCGACATATTGCATATAAGGAATACAAAGCCACCCGTAATAAAATGCCGGACGATCTCGCATCCTCTCTTGGTTATCTCAAAGATGTTGTGAAAGCATTTAATGTCCCCGTTCTTGAACTTGACGGTTTTGAAGCCGATGATATTATGGGCACGCTGGCAAAACGTGCCGAAAAAGAAAAAATTGATACATTCCTTGTCACGTCTGATAAAGACTTCATGCAACTCGTCTCTAACCGTGTGAAAATCTATCGTCCCGGAAAATTTGGCAATGACGATGAGATCGTCGGCGAAGAAGGAGTCATGGAAAAATTCGGCGTCCCGCCGGACCAAGTGATCGAGATGCTCGGACTCATCGGGGACACTTCGGATAATGTTCCTGGTGTTCCCGGTGTTGGCCCGAAAACGGCTCTTCCACTTGTTCAAAAATATAAAACAATTGAAAAGATCCTGGCGAACATCGATTCCATCCCGCAAAAAGGATTACAAGAAAAACTCCGAACAAATAAAGAACTCGCTCTCCTTTCCAAACGACTGGTTACCATTGATATCAACGTTCCTATTAAAGTTGATCTCCATCATTTAAAAGCCAAAGATAAAGATGTAGCAACGCTCATAAAAATGTACGAACACTTAGAGTTCAAATCATTCGCAAAACGATTGAAAGAACAAGGTGTTGTTGCCACGTTAACAGAAAAAAAGAGTGACGAGTCGGTTGAAGAACCCATAACATTACAGAACATTAGCACTTCAGAACATGAATACATCATTGTTAAAAAGGATGCTGAATACTTAAAACTATTGAGCGAACTGAAAAAGGCAAAGTCATTCGTCTTCGACACAGAAACGACCTCAACAGACGCACTTCGTGCTGAATTGGTTGGTATTGCATTCTCCTTCAAACATCCAAAAGCATATTACCTTCCTGTCATCGACAATGTTGTTCAAGCAGAAACCGGAGATCTTTTCACCGGAAAAACGGAAACAAAACGAGAAGGTTTTCAGATCGAACGAATTATCAAAGATCTAAAACCTATTTTTGAGAATGAAAAGGTGAAAAAATTCGGACAGAACATAAAATACGATTCTCTCGTTCTTTCAACAAAAGGAATCTCCGTCACCGGTGTTGCATTCGACACGATGATCGCGGCATATGTTCTCCGATCAGATCGTCAACATTCCCTTGATTCGCTTGCCGCAGAGCACTTGAACTACAGAATGGTCTCGTTTGATGAGCTGACCAATGATGGAAAAAAGGATATCCGTGAAATCCCGGTGGAAGAAGTGGGAAACTATTCTGCGGAAGATGCCGATATCACTCTTCAATTGGTAGACATTCTGCATGACAAGATTTCAACGAACGGATTAAAGTCGCTATGTAACGAAATTGAGTTTCCGCTTATCGAAGTACTGACCGATATGGAAATACATGGAGTAAAACTTGACGTTCCATTTCTCTCCACAATGTCAAAAGAAATAGGATTAACACTTGATGGCCTTATAACGAACATCTATAAACTCGCCGATGAAAAATTCAATATTAATTCAACACAACAACTGGCAAAAATCCTCTTTGAAAAATTAAAACTCCGCTCCGTCAAAAAAACGAAAACGGGATTTTCCACCGATGTGGCCGTGCTTGAAATATTACGGAAAGAACACCCTATCGTTGAACAGTTATTGGAATATCGACAGCTGCAAAAATTAAAATCGACGTATGTTGATGCCCTGCCGAAACTCATCAATCCGTTGACCGGGAAGTTGCACACATCCTTCAATCAAACGGTCGCAGCAACGGGACGGCTTTCCAGCAGTGATCCGAATCTGCAGAATATCCCAATCCGTACAGAGCTTGGAAGGAAAATGCGCAAAGCATTCATTCCATCAAATAAACATTCCATCATTCTATCTGCGGATTATTCACAAATTGAACTGCGGATTATGGCACACATCTCCGGCGATCTCGGACTACTCGATGCGTTCAAAAACCATGAAGACATCCATGCATCAACAGCCGCAAAAGTATTCAATGTCACTCAAAAAGATATTACGAGAGATATGCGCCGAAAAGCAAAAGAAGTGAATTTCGGAATTATGTACGGAATTGGACCATTTGGGTTAGCATCTCGTTTAGATATCTCTCAATCGGAAGCAAAAGAGATCATTCAAAAGTACTTCGAACGCTTCCCGAAAGTGAATCAATATATATCAAGCACGATTGCCGCCGCACATTCTAATGGATTTGTGGAAACTTTAAAAGGAAGGCGCCGATATTTAGCTGATATCAACAATAAGAATCAAAATATTCGGGCAAATGCCGAGCGCCAATCAATCAATATGCCGATTCAGGGAACTGCTGCTGATATGATTAAAATGGCAATGATTAATATCCATCGCGAATTTAAAGCAAAAAAAATAAAGAGCAAGATGGTGTTACAGGTTCATGACGAACTTGTCTTTGATGTTTTAAAAGAGGAAGAGGCGAAAGTAAAAAAGATTGTTGAAAAAGAGATGCGTGAGGCAATGCCGTTGGATGTTCCTATTGAAGTGGAGATTGGTGTCGGAAAGGATTGGCTGGAAGCACATTAAACAACATGAACACTCTTGTAAAACAAAAAGCCCAAACAGGTTCAGTTGTTTGGGCTTTTTGCTTTACAAATTAGCCTTCTTCTCTTTCCTTCGAAACAGCATCAGTATACCAAAGAGAATAATTGCTGCCGGCCAATATTGACGAATAGCTTCTTTCACATCACTTGGGTAAAGATATCCAATCTCTGTCATCATAAATGCTACTCCAAGACCGATGAAGATGAGGGCTGGCAACAGCAGGTGAAAATCTCTAAAATTAAAAAGGAACAACATCACGAATGACAAACCAAATGCCATCAGAAATCCCGGAACATACACGTACGCCGACCGCTCAATCAACCCATATTCCCCAAGAATAAGAAGCACGCCGGAAAAGAAACAAATACTTCCAAAGAACAGCGATTGACGAATATTAGTAACAAATGAACGGATGACCATTGCGGCTCCGTATGCAATCAAGCCGAATAATAGTAACGATGTACCATCGATTCGGACAATGTGCATTTGGCGCAACAATAATCCAACGCCAATCACAACAAGAATAATTCCAAAAAAAGGAATACGATTAAATTGTTGTTTATCCATTATGATACCCGCACATTGATCACATTATCATACGGTACAATCAACGCAATGAGTATATACAACACAAGTCCTGCGCCAAACGATGCCAAGCATAAAATAACATATAACATTCTGATCAGACTCGAATCAATTCCAAAATATTGTGCAAGACCGCCGCAAACGCCGAAGATCTTCTTGTCGCTCATTGAACGCCGAAAATTACGAAATGCCGGCGTTGAATATTGCGCTGAAGCTGAAGACTGTTCAGTCTGAGGTTGTTGGACGCCGGATTCTGTTTGGGACTGACGATAGTAAATAATCGCCATACCAAGAATAATTAAGAGGACGGGGAAAATATATTCGAATGTATCTTCAAGAAAATTGAAAAAGTGGAATATTTCCATATTAGCCAAAAGAAGCATGATTCCGACAATAACCAGTGCAATACCGAACCAATTGCGAACCGATTCGTTCTTCGGTTGCGTCGAAATCGTTTGTGACTGCGTCTGAGCATCGTTCAACATAAATGGCTTTTTTGGCACAATAAAGATTGCCGCAATATAAAGGACGATACCTGTTCCGCCGAAGAGCACCATAAGGACAAATAAAATCCGAATAACAACGGGATCTACATCAAAATATTCTGCAAGTCCCCCGCAAACACCGGCGAACACTTTATTTGTTTGTGAACGATACAATTTCTGGCTGTTCATAACTGCTCCTTTGACTGTCAATCAATTGTTACGACTTTTTGAACAATTAGTTGCGGCAGCGGATAATCTCTTGTTCTGTAACCACAAATGAGACAGGAATATCTGTTGTTTCTTGCGGAACCTCTTTTATAATCTGAAAATCATACGCCAATGCAATTGTTGGAAGGGAAATGTCTTGGAGAAAACGATCGTAAAAACCAGCGCCGAATCCTAATCGATTCCCGTTGCGATCGACAGCAAGAGCGGGAACAACAACAACCTGTAAGTCGGATACAGAAACGGGTCGGTACATTCTTGGTTCAAGAATTCCGTAAGCACCTCCAACCAGTTCGCTTAATGAAAAGAGTTCTGAATGTTTCATTAATTTTGTCGCTTTCTCTGCGATAGGAACAACAACCCGCTTTTTATGTTTCAACAAGATTCGGATCAATTCATGAGTATCCACTTCGTTATTCTTCGAAGAAATGTACGTATGCACGACATCAGCCCGAAAAAATTCGGGAAGAGATAGCAATTGTTCCACAATCATCTTCGAACGTTCGCGAACATACTGTTTGGAAAGGTTGTGCCGTTCCAATTTTAATTGTTCTCGCAGTGTGGCTTTGCTGATCATATTATCGTAGAAGAAAATTAGTTCGTAAATAAAAAGTCCCGCTTAACGATTCGCTGACCGCCGCGGGACGACATTGCATTGGAAAGGAATATTACACTTCCATAATTTCTTTTTCTTTAACTGTAAGAAGATTGTCGACTTCCTTAATGTACTTATCGGTATATTTTTGAACTTCCTGCTCACCCCGTTTACGATCATCTTCAGAGAAGTGTTCGTCTTTTTCAGATTTTTTTAATTGTTCATTCTCGTCGCGCCGAACATTGCGAACGGCAACCTTCCCTTCTTCACCAAATTTTTTCACTAACTTTACCAATTCTCTGCGACGTTCTTCGTTCAACATCGGAATTGGAACGCGTACTATCTTTCCGTCAATACTAGGATTCAGTCCAAGATTAGAGGCAATGATCCCCCGTTCAATCGACTGAAGCATTCCTTGATCCCATGGAGTTACAGCGAGCATATGAGCATCCACAACGCTAATAGAACCAACTTGATTGATCGGCATCATGGTACCATAGGCATCGACCTTTACAGTATCAAGAAGGGCCGTTGTTGCTTTCCCAGTACGAATCTTTACTAATTCATGCCGAACGCTTTCCACTGCTTTTTGCATCCGGGTATCACAATTTTTTAATATATCTTTAAGCTGCATACTGTACCTCCAAATTTAATAGTACTATAACAATGGAGCGGAATTTGTAACGGTTGTTCCGACTTTTTCCCCAAGAACAAGATTCAACAAATTATTTTGAACGTTCATGTTAAAAACGCTAATCGGTAATTTATTTTCTTTGCAGAGTGTTATTGCGGTCATATCCATGACTTTGAGATTCTTTTTGAAGACATCATCATAATTAATAAGTGAGTATTGTTTTGCGGTCGGGTTTTTCTCCGGATCTGAATCATAGATTCCGTCTACCCGTGTCCCTTTAATGATGATATTCGCTTCGATTTCAATTCCACGAAGCACTGCCGCTGTATCCGTTGTAAAATACGGATTTCCTGTCCCTGCTGCAAAAATTACGATACGATTTTTTTCCAGATGACGGACTGCCTTACGCCGGATATATGGCTCGGCAATACGCGCCATGTCAATTGCTGTTTGGCACCGGGTATACATTCCATGGTGTTCCAGTGTATTTTGGAGTGCGAGAGCATTAATCACCGTTGCCAGCATTCCCATATGGTCGCCGGTTACTTTATCGATTCCATCGGAAGAATTCTCGATTCCGCGGTAAATATTTCCCCCGCCAATAACAATCCCTATCTGCACATCAAGCTGATGAATTTTTTTAATCTCTTCCGCATATTGTTTCAGGATGTTGGCATCGATGCCGTAATCCAAATTACCCATGAGCGCTTCTCCGCTCAACTTGAGCAGAATGCGTTTATATTTCGGAACTGCCATAACTCTCTCCCATAAAAAGAAAGGTCTCAATTGAGACCTTTCAGATATTAATTCATTGATTCGCCAAGTTGGAATCTCTTAAACTGTTTCACGGAAACACTTGGAGAGAGAAGGTCTTTGACCGCCTTCCCTGCGTCTTTAATGAAACTTTGTTCAAGCAGAACAATTTCTTGATAATATTTTTCAAGTCGTCCGTTCGCGATCTTCTCGGCAATTTGTTCGGGTTTCCCCTCATTCTTTGCTTGCGTACGATAGATATCGAGTTCTTTTTCGATTATTTCCTTGTTTACTTTATCCCTGGAGACAACAACAGGACTCATTGCTGCTACTTGCATAGCAATGTCACGAGCGATGGTTTTGTTTGCCGGATTTAATTCAGCACCCAGTTCAACAATCACACCGATCTTGCTTCCCATGTGGACATACTGTTCAAGGAAACCATTGTCTGAATTTAAATCATAGATACGTCGAATCTCTGTCTTTTCACCAACTTTGCCGGTTAAATTAGAAAGTGAGTCGCCGACAGTTTTTCCATCCGGATGTGCAAGCGTTAACAACTCTTCAACGTTCTTCGGAGATTTTTCGAAAACAATCTGTGCAACAGATTGCGCAAACGAAGTAAAATCTTCTCCACGGGCAACAAAATCAGTTTCACAGTTGATCTCAACCATAATGCCGTGTTTACCGTCAGGTGAAATTTTTGCAACAATTATTCCTTCGTTCGCCGCTTTATCTGCACGCTTTGCAGCGGTTGCCGCCCCTTTTTTCCGAAGAACTTCGATTGCCGCTTCCATATTTCCGTTTGCTTCATCGAGTGCTTTTTTGCAATCCATCATTCCTGCGCCTGTCTTTTCGCGCAGTTGTTTTACCATTTCGCTAGTGACTGCCATAATTATGCTTTTTCCGTTTCTTGTTGTGGTCTTCGTGGTCTTCGTTCTCTGCGATCGTGTTTTTCGTTCTTCTCTTGCTTTTCTGATTCCTCTGATTCCGGAGTTGTCTCAACTTTTCGCGCATGACCTTCAACAATTGCATCGGTAATGACACGAGCAATAAGTTGAATGGATTTCAATGCATCGTCATTTGCCGGAATGATGTAGTCAATTCCGTCCGTATCGCAGTTGGTATCAACCATCGCAAACACCGGAATGCCGAGCCTGTTTGCTTCTTGAACAGCGATTGTTTCCTTCTTAACGTCAATAACAAACAGTGCGCCGGGTAGACGTGTCATATCAACGATACCGGAGAGTGATTTCTGTAATTTTTCTTTTTCACGGGACAGGAACAATGTTTCTTTCTTCGTGATTTTGTCAAACGTTCCGTCGGTTTCCATCTTTTCAATGTTCGTCAACCGTTTAACGCTTTTTCGGATTGTTGTGAAATTAGTCAACATTCCGCCGAGCCAGCGATCGGTTGCATAATATTGATGACCGCGAACAGCTTCAGCCTGGATGACTTCCTTGGCTTGTTTTTTTGTTCCGACGAAAAGAACTTTCTTTCCTTCAGCAACAACATTGGAAATTGCAGTTGCCGCATCTTCCAGAAGTGTTTGGGTTTTTTTGAGGTCAAAAATGTGGATTCCATTTCGTTCCATAAAAATATATGGACGCATTTTTGGATTCCAACGGCGGGTAAGGTGACCAAAGTGGGCACCGGCAGAGAGTAATTCCGCGAGTTCTACACGAGGCATAGTGTTCCTTATATGTTTGGTTTGTATTCTTCTACTTTCTTCATCTTGATGCAGAGTTCCGCTATGCGAAACACCACTGCAGCAATCCGAAAGTATGTTTGATTAGTGTTGCGTGTTCCTCCGAAGAAAATAATCTTCGGAAGAACGTGAAAACATATTAACGCTTGGAGAACTGGAATCTCTTGCGCGCTTTTTTCTGACCGTACTTTTTTCGTTCAACCATACGGGGATCGCGTGTCATTAAGCCGTGCTTGCGCAACAACGGACGATTCTCTTCGCTGATTTCTACCAATGCACGAGCAACGCCAAGAATCACGGCTCCAGCCTGACCTGACGAACCGCCCCCTTCAACATTCACATTCACATCGTATTTGCCGAGCGTATCCGTTACGGCAAATGCTCTTGTAATGGAGTTGCGATGTGTTTCAAGAGGAAAGTATCTTTCAAACTCCCGTTCGTTTACGGTGATCTTTCCTGAACCATTCTTTAAGAACACACGGGCGACCGAAGTTTTGCGGCGACCGACAGTATTGATCATTTGTTGCATGTACGTCCTTCTTAATTGAATTCGATGACTTCTGGTTTCTGTGCGGCATGCGGATGTTCCGTGCCTGCATACACTTTTAATTTTTTAATAATCTGACGGCCAAGTTTTGTATGCGGTATCATTCCTTTTACCGCATGTTCAATCACGCGTTCCGGATGGATTTTCAACACATCTTTGAACTGCTGGAACACCGCACCGCCCGGATATCCGGTATAGTGAAAATATTCTTTCAACTCGGTACGTTTTCCGGTTACTTTTACTTTATCGGCATTCACGACGATAACAAAATCACCAATGTCAGCATTCGGTGTAAATTGCGGTTTATGTTTGCCGCGGAGAATGCGTGCAACCTGTGAAGCGATGCGACCCAATGTTTTTCCATTAGCATCAATAACAAACCACTTCTGTGCAATATCGCCTTCTCTAAAAAATGTCGTGCTTTTATCTACAAACGCCACGTTAATATCTCCTAAAAAAATTATTCCTGAATTATAGGGAATAAATATATGCTTTTTCCGAAGAAAAATCAATAGTTGACATGAATAAACTTCATGTCAGTATGACACTTGCATTTCACTCCCTACATTGTTACTTTTTTGCAATTCATTACACATTGGAGATTGTATGAGTGCTGCAATTCTTTCTAATTATATTGCCGGTTCGTGGCAAATTAAAAATGGTCATAACATGCTCGCTGTTGAGAATCCCTCCACTGGCGAGGTTATTTCACATGTTCCCCTTTCCGGTGCGAAGGATGTAGATGAAGCGGTAACTGCGGCACAGAAAGCACTCCCTGCATGGTCGACAATGCCGATTAAAGAACGGGTTCAGATATTTTTCCGGTACAGATCATTATTGGAAAAGCATGCTCAAGAACTTGCGGAATTAGTCAACAAAGAGAATGGCAAAATTCTTGGCGAAGCAATGGCTGAAGTTGAAAAAAGCATTGAACTGACTGAATTTGCTTGTTCAATGCCTCAACTTGTTTCCGGAGAAATTCTGGAAGTGAGCCGCGGAGTTGAATGCCGAATAGATCGATATCCAGTCGGTGTGGTTGCATGCATTACCCCTTTTAATTTTCCCGCAATGGTTCCAAATTGGACAATACCGAATGCACTCGTTCTTGGAAATACCATGGTTCTAAAACCATCTGAACTTGTTCCGATGAGTTCGTGTCGACTGGCTGAGCTTTTGAAAGAAGCAGGCCTGCCGGATGGCGTGTTTAATATTGTGCACGGCGGACAAGAAACAGTTGAAGCGATTTGTGATCATCCGGGAATTCACGCCGTCACTTTTGTTGGCTCAACAAAAGTTGCTAAGCTTGTTTATCAACGAGCAACATCTCACTTAAAGCGTGCGCTGTGTCTCGGTGGTGCAAAAAATCATCTCATCGTAATGCCGGACGCTCATGAAGAGATGACTGCTTCGAATGTTGCCGCATCGATGAGCGGGTGTGCAGGTCAGCGCTGCATGGCTGCTTCTGCAATGGTTGCCGTGGGATCAGTTGACCACATTATTAAAAAGCTGGTCGAAGAGTCAAAAAAGATTGTTCCAGGGAAAAATCTCGGTGCCGTAATTTCCAAAGCTGCAAAAGAAAGAATCGAGCGATATATCACTGAAGCGGAAAAACAAGGTGCAAAAATACTTTTGGATGGCCGCGGTGTTACAGTAGTGGGAAAAGAAAACGGATTTTATGTCGGTCCGACTGTGATTGATTTTGTCAAACCCGAAATGAACATTGCAAAAGAAGAAGTGTTTGGCCCGGTTCTTTCTATCATACGTGCTTCAGATGTGGATGAAGCGCTGAAGATTGAAAATGCAAATCCTTATGGAAACGCAGCATCGGTCTTTACGCAGAGTGGCGGAATTGCCCGTTATGTTGCTGAACATGCAAGCGCAGGAATGATTGGAGTAAATATCGGAGTTCCTGTCCCCCGTGAGCCATTCTCGTTTGGCGGATGGAATGAATCAAAATTTGGCGCAGGAGATATAACGGGAAAAAGCTCAATTGAGTTCTTTACAAAACCGAAAAAGACAACAACCAAGTGGAATCCGGAAGCTCGAAAGAACTGGATGAGCTAAACGATAACTGCTATCGAAACAAAAAAACCTCGATGCTTACAGCACGAGGTTTTTTTGTCTCACCATGGTGTACTATTTAGTGCTTCGATGAAGCCTCATTCTTTACTTTAATCATTTGCGCAGCAATGCTGACAGCAATTTCTTCCACCGATCTGCTTTCTATTTCGATTCCAATCGGTGCATAAATTTTCTCCAACGTCTTCTTTTCATCGGACGAAAATGAATTCATAATGCGTGCAATTTTTGCTTCTGTCCCCATCAGTCCAATATACCCAAGTTTTTTTCCAAGAATACTTTGAAGAGCGAGCCGATCGCTTTGTAATGCCGCTGTAACGATAGCAACAAAACTTGTTATGTTTTCTTCGATGTGCGTTCCAATCTCCTCATACGGGGAAATAATCTTTCGGACAATTAACGAATCTTCCTTCATCGCAGGAGCATCTTCACGATCATCAAACAATACAAGATTAAAATCGAGCATTTGGAGCATTCTCGCCGTTGCTAATCCGACATGCCCTCCTCCCGCTATATAGACTGTATATTCTGCTCCAACATTTTCACGATAAAACCATTCATCTTTGCTGGTAGATTGAAAATGGTTGTGATTCTCTAGCTTTCTTTTGTGAAAAGAAATACCATTGTTCGTAAGCTCAAAATGTGATGGTGTATATGAATGAATACCATTTATTATGTTCTCAATCGTAGTGGCATCATCCAACGATAAGGATAGTATACAAATCGTTTCGGAGCCTGCACAAATCAAACCGGAGGGTTCGCCGATTGTTGTATTTGGATTGTGCACCATTTTTTTTACGATGCGTACTGGTTTACCCGAAGCAAGAAATTCACGAGTACTGGATAGCAATTTGAACTCCATGAGCCCGCCGCCGATTGTTCCGGCCATTTCCGATGGCGTGACCGCCATTTTAAAACCAGTCTTTCCCGGAGAGCCTTTTTCATACTCAACGACGATTAATAGCATCACACTTTCGCCGCGCGATAGCCGATCAAAGATAAATTTCCAGAATATTCGTTCTTTCATAATTGTTTATTAGTAACTACACTGCAGCCTTACAATCGTAAGTCAAAATATGCCACCAAATCACGAAAACACAAAAAGTGCACATAAGAAATTTGAACCATTGCCCAATGAAAAAGTTAGTGAAATTGCGTGTTCTAGCGGCAAAAAAAATCATGAACGCTGAGTAGTTACGTTTATTTAAACCAGACTTGACTCATTGCATAATATATCGCCATCACTCCGGAGAAGATAGAACTGGCAAGAAATCTGCGATGAATTGACACTTTATTTTGAATGACATAATTAATCATTACCGTAAAAGGGATATTCATAGTAAAAGAATTATAACTGACCCACAACAGTCCCCACGATAGCTGAAACGACTGACCTGAAAATATTTGCACAAACGCCAAATGTCTGGCAATCCACACCGGATTGAAATACAACAACGCAAGCATCGTTCGTCGTATACTTGCTTTCATTCCCTCCATTAAATGAGTGTGAGTATTGATCCAATGGAAATAGTTCGGAATCTCAAGTGAATAGAGTGTCCCTCCAATGATAGCCATTCCGATCATGCGCTGGAAAGAGAAGGAATGAAGAAGTAATGCAGCAATGGCATCCCCGGCAGAATAAATGAGTGCACTTTGGAGCGCGTTACGTTTACTGAAGTGCAGGAGCATGTGTACCGACTTCCTTATACAATAGATGTAACATACGTTCCGGTGTCATCGGTGCAATTGCCGGGAACATACTGTTTGGATTAAAAGCTTTTACCGCATTGCATAATGCAAAATATGCACCGATGCCGTACATCAATGGTGGTTCTCCGATCGCTTTTGAATTAAATGGTGCAAAGGGATTTTCAGAATTGTCCAGGAAACTGATATTCATTTCTTTTGGAGCGAAATGTATATCCGGCACTTTATATGTTGACAGTGCGTCCGTAATCAATTTCCCTTCACTATTATAGATAATTTCCTCCATCGTCATCCATCCGATCCCCTGCATAATACCCCCTTCAGTCTGACTGAGATCGATTGCTGGATGTAGACTCTTCCCGACATCATGAACAACATTAACAGCGTCGATCAGATACGTTCCCCGCAGGCAATCGACGGTTGTTTCGATGATCGCCGTACCGAATACATGATAGGCAAAGGGATGTCCTTTGGATGTTTCACGATTGAAATGAATCTTCGGAGTTGAATAAAAATGTTGGGATGTCAGACTGATACGTGCATTATTTGCCGCACAAATCAGCGTATTCCATGTCCATTCTGTTTCTTTTCCATCATTCACGATCCGTTCATCCTGTATAGTAATCTTCGAAGGATCGGTCTGATGGAAATGGTCAGCGGCAAATTTTGTCAGTCGTTCAAGAAGAACATAACAAGCAAGCTGGGTTGCTTTACCATTAAGGTCCGCCCCGCTGCTTGCCGCGGTTGGAGAAGTATTGGCAACACGCGACGTGTTTGTTGATTCAAGTTTGATTCTCTCGCTCTTCACGGAAAAAATTCGCTGGGCAATTCCATGAATCTTCATGTTAACGCCCTGCCCCATTTCGATCGCTGCAGTACTGATTCCGATGCTGCCATCTGTATAGATATGAACGAGAGCACTCGCCTGATTCATCATGGTATTGGTGAATGAAATTCCAAAACAGATCGGCATCACTGCATAGCCCTTCTTCTTCCATTCATTCACCATGTTAAAATCAGCCGTCTTCTTTTTCACTTCCTCAATGGATTTTTTTTGCATCAGGGAATCCCAGCACGGGATCGCCTGGCACCGCTCCGTGATCTGACCGTATGGAAATTCATCTCCATTTTTTAAAAGATTTTTCCTTTGAATAAACCAGGCATCCATATTCATCGTTTCCGCAGCTTTGGCAATTGCAGCTTCAATGACAAATTTTCCCTGCGGCCCGCCGAATCCGCGAAATGCTGTGTTTGGAGGAAGATTCGTGCGACAACTGTAACCGGTCGCTTTTACATTTGGAATAAAATAACTATTCGTGCAATGAAACAGGGTTCGTTGCAGCACCGCCGGAGAAAGATCTGCAGCAGCACCGCCGTTTTGATAGAACGTCACTTCGTAGGCAAGAATAGTCCCATCATTTTTCAAACCGATTTTAAAATCGGATGAATACGGATGACGTTTTCCCGTCATTCTCATATCATCCTGACGATGGAGGATCAGTTTTACCGGACGCCGCAGTTTTGTTGCAGCAAGGGCACACAGTACTGCCCATGGAGTCGCTTGATCTTCTTTTCCTCCAAATCCGCCGCCGAGCCGAAGAACATCGACTTCAATCTTATGCATCGGTATATTTAACACGTTCGCGATTGTTCGTTGAACCGCAGTCGGGCTTTGCGTCGATGATACAATCTTGAGTCCGTCTCCTTCCGTAGGAACTGCAAATGCACCTTGTGTTTCGAGGTATAAATGCTCCTGACCTCCGTTCTCAGCCGTACCTTCTACAACAACATCGCACTTTGGCCACATTGCATTGATATCCCCCAGTTCAAACTTTATCGGCGGGATGAGCAATTCATTTTTTGCAAATGCTACTCTGGGATCTGTAATCACCGGAAGTTTCTCAATCTCCACAACAATCTTTTCCGCAGCAGAACGGGCGTGAAATGCAGAATCTGCAACCACAACGGCTATCGGCTGTCCTTGAAAATGAACATGCTGTTCGGCAAGAAGCGGTTCATCCTGAACGATACCGCCAATTTGATTATGCCCCGGAATATCTTTTGAAGTAAAAATCGAAACAACACCATTCATCGGCAATGCAGCAGAGAGATCGATCGACCGGATTACTCCATGTGCCACGCGCGAATAATAAACATGCGCATACAATGTCCCTTCAGGCACAAGAAGATCATCTACAAACTGCGATTCGCCGCGCACATGTTTTTCGGAATCATAATTCTTCATGCAAATGATTCCTTTCTGACAATTCCAGGGAAAAGATTCAAAAAATGTGCAATGACCAATTGACGAAGGAGCAGCCGTTTATATTCAGCACTGCCACGGGCATCGCTGATTGGATGGATCTCTGTCTGCACGATCTCCAATGCTTCACCGATTGTTTCAATGTCTATAATTTTATTCTTCAAAAATTCTGTTGTCTTTGTCAGAAATAAGGGAATTGGTCCGACTCCCCCTGCCGAGATTCCGCAATTCGAAAAACGATGACCACTCAATTCAACAACCATAGTTGTGTTGACACTAGCAATATCCAGATATTGGCGGCGGGAAACTTTTTCATAACTTAAACGTGTCCTGTCCGTGGGACGCGGAAATGAGATCGATTCGATTAACTCTGATTTTTTCTTATCAATCTGTTTATACCCTTTATAGAATTGTCTCAACGGAATCGTTCGTTGGGAACCGGCATCATTCAGCGTAAGCACAGCATCGAGTGCCAAAAGCAAACAGGTCATATCACCTATAGGAGAAGCATTCACAATATTACCCGCGACCGTCGCACGATTTCGAATCGGTGTAGAACCAAAGAGTTCCAGCTGCGTTTTCAATTCGGGAAAGTATTTGATAATGACCGGTGACATCCGAAACTCTTCCACTGTAGTTGTGCCGGGAAGATGGATCGAACTTTCATCTTCGGATATGGGAATATGCTTCCGCCAAGAAGAGATGCGTTTTGAAGTTTCCGCGTGCAAGGTAAACGCTTTTTGGACATACAGATCTGTTCCTCCGGACACAATGATAATTTGAGCATCTTGAATGTACACTTCGTTTGCTGAAGTAACAGCAATTGACTTCAACCGTTCAGCAATCGAGTGAAAATACTCTGGAAGGATTGTTTGTCCTACAAGTTTAGCAAGAGAAATTCCATTTAGTGTGTGTTCGTTCGCGTTCAATCCATCCACCAAATGGGAAATCGCTTTTTTAATAGGAGGGTGTCCTGTACATCGACAGATATTTCCATCAACCGAATTTATTGCCTGCAAAGCATCTAACTGTTTGTTGTTCAAGCAATATCCTGTCAACGACATGATGAATCCGGGTGTGCAAAATCCACATTGTGTTCCCCCATCTTCAACAAAAGCATGTTGAATGGGATTAAGTTCTTTGGGTTGATTAATACCTTCGATGGTGACTATATGTTTACCGTGGGCATCACCCAACGGCATTAAACATGAATTGGCGGATTTATATTGAACTTCATTCCCTTGCAATTCACCGACAAGAATTGTGCAGGCACCGCAATCACCCTCTCTACATCCTTCTTTTGTTCCTGTGAGATGCTCATTGTGGCGCAGAAAGTCCAATACCACCATACCTGGGTTGGCATCTGTTGTAACCGTTTTATTATTGATGATACATTCTATCATATATACAATGTAAAGATACTCTTTCGCATCTGAATTTACAAAAGAGCAAATTCGTAAACTTACTCAGTCGAATTATTAATGATTACTTTAGAACATTTAGGCGTTTGCTTAGTCGCTCCCTTCTGAATACTGATGCGTAAATCGCTCCTCGCAATGATTTTTTAAGGAGCATCAGTAATTATGTTTTCAAAATATCGTCGGTAATCTTCGGGAGTATCGATATTCACAATGACACCTTCTTCCTCCGTCGATACCAATTCAATGTCGTTTTTATGCGCATGGACAACTTCCCGTAAGCCGATTTCAAGCGATGCATTATTAATCTCTGGAAATAATTCGGAGGAGATAACAATCGGGTGTCCTTTCCTTCCGTGATATTCCGGGATGATGATTTTTTTTTTCGTTTGATGAAACGCCGCAAGTAATCGTTTCACTAACTCCGAAGATATCATTGGATGATCAACCGGACAGATCAGCACACCTAAGCAGTTGGTTCGGTCTAAATTTTTAATTCCAGCGATAATTGAAGAGAGTTGTCCGCGTTCCCATTCGTTGTTGACAACAATCTCCCCGTCAAATGCCGCTAATGATTCACGAATTTTCTCCGATTCAGAACCCAAGACAACAATTTTTTTGGGCACTCCAGCATCACCGATCACATTAATGAGATGTTGCAGAAAGGTACTTTTCCCTATCCGGAGCAGAGCTTTCGGGCTTCCCATTCTTCGGGATGAACCAGCGGAAAGTATTATGGCAGCAACTGTCGATTTCATACGAAACGGTTATTCCATCACCCAGGCAAGCAGCGCCATTCGAATGATGACACCGTTCTGCGTTTGGCGAAAGTATGCCGCCCGTGGATCTTTATCCACTTCATGCGCGATCTCTTCATTGCGCGAAAGGGGATCCATGACAATCGCTTTATTGTGCAGCAGTTTCATTGATTCGGCATCAATAAAATATTCCTTTTTGAACTTCATGTATTCCTCATCGCTTCCTGTGAATCTATCCCGCTCGATGCCTGTTGTATAGACAACATCAACTTCCGGCAGCACAGAATGGAGATGTTCTTCCATCGTAAACCAAACATTATTCTCTTCGAGATGTGACAGCATATCGTTTTTCATCTGCAGCGATTTTGGTGCGACGAAATATATCTTCACTCTCTCATATTTCCCCAGCAGGTACGAAAGCGACCGCACTGTGCGTCCTCCGGCAAGATCACCAACCATCGCAACACGCAATCCATCCAGTTTATTTGTCTCTTTGTGGATGGTATATAAATCGAGCAGTGCCTGCGTTGGATGCTGTCCCCCTTTCCCGTCGCCCGCATTGATGATAGAACAGGTGGAAACAGCCGCTGCACGCTTTGCTCCGCCGATATGGTTATGCCGGAGTACGATGACATCGCAAAAATCATCGACGATTTTTATGGTATCTTCCAGTTCGTCTCCCGGTGTTGATGAGAAAAACTTCGACGCATGTTCTGTCGAAATCACTTTCCCTCCTAAGCGCGCCATGGCAGATTCGAAGGAGAAACGGGTCAACAATCCTGATTCATAAAAAAGAGACGCCATCACTTTTTTATCGTAATCGCGTGTTCCGCCGCGCTTCAAAACAATTTCCATTTCGTGTGCGCGTTCGAACAACTCCGTTAACATCGGTAATGTAAATTGCTGCGATTCCAAAACATGTCTAATTTTCATGGACTACCTATTAACCATTCATTGAAAGATGTGTTCCTGCCGAACCGTTCATTGCATCAACAAGCAGTTCCGCTCGCGTGATAATGACCTCTTCGCCGCCGTGGGAAATAAAATCGATCGCTGCTTCCATTTTTGGTCCCATGCTGCCAGCCAGGAAATGATGTTCTTTTTGATACTGCATTGCCAGCTCCAACGATAATGAGTCCAATGCAATTTGATTCTGGTGTTTGAAGTTTAGGTACACTCGGTCAGTATCCGTTGAGATGACAAATCGTTTAAGGTGAAGTTTCTTCGCTAAAAGTGCCGATGCCCGATCCTTATCTATCACTGCTTCAACACCTTGATAGATTCCATTCTCACGAACAACCGGAATACCACCTCCACCGACGGCGATGACAATCATTCCGTTATTAACGCAATGCTCAATAACATCCAATTCAACAATATCCAACGGCTGCGGCGAAGGAACAACGCGCCGATATCCCCGTGCCGCATCTTCAACAATCGCCCAGCCAAGCTCACGTTTTCGTTCTTCCGCTACTTTTTGCGAATAAAAAGGACCAACAGTTTTAGTAGGATTTGCGAACGCAGGATCATTTTTGTCAACAACAACCTGCGTGAGAATGGTGACGATCGGTTTGGAGATGCCGCGAGCGTGCAATGCGGAACGAAGAGCATTCTGCATTAGATATCCCATTTCTCCCTGCGTAGAAGCGTCGCAACAATCCAATGGAAGCTGGTATACTTGTGATGAGCCGAGTTCAGAGCGAATAAGTTGCGCTCCTACCTGCGGTCCATTTCCGTGCGTTATGATCAACGAATGTCCTTGTTCGATCAGTGCAGCAAGATGCCTACACGTGATGGCTGCGTTTTCCATCTGTTCACTGATCGAACCGCGTTGACCATGACGGATCAACGAATTTCCACCGATTGCTATTAATGTTGGCGTATTCATTGGAAGAATGAACCTATTTCGTTTCCGTTAAATATGTTTTCGGAAACGCTGCATACCATGCTGATGCTTTCACTAAATGTTCAACAGGAATATGTTCGGTTGCCATATGGGCATAAATCTCATTTCCCGGTCCAAAGCCGATACATTTTATTCCATGCATTCCCATCACTGCAACTCCGTTCGTACTGAACACCCAGCGACTGACGACCGGTTTTTCGCCGAACAGTCCTTCAAATGCTTTTACTCCGGTATTGAGCACCGGATCATTTTCCGGTAGAAGCCACGTGGGAAAATATTTCTGTGTGGGATATGTTAGTCCTTTCCAGCTTGCAATGGCATAATCGAGAACAACCACCTCCGCACCGGCAGCCTTAACGCTCGGCAGATCTTGAATTTCTTTTACTGCAGATTCCAGTGTATCTGTTGCGGCAAGGCGGCGGTCTAAATGTATTGTTGCCGAATCAGCAACCGCACAGAGTGAAGGAGAGGTTGAACGGAATTCAGCGATTGTCACAGTTCCCTTTCCGAGGAATGGTTCGCCTCCAAGTCGCTCATTCAATTTTTCGATATCTTGAACGATCGGCGCCATTTTGTAGACAGCATTCACTCCCCGTTCTGGTGCAGACCCGTGACAGGAAATTCCTTTTGTGCGGACTTCGATCTCCATCCGTCCACGGTGGCCGCGATAGACGGCGAGATTGGTCGGTTCAGTAATCACCACAACTTCAGGACGGAGTTTATCCTCTTTGATGATGTATTGCCAACATAGTCCGTCGCAATCTTCTTCTTGAACACTTCCGACTACATACAACGTATAATCGTCTTCCAGACCGAGGTCTTTAATAATCTTTCCGCCGTAAATGATTGATGCGAGTGCTCCTTTCATATCGCATGCTCCTCTTCCATAAATGATACCATCTTTTTCATCTCCTTTGAACGGATCAACTTTCCAGTTTTCGGGATTGCCGACGTCGACTGTATCCACATGCGCATCAAATGCAATCACATGTTTTCCGTGTCCGATACGGCCTATGATATTTCCCATCGGATCGATGGTGATCTCGTCAAATTTACATTTCTCCATTTCCTGTTTTACTCGCGCAATAACATTCCCCTCCTGCGAGCTGAGTGATTTTATAGCAATTAATTCGCGAAGGAAACCGGCGACAGCCCGTTCATTCTTTTTTGCTTCAGCATAGATTTTTTGTAACATATGTTCATCCTTTTCTTATGACGATTAAAAATGATCTATGTACGACTGTACTTATTTTGTTCCATCTAAACATGTTTTGTTACATCATCGCATTAAACTCTGTGATGAGTTTGTCAAATTCTGCAACCTCATCTTCAAATAAGGAACGCCAGTATTCCGGATACCATTGTTCGCGCAGCTCATCCGATGATTTTCCCTGCTGTTCGACCCATGTAAAATATTTCAGATTATGAATAGCCTTTTTATCGTAATAAGAAAGTTCCTTGTAATAGTCTATACTTTGATGCATCAACGGTGCTGCGTGATCTTTTGCCGCATCCATGGAAGTGTATGAACCACGCTCAAGACGAAGTTCTTCAACGCGAGATTTATACATATCCGCTGAATCAGTAAAGATTGTCAAAACAACATCATCCGATCCAAACTCGAAATATTTTGCCGTTTTAATTGCTGAAAGCATGTTCGAAATACTGGAAATACCCATTAAGGTCAATTGATCCAGTACCATTTCGGAAACGCCTTGCGATTTTAAATATTTCCGCCCTTCGGCCTCGTTAAATAATCGGAGCACCCGCATACAATCCTCATCATCAATTGCAGAGACGGTATCCGTATTGCGAACATTGTGAACCCATGGAACATGTTTATCGCCGATCCCTTCAATGCGATGTTCACCAAATCCGTTCATCAACAATGTGGGGCACTGCAATGCTTCACTGGCAACGATTTTAAGATTCGGATGGAGCTTCTTGAGATAATCTCCTGCACCGATTGTCCCAGCTGAACCGGTTGCAGAAATATAGGCTGCAGCATTTCCATCTTTTATTCTGAGATCTTGAAATGCTTCTTCTAATGCAGGGCCTGTCACATTGTAATGCCAGATAGGATTTCCAAATTCTTCAAACTGGTTAAAGATGATGTTGAGAGGATCCTTTTTCAACTCCCAGCATTTATCGTAAATTTCTTTCACGTTGGATTCTGTTCCGGGTGTCGCAATCACTTCAGCGCCGATCTCTTTTAACCATACAAAACGTTCTTTCGACATCCCTTCGGGAAGGATGGCAATAGGTGTGCAATCCAGCAAGCGGCAATCGAATGCACCTCCTCTGCAGTAATTTCCCGTGGATGGCCAGACCGCTTTATGTTTTTCCGGATCGAATTCACCGCTCACCAATCGTGGAACCAAGCATCCGAACGCAGCACCAACCTTATGTGCACCGGTCGGAAAATATTTTCCGACGATACCAATAATCCGCGCGTTGACACCGGTAATGGCTTTGGGAATTTCAAAATAATTTACTCCGCCAAAACCTCCGGTCTTTATATCGTTTTTCCAAGTAATCCTGTATAAATTCAGCGGATTCACATCCCACAATCCAATGGACGGAAGTTTTTGTTTCACATTTAATGGGATCAGATTGGGATCTCTCATTTGAGCAAATGTGGGAATGGTAATTCCGTGTTCTTTACATCGCTTCGCTGTCTTTTTTACAACTTCACGATTTATGTTTTTAATTATTTTTGACATCGTTTCTCCAAATTGTTATAACCGCAAAGTCGTTAAGACGCAATGAAATTATTCTTCTCTGCGCCTTCGCGCCTCTGCTGTGAAAAAAATCTATCTTCTGTTTTTATTTGATTCCAACAGCTGTTTCATTTTATCATTCGGATTTTCCATCCGTGTCAAAAACATCAAAGCAGCAATAACGAACGGTTTGTACCCCGCTTCAGCGTACGTGGAGAGACGATACTTTTCGAATACACCTTTGGATACTTCACCTTCGGTACAACTTACACCGGAAATATCGGCTGGAAGACAGTGCATATATAACGCTTCCCCTTTTTTCGTCAGCTTCATTTTCTTCTCATCGCATTCCCAGTTTTTAAATTTTGCATTATTGGCAAGACATTCCTTTTCCAATTCTTTCAAACCCGGCTTGTCGTTATTGTTCAGAAGAACCGTCCTTCGCTGCATCACATTGAACGGTGCCCACGATTTTGGATAGACGATGTCTGCATCCTTGAATGCGTCTTCCATCGAATTGACGATCTCAAATTTTCCGCCCGTCTGTGTAGATTGTTTTTTTGCTTGTTCAAGCACATCCGGGATCAATCCATATCCTTCGGGATATGCCAGGGAGACATCCATGCCATAACGTGACATCAATCCAATAATTCCCTGCGGCACTGAGAGCGGTTTGCCATAACTTGGGGAATATGCCCACGTCATTGCAATTTTTTTCCCTCGTAAATTTTCCAGTGAACCAAATGTATTTTTGAGCTGCATAAGATCTGCAAGCGCCTGGGTGGGATGATCGATATCGCATTGTAAATTTAGGACCGTAGGCCGTTGATGCAGTATCCCATTTTCATATCCCTCCTGAATGGCAGCACCAAATTCACGCATATATGAATTTCCTTCACCCAGGAACATATCATCCCGAATACCGATCACTTCGGCTAGAAAGGAAATCATATTCGCCGTTTCACGCACCGTTTCGCCGTGAGCAATTTGTGATTTTTCTTCGTCAAGCTCAGACAGACCTAAACCGAGAGCATTTGCTGCCGATGCGTAACTGAAGCGTGTGCGGGTTGAATTGTCACGAAAAATTGAAATCGCAAGTCCCGTGTCGAATGTGCGCAAAGACATCCCCGCTTTGTGCATATCTTTCAGTAATTGTGCTACGGTTAACACTGCTTTTAATTCATCATCAGTCCGTTCCCATGTCAACAGAAAATCCTTGTTAAACATATTCGTTTTAAGACTTGAGAGTATATTAAACTGTGTTTGAAATGCTTGTTGCATAGCGATCCTTTCAATTTAAAAATGCACTACTTATTTATACATCAATTTTGCTGCCGGAGAATCCTTCATCGGCAATGTGAAACGACGAATACCATCAAATTTATATAATGCTCCTGCCACTGCTCCGGCTGTCGGGACAAGACCAATTTCTCCAACACCTTTTGCACCAAAAGGACCTTCGGATTCGTGTTCTTCAACAAAAATCACTTCTGTCTCCGGCATATCTTTTGCCCGCAGTATCCCAAGCGAACGCAGCTTAAACGATTCAGGCATGCCGTTTTTTTGTTTCAATTCTTCTGTGAGTGCATAGCCCAATCCCATATGGATGGCCCCCTCCATCTGTCCCTCCAACAATTTTCTATTTATAATTCTGCCGACATCGTGTGCAGCAACAATTTTTTTCACATGACCTTGTTCATCAAGTATGCAGACCTGAGTGGCAAAACCAAATGTCATATGGGTAATCGGTTTATTCGTTTTCGCTTCAAGCGCTGTCGTGTAATCGATGACAACTTCGCCGAAATATTTCTTCCCTTGCAATTCGCTAAGGTTCCTGCCAACATCAAGATCCTTTTTCAATTCTTGCGCCGCTTTGATCACCGCACGACCGCCAAGAACAGTTGCTCTCGAAGCAGTAGTCATCCCGCAGGGAGTCGGTTGTGTTGTATCGATATCGACGCGAACTTTTCTCGGATCGATTCCCGTGACATCGCTGAAAAATTGAATCATCACCGTACAGAAACCTTGTCCCATCTCTGTAAAACCGGTATTGATTGTAATCGATTCATCGGGATGGACAGTGACGATCGCTTGTCCATACTCCGGCATACCGTTTCCGATGCCGACGTTTTTTATTCCGCAGCCGATACCGACATATTTTGATGAATAGTAAACATCTTTCACTGCAAGAAGCGTTTTCTTTATCCCAACAGCGCGTTCAAAAACCTGACCAGTACAAAATGTGTCACCCACATCCACAACATTTCTCCAGCGCATTTCCCATCCGTCAATACCCACTTTTTCTGCAAGGATGTCCATCATTCCTTCAATGGCAAACGAAGCCTGATTTGCTCCGAATCCACGCATTGCTCCGCACGGAAGATTGTTAGTGTAGACTGCTTTTGCTTCAACATCTGAATTCAAAATATTATACGGCCCACACGCATGTCCGGCTGCGCGCTCCAACACTTTTGTACCAACAGATGCATACGCTCCCTTATCACCTATCATCCGTGCACGCACGGCGGTCAATTTACCGTTCACATCACATCCGACGGTGTATGTCATTTTTATCGGATGACGTTTCGGATGAAGTCGGATACTCTCTTCCCGAGTTAATGTTGCTTTCACCGGTTTTCCAATCAACATTGCGGCAAGCGCTACATGAGCCTGAATGCTCAGATCTTCTTTTCCACCAAACGCTCCTCCATTGGTTATGAGCGTCACTTTTACTTTTTCTTCCGGTAGATTGAGAAACGAAGCGATCTGTTTTCTATCGTCGAACACACCTTGTCCCTGGCTTAACACTTCAATAGTGTCGTTGGTGAGAAATGCAATGGAACTTTCCGGTTCGAGAAATGCATGTTCAATCACCTGCGTTTCGAATGTTCTCGTCTCAACGAAGGCTGAATCTGCCAATGCCTGATCAACATCGCCACGCTTGATGATGGAATTGGACAAAAGATTCACATGATGCGCATGCACTTGAGGAGCATTCGGTTGCAATGCTTCCTCCGGATTGAACACGCCGGGAAGAATCTCATATTCTAATTGTATTTTTTCAACTGCTTTATGAGCAGAGCGATTATCGTTTGCAACAACCATTGCCAAAATATCACCGATGCAATGGGTAATTTCCCCTTCCGCGTGAAGCAGCGGCCAGTCTTTATAAATAAGACCCTGCTTCCGCTCGCCGGGAACATCGTTTGCCTTGATAACGCGTACGACTTCTGCAGATTGCTCTGCGTTGGAGCAATCAATCTTGTTAATTTTTATTCGAGGATGAGGTGAAAAGAGAAAGGCAGCATACAACATCTGGGGCATCACAATATCATCAATGTACGGACGTTCACCCATTGCGAACTTTTCACCATCCATTCTTGGCAGGCTGGAACCAATCTTCCCGGAGTAATCAGGCTTAGGTAACGGAATACCATTGAATGCTTTTGCGGCTAAATCAATTGCATCGATAATCTTCACATAGCCCGTACATCGGCAGATATGATTATTCAATGCAACGGCAATTTCTGTTCTGCTTGGGGCGGGATTTTTTTGAATAAGACTTTTTGCACGCATCACAATACCGGGTGTGCAGAAGCCACATTGCATACCGGCAGAAAGCACAAATGCTTTTGAGAAAATATCTCGTTCCTTTTCATCAAGTCCTTCAAGTGTAATAACATTTTTCCCTTGCACGTTCTTTGCCGGAACGGCGCACGACGAAACAGCTTTACCATCAACAATCACCACACAACATCCGCAGGAACCTTGAGGTGCACAGCCATTTTTTGGAGAGATTAATCCGGCTTGTTCGCGCAGAACATCCATCAATGAGATCTGCTCATCCACTGCCGCTTCAAACTCTTTTCCGTTCAACACAAACTGTGTAGTGCTCATTTTAATTAAGGAAAGATGAAATAAAAATAATTAGTGTATCACAACATCCTTTTCATTTATTGCATGAAATTGCACATTCACAAAATTTATTTTTGAGCTGTTCATAATCCCCTTCAGCAATGTGGACATCACAACGTAATACCGCATATCAATTTGTGTTGAAATTATGCCGATGGCATTCACAATTTCATATCCGTTGGATCCAATACTCACTTGAAATTCGCTGTTTTTGAACAGCGACGTTGATTTCATTATATCAAGATGCAACTCAAATTCTTGATCCTTAAATCTTCCCAAGAGAATAACTTTGTTTTTATCGAATTGCAAAGCAAATCCACTCAATGTATTCCATTTCCTATACGCGTCTAGTGAACCAAAAAATCTTGGTTTTTCAATATATGGCCCGCCATCTTCTGGGCAAAAAACATCACAATTTCCGCATTCGTTGCATGCATCGGCAAATGTGCCGATTTGATGTTTTTCCACAATCGATAATTTCCCTCCAAAGGATTTCTTCCATCCCTCAGAGGTGATTTCAATATTTTCATATTCCATCTCGACCGGCTCGATTTCAAAATAAAAATTGGCATCGTTTGGGCAGACGGGAATACACTTATCACAATTGATGCAATCAAATAATTTCAGTGAGGTGCCGATTTTTCTTGGCACTTTTTGATTGTTCGAAAAATGATAGCGGGGATTTGCAATGCTTTTTGTTACAAGTGCTTTTGTATTATGCAGAATTGCATCCTGAAGATTTTCAGATTGGCAACCACTCTTTTTTGCCGTGCGAACGATAAATTCATCAATCGTTGTTGCTTCGACCATTTTCATCGACTGTTCAAGATTAGTCAAATATTTGGGGAGTCTTCCATAGCCGCCAGGTCGAAGCAGATCGGTACATGTGGTTACTGGAACAAGACCAATGGAGACGCAGTCCGAAAAATTATTTGCATCAACTCCAGCGGAAAACGATACGGGGAATGCAGCATCAAAATGATTCCGCCACTCTTCAACGAGCGAAAGATGAAGAATATGCAACGGTTGCCCGGAAAGATACTGCACTTTGTCTTTCAGAAAATTCCCTTTGTTCATCACTTCTAAAGTATTACCGAATTTTACGCCAATCGTTCTGCCATTTTTTATTGCCGTATGCTGCAGTCGTTTCATCATGGCAACCGCATCGTTAAAGTGAATATTCACATCGTATGCTTTTGAATTCACCGTGATATCTGTGTAACCGAGTTTATCATAGAGCAAATGCTCAAGACGAGGTCTACCGAGCATCGGTGGATTCATCTTTACGACAACATGAAATCCCATTTCCGTCAATAAGAATTCACTGATTCGTTCGATCTCACCGGCAGGTGTTCCGTGAAATGTTGAAAGGGTGATGCTGTCCGAAATTTTTGTATTGAATGGAAGATCACGGTATTGTTCGAATTCATTCGGAATCTCTTTTCGCAATTCTTCAACAAGAACAGAGGCATCGTTCATCATTTTCAACCACGAACGAATTTGCGATGACTGAATTCCGGCAAGATCGTATCCGACACTTACGTCATAGATCGTATCGAATTGTGTCGATGTGAATTTCGAATTTGAAACATCAAGAAAGAGCCAACGTTTCAAAATCTCGACGATCATACTCGCTTTTACATATTCACGGAGAGATTCCTCCAGACGCAGTTCCTGCGACCATTCCGTGTTATAACCAATCGTCGCCATATCGATGCAAGGACGAGTAAGTTCAAGTTGATCTTTAATTTGAACGGTTTTTAATTCGATGATGCGTGCACCCGCAAGCCAGGAAAGTGCGATATTTTGCGCGAGTTGTGTGTGAGGTCCGGCAGCTGGACCTACGGGATTTGCGGCTGGATTTCCAGAGGAAATTACGGCAAGGTTTTCTTCAACAGATGGAGAGTAAAATTTTCGTGCCGGCAGATCGAAGATCGCATTGGTCTTCGTATACTCGTAATAGATCCGTCGCAATAGAGTGCTGAATGATATTGGAACGAGTTCTGCCATAAGAAATTATTCTCTCCGCCATTGTTTATTCATGGGACGGTCTCCATCATTTTGATCCACATTTTTTTGGACTTTTTATCCGCTTCTGAATACAACGCTTCAATATCGATGCCCGGCAGAATCCTGTTTTTCATAATCCACTTCCCGTCTACCATAACGGATTCAATATTTGCTGAGCGCATTCCAAACAAATAATGTCCAAGAATATTTTCTGGCATCATCGATGTCGGCGCTGTATAATCTAAAACGATAAGATCTGCTACGCTGTTTTTCGCCAGTGTTCCAAACGATGACGCGAAAATCTCGGAAATACACTGTTGACCACCTGAAATGAGATGCGAAAAATCAATTTTTTCTTTTTGACCGGAATCTTGCCGTTTTAAAAAAGCAATCTTCGCCTCTTCAATCATATCAGAAGGGAATCCATCTGTACCAATCATTCCTCGTTTTTTGAATTGATGAATCGGCGCATATCCAACATTATTGTTCATATTCGAGCGTGGATTGTGCACCAGCCATGCTTGTGATTTATTAAGGCGGGAATAATCTTTTTGAGAAAGATGAATGCAGTGTGCGAAGATCGACTTGCGTGAGAGAAGATTATTTCGTGAAAGGCGCTCCACGATACTGCAATGATACTTCGCTTTGGCATCATGAACATCACACAGATCTTCCGCTACGTGAATATGTATACCGGTATTCTCTGCAACAACCAGTTCACTGCAAAGCGAAAGCGATTCGTCACTTAACGTAAACGATGCATGTGCTCCGACAAGTCCACGGAAGAATGTGTTTTCCTTATTTCCCTTGATAAATCGTGCGTTTTCAGCAATTCCCTCGTCACGTTTTTTCTTCCCTCCCCGATCCGTCACTTCATAACATAATACTCCGCGAATCCCAACCTTTGATACTGCCTCTTTAATGATGTCCAGCGAGCCATGAATCGCATTCGGAGAAGCATGGTGATCGATGATTGTTGTAGTTCCACATTGAACCGCCTCTATAGCTCCTACCAACGCGCTATAATAAATTGTCTCTTCATCAAGTGCTTGATCAAGTTTCCACCAGATTTTTTTCAGTATCTCAAGGAAATTTTTCGGCGAAGATTTCGGCGAAGGCATTCCTCGGGAAAGAGATGAATACAAATGTGTATGCGCATTTACGAAACCTGGCAAAACAATCTTCCCATACAGATCAATTACTTCTTCATTGTTTTGGGGAAGAAGCTTCTTTGCGCATGAAGTTATTTTCCCATCCTCAATTCGGAAATCAATTTTTTCAATTGATGGTGAGGAGAGAGTTACACATGTTGCATTCTTTAATAACATATTTTCTGGTTCATAATTTAACCAATTTTTATGCGGCTAAAGCAAGAATTGAATTTTGTTTGCTTAATCAGTCAGATAAATCTGACTGCAATTGATATTTCATTCCTGTTGTTATCTATCCTAATCGGATTTTTCTATTGCAGTCCGCTTTAGCGGACTGAGATAAATGATTCTTCAACTAAAAATGGCTTTAGCCACATTTTCATTGTCTATCCACTATTTTTATTTCATCCTCCGTCAATCCGTAGAGTCGATAAACGATTTCATTTATTCTACTTTCACAGTAATCTATCTTGCCTTGTAATTCACTAATTTTCGTTTCAAGTTTTACTGTTGCTTTCCTACTGTTTAGATTTTGCAACTGTTCAACAAGTTTCACAATTTCGGTTTGATCTTGCTCAATGTTTGGAAAAGGTAAATCCTTAAGATAAACTGCTTTTACTTGTGGAATTACTCTTTGTCCACCCTGAATTGCAGTATCATATAGAAACTGAAATATTTTTGAATGTAGTACTGCTAAAATTGCTTTCTCATTTATTCCTACTTTTGTTTTAAATACATACAAAGCATCTGTTGCATAATATCCTTCATCGTCAAAAGTAAGACAAAGTTTTTTTGTAGTTGTAAGACCGACAAATTTATTAGTTAAAAATATATCAGGGTTCCGTGGTCTGTGCAAAGCATACCAAGGATGTTTGCCTTCTGCTACTTCACGACAAGTAATATATTTTCTAAACTCTGTAAGATGTGCTTTTGCATTAGGGTAATCATCAATATTGTCTTTAGATGTGAGATAAATAATTAAATCACTAGTTTGAATATTGGTATATCTTAAAATATGTTTTCCTAAAACAAGCCGCTTTAGAATTTTCTTTTCAATTTTTTTACTTGCGGCTTCTTTTGAACTAATGACAAATGCCTTTGCATAGTCGGGACTTATTCCCCTTTGAATTTCTCCTTCAACAATTTCATTGAATGATGTAAACTTCTTTTTTAGTTTATTTAGCAATGCAACATTTAAAGAGTTGAATGTAAAATATGTTGCTTGAGCATCTGCTTTTACCAAATCAAACCATTGTTTCTTCTCTGCTGGAATTATTTTTTTTAGAGCATTTCCTTTCTCGTCTGGATCATATTCTCTGATGTCCGCAACTATAATCTCTTTTTCCTTTGAAATGGACTTTGTGAAGACAAGTAGTGTTGAGGTATTTAATACTTTCGGTCCAAAAACTTTTTCGCCAAGATTAATTACTATTTGAAGATTATGTTTTTCCACAATCAGTTTTCTCAACAACTGCATATCACTTTGGTTAAGGAAAGTGCTTGGTATTATCATCCCAAAAAAGCCGTTATCTTTTAAAAGAGTAATTGAGTGAATGATGAAATACATATATGAATCAATCATTCGAACAATGATTGAACTATGTTTGGTTCGTAAATAGGATAAGGATTCGTCTGATAAATCTGCTCCCCAGGGCGGATTACCTATTACAATGTCAAAACCACCTTGAAATCCGTATGGTGTCGGAGGTTCTTTTGTAGTGTTAATATAATCTCTCATCGCTTCGTTCAACTCTTTTTCTATTGCTACCGATTTTATAAGAACTTTTTTAAATTTTTCTTTCGGCGATATTTCTTCAAATTCCTTAATTTTTATATTAAAGACTTCGGGAAAAGCTCTTCTCCAACTAAATGGTTTTATTTTTCTCTCTTCTCCAAAATCAAGTTCACCAGCATAGAAATCTAAATCAATTAAACTATTGCCATCTTTAATATTGCTGTCTAATGTTGGCAACACTCTTTCGTTAAACATTTTCAGTTGGTGCGAAATAGAAGCCTGCGTTTCTCCTTCCATACACTTAAGCAATAACGAAAGCTTTGTTACTTCCACTGCATTTGAATCAATATCAACTCCATAAATGTTGTTGAGCAAAATCCGTTTTTTTTCAGCAGTAGTGAGGTTTCCTTCCGGCGTTAAAAGGCTTTCTTTTTTACTTTTACTTGGTTTGCCGTTATTGCTATAATAATTTTTATGCCAGTCGAGCAAGAACTGGTAAGCACCAATTAAAAAACTACCGCTGCCACAGGCGGGATCAACAATCTTTATTGTGCTTATTTCTTCCGGTATCTTTCCCTCAACAAGTTTTCCGACCGTGTTTTGCACGATGTATTCAACGATGTATTGCGGAGTGTAATACACTCCTCCTGCTTTTCGTACTTCAGGTTTCTCCTCAATTTTTGCGTGATGTGCAGGGGTAATACGAATTACTTTACCGAGAAACTGTTCATACGCACTTCCTAAAATTTCAACCGCTAATACCGAAAACTCATAAGGGCTTTCCGGGTAATACAATTCATTAACAATAGTTTTTATTACTTTATTGTCGATAGTAAGATTCTTACTGATTTTGTCTTTCTTAAAATCAAATAAACCTGAATTGTATTTATCGTCAGCTTCTTTAAAAATGCCGAAAAGGTTTTGATAATAGTCCCCTTTTTCTAAAGCAATTTTTAAGTTCCCATAAGGCTCTACACTTCGGTCTTCAGCAATACGTAAGAAAATAATTCTATCAATGGTTTGCTGAACGGCAAAATTTATTTCGTCTTCGTTAAGGTCTTTGTTGTTTAAACTTATCGAAGTTGCAAGAAGTGTTCTCCAACGGTCTAACGACTGTAAAAAATCTTTATCAACCGTTGCCGTCCCTTTTTTATTGACTGTGCTGAGTACAAATTTGTCAAAACTCCCTTTAAAAACACATTCTTTTGAAAACGTGTTCCAAATAAAATCAAACTCTTTTAAATAATCACGAAACGTGAGATACTTTATCCTGGCAACAGATGCTTTATCGGTAGGAATTGGTTTTTTTGTACAGTCATAAACAGCAAATTCTTCAAAATCAGAAACAATACTTATCGAAAGTTTAGCACTCCATCCATACCGTCGAACCTGATACGCAGGAAGAATGTCATCTTTAACAACAACGCTTGGTTTTTTCGCTTCAACAAAGAATAGCCGTTTACCGCCGCCAATGCGAAACGAATAATCGGGAGCTTTTGTTGCTCCGCCAATTTTAATTTTGTCTTCGTGAATCACTTCTCTATATGCCTCTGAAAATCCTTGTTCGTTGTCGATATCCCAGCCCAAAGCTTTAAAAAATGGATCGATGAAATCTCTTCGCGTTAACGTTTCGTTGTAATCCGAATTCTTGTAAGAAACATATTGTTTCTCAAAGCGATCAACGAGATCAGATATTTTTTTGTATGCTGTTTCTTTGTTTATCATTCAGATTTTAATTGATTCGATGTCGTGGAATAATTTATTTTTGCAGTGCTTTTTCAAGCGCGTCAATTGTCGGCGGCAGACTGATCGGATCTCCGGCCGCTTTTTTAGCAGATTGGATATCTTTCAATCCGTTTCCGGTAACAATAATAAGTGCAGATTCATTCGGTTTGATGATATGCTTTTCCAGTGCTTTCTTCAGACCCGCCGAAGCAGTCACTCCAGCCGGTTCACCAAAAACTCCTCCCAGACGCGCAGTGATGTTCATTGCTTCAAGAATTTCATCATCCGAGACGGCGATCATATCACCATGCGACAGTGTAATCTGCTGTATTGCTCTTCGCCAATTGCGCGGCGTTCCGACAGCAATACTATCGGCAATGGTGTTCGTTTCGCTTGGAATAAGATCCTTTCCCGATTTGAAAGCATCAACCATCGCCATTGCACCTTCCGCTTGAACCCCCAGCAATCGCGGAACCCGATCGATGAATCCAAGCTGTTTCATTTCTTGCAGTCCTTTTCCAATCCCGCCGATGGTGCAGCCATCGCCGACCGAAACAACCACCCAATCCGGAAGATCACTCGCACACTGTTCCGCAATTTCTAATCCGGCAGTCTTCTTTCCTTCTACCAGGAAAGGATTGGTACCGCTGTTTCTATTATACCAACTGAATTTTTCACATGCATCACGGCAAAGATCAAATGCATTTTCGTACGTTCCTTGTACTTTTAATACCGTCGCACCGAACACAAGAAGCTGCGTCACTTTCGGTTCAGGAGCGCGTTGAGGAACAAAAATAAAACTCTTCAATCCAATCGCTGCTGAAAGTCCGGCAAGGGATGAAGCGGCGTTTCCTGTTGATGCACAGGCGATCGTATCATATCCAAATTCAATGGCTTTCATCACGCCGACAGAACTTGCACGATCTTTAAATGAACTTGTCGGATTGCGTCCGTCATCTTTCAGAAATAATTTCTTTATTCCAAAGTGTGAGGCAAGTCGAGGAATATCGTATACCGGAGTCCACCCAACTTGTAAATGAGGCACATCAATTTCCGGAGAGACTGGGAGTAATTCTTTATAGCGCCAATGATTGTGTGGACGATTGTTTAGAGAGGAAGAAGTGACATGCTTTGAAATTTTTGCATAATCATATTGAATATCCAAAATTCCTTCACTGCCGCACTTGGGACAAGTTTGGATATTGCCATAGCTGTAGGATGATCCACAAATGAAACATCGTGCACCGGAAACATACGGAGGAGGAACAAATTCTTTTTTATTCTTTTCCATGGATGATTTTCCTGCCGATTAATGTAAGGATAATACTCATAGAGGTCAACGCGATAAATGATCTTACCGCCGAAAAGTAATTTGTGCGTTGGAAAGATATCTTTATATTAACACAGGAAATTTAGCGATCGTACTATGAAATCACCATTGAAGCAAATGCCGTTGGTTCACCATCGGTGGCAGAAAGCCGCACTGCTCGGCAGTGTTTGGGCCTCTGTCGAGATCGTTCTCGGAAGTTTTCTTCATAACATGAAATTTCCGTTGACGGGCACGATCCTTTCCTTTGCCGGCATTTCAATACTTATTGCCGGACACACCTTATGGAAGGAAAAAGGAATCATCTGGCGGGCAGGGGTGATTTGCGCTGTTATGAAATCCGTTTCTCCAAGTTCCGTGATTTTCGGACCGATGATTGGTATTACTCTTGAAGCTTGGATCGTAGAAATAGCCATACGATTCATCGGCGGAAATTCGATAGGGTATATACTCGGTGGTGCTATTGCATGCACAACACCTGTCATCCAAAAAGTAATCTCTTATCTCTTCACGTATGGAACCAACGTTGCCATTTTGTTCGATAAGCTTGTTGAATTTGCATCGAAATCTTTACGGATCGCTTCCATAGACTCTGTGGATGTTATTGCGATTATTATCGGAGTGAACTTATTTTCTGGAGGCATGGCATCTATCGTTGGCATGACAATCGGGAGACGAGCCCAAACTATTTCAAACACTCAACACCAAATATCGGCCAGTACTCCAATCTATACACCAAAAGAATTTACAAGCGGTCAACGATATTCTGTACCATTGCTTATTCTTCACATCGTCATCATTACTGTTGGACTCATCATTCAATCTGTTTATTTTCTTCTCTATATTCCCTTCTGTTTCATACAATACGCTCAATTGCGAGAGAGATTTCAACGGTGGATCTTCTGGTTCGAGATTGGTGTTGTTTCGATCGCAGCCGGATTAGTATTGGGGGAATTTTCTCTTTCGGACAGAACTGCGGGACTGATCATCGGGCTTCAGATGTTTTTTCGGGCGATTTTCGTTGTTTCAATTTTCGCGGCCATCAGCGTTGAATTTCGCAATCCGCTCATCATCAATTTCTTTCTCCGATCACACCTAAAGAATTTGTCAGTAGCTTTAGAAGCTGCATTTGGATCTCTTCCCTTTATGATTGAGCAACTGCAGCGGGAGAAAATGTTTATTAAGCATCCTATAGATTCAATGGCTAAAATTCTTGCGCATGCAAAACAACAGATGAATCTACAAAACAAAGAGTCGAACATATTTGTCCTTACCGGTGAGAAAGACAGCGGAAAAACTACGTTGGTCGAAGAACTATCTCACAAATTAAAAAATGACGGATATGTAGTTGGTGGAATCTTACAGTTGAAAGTAATGCACAATCTTGAACGGCTTGGGTACGATCTTTTCGATATTCGAACGCAAAAAAGAATACCACTTTGCAGAATAGATGCACCCGATAAAGGAATCACTGCTGGTCCATTCAAATTTTATCCTTACGCACTTCAATTTGGGTTTGATGCTCTCTCCATTCCTGCTATCAAAGAGTGCGAGATTGTCATTATAGATGAAGTGGGGCCGCTTGAACTCCAAGATTCGGGATGGGCGGAAGCGTTATCAAATATTGTCCATGACTACCAAGGGAATGTGTTCCTTGTTATTCGGGAATCGTCGCTGCAAGAGGTCCTCGCTAAATTCTCCATAAATCCATCAGCAATTTGGGAATCCGGCACGGTTGAGATTTATTCCATTTTGAGACATATTAAAACAACCTTCAAAATATAACTATGCCCAATTGCTGTTCCACACCATCCATTTCAGAATCTACCGGAAAATTCTTTTCGAAACGTTCAAAGCGGTATGCCCGTTCGTTTCGTAAGGGAAAGCTTGAAAGAATTCAACACTATTTGATTGAAGAGATTTGCAAAGAGGGACTTGAAGGAAAAACGATACTCGATATCGGCAGCGGGGTTGGAAAATTACATTTGACTCTTCTCCGGCGTGGAGCGTCGTTTGCCACTGGAGTCGACATGTCTGAAGAAATGATTGGGCATGCAAAAGCATTTGCCAAAAATTTTAGCGTCGAGCAAAAGACTTCGTATCAACATGGTGATTTTTTGAATATTGCCGGCTCGATTGCCTCCGCAGATATCACAATGTTGGACAAAGTGATTTGTTGCTATGAAGATTTAGAAGGATTAATTTCATTATCCGCTAAAAAGACAAATACCATCTATGCTCTCATTTTCCCTTCGAATACATTCATCGTTCATCTTATTTTCACTCTGGAGATTGCATTCGCAAAACTTTTCCGATCAGGTTTCAGACCATACTGGCATGAATGGAACAATGTTCAAACCATTTTGACGAAACAGGGATTTACACGTTCATATTCTCGAACAATGATGCTTTGGCAGGCAGCAATCTATAGAAGGGAAAAATGACTGTGAGCATTCAATACAACATTCAAAAAGAAAAAAATCTCATTATTTCCCTTTGGCATCACAATGTAACGTTTGATCAATGGATGAACAATGTTAAGAAATTGATAGTAGAACCTGATTTTAAACAAGCCGTGAAACAGATTGTTGATATTCATATTGGTTCTGCTGATATATCAATTGGCCAGGAAGAAATTAAACAGGTCGTTGATTTTATTGCGCAACATCCCGAAGTAATCCTCGGCCGAAAGATTGCAATTGTTGCGGGAAAAGAATTCAATCGTTCCAGCTTTTTCACACAACTTGCCCGCTCTCAGTTTCTTAATGCGATTGTGTTTAACGATCTTCAAACAGCATGTAAATGGCTTGGAGTCGATCGTCAGGAAGCCGAAGTGTCTATCGAACGAATTCGCAAAGAGCTTCAACAAGAAACTCAATAACGTACGATTTCCACCAGAAATCCTTACCGCTATCCACTTTTTTTGAATTCTTTTGAATTATAAACCGTACCTTTTATAAAAATTAGTGTAGCGTTTTCCCCTCCTCAATCATCAAACTATTGAATGGAAATCCAGACAGGCCTTTCTGAAGAATCCGTCCTTATTTCACGAATACGGAATGGAGAGAAACAAGCATACAAGATCCTTTATGATGATCATGTCGAACTCCTGTTTCGTTTTCTGAAGCAGTTCAGAAAAAACGACAGCGATGTTCAAGAGCTGGTTCAACGTGCATTCATCAAAGCGTTTGAAGGATTAGGCTCATTCAACAATCGTTCGAAGTTCAAAACGTGGTTGTTCCAAATAGCATTAAATGAAATGCGTAGCGATATCAGAAGAAATGCCATCATTCCATTTGTCGAAATGGATACGGTAGATGAATCGATTGCTGAAATCGAAGATGAATCAATCGAATGGAATTCAACATTGCGAACACTGTTTGAACAATTGGATGAGACTAAACGGGCAGTGTTCGTTCTGTATGAAGTGGAAGGATATTCGCATGCTGAAATTGCCGTTATGCTGAATATCGGTGAGAGCACATCCAGAACGATATTGACACGGACGAAACACATTCTGCGAAATCAATTGAAAGTAACAAGGAGAAAATCATGATCGATCCAAAACAATTTTATACTGACAATGATCTTCCCGATGAAAAATCAAAACAGGGTATGTGGGACAGCATATCTAAAAGCAGTTGGCCAACAACAAACAGTTACCGTTTTGATCGCCGAAGTTTCATCTATGGTATCGCCGCTTCATTTATCATCATGTTCTCCAGTATTGGTATCTATTCAGTATTTAAAATGTTGATGGAGACAACACAACCGCAGGAGATCCGGATGGATCGAGCCTATCAATCCGCAATCCGTGAATTTGAAGCTGTTGTCCATTCTACCGCTACCCCCTCTTCATCAACCACGAATAACGATCTTGCCTCCCTTCGTGTGATGCGCCTGCAATATTTAAACCAAGCGATTGAACAATTACGGCAAGAGACCAATTCACACGACCTGTCGCCGTTGAAACGTCAGAGGCTTCATGAATTATACAACATGAAACTGACATTATTACAAGAGATGTTACAACAAGGAGATATAGTATTATGAAAATTATAGCATACATAGTGATGTACTCGGTAATGTTGTTGAGCGCCGAAGTAAAAAGTATTAAAAAAACAATACCAGTGAAGGATGCTCAAGCGGTGGAATTAATGGGATTCAGCGGCGCATCGCTCACTATAAAATCGTGGGATAAAAATGAGATCGCGATTGACATTAAGGTGGATTATTCATCCTCAAATAAAGAGAATGAACAAGAGTATGTTCAATCGGTCGATGTCACCCAAGAGCAGACTGGCGAACGGGTCATTGTTTCTTTCCGTCAATCGAAGAGAGGTGACGAGGGATTTTCTTGGAAGAAACTTTTCAGTTTACAGTTTTTCACATATTCGAACCTAAAAGTAACCGGTGAAATCTATGTCCCAGCATCACATCCCCTGATTGCCGACTTTCGCTACGGAGATTATTCGCTTGAAGGAATCCAAGGGTCTTTAGAATTGTATGGTGTTTCAAATACCTTATTCATTAAAAATTGTTCCGCAATTAAAAAAATTGAAAATAATTACGGGAAAACCACCATCGAGCAAAGCGGCGGCGGCCTTTCGCTTGAAGGAACAAGTTCAACAATTTCCATCAGAAACTTTACCGGCCAAGTGGATGCTGATGCAAGTTATTCAACTATTACGCTCAACAGTATTAAACAAAATGCAACAGTATTGTGTGTGAGTGGACATATTGAAATGAATGATATAGGGGGAAACGTTATTCTCGATGCAAAATATTCCAAAATGCGTCTGGAAAAAGTGAGAGGAACCACATCAATTGAATCACAAAGCGGAACCATTCAAATGAAAGAGATTTTTGGTGCCGATATTGACGCTCCCTATAGCAACATCAGCATCGAATCGGTGAATGGAACCGGAAATCCGATCTCCGTGAGAAATATGTCGGGAGATGTCACAATCTACAATTGTTCGCGCGACGTAAAGATTGAAGACTCATACTCAAAAATAGAATTGGAGAACATTCAGGGAAACATAAAAATAGCGGGGCAAAGCTCTTCCATTGATGGAAAACGGATCACCGGCAATGTGATAATCAAGGATGAGTACGCAGATATTCAGATCGATCAGCTCTCCGCTTCAACAGTGGAAATCACCAACAAAAGTAACAAGATTGATATCGATCTCCTGACTAAACCTGCCAAGATAGAAATCTTTAATGAGTATGGTCCTGTCAGTGTCAGGCTCCCCGATTTTATCGGTGACGTAAAGTTAAAGGCATCCTACGGATCGGTCATAACAAACTTGCCGGTGGAAGTGGAAGAGATCGGCGGAGGATTCATTGCCATGGGAAAAATCGGTAATGGGAGCGGAACGATGAACATCAAAACAGTTTCCGGAAATATTGAAGTACATCAGAAGAAATAATTGTTCTACTGTTAGTTGTAGGAGACCTCTAAGGTGTCCTACAGCTAACCGTCTCATTGCAACGCTATTTTCTTTTCATCCAAACAACATAGATTAAAAATGCTACACCAAAACCAACAAACCATGCATAATTATATAAATGCATAAGGAATGACCCTACTGAAGCAGGATCGATTACCTTAATCGTTCCTAAAAATCCCGGAATATTCGGAAGCACTCCGAGGATCAACGCAGTTACAGCCGCAATGTTAAACCCATTCGTATATGTATAGTCACCGGTTGAAAGATAAAGATCGAGCGGTTTGAGATTTGTTTTCCGAACAATAAAATAGTCGGCGATTAAAATTCCTCCGATCGGTCCAAGCAATGCCGAATATCCGACAAGCCAGGTAAAGATATATCCACTCGGGTCTGCCACAAGTTTCCACGGTTGAATGAGAATGCCGATAATTCCTGTAATCAATCCGCCAAGACGAAATGTTATTTTTGAAGGCCAGAGATTGGCAAAATCGTTTGCAGGACTAACAACATTTGCCGCAAGATTTGTTGCAAGTGTAGCAAGACATAGTGCGAATAAGGAAATTGCGAGCACAATGGGATTCGTGAATTTGGTAATCAATATGATCGGATCCCAGATTGGAAATCCACCGAAGATCACTATGGTAGCGGAAGTTACTGCAACACCAATAAATGCATACAAGCCCATCGTCAATGGAAGTCCAATCATTTGTCCAAGCATTTGACTTCGCTGCGTTTTGGAATAGCGTGTGAAATCCGGAATGTTTAACGATAGTGTTGCCCAAAATCCAATCATTCCTGTCAGTGATGGAAAGAAAACCATCCAGAATTGCCCTTCCTTTACTCCGCCGGAAACAAATTGCGATGGTTGCGAAAGCATAGGTCCAAATCCACCAGCCTGCTGATACGCCCATGCGAGAAGCGCCAATCCTAAAATGATTAAGAGCGGCGCTTTAATGTCGAGCAAAAATCGAATCGATTCAATCCCCTTGTAAATCACCAATATATTGATCCCCCAAAAGAACATGAAACAACCGAACTGAGCAATGTTAATCCCGGCAATCCACACTGGCAGCGCATCCCATGCAGGAATATAAATTGTAAAGATTTTATAAATTGCCCAGCCACCGATCCATGTTTGAATTCCGAACCAGCCGCAGGCAACAAATGCGCGAAGCAGCGCCGGAATATTTGCGCCTAACACTCCGAATGATGCGCGGCAATAAACAGGAAAAGGAATTCCATATTTCGTCCCGGCATGCGCATTCAGAATCATTGGAACCAGTACAATCACATTTCCTAAAAATACTGTAATCACCGCTTGATACCAATTCATCCCTTCTGCAATTAATCCGGAGGCTAACATGTAGGTTGGAATACATGCTGACATCGAAATCCACAATGCAGCAATATTATACGTTCCCCACTTGCGTTGTGCAATCGTTGTCGGCGCGAGATCGTGATTGATTAGTGAACTTTTACCAATCGAAGTATAATCAGTTTCGACAAGTTCGGAGGAGAGAAAATTGAACATAGAGTTTTTGATTTGGTAGGTTTAATGATCTACGATGGAGACTACCTCAAAAGTGGCCTCCATCGCATAAAACTCAAATTATTCCATTCACTTTATTTCGTTTAATAAATTTTCCATAACCCGGTTTTACATTGATCTGATTGTTTTCGATTGCAACCTGGCCGCGCATCAAAACAGATTTGACCTTCCCTTTCATGTTCCATCCTTCATATCCGGAATAATCCACATTCATGTGATGTGTCTTTGCGGAAAGTATATGTTCTTCATTTGGATCAAGAATGATAATATCCGCATCCGAACCGACTGCCACACATCCTTTTCTCGGGAACATTCCGAAAATTTTTGCAGCATTGGTCGAGGTGACTTCGACAAATTTATTTAATGAGATTCGTCCTTTGTTTACTCCTTCAGAAAAAAGTAATTCCATTCTGTGTTCTATTCCTGGTGCACCATTTGGAATTTTCGAAAAATCATCTTTCCCCATCAATTTTTGTTCCCATTTGAAAGGACAGTGATCAGTTGCAACAACTTGCACCGATCCTTGATTGATTCCTCCCCATAAAGATTCTTGATCTTTCTTTTGTCGAAGTGGCGGCGACATGACCCACTTTGCCCCTTCAAAATTTTGTTCATACAGAGAAGCATCCAGAATAAGATATTGAATGCATGTCTCCCCATACACTCGCTGATTCCTAGCGGCAACTCTTCGAACTTGATTGAGTGCTCCTTCACACGTCATATGAACAATGTATGCAGGAACACCGGTATAATATGCCATATCGGAAAAACGCCCCGAGGCTTCCGCTTCGGTAATCTCCGGCTGCGACAAATAATGATACAGCGGCGCAAGTTTTCCTTCAGCACGATGTTTTGCCACAAGAAAATCAATCATATCACCATTGGTTGCGTGAACTGTTACCATACCGCCCTGCTTCTTCACTTCCTGCATCAATCCAACCATTTGACGATCATCAATCATCAGCGCACCTTTGTAGGCCATGAATGTTTTAAAGGATGTAATTCCCTCGTCATTCACCATCTTTTCAATTTCAGTTTTTGTGCTTTCATTAAAATCTGTCACCGCCATATGAAATGAATAATCGCATGCTGCTTTTCCATTGGATCGTCCCCGCCATTCCTCCAGAGCGTGATATAGAGATTTCCCTTGCTTCTGAAGCACGAAATCGATCACCATGGTCGTCCCGCCAAAGAGTGCAGCACTTGTTCCGGTGGCATAATTGTCACTGGAGAATGTTCCCATAAACGGCATGTCCAGATGAACATGAGGATCAATACCGCCGGGCATGACAAGTTTTCCTGTTGCGTCAATCGTCTTGTCCGCTTTTACCTGTAGGTTTTTTCCTATCAGAGAAACTGTTTCACCTTCAACGAAAACATCGGCGACGAAATCTTCGTCTGCGGTGATAATTCTTCCGTTTTTAATTAGGATTGACATAAGATAGCCTCAATAAAAAAAGTTCGAAGTTGGTGGTTCATGTTTCAGGATTCAAGCTTCATGAGAAATGGTATAAAGAGCATTCTTTGAAAAATAAATCGCTTATAAAAATACTGTTTCTTTTCCTGCCACCTGAATCGTGAATCATGAATCAATTTGTTTTTTAATGCACATCAATTCCGTGCTTGTGCTGGAATTTTCTCAGGTCATCCATGGTCATCGGCTGTGGCAACTCCTGAACAAGCTCATTCCACGTCTTTGAATTTTTTCCGTTATCTTTTTGTTCCATGGTAATGCAATTCTCAACAGGGCAAACAATGTAACACAATCGGCACCCAACGCAATCGGATTCTCGCACGGTCGGCTGTTGTTTTCCCTTCTTCGTCAACAGATCGATGCATTGATGAGCGGTATCTTCACATGCAATGTAACACAGATTGCATTGAATACATTTACTTTCGTTAATGTGCGCAACATGTTTCGACAGCAAGTTCATGTCGCCAAAATTTCCAATGTTAGGCAACGCTTTACCACGGATTTGATCTAACGAAGTATATCCTTTTTCTTCCATCCAATTGGTCGTTCCATCAATCATATCTTCAACGATACGGAAACCGTAATGCATTGCTGCAGTACAGACTTGGACACTTGTGGCACCAAGTAGAATAAATTCTAATGCATCTTTCCAATTCGATATCCCTCCCATTCCTGAAATCGGCAGGTTAATTTCGGGATCACGAGCAATTTCAGAAACCATATTCAATGCAATCGGTTTAACGGCAGGACCGGCATAGCCGCCATGACCACCTTTTCCTCCTCGCGACGGTTCAATTTGAAACGTATCCAGATTGACACCGATTATTGTATTGATAGTATTGATGAGGGAAATTCCGTCCGCTTTTCCTTTTTTAGCAGCGCGTCCTGGAAAACGAATATCCGTTACATTTGGCGTAAGTTTGACCAAAACAGGAATTGTGGAAACTTCCGTTACCCACTCAGTAATCATCGTGCAATACTCCGGCACTTGTCCTACAGCAGAACCCATTCCGCGTTCGCTCATTCCATGGGGACAGCCATAATTCAACTCGATGCCATCGGCACCAGAATCAATCGTTCGTTTAACAATGTCGTGCCATATTTGCCTGTCGGATTCAACCATCAATGAAGCCACAATTGCGCGATCCGGCCACAACTTTTTTGTCTCGGCAATTTCTTTCAGATTAATTTCGATTGAACGATCGCTGATCAATTCAATATTATTCAACCCAATAATCTTCTGTCCGTTGTAATCCACCGCACCATATCGATTGACCACATTCATTACCGGTGCACCGATTGTTTTCCAGACAGCTCCGCCCCATCCTGCTTCGAATGCTTTGCAGACCTGATATCCCGAATTCGTCGGCGGTGCAGAAGCTAACCAAAAAGGATTTGGAGATTTGATTCCGGCGCAGTTGATTGAAAGATCGACCATGGTAACCTCAAAAATAAAAAAAGGAAAAGCTGTTAAAGAACAGGTTCATGATTCACATTTCAAAAAGTATTCTTGAATCCTGAATCGTGAGACATGAATCAGGGAATAATTATTTTTTCTTTTCGAAAATATAATTATGAATTCCATACGCCGCACGTTTACCATCATACGCAGCATTCACCACTTCTTTGCCGCCATTGATGCAATCACCGCCGGCGAAGTATTTTGGATTCGTTGTTTGATACGATTTTGCATCGACGACAACCATTCCATTCTTTACTTTCAGTTTTGGAATCATGCCAAAAAACGATTCATCAATATTTTGTCCGACAGCTTTAATCACCATATCTACTTGAATTTTGAACTCCGAACGGGGAATCGGTTTCACTTTTCCGTTGATAATTTTCGTTTCAATACATTCCAATGCTTCAACGTTCTTCTTTCCGATGATCTTTTTTGGTTGGGCGTGAAAATAAAATGTGATGCCGTCCCGTTTTGCAAGATCGTATTCAAAATCATAAGCGGACATTTGTTCTCTGCCGCGGCGATAGACCATAAACACTTCTTCAGCGCCAAGCCGTTTCGCTTCCGTAGCAGCATCGATTGCAGTATTTCCTGCACCAATCACTGCAACTCGTTTCCCAACCTTCACCGATCCCCACTTACGGGTCGTTACATCTTCCACAAAATCGAGCGCATTCCGGACACCAATTAACTCCTCCCCTGAAATATGCAATTCGGTCGGTTTCGGGAGTCCTGAACCGATAAAAATAGCATCGTGTTGTTTTTCCAATTTTTCTATTGATATATTTTTGCCGATAAGAATACCCGTTTTTATCTTCGCACCCAAATTTTTAATCATCTTCACTTCATTAAGACTATCCTGCTGCATCATCTTATACGGAGCGATACCGTGAGTATCAAGTCCGCCGGGAACTTTATGTGCTTCATAGATTGTCACATCAAATCCGAGGAGCGACAATTCAGCGGCGCATGCAAGTCCGGAAGGACCGGCTCCGATAATACCGACTGATTTTCCGTTCTTTGCCGATGGAGTAAATAACTTCGGCATTCCATTCTCCACATACCAATCCATTACATGACGCTGCAATCTTCCGATCTGGATCGGTTTCTCTCCTTTTGCATTATACACACATGCTCCTTCGCAGAGAACATCCACCGGACAAGCTTTTGCACAAGTCATCGCAACCCAATTTGAAGAAAGAATGGTCCGTGCTGATCCTTTCATATTATCAGTGGTGATCTTTTTGATGAACATGGAAATATCAATGTGTGTGGGACAAGCAGTCATGCAGGGAGAATCGTAACAATAAAGACATCGATTAGCTTCAGCAAGAGCGGCAACGTCGGTTAATGCCGGTTTTAGTTCGGCAAAATTTTGCTCATACTGTTTGTGAGAAAGTTTTGAGGCGGGGTTGTTCATAGAAACACCATATGCTAAATAAGTTTTTGATTCATGTTTAATGATTCAAGATTCAGAACGATATTCGACTTCGGATTCTTTAAGAAATGCGGGTGTATCATGATCCTTTTCAACAGATTGAATAAATCGAAATAGTTTCCCATTTAGTTTTAAGATTTCTATCTCTAGATCGTTAAACTGTTTTTCATCTACCATAGATTTAGTTTCAAAAAGATATCGCAAATGTTCAAGTGACTCTTCACTAGAACCATAAGCTCTATACAAATAATGGAGAAATTCATTTTTGTATTTCCGCAAGGCGAAACCTTCCACAATATTCGATGAAACAGATTTAGATGATCTCCGAATTTGACTCCCTTCTTCATACATTTCAAACTTTGGAAGTTGTAATGTCATCTCATGAATCTTCACACCTACATTGTGAGAGATATTGTAAATCTCCAGTTTGTGATATCCTCCATCCATACTAATCTCAAAAATTTTAGAATGTTTGAATCTTGAAACATGAGGCCTGAATCTCTTTTTACTGTTCTACAAGCTCATCCGCAATCTTTAACGCTTCATCGAACACTGCAAGACCGCTGTCGAGCTCTTCTCTCGTTACGATCAACGGTGGAGCAATAACAAAGTGACTCACCCATGCCTGCAAATACACTCCATTTTTCATCATTTGCGCAGAAATTTTTTCCACAACTGATTGCACGCCGCTTACCTTGTCTTTATAAGTGTTGAAGTATGTTTTCGTTTTTTTATTCTTCATTAATTCCACTGCCCAGAAAAGCCCAAGTCCACGGACATCGGCAATAGATGGATGTTTCGATTTAAGTTCATTTAATTTCATACCGAGATATTCACCCATCTCGGCAGAACGATTGATCAGATCCATTCTTTTAAATTCGTTGATGGAAGCAATCGCCGGTGCAAGGGTCAACGGGTGCGCTTCGTAGGTGTGTCCATGAGAAAAGAAATGATCATCGAAAAACGATGCGATCTTCATCGTTGTAGCGCATAATCCCAGTGGCATATATGCTGTTGTGATCCCTTTTGCCGTAACAAGAATATCAGGCTGAACTCCCCAATGATCCATGGCAAACCATTTTCCAGTCCTTCCCCAACCAGTCATTACTTCATCAGCAATGAGAAGGACATTATGTTTGTCACAAATCTCCCTTATTTTTGGAAAATATTCTTTTGGAGGAATCAGTATGCCATTCGTTCCTACGACAGGTTCCACCAACACTGCAGCAACATCACCTTCGTTTTCAATCATATGTTCAAGATAATCAGCGCAAGCAATTCCGCATCCGGGATAGGTATGTTTAATCGGACAATCGAAGCAGTTCACTTCCGGAGAGAAGATAACACCAGGAACTTTCCCAGCAGGTTCCATTGCCCATCGGCGAGGATCACCGGTGGCAGCGATCGATCCCATTGTCGATCCATGATACGATCGATACCGGGCAATGATTTTCGTTTTGCCGGTGTACATTCGAGCAATTTTAAATGCCGCTTCGTTAGCTTCCGTTCCTGACGTGGTAAAAAAGAATTTCTCCAAACCTTTTGGCAGTACTTCAAGGAGTAGTTTACTTAACTCTGCTCGAATGTCTGTGGCAAATCCGGGAGCAATGTATGCAAGTGATTTCGCTTGATCTTCAATTGCTTTAATTACTGCTGCATTCTTGTAACCAAGATGAACACACATCAATTGTGATGAGAAATCAAAATATCGTTTCCCGCTTGCATCGGTAAAAAAACATCCTTCAGCATCCACAATGTGGAGCGGTGTCCATCCTTTTTGTTTGCGCCAGGTGCCGTAGGTGTGTTTTGCGGTGATCTCGACAACTTCTTGTGAAGTTAATTTTTCGGACATCGGATTAAATTCCTTCTTGGATATAGATATTAAAGTCGCAGGATTCAGGTTTCATGTCTCAGGATATATTTGTGTGACTTGAATCTTGAAACATGAAACCATGAATCATTTTTTGGTTAGTCTTTCAACTCTGTAATCTTTCCGTACGCTTCCGGGCGACGGTCACGATAGAATTGCCAGACAGAACGGACTTCTTGGATCATTTTCATATCCAAATCACAAATGACAAGTTCATCTTTATCGCGGCTGGCTTGCTTTAGAATTTTTCCACGCGGAGAACAAAAATAACTCTTACCATAAAATTCTCCAATCTTCCACGGCTCTTCCGTCCCCACACGATTGATTGCACCGACAAAATATCCATTGGCTGCAGCGTGTGCCGGTTGTTCCAATTCCCACAGATATTCCGAAAGACCGGCAACCGTTGCAGATGGATTAAAGACGATCTCTGCACCGTTTAATCCCAGAATGCGGGCCCCCTCAGGAAAGTGCCTGTCATAACAAATATAGACGCCAATATCTGCATATTTCGTCTTAAAGACGGGAAAGCCGAGATTTCCCGGTTTGAAATAAAATTTCTCCCAAAATCCGGGTTCCACTTGAGGAATGTGGTGCTTGCGATATTTACCCAGATATGTTCCATCAGCATCGATGATTGCTGCCGTATTATAATAAACACCTTCCATTTCAATTTCATAGATGGGAACGATCATTACCATTTTATATTTCTTTGCATATTTCTGCATCAATTTGATCGTCGGACCATCCGGAATTTTTTCCGTCATCTCATACCATTTTGTTTTTTGTTCTGCACAAAAGTAAGGGCCGTTAAACACTTCCTGCAAACAAAGAATTTGCACCCCTTCTTTTCCCGCCTTCTCTATCATGGGAATGTGTTTGTCAATCATTGCTTTTTTAATTTTGGGGATCGGTTGGTCGTTGGATGTTGCGATAGAACATTGGATGAGACCACCTCTGACGATACGAGACATAAACGCTCCTTTTCAGTGAATGGTGATTACGAAAATACAAAAATGTAGGCTATGTTAAGAAGTTCCGTGCGGATTGTCAATAGAATGGCTTGCAAAAGGAAGAGGGAGAAACAACAACGTCATTCTATCGTTCGACAGAATGACGTTAGTTTGAATAACACCATGATCAAATTAAATCACTAACAGCAAAGGGTTTTCTATGATCTTCTTGAATGATTGTAAAAACTGTGCTCCGATTGCACCGTCAACAACCCGATGATCGCAAGACATTGTTACTTTCATCGTATGACCGGCTACAACTTGACCATTCTCAACCACCGGTTTTTCAATGATTGAGCCAATGGCGAGAATTGCACCTTCCGGAGGATTGATAATGGCGGCGAAGTTTTCAATATCATACATTCCAAGATTGCTCACGGTAAATGTTCCATTCGTGAACTCTTCCGGTTTCAATTTTCCTTCACGAGCACGCTTTGCTAATTCTTTTGTCTCAGACGAAATTTCCAGCAGCGTCTTTTGATCCGTATTGCGAATTACGGGAGTGATCAGACCTTCATCAACAGCCACGGCAACACTCACATCAATACGTCCATGTTGCACTATCTTCTCTGGATAGAAAGAACTATTTGCCTTTGGGTTTTCTCGAAGCGCAAGTGCAACAGCTTTCATAACGATATCATTGTAACTGATCTTGGTTCCGGTTACATCGTTGAATGATGAACGGAAATCCATTGCCCGTTTCATATTCATTTCTATCGTTAGATAGAAATGCGGAATTGTATTTTTGCTTTCCAGAAGACGCTTTGCAATCGTTTTTCGCATCATGGAGAGCGGAATCTCTTTAGTTTGCATCGGTGCAAGAACTTTTCGCGGCATGGATGAGCCACTCTTTCCTTCCACATCTGCCTTCACAATTCTGCCAAATGGTCCACTCCCTGCGACTGTGCGAAGATCAATATTTTTTTCCTGAGCAATCTTTTTTGCAAGCGGAGATGCTTTAACACGCGCATCTGCATTAATAATGGGAGCCGGAGCAGGTGCGGGAATATACGCCGGTGCAACTGAAGGAGCATTTACTGTCGGAGTTGTTTCCGGTTTCGGTGCAGGTGCTACCGGTGAAGATTCCGCAAGAAGAGCAGCAATATCTTCTCCTGCTTTTCCGATGATCGCCAACGGAGCACCAACTTTTACTCCCTCCCCTTCTTTTGCAAATAATTTCAGAATCACTCCTGAATCATATGCTTCCTGTTCCATATCCGCTTTGTCGGATTGAATGTCCGCAAGAATATCGCCGGACTTGATCGATTCGCCTTCTTTTTTCCGCCATTTTAGAATAACACCTTCTTCCATGGTGTCACTCAGTTTTGGCATTAACATTTTTGTTGCCATAATTTTCCTTTGGTATTAACACCTGGCAGGTCTTCAAGACCTGCCAGGTGTAACGAATTAACGATATAATACTTTTTTTACTGCAGCAATAACTTTTTCCGGACTCGGCAATGCTTCGTGCTCGAGATTCTCGGCATACGGCATCGGAATATCTGCGCTGTTGATTTTTTCCACCGGTGCGTCAAGATAGTCGAACGCTTTGGTGTGAATGCGATGCGCAATTTCCGTTCCGACGCTGGCAAATGGCCATGAGTCTTCGACGATAACGCAGCGATTTGTTTTTTTCACCGATTCGAGAATGAGATCTTCATCCAGCGGTCGAATGGTGCGGGGATCGATCACTTCGGCATTGATTCCTTCTTTCTGAAGTTCTTCAGCCGCTTTTAATGCAACAGCAACCATTTTCGTCCAGGCAATGATCGTAACATCACTTCCCTCGCGTTTGATATCTCCTTTTCCGATCGGGATGAGATATTCTTCTTCAGGCACTTCTCCTTTTATTCCATACATCATTTCACTTTCCATGAAGATCACTGGATTATCATCTCTGATGGCAGTCTTCAACATTCCTTTTGCATCATACGGAGTTGACGGAGTCATCACAATTAATCCTGGAACATGGGCAACCATCGATTCCAGCGCTTGTGAATGCTGTGCACCAAGCATATGTGCAGGACCGTTCGGTCCCCGAAAAACGATGGGAACTTTAAATTGACCGGAAGACATGTATCGTGCTTTTGCAGCATGGTTCATAATCTGATCAAACGCAAGGATTGCAAAATTCCATGTCATCATTTCCACAATCGGACGAACACCGATTCCCGTCATCGCCGCACCGATACCGATACCGGCAAATCCAGCTTCGGTAATTGGAGTATCAATCACTCGCTTATCGCCATATTTTTTCCAGAGTCCTTGTGTTACTTTATATGCACCATTGTATTGAGCAACCTCTTCACCCATGATGAACACTCCCGTGTCGCGACTCATTTCTTCATCGATAGCCTGATTGATTGCTTCACGTATTTGTAAAACTGCCATTGTCTTTCCTTTGTTAGAAAGGTGTAGTCCACCTTAATTATGGCTACACCTGATTAATTAATTATGCATAGATATTATCAAACAACACATCCAATGAGGGCTGCGGACTTGCATCAGCAAACTCTACTGCTTCATGGACTTCTTTTTTAATCACTTCTTCCATCGCTTCAATATCGGATTCTTTCAAAACACCTTCGGCAATCAAATCTCTGCCGAATGTTTCAATCGGATCCCGTTTTTTATATTCTTCAATCTCTTCTTTCGTTCGATATTGTCCCGGATCGGACATGGAATGACCGCGGAAGCGATATGTCCGTGCTTCCAAAAATGTCGGAAGATTTTCTTTCCGTGCGCGATCAATAGCGATAGACATTTCGCGATACATTTCAATCACATCCATACCGTTCACTGCACCACGAGCCATTTCATAACCAGCTGCTTTATCATAAAGATGTTCACCTGCCATAGCGCGGGAAATTGCTGTTCCCATACCATAACCATTGTTTTCACAAATGAATATCACCGGAAGCTTCCACAACTGAGCCATGTTCAATGTCTCATGAAGCACACCTTGGTTCGTTGATGCTTCACCCATGAAACAGATCGTAACAGAATCTTTACCTTGATATTTTGTTGCAAATGCCGAACCTGCTGCAAGCGGAGGATGCCCGCCGACAATTCCCCAACCGCCCATAAATCCTTTTGAGAGATCATAAAAATGCATCGAACCACCGATTCCTTTTGATACACCGGTTGCTTTACCGAATAATTCTGCCATACAACCTTTGGACTCCATACCACGTGCAAGTGCCAGACCATGATCGCGATATGCGGTGTAAATAAAATCATCTTCGCGGAGAGCCGAGATAGCGCCGACACCGGTTGCTTCCTGTCCGATATACAAGTGACAGAAACCACCGATCTTTCCTTTTCCATATTCTTGGGCAGCGCGTTCTTCAAACCGGCGAATGAGAAGCATATCGCGGTACATTTTAATTAATTTTTCATTGGACAGATGAAGATCGGCCCAACGCGGTTGTTTTGTATTCTTTTTTTCGTCTTTCATTAAAGATGTTTCCCTAGTATTGTATTCGATGAAGTTGTGTAAAAAAATTATACGAGCTTTTCAGCGTGATATGAGCTGCGCGTGAGCGGACTCGATTGAACATGTTTAAATCCCATTTCCATTCCTTTCACACGATACATTGCAAACTCGTCGGGATGGACGTACCGATCTACCGACAAATGATTTTTCGTCGGTTGCAAATATTGTCCAATGGTAAAGATATCACATTCTACTGCTCGGAGATCTGCCATCACTTCGATTACTTCTTCCGCTGTTTCGCCAAGGCCCACCATAATGCCGGTCTTAGTTGTAAATCCACGGTGCTTCGCCCGTTCCAACAATTCCAATGTACGATGATAATGTGCCTGCGGACGAACTGTTCGATACAACCGCGGAACAGTTTCAATATTATGATTGAGCACATCGGGTTGAGCGTTGAGCACAATATTTAATGCCTCTTCGCTTCCCATAAAATCCGGAATCAACACTTCTACTTTGCACAACGGTAAACGTTTCCGAATTTCTTGAATAGTATTTGCAAAGATATGTGCTCCACCGTCGAACAATTCATCACGATTGACTGAGGTAATCACTGCATGGCGCAATTTCATTAACGCAACTGCTTCACCCACACGACGCGGTTCATCTTCGTCCACAATATGCATCTTACCGGTCTTCACATTACAGAATCCGCAACTGCGTGTACACGTATCACCGAGAATCATAAACGTTGCAGTACCGGAATTCCAACATTCACCCATATTCGGACAGCGTGCTTCTTCACAGACTGTGTGTAGTTTCCGTTCGTCGATCATATTCTTCAAACGGGAATAATTTTCACCGCCGGGAACACGCGCTTTTAACCATTCCGGTTTTCGAACAGCAGACTGTTTTGGTTCTTCAACAGCCGGTATTTCTTGAATGACAATTTCCATTATTATATCGCCTGTGATACATCAAAATTTTCTAAATAATACACCACTTTTTGCATAAACATTCCACCGAGAGCGCCATCAACAATCCTGTGATCGTACGACATAGAAATGTAGACCATTGAACGAATAGCGATCGCGTCATCAATTACCACCGGACGTTTTTTGATCGCACCAACTCCAAGAATAGCAACTTGCGGTTGATTGATAATCGGGAATCCATATAAATTTCCGTATCCGCCGGGATTGGTAACAGTGAATGTGCCTCCGGTTACTTCATCCGGTAATAATTTTTTGTTGCGGGCACGGGTTGCAAGATCATTCAGCGAACGTGCAATTCCAGCAAGATTCTTTTGTTCAGCATTTTTGATTACGGGAACGATCAATCCATTTTCAAGTGCAACCGCAACACCAAGATTGACATCCTTGCGAATGATGATTGTATCTCCATCCACCGAAGAATTTAACATCGGAAAATCTTTAATAGCCTTTACAACCGCTTCAAGAAAGAACGGCGTGTATGTTAAATTGAATCCTTCCCGTTTCTCAAAAGCCGCTTTATTTTTTTCACGGAATTTCACGACTGTAGTCAAATCGGCTTCTGAAAGTGAGCCGACATGTGCCGACGTATGCTTGCTACGCACCATATGTTCCGCAATCGCTTTTCGCATTGTATCCATCTTGATCAACTCAACACGACCGACAGGATACGTAATTGGCTGTGCTGGTTTGAACGATGGTGTTGCAACTGGTGCTACAACACGTTGAATCGGTGCTGAAGCATGTCCACTTTTTTTCTGCTGCACATAGGCGAGAATATCATTTTTAGAAACTCGTCCATTCGATCCTGTACCGGGAATTGTTTCAAGTTCACTTAATGATATACCTTCAGTACGAGCAATGTTCATTACTAATGGAGAATAAAATCGGTCTGAAGAAATTTGTTCTTGTGCATTGTGTTGTTGTACTGAAACAACTGGATGAGTGTTGACAACAGGCTTTGATTCAACCGTAGGAGCGGGTTTTGATACTGGAGCAGAGGCCGAAACAACAGTTCCAACGCCTGTTGAAATTTTTGCAATGACCGTGTTAACACCAACAGTGGTTTGTTCGGGAAATAATAACTCAGCAACAATTCCTGCGGCGGGTGCTGGAATCTCAGAATCAACTTTGTCCGTACTAATTTCAAGAAGTGTTTCATCCTTACCAATTTTATCGCCGACTTTCTTATGCCATTTGGAAATTGTTCCCTCGGCAATGCTCTCACCCATTTGAGGCATGATCACATCTACCAATACACCACCGGAAACAGCAGGCTGTGATTGCTGCGGAGCTGCCACAGACTGTGCAGGAACTGACGCCGGTTTCGGTGCAGATGGAACTGAAGCGGAAGAACTGACGGATGCATTCACATCAGTATTAATCCGCGCTATGACGGTGTTGACGCCGACCGTTGTCGTTTCCTGAAATAATAATTCTGCAATGATACCTGCGGCAGGTGCAGGAATCTCAGAATCGACTTTGTCCGTGCTGATTTCAAGGAGAGTTTCATCCTTCGCGATTTTGTCGCCGACTTTTTTATGCCATTTGGAGATCGTTCCTTCGGCAATGCTTTCGCCCATTTGAGGCATGATCACATCAACTAAAGCCATAATTGTTTACTTTCTATAAATACGTGTTGGAAAATTCCAAATTCTCAATCTCAAATCCCAAAAAAATATTAAAATGCAGCCAGCTCCTTCAACGCTATTACAACCTTTTTTGTGTTGGGAAGAAAAAATTCCTCAAGCGTGGGACTGTACGGCGTTGGTGTATCAATCGCACCGATTCGTTTGACCGGTGCATCCAGATGTTGAAAACAATTATCCGATATCAATGCAGAAATTTCTCCGCCAATTCCTCCAGTGATGGTGTCTTCGTGTGCAATCAATACTTTACCGGTTTTTCGAACGGATGCGTAAATCAATTCGGTATCGAGCGGCATTAGACTTCGAAGATCAACCACTTCCACACTCACACCATGTTCATTCTGTAACACATCAGCAGCTTCCAATGCCATGTGGACCATGGATCCATACGTAATCACAGAAATATCGGAACCAACTCGTTTCACATCTCCTTTTCCGATTTCAACAATGTAATCCGTTTCCGGCACTTCGCCTTTAATATGGCGGTACAATCGTTTGTGTTCAAGATAAAGAACAGGATTATTATCTCGGATAGCTGTTTTGATTAATCCTTTTGCATCGTAAGGTGTTGATGGAGCAACAATCTTAAATCCAGGTTGATGGAAAAACCACGCTTCGGGATTTCGCGAGTGAAACGGCCCGCCGTGAATTCCTGCACCACTCGGCAACCGTACCACCATGGGACATGGAATATGCCATCGATAATGGATAGAAGCAGTGTTATTCACTAATTGACTAAATCCAGTCGTCACAAAATCAGCAAACTGCATTTCCGCAACAGGACGCATTCCTACCACAGCTGCACCGGTTGCCGCACCGAGGATTGCTGTTTCTGCAAGCACTGTATCAACAACTCGACTTTCACCAAAATGATCTAAGAATCCTTTTGTTACTTTGAACGCTCCTCCGAATGGACCAATATCTTCGCCAAGAAGAAATACAGATTGATCTCGCTCCATCTCTTCCCAGAGTCCTTTAGAAATTGCTTCGATATACGTAATATTGGCCAAAATATTTTTTATCTATAAGTTCAATTTAATCAGCATACACACCGACAGCTGCATCTTCTGCAGGTGGATAAGGAGATTCAACCGCAAATTGTGTAGCATCTTCCAGTTCAGCTAAAACTTTTTTCTCGTACTCTTCTTTAAGCTTCGGCGTCAAAATCTTTTTATCTAAAAGCAGTTTCTCAATTCGTTGAACTGGATCTTTCTTTTTCCATTCCGTTAGTAATGTTTTTGGAACATATTCTGCACCATCATGAGCAGAATGGCCATGCATTCTCATCGTAACAGATTCGATCAATGTGGGTCCCTCTCCTGCTCTTGCTCGTTCAACAGCTTCTTTACATGTTTTATAGACCAATTCGAGATCTGTTCCATCGATCGTGTATCCTGGAATTCCATATCCTTTTGCCCGATCAGAATATTTCTCCATCGCTTTTTGTTTGGCAACTGGAGTCGAGTAAGCAAATTGATTGTTTTCAATAATCAAGATCAATGGCAGTTTCATTACCGAAGCCATTGCCAACGATTCATGAATATCGCCGACATTACTTCCGCCATCGCCGATATACGTTAATGCCACCGCTTTTTCTTTTCGCAATTTACTTGCAAGCGCAACACCGACAGCCATTGGAACCATCGCACCGAGATGACTGATATTGCCGTAAATTCGTAACGCCGGGTCAGCATAATGTCCCGTGCCATCTCTTCCTTTGGATAAGGAATTTCCGCGCGCTAAATGCTGCAGCATTAAATGCCGAAGCGTTTGTCCTTTCACAAGATGAGCACCCATGTCGCGATGCATCGGAAAAAGATAATCTTGTCTCTCTAACGCAAATGCACTACCGACAGCTGTCGCTTCATTACCGTTTCCGGTGTACGCTCCGCCGATGATTTTCCCCTGGCGATAGAGTTTTAGGATCGATTCTTCAAACTCTCGCGTCAAACGCATAAAGTAATAGAGCTGAAGGTATTGTTCACGAGAGAGCGAGTCTTTTTTTTTATCTTTTCTTTTTAGTATTCTTTTTTCCATTCAATTTAATTTGTTCCAATTTTTTTACATCAAACAAGTCCTCAGGTCGGCCTGTATTTTTTTTATTTATCATTAAATCAGTCAAATGAATTAAACTAATCCAAGAACCGCCGAGTTTTGTTCGCTTTCTTCTTAAATAACATTGAGAAAAAACTACACCGCTAATCCCAGTGAGAACGTCTATTCTCAATGGAGGATAACCAAACTGAAGAATAAGATCATCACTTAAAAAATCTTTTTCTGATACTTTCAGAGATCCAAAACCAAACTCTTTTAACACGCTAATTACTTTTTTGCCATTTTCTAAATCCGGCTGCACCCAAACATCAAAATCTCCGGTATATCTTGGATATCCATATAAACCTACCGCAAATCCACCCACTACAAGGTATTTAACTTTTTTTGCGTTTAATAACTCGATAAACTCTTTGAAGTTTTCGTTTAGTTCTATTTCCATTTTGTTTATCACTTTTCGTTTGCCGTAAAAATTCAATCGCAATCGCCCGTTCACGAAAACTCTTTTTTGCCCAATATTCAGTATCACTTGGTTCTTCACCAATCTTAAATATCCGAGCAATATTTTTATACATTTTCATAATCTGAACATCATCTAAAAATTAATACGCAGCTAATTTTTCCAATGCGCTTGTAATATGATGTTCTTGCGGAAGTACGGCATTTTCCAATGCAGGTGCAAACGGTATGGGAGCATCAAGTGCTGCAACACGTGCAAGAGGTGCATCAAGATGCTCAAAACAATCTTCCGCAATCTGCATACCGATTTCGGCGCCAAATCCGCCAGTCTTCGTGTCTTCATGAACAACAAGAACTTTACCCGTTTTACGGATGGAGTTGAACACTGTCTCTTTATCCCACGGAATTAATGTACGAAGGTCAATCACTTCAACACTGATTCCTTTTTCTTCCATTTTGCGTGCCGCTTCGGTGGACCGCTGAACCATAAATCCCCACGTTACGACAGTAATGTCACTTCCTTCTCTTTTCACCTTTGCAAGACCAAAAGGAAGACAATAATTGTCATCCGGTTCGTTCGTCGCTGCAAACTGTTGACGATACAATCCTTTATGCTCGCAGAACAGTACAGGATTATCCTCACGGATAGCAGTCTTTAAAAGTCCTTTAGCATCTGCAGCATTCGACGGCATCGCAACCCATAGACCGGGAATATGAGTAAAATATCCTTCGATACTTTGACTATGATAAAGTCCACCCCGAATATATCCACCGGTTGCCACACGAATAACAACCGGACAACTCCAATCGCCGTCCGTTCGGTAACGCATATGAACTAATTCGTCTTTGATTTGCATAAACGCCGGCCAGATGTAATCACCGAATTGGATTTCAACAACTGGTTTGAATCCCCGCACGGCAAGACCGATTGCGGTTCCCATAATGCTTGCTTCAGCTAACGGAGAATTAAAACATCGGTCGGTGCCGAATTTGTTCGTCAAATTTTTTGTTGCCGTGAACACACCACCTTTACCATCCGCAACATCCTCACCGTAGACGACCATCTTTGGATTACGTTTCATTTCCTCGTGCAATGCATGATTGATTGCATCTACCATTACAATACTTTTGCCGGCATGCTCAGGTTCAATAAAGTTTTCTTTCGGCACGACGATTGTGGGAGAAAATACATTGCGTAAGGCAGTGTCCGCTGTAGGACTGTGCGCAGCTTCGGCATAATCCGCTGCATCTTCCACTTCCTTTTTCACTTCAACGCGGATCGCTTCCAATTCTTTTGATGATGCGTATCCATTTTGTGTTAAATATTTTTCGAATTTCGGGATCGGATCTTTTGCTTTGTCTTCTTCAATTTCCTTCGCCGTCATGTACTTTTTCGGATCATCGGACGAGGAATGTGGAAATAAGCGAACGCAATGCGCTTCGATCATTGCCGGACCTTTGCCGCTTCGGCAATATTCAACCGCTTCCTTGGCTGTTTTATATGATGCGATGAAATCTGTTCCATCAACATCAAATGTTTTTAAATTCGGATATGCGCTGTATAATCGCGATACCGATCCGCCAGCAATCTGATCTTTTACAGGAACAGAAATAGCAAACTTGTTATTCTGCACACAGAATACAACGGGAAATTTTTCACGACTTGCCCAGGATACTGCTTCAGCAAATTCCCCTTCACTTGTCGCTCCTTCACCGGAGGAAACGTACGTTACTTCATCGTTTCCTTCTTTCCGCGATCCCATCGCTGTGCCGACTGCTTGTAAATATTGTGTGCCGGTCGGTGATGACTGTCCCACAATGCGGAATTTTTTATCACCGTAATGAGAAGGCATTTGTCTTCCGTGAGAAGATGGCCCTTCGATTCTGTGCATATTTTCGCAGAGAATATCTTTTGCCGTTGAACCCATCGCCAATGAAAATGCAAGATCACGGTAATACGGATACGACCAATCGTATCCCGGTTTCATCGCCATCGCAATCGCTACTTGTGCTGCTTCATGTCCGGGTCCGCTGATATGGAAAAGAATCTTCCCTTGTTTCAATAGATTCATTTCTTTCTCGTCAATAATACGAGCAAGCAGCATGGTACGGTAGGCAAAAAGAAGCTGGTCTTTTTTTAACACACCATTCTTCGATTCGATTGTTTTCATAACTCCGATGGAGTTCACTGTCGGCTTTTTTTCAAGCACAGCGGTTTTTTTTGACGGCATTACGTTAGTTCTCCTCTACTGCAGCTTCATGGTGGTGAAGCAATGATAAAAGATCTTCCTTGGAGATCTGTTTGACCTCCAGCGAAAAGATTTGAGAGAAATGTTTGACGAGATGTTTGTGCACTTCAGTGATATCGATTGATGTTTCGAGAACATTGTGCAGCGATGTTACTCCCTTATGGAAAATTCCACACGGGATGATTCTATCAAAAAATGATAAATCGGTGTTTACATTCAAGGCAAAACCATGCATGGTGATCCACTTACTTACCTTAACGCCAAGCGCTGCAATCTTTTCATTCTTTACCCAAACACCGGTAAATTCTTTTTCACGCCCTGCGGCAATTCCATAAACATTCAATGTTCGAATGATCATCTCTTCAATATCCCGAAGATATCGGTGAATATCTAAGTAATGCTGATTCAAATCGAGAATTGGATACCCAACAATCTGTCCAGGACCATGAAACGTTACGTCGCCGCCGCGATCAATCCAGAACATATCGATCTTCTTTTCGCTCAGTTCGCTTTCATTGGCAAGCAGGTGATTCTCATTTGCTCCCTTGCCGAGCGTAAAGACCGGATCGTGTTCCGTCAACAGAAGTACATCGCCAATGCGTTGTTCCAGCCGAGCAGAAAAGATCTTCTTCTGCAGCTCCCACGCTTCAGCATATTTTGTTCTTCCGAGATCGACGACGAGTAATTGTTTCATAATTTTTACGATAAGATCTCCCAGGTCTCAAAGACCTCGGAGGTCTTATCTAGTTGTTTAAATATGAATCGCACGACCGTATGCATCCAACGCCGCTTCCATAACCCCTTCAGTTAATGTCGGGTGAGCATGGATTGTGTTATACAATTGTTCCGCTGTAGTTTCCAACGTGCGTGCTGTTGCAAGTTCTGCAATCATCTCGGTCGCTTCTGGACCGATGATGTGTGCACCGAGCAATTCACCATACTTTGCGTCAAAAATCAACTTGACCATTCCTTCAGTCTCGTTCAAGGCCAATGCTTTTCCATGTGAACGGAAAGGATATCGTCCAACTTTAATCTCTTTTCCAGCTGCACGCGCTTTTTCTTCTGTCATACCAACGCTGGCAACCTGAGGTTGGCAATACGTACAACCAGGAATGTTGTCATAATCAACTGCGTGCGGATGTTTTCCTGCGATCGCTTCCACGCAAACAATTCCTTCGTGTGATGCTTTATGCGCAAGACATGGCGGACCGGCAACATCGCCAATGGCGTAAACACCATCAATATTTGTTTTTAAATGCTTATCGACTTTAATAAATGATTTTTCCGTCTTTACACCGAGCGCTTCTAATCCAAGATTTTCAATATTCCCTTGTACACCGATTGCACTTAAAACAATATCGGCTTTAATCTCTTTGACACCATCCTTATTCGAATATTTCACTGTTGCTTCTTTACCGGTCGTAACGCTTTCCACTTTTGTATCGACTAACACTTCAATACCGGATTTTTCAAAATTTCGACGAAGGACTTTCGTGATTTCGCGATCTTCAATGGGCAGCAAACTATCGAGCATTTCAATAATCGTCACTTTTGAACCGTACGCATTGTAGATATATGCGAACTCAGAACCGATCGCTCCTGATCCGATGATCACCATGCGTTTCGGAACCTCAGGAAGCACCATCGCTTCAGAACTGGTGATGATCTGTTTATAATCAACCTGAATATTTGGAAGGATACGTGGACGCGCGCCGGTAGAAACGATAATATGTTTTGCATTGATCTTTTCCTTTTTCCCTGCTACATCAACTTCCACAACTCCCTTCGATGCAATCTTTGCAGTCCCATACAGATGATCCACTTTGTTTTTCTTGAAAAGAAATTCAATTCCTTTTGAACTCTTTGTAGAGATATCGCGACTTCTTTTTACCGCTTTTGAAAAATCCGCCGTAAGATTTTCATAAGAGAATCCAAAATCTTCCGCATGTTTAAAAGTAGTCAGTACTTCTGCATTCTTGATTAACGCTTTTGTCGGTATACATCCCCAATTCAAACAAATACCGCCGAGTTTATCTTTTTCAACGACAAGAGTTTTAAGTCCTAATTGTCCTGCTCGGATTCCCGCTACATATCCACCGGGACCGCCGCCAATAATAACAACATCATATTGCTTATCTGCCATAAATTCCTCTCAAAATGAAGAAAGAGGGGTGAGCCCTCTATCCAATGAAAAAGTTGCTAAATATTATTCATGAATAATAACACACTCGACGAACATTATTGTCATTTCAATAAATTTGATGGAGAATATATCGAATTTTGCCCTTAAAATCAACGAATGCTTTACGTGGCAGCCCATACTACAAACATGGAAATAATATTTTCTATGAAATTCCTTGACTAAAGTAAACGAAATTTTGTATTTTATATTAGTTGAATAACACAAAGGTAACCTGTAAGCCAATCCTTGTTATTATTTTCGCCCAGCCATAGCTGTTGTGAATGGAGAGTTGTTTTTATGAGTAAGTCAAAATATGTGACACAAATCTGTACATCGTGCGGTAGGGAATCAAAAATGGAGATTATTGGAGCAGTGGTTGGAGCGGAAAACAAAGTTTGGTATCGATGCACTCGCTGTCACCACAGTATGATGCTCGATTCAGCAGCCAAAATAAAAGAAGATAATATTATAACGTATAACCGAGAAGAATGTGTTAATTACTCCCCCGAAAAGAAATATGATGTAGGTGTTTCAATCTATCATACAGATTGGGATGATATGGGAAGAGTAACGTCCAAAGAAAAGACATCCAGTGGTGGAAATGCCATATGGGTACAATTTGAAAAGAATGGAATTAAGAAATTAATTGAAAATTTACAATTAGCAGATTAATCAACAAACGCCAAATCGTAGGAGGTGAAATAACTTGGTAGGAATCGTCGTAAACGAAAATGAATCAATTGACCGTGCAATCAGGCGCTTCAAAAAGAAATACGAACGCTCAGGGGTTCTGAAAGAATTCAAAAAGCGGACTTTTTTCACAAAACCATCAGTGAAAAAACGTATGAAGTTGGTAAAGGCAGTACGGAGAAACCAACGAACTGAAGAAGAAGAAGCAATGTAAATTAAAAACCCTCGCACTGCGAGGGTTTTTTGTTTCCATCATTTCATGTTTGCTTTTAATACCCTCATTACATTTCCGCCAAGAATCTTTTTTACATCTTTCTCCTTATACCCCCTCTTTAATAATTCTCTTGTAATATTCGGAAGAAAAGTAACATCGTCCATCTCTTTTGGTAATGATTCTACACCGTCAAAATCACTACCAATACCGACATAGTCAGGTCCAACAAGTTTAGCGATATAATCAATATGATCAATCAACACCGAAAGCGAAGGCCGAGCTTCCAGATAATAAGGAGCCAGCACTGAATCAATCGTAAGTTCGGTTTTCCAATGGTCGGTATTCGCGTGTTTAATGGAATCGACGAGCGGTTTGAAATTGGCTCGTATCTCTTTAACACGTGAGGAATAATTGCTGTCGATAAAACCGGAATAGAAATTAATACAAATTACTCCGTTATTTTTCGCTACCGCTTTGATCTGATCATCTTTCAAGTTCCTGCGGCTGGGACAGATGGCATAAACCGACGAATGTGAAACGATCACCGGTTTTTTTGTCATATTGATGACATCCCAGAATGTTCTTTCGCCTGCGTGTGAAAGATCAACCAACACTCCCAGATCATTCAATCGTCCTACTACAGTTTTCCCGAATTCAGTTAATCCTTTGAATGCCAGCGAATCTCCTTTTTCCGTTTCATCAGCAGCTGATGTCGCCCATGATGTGCTGTTATTCCAAGTCAATGTTAAATAATTCATGCCGCGCTTAGCCAGATGATCAAGGTAAGACAAACTATCCTCAATCATATGCCCCCCTTCAACACCTATCAATGCAGCGATTTTACCTTTCTTTAAAATCTTTTCAATTTCTTTGTAGCTCTTGGCAAGCATCATCTTATCAGAACTTCTCCCAACAATGGCTTGCAGTGTATCGATCATGGCATTTGCTCGATTAAAGGCAGTCCCATTTCCATAATCCGTTCCACACCACACAGAAAATATTTGAACATCCACTCCACCTTCTTTCAATCGGACCACATCGGAATGTCCCTCGATTGTCCGAACTGAAAGATCTTCACCTCGCATGGCACGAAGCAACACATCGTTATGCGTATCGACAACGATCGCCTTTTGATGTATTTTTTTATGATCGGCAGAAAATGCGGATATGGCACAACAAAGAATAATTACGATTGATACTTTCATTATTTTCCTTTCAGATGTACGACAATGTAGAGAAGCCATGGTAAAAGTCCAAACAAAAAATAAAAACCCTGAAGTAAATATACTTCAGGGTAACTTCTCTCTTTTGTTCAGCAAGATTTTATTACATCATAATTTCAAGTTCAAGCTCTTTGCCGGGTTTTTTTGGTTTGGGGGACTGCTGCTCAATCTGCTTCTCATTTTCTCTCAACAGAGAATCCAGATCAATCAATTCTTGTTCTCGTTGTTTCATCTCGCGCAATTTGGATTCGAACTCTTTTTTTCGGGAAGGTGACTTAAACATCAATTTCATTTTGGGTTCATACATCATGGAATCAACGATTTCGAAGTGAAATTCTCCTCTCGGAAGTCTTTTGAATACGCGAACTGCTTGATCATCGGCGGGAAGTTCAAAGGAAAAAGCGGAATCTCCAATCACTGTTACCTGATTGGACATCCTTCGCGGAGCTTGCGGTGCACGCATTCTCGGTCGAACCATATCTACCATTTCAAACTCTGGTGATGGTGCCGTATGTTCAAAATGAATTTGGAATGTCCCGCTGGATGATTGGACTCGGACACGGTTTTGTCCCATTGAAACTAAATTCTGTTCCACTCGGCGCTGTCGCTCAGTTAACTCTGCTACCATGCGTTCCGTTATTGTCCTGCGGTATTGCATTTCCTGTGTACGTGCAATGTCACGGATACTGTCAATATTAATTGTCATCTCTGCAATTTCTATCGTACCGGGAGAAATAACAACGTAATTATTATTATGGGAAACATTTGGAATCCTATCAAAAATAACATGTGATGGAATTTTAGGACTATTCACTGCAACAACAGCATACGGTGCTTTGCGTGTATCAAGAAATCGTTGAAAGCGGCTCCGTTGTGGAGGTTCAAGACATGCTGCAATGGTCGAAACAATGGCGCGGTTCAAATCCACAAGCTCAGCGTGAATTGCGACTTCATCGTTTTCACTCACGAGCACTGATGCCTGAAGCTTTTCTTGATAAGAACCCAAGATCGAATCGACAATTTGCCGTTGATTGTTAGAGATACCAAGTTCAGCGGCAAAATCTTTCATGGTAATTGGTTCTGACGGAAGTTCATCGTTTCGTACGATCTGTATCTGCGATCCCTTGTCTTCTGTATTCTTCACTTGCAGCGAAGTGTTGTTGGAAGAATCAATCGCAATACTTCCGAACAACGCAAAGTTCAACACATCATCCTTGTTTAAGTTTGTGAACAAGGGAAGAATATTGCCCGTCATAATATTGTTACGGTACACATTTTCAACTTGATTCTTTTTTTCCACGAAGAACCGATGAAATAAAGGTGCATCTTTAAAATAAATTACGCCGATTACGACTAATGAAACGGCAATCAATGATGAAAAAGCAAACGCCGGACGTGCTGTCGGAAGTGCGTTCTTTGAATGGTATCTCTTCTCTTCAAGTCGATTGGATAACTTTAACCAGAACCAGTCGTTCTTTGGAAGTTTCTCTTTGTTCGCAAGAGAGCGTTTGGCTGTTCGAAGAATGTCTATTTCTCGCGCAACAATGGGATGCGTCGAAAGATATTCTTCGAGTCTCTTTGCTTCAACTACATCGAGTTCGCCATCAATGTACAGCGAAATGATCTGCTCTAATTCTTTTTGTGTCAATTGATTCATGTTATACCAATATCGGCATCAAAATTTCCTTTAACATAGTTCGCCCTCGTGACAGTCTGGATTTCACTGTACCAACTTCGCAATCCAATACCTCCGCAATTTCATCATATGACAATCCATCAATATCTTTCAGAATGATCGGCATACGGAATTTTTCTGGAAGCTTTTTAAGAGAATCTTCAATCACTCCTCGAATATTTTCATCATCAAACGTTGTGGTGGCGAGATTTTCAATCTTGGTATTAGTTGTCTTTTCAAAACTCTGGAAGGTAAAGAACCGTTTAACTTTTTTCTTTCGCAGTTCATCTCTGCACTTGTTCACCGTAATCCGATAGACCCAAGTATAGAAGGAGGATTCAAAGCGAAAATTTTGAAGGGCTTGGAAGACTTTAATGAAAACTTCTTGCGAAATATCGTCCACATGATCGGGATCATTAAAAATGGAAAAGATAATATTGCGCACCTTTTCCTGGTAGCGTTCTACTAAATATCGAAAAACCTCCTGTTCCCCACCTTGAAAAAGCATAATGAGCGAGTCATCGCTTTTCTGATCATGAGGAATATTTGCGTTTATGATATTGATAACCGCAGGTTTCGCCATTGTGATTTTTTTAATGGATTAGACGCAATTTCTTGAAAAATGTTCCATAAAAAAGCCGACGTTGTCGTCGGCTGTAATTTTTAGATTATGGCTGAATTTTTAGGCATTTTCTGCTGTTTCTGAAGCTCCGGATTCATCCGAAGTACCTTTTAATTCCTGTACTTCAATTCGAATATCTTGTGCTTTACGCTTCAATTCAGCCATGTGTTTGCGCACTCGTGTACCGGCAGATTTATTTCCTTTATCATAAAATTTGATAAAATCTTTTTCAAACGTTTGAACTAACTCGACAAGTTCTGTAAAACGACTCATCATCACTCCTTATTATTTGATGGAAAAATAATACAATTGCGACTAAATATTGCCCGAATTCGCTAAATAGTCAAGAAAAATTTCACGGTAACACATTTTCATGTTCAACATTCTTCATTCGCAATAACAGAATCGCAGATACAATCATTAATATTGAAAGAACGATCCCTTCGGCACTAAAAATTGCAGTGCTTGCTTTGAAGAAGGAATCAGATTCAACCAGATGTGACGACAAAGTAATTGGTGTTAGAGTAATAATGCCCATTCTTACTGAATATCCAGGCCAAATTGATTTGTATCTGTCCATAAGTGCGGACAAAAAAAGACCGAGAGACGCATAATACAATACTAAGATGAATATAAGACCAATATCGATTTCTTCCACTCCTGGTATTTCCGATGAAGCAAATACGGTCCAAATAAGAGATGAAAATAATGCTGCGGACATTTTAGACCCGACTTGATGTAATGAATTAAATAATATTCCTCGAAATACCATTTCTTCAATAAGTATTGTGGTTATAGAAAAAACATAAATAGCCGGTATATCAAACAGCGAAGCCAAAATTAATGTCGCCGCATTATCAAGTTTATTGATTGTAATCTCTTTCAGAGCAAGACCTGCTAAAATTGACACGATATAGAGCAGTGTGGGAATAAAAAAAAGAAGGATATTTTTTCGCCAATCAAAACTTACTATTGTCATTTGATTCTGCGAAAGAATTATCTGTTTTTTCTTATAAAGGAATATTATCGTCGCAAACAACAACATAATCTTGAGATCGATAAATATTTCCCAAAGATAAAATTGATATTGGATCTTGAAAAAATTCAAGATGCCGAAGACCAACGATACGATGACGATATAAAGGGAAAAACGACGAAGAAACGATTGTTCAATCATTGTTAAAAAATATTCTTTTTGCTTAAAATACAACGGCGTATAAACCTGCTTTTCGCAGAAGATACAACACCGCAATTTTTGATTGCCTATAAAATAGCTGTGATTATTCCAAATAAATCACTACCCACATTGCTTTTTTTATTAACCGACAAGAACACTTCCCCCGTTCACATTCATAATTTCACCGGTAATATGTCTGGAAAGATCAGATGCAAGAAAAAGAATTGGTCCGGCAATATCGTTTGGCGTTGGGATTCTTTGTATCGGGATTTTTTTTCGTTCCTGCTCTTTATATTTTTTATTTGAAAAAACTGAATTATTCAAATCAGTATCAACCCATCCCGGGGCAACAGAATTGACATTTATATTGAATGGACCTAATTCCGTTGCGATCGCTTTGGTAAAAGAGATCATTCCCCCCTTTGAGGCAGCATAGTGTGAGTGTTCTGCCTCACCACGTTGACCGGCAGTACTGGAGATATTGATGATTTTTCCTGACTTCTGTTTTTTCATATATGGAACAACAGCATTTGTCATAAAAAACATTCCATCGAGATTCACCTGCATTGTTTCCTTCCACACTTTTTCGCTCATCGATCCGATTTTACCGTATGTCCAGATTCCGGCATTATTCACTAAAATATCAATTCGTCCAAATTTTTTCAGCGTTTGTTTAACGATCTTGTTTGCATTCGATTGTTTTGAGACATCCGCTTTAATAGCTAATCCATCACGCCACTCATTCTTCACATTTTCGATAACGGTGTTTGCTGCTTTTGCATTTCTGGTATAAGTAATGACGACATCGGCTCCTGCTTTAGCAAATAAAACGGCCGCAGCCGCTCCAATACCTCGTGAACCTCCAGTAATTACGACAACTTGATTCCAAAGACTGATCATATGCTCCTTTTAAGACAAATTGGTATGAAAATTGTATTAATGTTAGATGAATATACAAAAAAGTGTTATTGAAGAATAATTTTATTGTTTAGACAATATCGGACATCTTTAGTCCAATTTGCGAAATTTGAATATTTTCACTAATTATTCTTGCTCGACTAGGAATTAAAGTTTATATTTAATTAGATTAAGTCTAAATAAAAATTGATGGATCTCCAATTAGCAAAAGATAATTTCACAAAGTATTTAAAATCAGGAAGTTACAGAATCACTCCAGAGCGGTTCGTGATTCTTGAAGCAGTGATGAGTTATGACGGACATTTCGACGCCGACGAACTCTTCTTTCAAATGAAAACCGGAGGACAAAAAGTTTCTCGTGCTACGGTTTATAATACACTCGATCTTCTTCAGGATTGTGGATTGATTTCGAAGTATCGATTCGGAGAAAACCACTCTCGATATGAAATTGCATTCGGACGCCCTCATCATCATCATTTAATCTGTTTAGAGTGCGGCGATATTATTGAGTTTGTCAATGATCGGATTGAAAAAGTTCAAAAAGAAGTAAGTGAAGCAAATAAATTTAAAGTTCAGACTTCAACATTGCAGATTTTCGGTATCTGCACTAAATGCCAAAAATGATTATGAGAACATTAGCTCAAATACCTGCGGGAACAACTGTCACTGTCTCCCATCTTGATTCACATCCCGATACGTGTAATCGTCTGCGGGAAATCGGATTTTGCGAGAATGCGACAATACGCTGTGTCTCGAATGGTTCGTCGCAATTGATTTGTGAAGTGTGCAACACCAGAATTGGTTTGAACTATACGACGGCAAATGCAATTGTCGTTCTCCCTTCCCTGGAATAATTACCATCGACGATATTGTTTTGAATTGATGTACTTATGAAATCAGCCGTGCCATCCTTCGCTATTAACACTATCGCACTGATCGGAAATCCCAATTGCGGAAAGACGACACTATTTAATTCTCTAACCGGATTACGTCATAAGGTAGGAAATTACCCCGGCGTTACGGTAGAGAAAAAAGAAGGAATCTTAAGTGTTGGCAAAAGAGACGTAACCATTCTTGACTTACCTGGAACTTATTCATTATCTGCAAATTCACCCGACGAACAGATTGTTTCAGATGTCCTTTTCGGAAGGATTCCCGGAACACCCATTCCCGATCTGGTAATGTTCGTTGCTGATGCGACGAATCTGGAACGGAATCTGTACCTGCTGAGTCAAATTATTGATCTGACTATACCGGTAGTAGTTTCGCTGAATATGATCGATCGAGTAAAAGAAGCCGGCATTGAGATTGATACAACAATTCTTCGACAGGAGTTTGGTGTAACATTTATTCCAATGGTCGCAAGTAAAGGTATTGGCGTAGATCAACTAATCGCAGCGTTAGAAAACGTAACAACAGATAGATCTGTTATGCGACGATGGTCGGTTCCTGAACCGGTAAGGATTGAACATGAAGAATTGGTTTCCATCTTAGTCGCCAATGAAAAAATGCCTGAACCGGCCGCATTTCATGAAGCACAATTATTATTATCCATTCCCGGCCCAATCAAAGCTACTTCCCGCTCTCTAACTGATGAAACACTCTCCCATGTGAAAATGGATCATCACAATCTCCAGAAACTTGGCGTAGACCGTCATTCTGTCTTTGTAGAATCACGATATCGCTGGATCAATTCGGTCTATAAAAAAAGTGTCATCCACAACAGCGCACGCCGGCAACAGACAACACATGATTCCATCGATGCAGTGTTGACCCATCGAATTTGGGGATTCGTTATTTTTTTTGCGTTGATGGCGGTGATGTTTCAAACGATTTTTACGTGGGCAAACTATCCGATGGAATTAATCGGATCAGGATTCGATAATTTAGCGTCTCTGGTATCAGAAGTGATCCCGGAAGGTGATCTGCAAAATCTGATAGCAAATGGAATTATCGGCGGAGTTGGTGCGGTAGTAACATTCCTTCCCCAGATTCTCTTTCTCTTTTTATTTCTCGGTCTTCTGGAAGACACAGGATATATGTCCCGTGCGGCATTCATCATGGATAGAGTTATGAGCAAAGTGGGATTGCATGGAAAATCATTCATACCATTGCTTTCATCATTCGCATGTGCAATCCCCGGCATTATGGCAACACGGACTATTGAAAATCCGCGTGACAGACTGGTGACAATTCTTGTTGCACCTCTTATGAGCTGTAGCGCCAGACTGCCAGTCTTTTCACTATTAATTGCATCATTCGTCCCCAATATTATGGTGTTCGGATATTTCAGTTTACCGGCGATTGTTTTAATCTCCATGTATCTTCTCGGCCTGGTAGCAGCGTTGGGGACAGCCCGAATCTTAAAGAGCACTATTCTAAAAGGCCCGACTCCGGCGTTTATCATGGAATTGCCCCCCTACCGTATTCCAACCCTTCGCAATACACTCATCCATATGTGGGAAAGGTCGGTGCTGTTTTTGAAAAATGCGGGGACAATTATTTTAGGAGTATCCATTATCTTGTGGTTCCTTGCTACGTATCCGAAGCTTGAAAATGGAACATCGTCCGAAAAACTTGCTTATAGTTTTGTGGGTCGTGCGGGACATGCAATTGAACCTGCATTAAAACCGCTGGGATTTGATTGGAAGATAGGAATCGGCATTATCAGTTCTTTATTACAGCGCGAAGTCTTCGTTGGCACACTTGGAACAATCTATAATATTGAACATGCAGATGAGGCAAACGCATCATTAAAACAACAAATGCAAAAGGATAAGGATCCTATGACTGGCACTCCGTCGTTCACCTTATTGACTGCCATTTGCATTATGGTGTATTACGTCCTTGCCATGCAATGCTTGTCTACCGTTGCCGTTGTCCGGAGAGAAACGAATGGATGGAAATGGCCGGCATTTCAATTTGCGTATATGACGATCCTAGCATATGTCGGGACATTGATCACGTATCGGGTGGGGTTATGGATTTTATCGTAATTCATTGGCAACAGATCGTTTCGCTCACAATCGTCGGTATCACGACGGCGCTTTTGATCCGTTCCCGGTTCAGAAGTAATGTTGCGAAGCATGAATGCGGTTCATGTGCATTGATGAAAATCAGCAATGCACAGCAAAACAAACAATAACAACGACTCATTAAAAAAGCGTATCACCAAATTTCCTCGCTAAAGGTGTGGTGATACGCTCATTTGAAACAAGAGCACACAGTGCGGCTCTTTCTGTATGAAAGATACTGTACCGATTTTCGTGAAGCAATCGAAAATTTGCCATCTGTGGTGCTCACACTTAACAATACAAGGAGCACCATTTATGAAATTTCAATTTATACACTTCGCTGTAATACTCGTTCTTATTATTGCATTCCCGGAAATATCCTTTTCAAATGAACGGCGATTTGGTTATGCATATGAATCCTCCGTTCTTCCTATCGGTGCACGCGAACTTGAATTGTGGAATACCGATCGCAGAGGCCGAACCTATTTTTACCATCGTTTAGATCAACGCATTGAATATGAGTTTGGCGTCGCTGATAATCTGATGTCGGCGTTCTATTTTAATGCCACAACCCGAACCAAAGATAGTAATGAGGAATCTGTCGGCGGATCAAAGTCGACATCATATTCCGTCAGTATTTCCAGTGAATGGAAATATAAAGTTATGGATAGGGTTGCCGATCCGTTTGGATTTGCACTCTATGGAGAAGGAACTGTGGGAACGGACAAATTGGAACTTGAAGGGAAATTGATTTTTGACAAACAAATTCAACAGATGTTATATGCATTTGATTTTGTTGGAGAGTATGAATCAACAACCAATGTCGTCAATGGATCCGTTATTGACGATGTGGAATATAAGATAAAATCGGATGTCGGCGGAGCATACATATTTTCCAATGGATTCGGTGCCGGATTAGAATTAAGAAGTGAAAATATTTTTGTTTCAGGGGCATTAACACATTCCTCCCTATTTGCCGGGGCAACCGTTTCATATGCTGCACATGAAATGTGGGCAACAATTTCGATCCTACCCCAAATCCATAGCTTTAAAGGGGGTACAACAATATCACAAAACCTTGATCTTGATGAATTTGAAAAAATCCAAACCCGATTATTACTTTCTTTCCATTTCTAATATGAAGCGTTTTCTTTTTATTCTTATCGTATGTGCTGCAGGATGTTCAACTTCAATTCCGATTCCTTCGGAAGATGATCTTCCGGTGAAACCAGCAATGCAAAACTCAATATCCATCGAAGATCTTCGATCGGGCAGACAATTGTATATTACCAAATGTTCCGGTTGTCACAGCCTTTACCTCCCTTCGACATATTCTGCCCCCCAATGGGATACAATACTGCCGATGATGGCGCTGAAATCAAAAATAACGGAGATCGAATCAGGGAGGATAAAACAGTACCTCTTTCTGTATGCTTCAAAAGAGACTACCTCAACTGGATCATCAAAATAATTTACATACTGTTCCCAAACCGTGGCCGGTTTTAAAACACCAGTGATATTGCCGTCGTCCACTCCTCATTATGAGGGATGTGGATAACATTTAAAATAATACTTCCGGCAATGGTCACGCCAAGTTGGTACGAAAAATATTTTGTCGTACGATCGACAAATTGGTGACTGATTATATTCATTTCAGGCGATGTCTCCTCATTGTAGAATATTCCTGCAACAGGCCTTGATATATTAAACATCATAATCTCATCAAAAATTTTATACAATTGAATCGCTTTGAAACCTACATGGTTAACAGTTCCTGGTAGTATTGTAATTCCCTGATTAAGATAAACGTAGAACAGTGTGATATCGGAATTACGATAATCGTCCGTTATGCTCATCAATTGACCCTGCCGCAATTCACTGTTTTCTCGCAACGCAATACTACTGATGAATATCCCCTGACTCATCCCAATCGCCGCCGGTAGAACAAAGAGATTGGCTTTGCCCCAAAAAATACCACCGAGTTGGAAATCGTAATTCTCCTTGTGTTTCCATATAAATATACCGCTCGGTAATCCGTCCGGACGATAAGGCGCTCCCCGGCCAATGGCAAGTGTGCGAACATTCTCCTTGGCATTATCACTCTGTATGTATCCGCCGAGAAAAATCAGGTTATATGGACCTTCAAGTATACCAGCCGCTCCATACCGCGTACTTAACAAGTTGTTGTTTTTTCCCCTCCCTGCAACACCCACGAAAGAAAATATTCCTTCATTCACTTTACCGGATATGTAATTTGCATTGAGAACACTTTTCGTATACTGTGAAGGACGGCCTGGTGTATAACCGTCAAATTGTTCTGAGCCAAATCGGAACCATAAACTTCGCGTAGGTCGGTATGTCATTCTCGAATAAAGCGCTTTTTCATTCAGCTTCGTATTCTGAATAACATCGAATGTCCCGCCAAGATCTAATTGATACCGATCATCATCATTAATCGGAAAAAGGAGTGCGCCCCCGGTAATTTCTTGCACACGAATTTCATTTCTGCTGTTAAAATCGTTATCAGAGACTTTAAAAAAAATGGTCTTGTTCCGTTGATCTTTTCTGTAAAAATTAAACGATGTTATATCTTCTCTCTCTCTTTTCATTCGAGATAATTGATATTCCCATATTGCCGGCCGGGGCGGACCAAATACTGAATGGCTCAAGTCTTTATTTTCTCCATCCTGCGGATGCTGACTGTACGCATGTGATGTGACTGCAAACATGGACAACAGAAAATATTTAAACAATTTCATAGTGAAATACCGGTTGTAATATTTTTTTAAATTAATAAGATTACTTCTTCGCGCCAACATGAAGTGATGAGATATCCATCATATACGGTCGTAGTTTCTTCTCCCCTGGAATTGCGTCTCGGTTAGAATCAAATGTAAGCAACTTGCCATCGGGAGAAATAACAGGAAATCCATCAAACGCATCATTATACGTTAAACGGGTCTGCTTGCCCGTCTTAAGGCTCATAAGATAGATTTCATAATTATGAGGAGGCAGTACTTTCACGAACACGAAGTGTTCTCCATCCGGTGCCGGATGCGGCGCCCAATTTGTACCCGCGTCGTCAGTAATTCTTTTCAAATCGTTCCCATTTGCCCGCATGGTAAAAATGCTCATTGGCATACCACGCTGAGCCTGATCTTTAATGTCCCACGCACGGAGAATGATTGTAGAATCATCAATAAAGAATGATCCCCCTTCCTGCCACTCTTTCGTGAACGTTAACTGCGTTTGTTCGCTACCATCCGGACGCATCTTCCATAAATCGAGAAGCCCATCAATCTGTCGTGAAAAAAGAATCCATTTTCCATCAGGAGAAATAGAGACTTCCGCATCGTAATATTTGTTGGTCGTTAGTCTTTGAACATTGTTTCCATCCAAATCGCTGGAGTAAAGTTCTGCCCCTTGCGGATAATCTTTCGGATCGGAATAATTTCCCTTCGGCATATCGAGATTATCTTTTGTCGTAGTATAGATCAACCTCTTTCCATCAGGAAAATAAAAAGAGCAGGCATCTTCCCCTTTATTGTTGATCCGGACGATATTTTTCCCGTCGATTGTGAATGTGTATACCTGATGGGCCTTGTCGCCCGCAAATTTCGCATTCCCGATCATACTCTTTCCATCCGGTGAAAAATAAAATTCAGCCCCTTCGTCAACATTGGGTATTTTCCAGATTGGCAATTCTTTATTTTCCTGAGCAGTGATCGTAATAATCATTACTATCACGGTAATAAGCATCAATGGAATTCTAGTGACGATAGTACGTTTCATGAGTCCACTCTCCTTAAGTTCATAGTAACTACAGTGTGACAGCTTATTTTCCCTCTCTATTTTGCAATCAATTCAAGTTTCGTTGTCTTTTCCTGACCATCCCGCAAAAAGAGAATGTCAACAATATTCCCGGGTTGAAAGGTTTTTAGAGCATCCGAATATTCACGCAAATTTGTCACTTTAAATTGTCCGATCTTTTTGACGATGTCTCCCGTTAACAATCCGGCTTTCGCTGCAGGAGATTCTGGCGTGATCTCCGCAATACGAACTCCCTCGCCAGAAAAAGCAAAATCTGGCATGCTGCCGGTAGATACTTTTCGCTCCCCTGAAGTTGTTTGAGGTTTCTTCGAATCAGAAGCAGCAGGAATTTGGGATGTCAGCGGTTCAATCCTATCCGCCAAATAGAGCACTCCTTCGCGTGCGAATGTCGCAACTTTTACGAGACCCGAGGCATCAATTTTATTCGCTACATCTGTCGGTTTATGGTAGTCTTCATGTGCGCCGGCAAACAACTGCACACCGGGTACACCGACTTCGATGAAGCTTCTCTGATCGCTTGCGTCAAGTTCCTGCGTGACCATTTCCGATTCGACACCGGTAACGTAACTTGCTCCCATAAAAATGAATCTCCATTCGCGGGCACTGCTGGCGCTGAGTACCATCAATTTCTTACTTCCGAGCCTTCCGACAGCATCAATATTGATCACTCCAATAACTTTTTTTGCAGGAAATCTTTTCATGTTCTGGACATAGTATTTTGATCCACGCAAATTGTTCTCTTCCGATGTGAATGCCACAAAAACAACTGTCCTCTGCGGTTTCAACGTTTTCCCGAGCAGGTCTGCTAATTCCAGCATGACCGAAACTCCGCTGGCATTATCATCCGCTCCGTTATGAATCTTACCTACGTTACCGGTATTTCCTCCTGGCCAACCTAAGCCTAAATGGTCATAATGTGCGCTGATGATAACAGATTCATCTTTTAAATTTGGGTTTGTTCCGGGAATGATGCCGATAATATTTTTCACTGCAGCTTTTTGGCCACTGTCATTCACCACCTCTTCCCAGGTTTGAAAATATGTACTATCATCCGAACCCGGCAGAAGCCCCGCGCTCTTGAATTTATCCGCAATAAACTCTATCGCTTTGTTCATTGCTATTGAACCGGGGGCACGTCCAGCAAGTTCATCGCTTGCAAGAAAGTTCACCGTTTTCATCATTCTCTCTGGCAAAAAGACAGGATCGAGCGTTGCCAGTGCTTTGCGACGCGGTATATCGGTTACCATACTTACCGATGATGTTTTTGCAGGACCAACCTTTGCCATCAACGGTGAATTTGCCGATCCCCATTCACCTTTTGCTACATTTGTCGGCTCGCTCCCTTCAAATACCAGATAACTATATTTTCCGTAGTGCGGAAGTTTCCGCGCAAGACCTTGAACGGCCTGTTTGCTGTCGATGGAAACCAACACCAACACTGCCGAAGAATTCTTCGGATGTCTGACGGAGACGACAAAACTGCAATTGTTTTTCTCAAATGTTGTTTTAGCAAACCGAACATTATCATTCGTCAATTCTGCATCATAGTCCTTAAGTCCATCTTTTATTTTTTGAGCATAGATATTCTCGGTCCCAAAGATCCAGATACTTTTTTTCGCCGGCAGTTCCTTTATGGCATTGTCAAATTTCACTTCAATCTTTTTTGATGAATCACCCGACCATATTTTGGAGAGTTCCTGATAATATTCCAATCGTTCCTTGTCAGCCTTTGAGGGAAGAAGGATCAGCAGCTCTTCCGAGCCGAATATTTTTGAGAATGAGGGTGGAATCTCGTTGTAATGAAGTTTCCGGAACAGGTTGAATTGCGGATCGATCTGCACCATAAGCGGATTTTCGGGAAAGATCATTTCGTAGGATTGTTCTCTCTGTGACATTGAAATAGTTTTCATTTCCGTCTTTGTCCCAAATGTCACCGCAACCGGAATATCCAACACAAACGCTTTATCTTTTTGGATCTGTTTTACAGAAAACTGCAAATGATAACCATCCTTGTCCTGTTTTGCTTTCACTTTAGAAAGGCTCAATTCCGGTGCTCCTGTCCGTTCAATCCATTGATCGAAGAACTGCTTTAGATCTTTTCCTGTCACCGATTCAAAAGCGAGGCGGATATCGTTGTATGAAGCAGCTTTAAATTTATTGTCGCGGTAGAATCTCTGGAAACTCTTTACAAATTGTTCATCCCCAACCTGCTCACGGAGCATATTCCACATCATAAGATTTTTTCCATAACCGATCGCCTCAGAAGAAGCACTTGTTCTGGAAAGAAATTTCTTTAACGGAAAGTCATTGGTTGCATTCACATAGTCGGTGAATTTTTGAAGCGTTGCACGACGGTATTCATCTCCCTGTCCACGCTGTTCGGAAATGAGATGATCCGCCATATACGCCGTCAATCCTTCACACCAATTGCCGCTTTTGAAATCGACATATGCACTATTCCCCCAATAATTGTGCAACAGTTCATGTGGATAGGAAGAATGAAGAATAAATGGAAAACGGATAATCTGTTCTCCCAGCAATGTAAATGATGGCATTCCATACCCGGTTTCCCAGAAATTTTCGACAAGCGCAAATTTTGTGAACGGATATGGTCCCACTAATTTTCTATACATCTCAAGATATTGTGATGTTGTCTCAAGATATTTATTGGCAAGCGTTTCATCGGGAGTTCGTAAATATGCCATCACATCGGTTGCGCCTGCCTGGAGAGAATACTCCTTAAATTGCGCAGCGATAAGATATATCTCTTCCATCGGTTCTGGTGAATCCCATCGAATTATGTGAAGACCGTTCTTTATCTCGTTCAATGTCCTTTTCCCTTGGCTGACAATGTTCCAAGGCTCGGGAGCAGAAGCGGTCAATTCAAACGTAATCCATTTGTTATTGAACCATGGAACCCAATATGTGGAACCAGCAAGATACACCCCTTTTTCATCAATGATTCCGGGTGTTTGACTGAATCCCCGCGCATATTCCTCACCGAGCTGTTTTATCGGATAATTAATCGTTCCGCTGTAGATAACAGTGAATGTAACATCACCCTTAATTTCGTTTGCAATCGACAGAATGTATTTGTTCTGAGTAATCTGGGATGTTTCATTGAACTCCTCTCGATCCATTCCAAGATCTTCAGCTTTTACTCCACTCTTGTCGAGCGTGATCGTCACCTCCGGCGATCCGGATGTAACGGTAAAATTACTATTCAATAAAAAGCTCATGCCGGATTTGTATTGATCAGCGGGTATGGTAATCTGATCGGTCGCCACTAGCGTATGCTTGCCAGGATCCACGGTCACTGATAATTTATGACGGAGTGTGGAAGCGGCATGCGAAAAGGAAATTATCATGCAGAACAGGAACAGAATATTTATTTTTTTGACCATAGTTGTCTCCAATAATTTTTCAACACACCATCAACAGTGTCATGTCAACGGACAATGAGTGACATCGGATTTTGAACAATCATATATTTTTGCGCAGCACTCTTAACGTCGGCTACTTTCACATTCTTCAATTGATTGAGAAATTGCTTGTCATAATTATAGTCTCCATAAAAATAGAGAGAGCTTCCAAGATAGAATGCCTGGTTAATGCTTGAAAGTCTTCGGAACATCATTCTTCCGAGATACATATTAATAGATTTATCAAGATCACCCTGGGTCAAGGAATCGATCAGCTTCATTTGAAAAAATCCGGGATATTGGGGCATTAATTTATCAACATTCTGCGGACGAGTTCCCTGAGAAACAAAGAACAACGCTTTATCCTTTATCACTTCAATCCCCGCACTCATGCCGTATGCCATACCCTGTTTTTCCCGGATATCAAAAATAATCTCGTTGGAAAGGATAAGGGAAAGAGCCTGCAGGACGGGTGCATCTTTCGGATCGATTGCCGTATTAAATCCCCAATAGACGTACGAACGTTCACCGCCAGCTCCTGGTTTATCCACAGCGACAGGTTTCGTTTGTAGTAAAAACGTTGGGGTAAACGCAGCTTGCTCCTTTGAAACCGGCGTCTTATAAAACGGCTGGAAGAGCGTGATGATACTATCAGGATTTCCTGGAGAAACAACAGAAATGATCATATTGGAATGCTGGAAATATTCCTTCGTAAACGAGACTACATTAGCGTACGTAAGCTCCTTTTTATTTTGACTGAATGGATCGGGTTCGTACACCATTGTCTTATACGCTTCGTCGAACATTTTCTTCGTCTTATTTCCTCCCATCGACATCATAGCAATGTTTTTAAATTTCTCAACTGCCTTTTTGAATTCTTCTTCCGTCGGTACGAAATCCTTTAATTGGGTGTTGATATATTTGACTGCACCAGAAAGATCATCGGCCAAACCTTCCACTCTGATGTATCCAAAATCGGGATGCAAATAAATGTCATCCATGGGAATTGCAGGATTGTCGTTCACGGTAAAACTGAATCCGAATTGATTACTGATCTTCTGGTTTGCGTCCGATTTCAGGCGCTGATCAAGACAATCATGCAATATTTTCGAAGCATCTTTCCCGTACGTCAATTCAAAAGAAGCCTTGTGCTTTACTAAATAATGGATCGCGAGAAGGTTATTGGCATCATTTTGGACGACAACAATTTTCTTGCCGACTGCATCGTCCGTAAACAATTTCACCGACGTTGATGCTTCTGCTGTTTCTTTTTCGCTTTTGATCGACGGCGATTGAATGATAACTACGGGATAGGAAGAAATCGTTAGTTTTTCGAGTGCCTTCGCTGCTGCAAAATATCCACTTCCGGTGTATGACGAAAGAACGGCTTCGATCCCCTCTTTGACGATCGCATCCGAATTGTAGATGCCAAACATATGCGGCTTCTCAATATTCCTGGCAAATTCCGTGCGAGTTCTGGTTACTTCAGACTTCACTGTTTCCAATGGCAATTTAAAACTCATCACTGCCATTTTTTTTGAGAGGGCATTGATGAGATTGTTATAGTCAACATCTTTACTAAGTGTAATGGTTGCTTCCAGAAAACTATTCAAATGCGATATTCTTGTTGAGAATTGTAGTGATTTCACATTCTGTAGAAATTCACTTTTTAATGCAGATTGTATCGCATCTTTATTTTTATCCGTCGCAACGTTGAGCAAAGAATAGTATTCCGACGATGCATTCATCGGAAGCTGATAAAAAATCTGCACTACTTTATCTTCTCCATCATAAAAACGATGATAGAACGTTGTCTTCCCCTCTTTTTTAGTGTACGGTATTTGAAGTCCGGTCGCCCAGTCAGGATCGTTTTCGCGTTGTACCTGACCGGCGCTGGCTTTTCCGTAAATCTCCTTTATGAGCGTCAGCATTTCAGCGGTCTTAAAATTTCCGATGACGCTGAGAATCATATTGTTGGGGACATAGTTATTCTTGTAAAATGAATTCACATGATCACGATTCAATGATTGAATTGTTGAATATGTTCCAAGAGTCGGCAATGAAAGGGCATGGCCTTCATAAAGGATGGAGAGTATATTCCGTCCCAATTGTTCATGCGGGTCAGCAAGACTCTTCGAAATCTCTTCCAGAACGATCCCTTTTTCCTTTTCAAATTTATCTAACGGAAGAATAGAATTGAATAACATATCGGCTTGTATCTCCATCCCCTTTTGAATGTTGTTGGTCGGTGTCACCATCATGTAATTCGTATAGAATTCTGTTGTACTTGCATTGTTATAGCCGCCAATACGGTCGACATCATCATACAACTGTTTTTGTGTACGGGATGTGGTTCCATTAAACAGCAGATGTTCCAGCATATGGCTCATACCGCTGGTGGAAAATGTTTCGTGAGCTGAACCGATCTTAACGATCACGTTGACGCCAACCATCGGCAGCGCTGAATTTTCGATCAGCAGAACATTCATGCCGTTGTTCAATTGATAAATGGATACACCTTTGGGAAGGGATTGTATTTGAGTGTTTGATTCCCCAGCAATCAACTGTTCTATTGGGAATAGCGATGGAACCACAATTGATGTTGTATAAAATGCAGTCAAATAAAATAAAGCAGAATATATTCTTTTCATGAGTGAGTTCTCCAATCGGTTATTCATAGTGATGTTTTTATTGCGAAGCATGTTGAGAGAATTGTTTCGTTTTCTACGAGCATGATGCTGCCGTTTATTTCTGGGACAGCAGCAGAAAAACAGTGTGTAGTGCATTCATACGTAAGGTGAGTTCAAAGTTCCCTTCTAACCATGAATGATGTTACGACAAGGGCGGCTTTTTCCAGAACATGATAGCCGGTCAAAATCCTAATTCGACTGATAATCTCGATACGGTTCCGAGGTCATGGTAATCAACCAGTGCATAATCAAAACCAATCTGTTGAGTTCCGACATGCATTTTTACTCCAATACCATATGTCAATTTTTCTATATCATAATTGATTTTATAACCGAATCGTGCATACACGGTTTCGTTCCATGAGTATTCGCCGCCAACATTAATTCGTTCGTTATTGTCATTCGGATGATTGCCATCGAGTGCCATGATGAAACGATGGGATTCAGATTCAAAGAAAGGGTCCGATCCGCCAACAATATCCATTGCAATGCCAACTCTAAAATTCAATGGAAGAGACCATGGTTCTGTCTTTAATCGTGAGTCAGGATTATATTCACCGGAAATTTGTTTATTAATATCCGCAAGAGCGATAAGATCTCTTCCTTCGAGCTGCATATTGCCGCCGAAATTGGAGACACACATTCCGATAATCAAATTGTGAAATCCCGTACGGAGATAAGTCCCGACATCCATCGCCAGCGTGTTTGCCGATTCGTTGTACGCATCCTGCTGAATATATTTTGCGGTAATCCCGACAGAGAAACGATCGGTAAGCGATCGGGCGTACGACAGTCCAATGGCTATATCATTTACGGTATAAAATATCCCTGCACCATCCGGCTGTTCAACCGTTGTCACTTCCTGTTCGTGTGTCGTCAACGAGATTGCGGAAACTCCAATAAAATCGTTTTCGCCAAACGGAATGACGATGCCGGCGTAATTGTGAAAGAGTTCAGCAAACCATTGTGTGTGACTGACATTCACCGACATGTCGGTACTATTCGTCATTCCTGATGGATTCCAATACAATGCACTGGCATCGTTTGCCACTGCAACAAATGTCTCACCCATTCCTGTAGCGCGTGCGCCCACTCCTATCTTAAGGAATTGCGCTGCGGCAGTTCCAACTTTGGAAAAACCACCGCCGTAACCGGTCTCCGGAAATGTGAGAACGATCAGTGTGAACAATATTCTTTTTATCATCGCTAATCTCCGCATACGGTGAAGTGATTATTTAATCACTAAAAATTTTCCGACATGTTTCTGTCCATCCGGAAGCGATACGACATAGATATACAAACCATAGGCTATATATTGATCGTTATAGGTCCTCATATTCCAGAATTCATAACCGTGATTATCGTTATGATTGATGTTGGCAACACGATCTCCCGCTACAGTAAAAATAGAGATCGTACAGACATTTGGCAGATGGTTGAACATCAATTTTTTCCCGAATTGATTCGTTTCCCATATATTTGAGACAATGTAGGGATCGGGAACGACGCGAATCTTTTTGAGGTCGATATTTTGTGAGGATGCGTAGGTCTCTTTATTTGTACTGAATTCGTAACGGATCTCTTTTCGGAACGGCTTGTATGTTCTTATTGTAAACTGGTCACCGTGAGAAGGTGCGACTGCTTTTTTAATTACTTTATTCCCGTCGGCATTATAAAACGTATCCGGTGCATTGTTCGTATTTAGATAGAGACCAGTATATGATGTGTCGTGAGTGATTGGATTGATCAGCATCCGTTCCAGATCCAACACATCGGGATATTTTTCATAATATCCCGTGCTCGCCGGCGTATATCCTTTTCCTCCGGGAACGATATCCCAACCAAGCGGACTATAAAAATCTTTTCGATAAGTATCCCAAGGAGCCTTCACTGAAAATTCAAACAACCATGTTTGTGAACTGACATCGATCGGGTTCAGCGAATCGGTAACTATCTCTACTTTCAAAGGAAGATGCTGTAGAGAATCTTGTTTGGTATTGGTAAAGAAATCATACCATTGCGCCCACGTTCCTCCTGTAAGCGTAGTATCGATAGTGATTCTGTAATTATCTATCGTGTAGATAGTTTCAGATATGACATCGAGACGGTTCTTATATTTATCCACAGGAGCAGTGGTCCAATGAAACTTACTGGTATCATTTTTTACTTTTGTCCACCCGATAAATTCAACACCGGAAGGAGTGTTTTGTACCGTTAAACGAAATCCATCCACAATTGGAAGATTATCTCCCGAATTATCGGTAAACAGGTGGCGCTCCAGCAAAAGTGTTGTATCATGGCTTACGTTCGAAATTTTATACAAATTGAATCCCAGAACATACGAAGTTTTGTTTCCCACAACTTGTTTCGCGGAATCGACAAATGTGATAACATATTTGTCCCCAGTGATCAATTCTGGTTTCACGATGTCGACCTTGACAAGACCTTGCGATACTCCGCCAATCGCCGCAATTGCCCCCTCGGTGTTTATTTGTGGTGTATATTTTGGAGGTAAGTAGTTTTGTGCCTGCACTCCGGGAACAACCGAAACAGTATTAGACTGCATTGTAGAATGTCCGAGCGCCGATTGATATGATTGTTCAAGGCTGTCCGCTTTTTGATTTCCTTTCGTGTACGACGTAACGCAATACCAGTATTCCACACCGTTGATCAAGTGATCATCCACAAAGCTGTGTTTTAATCCTGTGTCATCCCCTAATAATTGATTGAATGCCGGATCGGGACCTTTTATTCCATCGATAAGGTCAAAAATTTTAATTGGCGTGTATCCTGTGATATTTCCAAACGGATCTGTTGTTGGTGTTCCCCATGTTACACCAAGATCGTCGCTACGATAAATTTTATACCCTTCAAAATTTTCTTTTCCCGTTAAGACATCCCGTGAATTTTCTGCTTCTGCATCCCATGTGATACGCACCTGTTTATCACCGGCGGTAGAGGTAACCTTTGGAGTTGGAGGAGCCCCGGAACCCTGAAATTTACGTTGATACATTTGTCGCGCAATCTTGAGATTCTTCATCAGATCGGTTGTATCGGGCTTGTCAGGAATTGTGCCCGAGTTACCCATAATGAGCGCAACGGAAGATTTTACGATGGAATCACTTTGTAAACTGAATGGACCGGTCATCATAAAAAAATTAATATTCTGACCATCGGCATAGTATTTCTTCACACTGTCCGGATGCGTTGTATCCATTCTGCGGTTCACACCATGGAATACCGCTTTGGCGTTGGTGAGATTCGGATCGTTCGGATTGCTCGATATGATTGGCCACATCTCTTCATCAACTTTCGGTGAGATGTCGCGACTGAAGTAATGAAAGTCAGTCACACCCATATTTTTTGGTGTTTCCATCACATTCAATCCAACAATCCCTAAAGGAGTTCCATCCCCAGACCATGCTCCGTCTTTTGTATTATTTGCATCCCACACATAAACAAAATCGCCGTTGTTATTAGCATCGGTTGGATCGCTGTCGATGATATTGACAAGATCTTTATTATCGTAATCGGGTCGGAAGATGGCGATATATCCCACATACACACTATCGAGTTGTAGTCCACTTTTATTGTGGATGGTGAAATCCCAAAACAACATATCTTCTGCGTATGGTCTGCCATAGGTGTAGGCAGTTTGTTCTACCTCAATCCCGACTTTTCCTTTGGCATTGGAGTTATCGGTATCATCAAAGACAGAATAGATGTCCCGGTCTGAAACGAATTCACCCGGAACTTCTTTGCCATAATTAGTCGATGTTTTGTCAATTTCGATTCTATGTCGACCCGGCCAATGACGTTTTCCCGGCGTGCTCACCCACGATCCGGTATTGCTGAAATATCCCTGTGGCCACGTTTCCGGATTATCGCTTGATGCAAGAAATGGAGTTTCATCCGGCGGCGGAGCGATGACATCGCCGGAAAATATTTTTCCCCGTGAACCTTTTTTGGGAGACCAATCCACTTTTTCCGATGGGCCGCTGATTACGGAAGTAATAACATTTCCTTTCACAGCAACGATAAGTCCCAATCCAAAACTATATTGTGTGGAAGCATTTGCCGCTGTCGGCCAATGAATTGCGTCGTTAAAATATTCATGATAATTAGAAAGGACGCCGTAATTTCCAAGATAGTTGGCAACCTGGCCTTTATCCATAATTCCGATGCCCCGTTCCGCAGCGGAATGTGATTTCAAGAAACGTTCAATCTGTGCTGATGAAAGATTCTTATGGCAGGTAGTACAATTTTGTTTTTGCGCTAGAAGGGGAAAATAAAAATGGAGAGACAGTAAGGCGATGCCAATAGTACGCCTCATTAAAAATTTAATCATAGACATTATCTCCAGCTACCAAATAATTTGTACTCCAGCGGTGATGATTCGCGGTGGCCCTACATTAGCAGGATTATGATCCGCGTCGGGTGATGAACCGACAAGTCCCGAAAGTCCCGTATCAAAAGGTTTACCTGTTCGCGAATTGACATTACGAACATTTTGCGTATTGAGCAGATTTGTAATTTCCATAAAGAGAGAAGCTGCAATGTCCGAAAACCATATTTTTTTTATCATGCGGAATCCTACTGTCGATGTCCACGGTTTGCGGGCTGAGTTCATATCAATACGGACTGTTGGATCGACATACGGAGTGTATGGAAGGCCACTTCCCGCCTGAAAAAGGATATTGACATTAACATCGGATAAGAGTTTCTCTCCGGCAATTTCCGGCCCTTGATCTTTTGGGATATTCAAATTAAGATTGAACGCAATATCATGACGTTGATCAAAATCCAAATAATATTCCTGATGAGGAATCTCTTCTTTTCCCGAAGCACTGAAGAATCCACCGAGCGGCTGAGAGTTATTCCCTTTTGCTACACTTAATGTGTAATCAATGGAGCCAGAAATATAATCGCTGTACCGTTTTTGTAACGTTACATCGATTCCTTTCACACCGGCATAATCCGAATTGTAGAAAACGACATAATCCTGTGACAAATAACTGACTTGTAATGTTGAAAGAAGATCGGTGATATCTTTATACCACGCAGAAACATCCAAACTCCACGTTTCGCTTACCTTATTTTTTACTCCTATTTCGTATGCGACAGTTTTTTGAGCTTTCACCCCCGGATTGCCAACAAGAGGCATCGATGTACTTAAATCTTTATTATGGTTATAATAGAGGGAATTAAAATCGGGGTTTTGAAAAAAATGACCGTATGAAAAATGTAACACCGCTTGATCGGTAATAGGATGTGCCAATCCAATACGCGGACTCAATTGTGTTTTGGAAACAACTTTTTCTTCTTTTGCCGGAACCCAGATATTGCTGCTATTAAAACTACCAAACCTGCGGATGTCCGGCCACATGGTCGCATTGGGATCGACATAATCATACCGCAAGCCAAGGTTAATAATGATATAGTCATATTCAACTTTGTCCTGAATATATGCGGCTCCCTCCATTGGGGACCGACTATAGATATCCTTATATTGTGCCCCGGAAGGCCAAGGCTGTGATTCTTCATGCACACGGATAGAGTAACTTTTAATTTCAAAACCGCTTTTCACCTGATTGTGCTGATTTGCCTGAAATGTCGCATCCACCTTACCGCTCGTTGTTGCTGTTTGATCATCCCAATAGGGAGAATCATCACCGCTCACATAAAAATATACTGTCTCACCGGTTTGTCCGCGTATATATTCTGAGGGAAGTTTATTTCCCACCTGAACTTTTGTAGCATTCTCAAACCGGGAAACCTGCGCAGTATAAAATAAGCTGCTGCTGATAGTGTGCGATAATGTAAAACCAAATCGATCTGTACTCTTTTCGGTATGGCTGTGATTTTCATTGCGGTATTTCCACGAATGACTATAGGACTGCGATTTGTTTTGAGTTATTTGGCTCGATAATGACAATTTTATCGTTGGACTGTATCGATACGTCAATTTAGCAAAACCATCCCGTTCCCAATTATAACCATGCGGCAAATAGCTGTCTTCATTTTTATATCTTCCTGAGATAAAAAATGTCAGGTCGGGAATTAATGGAAAAGGTCCGTTTAATGACAGATTCAGCATCCCGTTCAACGGAATATTCAACTTCAGTGGGTCAAAACTCATACCATCCGTTTCACTTTTGGACTGATAAGGATAACTATCCACACCTTTTCCAAAAGCATCACTTTTTCGATACGGAGATTCATTTAGCATTGGTGAAGTATATTCTGCCTTCCCATGGAATGTTTCTCCTCCCTCTTTCGTCACAATATTGACGATACTCGACATTGCATCACCATACTCAGCATTGAATGTTCCGCTCAGCACAATTATTTCTTCTACTGCATCTTTGTTCATCATGCTGTTATTGCCGCCATACAAAGGATCATCTACATACATTCCATCGATCATGTATGATATTTCGCCGGTTCTCCCCCCACGTACATGGATATTCCCATCCGCGTCTGTCGTAAATCCTGCTTTCGTCGTAATAATATCTTGAATGCTAGCGACCGGCATGTTGATGATCTCTTCAGAGCCGATGATGGATACTTTTGAAGTGACATCCTTTTCAACAATGGGGCGTTCTGCGGAAATAACAATTTCGCCAATACCAAGTGTTGCCGATTCCATTAAAAAATCGACATGTGTCGTAAGGTCAACAACAACTTGAACGTTCGTGACCCTGTAATCTTTATATCCGAGCATGCTTGCGCGAAGGGTGTATCGTCCGGGTCGGACATTAATGATGAAGAATTCTCCCAGCGCATTACATGCTCCTCCCATTGTGGTTCCTTCGATCATTACGGTACAGCCGGAAAGGACTTCACCAGTTGAAGCATCTTTTGCAACACCGGAGATTTTTCCCGTTGTGCCTGCAACAAGTGGCGCAACCAACATTGAAAACATGGCGAGCAAATAAAAAAAACTATTCTTTATGAAAGTAGTTTTCACAAGAACGCTCCTCGTTTACGAACATTCATTGGAGAAATTTGAGAACACATACACAACACTCATCCTGCCGAAGGTTTATGCGGAAGACATAAACCTTCGTACCTAAAACAGGATAAAGTTGTTTTTTATTTGAGCAAAATCATTTTTTTACTTAGCACACCTTTGCCTGAATTCAGTGAATAGAAATATATGCCGGATGAAACTGTATTTCCTGATTCATCTTCACCATTCCAAACCACGGTGTGTTCGCCGAACGATTGATGCTGAGAAACGAGGGTCTTTATTGTACGACCTAATTGATCATGAACAGTCAGCATTGTATATCCGCTTTCCAATAACCTGTAGGAAATTCTAGTCTCCGGATTAAAAGGATTAGGATAATTTTGCGATAGATCGAAATTATTTGGTGTAATCTTTCTGCCATTCTCAGGAACCGAAAGTACGGAGAGCGGTCTCACAACGATATTATCCACATACGTGGCTAGTCCGGTAGCACTTTGTTGGAAAGAATACAATCCAAATTTTCCCGCCGTGGCCGTTGCAGCAGTATCATAAATCGGGCATCCGACTAATAACTGTCCGTCAAAATATGCCCAAAATCCTACCTTGGTTGCAGAAATTGTACGAACTTCTATTTTCATTTTATGCCAGTCAGCTACCGTAGGAATCCCTCCAAGAATATCAGCTGCTTTAAAATCTTTACTGAACAACGGAAGAAATGTGTTCGGATCAGATTTCAGTCCGGAAAAATTTATTCGAGCGCTGGCATCAAAATCGGAGCGCATCTTATAAAAATCTTTCTTCGAACTATCCGCATACACAACAATTCCGGAATACGATGACAGCGAACCTCCCACATAACAATACACATCGGCTTCTATTGAGTAATCTTTTAAACCAACCGTTCCGTTTGTCGCTACGGCAGAACCGGTAAATGTTCCATCAAGATCCTGAAGTAAACCAACAAAGTTTCCGCCGCCCGTGAGGGCTTTGGGAGCATTTGCCATCGGCTTTGCTATTACCGTCTCTTCTCCTTTGTAATGGCTTCCCCATGATGCATTTGCTGTCCCAGTTTCAAAGTCTTCCGTGAAGATTGCTGGTTCAGGAAGTGTTTTCACAACGATATTATCAACATACGTTGCTAGTCCGGTAGCGCTTTGCTGGAAAGAATACAATCCAAATTTTCCCGCCGTGGCCGTTGCAGCAGTATCATAAATCGGACATCCGACTAATAACTGTCCGTCAAAATATGCCCAAAATCCTACCTTAGTTGCAGAAATTGTACGAACTTCTATTTTCATTTTATGCCAGTCAGCTACCGTAGGAATCCCTCCAAGAATATCAGCTGCTTTAAAATCTTTACTGAACAACGGAAGAAATGTGTTCGGATCAGATTTCAGTCCGGAAAAATTTATTCGAGCGCTGGCATCAAAATCGGAGCGCATCTTATAAAAATCTTTCTTCGAACTATCCGCATACACAACAATTCCGGAATACGATGACAGCGAACCTCCCACATAACAATACACATCGGCTTCTATTGAGTAATCTTTTAAACCAACCGTTCCGTTTGTCGCTACGGCAGAACCGGTAAATGTTCCATCAAGATCCTGAAGTAAACCAACAAAGTTTCCGCCGCCCGTGAGGGCTTTGGGAGCATTTGCCATCGGCTTTGCTAGAACCGTCTCTTCACCTTTGTAGTGGCTTCCCCATGATGCATTTGCTGTTCCAGTTTCAAAATTTTCGGTAAAAACTATCGTTTGCGCCATAACAACTTGAATTGTAAATATGAATAACAACAAGGTTAACGATTTTAAAACGGTAAATGATTTCTTCATAGTGCACCTCGCAGATTAATGAGAAGATAGTAAATTAGAGAAGATGGACTTTTGGATATGATTCTAAAAATTAGGATTTCGTTTTGATCAATTCAAAATTCCTTCTTTGAATTGAATGAAGGAAATAAATAGGACTGAATGATATTGTTTAGAATAAAAATCCATAAGGGAGATTATTCAATCCAACTGAGTGAAGCTATCATTGAAGAGCGAATTGTACAATTTGGAAAATGTATGCTTTCTGGAAGTAAAGAGCAACAGATAAATGTAAACAAACACCGAATTACAAGCCGGAAATGTTAAAGAATTAAATATCGGATAAAACGGTGTGAATAGTTTGCCTCTGTCAAAAAAATAAATTAGCACAACTTTATCTATTTACTTTTTCCTTTGCGAGTTAACCCAAACCTTCATTCTTGCTATTAGGCGGAAGTTATTTCGAATAGAGGATATTTTTGCATTTTATAGAAAAATACAATAGGGGCGATGAGTAGCCGTATATTCCCCTATTTGCAACCTGTTTCTTCTTAATCCGATAATGAACTCTTATTTCGGTTTCATCGTTATATTTTGTACATTATTAATAGTATATGTTACTCTGTAATTATTGAAAGGGATTGAATAATGGCAAATAATGAGAAACCTAAGGAAGAGATCACAAAAGAGGCAGTGTACGCTTCATTAAAGGAAGTGTTTGATCCGGAAATTCCTGTGAGTATTGTTGATCTTGGTCTTGTGTATGATGTAAAAATCATCGATGACTGGGTTGGTGTTAAAATGACACTCACCTCTCAGGGTTGCGGACTTTCCACACAGATTGCTAACAATGTTCGTGAACGAGTTGCCGCTTTACCAGGTGTCGCTGATGCCGATGTAAGAATCGTTTGGCAACCAGCATGGAATCCATCAATGATGAGCGAAGAAGCAAAGAAGAAAGTTCAATTTGTGGGTTGATTCTGATTTTTGGAATTCGATGTAACAATCCATGTAATAAATTTTTTACGAAACACTCCGATCGGTAACGATAAATCAGCACATTATCCTTCAGACAATTAATGTGTTCTATCGCTTGCTTTCCTGCACACCCTTCTTTACATTTTTGCCACTGAATCGACACACAATAGATTCATTATCCCTCGCACTTTTTACAATTTTTAACGTCTAATTGAGGTCATACTATCAACCGAAAACTGATTTGGCGTCCTTTATGAAAATTCCTAATTTCATCGCTCTCTATAAAAACCTAACACCAAAAAATCGAATTATTTACGGATCATCGGCGGGATTTTTCCTGATAATCATCCTGTTCCTTTTTTTTAGCAACCGAGGTGGTGCTTCAACAGATTTGATTATCTCTCCTGTAAAAGGGGAGTTTATTGTCTCTATAACAACGACAGGTGAGTTACAAGCAAAAAACTCCATAGAGATTAAAGGACCCGAACAAGCGCGTGCCGCCGGTATCTGGCAGATGAAAATTTCTAATCTGATTGCAGAAGGAACGGTAGTAAAACAAGGACAATTTGTTGCAGAACTTGATAAAGCGGAGATTGCCAGTAGATTGAAGGAATCAGAACTTTCAGTGCAAAAATTAAATGCACAATACACACAAACCACTTTGGATAGTACGCTGTCGCTCTCACAAGCGCGTGACGAACTTGTAAATTTAATCTTTGGTCTTGAAGAAAAAAAGATACTGCTTGAGCAGTCCACGTTTGAAGCACCCGCCGTAAAACGACAGGCTCAAATTGATTTTGACCGAGCGGAAAGAACAATTGCTCAGGCGAAAAAGAACTATGTAACAAAAACAAAACAATCCATCGCAAAAATACAGGCCGTAGAAGCAGATTTGATGAAGGAACGGCAGAAGATGGATATCATGAAAAGTGTTCTAATGCAATTCACCATTCTTGCTCCGGCTGATGGAATGGTTGTATACGCGCGTGAATGGAACGGAAAGAAAAAAGTCGTCGGGGCCACCGTCAGTCCGTGGGAACCAACCGTTGCAACGCTTCCTGATCTTAGTATGATGGAATCGATCACTTATGTGAATGAAGTAGATATTCAAAAAATTGTTGTCGGTCAAGAAGTAACTCTTCGATTGGATGCCGATCCCAATAAAAAATTATCCGGTAATGTTGTGCAGGTTGCTAATATTGGAGAGCAGCGTCCCAATTCAGATTCAAAAGTATTTGAAGTGCGAATCATCATCAATGATCGTGATACAACATTACGGCCTGCGATGACGACTTCAAATGAAATTACCGTAGCAAAAGTTGCCAATGTCCTCTCGATACCACTGGAAGCTGTTCACACTCAGGATACTACAACATTTGTCTACATCAAGAACGGCGGGATCATAAAGCAGGAAATTAAGCTTGGTCTTCAAAATGACAATGCTGCTGTTATCTTAAAAGGTGTAGACGAAAAAGATGAGATCTACCTATCGCCGCCGGGTGACGCGTCGGCGATAAAACTACGCAGACTGAAAGTCACATCGTGATCAGAAAAAGTTTCCTTGCCTTATTAACAACTCTCAAACCTTCCAGAGCCCTCGTCAGTAATATTCTGACAGCGTTTGAAGCCATTACACGGAACAAACTCCGTTCAGGTCTTACATCTCTCGGAATCGTCTTTGGAGTCGCATCGGTCATTTCCATGCTTGCCATTGGCCGAGGTGCTCAACAGGAAATTCTGGATCAAATGAAACTGCTCGGGACGAACAATATCATCATCACACCTATTATTGAACAGGAAGAGGGTAAAGTAGATGAGGATCAGAACCAAAAACAAAATGAAAAAAAGAAATTCTCTCCCGGATTAACTCTTCAAGATGGAAAAAGCATCATTGCCTCATTACCTGGCATTGAATCCATTAGTCCTGAAGTAGTGTTGGAAACGATCGCCCTGCGCCAGGGATTGAAACGATCTACTAAATTAGTCGGTGTAGATTCAACATTTTTTGTCCCTTCAGATTACGCACTGGAGAAAGGTTCTTATTTTTCCCAAACACATTTGGAGCGTTCACTGCCAGTCGCAATTATTGGACACGGTATCAAAACGAAATTCTTTACTCGTGAAGACCCGATCGGTAAGAAGATTAAATGCGGAAAACTATGGCTTACCGTGATCGGCGTAATGAAAGAACGGAATGTTTCAAAACAAAATATTCAGCATCTGGGCTTAAGGGATTACAATTTTGATATCTATTCACCGGTCAATACCGTACTGTTGAGGTATAAAAACCGAGCTCTCGTAACCCGGCGTGATGTTCAAAATGCAGCCCGAGGAGGTAACTCTAATAATGATGATAACGAACAAAAAAAAGCAGTGAACTATCACCAGGTGGACAGATTGGTTGTGCGTGTAGCAAACACAGATCAGATTCGGCCACTTGCAGAAATTATTAGCAGAATGTTGCAGCGTCGACATAACGGTATGGTTGATTTCTCAGTAACTGTTCCCGAAGAATTGCTCAAACAGGAACAGCGGACAAAAGAAATTTTCAATATTGTCCTTGGAGCTATTGCATCCATTTCCCTTATTGTCGGCGGGATCGGAATCATGAATATCATGCTTGCTTCCGTAATGGAAAGAACAAAAGAGATCGGAATTCGCCGTGCTGTGGGAGCTACTCGCGCGGATATTACTATGCAATTCCTTTCCGAAGCGACAACGATTAGTGTCACTGGAGGAATTGTCGGAATTTTATTGGGGTTTGCGATCAGTATCGTTATCGAATACACGGCGGAAATTCATACGATCGTTTCAATTATCTCCATTTTCATTTCATTTGCAATTTCCATCACTATCGGCATCACTTTCGGATACTTCCCCGCTAAAAGAGCGGCAGATCAGGATGTCATCCAATCATTGCGCTATGAATAGAGTTCCAATGAAAATTCTTACAAAATTATTTACCCTTACTTTTTTAGTTTCAAATCTCTCCGTCCTTTTCGCTCAACAAACAGATACACTTTTTTTAACGTTAAGCGAAAGCATACGCTTGGGTCAGGAAAACGGGCCACTCTCCACCATGGCACGAGCTGCGTATAACAATAAGAAACACCGTTATAAAGCATTTATGGCGGGATTCCTCCCACAACTTTCCATCCAAGCAGATGCACCACAATTCATACGAACCATCAACAGCATTACACAACCGGATGGCAGCAGTACATTTCTCTTACAACGCCAGGCGCAATCTTCCCTTTCACTTGCATTGATGCAACAACTGCCATGGACAAACACTCAAATATCGTTGTATTCACGATTGAACAGGTTAGATAATCTTGAAACGAAGAGCGCGGTCTATCGATCAACTCCGTTAACGTTTTCTTTACGCCAGTCATTATTTTCCATCAATACATCAGCCTGGAATTCGGAATTGGAAGAACTTGGATATCAATCATCGCACCGTGAATTTGTCGAAGCAATGGAAGATGCCGCGATTGATATAACGAATAAATTTTTTGGTTTTTATCTTGCAATGATGAATGTGAACAACGCTCAGCTCAATCTTTCCATCAATGACACGCTCTTTCAAATGTCAAAAGGACGATTTAATGTGGGGAGAATTGCAGAGAATGATCTTTTACAAAGCGAACTTGCATTCTTAAATGCACGGACCCAATACGAAAGTGCCTACATTGAATATGACCGGTCATTACAGAATTTTCGACATTCCATCGGTGTGACAGATCAACGACCCATCTTTGTTCAGCCAAACGAAACAGCAACATTTATTGATGTTGAGCCGGCAAAAGCTTTGGAATATGCCAATCAATTTCGGAGCGATGTTTTGGATTTTGAGGTTCAAAAATTGACCGCCGAACGGAATGTTCGACAGACGGAATCCAGTAACTCTTTTTCTATGTCCATCTTTGCGAATATCGGTTTGAATCAAAAGGCAAATACGTTTGGTGACGCATATATCAATTTATTGGATCAACAAGAATTCAGCGTTCAATTACAAATTCCTCTTTATGGATTCGGAACAGGAAGTCATGCCATAGAATCAGCGGAAGCGGAACGAACACGAGTGGAAACATCCGTTGCTTCACAGCAGTTCTCTTTTAGGCAGGAAGTGTTGTATCAAGTACAACGATTCCGACAGTTGCAAACTCAAGTAGCACTCTCCGGAAAAGCCGATACTGTGGCACAGCGTAGATTTGAAGTCGCTCGAGAACGATTTGTTATTGGTAAAATCGATGTTCCGAATTTGTTTCTGGCGCAATCAGAAAAAGATGCTGCATATCGCGCACGGATTCAAACATTGTCCGATTATTGGGTGACATATTACCGATTGCGCCGACTAACACTATACGATTTTGCAAATAAACAGACGCTTGTTTCGGTTATGAATTGAATTTGTGACCATCCTCTTCATCTTCATCGGATTTATCGCCATTCTTTTTATTATTCGATTGTTCTTCGTCGGACGAGTTCCACTGTACAGAGGCATTTCATTTTCCGGTCTTACACAATATTTGGCTTATTTGTTAGAGAAAGCACTTGCGGACGAAGGGACAGTACATGTTGAAGCAGAGGGAAACCAGACGGCAATAAATATTTTAAAACGTCTGTATTTAAAGAAACCAGCAAAAATATTTATCACACTCAGTGCAGGATATATCCCCCGCGCCAACCTGGTTATGTTGGCAAAGAAATTTGAACGGAATGGGATATTATTTAAAACACGATACACGAACTATTATCATAAACTGAACAGAGTAATTATTGAAATTCCTTTTGGTGATCATCCTGCGACTGATGTTCTATCAATTTTTCGCACTATTTTGCACGAACTTGGAATAGATGAGATGCCCACATTTACTGTCTCTGTCTATGGACCTTTGAATCAAGGATTTGTTTACGAAGATGGAGATGTTGTTAAGCACCCGACCGGTTTTGTCATCGGGAAAGCATTAGGATTTTTTGTTGGTAGAATTGTTCGATTCCTAAACGGATATTGATATTCCGTCATCCAGCCATACTAAGTTTCTTCCATTCATGTATTCCAAAAGAATAATGGAAGCAATGGTTCTTCGGTGAACGTGAAAACGAGAGAAAAATTTCCACACCATTTCTTCATCCAAGATTCCCACCAATTCTATTATAAATATTTTCAAACTTTACATCCCTCTTTTTTCCGAGACGCATCCGTTTTCCAGTGAGAACCTCTTGAAAACCTTTTCCGTTTAAATAGTTTTTAACGGCAACATTATTTTTGGGAAAAACAACTCTCTCGTTTGATTGCAAATGCAATTGAAGCAACGCAATTCCTGCTGATTTTGTATTTGCTAATATCAATCCATCGCCAAATGTTGGAAAATAAAAACCATCAATAGAAGAATTGTTTTTATACACAAATCCATGTGGAAGATGGCTTTTAAGGTGAAACATTCTCACTTCGGATGAAATTATCCTGTCCATCCTTTCTACTTCTTCACTAAATTCCTCCTTATATAGTTCAATATTGACTAATAGTTTCTCACTTTTTCCAAGTTTAATCTCCTTGAAAAATAAGTATTCGGTCTCTGTTTCAAAGCCGACCTTCTCATACACGGGCGCTCCTAAATCTGTAGCCAGTAAATAGATTGTTTCGCAATTCTTCGATTTTGCATCTTCCACTAATGCTTCAGTGATGAATTGCCCGATCCCCCGTTTTCTATATTCCTTATGAACAATAATATGCGCTAACCATGCAACGTCATGATGAATTATTGTTGTGCCAATACCTACAATTGTGTCATCAATTGTTACTTTTATAGGAAAACAGAATGGGGACGAGGTATAAAAATCAAAATGTGGTATAATATCAGACCATCCGTCAGGTTGTACTGTAGGAAGTAACCTTATATCGGTATGTTGTAAGATTTTAATGTTCATATATTAAATACCTGTAACGCTTCTCATAATTAAAAATAAACTTCTTCTCTTTTTTCACAACTGAAAATATTATATGAAATTTTTGTAATAAATCTATGAGTTCTTCATGGCAGTATATTTGCTTATGCAATATATACCTCGAATAACCAAAATAAAGATATTATTGTCCTCATTATAGGATGAACAGAGAAAAAACAGTATAGAAATACAAGATTGAAACTCCTCCCTTACGAATAGAACAATACGTAAATACAAAAACTGCCGTTGCTTTTGATTTATTGAAGTGTATTCATTACGAAAGTGATTGTCATGGCAAAAATATTAATTTTAGGTGGTTCCGGATTTACAGGCAGGTTAGTCGCTCGGCATTTGCTGGAACGCACCACGACAGAGATTGTTCTAGCTGCACGAAATGTCGATAAAGTACGATCATACGCAGATCGGTTAAATGGAGAGTTCAACGGCAAAAGGGTCTCTGCCGTACAGGCTGATGCATCTGATTCACAGAGGTTACGTCAGATACTCAAGGAGATTAATTTGTTGGTTGTCGCAGCACCCACAACACAATATGCAGAAATTGTTATCCGTGCTGCAATAGATTCTAAAACGGATTATCTTGACGTTCAGCTCAATGCACAAAAATTGAAACTCCTCAAATCGTACGCACAGGATATTCAACGCGCCGGATTATGCTTTATTACTGAAGCAGGATTTCATCCTGGACTTCCCGCAGCAATGGTTCGATATGTTGCTTCTCACCTTGACAGAATTGATACTGCCGTAACTGCCGGCTATTTAAATTTTGGCCACTCTCTTCCCTACACAGATGCTGTAAACGAATTGATGGAATATTTTAAGAACTACCAAGCACAAATTTTCCAAAATCGGCGCTGGACTAATCCATCGGATTTTCAAATACGTCAAATAAATTTTGGAAGTGAGATTGGAATCCGTAGTAGTTACTCGATGTTCTTTGAGGAACTGAAAGACCTCCCCACGATGCTCCCAACTCTTAACGATCTTGGGTTTTATATTGCGGGATCTCATTGGTTTGTGGATTGGGTGATTACGCCCATAGTATTTGCAGGAGTGAAGATTGGGCCGCAAAGTATTTTTCGTCCTATGGGTAAACTGATGTGGTGGGGTATGCAAACATTTCCCAAACCACCGTATATTGTTTTGCTCAAAGTTGAAGCTACTGGGTTAAAAGATGGAAAACTTGCAAAGATCGTTGCTACTGTGTCGCACACGGATGGTTATGAATTGACCGCTATTCCTGTTGTGGCAGCATTGCAGCAGTACTTGGATGGGTCAGCTCGTCGTCCTGGTTTATGGATGATGGGACATTTGGTTGATCCAATTCAACTTTTTAAGGATATGCAGAGTATGGGAGTCCGAGTAACGTCATTGTTTATATAATTCAAACATCTATCCATGAATATTCTTGCCACAGTTTCTTTTTTTGTTGGAACAATCCTTATCATCTACATTTCAAGGAGGTCGTTGTTACATCCTAGATCACATGGATTTTTCAGATTCTTTGCATGGGAAGGAATACTGTTCCTGATCATTCTCAACGCCCCTTATTGGATCGACAATCCACGTTCAGCGTCCCAGATAATTTCATGGATATTGCTAACTGTATCAATATACCCAGTTGTTCATGGTGTTTTTCTTCTTCAGGTGGTAGGTAAGCCAACAGATACTGCAGACAAAGGATCGGATTTGGCATTTGAAAAAACAACGATTCTTATTACATCAGGTATATATCGATATATTCGACATCCATTGTATGCATCATTAATCTATTTAACATGGGGTGTATACTTCAAAAATAGTACGTGGATGACAACGGTGATTTCTCTCGGTATTTCATTATTCCTTCTTGAAACAGCAAAAGCAGAAGAAAAAGAGAATGCAATTCACTTTGGAAAGAGATATACTGAATATGCTGGCAGAACTAAAATGTTTATCCCATACATTTGGTAAACATTCAATATATCCGATTGTTTTTTTACCATCTCTATAATTAAAGGTTATTATGACACCGAATGTGTTTCAAACATCTGAAGTATTTACAATGAACAAATCGATAGAATATTCACCGAACGCCATTGTCAGTAAAATGGTAATAAAAAAACCGACCGGACAGATTACATTATTTGCTTTCGATGCAGGTGAAGAATTAAGTGAACATACTTCCCCGTTTGAAGCACTTGTGCAAATTATTGATGGTTCAGCCGAAATAAGTATCGCTGAACGATCATTTAGTCTCCATACGGGAGAGTCAATTATCCTGCCGGCGAATGTACCGCATGCGGTAAAAGCAGCGGTGCGATTCAAAATGCTCTTAACCATGATCAAGTAAGAAAAAGAACCAATATCCACTCTTTCTTGCATTCTTTCCACCTCTTTTCTACATTGCATTGAATTGTAACTACTTAGTGTTTATAATTTTTTGCCACTAAAACACGAGAACACAAAATTTCACCAACCTTTTTGGGATAATGGTTCAAATTCTTTTTGTGCACTTTCGTGTTTTCGTGGTTTGGTGGCATGTTTTTGAATTTTTATGTAATTCTGCTCAGTAGTTACGTTGAATTTTATTTTGGAAGGATTTCTATGAGCATCAAAACTATCATCTTCGGTGCAACAGGTATGGTTGGCGAAGGTGTTCTCCTTGTTTCACTGAATAATCCAAATGTTGATTCCGTGCTGGTGATAGGAAGAAAATCATGCGGTATTCAGCATCCTAAGCTGAAAGAATTGATTCATACGAACTTTTTCGATTTTTCGTCCATTGAATCACAACTTCAAGGGTACAACGCTTGTTACTTTTGTCTCGGTGTCTCATCTGTCGGAAAGAGCGAACCCGATTATACCAAAACAACGTACGATCTGACAATGCATGTCGCAAAAACACTTTCACGACTTAATTCCGAAATGACCTTTTTCTATATTTCGGGATTGGGAACCGATAGTACTGAAAAAGGAAGAAGTATGTGGGCACGTGTAAAAGGAAAAACTGAAAATGATCTGATGAAACTTCCTTTTAAAGGAGTTTATAATTTCCGTCCCGGTTTTATTAAACCTATCAAGGGACAAAAAAATGCCCTTCCCCTTACGCCTACCCTCGGATTGCTTTATCCAATCCTAAAACCATTATTCTCCAATTATCTGTGCAAACTCGAAGAAATTGGACATTCAATGATCCATTTGACAATGCATGGCTATTCCAAACAGATAATTGAAAATAACGATATTACAATTTTAGCAAAAAACTGACCTTTGCCTTTATAGTTCAGATGTGTTATGGCCTTCATTAATGAAACAGAAAATTTTATTATAGGTTTTTAATTATCCTTTGAAACAACAAAAGAACATAAGGTCAGAGAAAAAAAACAATTTACATCCCCGTAACAAGAACAACATACGCTACGATTTCCAATCTCTTATCAAGTTATATCCGGAACTCAAGCAATTTGTCTTTACAAATAGATATAAACACGAAACGGTCGATTTTGCAAATCCTGACGCTGTAAGAGTTCTCAACAAGGTATTGCTGCAACATTTTTATGGATTATCATATTGGGATATTCCAAAAAATTACCTATGTCCCCCTATTCCCGGCAGAGCGGATTACATTCATCACGTAGCAGATCTCTTAGCATCGTGCAACAACAATATCATTCCGCAAGGAAACTCAATAACCGCACTCGATATTGGTGTCGGTGCCAATTGTATCTATCCGATTATTGGAAACAAAGAATACGGATGGCGCTTTATCTGTTCCGATGTCGATCCTATCGCAATCGAATCTGCAAAGAAGATTGTTCACTCTAATCATTTTCCGGACGAATCCATTGAAATACGGCGGCAAGGAAATTTAAACCAAATGTTTCAGGGGATCGTTACCTCCGATGATCAATTTGATGTTACTATGTGTAATCCACCATTCCACTCCACTATGGGACAAGCCATGTCCGGAACTCTAAGAAAATGGAAGAATGTCACGCCAAAAAAAATGCCATCAACAGCACTTAACTTTGGCGGTCAGAGTCATGAGCTAATTTTTCCCGGAGGTGAAGAGGCGTTTATCACAAGCATGATCCAAGAAAGCGTTCAATTTGCGAAACAGATTTTCTGGTTTACCTCTCTTGTTTCAAAACAATCAAACCTTTCCAAAATCAATAAGTCATTTAAGATGGTTGTTCCAGTTGAAGTGCGAACCGTTGAAATGGCTCAAGGACAAAAGAAAAGCAGATTTGTCGCGTGGACATTTTTGACAAACGATGAACAGCAACAATGGCAACGGGAGAAATGGAATATCCAACATACCTTACCACAATGAACGACAATCATCATGATAAAATTTATTCTCTGGTGTATTCTTCTTGTACTTTGTTGGCCTTTGGCTTTGATGGCAATTATTCTTTATCCAATTGTGTGGTTAATTCTCCTTCCATTCCGCATCATTGGAATTACAGTTGACGGAATCCTTAAATTTATATGGAGTGTTGTAACACTTCCTGCAAGGATTCTGAGCGGGAAAAGCCGTTAAAAGGTGTTTTCTTCCCTTCAAACCGATTTCACACCAACAATTCCTTCCCCTATTGTTATAATTTGTTAACATAAGAAGGAAATGACGAAAAATTTCGGCATTTTGTTCTATACCTGAGCGATTACAGTAAGGCTTTTCGCGACTATACACTTAAGAACAACATTCTACCGCTTGTTCTACAAATCAACGAAACATGGCATTTAAATCGTTACACATTATTGAACCAATTCTGAAAGCATTATCAGAAGAAGGTTACAAAATCCCAACACCCATCCAATCCAAAGCAATACCAATCGTTCTGCAAGGGACAGATCTTCTTGGCTGCGCGCAGACAGGAACGGGAAAAACAGCAGCATTTGCCATTCCCATTCTTCAATTATTAAGCGCACATAAACCGGTTGATCATAAAAAGCATATTCGGAGTTTAATTGTTACACCAACACGTGAATTGGCAATTCAAATCAATGAAAGTTTTCATGCTTACGGAAGGCATACAGGATTAACATCGACTGTTATCTTCGGTGGAGTCGGACAACAGCAGCAGACAAATTCGCTGCAGCGCGGCGTGGATATTTTAATCGCAACTCCCGGCAGACTGCTTGATCTGATGAATCAAAAATATGTCTCTTTAAAAGATATTCAGATTTTCGTGTTGGATGAAGCAGACCGGATGCTCGACATGGGATTTATCCATGATGTAAAGAAAATATTGCATGCCCTTCCTCAAAAACGGCAATCACTCTTTTTCTCTGCAACGATGCCCTCAGAAATTATCAAACTTTCGGGAACGATATTACATGATCCGGTAAAAGTTTCGGTGACACCGGTTTCTTCGACCGTCGATATCATTAACCAGCATATCTTGTTTGTGGATAAAGGAAACAAAAATGCTCTATTAATGCATATTCTTAAAGACACGTCAATCAAAACGGCGCTTGTTTTCACCCGTACAAAACATGGTGCGGATAAAGTCGTAAAATTTTTGCAAAAGAATCATGTTAAAGCCGAAGCAATTCACGGCAACAAAGCCCAAAATGCACGGCAGCGTGCGCTGACAAACTTTAAAGCACAAACAACACGTGTGCTTGTTGCAACGGATATTGCATCACGCGGTATTGATGTGGATGACATGGAATTCGTTATCAATTACGAAATCCCGAACATTGCGGAGACATACGTTCACCGCATCGGCAGAACAGGTCGCGCCGGGGCAAAAGGAACTGCATATTCATTCTGCGATGCAGAGGAAAAGGAATATCTCCGTGATATTGAAAAACTGATCGGCAAAAAAATTCCGGTCATGGAAAACCATCCCTTCCCGTTGATGGATCATCACCCTGTGAAAGCGCCGAAACAAGTTCAACACAGACAACAACGGCCGCACCATTCTGCACACGCGGGGCATTCCAAACCGAAGGGAGCAGAATCCGGAGGACACGAAAAGAAAAAATGGTTCGGACGTTCTCGATCCAGTAAATAAGCGACGGTTTGACTTCTCTCCTGCACTTTTTAGATTGAGGTAATTCTCATAACCACTGCATCAGGTGCTCCGGAAACAAGCTGTTCAATTTTTTCGGTCGCACTTTCTGTCTTTGCGCAATTGACCTTTTCACAACCGATTATGGAACGTCTATGAATAAAGAGACATTCGAAACATCGAGAGCATCCGGCACGCATCACCAATTGCAGCAATTAGTCGGAACGTGGAAGGGAACAACAAAAACTTACTTCGAACCTAACATCCTCGCAGATGAATCACCCTGGAGCGGGACGATAAAATCAGTTCTCGACGGAATGTTCGTACTGCACGAGTATCGGGGGAGCTTGCAGGGAAAAACGCTTTCAGGAGTGGCAATATACGGTTATAACATATCCTCAGGAAAATTTCAATGTGCGTGGGTAGATAGTTTTCATAACGGAACTTCGATCATGTTTTCGCAACAACAAAAATCAGATGATTTTTTCACTGTGTTGGGAATCTATGATGCACCTGATGGATCCCCTCCCTGGGGCTGGCGAACAATTATTGAGATCGTCAATACTGATCAAATTCGAATCACGATGAATAACATTACGCCCGACGGCGGAGAAACAAAAGCGGTTGAAACCACTTACTTTCGTGCAAAAACAGAAAGAACTTAGAATATTCGATTCTTGACTTCTATTTCCTACTTTTCTACATTAGCAAAAGAACATATTCATTAACAAAGGAGATCTTTTATGAAGGTAAAGGATATTTTGGATTCCAAAGGAAGAAAAATATTTTCTGTAGCTGAAAACGATACAGTAGATCATGTTGTTACTGCCCTTGCAACAAATAAGGTAGGTTTTCTTGTTGTCCAAAACAGTTCCGGAAATGTGGTAGGTGTCATTTCAGAACGCGATGTCGTTCACCGCTGCATGAACTTAAAACAAGATCCAAGGTTGTTGAAAGCGAGCGAAATCATGACGCCAAAAGCAAATCTTCATACGGCATCAGAATCCGATGATATCGAAAGCATCATGACCACAATGACAGAAAAAAAGATCCGCCATCTTCCTATCTTTCAGGGCGAACAAATGGTGGGATTAATATCAATCGGAGATGTGATAAAGTTTATTCTTCAAGAGAAAAATGACGAGATAAAATCCTTAATGGATTATGTCTCGCGTTAGCACGTTCATTCTTCGCAGCAATCCATCTTCTCTTCGTGGGTAACAGTCTGGGTTACTTTTGGACTAATAAGCGGAATGCCAAGATTCATTCCGCGTAAAATAAGAATAAGGGCAACGGCAATACTGAAGATGGGTATTGCGCGTGTCATGAAAGAGCGAAATTTCAACGAGATCATCTTCCCCGTCAGCGAAATTGCAATAAGCGCAGGAGCAGTTCCAACCCCAAACATCATCATAAACAGTGCACTTTGCCAAATATCGGCGACAACGGTCGCACCGATAAGTGCTGTATAAACCAAACCGCAAGGAAGCAATCCGTTTAACATACCCATGACGAACAATGCAAGGCTTCCCCTTTTTTTCATCAGCACTGAAAACTTCTCTTTCACAAAACGATAGAGATATTTCAGTGGAGAGTATTTTTCAATTTTGGATTTGAAACCAAGGGGAATCGCTACAGTAAGGAGCATTGTTATTCCCAGAACAATCGAAAAATCTTGCTGAACATTCATCAAGACGCTTTTACCCACCAACCCCAACCCCGCTCCCATCACTCCATAGGTTAACGCTTTTCCAGTATTATAGAGTACCCGTTCAACAATAAATTTCCACCGATGAACGGCATTGCTCGGTACGGCTAGGACGAGAGGACCGCACATACCAATACAATGCATGCTTCCAAGAAGTCCGAGTGTAAATGCTGCAAAAATGTTCATTATACTATTGAATTATCATTGGTAGTTCTGAATAATATTCCTGTCCCGAAACGTTCCAGAATATTTTGGCACGCCACAATCCTTTTGTAAATTGGTCTGTAAGAAATGATTGTGTATAAGATGTATCCATGGATATCTCTTTTTGAAAATCTCCTTGTTTATCCGATGGTCTGAAGAAATATATGGTACCGGAGTATGCGTCATGCTTGCCAATCTTCGGATATTTTATCACCAAGGATCCTTCGCTAAATTCCATGGTTACTTTTTGTTCAAGAGCATTCGTGCTTTTCACCAATTCAATATGATTTTGATATTTCAATTCCTTTTCATAATAGTCATCCGTAACAAGATCGACACTCGTCGACATTGAAATATAGACCATCGTGAATGTTCCAACGGCAAAAACAATAAAACTGACAACAATCCAAAATCCCCAATTAAATTTAATCTTCATGGTTGTTTCCCTTATGCTCCTCTTTCGTTTTGTCGTCCTGCATATCGTGTTTTTTTTTGTCTTTCTTCTCTACTGGTCCAAGGAATGAAGTATTGATTCGTAGAATCTCTTTTCCTCCGGAATAGACGCCAAATTGAAGCGGTGTATTCATCATGGAAATCGATTCTTTATCAAGCAACACGAACATTTTAGTTAACGCTGCTTCTTGCGGAGGTACGCTTTTGTGATCTCCAAGAATTTTGATTTCCCCCTCGATATTCAACAGTTTTACTTCAATATCTTTTTGTTCAAACGTCTTATTGAGCACCTTCATATCATAGAGATTACTCACCTTATCATCTTGCTGTTCCTGATAAAACATCCCCGGGGTTCGCAAGATTGTCACATCTATTTCCGAACGAGTTAATACGAAGAACACCAGTAGTGAAAGGAGTAATACCTGAACAACGGAATATCCAATCACCCTTGAGGTAAAGATCTTTCGTGTTTTCGTTTTAATACCATTCAACGAATCATACCGGATTAAACCACGTGGTTTTTTGATCTTATCCATGACATTGTCGCAGGCATCGATGCATGCAGTGCAATTGACACATTCAAGCTGCGTACCATTGCGGATATCGATTCCTGTCGGGCAAACGACGACACATTCATTGCAGTCAATACAATCGCCTTGAGTCCGGACTTCACTCCGTTTTATTTTTCCCCGCGGTTCACCTCGAAGATTATCGTACGCAATAACAATGGAATTGGGGTCTAACAGAACTCCTTGAAGCCGCCCGTACGGACAAACAAGAATACAAGCCTGTTCACGAAACCAGATGAAAATCCAATAAAAGAGTCCTGTAAACAGCATCATCGCAGTAAAACCAGCAATATGTTCTTCCACCGGTGATGTAATAATTTTTTCTAACGCTTTAACTCCGATGATCCATGCCAGCAACATGTTTGAGGTCAGAAATGAAATCACAAAGTAGACAGAATACTTTACCCCTTTTTTGAAAAGTTTTTCCCCCGTCCAGGTGGATTCGTTCAATCTCCGTTGGTTTCGGTGATCTCCTTCAATCCAATAATCAATCTTCCGAAAAACTGATTCCATAAAGACTGTTTGAGGGCAAACCCAACCGCAGAATAATCTGCCGAAAACAGCAGTGAAGAGAAAAATAAAAACGATTGTTGTGATCATCGAAAGGCCAAGCAGATAAAAATCATGCGGCCCAAACGCAAATCCAAAAAGAATAAATTGCCGATTGATGATATCGAATAACATGAACGGATGACCGTCAACCGTCATAAACGGAGTACCAAAGAGAATTAACAGCAGAATACCACTGAACACATTTTTGGCATTCGTAAATCTCCCTTTAGGTTCTTTTGGATAGACCCACTTCCGTTTTCCGCTCTTTTCCACAATACCGAGTGAATCACGAAACGATTCCTGCTGTGTGGATCCTATGGTACTATCAACCATGAATAATCACATCACTTTCGCTTGGACACTGTCTTTTGCTACTGCAACAGGTTCAACATATTTTTGACCTTCGGGTGCTTTCCCTCCCGGAGGATTGGTTCCCTGAAGCGACAAAACATAACTTCCGAGATTTTGAATCTGCTTTTGGGAAAAGACCAACTCCCAACTGATCATCCCTTTTGCCGGAACACCCTTTTTGATTGTCGTATAGACATTCTTGATACCTCCGCCATGAATCCAGAATTCATCAGTTAAATTCGGCCCCACAATTCCCCCTGCTTGAGGACCATGGCACGAAATACAAAATTTTTGAAAATTTTCTCCCCCTTCTTTTATTGACGCTTCATCCTTTAGTGCAACCAGTGCGTTTTCATTAATGGAACCGCCGGATGCAAACATGATTTTTTTCTGGAGATTCGCGGCAACTACTTCTTCCAGATATTCGTCCGTTGAAAGTTTTGAAAGACCAATAACATGGTAGTCGATCATATAGACGAATGCGAACACTACCGTGAGTCCAAACAAATAATTGAACCATGGCGGAATGCGATTATCTAATTCCCGAATATCATCATATACATGACCGACATCTGGTGCCTGTTCAGTCGGTGGCGGAATGACATAATTTTTGATCTTCATGTATAGATTGGCGATGGGATCAACATCCGCATTCATCACGCCGATGATATACATCAATGTGGCGACCACAAAGACAATAAATGAAACGGTAAAGATAAGAGCAAGTTCTGTCGCAGGATCCTTCACCTGAGAATAGACCGGAAGAGATCCGAATAGGCTTAAGAACAACAGACGATTGAGCATACTTTTATTTTTCATAGTAGTTATTTCCTATCTTCAACTGATTCTGTTGAATCTTTGAGCGGCAATTCGCCCATATAGTTCAAAAATTTTTTATCTAATTTGAAAACCCAAATAGTAACAAGGATGAAAAATGGAATAAAGATAAGAAGTGAAAAGATTGGATATGCCGATATTCCATCAATAGAACTTATATATTTTGATAACATAGTTTTTTCACTTTCCGGTTGCTTTAATATCGGTTCCTAATCGCTGCAAGTACGCAATCAATGCAATGATTTCTTTATTTGGTTCAGCCGGGACTTTATTCCGCTGAAGATCTGCAGCTACTGAATCTGCTTGTTGACGCAAAATATCATTTGCAATCAACTCAAAACCTTTTGGATATGGAACACCAAGCGTCTGCATTGCTTGAATCTTTGCCGATGTCGATGATGTATCCAAATCTTGCGTTAACAGCCACGAATATGAAGGCATAATCGATCCAGGAGACATAGTTCTGGGATTATCCATATGCAGATAGTGCCATAAATTGGGGAACTTCCCTCCGACTCGATGGAGATCGGGACCCGTACGGCGCGATCCCCAAAGGAATGGGTGATCGTAAACATATTCACCCGCTTTTGAATATTCTCCGTATCGTTCTGTTTCAGATCGGAAAGGTCTAACCATTTGAGAATGACACGCATTGCATCCTTCACGGATATAGAGATCGCGTCCCTGCAACTCCAATGGCGTATATGGTTTTACACTTGCTATCGTTGGAATATTTGATTTCACTAAAAATGTTGGAATCATTTCAACAATTCCGCCGATCAGGACCGCAACGGTTGCCAATAAGGCAAATTGAATCGGTTTTTTCTCAAGCCACCGGTGTTTTGTTTCTGAAACATGGCTATCCTCTTTTTGAAGTGCCGGTGCTTCAGCATGTTCATTTGCAACAAATGTTCCCTGTTTCACTGTTTTAACAAGATTGTACACCATCACCAATGCACCGGTAAGGTAAAATAAACCGCCGACGGCGCGAATCATATGCAGAGGTATAATCTGTAAAGTTGTTTCAAGGAAATTCGGATATTGCAAGATTCCCATGGGATTAAATTCTTTCCACATCAATGATTGTACTATTCCGGCTACATACATCGATGATGCATAGAAGACTATTCCAAGCGTACCAATCCAGAAATGGAAACTTGCAAGTTTTTTGGAAAACAATTCCGTTTTATATAGTTTGGGGATAAGCCAGTAAAGAATCCCAAACGTCATAAAACCGTTCCAGCCCAAAGCACCGACGTGAACATGCGAAACGATCCAGTCTGTATAATGGGCAAGAGCATTCACATTTTTTAAGGATAACATCGGTCCTTCAAATGTTGCCATTCCATAAGCGGTAACACCGACAACCATAAATTTCAAAACCGGTTCTTCGCGAACTTTATCCCATGCACCGCGAAGTGTTAACAATCCGTTGATCATCCCTCCCCACGAAGGGGCGATCAACATGATGGAAAAGACAGTTCCGAGAGACTGTGCCCAATCCGGAAGCGCAGTATAAAGAAGGTGATGCGGTCCGGCCCAGATATAAATAAAAATTAAAGACCAGAAATGGACAATGGATAAGCGATAAGAATAGACGGGACGATTTGCAGCCTTAGGTAGGAAGTAATACATCAACCCGAGATACGGTGTGGTTAAAAAGAATGCCACCGCGTTATGTCCATACCACCATTGCACTAACGCATCCTGCACACCCGCATACATGGAATAACTTTTCAAGAACGAAACCGGAACTTCCAGCGAATTTACAATATGAAGTACCGCTACCGTAACTATCGTTGCGATATAAAACCAGATAGCAACATACATGTGACGTTCACGGCGTTTAATGATCGTTCCGAAGAAATTGATTGCAAAAACAACCCACACCAGCGTGATAGCGATATCGATCGGCCATTCCAATTCCGCGTATTCTTTACTCGTGGTAATTCCCAACGGCAGTGAAACCGCCGCTGAAACAATAATTAGCTGCCACCCCCAGAAATGAATGCGGCTCAACAGATCGCTGAACATTCTCGCTTTGCAGAGCCGTTGCAGCGAATAATAGATTCCCATAAAGATAGCGTTGCCAACAAATGCAAAAATAATGGCATTCGTATGCAGCGGACGGATACGTCCATAGGTCATATACTGAAGATTGGCGTTCACCGCCGGCGAGAACAATTGCGATGCAATAATCAAACCGACCAGCATGCCGACAATAGCAAAGATCACTGACGCGAATGCAAAATCGCGGACGATCTTATTGTCATACTGAAATTTTTGTACTTCCATTGAAACCTCGTGAATTAATTGTGGGGTTATTTTTTATTGTTTTTCGTATCATCAAAAAGCATGCGAACCGATGGAGTATATTTATCCTCATACTGACCGGATTTTACAGACCATAAAAATGCAATAAGGAAGCCTACGGCGATGAGGAAACTGAAACCGATCATTACGACCATCACTGCCATGTCAGTAATCCTTTCTTTTTTGCCAGGAACCGTGTTGATAGTGTAGTAAACAGGACAATGGTAATAGAACTTGCAGGCATTAATATCGCTGCCATTATCGGCGATAACAATCCTTGCAAGGCAAAATATATTCCGACTGAGTTGTACAAAAATGCCAGCACAAAACTTGCAATAACAATTCTCATGCTCGTAGATGCGAATTGAACAAAATCAGAAAGTCGCTTCAATGATGAACCACTAACGATCGCATCCGATGCCGGCGAAAAGTGTGCGACATTTTCCGTCACCGCAATTCCCAAATTACTCTGCAGTAATGCTCCGGCATCATTCAGTCCATCCCCTATCATCAAGACTTTCTGACCCTTTGCTTGAAGAGATTGAACATATTCCAATTTATCCGATGGAGTTTGATTGAATTGAAGATCTGTTCCTTTCGGGAACATTGCCTGCAATCGGGGACGCTCAGATTCATTATCCCCCGAAACGACTGCAAAACTCATCTTCTTGCTCAGGACAGAAAGCACTTCAGATAGTCCATCTCTATAGAGATTTTTTATCGAGTAATATCCTTTAACATTTCCATTGATGGATAGATATGACCGAGTTTCATTGATCGCTCCCCCGTCCAATCCTATCTTCCCGACAAAATCCTTCGAACCAATCCTGTATTCTGCACCATCAATTATTCCGGATATTCCTTTACCGATTGATTCAGTATAGTCTTCAATCTCTCTTTTTTGACCTGTTAAATAATTCGCTATCATCATACTGACCGGATGGACTGAGTTTGCAACAAGCGAGAATACATTATTTATTTCTTCTTTTGATACATCAACACCGACATAACCAACTGTAGATTGTTGGGCATGAGTAATAGTGCCTGTTTTATCAAATACGATGGTATCAATTTTCGAAAGCAGTTCAATGACGGCGGTATTTTTTAAGAAGAAATTATTCTTTCCAAAAATGCGGAGTGTCGTCCCTAACGTAAACGGTATCGAAATAGCAAGGGCGCAGGGACAGGCGACAATCAGGATCCCCGTAAAGGCATTTATCGCAGTCATAATATCAATAGGAAGCCAATATGCCAACACACCAAATGAAAGCAAAAGGACAATAATTGTGAAATATTTGCTTACGCTGTTGGACAATTCTGAGAGTTGCCCTTGTTCGCGTATAGAATGATTGAAATTATTCCACAATTGGGTCAAATAGCTTTGTGATACTTCCTTCATCACTTCAAGTTCAATTGCACCACCAGCCTGCTTTCCACCGGCATAAATCATTTCACCCAGCACTCTTTCGACTGGGGTTGATTCTCCTGTCACAAACGAATAGTCGATTGCTGCACTTCCTTGAAGAAGGATCGAATCGGCAGGAATAATCTCTCCATGCCGGATGATAATTCTATTCCCGCGCGTCAGAGATGAAAGAGGAACTGTTGTTTCAACTCCATTTCTTTTTATGGTTACTGAAAGCGGAAAATATGATTTATAATTCCGTTCAAAGTTCAGGCGGTCGTATGTTTTACTCTGGAATATTCTTCCCAGCAAAAGAAAAAACAACAGACCGCATAATGAGTCAATAAAACCCGGACCGGTGCGAGTAATAATTTCATATGCACTTCTCCCAAACAGCAGAAAGATTCCGAGTGCTATTGGTACATCGATATTGATGATTTTCTTTTTCAGTCCGCCAATTGCCGAGGTAAAATAATCCTTACTGCAATAAAAGAATACCGGTACACCTAAAAGAAGATTCAAATAAGAAAAGATCGGTTTAAGAAATTGTTCACTTGCATCTACACCAAGATATTCAGGAAAGCTGAACAACATAGCATTACCGAAACAAAATCCTGCGACCCCCACTTTGTAGTATAACGCGCGGGTGATCTCACTTTCCATTTTTTTTCCGGCAGAATCGAGCCGTAATTCCGGTTCATATCCAATGGAGGTAAGAAGAACGACGATATTCCTTAACGAGGTCTTCTCTGAAAGGAATTTAATCGATACCTGTTTCTTGAGATACTCAACACGTGATTCAACAATTCCTGCATCAAGTTTATAAAGCTGTTCCAAAAGCCAGATGCACGAACTGCAATGGACCGAGGGCAAAGAAAATGTAACCCTGTTTATTTTTCCATCAGAAAAATCCATCAACTGTTTTTGGATTGTTTCATCATCAAGAAATGCAAACCGAGAGACTTCAATGGATGAAGGGGTATTTCCGGGTGATTGTTGAAGCGAATAATAAGTGCACAAATCGTTCTGCTGCAAAATTTCAAAAACAATTTTGCAGCCGGAACAACAAAATAACTTTCCGTCATGTTCTACCCGCTCGCCACGAATCGTGTCTCCGCAATGGTAACATGAGGAAAGTGTATCGGTAACAGCGGGGGTTTTTTCCATAATTCAGATTCAATATCGGCAACTTTAATGCCAAAATCACTAATGCATTAAGGAGTTTTTCAGCCGATTTAAACTTTCATTTTCTCAGCAATGAAAAATATTTTAAAATGATTCCTGATTATGAGAAGATATCTATTCTTTTATAAAAACTTGAGATACTTATTATTGGAATCTAGATGATTAGAATACTGTTGAAAAATGTTGTATTAAGATTTGAATTTTGGAATTTGTGCTTCTCGATTTCTATCGTTCAATGAGTAAACAACTTGCTTCTCTTTATCGCTTTCGGTAGAATGTTCGGAATGATATATGTTGCCCAGCTGATTTTTAATAACGTAGCTTCCGTTTCTTCAATACCGCCAGAAGAAAACTATCATCCATTTTGCCTGGAAATCTTTGAACTTAAAACATGGTGATACCTACAATGAAAGCAATTGTCTACACACAATATGGTCCACCGGATGTTCTACAATTTACAGAGGTAGAAAAACCTACACCGAAGAAGAATGAAATACTGGTAAAAGTTCATGCAGCATCGGCAAATGCTTATGACTGGCATTTGTTAAGAGCCAAACCTTTCCTGGTTCGCTTCATGGGCGGAGGTTTTTTTACACCGAAAAACAGAATACTCGGAGCCGACATTGCGGGGCAAGTTGAAGCGGTCGGGCAAGACGTAAAGAAGTTTCATGTGGGTGACGAGGTGTTTGGCGATAACGCCGCGCATGGTGCGGGGGGATTTGCCGAGTATGTTTCTGCTCCTGAAAGCGCAATGGCATTAAAACCGATCAATTTAACTTTCGCACAAGCAGCTGCTGTGCCGATGGCTGGAGTCACCGCGCTGCAAGGTCTTCGCGATTTCGGTAAGATCCAGCCTGGCCAAACGGTGTTAATCAATGGTGCCTCAGGCGGCGTTGGTACTTTCGCCATACAAATTGCCAAATTCTTCGGGGCACATGTCACAGCAGTTTGCAGCACAAGAAATGTGGATCAAGCACGTTCCCTGGGCGCCGACCGCGTCATTGACTACACTCAGGAAGATTTCACAAAACTCCGGGAACGGTATGACCTGATTCTTGCCGTTAATGGATATCATTCGATTGCAGCATATAAACGTGCATTAGTTCCTACGGGGAGTTATCTTATGGCGGGTGGTTCCACGGCACAAATTTTCGAAGCGTTACTCCTGGCTCCGTGGTTTTCTATGACCGGTACTCAAAAAATGGGGACTGTGTCTTGTACGCCAAATCAAAAGGATTTGATTTTTCTAAAAGAGCTTATTGAAGCGGGTAAAGTAGTACCGGTGATCGATAGATCTTATCCGCTGAGGAAGGCTGCTGATGCTATCCGATACCTTGAAGAAGGACACGCCCAAGGGAAAATAATCATCACAATAGCATAATAACAAATCCTCCCCCGAACCTTCCAATTTATGCTATGCTCAGCATATAAAGCATAATCGGAGAAAACGTATGAAAGCAATTGTCTACACACAATACGGTCCACCAGATGTTCTCCAACTAAAAGAGGTGGATAAACCTGTACCAAAACCGAATGAAGTTCTCGTGAAAATCCATGCAACTACTGTCAATAGAACTGACTGTGGTTTTTTAAGAGCAAAACCGTTTATTGTTCGGTTCTTTAGCGGTCTTACGAAACCAAAGAATACAATCCTTGGTACCGAATTTGCCGGTGAAATTGAAGCAATCGGGAACAATGTCACTACGTTCAGTGTCGGCGATAGAGTATTCGGATTTAGCGGCGAAACTTTCGGAGCCCATGCAGAATATATTGCAGTAAGTGAAGAGAGCCCAATATCCGTAATGCCGGAAAATAGTACATACGAGGATGCCGCACCTGGTTCAGAAAGTGTGCATTATGCCTGGAATGATATTCGAAAGGCGAATGTGAAGAGCGGTCAACAAGTGCTTATTTATGGTGCGACCGGTGCGATTGGTACAGCTGCCGTCCAGTTGGTTAAATATTTGGGTGCTCATATTACTGCCGTCTGCAACACTAAGAATGTTGAGCTTGTAAAATCAATCGGCGCAGATAATGTCATCGATTATATGAATGAGGATTTTACAAAGTGTGGTCAAACTTTTAATTTCATTTTTGATGCGGTTGGAAAAAGCTCTTACGGAGCATGCAAAAATCTGTTAAAGCCAGGTGGAATCTATTGTTCAACAGATCTCGGTCCCTTTGCACAGAATCCATTGTTAGCATTATGGACTTCACTATTCGGCAGCTTGCCAGGCCATGCCAGAAAGAAAGTGATCTTCCCTATTCCAAAAAACAGTAAAAAAGATCTCAACTTTTTTAAAGAGCTTATCGAGTCAGGAAAATTAAAACCGGTTATTGATCGACGCTATCCGTTAGAACAAGTTGCAGAGGCATTTCAGTATGTTGAACTGGAGGAAAAGACGGGGAATGTTATTATAACAGTAGGACAGAAGAACAAAAACTAATTTCAACGGTAGCGAATCTGAATTCTTCTACACTTTCCTCATCAACAACTTCATTGTCTAAGAATTTTATTCTCAGACAATGAATCAGAAAATTTAAAAACCGTACGAATCTTTAAGATCTGGATTGTTGGATACGAAAGGAATTATTTAAGATTTTCCAGATCTTTGAGATCTGGAAAATCTTTTACTTCTACAACAGTTCTATTTTCGGAACATTCGGAATCAATCCTTTTTCATATCCTAACTTGAAGAGCAGTTCCAGCGCCTGTTTCCCCTTCTCTCCCATATCAATCGTCAATTCGCTGACATACATCTTCACAAATTTTTCGCCAAGGGAATAATCAATACCTCTTCCCCATTTCATTGCGTAAGGGACAGATTCACTTTGGTGTGTATAACCATAATGGATGCTTTCTTTTAATCCTTTTGAGAGTTTTCGTGCTAACTCTTCACCAAGATCTTTTCGCACAACATCAAGCCCAAGCGGAAGCGGCAAGCCGTTCGTTTTTTTATCCCAGAATTCACCGAAATCTAAAATTTTGTTAAATCCTTCGGCTTGATACGTCAACTGACCTTCGTGAATCAGTAAGCCAGCATCAAATTCACCGCTGTTCACCCGGTCCATAATCTGATCGAACGGTACATCGACATTTTCGATCCCCTCGGTAAAAATTTTAAACAATAGCGTTGCAGTGGTAAGTTTACCAGGAGTGGCAACTCTTTTTCCCTTCAATTCCTCAAGTGTTTTATATTTTTTGGAAACAATGACCGGTCCGTATCCTTCACCCATGCTGGCACCGGTCACCATGATCCAATATTTATCGGCAACATAGGGAAATGTATGGGCTGAAATTGCCGTCACTTCCAGTTCCCCTTTCATCGCACGAACATTCAGAGATTGAATATCCTCAAGCATATGTTCGATCTTGATCCCTTCGAGTTTTACTTTTTCGCTTGCTAATCCATAAAACATAAATGCATCATCAGGATCTGGGCTATGTCCAACTTTTACGATTCGTTCAGTCATTATTACTTTACTCCGGAATAAATTGTGGCAATACCAAATGTAAGACGTTGTTCTCCGAGTGAAGAAAATCCAGCACTCTGAAGGCGGTGTAAAAAATCCTTCCCTTCCGGAAATTTCATGACCGTATCCGGAAGATATTGATACGCTTCTTTATCTTTTGAGATCAGGCGTCCGACAAATGGCAAAATATGTTTAAAATAAAAGAAATATAATTGTTTCAGTGGAAATGCTCGTGGACGGGAAAACTCCAAAACGACAATCTTTCCACCTGCACGCAATACTCGGTTCATCTCACAAAGACCTTTATCGAGATCTTCAAAATTTCGCGCCCCAAACGCAACAATTGCGGCGTCAAAACGATCTGAAGAGAATTTCAGATCCTCTGCTTCTCCGCTTTGCAGTTGAATTGTTTTGGTTAGATTCTTTTGGCTGATTTTTTTCCTGCCAACTTCAAGCATCGATTCCGATATATCAACACCAATAACCTCTTTCGGATGTAAGCGCATTGTAGCAATAGCAAAATCAGCCGTTCCAGTTGCGACATCCAAAATCCGCTCGGGATGATGAGCCAACAGCGTTTGAATTGCAGAGCGCCGCCAGTATAAATCTACTCCACCACTAAGAAGATGATTCAGAAGGTCGTAACGATAAGCGATTTTGTCAAAGAGAGAGCGAACGTATTCTTTTTGCATAACGGTGTTAATATACGAAAAGTTTGGTTATTGCGGAACGGGAAATTGATTATCGGAAAAACTCTTTCTATTTTATCCCCAATGAAAATATTCTTCGCAATTGTTATCTGCTGTTTGCAAATCGTCAGACCACAATCCCCTGAAAACGAACGATCGGATTCTCTTTTCCTGGGAATGCAGAAAAAAACGTTGATGACGTACGGCGTGGTGGCATATTCCGCCGCTTCATTTTATGTGGAATATAAATGGTGGTGGGAAGGAAACTATCACACCTTCAAACAAGAAAACGATGGATTTTGGAATAATTATAGTCTTGGTGTAGATAAGGTCGGGCATTTTTATACATCGTACCTCTATTTTCATGTTGCATATGATATCTTACGATTAGGATCGTTTGATGAAGAGACAACTCTGTGGATCGCTATTGCCTTTCCGGCATTTAATGCACTTTCCATAGAAATAGGAGACGGATTTTCAACGTATGCTTTTTCCAATTCCGATTTAATTGCAAATATGCTGGGATTGAGCTATGGTGTTCTGCAAAAAAAAATCTCTTTTTTCCAAAACTTTGCGTTTAAATGGAGTTATTATCCTTCCGGTGTTATCCCATTCGATGGAAAATTTAGAATCACCGACGATTACGATGGACATATTTATTGGTTGAGTTGTAATGTTCATAATTTGCTCCCAGAGAGTGTACAACCTTATTACCCCCGGTGGCTGTCTATTGCAGTCGGGTATGGAGGGAAAAATATTTCGGGAAGACCATCATGGATAGGGGCACCTATTTCCTCTTCGGGATCCGCCGCACGCAAATGGGCTATTAGCCTGGATTATAATCTTCTAGAAATTCCTCTTACAGGAGGGATATGGGATCCGATGAAATCACTCCTTAACCATTTTAAGTTCCCCGCCCCAGGAATAAAAAGTATTCAAGGACGACGGTCGGAATTTAAACCGTTGTTAATTAATTAATCATCTTGAATGGAAATGTTCTTGCGGCGCAATAGTTTTTGGAGTCCTCCCTTTTTCTTTTTGTCAACACGTTTTGTCTTTGACGAACGCGTTGGTTTTGTCGCGACTCGTTCTACCTCTTCCACTGCGGCATGAGCGATAATCCTTTTCAACTTATCAATAGCCAATTGTTTGTTTTGCCACTGACTGCGCGATTCTTGAGATACCACTCTCATCATGTCCGCAGAATCAACCCTATGTGCTAAGCGATGAAGAATTTGTAATTTTTTCTTTTCATCACACTGGATTTCACGCAGATCAATATGGAGTTCAACTTTTGTCGAAACTTTATTGACATTCTGTCCCCCTTTACCGCTGCTTCGTGAAAATTTAAAGGTCAGGGCAGAAATCGGGATCGTAATATGCTTATCGACGATAATATCTTCCATAAATGACAATACCGCCGTTACCGGCGGTATTTACGAATAAAAATAAATGCTCTTACAAAATTATTTATAAATGTTCTTTCTGAACAAACGCCACAACATCTTCTCCGCCATCTACGCCGATAACATTTCCGGAAATGAAGAATGCATCCTCGTGCGAAAGGAGAGAAATTGCTCTACTTACTGCGTCGGGTGTTGTAAGCCGCATTGCCGGATTTTTTGAACGTGCAATATCTAACATCTGTTCTGAACCGGGGATTTTTTTCAATGCTGCTGTTTCGGTAACACCCGCCATTATAGCGTTGCAGGTAATTCCTAATGGGCCAAGTTCAAGAGCAAGCTGACGGATGTATGATTCAGAGGCCGCTTTTGCAGCAGACACGGCGCCATAGTCCGGAAACTGTAAATGACCACCCGAACTGGTCATTGTATAAATTCTGCTTCCCTTTTTTAATAACCCTTTTCCATATGCTGCTTGAGTCCAATATACCAGTGCATTTGCCATCACATCCATAGTCATTTCAATCTGCGCTTGAGTCAGTTGATCTTTCGGATCTTTGGCAATAAATGGTTTCAAGGAACCAAATGCCAAGGAGTGCATCAATACTCTTACTTGAGCATCGGGAGCAGACATTTCTTTTGCCAGCAATGTCACAACTTCATTCCGCTTTTCAGCATCTGATGCATTAACATTAAAAAAGAGTGTCTTTACGCCATATGCTTCACAATCAGCTTTTACTTTTTCAGCATTAGGGATTGTCGCCGCACGATCAAAATGGACGCCGCAAATGTTCATACCATGCTTGGCTAGTTCCACTGCCGTTGCTCCGCCAAAGCCGCTGGAAGCTCCGAGAATTAGTGCCCAATCTGTGTTTTTATAACGATAATCTGATGCCACGATGTGTTTTCCTCATTAATAGTTAAGATTACGGTGTAAAAATACAAAGTTTTGGTAGATGAAACAAATTATTCTACTGTGACGCTTTTTGCAAGATTTCTCGGTTGATCAACATTACAACCCCGTTTTACAGCAATAAAATATGCCAACAATTGTAGTGGTATCACATTGATAATAGGAGAAAGCATATCAATTGTCTGCGGAACCACAATAATATGATCTGCCAGGGATTTAATCTGAGGATCAACTTCATTTGCAATCGCAATAACTTTTCCTTTTCGTGCTTTCACCTCTTGCATATTCGAAATAATTTTATCGTATGTTCCATCCTTTGGCGCAATAACAACAACCGGCATATTTTCATCGATCAACGCAATAGGACCATGTTTCATTTCTGCCGCCGGATACCCTTCAGCGTGAATGTATGAAATTTCTTTCAGTTTTAATGCCCCTTCTAATGCAACAGGGAAATTCAAACCTCGACCAAGATAGAGGAAGTTATTGGAGTTTTTAAATTCCTCTGCTATCGATTCAATATGTGAAGTCTCTTTTAGTATCTGCTGGATTTTATTGGGGAGGTCGAGTAATTCTTTACACATCGACAATGCAATCTCATCGGAAATCGTTCGGCGTTGTCGAGCAATCAATAACGTGATCAACGAAAGGACAACGAGTTGTGATGTGAACGCCTTTGTGGATGCGACACCGATTTCGGGGCCCGCATGAATGTAAACGCCACTTTGACTTTCACGTGCGATTGTACTTCCTACGACATTACAAATCCCTAGAACCGTAGCCCCTTTCTTCCTCGCTTCACGCAGCGCAGCAAGTGTATCCGCGGTTTCACCGCTTTGAGAGATCAAAAACAAAACATCAGTCGGTTTAATGATTGGATTTCGATAGCGGAATTCAGAAGCATATTCCACTTCTACCGGAACCTTTGCATACTGCTCAAGCATATATTCGCCAACAAGTCCGGCATGCCACGAAGTTCCACAAGCTGTGATAATAATTCTCTGAGCATTTTCCAGCAGCAGCATAACATCGTTGAGTCCGCTTAATTTTGCATTTCCTTCATTCAGCAACACACGTCCCCGCATGGAATTGCGAATTGTTTCAGGCTGTTCCATAATCTCTTTTAACATGAAATGATCAAAACCGCCTTTTTCAATCTCTTCAATATCAAACGTTACTTCGTGAATCTGTTTAATTTTTTCAATATTGTCTATCGTTCTTGTTTCAAAGTTTTGACTTGTCAGAACGGCAATTTCACCGTCTTCTAAATAAACCACTTGTCTGGTATAAGGAATAATGGCTGCCGCATCTGATGCGACAAAATGTTCATTTTCCCCAACACCAATAATCAATGGACTTCCTTTTCGTGCGACAATAATTTTATCAGGTTCTTGAGATGAGATAACCGCAATTCCATACGTCCCTTCTACCTGGCGCAGTGCAAGACGAACAGCAGTTTCAAGATCTCCGGAAGATTTCTTCATCTCCTCAATAAGGTGTACCAACGCTTCTGTATCAGTTGCAGACTTGAATTTGTAACCGAGTTTTTCAAGTTTCGTTTTAATGACTTGATAATTCTCAATGATGCCGTTATGGATGATAGCAATCGTACCATCGTTGCTAATATGAGGATGAGAATTTACATCACTCGGTTCACCATGAGTTGCCCAACGAGTGTGTCCGATACCGATCGTTCCTGAATATTCTTTTATAGAAGCATTTTTTTCCAGCTCAGCTACTTTTCCCACTTTTTTTTGCACAAGTAATTTTCCGTCGCGAAGGATTGCCACACCGGCAGAATCATATCCTCTATATTCCAATCGTTTAAGACCTTCTATTAACATTGGCAGTGCATTTTTACTACCGATATAGCCAATAATCCCACACATAGTTTTTTCCCTTAATGTTTGATGCCGATAATTGTGAACATTCTTCCGGATTGTTTTCCATCCCGCCGGTGAGAGTGAAAAATAGTATTATGAATCGTACAATCTTCACTTACTTCAATATTGGAATTTGGGACGCCATTTTCAAGGAGTTGGAGTAGATTCGATTGTTTTACATCCAATAAAAACTTCCCGTTTGGTGAATCTGTAATACATTCATTAGGAAACTGGTATGCAACTTCTCTACCGACTTCATAACAACATTTTCCTGCCGAAGGGCCAATGAATGCAATAATGTCTATTGGATTAGTTTCAAAATCTCTTTTCATTTGATATAGCGTTTGTTCTACGATCCTGCCGGCAGCACCACGCCAACCTGCATGTATTCCGGCAACGATCGATTTTTTCTTATCATATAACATTACCGGAGTACAATCGGCTACACTAATGGAAAGGTAAAGGCTTCTTCTATTTGTGATTAATGCATCGCAATTTTCACTGATACCAGACCGGTCAACAGAAACAATATTGGTGGTATGCTGCTGACGTGTAAAAGCGACCTGTTCATGAGTGATGCCTAGCGCAGAAAAAAAACGTTTCCGATTTTCCAATACATTATCCGGATCGTCGTTAACATGATAGCTCAAATTCAATCCGAATTTGCCAGCACTGACTCCACCGCTATTGGTGCTCATTCCAAAAAGTATTTCAGGATATTGGGAAAATATTTTTGAACGGATAATATGCATCAATACAACATTATCTTTCCGTTGTTGTAAATTCCGATCGCTTTACCTTTCAAATGCCGTCCGTTAAACGGAGAGTTCTTCGATTTGGACTTGAATTTAGATATATCAACAATCCATTCAATACTTGGGTCGAAAAAGGTAAGATTTGCCAGTTCACCTTCACGCACTACAACTTCTTTCCCGACAATCTTACGAGGATTTGTTGAAAACTTTTCAATCAATTGAATCATACTCAGATATTTTTGATCTACAAGCTCCGAAATAGATAAACCGATTGCCGTCTCTAACCCAACAATGCCAAACGGAGCTTGTATGTAATCTACTTCTTTTTCGTCCAATGAGTGCGGCGCATGATCGGTTGCGATAACGTCGATAGTACCATCGTTCAGTCCTTTTTTAATTGCATCAATATCCGATTGAGTACGCAATGGAGGATTCATCTTCGTATTAGTATCGTAGGACCGAACAATCTCATCGGTAACAGTAAAATGATGTGGTGTAACTTCACACGTAACCTTAATTCCTTTTTTCTTTCCTTCACGGACAAGATCGACTGCCAATGCAGTACTCATATGACAAACGTGATATCGGGAATCGGTGTATTGTGCTAGCAGAAGATCACGAGCGATCATAATCTCCTCAGCTATTCCGGGTATCCCGGGCAAACCAAGTTCTGTTGAAACTCTTCCCTCGTTCATCACACCACCGTGTGCTAATTCGGGAATTTCGCAATGCTGCATGACGGGAACGTTATACATATTTGCATATTCCAAAGCCCTTCGCATAATCTTTGCATCGAACACAGGTGCTCCATCATCACTCAATCCAACCGCTCCTGCATGAACAAGTTCAGCAATAGGAGCAAGAGTCTTCCCTTGGCGCGCTTTACTGACCGACGCTATGGGAAAAACATCCACAATCCCATCATGGGCTTTTTTCCCTTGAGTCTTGATGAATGTAACGATTGATTCATCATCAATTGCAGGATTCGTATTGGGCATACAACAGACTGCCGTAAATCCGCCATACGCCGCCGAAAGAGTGCCTGTCTCGATTGTTTCCTTATGCTCATATCCAGGTTCACGCAGATGAACATGGATATCGATGAATCCCGGCGCAATAATTTTACCGTTTAGATCCACCACGGTGTATTCATTTGATGGAGAAATTTTCGATTTGATCGAATCAATTTTTCCATCAACGATGAGTATATCGACCACTTCATCTCGTTTCAACGATGGATCGATCAAACGACCTGATTGTAATAATATTTTTTCAGACATAGTATTCTTTCTTAATTATTCTGATGCACCGAGTAAATACAGTACTGCCATTCGAATGGCAACACCGTTCAACACTTGTTCCAGAATGACCGAATGAGGCCCGTCCGCAACATCGGCGGAAAGTTCTACATCTCGATTAATCGGTCCTGGATGCAGAATGGTGATCGGTCTATTCGCTTTATCTAATCGCTCTTTTGTGACACCAAAATAGCGATGGAATTCCCTCAGCGATGGGAAATATCCTCCCGCTTCACGTTCAAGCTGGATCCGCAAGACATTCAACGCATCAACTTTGGGAAGGATATCGTCGATATGATGATACACATCCACTCCAAGTTGCTCAATTCCACGAGGAATTAATGTTGCTGGGCCACAGACAGAAACTTTTGCACCCATTGTCTGCAAACCAAAGATGTTCGATCGTGCAACACGGCTGTGCAATACATCTCCTACGATACAGACATGAAGTCCATCTAATTTCCCAAACTTCTCCCGCAACGTGTACATGTCCAGCAATCCTTGAGTTGGATGTTCATGTTGCCCATCCCCTGCATTAATGATATTTGCATTGATGACTTTTGACAAAAAGTCGGCTGTCCCTGCAGCATTATGGCGAATCACCACCATATCAATCTTCATCGCTTCAATATTCCGCGCAGTATCTTTCAGCGTTTCCCCTTTGGTTACACTGGATGAAGATGCAGCAAAACTCAAAACGTCTGCAGAAAGACGGCGTTCAGCCAGTTCAAACGAAGTTCTTGTTCTGGTTGAATTTTCAAAGAAAAGATTAACAATAGTTTTCCCCTGCAAGGTTGGGACTTTTTTAATCGGGCGATTAAGAATTTCCTTAAAAGAAATTGCTGTATCCAAAATTTTTTCGATATCGGCTTGAGGCATTCCTTGTAATCGAAGTAAGTGACGGCTTGACAGTGACATTATTCATCTCCTCCTTCCTTCTCGGAAAGATACACCGAATCTTCACCATCAATCTCGGACATCATCACTTGAATTTGCTGACCATATGATGTCGGAATATTCTTCCCGACAAAGTCCGCTTTGATAGGCAATTGACGGTGCCCGCGATCAATCAGCACAGCCAGTTGAATGCTTGCGGGACGTCCGATATCCATAAGAGCATTGAGAGCAGAACGAACCGTTCTTCCGGTAAAAAGAACATCATCAACCAGAATGATATTCTTATTCGTTATATCATATAAAATATCTGTCGTCTTCAGTTGCGGCTGATGAATCTTACCGCGAAGATCATCTCGATAAAGAGTAATATCCAAACTGCCGATGGGAATTTGGACATTTTCCATTTGAGATATTTTTTGAGCTATGCGGTGTGCCAGAAAGTCGCCGCGAGTGCGGATTCCGACTATGCCAATAGTTTCGGCACCTTTATTACGCTCTAGAATTTCGTGGGATAATCGATTGACGGTTCGAACAAAACCTTTAGCATCAATAACGTTTTGTTTCACCATATAAAAAAACCTCCGATTCTCTGTAAAATATTGAGAAGGAGGTGCGTTTGTGCAGAGTATTTCATACGTGCTCCTTTCCTACCTCTCTGGATAGAATTAAAGGAAATAGTGGATTATTTCTCTCCTAAAATACCAAATCTTCAATTTTGATGCAACTAATTTGCCTGAAGTTGTCGCTGCCAATTCTCATCGTGTAATTCACTACGATGGGTGGAATGGAGCAGAATATAATCTGAAAATCCTGTTCGATCTCCAAAAATAAACGATACACCCCCTTGAATGGAGTTGTATGTCCAAATCTCGTACGGTTTTTTATCCAATTCATTTGCATGCCGTTCAACATCGTCAGGGGCACCATAAATAATATACACCCTACCTCTGTCGGTCTTCCATCCTTCGCGAAATCCTGTCTTATAATGCCCATTCGCAAATGTTACGCGTTTAAAATATTCTTGCCGCTGTTCGTTTTCCGGTGTTGCTCTATCATCATCTCGGTTAGTCCAAAAATCGAACAACGCTTTTCGCTTTGCTATAACCGTGTTATATCGTTTATATTGTTCAATTTCGCTCTTCGTAGCAATATACCTCGACTGTTCAAATTCTTTATCGATCTCCTGTTCACTCATAGTTGCAAATTCCGACGCATCAACATTACTGGAAACCGTATTGAGTGTGGTGTCGTTCGGGAGAGTGGGATTATAGACAAAAAATTTCTTTGATGTGGAATACTGCTTCAAATCAATGGAATCTGTGATGACATAGTGGAACGTATACACTCCAGTCCGAAGAGAATTCACTTTCATCATACCCACTTCCACATTTGAATCGTTGACTCGTCGTTTTGGTTTTTCATGATTGATTACTTCTTTACCAATCGCATTGGAAATGATCGCTTTGGTATAATAATAATCGGAAATGTTTTTCTTAAGATTATATGCTTCGATGTAGTAGAAAAGAACGGGCTGCTGAATACCAAACATTCTTGATGGATTCGGTTTCACCTCAAATGTATTTTTATAAAATCGATTGGTGGAATCCCGCTCGATCTGATTGATTGATGCTGCGAGTTCAACATCGCTTAAGGCAATTGTTTCCGTACTCGTCAATTTCACATCCAATAATACCGAAAGACTATCGCTGATAGCATTATTGTTTACATCTTTCACGACAATATAAGCGCGATAGACATCCGGAGGGAGATAGAATCCAAAAATGTCATTGTACATTCGCGAATTTTGAAGCATCGTCGTATCCGTAACACTAAATGGTACTCTCCATGCTTGACGCGCAACGATAGAATCATCCGCCGACCGTTTGAAAATGACACTCGCAATTACTTCACTTTGCAGATCCGTAGTTTTTCTTACGTACGTTAATAGCGAGACATCAAATCCATAATATACTTCAACATATACATGTTCATCATCGCCGCGAAATCGTGCAATATCATACTGCAACTTAAATTCAGGACGCTGTTGCGCATATAAGGAACATGCAAGCATGAACACAAACGATACTTTGGCAATAACTTTCATACAATCTCTCGTAAATAGTCTGACAATAATATATAACAATAAACTTTTGTCAATATACACATTGTATCACACAGAATCATTCATCTTTATCTTCAACAAACATCGACAGTATTCCAGAGAGGATCATGGAACAACCTCCCAGCAGAAGGGCATTGATAGCTTCGTTTTGAAGAAATGTGTGCATAATATATCCAAGAACTCCGGCAGCTGCAATCTGTGGGATAACAATGAAGAAATTAAAAATTCCCATATACACTCCCATTTTTTTAGGAGGAAGTGCGCCGGCAAGAATTGCATACGGCATAGAAAGGATACTCGCCCATGCCAAACCAATCCCAACCATTGAAATTAATAATATCTGCGGGTCGGAAATAATGTAAAATGACGCTAAACTGATTCCACCGATGACTAATGAGATCATGTGTACCGCGCGTCTGCTTGTCTTCCTGGCAATCACCGGTAGCACAAATGCGGCTATAGCGGCAAATCCATTATATGCCGCAAATAAAACACCGACCCAATCAGCACCTTGATTATATAATGGAGATGTAGGATCGCTGGTTTTATAGATGTGACTTGTTACGGCACTCGTTGTGTAAATCCACATACAAAAAAGTGCAAACCAGGAAAAAAATTGAACAACAGCCAGCTGCTTCATGGTTTTCGGCATCTCTTTGAAACTGACCATGATATCCTTCACCCCTGCAGCAAATCCTTTACTTTCATTTTTTTCTCGTTCAAATAATTCCAAATCGTGCGGCGGATATTCTTTGGTACGAAATACCGTCCAGCTGACTGCACTGATAAATGCCACTCCTCCCGCATAGAACGAATACACAACCGATGGTGGAATTTCACCACTCGGCGCACTGTTGCTGATGCCGAACCAGTTTGTAAAAATATAGGGAAGTGCCGATGCGATAATAGCACCAATTCCAATAAAAAAACTTTGTACTGCAAATCCTGTTGTTCGTTGCTCCGAGGGAAGCATATCGGCAACTAATGCTCGAAACGGTTCCATGGAAATATTGATCGATGCATCCATCACCCAAAGCATAAAAGCGGCAAACCATAACGCTGGAGAATTTGGCATTACAAATAGTGCAGCCGTGGCGAGAATAGCTCCGATAAGAAAATACGGACGCCTTCTTCCTAATCTCCCCCATGTCCTGTCGCTTAAATATCCAATAATCGGCTGTACAATTAAACCAGTAGTTGGAGCAGCGATCCACAGAATCGGAATATTGTCAATACTTGCGCCAAGCGTTTCAAAAATACGACTTACGTTGGCATTTTGAAGAGCGAAGCCAAATTGAATACCGAGGAATCCGAAGCTCATGTTCCAGATTTGCCAAAAATTTAAGCGGGGTTTTTCCATAGTACTACTCAAGATAGTGTTGCATGATGGAATGAAATAAACGTGTCAGTGTTGTTGTTACCCTTTCACGCTTCCGAGCGTGAGACCTGAAACAAGATATTTACTCAGTGCTAAGAAAAGTACAACTACCGGAACAGTAACGAGCATGGATGCTGCGCCGTATAATCCCCATTCAGTGCTCATATTCGATTCGAACGATTTTAATCCGATGGGAAGTGTCCACATATTCGTGTCCTGAAGAATTTGAGCGGCCACAACATACTCCGTCCACGAAGACATAAATGAAAATAGTGCTGTAATCACCAAAGCCGGTGCTGCCAGAGGGAGAACGATCATGTAAAATGTTTGTGATTGGCTGCATCCATCGATCCTCCCCGCTTCCTCAAGACTTGAGGGAATTGTATCGTAGTAACCTTTCATTTGCCAAACACAAAATGGTAATGCCGTTGCCGAATACATAATCATGATTCCCAAATAACTATTGATGAGTCCGAGATTGACCAGCATAATATACATCGGTAGCAATAACATTGTGGCTGGAAACATCTGAGTAACAAGCATACTCTGCATCGCCGCTTTTTTCCCGATGAATTTATACCGCGAAAAACCATACCCTGCGGTTGCTGCAAGAATAACACCCGTCAGTGTCACCGATGATGTGATCAAAAGACTGTTCCACATCCAATACAAAAAATCGGTCTTCACAAAAAGATTGATGTAATTATCAATGGTAGCATTATCGGGGATAATCTCAAGGGAGGTAGACAATAATCGATCCGACGGACGTAGCGAAACCGTTAACACTTGGGAAACCGGATAGATGGAAATAATACAAAAAATTACCAAAATGACGTACGACGAAGAAACACGGATCATTTTTTTGGTATTCGATTTATTCATAAATATTTCCCGAGTTTTTTAGATATTGAAATCAATATACCGCTTCCGTTACCTTCGTTTTTCTCATAAACACCACACTAAAAATAAGAAGGATAAAAAAGATGATCATGGAAAGAGCCGCGCCGTATCCATACCGATAAAAGTTAAATGCCGCCTTATACACAAATGAGACTAAAATGTGCGTGCTGTCCGAAGGTTCGCCGGCATTACTGACCAACCAGATAATATTCAAATTATTAAATGTCCAAATAGTACCCAATGTGATCGCCGGAACCATCACTGGTTTGATCAATGGAATTGTAATAGTCTTCAACTTATGATACCATGATGCGCCATCAATATCCGCAGCTTCGTACAGATCGTGAGGAATACTTTGCAGAGCGCCGAGGGCGATCACCATCATAAACGGAAAGCCGAGCCAGACATTTGTAATAATGGCGGCCATGAATGCCTCTGTCGGACTCCTGAGCCATTCAACTGCTGGTAGACCAATTTTCCCGAGCAATTGGTTGATGCTTCCATATTCATAATTGAACATTCCCCGCCACGTTAATGCAACAATCAGCTGAGGAACTGCCCATGGGAGAACCAAAATTGTTCTGAAGAGTCCTTTTCCGCGAATCTCTTTTTGATTCAATACCAATGCTAAAAACACTCCAACTACCACATGGAAAAATAGATTAACAACTGTCCATATCACCGTCTTAATGAAGATGACATAAAAATCGGGCTGCGAAGGTTCAGTAAACACTTTTGTATAATTTCTGAATCCGACAATTTCCCAATCACGGATGTGCCGCAAGTTCATGTTCGAAAGGGAGATGATAACATTATAGACGAACGGATAGACAACAACACCAAGAAGAATAACAAGAGCAGGAGCAACAAGGAAGAAGACAAATACCTTTTGACGAAGAGATTGATTCATGTTATTCGTTCATCTCCTTAATTCGTTGAACAGCTTGCATTTGCATATCGGTAGCAGCTTGTTCCGGTGTTTTCGAGCCGGCTAACACTGCTTGATAACTCGGCCGCATCGCATCCCAAATTGCCCGCAATTCCGGCACAACCGGCATAGGATTTCCGTGATCAATTTGAATCTGAGAATTGCGGAGAATTTCATTCGATTGCACAAATTCACTTTTGATGACATTTTTATTCGTCGGCATTGTAAAGAGTGTTTTGGTCGCTTCCATTTGATTTTCCTCCGAGGTAAGGTATCTAATCAATTCTATCACCCATTTTTTCTTTTCAGCGGTGATGTTGGCATTGATTGAAAATCCTTTCGGCGAGACCATTGTGCCAGACCAAATTCCGGTTGACGTTATCAGCGGAAGCGGTGCCACACCAATATCCAATCCTGCCTTTTGATATCCGGCCCAAGACCAATCTCCGTTAATAATCATTGCGGAGTGACCATCTTTGAACAACGCATCGGCGATATTGTAATCTGCTTCATTAGGAATAATTTTGTGTTTATCCCGAAGATCTCGGATGAACTTTAATCCATTCACCGTTCCCATCGTATTCAGTGTCGGTTGATCATTTTCATCCATAATCCAACCGCCAAATCCCATCATAAAAGGAATAAAAAAGAATGGCTCGGTGTAATTCCACCCTAATCCGTATTGATCTATCTTTCCATCTCCGTTAGTATCCTTGGTCAATGCTTTTCCAATGTCGATCAGTTCTTTCTCTGTTTTCGGTGGAGTTGAAATAAATTTTTTATTATAGACCAACGTAAGGTGATTGCCTATTTTGTCAGAAATTTTATATAAGTGTCCTTTGTAGTATGTCAATCCCTTAGGGTCGAATTGATCGAAGAACTGTTGATCGAAAAGAGAATCAAGAGGAAGAATAATGTCCATCACTTGGAAAGGACCGACTTGGTCAGATGGACCGTAAACAATTTCTGGTCCCTGCCCTGCTATAGCGGCGATAATAAATCCGGAGCGCAACTCTTCTGTTTCTTTAAACAACTGTTCAACTTTCACTTCGGGATGCAGTTCCATAAAGCGGTTCAGTTGTTTCTGAAGCACATCACGAACATCCGGTCGATCCTGATGCCAAATTGTAATGCGGACTCTTCCATCATCCTTCCTCCCGCATCCTGAAATAACTACTATACAGAGTGCAGCGATGGTAAGTATATTCTTCCAATCATTCATCATATTAATGCGAGGAGGTAAATGACTTCGGCGCCCCATCCGCTCCCCGTTGTTCCTTGACCAACAACCAAAAAAGCGCGGACAGAGCCAATGAAATTCCACTGATGATAAAAATGATGTTCTTATTTTCAGCATCGAGGATAAATTTACCGACAAGAAGACTGACTAATAATTGCGGCAATACAACAGAGAGATTAAATATTCCCATGAAAAAACCCATCCTGCTCTTATCAACTTTTTCGGACATGATCGCAAACGGTAAACTGACGATGGACGCCCACCCGATTCCGCAGATAGCCATAAACAAGTACATGGACATAGCTGTGCTTGCAAACGCAACGATTCCAAAGTATCCAAGAGACATAATCGCAACAGCAAGCATGTGCACTCGAACCCTGCCGATTTTTTCTGCAATCGGTTCAAGAACGAATGCAGGGAGAATAAATCCGACGGTATTGAGCACGGCAAACGAAATGGCAATAATCTGTCCTGACAATGCTGTTGCATCGGACGGTTCAATACCTGTCATCATTTTTTGCTGAATGAATGCGATGATGAAGACAAACATTGTCTGTACGCCAATCCACGAGAATCCATGCGCAATGTAAATTCTCCACAATTGACCCCATTCAGTCACAGTCTTTTGTGTTTGTTCTGTAGACGTTTCTACAATAAGTTCTTTTGCTTCGGTCACAAAGAACATCGGTACAACAGAGAAAAGGAACACCAAAACCACACCGACATTGATCAAAGAATAATTTCCTAATGTTGCACCGATAACATACGCCAGAACTCCGAAAAATCCTGAAATGGTTTGCATCCATGTATATCCTTTTGTGCGAGGATTTCCTTCAGGTGTAACATCGGCGATAATTGAGCGGGTAGGATTAAAACTGATGTTGATGGAAAGATCAAGCGTGAGAGCTACAATCACAGCAACAACAAGCAGATTTGCGATTCCAAGCATATTGCTGATCACGTCAATATTGGGGAGCGCTAGAAGCATAAGTGAGGCAAGCGTTCCCCCGATAAGGATAAACGGTCTTCTCCGTCCACCCCAAAACCATACTTTATCACTAATCAATCCAACAATTACCTGTCCAAATATTCCGGCCAGAGGTCCAGCAGCCCAAACAATTCCGACTTCGTGGATATCAAGATTATATTTGGTTGTCAACAGCCAACTGAGTGCAGAGATCTGTATCGACAGCGCAAATCCCATGGCTGTGGAAGGTAAACTGATAATGGCATAGAAGGTATTGCTGATGCGTTTCTGAATATCAAGCATACGGCTAGTTCTTTCTTTCACCAAAAACATCGGTAATTACTACCCTGCTTTGTGAACCGTCAATCGTTATTTTTCTATTCGCCTGAGGAAATTCCTCGCCTTCCCACACACCGTGCGGACCGCTGTTCGTATATTTGTATTCGAGTTCAACTCCAGCCGGAATCTGAACGATCAATGTATAGATCGAATCATTAGCGATCTCGTCTCCTTCAGTCTTATCATCATACATTCGTACTTCATTCGGTTTCCAGTTTCCGATCAACTCATGGTTTCCAACAATATAGATTCCTCGTCGGACGAAGATCTTCCTGGCATCACAATGGAAAATAACGGTGACAGAATCCTTTTTACTTTGCGCCATCGTTCCACCGGCAACTTTCGTTGTCAACTGTACGTGCTCTGAAATAATCGGATTAAACTCACGCTTCGGGAATTTTCCTCCCGCTTTTTCACCAAATGTGTAAAGATTTCTTAAATGTGTAATAAAGGCTATATCAAATGGTTTGTCACCGGCGGGCGCATTTTGATCAGTGCCGTACCACCAGAACCAATCGGAACCTTCTGCCGCGTACATCGCTTCCCAAGTTTTATACGCAAACCATTTTTTTGTATTTGCCTTTGGTTCAGGATCGGTCGGTTTCGGTTGTTTCAATCCGGAATGTTCCAGATCCTGACGGGCTGTCAATAAATAATTCCACGCACGGTTTTCTTCTTCTTCACCAATCCACGTATCATAATTTGCATTGATCCACGAACCGGGAAACAACCAATCCAGTTTTCGCATAGATTCAACAGGATGAGCTGAAATATCTCTCTTCGGATTTCCGTGAATGTATTCAGACATTGTTACGGTTACGACTTGTTTCGTTTTATGAAGCTTTGATAATTTTCGATACAACGCATGGAGAAAATCTTTCGCATCGTTGTCCCGACGGTACCATTCCCAGGCGTTTTCTCCGTCCAGAATAACAGTCAGCAGTCGATCAGGCACCCCTTCTGTCGGCGCATACCGGAGAATTGATTTAATAAAATCGTCAGCAGCGTCTTCACCCACAAAATTTTGATACGTAAACCCAATCTTATCGGAAAGTTCTGTCTCGCGGAATACGACTGCAACATCACTGGAATCTACTTCATACGGATAATATTTTGGCTGATCGTGCGGTTTTGAACGAGCAAGAATTTTTTCATCCGTCGCAATCCATTGAATCCCATTTTTCTTGAAGATCGGAACGACCTCGTGAGCAACAGAACCTTCTCCGGGCCACATACCGAGAGGTGGTTGACCGAATGTCTTTGTATAGAAATCGACAGCCATACCGACTTGGGCATCGGCATCCTGAGGATAGCTGAATCGATTCGGCATAGCATCGTTTGGCTGGCAGATTCTTCCCAAATCTGAATCAAAGATCAACGGAAGAATCGGATGGAAAAATGGTGTGGTTGCTACTTCGATCTGTCCTTGATGCGATTTGTGGTTATACATCAATTTTTTATGGATCGGGATAACATTCGCACACACTTTATATGTTTCAACAATGATTCTATTACAATCTTCTTCGGTAATTTCTTTGAGGAGATGATAGGTGCCATCGGAGTGTCGCGTTACCAAATCGGTCAGATCAATGATTGTGCCATCGGGAAGCCACATCTTTTTTTCGAGAAAATCCGGATCGAAGTGTGCAAGGTAAAACCAGAATTTAATATCGCGAAGTTCTTGCTCAATGAAGCTCTCTTTCTTAGCATTTCGCTCTTTCAACGTAGAATAAGCCGGAAAACGGGATATTTGTACTTCACTGATTCCAAATGCATTCCATGTGTTATATAATAAGTACTGCAAATCGTCATTTGTAAAATCCTTCGTTGGCTTTAAAGCAAGATCGATCCAAGGATCTGTCTTTCCTTTCCAGTGAGCGAAGAATTTTTTAGCATCAATCTTATTTTTTTTCACATCAACAAATGGTTTCAATCGATCAACATAATATTTCTGCAATTGAAACAACATTGACGATGTAAGATTGACATTGTAATGGATGTTCGGATAATGTTCGAGAATCGATGCCATATCAAAATAATCTTTCGTGGCATGAGTCCGAACCCATGGACCCTGTAATTGATCTGTTGCAGGATCAAGATAGAGCGGTTGATGCTGATGCCAGATTAAATTGACATAAAGTGTGCCGCCGCTTTTGGGATATGTATCGTTCATAATTCCTTGAGCTGTTGGTTGATAACCGTGGTAGGCAATTTCGTTATTTTCTGTGAGAGTAAAAACAGAATTTTTGCTGCTGTTATTGTAATTCTCGATAGTTCCGGGATTGGAGTCATCAAGAGTCCATGTGCTATCAACATATAGTTTGTATTGATAGATTCCCGGTTTCATGGCAACGACTATACTAAACACACCAGCAGAGTCTTGTTTCATCGGGTTTGCATCGCGTGTCCAGCTGTTAAAATCACCACACACCGAAACACTCTTTGCCGGTTTAGAATATGTGAATAAAACTCCACTCTCAACAATTCGCGGTTGCGAGCATAGGATTGTTGAGAGTAAAAAAAATAGTGCGATAATTTTATTCATATCATAATTATTTGCTGAACATCGTACGATGATGTGGAGCGATGATTGTTATTTCACCAACATCATTTTTTTCGTTATGGTATAATTCCCTGCTTTCAACGTATAGAAATACATTCCGGATGCAAGATTCTTCCCATCAAACGTCGTGGTATATACACCTGCAGACTGTATATCGTTCACCAAAGAAGCCACTTCCCTGCCAAGCATATCGTAAATCTTCAACGAAACTTCGCCATTCACAGGAAGTTGGTAAGCAATTGTTGTTGAAGGATTAAATGGATTTGGGTAATTCCGTGACATTGCATAAGTACCTGGAACGGTAGATTCGGGCCGTTGTGTAACAGCAGTCACAACGGGAACAGTTATTTTTTTAACAGAATCAGAAATAACTAATACAGCAGTTCCGTATGGAGGAATGCTCATAGAAAAATTCGCGCTGCCGTTTGAGAATGTAATCTGATGGGTTGTATCATTATAAACATCATTCACATAATACGTTTTTCCATCTGTTGGATTAGTAAATAATAGATTAGGCGTACCGGTAATGGAAAGATTTAAGGTAACGTTCCGCTGTTGTTCGGCAACGTTAGCCAATGTAATCACATTCTCATCCTGATATTGGCGGAGGATTCCGTACACAGCGCCGTCATTCGTCCCGATACGGGAGAATGATTGCGTTGAAAATGCCGGAAATGCTCCGCGGATCCATGCGAGGCGTTGATAATGCTTTTGAAGAAATTGTCCTGGGAAATTCCAATTAATAGTGGTACGAGTCCTTTTTTCCTTTGCTCCACCGATACCATACCCATAACCAATTTCCTGTCCATTCCAGATCATGGGAAAACCAGGCACAGAAAAAATGACTGATGCAATCGGCTTTGTTCTGTTTAAAGTTGTTACGGTGTCATAAAGATAATTGGCAGAATAGTTATGAGTGATTCGGTCTTCATCCTGCGACTCCATAAACCGCATATATAACGCATTTGGGCCGGGGAAATATCCACCGTTATTTAATTCGTTGTGAAGATTATCCACTGCTAGCGTACTGAAACTAAAACCGCGTATTTGATTAAAGTATGATTTAAAATCATACGCTGCATCCACGCCGCCACCTTGATCTGCATAAATCGCTTCCGTACCTGAACCCGTACCATCATCTTCCGCGAGAAGTAAAATATCAGGTTTAATGTGTTTCAACGCATCGCGCATTGGTTTACCCATGTTAACTTCACCATAACGACGGTGCGGCCCCCAAAATACATCAAATCGATATCCATCAAGACCGAACTCTTTGATCCAATATTTATACACGTTAATCATTTCTGTCCGTGCGTCGATGTCTGTCCAGTTATAATTCAATAGTTGATCGCTGAACGCGCTGTAATAATTAAATCCATCTGCATCGAATGTCTGACCCAATCCGTTCGTGTTGTGAGGAATAGTAGTGTGTTCATACCAACTCCAGTAACGGGAATCCTGTTTGAAGAGATGGGCATCTTGTGACCATGGATGGAATCGTGATGTATGATTTGGTGTAACATCTAAAATTACTCTTATTCCGAGCGCATGGGCTTGCGTAACAAAATCTTTGAAGTCTTGATTTGAACCATATTCTGGTGCAACATTATAAAAGTCTGTAATATTATAACCCGGTCCATAATTTTGATCGATTGGATATGCATTCTTCATCACCGGCATCATCCAAATAACATTAAATCCCATATCCTTAACATACTGCAGCCGTTGGGTAGAAGCAGGGATGGTTCCTTGAGCTGTAAATGATTTCGGAAACAAGAAATACACACGTGCCTGTTTTGCCCATTGAGGATTACTTGTTGTGGTCGGATTCTCATACGATCCATCTTTTTTGATGATAAAATAGCATCGAGCTGTATCAACACCGCCGACGCTGTCTGATGCAATTATCGAAAAATAATATTCACCCGGTTTCGTCGGTGTGGTTACTGCCACAGTCAATCCGGATTTACTATTCAGTCCTAAAGGAGTCTTTGGATCGTCCAGCCATTTGTATGTCATGGACTTTCCGTCCGGATGAGTACTACCCGAAGCTGTTAAAGAAATTTGATCTCCCGAGGTAAAAGCAGCAGATGCTCTGGCAAATGGAGAGTGATTAACAATATATGTGTAAGTCACCGGATCGGAGGCAACAAGAGTCCCGTTTGTATCGACAACTGCCTTAAATATATTAAGACCTTCCGTAAGTGTATCTGATGCAGAAAATGAACCGTTGGTAACTGTTACAACCGTCGTATCTGTTGAATTGCGAACAATCTTCGCCAAGGTTACTGCATTATTTTGCACCAGCCCGCGCATCGTTCGCATTGAATTTCTTGTCGGGTATCCGCCTTGAGATGTAATCTGAATAAATCCTGCTTGAGTTGTAAAGTAGACTGAGTCAGCGTTTGTTGTCCCAGCCGAAGATGCAACCTCCAATTTCACATTATGCTTGCCGTTTGAAAGCGAATTCGGCAAAAGAAAAGAAAACTTTTTTGTTACGGCATCATAGTTCTTCCCAATTTGCTTATACGCAATACCATCAATTGTTACTGTGATGGAAGAAGTATCAATAGATGCGCCAACTTTTGGGAAGAGATAAGCATTGATGATCGGAGTTCCGGTATTCACTACAGATTGCCGTTGATTAGGGAGTAGATGATAAATTGTCGGATTTTTAATGTACAGATACGTATTCGCATTATCATTCGGATTCTCATGGTGGTTCAACGGATCATTAGGCCATTGACCAACCCCAGCATAATAGAATTTGTACTGCCACGCACCGGGAACTCCGTTGACAGGTGGATTAGGATTTCCACCCACCGGAAGACGTACAGTTCTTTCCCATACAGTGCCGGATGTATTATCCATCGGCATCACACTATTATTCCATCCGTTAAATTCACCGACCAAGTAAATTGTTGGACTTGCTGGAGCATTATACCGAAATGTTACATCAACACTGTCTTGTGCTTGCGACAAAAATGTTACCGTGCAAATAATTAAAACTATTTTTTTCATCTTTTTCCCTTCATTAAATATTCCTGGTCCCGACATCTTTACTGAAATCAAACTACTTTATAAAACCAAAACTTCATCAGCAGCGATCGTTTGTTAATCTTCTTCAATCGTGTTCAAAAATATTCTTGCGGATCGCGGGGGTATATCGATAGAAATATTCCCGTCAATCGGTTTATATTTTCCCCCGGTAAATTCATCGTGCAACTCATGTATTTGAGGATTCACAGTCAATTCAACACTCATAATTTTATCGCGCCGGTTTATGGCAACGTAAGCAAAATGTGCATTCAACCGTCGTTCAAAGGCAAACACCCTGCTATGATTATCCGCAGCAAGTGTCTTGAAATGTCCACGCCTTAAAGCAATTGATTTCTTTCGAATGGAAATCAATTGTTGATATAATGCGAATAATTCATGATCCCATTTTTTCTCTTCCCAAATCATAGTACGACGGCAATCCGGATCTTTCCCTCCTTCCATTCCAATTTCATCACCATAATAGACCATTGGCGCACCGATATAGGTCATTTGCAAAATAATGGAGAGCTTCATTCTCCAAAATTCACTTTGACAGAGGGTTAAGTACCGTTCCGTATCATGACTTCCCAATAAATTCATCATGGCGAGCGTATTGAATCGATGATGAGCAGTTCGTATTGTTTCCAACTGTTTATCAAATTCATCCGTCTTGATAGTATCCGTGGCATAATAATCCAAACAGGCAGATCGAAAACGGTAATTCATGACCGCATCAAATTCGTCCCCCTGAAGCCAGGGCGTTGCATCATCCCATATTTCTCCGGTAATATAACAGCCGGAATTTCGGGATTTTACTCTCAAGCGAAATTCCTTCCAGAATTCGTGCGGCATTTCGTTGGGAACATCAAGCCTCCAACCATCCACCCGATCTGTCCAATAGTCAATTACTCCGAAAAGATATTGTTTCACCTCCGGATTTTGCACCATCAATTTCGGAAGCGACCCATGTCCCCACCAGCATTCATAATTTGGATTTTTTGCAGCTGCAACCGGATAAGAATAGATATTAAACCAGGATGCATATTTGGAATCTTTTCCCTTTTCTTTCACACCCTTGAAAGCAAAATGTTCCGTCCCGACATGATTAAACACTCCATCGATAACCACCTTAATATCATTTTTGCGGCAAAGAAGAATAAATTGGTCAAACAATGCGTTGGTGCCGAAGGCGGGATCGATGATTGAGTAATCGGTAGTATTATATTTATGATTTGAATCTGCAGCGAAGAGAGGGTTTAGATAGATTGCATTCACGCCAAGGCGTTTTAAATGTCCGAGACGATTGATAATCCCTTGAAGATCACCTCCGAAATAATTATTCCCTTTCGGCGGTTTTCCCCACGGTTCGGTATGCGGTGGATCATTGGTTAAATCACCATTTTCAAATCGTTCGGGAAAAATCTGGTAAAAGATGCTGTCTTTCACCCAGTCTGGGACAATCACAATTTTGTTTTGCATAAGACAAAGAGACAAATTCAGAGATATAGAAAAGGCAGGGCAATTACTCACCCTGCCTTTTTGAATAACGATCTTTGATGTTATTGATATGGATTATTCATCCATACTTCATTTCAACCAAAGATTACTTCAAGAACATCATTTTCTTCACCGATGTGAAGGAACCAGCTTCGATCTTATAGAAGTACACGCCGCTTGATAATGAAGTTGCGTTGAATGTCGCTTTGTAGCTTCCAACGGTTTGAACTTCATTGACGAGTGTAGCAACTTGCTGACCGAGAACATTGTACACCTTCAATGATACCAAACCATTCACAGGAATGGAATAGTTAATCACGGTTGAAGGATTGAACGGGTTCGGATAGTTCTGTGAAAGTTCAAATTGTGTCGGTGTTACACCGTCAATTTGTTTCACGCTCTTCACGCCGTTTGCATAATCCCATTGGTTATAATACAAAGGATTAATGCTACCAAACTGATTGGCAATTGTGGCTGTTGCTGCTGCGTCATTGATGTTTTCGATATGATTGTTACCGAATCCACCCTTTCCGCCTTCATTGTCACCACCTTTAATACCAAATTTAAATTCCTGACCGACAACGTTATTCACGGAATCTTTGTAGTAATTGATCACTTTGGTATAGATATGGTCACCAGCAACTGCATCACCGTTTGTACCGTCATCAAACATCACTTTTTTGGGATCTGCGATTAATGAATTACCCCATGCGCCCCATCCGCCTGATGCCGGTCCATTGATTGCAACACCCCATTTGTAAACGCTATCTTTGTTCGTCACATTAACAGTGTTCTGAATTCCAAACAAGGTATCACCCTTTGCAACTTGCCAATAAGCAGGTGCAAGATTAAGGGTAAATGTAACCGCAACATTCTTCGTAAGTTTACGTGTGTTGCGGAAGAACGGCCATCGGTTTGCTTTAGTTTGATTTTTCGAAGTATCAAGTCCGGCATTAAGAACACCGGTGGACTTTTTACTTGTTAGCGGTAACATACGACGTTCTGCTAATGTTTGGTCCTGTCCAGTGAAACTGAAGTTATAGTAGGATTCTCTGAAATCTTGACCATTCTTAACGATGTAATATTGATACACCAACGGTTTGGTACCGGTTGCATCAACTTTAACGCCAGTAATGTTGGAATCTGTTGCTGCATAGATATTGGTTAAACCTTGTTTTGCAAGATTTCTTACACCAACAACTGTTGCTGAATTAGCAAAACCGTAACGTACTTGAACTGTATCACCGGTTGTGTATCCATTTGTTGCAATTGCATTGGACATATCAACACGGAATGTTGCCATTGCGGTGTCATTACCTGCTGGTGGTTTTACACCAACATTTTCCCACCATACCCAATATATTGTCGTATCAGCACTTCCCTTTTTAATTTCGAAGGAACGGTTTGCAACGTTTTCCCATTTGTATGTGGTTGGCGTGGCATTGTTAAACTGAACGAATTTATATTCGTATTTAATCGGTGCAGAAAGTGTATCTAAGTTTGCTTTCTTTAAAGGAAGTTTAAATGTTCCTGACCAGAAGTTTGGACCAAGGTAAGCAACTGAACCGCCGTTACCATGATTTGTTTCTTGTTTCAGAACAAATGAAGAAGGTGTGCCCCATCCCTGGAAGCTACCATTCACTCCAACTTTCATGCTTAATGGATTAAAATCTTCCTGGTTAGCCATGTTGATACGGAAAGTTACTTCCAATGAATCCGATTCAACATATGGACGCCAGTATTGCGGTTGTTCTGCCGATGAACCGTTGACAAATTGAACTGCAATTGTCGTATCGCTAGCTCCAACAACCATACGGCGGTTACCATTGCCATTGGTGGTGATATTATTTTCCCAGCCATTATCTTTACCAGCATGAGTTTCATTAACATTCGGTTGTGCATGGGTATAGATTTTGTAGGGGAAGTCTTTTCCTGAAGCAAAGCGAACTTTTGCTCTCCAGTAATCTCCACCAATATTTGTAAAGCGAACTGAAGATTTACCGCTCCAATCAAGTAATCCACCGGAAGCACCACCATCACCGCGCATTTGCACCGTGGAGGTACCTTTTAATGTATCTGGAACTGTGGATGTGTTGACGATAAATGTTACTTCAACGGAAGGACTATATTCATACGCAATACGTACACCTGCGCCAAATCCAGTATTTTCAGAAATAAATGCAATCTGTCCAAGACTTGCTGCAGCACCACCATTTAATGGTGTTACAATTTTTGTCCATGTTGCACCATCATCGGTTGATTTCCACATAGCCGGACCAGTTCCATCAAAACCGGAAACTAACACTGTGCTTGTTCCAGCAAGTGCCTGTACTTGTGCAACCTGTTGTAATAATGGCGAGCTAATTGGTGCTGCTGCGACATTAATTGAATCGCTCCATGTTGCACCGCCATCGGTTGTTTTATGCAATGTGTTGATGTAACCAAGAGTAACGCCAATAGCATAACCGACATTAGCATCTTTAAATGACATGTTGGCTAATGAATATCTGTTCTTTGCAAGAAGGTTTGTAACTTTGGTCAACGTCCATGTTAAACCAGCATCGGTGGATTTTAAAACACCAGCGGCTGAAACCGGAGCTGAACTTGTTACATATACACCCAACCAGATTGTATTTCCAAGAGTAGCAATGCTCTTTGATCCTGCAGAAGCGACAACATACGCCTTAATATCTGCACTGGTAGGAAGTGAAACTCTTGTCCATGTAGCACCGCGATCTGTGCTGCGGTTAATGAAAATAGATGAATCAACGCCATCTCCATAAGCAATAACTGTATCTTTGCTGATAAATTCTACGCCATCATAAAATGCACCGGTACCATATTTTGCACTTACGGTATCCCATTTTACGCCATAGTTTGTGGAACGAATCAAAACACCAGCGTAATCTGCATTGATCATAACACTATCGCCCCATGTTGCAATACCAGCAAAACGCGGACTTGTGGATGTTGCGCTTGATTGGAAATTAGGGAACGAGAATTTCGTAAAGCTTTTACCACTGTCTTTTGAATAGAAACCATAATAGTTTCCCAACATTGGTGCAGTTGTTTTTGCACCAGCAATCAAGACAAAGCCGTTTTTGAAGAATTCTGCAACTTTGAACTGACTTGTTGGTGTTTCCAGATTACGGGGAAGCCACGGGGATGAAGCAGCATTTACCTGCTCCGGTGATATGAGTGTCTTTCCAAACGGAATGACAGACATTTCATCACCCTTCTCCGTTTTCTTTTCTGCAACCGCAATGCTCAAAAGCATCAGCGCCAGCAAGAAAGAAAGTTTTAGAGTTTGTTTCATAGTGAAACTCCTATGTGTGTTTTGGATATAGTGGATTATGGTACAACAAAATATTCTTAGAATTGAGTTGCAAAAATGTGGGCTGCCTCACTCCTTTCTTGGGAAAGTTGATAAAATTGTTCCAAAATGTCAAAATTAAAAGGTTATACCTATTGCAAATGTTTGAATTCCGCCAAATTTGCCAAATTCCTGATACGAAAAATCAAAAGAAATGACATTGGCACCGGTGAGCTCATATTTTGCACCTCCACCCGCTGTAAATGATTCCTCACGATCAGGTAAAAACAACGACTTCAGTCCACCACGAACAAACATCATATCTCTCCAGGATAATTCGCCGCCGACATTCAGCATTTCGGCGCTATCACTGGGACGTAACGCATCAGCAGCCACAATCAATCTCAGTTCATCACTTTTGAACGCATCAATAGAAATTCCTGCACGGAATAATAAAGGAAGCGGCCGGTCTTCAGTTCTATATTGCGCAACAATGGTTGGATTATTTCCGGATTCAGTCGGTTTAGAATCAAAATTATTGTACAAATCTTTACCGTCCAATTTCATATCCCCGCCAAAATTGGAAATACTCATGCCAATTATCAATCCGTTGAAATCGGTTTTGTATTTCAATCCAACATCAACAGCCATCGAGCTTGCCGATTCATTCCAAATTTTCATTTGGATGAACTTCGCGGTTCCACCGATGGAAAACTTATCGGTAAGATTTCGTGCATAAGACAATCCAACTGCAAGATCAGAAGCATTCCAAGTCTCTTCACCGCCGTCTTGATTGAACTCTGTTGTGACAGTTTCTTCACCATAATTCAACTGTGTGACATTTATTCCAATGGCACCGCCGTCACCAAGATTGAGTGTAACACCAACCCAATCAAATTTTGTGTCAACCAGCCATGCAGTGTGGGAAACCAACACCTGCGAATAACCAAGTTGAGAGATAGCTCCCGGATTGTAATACAGTGCCGAAGCATCATTGGCAATTGCCACATATGCTCCGCCAAGTGCAACTCCGCGAGGGCCGACCGAAATCCCTAAAAACGGTGCGGCAGAAGTGCCCACTTTTGATTGTGCCGTGCTCATGACAGCGGCAGTGAGTGAAAGAAGGATCAACATTATTATTTTTTTCATATCAAACTCCGAAAAACATTGTCGTATGTGAAATACTATTTGATGACCGCAATTTTTCCGGACTTTGTTCCGGCTGAGGATTCAACAACATAAAAGTAAACACCGAAGGCAACATCAAGATTCTCTTTCGTCTTCACATCCCATTTAATCGTTCCATTTTGTATGGAACCATCCTGATAGAGTGTTCGAATGTGTTCTCCGCGCGCGGTGTAAATGGACACCTTCGCATCCTGTGGAACATTCTGGAACTCAATCTTCCGCTCTCCTCGTCCGAACGTCCCGGCTGCCGGCGGTGTCTCTCCCGTGGCCTGAACAACATACGGATTCGGAACAACTCTCAGCGTTGATAACGACGCCGGAATATTTGCCTTGAGCACTTTCGGCTTGCTCGTTGAGAACACAAACGTATCTCCCTTCCGGAACGGCTTCGTCGTACGGATCGTCAGTGAATCACCATTGCCGAATGTGAACACAGAGTCTTTCCCCGGCGGTAGCCAGCCCGCTGCCTTAAACGTAATCACCCAGCTGTAGAATAATGAGTCCTTATCGCTCCGTTCGAAGAAATACAAAAAATCTCCCGAAGAGAGCTGACCGAAAAATTTACCATCTTCCCACAAAACTTCCACACGCTTATTCGTGGTAAGGTTTTTCACCGTGAACGGAATGGCCATTTTCGGAATGAACGGTTCAAACACTCCCGATGTCGAATCGATATTCGTATTCCCAAACGTGAGCACGTAATCTGATGCGAACCGTGTCGGGATTTCATCCTTCCCGTCCACATTAATGTCGAACTGATTGGTCGAGAAATCAAAATCATATGCCCGCAACCCCGTATTGAACTTCGACAACGAGTCAATCTTCCCCACATTCCAAATGTTATTGAACGCAAGCTGGATACCATCAAAGATATCCGTGTCTTCCGTCTCTTTCACATATGGACTTCCGTTCATATACGGACTCTCATGAATCGGATAATACTGATAGCGGATCGTATACTTCCGAAGATTGTTCGTATCCGGCTGAAGATCATACCGCGCCTTTGCACGAATCGCTCCACGGTCATAATTAATAATATACTTGGATGTATCTACAACCGTTCCATCCAAGCGCGAGATCGTAACGCTCCCCTTGGCTATCTGCTGTTTCGGCAATAGAGCAGTGATCGTATCGATCTTTGAAGGAGTAAATGTTGCGGTATAATACGCCGAGTCTTTTACACTGTAGAGTGTGGTCACAGGAGAGATCTTTCCGCTGTCGCGCGTATCATTAAATGAAATCTCATACGTGCTGCCGTTGATCTTCGATTCATCAATCACATTGTAATACATATTCCCGCTCCCAAGCACTGAAGCACTCTTCGGCAATTTCACAAACGATGCCGGAGGTGTATATCCTACAACCTTCTTTCCCGGTACAACGATCGCTACGTTCTGCGAAGTCCCTCGGATTCTTCCTGCCTGATCGATATCAATCTTCCATCCGTTTTCTGACGGGAATATTCCGGTCACTTCGTCGCCGTTATCATACGCTACAATAACATAGTAATACGTTTTGCCGTTGATCACGTCGCTGTCTGTTGTATCATGCACCAGGCCGGTGTTCGATCCGAGTTTATAGGTAAAGCCGGCCGCATCATCGAAGATCGCTTCCGGCGCTCGGTAGAATCCGCTGATCGTATCTTTCAAATCAAACTGGAATGCCGGATCATATCCTTTTCTGTTTCCTTCCGCATCCGTCACACTGAACGCGTCGTTGAACTCAAAATCAGTTGCTTTATAGATCTTGTATCCTTGAAAATCTTTTATCCTCAAGACCGGATCAATTGCGTTCTCCGCTCTTCGATCCCAATACAGTTTTACATTCCCGTCACCCGCCACCGCCGTCAATGTCGGCACCGGTTCCGGTGCGATTGGGAATTGGTAGTTCGCGTCATAGATCTTTTGAACCGTCTGTTTATGCTTCAGTAGATCCTTTATATCATCTTCTCGTGAACCGCCGATGCCACCACCATATACTAAAGCAAGTGAAAAGCGTTCTGTCCGTTTGGCAATGAGTGGGAAAAATCCTGAAGCATAAATGAAATCACCATCCTGGCCGTATTCCGGTTTATTGTTGACGATAGATTTTGGCACGGAGAAGAATCCGGGCTGCATATTACCCCACATCAGTTCATCGTCACCAAGCGGAACATTATTTGCAGGAGTGAAGTAGAAAAAACCTGTCAGACCAATTTGATCAGATTCATCCACGTCAGTTTTATCCATATTCGGTTCACCGGGCAAACCGGTATCAAATCCGCTGGCCATATAGCCCGATGTCGGCAATCCGTCTGATTCTCCGGCATCTTTAGAATTTGCAACACCATCCAAACCAACATCATCAAAATTGATATTCCAATCTTTATCATTATCCTGAAAATCATCTCGTCGTTCATCGATCATGGAGAATGGTCCGCCGTTGAAAACAGGATTGTATGCAATGTGGCGGAGAGGACGCAGAATATCGATCAACGTCTTTGGCGGCGTATCGTCGGAAAGCTTTACCTGACGATAATGAAGATAGACATTCTCATCAATCACACCGTCAAGATCATTATCAATACCGTCATACGCGTTAGGGTTAATCACCGGCAGATTGGAGACTGTTATAACATTCCCTTCGGCAAGTCTTGTTACTCCGGGAGTTACCGATACCGTTCCACCACGCGTCGTGTAGGTAATTGGCGTTGATCCGACCGTCACAACCTGTCGGCTGAAGTCATTGGCAATGAGTACTACTTTATCGCCGGTATTAATCAGTGTCGAATCAAAATCAGTTGCGACATATAACGCTGTCGGTGATCCGATCACTTTCTTATCCACATCGCCGTCGTTATCAATACCATCAAAAGGATTGCCCGGGCTTTCTAAAAATGCATATCCAACCATTCCAACACTTCCCTGCCAGAATGGATTGCGCGAACAGTTTCTGTCAAAATCTCCCGTGTAATTAATATTTTCATTGACATCATAAAATGACCAGTCATCGTCATACTCATTAAAATTTTGACTTCCCGTCACACCGACCAAAGTACCGACAAGCATACCAAATGTTGCGCGGTCATAATTTGTGGTACTGGTGTTGGTGATTTCATACAGCCAAAAAATATTATCTTGCGCCAGGAATTGACTCCACTGTAACCCGCGAACTTTTACCGTGAGTCCAAGTCCGTTCCGCAAAAGATTGGTTGAGTCTGGTTTAAATGCTATACCATCGGTATTGTTCGCCGCAAAATTAAATCGCACGTCGTTGTTATCATCCATCACTACATAACTCTCTTGATTGGCGCTTGCACGCTTTCCAAAATATCCGTTCCACGATCCCTGCCATCCCGGATCGAGCGCGTCGTTCAATTTATCAGGCCAAGAAGTCGGCCATGTCGACTGGTCGTCGCTCATGGCAATGCTTTGTTTGGCTGGATTGAAGTAGCCGGATACCGGCATAAATGTCCAATGCTTTCCACCGCCTGATTTATCATCAGTATCAAATGTTGAAGCTGGTCTGGATACGGGACTTGTCACAACAGAATGGAATTTCGTTGCGCCAGTTTTTACTTCGGCACCAACAATCAGCGACACGTCGCCGATATAACCGTTCGCGGAAAATATCCAGGAACCGCGAGGCCGTGTATCAGTCGGTTGACCAATTACACCCCAGTTGCCAAAAACTGTTTTTACTCTATTAGCATTATGGACGGCAGACCGGTAATATTGAGATCCTGATTGTGCAAAACTTCTGTCCAACACTACCAGGAACGCGAAAATAAGAATGAGAGAAAATATTTTTTTCATAGAGAATGCCTTGATTAAAATTCAATCGTGGTGCCAACTTCGATTCTGCGCGGTTCAGAATAATTCGTCGGAATTGTATAATAATCGCGGATGGTATTGATGTACGGCTTCTGACCTGAAATCAATGCATCGCGTTCAAATTTCGTTTCACCTGCGCGACCGGTATCACCAAAGACACCTGTTTCGTTCTTGATATCAAAAATATTATTTACACGCATAAACAACGTAATTCGAAGTGCGTCGATTTCAATATTTTTATACAAGCGGATATCGGTATCAAAGTAGGTCGGTTTAATTTCGGAGTTGGTGAGGAACACTGTAACATCACTGGTAACATCGGGTGTGTATGGGGTGCCGCTACCAAATTGACTGATGAAGCTTCCACCCCAAGTCTCCTCTGAATACGAGAAGATCGCGTTGATCGTATGTCGCTGATCCCAGCCGAGCGGAGTTAACTGAACTTCGGGAAGCTGACCGCCGGCGACCTGGTTTCGTGCCTGATTCGGATCGGAGGCACTTCCTTTGGCTATCTGGAATGTATAATCCACTCCTAACGTCATTCCTTGCGCAAACCGTTTATCCAGCGAGACAATGAAACCTCGGACGAAACCAAAATCACTGTTGACATATTTTGTATACGTGCGGGAAGCAAAACCGCCACCAATCGGAATTTGATCTGCTCGTGAGCCGGTTAGATTTCTGATGTCACGAAGATATGCCGTAACATCGATACTCATATCATCCGTTAATTGCTGCTGAAGTCCAATTTCACCATTGATGGTTTGTTCCGGTTTCAAGTCGGCATTTCCTGTTGGAGATCCACGATGATCGACGTTGCCTGTACCTTCGCCGACTTTAAATGATGGATTGGCGTACAAACGTTCAAAATTCGGAGTTTGGAAAAAATGACCATATGAAAAATGGATAACGCCGCGATCCGTGATCGGAAATGATGCTCCAAAACGTGGACTTACCTTTATTTTTGCCGTTGCTTTTTTATACCAATATTTCTTTCTGTCAGCAACAGTCTTCGTCGGCTCGTTTCCATCCTGAGTTCCATTGCCATTATTATCAAAGAATGTATTTGAAAACTTTGCCGGAGCATAGATATTCGGATCTTCATCATCAGCAAGCACATTTGCATCCGGTTCAAAATAATCAAATCGTACACCGATATTGATAATCAGATCCTTAAATTCCATCTTATCCTGAAGATAACCGGAAAGTTCCACAGGTTTGTGAGTATAGGTATCGCGATAGATCGAAGTATCACTTTCGATATATGTGATGATGTACGGATTCGATAATGTGTTTTTAAATGAATTTTGGATTGCGATAGGGCGAAGTGTCAGATCGTCCATAAACACTTTATGTTGACGTGTTTCAACACCAGCTTTAATGAAGTGTTCATTGGTCACTTGACTGCTCAGATCAAATTTCAAAAGTCCCGTTGTTGTCGCGCGCTGGAACCGATTAAGATCCGAACCTCCCGTACTAAAGGAATATGTGCTTTGCGCCCGCCCTAAATTAGCTAAATCAGGATGAGTATATCGCGAGTCGTAAGGATTTTCATACAAATAGTGCTTATATGTTTTTTCGAAATACGATCCGCCGAGAGTATAGAATGTTGTTCCGCTGAGGGTATGAGTCAATTGGAAGATACCGGTATAACTTCTAGTATAATCTTTACCCTGTCCATCGGGATTATATTGAAAGTCTCTATTGTATCCCTGCGACACAACATTATCATAAATACCGGTGATATTTAATTTTAATTCCGGTAAAATTTTCAATGCTAATTTCGCCTGAAGATATAATTTATCGTTCCAACCCATCGAAACCGTTTTGCCGTCACCTACACCATTAACATAATTTTTTTTGAATACTGTATAAGCAGAATCAAAACGAAGTTTATTGATTGAATCTGCCTGAGCGCCAGTGATTGATCCACCGGCCGAAATCCCGGTAAAATTAGTACTAACAAACATTGAATCGTTGTGGAAGTCTGTTCCAAGAATATAGACTTCATCTTTATCAAAACGCTTCGCAATTGCCGTGCTTGGATTATAACGGCGAATACCATGAAGATATCCACCATAATGAATATTTCTGCCATTTAAAAAGAGTGAAACATCTTTTCCTGCAATTGGACCGCTGAGGCTGGCCTCAATGTTCCTGATATTGAGCGGTTCAAATTTTTGAATACCTTTGAAAATGTCGCTATGACCGCTTAAGAAATCACCGGCATAAGCCGTTACACTTCCCGCATACCTCTCCGCACCTTCGCGCGTAATAATGTTCACGATACCAGACATCGCTTGACCATATTCCGCATTGAATGCTCCGGAAAGGACTTGTAACTCCTGAACCATGCTTGGATTAACATTGACGACAGCACTTCCGTTAAATGCGTCCGTCACCGGAACACCATCAATCCAATATGCAGTTTCACCGGATCGTCCGCCGCGAATACTTCCGGCAACGTTACCTGCCTGTAATCCGATCACTTGACTTATTTCCGTAACAGGAAGTTGTTTAATATCATCACCTCCGACAACGGCTGTTGTGGACGTAAGATCTTTTTGAACCAACGGACGCTCGGCGGTAATAACAACTTCATCGCCGACAACAGTTTCTTCGCGCATCTTAAAATCCTGGCGAGTCGTAAGATCGACATTCACTTGGATATTGGAGTAGTTCATCGGTGAGTACCCGATGGATGATGCTCGAATAACATATGTACCAGGTTGAAGATTCAGGATAAGATAATTTCCTTCGAAATCTGTTACCGCGCCATACGATGTTCCCGTCAAAACAATATTGACACCAGGAAGCGGTTCGCCAGTTTTTGCATCGGTTATTGTACCGACGATTTTTCCGGTTGTTCCAGCAAAAAGAAACGTGCCGAACAAAACGAAGGAGAATGTGAGAGTTAGAAGAGTACCAATTTTTTTCATTCCAGCAACTCCGAAATGATATTATGAAAACGTAGATCGTTTATTGTTGGTGAAACACATATTTCTTATTTGCGCCGCAACTTGCCCGAACAACAAGTGTTGGCTTAAAGTTAACAGATGTTACTGGTGAGTTCGGATTTTCAATTCGTGCGAGCATTTTTTTCACCGCAAGTTCTCCCATTTGAAACATTGGTTGACTCATGGTGGTCAGATCAAAATTCTTTGCTACTTCAACATCGTCAAAACTTACGATGGCAATATCTTCCGGAACACGGATGTTCTGCTCTCGCAACGCCGCTAAAACCCCGATCGCTTGAATATCACTGGAGACAAAAAGTGCGGTCGGGAGTTTTTTGCCACGGGCGATGAATTCTTTCATGCTGTGATATCCCGCTTCTCTGCTGAAACCGTCGTTCTTCACTTCGGAACTGCATACAATATTTTCTTCGCTTCCTGCAATTCCATTTCGCGTTAACGTTTTTTTGAAACTCAACAATCGTTCCTTTGCGGGCGCACTTTTAATATTGGCATTGATCATCCCGATATTTTTATGTCCAAGGGAGATCAAATGCTCCGTAGCAATTTTTGCTCCCGTTGCGTTATCAACGCGGATAGAATCAAACTTAGGGTGAAATGTATCCACTAACACCAATGGTGTTTTGTTCTCAGAAAATTGTGTTGCAAATCGTTCGGGCAATTCTAATGAAAAGAGCAACGTTCCGTCCACTCGCCCTTTACGCATGGAATGCTGTAAATAATCTCCAACCTCTTCTGTGCTATTTGCGCCATGGATGATGAGGTCAAAACCGAGTGTTGCGAGTGTTTCTTGAACGCCTTGAAGAACTTCTATAAAAAAATAGTTGGTAAAAAAAGGAATGATGGCGCCGAGAGTATTGGAGCGCTTACGGGCCAGCGCCTGCGCATATGCGTGTGGTTGATAGTTCAGTTTGCGTGCAATCGTGATAACACGTTCGCGAGTTACTGAAGTAACATTTGCACTATTATTCAGTACTCTTGAAACTGTCCCAATCCCTACATTAGCTTCCCTGGCAATGTCGTATATAGTAACGGACAAAAATATCCTTAAATATGAGTTCTATGGAAGGGCTTTCAAAAGTAGGGTATTAAAACAAAATTGTCAAGTGAATATTATCAAATCATTTTTTGCTTACTGTATTGTTGACTTTTTGGCCAACAATTAAATAATAATGTAACTACTCAGCGTCTATGATTTTATGTCATTAAAAAACAAAAACACAAAATTTCACCAAGCTCTTTGAGGTAATGGTTCAAAAAAAAATTGTGCGCTTTCGTGATTTGGCGGCATGTTTTTGAATTTATATGTGATTCTGCTGAGTAGTTACATAATAATTCAATATACATAATCGAAAAAGAAATACTATTTGATGACCGCAATTTTTCCGGACTTTGTTCCGGCTGAGGATTCAACAACATAAAAGTAAACACCGAAGGCAACATCAAGATTCTCTTTCGTCTTCACATCCCATTTAATCGTTCCATTTTGTATGGAACCATCCTGATAGAGTGTTCGAATGTGTTCTCCGCGCGCGGTGTAAATGGACACCTTCGCATCCTGTGGAACATTCTGGAACTCAATCTTCCGCTCTCCTCGTCCGAACGTCCCGGCTGCCGGCGGTGTCTCTCCCGTGGCCTGAACAACATACGGATTCGGAACAACTCTCAGCGTTGATAACGACGCCGGAATATTTGCCTTGAGCACTTTCGGCTTGCTCGTTGAGAACACAAACGTATCTCCCTTCCGGAACGGCTTCGTCGTACGGATCGTCAGTGAATCACCATTGCCGAATGTGAACACAGAGTCTTTCCCCGGCGGTAGCCAGCCCGCTGCCTTAAACGTAATCACCCAGCTGTAGAATAATGAGTCCTTATCGCTCCGTTCGAAGAAATACAAAAAATCTCCCGAAGAGAGCTGACCGAAAAATTTACCATCTTCCCACAAAACTTCCACACGCTTATTCGTGGTAAGGTTTTTCACCGTGAACGGAATGGCCATTTTCGGAATGAACGGTTCAAACACTCCCGATGTCGAATCGATATTCGTATTCCCAAACGTGAGCACGTAATCTGATGCGAACCGTGTCGGGATTTCATCCTTCCCGTCCACATTAATGTCGAACTGATTGGTCGAGAAATCAAAATCATATGCCCGCAACCCCGTATTGAACTTCGACAACGAGTCAATCTTCCCCACATTCCAAATGTTATTGAACGCAAGCTGGATACCATCAAAGATATCCGTGTCTTCCGTCTCTTTCACATATGGACTTCCGTTCATATACGGACTCTCATGAATCGGATAATACTGATAGCGGATCGTATACTTCCGAAGATTGTTCGTATCCGGCTGAAGATCATACCGCGCCTTTGCACGAATCGCTCCACGGTCATAATTAATAATATACTTGGATGTATCTACAACCGTTCCATCCAAGCGCGAGATCGTAACGCTCCCCTTGGCTATCTGCTGTTTCGGCAATAGAGCAGTGATCGTATCGATCTTTGAAGGAGTAAATGTTGCGGTATAATACGCCGAGTCTTTTACACTGTAGAGTGTGGTCACAGGAGAGATCTTTCCGCTGTCGCGCGTATCATTAAATGAAATCTCATACGTGCTGCCGTTGATCTTCGATTCATCAATCACATTGTAATACATATTCCCGCTCCCAAGCACTGAAGCACTCTTCGGCAATTTCACAAACGATGCCGGAGGTGTATATCCTACAACCTTCTTTCCCGGTACAACGATCGCTACGTTCTGCGAAGTCCCTCGGATTCTTCCTGCCTGATCGATATCAATCTTCCATCCGTTTTCTGACGGGAATATTCCGGTCACTTCGTCGCCGTTATCATACGCTACAATAACATAGTAATACGTTTTGCCGTTGATCACGTCGCTGTCTGTTGTATCATGCACCAGGCCGGTGTTCGATCCGAGTTTATAGGTAAAGCCGGCCGCATCATCGAAGATCGCTTCCGGCGCTCGGTAGAATCCGCTGATCGTATCTTTCAAATCAAACTGGAATGCCGGATCATATCCTTTTCTGTTTCCTTCCGCATCCGTCACACTGAACGCGTCGTTGAACTCAAAATCAGTTGCTTTATAGATCTTGTATCCTTGAAAATCTTTTATCCTCAAGACCGGATCAATTGCGTTCTCCGCTCTTCGATCCCAATACAGTTTTACATTCCCGTCACCCGCCACCGCCGTCAATGTCGGCACCGGTTCCGGTGCGATTGGGAATTGGTAGTTCGCGTCATAGATCTTTTGAACCGTCTGTTTATGCTTCAGTAGATCCTTTATATCATCTTCTCGTGAACCGCCGATGCCACCACCATATACTAAAGCAAGTGAAAAGCGTTCTGTCCGTTTGGCAATGAGTGGGAAAAATCCTGAAGCATAAATGAAATCACCATCCTGGCCGTATTCCGGTTTATTGTTGACGATAGATTTTGGCACGGAGAAGAATCCGGGCTGCATATTACCCCACATCAGTTCATCGTCACCAAGCGGAACATTATTTGCAGGAGTGAAGTAGAAAAAACCTGTCAGACCAATTTGATCAGATTCATCCACGTCAGTTTTATCCATATTCGGTTCACCGGGCAAACCGGTATCAAATCCGCTGGCCATATAGCCCGATGTCGGCAATCCGTCTGATTCTCCGGCATCTTTAGAATTTGCAACACCATCCAAACCAACATCATCAAAATTGATATTCCAATCTTTATCATTATCCTGAAAATCATCTCGTCGTTCATCGATCATGGAGAATGGTCCGCCGTTGAAAACAGGATTGTATGCAATGTGGCGGAGAGGACGCAGAATATCGATCAACGTCTTTGGCGGCGTATCGTCGGAAAGCTTTACCTGACGATAATGAAGATAGACATTCTCATCAATCACACCGTCAAGATCATTATCAATACCGTCATACGCGTTAGGGTTAATCACCGGCAGATTGGAGACTGTTATAACATTCCCTTCGGCAAGTCTTGTTACTCCGGGAGTTACCGATACCGTTCCACCACGCGTCGTGTAGGTAATTGGCGTTGATCCGACCGTCACAACCTGTCGGCTGAAGTCATTGGCAATGAGTACTACTTTATCGCCGGTATTAATCAGTGTCGAATCAAAATCAGTTGCGACATATAACGCTGTCGGTGATCCGATCACTTTCTTATCCACATCGCCGTCGTTATCAATACCATCAAAAGGATTGCCCGGGCTTTCTAAAAATGCATATCCAACCATTCCAACACTTCCCTGCCAGAATGGATTGCGCGAACAGTTTCTGTCAAAATCTCCCGTGTAATTAATATTTTCATTGACATCATAAAATGACCAGTCATCGTCATACTCATTAAAATTTTGACTTCCCGTCACACCGACCAAAGTACCGACAAGCATACCAAATGTTGCGCGGTCATAATTTGTGGTACTGGTGTTGGTGATTTCATACAGCCAAAAAATATTATCTTGCGCCAGGAATTGACTCCACTGTAACCCGCGAACTTTTACCGTGAGTCCAAGTCCGTTCCGCAAAAGATTGGTTGAGTCTGGTTTAAATGCATTACCATCTGGATTATTATTGGCGAAATTAAATCGTACATCGTTGTTATCATCCATCACTACATAACTCTCTTGATTGGCGCTTGCACGCTTTCCAAAATATCCGTTCCACGATCCCTGCCATCCCGGATCGAGCGCGTCGTTCAATTTATCGGGCCAAGAAGTCGGCCATGTCGACTGGTCGTCGCTCATGGCAATGCTTTGTCCTGCTGGATTAAAATATCCATCCACCGGCATAAATGACCATGGTTTACCACCGCCTGATTTATCATCGGTATCATATGAAGAAGCGGGCCTGGCATTCGGAGTTGTTACCACAGAATGAAACGTTTTTCCATTAAATTTTACTTCAGCACCAGCAAGAAGCGATACATCACCAAAATATCCGTTTGATGAATACATCCAGGCACCGCGAGGTCTCGTATCAGATGGTTTTCCGATTACTCCCCAGTTGCTAAAAACTGTTTTTACTCTATTAGCATTATGGACGGCAGACCGGTAATATTGAGATCCTGATTGTGCAAAACTTCTGTCCGACACAATCATGAGCGCGAAAATAAGAATGAGAGAAAATATTTTTTTCATAGAGAATGCCTTGATTACAATTCGATCGTTTTTTCAACACCAGTTGGTATTCGGTCGCACAGAAGCAATTTCAAAAAAATCTTATTGTCGCTTTTACTGATATTCGTACAGCTTCAATTCTTTGGTAGTGACTAATTGCGAGCTTTATGTCTTGTTACAATTTGACAGTACAGTGTAATGTTACAGAAAAATTAAATTCTATCTAAAGTATATTGTGGAAGGGCTTCCAGAAAGTAGAGGAATAAAGCAAAATTGTCAAGTGAGTATTTTAAAAATCATTTTTTCGTTACTGTGTCAACGATCTTTTCCGTTGCCGCCTGCAATACTTCTCGTGTCTCCTCATCCTGAACAAACGCAACAATCGCTAAATGTTTTGGATCAATCTTTGTCTTCTTTTCTTTTAAGGAAACTCCTAATTTCAAAAATCGTTCGTTCGTTTGGGTGTAATATTTTTCCAACTCAGCAATGACTGTATTGAGATTCAGGGTTTGATTCACTGTCAACATTCCTTCTTTTGGAAAAACAAATCCATCGATTTCGGGATTTGTTTTTTTTGATGAAGATTTTTTCGCAATGTTCTTACGTATGGGTGTTTGATAGAGCATTGTTCTCACGACAAATTTATGCTGATCAATACCATTGGCACCTTTATAGAAGACTTCATCTTCCACTAGCGCAATATGTAATCGAAGCGAGCCGGACGTTGATGCTGCGAGTGCTTTTGCTTTAATACTGACAACATTATTTTTCATACTTGCCGAAAGTGAGATTGCAGCGGATGTAGGTTTCTTCAGTTGTTGTTCTATGATATCCGAATACAAATAGAATTTGTTTTTCGCCAACAATCTCCCTCCACCTGAAGTGATCACTGTTGTTCCGCCAAAAATCGCTGTCGGTGTGCTGTTGACGCCGTAATATTCCCCTCTTTTTTCGCCATCGTTATTGACCAGTGGATCTGGCTGCGGAATATGAAGATGATATTCTAAAATCGCGATCGACGATGATTTGAATCGTTCGATTAAATAATCAAATGCAACGTCGGCTGCCTGACATGGCCGGCACTCCGAACCGGTGAATAATTCCGCCAGTACAATCCTATCATATTCATTCTTCTTCAATTCTTGTTTCATACGTTGAAACTCTTCCGGTGTAAACTGTAGAGCTGCCGCTTGTCGAGCGACGATAATCGAATCCAAACTGATTGTAGGAAAAAGCTCATTCTTTAATTCAATCAATTTGTCATACAGCGACGTTGAACGCGTTCCCATCGCACCGGAGAGATATGCATCAAATGCTTCCCGTTTTTTACCGAGTTTTTCTTTTACTTCACCTAACGTTTTAAAGATCTCCGTTTCATTGGGTGAGGCATATTTCGCTGCTTCGGTCAAATATTTTTCTGCATCCGGATATCGTTTCAAATTGAATTGCGTCAATCCAAGAGCAGCGGAAGCACCGGAACGTTCTTCAATCGTTCTCTGACGTGATTCAGCATACGCTTCCAATCCATATTGTAGCGCCACATCCGGAAAAACATTGTTCCGTGATAAACTGACGGCAAGGTTACTTTTTGCCATGACACTGTCTGCTGAGTACATCACAAATTCAGAAATTGCTGTATGATATAAACTATCCCGAAGAACTGAGATAGGACTGGAGGAGAAATGTTTTGTGGAAAGCAACGAATCAATCTTTTCCACCGGCAGACTTTGTTTCGGAAGGACAAGATTTCCCAAAATAATCTTTTGCATTCCTTCTCTATACCGACCTGTTTCAAATTGAATGAATCCCAACTGCACATAGAGCGAAACATAACGTGCATCCACTTTTGCATTTGCCGGGAGCATGGAAACAGCTCTTTCTTGCACAAACATTGCTTCATCAAATTTCTTCAGACGGAAAAGGACCAATGCTTTTGTATTGAGTAAAACCGGTTCTTCTTTACTATGGAGAGCAATGGCGGAATCGATCAACACTGCCGCAGAATCGACATAAAACATCCGTTGGGCGAACTCCATAGCGACGGCATTCATCGCTGGTACCAGCTGCGATTGATCCAGCAGTGAAAGATATTTCTTCACTGAAAAATATGCACCGCTATCATTCTTTAAATTGGAATAGACTTGAAACTTTACGGCATAGGCATTTGGAATTAAATTGCTGGAGGGATTCTCTTTGACAAATTTTTGCAGTGCTTCAAGTTTGGCGGAGTCTGTCGGTGCGGATAACGCTCGCTGAAAAGCAATTTGATCTCCCGAAGTTTGGCCCAACAGAACCATTGAATAAACGATAAAAAGTATAGCACATTGCTTTATCATACATATTCCCTATTAATTTTTGATTCGTTTTGAATTCATGAATAAACGCATTGATACTCCGCTGATTCCACAGATCACTGCTCCGCTCACAATCGCAGAACGGACGCCAATTTCATTGGCAACCCATCCCATTCCAAGATGTCCGAACGGAGCCAATCCTTGAAAGATAATTAAATAGAGCCCCATCACCCTCCCCCGCATGGCATCCGGAGCCCGGCGCTGGATTGATGCATTAGCGGTCGAGATAAACATAATCAGTCCCATACCAACAAACACTAAACTGTATAATGATACAGCAACATTCGTTGACAAAGCAAATATTGAAACACCAATCACAAACAATGCAATGCCGGAATAAATGAAACTGCTCGGACGGACTTTACTTTCCGCGCTCGCCACAATAATTGCACTGATGAAGGCGCCGATTCCGAACGACATCATAAGATTACCAAGTCCAACAGCACCGATATTCAGTACTGTATCAGCAAAAATAGGAAGCAACACAGTGTACGACCACCCAAACATTGTTATGATAGCGACAAGAAACAATACAGCCATCATGGAAATATCCGAACGGATATAATTAATACTCTCACGCAATCCTGCTATGAAACTTTGTTTGCCCTTCATAACAGTTGGTTTGATCTCAACCTTCATCTTTAATAATACAACGATTACCGAAAAAAAAGAGATTGCATTCAGAAAAAAACACCAAGCAACACCGACAGCGCCGATAATCACACCTCCGATTGCTGGGCCAACGATTCTTGCCGCATTGAATGATGCGGAATTTAATGCAATAGCATTGGCAAGATTCTCTTTCCCAACGAGATCAACCAAAAAAGATTGACGGGCAGGAACATCGAACGCATTGATTGTCCCTAATGTAAAAGCGAGCAGACAGACCATTTCAACAGTCGCACTATTTAAGAAAACAAGAGTGGCGAGAATGACCGCCTGACCCAATGAAAGAGTTTGCGTTATGAGAATGATTTTATGTTTTGAGAAACGATCTGCAATAGATCCGCCATACATAGCAAACAACAGCATTGGAATCGTATTCAAAAACCCGACAATACCGAGCCAGACAGAGGAATAAGTTAATTGATAGACAAGCCATGCTTGTGCCATCGATTGCATCCATGTACCAACGAGCGAAAGAATTTGCCCTGTAAAAAATAATCTATACGTCGGCTGACGAAGCGAACGGAATGTGCGGATTGACAAGAAACGATGGAGATAGTTATTCATTTCGATAGAATTTAAAGCGAAGATTTACTAACGCGTATGTTACACCCCCCATTGTATCAGCAACAACATCATAAATATCCGACGAACGACCGGGCGTGAACATCTGGTGATACTCATCTGACAATCCGTACAGAAAAACAAAAAAAACCGCGAGATATAATGAATTTTTTTTGACACCAGCGAATCCTTGATGGTACAACGCAACATGCATCAGCCAACAAAAGATAGAAAAGACTCCGGCATGGACCAATTTATCAGAAAAGCCGGGAAGCATCGTGATATTTTGCGACGAAATTGATGATGCAACATATATAAAGAAGCCCCATGCCACTACCGGCAACTGAAACTGAATAAATGAAACTATTTTTTCGTTTGAATTCATATTGTCATAACCTTGTGAATTGCTGTCGGTACGAAATGCATAATATCCCGTGCCAACATACCATACATTCCAATTTTTTGTTTTGCCATATCTCCCGCTGCTCCGTGAATCCACACACCATTTACCGCAGCATTGGATGCTGAATTTCCCTGACCGATAAAGGAGGCGATAATTCCCGCTAGAACATCGCCGCTCCCTGCTGTGGACATTCCGGGATTTCCGGTATCGTTCACCATAATTTTTCCTTTGGGGTCTGCAACGATTGTTGGAGCACCTTTCAACACCAGCGTAAGACCATATTTCTTTGCAAAGTTAGACGCAAGAGAGAACCTGTTTGATTCAACTTCTGCTGAAGAAATTCCAATCAATCTTGAAAATTCGCCATAATGAGGCGTTAAGACAATATGCTTACTCTTTCTTTTCTTGAGTAAATCCAAATTGCCAATTAATGCATGAAGAGCATCCGCATCAATCACCATTGATTTTGGACATGATCGTATGATGTTCCGTATCAGTTCCTGTGTCTCATCTTGACGGGACATTCCGCATCCAAGAAGAACAACGGTTGCCCAGCCGATCCGCTTCCCAATCTCTTCGTTTGCAAAAGATGAAAGGCTTCCTGTCACCGTACTGGACAGTCCGAGCGGCATTACTTCAAGAGTCCTTTTCGCAATCATTGCGTACTCTGAATCAGGAACTCCTAGAATCACCTGTCCGGTTCCGCTTCGCATAGCAGATTCACTGCACAATAATGCCGCTCCCATCATACTCCGCGATCCGGCAAGAGCGAATATCTTACCAACGGAATGTTTGTGGCTGTTGATTGCTCTCTTGGGAAATGTCTTTCGCACATCACCAATTTCGGTGAGGACTACATTGTCTGAATAATGTATGCCACCTTCACTCTTGAGATTGCTTCGTTCCGATTGCTTCGGAACTCGCAATGACTGCATTTTGGAAATTGCTTTTTTTGGTATTCCAATTTCAGATACAACCACGTCACCAGTAAATTCTTTTGCCCGTTGGCGATAAAATCCGATTTTTGGATTGGACATTGTCACTGTCACGTCAGCACAAAATGCATCGGTAAGAACTTCTCCGGTCTCTCCATTCAGGCCCGTCGGAATATCGACGGCAATTTTCAGCGCTGATTGTTTATTGCTCCACGTCGCTGCTTTAAGATACTTGCCCGTTAGCTCTCCCCGAAATGAAGTCCCAAGCATCGCATCGACAATAACAGAAATGTTTTTGTTCTTTTGCTTTTGAAATGTTTCAAAATTATAAATACTCAATGTTGCATCATCGTAATTTTGTAATTTATCAAATTGTTTTCGTGCGTCTCCACTCAAATTCTTCTGATGGTCCATTAATACGACTATTACCGAGAACTGTTTTTCGATCAACAATCGAGCAACCGCAAACCCATCTCCACCGTTATTCCCTTTCCCACACAGAATAAGAATAGTATTCGTCCTCAATGAGCCGTGATTTTTTTTTGATGAACGTTTCGACGATGTTAATCTTCTTTGTAACTCGTCGACGACGGCTTTCCCGGCATTCTCCATCAGACGGAGCGATGGAATATGTAATCTCTTGATCGCATATTCGTCAACGCGTTTCATCTGTTGTGGGGCTAGGATTTGTCTCATAGATAAAAATAAAAAAACCGTCCTACCTCGAAAAGAAGCGGACGGCTTTCATAAACACATGATTCCTTAAAAAATAGATTTCATCAGATCAAAAATCAGTGCCGGGAAAATACCAAAGAGCAGAATTCCGATTCCGCATATAATGACCGTTGCAAATGTCAATTTCGGCAATACAATTTCTTCTGTGTTTGTCGCTTCTCTAAAATACATATAGACTACTATTCGTAAATAATAGTATGTGGAGAACAAACTGGTTATAACACCGAGAATAGCAAGCCATGTTAGATTGGATTGTACCGCGCTTGCAAAGAGATAATATTTTCCGACAAATCCAGCAAACGGCGGTAAACCGGTTAATGAAAACATGAACATTGCCAGTAACACAGCGAGTCCCGGTTTTCGCTTTCCAAGTCCTGCATAATCCTCATAATTCAAATTGCCGCCGTTTTCCTTTTCGAGCATCGCAATAATTCCAAATGCTCCAAGGTTGGTGAGTGCATACGCCACAAGATAAAATGCAATACCTTGTTGTCCGAGCGACGAAGCAGATGCGATACCGATAATCATATACCCAGCGTGAGCAATACTGGAATACGCGAGCATCCGTTTCAAATTCGTTTGCGAAAGTCCAAACCAATTGCCTAGCAACATTGATGCAGCTGCCAACACTGCCAGCACCATGATTAATCGTTCATCTTTCATCGACATTGGCACAGAAAAAGCAATCACAAACACTGAAAACGCAGCCGCTTTCCCTCCGGTAGACATGAACGCTGTCACTGGCGTCGGCGCACCTTCGTACACATCCGGCACCCACATATGAAAAGGAACTGCTCCTACTTTAAATCCAAATCCGATCAAGACCAATCCCCATCCGATGATATGAAGCGGATCGCCGAATGCTTGAGGATACATTGTGACGATACGAAGCAGATTAGTTGTTCCAGTCGTTCCATAGATTAACGCAATTCCATACAATAAAAAACCGGTAGCAAACGCGCCGAGCAGAAAATACTTTAGTGCTGATTCGTTGGAAGAAAGTTTTGTACGGAAATAGCCAGCCAAAACATAAAACGAAACCGACATTACTTCGATGCCGAGGAATGCAGTGATCAAATCTGCCGATGAACCAAGCATCACCATTCCGATTGTTGCAAGAAGAATCAATATATAATATTCACCATAGTTATATTGTTCGCGCTCCAGATATGGTTTTGCGATGAACATGGAAAACAATGCAATGATCAAGAAGAGGATACTAAAGAAACCGGCATATCCGCCGACAAGAAGCATGTCAGAGAAGGCCGTTGCATTCATTGGGAATGTATATACAGCACAAGCGATTGAGGCAAAAATACCGACTACGCTGATGTAAAAAACCGTTTTGGCTGAATCTTTCATCAACGCATTGGCCAGCAAAGCGATCAATGAAAATGCTGAAAGCGCCAGGATGGGTGATGAACCAATAAGGTCAGAAGGTGAAAAGAAATCCATAATAATTTTTTGTTAATTCAAATTGTAAAAACAGCCTATTTCACAGTGATGCCGGTAGGCGTCACATTCCCGCTCTTTGCATTCTGCATCTGAGTCACCACGTGCTTTGTGTAAGCGGCAGATGGTTTTAAAAATGTTGAAGGATACACACCGATCCAGACGATAAACAGTAATACTGGAATAAGGATTGCAATCTCTCGTTTTGTTAAATCCAGCAGCGATTTATTTTCATCATGCGTGATTTTTCCGAAGAACACTCGCTGACACATCCACAACATATAGACCGCAGAGAAAATTACACCAGTGGCAGCAATCGCAGCATACACATATGAACCAAGGAACATGGAATTAAACGAGCCAAGTAGGATTAAGAATTCACCCACGAAACCATTCAGTCCGGGAAGACCGATCGAAGAAAAAGTTACGATCATAAATATTGTTGAGAAGACCGGCATCACTTTCGCCAATCCACCAAATTGCGAGATCTCCCGTGTATGTCTGCGATCATAGATCATACCGACTAAAAGGAATAACGCTCCGGTGGAAAGTCCATGGTTGATCATTTGAATGACCGCCCCTTGCATTCCCTCTTCCGTCATTGAAAAAATTCCAAGAACGACAAATCCTAAGTGACTAACGGACGAATATGCGACTAATTTTTTCACATCAGTCTGTACCATCGCCACAAGTGCGCCGTACACAATTCCAATCACAGATAATGTTGCAAGCAATGGTGTGAATTGAAAGGAGGCCTGCGGAAACAACAGAAGACAAAATCGGATCAAACCATACGTTCCCATTTTTAGCAGAACACCAGCAAGGATAACCGAACCTGCTGTCGGAGCTTGAACGTGCGCATCCGGAAGCCAAGTGTGAAGCGGAAACAACGGAACTTTAATTGCAAAAGAAAGGGCAAACGCAAGAAACATCCAGACTTGAGTCCCCATCGGAATTCCCGGAGCGATTGCATATAACTTTTGAAGGTTCGTCGTAAAATATCCGCCGGGAAGTGTTGAAGCATAATATCCAAGCCAAAGAATTGCGATCAACATCAACAGTGAACCGGCCATGGTATAAATGAAGAACTTCACGGCAGCATAAATTCTGTCTTTCCCGCCCCAAATACCAATGATGAAGTACATTGGAATAAGCATTGCTTCCCAAAACACGTAGAACAAAAAGAGGTCATACGCTAAAAAGACTCCAAGCATTCCGACTTCCAACAGAAGCATGAACGAGACATATTCTTTCAGTCGATCCGTGATCGATTCCCAAGAAGCAATCAGTGCAATCGGTGTAAGAAACGTTGTAAGAACAATCAGAAGAATTGACAATCCATCAACACCAACAAAATAGGAAATATCCAATCCGGCGATCCAGGGATATTGTTCAACAAACTGCATTTGCGTGTTGGCTGCGTCGAATCCAAAATAGACGACCAGGGAAAGCGCAAAGGTAATCAGTGATGTGCCAATACCGATATATTTAATCAAACTCTGTTTCTCTTTATTGATAAAGAGGAGCAGAAGAATTCCGATCAGTGGCGAGAAGAGAATATATGTAAGAATGTTTTGCATTTAAAAATCAGATGTTAGATTTATCGATGATAGATTGGTTAACATTAGGAAACCGATGCCAAACAATCTACGAATCCGTTTTACCAAGCAATTAAATAACCAATCACAAACAAAATCCCAGCCACAAAAACGATGGCGTAACTTTGAACAACTCCGGTTTGAATTCGACGAAAAATATTTGATGTCGCTTCCACAAGCTTTGCCGAATAATTAAGCGCATTGTCAATAATCTTTACGTCAACAATTTTCCATAAAAACTTATCGGAAATCTTTTTCATTGGAGTGACGACAACTGCGTCATATGCTTCATCAACAAAATATTTGTTCCAGAGCAGTTTGTGGAATCCCGAGAATTTTTTTGCAACACTTTCTGCAATCTCCGTCTTTTCCGTAAAGATTTTCCATCCTGCATACATTCCGAGTAATCCTAACGCCACGGAAGCTGCCATTAATCCAAGTTCAAGTGCTGCTGAATCATGTACCGGAAGAATCATTTTTTCATTTGCACCGGCAAACACCGGTTCCAAAAATTCTTCAAAATAATTATGTCCCCCCAACACATGCGGAATGCCGACGTAACCGCCAATGACGGAAAACAACGCCAATACAAGCAACGGAATAAGCATTGTCTTCGGTGCTTCGTGCGGATGAATATGATGATGATCGAAACGCTCTTTCCCTAAAAATGTTAACGACACTAAACGAAACATATAGAATGCCGTTACACCGGCAGCAAGAGCTGCGATAACCCACATCCATGGTGCACCGTCAGCAAACGCTTTCCATAAGATTTCATCTTTCGAAAAGAATCCGGAAAGAAGCGGCAGACCCGATATTGCAAACGATCCTATGACAAATGTCCAGAATGTTCCGGGCATATATTTTTGAAGTCCACCCATCTTTTGAATGTCCTGCTCATCGTGCATTGCATGAATCACAGCGCCGGATCCCAAAAAGAGAAGCGCTTTGAAAAATGCGTGTGTCATCACATGGAACAGACCAGCAGAAAATGCTCCTACTCCAACGCCAAGAAACATATATCCCAATTGACTGACAGTGGAATACGCCAAAACTTTTTTAATATCATTTTGTACCAGCCCGATTGTTCCGGCAAAGAACGCCGTTAATAATCCGATGATCGCAACAATTTCCATCGTCGATGGTGCAAGTGCATAAAGGATTGAACTTCGAGCCACCATATAAATACCGGCGGTGACCATTGTTGCGGCATGGATCAGTGCAGAAACAGGTGTTGGACCCGCCATTGCATCGGGGAGCCAAACATAAAGAGGAATCTGTGCAGATTTTCCTGTTGCGCCAACAAACATCAGCAAAGTTATCCAGAACATCAGTTTATCACCAACGGAGAATCCGGCAGCTTGCGCAAATACTGATTCGTAGGTTAACGATCCAAAGGTGTTGAAAATAAGAAACATCGCAAGCAGAAATCCGAAATCGCCGATGCGATTGACGATGAATGCTTTTTTTGCAGCATCACCTGTCGTACCCTTTTCGAAATTCCTGTCATACCAAAATCCAATCAACAAATACGAACACAACCCCACCCCTTCCCATCCGAGGAACATCAATAGATAGTTGTCGGCAAGGACTAACATGAGCATCATAAAAATGAACAGATTCAGATAGGTGAAGAATCTCCAGAATCCCGCATCGCCATGCATATACCCGATAGAATAGAGATGAATCAAGCTTCCGACGCCCGTAACAATGAGTGTCATTAATATGGAAAGCTGATCAACTTGAAATGCAACATTGACAGAGAATGTTCCCGCAGTGATCCATTCAAATACGGTAACAATATGCTTACGTTCTTCTGCCGCTGAACCAAGCATTTCAAAAAAAATCAAGAGTGCAATAACAAACGAGGATGCAACCGCCAGCGTACCAATACTTCCGACAATTGTTTCGTTCTTCATTTTGCGTCCGAAAAATCCATTGATAAGAAAACCAAAAAGCGGAAAAAGGACGATAAGAGGGGCGAGAGAATACATAAAAAAATTACAAAATTATCAAAATGACAAAATTACAAGATTGATTAATTACCATTTCAGAATATTCAATTCATCCACATTAACAGTCTGTTTGTTACGGAACAATGATATAATAATTGCAAGGCCAACGGCAGCTTCTGCAGCGGCAACAACCATCACAAAAAAGACAAGCATTTGTCCGGTGGCATCTCCAAGAAATTGCGCAAATGCGATCAAGGAAAGATTTACGGCATTCAACATCAATTCAATGCACATAAAAATAACTATGGCATTACGGCGAACAACAACTCCAAGAACTCCGCAGGAGAATAAAAATGCTGAAAGTAACAGATAATGATTTAATGGGATCATATGATTACTCTACTGTTGTCATTGCGAACGACGGCGAAGCCGGAGTGAAGCAATCTTTCGTTTCATCAGGAGATTGCTTCGTCGCTCCCGCCTGAACGCCCTCCAAAAAGATGGCGGGCAGGTCGCTCCTCGCAATGACACTTTATTATTGGACTAATTTTCTTTTCGCCAACAGCACAGCCCCAATAATTGCGGCCAACAGCAAAAACGATGTTATTTCAAACGGGAATAAAAATTTCGTAAATAACACTTTTCCGATATACTCCACGGTTCCCATCTCTACTGATGCAGGGGATAATTGTGTATATACAGACGGACTGCTGAATCCAAATATATAAAGCAACTCTATTAATAAACCGGCAGAAAATGCTATTCCGAAATACATCCGCAATCCTAAATGCTCTACCAACTTCTTGTCATCACCAAGATTCAATAACATGATCACGAAAAGAAATAACACCATGATTGCACCTGCATACACAAGAATATGCACCAAGGCTATAAATTGTGCGTTGAGTGTAAGATATAAACCACCAAGGCAGAAAAAATTAAGGATAAGATAGAGGGCGCTATTGACCGGATTTCGCTGAAGAAGCATCATTACTGCGGAAAAGACCGTAATACCTGCGAGAAAATAAAACACACCTTGTTCAAAAGTCATCGGGAAAACAGAGTTGATGAATGTAAAAGTTGAAAATTGACGGATAAATATAAGGTTACTTCGCTTGATAAGCAAAATGTTTTCATCTAAAAACACGAATTCCTAAACCCTGAATTCTTCACAGAAAATTCCCGCTCGACTGTTGAGGATTCTGATATCAGGATTTAGGAATTCAGAAGTACCTTGTCAAGGATTGATAAAAAATTTCCTAAACCTTGACAAGGTTATTGTTTATAGAGTCGGCATGGGACCCAGGACGTCGACCGGAACAAGGTTGACAATTTTGCCGACCTTTGTCTCTTTTAAACCTTTTTCAATTTTTGCTTTATCCCCTACAATGATAATGGCAAGGTCGTCTGTATCGATATATTTTTTTGCTGCACGACGAACATCGTCTTTCGATACTGCCATGATTTTTCCGATATAATCATTAAAATAATTGTCAGGTAGATTATAATCGATCAGATCGGCAATCTGTGCCGCAATTGAACCAACGCTGCTGAAATTATCAGGATAACCGAGAGCAATGTAATTTTTTGCTTTCGTCAATTCCTCGTCGGATACCGGTTTGGAAATTCCATTTAGTTCATTCATAAATTCCTTCAGCGCTTTATCCGTTTTATCCGTCTGAACATCTGATGCAGCAGTAAATGGACCAGGATAAGGCCTCATTGAAAATCCCGAATTTGCACCATAAGCATAACCATTTTTTTCACGAAGATTCGAGTTTAACCGTGACGTGAACGAACCACCGAGGATTGTATTCATTACCAGTATTGGGAAATAATCTGCTGATGTTCGATCCACACCGATACGACAGACTCGGATCACTGATTGAGCTGCCTCAGGTTTATCAATCAAATAAATCGTCCGTCCGTCTACTTGGTTCGATTTAGTAATTGTTGCTGGTTTCACTTCTCCTTTTTGCCAACTGCTTAGGGCACTTTCAATCTTTGCAACAACTTCTTTGGCATTCACGTCACCAACAACAACCAAAAAGGCATTGTTCGGCCGATAATATGTTGAATAAAAATTCTTAAGATCGTCTACCGTAAAAGATTTGATTGTTTGTTCATTTCCGGCTGATGTGCGTCCATACGGATGATTCTTTCCATAGACCAGACTCGATGTTGCTGCCGCAGCAATCACGCGAGGTTGGTCAAATCCTTGAAACAATGCCGTCAGATATTGTTTCTGTAAACGTTCCAATTCGTTTGCAGGAAAATCAGGATGGAGAAGAATATCTGAAAACAATGTTAACGCAGCATCAAATTTTGAGGTAGTTGAACGAAGTGTCACGCTGCTATTGTGAAGTCCGCCGCTCGCACCGATCTGAGCGCCAAGAAAATCTATCTCATCAGAAAGTTCCAATGAGGATTTCCCGGCTGCCCCCTCATCCATCATATTTGCTGTTATCCCTGCCAGTCCGAGTTTATCAGCAGATTCATTCACACTTCCAGCTTTGATAATGAGATTCAATTGAATGATCGGCACTTCTTTCTTTTCATACACTATCACTTTTAATCCATTGCTCAAAGTAAAGTTTTGAAGTACGTTTACCTTTAATGTCGGCGTTGGGCCGAGCACCGGAGGTTTCGATCGGTCCACTGATTGAGCAGAAATGAATACTGTTGTGGTAAACAAAATGAAAAGAAATGTTCCGGCCCTGAGTAAATTGATAATTGATAATTGATAATTGTTCAATACATTGTCCATTATCCATTTTTCATTATGCATTGTGGTTCTCATTTTCCCTCCATGCTGACAACCGGTGAATTCTTCGCCGCAAGTTCTACTTTCCCTTTAGGGACAAAACTGATAACAACGCGCCCGTTATCCTTCAGATATCGGGAAGCGACTGTTGAAATATCCTGAGGATCGATTGCATAATAACGGGCAAGATCTTCGTTGAAGTAGTCCGGATTCCCAGTCAAATAAAAATAGTTATTCAACATATCAGCTTTGCCGTTCACCGATTCCAATCGTTCTATGAAACTTGCTTCATATTGATTTCTTGCGCGGTCAAGTTCGCGCATGGATGGCATCTCTTGTTTCACTTTATTGACTTCTTCCTGTATTACCTGTTCAATTTCAGCCAGTGTGTGGCCGGCACGAGCTGTGGAAGAAATGATAAACATTGAACCTAATTTTGCTGACGCTTGAAATGCAGAAACATCCTGAGCAATCTGCATTTCGTACACTAATTTTTTATATAAACGGGAATTCTTGCCTCCTGCCAGTACTGAAGAAAGAAGATCTAACTCCGCATCACCTGGTGATAATGTTGCAGGTGAATGCCAAGCCATATAGATTCTCGGCAGTTGCACTCGATCTTCGATCGTCATCCGTTTTTCTTCCGACAAAGAAACAACCGTACGATCTTGTTGCGGGACCGGTTTTCCCATCGGAACTTCGCTGAACCATTTCTCTACCAGCGCTTTTGTTTTCGGAATATCAATATCTCCTGCAATAGAAAGACTTGTATTATTGGGAGCATAATATAGACGGAAGAATTCTTTTACATCCTCCAATGATGCCGCACTGAGATCAGCCATGCTTCCGATGGTTGGCCAACTATAGGGATGTGATTGTGGATAAAGTGATTCAAAGATCATTAAAAATGCATAACCATAAGGACGATTTTCATATGATTGACGCCGTTCGTTTTTCACTACATCACGCTGTCCATCAAGTTTACCCTGTGTCATATCGTCTAATAAATATCCCATCCTGTCCGAATCGAGAAAGAGTGACAGTTCAAGCGCGTTGCTTGGGATATCTTCAAAATAATTCGTCCGATCAACGTTCGTGGAGCCGTTGTTCGATCCGCCGGCTGCTTCAAGCCATTCGTCAAACTTTCCTTCCGGAACATTTTTTGATCCTTCGAACATCAGGTGTTCAAAAAGATGCGCAAATCCGGTCCGGCCGGGTTTTTCATATCCGGATCCGACATGGAACCATTCATTGACAGAAACGGTGGGTGTCGTTTTATCAACATGGAGTATAACGTTCAGTCCGTTCTTCAACGTAAATCGTTCATACGGAACATTGATACGAACATTTTGCGCAGAGAGTGTTGCGGAAACGATAAGCAAAACATAGAAGTGTTTTCGCATTGCTTCCCCTTCGTGATGATGAGTATGAAAATGTGGGTAAAAGTAGAATTTTTATGTTGAAAAGTAAAGCGGAGGTACCGGAATCTTAACAAAGGTAAATATACAAAAATCATAATATCTCACAGGTTTCTAAAACCTGTGAGGTGATTAACTCAATCAAAATAAATCAAGTTGATCAGACTGCTTTCCTATAAACTTATCTTTACTTAACCGGTATTCTTTTCCATTTAAATTGTATTTGCGGCAAGTCAATTCAAATAATTGAGCGATAGAATCGGCGATCTCTCCCGTTCCGGTCATGCGCTTTCCAAATTCAGTGGATGTGAGTTTCCCTTCCCGGACATCTTTGATGCGGTTGATCACTTTGTCAGCACGATCCGGATATTCCCGTTTCAGCCAATCAACGAAGAGGTCTTTTACGGAATGTGGAAGCCGAAGCATAGTATAGAACGCAAAGGTTGCGCCATGTTCGCTTGCACGTTTCAAAATTGCCGGCATTTCACTGTCATTCAATCCAGGAATGACTGGCGAGAGACTAACACCCACATTGATTCCAGCATTTGCCAATTCTTCAATTGCTTTTAATTTTTGTTCCGGTGATGAGGTTCTTGGTTCCATGGATCGTTGTAATTTTTTATCAAGCGTCGTTATCGTCAACGTGGTGTTTACCAACTGTAGTTTTGCTAGTTCAGTGAGAATATCAATGTCACGAGTGATGAGAGCATTCTTTGTGATGATACCAACAGGGTTGCGATATTTTAATGCAACCTCCAAACATTTGCGGGTTAGTTGTAACTTGCGCTCAATCGGCTGATAACAATCGGTGTTACCGGAGATGGAAATCGTTGAAGGCTTCCATCCCTTTTTTTGGAATTCTTTTTCGAGAAGGATGTGAATATCCGGTTTCACCATGATTTTCGTTTCAAAATCCAGGCCGGATGAAAATCCGAGATACTCGTGAGTGGGACGGGCATAACAATAAATGCAGCCATGTTCGCAGCCGCGGTAAGGATTCAGGTCGTAGGTAAACCCGATATCCGGCGAGTCATTTTTTGCAAGGGCAGTTTTTGAGGTGTCGCGAAAAAATTGCGTAACAATTTTTCGATCGGGATCAATCTCTTCTTCCAGTACTTCATACGCCTTCGATTCAAACCGATTCGTTGGATTGAATCCTGCAGCACGGCCTTTTGAAGGATTGGAAGTCATACTCTCATCCGTATGATGATGTGTGTTCGTTATTTTTCTGAACTTGATTTACTTACGCTAAATGTAAATTTCGTGCCAATGCCAACTTGGCTCTCCACTTTAATTGTTTGATCGTGTGCTTCGATAATGTGTTTAACAATTGCTAAACCAAGTCCGGACCCGCCGACATCTCTTGAGCGATCTTTATCCACTCGGTAAAAACGTTCGAAAATTCTGGAAAGATGCTGCGGTGCAATTCCAATACCGGTATCCTCAACACTGATCTCAACGGAACTTGTATCGTTGCTACACTTCACTGTAACAGAATCTTTTGGCTCCGAATATTTAATGGCATTCTCAATAAGGTTGGCAAGTACCTGACGCAATCGTTCTTTATCACCGAATACTTCAATCTCATTTTCTGTAGGGCCGAGAAGGCGAAGCGAAATCTCCCGTTGCTCAGCAAACGTTTGCAGTTCAGACACCGTTGAGACGAGCATCGGAACAATATTAAAATACCGCAGACGCAGTTTCATTTCACCCGATTCAATTCGTGAAATCTCTATTAATTCTTCCAAGAGTGAATTAAGCCGTTCAATGTTATTCAGTGCCTTTTGTAAAAAATCGCGGTTCACTTTTTTATCATCCACGGCACCATGCAGCAGTGTTTCGATCAATCCCTGTGTTGAGAACAATGGTGTGCGAAGTTCATGCGAAACATTTCCGAGAAATTCACTTCGTACCCGTTCCAATTTTTCTAATTGACGGATATCCCCCCGGAAGGAATCGAGCATAGTATTAAACGAATCCGACAAATGTTGAAATTCATCGGATGAACTGGTGACTACTCTCTGTACGGAAGTTTTATCTTCTTGTGCGGTCACAACCCGTTGAATCCGTTGCAAGGGTCGATAGACAAAGAGACGCAGCATACCATAGGAAATTCCTATAAAAACCAGGAGCAGTATTATAGAGACACTTAACGAAGGATGGAAATAGAACGAAAGTGCGCCGCCAACAGCAGCAATGATCGTTGCAATCAAGAGTTGAATTCGAAGGGAGTACATAGAAGAAGATACGAGTTTCCGGGAATTATTTCCTAAGAGAATATGTGTGAAAAACAAAAAACCCTGAATTGTGTTCAGGGTCAGTTACTAAAATAAAGTATGAAGGTGAATCGTTTCAATAATAGATCTTAAATTTCATCTCTCCGGCATCCTGTCCACCATGCGTTCAGGCGGAAAGCGGGATTCCACGTTTTCAAATTATTATGAGAATGGATGCCAGCGTTCGCTAGCATAATACAGTCACCATGAGATCTTAAATACCATTAGCTATTTGAAGTGGTCTCAAAAATACCTAATCATTGTCATTTCGAGATGCGAAGCATCGAGAAATCTCGATTTTGTCTTCAACTATCAAAACGAGATTCCTCACTTCGTTCGGAATGACAATAAAATTCATTTTTGAGACCACTTCTAGATATCTTTCATGCGATATCCGACCCCTTTAATGGTATCGATATAATCCGCATTGGTTCCGAGCTTTTCCCTGATCTTGCGTATGTGTACATCAACAGTTCTATCGATTACATACACATCGCTCCCCCATATTTGAGAAAGAAGCGTTTCCCGCGTCACGACTTTACCGACATTCTTCACCAGATACGATAATACTTCAAATTCCTTTTTGGGAAAGAAGACCTCTTTCTTGTTGACATACACTTTATAGCGCGAGCGATTGATCTCAATAATTCCGTGGCGCAAGATTTCTGTACTGGCCGATTCTTCTTCTTTCGCTCTCGATTTTTTACGCAACGTCAGTTTAATACGCGCCATCAATTTTGGAATGCTGATCGGTTTAATGATATAATCATCAGCTCCCATTTCCAATCCTACAACCTCATCCACTTCAGAACCGCGCGCTGTTAAAAAAATCACCGGGATCTTTGCCGTTGCTGAATTCTTTTTTAATGCCCTTACAGCTTCCAATCCATCCATCTCCGGCATCATCACATCGAGCAAAATAAGGTGTGGATTTTTCTTCGCAAGATTTACGGCTTCAACGCCGTTCTTTGCCGTAAGAACATCATATCCCTCTTTTTCAAGATTATATTTCAGAAAATCGATAATGTCTCGTTCGTCGTCCGCAATTAATATCTTTTGCTTCATCATGCTCCTTTCATTACGACGTCAATATAGAGAAGATTGTTCAGGACTACAATGCAGAGGGTATTAAGCGTGTGTTAATTATTTGTTACGCGAATGTGAATAGATATTCCGGTTCAAGAACGGTATCAAGGCAAACATTGTTGCCATCGCAAAGGAATCTTCTCTCGTAATGAGATCATTTGTCAAGATTCCAAATGTTCCCTGCCGGCTTCGTACATCCGCTTGTTTTGCAAATTCATCAATCGCAATACCAAGTTCAATGCCAAGATTCATTACTTTGTCGGCCAACGCATCAGGAATTTCAATAGCACCCGAACTTCCATAATGATAACGTTCACCATCAAACGCGCACGTCCAACTTTGTAAAAAAACTTTGTTGTCATTCCGAAATAATCCTCCCTCAACGCCTACGCTAAAGACAATATCATTTCCGTCTTTCCGAAAAACGGATGAAGCTCTCTGACGTGATCCAAGCATGGTCTCTTCGATTGAAATTGGCATATCAGAGACACCGCTGGTTGTCTCTTTCGTTTCGTATTCTACGGAAGCCGGATCGAATTGAAAAATGGTTGAAAGTTGAATGACGGCTTTTTTAACGCCATTAATTTTGGGCGTGCGTGTACTGGCTATGATCAATTTCATGGGAACGGGAATGTCGATAAAAATTATTTTTTCAAATGCTTTAGTGCCGGAGGTGTTGGGAAGATTTTTTCAAATTTTAGAGATTTGGTTTTTCCTGTGGATGCGATAAGAATAATTTCGGCTTTCCCATCAGCAAATTCAGAGATTACTTGTCTGCACGCTCCGCATGGAGTAAGGAATGTTCGTTCGTCCGACGTAACGGCAACGGCAACAATCTTTCGTTTTCCTGCAAATGCCGCTTGGAAGACCGCGTTCCGTTCAGCACAGATGGCCAATCCATACGAAGCATTTTCCACATTACATCCGGAAAATATCTCGCCGTCGTCAGTAAGGATGGATGCACCGACTCTAAATTTTGAATATGGTGAATAGGATGTATGCTTTGCATCCACAGCCCGTTGAATCATTTCCTTGCGAATGTGCTTATTCATTCAATCCTCTATTGCTGATGAGGTCACTCATTTTTTACTGGTATGGAGATTACGCAAATACTCCCAGGAATACAACCCCGTTGCATGTCCATCGCCCCATGTAATTTGAATTGCATAACTTCCTACCGGAATGATTCCTTTAATATCATAATGTCCCGGAAGTTTTGGCTTTAGGACGGGCAAAATTTGCTGCATCAAAATCGTTTCACCTTTGCATTCCGCGCATGGACACTCGTTACGTAATTGTGTGATTGCCAATGGAGTTACCCACTGATCATCCCACGTGAAGGTAATTGTTTCTTTGTCAGTTTGTTTAATGGAGGTCGGCTTCATAGGTCAAGAATTATTTTCTCGGTTCTGCAACAAATCGGTATAATATCAGAAAGGAATTCGCAGCAAGCAACGATGTCACGATAAAAATCGAAGCATATCCTGTTTTTGGAACGAACCATCCAAACAACAGTCCCACAAACACTGTCGGTGCAGTGATTGTATTAACGATTCCTACATACACCGGTCGTTCATTCTCTTTGCACATTTCCGCGACAAACGGCTGACGAGAAATCGCCTGAATCTGGATTGCACATGCCAAAAAGAAAAAGACAAATCCATACATCAAAATATTTGTCGAAATGACTGCAAATATTCCTGCCAGAGCAGAACATGCCGCCAATGCAAGCAGATTCACTTTATGGCCGTATGTGTCCGCAATAATTCCAAACAGGATATTTGCCACAACGTTCGTCAACATCACAATGGCAGTGAACGTACCGGCATACGATGGCGGCAGAGAAAATTTCTCAACGGCATAGACCGAATAGAAGGATGCAGAAGCAATTGACATTAACATGAATGCGTCGGCAAAAAGAAAATTGCGAAAATTTTTATCGGATCGAATAATTCGTTTTGCATTCGAAATAATATTCAATCGTATCCCCCCTTTATCATCAATCACGGAAGGTTGTTCAACGATCCTTACCAGATAATAAAAAGAGATCATCGTAAAAAGAAAGGCGGCAAAGAACAGCAGTGCATAGTTTGTAGGAAAAACTACCGCATACAGAATCAGACTGACAAGCGAACCGCCGATTGCACCGGCGGCAGAACCAATTAATTGACGGATCCCCATTAATCGGCCACGCAATTTTACCGGAACAGTCTTTGTAAAAACCTGAAACCACGGCAGACCGGAGAAACCTCCAATCGTCGGAATAAGAAAAATCAAAAGGAGGAAAAGAGGAACGGCAATTTCTGGATTGACCTTCCCTACCAAAAAGAATGCTGCCACTCCGCACACCAATAACATAATCCTATGCAGTAATCCCCAAAAGACCATTGGAGATTTAAAAAAAATACGGCGCTGTATATAGTGAGCAATAAAAACGGAGGGAATATTTTGACCAATCGTCCACAGCACTTGCACCGAACCGATCGAAAGCGGACTTCCTCCCAGTTCCTTGATAAAAATCGGAAGGATCGTTTGCACTGATACGATACTCATCCCTAACACATACAGGGAACCATCCATTAAATGTACGCGGATATTATTCCGAAGCGAACGGACATGTTCTTGCGGATAGTCAGACGGTGTAGGAAGAAGTTTGGAAAGCATACGGTATTAAAAATACAAAATTCTAAAACAGAAATCCGATAATCTCATGTTTAAAGAGATTTTGGTAATCTCCATTGTATAGGGAAAAGTTGTATCCAAGCGATAATCCACTTGATTTGCCCACCTCTGGTGGATGAGAGCAGGTTATGTGTAGTTGATTAAATCTGAATTGAAGAGTATATTTATAGAATCAAATCAAGGATAATCTTATGAACCAACATATTCTGACTCAAATAAACAACATGCCTGAAAGTGTAAAGACTGAATTGCTTGCATATGCTGAGTTTCTTATCTCTAAATACAAAAAGGACAAAAAAAAGCATCCTGTATTCGGGAGTGCGAAAAATAAGTACTCACTTACCTCAGATTTTAATGAACAGTTAAAAGATTTTGAAGACTATCAATAATGAATCAATTGCTCGATACTCAAAGTTTTTTATGGTTTGTTTCCGGAGATGCAAACCTTAGCAAAATTGCAAAAGAATCGATTGAAAATGATATTAACATCAACTACATCAGCATGGCAAGCATTTGGGAAATCTCCATAAAGTTCTCCCTCGGCAAACTCCACATCAAAGGAACATACGAATCTGTTATTGATGACATAAACGAAAACGGTATTATCCTTTTACCGATAAATTTCCTCCACACTCTTGAACAAACAAAACTTCCAATGCACCACCGTGATCCTTTTGATAGAATTATTGCGTCCCAAGTTCTCGTTGAGAAAATGAATTTAATCAGTAGCGATATAATTTTTGATAAATATTTCGCAACAAGCGCTCAGAAGAGAATCTGGTAATTCATATTCATTTCAATTCTTATAAATAAAATATTGATGAAGTATTTGGAAGAAAAGAACTTGCTGAAGAATACAATACTCGAACACCCATAGTTGTAAATGAAATTGCAAATGGCGAGTACGATAACCTGGAAGGGAAAATTAACCAACAACGATTTCCTACTTTATAGCACAATTTAATCAGTGGCAACGCTTCTCATTTTTCCGTATCTTGTTACATGATAGAAGAAAAAATACCGAAGCGCAGACATATTCGAGAACTGGTCATGCAAGCGTTATATGCGCTCGAGATCTCCAAAGATCCTCCGCAACATGTTGTCGATACGATTCTCATTGAATTGAAAGAAAGCGATGCTGATTTTGACTTTGCACAATCCCTCTTTAGTAAATCCATATCACATCAGGCCGAGATCGACAAACGCTTAAAATCGAAAACGGAACATTGGGAATTTCACCGCATTGCATTAATTGATAAGATTTTATTGCGGATGAGTTTGTGCGAACTGCTGTATTTTCCGGATATTCCTCCAAAAGTGACCATTAACGAAGCTATTGAGATCGCAAAAGATTATAGCACGGAAAGCAGCGGAACATTTATCAACGGGATTATGGATGCAATCCTGATCGACTTGAAAAAGGATGGTTTGCTGACAAAAACCGGACGCGGTCTGCTTGATACACACGCAAAAAAATCTCATACCTAAATTCTTCATGGCACTGAATCCCACTCAATCAAACCGATTCCAAATCTTTGTCTGGACGCTGTTTGATTTCGCCAACACTTCATTCTCGGTGATGATCGTTGCTGTTGGATACTCTCTCTATTTCAAAGAGATCGTCGCAGGCGGAAGCGGGCGGGGAGATCTGTTGTGGGGAATTGCCGTGAGTATCTCCATGCTTTTGACTGCGGTAATTGCTCCCGTCTTAGGTGCTGCTGCGGATTTTTCTTCACGCAGAAAAAGATTCCTCTTTGGTTTTACTATTGTCAGTGTCATCTCCACTGCCCTTCTTTATTTTGTTGATGCCGGGATGATCTTCGTGGGAATGTCGCTCTTCATTCTCGCCAATGTCGGTTTTGAGGGAGGGCTTGTTTTTTATGACGCCTTCCTTCCTAATCTTACCACCGAACGAAGTTACGGACGCGTTTCCGGTTATGGATTTGCTATGGGGTACGTCGGCTCGTTAGTGACATTGTTCATTGCTATGCCTCTCTACGCTGCTGGCTTTGGGACAGATAATTTGCCTAATGTGCGATTGAGCTTTGCGATTGCCGCTGGGATTTTTCTTCTCTTTTCTGCTCCGCTGTTTATTTTCCTTCGGGACCATAAAACGAAGTTCGAATATAAAGTCTCATATGTGAAAGCTGGAATTCAGCGAGTAAAAGAAACTGTCGGTCATTTGCGGAGTTACAAAAATGTTTCCCGATTCCTCCTTGCTTTCTTCATCTATAATGATGGCATTCTGACTGTCATCTCATTTGCATCTCTCTTCGCTACCCAGACACTGCATTTTTCACTCCAGGAAGTTCTTGTTCTTTTTGCAATCGTTCAAGCTTCGGGAATTGTCGGTTCACTTTTTTTCGGTGTTGTCACGGATAAAATTGGCGCGAAACGCACCATTGCAATCAATCTCGTCATTTGGATTTTGGTAGTGAGCGGTGCATATTTTGTACAGACAAAGGAGATGTTCTATTTGATCGGAGCAATCGCAGGAAGTTCCATGGGAGCATCACAAGCAGCCAGCCGCAGCTTGATGGCACAATTGACTCCGAAAGAACGAGAAGCGGAATTTTTCGGTTTCTACGACGGTTTGTGTGGAAAAGCATCAGCGGTGGTCGGTACTTTTTTGTTCGGACTGATTTCGTATATTACAGGAGATCAACGAATATCCGTTTTGACAATTGGACTCTTCTTTGTTGTAGGACTCGTGCTGCTTGAACGTGTCAGCGATAAAGAACATGTAAGAGATATTGAGAAAGTAAACACATGACGAATATTTTTATCGTATTTGTATTGTTGCTCGGGCTGCCCGCAGGGAAACAGACGCTCACCAACAATGAATACGTCTCCATAAAATTAATTTCACCACATCACTTTTCCGATATGGACTCCGGAACTCTGGCGTTCTTTTTTTCCCCGGCCGAGGGCATTCATGTCAACTCCATTCCACCGTTTGAAATTCAACTTGAAAATGATTCGCCTTTTGAAATTATTGGAAAACCAAAATTTCAAAAGGACGATAAGGCGTACTTGGAAACGATAAAACCAGTAGAATTCTTGGTGAAAGTAAAACAAGGAATTCAGACGGGGAAATATCTCTTGAAAGGCAATCTTAACTATTTCTTTTGCTCCGATAAAGAGGGCTGGTGTAATCGTTTCACTCAACCAATCGAAGTGAATATCGAAATCTCAAAATGAAAAAGATCTTCTTCTTCTCTGATGTCCATTTAGGGTTGCAGGATTCATTCCGTGAAAAGGAAAAGGAACGCCGGCTTCTCTCCTTTCTCTCCTATGTTGAAAAAAATGGCGAACAATTGTTCATTCTGGGTGACCTATTCGACTATTGGTTTGAATACAAATATGTCATCCCCCGTGGATATCACCATGTCCTTTCAAAATTGGCATCAATGGTAGAACACGGTATTAAGATCCATTACATCGCCGGCAATCATGATTTTTGGCTGAAGGATTTTTTCCCGAATGATTTGGGAATCCCTGTCTACAAAGATCCATTCGGAATGACACTCCATGGGAAAAAATTCTACTTCCATCACGGCGACGGATTGGCATTGAATGACAAAGGTTATTTGATTCTTAAAAAGATTCTTCGCAATCCCATTAGTATTTTTCTCTACTCATTGCTTCATCCTGATTGGACCGCCCCGCTTGCGCGAGGCTCGTCCAAAACAAGCCGGGAATATACCGGAAACAAAGATTTCGGAGAAACAGACGGAATGATAAAATTCTCCAATGAAAAGTTTGCTGAAGGATACGATATCGTCATCATGGGACATCGACATAAACCGTTGGAGCATCACAGCAATAACAATCTCTATCTTAACCTTGGCGATTGGATTACTTACAATACCTATGCTGAATTTGACGGAAAAACGATTGAGCTCAAAGAATGGACCGGCGAAACCAACGTTCAAACAAAACGGAAGTCAGCCCCATTGAATACGAAGAAGCGAATCACGGCAAAGAAAAAACGCGCATAACATTATGACAGAAAAAAAGAAACCAAAATACAGTTCGGAAGAGATGAAAAAATATTTCAACGATCCTCAATATCGTGAGGCGTTACTGCAAAAAAGCAGGGGATTTTTCAAAAAATACCGTTACTATTTTTTTGGAGCATTTGCCGTTTTCTTGTTGTTGATGGCGTTCTATTACAATTATATCATTTCCGGGCTCCCTTCATTGGAAGAATTGGAAAATCCAAAACCTGAATTGGCCACAAAAGTGTATTCCGTCGACGGCGAAATACTGGCAACATTCTATTCCACAAAAAACCGATCATATGTACCGTACGACTCAATCCCGCAAAGCGTGATTGATGCGCTCATCTCCACCGAAGATAAAAATTTCTACCAACATTGGGGAGTAACACCATGGCGTTTTCTTCGCGCCATGTTCAAAAATCTTCTCGCGTTGCGTTTAAAAGAAGGTGCTAGCACTATTACACAGCAACTTGCTCGCAATCTGTACGGATTTCAACAATCAGATGAGAGTCCTTTCGATAAGGCAACTCGAAAATTCCGGGAATTCTTTACATCTGTTGAAATTGAAAAAAATTTCACCAAAAAAGAAATTCTTGAAATGTACCTTAATGAAATTTATTTTGGACGAAGTGTGTACGGAATCTCCGCTGCGGCAGGAATCTATTTCGGGAAAAAGGTGCAGGAATTATCCCTCGGCGAATCCGTGATGCTTGTCGCTATTTTGAACGGTCCGGCGTACTACGATCCGCAACGACATCCGGAACGGTCTATGAATAGAAGAGATCTCGTCCTTGCATTAATGGTGCAGGAAGGAAGATTGTCTCAACAACAAGCGGACATCGTAAAATCAGAACCTCTTACCTATACAACGAATGAAGAGGCACCGCTTGGGCTTGCTCCCCATTTTGTTGAATATGTGCGTCAGCAAATGCGTGATAAAGCGGAAAAATATGGATTCAATATTTATAAAGAAGGACTTTCCATTTATACAACGTTGGACAGTCGAATGCAGCGTTATGCCAATCGCGCCGTGGAAGAACATCTTGCCGATCAGCAGGAAAAATTTAATAAGATCTGGAACTGGGATCGAAAACAAAATCTCATTGAAAAAATTCTCGATCGGTCAGCAAAACAATCTTCACTCTACAGACAATATTCAAATAAGGACAGCATACTCGATGTCATAAAAAATAATCCTCGCTTTGTGGATTCCATCAAGCTGATATGGCAGTCAATCGAAGTCGGTTTTGTGGCAATCGATCCTAAGACAGGCGGCATTCGTGCAATGGTTGGCGGGAAAAATTTCCGAACATTTCGGTACGGATTGAATCATGTCACTCAAATTCGCCGACAGCCCGGTTCATCATTCAAACCGTTTGTCTATACTGTTGCTATCGATAATGGTTATCCCCCAACCTATGAATTGTACAACCAACCGGTAACGGTAGAAATGGGAGACGGAACACAATGGAGACCGGCAAATTTTGAAGGAGATGTCGGCGGCAAAGCAACATTGCGTGTCGGTTTAATGCGATCGTTGAATCTTGTTGCAGTGAATGCCATCCTGAATATTGCTCCCAAGGAACAAGTGGTGGAGTACGCTAAGAAAATGGGAATTAAATCTCCTGTTCCACCGTATGAATCAATTGCCTTAGGAACTGCACAAGTAACACCGCTTGAAATGACATCGGCGTTTGGAGTTTTTGCCAATGAAGGAGTCTTCGTAGAACCAAATTCGATTCTAAAAATCGAAGATAAAGATGGAAATATTATCGAAGAAAATTTTCCTGAAAAGAAAGAAGTACTGAGCAAGGAAACTGCTTACATCATGACCAACATGATGGAAGATGTGATCAATAATCCTTTGGGTTCAGGCGCTCGCATCAGAAATTTCTTCCACTACCCTGCGGCGGGGAAAACCGGTACGACACAGGATTTTGCTGATGCATGGTTTGTTGGTTTTACACCACAGCTGGCTGCCGGTATGTGGGTAGGATTTGACGATCAAGGAATTACATTCAATTCTGCTGATGGACAAGGCGGCCGTGCCGCTGCACCGCTGTTTGGTCGTTTTATGAAGTATGTTTACGAAGATAAAACCATTCCCATTACGCAGCCGTACTTCAGAATTCCAAACGGAGTGGAACGGGATACAATTTGTGCTGATACAAAAAAATTAGTGACGGAATTTTGTCCGGTGAGAATTACGGAGATCTTCAACTCTAAATATCCTCCGGCAAAATGCGATCTTCACCTCAGTGCTGATTCACTTGACACCGGAAATCCTACAGAGTTTTAGAACAAACAAGAAAGTAGTTTGTCATTACAGCAACCTACTTTCTTGTTTGCAGTAAATGCCTCGTCTTCTCATACACCAATTTCGTTTCAATATTTTTCATACAGACAAATGTCCTGATAGGACATGTATGCCCACCATGGATCGCACATGGTCGACAGTCTAATCCTTTTGTCTCGATCACAATATCATCTTTACCATAAGGAGCAAAACCAAATTCCGGAACAGTTGCACCGAAAATGGCAACAACAGGAGTTCTCATGGCAACGCCAATATGCAGCGGTGCACTATCGTTGGATATTAATATTCGGCAGCGTCTAATCAATTCTGCAGACTGTAATAAGGAGAGATGTCCCGTCGTATCATGAATATCTTTATGATGGGAAGAATCAACGATTGTTTTGCCCAATAAAGCATCGTCACTACCACCGATAATCCAAACGACATATCCGTCATTCGCCAACATTAACGCAAGTTCAGCATACCGTTCCAATGGCCACCGCTTCGTATTCCACACCGACCCTGGTGCGATGGCAATCATCTTTTCCTGATTCAGAATCTCTCGTTCAAACAAAAATTTTTTGACGAAATCACTGTCTTTTTGGGAAGGATATAGTGAAGGGAGTTCGCGCTCTTGCAATTGTATTCCAAGCGGTGTCAATAAATCCAAGTTGCGTTCTATCTCATGTTTCGAGCTTACGTATTGGACTGTGTGATTGTACAAAAATTTACCTGAAGCTGTAGAGAATCCGATCCGATTTTTGATTCCTGACAATGCAATAATAGAAGATGTTCGTATGGACCGATGAGGAGCAATAGCAAGATCGTATTTTCCTCTGCTAAGAAAAATGGAAAGAGCGACAATCCCTTTTAATCCGCGTTGCGTCTTTCGTTTATCATATGGAATGACTCGGTTAACGGCCGGATGATTGGATAAAAATTGCGAAGCGGCCGGAGTAGTCACAACATCAATTGTTGCCTGAGGAAATCGTTGATGAAGCACTTGGATCATGGGCAACGTTAGAATGACATCGCCAAGGAATGCTGTTTGAAAAATAAGGATCCGTTTCGGGTCATTCACTATTGGGATGCTTTCTGCATGGATTGTTTTTGAAGATATGATTCCGTGTGTTTCCACCGCTTGTGCATCCACAGCCAGTGTTCCGGATGCAGACGAATATATTTCTCCAGCATACGAACATGCCGTTCCGTTATCTGCTGCATTTTCTCTTCATTTGTTCCGGTGAGATTCTGCGTATCTATCTCTTCCAACTCAATTCTGAATTTTTCCAGTCCTTCGCGAATAAGCATTACCATAATCATCGGAGCACCGCTTCGAACTTGGAACACCGCTGGTCCTTGATGTGTTGACGCAGGTCGTCCAAAAAAATTGGTATAGATTCCGCTTTCCGGTCCGCTTTGGTCCGCAATGAGTGCTACTACTTCGTTGTTTGACAATGCCCGGAGGGATTCACGTAATGCCCGCTCCATAACAATGAGTTTCGTTCCAAACCGGGAGCGCATATGCGTCATAAACTCATTCACAAATGGATTCCGTTGCTTTTGCACAACCACAGTATATTGCTGCGGAGAAATTACCGGAACAGCGAGAGCGCAAAGTTCCCAATTTCCGTAATGACCGGTCAACACGATAAGACCTTTACCCCGTTGAAGTAATACATTGATTTTTTCGTTATCAGGAAATGAGATATACCGTGTAATCTCTTCTCTGGAAAGTTTATCCAAGTACAAAATCTCAAAATACGCGGTGAAAAGATTTTTATATGAAGCCTTTGCAATGGAATAGATTTCTTCTTCCTTTTTTTCGGGAAATGCATGACGCAGGTTATCCAAAACTAATGTTTTCCGCAAACCAATGACAGAAAAAATGAAATTACCGAATGCACCCCCAAATCGCTGGACGGTCCGAAAACTGAAGAGTCTAATAAAATAGAAGAGGATACGGAAGAAAAAATATTCTATCTGATTTTGCATAGGGGAAAATACAAAAGACAAAGCGGAAATCAAAAATCGGGAAAGATACTCCGCAATGAGGCATGATCTCAAAATACATGACACTGTCGGTCTGAGTCTCTCTGTCTCCTCCGAAGGAGTAATTCAAATCTGAGCAATTCCGATGTTGTCAGTCGAGAGTGTCGATGTTTATCGGGAGGAACATGCCTGAGGCACCGAACGTGTCCTTTGGACAGGCAGGGAATCTGAAATAACGATCAGATTTGCCGATAAGTTTTTTACATGCACGGCACCTCCCGTTTTTTGAGATTCCGCCTTACGGGATTCCCAAACGCGGAACCGAACAACGGGGTTTCGCTGTGCTTTTTGAAAATACTCCCTATGCTTGCTCGGAATAACAACAGATTTATTTTTGAGATATTCCTATCTAAAGAGCTTTAAACACGACCATGGTAATATCGTCGGACTGAGCAGCGCCGAATGTGTAGCGCTGAATTTCGTTCTTGATCGCCGCAAGGATCTGATTGGCAGATTTTCCGGATTGCTGTATCACAAATTCTTCCAACCGCTCTTCCGTATAATCGTTTCCGTTCTTATCCATCGCTTCACTCACTCCATCGGTGTACATAATTACACTATCCCCGGATTGCAGAGTAACACCCCCTTCTTGATACGGTATGACAGTTTTCATGATGCCAAGAATCAATCCGCCATCAGTTAATCGTTCTATGGTGCCATTCTTCCTAAGGACAAACGGCGGATTATGACCGGCGTTAACATACTGAAATTTTTTTGTTTCGGAATCAATCGAACCCCAGAAGAATGTAATAAATTTGTCCGAACCGGTGTTTCGGTAGATCAGATCATTAATACGGGCGGTCGCAATGGAGAGAGCAAGCTGAAACGGAACAAGCGCATGTACAGTTGCCTGAACATTCGCCATTAATAATGAAGCGGGTGTTCCTTTTCCCGAAACATCCGCGATAGCAATAATACATCGTCCATCATCAGTTGGGATCACATCGTAATAATCACCGCCGACTTGCTTAGAAGAAATATTGACGGCAGAAATCTCGAAACCTTTCACATCGGGAATTGTTCTTGGTAAAAGTCCTTGCTGAATCTCCTTTGCAATCAGTAGTTCGCTCTCCAATTTTTTCTTTTCAATCGCTTCGTCGAACAATCGCGAATTTTCCAGCGAAACAAATGCAAGATTTGCCAGCGAGAAGATAAATTCCAAATCACTTTCAGAATATGCTCCGCCGCGCAGCCGTTCTCCCAGACACAAAACCCCCTTCACTTCATTCTGCATTTGCAGCGGCACAAGAGCGACGATCTTTTCCTGCGCAAGATGCTTACGAAGTATATCATATTTCTTCTTATCAGGGATATTGGTTGTCAATAACGGCGACTTCACCAAATTGAAGATCGAGACTTTATCCGTCTCAAGATATTCACCGGAAATTTTGGAATAGATACTCTTCCCTTCTTGAAGACAAATAGCATAACGGCTTGTACCAACCTGACCCATTAATGTCAACGAGAATAGCTTCAGCAGCTTATCCTGTTCGAGGATCCCGCCAAATTCCTTCGCCAATTCGAATAACGATTTTAACTGATGGATTTTTTCATCAAGGGAACGATTGATGGTTTTAATCTCTCCGAACGAAAAACTTTTTTCAATAGCAGTGGCAGAAATACTGATGAGTGTCTCGACAAATTTACTCGTCTCTTTATCAATAGTTCGTTTAGGATGTTCTGCAAAACCAAAGTAGCCTATGACAATATTTTGCGAAACGATTGGAAATAATCGGTTGATTCCGTAAGCAAAAAGCGGAGCAGAAAGATCCTTATCGACATAGATATTTTTTTTTCGCAACAACGGGAGTTCGATCTGCTGTTTCAAAACATTTTTTGATATTCCCTTTCCATTCACCACTGTAAATTGATGATGATGGCTATGAAGAAGAATCATCGCTTTTGTCGACAACAATTTTCCCATCAAGGTCAGCAGTACGGTATCAAGAATAAAAGAGAGATCGAGCGAAGCATTAACCACTTGACTGAATTCAAAAAGCGCGATCAGTTCGGGCTCGGAACGCGATGTGTGGGATTGTAGAGTCACAAGATTAATGGAGTGTTTTGATCATGCGGAGGACATTCCGGTCGCTGTACAGATTAAATTCAACCTTGTCCATAATCCGTTTCATCAGATAGACGCCAAGACCGCCGCGGCGATAATGTTCAAAATAATCTTTCATATTCGGCGTTTGAATGGCGCTTGGGTCAAACTGTTTTCCTTTGTCGGAGATGACGATTTCAAAATCGCTCCCTTTACGGATTATTTCAACGTCAATCTTGTTGTCGGGAGAATAATTATATCCGTGCTTAATAATATTTGTACATGCCTCATCCACAGCAATCGTGATCTTGTTAATGTCATCTTCGCTGAATCCGTGAACACGTGCCAATCCTGAGACAAATTCCCGCACGTCATTCAGTCGCTCTGTTTGACTTGGGATGGTGATATTGGCTTTATGTGTTTGTTTGGATGTCATGATCGTCTATGCAGCTTGCTTTATTTCTTCGCTTCAAATTTTTTTACAGCTTCTTCTTCCATCGCTACAATATCATACAACATCGGGAAACCGAGCAGATCGAAAATATTGAAAACTTTTGGAGACATATCCGAAAGTTTAATGTCCCCTTCATGTTCCCTTACATCTTCTATAAATGCCATAAACACGCCAAGTCCTGCACTGGAGATGTACGATAATTCTTTACAATTGACGATGAGACGATACTTCTTTTCATTCAACATCTTCTGAAAAGAATCTTCCAGTACGGGAGTGGTGTGGGCATCTAAATAGCCTTTCAGCTCCAACACATGAATATTGTTGTCTCGTGGTCGAATAGTTACTTTGAATTCACTCATACGTACTCCTAAAAGGATAAACGATTCTTAATCTACTTTGTTCCACTTGTTGGAAAATTTTAACGGGAAACATTCACGACCATTTCACCACAAACACCGTCAGGTCATCGTGATAGCCTTTGGCATCAGTATAGTTCCAAACGGTTTGAATGATTGATTCTTTGATCTCTTCCGCGGAACCATGTTTGTTCGCATCCACAACATCCAGCAGCCGCTCATATCCGAACTCATCACCATTGGATGCTCGGGACTCTGTTACACCGTCTGTATAAAATACGCAGACGTCGCCACTTTTCATCATGATTTTTTGCTCTTCAACATTCTCATCAAAAATTTTCCCGGATTTTATTCCCAGACCAAGGCCGACCGGTTTTATATATTCTTTTTTCGCACCAGATATATAGAGCATCGGACAATGTCCTGCCCGTGCAACAATCAGTTCACCGGTTTTGATGTTGATTGTCGAATAAATTAAACTAATAAATGAGCGCTTGTCAATACTTGTCACCAATGCATCATTCGCTTTAATCATAAATTCGCGCGGCGACTGGTAGATTCTCGCCAAGGATTGAAAAATCCCTTTTACCTCGGCCATATAAAATGCTGCACCGACTCCTTTTCCCGAAACATCGCCAATGACGATTCCGATGAGTTCGGGATTGATTTGAACGTAATCATAATAGTCCCCCCCAACTTCAAGTGCGGGAGACGAAACAGCTTTCATGTCTACCGTTGCAAATGTTGGGAGATGTTCAGGGAGCAACCGTTTCTGCATTTCCTGTGCAAGCATTAATTCGCGCTGCAAGCGCTCCTTTTCGAATGATTTTTCAATCAAACGAGCATTCTCGATTGCAATTGCTACTTGATCAGCGAACCCTGCAAGAATGTCAACGTCGTCCTGATCGAATCCATAATCAATCTCTTTGGTTGCGTATAGAATTCCGATCACGTTTTCATGAGAGAGAAGCGGTACAATTAACAGCGAACCGACTTTCTTCAGCTTCGGCAGATGTTTCGTCCGTTTATCCGAGCTAACTTCGTCAATCATCACTACTTTTTTTGTTTGACAGACGATGGTCCGAACCGATTTTTCTCCTCCGGAAAGTATTGTTTCAATTTCATGTTCGTCGATATTGCGATGAGACATCAATCCGCTTTTATGGAACGAACCTTCAAGCGGAATAATTTCCAGCCAGACACTTGCCGCTTGAATGACCTCTGTTGTCATTTTCGTTGCCGTTTCAGCAAGATCTTTCAGATCGAACACTTGATTGATCAGACGGCTGAGATTGTGCAGCGAACTGATCTCGCTCTGTTTTCGATCGAAAGCCTCAGCCGTCGGCAAATGGAATAAGGTACTGCTGAACGACATACCGAAATAGACCGCCCCAAAAATTGATGTGATTCGTACGAACGTAAACAAGGCAGCACTATAATATTGTATTCCTTTTTCGGAACCTGCTTCACTGGAGATAATGACAAGAATTGCAAGAAATCCAAAAAAGGAGAGGAGAGAATAGAGAAGCGAATACACCTTTTCTTTTCTTGGTAGGTATGCGATCCACGCCAAACGGAATGAATTTACGATAATCATTAATATCGCAATCACCATAAAAATGACGCTCACAACTGAATCTTCCAATGGTTTATCAATCAATTCTGAAAGGGATGCAATGAGGATACTGCCGATCAGAATTAAAAAATTTCGAAGCGTCGTCTTCTTTCGCTTGTAGAGAACGAGGTCTTTTATAAAGAGGAGTGAAACGATTGCAAAAATACCAGAGACGATACTGAGAATAGACGAAAAGAAGATCGTTTGATAATCGCGAGGGAAAAGAGTCAAATCCCTTATTTCAAATCCTTTTTGTGTCAGCGGTAGAAAACTGATAATGAGATACGTTCCAAGAAAAATACCGGTAAATACTGCAACTGAACCAATTCCTTGAACTACACCCCGCTGTTTCTCCCGTTTGATGATCTGGATATAGAAATAGATCGCTGCGAACGACAAAAGAACGAATGCCCCGCGTACATACTGGAGCATTGACGACTCCAGATCGACATTTTTGGTAGCTGCGTTGATGATGAAGACGACAACGGAAAGTATGATTGCCCCGAGCAGGAGCAGGATTTTTCTGAGACGCATTGAGTGTTGTTAAGTGAATTGCCGTTCAAATATTTCGAATTTTACAGGGAAAAGTTGCACGACGTGGACAAGGTAGAAAAATATCGCTTGAATAACAACGGAGCACTTTTCACATTTCCGTTAGATTTTCATTGATTTTAGAGCGGTTTTGCGTTATATTTTTGTCCTTAAGTCATGGACGAACATTATTTTCCCAGAAAATAGTATTCTTGCCTGAAGGTTCAATCAAGAGCTACCCGTTATTAATAACGGTTTTCGTCCGTGTCTTTCGAAATATTCTATAATTCAAAACACCTGTATTTTGTGGAGGTTTATTTGTGAAAAAAAATCGCAGTAAGATATTTTTTATTGTGGCGACGTTTGGATTAGCGCTCTATTTTCTCTATCCGACCTATCAATCTTATAATTTCGAGAAAAACCTATCTACCCGCGTTGGCGAAGATAGTGCAAAATTCGTAGCTGAGAATGAAGCGTCCATTCGCAATGCAAAAGGAAAGCGTATTAAACTCGGTTTGGACTTGCAAGGTGGTATGCGCGTAGTGATGGAAGTAAATGTGTTGAAGATGCTAGAGCAAATCGCAAAAAATAAAGACGACCAGTTTACACAAATAATGACTGACGTTGCAAAAGAAGCGCAAACCAACGATGCTAATATTATTACCTTGTTTCAACGTGCCTTCGATGCAAAACAAATTCGATTGAGCCGCTACTATGGAACCTTGCGCGAAGATAATGATAGAATCTTAAGCCGTCTGCAAGATGAAACCGATAAAGCGGTGGACAGAGCGATGGAAATCGTTCGTAACCGTGTTGATCAATACGGTGTGTCCGAACCAGCCATCCAAAAACAAGGTGGACGAAGAATTATTGTTGAACTTCCGGGTGTTTCCAAAGAAGATGAAGTTCGTCAATTGTTGCAGGGAACAGCTCTTCTGGAATTTAAATTGATGAAAGATCCGGATATCATCTACAAAACAATGGAAGCCGTAGATAAATATCTTGCTGGAAAAGGGTATACGGACACAACATCATCAGGTGATTCTGCGAAGAAAACAACCACAGCGAAAAACACATTGTCTGCACTCAGCAATGCTTCGGACACTGCTGCAAACGCTGTTGCTGATGCACAAAAAACACCTGAGCAGCTTGCAAAAGAACATCCGTTCCTTTTCCTTGCGAGACCAAATCAGCAGGGAAATGGCGAAGCGTATGTTTCTGAGCACGATAAAGACAAAGTGTTAAAAATTCTCGCTCGTCCCGATGTGCAAAAATTATTGCCGTCCGATTTGGCATTTTATTTTTCATCGAAACATCTGTTTATCAGCGAAGGGATAAAGTATTACAGTCTCTTTGGATTGAAGAAAACTCCTGAGTTGACTGGAAGCGTTGTTGTCAATGCACAGGCAACAATCGATCCGAGCTTCAATCAACCGATCGTCACAATGGAGATGAATAACGAGGGTTCACGCGAATGGGCACGCATCACAGGTGCCAATGTGAACAAACGTATGGCCATTGTCTTGGATGATGCCGTATTTTCCGCGCCAAATATTCGCGGAAAAATTACGGGAGGTCGTTCGCAAATTGAAGGAATGGAAAATATTGATGAAGCACGGCTGCTTGAGATCATCCTAAAAGCCGGTGCGCTTCCTGCACCGGTAGAGATTATGGAACAACGAAGCGTTGGACCGTCGCTTGGAGAAGATTCGATTTCAGCCGGCACTATTTCATTCTTAATGGCTTTTGCGTTGATCGTCGGATTCATGATTATGTATTACCGCACTGGCGGCCTGGTAGCGAATGTTGCATTATTTGTGAACACATTATTCATCTTCGCTATCCTAGCTGCATTCGGAGGAACACTGACGCTCCCCGGTATTGCCGGTATCGTATTGACAGTGGGTATGGCGGTTGATGCGAACGTGCTGATCTTTGAACGTATTAGAGAAGAACTTGCAACACATAAGACATTACGCGCATCAATCGATGCAGGATATGACAAAGCATTCAGCGCAATTTTTGATTCGAACATCACAACACTCTTCTCCGGTATCGTGCTTTATCAATTCGGTACAGGACCTATTCAAGGGTTTGCATTAACACTGATGATGGGTGTGACGGCAAACTTGTTTACAGCAATCGTAATCACTCGCGTTGTATTCGACATTATGGTCGACCGCGGTACCACTGAAATCAATTTTGGATAAGATTTAGGAGCAGTATAAGAATGAGAATTTTAGAAAAAACAAATATCGATTTTATGGCTACCAGAAAGATTTGGTATTCCATTTCCTTGGTAGTCATTGTTGCCGGCATTATTGGAGCTTTTATTAGAGGTGTTTCCTTCGGGATCGATTTCCTCGGGGGGACGGAAACTCTCGTCCGTTTTGAAACGGCACCCGCTATCTCCGAAGTTCGCGATGCTGTTCAAGGTGCCGGATTCACCAGCACTGAAATTAAATCATTCGGATCGTCCAGAGATATTTTAATCAGGACACCCGAACAACGAGAAGGAACAACTACTCTCGATGCAATACGCCAAAGTTTGCTGGCAAAGTTTCAAAACAACCATTTCACTATTTTGAAAGAAGATAAGATTGGACCAAAGATCGGCGCAGAATTGAGAACAAACGCGATCTATGCGATTTTTTCTGCTCTGTTGATCATCATGCTCTATGTCGGATTCCGATTCCAATTCATTTATGGACTGGCCGGTGTTATCGCGTTGTTCCATGATGTGATAGCAACATTTGGTATTATCGTTCTATTGAATGGACTCTCCCCCTATCTGAATCTGGAAATTGATCAGAACATTATGGCTGCATTTCTGACCTTGGTCGGGTTTTCCATTAACGATACTGTGGTGATTTTCGACCGCGTTCGTGAGAATTTGAAAACCCATAAGACTGAAGATCTTTCCACAATCATGAACCGTTCCGTGAATGAAACATTAAGCCGTTCCATTATTACAAACGGAACAGTTTTCCTCGTACTGATTGTTCTTGTGATCTTCGGCGGCGAAGTAAATCGCGGATTTGCGTTCACATTCTTTATTGGATCTATCTTGGGGACGTATTCAACAATTTACATCGCTAGTGCAATCGTATTAGATTTTACCCTGCGTCAATCGAAAAAGAAAAAATCGTAACACTTCTTATACTCCCCTTTTTTATCGGAGGGGAGATTTACTACCAACTGCGAGAATCGTATGAAGTTCTCAACAAAAGAATTGAACGAAGTCACCGTCATCAAGATGGAAGGCAGCATGCTTGGCGGACCGGAAGCATCGGAATTAAACAGTGCGCTTCACAAACTGCTCGATGCAAAGAAAAAATTGATCGTCGTTGATCTCGGAGGTGTTTCGTTAATGAATAGTTCCGGACTCGGCATGCTGATCGGTGCCGTAACCACTATGCGTAACGCTGGGGGTAATTTGAAGATTGCTTCTGCCACTGAAAAAGTCTCTCAGGTGTTCAAAATGACCAAAGTGAGTAGTGTTATTGAACTTCATGATACGGTGAAAGGTGCGGTAGAAAGTTTTAAGTAATTATATCGAATATTAGTTTACAATAAAAAAGGCGACAGTTGGTCGCCTTTTTTATTGTCATCCCACTTCTTCAGCATACTTCAGAATAACATCACTCTTACTATCGTATCCCCAACCATCATTTGATCTACTATCTTACTATCTGTTGTATATCCAAATATTGTATAGCGAAAATCTAAATGCGGCGTAGGACAATGCGTGATAAACCATTGAGAACCTTCGGTATCTTTTCCGGAACTGGCCATTCCCACGGCGCCAGTTTTGTATTTACCATGAGGATGCACTTCAGTCCGAATCGAATAGTTTGGTCCCCCACTCCCATTCCCTAACGGATCGCCCCCTTGAATTACAAAATTGCTTACTACGCGATGAAATGAAAGTCCGTCATAGAACTTTTTTTGAGAAAGAAGAATGAAATTTAAAACAGTAAATGGTGCAGCTTCTTTATCAAATGTGATTCGTATCGTTCCTTTCGATGTCGTTACTTCGGCTCCCTTATATTTAGCAAGGAGTGAGATGTCTCCCGGTGAATACAATGGCTTATAACTGTTTGGATTTTTGATAAATTGAATTGGTGAATCTTTACCAGTAATTGATTGATACGCTTTTTCTGCTGCGGTGCGAATAACATTGTTCTGCTCTGATAATCCTTTTTGGACGACAGCAAGAACAGATGAGTCACCGATTTCAGAGAAGACATTCAACAATTCCACCATCGGTTCCAGATCGATCTCTTGCTTCATCCTATTATAGGATGTTATAAGTGCAGAAAGGTAAATTTTTCTAGTCGACTTGGTAAATGATGTATCCTGAAAAGCAACGGCGGCTGAATACGAAATACCGGGATCATTCTTCCCAAACATCAATATCGCTGTTTTCAGAAAATCTTTCTTCACCTGCTCGTTTGACCGTTGTGCGATGATTTGATACGATTCGATACCGGCAATAATTACAAGCGATTGGTTCGATTGAAAAATTGCTTCTTTGATCATCGGAATAGCCTTTTCCGATCGTGTTTCCCCATAGGATCGTACTCTCTGTGCGGAAACAAACGGTAACTCCCCCTTCCAATTTCCAATCAATGGAATGGCACGCTCTCCAAGCCTTTTCGCTATGAACTTTCGTATTTCCTCTCGCACAGAAACAGCGTAATTTTTTGACTGAAGCCTTGCAATCCATTTGGCACTATCGCTGAACGGAGCCTCACTTGGAAACATCCCATCACATGTTGCCATTGCAGTAAGCGCGACATGTTCGTTCTTGTCCGCAATTAAACCTTCAATATCGCTTTTAACGATACTCTTCGTACGCAATGCCCGTATCGCATTTACACGCACACGCCAGTCTTTATCTTTTTTCGCACTTGTTCTTAATCGATCTATAGTGACATTATCATTTAATGCTCCCAACGCAGTAGCACTCCACATCCGGACTGACGTAGAAGTATTTGTGAGCTGGCGATGTAGTTTTTCTTTATGATTATTCGTCACTGTCGTATCATTGATACGCATTAATGCATATGTCGCATTGATAACGCTGTTATTTTCGTATAATAATGTCGCTATAAATTTTGAAGCAGCAATATCCTTCACTTTGCGATTGATAAAACGAATAATCGCCTGAGCAACATACGGTCTCCATTCGATTGGGTAATCTTCCGCTTGCACTACAATTTTTTTCAGGTCATCGGGAGTTCCGCAAAGTCCAATAGCATTAAAATATTCCGATACACAATCATCTTCCCGCTCAACTGCTAAACGTCGAAAAAGAAACGATGTTCCTTTAGGATGGCCCATCATTCCAAGCGCAAAGGCAGCCATAGAACGGACTTTTGGCATATCATCATTCAATAATTGGGCTGCTTCGTCCAGAGCAGTTGTATCCTGAATATTCGCGAATGCCAATAAGGCCAATTCCCGCTCTCGGGCATTCTCTGACTTTAGAAACGAAAATAGCTCAGAAGTTTGTTCAACACGTTTATCTTGAATCGTTCGAATGGTGATGTCATTTCCTGATTGGGGAAACAAGAAGACTGGGATGAGTAATATTTGGAGTATATTTTTCATAGATCATTCCGTCCAACCAGTATTACTCGACACAATCATTTTTAGTGTGGATCATCAGATGGGTAGTTTAAACAAAGCAATTGCATTTGCAGTAGTAGTATTTGCAACAACATCAGTTGAAACATTCAGTGTTTCGGCAATCTTTTGAGCTATAAGGGGGATGTATGATGGTTCGTTTCTTTTCCCGCGAAATGGAACCGGAGTCAAATACGGTGAATCGGTTTCTACCATAACATTGTCCAACCCAATCTGTTTTAGCACGTCGGACATAGTTCCTTTTTTGAACGTGATGGGCCCTGGAAAAGAGACAAGAAATTTATTTTCGAACAATACTGCCGCCTGCGCTGCGTCGCCGGTAAAGCAATGAAACACTCCGCGTTTTCCTTCCCTTTTCCATTCCGAATGTGCATGAGCATGGCGTACAACAATATCAATCGCATCCTGAACAGAATCCCGGGTGTGGACGATAATCGGAAGATCGCGCTGAATAGCAAGTTCTATCTGTTTGGAGAAAATCTCTTTTTGATAGTCGCGCGGCGAAGTATCATAAAAATAATCAATACCGATCTCTCCAATCGCCACCACTTTAGGATGATGCGACATTTCCTCGATCTGTATTAATCGTTCTTCCGTATACTCTTTCAAATCAAGTGGGTGAAAACCAACGGTGACGAACATAGAAGAATATTTTTCAGCCAGCGTTATTGCTTCTTTCGCCGTTTGATGATTCGTTGCCGGTACGATGAAATATTTCACTCCCGCCTCATGTGCCCTTGCAATGACGGCGTCTAAGTCGTTTTTGTAATCTTCGTAAAAAAGATGGCAGTGTGAATCAATAAACATATTTATACCAGAGATACCTTCCCGAAGTCTTTTTCCAGAATGAGAATTTAGAAGCACCTCGAAATATTTGAATTCTTCGGATTTTCAAAAAATCAATCCAAATATTCCGTCGTCCTTCATCGAGTGCAACAGCAAAGAGATATCCCGAATCTCTGACACACTGTTTTATTTTTTCATTCACAAAACCGTGAGGATAGGCAAACGAAATCACTCTTTGTTTCAATTGTTGCTCAATAGTAGATTTTGATTCTGTAATTTCCGCCGTTAATTCTTTGTCGGAGATAAGGTTCATTTTTGGCCTGCTATACGAAGCCGAACCGATCTCAAAACCGTTTGCACTCAATTCTTTCGCCTCTGCAAATGTCAATGGTAGATTCCCATCAGTGCTTGTAAGATTGGTTTGTAGGAAAAATACTCCAGTGAAACCGTATTTTTTTAACAATGGATAAGCAGTAATAAAATTTTCTTTAAAGGAATCGAATGTTAGAATAACCGGTTTGGGAGGTATCGGTGTTTTAAAAGACGCAATCGATTCTAAGTCGTAAAAATTGAGCGGCGTAAAGCCCTTTTCTTTCAGAAATTGAAGTTGAGCCTCAAATTCCGATTGATCTATTGCACGTTCATCTCCATGCGGGATGTCAATACTGGAGAATTTTAATAGACTCGTAAACCGGGGAGTTTGAACAGACGAGGTATTGCTATTTTTGGAAATACGCTGATACGATAATACAGGGATCTCATTAATCCCTTTTTTCTTCGCAATGGCTTCGGTATAAACAACGCTCATCTGCGATGAAACGCTGTTAATCTCAAAATTGTCTTCAATAAATTTTCGTCCCCATTCTCCAGAAAATTTCTCAGGATGCTCCAACAGAGCCAGAATCGATCGGACTGATCTCTCAACATCGATCGGTCGGCGCGCGTCCAGGTCACCAAAGTTTGTCACCAATGCTTCCCGCTCCGTTTCCTCAGAAATGAGCCCCACATAATTTGATTCTCCTATGGAAACAACGGGAACTCCGCAAGCTATCGCTTCCATCGCAACACGGCCGGAACCAATGATGAGATCAGAATTGCGATAAACAAGTTCGACATTATTGCTGAACCCTTTTGCAAAAATGAATTCCGTACCGACTCTCTTATTGGTCATCTCAATAGCGGGTATAATCTTACTCTTTTCGTTCATTCCGCCGATAATATGGAACTCCACATTTTTGTATCGTTCGAATATTTTTGGGAATATCTGTTCCACGATAATCAACAGGGTATCCCCTTTGAATCCTGACAACCGACCAACAAAGGAGACGATTTTCTTAGCGCGTTTTGGAGGAGTATGTTTTTTGAAGTTCCATTTGGTAAGGTCGATCCCGTTATGAACAAGCGAGAGTGAATCCAGTTCGTATTGAAGATCATGATTGAGGTGATCATAGATCGATTTGCAGACCGCAACACGTTTTTCGCCGTATACGGAAAACATTTTGGATGAAAAATGAAGGTGTTGCCTTCCATGAATAGAGGAAACCAAAGGAACATTTCCTTGCCGAGTGGCGAAATAGGATACCCAGCTTGCAGCTCGCGAATGGGCATGAACAACATCAATGTTATTTTTACCGATGAACTCTTTTAAAAAGGAGATATTCTTCCATCGTTGAGCAACATCACGTTTTCCGATGGGATGGGCGATTATCTTTGCGTTGGTATTTGTGTAAAAATTATCCGAAATAATAAATACAGAATGACCATTTGCTATTTGTGTATCCGCTAGTGTTGCTGCAAATGTTTCTGCACCCGTTACCTCAAATTGTGAGAGTACCTGTAAAATATTCACAGGGATCTCCTTCTGGGGTAACGGGCAAGAGCACAGTGAAACACCAATAAGGAATTCGGAGCACTAAAACGTAGATTAAAAGATCTCATTTGTTAAATTTGGACAGATTTTTCTACAAAATCACGAAAAAAGTTGTATATTTCACAAGAAAATTAAAGGATGCCGCTATGAAAGTTTCGACTCTCTTCATTCTAACTGTACTGTTTTCATCGTTCATCTTTTCGCAAAATATTTTAGAGATGCATAATCCAAGCGAGACACTCTCCGCAGAAAAATGTTATGATGTTATCAAGACAGTTTGGGACGGTTTAAAGAAAATCTCCGAAGATCATCAAACCGAAGCTTCCGAAAAGAATGAATTTGAATCTACTGCAGAGTATAACGGCCGCATTCAAAAGAGTAAAGATGATTTCATCAACAAGATCAGAAAATTCTACAGCGATAACAAACTAAATTCCCAAGAATATTCTGTATGGTTGAAAGCAGAGTTGGCACGTTACGATGCCGACAATCAAACGTACGGTTTAAAATCTGCGACACAAATCCTTGTCCAACCTAAGAAAAATGAAATTGCTGTCATTGTTCCTTCCAATAAATATGTGACGATGACGGAAAAAAATTCCGGAGGCTACCGCAGAGCATATATTCATTTGAACACCAATCCGGAATTCACATGGTTTGTTAACAAGCAAACTGCACAAGAAGCAAAAAATAAAGAACAAAATATTTTCTTCAAAATGGCATTCACATTTGATATTTCATTCAACGAATCCGCTAACCAAATTGTCCTGCAAATAGTACCCACGAAACTTTCACTCATGAGTAAAATTGAAAATTTCACCTATTGGAGCGAGGATATTCGTTGAGGAGGGTGGTATGAACGAATTCAAACAAAGTATTCTTGATCTCATAACAGATACATCCAGTAATCTCCCCCCTGATGTTCGCAAAGCCATTAAAGCTGCACAACAGAAGGAATCGAGCGGAACCCGCTCCGCAATGGCATTAGAGACCATTGCTACCAATATTGATATGGCATGCGAAAATGTCGGCCCGATTTGCCAGGATACCGGTATGCTATCATTCTATATTCACACACCTGTCGGTGCAAACCAAATCGAAATGAAACACTGGATTCGCGAAGCAGTGTCCGAATGTACGAAATCGGGAAAACTTCGTTCCAATTCAGTCGATTCACTGACGGGAAAAAACAGTGGCACAAATCTTGGCGAAGGCACCCCAATTATGCATTGGGAGCAGTGGGAAAATAATGACGAGATTGAAATAAAGTTGATCCTTAAAGGAGGCGGGTGCGAAAATAAAAATATTCAATATTCCCTTCCGATGGAACTGGAACATGTGGGAAAAGCTGGACGCAATCTCGAGGGAATTCGAAAATGCATCTTGCACGCTGTATGGCAGGCACAAGGTCATGGCTGCTCCATTGGAGCGATCGGTGTCTGCGTCGGCGGAGATAGAATGTCCGGATATGAGCACGCCAAAATGCAATTGTTTCGTACCATTGACGATGTCAATCCGAATCCGACACTGGCAGAATTAGAAAATTATGTGATGAATCACGTTAACAGCCTTAAGATTGGAACAATGGGTTTTGGCGGAAATTCTACATTAATTGCGTGCAAAGTTGGCGCGCAGAATAGATTGCCTGCCAGTTTTTTTGTTTCTGTAGCATACGATTGCTGGGCTTTCCGTCGACAAGGAGTCATTCTGGACGCAAAGACCGGAAAGATTAAACGCTGGATGTATAAGGAAGACGCTCCAACGATTAAAATGAGTACCAAAAGTGAAATTACTCTTACCGGTAACGAAATTGTACTGAATACACCTATCACCGAAGAAAAGATCCGATCATTAAAAGTTGGAGATGTTGTCCTAATCAGCGGAAAAATGTTCACCGGCCGCGATGCGATCCATGCACATTTAATGACGAATGATCCTCCGGTCGACCTTCATGGACAGGTATTATACCACTGCGGTCCTGTAACAATAAAAGAAAATGGAAAATGGAAAATAACTGCCGCAGGTCCCACGACAAGCAGCCGGGAAGAACCGTATCAGGCAGACATCATTAAAAATTACGGAGTTCGTGCAATTGTTGGCAAAGGCGGAATGGGTAAAAAAACCCTCGCCGCTTTGAAAGAACATGGCGCAGTCTATCTGAATGCGATCGGCGGAGCAGCGCAATATTATGCAAAATGTATCACGTCCGTAGACGGAGTTGATCTTGAAGAATTCGGCCTGCCTGAAGCAATGTGGCATTTGACGGTGAAAAATTTCCCGGCGATTGTGACAATGGATGCCAACGGAAACAGCCTGCATGCAGAAATCGAAAATGCGTCGGCAAAAGAACTTTTAACACTTGCTCCATCAGTTTACTAACTTTTCACTGGAGAACTATGCCAAACGACACCCTTACTATTACTGATAATCGCACAGGGAAATCATACGAAATGCCGATTACCTACGGCACAATACATGCAACAGACTTGCGTAAGATCAAAGTTCATGATGATGACTTCGGCATGATGACGTATGATCCCGCTTTTATGAATACTGCCTCATGCAAAAGCACGGTCACGTTCATCGACGGTGATAAAGGAATCCTTCGGTACCGAGGTTATCCTATTGAACAACTGGCAGAAAAAAGTTCTTACGTTGAAGTAACATATCTGCTCCTCTTCGGAGAACTTCCCACAAAAGAACAGTTGGTTGCGTGGGAAAATAAAATTACGATGCACACGTACATTCATGAAAATTTAAAGAAGTTGATGGAAGGCTTTCGGTATGATGCTCATCCAATGGGGATGTTCATCAGCACCGTAGCGGCGCTTTCAACATTCTACCCGGAAGCAAACAAGATATTTGATGCAGAAATAAGGCAAAAACAAATTTTACGGTTGATCGGCAAAGTTCCAACCATTGCTGCGTTTTCCTATCGTCATATCAAAGGAATGCCATATATTTATCCGAATAACGACCTCTCGTTCATTCAGAATTTTTTAAATATGATGTACAGTATCGGTACCCCCCGATATGAAGTTCCTTCAATCTTCGAGAAAGCATTGAATATCCTCTTCATTCTTCATGCAGATCATGAGCAGAACTGCAGCACCAGTGCTATGAGAAACGTCGGAAGCTCTCATGTCGATCCATATTCCTCTACTGCCGCAGCGGCAGCAGCGTTGTACGGTCCGCTGCATGGCGGCGCAAATGAAGCGGTGTTAAAGATGCTCGACCATATCGGCGACATTAAACAAGTTCCTGCATTCATTGAAAAAGTAAAAAAAGGTGAGGGACGTTTAATGGGATTTGGACATCGCGTCTACAAAAACTATGATCCCCGTGCAAAAGTGATTAAAAAGCTTGCAGACGATATGTTCAAGGTAACCGGCGTCGATCCGAAACTGGAGATCGCTCTTGAACTTGAACGAATCGCGTTAACCGATGAATATTTCGTAAAGCGTAAACTGTATCCAAATGTGGATTTCTATTCCGGATTGATCTATAAAGCAATGGGTTTCCCGATGGAATTCTTTCCGGTACTCTTCGCTATCCCCCGCACCTCAGGTTGGATTACCCATTGGCAGGAAATGATTTTAGATGAAGAGCAAAAGATTGCTCGTCCCCGCCAGATTTACTTGGGACATGATACTCGAGATTATGTCGCCATTGACAAGCGTAAATAATTGATTTTTCCACAAAGCGTCCCACAACAATGGGACGTTTTTTTTATTATGAGACAACTATGAAAGCAACAATCAATTCCTCTCTGATGCGCTTTATTGATGTCGGATCACAGAATTCGACGCCAATCATCTTTATTCACGGTTTCCCGTTTAGTCATAAGATGTGGAATTTCCCCGGCGGACAGATTGATGCGTTAAGTGCAACCAACCGTGTGATTGCCTACGACATTCGTGGACATGGTGAAAGCGAAGTCGGTTCCGCACATTATGCCATCGAACTGTTTGTCGATGATCTGTTTGCCTTAATGGATCATCTGAATATTCCCAAAGCGATCCTCTGCGGACTTTCCATGGGTGGCTACATTGCACTTCGCGCCGTCGAACGAAATCCCGAACGCGTCATTGGACTCGTTTTATGCGATACAAAAAGTGAAGCTGATGGAAATGAAGCAAAAATTAAGCGTGCCAACGGCATTAAATTTATTCAAGCCAATGGGATGAAGTACTACGCACAGGATTATGTGAAGATCGTTTTTGCTCCCTCGTCGTTCGATGCTCACCCTGAATCAATCAAAGCAATACAAAGTATTGTGGAACGTACAGCACCGACGGCGATCTTTGGATCTCTTCTTGCACTTGCAGCACGGACAGATACCACAGTGAGTCTTCCAAAAATCACATGCCCCACGCTTATCCTTGTTGGAGAAAAAGATACATTGACTCCTTTAGCCGCCTCGCAAGCAATGAAGGACAATATACCCGGAGCAGAAATGTTTGTCATAGCGAATGCAGGTCATATCAGCAATATGGAGAATCCTGCGGAATTTAATAAACACCTTATCGCATTTGTAACGAAGATCAAATAATTTTTGCATTCGTTGTGCAGGGCGTCTTATGAAGACGTGCTACACAATATTTTTACCCCCATGGCCTCAACCATACATTCCTTACACAAAGAAATTATTGATTGCCGAAAATGTCCCCGTTTAGTGCAATGGCGTGAAGAAATTGCTCAGACGAAAACAAAACGGTTTATGGATCAGGATTATTGGGGAAAACCTGTCCAGGGATTTGGCGATCCTAATGCGCAAATATTACTGGTAGGATTGGCGCCGGCTGCTCACGGTGCGAATCGTACGGGAAGAATGTTTACGGGAGATGAAAGCGGCAATTGGCTATATCGGGCATTGTGGAAAGCAGGATTTGCCAATCAAAACAACTCAACAACGCGCAACGATGGATTAATCTTGAAGAACTGTTACATCACTGCAACGTGTCGCTGCGCTCCGCCGCAAAATAAACCATTACCCTCCGAGATTCAAAATTGTCGTCCGTTTATACTGCAGGAATTTCATTTACTGAAGAACCTGCGCGTCGTTATCGGATTAGGAAAAATCGGATTTGATGCTGCGTTCGATTGCATAAAAGAACTCGGTTGGACGAAATTGAAATCGAGGCCAAAATTTTCTCACGGCACTGTGATTGCGATTCATTCCCGCCTGACACTGATTGGTAGTTACCATCCAAGCCAGCAAAATACGTTTACCGGTAAACTGACAAAAAAAATGTTCAACGCTATTTTTACCAAAACAAAAAAACTGCTTTAAAATAACAAGTCCCGCATTTGCGGGACTTGTTACACTACATTTTTTTCAACACATCAATCTACTGTTCCGGTCGCCAGTACTTTCTTGTATACCCCATACACAGGATGTACTACCGTTAACGTAATCAGTGATGCTGCCGGTGGATCGGTATCGCCTGCATCTGCATCGGAAACAGTAAAGGTAAATGATGTTATACCTGCACCGGTTAACTTAGTGTCCGGCATTGTTATATTAACATTCCCATCCACTGACAATCCATCGGCAGAAATTGAGATGGACGTTCCGGAAGACATTGGATGATTTAAATAATCCTGAACAGTAAATGTAAATGGTCCTGCCGATCCACCATTGGTAATCGTATATGTATTAATTGCATCAGTTTTGGTTAGAATTGGGCTTCCGGTCCACAATACTTCAATAGAATCGGAAATAAAAGTACTGTCTCTACCGATAGTTCGAGCATACACTCGGGAGAATCCATCGGTCAATCCAGACGCTAGTTTTGTGCCTGTTGGGAAAGGATTGCTTGAATAGAGTGACATAGCAACAAAACCATCTTTATCCGTAAGGCCTTGAAGTGTTTGAATTACACCGTTAGCAGTGTTGAAGTAGACAATCGTTCCTTCCTTCACCGGATTGCTATATTTATCACCAACCTGAACTGTTATTTGGGTGGAATGAAACGCTTTTTGCAGTCCAGGGAAATTAAAGAATGCCGGCGCAATAGTAAAGTGTGATTGATCTGCAAATCCGGAGTTCACGGAAATTCTAACCGGCTGTGACTTAATCGATCTTACTGGATTCGTAAGGTTAATGACTGCTTCTAACTGAACAGCACCTGCTTGCGTTCCGCTGAGAATTGAGACACGCACTCTTCCGTTCTCATCGGTACTGTCTGTGAGAGGCAGGATTGTTGGCGACGTACCACTGTTCGTAAATGTATTCGGGAAAAAGTTCGTATTAAAGTTTACTGTTGCTTTATTGTCGAGCGTAATCGGTGCGCCGACTGAATCTCGTACTTCATACGTTAATGTAGCATTTTCCGTTCCACCTACTCCTGAAATGGAAAGATCCGTTGTGGATGCAGTGATTAAAGCTATTGAGGCTGCTACCCTCGCCGTCGCCGGAACAATAATATTTGCCGGTGCAAGAAGTTTGCCATAGATAGTTTTGATTGATGTTCCGGTAACACCGGTGACAGTTATTTTAATTTTAAAATTACCACTTGTTCCGCCATTCGCCATGAAATCAGCTATGGAGAAATTGAATTTTGTACCATTCACTTTATCCTGCGTATCAGGAAGTTCACCAGTCGTATTTCCACTCACCAACAGTTGGGTAGAAATTGAACCCTCAATGTTGATGTCATATTCGTGGCCGCCAGATATCGGATTTCCAAGATTATCCTTGATTTCATAATCAATACTTGCACTGGCACCATCAAACAATGTTATAGAATCTGACGGAACATTTGACACGGTAACCGAAGGTTTCCCGGACATTAACACATTGAATGATTTTTTAATCACACCACCGTTCCCAACAGTAGAAGCGGTGATGGTCTTGTTACCGAGATATGCAGTATTAGCAACTGAAGTAAATTTGGCTGATACAATTCCAGAAACATCCGTAAATGAAGCTGCAGTTATTAAACCAGCATTGGTCTCAAAATACACAGCCGTCCCCTGTTTTACAGGATTGCCATATTGATCACCAAGCTGCATTTCAATTAATTTATCTCCGCCGTAAATTGATAAATTTTGACTAATGTTTTTGAAAATAAATAGTGAGTCAACGGCAAACCCTCCGTGCACAACAATCGGTACCGGAGATGATTTAATAGAACTATCACTATTTTGAGCAATCACTTGCAAGACCGTTGATCGTATCCCGCTTGTTACAGTAACAGATACTCTACCCGAAAATGGATCGGTCATTGCACTTGTTGGATTAACTTCTTCATCAAATCCAATAACACCCAACCTTCTAAAATCAAGACGAGTTTGGTTTGCAAAATCTAAAGGATTTCCTAATAGATCTCTTGCTTCAAATGTAATAATAGCATTTTCTTCACCACCAACTCCGCGAACGGAGATTTCTCTCTTATCAACTGAGATCAGTGCAATTGATTTTATTGGTCCAGTCTTTACGTAGACAGGAACAGGATTCGAAACAATCGATGAGGAACCTGCCGTTACCTTCGCTTCAACCCTCAACACCCCCGCCTTAATTCCGCTATGGACAACAACTTTTACTTCGCCGGAATCGTCAGAAACGGCGTAGGACGGACTCAAAAATTCGCTTGCATTCTGTGATTGTGTAAGTGAAAATTGTACGGCGGCATTTTTCACCGGCTGCTGGCTAAGATTTCTTACTCTAAATGTAATCGTATCTGTTGTCGGCGTTCCGGCATTTGCCACAAAAATAGTATCCTTTGAAGATCGGAAGTACGATACAGATGCAACACTTCCTTCATTTCCAACTCCTGCTCCGCCTTTCAGAGTACCATTCATTGAATGAGACAAGGTTCCAGATGTATTCGGTCCGATAACTGAAATTTTAAATAATATCGGTTTGGGGCCTTGGCCTTCATCTTTCACTGTATCTCTTGCCGTAAACGAGAACTGAGTAGTACCAACTCCTTTTATTTTCGTATCTGTCATGGTAACATTCACATCTCCAGAAAGGGCAATATTTGCTGAACCTGATCCGGTTGCTTGCACGCTGATCAGATTTCCTTGAGCCAACGGATTCCCATTCACGTCTGCTACGCTAAATTGGAACGTTTTGGACAAACCATCTTCCATTTCAAAATTTGCATACGGTCCGCTTATTTCTGAAATAACTGCATCGCGTGAGAAAACAACGGTCTGTGTATCTCTGATAATGGATCCCCCAACTCCTATTGTTTTCGCTTCAATCGTAGCTACGCCGGATGGGGGCATCGGATTAACAATCTGAAGGTTTGCTGTTGCAGCACCGGAACTATTCGTCGCACCAGTTCCATCAATTAGTCCGCCGTTTGTTCTGAATGATATTAAAGTGCCGGTTTTTGCAGGATTACCAAAGACATCGCCTGCGGTGACAGTAACGACAGCAGACTTTTCAGTAAGTGTGGAAAAATTCTTTTTTGGTGTCGAAACGGTAAACTGCGACTGAGCCGGTAGGCCTCCGGAATCCGGAATGGCGGGAGACAACTCGCCGGTAAATGATTTTTTAGTATTTCCGTTATCTCCGTTTACTTCAACATTGATCGTAATCGGCTGATTCACATTCAAATTTTTCGTGCGTTTGTCGCTGATACTAATATAAAATTTTGTATAGGCAGTATCTTTCGTATCCGGAATGGACTTCACCAAATCGCCAGATAAAACAGCGCCGGTCGTATCAAGTCCCACACCAGAGACTGTAACCGTTGTCCCTTGCGACATTGGATTACCGTTGATATCATCAACCGTAAATTCAATTTGTTTTGTGCCAAGGTGTGGTACCACAAAGGAAGCATCTTTCGAATTTATTCGCGGTGCTCCAGTGAATAAGACACTAATTGTCTTTGTAAATGTTCCCGCCGCATTTTCGGCTTTGGCAAATTTGGACAATCCATTAATAGTGGATTTTCCTTTCCCGCGCAATCCTTTGATAATTACACTTTCATCAACATTTTTCTTTACGCTTGCACCAGTCGATGCAGCACCGGATGTTCCTACTTGAGCGGTAATTAACGCCAATCCTCCGGGAGGAAGTGGATTACCGGAAATGAGGTCAACCCCTACTGTTCCATCTTCGGTAGTTTTAGAGAATGCCTGGATGAGCCCACCTGTCGTTGAGAAATAGACAAGGGTTCCTTGTTGCACTGGATTTCCAAATGTATCACCAACTACAGCTGTAATCACATTGCGAAGATTAAATTTTACCAAACCGGGAATATTCACTTTTTCTGAACCGATCGTGAATCTACTCGCCACCGGTAATCCTCCGGCTATTGTCACAGAAACAACCTGCGATTTTATCGTATCAAGCTTTGTTGTGTCGATCGCATTCTTTACCGTAGATACAGCCTGCACTTGGGCAATTCCCGATTTGGCACCGGAAGATAATTGTACCACAACTTGTCCATTAGTATTTGTTATTGCTGAAGTTCGATTCAATTCAACAAGATTGTCTGGTTTTGTGACGATGTTGAATGAAACAGAAGTTTTGTTCTTTTCATCAATCGGAATTCCAAGAGAATCCCGAACTTCAAACGTCAGATTGGTTGCATCGTTGCCGCCGGCTCCGCGAATGGAAATTGTCTGGTATGTTGAACTAACAAAAGCGATAATACCCGGCCGCGAAGATGCTTTTGCTGGAGGAGTTGAGTCTTGTGAAGCTGTAACACCCCTCATAGTCACTTCACCAAAAGTAATACTCTTCTTTGTTGAGCTGTACGTTCGTGTTAATGTTGTATCGAAGTATAATAAATTGATGTGCCGAAATTTGAATGTCGCAGTAATTTCATTTTTTTCCGTTGAGGTGTATGTATAACTGAAACTTCCGTCGGACTTAGTCGTGTCTCTGCGAAAAGGATTATCCAACGTCACCACGACACTATCCTGCGGAGCATTGTTCTTATTAATAACAATACCGGTTACCGTCACCGTATATTCCGCTGAGGGTGAGTTGGGATCTTGGCACGAGAAAATTCCCAAGATAAGAACCAACAACACACTCGTTGATATTTTCATGAATAGTTTCATAGAACACCTATAGGAAGTTGGAATACTCTAAAAAAACATTTTCGTCATAACGTATTCAAACGTCATGACGAAAACAGTGATACGTAACACTTGTTATTATTTCTTCGGCTTCAACCGTTCAATATCATCACTCGTCTTCTTTCGGGTCTGCTCGATCAAATTTTGACCTCTTCGCTGTTCTTGTGAAGCTACCCGTTCTTCTATTGTCGGCACCAATTCCGCCTTTAAGAGAATGATCAATTCTTGTGTTGATGTTGTCACCTTATCATAACCAAAAAGGTATTTTAAACCTAAAAACCACCATGGCAGATCCTTGAGATACGGAACACCGCCGCGCTCTGTTGATTCAACATTGGTGTATAGTCCTCCCATCACCGTCTCTTCGCCGTCGTACAACACAGAAAATGTTGAGACGGAAGATTTGTTTATAACCGGACCAGGACTTGCCGTACTCCGTTCAGCCGTCACTTCAAGATTGATAAATTTAATACCGTTCTCATCATAAACCATCGGTTTCACATCGATAATGATACCCGATGATAATGGCGTTTGAATCGTATTCCCTGCAATGTCCCTTGTTGTGATAAAGATATCCTGTCCGACCTGAATGCGTCCTTTTTTGCCGGATGATACTACAAGCGATGGACCCGATAAAACATCGCCAAGTTGATTGCTTTGAAAGAACGTGATAAGAGCGGAAATATTCGTGAATGAAAGTGCCGGAACAAATCTCCCGAAAAAACCGGGACTAATCGTCTGTGATCCGCCGGAGCTGGAACCGCCTGATCCACTTGTTGCTTTGGGATCTTGAAATCCGCCGTAAAATTCTGTTCCAAATTGTGTCGGGCGTGAACCGGCTTGGGTTGTATCGCCGGAATAGAAGAAACTCCAATTAATACCAGCGTTCAACGATTTCACAACATCCACGGTAAAAAATACTGATGAGATTCTAACTTCGCGCTGTTTCAATAATACTTTGCCGGTAGAATCGATCTGAGCCGCCGTCATTGTTCCCGATGCCGTCTGCACAACTCCCGCAACTTTTTGAGAATCTTTCGGCGAATAGACATAAAAAAATTCTTCCCGTTCATCATACCATAAACTGTTTGCACGCAGCACACTTTCAAATGCCTGATACCAGTAGGTATTCTCCACATCCACACCGATCGGCTTTTTGTTGTTGCTCACATCCACAATGATCTTGTTCATGTACTTCTTGCTGAAGTCGCTGAATAACAAGACCGCTTTATCAAATGGAAGTGTCTTCGACATTGAAACGAGTTCTTCTGGTGAGACATAATCGTTCAATAATAAACGTCGCTCACGATTATTTTGTGCTGACGAACTCAATGCCAGCAACAGCATACATGCGGCGAAAATGATCATTCGTTTCATTGAATAGCGTCCTTCTCTGTTTTCTCAAATTGAATTTGTTTTCGTTTGGTCTGCACAATACCGCCGTCATTCAGAATAAACTCCACAATACCTTCCCGCGGTATGATGCTCGAAACTTTTCCAAGATACACTTCATCCCCTATTTGCAGCGTCAGCAACTTTCCTTCTTCCGTCATCACTAATGCTTTGCCATTGGCTGTCGCTTTAATGGATATTCTTTCAATATCAACAAGATTGCGTACATTCGCCGGTGTCTTCTTTAAAATGTCTGGCTGAAACGGATTGGACATAATCGGCTGCGGTGTAGAATCCGGCCGCATCACTGACATTCCGAGTGTTTTCTCTTTGGTGAAGTATGCATCGATCTCCATATCATACTGCAGAGCAATCTGCGGGTATTCCATGGAGTCCGCACCGATTTCATCGCTTCTGATGGTGAGATTCGAAATTTTATATAACTTGCGTCCGTTCTCTAACAACCAAAGAAAACGGAAAATATTTGGAAACTCGGACACACCGGTGATCTTATAGGTATTATACCCGATCATACCGCCGTCATGAGAACCAACCAGCGCCAAATTCATCTTCAATTGCTGAGCGCCGCTTTCGTCGATGATCTCGCTCAGATATCCGTACGTTTGCGAAGAAACATCGGATTCGGAAATTTCCTTAATGCGATTGTTCCAGCGATGAAACGTTTCGCGAAGTTTCGTCTGGTTCTCTTCGATCGCATTCAACTGTTCGGAATTATCCTGCAGTTGCGCGGTGATCTTCTTCGTTTCTTTTTGGTTGGACTCGATCTTTTTCGGTTGATAGAAAAATGTCACATATGTTCCAATAGCGGAAACTAGGAAGATGATGACAGCGAGCGCTATACTATTTCGAATTTTGTATGACACATCTCACCTATTTATCTTCTGTAACATTTTGTACTGTGAGGACAAATTTATACACATCTTTTCCTCGGATGTTTTCCATCTCAACTGTTTGCAGTGTTGCATTGGCAAACATATTTGCGATTCGTGGAATCCGCTGACGATACATTGTATATCCCATCAATTCCATCGTCGAATCTCCCTTTGCAACCATATCCTTAATCCAAATGGAATTAACACTTTCAACGCTGTTGGTAAGATGATTAAACACTTTGCTCCACTTATTGTAGTTCGGCATCACTGAATCGTACACGGCTAACGAAGATTCGAATTGGGCATTCTGAGCCACTAAACTGTCCAAGATTGTTTGCAATCGCTGATTTTCGGCAAGTTGTTCTTGTTTCTTTTGCAGATCCAGTTTTGAGCGACGAACTTCTTCGTTCTGTTCAGCATAACGTGATGTGAAGTAAAATGTCGTCGCAAAAATCAACACTAATAACACATATCCATGCCAGGCAAGTTTAAAAGCTTTTTGTCCTTCACGGTAACTCGTCGGTAACAGATCGATATTATAGTATCGCTTATTCTTCGGTTCCAACGCCCGCATGGCAGAAGCGATAGGAATGGCATACTCAGAAATAATTGTTTCGGGATTATCCTGAAATTCCGAGGTATCGAGTGTTGTAGTCGTTAAATATTCGATGGGTGCTTCGGCAAATTGTGGAGCGAGAAATTGCTTTAAGTCAATCTTAACTGCTTCGCCTGCCAGAAATATTCTATCAATGCGTAAAATTCCGGCACTATCTTGCTCAAGAAGAATACGGGAATAGATAGTATTCTCAATATTTGGTGTCAGGCGTCCTTCGCTGATAACAGGGGCAAAATGGAAGAAGAACTCTCCCTTCATAAAGACAAGACGGCTGAACTCTGTTCCAACATACACAATAATCGAAACCTCGGATTCACCCAGTTCATAATTCGCCCGAACCAGGTTCATCAATGAGATATCGGATGTTTCGATAAATTGAACACGCGGTATTCTCTTCCCAAGAAAATCTTTTACGCTTTCAATCAGATCGAGCAGTCCCAGACCATCCTCACGGATCACGGAAAGTACCTGTCCTTCAGCGGCGGGAATATATGATAATGAATCAATGGTCGGTTTTACGGATCGCGTTGCAGAAAGCTCATCAACAAGTTTACGTTTTAATTTTGCACCAGAAAGCCCGAAGTTATCTTCGAATTGCTGATAATAAATACTCGGTTCTGAAATAGAATAGACAAGATAATATGCATTGGTAGGAAATTCTGAGAGCAGACCGATAATCACTTCGCTGTTGGATGCACCGCCGGATGCTTCGGCAAACTCATCTTTCATTCCGCCCGCTTCCAGAGAATCCATCATATCAAAGCTCTCTGTCCCTCCCGATTCCGATCCTGCTACTCGTTCTTCAAGACGCTTTACCAGATTGACAGTCTTTACATCGTGCAGAATGATGCGCTTGTTCTTCAATGCCAAATGAACAAACTTGACATCGAGACCGTCAATGAAAATCCCTAATATGGTTTTGCCTTCACCTTTATTGTATGGCATGATGTTTACGTATTGATGATTTGCTGCATCCGTTTCTTATTATTAGCATAGTTCATTGCGTTTTCCATGGAGATCTTCTTTTGCTGATATAATTTTTTTAGATCCTGTTCCATCGTCTGCATCCCTATCTCACCGGATTCCTGAATCATCTGATAAATTTCGCCCGTATTGCCGTTCTTAATGGCTGCACGCACAGAAGGATTCATAATCATAATCTCTCGAGCAGCAACACGTTTTCCATCCAGCGATGGAATCAGTTTTTGAGATAACACCATTTTACAAACATCAGCAAACCGCATCCGAACACGATCCTGCTCAACGTGAGGAACTTCGCCGATGATACGGTCTATACTTTCTACTGCTGATGCAGTGTGAAGTGTAGAAAACACTTTGTGTCCGCTGTCGGTAATTTCTAGTCCGGTTAAAATAGTTTCCGGATCGCGCATTTCACCAATCATAATGATATCCGGATCTTGCCTCAATGCCTGGATGGCACCATCCTTAAACGAAAGAACATCTCGGCCAACTTCACGATGCCGTACGATGCAGCGGTCAGATTTGTGTACATACTCAATTGGTGAAGCAACAATACAAATGTGACCATCAACAGTGTGATTGTTGAGATCGATCATGGCATCTAACGTTGTACTTTTACCGGATCCCGTAATACCGGTAATGAGAATGAGACCTTCTTTTGTATGGGCCAAACTGACAATTTTTGTTACATTCGGGTGAAGTTCCAACGATTTATATGGACGAACGGTTGCATTGATAGCACGCATATTCAATGCAAGTTGATCTAAATCCATATATGCATCAGCTCTAAACCGATGCATTTTATCACCTTCAATCACCATGTGCGAAAAATCAAGATTCTTCACTTCATACAGATATTGGCGCTGGCGGGCGGAGATCAACGATTGAATAAGAATATTCGTATCGTCTACAGAAAATGCATCTAATGTCGGATCAGGTTTTTTAGATCCAAAAATTCTGTACCACACCTTACCGTGACCACCGAAACCGCCTATATCGATGTCGGAAGCATTAATCAACTGCATTCTTAGCAATAAACATTCAACAAATGTCTTCAAAGTCTGTTTGTTTTCAATCGGTAATTTTTCGACAAAATCTCCGATAAAAATTTGTCGTTCAAGACCTTGTGTTGATTGGGGTATTTGCGTAATAACTTGATTGAGAATGACGCGCGTCTTCTCAAAAATTTCCGGAGGAATTACTAATGAGGCAGTCGGAGCAACATGCATAGGCGGCAACGTAATATTAGTGGATATGAATGCAACCAATTTAGAATAACAAGTTTACCTAAAATTCTAAAGTGTTACATTAAGCGTTGGAGAGAATATATTGAAAGGCATAGAGAATGTCAACAGCATGATTCAATTTATTCAAACCACGAAAGCACTTCTAACCCGTTATTATTCGTCGGAAATGGGAAGTTTGTTGGTGGACTTGATTCCATTCTTGTATCATATTTCATATAAAAATTGGCACCTTTTGATGCACCTGTTCCAAAATCTGTTGAACCAATAGTCCTTGATATTAACGATCCGACAATTTTCAACTGTTCGGTTGGACTATTGTTCACTAAAGAACTAGCTAATTTAGCGCTTGTATTCGTGAAAAATGCACCGTCCATTCTCATCGGTAATTGCTGAATTTGGATGTCGCTTGCTGCTACAACTGCCAACATATCAGTGGAGCTTGAATTTGTTAGAGGATCAGTATAATATCGAATATCATCATCAATAAAGACGGCACCGTGGCTATCATCTGCCGATGACGATGAAAGGCTGGATGTAATTGAGACTTGCCCTTTAATTGTTCCCTCTATATGTAATGCACCGTCAACTAGAGCAATATTTCCCGTTGGTGCAAATGTAGATAATGGAACAGAGCTCCCATACGAATCCCCCGAACTAAGTTTATATTGAACGTGACAGACTCCGGAACCATCCACAGAAAATTTAAGGTAAAGTTCTGAACCGCTCTGATAATCGTGAGTTCCACCCGCTGCCGCAGCCCCTGTCACAATTGCGGCGGCAGAAGAAGAATAACTTGGAAAGGAAATATTGACTCCTGTTTGATATCCTCCTAAGAACGTTGGAGAACCCGCAGTGGTTTGCAAAGTTCCCATTGTAGCTTTACCAATAAACACCGGCGATCCTTGAGTAGACATTCTATTGTTGACATGAATAGGACCATCAATGGTATCACCAGTTCGTAATTTTGCTGCTGACGAAACATTGCCGCTGTACATTGCAAACTTGGCAAGGGAACTTGGACTCAAAACAATCTTAACAGTATGTGTATCCGATTGATAATATGCTCTGGATGTAAGTATGACTTTGCCGGCATAGGTCGTCGTATCGAGCGTAACGTTAAATATTCCGCCATTCATAGAGACATTCGAAAATCCTGTCCGCCAGGTATTATCTAAAAAAAGTTGGTTGCAGGCAAGGTTTGCACCTGCCACTGCAATATTATACACTTGCGTATTTTCATAATAGGTAATGGCATTCGAAAATGCTTCCGTACCGCTGTCACTCATTGTTTTTCCAAAAAACAAAAAGATGGTGGTAACACCCATCACCATATAAATTGCTGATCTTCCCATTCTTCACCTCTATCGATTATTTAAATTCTTTGCCACTAAACGTACTTGACGCCAGAATGCACTTTGGTATACAGTATCATACGTTGCCGTATTATAATATTTTGTCCACTTCACAGGATGCTCAACTTCAATTGTTATTTGTAGATACTGAATCAATCTACAATCACTGACAGGGGTTGATAGTCTTACCCGCATTGCATCATAATATTGTAGATTAAACGTTTTCACTCCCATATTGACACCAATTGGATCAGCATTATTTTCTATCCGGTAAATTAGTCTATCGTTGGGATTTGGCGTTTCCGGCAATTCTGATGTCGGGCCAACGTAGTATGTTAATGAATCAAGTATACCATCCCCGTCGTACCCAGTACCACTCGTACTCGTAGGGAAATCAGTCCAAAATGTAATTCTGGATGTATCAGCATAACGAATGGCATCGGTTGGAGACGCAATAAGAGTAAAATCTTTACAATACCCGATCTTCCGAAAATCATATTCCAACAAATCCGAAACTGCTACAAGGTTCTGTTGCACAAAAATATCCTCGCGAAACGCCTGCACGTTTTCCATCGTACCGCCATTCAACCGAAGGGCGATCAGCAGCAATGTGCTGAATACCATGGTTGACGCAATAAGATCTAAAATCGTTTGTGAACCCATACATTCCTTTCCTTAACGGAAATACCAATAACTAAACACCGATTGAAACGTCAACGTATCTGGTCGAGGATTCGTAGGATCAACAGAGTAATCCACCATGTAGGGACTTGTCACGTAGATGGTGATCATTTTGTTCCAAGTCTTGGATGTTGTTGTTGTAACAGTTGAAGGAGGTGTTACACTTAAATATTCTACTCTTGCCGTTGTATAAAAAATAGCAGAATTTGGAATCGAATCTATTCTAACATATCCATGATAGTCATCGATATCATCAAAAAGGGTATAACCTGATTCTCCGGCATCCGGACCAAAACTTGCTGGTGTCGTTAACGATGATGATTGTGTGGAGGTAAGAAATGTATCGGCAGTCGCTTCATCAAATGCAAGATCGTTTGCGTATTCTAATAATGATGTCCCTAATGACGTCGCTGTTATCCGGTATTCTGCAATATCTTTTGTAGAGCCGGTTTCCAATGTAGTGCGATTGACTGTCAGGATCAATCTACCCATCAGCATCAGCGCCATAATCGTCAATAATGTTTGACCAAGACCCATAAGTATCTTACAAGTGTTATTATACGAATATAACAATGCTGCGGAACGAATACTGTGGCAGACAGCACTTTTATCTAAAATTACACAATATTCATACCGAAACAAATAGCGTAAAAATTAGATAAACGTAATAGTTTATCTAAAGATAAGTTGAATTTTCTTCAAAGCTCCTACTCATCCTCAACGGTAGAAGCAATAATTTCTTCAAGAGAGGCCATCCCTTCCTTCATTCGTTCCATGCCGGAACGGCGCAGAGTCCACATTCCGTCCTTAGAAGCCTGCTCCCGAATAGAGTTTTCATCCACTTTTTCACCGGCATTCAAAATAATATCCTTAATCGCTTTGGTAAAGAATAATGCTTCATGGATGGCAGCACGTCCTTTGTATCCTCCTGAACACTTATCACACCCTACTGCTTTATAGAATGTGTGATTTTTGAGATCATCTTCGCTAAAGCCAAATTTTAACAAGTCCGGTTTTTCATTATCATCAATCGGTGTTTTGCAGATCTTACACAGTGTTCTGATAAGACGCTGCGCAACGATGATGTTGATGGCATAGGCAATAAGAAACGGTTCAATTCCCATTTTGTATAATCGAGCGACAGCACTAGGAGCATCGTTTGTATGCAGTGTAGAAAACACTAAGTGACCGGTGTTAGCAAGTTTAATTGCCGTTTCTGCCGTAATCTTATCGCGCATTTCACCGACCAGAACGATATCCGGATCATGCCGGAGGATACCGCGAATGGATTGTTCAAAGGACATCTTCGGGCCGATCTTCAATTGCCGCGCACCTCTAATAATATATTCAACCGGTTCTTCGATGGTCAGAACATTTACTGTGGGATCAATCACTTGATATAATGCTGCGATCAATGTTGTAGATTTTCCTGATCCTGTCGGACCAGTTAAGATGACGATACCCTGTGGTTTTTGAATTGCTTTGTAGAAAAATCCTTTTGCCGGACCTTGCAAGCCAAGTTTGTTCAGATCGGTAATCACTTTTCGATCATCCAGAACACGGATAACGACACTCTCAAATTTATTCTTGAACTCTGTGGTCACAATCGGCATAATGGAAACACGAAAACGTAACTGGTGCCCATCAACTACTCGTTGAATAAAACCGTCTTGGGACATCTCCCGTTCGAACCGGTCCACATTCTTCGTTCGATCCTTCACTACCGCCATCACCGCTTCGGGCATGGTATTTTCCTGACAGTGCCATAACTTCAAATCACCATCCACACGAAATAAAAAATTCGTCTTCTTCCCTTCAGCAGCAACAATATGAACGTCACTCACTCCCGTGCGAACTGCTTCAACAAGAGCTCCTTCAAACAAGTTTGCAAGTGCACTCTTATTGATTTCGGCATTTAACTCATCCTCATCGACATTAACTTCTTCTTCGCCGGTTTCAACACTTATTTGATTGTCTTCCAACAGTTTCAAAAATTCATTCTGAGGGGGAATGACCTGTTCAATAAGATTCTGAATATCTTTCAGGCGGCAATATGTTACCTCATATTTCTTGACGTTAAAATTTCTTGAAATTAACGGAATGGACCGATCCGTCGGATCAGCAGAGATGATGATAAGTTTATCTGGCTGTTTTTCATCAAACTTCAGGGGAAGCATTTTTGTTTGGATCAACAGTTCCCGATTCCCATCCGGCAATGCATCGATGAGTTTCCGGATAAAATCTATTCTACTTTTTTCAATATTTTCATCAGCGATATAGATCTCGCGAAATGCATACAGATTTGCCACTTCCCGAAATACAGCATCATGATCGGCACTAAACTCCGATACTAAAATTTGCCCGAGATTACGACGCTCTTTTTTTGTTGCTTCCGATTCTTTGATCCGCAGAGATTTTTCCAGCGTCTCGTAATCGATGATTCCTTTTTTCAGGAGCGTATAACCGATCTTATCGGTAATATCTATATCTGCCATAATACCATTCCGTTGAAGGGGAATTAAAAATAAAAACTAAAAAAAGTCAACCAGCCGCCCGGAGGTTTTGGTTTAATCGTTGCTGTCTCGGAAGAAACGAGCGTCAATCCTGTCAATACAACCATGATGATCATAGAGATAACAAGCTGAATCATATCGATCGCATTGCGCATTCGATAACCTGTTTCTTTTTCATAATACTCTGCCAGTTGAAGGGCTGTTGTTTTCACTGTTCCAGTCTCTGCACCAGAATGGAATCTGGACAATGCAGTTTTCGTGAACACTCCAGTCGCTTCGAACGCTTCGGTAATACCGGCACCTTTCTCAACCATCATCGGTAAACCAATAGTTTTGATTTGATGCTCCATATACTTGTTACCACACGCCTCGGAAGCCATTTTTATCACTTCTATATTTTCGCCAGATCCTGAATACAACGCATAGAATACGCGGCAGAAAATTTCGATACTTGTTTTATGCATCAGATCACCGATAGCAGGAACTTTCCATGTATATTTATCAATTAAAAATCTGCCTCGTTCTGTGGACGCAAATCGAGCAAAAGCAACTGCTGGGATTGCAACAATTAACATAAGCCATACAATATTGGAGGTAATAAAGTCACTTAACTTTAATGTTGCTTTCGTCATCGGTGGAAGTTCAATCTTAAACTTTTGAAACAGATTTGCTGTTTCAGGGAAGATATAGGCAACATAATAACCTACTGCTCCAAATAAAATCACTAAGGTTACCACCGGCATAATCAGCGCACTTTTAAGATCTTTTTTGAATTGCGCATTTCGTTCTAAAAATTTTGCGGTACTTTCAAAGATCTCACCCATGTTTCCGCTTTTCGATGCAAGACCAAGCATATGAGCGGCGAATTTTCCCAATTCCTTCTCATGTTTTTGGAATGCTTTTTCACTGTCTTTTCCTTGTTTGAGATCTTGGTTAATATCTCTGATTGCTTCACGAAGCGATTTATTTTGAATATCGTTGATCAACATTGACATCATATCACCAAATGGTAATTTTTGTCTGATCAAATCCGCGCTTACTCTCACAAATGATACAACTTCAATATCCGGAACTTTTCCGCCCCCTCCGAATAATTGTTTACGAACATATACAACGGTGTATCCCATTTTTCCCAGAGCATCAATCACCTCTTGTTTCGTAAATGCCTTTTGTTCACCATCAACAGGTTTATCAGTCCCCTTCCTAACTCGGTAGATGAACGTGCTCCTGGCATGGACACCGGTGACTTTAAATTTTCGTTCACGCGCCATGTTTGTTGCGCGTTCCTTTGCAAGTTTCATGGTATCGGCATTGATTACACCTTGCACAGGTTTACCACTGAGCGAAACTCCATCAACGCGAAATTCTGGCATAATACTTTAATTCCTCTTTTTATAGACTCACTGGAACAGAAATCCAATATTAATAATATCGAAACATTTCTTTCGTTTTGTTAATAAGCAATACTTAATTTTTCGCCTGAAAAACATGCCTATTACATGAATCCTCTTAGGTATTACGATTAAAGATACAATCGACTCAACACAAAATCAACTCATCCAACAGTAATAACCTCTCCTAAAAATACAAAAGCAGATACCAGTTCATGGCATCTGCTTTTGTGTAAATAGTAGCTATTTTATTTAATTAACCATGGTAATTGTTTGGGTACTTTGTGTCACGATGCATTCCATTGTTGGGTAGGAGCCATTGTCGAGAGGGGCTTTCCCCACTCCCCTAAATTCCACGCTCGAAGCGTCACCGGCTGTTTTGATTGTATATGTTGCGTTAGAATTATCAGAAAACCCTGTTGTTACCAAAATCAACATCCCCGCACTATTTGCTGTCAATCCAACAAAAGAATGTCCACCTCCACCCATCGAAGTCGGTCTTTTATAAAAATGTTTTGCCTTTGCTGCCAAATGCAACAGATCGTTCGAAATCGCATCTCGATTTGAACTTACAGCATTATCCCGGAACATCGTAATTCCCACCGCAATAGCAATTCCTACGATGATAACACCCAAAATAATTAAAAGTAACTGCTGCTGACCCATTAAATAAATCTCTAATGATGATTAAAAAAAACGGCGGGAGTTGAAATCCCGCCGCTATCTTACATATTAGTTTGTTTTAGCAATTGTATAGCCTGAAGCAGTAACGGTGCAAGTATAGGTTGGCATAGTTGCATCTGCCAAAGCTGTTTTACCAACACCCGTAAACACTACTGTGGTTCCCGTGCCAGCGGTGCTGATTGTATATGTTCCGTTATCATTGTTGGAGAACGCTGTAGAGACAAGCAACGCCATACCAGCAGCATTCGCTGTTAATGTAGCATAGGAATTTCCACCGCCGCCCAACGATGTTGGTTTACGATAATACTGCTGTGATTTTGCTGCAAGTTGAACGAGGTCGTTCGTGACTGCATCGCGGTTTGCGCTTACAGCGTTATCTTGGAACATTGTGATACCGACGGCTACTGCGATACCGACGATGATTACACCAAGAATGATTAAAAGCAATTGTTGTTGTCCCATGCGTTACCCCTTATATTAGTTGTTTGTAATGATGTAAATTAATTTGTTTTAGCAATTGTATAACCAGAAGCTGTAACGGTGCAAGTATAGGTTGGCATAGTTGCATCTGCCAAAGCTGTCTTGCCAACACCTGTAAACACTACTGTTGTTCCCGTACCAGCGGTGCTGATGGTATATGTTCCGTTATCATTGTCAGAAAACGCTGTGGAAACAAGCAACGCCATACCAGCAGCATTCGCTGTTAATGTAGCATAGGAATTTCCACCGCCGCCCAACGATGTTGGTTTACGATAATACTGCTGTGATTTTGCTGCAAGTTGAACGAGGTCGTTCGTCACCGCATCGCGGTTTGCGCTTACAGCGTTATCTTGGAACATTGTGATACCGACGGCTACTGCGATACCGACGATGATTACACCAAGAATGATTAAAAGCAATTGTTGTTGTCCCATAATAGTACTCCTTTACTGAAACATTAGTGAATAATTAATTTTCCCCAAGATGTTACTTAGATTTGCATATACTATGCCAAAACAAATATGCTCAAATCGTCTCAAAAATAGCGCGGTAAAATTAAAACAGGAAATTTTTTCCGGTTAGGTGAAATTTTTTCCTCAATATCTTTGATGAGGGTCGATTTTTCGAATTACATGATTAAGGAGTAATCTATCTTCAGAATCCTTTAAAAATGTACTTTGAATTGCAGAAAGATACAGTTTAGCATTTGTAGAGTCAAGTTTCACTGCATTAGAAAGTGCTATGGTAGAGTTTACCGTATCCGCCGTCATAATATACGTAAGCCCAAGGTGAATGAATACGTCAAATCTTGTTAACGTTAAATCCGCTTGTTTTTGAAAATCACGCACGGCATTCGTAGCATTGCCAGATTCAAGGAATATTAATGCCCTATTCCCGTAAATATCTGGATATTTTGGATCAATCCTGGCCGCTGTTTCGTAATCTGCGAATGCTTGAACATATTTTTTTTGTCTCGCAAAAGTATTCCCTCGATTGTTAAACGCCTGAACAAAATTCGGCTGGATCTCAATCGCTTTTGTGCAATTTTTGATTGCACTATCCCAATCTGATTGCAGACTATACACTGTGGAAAGATTGTAATACGCTAATGCATATTGCGGAAATATCTCAATCGAATGTTCAAAATCTGCTTTTGCACTATCCATCTGATATATACTCAAATATGCAAGACCGCGGTTATTAAACGATTCATAATGCTGAGGATGAAATTGAATCGATTCAGAAAAATATGAAATAGCTTGTGGGATTTCATATTTGGAGAAATGATATGACCCAATCTTATTTAAAACAAAAGAGTTTTGTGGATATTCGTTTGTTAGGTACGTCCAAAACGAAATATTGCTCTGTCTTAATTGAGATGATCGATATGTTTGAAATGCCAAAAAGCAAAGAACCATCGTTACAACCGGTATCGCCATTCTCCGAAGCACCGAACGATTAGGTATTTTTTCAAAGAACTGTTTAAGATAAGAGATTACAGGAAAAACCAGGAAGAAAGAACTGATATAATACCGTTCAGAATTTAATATCCATTCCCCCCCCTCCGACCACGAAAAAATCGGCAAGCTAAAAACCAGGAAAGCGAAAAAACTTAATGTCAATATTTTTTGATTCTTACCATACCACAATACTCCAAAAATGATAAATGGAACCAACAATGGATACATTGAATATTCCAGGATTATATTTCCATTGATGACATCCTGCAATGGAACGATCCCAATTTGTTCGGTAATAGTAAGAAAGCGAATCAATCCTTCAACAATGCCAAATCGGATACACTGAACAGAATCGAAATATAGGTTCATAATCGATTCTTTTATCATTAAAGCGGATGCAACACAAAAAAGAAGAAACGGAATTTTCTGAATTACATTTCGTTTTGTAAGATTTCCACGTTCTACTAGATCGATGGTAATGAGTATAATAAGGACCTGAATTCCCCCTTGAACAACAGAATGAAACATCACTGCTAAAATACCGGTGAATAAAAGATATCGACGCTTATTAGATCTGCAATAGAAAATGTACACATGTGCTAAAAGCAAAAGAATTGTTAACGAAAATATCACCGGGAATTGGCTGATCCAAGAGATCGTTCCGGAATGCATTGGGTGTAAACCAAACACTGCGGAAGTAATGAATGCAAGGGAAAATGATTGTTGAAAACGAATGAGTAAGAAAAAAAACAATAGTACGTTTGCAGCATGAGCCGCAATATTCACCAAATGGAACAGGAATAAACTCCCATCTCCAAAACTTTGGAAATAAGAAAATAATGCTAAAGGAATTGGACGCATCGTAGAATTGTTCCAGATTGATCCATTCCCTTTTTGGATTGCATGTAAAGAGGATATGAGCGCGTCATCGTTCCATGTAAGAGCTTCGGCAGTTAGCGTCGTCATGTAAACCAAAAAAACAACAATCACTAATAGATACAGACTAAGCGTTTGATATGTTTTTTGATGTATTATCATCGAGATTGCATTGCCTCAGATATGTTAAAATCTTTTTGCGCACGAAGTGTGTCACCGAGAGACCAATACAATTTTGAACGCTCCAAAAATAATTGTCTCTTTTTAACGTTGTTGCTGATTGGAAGCACTGAGGAAATGGTCGTTATTTTTGTATTAATGGAATCGATGGTATTATTGAGATGTGCAAAGAATTGATCGGTCGCATCGTTGTTTTGATGAAGGGATACCGCCACAGCTGCATCGTGTAATGCTGCACCATAACGACCGAGTGTTGAATTTGATTGTGCTCGTTGCATATACACTACGGGATTGTTCGGATCATATTGAATATAGTTCGTCAAATAACGAACTGATTTCTCAAAATCGTTATCCACCCACTTTGATAGTAAATCCATTTGAAGCAGAGCGCCAAGATATGCCGGCGATAAACGTAACACTGTTTCAAAATCTGTTGCAGCGCTGTCATATTTTTTCAACAGCATGTATTGATTCCCTCGATTATAAAAAAGATGCGGTGATTGAAACCCGAGCGATATCGATTTTGTATAATCTGAAATTGCCTCCCTTTTTTTATTTATTTCACTATACGCGTTTCCTCTATTAAAATATGCCTTTGGTTCTTCAGGTGAAAGTGCGATTAATGTATCGCAATCTTGTAGGGCTCCAACATAATCACCTTTCGCTATCTTTGCATTTGCTCTGTTCCCATACGCAATTGCCGTAAGAGGGTTTTTCCTAATTATATCCGAAAATAACGAAACACTGTCGTTCCACACTGGTAAGCGGGTTGAAGATGCGTATGACATGAATGCAATAATTGAGAATAACACAATTGTGATTATTGATCGATTCACATCGAATTTCTTCAACAGTACATCACCAATACCAACAGAAGCCAATAATAATCCTAACATTGCCAGATAAACGTAACGATCTGCAACGAGTGATGCATTATTGAACGGAATGATCTGTAATACTGGTAATAGTATAACACCATACAATAAAAGACCAAAAAAAATTTTGGGAATTTTATTTCTCAACAAAAAGATTAACGCTGATGATACCAACATCAACAACGAGAAACCATAATATACAGTTGACAATTCCCCTTGTTGAAGTAATGGATAAGAATAGCAGGCGGATAAATTGAAGGGATAGAAGAACGTTGCGATATAAAACCCGACTTCATAGATAATCAAAACGAATCGCTGGCTCAGCGAATAAAATTGCATCGGATAGGGAGAATGCGATGTTGTGGACAATACGATAAAAAGTGTAAATACCAGCGAAATTGAAAAATACAAAAATGAATGTTTTACCAGACTCCATCCAATTTTTTTTTCTTCGAGGAGTTCAAACAGAATTAATACCAACGGTAAAACAACTGCAGAGGGTTTCGAGAATAGTGCACAGGTAAAAAGAAGCAAAGAAGTGAGGTAATAACGAGTTTTCTTTTTGTCTTTCCACTGAAAATAGAAGATGACTGAACTTAGAACAAAACATCCTGAAAGGATATCTTTTCGTGCAGATATCCAAGCAACACTTTCTACTTGCATTGGATGAAGTGCAAAAAGTGCTGCAATAAACAGAGCGATATAATTGTTACGAGACAAACGATAGACAAGAAAGAATACCAGACAAATATTAATCCCGTGTAGTAAAATATTGGTGGTATGGAATAACCACGGTTGCTCTCCAACAATCTTCCACTCGATCATATACGAAAGCATTGTTAACGGATGATACATATACCGATCCGTGGGAATGAACAAATCTGAAATTGACTGCTGCGTAAGGGTCTGAATGGAAGGATTATTTGTAATATGAATATCATCATCCCAATTGGTGAATTCAAATTGTATTGCGGGAGAATAGATGATAGCCGTTAGAATGAGAATACCACCCAACAATAGAAAATCTCGATATATCAATTTGTGATGAGGCATCAGACTTGTCCAAAATACATAGATAAAAACAACAAGAATCTTCACTCTCTTCTTTTCTTGACGGAGCAAGAAAAGAAGCAAAAGAACTCCTTGCGAAATTTAACGCACGCGATGAATCCTGTTCGCTCTTGCCCGTTGATGGCGCGAATCGCGCCATCAAAAGTCCCGTCATTCATCGCTTTCCCATTCGCTCTGTCCTCCTAAATTTCGCACCCACGCACTTTAAAACGATCTCTCCTATGTAACAAAAGGGGCTAACTACTTATTATCAAAATAAATTTGAGGTACTATGACCAATTTTGTATTCACTTAAGATTTATTTTGACAGTAGTAATGAGGTATAATTATTTTATAAAAATACCAAATTGTAACAATTGATATACTCCGTCAAAATAAACGATACCAGAATTCAAACCTACATAAACTGCAGGAATGCAGAGATTTATTGCACAAGCGAGTTTGAACTGGTTATCTTTCAGGATATTATTTTGTTTGATAAAGATGATAGAATATAACAAAGCAACAAAACTAAACCCCGCCATTCTGCTTGTGTCCACAGCTGCTAATGTTAAGACAATACCTGGAAGAGTATACAATAGTATATTTAAACGTTGCTGTTTTATTCGAAACAATGCTATGAATATAAAGAGCCACAAGAGTTTCAATGAAAAGAAAATTCCCAGAGTTTCCCGCCAAGGATACTTCACTATCCATTCCAAAGTACTCATTTGACCGACTGATCGCACCGCTAATATTTTTGGCACATCAAATCCATAACTCGCAATCCATATAAATCCATAAAATCCCCCTATCACAATAATCCACCATACTTCTCGGCGGGTAAAAATTATCATGCTCACCACAAGCATTACGAGCATGCTTCCTTCATGGGCACAGAGAGAAAGAGAAATCAGTGCGACACGAGAGAGTTCATCTAATTCCATTGTAAGGAGAATCAGGATGAATATATAGGACAATGGTTCAGTATAGCCGGGTGATTGAAATTGCGTGATCAAAAAACTGGAAGTCGCAATCGAAACATATTCCAATGTTGTAAGGCTAATATTTCGTTTGATAAAAAATAGTTGAAGTAAAAAAAGAGCCCCAAAAGCTATTAGTAAACTGAAAACATGATACAGCCCTGTTCCTCTAGCAAACAAAAAAAATGCAGCGGCGGGCATCAACAATCGTTGATATAATTGATCACTGATATCCACAAACGTAAATGGCGATGCACTCATATAGGAATAACCGACACCCATAATGCCCAGCGTTGCTGGAAAGACTAACAGCGAGACGAAGGCAAAAATCTTTGCTGAACCGATTGTAGTTTTTTTCAGTATACCATTACCATTCAGTTCAGAAAAAAAAAGAATGATCGGTTTGGCTACCAGAGAAAAAAAGAAGAGGATTGAAAGCAAAAATAGTATGCTGCGAAGGAAATGAATTTCCGGAAGATCGGCATTCCAATAGTGAAGACGTTGCGGAGGAGTATGGATCACAACAATTACGGCGATTATTGACAAGATCAATAATCGCCGTTTTGTGTTGATGTTCAATTCCAAGAAATTCATAGAGCAAATGTAAGAGATTTTAGCCGAAAGACAATCTCTTTTCTTTACTCTATCTCAACAGTAACATTTTTTTCGTTACGGAAATATTGTCCGCAGTCAGTGTATAAAAATATACGCCAGAAGCATATCCCTGCCTGCCTGCAGGTACGGCAGCTTTGGAGGATATTCCGCTGGCTCTATTGTTTCCATCAAAACGAGATGAATATTCTCCTGGCGGAAGCTGTTCGTTCACTAATGTTGCAACCTCTTCACCAAGTACAGAATACACTTTTACAGTAACAAAAGAGGCTTTGGGAATAGAGAATGATATTTGTGTCTCTGGATTAAACGGATTCGGATAATTTTGTTGAAGGATATATGTTTTGGGAATATTTTCCGATTCCAATTGGACTGACAATAATGACTGTAACGCTGCCTGACCATCAACTTTTCCGTTTCCCCATTGTGCGCTCGCAGAATTACCAGTGGATGCATCTTTTCTTGCAGCCGAAATAATTGCCGATCGAATCGCTTCAGGCGTAATAGACGGTTTCGCCTGCAGCATTAATGCTACCAAACCGGCAACGTGGGGTGATGCCATGCTTGTACCCTGTTCAACGACATATTTTCCACTCGGTGCTATCAATACGGGATCGGAAAATGAAACTGTTGCTGCTCGAGCAGCAACAATCGCTTGACCTGGAGCACTAACATCAGGTTTCTGCCTTCCATCACGGGTGGGTCCCATACTGCTGAATGTTGAAAAATTATTTGTACGATCTGTACCGTTATATGCATATGTATTGTTATCAATAGCAGTCCAACTCCATTTCGTTACATACGAGCCTACAGTAATTCCGTTTTCTGCAGTTCCCGGCATTCCGACAAGTTTCGAGAAGGAATGACCGGAAGTAAATTCTACAGTTTCACCGCCATTCCCTTGAATGGATGATCCCGATAACCAGATATCAAAGAGTCCTCCTTGGGACATTGTTCCACCAGTAACAGTTATTGTCCATGTCCCAGCAGCTGGCGTCGTCGTCGTAGCATCATAAATTTCAATAATGCATTCCTTTACTCCTTTGGAATTAGCCGCTCCTGTTCCATTTAGGATTTTGACATGTCCATTGGTTGTAGAATTTTGTTGAGAAGCACCTGACGCTGCCATAACTGTTGTATTGTTCGGTGTCTTTACTTCAACAGTAAAATTATCTCCGGTTTTATACCATGCACTAAAAAGGACATAATCATTCGTTGTGCCACTCGTCGGAGTATAAACGGGAATATCAAATGTAAATGATTTTGATGTTCCATTTGTTAATGTCGCTGTTCCATAGATTGCATCGGATCCTTCGTTTCCGGCAGCGATAACAATTTGCCTTCCGGTTGTGCCACTCAATTCGGTATTCACCGTCACTTCTTCCGGTTGTGTTCCGTCATGCGAACCATCATGTCCCCCAAGACTCATATTGATCACAAATGGTTTTCCGGCTGCAACTGCTTTTTGTCGTATATAGGTAATGCCATTAATAATGTTTGTCGTGGAGAATCCATTATCTCCACCTTTGACGATAATCAGATCTGCTTCAGGGGCAACACCTTTAAATTTTCCGGAAGAGACCGAGCCATCCCCTGCTGCAGTACTAGCGACGTGTGTTCCATGTCCGCTTATATCTTCTTCAAGAACAGCACCAGCTGGAGTCCCGTCGAGTTCGTTATTAATTACGGCAGCGGTGTATTCGGCTCCGTAATTAAAGCCTGAAGGACCGACACCGGTTCTGCTGTCTGTTTGATCCCATAAAAAAAGAAGTCTCGTTTTGGTGGTGTCAGTATCCGAACGGAAATCTAAATGCTTCCAATCAATTCCGCTGTCAATAACGCCGACGATTACGTTCTTCCCTTTGTACACTGTCCCATTCACCGTGCCGGCATGAAGTTTATCAACTTTCATTTCTATCAGACTCTTATCTAATTTCGGATAGCGCATTTTGGGTGCCTGAATATACACTGTGCTTTTGAGATTACTCAATTTTAACATCGTGGCAACATCCATTCGAGCAGTAAAAAATTCCGGATATTGCGCCATCGGTCGAACGCCGATTGATTTAGCTTCATCAAATGCAGTCGAAAAGACTATCACATCAACATACTCTTGCTCACCGGTCGATTTGAAGAATCGAAATGACTGTTCAGATTTTTTTGAAATGAATTGATCAACATCATCCAACAACCGGATATCAATTTTTGATCGATCAAACGATTGTGATAACGAGACGGTAACAACTGTGAACAGTACTGCAAAAAATGTAACGATGTGCTTCATGGTTCCTCCGATGGGAGTGATTATTTAGGAAATGATATTCTTGGTTTATCGATGTACGAAACGCCGCTCACGGAGCATAATGAAAATATTTCTCGTCTTGTTAAGTGACCGAGAGCAACATTAGCATTCGGAAAGGTCAGCGACGGAAACAACGGTTGAATACCTGTTGAATCGCTGACGGTAACAACAATTTCTATCGGCCGCCCGTCATCTGCAGTTTCGGATACCATTGAAATAAGTGCCGCTGAGATTTTGCTCTTACAGAGTGCACTAATCTCTTGTTGCCCCGAGCAATCAACAAGCAACAAAAAAACCATTACCAAAGGAATTCTCTTTAGAAAAAGTCGAACGACTCCCGTTGATAATGGCTTAATCTGTTTATGCATTCTTACCGTGACAGTTTTTATATTTTTTTCCGCTGCCACAGGGGCAGGGATCATTTCGTCCTACTTTATCACCGGAAAAGATCTGTTGAACTTTCGGCGCTTGATGTTGTTGCTGTTGTTTACCATCGCCTTCTTCAACATCAATGTTCCCCTGCAGTCCCATTCCGGTAGAAGCAGAATGTGTCAACGTCATGCGCTCTCGATTGAAACCGCGTCGCTGCTGTTGTGCTTCAATCTGCTGTTGATTCTCAGGGAAGAGTTTAAAGACCATGTTCAGCGCTTCGCGGTTGACTAAACCGACAAGTTCAACAAACATTTTATACGCTTCCGATTTGTACTCCAAAATTGGATCTTTTTGGCCATACGCCCGGAGGTAAATCCCCTCTTTCAGATCGTCCATTTCCCGCAGGTGTTCTTTCCACCGCGAATCGATGATCTGCAACAGCGAGATTTTTTGGATGAAATTCATCGCTTCATTGCCGACCGATTCTCGTTTGCGTTTCAAAAATTCCGTAGCGGTTAACATCACTCGTTCTTTCACGCCATGGACACCGAGTGTTTGAAACTCCGTTGGAGTCATTTTCACATCGATCAACAAATTCGATCGCAGTTCATCGACCATTTCATCCAGCGTTCCGGGTTCGAAATGTCGTTCTACGACGTCTTCAATGTAATCATCAAGCATCTGATAAATATCATCTTCCAAATGCTCACCTAACAACGCATGACGACGTTTGGAATAAATCACTTCGCGCTGCTGATTCATGACGTTGTCATATTCCAGTAATCGTTTACGGATACCGAAGTTATTCTCTTCAACCTTCTTTTGAGCGCGTTCTATCATTCTGGTGATCATCGTATGTTCGATCACTTCCCCCTCTTCCGCTCCCATTTTCGTCATAATCGATGCAATACGATCACTGCCGAATAACCGCATCAAATCATCTTCCAACGATAGAAAGAATTTTGTCATACCGGGATCGCCTTGGCGCCCTGCACGACCACGCAACTGACGATCGATTCGGCGAGCTTCATGCCGCTCAGTACCAATAATGGACAGACCACCGACTTCACGAACTCCCGGACCGAGCTTAATGTCTGTTCCGCGTCCTGCCATATTCGTTGCAATTGTTACTGCACCCGGCAAACCGGCATTGGTAACAATTTCTGCCTCGCGTTGATGTTGTTTCGCATTCAAAACATTGTGCGGGATTTTTTCCCGTGTCATCATTCTGCTGAGTGTTTCTGAAACTTCAACACTTGTTGTTCCCACAAGCACCGGCTGTTTTTTATCTCTTAACTCCTTAATCTGGGTGATCAATGCATTGTATTTTTCCCGTTTCGTGCGATAGACAACATCATTTAAATCATCGCGGATAATATCTTTATTGGTCGGAATGATAACAACATCCAATTTATAGATATCAAAAAATTCTGCCGCTTCCGTTTCCGCTGTACCGGTCATACCTGCTAATTTTTTATAGAGGCGGAAATAATTTTGCAGCGTAACGGTCGCCATTGTCTGCGTATCACGTTCAACATGAACTCCTTCTTTCGCTTCAATCGCTTGGTGTAAACCATCGGAGTATCTTCTGCCGTGTAGAATACGACCAGTAAATTCATCAACAATCTGTACTTTGCCATCGTCAGTAACAACATACTCAACATCTTTGTCGTACAACGAATACGCACGCAACAATTGTCGGACGGTGTGGACACGGTCGCTTCGTTCCGCAAAAACCCTGTTCACTTCATCTTTCTTTATTTGCTTCTGTTCAAATGACACTGTCGTATCATTTTCAATGTAACTCATTTCTGTTCCGACATCCGGTAGGACAAACATATCCTTGTCCATGCCACTGGCCATAAACTCGCGCCCTTTTTCCGTCAGGTCGATGGAATGATTCTTTTCTTCGATTGAATAATACAACTCGTCATCTATTTCGTGCAAGCGTTTGTTCTGCTCTGCGATATACACCGATTCTGTTTCAAACATCAGTTTCTTTGGAGCACCCTCGGAGAACATTTTCGTCAGTTTATTATTTTTTGGATCGCCACGGTACGCACGAAACAACAACACACCCGCTTCCTCTTTCTTCCCGTCATTCAGCAGCTTTTCCGCTTCTGCAACAATTCGCGCAACAAGATTTTTCTGTGTGCTGACAATCCGCTCCACACGCGGTTTCATTTCATTGAATTTATGATCATCTACTTCCACCGGACCGCTGATGATCAACGGAGTTCGGGCTTCATCGATCAACACGGAGTCCACTTCGTCCACGATGGCATAATAATGTCCGCGTTGAACCATCTCGTCCGGCGTGTGCACCATGTTATCACGGAGGTAATCAAAACCAAATTCATTATTGGTACCGTAGGTGATATCGCAATTGTACTGTTCACGACGTATGAAAGGATTTTGATTCGTCACAATACATCCAACTGTCATTCCGTGAAATTGAAAAACCTTTCCCATCCACTCACTGTCACGGCGTGCCAGATAGTCGTTCACCGTTACAAGATGAACACCTTTTCCCGCCAACGCATTTAAATACATTGGAGCGACTGCCACAAGCGTCTTTCCTTCGCCCGTCGCCATTTCGGATATTTTTCCTTGATGAAGAACAATTCCGCCCATCAACTGAACGTCGTACGGAACCATCTCCCATTTCAATTTGTGTCCGACAACATCAAAATCTTGATTAAGCATTCTACGGCAGGTTTCTTTTACAACAGCAAATGCTTCAGGAAGAAGTTCATCTAATGTCTCTTTAATGGTCGCCAACTCTTCTTTTTCATGCTCTTCCAGATTCGTAAAGAGTTCTTCGCGAACAACTGCATCTGTTTCGGTCTTCAATTGTGATTGGATTTCTGCGATCTGTTCCCGAATCTCTTTCACCGACTCAGCAATTCGATCTCTAAACTCCTGCGTTTTTGCTCGCAACTCATCATCGCTTAATGATTGTAACAACTTGAATTGTCCGTTAATCTCTTCAACAAGCGGTATTAACTGGGTGACGTCCTTTTCTTTTTTGCTTCCAAATAAACTGCTAAAAAACTTTAACATTGCTTCCCTTTTTTCAATTATTTCAACTATATCATCAATATACTAAAATTTACGGTACGATAAAATCCGATCTCTCTTCTTCATTGACGAACGATAAAGCCCAAACATTGTCTGGAATGTGAAGAGATTAAGATTTTGATTTTATTTTTCTCTTGCTGCTCACCCATTGCACCTCTTCTTGTCCGGCAAGAACATTTGCATATCGAGCCATTACAAAGAGCAGATCGGATAAACGATTGAGGTAAACGATAACAGCAGTGCCAATATTTTCGTTCCTGGATAAGTGTACGCTATTTCGTTCTGCGCGACGGCAAACGGTTCGTGCCAGATGCATATGTGAGGCAATGACCGATCCACCTGGAAGTATAAATGTTTTCAGCGGTTTCAATCTTGCTTCAAATTGATCGATTGCCTTTTCAAGGGGACGAGCATATGAAAGTTTTATTCGAGGAATAAATGTGCTCCGATGACTCAAGGGGGTTGCAAGATCTGCACCGAGTTCAAATAATTGATGTTGAATTTTACGCAATACTGTATCAATGGATCTGTGCGGTTCAAGGGAACGGATGACACCAAGTAGCGAATTTAATTCATCAACGGAACCATATGCCTCAATTCGTAAAGCATCTTTAGGAACCCGCACGCCTCCAAACAATGCTGTTTCCCCTTGATCACCACTCTTCGTATAAATTTTCATATCGATTGCTCCGACAGTATTAATGGTGAATGTTCTTTCCCAAAAATGAAAATTACAATAACATTTGGTAAACTCCAAAAGAACAATGACCACCAAAAAGCAAAGAACTTTTAGTTCATTCCAACAGAGACTCAACTCTTTTCAGCTTGCCATCGATATTCACGTTTTGTTGAATCTTCAGAATTTTACAGAGAAGCGGATAAATATCAATATTTTCCATTGTGCCAATTTTAAATTTTTTCTTGAATGCAGGACCTCTTGCCACAAATATTCCTTGCATCTCTTTGTGATGTTGGTTGAAGCCGTGATTCCCTTTCGGGAAGTTCAATAATCGTTTCTTCGACAGTTCTTTATCAGTAAGACTCCAACCTAAATCCGCGGCAACCAAAATCGAAAAAACAGATTCTGATTTTTTCAAATGGAAAGAATCCGGAATTTCATTTTTTAAATACACTTGAGCATGTTTCAATTGTCTGCGTAAGGTATTGACAATTTCAGCATTGCGATTCTCAAGTGATTCAAGAAGCAATATCGGGCCGTCCCATTCAGCGAGATATTTTTCTTCTTTAAGATAATCTCCCACAACAATTGTGCGTTGTGGATCAATTTCAGTCATGCCATGATCAGAGACGATGAGAATGTTTGTGGATTCGAATCTCTTTGTTTGTTTAAGATACTGCACGAGTTTTCCGATAAGCGAATCCATTTCCGCAATGGTACGATTGATCTCCATTGAATTCGGACCAAACCAATGCCCTTGCGTATCCGTTGCGTCAATATAGAGTGCTATAAAATCCGGTCGTTCATCCTTGGGAAGTTCTAACCAGCGTTTAACCCCTTCTAATCGTCTTTCATATGGTCGTGTATGCTGATATCGTTCAACATAGTTCGGACGCTTGGTACTGTCGTTCAATTCACTTCCCGGCCAAAAATAACTTGCAGTAATTTTCCCTTGTTTCCTTGCCGTTTCCCAAATTGCTTCTCCCTTATACCAACGGGAATCTCTCACTTCAATCGTATCACTAATCTTATAAACTCTCTTCGTTGTAAGGTCAATAAATTCATTTTGAATGATACCATGATTTTCCGCATACATACCGGTGACAATAGCCAAATGATTTGGAAATGTTTTCGTCGGATAGACGGGCTGCAATGATGTTGCTTTCACGCCGTCAGAAATCAACGAATCAATATTCGGCGTCAGGTTTCGGTCAAGGTAGTCCCAGCGAAATCCATCGAACGATATCATAATGGTGCAAGATTTCTCTTGCGAATAAACGAGAGAAAAGAATAAGAAAACAGTAAATAAAATTTTCTTCATCATAGATAAAAAAAAGCCCCGCAGATCAATCCTGCAGGGCTGTTAAACACCAACAGTGAATATTAGTTAAATGTATACCGGATACCGAGTTGGATTCTAAATACATCCTCGATACCATTGGTCGGATCAAATGTATGGTCGATCAATTTTCCATTCACTGTACGTAACTGATATGATACTCTTCCGTCTGTTGTTGTTTGGTTTACCAACGGGCTTGTTGTTACCAATTTTTGTGAAACGCCCCAATCTTTGTTTAACAGATTGGCAACATTAATAACATCAGCTCTTAGTTGGAATGAATTGCGTTTTCCGAACAAATCAGCAAATACTTCCTGCACAATGCTCAAATCAGCTCTATAGGTCATCGGCATGAAGACGGCATTACGTTCAGCATATTTTCCTCTGTTTGCGCTGAGATAATCATCCTGTTTAATGAACGCTTCCCATGCATCTGCCTGTTGCTGTACTGTAAACGGTGTAGTACCTGTGATCGCTTTAAAATTCATTTCTGACTGATCTTTTGGAATATAAATAAGATCATTCACGCCACCATCACCGTTCAGATCACCACTGTATGTATAGCTTGCAGTGGTAACGCCGAATGCACCATTGTATCCAAGCGTACGGGCTTCCCAGAATAAAGAAATTGTCGTGGAACCAATTTCAAAATATTCAGCACGATAGGAAACAGTTGCAAATATTCTATGACCAGGTGATGTCGCTGCAAATCCAACTCCAGGATTATTTGGATCACCACTATGAGCATTACCAAACCAAGAACCTGATGCAATTGAACCCGGATCAACGGTATTTTTTGATTCTCCATAGCTATATGCTGCTTTTGCAAACCAACCTTCACTAAACGGTTTCTCTAACGAAAAAGCCAAATTCCAAGAATAGCCAGTGTTTTGATTTTTCATCACAATAGCATTCGGAACTTTGGAATAAATTCTGTTCGAAGTTTTCCATCGCGGACGGGTATCTACACCTGCAAATAATGTATCTGCTTTGGGTAAGTTAGCATTGATATAATAAACGCCATTGACATCTTGGCCATATAAAAATTCTGCAGTTCCAACAAGATCATAAGGAAGTGTTTGGTCGACAGCAATATTACTTCTCCATACTTGTGGGAATTTAAATTCTGGATCGGTCAACGCTAATTCATAACTTGATGATGGTAATCCCGTTGCTGTTTGTTTATAACGGTCCGGGCTTGGATTGAACGGCCGTGTCTTTGTATTGTCGATCTGTTCAAATCCTGTTAATACACCATTGTTTCCAATCTGATTGGAGATCCAGACATAAGCCGGTTTTCCAGTGAAAATACCTGTTCCTCCACGTACTTGTGTTGAGCGTTCACCAGTAACATCCCAGTTAAATCCAATTCTTGGTGACCAAAGGATATTGGCATCCGGAAGTTTATCAGTTTTATAATGAACGGTAGCACCATTCTCATCGCGAAAATTCATTGTATCAACTTCAGCATTCTTGTATCCAGTCTCTTCAAACATCGGGATATCAAGCCGTAATCCGATTGATATTTTTACGTCCGGCATTACTTGCCATTCGTCCTGAGCATACAGACCGGTGTAAAGTACTTTCAATTCTTGAACAGGTTTTACAAGACCTGGAATATTTGACCATCGGACTTGGAAGCGACGAAGTGTGCTATCAGCCGCTGCTCGAGCCGGATTGGCAAGATATCCGTTTGCATCAGAATAAAAGTCCGAAAGTTTATTATAGACATATGCACTTTGCGCACCCGGAAAGAAAATATTTTCCGATTGATATTTTTCGATACTTGCACCAAGGGTGAAATAATGATCATCCAACGAGTACGAAAAATTATCCTGCAATTGATAGCTGCTATATCGCAATTCATTGTTTGGGGTGAATGGTTCAAAACCAAACGATGTATAGTTATTCCCTGCACTCAGAATATCAACAAAGGGGAAAAATGTTCCGCGTGATTCACGGCTTTCGTCGTGATGGGAATATCCGACAATAAGATTGTTCGACATATTGTCGCCGAGGATGCTGTTCCATTCACCGATGATATTCCGGATATTTTCACCGATTTGATAATTTGAGTTTTGGAAACCCAACGCTGTTGTTACGTTGTTACGACCTCCTGTACCAAGTCCTAATGAAGAAGAACTTGATTCGAGTACGTCGGTTTTTGAATCAAGATGGATGTACCGTAAAATTAATTTATTTTGTTCATCCAAGTTGTAATCCAACTTGCCAAGAAAACGTATTGCAGGAGTTTCATTATTATAACCTTCATATGGCCCTGTTTCATAACCAAAATTAGATTTTAAAAAGGATCGTAATCCATCTAAATCCGTTTGGAGAACTCGTGTAACACTTCCACCTTCCGATTGTCCAGCGCGTTTAGCTGTAAAAGTCGTTCCGGGTTGTGTAAGATTTTCACTTTCGAAACTACCAAAAATAAATAACTTATCTTCGATAATCGGTCCACCCAAATTTAAACCAATCTGATTGTATTTAAATGTTCCCGGTTTGTACTTTAGTGCTGCTGCGTCTTGTCCGACTAAACCTTGATGCCGCATGTAGTAGTATGCAGAACCTGAAATATTATTGGTACCGCTTTTTGTAATCGTATTAATTCCGGCGCCAACGAAGTTACCCTGACGAACATCATACGGAGCGATGTTCACTTGAATTTGTTCGACAGCGTCAACAGAAACCGGAGCAACGTTTGTTCTGTCGCCAGGTTGACCTTGCAAACCAAACGAATTATTAAAATAGGAACCATCGATCGTCGTATTGTTGTAACGATTATCCATTCCACCAAATGTGTTGTTGCCGGCGAATTGGGGTGTTAAGCGTGAAAAGTCTTGAACTTTTCTTGTGATCGTGGGGAGTGCTTCAATTGCATTTTTGCTGATAGCGGTTGCCGCTCCTGTACGTGCAGCATTCATGATAGTACTTTTTTCAGCAGTTACTTCCACTGCTTCCATTTGTACATCTTCAGGAACTAAACTGAAGTTTTGTTGCAATGTTTGAGAAAGCTGCAAATTAATTCCAGAACGTTCCTGCTTCGCGTGTCCAAGTAGCGAAACCGAAACTGTATATGGTCCGCCGGAACGTAAATTTGCAAGGTTGTAATGACCGTCTTCCCGTGTTGTGACACCGTATTTGGTGCCGCTGGGAACATGGACTGCCATAACGATAACACCGGGCAAACCTTGTCCGTTATTATCCTTTACAACTCCCGCTAAAGCAGACGTTGTTACTCCTTGTGCGTACATTGCTGAGGATAGGATACCTATCACCAGCAGAAGGCGTATCGCATATTTCATATAAACCCCTCATTGGTTTATGGTGGATGTTTTAGTGAATTGATTGTTGAAGATACAAAATTCGTATTACCAAAATGTTATGACAAAAAAATTACAAATAATCTTTTCATCAACTCAATAGATTATTTTTTCTTTTTTGATCTCGATTTCCAAAAATCGGGCAGCTCATGAAAGAAATGCACCGATGTTTTTATCCCGCCATAGAAATTGTCAATATTAATATGTTCGTCGGGAGAGTGTGCGTTTTCATCTGGAAGCCCAAATCCTAAAAGGACAGTGTCAAGCCCGAGCAATTTTTTGAATTGAACTACGATGGGAATGGAGCCTCCTTCACGTTGATACAACGGCTTTTTCCCGAATCCTTTTTCCAATGCGGAAACGGCGGCTTTCACACCAGGAGAGTCAATGGGAGTAATGGCCGCTTCTCCGCCATGATGGAGTTTTACCTTCACATCAACTGATTTCGGAGCTACTTTTTTAATGTGGTTGACAACGAGTTTCGAGATCTTCGATGAGGCTTGATCCGGAACCAATCGACAAGAAATTTTTGCAAATGCTTTTGACGGAAGAACCGTTTTTGCACCTTCTCCGATATATCCACCCCACATTCCATTCACTTCAAGTGTCGGTCTCGCCCAGGTCCGTTCATGCGTCGAAAATCCTTTTTCGCCCCACAATTCCTTCACTCCAAGATCTTTCGCATACGCTTTATCGCTGTGCGGCAATTTTTTATACGCAGCACGCTCAACCTTGGTTAATGGACGAACATCGTTATAGAAACCCGGAATGTTCACCTTATTATTTTTATCATGAAGAGAAGCGATCATTTCACTTAATGCTTGAACAGGATTGTGAACCGCACCGCCAAATGTTCCGGAATGCAAGTCACGGTTTGGTCCGGTTACTTCAATTTCGAGATATGCTAAACCGCGAAGTCCGTAAGCAATTGACGGAACACCTTTCGCATACATGGAGGAATCGGAAATCAATACGAGATCTGCTTTCAACAATTCCTTGTTCTGCCGTACAAATTCTTCAAGGTTTCGGCTTCCGATCTCCTCTTCCCCTTCAATAATCATTTTGATATTCACGGGAAGTTTTCCGTGATGCTTCATGATTGCTTCAATCCCTTTGAAGTGTATAAACACTTGTCCTTTATCATCAACCGATCCTCGCGCATAAATATTCTCTCCGCGGACCGACATCTCAAACGGCGGTGATGTCCAAAGATTTAGCGGATCGACCGGTTGAACATCATAGTGACCGTATAATAGAACCGTCGGTGCTCCTACAGCGCCAAGCCAGTCGCAGTACACAACCGGATGACCTGGAGTCGGCATGATCTTGATGTTTTGCATCCCAATTGTCCGCACATGATCGGAAATCCATTGCGCGCAAAGTTGTATATCGCCATTATGATTTGACTGAGAACTGACACTGGGTATCGCAAGGAAATCTTTAAGTTCGGAAAGGTAACGGTCTTTGTTCGATTCGATAAATGCAAGAACTTTTTCCATAGAAGCACATCCTTACTCTTGGTAAAACACAAAGAAAAATCTGCGAGAATATAATGACCACTTAATACAAAAGCAATCATCGTGCAATAAAAAACCCTCCTAAATTCCGGAGGGTTCTGTGTACTATTTCTGAAATATTTTTGTCCATTCATATTTTTTACGCTTCTTCCAATTGGCGTTATGGTAGAGGTAACTGAAGATGAGCGGAACAACGGTCGTCGCTTCGGCATACACCATTTGCTCGTGAGTGGTTTTTACTTTACCCCACGAACTTGCCTCTTTTAATGTTGAAGAGGAACAGGCACCGTCCCGAACATCTGCAACGGTGATTTGAATCGCATATTCATGCATCGGAACATCCACACCGAGTACCTCAGCACAAACAACGGTATCCTGAATGAAATTCTTCGGTACTCCGCCGCCAATCATGAACAAACCGGAGGTTTTTGCCTTCATCTTAATCTGCGTCAATTCGTAGAAATCTTTCACGGAATCAATCGTCATATACGGCTTGCCTGCTTTCATTCGTTCGTGCTGGTGTTTTACCAAACCAAATCCCGCCGAAGAATCTGAGAATGCCGGGCAAAAGATAGGCACATTGTTTTCATATGCCAATTGAATAAGGGAATTCTTCTTTTTCGCATTTTTTACGCACCACTTTCCCATTTCATAGATGAATTCACGGGATGAATATGGACGCGGTTCAAGAGATTCCGCAATTTTAAAAATGGTGCCGTCGCACACTTGCAAGGACTGCTCATCAATATACGTATCATAGATACGATCAACATAATTATTCCGAAGCATATTGTCATCAATGAACGGAGTTCCTTTATAATGCTTGAAACCAAGTGCTTCAAAAAAATCCATATCCACAATGGATGCTCCAGTCGCAACAACCATATCTACCATGTTATATTTCACCATATCGGAATAAATATTCATACATCCGCCTGCACTGGTGCTCCCCGCTAATACCAGAGCATTCGTGCAGCCATTATGCTCAATCATTTTCTTAAAAATGTCGGTTGCGCGAGCGGTATCGCGTGAACTAAACGACATATCGCGCATGGCGTCGATAATCGGCGTCGAGTCGAACTTCGTCGCATCGACTTGTTTTATGACTTCTTGTAGTAAACCTTTTTTCTTCATTGATGCATCTCCTGATTATTGTTATTTGTGATGTTGTAAATAATTTTTTATTGTGTCGAGACTATTTTGAGACCAATAATGGAACCGATAAGAGTTGTTAAAAACAATAAACGCCAAAAATCTGCCGGCTCTTTGAATACCAGAATACCCACCAGCACAGTTCCTACTGCACCGACGCCTGTCCAAACAGCATAAGCAGTCCCAATCGGAAGCGATTGAGCCGCTTTATACAGTAAAAACATACTGATTGACAAAGAAACGAAAAAACCGACCATCCACAACATTGCCGTTGTACCGGTTGTTTCTTTTGCCTTCCCTAAACAAGAGGCAAAACCAACTTCAAAAAAACCGGCAATGATAAGTATGATCCAATTCATAGATACACCTCTCGATAGAACGTTAATGTGTGATGTATGATATAGCTAAAAAATAAATGAAAGAAGAAGATACAGCGTGAAAAACAATTTTAGCTTGCGACGGAACTGTCAGAAAGGATGAACGATGAGATATAGATCGTCTCTAAGAAATGGAGTATGATGGAAAGAGTATTCAATAGGTTTCTTTTTATTACTGTAAAGATACGGCTTTTAAAATCGATTTCACAATTAAAGATGTTTACTATTTAGATGCAGATAGTTTTGTACGTAATCCTTCACCGATTCTTCCAGTGAACGGAACTGGACGGGGCAGCCTGATGACTGCAATTTTGTGATTGTTGCTTCTGTATGATATTGATAGGCACCGCGAATCTCTTCGGGCATTTCTATGTACTCGATGTTTGGAGGAATGTTTAATGCGGAAAAGACTGCTTTCGCAAGATCGTTCCAAGTTCGTGCTTTGCCTGTTCCAAGATTGAAAATACCATTCACTTTTGGCGAATTCAAAAACCACCATAATACTTCGGTGCAATCTTTGATGTAAACAAAATCCCGCACTTGTTCGCCATGTTTGTATTCCGGTTTGTAGGATTTGAACAGACGAATCTTTCCAATTTCTTGAATTTGGTTATACGCTTTGCAGACAAGACTCTTCATCTCCCCTTTATGATATTCATTTGGGCCAAAGACATTGAAGAATTTTATTCCAACAATTTTACTCTGCAACTCGTGTTGAAGAACCCAGAGATCCAATATCTGTTTTGAATATCCGTACGCATTTAACGGTACAAGCGTAGGCGATACTCCATCGTCATCGGAAAAACCAAGCATCCCATCGCCATAGGTCGCGCCGCTGCTGGCGTAAATGAATCTCGCTTTTTTTCTGATCGCCCACTCTGCCAGAATTCTTGTATACCGGTAATTGTTCTCCATAAGGTGGTCAACATCTTTTTCTGTCGTGGAGGAATTCGCTCCCATATGGATGATCGCTTCAATTTTTGGAAGACGGTCATTCAATAACATCTCAATGAAGTTGTCCTTGTGGATATAATCGGTAAAACGCTTCCCCACAAGATTCTTCCATTTTGATGACGTACCGAGTTCATCCACAACCAGAATGTCAGACTCGCCTTTCTCGTTGAGTTTCGCAATCATTGCGCTGCCGATAAATCCTGCACCACCGGTTACGACGATCATTTTATTCCTATTCCTGTTTCAACATCTTTCGAAGAAGTTAATAACGCAAAATTCTCACCATCCGCTGCCGTTGCTAATAGCATGCCGTTCGATTCTACACCCATCAATTTTGCGGGGGCAAGATTGGCGACAACAATAATTGTTTTACCAATTAATTGTTCGGGCGTCACTTTTTCAGCTATACCGGCTACAATTTGGCGTTTTTCAAATCCTAAATCAATTTGTAGCTGCAATAATTTTTTTGATTTTGGAACCGGTATTGCTTCAACAACTTTAGCGGTACGGAAATCAATTTTCGAAAAATCATCGTATGTAATTTGCGCTTTCAGCGGAGTATACGTGCTGGTCGCTGGTGTTGCCTCTGTTGTAGTACCGGTCGGTACGGCGAGTTTTTCAAGTTCCTGTTCGATTGTACTATCCTCAATTTTTGTGAATAAAATTTCTGATTGACCTAATTGATGTGTTTCAGTGAGTTGTGATGCTCCCGCTGTAGACCATTGTTCATTACTGATAGAACCATTCTGGTTCAACATCTTCCATACTTTGTCCGAAGAAAACGGGACTACGGGAGCAAAAAGAATAGCCAGCGAACGAACAATGTTAAGACAAATATTTAATGTGGTACCGCACTGTTCGGGATTTGACTTGAATGTTTTCCACGGCTCGCTATCATTAAAATACTTGTTGGCTGCACGAGCCACATTCATCATTTCCATCGTGGCATCCCGGAATTTGAACTGCTCGATCAAATCCCCAATACGTTTTGGCGCTGATTGAACATACGCCAAAATTTCTTTGTCCCGGTCATTTTCTGCGCCACGAACAGGGACCTTATTCTCAAAATTCTTCGCTACAAATGTGATGGTTCGATTGATGAAATTTCCGTAGATATCAGCCAGTTCATTATTATTCTTTGCTTGAAAATCCTTCCAGTAGAAATCCGAGTCTTTGGTTTCCGGGAGATTTGTTGCGATGGTATATCGAAAAATATCCGCAGGATACTTCTCTAAAATATCCTTCACATAAATTGCATTATTTCTGCTTTTCGAAAATTTCCCGCCTTCAAGGTTTAAAAATTCATTCGCTGGAACGTTATCCGGAAGGATATACCCTGTTTTCGCCATTAGTTCTGCCGGGAAAACGATTGTATGAAAAACAATATTGTCTTTCCCGAGGAAAGCGATATACCGTGTTGATGGATCCTGCCAAAATTCTTTCCATTTGTCTGGCGTTCCTTGCTTCAGAGCCCATTCTTTTGTTGAAGAGATATACCCGAGTACGGCATCGAACCATACATAGATCACTTTTCCTTCTGCACCTTCAATCGGCACCGGAATACCCCAGCTTAAATCGCGAGTCACTGCTCGGTCCTGCAATCCTTCTTTCAGCCAACTGCGTGTCTGCTGAAGAACATTATCTTTCCAATCTTTTGAATGCCCCTGTACAAATTCTTCCAGTTTCGATTGAAAACTTCCGAGGGTGAAATACCAATGTTTCGTTTTTTTCGCGACGGGAGTTTTCCCTGAAATTAAACTCTTCGGTTCCTTCAATTCCAACTGATCATAATACTTCCCGCAATTGTCGCATTGGTCACCGCGAGCTTTATCATAACCGCAGTTCGGACAAATTCCCTCAACGTAACGGTCAGGAAGGAACATCTTCGCTTCGGCGTCATAGAATTGTTCTTGTTCCTTTGAGACAAGGTAACCTTTCTTTAATAGATCAAGAAAAAATTCTTTTGCAGTTTCGTGATGGATTGGAAGCGATGTGCGGGAATAGTTATCAAACTGAATACCAAACTGCGCAAATGTTGTCTTGTTTGCTTCATGGTACTTGTCAACAATTGCTTTTGGTGTGGTTTTTTCTCTTTCAGCGGAAATAGTAATCGCAACACCGTGTTCATCGGAACCGCAAATGTGAAGCACTTCACGATGCTGCAATCGCTGATATCGTGTATAAATATCCGACGGAACGTAACATCCTGCCAAATGACCCAAATGGATATGGCCGTTCGCGTATGGTAAAGCGGATGTAACTAAAATTCGTTTAAAATTATTTTGCATGCAGAATTCTGCGTAAATGAACCGATAATGAGAGCATTACTAATGGAAGATACACATTTCTTCGGAGAAGTCCGAGTGCCCGCTCCACTGATGCAATACACGCTTCAAGATTTTTTGCACCGAATCTCTTGACAAAATTCTTAAGGTCAGATTCCTGATCGATGTTGAGAATATTTGAATATGATTCTTCCCGGACGATTATCGTATCACGAAACCAGACCAAGAGCATCGCCAGTAACTGTTCCGCATTGTCGCGTTTGTTTCCGGTTAAATATTCTTCCTGTTCCTCAAACAATTTTACGGACGATGTTCCTAAAACGCTCCTCAAGAATTGCACTGCATCGCTCCGATATTTGGCAATATCGTTTCCAAGCAATTCTAATGCTCTTGTATAATTACCATTGGCAAGACGCGCAACAAATTGTGCTTGTTGCTGCTCCACCTGTTCCCGCTCTATCAATGCCGAAGCAATCTCACCGTCAGAAAGCATGGAACATTGAATCAATTGACACCGCGAAATGACTGTTTGTTTCAAAGCATCTTTCCGTGAGGAGACCAAGAGGAAATGTACTTCGTCCAACGGCTCTTCCAATACTTTCAACAACGAGTTTGTCGCGGCATCATTCATCGCATCGGCATCAAAGATGATAAAGATCTTCTTCCCTCGTTCCGCACTACTCATGGAAGATTCTTTTTTAATCTCACGAATCGATTTGATACGAATAAACTTGGCTTTGGGAATATCAATATGGAAATACGGGTTAATTGCTTTTTCTGCGATTTGTTTTCGCACTTCGTCAAGCACATCATTCTCAAGTGAATCGCTCTCATCACTTTTTTCCGCATCACCACCCGGCAACGGAAAAATAAGCTTCACGTTCGGATGCTGCAGTGTATCCATCTTTTTGCAACTGGGACATTCTCCGCAGGCACATTCTCCGCCACGGTGACAGAGCAATGTCCTTGCAAATTCTATTGCCAATGCATCCGCACCAACCCCTTCATTTCCCCAAAAAAGATAAGCGTGAGCAAGGCGCTGATTACGAATGGCGCTTTGGAGTATCCATTGCACACGGTGTTGACCTATAATATGTTTCCAATTAGAATGCATGCCCAATTCCAATATTGACGATGGAAAATGAATTTTGGAAAAACGCCTGCTCATAGAGCCATTGTTGTCCGGATGGTTTTTGGGGATCGTACAATCTCCACGCAACATCAGCACGGACCGGACCGACAAACGTTTCATACCGAAGTCCAAACCCGACCGCCAATGCAACAGTATTCAAAGAAATATCGGAAGCAGAATACCATGTGTTTCCATAATCGAAAAATAAGACAGACCAAAACCGGGGGAGTTCGAGAACATTGAATATTTTACCACCATTGGGAAACATTTGAGAACGAATTTCCAAGCTCCCTTCAATCAGCACATTTCCCCCTTTCAATGTATCTCCGAACGATGATAACTGTCTGTCCTTCCAAGCTCGGACGCTTCCGCTGCCACCCACAAAGAATCTTCGCGGCAATGGAACAGGAGTTGTATTTTTTAAATTATACAACTGTGCAATTCCCCCTTTTAATTTAAAACCATACACACTTCCAAGATCCTCCTCACTGCTGAAGAAATGTTTTATCAGTGCGGTCACCTTATAGTATTCTGAATACGGTAAATTAAATCCTCCTGCAAGTACATTAATCACCCCAGCTTCTTCAACCGAGATGGAATGAAAGAATCCGGAGGTGGGAGAAAAAATATTGTTGGTCTTGTCGCGCTGCAGAGTATACGATTCAATCACATTGAATTGTTTTGTGGAATCATCCGGTCGGATTCCCTGCGCAATGGCAGTGCGATAATTAGGATCGACACGTTCAATATTCAGTTCCGTTATTCCCAATGTATATAATGCAAGTTTTGTAGGAAAGGAGAACTTTGCGCGGAGGGTATTGAGATCATAATCGACTTGCTTTTCCGCTTCTGCTGTCAGCGTAATGGATGCGCTTGTTTTATTGCTAAAAAAATACGGGAATGTCAGCTGCGTTTGGACATCAGCTTTACCGAACAATGTTGGTTCGGCCAACCCTTTTGATATTGCTCTGCCAATATGTAAATCTTCAATTTTATTTGCACGGGCACTGGACGAAATGGAAAAATTTTGTGCCCCTCCGAAAAGATTTCGGTGTTTGTACGAAAGACCGAAGCCGGTCGAGAAAAATGTACCGTATTCGTTAAACATCAGCACTTCAGGAGTTATTTCCTGCAATTCCAGCATCCGGTACGATATCAACATCGGAATCGTATCGGATGATTGATCGTATATTCCCTGCGACTGGCGAACACTTGCAAATTCAAATACACCGAGCCTGTTTAAATTTTGTTCGCTGATCAACCGTCGTTCTTCATTGAACACTTCACCCGGTATGAAATCCATTTGTCGAAATATCACGGCACTGTCAATATCATCTTCGACTCGGTCGATCTGAACGTCACCGAAGATGTACCGATTACCGGGATTGAATTTCAATTTAATGGATACATTATTTGTTGATGCATATCGCAGCAACGCTACCGTATCTAAAAATGCTTTGGGGTATCCTGAGTTCATTAGTAGCCGGAGAATAGTTGATTGAGCTTCAACCACATTTTTTTTGACATAGGGATCGCCGGCTTTTACGGAAGATTTCTGCAGCACATCGTTGTAGATATCTGGTGGAATATTTTCGATACCGAGAATCATTACCGAATCCACCAATGAACGTTTATTTTCTATCAGGTGAATTGAGATGTCAACATACTTCCGATCCTCGGAGAATGAAAAAACAGTGTCGATATGATGCTGAAAATATCCGTTATCGAGAAGATAATCCTTGAGGTGAGCAATATCCAGATTAAACAGCTTTGGATCAAAGTACTCGCGTGGTGCTCCGATCTTTTGATAGATATTCTCGTTAAAAAAAATCCATAAGCCCCACGGAGTTTCCAATGTTGTCATTTGGCGAAGCATTTCCTGTTTTGAGATACTTCCATCAATAGTAAAATCAATGGAATTCACTTCTGTTTTTGTTTCCGTTGTTTGTGCTGCACAAACAGAAATAAACAGAATAACGATCAACAGGAAAAAAAACACGGATGAATGTGACAGGAACGACTTCAAAACAGTATTCAAAAATTAATAAAAAAACCCAGTTGGAAAAACACTGGGTTATCATTGTTCATATGTACTGAACGAATTGATTAGTAATCGTTTTCGTCTTCGTAAAAAAAATCACCATCGGTCGGATAATCTGGCCATATATCTTCTATGCTCTCATATGGTTCTTCAGCATCTTCCAATTCATTCAAATTTTCAATTAACTCCGGCGGTGAACCCGTCCGAATTGCATAATCGATTAATTCCTCTTTTGTAGCAGGCCACGGAGCATCATCAAGATACGAAGCCAGTTCCATAGTCCAAATCATAAAACAAATACCTTTATTCTAATTTTTTTTGTTAACAAGCTGTGCGCGGATCTTTTCGTAATCAACATCATCAACGAAATATTCCACAGGATTTTGTTTTTCACCATGACGAATTACTTCGTAATGCAAATGTGGTCCGGTTGAGCGGCCCGTATTGCCTGAATATGCGATCAATGTCCCGCGTTTCACCTTTTGACCGGATCTTGCAATACACTTTGATAAATGCGCATACCAACTCTTATAACCGTAACCGTGATTAATTTCCACCGCAGTACCATATCCACTACCGGTTGGTCCGGTAAATTCTATAATTCCATCTCCGGTTGCATAAACAGGTGTGCCAATATCATTATGGATATCAACTCCCTCGTGACGTTTTATTGTGCCGATAATAGGATCATTACGCAAACCGAAACCATGATATGAATACGTCCCACCCATCGGTTTCACTGCCGGCATGGAAGAGAAAACAACCTTATTGTTTTCGTATTGTTTGAAAATCTGTTCATAACTTGATCGTTGGAACGCTACTTCTTTGTCGAGCTTGTTCAACAATATTTGTGATGAACTGATTAAGGCATTTGCATCGACAGAAATCAATCCATCATAAGACTCTATTGCAGATCCTCCCGTTCCTAACTGACGAGTTTCAATGTCAATTTTCGGAAGGTTAACAATTGAACGAAGTTGATTATCGCTTTGTGCTAGAGATTGTAACGAAGAGGTATACGCATCCATTTTTGCGTTCAACTCTTTCAATTGTTGTTTCAAGAGAGAGTTTTCCGTGGATAACTCACCGGTCGTTTTAATTCCGAGACCAAGAAAATCTCCATAGGAGTTATTCACAAATCCCAACCCAAATACAACGATGATCGTTGTCAAAGCAATCATACCCGTCATTTTAAGGCGGTATCTTTTTGCCTCAACATACGAAACATACTCGTCCGAGTAGAAAAATAGTTTTCTTCGTTTCACCGTCACCTGCTTGTTTATATTAAATATGCAGTAAGAAAATAAAAAAATATGAGCGTTTTGTCAAGAATTGAAATTAAAAAGGGCTAAATCATTCAAAATCATGCTCAAAATAGTCAATACTGCGCTTTCCGTGCCCTTTCGTTTTCGTCTGAATCACTTTTTCCAACTTTTTCGAGAATTCCTGTGCGGCGTCATACCCGTAATGTTTCGATAAATAATTCAGTGCTATCACTTCCGCAATGACGGTGACATTCTTTCCCGGGAATATAGGAAGACGTATATGCGGTATTTCTACATCCATAATGCTTACTTTATCCTGATCCAATCCAGTCCGAGTAAAATCACCGTTTGGCTGCCACTCCATCAACTCCACCACCACTTCAATTCGTTTTTGAAATCGGATGGAACGAACGCCGAAGATACTTTGCACGTCAATTAAACCAAGACCGCGAATCTCCATGAAATGCTTTACCAGATCGGTTCCCGTACCGATGAGGATATTTTCACCTTTTCTCGTAATTGTCACAACATCATCTGAAACCAAACGATGGCCACGCTCAATAAGATCGAGCGCAACCTCACTCTTTCCAATACCGGATCGACCGACGATCAACAGGCCGATACCATAGACATCCACGAATGAACCATGAATTGTAGATTGTTGCGAAAATTGATCATCGAGAAAATCTCCAAGCAGGTAGACAAGTTTTGTGCTTTCAAATGGTGTTCTGAATACCGGAACATTGTGATCTTCCGCTATCTTCAGCAATTCCTTATCCATCGGATTTTTATTGGTGATGACAATGCACGGAATTTCAAATTTGAATAAGGTGCTAAATGCTTCCACCCGTTTTTCCAACGGCATACTTTTTAAATACCGGATCTCGGTATTTCCAAATACCTGAACGCGGTCGTACGTAAAAAGTCCCACGTAGCCAGCCAAAGCCAGACCGGGTCTGTGAATACTTTTTTCTTTAATCTTATTATCCAGACCAACATTTACTAATGGTTCAAGTTTTAACCGATCTTTGTTCTTTTCAAACAAAAACCCTACGGTGATATCTTGTTTTCGATACTCCTTCCCAATCTTTAATGCCATAATTCCTCTTATGCTTTCGATGTCTTGGTTCGAATAACCGTTTTTTGTTTTTCGTGTTTCTTTGATTTATGCTTGAGCAATTGGCGTTCAATTTTTGAGACCGCAGCATCGATGGATTTTTGATATTCGGATGATTTTTCGAGTGATTTTAAAATATCACCTTGCACTTTCACAATCAATTCTGCTGCTTTAATGCTATTCAATGACCTCTCATAACTGAGAATAAGTTTTGCGCTGAGGATCCCATCATAAAATTTTTCCAGTTTATTGATCGCGTCAAACGCATACGTACGCAGTGTCTCATGAGCCTTAAAGTGTCTGGCAGTGATGTGCATGTCCATAATACAATCCTTTCATGTTGTTGCTTTTGGGTGTGCCTGTCGATAGATTTTCTTTAGCCGTTCAACCGTCACGTGTGTGTATACTTGGGTTGTGGAAAGACTCTCATGCCCCAACAATTCTTTCACCGCCATGATATCGGCGCCATTATCCAGCAAATGTGTTGCAAAAGAATGCCGCAAGACGTGAGGACTTTTCTTTTGGATTTCGGTGACACCGGAAAGATATTTACTCACCAATGTATTCACCGTTGACGGTGTTAATCGTTTGCCGTGATGATTCAACAGCAGAGCAGATTCCGTAGATGCTGATTGCGAGATAATCTCCTTTCGGAAGGTAAGGTAGTGTTGAATGGATTTTTTTGCTTTTAGGGTGAACGGGATGATTCTTTGTTTATTCCCCTTTCCGGTCACTTTTATTGTTTGGTTTCGCTCATCAATATCTTCAAGATTCAATCCTATTAATTCCGCACGACGAATGCCGCTTCCGTAAAATAATTCCAGCATCACTGAATCGCGAGAACCGCTAAATTCTTCCGTGTCCGGAAGAGCAAGAACCTTCTCCATCGATTCTTTGTCTACAAATTGCGGCAGTTTTTTTTCTACTTTCGGAGTGATGATGTTTAATGCCGGGTTTTGGCGCAGTACCTTTTTACGAACGAGGAATTTGTAAAACGAACGTAACGTAGAGAGTTTGCGAACAATACTTTTTTTTGAGAGGCCCGAATCTAAGAGAATTCCAAGAAAAGCACGAATGACACCGGTATCGGTGCCATCATGTTTTTCGATCAATTCAGGGAATTCGTTTTTAAGGAATGAGAAATATTGAGCAAGATCGTTCGCATACGAAACAATGGTATGCTGTGAGAAATTTCTCTCGTGTTCAAGGTACGAAAGATATGCACTGATCAGTTTTTGCATTCTGCTTTCTAGACAGCAATGGCCTGCGCTTCCTGCTCGTCAAGATAATATTCTTCTTTGCAGCTCGGACAGAGCAGATAATCGCCTTTTCGTTTTGTCGACTTCTTGGTCAGATATGTATTGCCGCAGCTTTTACACGGCTGCATTACCGGCATTTCCCATGAAATAAAATCGCATGTTTTATTATCGCCGGTTGCATTCGAACAGCGAAAGAAGATTCTTTTCTTCCGTGTTTTACTTTGCACGATCTCACCATCAGCGCACTTCGGACATTTGACACCGGTGCTGATTGCCTGAGTATTTTTACATGTTGGATAATTCGAGCAGCCAAGAAAGGTACCGAATGGCCCTCCTTTTACTTTCATTTCGCCACCGCATAATTTGCAGATCAATCCGGTAACGTGAGCATATTTTTCCGTCTCATCTTCCAACGGTTTGCGATTTTTACACGTCGGATACCCGGAACAGGCTTTAAATTGTCCGTATCGACCCCATTTGATGATCATCGGTTTACCGCAGAGATCACATGCTTCACCGGCATCCTGCTGAAGTGATTTTTTGATCTTTCCCGCTTCATCATTCATATGTTCGAGTGAATGACTGAACGGTTTGTAGAAATCATCAAGTACTTTTATGTAATTGTTCTCGCCGCTGGCAATGGTTTCCAGTTCATCTTCCATTTGCGCCGTGAATTTGTAATTGACGATCTCCGGAAAACATTTCATTAATATCTTAATCACAACAATACCGAGGCCGGTTGCACTCAGTTTTCGATCTTGCTGATCAACATATTGGCGATTGAGAATGGTAGAAACAATCTGAGCGTATGTACTCGGTCGACCAATGCCAAGTTCTTCAAGTTTTTTGACCAAACTGGCTTCCGTATACCGAGCCGGTGGTTTGGTAAAATGTTGCTTGGGCAAAAGCTTTTCAAGGTTTGCTTTTTCACCGGCAACAAGATTTGCTGGTATCTTCGATGTAGGATCTTCGTCAGCATCGATACCCTGCTCTTCCATAACATCATCATACACTTGTAAAAATCCGCGAAAGATGGGAACAGAACCTGTGGAACGGAATAAATATATACCACCGGTAATGTCCACCGTCAACTGCTCAAAGGTTGCATTGCTCATTTGTGATGCGACAAAGCGATTCCAAATCAATTGATAGAGCGCATACAAATCTTTATCGAGATGTCTTTTAACATATTTGGGTGTAAATTTAATTGACGTTGGACGGATGGCTTCGTGCGCATCTTGTGATGATTTTCCCTTTTTGTACTCGCGCTTGTCCTTCGGCAAATATTCCGCGCCATAATTGGAGTAGATGTATTCCCTGACACTCTCAACCGCTTCCGTACTTAAGCGCGTGGAATCTGTTCTCATATACGTGATTAGACCGACCGTTCCATCATCTCCAAGATCGATACCTTCATATAATTTTTGTGCAAGCATCATTGTCCGTTTTGCTGAAAGGCGCAAACGACTGGCGGCTTCTTGCTGCAACGTACTGGTGATAAACGGCGGATTCGGATTCCTTTTGACTTCCTTCTTTTGGACATCGGAAATCTTATACTGCTGCTTCTGAATCGCCTGCACATGCTCATTTGATATCAGTTCATTTCCGATGACAGGATCTTTTCCGGAAATTTTTGCCAGACGGGCAATGAATGGTTCAGAGACATCCGTTTTGAATTCTGCACTCACCGTCCAATATTCTTCCGGAACAAATTTCTTGATCTCTTCTTCCCGTTCGCAAATAATTCTCAACGCAACAGATTGAACACGGCCTGCTGACAATCCATAATAGACTGTCTTCCATAAGAACGGGCTCACCTTATATCCTACCAGTCGATCCATGGCGCGACGAGCACGCTGTGATTCGACTAGATTCGTATCCACCTTGCGCGGATTGTCCATACCTTCAGCAATACCGCTCGGGGTAATTTCGTGAAACAACACACGATAAATATTTTTATTCTTGTCTTCTAATTCTTCCGCAATATCGGAGGCAATGGCTTCTCCTTCACGGTCAGGGTCAGTCGCGATATAGATGTTCTTTGCATCGTTTGCACAAGCTTTTAATTTGTTGACAACTTCTTCTTTACCGGCAATGATCTCATATACCGATGCATAGTTGTTCTCCACATCAACTCCCAATTTGCTTTTCGGAAGATTTTTGATGTGACCGACTGATGCTTCAACAACATAGTCTTTTCCAAGATATTTGTTGATTGTTTTTGCTTTTGAAGGTGACTCTACTATGATTAACGATTTTCCCATGTTTGAAAACTACTTTTCCTTGATTAATTGATTGTATCTTTGCCGCCGAGCATCGTTCTGCTTCCGGTATTGAATGAATCATCACTCTCGGCCATTAGTTGTGCAACCATTGATTTTACTTCGTGAAGATCGATGGCAGCATATCCACTCATCATGATCCGGTCTATAATCACTTCAATATCCATTTCTGTGATCAAGCCTAATTCCCGCAATTGGATCAAATAACCGTACGCCTCCGCATTAATCACCGCTCGTTCAACATCATGCAGCACACGATGCGAATGGGGCGAACTTGGGGCGGTATCTGTAATGATATTTTCACCGTCAGAGATCTTTTCGTAAAGCCAATTAAATGCGGTGCTAATCTCCGTTGTTGAATATCCTTTTTGAGAGAGAACCGCCAGATCGATATCATTGATCGGAATATTGTTTCTCAATTCACCAATCAGGTAGACTAATATCTCAACTATTTTTTCCTGCATTCTTTTTTCTCCCTTCACTTTTTCACATTCAATTCTGAAACATATCGTTCCTGGATCGAATCCATCCTCTTCTTAGACCCTTTCGTTGTGTCACGATAGCCGATGGCGTGGAGAGTACCATGCACCACCAATCGCATCATTTCATTCTTCACTGTCACTGCCTGCTCCTTCGCCTGTCGTTTTGCCTGCTGAGCATCGATGTAGATCTCGGCATTCACACCCTTCTGTTCCAAAGGAAATGTAATGACATCGGTAATATAATTGTGGTTCAAAAATTTTTTGTTCATTGCTCTCATGGTACCGTCATCTACTATAACAAATGATAGTTCCGCAATTTTCACTCCTTCACTTCGACACACATATTCTGCTGTCCGTTGAATTGCTGCTGAAGAAAAAGATATTTCTGTATACTCCTTGAATACCGAAACTGCGATCATTTCTTTTTAGTTTTCTTATCTGTCTCGGTCAATGACAGTGCTATTCCCGCCAGCATCACATCGATGCTTACCATGCGATAGTCACCAGAAAGAATCTTACGATCCACATTTGCATAAAACGTGCAGCCCCCTTCTTTTTCAATAACGATTGCGGAGACTTTGTCCTTCGTTTCACCCACAAAGGTCACTTCCCCGACATCCTTGCTGATAACATATCCGCTGCAGAATTGTAATTGAAAGTGAGTGTTATGCGTATACGCCGAAATAAGATTTCCCTTTTTCTTCCCGATGGAAATATTCGGATAGATCTCTAACGCCATTTGTCGATTCTCTTTCGCATTGGAAAGTTCAAATCGAAAATTATTCCCCTTCAATCTTCCGGTCACGCCGAGTACTTTTCCGATTGTTGCAATATCAGATTTTGTGAATGTAGATTTCATACAGAATATCCTTCAAACAGAAAAACCCCGTATCTCGTTGGCCGGGGTTCGATGTCTCACATAATATGGAATTTGGGAACGTTCAAATGAGCATCAGGTCTGTACAAATATAGAGAGAGGATGCTATGCAAGTCAAGTTTTTCGTGTTTACCACGAAAGTTCGAGACCTTCGTATGCCGCGGAACATTCAAATGTGAACTTCTTCTGTTTTACCTCATATTTGCATTTTTCCAGAATTTTATCAACAGTCTCGTCGATCCGGTTCGGTTCGTGATGAAACAGAACGCAATGTTTTACATTTGCATCGTTTGCTAATTTCAACGTGAAGAGATAATGTGAATGTCCCCATCCAACTTTATCGACATATTCTTCCGGCGTGTATGTCGCATCATGTATGAAAATATCGGCACCTTGAGCAAAATCAACAATTCTCTGATTTGGATCGCCGTTTTGTTCTAGGAATTTTTTTAACACCACCGGTTCAAAATTGGTCATTCGAGTGGCTGATTGTTTGTCGAACGGTTCGTTGTCGCTTACATAGACAAGAGACTTACCTTTATAATCTATCCGATAGGCAACGGTAAACCCGGGGTGGTTGACATACAATGTTCTGACACGTGCATCAAAAATTTTAAACTCTTCTTCTTGAATACTGCGAAAGTGAATGTTTGCTTTCAACTCATTCAATTGAATGGGGAAATAAATCTTCTTCATTTGATCGGCAATAATATGCTCAAGATCGATTTCTTCCCTGTCGGTTCCGATAACGGTAATTTCATTGCCGGAGATAAACGCCGGTTTGAAGAAAGGAAATCCCTGAATATGATCCCAATGTGGATGGGTGATAAGAATGTACGTTTTGATCGACTCACCGTTCGCAATAAGATGGTCGCCTAGATTTCGAATACCGGTGCCAGCATCAAGGATAATTAATTCATTGTTATCCAACCGAAGTTCGAGCGACGGCGTATTACCGCCATACTTTACCGTACTTTTTCCCGGCGTCGGAATTGAACCACGCACTCCCCAAAACTTCAATTTCATCGGCGTGTTCCCCTTGGAAGTTGAATATTCGAAAATGATTTATCTATAAGTCGCAACGTAATCGACATAATTTTGGGCGGATTGGGCCAGAAACTTTCGTTCATCTTCTGTCAGTGCCCGAACGATCTTTGCCGGCACACCGGCGACCAACACTCCCTCCGGTATTTTCATACCCATTGTAACGACGGCTCCGGCAGCAATTAACGAATATTTCCCGACGTTTGCATCGTCCAAAATCACAGCACCCATACCAATTAAGGAATAATCGTTAATTGTGCAAGCATGTATAACAGCACTGTGACCGATGGTAACATTGGAGCCGATATTCGTTGGAAATTTCTTGTTCGTCACATGAACAACGCTATTATCCTGAATATTGGTCCGCTCCCCGATTCGGATATAGTTGACATCCCCCCGAATGACCGTATTATACCAAACGCTTGAATCTTTTCCTATTACAACATCACCAATAATATGGACTCCGTCGGCAATAAACACAGATGGATCTATTTTTGGAGTGATTCCTTTATAGGTTATAATTCCCATAGGTTATTTCGCTCGCGGGGGCACCCAGCCCGGACGAGTCCATTTAATAAGTTCAATATGCACACTTCCCAAAATCACTTTCATTTTTGCGACGATTGGAATGCCGGCTTCATCATTACTGAAAAATCCTTTAAAGTAACCGGTCAACCCAAATACTCCCGTAAAGTCCGATGTTCCGTCAAATTCTATTATCTCAATTGGATATTTAACAGCATCAATTTCCTGGCTGCCGACTTTATTCATGAAATTGAAGTGTGTTTTATACGATTTTTCATTGACAAGAACGGGGACACTGACTTTTTTTTGTTGCCGATAATTTAATCGAGCATAATAAAAGAGTGAAAGACCATCCAATTGTTGTTCAAAGATTGGTTCTTCACCCGTACGTTTTACAAAACCACCAGGATCAGTTCCAAACTCATACAGTAATCTACTCTTTCGATATTCAAAAACATATTTCACATAAGGCATTTCTTGAGGTTTGATAGTAGAGTGAGAAACGAAAAATTGGGAAAAGGCTTCCATATCCATCTCACTGTAGAAGACTTGATGAAGATCCACAAACGGAATTCCACTGTAAGAATCAAGATATGCTTTGCATTTAAACACTCTGACGCCGTTTCGTGTTGCAGTATCGAGTATCTGCATCTTCACCAAGCCAATGTCAAAAACTGAATAGCTGACATTGTATTGCAATTCCTCTCCGATCATAAAATCATTTCTGTCAGATTGGAATTCAAAGGAAAACGTGGAAGCAGGTCTGGCTTCGAGCGAATGATAAACTGTATCCGGTGCTATAAGAATAAAAAGCAGTGCCATAATGGCACTGCTCAATAAAAGTGCAATACTGCGGGGAGGTACATTCATAAAGTGAGTCTAATTTAAGCGTGCAAATTTTTCGGCTTCGGGGAATAACGTAATTGCTTTCTTTACCTGATTGTCGATACCCAAGAGAACAGAATACCAACCCTCATTATTCCAGTAATTTCGAGCAATGTATGCTTTTAATCGAGCTTGGATATAATCTTTATCTTTTTTGAAATCCTCTTCCACAAAATCCACTTTCTTTTCTTTGGTGAACCCAAGAAATTCACTCATCAACGATTCATCAATCACAAAGTTCTTATTGAACGATGGCAGATCTGATTTATATTTATTTTTGATCTGGTCGCCATTTCGCGACAAATATCCGGTAATGAATTCATAAAACATATTTCGACGATTCAGTTGAACGGAATATTTTGTAATGTTTCCCGGTTTCACGATGAAGTCCGGAGTGATACCGCCGCCGCCAAGAATCACTCTTCCTTTTGCTGTTTTAAATTTTGGTCTCGCTGTATCTGCCGTACTTTCTTTGTGTTCAATATTTTCACCTTCCTGCTCCTCACGCGTAAAAGCTTCTTCCTGGTATTTGTCTTTATTTTGATACGAACGCTGAATCAACCGTCCGCTTGGTGTGTAATATCGTGAAATTGTTAAACGAAGAGCCGAACCATCGGACAACGGGAATTGTTTTTGCACAAGGCCTTTTCCAAAGCTTGTTTCGCCGACGATAAGGCCTCTGTCCCAATCCTGAACTGCACCGGAGACAATTTCACTGGCAGACGCCGAACCGCTGGAGAGCAATATGATCAACGGCATTTTTTCGTATTCGCTGTTGCTGTAAGCAAAATATTCTTCATTAAATTCTGTGCGACGGCTGAGGGTATAGACCACTTTCCGCGGGTTTCCTTTCGGATCCGCTTCCAGGAAGAGATCAGACATTTTTACTGCTTGGTCAAGATATCCGCCGGGATTCGAACGAAGGTCCAACACAAGTTGTTTCATTCCCTGTGACTTCAATTTTTGTAACGCAGCAACCATTTCTTTGTTTGTAGTTTCTGCAAACCGTGTAACATTCACATATCCAACATTGTCATTCAACATTGTTGAAACATCAACGCTGTACAGTGGAATAACGTCTCTGACAATCTCGAATTCCAATAACTCATTACTACCAGAACGTACAATGCTCACTGATACTTTTGTTCCTTTAGGTCCCTTGAGATTTTTTCTTACCTGGTCAGTAGTAAACCCGATCGAACTTTTTCCATCTATCTTAACGATCTTATCGTTCGACATAATTCCTAATGAGGCACTTGGTCCTCCGCCGATCGGTTGAACGACGGTAATAGTGTCGTTCACAATTGAAAACTCTACACCGATACCTTCAAAGCGGCCTTGAAAATCTTCCGTCACTTGTTGCATTTGCTGCGGTTTGATATAGACAGAATGCGGATCCAATTCGCCGAGCAGTCCGGTGATTGCTTCTTCCGTCAACTTTTGTGTGTCAACGTCTTCCACATAATATTTTTCCGTCAGGCTTAGAACATCCTTAAACTTCGAAAGCTGCTCATAAATATTATCACCCGAGATCAAATGATTAAACTGAGTTCCCCCAACAAACGCCACAAAAAACACCGTTATGATCAACGGAATTGAAAAACGCTTCTTCATAAGCACGCTCCTAAAATCTTCACTCATTGTTATTTAGATATTGATTAATGGAATATAAGAAAAGACGGACAAAAAACGATGATATTGTTCACATTCCTAATGAAAGAAACAAGAAAATAGCTCGAAATGCAAGTGAAGGGCTTTTAGAATATTATAGAACATCCCGCTTTGACCCTGCGCAATTCATAATACGCACTCGGATCCGAAAGTTCGCCGCCAATTCTTCCGTTAGAGTCAACCCATTTTACATTCTTCGTATTCAGCACATTTCTTGCGTCTATATACAAGACCAGTGTAATATCTTGAAGATTGTCAAATGTAAATTCACGGGTTATCTTGATGTTAGAGAATAAAACATTTTTCATTCGGGAATTGTTGGGCACAAAATCCTTTGATGAATCGATTGGAGAAAAACCATCACGTGTCGGGAATAATGTATATGGTTTAGGAGAATTGAACCAGAGGATCCCGTTTAAAGCAATATCGTACGGAAGTTTGGTTTCCAGATCGACCTTAATTGAATGTCGTTGATCCCAACTGAGGGGAAATGATGTTGCCCGAATTGGGAAACCCCACTGCGCAAGATTGATGGATTGGTTTGCCACTTCACTCGTCCCCTCCGTTATCATATACGTATAGGAGATACTTCCAGAAAGAAATTCGTCCCGTTCCCGGCTGAGAATAAATTCGATTCCTTGCGCATCGGCTTCTGCGTTGTTCACATACTGCGCAAAACCATAATCCCCTCCTGCTTTGCTGTCAAACGGGATAAGTGTTTTCGAATCGATTTGATTTTTTACATTCTTTTTGAAATATGTTACCGAACCAACATAATGGTCCGTTACGGCATGCTTATATCCAATTTCCCATGCAATAGTTTTTTCCGGATTGAGGTCTGGATTTCCCGACAGCACACTTCTGGCACCGCTTTGAATCTGGGGAGGATTGATTCCTGTATAGAGATATTCAAACAATGGATATTGAAAATAATATCCAAAGTTCATAAAGAACATGCTGTTCGGTCCCATCGGTGCGGCGAAGGCAATACGAGGACTGAATTGTTGTTTGAGCGATGTTCTTTTATACCCGACAACCTTTTGTTTAAACTCATTATTGCTGCTGGGAATATATTCTACCACAGGTCGTTCCGCACGGGGATCGAGAAAATCCCACCGCAGACCCAAACTAAGAATGGAGCCATCAAGTGCAAAACGGATCTTATCCTGAATATAAACGCTGCCTGAGCGAGGGAAATATTCGTAGAGATTGCTATAATTTAGGAGCGGCGCATTTTCAATCGGTTTGCCAAAATATGTTCTCTGCGGTTCAAATTTTACAAGATCATAAAAAATGTCGTAGAAATTCATTTCAAATCCTATTTTGAAAAACTGCGCGTCATCCAATTGAGAAGAGAAATCCCCTTTTGCAATCTGCATCAACTGTTGAACATTTGCCCACCAGTTCTTCGTTCCTTTTGTAACGTACCGCAAGAATAAGTCATATTGATATGGATTGATTTCGATATCCAATTTTGACGGCTCACCGAATCGATTTTGAAGATAGAAGTGTGTAAAACTAAGCGTATAGGCTGAATTCTCCGATAATGTGTGCGACATGGAGACGACACCACGGATTGACAGTTTTGTCCGTTCGGGAAGTCCGTCCAGATTATACCGCCAGCTGTACTCATAGTCTCTCCAATTGCGATATGAATAGATTCCCTGTGCTGTCAGACGAATGGATGGTGACGCAACATATTCCAATTTTGACATTCCGCTCAGCTCTTTGTTATTTGGTGAGCCGAAATAATTATTCATATCCTGCCACCATCGTGAATTAGATGCTCGTAATGTGAGTGCACTAAGATAAAACAATTCACTGGAAATCAACGGTCCGCTAGCACTTACTTCCAGTTCATTATGCTGATCAGTCTGTTTATTCCATTTTGACGGAACCCAATTATCCTTTTCAAATCTGAATCCAAGCCGATGAACATTTTCGCCCCCCTTAGTAATGACATTAATCACCGCGGACATCGCATTTCCATATTCTGCCTCAAATCCTCCGGTGTAAATCGTCATACCACCAATCGCACTTTTTGGAAGTTCCGTGCCTAAACCGCCTCCCACAAAATCCTGTACGGGAATTCCATCGATAAGATAAATCACCTCATTGGTTTTACCACCCCGGACATTTCCTTCCAATGTTACTCCGGGCTGCAGTGATAACACTTCCTGGAAAGTCGTGACCGGAAGTTTTTCTAATTTTACTTCGCTGATGGAAAATGCTGTTGATGGTTGGTCCTTTTGAATAAGAGGCTTTTGCGAAATAATTTCAACCGTTCCTAATTCCACCGAGGATTGATCTAAGGCGACATCGAGCCGTGTGCGCATGTCGGCATTTATAGCAACATTTTTCATGATGACAGTTTTATATCCAAGAAGTGTGAATTTAACATCATACACCCCGGCTCGTATGTTTCTAATGACATAATATCCTTCATAATTTGAGACCGTTCCGAGCGTTGTGCCTAATACCTGCACGGTAGCAGAAACGATCGACTCTTTTGTTCCTTTATCACTAACTTTCCCTTCAATAATACCGGTCGTTCCGGCCGTAACCTTTGCAGTGCAAAATAATATTAATAGTACCACCAAAAGAATTCTCATAGATTTTAGTATCCCATTACGGAAATTACGTATCATAATTTTTTGTCCTTGAAATTTCATTGTCCAATAAGAGTACACGGATCCACTATTGAAAGATCGGCACACGGAGGCAATCCCAGAGAAACATTTGCCTCACCTCTATCGAGTCCTTTAATGCAGTGGCGAGTTGTTAATGGTTTTGCAACTAATACAGCCATTCGATCAAATATTTTAATATTTGCAGTCACCAGATATCGTTGGGCTCTGGAGAATCTTCGCCGCCACGGAGGACCATTAGCGCGAAAAACGTAACAGGTAGGTTCATTGACCGGTTCAAAGTGCATTAATAAATATGTACTATCATCAGTTTTGAGATCCCAAATCACGGAAAGAACTACCGAATCATTTGGCACAATTGTTAATTTCCTGCTGATTGGATTATACTGTTTTGCATAATGGATGTTGGTGCGTGACAGTTTCATTGTTCTTTTTGTTGTAAAGTTCCGTTGATCTCCCTCAATAGGAAGCCAGGTTATTTCCATTGTTCCGTCCAATCGTGCAATATCGTCCAGAACTTCATCCATATTGTTTTTAATCGAAAGAAATATTTGCAGTTGACCCGGTTCACCGGTTACTGTTGAATTTGGAACGACATAATATTTCGCCAGTATCGTCGTCGACACCAGATGTGAAATATCTTCACGGATTGGCAACGTTTCGTTACAGGATACCATTGTTACAAATATTACTATCACAAAAAATATATGTCTCAGCACGATCATTACTTTATGACAGTACACGGATCAACATTTGAAAAATCGACGCACGGCGGAAGTCCTAATTTGGAATTTTCCTCACCAAAATGTGTGGCCATGACGCATTGTTTGATGGTAACTGGAACTGAATATGCTGCTGCAAGTTTATCAAAATATTTTATGTTTGCGCTCACAACAAATCGCTGTGGCAGCGATATCCTTCGTTGAATAATAACGATAGGATCATCCGGATTTGGAGGGAATTCCGTAGACTTAACATAACATCCGGGATCATTCACTGTCGGAAAATGCATCAGAAGATCGGTGCTATCGTCAGTCTTAAAATTCCAATATGCATTCAACACAATTGAATCTTTTGGTTCCACCCTCAATCGATGCGAAATTCTATCATAGCTTTTGGCGTACATAATATTATTTCTTGAAAGCTTTATTGTCCTTGTCTTGGTAAAGTTTTGATTCTCTTCTACCGAAGGCTGCCATGATACCTCAACGCTGCCGTTCAACTGAACAATGTCATCCAACGTCTCGTCACTATTATTAACCATCGTAATAAATAGCTGAAGTGCACCTGATTTTTTGGACGACGAAAGAGTATAATATCGTGACCGAACATTCGTTGTTACCAAATTCGATAGATCTTCATGCACCGGAAGCGACTCGTTACAGGAAACAAATATTAAGCAACAATAAATTATCAGAAAAATACGCATCATAAATTTTTGCGGTTATTGAATGACTGAACAAGGATCAAATTGTATAAAGTCGGTGCATTTGGGGTATCCACTACTTACTGCTTCACCTTGATGACCAACCATCACACAGTGTTTAATCGATACAGGTTGAACGTAAATCATCGCAAGCCTATCAAATATTTTTATATGTGCTTTCACCAAAAACGGTTGCGGCAATGTAATTCGTCTTGGAATTGGTCCAGGATATGGATTCATATGAACATAACATCCAGTATCTATCCCCCACGGGAAATAAGGTAGCAGGTATGTACTGTCGTTCGATTTCAAATTCCATACGACAGAGACAATTAAAGAATCATCTGCATCCAATGTTAACCGTTTTGATAGTCGGTCGAATTTTTTTGCATGAAAAATATCATCCGAATTGACTCGTATGGTTCGAGTGATATCTCCGCGTGGCCGCATGTCATTCGGTACCAACCATGTTATCTCTATTGCACCTGTTAATTGAGCAATATCATCTAACGTTTCGTCCGTTTTATTCACAATGGTGACATATAATCGAATTCCACCAGCATGCCTTGAATGCGAAGTTGTTTCATAAAATGATTGAATGTATGCTTTTACTAAATGATCAATATCTTCACGAATCGGTAGATTTTCGTTGCATGCCAACAAACCAATACTCATCACCAGTAATATTAACCAGAAGAAGATTCTGTTCATCCTTTATTGTCCGATGACAAAACAAGGGTCAAACTGCGTAAAATCAGTACATGGAGGAAAGGGTGGATTCGGTGCTTCTCCTGCATGACTAACCATAAAACAATGTTTGACCGACATTGGCTGAGCGTACAGTACCGCAAGCTTGTCAAATATTTTTATGTTTGCTGAGACCTTGAACTTCTGTGGTAACGTAATACTTCGCGGTGCATATCCCGGCAATTCCCCTCTGGAAACATAACATTGGGAATCCCGTGTTGCCGGAAAGTATTGAAATAAATATGTACCATCATCCGATTTTAAATTCCAATCGGTGAAAACAATCAGAGAATCTTTTGGGTCCAATATTAATCGTCTTGTTTGGGTATTGTATTGTTTTGCATAAAAAATGTTATTCGGATTGAGTTGAACTGTTCCGGTAAGCTCAACAAGGGGTGCAATATTTTTTGCTATTATCCATGTAATTTCAATCACGCCAGTCAATCGGACAACATCTTCCAATGTTTCATCAGAATTATTCACAACAGTGACATATACTCTAAGACTTCCGGTAGCATTGGAATGTGATTTTGTGAAATACGATGTTCGAATTTTCGTTGTCACTAAATTGCCTAGATCTTCACGAACAGGAAGATTTTCATTACAGGCGATTAATATAATACTCATGCAGAGCAATGGTAAAAGAGTTCTGGCCATATTTATTTTCCAATAACAGAACAAGGATTGACCAAATTCAAATCTCTGCAACTAGGATCAATCCATGAATACGGACCAACAATACATTGTGTGGTAGTCACAGGCTGCATATATAATACTGATAGTTGATCGTAGAGTCTGATATTTGCTGAAAATAAAAACTTCTCTCTTCCAGAAATTCTCCTCTTCCCTGGGTAACCGTTCATTTGAATAATGTTGCACTGGTTATCGACAAAACTTGGCATTCTATTCGTCAAAAAGGTGCCGTCGTCAGTTTTCAAATCCCAATTGACATAAAAGACGATCGAATCATTGGGAGGAATTCGAAGTTTACCGTTCAGCGTATTTAACAAGGAAAGTCCTCTAAAAATATCGGATTGACCAATGGTAAAGGTTTTTATTTTACTAAAATTACCGTCATCGTTTGCTTTAGGAATCCACTGGACTTGTATTGTCCCTTTTATCGCATTTACACCATCCAGCGTTTCATCCAAATTATTTTTCACCGTAAGATAAAATCGTAAATACATTCTGCCGTCTTGAATAACATATCCACTGCTTAAAGATACAGTCACTTGATGGGTAATATCCTCCCTTGTTGGAAGAGTCTCATCGCAGGAAACGAATAGTAACAACAAACTCAGTAAGAAGAATACTACGCCTACACTTTTCATTATGGTTTCACTAAGACATCACGAAGATTTGAGTAAAAATAAAATCCGCTCGTATAGTTAATCTTCAATCTGTAAAACGGAGATGTTCCGACGACGGGGGTAGTATCAGTCCCGGACGTAATATTTTCATCAGTAATCACTTTCACTGCTACTGTTGAACTATCAAAATTGAAGCTATTACAACGCTGCAACGTGTAGTTGGCAAATCCAGCATTGAGATTCTTCTGCCAATACACTGTCACTACGCCACCACTACTGTTCAACGAATCAATTTGCAGATATTTGTATACCGTAAATGTAAACGGCAGTGGAGGGAAAGAAAAACCGACTTCAGCAACCACCTGAAAACTTGTATCGGTTTCTGCAATGGAGACTCCAGCTGTGGCAATACCACTGATATTTGTCGGTGAAAACGAGGGAAACACCTGTCCATCTCCACGTGTTACTTTAAATTCAACTCCAAAATTATTGGGAGGAGCAACATAAAGCGGATTTTTGTATTTGTCCAAAACTCTGACTTTCAAAATATTTCCAAAATTTGCCCCCTGCATAATATAGTATTCGCTATTTGAAGCATATTCGAAAACTGCCGGTGTTGTCAATGAAATTGCTTTGGCAGAAAAATCCACTGTACCTTTTTGAATGGATGGTACCAATGCCTGTGCCGTTTTATTTCCAACAAGCGTATCAAGTGTCCATTTGCTTGCTGCAATTCCTGATGAATCGGTGAACGCTACTGAAGGATCGCATTTACCGTTAGTTGTCGAAAAATAAATGGGAACATTCGGTACAAGATTCCCATATGAATCTGTAACGATTACTTTTAATGGTGAACCAAGTGCTTTTCCGACATATCCTGTTTGATTATTGCCACTTAGCAATTCCACATTTGCTGCACCTGAGGTCACGGAAAACAGAGAAAATTTTACCGGTGAACCTTTGAGACCTAACACTGTAGCAAAGACAAATATGGAATCAGCTTTTGAACCAAGTGTGACTGTGGTTTGTGCATAACCGTTTCCGTCTGTCACTGCGGTAGTATCGCTAAAGGTGGCATTACTTTTTTCTACCGTAAACTCCACAAGAATACCGCGAACTGGCCGACCATTCGCAGCAAGTATTCTTATTTTTATTGGTATCGGTAATTTTGTATTCACTATTCCAGTCTGAAATCCGCCGCCTGAACTTATTATCCTGTCGGGTTCTTCTTTTCCTGTTCCTGCAATAGTGTCCCGATCGATACACGATGTTGAGTAGAGCATGACAGCAATAATGCTGATGAACAATACGTTAATCTTTGTCATATAGTTATTATTCATAGATATTGAGATTTTGATCTTCCATGATGACCGCTAACTTTAAAGTTATTACTCCAATATTTTCCGCGTCAATATAGACAATGTATAAACCGCTGGCGACGAAGAACCCTTTTTCATTGCGTAAGTCCCACCGAAAGAATTGAGAGAGATCATCCTTATACATTGTGCGTACGTGAATTCCTCCCAGGTTAAAAATTCTTATAGTTGCTTTTTCGGGAAGGTGGGAGAATGTGACAAACTTGTTTGTCGTTGAACTTTCAAAGATGTTCACTCCATAATACGGATTGGGAAATACATTGATGGTGTTCAACTGTTGCTTTGCAGAAATTTTATTCTCTTTCTGGATGGGTTGCAATGTAATCCGTCTGATGTCTCCGTATTTGATTGATTTATTGGGAGTCAGACGAATGATTGTTCCCGGTGCCGGGGGGATTCCATTGTCCGACTCATTCACTATGATAATATTCCGTGCAATATGATTTAATCCATTAATGAGTCGGGCGCGAACGGTATTTGTTGTAGGGAGCGTTCCATTCCGTGTCAACGTATTGTATGAGATATCGTTTCCAACGGCATCAGCTTTATTCACTACGCCAACGATCTTATCAAATGTCGGTTTGCCATTTTTAAATGTGTTCCCTTTTATATTCCAAAGGGAATCTGTGGCAATGGTATTTTCAATGACAGCCCAAACACGCACAGAATCCTGATACACTTGAAAAGGAACTCTGATAAACTTGGTCTCGGCAGGTAAACGAGCATCAATCATGGCCCAATTGGTGTCATTCGTAAAACGAATTTCTATAACCGATTCGGTAAGATTGTAACCACCCCAGGAAATACCCGGTCCAATTAACGAATATGTTCCTTCCTTATTCGTCTGATTCACGACGTTCGAACGAGACGGTGCCACTTGTTCACCGGATTTGAAACCTGTCGGTGCCGGAGAGACATAAAGCGAAATCCCTTCGAAAACAAAACGATTTTCGAGAAAAGTAAATACCGATCGTGAGCTCGTCGCAAAATCGGGCAACGGAAGTTTCACTCTTGGTATGGATCCGTCGTAAAATTGTCCTCGCAATTCACCATTCGGATAGTTTGTCGATTTGACCATGACATATAAAAATCCTGCAGCAAGGTCTCTAATAATAGAATCCGTTAATGGTTGCTGAGTGTCTGTTTTTAACCAAACTCCTGATGCAGTCTTACTGTTAATCGATAAAGTCTTGAGCACCGGACCATTTTGTGTCTTTGGCCCCTGACCAATTTCGATGGAGGTAACATTGGTATTTGTATTCACTTCGACTGAATAGGTAATCTTATCCAATGCGTCATTGATCGTAAATAATGCAATCCCCGTTCCTGTTGGAAGCGGATTCGGTCGAGGGAGTGGAAGTTCATTTGCCGTCAGTCTGGCTTTCACCGTAGTATAATTTGAACCTGGTTCATTCTTCACCATTGTCCATGTGGAACTTGCGTCCGAAACACCAAACCAAAAATCATACGTTCCTCCTACCACAGAATAGGGATCGAGAATTTTTACACCGATGCGAACGTCATTCTGTCCAATAAAATTTTCACCGAGATTTTCTAACGAATCTTTGATTGCATACGGAAGAATCGTTTCCGGATTCGGCCGATGAGGAACCGCACTAATAATCTGCGGCTCACTCTCAATTGTCCTCAACAATGCCGATGGATTGTTTGTATAGGCATACGACGTGACGGCAAAATAATATTGCTGTCCGTTGACAAAAGGTATATTGCGTAAGGCATCATTTTTCAGGATGAGATATCGAATAATACCGGAATTTTTCCCTTCCTGTTTCACCTGTAATTCAACTCTTCCTGTCTGCAGATTGATGTCTTCTTGCACAATCTGTGTTACTTCATTTTGCAGATCGTATGTACCAACTTTTTTCCACGTATATGGTGCTGACAATGGATGAGCCAGTTGATAGAGATTATACCCTTCAAACAGATACCCTCGGGATGAAAATCGTTCCGTTTGATTCAGCCGAGCCGTATCCTTTTCCCACTCGATCAAAAAACTGTTATCAAGCTCGGTCAGTGTCGCATTCATTTTCGGCAGGCTCGGTGCAGGTGTTACAAACTGTTGATATGAATCTTGAACAATCTTGTCGTAATACTTCAATACATGAACACTAGCTACTCTGTCGGGTGAATCAGCCGCAATCAACGCTGATACAATTTCCTGCGTATCTCCAAGAGCCATTGAAAACGGACCTGTTGAAAGTATCAATTCTCTCGAGCTTGCCCCCTCATACACTCCGTCTATCCAACCGTTTTTAGAAACCGGATCTCCTGTTGACCAAAATTTTGCTTTTTGAAGTGTGGTGGGATCAACGCGTAAATTTGTATCCACAGTGGGATATCCTTTTAACGCATTGACCATCTCCGATGCACCGGAACCAGTTAGAAATGGTGGTCTATTTAATGGCCCAAAATATGTAATGGATGTTGTCGGCAGATTTTTGTATCCACGCTTGTATGAAAAATTTACGAGTGCAGAATCGATACTTGTCCCTTTAACGATCGGACCCTGAAGGATATCATACCCCACAGCAGGAGGAATGCGATTAAACTTTCGATATTCATTATCCAGAATTTTAGCATTATACACGAAACCGAGTCCTAGCAAAGAGTCTGAACCAGCAAGATTATCGTTTGATTGGCCGAGTGTCACGGTCGAAAGTACTCCAACATACATATTCGAAAGCAAACTTGATGCCGAAGTGTTTGCAGTTCCTTTATAAATCATTTTATATCGGCGAAAGATCGTATTCCCAAGTGCTCCATTTGTGTTATATCCCCAAATAGTGAATTGTATTTCCAGTCCAATTTTAGGTGAACCCCATGGAGAACCTTGCGCTAAATCGTTCGCCACATACCAAATCACCTGATCAGCGTTTGCAATCCCCGGCGCATCAGAATTTGTATCAGGAATTTCAATATTGAACTCATTTATTGTGAATTTTGGATCATAGATACCATTTTTATTTACGTCATAATACGGAGCTCCCTTTGCAGCGGGCCATTCTATCCAATCTTTTTTGTATTCCAAACGTAACCGTTGGAGGTCAAGAATTCCAATCTGTTTTTCTATGATTCCGTACGTTTCCGAAGCATCCTTTCTCAAATCAGCAGTAGCAAAATCCTTTCGTATCCTCCAGATACGAACTGTAGGATTGTATCTATTATCCGCCAGTCCTGTCTGCAATCCTACAATTGACCCCGGTTGTAATGTACTATAGGAAAAAGAACCGTTAACAATTTGCTGAGGTGCATTCAAGCAATATACAAATCCAGCATTTGAAACAATGGGAGCCGTATTTCGCGGAAAGGTAGCGCCAGTGATCTTTAAAGTAGAATTTGAAACCTCTTGCCTCCCATCAGTTGAATACCACGTTACAACATTATTAATGGTCATTGGAGCCCAGTAGATTCCACTATTGGGAACGGTGCGTTGAGAAAAAAGCTGAGAACAGCTTAACAAGATTACAACAGTAAAAAGATTACGGGTTTTCATTGAAACTCTATTGAGCGGTGGATATGACGCTGCATGGATTGAAAGGATTAGGTTGATTACAGGGAGATCGTTCTCCAAAATGCGGTGCTATCCAACAAGAGGTGAACTGTTGAGGAGAAGTGCTTACAACACCTCCTCGTTGAAAAATTGTGAAAGATGCGCTCACTTGGAATTGTTGCCTGGCTGAAACAAATCGCATACCGATATCATTTTGCGGATTTGCATTAATCTGACAATCCCTATCTACGACATATTTTACTTGAGAAATGAGGCTTGTGCTGTCATCTGTTTTGAGATTCCAACGGTACCGTAAAATAATGGAATCGTTTGGATCGATTGAGAGTTTATTGGTTGCAAAATTATATCCATTGGCATGGAACAGATTATCCATCGTTAATTCGTCCGTTCGATATGGAATAATTGCACCTCGTTCCTCAGGTGCGACAAGCCATTCAATTTTGATCGTTCCCTTCATCGATGCAAAATCAAATAGAGTCTCGTCATAGTAATTCTTATAGACAATGAAGATATCAATGGAAGATTGCGTCGGTTTGCTATCGGAATTGTACTGATATTGTGAGGAGACGGAACTGGTAAATAAATTTAGAGGATTATTTTGCGGCGGCAATTCTTCATCGCACGCCGCGAAGAGTAGCGGAAGTGAACACAATAGTAGAAAAAAATAATTTTTCATAACACCACACCATCAAGATAAAAAAACGCTATTTCATTTCTAAAATAGCGTTACAATAAATCACAGTATCGTTTTATTTCTCAGGTCTCATCTGAGGAAAGAAAATAACGTCTCGGATATGATCTTGCTGGGTCAATAGCATCACGAGGCGATCGATACCGATTCCGAGTCCGGCTGTCGGCGGCATGCCATATTCCAGCGCACGAAGAAAATCATCATCCATCGTCTGCGCTTCATCGTCCCCGCGCTCACGCAATCGCACTTGCTCTTCAAATCGGGCGCGCTGATCTAGAGGATCGTTCAGTTCCGAGAATGCATTACAGATCTCTTGACCATTCACAAATCCTTCAAATCGTTCCACCAATCCATCTTCACTGCGGTGTTTTTTTGCAAGCGGAGAGAGTTCTACCGGATAATCCATAATAAATGTCGGCTGGATCAAATGCGGCTGCACGGTAATGCTAAAGATCTCATCAATGATTTTTCCAGTCCCAATTTTCGGATCAAGATCGATATGCAGTTCTTTGGCAACTGCACGCAGCTCGCTCTCACTTTTTCCGCGTAATTGTTTGCCGGAATATTTTTCGATCGCGCCAAACATCGTCAATCGCTGCCACGGCGGTGTAAAATTGATCTCATTGTCTCCAAGTTTCACCATGGCACTTCCATTTAACGTTTGTGCAATGGAATGAACCATCTGTTCAACAAGTTCCATCATCCAACGATAATCTTTGTACGCAACGTACAATTCCATCATGGTAAATTCTGGATTGTGCGTGCGATCCATTCCTTCGTTACGAAAATCTTTTGCAATCTCATACACACCGTCAAACCCGCCGACGATCAAACGCTTCAAATATAATTCATCCGCAATGCGAAGGAACAATGGAATGTCCAACGCATTATGGTGTGTGGCAAACGGACGTGCACTTGCACCACCATACATTGGCTGCAGCGCAGGCGTTTCTACTTCGAGAAAATTCTTTTCATCCAGGAACTTTCTCATTTGACGAAGAATCATGGAACGTTTGATGAATGTTTCACGGACACCGGGATTCACCACCAAATCAACATACCGCTGACGATACCGAAGTTCCTTATCTGCAAACGGGTCAAATGTTACCTTATTCCCCTGCTCATCGGTCTTTTCTTTTACCACCGGAAGAGGGCGAAGAGATTTGGATAACAGAACACATTTCTGTGCATGAATAGACACTTCTCCCATTTTCGTTCTAAAGACATATCCTTCTACACCAATAATATCTCCGATATCAAGAAGTTTAAAATGATCATAGGTATCGCCCAAATCATCCTTCCTTAGATATGATTGTATTTTTCCGGTCATATCCTGTATATGACAGAACGATGCTTTTCCCATTCTGCGAATGGACATAATCCGTCCTGCTACAGAGACAATCCATTGTGGCATTTCGTCCTTGAAATTATCAATAACCTCTTTGGCAGATGCATTCCGTTCAAATCCATATGGGTACGGATTGACACCTGCTGCACGCAAATGGTCAAGTTCTTCGCGGCGGCGGGCCATGAGGGAGTTTAGTTCTTCATGATAGTCTTTGTTTAGTTCTTCAGTCATACTCTAAAATTCCAAATAACAAATATCAAATCCCAAATTATGGGCTTAGTTAAACACTTGATTTATTAATAATTGCAGACAATATTTTTTTAAGTTCAATTGCCTCTTCTAGAAATTTAGTTAATTGTTCATTCTCAGTGCCTGTGTTTGTCCTCATCATCACCCTCAACCACATTGCTGTTTCTTTAGCTTCTTTTCTACAAATTTTTGCACGGTATATAAAGTCTTTTTTACTAACTGCTTCATTTGCTTCTATATAGTTTGAACCAATGGAACCACTTGAACGAACTACCTGTTTGCAATGTTCAAGATTCGAAATCGTCCTAGCTAGTTTGTTGCAAAGAATCGAAACATCACCTGCAAACCGTTCTGTCCGTTCTTCTAAATCATAATGTTTCTCTTTCGAATTTTCTGCCATCAAAAAAATGGTTTGAAATTTAAAATTTGTATTTTGTTGTTTGTTATTTGGGATTTGTCATTTGTTATTTGTCATTTGGTGCTTCCTCTTGTAAACTCCGCCAACTTCACACATACATCATTCTGAATTTTTTCCGCTTTTGATGTGGGAACGGTGTAGTGATTCGCAACCATTGAGAATGCAAACATTTCTCCATCCGCACTTGTGACATATCCGGAAAGTGCTCGGACGTAACCGATAAATCCGGTTTTTGCGTGAACATTTCCTTCCGCTTTCGTTCCCTTCATACGATTGCGAATCGTTCCGTCTACCCCGGCTATGGGGAGAGATTCATAAAACGGCAAAAAATATTTTTCTTTATACATTCCAGACAAAATCGAAACAATATCAAATGGCGTAATTAAATCTAAACGGGACAAACCTGAACCATCGGCCATTCTCAATCGAACGGTATCAACACCCCAACTGGAAAGCACCGGATTCACTGCTGACCGGCCATTATCCATGGAACCAATCCCTAATCGTTCTTTTCCCATAGTTCGAAACACTTGTTCTGTATAAAAATTTTGGCTTGGCTTATTAATTGTACGAATGATGACGGAATACGGAACCGACGTAAACGATGCGAGTTGATTTGCATTATCGTATTTCAATGAATCCTTAATATCATCGATATCAATTGGATTTCCATTGACGCGGATTCCTTTTGACTCAAGTGCTTCTTTTAATACGGTAGCTGAATACAACGTTGGATTATCAATGGCGACAGATTCAATCAGTTCTTTTTTACCAATAGACATTTTACCGCGCACATAAACTGTATTGGTCCCGCGAACGCGGTAAAAATAAATATCGTTCACCGAGTCTGTAAGAGGTGCAGTCACAGTTTGGTTTATCACTTTCACATAGTTTGTATTCGGCACCCAAGACAGCGAACAAACATCCGCCACATTTGCCGAAGGAACAACTCGGAAATCAACGCAATTATCATTGAACGAAATGCCGCTGACCTGAGCTGCATAATAATCTGTTTCGTAATCCGCCGACCAGCCGGTACCGTAATATTCGTCATCAAAACAATTATCATCACCAACAATATTACCGCTGATCGCTTTGATACCGCGAACTTTCAGACTATCAGCCCATTGTTCAAAAGTTTCCGTTACTTTCCCTTCATTGAATCTTCCGGAAATCGTCGGATCACCGCTGCCAATAATGATTACATCCCCTGTCAACACACTATCGTTCACCGTACCGGTTGTTACCAATCGAGTTATGTATCGATAATCCGGACCGAGTGCTATCATTGCCGAAGAGGAAGTAAACAATTTCATATTCGATGCGGGCATAAACATTTTTTTCTCATTGCGAGAATAAATCGTTTCGCCTGTCTTCAATGATTTAATGAATACTCCCCAATGGGCATTTTCAAATGTAGGGTCGTCGAACGTTTGCGAGAGTTCATAACCAAGATTGCCGATAGGATTGGAAAGATCATATTTTGTCGTCTGTTGGGTTGAACACCCAATCAGAGCGGCCATCAGTAAAACCGCAAGCAGTGATGGTTTCATAGGCATAGTTTTTTTGAACGATTTAAGGTTGAACTTTACCAGTCGGATAAGCCGGTAAATTCACTTTGTCCGCTTTTGTTCTGTTCGTTAAAGCAGAAATTTCGTACAACTTTAATGCATGCCACGGTTGCACCTGATCCCATTGAAATCTCCAAGACCAATTTCCGAGCGCTTGGCCGGGCATGTTCATTCTCGCTTCTGTCCCTAATCCCAAAATATCCTGAAACGGAAATACTGCCATATCAGCAACCGACTGTGAAGCGATACGAATCAGATCCCATTGAATCTCTTTTCCATCGGTTCCGACATATTTTTTAACAAATTCACGTTCACGTTCCGTTGAGGATTTGAACCAGCCGATTGTCGTATCATTATCATGCGTACCGGAATAAACAACTGTGTTGGAAATATAATTGTGCGGAAGAAAATTATTTTTTGCATCCGCCGCAAATGCAAATTGCAAAATTCTCATCCCGGGGAAATTATAGCGATCTCGTAATTCAATAACATCAGGAGTGATTTCGCCGAGATCTTCAGCAATGATCGGCATTTTCCCGAGTTTCTTATCGATGGCATCGAATAATTTTGCTCCGGGACCTTTTACCCATTGTCCTTTTACTGCCGTTGCTTCTGTGGCAGGAATTTCCCAATAACCGGCAAATCCGCGGAAATGATCGATACGAACGATGTCCACTAACTCCAACGTTGTCTTGATCCGTTCAATGAACCAAGCGTAGTTCTCTTGGTGCATCGCTTTCCAATTGTAGAGTGGATTTCCCCACCGCTGACCCGTCACGGAAAAATAATCAGGCGGGACTCCTGCAACAACTGTCGGTTTCATCTGTTTATCAAGATGAAAGAGATGCTGGTTCGCCCAGACATCGGAACTTTGATAGGCGATGAAGATCGGGATATCACCGACGATTTTCACACCACGATCATTCGCATATTTTTTGAGTGCAAACCATTGGCGGAAGAAACACCACTGTGTAAATTCCCAGAAATTGATTTCCGCTTCTAATTCTTTGCGAATATTTTTTAACGCAGCTGGATTTCGTTTCGCAAGGTCGACATCCCACGAACTCCATTCGGCGCCGTTATATTTTTGAATCAACGACATGAACAGCGCATAATCACCGAGCCACGATTTTTGTTTTTTGCAGAATAATTCAAAATCATTCGTTTCTGCATTCGTTTTTTTTGCAAAAAATTGCTGCGAAGCCACGCGAAGTTTATTCATTCGAAAAGTCTTCACATCGCCATAGTGGACCTTGTGCTGATTAAAAGCCGGACGCTTTTCTAATTCATTTTTCGGAAGCCACCCACGATCGACTAATTCCTGCAAATCAATCAACATCGGTTCGCCGGCAAAAGCAGAAAGACACATATACGGAGAATCTCCCATACCAACAGGGCCGAGCGGAAGCATCTGCCACAATTTTTGTCCCGCTACTACAAGCCATTCAATGAAATGATACGACGATGCTCCAAGGTCACCGGAACCGAACTGACCAGGGAGGGATGTTGGATGCAATAAAATTCCTGAACTGCGTTCAAAACTCATATTTTTTACTTATCTGATTTGTGAATGATGGTGGTTGGCAGTACTACACTTTTTAAATGTTTTATTTCTTTATCCGTTAAATAGCGCCACATTCCCCGTTGAAGTCCATGCACATTCAATCCCGCATATTCTGACCGATGCAAACGCTCAATTTCATAGCCAAATGATTCAAACATTCTTCGCACCTGTCGGTTCTTTCCTTCATGGATATGGATGATTACTTCTCGACTTTTTGTGCCTGGGATAATTTCTAATTCAGCGGGTGCTGTTTTCCCATCCTCAAGAAAAACACCGCTGGCAAGTTTTTGGGCGTGAACAACATCCAGACCTTTATCCAGGGACACATTGTACGTTTTAATCACTTCACTGGAAGGATGCATCAATTTGTTGGCAAGCATTCCATCATTTGTCAGCAACAGAACACCGGTTGTTTGTCTGTCCAAACGACCAATAGGATAAATACGTTCACGGATATTGACGATATCGAGGACAGTACGTCTCCCTTTTTCATCGCTTGCTGTGGTAATAAAATCTTTGGGTTTGTGGAGCAGGATGTACACCAGCTTTTGTGCAAGAGAATACGTTTGACCGTTTACTTTCACAACATCATTCTGCGGGTTCACCTTTGTTCCGAGTTCTTTTACGACAGTGCCGTTCAGTTCCACTTCACCATTGGCGATCATTTCTTCCGCTGCACGGCGAGATGCAACTCCGACCATAGCGAGGAACCTGTTTAGGCGAAGAGTTTCTGGAAGAACGTTTTCACTTTGCTCTTCCACTTGCTCCAACCTGTCTGGCTTGGTTGGTCTGGCTGTTGTCCGCCTGGTATAGTCCCTTCCTGGAGTTCCTGGCCTCGGAGTTCGCTTTCGGTCGACACTGCCAAATGACCCTCCGCGTCTTCCGTCGAAATTGTCGGTTCGCTTTCTGTCTGTTGAACGACCGGATGTTCCAAATCGATCGCGCGGTTTTCCGGATTTTCCAAATCGGTCATTCGGCTTTCCGGAACGTCTGTCGTCAAAGGAACCTGTTCGTCTATTGTCTGGTTTTCCGGTTCGCTTACGCTCAAATGAACTTCCTGTACTTCCGGTTCGCTCAGGTTTGTCAAATCTGTCGGACTTGAAACGAGAGGTTCCTCCGGTTGTACCGAATTTTGATCCTGGCCTTCGGAAACGTTTGTCTCCAAATGATCCTGTTCGACTATCACTGGAAGCACCGCTTCGTTTTCGTGGAGCGCCGCTTCGTTCGGTTGATCGACCTCTATCACCCCCGTCATTTCGTCTGTTACCAAATTGCTTTCTGATGATCGTTCTCCTTCTTCAATGTTTTTATTTTCCACGGGAATCGGCGTTTGTTCCGTTTCCGCTTCCTGTTTCTCCTTGCGCCGATTCTCTTCTTTCACTTCATCCGGTACCTTGATTTTCGGTCCTCGCTGCGGTTTGTTTTTGGATCCTTCATTTCCATCCAACTTCTTTTCCAGATCTTCTTTGAACTCCAACTCCTGCTGTTCGGCAAGAAGGCGGCGGTCAACTTCCAATTCTGTTTCATTAATCAATTCTGATATCTCACGCGGTTTCGGCAAATCAGTAAGATCATTGAGTCCAAAATGTTCCAAAAATTTTTGCGTAGTACCGTACAATAATGGACGACCTGGAGTATTTGCCCGACCGGTGATGTGAATGAGATCTTTCTCCAACAATGCGTTAATGATATAATCGACATTCACACCGCGAATAAATTCAACTTCTCCTTTAGCGATCGGCTGTTTATAAGCGATGATTGCAAGTGTTTCCACTGCCGTCGGGGATAAACGACGGCGTGCTTTTTCTTTCGCAAGTTTTCCAACCCAGGATGAAAATTGTTCTTGAGTGGCGTATGTAAACCCGCCGGCAATTTCGATGATACGAAATCCGCTCCCCATTTTGCCATATCCCCGATTTAGATCAGCAACGGCTTTACGGATAATCTCTGCATTCACAATAAGATGTTCAGCGGGAGGCAACTCCTTGTTCACATCGTCCGTTATGGCACGAAGGAACCGCACCGTCATCGGCTCATCACTGGCAAAGATGAGTGCTTCGATGATGTTCTTCAACTCGGTCGAAACAACGATTTCTTCCATTATTCCTTCCGCTTTGATCTCTGCTTGTGCTTCACTCATACGTTTCTTCTCCGATTGTGATCGGTCCGAACGGTTAATGATAAATTAATATGTTGAATCGGGCAATACGATCGCTGTTGCGTCGCTCACCTTGATAATCGTAATATCGGTATACGGATCGTATTGGTTGATGGCAATAATATTCTGTTTCATCAATTCCAGGATTGCTATAAACGTCACCACAATGCGGATTTTTTCGTTCATCGAAAACACAATGTCAAAAAAAGATACCTCTTTTTTGTCTTTGAAGAAATTTACAATGAACTGCATCTGTTCATCAAGCGATACGTTTAATTTGTTGATCTCGTGTACATGTTTGCGGGGCATTTTGTTCACTGCAAACTGAAATGCTGCAATCAGATCAAACAACGTCACGTCACGGATAATATCATCGTCATTTTCTTCTTCGATAACTATGGGATCGTGCTCAAAATTGCCGCGATACGCCAATTTTTTATGCTGTATCTGCCTGCGCTCAAGTTCTTCCGCCATCTCTTTCCAGCGCTTATATTCCAACAGCCGACGAACAAGTTCCGCGCGTGGATCGAACTCCTCTTCTCCTTCACCGTCTGGGCGCGGCAGCAGCATCTGCGCTTTTATCTGCATCAACTCCGCCGCCGTCACAATAAACTCTCCGGCAATATCCAGATTCAATTCCTGCAGATATTGAAGGTATTGCAAAAACTCTTTTGTAATTTTCGCTATTGGAATATCATAAATATCCAATTCATCTCTTTTAATAAAAAAGAGAAGAAGATCCAGTGGGCCTTCAAAATCTGATAATTTTACTCTGTATGCTTTATCCATTGTCGGTTATGTGCTATCCGATCTTCATCACTTGACGCACTTCCTGCATTGTTTCATTCGCAATTCTTTTGGCACGGGCTTCCCCATCATGCAACACAAATTTTACTTCTACAGGATTATTCTCGTAGTATGCACGTTTCTCACGAAACGGAGCCAGGGTTTCCGCAATCTTTAAAGAACAATTTTTTTTGCAGTCAACACATCCCAAAGCACCTGACTCACATCCTGTTCGAATTTCCGGTACTTCGGTAGGATTAAATTTTTGGTGATACGAAAAAACAACGCAAACATCCGGTCTGCCCGGATCGTTCTTACGAACTTTGAGTGTATCAGTGACCGCAGTCCGCATTCTCTTTTGAATCTCATCCGGTGAATCAGAAAGCAAAATTGTATTTCCCAGCGACTTGCTCATCTTTTGATTTCCATCAAGTCCGGCAAGGCGCGCAAATTTTGTCAGTTTCGGTTCGGGTTCCGGGAAAACTTGTTTATCCGCTGTCTGTTTGGCGGATCCCCACTGAAGGTTAAATCTTCGGGCTATCTCTCGTGTGATTTCAATGTGCGGAACTTGATCTTCTCCCACAGGAACAACTTCTCCTTTGTAGAGAAGAATATCTGCCGATTGCAACACAGGGTATCCAAGATGTCCATACACCACTGAATCCATATTCAGATCGCGGATCTGGTCTTTTAATGTAGGATTTCGTTCCAATCGTGCAGTAGTGATGAGCATAGAAAAAATTAAATGAAGCTCAGCATGCTCTTTGATTTGTGATTGACGAAAGATGGGACTTTTTTCAGGATCGATTCCTGCCGCAAGCCAATCGATTACCATATCAATGGAGTTCTGATACAATTCGTTCGTATCAAGATTCGTCGTTAACGCATGATAATCTGCTATCAGATGATAATTGTCGTATTCGTTTTGTAAGGCAACCCAATTTTCCAATGCGCCAACCAGATGACCGATGTGGAGTTTCCCAGTCGGACGCATACCGCTTAATATTCTCTTTTTTTTGGTATTCAAAAAAATCTCGTTCCTTAAAATAATCGTTTCATGTTTCAGGATTCACGATTCAGGGTTCATAACTGAATCTTGCATCATGAAACCTGAATCAGTTTTTTAGTGCATGAACAAATACGGTTTCCACCGGTCGTCCATATTCCCGACAAAATGACGAATGAAGGTAACATGATTCGGTTTCATTGGCAGCCGCATCAACGGCATCCCGGCTTCTTCCGGAGTACTATCTCCTTTTCTATTGTTACACTTCACACACGCAGCTACAAGATTCTCCCATGCATCTTCTCCCCCTTTTGAACGAGGCTGAACATGGTCCATTGTCAGCGGCATATCACCTCTTCCGCAATATTGACAGCGGTGACCGTCGCGACGAAGAATATTCTTTCGTGAAAGAATAATTTTCTTATAGGGCACCCGAACAAACGCAGAGAGACGAACAACGCTTGGGAACGGCATTGCCAATGAGACAGAGCGAATGACTTTTCCATTACTGGCTTCAATCAACTCAGCTTTGCGCAGAAAAAGAAGCATTATTGCTTTTTTAACATTGCAAACACTTAATGGCTCATAATTCTGGTTAAGCACAAGCACTTTACTATTTAAGCGCCCGTGTATACTTTTCGACTGGAATAATGAACTGAAGGCGACAATCCTCCTCTTGCTACTTTCGTTTTTCTATGAAAGGGCTTTTAGTAGTACGTAACCGTCGATAATGTAATGTCTTTACCTAGTATTTTCGAGAAAAACCTTTGAGATAGACCGCTAATGTAGTTGAAATATAACAACAGCGATAGTTAATATCAATCAGGAGAGCGAATTAAATTGAGGGGAAATGGGGATTCAGAAAGGGTCGAAAACTCGACCAAACTGTATTGTTTGGTCGAATTAATCTTGTTCAAATATTTTAGAATCGTTTTTTTATCTCTTTTAACGAGTCTCCACCAAACTTCTCCAACAATGCATTCGCAATTACAGGCGCTACAACAGCTTCGCCGATAACAGCACAGGCTGGGACTGCGCAAACGTCAGACCGTTCATAACGGGATTTTACTGTTTGCTTTGATTTGATATCCACTGTTCGCAACGGATTAGCCAACGTAGAAATAGGCTTCATAGCACCCCGAATGATTAAGGTTTCACCATTCGTAACGCCACCTTCTAAACCACCAGCACGATTTGTCGGTCGGTACGTACTCTTTTTTTCTGAAAGAAGTTCGTCATGAACATCAGATCCGAAACGGTGTGCATTTTCAAAACCGTCACCAATTTCGACACCTTTTACGGCATGAATGGACATGATTGCTTGCGCAAGTTGTCCATCGAGTTTTCTATCATAATGAACATAACTTCCTAATCCGATTGGAACACCCGAGACAATCACCTCAAAAATGCCGCCAAGTGTATCCCCTTTTTTCTTGCATGCTTTAATTGCGGCAATTGCTTTTGCTTCAATCTGTTTGTCCAAAATTCGAACTTCAGACGCATCGGCTGCAGAAGCAACACTCCAAGCGTTCTCTTTCAAAATCAATTTGTGAATCAATTTATTCAATTCAGAAATATTTTTTATTTCTGCGCTCCCTATGGAAAGAACGTGACTGCCGATAAACAGTCCTAATTCTTCTAACAATTTTCTTGGAATAGAACAGCAGGCAACACGCATTGCAGTCTCTCTCGCGCTGGCTCGATCAATCACATTACGAATGTCGTCGAAATCATACTTCACGGAGCCGACATAATCGGCATGGCCAGGACGAGGAAGAGTAATTTTTTCAATTCCTTTTCCGCTCCCTTCAACGGACATTTTTTCTGTCCAATTCTGCCAATCCTTATTTCGAATCATGAGTGCAATCGGTGAGCCGAGTGTTTTGCCAAATCGCACACCGGAAAGTATTTCAACTTTATCGGTTTCAATTCTCATTCTGCCGCCGCGGCCGTACCCTTGCTGCCTGCGCCAGAGATGATGGTTAATATATTCGGATGAAATCGGAAGTCCCGCTGGAATTCCTTCAACAATTCCAACAAGAGCTTGTCCGTGTGATTCACCTGCTGTGTAGTAGCGTACCATAAAAAAGTAAGATTAGTGTTTTATGATTCAGGATGTAAGATTCAAGATGCACGATTCAAGATTCAAAATTTAAGTTTCAGGGTTCAGGATACATGATTCAATAAAAGAATTGGAATGAATCCTGTAGCGTGAAACGTGAATCGATGAATTTAGCTGTTCCATTTTCCGTTCTGTTTCAAGATCTGTCTGCTGATAATTAACTTTTGAATCTCATTTGTTCCTTCGAATATTTTCAAGATGCGAGCGTCGCGATAAAAACGTTCGAATGGAAGCTCGGCAGAAAAACCCATACCTCCGTGGATCTGCAGTGCTTGGTCCGCAATTTCTGAAACCGCTTCGGAACAATATAATTTAACAATTGCAGCGTCAAGAGTAATATCTTCTTTATTATCACTTTTGAATGCCGCTTTATAGACCATATTTTCCATAGCATAGATATGCGTTGCCATATCTGAGATCATAAATTGTATTGCCTGAAATTTAGAAATCGGCTCCCCGAATTGCTTACGCTGTTTGGAATATGCGACGGACAATTCCAGCATTTCTTTCGCTGCACCAAAACAGGCGGCGCCTAACCCAAGTCTTCCAGAATTCAAAGTTTCCATTGCTACTAAAAATCCACGACCATCTGTTCCGATCATATTTTCTTCGGGAATTTCTACATTATCAAAGGCAAGACTGTTTGTGACGCTCCCTTTGATACCGAGTTTTTTCTCATTCTTTCCAACGCTCACGCCAGCGAATTTTTTTTCAACAACAAATCCGGTAATCCCTTTTTCTGTCCGTGCGAATACTGAATATGCATCCGCTATTGCACCATTCGTAATCCAGGCTTTTGCCCCGTTGAGAATCCATGTATCACCCCGTTTTTCAGCGCGGGTAGAAAGATTAAATGAATCCGATCCTGCTTCAGCCTCGGTCAATGCAAATGCAGCAATCATTTCACCGGATGCCATTACCGGAAGATATTTCTTTTTTAATGTCTCTGATCCACCAACGATGATTGCTTGTGCGCCGATTGATTGATGAGCGCCGATGGTCGCGGCCGTTGAGCCGCACACTCTCGCCACTTCTTCTTGTGCAAGACAAAACCCAACTTTCCCAAATCCGCCACCTCCGTATTCTTCCGGAATTGCTGTCCCAAATAAACCAACTTCGGCAATTTTTTTAAGCAGGGATGGCGGTATCTCTTCATCACGGTCAATTTTTGTTGCGAGAGGTCGGATTTCTGCATTAGAAAATTCACGAACCATATCTCGAAGCATCAACTGTTCGGGAGAAAAAGGAAAATTCATACCACTCACGCTGTCATGTGTATAATATTATCTACAAGAATATACAAAATAAAATAAAAAGACCTCATTGATTTTTCGATCAACGAGGCCTTTTTGTGAACTGAAAGCAATTTCCTATCCTTTTGGTATCATCAATGCCACAAACCGGATTTTATTATCTGCCCCTTTCACTCGAAGCAAAACAGCTTCTCCTTCTTTTTTCGATTTCATTATTTTCTCAAATTCTGTCAGCGAACTGAAATCCTTTTTATCCACATCAAGAATGAGATCACCTTCGCGAAGGAAACGGCTGGCTGCTTCACCGAAATTTTTAATCGATGAAACCACTACACCGCGGGATGCATCTCTGTCCTTTAATAAACGACTGTCTGCTTTTTTCACAGAGAATCCGAGTTTTTCGAAGTCCAAAGATCGAACAGAGGCATCCTGCGCTATAGACGGATCGTTTTCGTCTTCTTCCAGTGATGCAGTTGTTGGACCTTCGGATCGAGGTTTTAAAGTGATCACTTTTTCCATTTTCTTTTCATCGCGCCAGATGAGTAATTTCACTTTATCGCCGGGATGCTTTGAGGCAATATATGCTTGCAATTCATTCGGTGCTTTCATCGGTCTGTTATCAATGGTCAGAATGATGTCTCCGGCTTTCACTCCTGCTGCTTTTGCCGCTTCGCCGACTACTTCTTGAACAAATACACCTTCCGGTTTTTCCAATCCGCTTGCTTTGGCGAGCGTTTCGTCTACTTGAGAAATTTGTACGCCGATATAACCACGTTCAACTTTCCCATGAAGAATCAGATCGGTCGCAACACTCTTCGCAAGATTGATTGGAATGGCAAATGAATATCCTTGGTATCGCTGATTGGTTGTAGCAATTGCAGTATTAATACCAATTACTTCTCCGTAAATGTTCACCAGAGCTCCGCCGCTGTTTCCAGGATTTACTGCAGCATCCGTTTGGATAAAGTTCTCCACACCATAACTATCTTCAATCAGACGCAGGTTACCTCTTCCAAGATAACTGATGATTCCTGCCGTGACAGTTGAATTTAATCCCAACGGATTTCCGATTGCGAGCGCCCACTGCCCCACCTGCACATCATCAGAATTTCCAATCATTGCAACGGGAAGATTATCACCTTCAATTTTCACAACAGCAACATCGGTCAAAGGATCGGCACCGATTAACTTTGCTTTAAAACGGCGAGTATCGTTCAACACAACTTCGATCCCATCATCTGCAGCATTATCAACAACGTGATTGTTCGTCATGACATAACCGTCTTTCGTTACAATCACACCGGAACCTGCACCCTGCGTTTGTCCTTCCGGTTGATGAAAACGGAAATCAGGAAAAAATTTAAAGAACTCTTCTTCTCTGCCATCGGGTTTTCTAGGTTTAGTTGTTACACTGATATACACAACAGATGGTGTCGCTTCTTTTGATACTTTAACGAACGCATCATTTGCTGCTTGAAGATCAAGATCGGTTTTGGATGGTGCCTTGTCAGATCCGAGTTTAACTTGTTTTTGTTGCGCCAGTCCCAGGTCGACACCGTCAAGGTCGGAGACAAGGATCGCGCCGAAGATAATTCCGACGACGATAAAAAAGAATGCTGCAAGAATAGAACGTTTCATATAGTAATTTCTCCCTCTAGTTTCAAATTGGATTGATCATGATATACTCTGTAACAACGAAAGTGATTTCAAAGTTCTGACACTGTCAATATGATACCGAAGATATGCCTGCAAAATCGATATCAGATCATCCCGCATCACGGAATTCATTGATAACGACGTTGATTTTTCAATGGCATTTGTTTGTAAATAGTAAAGGGATTTCAAAAGTCCGCCGGATATTTTTGTTCCGGTTGATGTTTGATCCGCAGAACAGTGAGGACAGATCAATTTACCGTCTGACAGTCGAAGCAATACGGATTTAAAATCATGTTCGTCGGTTTTCCTTCCGCAGTTCAAACATGTATCCAGTGTCAAACCAAATCCGAACTGATCGAACATTTTTACCATAAAGCCGAACAATACATTCATGCCATTCTTTCCTGCACCGTCTATCGCTTGAAGGGATTCGACAATCATAGAGAACAATATTTCATTCTCTTCTTCACCATGGATCACCATATTCACCAATTCTACCAGTGCAAGTCCTGTAAACATTCGTTCAGAATCACTCTGCAGTCTGTTTAATGGTGTTACAATCTCGCTTTTCGAGAGAAGGTGAAGATCTCCATGTTCCTTTTTATAGATTACTACCGATGAATGTGTCATCGCCTCCAGCGATGACCCAAACTTGTTCGTCTTTTGATTTTTCACCCCTTTTGCGATCACTTTTATTTTTCCATACTTCCGCGAATACAATGTAACAATCTTGCTGGTATCGCGAAAGTTGATGGAATGTAATACGACCGCTTCCGTTTCCACAATCATTGTATCACCGATGATTCGATCGATTGAAGATACGGTTTTCTTAATACTCCTTTTTCCGTAATGATCGCTGAAATCAATTCCCCAGGTGTTACATCAAACGCTGGTGCAAATACTTGTGATTCAACCGGTGCGACCTGTCTTCCAAATCCGTTGATGATTTCCTCTTTCCCACGTTCTTCAATTGCAATGCGATCTCCGGACGGCATTGAAGTATCAATTGTCGATGATGGCGCGGCAATATAGAATGGAATATTATGTTCCTTTGCAAGCAGGGCAAGATTGTATGTTCCGATCTTATTGGCTGTGTCCCCATTAGCAGCAATTCTATCTGCACCGGTGATGATGAGATCTATTTTTTTTGTACGGATTGTCCACGCTGCGGAATTATCGGTGATTAACGTAGCTGGTATTCCTGCATTCAACAACTCCCACATTGTCAACCGTGCACCCTGGAGCAGGGGCCTCGTTTCATCTGCATAGACATGGATATTTTTCCCAGCTGTATGTGCCGTCAAAATCGCTCCAAACGCAGTTCCAATCCCTCCGGTAGCAAGCGCCCCGGTATTACAATGTGTCAGGATCTTTGCGTTCTTAGGAATCAATTCTGCACCATTTTCCCCGATTTGATTGCACATGATCCTATCCTCATCGTGAATCTTTTGCGCTTCAGCCTCACATTTGTCAAAGAGCGATTGAGCAGTATCACGAGGATTTAGACGAAGAACATTTCTCATTCGTTCCAACGCCCAAAAAAGATTTTTTGCCGTCGGGCGAGTAGCAGAGATTCGTTGTGCGGATTCTTCAAACAATTGTTCAAACGATTCTCGGGGAGATTTTTTTGCCGTTTGAACTCCCAATAGTACACCATAGGCCGCGGCGATACCAAGCAATGGGGCTCCTCGAATTTTCAATGCGACGATTGCATTATTCAGGACGGAAAGGTCGGATGTTTCAATATATACTTCCATAAGTGGAAGTTCCGTCTGATCCAAAAAGCGAACCGTATGTCCGAGCCATTCAATACTGTTCATTGTGCGGAGGCTTTAAACTGCAAAAACGCCAACGTGCAAAGAATATTGTTTCTCTGTCGTCCAGCGTTTTTGCGTTAACAAAAAATTATTCATCAAACTTTGATAACGCTTTGAACTCCCGAAATCTGTCCTGAATCTTCAGATAGGAAAGATCGCGCAATCCATCAAGGGATACTTTCTCAACACAGAACGATGCCATCGTGCTTCCATAGATCACCGCTCGTTTCAAATTTTCAAACGACAGATCGTCCGTTTTTGCAAGCCACGCTGTAAAACCGGATGCGAATGTATCGCCTGCACCGGTCGGATCATAAATGTCTTCCAGCGGATATGCCGGGGCCGAAAAGATATGATCTTCGTGAAACAATAGTGCCCCGTGTTCCCCTTTTTTAATGATCAATGTCTTTGCACCCATTGCCCGGATCTTCTTTGCTGCGCGCAGCAGGTTTGGATCGTTGGAAAGCAATCGTGCTTCTGAATCATTAAGAATGAAAACATCGAAGAATGGGATTGTCTTCATCAACTCTTCTTTTTTGGTTTCAATCCAAAAATTCATCGTGTCGCCGACAACCAGTGTCGGTTTTTCGATTTGTTCCAGCACTCTCCGCTGCAACGTAGGATCGATGTTCCCGAGACAAATGTATTTTGTTTTTTTATAGGATTCAGGAATTTTTGGATTGAACTTTTCAAATACATTCAAATTCAGCGATAATGTGTCACGGTTGTTTAAATCATAATGGTACCGTCCGGACCAGCGGAATGTCTTTGCATCTTGAATTATTTCCAAACCGGTGAGATCAACACCGCGTTCGTTTAAGAAATCAATCGCTGTCTGTGGGTAATCTCCCCCAACAACACCAACAAGACGAACCGGCGTAGTAAAATAACTTGCTGCAACAGCAATATAGACTGCAGATCCGCCAAGGACATCTTTAGCGATTCCGAATGGTGTTTCGATATCATCAATGGCAACTGAGCCGACAACAAGAATAGACAAAGTAACTCCTTATGGTTTTGTTTTTTTATTGATCACTGTAGGTATTAATGCTTTTTTTCGAAATGGTCCGATCGACAGCAATTGTAACTGTTCGTCCGTGATGCTTGAACTTGAAAAGAGTATTACTCCGTTTGCGTTGCTCTCCCGGCTCAATTCAATCTGCAGCAATAGTTGAGAAGGTGTCAACTTGAGAAATGGAGCAAGTCCAATATACAGCGGGAATTGTTCCCCCGTGATTCCTCGCATTTTTCCAATCGCTTCGGTGACCCAGTCGGAATTCACCGTGTAAATCATTGGGACTAAAAAATTCACGTACCCTTTGTTGGCCCAGTCGCCCCAATTCTGCATCTTTGTTTTAAGCGCCTCTTCAATATCGGGAAAAATATCTGCGGATAAAAGTATTTCCGGATTTTCCCATCGAATTTTTTTTACAAAATTGGTGATGTTTTGTTCACGCCAGAGTCTCCATGCCTCCCACTGTTCAGGGTTATCCGCAGGATTGATTGTAAGCGGATCCACGCTAGAATATTCCTTGAATTTTTCCCTGGAGACATCGCTATAATCTGATGATTCATCCAGAGGTACATTTACAGGATATCTGATATAATCCATCTGAATCCCAGTAAGATTGGGATAATTTGTCCTTACTTCTTTATAGAGTGATGCGATAAATTCCTGAGCCATCGGGTGTGCTGGATTTACATAAAGATATCCCGGTTCAGCTTTTGATATTTTTTCTCCGTTTCGTTTAACCAACTGCCAATCCGGATGTTTAGAGAGGATTGGACCGGTGCTTGTATCTTCATCGTGTCCGAGATATCCGACAAAGAAAGTGTGGATCCACGCATGAATTTCGACGCCGTATTTCTTCCCTTCTGCGATGTATGTACGAAGAGGGTCAAATCCAACAAATTCTTTTTTTTGCTTGGTAATAAAACCGGGATAAATCGTTTCACCGCGCCAGATCGTTTCCAAAAATATCATGTTGAACCCTGCATCCGCAAGTTTGCGAACAACCGCTGATATTTCCTCGCTGTTTTTCTCTGTCGGTCTGTGCCATACTCCTCTTCCTTCGACAGAGGTGGAAAGAGAGATACGATATTCAACTTCATCCAACATATGCATTCCGCGTAGGTATAATGTTGAATCCAACAAAATACTTTTTTCATCGCGTAATATTTGTAAGGAGTCTACAGCAGAACGGAACGATGCAACTTCATTTTCCGTCAGTTGTAGCCGAATCTTTTCAAGCTTTTTCAGTAATCCTTCAAGACGCATTTTTGCATAAATTCTGAACGATTCGGAATCAAATGTAACTGAGATGGATGAATCTGACAAAATAATTTTGGCGCCGACTTTTACTCTGCTCTGTAAAAATATTCTGGCTTTTCCATGACCAGAAAGAATAATCTCTCCTTGATTAATTTTCGAATTATTACCACCCATCGTGATAACAATGTTATCTTTCACCGTTGCTTCAACACCCCATTGATTTGTTCCGGTAGTCTGTTTCCCATATGAGGAAGTGTAGATGATTAATTGATGCTCTCCACGCCCGCCAGGATAATCTCTTGTGTTTTTAGGATCGATAGCAGTAATAGGATAAACTTGTTCTTCGGTTTGACTGAGAAGGGTTGATATAATGAAGCATATGGAAAAAAGTGTTTTCATAAAGCAATTTCGGAAAACGCTGCAGCTTTTTTACCACCCACAATAAAATTATGGACGATATCAAGCGCTGTCATTTGTCCCGGCCACACACACATTGCTTTTGCTTTTTCGATTGTATACCAGCCAAATTGATAATGTTCATCAGAAAGAATAGGATTCGTATTCGCTGGAACTTGTGCAGCAAAGACTACCGTATGATTTAACGTATCGTGCATGACAGAAAAAAAGGTGTTCACATGGGGCACAATCCAAAATTTTTGCGGCGTATATCCCGTCTCTTCTTTGAGCTCCCGCAATGCACCTTGTTGCGCGCTCTCACCTTTTTCGATAGAGCCGGTAACGATCTGCCACATATCCGGATATGCATTTTCCGTAATTGAGCGGCGTAGCATAAGATACATTGGCTCCTTATTCTCAAAGGAAAAAATACAGACTTCTACGATGTTGCAGATAATGTTTGCCATCGTTAACGGCCTTTAAGTTGTTCAATTTCTTCTTTTGTCAATTTCCGTATCTTCCCCGTCTGTAAATCTTCCAATCGTACGGCCCCAATGGCAATCCGCTTTAGTTCAATCACGGGAAATCCTACCGCTTCGAACATACGACGGATCTGGCGATTTTTTCCTTCAACAATAGTAACCTCGCACTCCGAAACATTATTATCGGAATACATTTTCGAAATGCGGGCAGGAAGTGTCTTATAACCATCGTCCAACTCAATCCCTTCAGCCAATTCGCTCAAGATTTCCCGAGTCAATGTTCCCTCGCAGACAACTTCATACGATTTCGGAAATTTTGATTCAGGGTTAGTCAATTTCTCTCCGAGTTGATTATCATTGGTGATCAATAATGCACCGCTTGTCTCTTTATCCAGTCTTCCGACCGGAAAGAGATGACCAATACCTTGAGTATTTTGGTTTTCCTTTAACAGATCGTAGACAGTTTTTCTTCCGCGCTCATCTACTCGCGTAGTAACAACATTGGTCGGCTTATTCATTAAAAGATAGACGAAGGATTTTTCTTTGCTCACTGATTCGGTATTTACCGAAATCTTATCGCGTGAAGGATCCACGCGGAAGGAAAGAGATTTCACAACTCTTCCGTTTACGGTTACATTTCCCTCAGCGACAAATTTTTCCGCCTGACTTCGAGAACAATATCCTAATTTTGAGAGCGCCCGAGGAAGGCTGACAACTCGTTTCGGTTGGTTCGATTTCAATCAATTAGTCCTTTCACTCCACCACGTCCTTTGGAAGACCTAACAGCATTTCGAATTGCATCAGAGGCAGTATCAGCAGCCATTTCTGCAACGAGATCGACCGGTGCAATCACTTGTCCGGCCGAAAGAGCAAATGAGACATCCCCGTCAAACGTTGTATGACATGGTTGGATAGCCCGAGCCATCCCATCATGCACACGTTGTGCTACTCTGTTTGTATCTACTTTACTCAGTTTCACATTTGAGGCAACAACAATAAGTGTGGTATTGGTATTACGTATCAATAAACGATCATTATTGAACGATGCCAATCGTTCTTGCCTTTCATAAAATCTCTCCTCTTTTCGTGCTCCGGCAATCGTTCTCCCATCCTTATCGATGATATCACCAACAGCATTTACCACGGCAATTGCCCCGACGATAATTTCTCCTGATTTCTGCGATGACGAACCAATTCCCCCTTTCATCGCATTCTCAAATCCACTCCATTTTCCAACCACAGCACCGGTGCCCGCACCAACACTTCCTTGTTCATATTTTTGTGAAGCGTGCTGGCATGCTACATAGGCATTCTCTTCTGTTGGAAAAATCGATGAACTGCCGATGTTCAGATCAAAAATAATTGCCGATGGAACAATGGGAACGATTGCCCATGGTGTTGCATATCCTATCTTTTTTTCGACCAAATATTTCATCACACCGTTCGCAGCGCCCAGACCAAACGCACTTCCACCAGAAAGCAGAATAGCATGAACTTCCTGTATTTGTTTATCCGGCGCGAGAGGAACAAGTTCGCGCGAGCCGGGAGAAGAACCACGCACATCACAACTTGCAACGGTATTTGGCGGACAGAGTATTACGGTACAACCGGTGATATTCGTTTCATCAGTATAATGTCCGACGAGAATTCCGGGAACGTCTGTAATCATAATTTAATGTGTGAAAGGAAAATACCGCACGCCATCGCCGCATTGAGCGATTCTGCTTTGCCAAACTGTGGGATATGCACTTTTTTATCGGCCAACTTCGATACTTCGGATGAAACACCATGAGATTCACTGCCGATAATAAGGGCTGTTTTCTTTGAAAAGGAAATACCCCGAAGACTGACACTCTTATCAAGTTCTGTGGAATAGATTGTAAATTTATCCTGATGACAAACGGAAAGAAAATTATTCAAATTGACTTCATCAATAATCGGTATGTGAAACATTGAACCCATGGAAGAACGAACGACTTTGGGATTATAAAGATCTACAGAGTTTTGTCCGATCACCAACGCATCAACACCGAACCAATCACACGTGCGAATGATCGTTCCAAGATTTCCTGGATCGCTGAGACGGTCCAACACCACAACGACTGCTGAAGGCTGCTGAAGGATAGCAGTGATTTTTCTCGTGCGTGAGAATCTGGGCAGAACAGCGATGATCCCCTGCGGCGTGACGGCATCAGAAAGGAACTCTAGCTCTTTCGGTTTTACCGGAAACATTTCACCTGCATAGTGTTGAAGTTTGCTCAGCACACTTTCATTTTCCACTTTTTGTGGATTATAAATGACTGTTTCGATTTCAATGCCGGCGTTCAATGCTTCTTCAACACTTTTCCACCCTTCCAGTATGAACTTCCCTTCTTCATCGCGTCCTTTTTTCTCGTGAAGTATTTTTATGGATTGTAATTTTTGTTTTGTTAACATGAGCTTTTCCTTACAAAACTATTCATAGACTCCCCACACTTCACGAAGAATATCTGAAATCTCTCCCACCGACGCATATTCCTCCACCGAACGAAGAATACAAGGAACAACATTTTCCTTTCCTTGTGCTGCTTTTTTCAGTTCAGAAAGAGATTTTTTCACACTCTCATTATTCCGTTTGCTCCTCACATCGTGAAGACTTTTAATCTGGTCATCGCGGATCGATTCATCAACTTTTAACAATGTATCCGTTTGAGTTTCCGCCACCACAAACTCATTGACACCAACAATGATCTTTTCTTTTTCATCGATCGCACGTTGATACTTATAAGCACTATCAGCAATTTCTGTTTGAAAAAATTGTTGTTCGATCGCCTTTACAGAACCGCCCATTTCATCGATTTTCAATAGGTATTCTTTTACTCGATGTTCGATATCATTGGTCAATGATTCAACATAATACGATCCGGCAAGAGGATCGACCGTATCCGTAACTCCTGATTCGAAACCAATCACTTGCTGCGTACGAAGCGCCAGTCGTGCGGATTCCTCTGTGGGCAAAGCCAATGCTTCGTCCTTTGCATTAGTGTGCAGCGATTGTGTTCCGCCGAGTACTGCGGCAAGCGCCTGTAATGTCACGCGTGGAACATTTGTCTCGATCTGTTGTGCTGCTAATGATGAACCGGCCGTTTGGGAATGAAACCGTAGTTTTAATGAATCGGGATTTTGTGCGCCGAATTCTTCTTTCATGATAGAAGCCCACAATCTTCTCGCAGCACGAAACTTAGCAACCTCCTCAAAAAGATTATTGTGCGCATTAAAAAAGAACGAGAGCCTGGGACCGAAGGAATCGATTTTTAGTCCTGCATTCAATGCCGCCCGAACATATTCCTTTGCATTGGCAAGTGTGAATGCCAGTTCTTGCACTGCCGTCGAACCTGCTTCCCGAATATGATATCCGCTGATAGAGATTGTATTCCAACTTGGAAGATTTTCGCTGCACCATGCAAAAATATCGGTCACCAGTCGCATGGAAGGCTGCGGCGGATAAATGTGCGTTCCGCGTGCAATGTACTCTTTCAAAATGTCGTTCTGTATTGTTCCAGAGATTTTTTTCAGATCGGCGTTCTGTTTTTTTGCCAAGGCAACGTACATACAAAGCAGAATCGCTGCCGTCGCATTAATCGTCATTGACGTTGTAATTTTTTGTAATTCTATGCCGCTAAAGAGCAACTCCATATCTGCCAGCGTATCAATCGCCACACCGACTTTCCCTACTTCTCCTTCACTCATTGCATGATCGGAATTATAACCCATTTGCGTAGGAAGATCGAACGCAACAGAAAGCCCAGTTGTCCCTTGGGATAATAAATATTGATACCGTTCGTTGGATTGTTTTGCGGTGCCGAATCCGGCATATTGGCGCATTGTCCACAAACGTGAACGATACATTGTCGGATGAACTCCACGTGTGAATGGAAATTGTCCAGGCTCACCTAACGGCGTTGATGCATTGAGATCGGCTGGGGAATAAAACTCCTTAATTGGAATTCCTGAATCGGTCTTGAATTTCTTCGCTGACATTCTTGTTGTAATAGAAGTGATTAATGAGTGACCGGTGGAATGAAAATAAGAAAGAAGGAGACAAGATGAAACAGGTAAGTAATACCGCTATTCCCGCCAAATGATTTTCTTTACAAACCTTCCGTCAGATTCGAATACTATTGCCCCTTCCATATCTGTTCGATAAACAGATGCGCCAGAGGCAACGAATCGTTGCAGCACCCTTTTTGATGGATGTCGAAATTTGTTGAACTTTGCCACAGAAACGACAACTTCTTTCGGTATTATGCAGGAAACAAATTCTTGAGAACTGCTGGTGGATGAGCCATGATGTCCTGCCTTCAATAGATCCGATTTCAAAAAATCAGAATACGTGTGAACAAGCTGGTCTTCGGCTTCCAATTCGGCATCACCGGTAAATAAGAAGGAGGTCTCACCATATTGAAGTTTGAAGACAACTGATGTTTCATTCAGATGAGCATATCCGTTTGCAGAGTCTGGATCGATGAATTGCTCTGTTGGATGGAGAAAATACAACTGCGCACCACCTATTGGAAGAATCATACCTGCTCTTGCCGTAATCTGTTCCATTTTTTCTTCTAACAAATCATATTCCCTAAACAACGACGAACCGGCACGCTGGTTCGCATCAATTGTTTGTTTCACGGTAAAGTGTTTCAATAAATACGGAACTCCTCCAAGATGATCGGCATGCGGATGTGTGGTGAGAATTGCGTCAATCGTTGATATTCCTTTTCGCCGCAAAAACGGTGCAATAGTTTTTTCTCCAGCATCGGATCCCGGCGACGCCGGTCCTGCGTCTACAATAACTGTTTCTCCCGTTGGAAATTGAATCACCGCTCCATCTCCTTGACCCACATCAAGAAAAGTTATGCGGAGCACTTGTTCCGAAGAACCAAATTGTGAAACGAATAATAATACATTCGCCGCTGCCAATGAGGCAAAAATAATTTTCTTTTGGATTGATCGATTACCAATATTAAAAAGAAAGCCGATCAGCAGCGAATAGGTGATTGTCTCCTGTAATCCGAACGTTGCAGTATTCACAATGGCAAACGGAACTTGTTCTGCCCACTTCACAAAATTCAGTGTGACAAAAGCGATAGTATTGTTCACCTCACTAAAGCAGGAGGCTATCCACATCCACGCGATCCCAAGAATCGCACCACTTAAACCAATTGTAACGATCACGCCGACCAAAGGAACAACGATTAGATTAGCAAATAAGGAAACGATGGACACTTTCCCAAAATAAAACGCAGTAAAAGGCAGTGTTCCAATTTGCGCTGCAAGGGAGACAGCAAACAACTGCCAAAGCCATTTCATGATTTTGAATTCTTCCAACGGCTCTGGTATTTTTGGAATGAGTGCATTGAGCTTTGGATAAAAATAGACGATGGAAAAGACTGCTGAAAAGGAGAGCTGAAATCCAACGTCGAATAATTGTTTCGGTTCAATCAATAGAATGATTACAGCAGAAACTCCAAGCATATTATAAACGTCGGTACGTTCTTCGAATAATTTTCCAGTATACAGCACTATCATCATCAACGTTGCACGAACAACAGAAGGAGTTGCACCCGTTAAAAGCATATAATAGATCAGAAAAACCATTGCCAGAAGAATTTTAGGCTTGCGGGAAAACCGAAGAAGTCCGACAATCACAAAGATAATCTCAGCGACCAGAACAACATGCGAACCGGAAACGGCCAGGACATGGATCGTTCCTGTGTTCATAAATGCGGACTTGATCTCATCGGAAATGTCAGTCCTGTCCCCCAATAACAATCCAATCAAAAAATTCGCTTCGTCCCCTTTGATCACAGTTCGAATTGTTTTGACGACAAACTCTTTCGATGGGAAAATTACATGTTCAAAAAAGAAATTCGGATCACGGTCGGGAAAGATTATAACGTTTGACGCTCCAAATACCGACATCGTAGCATAGATGTTATTCAGGGCAAGATATTCCCGATAACTGAATTCACCGGGATTCCGTTCATTACTGGGTGATTGGATAATGCTTTTGAATGAGATGTACGAACCGTATAAAATCTCTTTTGGACTTTCTTGTAATCGTTTATTTGGAAATATAGTAACGTACGCCTTACCATCAACCTGCATTGTATCAAATTCATTACACAAAGAAATAAGAGAAACAAGCAGCATCGTCTTTCCATTTTTCACTCTTGGTTCATCAATCACCTTTGCATAGACCGTCAGAGAATCAGTTAAATTGAGATAATGCGAAATATGGTGATTGTCGTGAAATTGATCATTTACAGAATATGCGGCCGCCGAAGAGAAAAAAAGTAGCGGCAGGATAGAATATGCTTGGGATAGCACACGCCTTTTCCGGTCGCGACTCAAAATTAATTCAACAATGGTTGCGGTAAGAAAACAGGCAGCACCAATTGCGGTGACACTCCAATGCAACGGAACAAATCTGGCAAAATATATTCCACCTGCAATAATCAACGCTGCAACAAGTGCCGGGCGGTTCTTCATGCAACCTATTATGATTTGAGAAATGAAATAACTGTCGGTGTAATGTGCGTAAGATTTTTAATTCGCGAGGAGAAATAGGAATGGTGTTTTCCAACAACAATTAACGGGACCGGATTTTTCGTGTGAGTCTTTACCGTAAGATCTTCAATATTTCCATGATCACTGATTATCAATAGCGTATCATTCTCATGATCAAATGAATTCAACATTCCTGAGATAAATCCATCCATCCGTTCCAACATATCCACAGCCATCGGCATTTCCTGCGAATGTCCGGCATGGTCCGTAACGAAATATTCAAAGAAAATAAGATCAACTTCTTTCCCAAATTGATGGAAGAGTCTACCGACATCTGAAGGATTCTTCGAATCGATCTCTGGGTGTCCGAGTTCTTTCCATTTCGTTCCGGAAATATCGGCGGAGATGGCTCGTTGATTAATTATATCATCATGTGTATTGAGAGTTTTCCCGGTCGAGATGTAGGATAATGCAATCGTTGGAACTTTCCCTTTTGGGCCAAAAATGTATTCGAAATATCGCTTTGGGTAACCATTCGCAAAAAAAAATGTTTTATTTAATTTCTGAAGCTGTTTGAATAAATTTTTTTCTTTAATAACAGGAATAAGAGTTGAGTACGGATGAGGGCCAAAATGTTTGCCAACAAATTTTGATGCATTCATCCCTGTCATGATAGCTGTTTGCCCTGTGCCGCTTTGCGGCAATCCCGGAACGCGGAGAGTAGTATTGACGGGAGAAAGAGAGACTACATCTGATGAGAACTCTTTAAAGGAAAGCGACGGTAGATTACCATCAAAGAGTCGTTGAAATGTCGGAAGTTTGGCGGAAAAAAAAGGATTTGTTTTGGGGTCATTCTTCCCGTAACCAACGCCATCCCAAAAGATGAAATAGAAAGCCATAGAAAAAAGTAAAAAGGCAAAAGTATTAAGTCAAAAAAAAATTATATTTTGATGACACTTTTTTACTTGCTGAAGCAATGAATATTAATTTTTCGATTCAATAATTACTGTCACCGGACCATCGTTGACAAGAGAAACGTCCATCATCGCTCGAAAGACGCCAGTGGCGACTCTTTCCTTGCCAATCAGTTCTTTCACGGATGCTGTGAACTTCTCATATAACGGCTCAGCAATCTGCGGCGGCGCTGCCTCAATAAAACTCGGGCGATTTCCTTTTCTGGTATCCCCGTATAATGTGAACTGAGAAACGATTAATACCGATCCTTGCACATCATTTACAGAGAGATTCATCTTTCCTTCAGCATCTTCAAAAATCCGCAATGCGGTACATTTTTCTGCAAGATATTTTCCATCATCCTCAGTATCGCTCAATTTAACACCGAGGAAGATCAACAGACCTTTTCCAATTTGACTATGTATCGTACCGTCAATAGTCACTTGCGCCGAAGAAACACGCTGAATCAATGCTTTCATGATGATTGTTTCGTTGCGATATAGAACAGATGTCTTTGAATCCCTTGGTAATCTTTTACAATAATTGGATTTGAAAAACCACAATGCGTAAAAATTGTTTGAACACTTTCTGATTGATCGTATGCATGTTCAACTCCCACAATACCTTGCTCAATTAACAAATCTTCAGCAAGATGTGCAATCACAGTATAGAATTTCAACCCATTTCCATTGTCTGTTAAGGCAGAATTGGGTTCGAAATTCTTAACATCGTTTGAAACTAGTTCAAATTCTTTTTGGGATATATAGGGAGGATTGGAAAGAATACAATGGAACTTTTGTGCAAATGGTTGTGAAGTCACATTAAAGAGATCGGATTGTTGAAAGAGGATTCGTTCTGCAACTCCATGCTGCTCGGCATTTTGTTGAGCTAATTCCAATGCTTCCTTGCTCACGTCAATAGCGGTGATTTGAGCGTTGGGAATCATTTTTGCTACGCTGACGGCAATGCACCCGCTTCCTGTTCCAATATCAAGTATCGAAATTATCGTTTCATTGGAAAATTTTTGGTGTAACAGTTCGATTGATTTTTCAACAAGTAATTCGGTCTCGGGGCGCGGGATTAACACTCGCTTATCCACACGAAATTTCAATCCCATAAATTCCGTATCGCCGAGAATGTATTGGAGCGGTTCGCGGGTAAGACGACGTTTAAGCAGTTCTTTGAACTGTGCTAATTCTTGATCGGTGAGCGGTTGATCAAATTTGGTGTAGAGTTGTATCCGTTGAAATTGCAAAACATGTGCGAGCAGTAATTCGATTGTAAGCCTGGCATCATCGATGCTTTTCTCGGTAAGATATTCTGTTCCCCACGTAATAAGTTCGAGGATCGTCCAGATCTTCTTTGGTGCTGCCGTTTGACTCAAAAAATTATTTCTTTCCTTTATGGATTTTGCCGTTCTTGGTCTTGGTTTTTGTGACTTTTGCAGCGGTCGTATGCTGCTTCTTTTTTTCTATTGCCGGTGGTGTTGCTTTCTTTGCACCATTCTTGTGATTCGAATGGACATGTCCGGAAATCTTTGTTGTATCCTCGTCATCGTCATCATCGGATATTTTTTTTCGCTCGTATTTTTTCAGTCCTACAATTTGGTCCTGATTGAACCCGAGTTTTTCCATTTTTTCCACTTCAAAGAAATCCTCTCCAACCTCATATTCTCCTTCTTCTTCCCCGACATCAACATCCTCAATCTCTTCTTCAATCTTCGCGGCAACAAATATGAAACGTTTATCCGCCTCAATAAGCATTTCAAAATCGCCGAGGTTTTCCGGCATGTCAAATTTTACCTCCTCCGCACGCTCAGCCATTTCGTCCCACAATTCCAGGATCGGAACTTCTTTTGTTTTATGTGCTTCTAAATATTTTTCGGCTTCCGATAATAATTTTTCGTACATAGATACCTCCTTGACAAAAAATCCTTTCTCTTCGTGGAATCGTCAACACATTTATTTTTGGTAACGAATTATTCCGCCAATAATCGTCATCGTCACTTCTGTGGATAAAATTTCCTTCGGATCAACAGTCATAATATCCTTAGAAAGCATAACGATATCCGCCAGTTTTCCTTCTTCAATACTTCCTTTTTCACTTTCCTTAAATTCAGCATACGCTCCCCACAATGTAAATGCACGAAGCGCCTCTGTTCGTGTCATTTTCTGTGGTGCAAACCATCCTCCTTCATAAAGAGTGGAATCTCTTATTTTTTCAGCTGACAATTGAAATTTCTCTTCTACATCACGCGCATTTCGAGGAATTCCATCTTTATCCTGTCGTGTGATAGCGGCATAAAATCCAAACAGCGGATTAGGGTATTCAATGGGAAAGTCCGATCCGGCGGGGATCATATTACCATCGTCCAGTAAAAAACGCCAGGCATATGCACCAAGGATCCGCTCGGGACCAATCCGCGCTTGCGCCCAATACATATCCGATGTTGCATGAGTTGGCTGCATACTTGGAATAACATCCAGTTTTTTAAAGCGCAGAATATCATCCGGCGAGATGATCTGTGCATGTTCAATTCTGAGCCGGGCAGTGCGCGCCTGCATTGGGAATTTTTGCGATGCCTTTTCAAATTCATTTAATGCAATATTGTTTGCTCTATCACCAATAGCATGCACTGCTACCTGAAATCCTTTTTGTAATGCAAGTTCGGTGATGATGCGGATAGAATCGGGAGAAAATGTTATTACCCCGCGGCTTTCCGGTTCATCGCTATATGGTTCAATCAATGCGGCACCGCGTGATCCCAACGCACCATCTAAATAGAGTTTGATGGACCGAACGGCAAAGAAGTTGTTCCCTTTGTCATTATATGGACCGCTTTGAAACATTTCGTCCAAGAAATGTCCGTTGCCGCCAATAAGACCATAGATGCGCAGAGGCAATTGTTGACGATCAGTAAGTTCTTTGTAAATGTCAAAATCAATTTTATCGATTCCCATGTCATGAACTCCGGTAATGCCGAGTTTTAGACATTCATCAAATGCTTTTGAATACAACGCTATTTTTTCTCCCTTGGTATATTCCGGAACAACGGTACGAATGACCGCTTCAGCGTTATCAATAAATATTCCGGTGGGATTTCCAAAACGATCTCGATGAATTATTCCGCCGGGAATTTCAATTTTCAGATCGGTATTTTTTTTTGCGATTTCCATTGCCTTGGCATTCACCCAAATGGCATGACCGTCAACACGGCTTAGTATCACCGGATTATCAGGAGAAACTTTATCTAGGATTGAAGCAGTAGGAAATGGTTTTTCACCTGTCCCTGAACCCCAGTCATTCTGATCCCATCCCCGTCCGCGGATCCATTCGCCCGGCTTTACATTCTTTGCACTTTGTGCAACCATAGCAGCAATCTGCTGGGACGATGTTGTGCCGTAAAGATTTAATTCCGAAAGACTCTGTCCCAATCCCATCACATGTGCATGTGAATCAATGAATCCCGGTACAATCGTTTTTCCGTCTGCGTTGATTACATTTTGTGATGTGTATTGATTTTCGATATCTTGTGTTGAACCAACGGCGATGATTCTGCTTCCACGAATCGCAATCGCTTCCGCTGTAGAGTTATCACGATCAACGGTATAGACAATTGCATTCGTGATGATTAAATCTGCAGATTGTTTGCGCGCAGCAATAGTCATAAACGTTGAAACGGAAACGATGAGTGCTAACAGTATGAGGAAAAGTTTTTTCATGAAATGCTGGAATCCCTTAGCCGAAAATTACAAAAGGGATCTTGTAAAAGCCAATACCTTTTAAAATAACTCTCGACACTCACCAACAAATATATTTTAAACAGTAGTGTTTTTTTCACAGAAAATACATATAGGAAATCCATGAAAGAATTCGATGAATTTGTCTCTATTATGAGGCGCTTGCGAAAAGAATGTCCATGGGATAAGGAACAGACACACGAATCACTGAAGAAGCATTTTATTGAAGAAGCGTATGAAGCGCTGGATGCCGTCGATCGAAAAAATTTTGAAGACTTAAAAGGAGAACTGGGAGATGTCGCGCTGCAGGTTGTTTTCCATTCCTTGATAGCGGAAGAGGAAGAAAAATTCACGCTGGAAGAAGTTTTTACTACGATCAATGAAAAACTGATCCGACGTCATCCGCACATTTACGGAGATGCGGTTGTGAATTCCGGAGCTGAACAATCCGCTCTGTGGGATAAAATCAAAATGACGGAAGGCCGCTCATCGTTGTTGGACGGAATTCCAAACCATTTTCCGGCACTGATGAAGGCAGAAAAAGTACAAAAGAAAGCAGCAAAGGTCGGTTTTGATTGGAGTAAAAAGGAAGATGTTTGGAAAAAAGTGGAAGAAGAACTTAATGAACTGCACACAGCAATGGCATCCAACAATCAAGAACAGACAGACAAAGAATTCGGGGATGTTCTTTTTTCTCTTGTCAATTATGCACGTTTCATCAATGTAGATCCCGAAGAATCATTGCATTCCACAATACAAAAATTTACAACGAGATTTCAATATATTGAGCAGAAATTACTGGAACAGCAAAAAGATATTCACAACACAAGTTTGGAAGAGATGGATGCGTTATGGAACGAAGCGAAAGGGAAATAGTAACTACTTTCCCTTTCCGCTCTCACGCTCTCCAAATTTAGCATAGGCATCAATAATTTCTCTCACCAAACGATGGCGGACAACATCCGTTTTGTCAAAATAGACAAAATCGATCCCTTCGATCTTTTTCAGCACTTCCTGAATCTGCACCAGACCGGACGTAGCATTGGCCGGCAAATCGATCTGCGTTACGTCGCCGGTAATGATCGCTTTGGAGTTATTTCCGAGACGAGTCAGGAACATCTTCATCTGCATTGCCGTTGCATTTTGAGCTTCATCAAGAATCACAAATGCATTATGCAGTGTCCGTCCCCGCATATATGCCAACGGGACGATCTCAATGATTCTTCGCTCCATATACATCTTCAATTTTTCGCCTGGCAGCATATCATCCAGCGCATCATACAGCGGACGAAGGTATGGATCGATCTTCTGGGCCATATCTCCGGGTAAAAATCCAAGTGACTCTCCCGCTTCAACTGCTGGGCGTGCAAGAACGATCTTGCTCACTTCATTATTTTTTAAACTTGCCACAGCCATCGCTACAGCAAGATACGTTTTTCCTGTCCCGGCAGGACCGATGGCAAAAACAATGTCGTTGCGCTGTGATTTATCCAAATAGTCGCGCTGTGTCGGTGTCTTTGCTTTAATGATGGAATTTTTAGTGAACAGAACGGCAACATCACTCTCTTTTACCTTCGACATCGTCAATTTCGTCTGAGTGACATCAACAACCAAATCCAGAACAGTGTTCACGTCATTTGCGGTTAAGACACCGTTTTTCGCAAGAAGAAATTGAAGCTCGTTAAAAACCCGCTCAAGCTGTTCCAGCTCTACCTCTTCACCTCGCAGCGTGATGTTGCTTCCGCGTGCAGTGATGGATGCATCAAACCGTTGTTCAATCAAATGCAGATGCGAATCATTGTACCCAAGCAGAGATAATGGATCCACATCCTTCAACAATAATTTCTTTTCGATATTCACTCTCCTGATTGTATTTTTTTTGGAAAATAGTAACTACTCAGCAACGAAATAAAACAATATAAAATCATTGTCATTTCCCGAAGGGATGGCCTAGCCACTGAACGAGTTCCGCAATTTTGTTGCGGAACGCAGTGAAGTCCCGCTTTTCGGATTCCGCTCATAACGGGATTCAAAAAAGCGGAAAATCTGATTTGTGCGCTCGAAGATTCATGTGTAGTTTTTTCAGATTCTTCGCTACGCTCAGAATAACAAGTAATTTATGATTCACCCAAATCATAGCTGAGCAGTTACGAAAAATATAAATTTGTAGTATTAAAAACAGTTCTTTAAGATTTTACACTCCGATGTTCCCTTCCCAAAAACGATTGAAACAACATCAAACCGACAATTGATCTCTCCAATATTTCTTTTCAGAACATATCCTTCAGCAGTTCGACGAAGCAATTCCTGTTTTTTGGGTGTTACGGATTCTTCCGGTTCTCCAAATTTTGTTGATCGACGCGATTTCACTTCCACAAAGACAAGCGTTGTCCCATCTTTAGCAACGATATCAATCTCTCCATGATTATAGTAATAATTTTGTTCGATGATCTCATACCCGTTTTGCCGCAAGTACTCTGCAGCGATATCTTCTCCAAGTTTTCCGGTCTTTCGTAGTTCCTGATCCATTTTTGTATCCTGCTGCAAAAACGCTAAACTCAAAGAAGTTTAAAATTCCTTTTATGCTCTTTAGTGTTTTCGTGATTTCGTGGCACTATTAGAATGTGATTTTACGGTAATCCAAATACAATTCAGAATATCTTTGGATTTTATCTTTTTTCCAAACCATCTAACTGATTGACATGGAATGAACGGCGATGAATCGGCGAATAACCATGTTTGCGAATTGCTTCGATATGTGCTTTTGTCCCGTATCCTTTGTGTTTTGCAAAATCATACTCGGGATATTGATCGTGTAAATCTTTCATTAACGAATCACGTGTTACTTTTGCAATGATTGATGCAGCAGCAATGGAATGAGAAAGCGCATCACCTTTAATGATATTTTCAACAGGAAAACGTTCGTGCCGGAAAAAATTTCCGTCTACAAGAAGCTGCTGCGGTTTTATTTTGAGCAATTCAATCGCTTTGTTCATGGCAAGGAAGGAGGCCTGCAGAATATTGATCCTGTCGATCACTTCATGACCAACAATGCCAATCCCTACCGCTAATGCTTTTTCATGTATAAGGTGAAACAACGTTTCCCGTTTTTTCTCTGTCAGTTTTTTGGAATCGTTAACACCTTCAATCAGTACGTCAGGCGCAAAGATAACTGCCGATGCCACGACAGGACCGGCAAGAGGGCCTCTTCCAGCTTCGTCGACTCCGGCAATATACTGTATTCCGTTATTCCAATATTTTTGTTCGTATTCTAACACAACTTTAATCTATCAAGTATTTTTAGACTGTACATTGTTATCGAACATCTGTTATCTGATATCGGTCCTCTGAAATCTTACATTTCAAATTCATCCCAAATAAATCGCCGCGAGTCCTACCAGCATGTCCCACTTCAAGATATTCGAAAGTATGTTAAGATTCTTTATTGACTGATCTTTCCATAATGAATAAATAACGTACAATAAAACAACATTCACTCCTACATTCACCAGAACAAGATATTTTACACTATATATTCCAAACATATAAGGAACAACGGTTGAGGCAATAACCAACAACAAAAATAGCGTCGCGATAATCGCAGCACTCTTCATTCCATACAACACGGGAAATGTTGTCGCACCGTTTTTTGCGTCTCCTTCAACATCTTCCATATCCTTAATGATCTCCCGTCCAACATTGATGAGGAAAGCAAATACCGCCGGAATAACTGCTTGCCGCATATTCCCGACTGCAGCACCGCCAAAGATAAAGGTAAGTCCTGTTAAACCACCCACGATTAAATTTCCTATCAGCGGAGTCCCTTTAAATACTTTGCTGTATAACACAATCGTTGGAACAGCGACAAACGCGATGATGAATGCCGGACGTGTGGTATAAGCAGTCATAATCATACCAGCACCGGTCAAACCACCATAGAACATCAACGCATCATATTTCGAAACAGCACCGCTCGGAATCGGGCGTTCCGGTTTGTTGATACGGTCAATATCAACATCAAGGATATCGTTGATCACCATTCCCCCGCTTGCAATACATGCACCGCCAAGAGATGCAAATATCATGAAGAGTATCTGTGCTTGAGTTCCTCCGGCGAGTAAACAAGCCACAAAAATTGAAAGAGCTGTGATGATAAAATTGACTGGTCGAATTAAAGTAATATATGGTTTCATTAAAACTCGTTGATAATACCTACGTGAATTTTCCCGTTACTGAAACTATCTCCCTGACCGAGCGCATAGCTGATGTTTAAAATACCTAATCCCGTCTCAATACGCGCCCCCAAACCAAATCCATATAATCGCTTTTCCTGATGTATGATCAGTCTAAGGGGATCCGCAGGACGTGAAAAGTATCCGGCGTCTACAAATCCGAAGAACGATGATGCTCGTCCTGTGAGGAAGCGATATTCCACATTAATGTACGCAATTTGATTTGCAAAAAATTGATTTTCGCGATAGCCGCGGAGCGTTGTAGCGCCGCCAAATTGGAACAGGTCGCTCACTTCCAGTTGAGAGGAAGAAATTTGTTTTCCATGTACGCCGATCATTATCACCTGACGATTGAAGGGGGAGACATACGCCTCAGCATCAAGCGTATATTTTTGGATGGAGAAACTTGTCCCACTTGCCAAGAATAAGAATTGCTGCGGACCGGTAATATTTTTCATTCCCTGCTGCACGGTTGTAGAATATTTCACTCCGTTAGTTGGATTCTGCAAATTATCTCGCGTATCGTAGAGAATTTCTCCGCCGAAGAGCAATGCATTGCTTTCAAAGACGGTAAATTTTGTCACGTTGGAAGAAGGATAAACCGATTCCGATGATATATTTCCCGCAACAGATAATTCTTCGGAAATGGCATATTCTCCGCGAGCTTCAATTTTCGTTTTTACGTACGAAGAATCCTGTTTGCGCTGGAAAAACGTTCCACCGATACTAAACGGGACACCAAACAGCCACGGTTCTCGATATTGCAATTCCAATTCCTGTGTGGTTTCTGTTTCACGCTGCCATTTGATCAACGCTTTGCGTCCTGTACCAAATAAATTCCGCATCGCTACAAAAACATTTCCGGTAAAGTATCCATCAGTATTCGGGATAGTCGCCGGAATATATCCGATAATACCGTCGAAGGTATTCGTATTCCCTTCTTTTACAGTAATACGTAATCCCCCATACAACGTGTCACCTGTCGCACCGGAATTGATATAGAGCTGCGGTTCACTGACTGAAGAGAATAACTGCAATCGTTCAAGTCTGCGTTGAATTTTTTCCAGTTTGTCTTGATTGAATACTTCTCCGTTTTCCATTCTCGCTTCACGCACAACCACTGCCGATGAGGTGGATGAATTCCCTTCCACTTGAATCTCATTCAATAATACTTTTGAGCCTTCTTCTATGTTCAATTGAATAATCAATTTTGAAGAATCGGCAGGATCCATGTGAATGCTATCGCTGTGTATTTTTACGAACGGATAACCCCGCCGCGAATAATAATCAAGAATGGATCGAATATCCGATTCCAATAATGCTGCGTTCGCGGGTGAGCCGGAAGAAGATTCAAGCACGATCAGGAGTTCTTTTGTTGGAAAGGAATTATTTCCGGAGATTTTTATTTCAGAAATAAGTGTACGTTGACGCTCGCTTAGATATATCTTGATGCCGACCTTGGCGGTATCTTCTGACAATTGTGAGACTGTCGAGTCAATCGTGAATGTGTAAAATCCCTCTGTTCGATAGATCTCCTTAAGCACAGTTAAGGATTGCGAAAAAGATGAAAATGGTGAGCCGATCTTCGATGGGATCTTTTCCAGTAAATCCCTTTGAGAAAAATTGGAATTACCGATGATCTCAATTGATGAAATTGTTGTTTGTGCGAACGATACACTCGCAAACAAAAAAAGCCATCCACATAACATGAACGGCCTTGGTTTCCATATAAATAGTGGCAATATCATTCAATGTCCCGCCCGGGCGGAACGTTATTGTCCGGTTTTTAATCGCTGCAGCATTTCCCAAATCGGGGTCAACAGCCGATAATCGCCGAAACCCGATTCATCAACAAAGACCACGCTGCGATTATAGTCATAATATGACCAGATTTCGTACGGTTTTGAATCGATATCAAACGGATGGCGTTCGACATTGTTTGGAGATCCAAAAAGAATAAAGACCATTCCCATATCGGTCTTCCAGCCCGCTTGGTAGTGCGAAAAATTTTTGTTCGCATATTCCACGCGACTGTAATACTCTTCCATGTATTCATTTCGTTTCGTGGAACCATTAGGATCACGCCGCTGCCAAAATGCATCAAACAGATTTCGCTTTGCCTCTTCGGTTTCCGCTTCTTCTATCTCGTCATACTCTTTTTCTTTCGCGATATACCGCATTTGTTTGATGGCAAGATCGAGATCGGAAATGCTGATTGGCATATTTCCCCATCGTACGACGAATGATCGCTGTTTTAATGCCGGTATTTCATTCGGATCATCAAGCCATGACCGAACTTCGACATTCAAGAGATATGTCCCCGAAGAATATTTTGCACTGTCAAAGCGCGTGATAATCTGGCTGCGATTTCCGCGAGAGCGATAATTCTGAAATTTATTCAGAAGCTCCCTTCCCTTATTATCAATAATCGTGTAATGGAGTTCCAATGAATCAGAAATACGTGAAGAATACAGTTCAAAAAAGATTGAGAAAGAATTATTATTCTCACCGATATTCCCGGAGACATTCGGAGCGAGGGAACGCCGCTCTCCTTCGGTATTAATCCGGTTCACCAGCATAATATCGCTGATGGAAATCGCCTTCGTGGAATAATTTCCAACGATGATCTTTTTGATGACATGGAAAACTTTTTTGGATTCGGTGTCGCGGACTTGTGATCGAAGTGTGTAGATCCCCGGCGTGATATTGACTGATCGCTGTGTTAAACTAAACGCCTTTTTGGATTCTGTATAGTCGAATAACGGAACACTGACATCTTCCGTCCAGACCTTTTCCGACATGGAAACATTATCATCCGTGAGAAAATTCAACATCACTTCATATCGAGCAGTATATCGATCGTTCTTTTTGATAAATTGAATTGCATCATATGGCACCTGGATGTATACATCCACACGCGAGGAAATAGAATCGCTAGCTGCAAAACTTAGCGCATCAACAAAAAACTCCGGTAAATCGAACCCAGTTACCGGCTTGCGCGCTTCAACTTGCGCCATTATTATTGATGAGCAAAAAATGAGAAGAAATAATGTTTTCATGATCACGTTGTGCGTGTTATCTCGCCATACAAGTCATATTCCGTTGCATCGGTAACATTGATCGTAACAAAATCACCCGGTTGCACACCGTTCACATTGGAGATGAACACTTCATTGTCAATCTCCGGAGCATCCCATTCAGTTCGTCCCACAAGATTCCCTTCTTCAATCCGTTCGATCACTGCCCGAGCCTGTTTCCCGATTCTTGATTCATTCTTTTCAAGAGAGATCGCGCGCTGAATTTCCATAACATATTCTTTACGACGTTCCTTCTCCTCTTCCGGAATCGGATCGCCGAGTCCATACGCTGTCGTATCATCTTCCTGAGAATAGGTGAATACACCAAGTCTGTCGAATTTCACCTCTTTGATAAATTGCACCAGTTCTTCTACATCCGCTTCGGTCTCATTCGGGTACCCAACAATCAAAGTCGTACGTAACGCAATATCAGGCACAGCTGTTCTTATGGTCGAGATCAAATTTTCTGTGGTCCGTCGCGTAATACCGCGCCGCATCGATTTTAAAACATTATCCGCTGCATGTTGAATGGGCATATCAATGTAGCGACAGATTTTTGGATTGTCACTAAACGATTGTAATATATCCAAAGGAAATTTTGACGGGAACGCATACATCAAGCGTATCCACTCAAGACCTTGCACGAATGAAAGTGATGTAAGTAGCGATGCGAGCTTTCGTTCACCATAAATATCAAGACCGTAATATGTTGTGTCTTGACCGATCACGATGAGTTCTTTCACACCCTTCTCAACTAAGCGCATCGTCTCATCCATCACCTGTTCCACCGGTTTTGTTTTATGTTTTCCCCGCATAATCGGGATCGCACAGAATGAACAAGGATTGTCACATCCTTCCGATATTTTCAAATAGGAAAAATACTTTGGTGTGGATACCGCACGCTCACCGAGCAATTCATATTTATATTTTCCACCCAATGCTTCAAGAATATTCGGAAGTTCATTTGTCCCAAAAAAATTATCAATCTCCGGAATCTCTTTCTGCAGATCGTTCTTATAGCGCTCCACAAGACAGCCCATTACATACACTTTGCTTAATTGTCCTGAGGTTTTGCGTTCCACAGCAGCAAGAATTGTATCAACTGATTGGCGTTTCGCTGCATCGATAAATCCGCATGTATTGATAATGGCAATATCTGCCTCTTCAATCTTCTCCGTCAACGAAAATTCATTGTGAAGAAGTTGACTATACAGCGCTTCGGAATCGACGGTGTTCTTTGCACAGCCAAGCGTAATGATATTTATTTTTTGTTGTTTGGTATTCATTATGAAAGAATGACAAAATCTATATACAGATACAACATTGGGGAGACAAATATTAAACTGTCAAAACGATCGAAGACGCCGCCGTGACCGGGAATCAATCCCGAAGAATCTTTTACTCCGGCATCACGCTTTAATAGTGATTCTATCAAATCACCGATCTGTCCAAACACTCCGATGATCACTCCAATGATGATTGCCTGGTGTAATTTCAAATATGGAAGAAAATAATATTGAAATATCATCATCGTAATCACAGCTCCAAAAAATCCCCACACTGCCCCTTCCCAGCTTTTATTTGGACTGACACGAGGGAATAATTTGTGTTTGCCCATAGATAATCCGCCAAAATATGCCATGGTATCACACATCCAAATAGAGACGAGAATGGAAATAATCGTCAATCCACCCCAAGCGTATGTCGTTGCATGAATCGTTTCATCCGTTAAGGATGAGGAATTGGGGAAAAATTGAATGGCAAGATGATATGGAAATTCGGCTCCATAGAGCTCGCGAATACCGGTTAATGATGCTAGAAATAGACCGACATACATTACACCAAAGATCGTAAATCCTGCATTCAAAAATACCGATCCTTTGTTCCGAAAGAGCTCAACAAGCATAACCAGCGTTAGAAATAGGAACAGAGAAGTTAAAAACAATTGCAATTTCATCAATAACGAAATTCCTCCACTGTTAATAAAAAAAGGAAGAATGAAGTTTTGAATCTGTTCATGAAAGAATGAAAGATGCAGCGCCGAAAGTCCGATAATCGCAACCGCCGTTTGGGGATTCGATCCTTTTCCTTTTGCCATCGTAAAAAATTCGATTAATGCCGCGATACCGATCATAAGGACAAAAAGAACAAACAACAATCCTCCCTGGTAACTTGCAAAAAGAATAAATGGAATAGCAACGAGGGCCACAGCTACTCTGGATCCGAGATTAGTAAATTTATTTGCCATGAGACGTTGTAAAATCGGTGAGGTCCAATGAAGTGAGAATAGAAAGTGCGTTCTCCTTTTGTTCTGTTTTTACGTACAGTGATGATAGTTCATCCATGCCTTCGATTGGATCAGAATAAAACCATACGGCATCAACACCGTTCATCTGTAAATTTTTTCCGACAAGATCCATCGCAAAAATTGTCGGAGTGGACAACATATGAGTATAGCCGTCCAAATTTTTGGAATGTAATGCGCCATTCATTGTTTTGCTGTCAGATTGTTTGCTCATCTATTTGTAATCTATGCTGCACGTTGTTGGTAACTTTAATGTACTGAACAATCACCAGGAAAAAAATAATACTGAAGAACATCCCAGTTCCAAGAACCATGGCAGTGGAAGGTTCTGACTGTTCTCCCATGAACATGGTCGGTGTCGTTGAATCGCCATTGCCATAGACATACATTCCGATTGTTGCTGCAGAATTGTTGATCAGATGAACGATGATTGGTAGTATCAATGTCTGTGAACGATATTGCAGAAAACTGAAATAGACTCCTAATGCAATGAGCGGAAGAAGCCAAAAAGGATTCATATGATACATCGCAAAAATCGTTCCGGTAATGATGTATCCTTTTGTGTTTCCATAGCCAATCGAAAAATTTTTTTGAATCAACCCGCGAAACATCAACTCTTCACACAGTGCTGGGGTCACCGCTGCAACAAGAACAACGAACAGCAGTTCCGGCAGCGATTGCGCGTTGATTAATATTTTAAATGCTTCTTCAATTGCCCGTTTCATCGCTTCAATCATCGGCAGCAATTGCTCCGGGATCGGAATTTTGTTTTGAAAGAAGAGATACATTTCACCGATCTGCATTAAGGCGATCATTCCAAGCACGGCAAGAAATCCTTCACTGAATGACGGTATTCTCCATCGGAATACTTCTGATAATTTTCCGTGTTGACGTTTTGCAAGGAGAATTGTCGGGATCAGCAGAAACAACACCTGGGAGATCATTGTTGCAAGACGCGCGGCTAACACATTGTCCATTGTCACCTGACCGCCAAGAACCAATAATGTTATTCCTCCGCCAACCAATTGATAGAGGAAAAACAAACCGATCAACGAAACAATCGCAAATCCAACAGGTTTGTATTTCGTCTGTTGCGACTGATAAATCTCGGATTCATTTTGGACCGTGATGTTGTTCATCGTACTTTTGCTTTCAGTTCTCCGTTTAGTCCGGAATATTCTTTTAATTCCGCATCGATGGAACCAATGACCACCTTCGTATTGACCTTCACCGGAATTTTTCGCTCGTCATCCGAAAGCCAGATTAATATTCGTCCTTCACTTTTGAACAATCCCCCTTCTTTCACCAGCGGTTCAACAATAATGCAATTGAATGTGCCGGCATCCACTGTAATTTTTTGTTTGCCGAGATATTTAATGTCGAGAGGATTTGTTTTCCCTTTGAAAAAATTTTGCAGATGAACTCGTTGACCGATTTTGAAGTTCGTATAATCTATCGTTCTCGCATAATAAAAAGCGGACATAATATCATGCACGTAGATGGGGATATCAAAATCTCCTTCGTCTGTTTTCGCCTTTTGATTTTTCTGATCAAAGATCGCGGTATAATCCCGTTTGAACTTTCCTTCTTTGATATGCTGTTCAAATCGCCATGGAAATATTCCCGTAGAATCGAGATACGTTTCATAGCGGTCGCGTACTTCAAAAAAGAAATCAAATGTCGGCGTTGAACGGACAGTAAACTGGACTTTGTACGCACTGTTCCCCAGAACAGACTCCATTTGCGGAATGGACATTTCGGCATATCCGGCGGTGATGATGCCATAGTTTACATCAAACAATAATTTTTCGCCGACCGTGAACGCTTTTTGATTGTCCGCTTTTTGTGAAAAACTAATAAGTGAAAAAAATAATGATGCTGCTATGACCTTTTTCAGAGAATGAAACAATAACCCAATATATATTTTTTTAATATTATTTATTTTCATGTAATAATTCTTTAATCCCGGTAATGACCTGATCGACACTGATCTGATCCATGCACACATTCGATCGGCACTGTCCCCCTTTGCATAAGTGACACTGTTCGTTATTCGCTGTGAAAACTCTCTTTTTTTCAGTATACGGTCCCCAGCGTTGAGGACTACATTGAATAATCGGTGGATAAAAAGCGACGACCGGCGTTCCTACAATCGATGCAATGTGAAGCGGTCCCGTTGAATTTGAAACAAATACGCTCGCCGTACTAAACAATGCTCCTAATTCCTGAAGCGAAAACTTCCCAACATAATTAATTGGTTCACTGTTCATTTTGCTGACAAGCGATTGCACCAAATCCATTTCGTTCTTTCCACCAGTCAGTACAACTCTGAGCCCAAATTTTTGCTGAATCGCATCGCCTAATTGAGCAAATTTTTCAATACTCCAGTCTCTGGCAGAACCACCGCTCCCAGCATGCAAAACGATAAAGTCTTTAATACCATCTGCCGCGATAATGCCGCTTACTTTTTTTTGAATGGCGTCTGAAATTGGAAATTCGAATTGCGGTGTAGTTGAGGATTCAATCCCCAGCATACCTAAAAGATTCAAATTATAATCTACTTCATGCCGCTTTGCATCTTTTCGATGCTCGTAATTTCGTTTGTTGAATAAGAACGAATACCATCGATATCCCGTTCCCGCCCGCAACGGAATGCCGGACAAGAATGTAATCAACGCAAGATTAAAACGCGGGTATGGCAATAGAGCAATATCAAAACGCTTCACTTTCAGCAACGCAACATATTCTGAAATGCTTTTTGTTTCATCCCATAAGATCACTTCGTTCACACACGAATGGTTTTCAACAAGTTCTTTCGTGTAGGGACGAACCATAACGGAAATTGCTGCGTTGGGATATTTTTTTTTAAGAAGCGGAAGCATCGGAAGCGAAAGAACAACATCGCCTATACGATCCGTGCGCACGACAAGAATTTTCTTGACCGAATCACTGTGTGTGGACATCAGAGTGGTTCATCCATAATATCAAATTGCTCCCAGCCGTGAAAATCATAATGCCACCATTCACTCTTAATTGGTAAAAATCCATGCCGGGTCATGACATCTTTTAACAGAGCGCGGTTTTGTAATGCAGATTCGGAAATATTCAAAAAATCGTGCGATGCTTTTTCTGTAAAATCATCATATCCGGTAGGCATTTCCAATTCACTGCCGAGAGAATCGACGATCGTCAAATCCACTGCTGCACCGCGATTATGTTTTGATCCTTTTTTGGGATTGGCGACGAAATCTTCGTTGGGAACAACTTCCCACAGTTTCCATTGTATGGATAAAGGACGATATCCGTCATAAATTTTTAGGCCGAGATTTTTTGATTTCAGTTCCCGCTGGACGGATGCGAGACTTTCCGCCGCTTCTCGCCTCAACTTCGCTTTTGCTGCAGGATACAACACTCTCTTGGTAAAATTATTATCCGTTGCATACCGAATATCAAGAACAAAAGATGAATCTATCGAGAGAAGATCAACAATTTCGAGACGGGGATTTTTTATCGGTTCGGTTGATCCACAACTGATGCACACGAATGATATCCAAACACAAAGTGATTGTTTCATAGATTTTAGGAAACAAACACTTTCGCTACATCAATGATCATTGAAGGTTGGTTCCAAAGCGCTGTGCGGAATATTCCACCCAGTGTCCGTTTTTCGACCGGAAGTTTTAAAGCACTATCACAAATGTTATTGTATTTCGCGTCATTCAACGATCCGATGGCGTTTCGGATATTATAGAACACATCATGTCTCCACCCGAGGCGCTTATTCCATCGTTTATCATATTCAAGAAGGTGTTTCACTTCACCGTTCAGAATCGATTCAGCAGCGACCTGTCCGCCTATCATTCCACCGATCATTCCAGAAATGATACCGCCACCGGAAACCGGATTGACCTGATGCGCGGCATCTCCAACAAGAAGAACATTATCTTTTACGATCACAGGATTCGTCTTTGCGCACGGCACACCTCCTGCAATATGGGTCAGCATAGCAGCTTGGGGATATTTTCGTTCGACGAATTCATGCAAAAATTTTATTGCAGATTTTTTCTTTGCCGCTTCAACTGAGAGACCAAGTCCAACATTTGCCGTATCTTTTCCTTTCGGAAATACCCAGAGGTATCCACCGGGAGAAACATTGTCACCGAAATAAAAATCAAGCACATCTTCTTCCACTTCAATCCCCGAGAGAGTCATCTGAGCGCAGCTTTCCATATCTCTGATGTGACATGTCGTATCAATACCTGCCCATTTCCCCACACGCGATTCAACTCCATCCGCAGCGATAACAATCTTTGCACGAATATCCATTTTTTGATCTTTGATCAGTGTCTTGACGCCGACAATTTTTCCGTCTTCACGAAGCAGATCGTAAACATATGCTTTCGTGATTACTTCCACCCCTTCATTCGCCGCTAACTTTGCCAGTTCATAATCAAAAATTCGTCGCTCAAGAACATAACCCGCACCGTCAAGTTTTGGAACAACACTGTTTCCATTCGGTGCAACCAATCGAAATTTTGTCACTGTCGAAGCGATCCATTTCGAATCCGGTTTGATAAATTGCGAAACCCCTTCATGGCTCACAGCTTCGCCGCACCGTACCGGATAACCAACATCACGATCTTTTTCCAGCATCAATACTTTTGCTCCGCCTGCTGCCGCATACCGAGCAGCGGTTGAACCTGCCGGACCCGCACCAACAACAATAATATCGTAATCAAATTTTATCATGAAAAAGCCACCGCATCATTAATCATTTGTGGAGTCTGCTTGGGAAGTTGTCCAACGCCATCGCGATGAAATTCTATTACTTCCCAAGGACATGCCCACACACATTTTCGGCAATTGGTGCAGCGATCTTCGATGATTGCAATTTTCGATTCCATCAATTCGATCGCATCTTCCGGACAAACACCCACACAGCAACCACAGTAATCGCACTTACCCGGTACAATATGGATCATTAAATGAGTCTGAGGCATTATTGAATTCCTAATAATTCTACTTCAAATATCAGCGTTGCATTCGGAGGAATCACTCCCCCGGCTCCCTGTCTTCCATAACCAAGTTCCGGAGGAATAGTGAATCTGCTCTTTCCACCCAATTTCATTGTGGAAACACCGTCATCCCATCCTTGAATAACTTGTCCGACACCAAATTGATATTTAAACGGTTGACCTCTATCTACCGAGCTGTCAAATTTTGTGCTGTCCGTCAGCCAACCTGTATAATGAACAGTCACCATTTGACCTTCTTTTGGTGATGTCCCTTTTCCTTCAGTAATTACTTCAACGTTAACGCCTGATTTTGTCATAAAAATTTTTCTTCCGCAGGATGAAATAAGAAGGGTAAGTAAAAGAGTAAAAAATATGAGACTTTTTTGCATTTCACACCCAAATTAAATTCAAAATAACGAAAAGAATTCCGACTTCCAAAATTTTTCGCGGAAATTCACGTTTGATTCATTCGAATGAGATAAAATAAAAACTCCATTCAGAATCTGAATGGAGTTAAAAAAACTCTATAATCCTATATATTACTTTTTACCAAGGATTGCATCTTTTGCTGCTTTTGCAACTTTAAATTTCACGACTTTCTTTGCAGGAATTTGAATTGTTTCGCCTGTTGCCGGATTACGGCCAATACGAGCTTTGCGATCTACAAGAACTAATTTTCCAATACCAGGAATTGTGAATTGGTTTGCTGCCTCTTTGTATGCTAATGTTGACAATTCTTCAAAAAATTCTGTTACTGCTTTCTTTTTCATTCCAAATTTATCTGCAAAATGGCTCGCGATTTGCGATTTTGACATTGCTTTTCCCATATGAACTCCTTTATTAGTGAATTGGAAATGTTGTTTAGTGTAACCCTCTAATGAACTGGTGTAAATATATAGTTTTCATTATGGAGTGTCAATACTCATTCAAAAAAATCTTATTTTATTGGGGTTTTTCGATGCACGTCAAAAAGTAGGCCAAAACATTGAGGATTTTGAAATGAGAAATAATGTGGCGAAATTTTGCAAATTTCGAATTATTTTTCCAGAAATGTGATTTAGATACAAGGCGCAAAAAGAGAAAATACTGAAAAAAAATATTTTTACATTCTGCGCCTAAAAACAGGATTTTTTCGATTTAGAAGATAAATGCAACAATTGCAGTTACCATTGCAGACAAGAGAACGATGACGATTAATGAAGGATTTGGAGTTTCGTTTTTGGCAATTTTTTTCCGGAAGACTGTTGCAATCACTGCAACATCAATTGCAAGCAACATTTTAATGCCAATTTTCATGTGATTAACATCAGGCATCAAAAGAAAAAACAAAGCAAAACCTGTCAATAATTGTGTGTGTGCAGAAGACATGAGAAGCAATGATAATTTTTTTCTTACACCATCAACAATATTTTTATTTATCCATATGTAAAATGCGATGGTAATGATTAAAATCATTCCCAAAACGTGAAGTGTGTAGAGAGTTGTGTGTAGCATTTTTAACCTTTCAAAATGATGTATTGATTACAAGGGAATTTAACGATAATTTGTTTGAAACCTACGACAAAACTTATGTTTGAACAAGAGCTAGAGAATATCCAGAAAATAACAGTCAATAATACGATTGGAAATACTGATTCAATTGCATTAAAAACTATTTTAGAATCTAACATTCCTGCCAATATTAAAAGTTTCTTTCGGGGTGAGGTGGAATGGCTATTATACAAGGAAAAACAGACAGAACACCGCTCATCAAAATTCAATTATCAACAGGATGATGTCAGGCTTTTACTGGAGCAAATGGATATTTTGCTCACGTACCATTATTCTTTTCCCCGCGAAGAATTTCTTAAAACGCTTGATAAATGCGTACATTTTCTTTTCAATTATCTCTGTCGTCCACAATGGACATTGGAGAGTTATTTATTTGAAGAAAAAAATGGATTGAGTCTGAAAGAACTATCACTGAAGTTCCGTTTTTGCGCTGATTATCCTTATTACTGGTCTATTTTAGAAAAACATCTTATCGGCAAAAAAAGAACGGATATTGATAGAGATGAAGCAGTACGATTGTTACGAAGGATTGATGCTGAAATTGTCAACACTCATTCCGCAGATGATATGGCAAAAATGACTGTACCCTTATTTGAGTTTATTGGATTTGTCCATCAAAACTCATTAAATGGCGGACGTGGCGACCTCCCGACACGGGCATTAATCTATTTCTTTGAAGATAAAAAACTCAATGCCGTTTCACAGCATCTGCTGAAACTTCGTGAACAGGGTAAACAATCTCTGCTTTATGACGAATTGATCGAAGCATTAAAAGATTCGTTCACTCAAAAGAGTTTTTCCATAGCTGATGAAGTTTCCCAAGTCCGTCAGCCTCAGCGAAAAAATTTCATTTCTCTTCCTATAACCGACAAAGATAAAGTTTCCATCATTAAATCCTTGTTTGGTGATGATGAATCGAAGTATATTGTAACAATGGAAAAGATCCTTTCATCCGCAACATGGGATGATGCCGGGCTGTCGCTCGATCACTATTTTACAATGAACGATGTCGACCCGTTTTCCCGCGATGCGATCATTCTGACGAATGCCCTTCAATCATACTTCATAAACCGAGAATCACAATAAGAAAGAAGCGGATCGGAGCATGCTCCGATCACAATAGATATTTATATGTTTATAGACTCAGCAAAGATCTACGTTAAATCAGGCAAAGGGGGCGACGGTATCATCCACTGGCGCCGAGAAAAATTCATCCCCAAAGGGGGTCCGGATGGAGGCAATGGAGGTGTCGGAGGCGATGTGATTATCCGAGCTGACAAAAACATCAATACACTTCTCGACTTTCGATATCATAAAAAATTTGTTGCCAAAAATGGAAATGTGGGTGAAGGTTCAAATAAAGAAGGACGTTCAGCAGAACCAATCGTTGTAAAAATCCCGGTTGGTACGTTAATCCGTAATGCGGAAACCGGTGAGCTGATCGTGGACATAACCGAAGATGGCGAAGAATTTGTGATTGCAAAAGGAGGAAGAGGCGGAAAAGGAAACTGGGTGTTCCGCTCCCCTACAAACCAAGCTCCGCGTGTTTGCACTCCGGGTGATCCGGGTGAAGAATATCATCTTGAACTAGAGATGAAACTCCTCGCTGATATCGGCCTTGTCGGATTTCCGAATGCGGGAAAATCCACGTTGATTTCAACGATCTCCGCTGCAAAGCCAAAGATTGCTGATTACCCTTTTACAACACTTGTCCCAAATTTGGGAATGGTTTATTTTCAAGAGGGCAAAAGTTTTGTTGTTGCCGATATTCCGGGATTGATTGAAGGCGCCCATGAAGGGAAAGGATTGGGAATTCAATTCTTAAAACATATTGAGCGGACAAAAGCATTGCTCTATTTAATCGATTGCACAAGCGAAGATATTAAGCATGACTATAAAGTGCTAACACATGAATTAAAAGCATTTAGCAAAGACCTTCCCAAGAAGAAAAGTATCATAGCCATTACGAAGTTGGATATTGCAGATGATGAATTACGGAAAGAATTAAAGAAATTAAAATTTCCAAAAAGTGTTACTGTTCATTTTATCTCCGCTGCAACCAATGATGGGATCTCTGACCTTGTTGAAGCAATGTGGAAATTAGTCTTAAAAGGAAGATGAAGCAAAGTCGAAAGTCTGAACATACCGCAACTGAACCTGTCAATTCTGAAAAAGAATTTGAAAACACACTCCGCCCCTCTGCGTTCGACGATTTTTCGGGACAACAAAAGATTGTTGATAATCTGAAGATCTTTATCGCCGCTGCAAAAAAACGGGGGGAATCGCTTGATCACGTTCTTCTGACCGGACCTCCGGGACTCGGCAAAACGACACTCTCGTTTATTATTGCGAACGAAATGGGAACGGACATTAAGATCACTTCCGGTCCTGTGCTTGATAAACCGGCTGACCTTGCCGGTATCCTTACGAATCTCAGCGAAGGTGATGTGCTCTTTATTGACGAAATCCATCGTGTGAATGCTGTCGTGGAGGAATATCTCTATTCAGCAATGGAAGATTTTCGATTGGATATCATGATCGATTCCGGGCCGAGCGCGCGCAGCATTCAATTGTCGCTTCCCAAATTTACTCTTGTTGGTGCCACAACACGCGCCGGGTTGCTTACCTCTCCCCTTCGTGCACGATTCGGTATCACCAATCGGTTGGATTATTACACACCAGAAGTGCTCTTCACAATCATTGTTCGATCCGCAACAATTCTTGGCATCGAAATCGACAAGGATGGCGCCATGGAGATCGCTAAACGATCTCGCGGAACACCACGTATCTCAAATCGTTTATTAAAACGGTGTCGAGATTTTGCTGAAGCCGATGTAAAACTTTCGCATCATAAAGGGATCATCACCAAAGATGTGGCACAATATGCATTAAAAGCCCTTGAAGTTGATGAACACGGTCTGGACGATATGGACAAGCGACTTCTTCGCACGATTATCGAAAAATACAAGGGTGGGCCAGTCGGCATTTCCACGCTTGCTGTTGCCGTAGGAGAAGAACCAGGCACAATTGAAGAAGTCTATGAGCCATATTTGATTTTGGAAGGATTCCTCCAACGCACTCCACGCGGCAGAGAAGCAACGGAATTAGCCTATAAGCATTTCGGTAAACAAAAAACTTCTCCAAAACAAGATTCCCTCTTTTAATGCGGAAACTCCCCCGTCGATTTTATATCCGTGACACCAGCACTGTTGCAAAAGAACTCCTCGGAAAAACCCTTGTCCGAAACCTCGGGAAGAAAACTCTTACTGCGACCATCGTTGAAACTGAGGCTTATCTGTTTGATGATCCTGCGTCTCATTCCTTTCGAGGTATAACGGAACGGACAAAAGTGATGTTTGGTGAAGGTGGATTTCTCTATGTCTATTTTACTTATGGAATGCATTACTGTGCTAATGTTGTGACCTATAAAAAAGGAATTGGCGAAGCGGTATTGATTCGTGCTGTAGAACCAATCGAAGGGCTAGACATTATGATAAAAAATCGAAAGCTTAAAGTTGGCCGTCACCTTTTAGGTGATGATCAACTACATAGATTGACTAATGGCCCTGCAAAATTAGCTCAAGCGTTTGGATTGACAACGAAACATTCAGGAATAGATCTCACCGGTGATGACATCTATATTTCGAACGAAAAAAATATCCCGCAATCAGACATTGTCATAACAAAAAGGATTGGGATCAGCGTGGCTAAGGAAGAGAATCTGCGGTTTTATATTAAGGGTAATGCCTGGGTCTCTAAAAAGTAAATGCCGATGTAATACCAAGCGATACTTCATGAAACTCTTTCGCTTTGAAGTATTTATTGTATCGATAGGTTGCGCCGAAGGTGTGTTGAGGGAAAAATCCAAAATATCCTAACCATGGAGATTTAACCCATGCACCTGCTCCGAGTGTATACCCGTCATTCGGAAAATCGGTAAGGAGTCCTGCACTAAGATGAAATCCAGCCAGAAAAATCTTTCTGCGGTCTACAAAATCGAAATGAAAATCTTTTTTCAGTTCAGCTCGGAAGATATTCCGTATATGAGATGATATAACATACGAATAGCTTATTCCCATTCTCCAATCCGAAAAAACACCTGTTTCACGTTTTTCTCCGAACCCTATTCCACTTTCAAAATTCAATGCGCCGTAATTGTTCCCATTATTCGTTACGATACTAACACTAGGAGGTAAAACACTGATGATGGTCCCGGCAATGGCCATGGGAATCATAATGCCTGTTATTGTCAACAACGCAATGTTCTCTTGCGTTGTTGACTCATTCACTCGTGTGGAATCCTGTGCTTGAACAGAGGTGTTCAGTGTGATCAAGATTATTAAAATGATGTATTTATTCATGCGAAAATTCAATCGTTCCAAAATGTTCCGGACGATGGAAGCATTTTTCTCCGTAGCCAGTGGCTGACCATGCCAGTAATTCATCACCGTGATGTTTTCCTGAAGCCCGATAAAAATTTATATTCCAGATATCTTCGTTTCGCTTATTCATCCCAAAACAATTCCAGGGAAGCTCCAAAATGGAAGTCCATATCTTCAAATCATTATCAATAATAGACCGACAGCGCATTCCGGAATACCAATAATGGTTCGAGACTCCTACTTGTCTATTCACATCGCTATCCATCCAACGCGAGTCCGGTGAGACTTGAAATTCTTTATATCGCTTTGTGTCTTTAGCATTTACACCAATAAATACTTCATAGACATCAGATAATTCCCACAGCCGATCTGTTTTGGTATTGTTATTGTGATTTTCTTCCGCAGAAGCACAACGAAGTTCCTCGAACCTTCCGCGAAAATAGACTAACAATGAATTGTCATTCCACTCCATACCAACTCGCGTAGCAATAGATTGAGGAGGTTCTGAACCATCGGCAAGATTCAGTGGTTCGCTGACATCGATATGAGCAAATGAGGATTCATCGATCTCATCAATCGAAATAAAATCGGAACGGTGGCAATGAATTATTTTTTCTGATGACATATTTAATTCTTTACTATAACGATGTTAATTCGGGAAAAGTTCTTTGCGCAAGTAGAGCCCGGTGTAAGAATCTTTCAAATCGGCCACATGTTCAGGAGTTCCCTCTGCAATAATCTTTCCACCACCAGAACCTCCTTCGGGCCCGAGATCTATAATCCAGTCCGCAGTTTTGATCACATCAAGATTATGTTCAATAACAACAACGGTATTTCCCTTATCCACAAGTTTGTTGAGCACTTCAAGGAGCATTTTCACATCATCAAAATGTAAACCGGTTGTTGGTTCATCCAAAATATACAACGTGTTTCCCGTTCCAACTTTTGATAACTCCGTAGAGAGCTTCACACGCTGCGCTTCGCCTCCTGAAAGAGTTGTTGCTTGCTGTCCGAGATGAATATATCCCAAACCAACATCAAACAATGTTTGAATCTTTCTATTCATCACCGGCATTTCACTGAAGAAACCTAAGGCCTCTTCCACAGTCATTTCAAGAACATCGGATATCGACTTCCCTTTATAGAGAACTTCCAGTGTTTCTCTGTTATATCGTTTACCACGGCAAACATCGCATATCACGTACACATCGGGTAGAAAGTTCATTTCGATCTTTTTCACTCCGTCACCTTCGCATGCTTCGCAACGACCACCCTTCACATTAAAACTGAATCTGCCCGATTTATAACCACGAATTTTCGATTCGGGTAATTGCGCAAAGAGATCGCGAATAAACGTAAACAATCCCGTGTAGGTTGCGGGATTAGAGCGCGGCGTTCTTCCAATTGGCGATTGATCGATATCGATCACTTTGTCGATCAGTTCAATTCCTTCAATTGATTTGTATGGATAGACGGAGATTTTTGTTTTATAAAATTTTTGGGAAAGAATTGGATAAAGCGTTTCATTGATGAGAGTCGATTTCCCCGAGCCGCTGACTCCGGTAACACAGGTAAAAATACCAAGCGGAATATGGAGGTCAACATTTTGAAGATTATTGCCGGTGGCACTTTTAATGGAAAGATATTTTCCATTTCCTTTCCTACGAGTTGCAGGAATTTCAATATTCTTTTTTCCTGTAAGGTATTCAATCGTTGAAGACCGATCACCAACTGTTTTTGACAATCCATTTTTAAATTCTTCGGGAGACCCTGCTGCTACCAGCTCCCCTCCATGTTCGCCCGCTCTTGGTCCCAGATCGACTATGAAATCCGAATTTTCCATCATCTCTTTGTCATGCTCAACGACAAGCACCGTATTGCCAAGATCGCGAAGATTCTTTAACGAATTGATCAGCTTTGTATTATCACGCTGGTGCAAACCAATGCTCGGTTCGTCAAGGATATACAAAACTCCAACAAGCTGAGAACCAATCTGCGTGGCAAGTCGTATTCTCTGCGCTTCACCTCCCGATAATGTTCGAGCTGCACGATCCAACGTTAAATATCCAAGACCAACATCCACCATAAACCCCAGTCGTTGATTGATCTCTTTTAATATTGGGCGGGCAATCTCCATTTGTCTATTGGAAAATGTGAGTGTTGTGAAAAATTTTTGTGCTTCAATTAACGAATGTTTCACTACAGTAGAAATTTTATGCCGCTCTCCTCCATTAGCGTCTTCTAGTTGAATGGCAAGATTCTCTTTTCGTAATCTTCCCCCTTCACACACCGGACACAATTTTGTGCTCATGTAACTCTCCACCCACTCCCGAATTTTCAGCGATGCCGTATCGTTATAATATTCCTGCAACATTTTCATCACACCGTCATACCGATGTTTATATGTTGTCGTTCGTCCTCCGGCATAGGTGTATTCCACTTCAATCTTTTCACCATTGGTACCATAGAGAAGTTCGTCTAAGGCAGTCTTGGGGAAATCTCTTATAGGAGTATTGTAATCCAGCTTGTACCGCCGCAAAACTGCCCTTACTTGTGCATAAAACCATGTTGCACGAGGTTTGCCCAGCGGAGCTATCCCTTCCTGTAGAATGGAAAGATTTGGATTTGGAATAATAAGTGAAAGATCAAAATCTTTTTTCTCACCTAAACCTTCGCACACTGAACAAGCACCACTTGTTGTGTTGAAAGAAAAAGAATTTGGGGCCGGTTCTTCGTAACTCGTCCCGCAGGCCGGGCACGAATATTTTTTACTAAAAAGAATATCCTGTTTTCCATCGTTAACAATCAATACCCCTTCGCCAAATTGTAACGCTACTTCTACCGAATCCGCAATGCGCGTGCGGCTTTCTTTTTTGATCTGAATCCGGTCAACAACCACTTCAATATTGTGGATTTTGTAACGATCGAGTTTGAGTCCCTTTGATATTTCCAGTACTTCATTATCGACTCTCACACGAAGGAATCCATCTTTCAAAATCTTTTCGAATAATTCACGATAATGGCCTTTTCTCCCCTTAACAATCGGAGCGAGGATTTGAATCTTGGTCCCTTGCGGGATTTTCATAATGGCGTCGATGATCTGATCGACACTCTGTTTTTGCACACGCGAACCATCATTGACACAAAATTGAGTCCCTACGCGAGCATACAGCAAACGCAAAAAGTCGTACACTTCTGTTACCGTTCCAACTGTTGATCGGGGATTTGTGCTGACAGTTTTTTGTTCAATGGAAATTGCAGGAGATAGTCCTTCGATATAGTCAACGTCAGGACGTTCCATGAGTCCAAGAAATTGACGAGCGTATGCTGAAAGAGATTCCACATAACGTCGTTGGCCTTCCGCATAGATGGTGTCAAACGCGAGCGATGATTTTCCGGAACCGGAAAGACCGGTGATAACAACGAGTTTGTCCCGCGGAATTTCTACATCGATATTTTTAAGATTATGCTCCCGCGCCCCCTTGATAATCAGCATATTATGCTCAGTATTCGCGGGAGAAACAGCTGTTGATTTTACTTTTTTCATAATAATGAAGATGCAGCCACCTCTAAGGTAAACTACATCTTAGTGTTCAATTTTTCGTGCAGAAATAATTCGGGAAAATTCAAATGGTAAGATACTGAAAGTTCTATGCAGAGGCAAAGATTGGTGAAGGAAAACTTTACTTCACCGGTTGTAAACGGAACGTCAGTTGACTCAACGGAAAAATGTTCGCCATTCTGTTCTCGTACATATCCATATTCCTATTTGCAAATCGTGCAAGGATCCTGTCAAAAAGGTGACGTTTCACCAATCCTTTATCGAATTCAATAGAGAGCATGGCAAATTGAATAGGGGAATATTGAAAATTACCATGGTCCGTTCCTGAGACAAAATAATCAAACGAGTGGACTCCAAAAAAATGTTTATGAGTCGGATCGGTATTAGCATTTCGATGAGGATAAAACGGAACCGTAATTTCTATGAATCCGTCGGATTTCGTGATGCGATGAAATTCAATCATCACTTTCAGGACATCATCCAGATGTTCCAGAATGTTATCTGCGTAGATTTCATCAAAGTGATTGTCGGTAAACGGATAGGGAAATTGGTTAAGATCGTGCAACAAATCTGCGTCCGAACGAGGATTGATGTCGATACCGATAGCATTGCTTCGTTTTCGTTTCCCGCAGCCAACATCAAGAATTTTTTTCAACGGATTATCCAATGCGCTGCCTTTTGTTGAGATAGTTCAATAGTGCCACATCAAACGGAGTTTCCGTGTCGAGAAGAAGATAATCGATGGAATTTTCCCGGCATTCGCGTTTGTACCGTTCAATAAATTCCTTCATTGCTTCCTGATACGCTTTCTGAATATGATACGGCTGCGTTGTCAGTCTCTCCCCCGTTTCCACATCCTTAAACACTGCATCTTGACCAAAGGCAAAACTCCGTTCCAGCGGATCCAAAACATGCATCACCAACACTTCATGATTATTATGCCGAAAATGTTTCAGCGCTGCAATCACTTTTGTTGGATCATCAAACAAATCGCTGAGAATGATCACGAGTCCTCGGCGTGAAATTCGTTCTGCCACCAGATGGAGTGCGGCAGCGGAATTGGTTTCGGCACCCGTCTGAATCTTCTCCAGTTCGATTAACACTCTGCGTAAATGTTGTTTTGTCGCGTGCGGAGGAATTGTGGTATGAACGGCAGCATCAAACAACGTAAGACCAACAGCGTCTCGTTGTTGAATCATTAAATACGATAATGATGCAGCAATATACGAAGCATATTCTATCTTCGAGATCCGTTGTTCTTTTGATTTTGGTAATTCCGACGCAAACTTCATGGACGCACTGGTGTCAATCACAAGATACGATTTAAGGTTCGTTTCCTCTTCGAACTGTTTCACATAGAATCTATCGGTCTTGCCGTAGACGCGCCAATCGATCCTGCGTATCTCGTCACCGGGCATATATTGACGGTGTTCCGCAAATTCAACGCTGAATCCATGATACGGACTTTGGTGTAGTCCCGTAATGAAACCTTCCACAACAAGTCGAGCCCGTAATTCCATGGTTGAGAGTTTCGAAACAACATCTGGTTGTAGATATTTAAGCTGGGTTTTCAATTATTTTCGAGTTACCGATCGTTGTTGTTTTGTTGTCTGCTCCAGTACTTCCTGTGGCGATTTCCCCAGAGATTCTAATTCCAATTTCACCGATGGAACCAAATCGTGATTGGGATACTGAGTCAAAAATTGTTCATAATAAATTTTTGCACTGTCATTCATATTTAAGTTGTTCCCATAAATATAGCCTATGAGAAACAGAGACAGTGCGGCTGGCTGCATCGTGGGAAAGCGATCCACAAATATTTTATAGTTATTTAACGCTTCGCGCGGCTGGTTCTTAAAGCGATAACTTTCGGCAATAGCAAACTGCGCCCATCCACCAAATTTACCATCTGGATATTCCTGCAAAATCCGTTGCGATACTTGCAGTGTTGAATCCCAATTCTTGTTTGCTTTCGCTTGTTCCACCATTTTCCACAGCTCCTCATCCGAAAGGGAAGAACAACCCGCATAGAAGGATATGATAATGAATAAGGTAAATTTCATATACATCAATTTTTATATCTCATCACCGCTGCAAAAAATCCATCCGTATTGTGCTGATGAGGCAGTAATTGAAAATATTTTTTGTTTGCCACATGTGCAAGTTGATACCGGGATAAAATAGATGAAGGTTCGACAAGCTCAAATTGCGGATGCAGAGATAAGAATTTTTCCACCACTCCCTGATTTTCACTTTGGATCAATGAGCACGTTGCATAGATTAATCGTCCCCCTGGTTTTACATACTGTGAATTCAATGTAAGAATGGAATATTGTTTCTGCTGTAATTCATCCACCATCAGTTGGGAAACGCTCCATTTCATTCCAGGATTACGACGAATCGTCCCGGTACCGGTACATGGCGCATCAACCAATACATAATCTGCCGATTCCACAAATTCTTTAATTGTTTCGTCTGCTTGAATGACCCTTGTCCGAATTGAGTCGACACCGCTCCTTCTGATCCGTTTATGAAGTTCTTCCAATCGAAAAGAATGTACATCCAAAGCAAAAATCTCTCCCCGATTGTTCATGATAGAAGCCATGGCAAGAGCTTTTCCACCCGCACCGGCGCAAGCATCAATCACTTTTGATTTCGGTTTTGGATCAACAAGTAACGCAAGTAATTGACTCCCTTCATCCTGTACTTCAAACAATCCATCCTTAAACGCCTGAAGTTGAAAAACATTTGTCCGTTTTTTCAAATGCAGACCGTATGGAGAAAGTACAGCAATATCGGTTTCAATACCTTCCTGCAACAATTTTTGACGACACTCATCTCTTGATATTTTAATCGTATTGACGCGAAGCGTGATAGGAGCTTGTTGATTGAGGGTAGCACATAATGGAGGAATTTCATTTTTTCCAATATTGGTCTCCCATTCTGCAATCATCCATTCTTGAAATGAGAATTTTGTAGCGAATGTTTCGATCTCAGAATGTAACACTGGTTCAATATTAATGCGCTGATCGATTTGTCTCAACACGTCTAAAGGAATATCCATTTCACCGGAAACATTTTCCACAGACATTTTATGATCGAGCAGTAAATATGAAACACAAACGTACAGTGGAGTATTCTTTTGTTCAAGAAGAGAGAGACTCCACTCGATTCTTTTTTTGTGGCGGAGCATGCCATAGAGTGACTCGGAAATAAACCGGCGGTCTTTGGAACCCAGATATTTTCTTTCACGAAAGAATTGGTCCATCAACCGATCTGCTGGTTTTGGCGAATGTAAAATATCGGAATATAACTCGGTTACATGACCGATGAGTGAAGAAAGTTTCATAATGACGAATTATACCTCGATGACATTGGATTGCATTTCGGAAGTTCGGTATGCACGAGCCATACGAGGTGTGTTAAAACAGACTGACGGATTTCCATACTTATCTAGGACAATAACCCCACCATAGCCGGCAGCTTTTTTTGCAAGGCGATCAATACCGAATTGTGCTGCAGCATCGCCATTTGCCCCATTCATTTCCATCTGATCAATAATTGTTTTAGCGAGAACTACTTTCATAATCGCCTCTCCCCATCCAGTACATGATACGCCGCCTATTTGAGAGTCTGCATATGTTCCACAGCCAATCAACGGCGAATCACCAACACGACCGGGATACTTGTTCGGCGTTCCTCCGGTAGACGTTCCGGCAACGATATTTCCATTTTTATCAAATGCAATCGCTCCAACAGTATCTGACGGAAGGTTTGATGTGAAAGCATCTTTTGTCGCAAAGGAAGTTTTGGATTGCAGCTCTTTCCATCGTTGTAATTCCCTGCCGACTAGAAGATCGTCATTTTTACATTGCAGCATCCCGTTCTCGTTCGCAAAACGGACTGCTCCAATTCCGGAGAGCAACACATGTTCACTTTTTTCCATCACCAGCCGCGCCAGGGAGATCGGGTTTCGGATGTTTTGCACTGCCGCAACCGCTCCACACCGAAGATCACTTCCATTCATGATACTGGCATCAAGCTCAATTTCACCAAGGGCATTCACAAATGAACCTCTTCCAGCATCAAATGTTGGGTCATCTTCCATGGATTTCACCGCTTGTTCAACAGCATCAACACCATCCCCTCCTTTGGACAAGATACTCCAGCCTATTTCAAGAGCGTTCGAAACTCCCATCCGATGCGCATGAACCATGTCATCCGGAATATTCCAAGCCCCGCCATGGACAATGAACGAAATCATAATCGTAAGAGTAGTTATACTAAAATTTGTTTGAGAAAGTTAATTAATAAAACATTTTAGTCCTATGGAAAAATGTTCTGATGACGGTTTAAAACAAGAAAAGACAGCACCTGCTGTCTTTTCTAGAGAACCATCGTAGTGTTCTATTTCATATTTGTTAAAGTTGGTGAATGTTTCGTACCAAATTTTGTTATATCCTTTTCAATGTCACGTAATGCAAACAGAATAATCACCGCAACAACAAAGAACATTTCATACGGTAACGCGATAAGAGCAATCATAAAACTGGAAATCATTACAGCGACATTAAAAAACAAAATATACGTACGTTTCTTTTTTGCAGCATGAGTATCAGAATTATCCATAGCACCCCATAAGTTGTTAGTGATGACCTTAATAAACTCTTTATTGCTGAAGAATGTGTGACAAACATCATCAACTATACTATCCGTACATGATAAACGGTTTGCTGAAAAAGCGGGCATTTTTTTTAAAATTTGTGTATGTTGAATAATCAACTATGCTAAAAAGTGTTTTTTTAAATATCACTGCAAAACTCTCTCTTTTTACCCTCTTTGTTGTAATGTTCGCTTTTCCCCAAGAAAAAAAATTGATCATTACACCGGTATTTTCTGACAAACCCGCTGATTCTTCATTTACCATAAAATATAAAAAAATAAAACGCCCAACAGTCTGCCTAGTGTTAAGCGGCGGAGGTGCAAGAGGCATTGCTCATATCGGAGTCATAAAAGAACTCGAAGCGAATCATATTCCGATAGATTACATTGTCGGGACAAGTATTGGCGGAATCATCGGCGGATTATATGCCTCAGGATATACGACCGCAGAACTTGAACGACTTGTTGATTCTACCGATTGGAATTACGTCCTCTCTCTTACACAAGATAACGAACGGGAAGACTTATATCTATCCCATAAGGTTGCAGCGGATCGAAAGCGATTGACGCTTCGCTTTGACGGATTGAATCCGGTATTGCCTTCAGCCGTTTCCAGCGGACAGCGATTGACAAACTTTATCAATCAATTGACACTGCAAAGCTTGTATCATCCTGTAGCGACTTTTGACGATCTGAAAATCCCATTCCGATGTGTATCAACGGATTTAATCTCGGGAAAACAAATTGTGTTCAGTTCGGGAAACCTTTCTGAAGCATTACGAGCAAGTATTTCAATCCCATTGTTGTACAATCCTTTAAAAAAGGACACACTGGAATTAACGGATGGAGGATTACTTTCAAACATTCCTGTTGAAGTAGCAAAAAAACTTGGGGCGGATATTATCATTGCCGTTAACGCCGTCAGCCCTTTACGAACTGCCACACAATTGAATAATGCATGGGAAGTAGCAGACCAGATCGTCAATATTATGGCTCAGCAAAAAAATAAACAGGCATTAGACAGTGCTACAATTGTCATCACACCAGATCTTGGTTTTTATCCTTCCGTTGATTTTTCAAAACTTACGTTCGTACAGCAGCAGGGAAGATTTGCGACCAAAAATAAAATGAAAGATCTTAAAGACAGCATCTATAGCAAGGAACGAGCCGCCTTGATGGATGCGTCACCACTCTCCAATTTCTCCTTCACCATCAGAAATGTTACCTCGAATATAGTATCATCGGATACTATGATACTTTCAACTTTGAAGACGAACTCAAGTGTATCTATCCCGGCGCTGCGCGAGATTATTTCGAATCTGTATAACACCGGCTGGTATCAACAGACTTTTGGTGAAGTATCGATAAGCGATAGCTCTGCAGATTTACAAATCTATACAATTCAAAATCCGATCTTTCGTGCTATAGAGATTTCAGGAAATACGCTTGTTGAAACAGATGAACTCATTGCTCCCCTGGAACCACTTTTGAATAGTCCGTTCAATTTCCCAAAGATGGAAATTGCTTTCGAACAATTGTTATCCAAATATCGCGAGAATGGCTACTCATTGGCGCGAATTCAAACAATGGCATTCGATACGCTCTCCGGCAAACTCACTCTTTTAATTAACGAAGGAATTATTCATAAAATATATTTGAAGGGAAAGGAAACTTCCCGTGATTGGGTGATCTGGCGTGAATTGGGATTTCGCGATGGGAATATTTTTACCGTGGAAAAAGGGCGAAGGGCTCTTCTCAGTTTGTACGGTACCAATCTCTTTGAGCAAGTTTTGATGGATGTCGGATACGAAGAGGGACTTCCTGTCATTACAATCCAAATGGAAGAAAAACCGACTGATGTATCAAGGCTTGGATTTAGAATTGATAATGAGAGAAATGTTCAGCCATCTCTTGAATTTAGGAATGAGAATCTCTTAGGGACGGCAACCGAAATCGGTGCAAGTTTTGCGGGAGGACTCAGGAATAGAAAATATCTCTTCGACTTCCAGGCAAATAGAATATTCAACACCCACTTTACTCTTAATCTTGACGCTTATTACGACCTTCGGGATATTTACTCCTATTTCACCGATCCATTAAAAAATAATCAAACGCGATTCGTCCGCTCGCGCAACGGTGAATACCGACAAATTCTCTATGGCGTTTCATTCCAATTAGGTCAGCAGGTTGAACGGTTTGGAATATTTACCATAGAATATCGACTCGAATCTGATGAAGTAAAGTTTATTTCCGGTACAGGATATAATCCGGAAGAATTCACCCTTCAGGCATTTAGAATCTCATCAACTATCGATTCCCGCGACCAATATCCATTTGCCCGGAAAGGTTCATTAACTAATTTTTCTTGGGAAACAGCCACATCAACACTCAAAGGCGTTGTCGGAGACGTAGGATATTCCAAAATCTATTTTGCGTATGAAACAAATACATCATACAGCATCTTTACTGTCCATCCGAAACTCATTGTCGGCTTTGGTGATCAAACACTTCCGCTGACTCAGCAATTCTCTTTAGGTGGTGAGGATTCTTTCTTTGGATTGCGAGAATATGATTCACGGGGACGTCAGATTTTTCTGACAAGTCTTGAATTTCGTACTCGGTTCCCTTTTCAAGTAATTTGGGATACCTATTTTCGGGTGCGATACGATCTTGGGAGTATTTGGCCCCAGCGGGAAGATATGCGTATTAGAGACTTCCATCACGGTATCGGAGTTATTTTGTCACTCGATACACCGGCCGGACCAGTTAATTTTTCCCTTGGGAGAAGTTTCTATGTCAGAAGAGATTTACTCGACCAGCCACTGACATTGGGTCCGATTGTTGCATATATCTCCTTGGGTTATCCCATACTCTAATCGATCTTCTCCTTGAACCGCAGCACGCTTGCCGTTAGTATCATAATTCCCATGACGAACAACATCGTTGCTTCAAACCACAGTTCCGAAAGCCCTACACCTTTTAAGATAATCGAACGAATAGCAATTAGATAATACTTCATCGGAACCATCGCCGCAAACCATTGCAGGATCGACGGCATATTCTCTATAGGAAAGACAAATCCGGAAATATACATCATTGGAAGCAACACGAAGAATAGCCCAACCATCATCGCCTGCTGTTGAGTTTTAGCTGTGGTGGAGACAAAAAGTCCAAGACCGAGCGACGTCATCAGAAATCCCACCGTAAACAGATACAATAGTACCACGCTCCCCCGTATCGGAATGGAGAATCCGAATACCATCACCAGTAACGCTACCGTGACGACTATCAGACCGATCAATGTGAACGGAATCAGCTTTCCAATAATCAACTCTACCGGCCGAAGTGGTGTAACAAGAAGCTGCTCCAATGTTCCTATTTCCTTTTCTTTCACAATTGCCATAGCGGTGAGCACGGTTGTTGTGACGAGCAGAAGAAGCACCAGAACACCGGGAACCATGAATAATCTGCTGATCAGAGTTGGATTGTACCAGGCACGCGTTTCGGTCGAGATCCCCCCAAGCTTTCGTACATCGCCAACGATATTCAATAGAATCTGCTGAGAGTATCGGTTGATGATCTGCATCGCATAACTCGATGCAATGGCGGTCGAATTCCCTTCACTTCCATCAAATAGTATCTGCACATCAACAGGTTCTCTTCGTACAATTTTGTCGCCGAATCTTGGAGGAATAACAAGGGCCATTCCTGCTTGACTGTTGTCCAGATACTTCTGCACATCGGAATAATCTTCCGTGGAATATTCCATGGAGAAGTATCCGGAATTTGTAAATGCCTCGACAAGTTTTCTGCTCTCACTCGATTTATCCAGATCACAGAGAACGAATGCAATATTTTTCACATCCAACGAAGCTGCATAACCAAGGAATATCAACTGAAGGATCGGCGCAACAAAAACGAGTGGCAACAGTTTTTTATCTTTAAAAAACTGCGCGAATTCCTTTTGGATCAGAGCTTTCAACCGAAGGAGATTCATATTACACCGTATGATGTTTAAACCGTTTCACGCTGATCGACACAATAATGAGAATATAAATCGACAAGTAGATCAACTGATCCCAAAACGCTTCAATGCCGACTCCTTTCAGTACAATGCCGCGCATAATGACAAGGTAAAACTTGGCGGGTGTCATATTGGAAAGGATTTGAAGGAAAAGCGGCATACTTTTGATCGGAAACATGAAACCGGAAAGAATCATCGTCGGCAAAATTGAAATGACCGCCGCAATTTGAAATGCTACCTGCTGGCTGTCTGCAATCGTTGAAACCAGCAATCCTTGTCCCAGCGCCGCAATGATGAAGAAAAATGTTGCAAGGAATAACAACAGTATACTTCCTTTCACAGCGACATCGAAGAGAATGTAGCCTGAAAGAAGAACAAGTGCCGCAGCAATAAGTGAAATAATTGCATAGGGGAACATTTTTCCCAAGATCAGATTTAACGGCTTGATTGGCGACACATCGATCTGCTCAATTGTGTTCCGCTCTTTTTCTTTCACGATGGACAATGCCGTTGCGATCACAGCGGTAATAGCCAGTATATAAGCGATCAATCCGGGAACAAGAAATTTTGCACTTTTCATTTCCGGATTATACCAGATGCGCGCTTCATAATTGACCGGTATGTAACTTTTTCTCCCTATCTTGGAAAGATTTTGTAAAATGATTTTCTGGGAATACTGCAGAGTCACTGCCTGTGCGTAACCGACAATAGTCGTTGCAGCATTGGCATCCATACCATCCACAAGCAGCTGAATGGACGATTGGCGTCCGGAAATATTATCGCGGGAAAAATCTGGCGGGATGACGAGAACCAATTTCACTTTTCCTTCATCGATCATCTGCTGCGCAGAAGCATAATTGGTCAGATGTTCTGTATATTCAAAATACCCGGCAGTGATGAAGCTATTAACCAATTCGCGGCTTTGTGAACTTTTTTCTGCATCGTAGACTGCCATCGTAATGTTACGGACATCAAAGTTCAGTGCATACCCATTCAGCAATAACATGAACGCCGGAACAATGATCAAAACTGCCAGCACTTTCTTGTCCCGTCTGATCTGACGAAACTCTTTCCTGATAATCGGACGTATTTGCCGAAACATGTTCATTGCTTCTCCCCGCCATGTTCAAGCAAATAAATAAAAACATCTTCCAGTGACGGCGTGATACGATCAATACTGTATAAGTCAATCTGAGACTGGGAGAGTAGAGATCGGATCTGCTCCTTTGCCGACACTTCATCCTCAACATTCACGTGAATACTCGTACCGAAGATGGATGTCTCCACAGCCCATGACTTCCCTTCGATCTTCTCCAACGCTTCAACCACATTGGAACATTGCACTTCCAGGATGGGATGTTTGATATAGTTCTGTTTCAATTCCTTCGGACTTCCACCGGCGATGATCTTCCCGGCATTAATCAGGATAATATCATTGCAGTATTCCGCCTCTTCCAAAAAATGTGTCGTCACCAGCACGGTTACTCCTTCAGCGGAAAGATCATTGATCAATTCCCAGAATCGTCTCCGCATTACCGGATCGACACCGCTGGTCGGTTCATCCAGGAAGACGATCCGTGGACGATGCAGCACAGCGCATCCGAGCGCAAGGCGCTGTTTCCATCCACCGCTCAACGTACCGGTGATACTTCCTTCGCGACCATGCAGGTTCGCAATCTCCAGCACCCACTCCTTCCGTTCTTTCAGCTGTGCATCAGAAAGACCATACACACGACCGAAGAAGTCGATATTCTCTTCAACCGTTAGATCCTCGTACAGAGAGAATCGCTGAGACATATAACCGATGTGCTTCTTCACGAGATGAGATTCTTTATTGATGTCGAATCCGCCGACACGAGCCGTCCCCTCGGTGGACGAGAGCAATCCGCATAACATACGGATGGTTGTCGATTTCCCGGCACCATTCGCCCCGAGAAATCCGAAGATCTCCCCTTCCTTCACATCAAAATTGATGCGATCAACTGCAGTGAATTTACCGAAGCGCTTCGTTAATTGATCAACTTCGATAGTATTCATCCCACTTTCCTCTCAGTGAGCAGCGATATAAAAACATTTTCCAGGGATGGTTTCACCGCCCGCCAATCGGACACTTCAATGGTATGCTGTTTCAAATGAGCAAGAAGTTCCGGCATTACTGCACTCGAAGAGGGAACGACAATATTCAATCTGTCGCCAAACGCCTGCACTTCTATGACGGATGGATGATGCTTCATCAATGCAAATGATCTCCTGATATCTGAACAGACGATCTCTACAACTTCACCAGTCATTACTTTTTTCAGATTTGCCGGCGTATCTGCCATCAGAATCTTCCCTTTATCCATCAATGCAACTCGGCTGCAACGTTCCGCTTCATCCAGATATGGCGTCGTCATGATAATGGTAATGCCGGTTTTTAAAAGTGCAGAAAGAACCTTCCAGAAATCGCGACGAGAGACCGGATCAACACCGGTGGTCGGTTCATCAAGGAAAATGATATCGGGTGTATGTATCAATGTGCAGGCAAGTGCCAGTTTCTGTTTCATACCGCCGGAAAGTTTTTCTGCCAGTCGGTCACGGAACGAAGTTAACCGTGTAAATTCAAGAAGTTCATTTCGTCGATCTTTATAGCTATACACTCCATGGATCTCAGCGAAAAATTCAATATTCTCATCAATCGTCAAATCACCATAGAGGGAAAAACGTTGGGAAAGATATCCAATATGTTTTTTGATTTCATCCTTCTGATTCTGAACATCAAAGCCCAGAATCTTCAGCTCTCCGCTAGTCGGCGTAACAATCCCACACAGCATTCGGATCGTTGTTGTCTTTCCTGAACCGTCCGGACCGACCAGCGCGAACATCTCGCCTTTCTCAACGGATAATGAAAGTTCGTCCACTGCCGTAATGGAATCGAATTTCTTCGAAACAGACGTTATGGTTAAAGCATTAGTCATCAGTTCGTTATCAATACCATCAATTCAATATCGCATCAGCCGGCATTCCGGATTTCAATTCACCATTCGCATTTTCCACTTCCAGTTTCACACCAAACACTAGTTTTGTCCGTTCATCTTTCGTCTGGACATTTCGTGGAGTAAACTCAGCAACCGGGGAAACATACACAACGGTTGCGGGATATTTCTTATCGGGGAACGTATCGATAACAACATTGGCTGTCGAACCTATCTTTACTTTTCCCAATTCTGTTTCATTGATGTAGATCATTAATTCCATTTTTTCCAAACGGGATATTCGTACGATGATTGTCCCCGTTCCGATTAGTTCACCCTCTTCCACCGGTTTATATGTAATGGTTCCAGAAACCGGAGCAATGATATAGGAATCAGCGATCTGTTTTTTAATCAGGTTTGCCTGAGCTTTAGCCTGATCCACTCGCGCCTTGGCGGCGTTTAACTCTTCCGTGCGTGCGAATCGTTGAAGTTTTTGAAAATTCTGTTTTGCAGAATTATACTGTGCTTGGGTTATGGTAAAACGTGATTCGGCGTCCTCATACTGTTTCTTTGATACTGCATTCGAAGAAAACAATTCTTTGATCCTTTCGAAATCAGATTTTGCGCTTCGAAAGCCGGATTCGGTTTGCCGTACGGTTTCTTCAGCGGACTGCAGATCTTCTCGACGGGCACCGTTCTTCAACAACTGAAACTGTGCTTCTGCCAGATCAATACCCGCTTGTGCCTGCTGCAATTGTAATTGTTGTGTTTCATTATCAATGATTGCCAACGTATCCCCTTTAATCACATTTGCACCTTCTTGAACTCTCAGGTGCAGCAACTGTCCTGCTACTCTCGAAGAGACATTCACCTCAACAGATTCCAATATTCCGCTTGATTCGATTACTCCTTTGTTATTTCCGCATCCGGGAATTATGAAATTCAACAAAGCGATAAAAAGAATGGAGCGTATCATGTTTAACATAGTGTCCTCATTACAGTATGGTAATTTCATAATTCAAAAATTCTTTTCGTGCATCCTCTGTCAACGCACCTTCAAAAATCACATGAAAGATAGTATGCATTGCCTCTTTTGGTGAGAACGCATGTTCTGCCAATACATCCGGCGTTAAGATATTCTGGAAACAGGCCGTCAGCATCATCACAATTACTTCATCATTGATATCCTTGCGAAACACATTTTCTTTTTTTGCTTGCCTGATCATTTCGACTACTTTACCGACAATTTTTTCCTGGCGAAATTTTTCTACCTCCACCCAAATAACAGGGGCGAACCGTTTCATATCCTGCTGAAATGATTTGCTCAATCGGCCGACAGTTTTCCCAATGAATAAAATCAGATCAGCCAAACGATGCACAAACGGTTTTTCCTGTTCAGTAATTCTTCGGACTTCGGATTCAACCCTCCGCATCATCATCCAAACGACCGCTTTTACCAGTTCTTCTTTGCTGGGGAAAAATTTGTACATCGTTTTTTTACTGATGCCTAGGTCTCCAGACAATTCATCAAGCGTCACCTTGTTAAAGCCTTTTAGAAAAAAACGATCTTTTGCTATTTCCAAAATTCTTTCTTTGGGCTCATTCTCTTTTGGTTGTACTATTTGTGGTATCATAATATTCTTTGGAAAACTTTTAAGTTATTTACAGTTTCCAGATTTACATACAAAAAACCGATGCTTTCATAGACAAACTACATGGAAACTTTAATCGTATTTTCCGTTTCCAAAATAGGAAAAAGAGATTATGTTGTCAAGAAAAAATTTAGGGTCACCAAACTTTTAATAACTCTCTTTTTTTGAAGGGAATTTAGCTGATTTTACGTCAGAAATATATGATTTGAACGCTGATCGGATTGTTTCAGAGAGATTTGCGTATTGCCGGACAAATCTTGGTTTGAATTGCTCATTCATTCCAAGCATATCATTTGTGACGAGGACTTGACCGTCACAACCGACACCTGCGCCAATGCCGATAGTTGAGCATGAGATGGAGTTTGTCACTTTTGCAGCAAGTGCATCAGGAATCTTTTCGAGAACTATGCCAAAGACCCCAGCTTTGTCAAGCAGCTTTGCATCTTCAATCAATTGTTTCGCCTCGGCTGTCTCTTTTGCGCGGACTTCATATGTACCAAATTTGTAGATCGATTGCGGCGTAAGTCCAAGATGGCCCATAACAGGAATTCCAATATCCACAAGCTGTTCTACCAAAGGAATAATTCGTTTACCACCTTCCATCTTCACCGCTTCCGCGCCCGATTCTTTCAGCAAGCGTCCGCAATTTCGAACAGCTTCTTTAATGTCCACTTGATACGACATAAACGGCATATCCGCAACGAGCATCGCACGTCGTACAGCACGGCGTACAACTTTAGTATGATAGATTATTTCATCCAGCGTTACCGGTATGGTCGTTTCCAATCCCTGAAACACATTCGCAACGGAATCTCCGACAAGAATAATGTCAATTCCTGCATCATCAAGCAAACGCGCCGTCGTATAATCATACGCTGTGAGCATTGCTACCTTCTCTCCTTTTTGTTTCATCGCAAGAACGGTCTTTGTTGTAATGCGTTTATAGTCGGAAGATTGTGTGCTCATACGCTCGCCTCAAATTGATTCTCAAAGTGAATGTTCATTGTTTCTTCAAAACCGCTGCGCAGTACGGATGCCGCTTCCTCAAATGTAATAGTCCTGTTGACTGCGGAAGAGAGGTCAATTGTTTTTGATTCGATATCGTGTACAATCTTTTCTTTTACTTCATTACTCTCTACATTTAATATTTCTGCAAGAAGCTTATGCTCTGTTCCCAGCAATATTGAACCATGCTGCAGAACAATTTCGCGAAGACCAGGAGTTGAAAACCTTCTCTGTGCGCTTCCAACCAATTTTTTTCCATTGATCTGAACTTCATATCGGGCAGAAGCGGAAAAACAGGGAATCGATTCTTGTTTCTTATAGAGCGACTGAAAATTTGGTTGTGAGGTTTCGTACGACACATCACGACAGATCTTCGATAATCCGGCAACCAACGCTTTACTAATGAGTGAATACGTTTCTGTGATCCCTTTCCCATCCGCAAACATCACCACAGAATAGGTCAGCTCATTTGCATGGAGTATCGCTCTTCCTCCTGTGGGCCGACGAACAATATCGAATCCATATTCCGCACATTTCTTTCCGTTGATATCGTTTTCCGATTGGTTATACCCGAGAGAGACTGCCCACGGTTTCCAACCATATAATCGGAGCGTCGGCAGAATTTCACCCCGCTGTAAACGAGAGGTAAGCTCAACATCAAAATCCATATTGTACTGACCGGAATGTAGACCGGAATTGATACATTGCCAATGCTGGTGGGATGAATTGTTCATTATCGACTATTCATCATCTGAAGAATGACGGCGAGCGGTAATAATACCGCGTTTTGAAGCAGCGATAAAGTCTAATACTTTTTGCACTTCGGGAATAACAGTCATCGACGATTTTATTTTTTCCACTCCCTGACTCACATTCAATTTTGAAAGGAATAAAATTCGATACGCTTCATTCAATGAGTCGATTGCTTCTCTCGTAAATCCCCTGCGCCGCAACCCGATAATATTCAATCGTTCAAACGTGACCGGCCAGCCACCTGCAATGATGTACGGAGGAATATCCTTTGGAACTCGGAAGTGTCCCCCTACCATCGTGTGTTCGCCGATATTCACGAATTGGTGAATGGCAGTGAGACCGCCGATAATGGCTGAATCCTGAATAGTAATGTGACCAGCCATTTGAACGGAATTAGCGATGATAACATTGTTGCCGATAACACAATCATGCGCTACATGAACATACGCCATTAATAAACAATTACTTCCAACAGACGATTTCAAATGTTGTTTTGTAGTGCCGCGATTGAGAGTGCAGAATTCGCGAATGGTAGTGTTGTCACCCATTTCAAAGAATGTCGGCTCATTCTTGTACGAAAGATCTTGTGGAGCCGTCGACACAACTGCTCCATTATGGATCTTGCAGTTTTTTCCGATACGGGCGCCGTTAGCGATAAGAGTGTGCGGTCCGATGTACGTTCCTTCCCCAATAATGACATCGTCTTCAATGATTGCATAAGGATCGACAATCACCCCGGAAGCAAGTTCTGCCTTACTGCTGACGATTGCGGTAGAATGAATTTGAGTCGCCATAAAAATATTAGGATTGTGGGATTTTTGGACGATCGACTATTGTCGCCATCATTTCAGCTTCGCAGACAAGTTGTCCGTCCACATACGCTTCACCGCGCATTGTGCAGACTTTGCTTCTGCGGTTGACCATGGTTAATTCATACACTAATTGATCACCGGGAACAACCTGTCTTCTGAATTTTGCATTGTTGATTCCCATGAACAATACAAGCCGATCGTTCGTATCCGAACCATCCAGTAACAATATTCCTCCCGTCTGTGCCATCCCTTCAATAATCAACACGCCGGGCATCACTGGTGCTCCGGGAAAATGTCCTTGAAAGAACTGCTCGTTCATTGTCACACTTTTTACACCGACACATCGCTCATTCAATTTAAATTCAACAATTTTATCGACAAGCAGGAATGGATACCGATGCGGAAGTATTCTCTGCAATGCGGCCACATCAAAAATGATCCCGTGTTTTTTCTCGTGCTGATATTTTTTAACAATTTTCTTCTGTTGATAAAGTTTGCGGACAATCTTCGCAAATTCAACATTCGCAGCATGACCAGGTCGAGCGGCAAGAATGTGTGCTTTTAGCGGTACACCGATTAACGCAAGATCGCCGACCATATCGAGCAGTTTATGACGCGCCGGTTCATTCTTAAAGCGGAGCGCTTTGTTGTTAATCGGTTGCCCGTGTCCACCTAAAAAAATCGATTCTTTAATTCCCAGTTTATCCGCAACTCGACGCAACTCCTCATCAGGAAGGTCTCTGTCTGCAATGACGATTGCATTATCTAATGAGCCCCCTTTAATCAATCCAGCTTCACGCAATTGTTCCACCTCGTGAAGGAAACAAAATGTTCGGCACATCGAAAATTCCGGTACGAATTCCTTTTCCAGATCGAAAATACCCGTGTGCTGACTTCCCAGTGCCGGATTGTTATAATCAACCATCACCGTCATACGAAAATCATCCGTCGGTAACGCAACAATGTGCACTCCGCGCTTCTCATCTTTATATTCGACCATCTGGTCAATAACAAGATAATCTTTCGGAGCATCCTGCATATCAAAACCGGCCTCTTGCAGCACATCAACGTACGGTTTTGCACTCCCATCTCCGATAGGTGGTTCAATTCCGTCGATATCAATAATGATATTATCAATCAGCAATCCAACAATTGCAGCAAGCACATGTTCCGTTGTGTGAACGCGGACATCTCCAATACCAAGCGTTGTGCCGCGCGCTACATCAACAACATGGTCAACATCCGCCGGTATTTCTGGGGATCCGCCAATATCCACACGGCGGAAACGAATTCCATAATTTTCGGGAGCGGGTCGGAATGTCATTGTGCACTGCGTTCCGGTATGCAGTCCAACACCAGACATGGAAACAGGTTTTTTAATTGTGCGTTGCTGAACTAACATCGAACCTCCTGCAATTAAATCTTGACGGCATTAAACCGACAAATCAATTTACGTATTACGTTTTGCCATTTCATTTTCCAAGGAATTGATTTTTTGTTTCAATTCCCGAATTTCTACAAGAATTTCCGGTAGCGAACGAGATGCTGCTTCAATCTTTCTCCATTTTGACGCTTCCTTTGCCGGATAACCGGAATATGTTTCACCCGGTTCATCTAACGCGCGAGTTGCTATTGATCCGCCGGCGACCTTTACATCATCTGCTGTGAACACATGTCCCGTAATTGCTACAGCGCCGCCGATCATATTTCTATTTCCGATTTTTGTACTCCCTGCAACGCCTGAAGAACCGGCAATCACCGTATCTTCTCCGACAATAACATTGTGAGCTATTTGAACCAAATTATCCAGCTTTGTTCCTCGTTTAATGCGAGTCTCACCAAGCGTTGCGCGATCGATACACGTATTTGCCTGGACCTCCACATCATCTTCCAGCACAACAATTCCCAGCTGAGGAATCTTTTGATACGTCTTATCTCTTTTCGGTGCAAAACCAAATCCATCGCCTCCAATCACTGCTCCAGGTTGAATGATGACTCGATTCCCAATGATGCATTCTTCGCGGATAGTAACATGAGGATAGAATAAACAGTTGTCACCAATCTTTACATCTCTACCGATAACAACATGCGGATGAATTGTCACACTGTTTCCGATGACACTATTCTCACCGATCACGACATACGGGCCAATGGAACAATTCTTTCCCACCGATGCAGAAGGATGAATAACTACTGTGGAATGAATGCCGTTGGGTACATCGATTTTTGCGGGAGCAAATTTTTCGATCGCGATAACAAATGATGAATACGGATCATCCAGTTTAATCAATGAGGGTGGTACTTTTGAAAACTTGGCAGGATCAAAACTGCGGTTGACAAGAATACATGATGCAGTAGTCATTTCTGCAAACTTCTCGTACTTTGGATGAGCGATGAATGCCAGCATTCCGGATCGGGCTTCTTCCACCTTTGCAACACCGGATATCCGTATTGTTCCATCACCAACAACTTCGCCATCCAGGAGTTTTGCTATTTCGTTGACTGTTATCATGCAAATAAAAACGAGTCCCGAAACATCAGGACTCGCTTATTTATTTTTGAAGTAATTTTGAAATCACTTTTTGGGTTAGATCGTGCTTTGCATTCGCAAAGAGAAGCATCGTGGAATTACTTCTGTCCACGACATAATCATACGATTCTTCGTCCGCAACGTCTTTTACTGCTTTAAAGATCTTTTCCTGAATCGGTTTCATCAGTTCGTTCTGCTTCGTGAACATTTCTCCGCTTGTTCCGAACTTTTGATTTCTGAAATCGACGATCTTTTTATCAAGATCCTGCAGCTCTTTCTCTACTTCCGCTCTGCGTTTGTCGGACATGATCAATTTACGTTTGTCATAATCCTCAACTTTCTTCTGCATATCAGAAGCCATCTGAGTCAGTTCCGTCTGCCATTGTTGAGCAAGACCGTCAATCTGCTTCTGCGCATCCTGTGCTTCAGGCAGCTGTTCCATCACCGTAGAAGAATTAATAAACGCGATCTTTGTCTGTGCATTTGAAAAAATTGCCATGCTAAGCAATCCAAACAACAAAACAGTCTTTTTCATATCGATCCTTTTTATGTTTATCCCGAGTTTAGTAGCGAATGTACATGGATATCAACTTTTCCAACGGGAGCTCCTTCAAATGCCGGAACATAAAATTCAAGAAAAATTACTTTCCGCCGCGTTTTAAAAAGATGAGAACGTCAGGCGTATAGTCATATTGCGGGTCTGCATATAACACCGGAACTTCTGTCGCTCTATCGAATACGAAAGATAATTTTTTATCTTTGGCTACTTTTTCGATCGCTTTGAATACTTTTTCCTGGATCGGTTTCATAATTTTTTCGCGTTGAACGGCAAGTTCCTGCTGTTTTTCCTGGCGGTATTGATTCAATTTCTGTTCGTCCTCAACAAGTTCTTTTTGTTTTGCTTGTTTTGACGATTCGTTCAACATATTGGATTGCTTTTGGTATTCTTCATATTTCGCCTGAAGAGCCTGCCCGCGTTTTTCGATCTCTTCCTGCCATCCTTTAAGAATCGATTCTAATTTTGCTTGTGAATCTTTTGCTTCCGGCAAATCTTTAATGATTGTTTCGGAATTCACATAACCAATTTTCAAAACCGACTGTTGTTGAGCAAACAGTGCCGTAGCAAACACGAATAGTACAAAGAAAAACTTTTTCACGATAACCTCTTTGATTGATAAAAATGAATTAATTAAAACAAAACTTTTTAGAACCCATATCAAAAATGAAACTATTGCCATTCTGAGCAAGCCTTGGATGTTTTTATACTAAGCGCAGCGAAGCCCCGTTGTTCGGGGTGCCGTGCGTTAAAAAGCATGTCGGCAAATCTGATACTATTTTCAGATTCTTCATCCCAATATCCTTCGCTCCGCTCAGGATTGCATCGGGATTCAGAATGACCGTTGTTTTGTGTTTTTGAGATGGCTTCTAGAATCCTCTTCCAAACTGGAAGTGGAATTTCCACCCTGCAGGACTTTTAATTCCTGCTGAGATATTATCATAACCGTAACCGTAATCAAATCCCAACAGTCCGATTGGATTGATCAACAAGCGAGCTCCCAATCCAGCAGAACGTTTCAGATCGAACATTTCGGACTTTGCCAAATTCTCCCAGGTGTTGCCAGCTTCCGCAAACGCAAGAAAGTAAATCGGAATTGGGTTAAGAGCAACATTAAATCGCAGCTCTACCGTGTGCTTGGCCATTGCATGTGCCGGAATGTACTGTCCATTCACATTCACAGGACCAATACTTCGATCTTCGTACCCGCGTAACGGTGTGGTCGCAATCTGTCCAAGTCCCGTTCCGCCCATGTAGAATGTTTCGATATACGGAATATAGGAATTTTTCTTGTAAGGAAAGATGGCTCCGTATTGCGAACCAAAAAACAATGCTACGCGTGAACTATTAAACACGGGGATATACCAATCAGCAGAAAAAATATGTTTGTTGTACTGCGCAGTTCCTGGAAGGATCGGCGATCCTGCAATTTCCGTAAAGAGTGAAATATTGCTTCCCTGTGTGGGGAACAACGGACTATTCACACTGTTGCGCTGAATAACCTGCGAAATACTAAACTGACTCGACGTTCCTTCTTGATAAAAATATGATGAGCCGACATTAAACACATCCAGTTTTTGGAAGCGGAAAGTCCAAGTGGCACTAAAATAGTCATCCGGAAATTTGAATCGACGTCCTACACTGATCGTTCCGCCGCGCTGATGGATAGAATAATAATAGTCTTGCTTGGTGTCGTACAAACTGAAACCAAACGAGGTCGGTGTATCATACACCCACGGTTCGCGGAATGATACTGAAAATGTTCTGTACCGCGACCCTTCACCAAACTGCCAATCGAAATTGAGTACTTGTCCGCCGCCGCCCGAGAACGGTTCAGTAATATCGAAATTATTGAAGGTTAAACCCAAAGCACCGGTAGCTCCAAATGCGCCACTGTAACCGACGGAGGCATTAAATGTATCGCTCGATTTTTCTTCTACATCCAACACAATATCAACATTCTTGTCATCAACAAATTTCGTGTCCGGTTTTATTTTTTCCGGATTAAAATAGTTCAGAACCGATAATTGACGGATACTGCGGATGATATTCGAACGGCTGAAATAATCTCCCGGACGAACGTACAGTTCGCGGCGTATCACCCTCTCCTGTGTTTTCGAATTTCCGCGGATTTCGACCCCGGAGATCTTAAATTGGTTACGCTCCCGAACACGAATTGTGATATCAATTTCATTCTCACTAACTTTTTGTTCTTCCGGTTCGATTTGAACGGTCAAATACCCATTGTCAAAATAGAGAGATGCAACATCTGATTGGTCTTGGTTTCCACGAAGATTCTGTTCAAACTTTTCCATGTCGTATACTTCGCCGGACTGAAAACCGAGACGTTGATCCAACGCTTCGGTCTTAAAAACAGTGTTCCCATCCCATTTAATGTTGCGAATCTTATATTGCGGGCCTTCAAAAACGAATAATTTCAAAATGATATCTTCCTTATCGTCGCTGAACGAAACAGAATCGGAGATCAATTCAGCATCACGGAAACCATTCTTCTTATAAAAATCAACAAGCTTTTTCTTCGCTTCCTCGTATTTTTTCTTCTCTAATTTTCCAGTGCGCCAAAATTTCCACCATGCTGTTGTGTGCACATCCGGCAGTTCGCTTTCAAGATCGCTGTCGTCAAAATGTTTATTACCGAAAAATTGTACCTCACGAACACGGGCATCGCTTCCTTCCGTTATTGTCAACTTCAAAATCTTTCGACCTTTTGATATGGAATCTGTTGCATCGATCAGTTCTCCATCGACCTTTGCATGTAAATATCCCTCCTCCTCGTATGCTTTTTTAATAATCTTGGAGACTTTATTGATTTCTTGCGGGGAAATAATCTGACCTTTGGTGAGATTAATCTTTTTATCAAGATCATCTGCATCAAGTTCTTCGTTGCCGACATATTCCACTTTTTCTAAGCGCGGAAATTCTTCCACCACAATCAACAGATATACTCCGTCATTGACGATATTCTCAGACTGGATATCGACATTGGCAAAAATTTTCAGATTCCATAACCGCAGAATCGAATTTCGGGTTTGTTCGCCGGGAATCGTAATTTCATCGCCGATTTTCAAACCTGAATTTCCTATGATGGCCGCCGGTTCCGCAAGCTTATTGCCCGCTACACTGATACCGAGAATTTTATACTGTTTTTGCTGCGGTCCCTGCTGTGCAAACAACATTCCGACGACGCAGAGAAGCGCAATACTTATTTGTTTTATTGTCATTGTAATTCGATTAGATTCCAGAAACACTTTTTAACAGCCGCCGCACGTAGTTTTTAGAAGAAGATTTCGATGGGGCCCCAATTTGTTCACTCACTTTACCGAACCGACGTTCACGGGTTTGAAACGACTCGATGGCTGCATATAACTGATTGCGACGAAAGTCCGGCCATAGTACTTCGGTAACGTACATTTCTGAATATGCTAACTGCCAAAGAAGAAAATTACTGATCCGAAGCTCACCGCTTGTCCGTATCAACAGATCCGGGTCGGGAATATTTTTCGTTGCTAAATTAAGAGCCACCACTTCATCAGTAATCGATTCCGGTGAGAGTTTTCCTTCTTTCACTTGTTCCGCTATTCGTCGCACACTGTTCGTGATATCCCATCGTCCGCTGTAGCTTAATGCAAGAATCAGGGTCAGGCCGGTATTATTCTTCGTCAATTCAATTGCATCAAGAAATTCATCTTGAGCATCCTGCGGCAATGATGCAAAATCGCCGATTGTTTTTACACGCACATTGTTATTATGTAGTCGGTCCCGTTCATCACGTAGAGAACTAACCAACAACCGCATTAATATAGAAACTTCATCTTTGGGACGATTCCAATTTTCAGTGGAAAAAGTATATAACGTAAGATATTTAACACCAAGTTGACCGCATGTTTCAACGATATCTCTAACGGAATTGACCCCTTCGTGATGCCCAGCCACACGCGGAAGCGCACGCTTCTTTGCCCATCTTCCGTTCCCATCCATAATCACAGCAATGTGTTGTGGTATGTGACCGTTTTTTTGCAGACGTTCTTGCAGTTTTTTATCCTGGCTCGCCGGACGAGCCATACCTTTAGCCAAGGAAAAACTCCGAAATTGTTTAAAAAAAGGACGCACCACATGGTACGTTTCAAAAACCATGTAAAGATACTCTTTTATAGAGAGATAATCAACGGATTTAGACGGTTTTGAAGCAGGGAAGTTCCTCACTATATTGATTTACTATGAAATCTGAATATCCGGTTGTCGTGATTGGCGGAGGTGCTGCTGGAATGATTGCAGCATGGCGTGCTGCATCTCTGGGTGCTCGCATTATCCTGCTGGAAAAAAATACGAAACCCGGAATTAAAATCCTTATTTCCGGTGGAGGTAAATGTAATATTACTAACGGAAGAGATATCCAATCAATGTTGCGGCAGTTCCAAACGAACGAATCCCGCTTTCTGAAATACTCATTCCACACATTCACCAACGAAGACCTTCTTGAACTTCTTCATCATGAAGGAGTAGAAACCTATACGCGAGAGGATAATAAAGTATTTCCAAAAAGCCATGATGCGGAAGATGTTGTGAATGCCCTTCGCGCAATGATGGATAAGGTCAATGTTGAACTTCGACTCCAGTCTCCTGCCAAGGAGATTTTTAAGAATAGTGATGGAACATTCAACATAAAAACCAATAGAGAGATCATTAAAGCATCAAAAGTGATTATTGCAACCGGGGGTTCATCGTATCAAAAAACGGGTACGACTGGTGATGGATTTCGATGGATGGAAAAATTAGGACACACGATTGTCCCTATCCGTCCTGCACTTACCCCAATTCTTCTTCATCCTTCCCCTCCATCGTTGTGGCAAGGAACTCCTATCCGCGATTGCAAACTCATGGCAATCAGTCAAAACAAAATTATTTCAGAATGGAAGGGTGACGTTCTTCTCACACACTTTGGCATCTCCGGACCTGCAACATTGGAAGTAAGTAGAAATGCATATCTAGCGTTTGAACTAGGACAACAAGTGGAAATGTGTGTTGATTTTTATCCCGAGATAACGCTTGAGCAAATGGATGAGCGATTCATTCGAGAGATCTCTTCCAATCCCTCCCGCAGCATTTTAACACTTATCGAACAGTTAGTTCCTCAAAAACTTGCCGAATATATTTTAGTCGAAGTAAAAATCACTTTCGCAAAAAAATTACATCAGCTTTCAAAAGCAGAACGAAAAGAAATCGTAAAAGTGCTAAAGCGTTTTTCCGTTGGGAAAGTGAAGGACATTCCTCTGGATCGCGGTGAAGTCACTGCCGGAGGTGTTGCTTTAAATGAAGTTGATCCTACAACAATGCAATCCAAAATCGCAAAAGGGCTCTATTTGTGCGGTGAAATACTGGATATTGCCGGTCCTGTGGGAGGTTATAATTTGCAAGCAGCATTTTCTACAGGAGTTGTAGCTGGAAACCATGCGGGGAACAGTGCGGTTATTATCGATGAGTCGCAGGAATAACAAATTTTAATGCAGTATGGGTTTCGGAAAATCCAACGACCTTCACATCAACTAGTCCACATTTTTTACCGACAGCCATCACTTCAACATCCTTTATCGTCGCAGACTTACCTTTCAATGATACAACCCATATTCCGCCGTTTGATGTAAGGTATTTTTTTAGCGAAGAAAGTCTTTGTACTTCATCGGAAGAGTTTGCCTCATAAAAAATAAGATCCGATTTTTTAGTTGTTTTTCCGATCGCAACGTTGACCACTCGTTTTTTCAATTCTTCAATAAATGATTTGTCGGTCACATTAACGACAGATATTTTTGCATCTCGCTTCACACCGAGTTTATCAAATACCGTTTTTGGATTTTTGATCTTCTCCAGCCATTTTTCCGCTTTTAATCCGAGAACTATTTGGATCGGTATTTGTCCAAAAGAAAAACGAAGCACGCCGTCGGCCGCAGCAATCGTTTTAATTTGATTGAACGGAATCCTCATTCGTTCCTTGCCGTGGATAATCACCTCGCTTGATTCGAGGAGCACTTTCCCTTCCATAGAATTTTTTCCAATTGTAATTTTTGTTTTGGCTTCTAATCCCATAATCACGAATGATGTAATAATTTTTTCAGTGACAAAACGTGTAACAAATATGCAATCGGCACGAGCACACCCGGGAGCAGATTGAACGGCGTATAACTTATGATGAAGTTTGGGATGTTGGTTTGGATCACTTCAATACCTGGAACGGCTAAAATTCCATGTACAACAACATTGGTCACGAGAATTAACCCTGCCATATTCCAAAGTATCAGTCCCGATTTATTCATCGTCCCTTTTGTGTAGAGATACCCAACGACTGGAGCCGATATACCGACAAGGATATCGAAATTTCTCCCTTCAAAACTCATGACACTTGGAAGTATTTGGCGATCTGCTAACTGCCAGAGTATCAATTCAACAAATATTCTAAAGGATTGCATTACCGTGAGAAATCTCAAATCGAATTCTTTTGCAATTGCCTCTCCTTTTTGAGAGAAAGCTAGATACAAAATGAAGAGAAAATTTGGGACAACAACGATCATGATTTTCGGAGGGATCTGTCCGAGACCGACAGCAAAGAAACCAAACGAACCGGCTACATATTGCAAAAAGAACCAGAGGGTAAATCCGTATACATACGAATTTTTTTCGGGAAACGTTTTCCTCAATTTGCGGGAACAAAGAACAATAACCACCAGGACCAAGCAAAGGAACGAATAGTAAAGAAACATCGGTGTGTCCGGATGCATATTTTCTCCGTCGTTTTTTTGAATGATAGCGAAAGATTGAATACCGATCAACGAATTCTTGCTAATGCATACAATTCACATTATCTTTATAACGATAATAATGTCGGACCACAGGTAGTCCGACATTTCATTTTTGAGAAACCCCTTACCCTCATGTTCAAAAAGATCTGTATCGGAATACTTGGCGGCGGCCAACTGGCAAAGATGTCGACATTGGCTGCATCCCGCCTTGGCTTTGAAGTTGCCATCATGGAGAAGGAAATGCGCTCCCCTGCCGGTCAATTAACCCACAATGAATCGATCGGCTGGGTGGATGATGAATTAGTGATGAAATCGTTCATCCATCACTGCGACGTTGTAACCTTAGAGAATGAATTTGTAGACCACCATAGAATTGAGTTTTTTGAACAGCTCGGCAAAAGAGTTTTCCCATCTTCCACAACAATCGGACTTATTCAAGATAAACTGCTTCAGAAAAAAACTCTCAAAAAGAATAAGATCCCTGTTCCTGAATTCCTGGAAGTGAGGGAGAAACAAACGTTTCAAGAGATTTCGGCAAAACTCGGCGTTCCGTTCATTTTAAAGTCACGCAAAATGGGATATGATGGATACGGAAATGCAGTTGTTCATGACGAGAAAGAATTCCATGCTGGGGTAAAGCATCTCTCCAACCGCCATAATAATTTAATGGCGGAATCGTTTGTGGATTTTTCGATGGAACTGGCGGTGATGGTGGCACGAACGGTACATGAAATTAAAACATATCCTGTTGTTCAAACGATTCAAAAAAATCATATTTGCCACACTGTGATTGCACCGGCTCAGATCCCAAAACATATCGCACAACATGCAGAAGAAATAGCCATCGCTTCGGTAAAAGCGGTCAAAGGATTCGGAATTTTCGGCGTGGAAATGTTCCTGGGAAATGATTCATCAATTATCGTAAATGAAATGGCGCCTCGTCCCCACAATTCAGGTCATTACACAATTGAAGCATGCGTTACTTCCCAATTTGAGAATCATATTCGATCCGTATTGGAATTACCGCTCGGCTCTACGGAGATGTTAAAACCACACGCTGTCATGATCAATCTGTTAGGGAAAATGCATCCTCAACATTCGCAGGAGATGTATCGGGTGGCCTTGGAGCATCCAAATGCTCATTTGCATGTGTATGGTAAAGAAAGTTCGCGAGTCGGAAGAAAGATGGGACACGTCACTATCGTCGGCGATAATTTAGCGAAGATCCTCAAAGAAGCGACAGCGATTGAAGCGAAGATTAGTTTATAAAACACTGATGACACTGAATAAACGGATCCACTCGGAAAGAACAAAAAATTAACCCCTAAGAATTTAACGTATGAAAAAACCAATCGTCGGAATAATCATGGGAAGTGATTCCGATCTTCCTACTATGCAGGAAGCAGCAGTCATTCTTGAAGAATTCGGAATTGCGTTTGAAATGAAAATCACTTCGGCACACCGTACACCAAATTTTATGGCTTCTTATTCCTCATCAGCATTGCGCCGAGGGATCAAAATCATCATTGCGGGAGCCGGCGGAGCAGCACATTTGCCGGGAATGTCGGCATCACACACTCCCTTGCCGGTGATTGGTGTACCGATTAAAACGAAGTCATTGAATGGTTTGGATTCGCTACTTTCCATCGCACAAATGCCCGGTGGAGTTCCTGTGGCAACAGTAGCAATCGGCAGTGGAAAAAACGCAGGATTACTTGCAGTTCAAATGCTTGGCATCAGCGACAAAAAATTGATGAAGAAGATGATTGAGTATAAAAAGAGGTTGGAGAAAGAGTCGTTGGGAAAAAATAAACATTTGAATAGAGAGTAATCAGTAGTCAGATTTCAGATCTCGTCTGATTACTCGTATCAGTTCTCTAGAAACGGTCTCAAGAATGAATTTTATTGTCATTCCGAACGAAGTGAGGAATCTCGTTTTTATAATTGAAGACAAAAACGAGATTTCTCGATGCTTCGCATCTCGAAATGACAATGATTTGGTATTTTTGAGAACACTTCTAGTTACTTTTTCCCGTACATAAACACCAGTGGCCGCCAGACACGTTTTGACCAATAATATTCATTGTGTGTCCCTTTTGCATCAAGCGTATATTCAAGATCCTTTCCTTTTTTGAATCCTTTTGATTTAAGAATTTCCACCATTCGTTTATACCCGCCCACAAGTTCTTTCTCACGTCCACCGCAATCGAGATAAACCTTTACGTTTTTTTTGTGTCCGGAATACGCTTTGATCTCTTTCAATGTTTTTTCATCATCATACCAAAATGCCGATGAGACACAACCAGCCATTCCAAACACGTCTTGACGTTTCCAAACAAATAAAAGAGATGATAGTCCTCCTAACGATGAGCCGATAATCCCAGTGTGCTCTTTTCCCGGTTTTGTCCGGTACGTGGAATCGATCATCGGTTTTACGACATTGATAACGAAATTCATATACGCAGTACCAAGTGGAGTGTCCGAATATTCAGGTAGCCGGTCCGGACTATTATAGATCCCCACGATAATGATCTCTTCGATTTTTTTCAATTTTATAAGACTGTCGGCAACTTCATCTACACGCCAATCGTAACCGGTAAATGCAGTGGAAGGATCAAAGATGTTTTGTCCATCATGCATGTATAGCACGGGGTAATTTTTTTTCGGGTTCTTTTCGTATGATGGTGGAAGCCAGACAATAACGTCACGTTTATGATTAAGTCCATCGCCCGAAAGTTGCCGATGGTATTCCACTTTTCCGCGAATTGTTTGTTCAGGCTTTTTAGGAAGTAAATACCGTTTCCAGAATAATGGTCGAAGAATCACTATCGTATCTTTCGTTACGTCAATTAATGTGTTCGGCGGAACTCTGCCGCTGTCAAATATTGCTTCTGTATCCCATGAACCGGCAGTGATTTTAAACTGCAACACCGTTCCACTGTCAATCGATGTTTTGATGTTCCATATTGAATCGGAAATCTTATTCAACGCGACAGCGGCGGGGTTCCAAAATCCTATCTCAGATCTGTTCCCAACGATATACACTGTTTGAGTGGAATCCCTTGCACCTTTTTGCAGCTCAACAACAACCGTCACGTTCATCTTTTGTGAAATTGCAAGATGAACAAACAGCGTCAAAAGTAAACCGAATATTCTCATAGATGTTTTGCTGTGTGACAATGAAATGATAGGAAAATATTTCCCGTTATCCAAAAATAAAAATCCGCCCTACAGGACATAGGGCGGATTTTCGTAAGCTGATGCAGTATTAAATTAATTTTTTCCTAGAGGAAAAAATTAGAACTGACCACGCATTTTTGCAATGGAATTGCGTAATAATGCGTTAGCATATGCTGTGTTATGAACACCTGAACTAAGGTCATGTTCAACGAGGAAGAAGTTCCACAGTGCACCTGCTTTTTGGGACGGTTTAATTACCAATGGTTTGGTCGATGTCGCTTTAGCCTGCATCGTAAGTGTATCTAACCAACCGGCGGTTGCAAGAAGAACTTTCAACGTATCAAGATTTGCATGCGTTGTTGTCATTGCACCTTTGTAATCTAAACTGGTAATTGTTGCATGGCATCCTGAGGTTTTGCAACCATTCAGGTTTTGGCCTTCATCAGATTCTAATTTCATTGAATGGCCGCCGTCATAATCTCCACGAGCATTCGGCATATGGCAGATTGTGCAACCGTCTGTCTTCACACCGGTTGAGGTAGTATGGAACGAATTGGACACTGTTACCGGAGCATTTGACCATTCATATCCCCCTTTACCCATCAACATCTGTGTTTGAACGCCATAATGTGAATACCAGCGACCAGAAGTGATACGGATTGAATCGTTCACTGCATCGGTTGAAGTAGATTTGCTGGGATCAAGCATAACTGCTTGCGAACGCGGTTTGTGACATTGTGCGCAGAGATTGCCTTTACCATAGTCAAACGTATAGTTTGCAACGCCTGTTAGGTTTGACAATATTGTTGCTGGTGATGATGTACGTAATGCAAAGTTGCCATTCTTGTGCGGTGAGTGGCAAGCAAAACAACCGACTGGAGTAGAATTATTAGCAACAGTGACCGTTGAACCATTCTGACTTTGTACAAATCCTTCAGTGGTATGGCAAACTGCACACGTGGTGCTGTTTTCAAATGATGTTCCGCCATTTGCATGTTTAGAACTTGCCCATTGGAACGTTATAGCTGATTTATGGTACAGTGTATCCGTATCCGGCGTGTGGCATGTGCCGCACTTTAAGTTTTCTTTGAAACCTTCAAAGTAAACAAATCCGGCATCTTTACCAGCCGCGCCTTCTTTTCCTGATGCACCATCTTTACCTGCCGGTCCTGCGGGACCTTCGCAAGCAATGAGTCCAAATAATGCGATTGCGGTTATAACAGTTAAGAAATTTTTCACTGTTGTAACTCCTTTCGTTGATGAAGTAAATTGTTTCGTTTTAGTGAATATTGACTTACCAGTGAATATGAGATAAGTCAAACCTGGGTGAAATCTGACAATACATTGGCAAATTATATGCCGAAGATAAGTGTCGAAAATGTTGAATTTTACAGCATTGCATAATTCAATTTCTTAAGGTTGCAATAGATTCTAAAAACAAATTTGCATATTTGAGAGTGGGAAAAAGATAAAAATATCTTTATTTACAGCTAAAATCGTACGTTTTGCTCTGAAACAAAAAAGTCCTGTTTACAAAAACAGGACTTTTTTGTTTCAAATAAAACATCTGTATTTTCACAATACATTGTCGTTCGATTTATAGGTTAATCTATCTTCCCATTCACATGTTTAGCGGGATCGGCGATCGTCAGGTTTGAATTAACAATTGACACCGAACTGTGACAAGATGAACATACTGCTGTTACTGAAACAAACGTATGACCAGTTTTTGGAAATGCTTTTTCTTGTGTCGTCGTTTTAGTTACGTCGCCATGACATGTTCCACATGCTGCAGCAGAACTGTTTGCATCGGTCCATGTCATAGTCACATTTTGATTACCGCCATTAAAATTTCCGTGACAATATGTATTGGAACATGAATTGCCAGTCGAAGAATATGCAGCATTGGATCTGTACATCGTGGAGATCGAATCAAATTTTACTTCTGCATGAACAGAAGCATCAATATGTCCTACGGATTTGACACTTGAGGGAACAGTATGGCACGTGGCACATTCTACAGCTGCGCCAAGATTACCCCCCGACACATGCTTTTGGTGTGCACCAACTCCGCGAATTGTCGGAGAGCTATTTCCGACAAGATCATTCGGAGGAGCAGCATTTACACCACCATGACAGGTAGTGCAATTTTCCGGACCGTTAGGTTTGCTATGACATGTGTTACATGATTGTCCCGTTGTGCCGCCGGTGTACGTTGAGCCATGACACGATTGACACAACGTGAGGTCGTAATTTTTGGATTGAATAAATTTTGCGTGAAAATTTGACGAAGACGGATTTGCAAATCCTACTCCGTGAACCGAAACTGGAGTCTGCGTCAACGGCGTACTATTTTTCTGTTCACTACAGCCGGCAATTACAAGAACAATCATCACAAAAACGAGGTATTGAAATAAGTTTTTCATTGGACATTCGCTCCGTGACAGTATCCGCAGAAATTCTGGCCGGCTTTTCCGTTTGGTTTAGCGTTGGGATCGGTATGACAGGTGAAACAGTTAGCCGCCATATCATCATGCCAATCGCCTCTAATGGTTTTCATAAATCCGATTGCGTGTGTTTTGGGATTCGTTCCTTTGACGCCATCGGCATCAGTATGACACGTAATACAGGTTGGATCGCCCCCTTCTGCATCATGACATGAAGCGCATTGCTGAATGTCACGTTTCGCCAAGGTTGCATGAACACCGCCGCCAGAACCAACTCCGATTGTTGTAAATCCCGCCTGCTCATGGCTTGTTGGTAACACGCCGCCAAGTGCAACACTTCCATTCATATGACAGTCGCTGCAGAATGTTTGTTGACGATGGCACGTTTGACAATCCGCCGAACGACCCTTTGCATCGATTCCATGGGTAAATTTATAGTTCAAATCATGAACATTTTGACCAGACAATGCAGATGCTTTATCATTTCCAAACTTTCTCGGAGATAACATTCCTGTTGCTTCAAACTTAGAAAGTTTCGTGAGATTTGATCCGTCATGACATTCCATACACGATGATTCCGTATGACAGCTTTGACAGTTCGCATCAAATGTGCGTCCATTCATCACTCGAGAATGTTCGCGTTTGAAATTGGATACCATGTGTGACGCCGGACGAAGCGATGTAAGATTTGTGTGGCACGCTTCGCACTGATTCACTGCTTTCACATTATTATGGCAGGTATTACATGTAGCCATGGAAGGAAGATTTTTTGCTTCAGCAAAATCTGTCTTGTCCATATCAACATGGCAGGTAATGCATTCTACTTTTTGATCATTGACATGTTTTTGATGATCAAATATTATTTCACGAATCGGATTCGGCAGCGCTACCGGATTATTCTCATCGGTATGACAATATCCGCATTTCTCATTCACTTCTTGTTCGTGACAGGATTGACATTCCGTATGGGTGGGAAGCATCTTTTCGGATGCATTTGTTGCCAGCTTTTCAGGAGTATGACAAGATGCGCATTCGACACCAGCACCTGCGTGTTTGCTGTGCGAAAATTTCATAATCTTTGTCTTGTCCGGCTGTGTATCGTCGTTTGCAATGGCACTGCTTCGTCCGAAGATCACGAGTGCGATCACGACAGAGACCATTGACGCTATCAAGAGATTTTTTTTCATCATAACCAATTCAACTGTTCACTGAACCAATAGTTAATTTTAAGGAATATGCGCATATCACTTTTGTATTGTGGATTGCTCATCCATTGGAGCTGAAAATCTGTGGACAGCGTTTGACCGGTACGATAGTTGACACCAAGTGTTCCATTAACAACATCGCTGGCCGGTGCAGTTTTATCAAGTTTATATGATGCAAAACCAAGTGCACACATAGGTGTAAACGTTCGTTCCATCATTGGATATGCTGCTTGAACCGAGACACCATTCAATTCACCGGCATAACCGAAATTTTGTGTGTAGGTAGCCGAAAGAAAATCGTATGTCCCTCCAACAACTAACCGCTGACTGCTCTCATCAACATAATCAACATTAGCAAAACGTGCAAAGATGAATGTCTTTGCCAATGGCCGGTATTCCAATCCTCCCTCAATCTCTTTAGTACTGTTGATATTGAAGACGGAAAAAATGGAATTATAGGCAACTCTTGGCTGACGATAAATATATTCTCCGGTGACATTCAGCTCCTTCATCACTCCAACACGGGCAAAGGTCTGTATTTTTGCGATCTCTTCTGAGTGGAAATCATAATCCGACTTTGCCTGTACGGAAAACATTTGCTCATGTGCATATTCAACATCCACCGAAGCAAGTTCCTCTTCGTTCGGTCTGCTGTTAATGACAATTGCATAAGGATTAAAAAGAGAATCCATACGAAGCGCCGTGTATGGCTTTCGCTGCCATCGTTTATTCATGTAACTGATTCCGATCACTCCCTCTTCTATCGGCGCGTAGGTAACCTGTCCACCAAATAATCCGTTCGAGCCAATATAACTTTTTCTAATTTCGCGCGATTGGATGACATTGGAGCCGCCGTATCCGGTGACTGCTAATGACCGATCAAGGAACCGCGCTGTTCCGGAAATACCGTCGATCAATCCGCTGCCAACGCCTGCAAAAACAAATTGGCGGCCTACAGTAAGATCTGCAATACCGCCAATGTTTTTTATCTTCATCAGGAAAGAATTCACTCGTAATTCAGGATCCGTAGAAAGCGTGGCACCAAAATCATTTGATACCATTGCATTCATATTGAACGAATAATTTTCGGTTGCCGCATTCACATACACGTTCTCGTATGCTCTTAGATACAATACTTTCGCTAACGCTGTATCTCTGCCTTCAAATCCGTAAAACGATGTTGTCAAACGTCCCGTTGTCATCTGCGCCGAAGCGCTCAGCGAGAGCAAGACAAGACCGAGGTATATTTTGCGTACCATTATTATCCTTTCGGCATCGGATGTTTAATTTCTTCGAACATTTTCTTGAAATCGAAATCTTTAATAGCATGCATTTTCGGTGTATGGCAGCCAATGCAAACTTTTTCTTCGACTTTCACAACCAAACCAGCAGCAATTGCTTTTTCTTTATTTTCCGGTTTGTTGTGAATTGCTTTGTAGCCGGACGCTGCACCATGACATGCTTCGCATTGTACACCCATTTCTGCTTTGAACGATTTCTCAACTGCTTCACCAAAGCCGGTAGTATGGCATTCCAAACATTCTTTTGCTTCGCTTGCTGCACCGGCAATACTCTTCGCTTTTGCATATTCGGCAGCTTTATCTGTCTTCAATACAGTAAATGCTTCTGCATGTTTTGATTTTTTCCATACTTCCACTTGCTTCCCTTGTTTCGGAAGATTGTGGCAGGCGCATGTGTTTACTCCGACAAATTTATTTTGAGCGATCAACGGAAAAGCAAAAATCAATAATAGAAGAGTGAATCGTTTCATATCAGGTCTCCTTTGAAGTAAGTTGTGAGGGGAATAAGAAAACTGAAACTATAACGGCAAACCATGTGCCGTGTTATTTTACATAAAATTGATCATTTTTGCACCATTTTTTTACACTTCTTTCCATAGATGCGAAATCATTGTCTCCCGCTTTTGCAAAGGTAAGAAGAAATCAGATAAATGTGTCTGTGTGAAAATACCACCGTTATTTTTTTGACTCTATCTTACGAATATAGAAATAGAGTGAAATGACTAAAAAGGTAATGATAAATGTCGAAACTCCTAACCCTTTTCGCCGGAAATAATACTCCTCTATTGATTGCTGCGCTTCGCCCTGGACGAATGTTGCCACATTAATTCCATTGGACACCACTTCACGGAATTTTGCTTCATTGAATGAATGGACCAGCGTTCGCGATTGGAGGCGGGCTTGATGTGCATCCCGAAGCTTGAACTTTGCTTCAGTAACTTCCATTCCTTTTTGTTCTGCATCAACGATTAACGTTTCTGCAAGCTGCTGCTGAGCATGTAAACTGTCAATCAACATACGCATAGTTCCTGCTACTTGAAATCCTTTGATGTTCTTTGATTCGCTGTGGCATTTTGAACAAACTGCTTTGCTTGATGTGCCGACCAATTCATCAGTGGCATGAAGAATTTCGTGGTTACTATGACATGTTTCGCATTCCGGAAGATTTCGTTCATCAAATGCTTTTTTGTGAGGACTTGCTGAAAATAATTCTGCATTCAATGCATGACATGAGCCGCATACTTTAGAAATTGATTGTACACCGGGAGGTGTTGCACCGTGATTCCCGTGACAATCATTGCATGCTGGTGCCGATAAATCCTTTTTCACCATCAACGCCTTACCATGGACGCTCCTTTGATACTTTTCAAATTGATCGACAGGAATTTTATATTCCTTCATTCGATCTTTGTCACTATGACATTTCGCGCACGTCGCCGGGAGATTGGCCGGATAAATTGTAGAGCGCGTATCATTAACGGATCGAATCCCGTGACTTCCATGGCAGCTTGCACATTCAGCAACTTTGACATCCCCCTTTGCATGCTTCATACCATGTACGCTCGTCGTATATTTTGCCATTTGGTCAATGGGCAGCGATGGATTATAGGCACGCATAAACTTTGCATCGGAATGACATTGAGAACATAACTTCGTCACATTTAGCGGATAAACCGGCGACGTAGGATTTTTAGGACTGACAATTCCGTGAGCACCGTGACATGTTGTACACTGTGCAATATGTTCTTTTCCCGTAAAAGAAGTTTTTGAATGGACACTCTTTTGTAACTCATCCCATTGGTCTACAGGAAGCGAAGAACCGTATTTCTTCATGGTCTCGGCTGATGCATGGCATGTTGCACATGCCTCAGAGATATCGTCTCCTTTCGGTACGCCGGTATACCCTGCTTTTTTACTCATGGCAATGTCCATATCATCGGACTTCGAATTTCCTCCATGGCAAGCTGCACAGGAAATTCCTTTTTTAAAATGAACATCCGTTTGGAATTTTTGCGATGGAGCGTCTCCTACGGTGGAGGAATGGCAGGTATAACACTGATCATCTGCAAACGCGATGCTTTGACACATAATGATCACAACCAGGTTTGCTAACAGAATTTTAATATTTTTCATGCGAGCCATCCTACAATTGTAAGCGTGATAATAAATATCACAATAAACAGACCGAAATAGCTGACCTTTTTATTTACTTTTCCATGCGAACTATCCCTATCCCAAAATGGAACGGTCATCCACAGAAGTCCACCGAATCCAAACATGAGTATCCCAAACAATTCCCCGTCAATAAACAGGACATGTCCGGGAATGTATTTTAATGTTTGAAACATAAAAAGAAAATACCATTCCGGTTTTATTCCTGCCGGTGCCGGCAAAAATGGATCTGCTTTTCTACCAAGTTCCCACGGAAAATAGACTGCAAGAATTGCCAGGACGTTTAAGACAATCAACCACAACAGGAGATCCCGCAAAACAAAATTTGGGAAGAAGGGCATTTTCTTGATCTCTTCTTCCTTCAGATGCTGCATATGCATCGGTGTGCTCATTCCTTGAACCTGAACAAACAATAAATGTATTCCCAGAATAACGCTAAACACAGCAGGAAGAATTGCAACATGTAATCCGAAAAATCTTGATAGCGTCGCTCCTGTTACATCTTCTCCACCGCGTAAGAATTGTAACATCGGTTCTCCAATAATGGGCATGACTCCTGCGATATCCGTACCGACTTTTGTTGCAAAATACGATACTTCATTCCAGGGAAGGAGGTATCCGCTAAAACCAAAGGTCATAGCAAGGACCAACATGAGCATGCCGGAAAACCAGGTTAACTCTCTCGGCTTTCGGTATGCGCGTTCAAAATAGACACTGAACATGTGAATCATCACGGCAAGAATAAACAGATTTGCCGCCCAACTATGGATGGAGCGGATCAGCCATCCGAATTGAACTTTCGACATGATGAATTGAATACTCTCAAACGCTTGTTCCTCGCCGCTTTTGTAATACATCAATAATAGTATACCTGTAACGACTTGAACAATAAAGAGAAACAGCGACACACCTCCAAAATAATACCATACGGAATGGCGGTGAATCGGAACATACTTCTTGTTCATAAATTCAACTACTTGACCGAGTTGAAAACGATCATCGAGCCATTGATATACTTTTGAAAAGAACATATTCATTTCCGACCTCCTTCAGATTAGGATTTATAGACCAATACGTCGTCACCTTGAAGTGCAACATCATACACATCAAGAGGTCGAGGAGGCGGGCCGGAAACATTTCTTCCGTTCAAATCATATTTCCCGTTATGACAGGCGCACCAGATTAATCCGAAATCATTTCGGTATTGTACGGTGCAATCGAGATGGGTGCATGTAGCAGAAAACGCTTTGAATTCCCCTTTGGTATTGCGGACGAGGAGGACAGGTTTTGTACCGAATTTAATAATTGTGCCGGTATCGTTGGCAAAGTCTTTTATCTTCCCTGCCTTCACACTTTTCACAACAACTTCAGCTTGTTTGGGAGGTTTGAGGTATGAGACAATTGGGTAAACAACAGCAGCGAACCATGCAGCAACGCCACCGAAGAGAAAATATCGAAGAAAATCTCGTTTGCCTTGTTGCGTATTCTGATCAGGTAGTTCCGTCATAACACTCCTCTGAAAATGATTGTGAATGTTTTATGTAATCGGTCAAACTCCTATATCTCTATGTTCATCATTCATTACTCGGCGCTGTGACAATCGCTGCAGTTCATCTCTTTCCATGCGTCTCCGATATCGACGGGATGCTCATACTCCACTCCTTGGAGCGACACATGAAGTTCTTTTTTATCCAATTTTTGTGCGAGGATAACATGGCACGTATTACAATCGCGAGACAATACTTTTCCATTATCGCCAATATGCTTCCCATCGTGGCAGCGGAAACAGCCGGGTGAATATAAATGGCCGATATTATTCGGATAATGTTTCCATGATACGCCCATTTCCGGGAAAAAATTACGGCCATAAATTTTTTTGACACGTTCGACCGTACTATCAATATCCGCTTTCATGGAGTGTGCAGCAAGAGGATACCGTAAAGAATATTGTTCGCGAATAAATATTCCAATACTGTCCATTGCTCCCTGTTCCGTGGAATATGTTCCGTTCAACGCTGCAACACTGATCGCTTTTGCCGAAGGAAGTTTTGGATTGATCCATCCAAGTTTCATTGCATCGTTCACCGTTTCATTTGGCGTTCGATAAATATGAGTCGGCCGGTTATGACAATCTATACAATCCATTTGTCGTACTTCCGCGTTGGTCAACTGTTCTTCCTTGAACGATTCATCGGTTGTTTTATAGGTGACAATTTTTCCGCTTTTTTCGTAGACCTGAACCACAGGAATAATTTGTCGCTGACTATCGGTTGCGGCATAGGTGATTTTATTATTGATGTTCATATGCCAATGGATACCGGACGTTGGACCTGTTTCGGTATTTCCACCGCCGATCTTCAATAACAAATTCATCCACCACATGGTATTTTTTTCATCCGATAAGAAGTACGTTTTCTCTACCTGTTTTTCAGCAAAAAAATGTTTCGGCCAGTGACATTGTTCGCACGTTTGTTGCGCAGGACGAAGGTTGCGAACCGGAGTTTCTATCGGACGACTATATTTGTTAAATAACACCGAATACACTTGATATGCGCCAGACAATTTTGATTTTACGTACCAGTCCGCACCAGAACCGACATGACACTCCGCACACGAAACACGGGCATGAGGTGAATACATATATGCCGTATATTCCGGCTTCATCACTGAATGGCAAGTCAATCCGCAAAATTCTACCGATTCAGTATATTCATACATTTGAAAACTTCCGAATGCCAGCGATACAAGAAAGAGCAGTCCTAGAATTGCAACAAATCCAAATACCGTCCGATGATGTGGATCATTTAAGTTGATTGCGGGGAAATGATATTCGATTCCGCGAGCATGCCTGCGAAGCCACCATTGTCGAATCATGCCGACGAGCGTTATCGCCAGACCGAGAATAAGGAACATCGGCAGGATGATGAACGTGATAATACCAACGTATGCTCTTCCGCCTCCCGCTACATAATCCAATACCAACAGGAAGATGTCGAGGAAAAGACTGATACCTGCGATAGCAGCTCCGATCATACTAATCGGATTGAAAAATGCTTTTGGAATAAATCTGCGCATCGGTAGCGTTCCCTTATTATTGATAATTGAAGATCATAGCATAAACGATCCAGATGACAATGCTGAATCCCAACGTGAGGGCTGTCCAGCCAAATACTTTAATGGCACGAATCACAATCGGCTGATACGGTTCCACAAGATGCTGTTCGAGCGTGCCATTCTTGACGTGCTCCTCATATTCCGCAGGTTTGTCCCGTTTTAATTCTTCCACCGACATGCGGCCGGAGAAGACGACAATGTCCATCGGAAATTTTTCCGGACGAAGATGCGTATTAAAGAAATGGATCGTAAAGATGAATCCTGTTGCCAGTAACGCTTCATCACTGTGAATAATTGTAGCAACATTCAGCGCCCATCCCGGAAGAAATTTTGTAAAGAATTCCGGGAACCAGAGAGTTGCTCCGGTCGAACCGATGACAAAAACTCCCCAGAAGACGGCAAAGTAATCGAACTTTTCCCAATAGGTCCATCTGCCGTATTGCGGACGCGGGCCTTTTCCAATGAACCATTTCACCGAATCAATTGCATCAAACAAATCCTTCTTCATCGGTATGAGGGAATCTTTTCCAAAGAGAAGATTTTTCCAGGTGCCGAACTCTTTCTTCCTTCTTCGGAACAAATCATAAATGTGCGTCACAAAAATACCAACCAGAAATGTTGCCGCAACACGATGGACATAACCGGCTGATTCAAATCCTCCAAAAAATCTTGATACGATGCTTGCCCAGCCGGTATAGGAAAACTTCAACGTCATTCCGGTCAATGCAAGCGAGATGAAACTGACAACCATGACGATGTGCAGGATTCGATTTAATCTGCTGAAGCGTTGATACTGTGGTTCATTGGCATGTTCTTGCTCAACTTTAATATGCTCTTTCCTCATCTGCCATGCACGGGGAAGCCACAAAAGCGTATGCACTCCAAAAATAGCAAATGTTCCCACCACAAGAGATGTCATAGCCCAAAATACCCAAAAGAGAATTGGATACTTATCAGGATCGTGGTGAGTAGCGTGTGTTAAATAACCGGCAAATCTTCTATTTGCACCGGGATGACATTTCTGACAAGTCTGCACTACATTTTGCCTGCTTAAATGTGATTCCGGATTAGCAATCGGCAAAATATCGTGCGAACCATGACAATCGTAACATTTTGCCGTCTTTGTATATCCGAGTTGCGCCACCTTCCCATGATATGTTTCGAAATATGTTTTGGTAATCTCATCATGGCATTTTCCGCAGGTTGTCATTACTCCAAGTTTAAACCCTTGTGCATCAGTGCGATTGATGGTGTGAGCGGTATGGCAATCGTTACAAACAGGTAAAGGCTTATCCGATTTGGAAACCAATCGAGAGTGTATGCTCTTCGAAAATTTTTCTTCAATGCCGTGATGACATTTGCCACAGGTTGTTGGAAGATTTTTAGCGTTGACGCTCGACGTTGTATCCGATTTTGGTAGTTCGCGATGTGACGTGTGACAGTCTGTACATTTAGCGGTGACGGTCAATCCGCTCTTTGCCAAACCTTTACCATGAATACTTTCCGCATAGTGATTGATAATGTCGTGCTGCTCACCTTTGTAGCGTAACGCAGCTTTCTTTCCTTCCTGATGGCAGCGTGCGCATAGAGTCGGGACATTAATGGAAAATATCGGTGATGATGGATCAGCTTTCCCTTTCACTCCGTGAGTTCCGTGACATTCCTTACAGGTTGGAGCATTCTGATCATTTTTTGCAAAAAATTTGCCATGCGTACTCAGTTTATATTGGTCACCCACTTCCGTATGGCATTGGGCACAATCAACTTTTTTTGTGATTGCATCGCAGGGACGAGTGTGTGAAGATTTTACTTCGCTGTGACATTGACTGCAGGCTATCTTGGGGCCATGTTTCGAAGCGGCATATTCGCTGACATCAACAAACAGGGAACGACCGTCTTTTGAAGACTTCACATCTTTTTTCTCATGGCATGTCAAACAATCTTTGTTTGCCATTCCTTGATCGTAAAACACTTTTCGTGCTTTATGCGGTTGATGGCAATCTACACAGGCAGGAAGAACATTTGCCTCTTTTTCCCAGAGCTTTCCATTAATCACTTTTCGATGGACAGCTTCAATTTGCGAATGACATTTTTGACATGTGTTGGCAATATTTTTTCTGTTAATAGAAGATCGTGGATCGGTATGCGGAAGAATAAGATGCGGTGAATGACATGATGCGCACGTTGCGGCAACGGATAATCCTTTTTTCAACAATCCTTCCCCGTGGATGCTTTCCGTATAATTCTCAATGATATGGTCTTGAGAGATGATTCCGCGCCGCATCACCGAAGTACCTTCTTTATGGCATTTACCGCAGGTATACGGAACCTTCATCGGTGAAACGGGAGAACGTTGATCCTTCACAGTCAGAATATCATGTTTCCCGTGGCAGTCGCTGCACGATGGTGCAAGAGGATCTCCTTTTGCTTTCAGCTTACCGTGGCGGCATTGTTCAAACAGTGCTTGCTGTGTATCGTGACAAGTACCGCATTGCACCGGAGTGATTGTTTCTTTGTGAGGAAGATTATTTGGATCGAATCCTTCGTGACAGGAAACGCATTCCAAGTCTTTGTGAATGGAAGTTCCGAATTTCTTTTCATCCACAAACAGCGGAATGGACTTCCCATTTTTTTCCATGGTCAGTGTATGGTCAGTATGACAAGCAAGGCACTCAGCCTTGTCTTGTGCATACACTGCCTCTGACAACAGGAGCAATCCTAAACAAACGGAAAGGGTAAAAATAAAAGATCGAATTGTCATGCGATGAGTTTTGTTTATTGAGCGTCCTTTTCCTTGGATTCTTTCTCTTCCTTGGATAATTCCTGTTCCTTAATCCTTCGCAATTCCAACGGATGTTCGTCGGCCATCTCCTCTTCTGAAATTGTTCCTTTCCACCAGGCAAGATTCATCGGATAGATATCCGGATTAAAGATAATGAAATAGAAATGCCACACAATAATTGCCAACGTTGCCAGCCATGCTTCGTAATAATGAACAACCCGTGCAACATCCCACCACGATTTTCCAATAATATTGATAAATGTTACATCAAACCAAAGAATAAACCCGGTAAACCCCATCACCATCGTTCCCCAGATCAACGCCCAATATTCCGCTTTTTCAATGTAACTGAATCGGTCAAGCAACGGTTTTTCCTTCGTAATGCCAAGATTGTATTTCGCTACATTCAGCGCATCATACACATCGGAAATCTTTGGTAATAAATCGCGAATCAACTGTTTACCGCGGGGAACAACGAAGATATAATAGATATGATATAACGAAGCCAAAATGATAATCACCGCAGAGGTGCGATGGATAATCCCACGAATATCGAATACTGATTCACTGATGGACCGGATGCTGACAACCCACCATGCATCGGGATACCGAAGCATGAATCCTGTCAACACTAGCGTGATGAAACTCAGTGCGAGCGCACCATGCTGGAATCGTTCGTTCAACGTCATTCGGACATATAAACTGTGTCCGATCTCATCCTCTTCGTAATCATAACCATGACGGCGATGACGTAAACGGCGTTTTGATTTGCGTCTGAAGTCGAGAAGATTGTGAATGGCCATTCCACCAATCGTCACAACAATCAATACAACATACAGATTCGACACAAAATAAATCAATTCATCTTCACTGTCCGACTGTGTGGTAATGTGTACTGCACCAACGGCAAAATTCTGTCCGGCTCCCGGATGACATTTTCCACAGGTGACGGCGAGATTGGATTTATGCACCCGTGAAAGTGAATCGCTCGACGGAAGAATATCGTGGAATCCATGGCAGCTTGCACAGTTTGCCGCTTCTTTGCTTCCGGATTTTACCGCAAGTCCATGATAACTATCATTGAATGTTTTTGCCCTACCGGTTGGAAGTCCGAATTTTTCGGACATCTTTACAGAACTATGACAGGGTGAACAGACTTCCTCAGAAACGTGTAATTTCGAAACAGGAGAATTCGGATCTTTTGTGCTTAATAATTTATGTTCTCCATGACAATCCGTACAGACCGGAGATGCATTATTTCCTTTTGCAAACGCTTTTGCGTGAATACTTGTTTTATATGTCTTAACAATATCCGCATGACACTGCGAACAGGTGGCGGGAATATTATGTTTATTGACTTTTGAATCTGCATGAGAACCTTTTTGCATATCATGACTGCTATGACAACTCACACAATTAGCCGCTTTACCATTTCCTGCTTTCAATGCTTTCGCATGAACGCTCTGTTCGTATGCATGAACGAATTCAGAAGCAACATCCTGTGTTGATTCTTTTTTTCCATGGCACGTTATACACATTTTTTCTTGCGCCACTTTTACGGCCACGGTATCTTTTCGCGCACCATTTGTCGGCATCAATACCGAATGGCACTTGACGCAGTTTGGAGCATTCGGAACTTTTGCCGCAAGAGCATCTCCGTGTGCTGATTTTAAAAACTTTTCTTTTTCACCGGCATGACATGTTCCGCAAGCATTCACAATATTAGCACGATTGAATTTTGATCCTTCCACTTTCGGAGAGACTACGTCATGTTTACCGTGACATTGTTTACAATTCTTACTCGGATCGGAGGTTGGGCTAAGAACTGTTTTGTGAAATTTATGCTTTTGTACATCTTTTTGATGGCACGTTGCACATTGAACAGGCTGAATTGTTTCCTTGTGAGGAATATTATTTGGATCAAATCCGGTATGGCAGGTAGTGCAATTGAATTTTTTGTGCGGTGAATTTTTTAGGTGGTCGTCATTGACAAACAGCGAAATGGTTTTCCCGTTTTTCTCCATCGTTAAAGAGTTGTCCGAATGACATGCAAGACAATCTTCTTTCGTTTGGGAAATTGCTGTGAGGTTGAAAAGAAAGAGAAAAGGAAGTATGCGTAAAAACATCTGGTATGCCTTAATTATCGTCTAAAGATCTTGAAAAAAACCTGAAAACACTGCACATCAAGAGACAAAGATTGTGCCGTCTATTTTCGATTAAAAATTCAACATTTTTGTTGGTTATTTTTTCAATTTTGACTCAATCTTATATTGCTTTTCTATAAATGAGAGGATTTTCACTGATTGAAGTAAATGTATAGAATATTCAGACAAATTACTCCGATTTAACAATGCGTTTCTCATTTTATTATGTTTCAAAAGGATGAATTCTTTTCGGAAAAAACGAGTAGAAAATACTGAGGTAAGAATACTCTATATCACTACAGAAAGTATATGTGGAAGAACAAAATACAGCACGGGGACACTTTTTCGAAAGGATTTCAGAATTGATTTTCTAGTACACTCGTCGGGAGTCGAACCCGAAACCTTCGGCTTCGGAGGCCGACGCTCTATCCAATTGAGCTACGAGTGCAGGTTTGTATTCCTAATTTACAAGAATCAAAATTAGGGAACAATATAATTCTCATCTTCAAAGAAGTGATATATTATTAGAAGTGATCTCAAAAATGAATTTTATTGTCATTCTCTACGAGTCGTAGACCGAACGAAGTCCCAAAGGGACGAATGAGGAATCTCGTTTTTATAATTGAAAACAAAATCGAGATTTCTCGATGCTTCGCATCTCGAAATGACAATGATTAGGTATTTTTGAGACTACTTCTAATGAAAGAATATTTCGTCCCTAACGGGACTTGACAATTGATTCGCTTGATTTTCTACAAATATCTCGTCTCTACCGGGACATCGGAACAAGCAAATGAGTCCAGGATTTTATCGGTTTTAAAAAGCACCGTAGGCACGTAATATTTGTAGAACATTACAATTTCCAAATTGAGAGTCCCTTTAGGTCGACGACTCGACTCGTCGAAGATGAGATAAGAAGAATTTTCAGTTTTGCGTAACATCAGTTACTTATTATTTACTCCATTGATCGGTCCTGAAGGAAGATGCGGGAAGTCCGTATTTATTGAACAACGTCCCCTCTACAATATTATGCCATGCGTACCGTACCGCAATTGGATGAAGAACCTCTGCGGAAGTGACAATTAATTTATCTTTTTTCACAATTACTGTTGCAGGTTTAAAAATGCTATCCTCTCCAGCAATTTGAACGTAATGTTTATTATTTTTAAGTATTAACCTTAATCCATCCGCATGATCAAAACTAATAATGATTGTGTTTTTAGAAATTTTGAATGATTTATACAACGGACCTGAATATTGCTTCTTCTTTTTATAATCCTTTGCCAGTGCCCATCGTGCAAGACGTTCACCCACTTCCTGTTTCTGTTTAGGATGAATATCTGAACTGTCCCCGATATCCATCGTCACGACCATTCCCGTTCCGGGAACAGAGAGCGTTTGAAATTGTGCTTCCCGTAAAAATTGTGACGGCGTCCTGTCCCCATATTGGAACGGAGCGATTTGAACAAAATAGAACGGAAAATTAATTTTCCAATCTTCTCTCCAATTTTTGATCATCAATGAAAACAATGCTTTGTATACTTCCGGCTTCCGGGTATTGCCTTCCCCTTGATACCATATCGCCCCTTTGATTGTGTATGGAATTAATGGTGCGATCATGCCATTATAGAGAGCAGTAGGCATTTGAAAAGAGACTTCCAATCCCAGCGGTGGACGGTGTTCAAGCTCATTAGTTGTGAGACTGAACAGATACAATTTATTATCTCTGAATTCCGCTGCGGGCATATATTTCCATTCACCAGTAAGAGAAATTTTTTCTTCGCTTTCGGCAGGATGAACATTCATTTCAGCACCAGGACCGTACAACCCTCCCCCTGCAATTAGATCAATCACCCGCACGGCGATGGAAAGAATGGAATCCTGAATTATTCCGGCAGGAAGAGTGTATTTTCGCAAGACATTCCAACCGGAACCTGTGTCCACTCCTCCCACATTGATGCCGTTAACATACGTCGCATCGTAATCATCAATCGGTCCGAGTTCCATGATCAGCTCTTTATTCCGCCATTCGTTCGGTATCTGAATCTGTTTTCGGAACCAGATGACACCGTTAAAATTTCCAACCTGTGTCTCTTCCCAAAGTGTCGGAAGATCCATGCGTGCCCAGCTGCTGTCCTGGTAATTTTTTCCCGTCACAATGGAATCATTCAAATCCAGCGATTTCCAATTAGTGGTGATCCTTCGTTGTTCCACATCGAGAATTTTATGCGATTCCATCCATGAGATAAATATTTCGTAATCTCTTTTGCTCTTCGCAACCTGTTCGGAAAAATTCTTATAATCTTCATGCATCGATATGTATAGTTCGTTTGTCCATGCCTCAACAGGAGTTCCTCCCCACGTCGACTGAATCAAACCAATCGGTACCTTTAGTTCGTGAAACAGATTTCTTCCAAAAAAATACCCAGCCGCGCTGAATGATGCCGCCGTTGCGGGTGTGCACACCTGCCAAGTACCGGTGCAATTAAACTGCGGCGTTGAGGCAATCGTCCGCTTTACGGTAAACAGTCTGATCATAGGATAGTTTGCTTCCCGCAGTGCGCTCACGGTATCAGTCGGAGGCCATCCTTCCACCGGCATATCCATATTGGACTGGCCGGAACAAATCCATACTTCGCCAATTAACACGTTAGTATAGACGATCGTTGAATCGCCAATACGCAGATTCACAGTGTATGGACCGCCGGCTTTAGGGGTTGAAATAAACGTTTTCCATGCACTATCGGCGCCAACAACTGCTTTCCCCTTTGCTCCCCACGATGTTGATATATCGACATTCTGCTTCGGAACAGCCCTGCCCCAGATTGGAACGCTGGACTTTTGCTGAAGGACCATATTAGTGGAAAATATCGCCGGCATTTGCAAATAGTCAGTGGAATCAGACTGAGCTGAAACGAGTGCAAAACAAATAACTATGCTGAAGAATAATTTCATAAGCGTGAGGATTATGTGATAGTGAGTAACGGGGACTTTTTCAAATACAGAAATGAACGGAAAGTCACTGTTTGTATAATTTATATTGTATCAGATTTTTTTCCTCTATGCAATCACACGAACGTGTTATTTTCTTAACTCACTGGAAATACTATTTAACTGATGTGATACATTGCGATGGAATCAAAAAAATAAATGTTATATCAAATGAGTGACAAACTACCGAGACAGAATAGCAACAAAAAAAACCTCCGACATCAACGATATATAACGATACGTCTTATCAGAAAATTACATTGTCCTGTATAGTACGGACTCCTTTATGTACAAACAATAATTTATTCGTATATTTATTAAAAGTTTCTGTAACTACTCAGCAGAATTACATAAAAATTCAAAAACATGCCGCCAAAACACGTAAGTGCGCAAAAAGAATTTGAGTCATTATCCCAAAAAGGTTGGTTCTATTTTGTGTTTTCGTGTTTTAGTGGCAAAAAATCATAACCGCTGAGAAGTTACAAGTTTCTTTAAAAAATCAGATTATGGAAGTACCAATAAATTTCAAAAAATAAAGGATAAAAATGAGCAGCGAACAAAAATGTCCAAAATGCAATTCTGAACATGTATACCAAGATATGAATTTATGGGTTTGCCCTGAATGTTTTCATGAATGGGATCCTTCTGAACTGGCAAAAGCAGTTGAAGAAGAGACACAAACAACGACATTTCTCGATTCGAATGGAATTATTCTTAATAATGGAGATACTGTAACAGTAATCAAAGATTTAAAAGTAAAAGGCTCTCCATCGGGAATTAAAGTCGGAACAAAGGTAAAGAATATCCGTTTAGTTGAAAGCAATGATGGCCACAATATTTCTTGTAAAATCGATGGGATCGGAGCGATGTTTTTGAAATCAGAATTTGTTAAGAAAGCATAATATCTTCTTATATGCGATACGTTCTGAAATAAAAAAGGGAGTAACTACTCAGCAGAATTATATAAAAATTCAAAACCGTGCCACCAAATCCCGCCAAACAACTAGTCGGGCAGGCACGAAAACACGAAAGTGCGCAAAAAGAATTTGAACCTAATTAACTATAATTTGCAAATCTGTAAATGATTTTACGGCATATTTTCAATGCTATTTCAGCAATATTATTTTTTTAATCTCATAATATTCATTCGCACAAAATCTTAAAAAATAGATGCCACTTGGAAGATTTTCTGCATTAATTGATTGAGTGTATATACCTTTTGACTTATTCTCGGAAAGAATATATTGTACGTGTCTCCCGAGAATATCTATTAATTCGAGTTTTACGAATGCATCCGACTTAAGACTATACACGAAGGATGTCGTCGGATTGAATGGATTGGGATATGCATTTGAGATTGAATATTCAAGTTGAATATTTGAAGATTTGACAATCCCATTTTGCGTTCCTTGAATGATATATTTAAAAGCGTAATACATTGGTTTGCTAAAGCGATAATGCATTGAATTTCCAGCCCAGTTTAGAACACCAATCGAGAAATATGATACATTATCCGATAAAAATAGTGAACTACCACTTTGTCCTTCTATACCGTTGATATTGTAACCAATGCCATCTTTATTTATTACGTCCAAAATCCCATAATTGTAATACAATGTGTCCCCATTGAATATTCTTGTAGAATCGTCTCTATCAATGGTTCCTGGATAACTAAATTTATGCAACACTTTGTTTTTTAAGGAACTGTCTTGTTGATAGAATGATATTCCTATCCATCCAATTGACAATCCTATAGGTTCACGAACTTTGATAAGGGCTACATCTTGAGAAAGATAATAGTCATCTATGTTTATTTTAGGAATTATATAAGTAGAACTGAATGACTTGTTCAGTAATTGGTTCTCTTTACCATTATCAAACCCTGGGATGACCAATACACTATCTATAAATGATGAAATATTGGTTGAATCGAAAATGTTATAGAGACAATGACTAGCTGTTAAAACTAGATCTTTTGAAACCAATATCCCACTGCACGTAGGAAATGATTGACCATTTTTGTAAGCGATTATTTTTACTGCAGTTCGAATTGGATAATCTGAAACAGAGAAGAGTTTTTGCGCTGGAGTAAAATCGGTGAACCCTGCACCCGGAAAAACATTAGATGGTTTTATCAACGGTAAATGAGATAATCCAGACAGCGAACCTATGTTCCACTGTGTATTTTCAGATATTTTACTTTTATCATATATCTGAGGCGGTATAATTTTGATTGTGTGGGATCTTACATCAAAAGAAACCAATGTATCATTCTGAGAAAATGATATTTGATTAATTAAAACTAAGAAGAAAATAGAAAGTCCTAAGGTCAGTTTCATCTGTTGTCCGAACTATTCTGTTCATAGAAAATTGGATGATATTCTTATTTCAGGACTACATTTCAGCTACAAAAAATCGCCTTTCGGCGATAAATTGTGAAACCATTGTACACCCGGAGGGATTTGAACCCCCAACCCTCAGATTCGAAGTCTGATGCTCTATCCAGTTGAGCTACGGATGCATTATTTTTTGAATTTGAACCCAAAGCGAAACCCCCTTGGGGTTGAGCTACGGATGCAAAAGCGAATATTTTTCTTTATAGATTCCGCATTCGCTGTGCTCTGCGGTTCCGCTTTTTGAATCCCGTTCAGGTGGAATCCAGAAACGGGAGATTCTCAAAACTTCTGCCACTCGCTCCGCTCGTGGGAAGTTTTGGAAGTTGAACTACGGATGCAAATTTTTTCTAAAAATCTTAAAGCGAAATCCCTTTGGGATTGCTTGTCCGCCATGCTTCACCTTTTGGCGGGAACTACGGATGCGTTAAATTTGAAACGAATGTGAAACAATATACAAAATAATGAAAATCAGTGCAAGAAATAGAGATTGAATTCTGAAATAGTAGAGGAAATCGCTCCTTAGTTTTTAAATTTTTCCGCTGTACGGAGTCCCGTACTGCGGGACTCCGCCTAAAAACAGCTCGTAATAACTAAATGTTGAAAACAGCTTCTCGTATTATTAATCTTATGCCTTGTTACTATTTGACGTATAGCATTTTTTTCGATTCAACAAATGCTTTTGAAAGCAGTCTGTAAAAATAGACTCCAGACGAGACTGATCTGCCGTTTTGATCTGTTCCATCCCATTTCACGGTGTAGCGTCCCGGATCTTGTTCCTCGTAGACAAGAGTCTTTATTTTTTGACCAAGAAGATTGTATACCTGAATGATCATCTTTGTTTGATGCATACCATCAGGGATATCATACTGTATCGTTGTCGAACCGTTGAATGGATTCGGATAGTTTTGTGACAACCGAAATGTTGTCGGATACGTATTGACCGGTGCTGTTACTTTTTCGACATGTGATTCGATAGATGTATTCGAAATCAATGCAAAGATAACCTGCATAGAATCAATCATATCCTGCGAAGTGATCATCGGAAGTCTGAAGAGAGATCCACTCCCCGGTTGAATCTCATTATTCTGCAAATTGTATACAATGACTCGTACTTCTTTATTTTGAGTAGAGACATACACTTGCATCGGTTCGGCACGTTTCATAATGAGATTCGTTGATGTAATATTTTTTGTCGAATCTTTCAGCGTCAACCGAAGTTCCATACCGCGGACCGGAACGGTGTTGACCATATTTATTCTTAAACCATATTGGGTTGCTTCAAAAACAGTCGAGGCATTGTCAAAGACTTTCTTCTTTGATGCAACCACGGGAGAAATAAATTCACTATAGACATTCTCATCAACAAATATTGATGGTAACAGCGTATGTGTGAGTAACGATCTGGAAAGAAGCGTCTCGCGGATAAAAGCAATATCCGTCGTATCAATATTTCCATCATGATTATAATCTGCTTTTATCGAATCTGATGTTGATAAAGTAATCTTATTGTTGATAAAATCGACGAGCGATGTTATATCCGCAATATTTACTTCAATATCCTTATTGATATCGCCATAAACATAGTAGGCATTTGCCGAGAACATTTTTGAAGGAACATTGCCGACCGTCGCATTCACGGAATATGTTCCGGCACGTTCACCTAAACGCAAGAATGTTTTTGCGTTTCCGTTCGAATCCGACAATGTAAGTGAATCGCGAAGAGTTTGTTTCTTGGCAAATTCCGGTGCCGATGCCATTCGGAAAAATACTGTGTCGTTGGGAACAGGATTATTACCGCGGTCGCGAATTGTCACCACAAATGCGGTATCCAATTCTGTTTCTGTCGGATTCACCTGGTGATCTCCAAAGATCTGCATCATGGTAGCAGCAGTACCATTTGTTGCTTGTGCCGTAAATATTGTTTCAAGAAGTGCTTGTCCAACAATTTTATTGGATGTTTTCTTTCCCTTCTTTCCTTCAATGTCGGCTGCTTCATTCTGTGCCGGGGTCGCGGTGAATGCCCGCACTGAATATGTCCCAACTTTGCTGCCAAGTGTTAACTGAGATGATGCAAATCCGGAAGAGTCGGAAGGCTGAGAATCTCGGCTAAGAATGGCGCTCGTATCTCCAGCCGGCCTTCCGATGACAGCAAAACGAATATTCGTTAACGGAACCGCATTTTCACCAATATCCACAACACGAACGGTAAACGGAATATCCAAAGGAGTAAAGATCGGCTTCGTTTGATTTAGTCCAACATTCGGTACCATTGCAACCGCTGCGCCGTGCAATGCGATGGCGGTAAAGATCGTATCGGATATTCCGGCACTGCGTACTCTGATTCTGTACGTTCCGACTTTATTGCCAAGGATAAATGTTGCGCGAACCGTGCCATTTACATCGGACGTTGGATCACTTATTATTAATCGCTGTCCAGTGGCATTAACGGGAACCGCATCAATGCTAAACTGTACCGTCGAACCAGGAACTCCATTACCGCCGATATCAGAAAGATGGAGAACAATTTCATTCTGAAGCTGAGTAATTATCTGCGCTGATTGCCCGTTACCGGAAAGCTGTGTAAACGATACCGCTGCCCCGGGTCTTGCGGATGCAATAAATGAAACAATCAGATTATCATTCACTCGAGCGTTGACTTTGTACTCTCCGACTTTATTTCCGAGCGTTAATCGGGTTGTTGCAAGTCCGGAAGTATCTGTAGTATCGGCAGTATTGCTGATTGATTGTCCGATTGAATTTAGATTCGGAATTGAATCAATGGAAAACATCACCGTTGCCTGAGGAACATTGTTTCCATTAGCATCACGTACTTGAACAACAAATTCCGAAGTTAATGTTTGGCCGATTACCGCCGATTGGTTGTTCCCTTGTATCGACGCAAGGACAGACGCAGAGCCGGCTAAAGCATTGCCGACAAAACTCAATGATTGACTTTGTCCGAGTGTTGTAGAATTTGCACCGACAAGATAATTTCCTACTTTTGTTCCAAGTGTTAATACGGTCGACGCTTGTCCAAGTGAATTGGTGATTCCACCCGTACTGCTGAGTTGTGCTCCATTACTCGGAACCGTTAGAATTCTAAATTCAATTGTATCATTCGGTACCGGATTTCCTCCTTGATCCAATACCGTAACAATAAACGGATCATTTAACGGCTTCCCATTCTCTCCCGATTGATTAATACCACCACTTATTGCAAGCTGGTCGGGCGCACCGACGGTAGCATTCGCAATAAACGTGACCGTATCCGACACACCCGCAATTTTTGCACTGACAGTGTATTGTCCAATTTTACTTCCCAATGTTAAACGTGTTGAAGCATGGCCGCTTATATCCGTACGAGTTGATTGTGCGGTTAATCCATCGCCAAACGAACCGGAAGGAGTATGAACAATCGCGAATTGAACGAGTGCGCTGTCCACCGGATTTCCGCCGATATCGGAAACAACTACGGTAAACGCTGTATCCAGTTGAGTCAATATCGGTTTCACTTGCAACGGAATAGGAATAGAATCGAGTGATTGTGCAGCGCCATGTTTCGCCTTCACCGTCATTCTCACCGTATCAAGGTTTGGCGATGTTGCAATCACTTCATATGTTCCTACTTTGTTTCCCAGCATAAAGAGCGTCGATGCGATGCCCGAAGAATTCGTCACAACATTAATATTGCTCAATGCTGCACCAGCATTTGGTGCCGGCATTGAATCAATCTCGAACTTGACAGCGACGTTATTTACCGGAGAACCAAAAATATCAGTGATGAGTACTTTGAGTGTATCCAATGTTGTAAGAATTACCTGTTCATTTGGAACTGTATTTGCATTGGCAATACTTGCCGGAATTCCTGCGCCACCATTCAGCGGTCCGAGTGCATGCGTGGTATCGGTAGCAGTCCAAAGTCCCTTCAATGGAACATTCGATTTCGTCAACGTTTTTAATAACGTATCAACAACAGGAATATGTCTCTGCCAGGTTGATCCGTTATCTGCAGATCGCCACAGCTGCAGATTGTTAATATCTTGTCCATTTAACTCACTGTCAGCAAATTTAAAGACGACCGTACCAATCGCCGTCGCATCTGTCGGTTGAATCTCATAATATCGCCGGATGGATTGTTGACCATTTCCAAATTGGACGGAATCAGAAGCGCGGAGCACACTCGTACTTCCGGGAGCGTTGGAAATCCAACTAATGGTTTTTCCAATATTCCCGAAGGTAGAAGATGTTGTATCACCTGTTAAATTCACTGTCTTTTTAATAGCACCTTTTAATATTCCCAATTCAAATAACGTGTCTCCTAACGTAATCATATTTCCCTTTGCAATATTCAGCGTCACCGGCGTCGCGATGGTAAGATTGCCTGAAATCGAAAGATTTCCTCCCGTTGTTGTTTTCGTACCTGTTCCCATTAATCGGACATGCTTATAATTAGCAGCCGGCAAGGATTGATCTGAACCAATCAATTCAACTGTTCCTTTCATTTCCGATGGAAGTCCGACCAATTGATTTTTTACTTTTAATACGCCGTTATTAGTTATCGTTCCGGTATTAACTAAATCCTGGGCAGATGAAATGCACGAAACAATTATTATAAACAACTGAATACATACAATTCGCTTCACTGTAAGTTTTTTGACAGAAGATACTATTGTCCTCAACAGCCGACACATAGCTATCCGCTGTATTGATAAATATCCAATATTGTTCTCCTTCAACACTTCCCCATTATATTTCATGGACGAAGTATTTGTCGTCGATATTCCATCGCGTGGAGTATTAAAGAGTTTATCTCTCCAAGAAAGTCCCCGCAATCTATTTTTAGCATTATTTAAAATCATACGATACCATAATTATTGATCTTAGAAATATTTCTCTTGATCCTTTCGTATCGAGTTCTCGTCATGCCCTTTATTTTCTTTCTGCTTGTATTACTTGATTTACGCAGAGGGTGAAAAGGGGCACCATAACACCCTCCGCTATAAATCAATTGTTGTTCGTTATCTGAAGGTCAGTTCATCAACCGACGAATCATCATAAAGAAGCGAGCAACTTCTTATGATTGATGAACACCTCAATTGCATTCCATCGATGATTCGACGGAACTTTGTATTAATGTTATGAAAATGAATAACCATATTGTTCGTATTTACATATGTTTGGTTATGATATTATTGTATAGTGATTGTTCCGTTGTTGGTCACAGCACCGCTGTTGGTTAATGTACCGCTGGTAATTGTCACTGCGCCACCGACAGACACGGTAAGACCTGTTCCTGTATTATTGTTTGTTAAGCCACCAGATCCAATTGCAAGCGTACCTGATGCTCCCGCACCGACTGTTAATCCAGTTGCTGTAGCATTAATTGTAGTTGACAAAGCTGATGCATTACCACCATTGGCAATAGTAACTGGATTATTATTAGCGATCACAACATCATCCGTTGAGGTCGGAATTGATCCCTCATCCCATGTGGAGCTGGTGTGCCAATCAGCTGTGACACCAGTTGAGGTAAATGTATTGAATCTATCATCCAATGCAACTTCTGTTCCGCTCGCCAATGATGAAGGTGTTAATGCTGCCAATGAAACAAATCCAAAACCACCGCCAGCAGCTTGACGTGTATATGTTCCTGTGAGTTTTGTTGTGTTATTAATTACAACACCTTGGAATTGTTTCAATTTATTTTCTGTTACGCCAGTTGCTTCACCGCTCAAATATGAAAGTTTAAGATCAACTGTGAATCCAGCGCCGGCATAACTTGGCGTATACTTACGATTGATGGTGTTTGTAGCAGAATACGCTGTTGGGTTCACACCTGGCTCAGACGTAACAGTAAACGACGAGAGCGTACCTACTACCGAAGGTGTCATTGTCATACTAGAATTATTAAATGTATAGGCCGATGCTGCAAAACCGTGGGTTCTTGTAACAGAACCACTGATTTCGTTTGTTCCGCTAACCGCGCTTGAAGCATTTGCAAAAACAACAGCATTTGCGCTTTTCGTAACATTGCTCGCAAGTGCAACATTTCCGCTAATATTTAAATTAAATGAACCGCTAATTGATGTTGCACTACTTGCTTGAACATCGAAGTCATTGTTGATTGTACGTGCAGCACCCAAACTCCATGTTTTTGTATTATTTTTTAATGTTAAATATCCATAATTCACATCTGCAATTGCCTGACCTGCTGTTCCTTGATCATAGGTTACTGTCGTTCCAGTGGCAAAGTTAAGACCAGTCGTGCTTGCTACAGCACCTCCAAATTCTGCGGCACCTGTAACTGTTAAATCAATCGTTCCTGCTGTTCCATTAACATCTGTAGCAAAATTTAGAATATTTGCAACATCGGCTGATGCTAAAGACGAACTACCGGACCGAGTAACTACGCCGGTAAAGTTGATATCGCCACCACCTGCTGTAATTGTTCCACCGCTATGCGCCAGTGTATTGCTGAACGTAATAGCACCAGCTCCACCGGTTATATTACCACTGTTTGCCGCCGCATTGGTGAATGTAATTCCACCGGCACCACCACTAATTGTACCTGTATTACCATTTAATGTAGCAATAGTTAACAAACCAGAAGCTCCGCTATGATTGAGGTTTCCAACTGTTGTTGTAATAGCAGTAATTGATTTCGCACCGGTTCCCGAGAGTGTTAATGTCTTTCCAGAAGATATATTTGCAATTGTGGCAAAGGAAGGTGAAGCTGATGGTATAGTCAGATCTTGATCGATCGTAACATCACCATCTGAGTGTGTAAAAGTTTCGGCAACATTTGTTCCTGCCGAAAAGGATTTCGTTGAAGTACCAGAAAGCGTTAGAGCACCTGAATACGCTACACCCAATACAACCTGACTTGTACCAGTTTGACCATACACTACCGTACTTCCAGATGCTGTAGTTAGTAAACCGCCACCATTAAGCGTTGAAGTACCGTTTATTGTTAATGTTTTATTGCTCACTGCCAATGTGGATGTTGCGGCAATAGACAAAGCCGTACTCACAGTAACAGCATTTCCCATTGTTGTTGTAGGAGTGCCTCCACTTGTATTGACATTAAGCGTTCCAAATGTAAGAGCTCCACCTGTTCCAATTGATTGAGCAGCGGCTCCATTTAATGTTGTTGTTCCAGAGATACTTGCCACTCCAGTATTCGTAATATTCCCGGCAATGTTGTATGTACCGGAACCTGTAAATGTCCCACCAGTGACGGCAAGATGTTGTGCAAAAGCCGCTGTTGTAAACAGGAAAAGAATTATTGCCACTAATATTCCTCTCCCTGTGTTGATATGATTATTTGATGCTTTCATGATTGTGCCCCTTGTTATTTGATGTATTGATGAATTATTATTCTTGTTGCTTTTTTTCTGTTCTGTTTTCATAACAGTAATCCTTCAGTAAAATTATTTGTTCTTGCTCAGGGAACAAATTGAGTTAATTGAGCTGTTTTTTATTTGGTGGACCACGATTTTTCATAGATTTCTCCCGTTGTATTTTTTTATTTATGTTCATTTTATGGACCTAAATTTATTATCCCATTATTATCACTTGTTCCTGCGACTGTATAAATTCCCGCAATATTCACAATACCTATTCCGGTGACACTCATTGTGTTGTTGGCATTAATTGTAAGATTTGCGTTAACAGTTACTGTACTATTCACTGTCTTGATAACTGCAATGGTTGCTGTTAACACCACATTTTGGTATGTGAATGCCGGAATGGTCTGCGGCGCGTCTCCATTAAAATCAATTGTATTGCCGGTGATGGTATAGGAATTTGACCCTGGCGTAAACGTGCTTGCAATACCGATCGTACCGCCATTCACAAGCGTTCGCGCGCCGGTTGAACTGCTGGTGAGATTATTAAAGTTAAATGCTGGAATGGATTGCGGCGTACTTCCATTAAAATTCACCGTGCTTGATGTAACTGTGTATGTATTTGTTCCTGGTGTGAATGTTCCGGTAATACCGATTGTTCCTGCCGGTGCGAGCGTTCGTGTACCGGTGGAACTGCTGACAAGATTTCCATAATTCACTGCACTGATTGTTTGCGGTGAGGCGGAATTATATTCCACCGTCATATTCGTCAGCGTATTGGTTGTAAACCGATATTGAGAAGAATAGTCCGGAACGGCAGCAGTACGAGTGACCAAAATAGTTCCGTTTCCAGTAATTGTTCCGTTGGCGGCTAATGGATTGATCCGCATTGTAGCAACAGAAGGATTAAATGTAACGCTCGCAGCCACAGTCAGTGTTCCCGTAACATTGAAGTTCTCCGTAGAACTGAAGCCGCTGGTGTTGTTCATGTTGATGCTATTGAATCCAAGCGTCGCGACAGTTGTTCCACTGATCGAAGTCGCAGCTGGTGTTCCGGGAGTATTGAAATTAATGGTGGAGGCTGTCGTAAAGGTAATCGGCGTTGCTGCTGTAGTATTGATGATCCAGTTCCCTGCGAAGTTATGCGTCAGCGAATTGCCCATGTTGAAAGTCGCCGTACCTTGAAGCGTGAAGTCGCCCGCAACCGTTAATGCGCCGCCAGCAAGTTTTGCGCCCGATGTGGACATCCGAAGTATATCATACGTTGTTGCTAACACCGTCTGCGCTGCGCCGTTGTAGTTGACGATGTTACCAATTGCTGTTGCCGTTAATGTGGTGATGGTTGTTGTTCCAGCAATATTCAATGTGCCAGTTGCGGTGTTGATGAATGTACCTGCTCCGGCAAGTGATGTCGTTATAGAAACAGTTGTCGTGTTGGTGAATGTGACACTCGCGGCAACTGTCACTGTTCCCGTTGCGTTGAAGTTCTCCGTAGAACTAAACCCGCTCGTGTTGTTCATGTTGATGCTGTTGAACCCAAGCGTTGCAACGGTTGTTCCGCTGATCGAAGTCGCAGCCGGTGTTCCGGGAGTGTTAAAGTTCACCGTGGACGCTGTCGTAAATGTAATCGGCGTCGCTGCAGATGTATTGATAATCCAGTTCCCTGCAAAGTTATGCGTCAGCGAATTGCCCATGTTGAAGGTCGCCGTTCCCTGCAGCGTGAAATTACCATTCACCGTTATTGCGCCACCAGCAAGTTTTGCTCCCGATGTTGAGAGATTCAAAATATCATAGGAGGTGGATTTGACTGTTTGAGCCGCTCCGTTGTAATTGACAATGTTACCGACTGCTGTTGCTGTTAATGTGGTGATGGTTGTTGTTCCAGCAATGTTCAATGTTCCCGTTGCGCTGTTGACGAACGCTCCTGCTCCGGCAAGCGATGTCGTTATAGAAACAGTTGTCGTGTTGGTGAATGTGACACTCGCAGCAACTGTCACTGTTCCCGTTGCGTTGAAGTTCTCGGTGGAACTGAACCCGCTCGTGTTGTTCATGTTGATCGTGTTGAATCCAAGTGTCGCTACGGTTGTTCCGCTGATAGAAGTCGCAGCCGCAGGGGTCGGTGTGTTGAAATTCAATATCGAAGTAGTCGTAAATGTGTATGGTGTAACGGCGGATGTGTTGACAATAAAATTACCATAAAGAGCATGCGTTCTCGATGTTCCGCCGGAGAAGACTGCCGCATTCTGAATGGTGACATCGCCGTTGACCGTCATGTTCCCTGCTGCTGTCTTTGTTCCCGCGTTTGAAATGAGCAGATGATAATAACTGAAGAACGCCGACGATGCAGGGATATTCTGTGCGCCGCCACTGTTAAAGTTGATGATCGTTGAAGTAGTCGTATGGCTTCCGGAGGTGAACGTTGCTGATATCGTCAATACTCCTAATACTCCCACTGTATCGGTCGATTCCCACGTGACCACATTGGTCGTGCGGGCGCCGCTGACCGTTAAATTATTATAATTGATCGCCAGTACGGTCTGGGCTCCTGTTCCATTGTAATTGATCGTACTGCCGGTCGTTACGATGCTGCCTGTCGTGAATGTTGCACTGAGCGTGAACACTCCCGCAATATTCACTGCTCCGGCTATCGTTACATTGCTCGTCGTCCGAGCTCCGCTGATCGTGAGATTATTGTAACTAAACGCTGTAATGGTCTGAGCGCCTGTTCCATTAAAGTCAATCATGTTTCCGGTAGAGATATAACCGCCGCTTGTAAATGTTGCTGAAGCGGTAAATGTGTTGGCTATGCTAATAGTCCCCGGCGAAAGTGTAACGCTATTCGTTGTATGAGCGCCGCTGATCGTAAGATTATAATAGCCAGTCGCCATAACCGACTGCGAACCTGTTCCATTATAATTCACAATATTGCCAACCGCTGTGGCAGTCAATGTGGTGATGGATATTGAACCTGCCAGATTCAATGTTCCTGTGGCAGTGTTAATAAACGTACCAGCACCTGCAAGAGATGTCGTGACAGCAACAGTTCTTGTATTGGTAAATGTGACACTTCCGGCAATCGTCAATGTGCCTGTTGCGTTGAAGTTCTCTGTAGAACTGAAGCCGCTGGTGTTGTTCATGTTGATGCTGTTGAATCCAAGCGTTGCAACAGTTGTTCCGCTGATGGAAGTCGCAGCCGGTGTTCCGGGAGTATTGAAATTAATGGTGGAGGCTGTCGTAAAGGTAATCGGCGTTGCTGCTGTAGTATTGATGATCCAGTTCCCGGCAAAGTTATGCGTCAGCGAATTGCCCATGTTGAAGGTCGCCGTTCCTTGAAGCGTGAAGTCGCCCGCAACCGTTAATGCGCCGCCAGCAAGTTTTGCGCCCGATGTGGACATCCGAAGTATATCATACGTTGTTGCTAACACCGTCTGCGCTGCGCCGTTGTAGTTGACGATGTTACCAATTGCTGTTGCCGTTAATGTGGTGATGGTTGTTGTTCCAGCAATATTCAATGTGCCAGTTGCGGTGTTGATGAATGTACCTGCTCCGGCAAGTGATGTCGTTATAGAAACAGTTGTCGTGTTGGTGAATGTGACACTCGCGGCAACTGTCACTGTTCCCGTTGCGTTGAAGTTCTCCGTAGAACTAAACCCGCTCGTGTTGTTCATGTTGATGCTGTTGAACCCAAGCGTTGCAACGGTTGTTCCGCTGATCGAAGTCGCAGCCGGTGTTCCGGGAGTGTTAAAGTTCACCGTGGACGCTGTCGTAAATGTAATCGGCGTCGCTGCAGATGTATTGATAATCCAGTTCCCTGCAAAGTTATGCGTCAGCGAATTGCCCATGTTGAAGGTCGCCGTTCCCTGCAGCGTGAAATTACCATTCACCGTTATTGCGCCACCAGCAAGTTTTGCTCCCGATGTTGAGAGATTCAAAATATCATAGGAGGTGGATTTGACTGTTTGAGCCGCTCCGTTGTAATTGACAATGTTACCGACTGCTGTTGCTGTTAATGTGGTGATGGTTGTTGTTCCAGCAATGTTCAATGTTCCCGTTGCGCTGTTGACGAACGCTCCTGCTCCGGCAAGCGATGTCGTTATAGAAACAGTTGTCGTGTTGGTGAATGTGACACTCGCAGCAACTGTCACTGTTCCCGTTGCGTTGAAGTTCTCGGTGGAACTGAACCCGCTCGTGTTGTTCATGTTGATCGTGTTGAATCCAAGTGTCGCTACGGTTGTTCCGCTGATAGAAGTCGCAGCCGCAGGGGTCGGTGTGTTGAAATTCAATATCGAAGTAGTCGTAAATGTGTATGGTGTAACGGCGGATGTGTTGACAATAAAATTACCATAAAGAGCATGCGTTCTCGATGTTCCGCCGGAGAAGACTGCCGCATTCTGAATGGTGACATCGCCGTTGACCGTCATGTTCCCTGCTGCTGTCTTTGTTCCCGCGTTTGAAATGAGCAGATGATAATAACTGAAGAACGCCGACGATGCAGGGATATTCTGTGCGCCGCCACTGTTAAAGTTGATGATCGTTGAAGTAGTCGTATGGCTTCCGGAGGTGAACGTTGCTGATATCGTCAATACTCCTAATACTCCCACTGTATCGGTCGATTCCCACGTGACCACATTGGTCGTGCGGGCGCCGCTGACCGTTAAATTATTATAATTGATCGCCAGTACGGTCTGGGCTCCTGTTCCATTGTAATTGATCGTACTGCCGGTCGTTACGATGCTGCCTGTCGTGAATGTTGCACTGAGCGTGAACACTCCCGCAATATTCACTGCTCCGGCTATCGTTACATTGTTCGTCGTCCGAGCTCCGCTGATCGTGAGATTACTATAACTTGTTACTTTTATAGTTTGAGCAACGGTACCATTATAATTGACAGTATTTCCTGCAGTGGTCGCGGTGAGTGTTCCAGTGGTGAGCATTGTTCCACTGATATTCAAAACCGATGCTGCGCTTGACTGGGTCCACGTAGCAGCAGCCACTGTACCATTAATTGAACTGGCTGTTATTGTTCCACTATTATTGATATCCCCGTTCGTACCGCTCATAGTAATTGCACCGGTAACTGTAAGATTAGCCGTTGCAAGAATAGAATGTGCCGCGGAGACTGTTAACGCAGCAGACAGAGTTCCTGTCCCGTCAATAGTTGCTGCGACACCAGTCAGTAACACTGCTTCGGTTCCAGCAAGAATCGCAGTTCCGGAGAGCAATAGATTTCCTGCAATCGTTAATGTACCGGCGGCAGAAATTGTTGTTGTCGTAATAGCATTATTTACCGTAACATGACCGAAGGTCATTGCAACGGTTGGTGTAATAGTTCCTGAGCCGGTAAATGTAGTTGTGGTTGCAGCGTTAAGTGTAAATGTTCCTAATGTATTGGTGACATTTCCACCAAACGAAACAGTCGCTGCACCGGAAGTCGTTAACGTTGAACCGCTACCATGTTTCGTATAATTTCCGGAGAATGTTAATGATCCGGTCGATGCACTGATGACGCAATTTCGTGCTGCAGCGGCGGCAGCTCCCTGTAGTGTTACTCCTCCAACGGAGAATGAACCTGTTCCAACCGTCAATGTTATGGTAGTCGTAGCAGTTGTTGGCTGTGCAGTAAAGTTTCCGCTGACGTTGAAGGCAGCGGTACCGGCAAATGTAAATGTCATATTCGCAGCGGCGACGGCAGGACTGAGATTTACACTTCCCGCAGAAAGAGTTGCTCCAGTAGCAATAGAAACGTTATGGATTCGCGCTGTTGTTACAATCGTATTCGTGATCGCACCGGTAATAGTAAGATTTGCGTTGATTGTAAGTGTAGAGGCTGTAGAATTTCCATATGTTAACGATGCAACAGTTGTTACTGCTCCAACGGTCGGTTGATTTGTTATTGCAGCCGTTCCAAGTTCAACCGCATCACCGGCTGCAGGAGGAGTGCTCGGAGTTCCGCTGACAACGGTCCAATTTCCCGCAGTTGCCCAATCAGTACTGGTTGAACCGTTCCAACGGACGGTCCCTTGTGCAAACAGTTCTGCCGTTACACTGACGAACATCAGTATAATAACTGAACTCAAACGACCGGTACGGCGGATGAGCGATGCAGCGGGCACTATGTTAGCAAACCATTTCAACGGGATTAATTTATACTTTATGCTACTTGTGTTGTAAGCGAGAACTGATTAAAAATCTCAGCATATGAAAATATTTTTTTGGATTGTTCCGTTACTACTTCTGTGGAATCTTTATCAAAAAAGCTCGACGTAAAAACATTCCCACCGTACGATCTTACGCCGGTAACGAATGAATTGAATTGATGAACCACCTCGTCCGAAGCGTGATCTAACGAAAGGACTATAAATACATCTTCAGGTTTGCAGTAGTTCACTATATCTTCTGATGTATATTTTGTTAATACAGTCCCAAGGTTATAGACAGTTACTCCCATGTTGTCCAACAGAAGTTCCACCGCCTTCAACTCCACTTCGTTCATTCCATCGTGCGCGGTAAGGCAATGCAATTCAAACTCTTTCTTTTCTGATTTCGGAATCCGATCAGCAAAATGAATAAGTGAGGTGAGAAGCGTGTTCTTCCCTATCTGAAATTCCACCGGAGTGATTTGTCGGTGTTGATGTTTTTCTTGAATTAATTGAAGTACAGGAGTGAGAAGAAAATCGAAAATGGCGGGAAGCGTCTTTCCTTGTGATGATAAAGAAGAAAAAGTCTGCTCGATCAGCAGATTTTTTCCTTTGATTGCGTTGATGAAACATTCGTTCAACAGTGTTTCACCGACAACCATTACGGCATCCGGTCGGATACTTTCCGAAGTTCTTGCAAACGGAAGCAGTGGTGTAACTATCTCATAATTATAGTGCATAATGAATTCATCAACTGCAGATGGTTTAAACTTCCGATGTCCTCCGGGAGTTTTAATACACTTCAGTTTTCCTTCATCTGCCCATCGTTTAATAGTGGTTTGGCCGACCTGAAACATTTTTGCGAGGTCTTCTGTGGAGAATAGTAGATCGTTCATAGTGACTCCTGTAAATGATTAAGAATAAATAGAGTAAATTTTCAATATGTGGTCTGTAAAGACGTTATGGTCGTTTTGGTCGTTTTAAGATAAGGTTATAAATTCTAAAAGTACTCGAAAATATCACATATTAGAATACTCTAAAAATTTGAAAATTTGATGGATTTTTGGTGGAACAGACAAAATGGTATGTTACTAATAAATTGAAGTAATCTTCTTAAATGTGCAGTTTTTATTAGGGAATTTGCGTGTGTTCTATTTTCTGTAAAAACAATTTATAAACTTGAGTTACAGAAATTTAGAATTTAAAGAGAGTAGTTTGTCTAATTTATAGAGGGAAGAGATGCAAGAACTGAGCGAAAAAAGAAACCCCGACTAGATTATCGGGGTTGAAAGATTCACGATTGAATTACCAACAAGTTTCAGGACTAAATTTTTATCAAAAATTAGAGGTCAATTCCTACAGATGTTTTAAACCCAATATCCGGGAATCCTAACACCATAACTCCAATAGTATAACGGGTAAAAATGGTGTATTGTCTCCCCATCGTAAATCCAATAGGTATAGGATCGTTTAATAAGGGTCGAAGGTCGCGCGCTGTTTCCGGTTTCAATCCTTCCACAATAGCTGTCCCCATCACTACTCCGCCGCCGATACGATAATGTGAATTTCTATATCTTGTTCGGGATTGAAATGCCTGGAATAGTAAACCGTCAACATCCAAAAACAATATTCTCACTGGAAGCAAGAGCCAATTCCATCCGACAAAACGGGTTGGCATCTCAAAATCTAATCCCCCTTTTACACCAGAAGTGAGTTTTTTTCCGATCTTATAATTACTAAATGTCACGGAATAATCTCCAAAGTATTTCACGTAGTTAAACATGAGAGTGTGTTTTCCCAATCCTACATCAATGCCAAACGTTAATGCAGAAGATTGTTGCAGTGACAAACGGTTAGAAAATATATTGTGTGTAGTCTTCGTAAGATTTGGCTTACTTAATTTCAACGAATCGATCAATATCTGCATAGAATCTTGACCCGTTCCTCCCGGTTTGCCGACCATAAAGACGGGAGAATAGCTTTCACTTTTTGCGAGCGGATCAAACATGGAAAACGAGGGAATGTTATCATAGACAACCGTAAGATTCAAAGCGGACAACGCTGAATCAATCAAACGAACTCCCTTATACGATAGTCCGATTGTATATCCCCATTTTTTATCTCGATAGTCTCCATGTGCTTTCCATTTTAAAGCGTTTGTTTCACCGGAAGAAAAATCAATCGCCCGATCAACAGGATTGTTAAAATAATATTCTACCTTTTGAATCGAAATCAATCCATCAATCGGCATATCTAAATCGAGGACTGTTCGTACATCGTATCGTTTCGCAGAGACACCGAATGATAATTGGCCATATCGATTTCTCATCACTTCATATCCAAAACCGGCATTCATCACATTGGAGCGAATGATCAGATTTGTTGAGATGGCAATATTCAATAAAAAATCAATGCCGATGGTTTGCGTACCAGTTTCGCGTGTTGCTCGTAATTTCATGCTCAAATCATTGGCATGAAATCCGACATTGATATCTATGGGATAATAGGATCCGAATCCGATCACCAATCCTCGTGCGATCGGTATCCCAACGGAAAACGAAGTAAGTTGACCAAGAAATCCGGCCGAACCACTGCTCACTTTTGATGGAAGAGTATATCCATTTACTTTATCATATAAGAAGATCGAAGAATCTTTGAGGAATTCATCGGTTTGTTCAGAGAGAGTCTTATCGCTCAGCAACGCATTTCCTTCCATTCCAAATGTACCAGTGCCAATGCCAAACCGTGAATCGATAACGATGTGAGGTAATGTCAGCGAGGATAGTTCAGCGGGATTGAAAAAAATGCTTGCTCCTTTATTATTCAGACGCGGAGAGAGTACTCCTCCTGCCGTAGCAGAACCTGTGCCGACCCCAAGCATATTTAATCCAAGTCCCAAATTGAAATCGATCGCACCTCCCCGCCAGGCCGTTAATGCCGGCGTATCCTTTGCCGGTTGTGCAACAGCACCAGTGACTGCAATAATCAATATGATGATGATCCTCTTCATGCTAGAACTCCATTCCTACGGATAGAGTTTGCGTATCAGCAAGGAATTCGCGAATCATCGAATAGTCGAGAAGCACACAGAAATTTTTTCCAAATGAATAATTAATCCCAAGACCAGCTGTGTATTTTGCATCAGCATCGTTATTGAATGGCTGGCGAATTCCTCCTCGCAACGAAATCATTTGAAGCAGCACAATTTCCATTCCTGAGTTTAAAGCATTTGTGCCAGACCCGGAAAGTGCAGGATGATAATCCGAAGTAACCACAACATTTTCGAACATCTTTAGAGAAGTCCCAATTGATAATTCCGTTGGAATCGGTTCATCATATTTCCCTTTTGCTTTTTTTGTGGTATTGTGCGATACAGAATTCCATTGCAACGGTGCATACACGTCCTTAGCCATGACACCAAATTGGATTTTCGACGAAAGTGAATATTGGAGACCAACATCGACACCAAATCCGCTGGCAGAGCCTTGAATTTGGTTCATTTGTCCTTCGGAGATCTCATCCTGTTCAAAAAGAATGTATGTATCACTATTGAAGGCATTATTGCCAAACGAAGCGTTACGATATTTTCCGGACACTCCGATTCTCAATTTTTCCCCAAATGAACGGGCGTAGGACATTTGCACTGTGATTTCTTGTAACGATTTATCTCCGGATGAAATCACCGCCAGTCCAAATGCCTGTCGAGATCTGGTTAACGGAATTATTGTCGAAAATGAATTATATGTTAACAATCCAAGCTGTTTTGTGGTGGAAAAAGATGATTGTGAATTACGAGCAGATGCCATTCCTGCCGGATTCCATAATGTGCTGTTCGCATCATTGGCAAGTGCTGTAAACGCACCGCCAAGAGCGGCCGGCCGCGCACCAAATCCGATATCAACAAATGATGCCGGAATGCTCGATAGCTGCTGAGCTGTGAGCAATGATCCGCAAATACTCAGAAGTATTAATATAGATGTACTTCGCTTCATCATGATCTTATTTTATCAATACAACTTGGAGCAATTCCACTTTTTCTCCCGTACTGTCTTTCGCGCGAATCTGAATAATATATCTCCCATTTCTTGCCAGTGAACCATCATTCGTCTTTCCATCCCATGAAATCGGTCTATTGCTCGATCTACTTCCATATCTTCCGGGATATTGTGCTTCACTTTCGAACAGCGTTCTCACTAACTCTCCGCGGATATTATAAATTGAAATGGACACTAAAGCATGCTGATCGGTCGTCGTAAGCAAATATCCAATTTTCACCGGAGCTATCTCAGGAGAAAATGGACTTGGGAGTACTGCTGAATACTTCAAGCCCAATGGCAGATTCTGTGCAAGCACAGTATACTGAGCTTTTAATTGCGTCAACATGGTTGTCTGTAATGCCGGTACCGACATTTCACTTACATAGTCGCTCCCCTTTGGCAATGTCATTTCTGCAGCGGATGCCGGCAACATTTTCCATTCCACTGTTGTTGGATCGTATAAGCCGATGATTTTCTCTCCGTCAAATAATTTCAACGATGAATGGATCGCTGTGCGGAACGTCGCCGGTTTTGTTAAAGTATCCCCATTGAGTGCCCCACCTTTATAGTTAAAAAAGTATAAATTCGGTGCGGCAACAAAATTTTTTCCGGAGGATCTGATATAGACATGTTTCTTTGCTGGACCAAATGAGGCATCTTCTATCAACAGATCAATCGGAGAAAGAACTGCGCGTTGAGGGATCTCTATTTCCATTCCGTTCTTATCTGTAAGATAAAATGACCGGGTGGAATCAATTGTTGCAATGATATTCAGTCGGATGATATGTTGAAGCTTCGATAATTTATCCAGAGCTGTAACAGTAATTTTCCCGATCAATGTCGAATCGATCGTTAAAAATCCCGCACTGTCCAGTGTTCCCGCCTTTTGAGGAAAAAGCGTCCACGAAATATTATTGCCGATATTGATAAATTTTCCGCTCGTGTCATTGCTTCCGATGGTCAACTGAATACCGCGCGATCGGTTGTTCAATTCATTACCGGCCGGAGTTCCGCCAATAGTGATTTCCTTCAGGACTATTTCTTTGACGACAATAACAAAACTTTTCGAAAGCGCAATATTATCCACCGTCGTGTTGACGGTAATAGTAAATGTTCCGACCTTTAAAGTGGTGATGGTGGTGAGAGTATCTTTTTGTTTAATCGTGACAGCATTTGTGTCGGAAACATTCCATGATATTTTTCCTCTGGTTGTATCAGACAAAGACTTTCCCATTGCGGCATTTGCACCATCACGAACAATGATTCGCATAGAATATGTGTCATTCAATCGAAGCGTTGCTCCGCTTAGACTCGGCTCAAAATCCATAAACGAAAGAATTCCCTTAGCAATCGGCGCAACCTCTTTCTGTTCACTGGTAAAATAGGTTAACGAATCCAATTTCACTTCGGTATAATAGGAAACCAATTCCGTCGATAGTAGTGGTGGTATATATCCTGTAAATGCCGAATCCCCCACTACTGACATTGTGATTTTTGTAAAACCCGCTTGTGATTTTCGTTTATAATAGAGTGATGCGATGGGATTTCCCATTTTCTTCTTTGCACGAACACTTATTGCCGTACTTTCGGATGCAGCCATACTTGACAGCGGCACCATAAAATAGGGCAACTCAATCTTCTCTTCAATGACCGACGTATCAGATACTAGCACCTGTTTCACCGATCGATCATTCGGGGAGAGTAAATTCTCTTTGATAAATGCAAAACGATACTCTCCTGCCTCTAATACTTTAGCTGTCTCAAAAATTCCATTCGACGGAGTATAGGATTCCACCGGCGAGCTATTCGGTTCTGTATAAACAACTTTCACACCTGACAGCGCTTCTTTGCCATCAGAAATAATGAGTTTAATCTTTCCACTAGGAACAATAATGTCGGAAACTGTCAGTGTTTGACCCAATTGGGATCGAGGAACAATCAATTTCGTGTATCGAGTTGTTATTCCGGTCTTTTCAAATTTTAATTGAAAAATCGTGGTATCGTCAGAAGTACGGACAGGCAATTCTGATAATGAAAATCGCCCGTTTGCATCCGTTTTTGTGGAAACAGTACTCGATGATGTTGCTGTCACGGATACATCGCCGATCCCTTTCCCTTCGTACCGAACAAATCCTTCTGCGTTGACAGTTGAGGGGATGAGTTTTAAAGTATCGAGAATGGTAATGTTCGATCCACTTTCAACCTTCAATAATGTGGTATCTGCGGTATACCCTTGTTTTGACGCAATTACTACAAATGAATCCGCTGCCATTTGCGAAAAAGAATATTTTCCCAGATCGGAAGTTACTGTGGAAAATTGTTCTCCTGTGGAAAGTCTTCGTGCAGAAATCTGAACATTCGCAATCAGTGTTAACGAAGTTGCTCGTGCAACAAAACCATGAAAAGACGCCGAATTGGGAGTGACAATAAAATTCGAATTACCTAAAACATTCGCCTGTAACACAACGGATGCCTGCAATGGTGAAGATGAGTAACCGGATTTCGACGTTCGAATAATATACGTTCTGCTGGCAGGCAGTTTTGAAAAGAGGACATTTCCGCCGGCGTTCGTTGTTCCAATACGTACGATACTTGTATCAGCACTGACACATGAAACGGTCACTCCCGGAGCTTGGACATTCAGATGATCAACAACGTTAATAAGAATAGATGACGTATCTGCAATAGCAGAGAATGTTGTTGAAGCGATTTGTCCAGTGGTAAGAGTTACCGAAGATGATGAAGGTGTAAACGTGAATCCTTCTTTTTTGACCTTAATCAAATAACTCCCCTGGGGAAGAAATTTGAAAGAATAACTGAAATCAGTAGTAGAGTTTGCAATACGAGGGGCAATTTTTCCTGATGCTTCTGTCAATTCCAAGCTCGCATCTGCCACGCCGGCGTTCCCTTTTAATTCCGCTGTCTTAGGTTCAACCACCAATGCAATACCTGTTAATGCAGATTGTTTTGGTGGGAATGGAATGACTGTATTAACATTATCATATCCCGATTTAAATATATCGGTTGCAACGGTATATGTTGTTCCATTTGCTACATTATCGAAAGAAAATATTCCGTTCGCATCTGAAATTGTTGTAAAGGTAGACGCACTTGATGTAGCCTTTAACGAAACAGAAAATGGCAAAGGATTTCCATTTCCATCTTTCACCGTTCCAGTAATTTTCCCGATATTCGCTGAAAGAAGCGCGTTAATCGTGATGAGAGTGTCCGCGGAAGTTGGAGATACTGATTGCGTCAACGAAGTATATCCTGTTTTTGAAATTGTTACGGAATATGTCGTTGGTCCAGGGGAGAGATTTTCCGCCGTAAATTCTCCTTGAGAATTAGCAACAGCAGAGCCTGAACCGAGCGGACCAGAGATAGCTATTGCAGCATCATTAATAACCGAACCGGTAAGAGAATCTTTAACATTTCCTTTAATCCGTAAAAGATTGAACGAAAAATCACTGATCGTTGAGACTCCTTGAAGTGAAGCTGATGTTATTTCAAGGCTGTCTACGGTTGTGCTGGAATAACCGCTTTTTATCGCTGAGATAAAATATTTCCCGAGTGGGACGGATGAAATAGCATAACTTCCATTTGCATCGGATACTGCATTAAATAATTTGCTTACACTCTTCACCGATACGGATGCCGAAGGAACAGTTTGACCTGTTTTTGATTTTATGACCCCGGTAATTTTTCCGTCCAACAATGTTAGCGAGAGTGAAATATTCCGTGATTGACCATCCGCAAGCAGAAAAGATGTAAGAACAGAATCCGAATAACCGTTCTTTGTACAGCGAATGGTATACACTCCTCCAAGCAATTGCGGAATGATAAAACTTCCGTCGCTTCCGGTAGTCACCGTACTACCTCCACTAACACTTGAAATATTTACAAGTACGCCTGATAACGGTGAACCTGCCGACGTGACAGTGCCGGTGAGCACCGCAAAATTTTCCGTCAACTTTAAATTAATGTTGGAAAGAATTTGACCCACACTGATTGAAACGGGAATACTGTCTGATCGGTAACCAACACGTGACGAACGAATAGTGTAACTACCAGCTGAACTGCCAATAGTATACTTTCCGTTATTATCGGTATTTGCACTGTCGAGAACGACACCGTTGGTGTTCTGAAGATATGCTTTAGCAGGATAGAGCGGTTTCGATAAATTATCCTGAATAACACCGGTAATTGATGCTGGATTTGCTGAAAGAACAAATTGTAATAATTCTGTAGTTCCTGCACTCAATACAGACGTGACTTGAGTTTTTGTAGCATAACCATTTTGGGAAACCGATACTGTATAACCAACCTGCGCAGGTACAGTCATGGCATACGTTCCATCATCCTTACTAACGGTAGAAAAAATATTAGCAAGATTACTTGTTTCTGTGATTCGTACTGGTGCATTACGTAATGTTGTTGTTCCATCACTCACCGTCCCTCGAATCACAGCAGTATTCGAAACAATCGTAAAAACATTTCCTGTACTTCGTTGTCCGGGACCGATCGTAAAGGAATTAGACGAAGAGATAAATCCTGTTTTCGATGCAGTAATCTGCCACGTTCCCGGAGTTAGACTTAGAGAATACTCCCCTAACGAACTTGTCGTAGTACTCACCGAATCATTTCCTGATTTTGCCGTGACAAGAACACCTACGACCGCCTCACCGGAACTTTTAACTGATCCGGAAATAACACCGGCATTAGGACTCATTTCAAAATTTATACCGTTTAAATTCTGTCCCGCCGTAACGGAAACCGACACCGGTTTCGGCGCACTGTAACCTTCCCGGGTTTCGGTAATAGTAAATGTTCCGGGAGGGACACTTAATGTATATGTCCCATCTAACTTTGAAAGTACCGTTGCCACATTAGCAATGGAAGTCTGCGCACCGCTGATAGGTGTACCGTCAGGAAAAGAAACAATACCAGATATGGATGACGGATTTGCACGCATCGAAAAATTGATACCCGTTACTGTTTGACCGACACCGACAGTAATATCATATTGTTGCAATGTGCCTGATGCTATCGTATACGACGTTCGAGTCGCTACAATTCGATATGATCCTTGTTTAAGACTTAAGGAAAATTGTCCCTGCGAATTTGTTACTGCCGTTACAATCGTACCGACCGAAGGTGTTGCAGAAACAACGGTGTTTTCCAATGGAGCACTACCCGTTTGATCGTTCTGCGTGATCAATTCATACACGCTTCCATTGATGGTATTTGCATTAGGAAGCAGGACAATATTTTCTACTTGCTGGGTTTGGTTTGCCGAAAGTTGTAGTTGTTTCGGTGCGGGCACAACAAATCCATCTTTACTTGCGGCAATTGACCAGGCTCCCGACGTCAATGTGAGCGAATATGTGCCGGCAGCATTTGTGGTTGTTACAATTGACGAGCTACCCTGCGTTGCTGTTACTGTCGCCAGCGTGATGGCAGCCCCAATGTCGTTGACAACTGTTCCGTTTGCTGTTGCCTGATCGAGCGTCATCGCTAATGGAGTTGTCAGTACTTTTTGCTCACCTCGTGATACCGTTACAGAAGTTTTTGTGGAAGCAAGAAAACCTGCTTTGGATGCCTGTAATGCATATGTTCCATTTTCCGTACTGATACTGAATTGCCCATTGCTTGATGAAACTATATTTTTTTCAGCATTGGTCAGCTGATTAATCAACTTCACATTAGCTGCGCCAATGCTTTTCCCCGACTGATCTGTAACTGTTCCGGAGATTGTAGAAGGATACGGACGCATTTGAAATGAAAGACTGATTGGTGAACTCGTCGTACCATTATTCGTTATAGCAACAACTATCGTCGTATCCACATATCCTTGTTTTACGCAGGTAATCTGATATGTTCCTGTTACAAGACTGTCAACCATATACCGATCGTTCACGGTAACGAAAGCATTTCCTGGAGTTACTCCTCCATTAATGGCTTTCGCCCGCACTTCGTAACCAACAAGATTATTGTTGGTGGAAGATTCCGTCGTCAATGCTTCGAAGCGGACAACACCCATATCCACAGAATAATTAAAGGCAAACGTTTTACTGGCATTTCCGTTTCCATTCGCATCGCTTGCGGAAACATACCACACATATTTACCATCCGTCAGATTGAGCTTTGCCGGAAAATCGACGAGTGCATTCGATGAAACCGCAACATTTGAGAACGGCACATCAATTTCCTGCTTTGCGCCGCTTGTGGATACTGTTCTTTTAAATAAATAAACAGTGTACACATTCGCGTTTGCAACCGGATCCCATCGGAACGTCAATAAGTCGAGGTTCTCTAACACTGCATTATCAACCGGTTCACGCAATAATGGTGGCGAGATGGATTGTACACCCACATATTTAAAGGAAACTACTCCGCCAAATACATCGCTTGCATACGCAGGATTTTCCGGATCATACACGTTAAGAATCGTATAGTTGTATTCGTTTCCAGGAATAAGCGGAGCCGGAACGATGTTGACAAATCGTGAGGAAGTGTTTGTGGAACCATAAATTGATGAGGTGTTTGTTGTAATATACCGCCAGACAAGACTCGCACCAACAACACTTAATTCATTTGTCGCCGGATCGCGTGTTACTTGAAACGGTGTTTTGGAAAGCAAAACCATATAGGCCGGTACTCCCGGAACGGAGGTCCACTGAAAAAGTGGTGTATTACTTGTCTCATTCCCTATCGGACCAAGTGACGATGGCGGGGTCTGCGATTCAACAATAAATTCCACTTGATTGGAATATACTATTGCACTGTTGCTGACATTTTGCGATTGAATTCCGGAAAGAGTGGAGCTGTCTGAATTAGTTACGATAGCATAATATCTTCCAATAGGAAGGGATATGGAATCAGGTCGTATATTTTGCGAAACGCCCTTAACTGATAATGATTTTATATTGTAATATCCTGAAAGCGATCCGATTTTTAACCGGAGATTTGCGGAAGGGGCAGACCAAGAGAAGACGATATTTTTATTTGTTCCAAAAAATAGTCGTACTTTTTGGATTTCATCTTGCGTAGGGAACAGGACAATCGAAGATTGAGATAACACTGCATTGTTCCCAAAAAGCAGGAACAACATTGTGCACATGATCAGGCGTGTGTTGATTATTTTGGCCATTCAGGATGATGAAGCTACAAAAAGATTCAAATATCGTGATACTCCACCGTTGAACCGTAATGCCTCGTAGTACTAGTTTAAGCAATAATCACTCGGAATTCTACAAATAAAATAAGTCTTTTTTTAGACTTAACATCCGTGCGTTCAATTACGTTTGAAATTTTTCTAACTAATTTTTTTAAAGAGAGAGTGTCTGAACGAAGGATTTCAGAAAGGAAAAGAATAATTATGGAGAGGAAAATATGCACTTTAAAATTACACAGCCGCAGCATCATGGCGAAATGATACTGCGGCTGGTAAACATCAATACAGCCGAATCAAGGGTACGAACTCCGGCTGCATCGACGAATTATTTCAATAACATCATTTTCTTAATGGATGTAAATGTACCTGCCTCCACCTTATAGAAGTATACTCCACTCGTCAGTTTGCTTCCGTCGAATGTGGCATGATGCACACCGGCTTGCAATTCCTGATTGACAATCGTCGCAACTTCTTGTCCCAGAATATTATAGACCTTCAACGTTACCAATCCATCAACGAGAATTGAAAAATCGATCCTCGTTGCAGGGTTAAAAGGATTGGGATAGTTTTGGAACAATTCATAGGTTGTGGCAATTGCATTTTCATCACGGCGAATACTTGTTAATACGCTGTCGTTGTTAAACCAAACCACCGGCAACGTTTTTGGAGTTCCGTTTAGTGTTGAATCGACCCGATCTGGACTGCTGGGCCATGTATCGCCTGATGTTTTGTGGATAACGAATTTATAGATGATTTTTTTCACTGAGGTGATATTATAGGTGCCGGTATAGATACTATCCGTGTTCGGATCGGTCAACAAGTGTGTATTGCCACCCCAACCATTAAAATCTCCTCGCACAACTACTGAGTCTTTTGCGTTATCAAATTTTGCAAATCTCATCTGCTTCTTCATGTTCACTTGGAACGTGATGAAGTTGTCTGAGTACTGCGTGGTGCTGTCTTTATCGAACCATGTTAACGGCATGATCATTGGTGTAGCCGGAATGGAATCTTTACGATCATCCCCTGCTTCCCAACGATCTCCACCAATGGAAGGACCATTCATCACGAATTTATATTGAAGTAATAATGGAGCACCAGGTAAGCCAAATGTTCCGGTGAAGATACTATCACCGTCGGCATCGGTTAATTTATTAGCATTACCCTTACCCCATACGTTATAGAATGATCCACCACCGCGAACAACAACGGTATCTTTTGCTTTATCAAATTTTTTCAGTTTCATCTGCACTTTCATATTTACCTGGAACGTCACTTGGTCTGAAAATACTTTTCCAAGTTTGGTAACTTCAGCGGCAGATAAGGGATAATTCCACATTTGAATTTCGGCGACATCAATATCACCATCATCACCATCATCATCGCCGAACATTAATAATAGACTGTCGAGCGCAAATCTACCGTCGATTGCCAGCGCTGTTCCGGCATATAATAGTTTTCCATCTAAATAATAATTATGCTGCGTACCATTTTGGATGGCTACAACAAATCTATGCCATGTTTTGTCGGTGACACCCGTTGCCGAATATCCCGTGGATGATGTACCAATGACTCCCGTATTTGGTTTAATAAAACAATCGCCATCATCTGCATTGCTTGGATTTGTTTGGAAGAACGTGTACCATTTTGTATTATCAGGAAGTCTAAAATCTATCATCAGTGAATAGGCATTCACTCTGTGAAGAGAATCTGCACCTCCGCCATTGGATTTAAATCCGTGCGTTAATTTATAATAACTTCCTTTTGGAACTCTCACTGCTCCGTTGCCAATGCTGGGACCGGGAACCACAGTGTCTTTCGCAAGACCACCACGGACAAGATCTTTACCAAAACCGGGAACGGCAGCAATGAGTTTTAATGGATCATCAAATGTCCATCGTGCAATTGAAACGGTATCAACAAACACTTTCCCAAGAGCGGTCACTTCACCGGCTGTTAATGGATAGTTCCACATTCTCATTTCAGCAACGTCGATATCTCCATCATCACCATCATCATCGCCGAACATTAACAAGAGACTATCGAGAGCAAATCTGCCATCGATTGCTAAAGCAGTTCCGGCATATAACAATTGACCGTCGAGATAGTAATTATGCTGCGTACCATTTTTTATTGAAACAACAAATCTGTGCCATTCATTCACTGTAACAGCTGTGGTTGAATATCCTGTAGCTGTTGTTCCAATCGTGCCTGCTGTTTTTTTAATAAAGCAATCTCCATCATCCGTATTGCTCGGATTTGTTTGGAAGAAATTATACCATTTTGTCAGATCCGGAATTTTGAAATCAACCATGATCGAGTATTCGTTAACGCGATGCAGAGAATCTCCACCACCGCCGTTTGGACGAAATTTATGTGTTAATTTGTAATAACTTCCTTTCGGCACTCGCACAGCACCATTTCCAGGACTTGGTCCGCTGATTGTAGAGTCTTTACCAACAAGTACAAGGTCTTTTCCGAAACCAGGTGCAACAACGATATGATTGGCTGGATCGTCAAATGTCCATTTCGATGTCCGCTTTACCGGTATCGGTGTTCCCATTTCTGAGATTTCATCCGTTGTTAATGGACGATTCCAGATGGCAAGTTCTGCAACGTCCATTGTACCATCATCACCATCATTATCAGCGAACATTAACAAAAAGCTCTCGAGCGCCCATCGGCTGCTATCGATATTTTGAGGTGTTCCAGTTTTTAAAAGAACTCCATCTAAATAGGTATCATATTTAGTCCCATTTTTTACGGAAACGACAAGCCGATGCCATAGTGTATCTTTCACCCCCGTCGCTGAATATCCTGTAGAACCGTTACCAACTTCTCCAGTATTGGGTTTAATAAATAATTCGCCGTCGTTCGCATTCGTTGTATCCGTTTGATAAAACGTATACCATTTCGTATTGTCCAAAAGCTTAAAATCAATCATCATGGAATATTCATTCACACGTACCGCCGCTCCGGTACCACCGCCGTTTGGTGCAATTCCATGAATGAGTTTAAAATAACTTCCTTTCGGAATTCGTACCGCCCCGTTGCCGGCAAGCGGTCCTGCAACTGCGGAATCAGATCCGACAAGCACGAGATCTTTTCCTTGGCCAGGAACAGCGGCGGTGAGATTTGATGCATTATCGAATGTCCATTTCCCTTGGGGTATTTGCCCATATCCATTTGTGAATAGGAACGCTATTGTGACAAGCAATAGCAAGGATGCCTGAAACAGATTTTTCATCGTGTATTTCTCCTTTTGTTGGTTGCAAACGTTAATTAGTTTTTCTACTTCAACAATACTGCTTTGTTTACATTGTGATAGAATGATTTATCTTCTTTCTGTGCTGTAAATAAATAATAATATGCTGCCGAAGATAATCCCGAGCCATCCCACAACACTTCATGCTGTCCTGCATTGACTATTCCATTTTGAAGTGCCGTTACTTTTTTCCCTAATACATCATAAATTGTCAGCGTTACAAAACTGGCTGCCGGAACCTGGTATTTAATGGTAGTGGTCGGATTAAAAGGATTTGGATAGTTTTGTTCTATACCATACGATGTCGGTAGTGACTTTTGTTTTGTGACACCTGTAATGTTGTTTGAACGATTGGACCAATCACTCCACCGAAGGTTGTGATCTCGATATTTTACTCGATAGTAAAACGTTTTCCCTTGAACAAAGCGTGTTGCAGGAATTTGAATTTTTGTCAGATCTATCCCGGCATTTTTGTCCACCGGATTAAATTGTCCGTCCCTGCCGTACACATTTTTCCAATTCACCATCGTATCAATAACGATCTGTGCAAAAGCAGTGTCGTATGAAATCTGCATTCTCACCGTCATCAACGAATCGGTACTGCTTATTGGAGTTGAATTAAATACAAACTTATTCTGAAAAATTGTTGCGGCAGAAACTGACGGAGCAGCAGGAGCCGATTGGGACACTTTTCGATACCACGTATCTAATAATTGGTTATTGAATGGTTTCTCGGTATTGCCAAGACTATACATCGATCCGACAAACGTTTTTTTCGCAACGTCTATTTCAACAATTTGATACGCGAAGTGATCAAGAGAAATGTGAATGTTCGAATAATCAATATTTTCAAATGAACCCCAGCGATCTATGTTTCCTCCGCCACCGCCATTACAGATGATGCGAAAATCTCCTTCATTTGTATTGGACTCGATCGTTCCGTGTTCATGTCCATGCGTGTGTCCGTAGTTTAACTGGACTACTTTGGAATACTTTTGAAGAATTGGAAGTATTTCATTCTTCACATAATTTGGTCCAGGATCATATCCAATCGCTTCGCCCCATAATTCGGTGAATGGCATATGATGGGAAAGACACATCACAAAATCGATGGTGGAATCTGCTTGAGCTTCAGCTAATTTACGATCGAGTAACAAGTTTTGAGCGGATCCAAGTGTAGAGGCGATGTCAGTATTTAATCCAATAACCAGTGTGTTTGCAAATCTCGCGCTCCAAAATCGTTCCGTCGGCGGATTTGGAGGAGGCATGAGAGAGATACTATCATATTTTACATAGGCATAATAATTTGGCCCTGCATCTCCATCGCGGCCATTATCCGGGCGGTCGTGATTCCCGGGAACAGTAAGAAACGGTATTGAACCGGATACGACGGACATTGGAGCAAAAAATAATCTCTCATATTCGTCTACATTCCTACCGAAAATCACAAGATCACCGGAATGGAGAACAGCATTGATGTGATTATGAAGATCAGCACCGTAAAGTTCCGACATCTTGTTCTTTGCTGCTGTTATTACTCTCATCGATTTGGATGTATCAGGATTGTGTGTATCACTTAAGAGCAGAAATCGAATTTTTCCGGTATATCCAGCTCCCGGCTGTGTTTTGAATGAAAATATTGTCGATGAATTTGTTCCGCTTTTTACTTTGTAGAAATATTCTGTATTCGGCGTTAATCCCGTTAGCAGAACTGTGTGCCATCGATTTGTCAATGCAATAAGTTCGTTGCTACCTATAACAACTGTACCCAACAACGTTGATGTACCATATTCAACACTTGTCCCAACAGATGACGTATCATGCCAAGAAATGTAGACGGATGTTGAAGTTGGAGTTTGCAAATATGGAACAATCGGAATTGGTTTAGGGCCAACATTATGTCCATAACCGCCAAGTGCTGAAATATCGCTGCTTGATAGTGCAGAATTCCAAATTGCAATTTCGGCACATTCAATCTCGCCGTCTTCCCCATCGTTATCTGCAAACATCAATAGAAGTGTATCAAGAGCAAACCTGCCGTCTATTGGCAATGGACTTGCGGCTTTTACCGCCTTGCCATCCAAATAGGAAATGTGGTGCGTTCCATTTTTTACCGTAAGGACAAACCTGTACCATTCATTTGGTATTATTGTATACGATGTATATCCGGTTGCCTGCGTCCCAATATTTCCAGTCGGGTTGATAAAATAATCGCCGTCGCTTGAATTGCTTAAATCTGTTTGGTAAAAAGTTTTCCATGCGCCGATACTCGGCACTTTAAAATCGATCAGTATAGTATATTCATTTACCATTTTACCACCGCCATTGGCAAGTATTCCGTGTTTCATTTTATAATAACTGCCAATGCCAATCTTTACCGCACCGTTGCCCGCTTCCGGCCCTGTAACAATTTGCTGAGTTCCTACTTTTACCAGATCTGAACCAACATCCGCTTTTAAAACATTCGCCGCATCATCAAATTTCCACCACCCTTGCCGGACAGGTATTTGACTGTATCCAAGGGATATGCTGCACATTACGAGAAAAAACACAAGATATTTTTTTTGCATAACCCCTATTATCATTTATTGTTGCCGCTATGAATGCATCAATGGAGCGGCTCAGCTGAACCGCATCATTGTGCAATATCAAATTACCGCATCATGTTTTAATCGACAATCCCACGTACGTGGTATCTTGATGTGATACAGGAAATAAAATATTGCAGGGAATGAAGCATTAGAAAGGAATGATGAGCGGACGCCCACAAAAAAAATGCGGTCGTTGTATTATACAATGACCGCACACTTGCAGTAATTATCGCAATACTATTTACAATAGTGTCATTTGGTACTATTTCAGAAACACCATTTTCTTTATAGAAATGAAAGAGCCTGATTCAAGTTTATAGTAATAGAATCCTGATGTTTGGGCCGCTGCATTGAATTTTACAGTATACCAACCGGCATCTTGATACTCATTTACTACATCCATTATTTTACGCCCTAAGATATCAAATACCCTTATCAGCACCAATCCTCCGGACGGGATGCTGTACCGTATGCTTGTTGTAGGATTGAATGGATTGGGATAATTTTGATCTAAGCTATACGCTGTGGGAAGTTGTGATTCTCTCGCTACGCTTGCAAAGCTTACACTACCAGACCGATTGGACCAATTGCTCCAACGCAAATTATGATCCCGATATTTCACTTTGTAATAGAACGATTTGCCTTCGATGAAACGTGTTCGAGGAATTTCGATTTTCGTTAAATCTATTCCTGCATTTTTATCAACCGGATTATACTGCGCATCGCTGCCGTAGATATCTTTCCAATGCGCCATTGTATCAAGAACAAATTGTGTGAAGGATGTATCGTAGGCAACCTGCATTCGCACCGTCATCATTGAATCCAGACCACTCATGGGAGTTGAGTTAAACACAACTTTATTTGGGAAGATAGTTGGGACAGAAACTGATGGAGTCGCCGGTGCGGATTGGTCAACTTTTCTATACCAAGTATCTAACAATTCATTATTGAATGCCTTATTCGAATTTCCAAGGCTGTACATTGAACCGGTAAATGTTTTTTTTGCTGCATCAATTTCAATGAGTTGATAGAAAAAATGATCCAGTGAAACATGGATTGAGGGATAATCAACATTGATAAATGAACCCCACCGATCGGTATTTCCTCCGCCCCCGCCGGTGCAGACCATGCGAAAATCCCCGTCGTTTGTTTTGGATTCAATCGTTCCCCGTTCAAATCCATGAGTATGACCATAGCTTAATTGCACCACTTTGGAATATTTTTGAAACAAAGGCAATAAATCATCACGCACATAATTTGGCGTCGGATAATAACCCGCCCCCTCACCCCATAATTCAGAATAGGGTAAATGATGGAACAAACAGATCACAAAATCAATTGTTGAATCAGCTTGCGCTTCCGCCAATTTCGAATTGAGGAGATCTTTTTGAAGTCCACCATATGTTGACGTTCCATTAGTATTTAATCCTATTACAAGCGTATTGGCAAAACGAACACTCCAGAATTGTTCCATCGGTAGCGAAGGAGGTTGAACCAACGAAATACTGTCAGATTTCATATACGAATAGAAATAAGGCCCCACATCGTGATTTCCTTGAACAGTAAGGAATGGTACGGAAGTTGAAAAAACAGACATCGGTGTAAAATATAATTTTGGAAATTCATCGATCGCACTTCCAGACATCACAATATCACCCGAATGCAGCACAGCATTTATTTGATTGTGAATATCCGTGCCATAGAGTTCTGTAATTTTTTTCTTCGCCGCTGTCAGCACTTTCATTGGTTTTGTTGTATCAGAATTATGCGTATCACTTAACAGTAAAAAACGAATTTTTCCTGTATAACCGGGCAGAGGCTGAGTTTTGAATTTTAATTCTTCAGAAATGTTGTTCCCGCTTTTCGTCTTGTAATGATATTCCGTATTTGGCGTTAAGCCGGTAAGAAGCACCGTATGCCATCGGTAGGAAGCACCGATCATTTCATTCGTACCAGTTGAAACCGATCCAAGAGATGAAGTCTCCCCATACTCAACGCTTGTGCCGGTAGATGAAGTATCATGCCAGCTTATATACATTGACGTTGGCGTTGGCGATTGTAAATATTGAGTAATAGGAGTCGTTTTAGGTGTGATGTAATGTGAATATCCACCAAGCGCTGCAACATTTGCAGAAGATAGTGCAGTGTCCCAAATTGCAATTTCGGCACAATCGATGTCGCCGTCTTCCCCATCGTTATCCGCAAACATTAACAAGAGAGAATCAAGAGCAAACCTTCCATCCACACTCTGAACCGTAGCATTATTAATCAACTGACCATCGATATAATAGTGAAATTGTGTACCATTTTTTACGGAAAGAGTAAGTCTATACCACTCATTTGATGTAACAGAAAAAGAAGAATATCCGGTGGCACCCACACCAATGGTACCTCCTGTCTTATTGATAAAACAATCCCCGTCACTTGTGTTACTTATGTCTGTTTGAAAAAAGCATTTCCATGTGTCAAGACTTGCTACCTTAAAATCGATCATGATGGTATATTCATTTACCTTTATTCCGCCACCATTTGAACTTATACCATGTTTCAGTTTGTAATAACTTCCGATACCAATCCTCACCGCCCCATTCCCTGTAGCTGGACCGGCAACAAATTGATGCGTTCCGACTAATTGTAACGCTGTTCCTATTTCGGCTTTTAGAATATTTGTCCCATCATCAAATTTCCACCAGCCATGTTTTGCCGGTATTTGACCATAGAGTGATGCGTTAATGCATACCAGTAAAAATAAAATGAAATATTTTTTTTTCACACAATTCCTTTGGTACTATTGAGAGGCTTGAACTTGATTGAGATAAATATCAGCAAAAATAGATTGACGAAATACAATCATTTTGAATTAACTCTCAACCATTTTTGATAGTTCTTTTTGCGGGGCAGATTATTTAAACAATCTAGGAGGACAAATTTCAGGAGTTCAAAGCACAAATAAATAAAAAAAAGGACTCACCGCATTCATTATAGGAGGAAACAAATCTGTTTACTGTAGCACCTAATCCACAAAAGGTGCTAGCGGTGAGCCCCATCTTATTTTAAGAACATTGTGTTACACCGTAATCAAAAAAAACTTTCGGTTTATTTGATTAATGTCATTTTCTTTACTGAACTAAACGAACCTGATTCAAGTCTGTAGACATACATACCCGTTGCAAGTTTTGATGCATCGAGATTTACGGTATATGATCCTGCAGAGTGATATTGATTAATCAAATTGATGACTTCGCGTCCCAAAACATCATACACTTTTAGGCTGACCATTCCCGACTGTGGAACAGTGAATTTAATGTTTGTGGTTGGATTAAATGGATTAGGATAATTTTGCAACAATTCAAACGACGTTGCAACTTCAGGATTCCGTTGAACTCCTGTGGTCCATTTATTGCCGATCCATGTATGAGTCCAGTTATACATGTTTTGCCAGGAGTTGTCATTATTTAAAGTTGAATAACTCAGAATTCCTTCACGACCTGAACCTGCATCACGATCGTTGATGGAGAAATCGATCGGAATACGCATTCCTTCTTTTGGGACAAATAGACTGTCACCGGGGATAATTGCGGCAATCGTTGTGAAGGGCAATTTTGCTTCAACAGTATATCCCGAAGTAAATGTTTTTGGTTTCCAAATATAATTGGCTCCAGGATACATCACGATAATGGTGCCGATTCCTTTATCATTGTTGATACGGTTTTTTGAAAAACGAAGCATGTAATCCGGAGTTGCTCCGCGTTTATATCCTGAATGCCCCGTGCCTCTCCAATCATATAAACCAATATTGATATCCGGTGCATCGTTTGACCACGTAGAGACAGAAGAACTTGTATCAACAACAACGGTATCATCCACAACATCGAATGCGATGTACAGATTATTTGCATCCATCGCGAGATAGGCTTTCACTGAAAGATCGAGACTATCGTTCAACTTCCCACCTGGCACTAAATGCGCTGTCGGATTTTTACCAAACGCGTTCATTGCAATGGGAGGAATTGATGCCCATTCACTCAATGAACCGTCTGCAACAAAATTGGATGGAGCCACCGGAGAAATGACTGGAACACCTTTTGCTTTTGTTGTTACCGCCGTTGGTGCAACAGCAACCGGACCAACGTTTCCTACCGCATCAGTTGCATTAACACCGTAAAAATATGTAATGTCTTGGTCAGTTACCGGCGAACGAAGAACATGAGTAGCCGATTGTACACCTAACGCTAATCCATACGGTCCAAGACGCTCTATAGTAGAATCAATTTTGGTAAATGCTTTTTCGCTAAAGTACACATCATATTTTGAACCTGGCTCGTCCGGTACATCAACCCATGTAATTGTATTGATATAGGAACCTGCCGCGCCGGCGATTGCAGCTACGCTTGTTGGTGCTTCTGGAGGTATTTTATCTAATTCGTGCCCAAATCCGCCAAGAGCGCTGATCATGGAATCAGTTAACATAGTATTCCAAATAGCAATTTCAGCACAATCTATTTCACCATCATCGCCGTCATCGTCGCCAAACATCAACAACGATTTGTCCAGAGAAAATCGAATATGGTCTATCGGTTGAATATTTCCTGTTTTAATTTTTTGGCCGTCGATATACGAATTAAATTGTACGCCGTTTTTCACTGAAATGACAAGTCGATACCATTCATTTGCCGTTACTGAAAACAACGAATATCCTGTTGTAGCATTTCCGATGGTTGCGCCCGTTTTATTAACAAATAATTCGCCATCATTATTATTATTTGTATCAGTTTGAAAAAAACATTTCCAGGCACCGATGGTGGGAGCTCTAAAATCAATCATCAGCGTATATTCATTCACCCTGGTACCGCCACCATTGGGACTCATTCCGTGTCTCAATTTATAATAACTTCCTAGTCCGATCTTTACAGCTCCATTCGTTGCTTCTGGACCAACAATCACTTGATGTGTTCCGACTAATTCCAGCGCGGTGCCGACTTCTGCTTTAAAAACGTTCTGTACATCATCAAATTTCCACCAACCTTGTCTAGTTGGTATTTGGCTGTACAGCGATGAGGCGCAGTATACCGATAACAAAATGATGAAAAGAAAATGTGTTTTTTTCATAACTTACCCTTGAGTTTTGATGAAAATATTGGTGACTAAAAAACACGATACCCTCACAGTACATTGTAAAAAATATTGTGTTTTTATAGGGAACGTATAAATAGTACCGTTTTACACGTCAATGGGCAATCCCACGAACGTGGTATCTTAACCTGAAAAGTCCGCTGAATAGTCTTATAAAAAAAACGGCCGCTGTGATGGTCAAAGCGGCCGCATAACATTCAAAAATATCGATCGTTCTTATTTCATCAAGATCAATTTCTTCGTTGCAGTAAATTGTTCATTGTTCGATCCGGTTGCTTCAATACGATAGAAGTATATACCGGAAGCGACCTGTGATACGCTATTGGCAGCATTCCATACTGTGTGGTATACGCCGGCATTAACTTCTCCATAGAATATTGTCGCAATCCGTTGCCCAAGAACATTATATACATTCAAGGTCACTCTGCTGTCGAATGGAACTGAGAATCGAATGGTTGTGGATGGATTGAATGGATTTGGATATGCATTGTCGAGCGCAAATGCAGTCGGTGTTGACAATCCTTCTTCACGTACCGGCAGTGCTACATCGGAACGTCGCAATGAAGCACCATTCAGTAACTTTCCCCAGTTCGAATAATTCGACGCGTCTGGTGTACTGTCCCCGGCTGCCGCATCAAATCTCCAATAACCGCGCAAATCTGTAAACTTTGGGTGACTTGCAATGTTGCTGCTGTTAAACATCCATCCCCGTAATGTCGCTGAATCCAACGCGGTTCCCCAAATACGGACTTCATCAATGTAACCGCCGTATTTATAACCCCAGGAATAATTTCCGGTACCATCCTGACCGATATACAGATCATAATCGGTATCGATACTTTTCACAGTGGAAATATCTGCACTCTTTTTTAAGACACCATCGGAATATGCCCGCGCAAAATTTGATGACCGATCGACGACAACAGCAATATGATGCCATTGTTCATTATTGATCACAGCAATATCATCCATATCCGCGCGATGTTTTGCATCTGTATTGATTCCGCCATCACCGATATTGTACTGCCATACTCCGCCTGCGTCAAGTGCAATAGCCCATCCCGCGTTGCCTCCTGAACCCCAATCTTTGTTACTGATGATAGCAGGGTCACCGCTCCACACCCGTAAAGGTTTGATCCATGCTTCAACGGTAAAACTTTTTGTGGAATCGAATTTATATTGTTGTTTCAACGGAATACGAACGTTCATATTCGCATCTGTTCCATCCAACAAAACCGATGAGCCGCCTTTACCGGTACCGAGATCTGAAAAGACATCAACGGCTCCCAGCGTAGAAACAGTTGAGCTATCTACCCAGCGATTCCACATCTGCACCTGTGCGATCTCAATCATATTGGAGTGACTGCCCGCCGTCTGTGTACCAATAAGCAACGAACCGAGTTTCCCATTAGCAGCAGGAATCAGTGTGAACCGTCCTGCGGGAAGAACAGATTGTTGTGAAACTTTTTTTCCATCTATATAATATGTTGTAATTTTTCCCCCATCAACTGCCATAATCATACGATGCCATTTTTTTGCAGCTACGACTGTACTGTCAGAATATCCAAGAGTATCGCATCCCACTTTCCCAGCAGCATTAATTGCGAATTCAGCCGGCGATACATTCGTTGAATCCGTTTGAAGAAGATCGTACGCCTGTGAAAGATCCGGAAGTTTAAAATCTACAAGCACCGACCAGCTATTGGTTTTCCCGTTTGCCACAACTCCATTTGCTGTGATACTGTGGTTTAACTGCAGGTATTGACCGCTTTGAAGTTGAACGGCATTGAAATCCGGTTTCGGTCCCGCAACAGTTTTTAATGTGCCGGCTCCTTTCAATACCAATGTACCAGTTCCGACTGTTGGTTTTAGAACATTGGCGGCATCGGTCATATCAAAAATACTGACAGGATCTTTTGCTTGCACAAGATAGCCATAGCCTCCCATTGTACTAATCTGTGTCACTGTTAATGTTGTGTCATATAACGCTATCTCCGCAACATCTATTTCACCATTATCTCCATCATCATCACCAAAGAAGAGCAGTTCGTCCAATCCATTCACCGATTCAAGCGCCTGGTTATTATCGGCAGTCATTGGACTTCCTTTATGCAGAAGGTTTCCATCAAGATATAAATTGAATTCCACGCCAATATTTGCCACAACAACTAGACGGTACCAGCGGCCAACCATGATTGAGTCAAAGGAATACCCTGGCGTAGCACGTCCAATATTATGGCCGCGTGAGGTGGTTGCATTTCGAATAAATAAATCACCATCCGTTGTGTTGGTCGGATCAGTTTGATAGAACGTTCTCCAATCACCTCTGCTGTTAATTCGAAAATCGATAATCATGGAATATCGATTTACTTTTTTCAAAGTATCACTTGTGCCATTAGCTTGTAATCCCGGCGTAGCCCGTAAAAAATTAAATTTGGGAACATGAATTGCTTTGTTGGCAACTGTCGGTCCATCAATCGAGATAATGGTTTCCGTTGCAGGTGCGTTTTTGTCTTTCACCAACGCCGTCCCGACTGCTGCTGCAAACGGTGCACCTGTATTATCAAAGGTCCAATGTCCTTTGAGGTTTTTTGTCGGAATTGCGGAAGGGAGTATTTGAGATGAAGCAATCGATGAACTGATGATTGTAATGATGAATAGTGTAAACAACTGTTTCATAGATAATTCTCCTATGGTTCATTGTTCGAAGTTGTGCCGTTATTATTTTTTTGTATCTTAAAAATATTTTTTAGTCTTGAGATTTCATTCCGCCATTCATTACCGACCGATGGAAAAGCGGGAACATCCATGCCACCTCGAACAAAAGAAACCGGCATGTTCCGCGATGTTAATGGTCCATCCATACGAATCGTATCAAGAACAGATCTATTCAATTTCGGGTGATAGAGATTAACAAAAGAATCAATTTTTTGAATGAGAAAATTTTGATCCTTGCGCACAATATATGGCCGGACATTACTATCCGGAGCATCATGATCAACAATATTTCGCTGCAAAGTAAATTTCAATCGATATTCTTCATAGAGCCATTTATCATTCCACACCCGAAGTTTTTCTAACGATTCCGGATCGTTTCGATAATTTCGTTCCATTCCGATTTTTCCCAAATAGTAATCACGGACGGAAGCAGCAGTATACGCAGCGAACGCCGCAAACGGCTGATTGAATTCCTTCATGATTTTACGCAGCGGAATCATCCGAGCAATTTCCATAAGAGAAAATTGCTTATCGATCGTCGTCACTAGAATTCGGGATTGTTCTTTTTTGAATGATTGCAGATTCGGATAAGAATCACTTGACTTCTCAAGTGCAGTAAAAAAATCAATAGCGTTTAATGGTTCCGAACCGTACCATTCTTTGGCTGCTTGTACTAAAATATTCAACGCAGCAGTATTTGTTTTCACATTCTTTGGTTCCATCAATGCTGCAACATATGCCTTTCGTGCAGCCATCCGTTTTCTGGCAAAGATAATCTTTTTGGATGTGGGAATAGAATTTATTAACTGAGTGGTTGTCATACCGCCGCGGCGAATATCAACAATTTGCAGCAGGTAAAATGCTCCGTCATATTCAATGGGAGTGGATATTTTTCCGACCGGAAGACTTTTAATTGCTTCATAGAATTTCGGTTCAATCTCTGTCCATCGCACATAATCAGACTCGAGCTGAAGCGCTACTCCTTTGAGTTCAGGGTTTTGTTTCATCAGTTGTTGTACAACAGCGCCATATCCATCGCGCTGCATTTGTGCCTGAATCTTTTCTGCGCGTTCCCTGCTCGGCTCCATCCAATACCGGAATTTAAATGTCACGAGCGATTTCATTGTCTCTTCGTTCGCTTCATCATCGGTCACCGTAATTCGCGAATCGACATCCGTTGTGATTACCTGCTCAACAACGGCATTTCGCAGAAATTCATCTAGTAATTGTTCAATACGGTTATTTTTTTGAAATCCAAGACGAGAGGCTTCTTGCGCAAGAATTTTTTCCGCAAGCATGGCAGTCAATACGCTGTATAATTGATCGCGTGAAGTTGTGCCTTGTTTGATCACCGGATGGACTGTCTCAAATGCTTGTTGAAGTTCGGAGAGTGTTATATATGAACCGCCGACGACCGCAACGACGGAATCAGATAATTGAACGGTCCGTGTTAAATCTGCCGGTTGACGCACCATCCATATTACTGCTATTCCAACAGAAAGGATTGCAAGGACAACTACGAATGAAATGGTTTTCTTCAGCTTCATGATATTCGATTCAATCAGAACACAACCCCAACCGAAACTCGTTGAGCATTTCCTAACAATCCCCATTCGGACCACGAATAGTCAAGCCGTAAACCAAAATTGGATTGTTCCACAAAATAGTCTACGCCACCGCCGAGTGTCAATCCATTAATGTGGTCACGTTCGAACATATTTTCGTATCCCGCTCGAAGAAAGAAAAGATTAAAAACGGAATATTCCCCTCCGAACGATACACTTTCCGTAGCATTACTGGGATGTGTAACGTCCGCAGATACGACAAGTGAACCGAACGATTCGAGTTCCATTTCATAGGCGATACCAAAGCGAAATGAAAGAGGCATTGCATAAGAATTTGTAGAATAGGTTGCTTCCACCCTGTCAAAATTATAATGGTTTTTATCAGGATCGACCGTAATGGAAAGCCGATTTCCTCTTAACTGTAATTCCGTACCAAAATTGCTGAGATTAGCGCCGAGCGTTAAACCTTTCAATTCTGTTTTGTAGAGAATTCCCATATCAACGGCAAAACCGGAAGATGTTACCGACCAAATACGTTCCTGCACATATTTTCCGGTAATACCAAAAGCAAAGCGATCTGTTAATGCCATAGAATAGGTCAATCCAAATGCGATATCTCGGGCATCGTATAATTCTCCCGTACCATCTGGCTGGTCAATCGTTCGAACTTTTTGGGCTTCACCAAAATCGAGTGTATTAAAACTCAATCCGACGGATGCATTCCAATCTGACAGTGGTATAACCATTCCAGCAAACTGATGATTCCTTTTCCCAATCCAATTATTTTGCATAATCTCAACCTGCATTGAAGTAGCCCACGCAACACCGGCGGGATTCCAATACAAAGCGGTTGGATCGTTCGACAATGCTGTATACGCATTTCCTAAAGCAGCAGCACGGGCACCAATTCCAATTTCTAAAAATGCAGCGGCAGACGTTCCAACACCGGAAACGTCTGATTCAAAAGTCACTTTACCAGGACCCTTCTCTGCCTTACCGATTGATGCCACGACAATAAATATAATAATCCAAATTTGTTGTTGTTTGCTCATTTGATCACCGCAAGTTTTCCGATTCTTTTTCCAATTTCAGGCGCTTCTACTACCCAAAGATATACACCATGAGTTACTTCAAGTCCATCTTTTGTCCGCAAGTCCCATGGTTCACGACTATTTTCTACTGACGAACTATGATTGATAACCCGAACTAACCGTCCGCTCGATGTGAAAATCGAAATAGTACATGTGGAAGGAAGATTAACAAAATCGATTCTGCGGTCTCCTCTTCCTGCATCAAGGCTGACAAGATGCTGTTCCAAACTGCTCGCTGCAACATATGGATCGGGAATAGTATAAATATTGGCAAGTTCATTCTTTACATTTGATACGTTGACGAAATTGCCATTAATTTTAAAATCAAAGTAAGCATTCCGATCGAACGGCTTCGTTGTCCTTAACCGAAATACACTTCCAATAGCGGGGGAAACATATTGAGGTGATGGAATAGTCGACGGATATGCAAAATCGATAACCCATAATCGCCTGTTGAGTTCACTGGTAATCGCAACCTGATCTCCATTGCTTAAGATACCTTTAAACGCAGCAGTTCCAGTCTCGGTCAACCGGAAGTTTACTTGATATGTACTCTCTGGATATGTTACATCCCAGATTTGATAATTTGTGACAATATTGTTCAACGATGTATCAGCATTTGGCCCTACTACACGAATTTCGTAATCGCGTGCCGAAGGAAATCCACCAAATCCTGTCGCCTTTGGGGTTCCGACAAGATTATTGACACTATCTTTCCATTTTACTGAACTAATTCCGACAGTATCGTTGTTGCGCAAAGTGATTTTAAAACCTTCGTAGAGTAATTCATTCACTGCATCAGGATTAGGATAGGTCAAGCTCATTAACAGACTATTGGTTGTAGTATTGTGAAGCTTTACCTTTTTTGTTAAACCGGTAAATTTGCCGCTGTATGTGCTGGATGAACTATCATCTTCAAATGTTATGCGATACGAGTTTCCGGAATGCACTTTGTATGGTTCAAATATTTCAACACCGATTGAACCATACGTGCTGTCTGTATTGCTCTTGATACCTTCAGAAGAAAGCGTCGGATAAATATACCCAGATGCTGATCCCGACGGAGTCACGATGGCAATATTACGATCAGCTGAAACAGGCCGCCCAAGATCATCCAGAAGAATATTGGCAGAACATTCTGTCGGAGAAATAATCGCAAGCCCTGCACGATCCGTCAATCCTCGTGCAAAAAAGTCCGAATCATATCCGCGATCGACAGAAACAACTGCGTAATAGTATACTCGTCCATTTTGCACATTGTTGTCGATAAAATAATGACGAATACCGGTATCCGTTCCCATGTTGTATGATATCCCTAAGTCGCTTGCCTGATTAATCTCACTGCCAATACTAACCGGATGCACACCTGATAATCCATTTTTTATATCGAAAATCGCTTCGGGACGAAACAAGAGTGGATTTCCGTACGCATCGGTAATTGTTTTAATGTCATCAAAGGAAGGATTGGTACTTTTATAAATATAGTATGCTTCAAAGTCAGCACCATAGATTGCATCTTTTGACCGCTCGGCAATGGCATCCCACCGGAGGACCACTTTTTTATCAAATACTTGAAAGCTTACCGTCGGAACACGAGGCGGACTTGCAAAGTTATAATCATGATCATAAATAACCTGCATCGTTTTTTTATTGCGCAGAATATCCGCTTTATCGTTTCCGAACAAAAGTGCAATCGCATATCGCTGTGCGTTCGATCGACCGCTGTCTATTGATACTTCACCCGATCCATATATCCAGCTGATGTCGCGATCATATCCGGGAACGGTGATGTATTGGCCGGGGACGATTTCCTTATTCCAGAACAATTCATCATCATATAATGCATTATTCACATCGGTAAGGTAAAACGAAGTCAAGCCGACTTGATCCGATTCATCATTGTCGGTAAAGCCGAAGTTTGGTTCGCCATGATCCGGCTTTGCATTACCTTCAGTGCCATTCGCATCAGGACCTGTATAATCATTCTGTTCGGGACCTATACCGTCTGATCCGACATCATCGTTGATCGGTTCAAAATCGAGTCTGCCGTTTGCGTTTTTATCTTCTCCCGCATCCAGCACACCATTCCTATTCGTATCTTCAGTGGTCCACACTCCATCATTATTCGTATCCGAAAATTTACTCCAGTCGGCATCCTCATCCAAAGCATTTCCCTGTGATTCGTCTATAAGGCCGTCGCCATCATTATCTTTTCCATCATTCGATATTCCGGGACTTTCCAAGAACGCAAAACCAAAATATCCTAGAGGCAAACCAAGGTTCGAAACGTCTCCATCACTCCATGCATACGTGATATCATCAACATTGTCGAAGCTGGCATTATCACCTGAGAGTGATCCTCCCATATCCGGATCAACAAACATTCCAACGATGGAGCGTTTTAATTTTTTCCCAAAGTTTGTTATGTCGAAAATGTTAATAAGAATATCTTCCGCTAACCGTGCTGACCATTGATATCCTCTTGTTTCTACCGTTACACCCAAACCGCGTCTGCCGTTTGGAAAAGGTCTTTTTGAAAGTGAATCTTCAAATGGATAATAGGAAAATTCATCATTCTCCCGGTCATCCGCTGCGTAATACGATTCCTGATCTGCCCGAACATATGCACCAAATTCTCCATTCCATCTGCCGTCACGGATACTTGGGACAAGTGTATCTTTTTCATTTCGTGAATCACCGGGAAATGTTTGCGGAGCCCACACTTTTGGCCACGTTTGTTTTAAATGACTCATCGCCGGCCAGTTCGGAGTATTAATCAATTCTTTATCAAGAATTCCGTTTGCGTTGAAATCTTCTGCCGTCTGTAAGAGTCCATCATTCTCTCCAAAATCATTGGTGTTTGGAATTCCGTCTACTCCAACGTCTTCCGAAATTCCTCCATATTTCCAAGCAAGCGAATTGGTTGATCGGTCATTAAAATATCCGGGCAGTGGTTGAAATTGATAAGTATGCGAAGCATCGGGTGCAAAGTCTCCCCCCTGTCTTCGATACGATTCTGAGATGATCGCAATAGAATCACCGTTTGTATTCACAACTTTCGCGCCAACGAAAAAAATAAATGCGTAACCGTACTGCGTTCCACTCCCTTTCGGCCAGATTGCCAACGAACTGCCGCCAAGATAATTATAAGATAGTGAGGTGTTATTAATAAACCCGGTCTCAATTAAATTACCGTTGTGTTTTCCATAACGAAGGTATTGTGCATTGCCAATAGCCGCTGACACTTTGGAGAGAAATTGCGGAGAATATAGATTTCGAGAATTTCGTGGCGAAACGGATTGTCCCTTGTTATTGTACTTTTCGACATCAGCCGCACTGCGTTGTGACATTGCCCTGTCAGTTGAAAGAACAGCGAGGATGGCAAGAAGAAGAACATGAACTCTTGAAAATACTATTCGATTATATTGTTTCATCTAGATGAATTTTCTTTAGTTTAAAAATTAATTTCAAAACCAAACTCAATACGCCGCGGTTCGGAATACCAAGTCGGTCGAGCATCGACTTCATTCAGTGTGAACAAACCTTCTTGTTTCAATTTTTCACGGAGTAACTCTTCATCTCGCACACTGCGTGCATTATAGGTGGCTCTTCCGGTGGACGAATATACCTGCACTTCATTGGAGATATCAAACACATTATTGACTTTCAAAAATAGCGTTGTTTGTATGCCGGCAAGCGACAACATTTTTTGTGCTTTAAGATCAACAGACCATTGAATTGGTTTCCGTTCCGCATTCAAGAATTCCCGAACCGCGATGTCTTTGCGTTCCACAAAAACAGGTGTAAATGGCAATCCGTTAGAGAATGAACCGATAAACGACAGACTCCAATTCGAAACTTCCTGCAATGTTACTACAGTATTTAGCGTATGCGTTTGATCCCAATCCAATGCAGTAATCTTACGTTCGATAAATTCTACTGGTTCTCCGCCGATACTGGTTGATGTCTGTATTAATTGAATGAATTCCGGATCGGAAGAACTTCCTTTCGCTATTTGTAAACTGTAATTCAAAAATCCGCTGATAAATCCACTTCCTCCGAGGCGTAATGCCACAGTGAGACCACGAACATTTCCGTAATCACGGTTGATATAGCGGTAATAGGAAACATTGTCTACTGTGGACAGGGCTTCGATGCCGAGAAGGTTTTTCACATCTTTATAAAATGCAGTAATATCAATGGCAACCTCTTCCGTTAGGCCTTGCTGCAATCCAATTTCATACGCAATGGTCCGTTCCGGTTTTAATGTTGCATTGCCGAGGGTCAATCCTTCAAGCTGCAATGCTGTTAACACGTGGAGTGGTTCGTTATATAATTTTTGGAAACTTGGCATCTGAAAGAAATGTCCATACGCAACGTGGAACACACCCGTTACAGAAATAGGAAACGATAATCCGAATCGAGGACTGAATTGGTATTGCCATGGAGCATCCTTTAAATTGATTGCACTTCCGAGAGAAAATGATTCAACGCGGGGGTTGTTGACCACTTTTTCATTCGGTTGAAACGCATCGAGACGGAGGCCAAGATTCATAATCACATCGCCGAGTTCGACTTTATCTTGGAGATATGCAGCGACTTCTAATGGACGAATAGTATAATCCCGATACCGTGTTACTTCACTATCAGCAACTGCTCGGTATCGTTGAATACTTAACGTATCCCAATAGTGAATCATTTCGGACCAATAACTATTCCACGACAGCGTATTTCCTTTTATCGCCGTTGTCCATTTTTTTTCGCTCCAATCATCTGTTTCTACCAATCCTCGGGAATAAGTATTGATATCATGCTGCTTTACTTCAAATCCCATTTTAATAAACTGTGTTCTATCGAGTTGCCAGTTTGCATCCCCATTCACTAAATATAATTTTCGATAGTTCTTTGCATCGTTCCCGCGGTAGATTCCGCCGGTGGTGCCGAGTGAAAATCCTTCAGATGAGGAAGAGATCGGTTGAATTCCGACATCTCCAGGATATCTGGCAATGCGATTATCTTTGCGGTAATATGAATCACCCCAATTGTATTGATACGAACCGCGAATATTATAGAAGAATTTTTCTGACGGTGTATGAGCCCAGGAAATAAAATGATGGAAGGATTGTGATAATGATGTTGATGTTTCACCCGGCTGATACCGCCGACTTGCACCTCCGCCCTGAGATTCTCCGTCAGCAAAAAACAGTTGATAGGACAACCGAAGATCGGCGGAGAAAAAATAATCGAGCTTACCATGCAGCGAAAGATTTTGCGACGTATTCAATGGGCCCATTGAACCATCACCGGTCGAAAGTGAATCAGGAATGTTTATTGCTCCCGATTGTTGCGTTGCGGAAAAATGTTCACCATACCAGCGCTGATATGCCGCAATTTTCCATCCGTCTAATGCCGTGAATCTCTTTTCATACCAGAGATAACTTTCATCATTCTGCACTCTGCCGGATGCGTAGAAACTTAGTGTTTGAGGAATAATTGGACCAGACAGGCTTGCTTGAACATCACGATTTGCAAAAGGATTTATTTTATCAATTGCTAAGAAGGTAGAAGTGTTTGTGCTGTACCATTCGCCGGTTTGTGCACGGATATTAAAGGAATAATTCTCCGCTGCTGATTTTGTTACAATGTTCACAATTCCAGATTGAGCTGCACCATATTCAGCATTAAATGTTCCGCTGATCACTTCTACTTGCTGGACGACTGAGTTTTCAATCTGCACATTGTTCCCGCCATCCTGACTGAACGCATTGGTGACGTTTACGCCGTCAATAATATAGCCCACTTCGCGGGATCTGCCACCGCGAAAATGCAGCGCTCCATCGGAGCCTTGAACCACGCCAGCTTGCAACGCAATCACTTCAGCGACTTCCGTAACTGGCATTGCTTCAATTTGCGCCGTAGAAACAACAGCAGCCGAAAACGTTCTATCTTTTGTCACAATCGGTACATCTGCTTGAACGAGAACAGCTTCCATTTGAATATTATCCGGCACAAGCTGCACATCACGTTTTGCCGTCAAGTCTACATTCACTTCTATATCACGAATCGTGATATTGTGGTATCCAATAAAACGGAAGGTGAGAGTATATTTCCCCGGTGAGAGATTGATTAAGGAATAATATCCATCCGGATCACATACCGTACCGCGGGTGGTCCCATCAATTTGGACACTCGCTCCAATAAGAGCTTCACCGTTACTTTTATCGGTAACGCGCCCACTGATCTTTCCGGTAGTACCGGCGTTGAGTAATAGTGCTGAGAAAAACGAGATACAGAAAATGAAGAACATTCGATGCACAATTTTTAGTGCCATATTGTACTTCAACGATGGAGACGAGATGTTAAAAGATTTCACGAGACTGTCATTTGTTGTGTGAAAAGAGATTAATCATTGACTGAAGTTATGATACTCATAGAACAATATTGTTGAAGATCTCTCCAATCCGAAAAGGGGAAATATTGTTAATCAGAATGTTCAATAACTCATTTAAATATTACGTTTTACACACCAATGAACAATCCCACGAACGTGGTATCTTAAAGACGAGGCAGATAGAAGAAATACAGTAGCAGAAGCAGCTCTTATACTGGATATGAAATCAACCACATCTAAAATACTATTTCGGCAAGAACGGGATAATGATCCGAAGGAAGATATCCATCAAACGAATCCGAAAGAGTCCCATGGGATAACACCGATATTCCTTTTTTCACAAAGATAAAATCGATCGGTGAAGCGGGTTTGGCATTGATATTAAACGCTGTAAATGTTCCATGTGGACCGTGAGGCATATTTTTGGATAATGTCTTCGTATCAACCAATTGGACAGAAAAGCTTGTATCCTGCGATGAAATAATTTTATACGGTTCGGAGTTCGGTTCAGAATTAAAATCGCCCGTGAGTATAACAGGATAATTACCGCAAATTACCTGTATTTTTTTCTTGATCAGTCTAGCACTTTCTGCTCTTGCTATTTTTCCTTCATTATCTAAATGGGTGTTGAACATGTAAAAAATTGTATTGGTTCGTTTATCACTCATTTTTCCGTAAGTAACAATTCGTTGGTATGCCGCATCCCAGCCTAACCCCGGATGTTCCGGAGTGGAAGAGCACCAAAATGTTGAGGACATTGTTGTATCGAACCTCTCCTTTTTGTACAGAATTGCAGAAAATTCTCCTCCCTCTTTACCATCATCGCGGCCTACGCCATACCATCCGTATTCCGGTAATGATTGCATGATAAAATCGATCTGATGCTTTTGCGCTTCTTGAAGTCCTACAAGATCCGCATTGTGGAACCTGATCATACTGACAAGATTAACTTTTCTATTGGCCCAAATATTTGGCCCGTCGTTGGGACTATCCAGCCTGATATTAAACGTCATGACTCTGATAGGCGGTGTTGAGGATTGAAATCCTGTAAACAACATTACCACTGAGAAAAAAATGACAACGCTCAACATTGATACGTATTGTTTTTTCATAAATGTCTTATCGTAGGTAAACCGACAAAATCGATTATAATAAATTTTCTTTGTAGACTTTTGAAACCGCGCTTGAGCGAGTATTGACGTGCAGTTTCGTATAAATATTTTTGAGATGAGAATTCACGGTATGGAAACTGAGGAATAATTTATCGGCAATCTGCTGGATGGTGAGTCCGGCAACCATGTGTTGCAGTATCTCTTTTTCCCTGTCTGTCAAACCGTAATCAGATTTTTTTGGTTTGAACTGCGCAAACATTTCAAGCACTTTATGTGCAATGGGCATATTCATCGGAGCACCGCCGGCGAGAACTTCCTTTATGGAAGTGATAATTTTATCTGGAGAAGAATCCTTCAGCAAATATCCTGATGCTCCGGCGCACAATGCATTGAACACTTTGTCATTATCATCATACACGGTTAGAATTACGATATGAATTGCGGGGAGCAACTGCTTAAATTGTTCTATTCCTTCAATTCCGCTCATGCCGGGCAAACCAATATCCAGAAGAATTACTTTTGGCGTCCTGTCAGTATAGAGTACCATCAACGCTTCTTCACACGATGCGAATGTTCGAGGACATTGCATTCCGGGTGTACGATTAATCAACCCGGAAAGCGATTTGCGATACCGAAGATTATCCTCTACAACCCATATCGTAATTGGTTTTGTCAATGCTTCCTTTTTCTCATCTCAATGTACAGAGTATGCTTTATTTTAAAATATTAACTATTTTCGTTGAACGATATACCACGTACGTGTCATTTTGTTGTCGCTCGTAACAGCGAATTGCATGAAAATCACTTCACCGAAACTGGATAATTCCATTCTTCTTTGGAATGTGATACAAACAGTTTCTCAGGATGCTTTGATTGGAATGGTTATCACTATCCGGGTTCCCTTGCCGATATCACTGGTCAGTGCAACCTGCGCATGTATTTTTTCTGCGCGGTGATAAATGTTGGATAAACCGTTGTTCTTTTTCACATGCTGAACATCAAATCCCACTCCATTATCTTGAATAACAAGATGGATCATATTCCCTTTTTTCCCGGCTTCAATATCGCAATGTTGTGCTTTGGAATGACGAACAACATTCGTCAACCATTCCTTATACATCAAAAAGAGATGCCGGCGCACTTCCAAATCGAACGCTGTAAACCGGATTTCTGAAGAGATATTAAAAGTCCATTGTATTCCTACAAGAAGTTTGGAGGCTGTTTCCTTCATTTTAAAAATCACATCTTCGCCAATATCATTTTTGGGATTGATAAACCATATGATATCCCTCATTGCCTCGACGGTCTCTTTTGCCGTTTTGCTGATGTCGGATGACAGTTCACGTTCCGTGTCGGAAAGATGCGTTCCTTGCATTAACATTTGACTGTCAACGCTGATACTGCTAAGATTGCTTCCGATTTCATCATGTAGGTCGCTGGCAATATTGAACCGGATCCTCTCAATCTCAATTAATTGGCGCACTCTATATTTATAGAGAGCAATACCGCCGGTCAACAGCGAAAGAAACACCAACACCCTAAACCACCATGTCATCCACCACGCAGGAAGAATGACAATCTTAAGAATCGTCGGCGCACCCCACACTCCATCCGCATTGTTGGCTTTTACTCGAAAATAATACGTCCCCTGTTCAATATTTGTGTAATATGCCACGCGGCGTGCTCCAGCATTCACCCAGTCTGGGTCAACCTCATTCAACATATAAGCAAATTGATGCTTATGGAGCGGCGTCAAATCCAATACAATAAATTCTATGGAGAAAAAATTTTGATCGTGATGAAGGACAATTTCTTTTGTGTCCGTAAGAGATTGCGGCAAAATGACTTCTTTATCAAAAATTTTGAACGAAGTTATTGCAACGTTTGGAGGAACGGAGTCTATTTTCATAGAATCAGGATGGAAGGCGACAAAACCGTTGATGCCTCCGAAATACATCGCCCCTTTTTTATTTTTGAAATATGCACGCCAGTTAAATTGGTTATGGACAATCCCGTCGGATTCATCATACACTCTGAATGTTTCCGTTTTCGGATTAAATTTTACCAATCCTTTCATTGTACTCACCCACACAAAACCACGATCGTCTTCCAAGATCCCAAAAACAACATCATTGGGAAGTCCATTTAATGTAGAGTAGTGATAGAATTTCTCCGATGCTTTGTCGAATTTGTTGAATCCGCCGCTGTGTGTGCCAATCCAAATATGACCCAGCTTATCTTCTGTAATGGAAGTGATTTTACTTGAACTGATGCTGTTAAGATTCTTTTCTTCCGGCAAATATTGCAGTATCATCTTTGTCTTCGGGTTGTATTGAAATAATCCGTCCAACCATGTTCCTATCCAAATGTTCCCTTCCCGATCTTCAAAAAGCGCATTGGGCGAGAATGTTGCCGGCAATAATTTCGTGCCGGTAACAACAGGAGGTCGATACAATTGAAACGTTTCACGTTTCCGATCAAAAAGCTGTAATCCATCATTGGTGGCAACAAGAAATTCTCCTTGACGAGTTTCCAATACTTGCTGAACCCAATTAGACCGAATACTTGTCGAATCGCGCTCATGATAGGTATACTGTTTTATTGTTTTTGTTTTTGGATCAAATTTATTTAGACCGCCACTCATCGTCCCAACCCATAAAATTCCATCGCGATCTTTATACATTGAGGTAACGGTATTGCTGCTGAGTGTATTCGTAATTTTTTGATTATCGTGTGAATAGTGTTGTATTGTCTTTGTTCGAAGATCAATTTTGTCAAATCCGCTTCCCCCTAAACCAACCCATAACACTTCATCCTCATCTTCAACGATGCCGCTCACCACTCTTCCATTGAGGCTGGTCGGACGGAGCGGCAAATGGCGATATTGATAAAATGGCTGCGTCACCGGCAGTTTTGCCAAACCATCTTCTGTGCCGATCCAAATGTTGTGCTGACGGTCTTCATACATCCATCGTATTCGGTCTGAGATAATTGAGGTAAGATTATCATTTTCGCGACGAAAATGGACAACAGCAGGAGCAGGTGCATCAACAGATTCAATTTGAAAGAGTCCGAGATATTCATATGTACCGACCCATAGTCTCCCAAGACGATCTTTTATTATTTGACTGACGGGATTAGCGAGATATGCTTGGTGCTCTTGAGAAACAAACGGATTGTGGGTCCAATGTCCGGTAGAAAGATCAAATCGATCAAAACCAGCTTGAGTGCCAATCCACAAATACGTATTCCGATCGTTCACTATTGTGAGAATGTTTTTACCAAGAACCTTATTGTTGTTCGAAGGATGGTCGGTATAATAAGTTATTTTTTCTGTTGTTGGATCAAAATGTAATAATCCTGCATCACCGCTTCCTAACCATAAATTATTCTGCTGGTCATTGATAATACAAGTGATATTGTCAGTCGGAAACGATTTTGAGGTCGAGGTATTCTTTCGATAAGAAATAATTTTTTTTGTTTTCAGGTCTACTTTGCTCAGACCGCCATTGAGCGTTCCAATCCAAACATACCCTTGCGCATCTTGATACAACGCTTGAATATAATCATCATACGGTTCCGGGGAATCAATTCGCGTAAAAGTTTCCTGCTGTGAATTGTATACACACAGTCCGCCTCCCCACATGCCGATTAATAAAGTTCCATCCGAACATTCCAACAACACATTCACATAGTTCTCCGGGAGCGAGTTTTTGGAGGGGTCATGCTTATAATATTTAAACGATTGTCCATCGTAACGGTTCAGCCCGTCTTTTGTGGCTATCCACAAAAACCCATCCTTTGTTTGAAGGATATTATTAACGGAATTGTTGGAAAGTCCGTTCTCAATAGTGAATCGTTCAAACACCATGGAGCGGTCCTGAGCAGAAAGTTGAATGCAGAGAAAAACAATTGCTGCAACTGCACGTACTGCTATGCGGGGATACATTTGAAAACTAGAGGGAAACACATATTGATGATCAATTGTTGACAAGAATTATTTGAATATATTTGCCCACAAATATGGCAACAGTGTGTGGTATTCATATAGAAAAATGCAACTTCGGTATCGTGTATAATAATACTGTTTAATGTAGTTTTTGCACGGGACATTAGCAATCTGAGTATTTACAAAAAAAAACACGTCGGTATTGACGTGATTTTTTAAATCATTAGAAAAGTCTTTGGAACAAGCAGCAATTCGACAGACTACACTTTTGGTACTTCGTTTTTTCCTTCAAATATGTTCGCTTCTTTTACACACCAAGCGAGGAATGTCAATCGAACCACTTCTGTTTTCGACAACCCATATGGAAACTGCACTTCGAAATTTTTCATAACATGTTCTAAAAATCCTGCAAATGTTTTCATCTTCCCTCCTTCAAATCCGATAGCAATATTTATAACGAATGGTATAATAAGATAGCGATTCCCAATGCACCATCCTACGAGTATCCGGAGCGCTTAAGAAGGTAGCGTTCCTATTTCCCTAACGTCATAAAAGAAAGGAACCTTTTTTCGCAAATACATCAAATCCATTCTGTGGTGTAAAGGAATTTGTCAAACGAGTGTTTACTTCTTGGAATGTCGAACGGATTTGTCATTTAATATTTTTCATCCGTTTTTCCGGAAGAGAGCTGTTTCAGACAGTAATATCGCGCATTCAACAGAAATTGGAGGCGGGGTAAATTTTTCTCTATTTCTTAATCGGTAATCCTGTTTCCGCATCAAATGTTATTTTCTTTTTCTCGGTTGGGGATCCTGTCAGTGGATCAAATGATTGCTTGAATTGATCCGGCTCTGTTTGCCGATCAATGTATTTAACAAGATCACCTTCCACAGTGTATGTCTTAAGATCCTCATACAACGGAATTGCCATCAGAACAAACATCGGAGGAAACATTAAGCCACCCAAAAAGCCCAAACCTAACGGAAGCATCACATCACCAAAAGCGGCATTCCCTTTGATCGTAACATTCACGAGTGCGTCTGCTTCACTATTTTTCAGTTCGGGTCCAAGTAATTCATTAAGATCCGCACTGCCACTTTGAGGATGGAGGCGGACAAGAAAAAGGAATGGAACTTTTTGTTGCACTTTAATGTGCTTTATAACTTTGTACTCTCTGTTAATATTTGCGGTCATACTTACCGTCTTCGTTCCAGCAAACAAAGAAAAGTCCACAGGTGTGAATGAAGCACAACTTTGAATACACACCATCGTTACGATAAGAAAAATTGTTTCGCAAAGACATCTTGTTCGCAGCAATTTTCTATTCGACAATGCATTAAACATACTGTCTCCGCATTTCATGATTGTTCATAAATGTATCCCGATCACGAAACCGACTGATCCATTCCCGGTGAGCGTTTGTTCCGGAAGTCCTGCTTGCGGCTCGGAAGGAATAACAATTGAAGGGAAATAGGAATAATCCGCCGTGAGTCCGATCGAAAAGAAATCATGGATAAAATAACTCGCCTCTCCAAAGATAATTGCGCTTCCGACCGATTTATTCACATCATTATTGTATCTGACCTCTGTTGACGTTCTGGTGAATTGATAGGTGTTGAAGTTGTTCGTTCCGTTGGTAGTAACGATCCCTACACTACGATGATATTGGATTGCAGCGATCCCGATCCCGACGCCAATCGCAACGTCAACATTCTGAGGAATTTGTTCGACGAAGGGTTTATACTTTCCGATAGCATAATATCCTGTCACGTTAAATTGCTGTTCCTGCCCTGTGGAAGTCTCTACATAAGTATAAAGATTATTGATATTGTTATTGTAAATCGTGTTATACTTTGTCAACTGTACTTTTGGCTCACTACTCCAATGTATCGCAGCGCCGAATTCCCTATCCCGTTCGGGGGAATATGTCACTTGAATCTTCCGCAATAAGTTAACATCACTCGTCCCGCCGCCATACATCCCATTATTACCTTGTCCGGTAGCTTTCCGAAATTCATCCTTTACCCGTGCATACACATGACCACCCTGAACACTCATATGGATCTTTCGATAGTTCAACTCTTTGGAAAATATTCCATAGAGTTTTGTGCGCGCCTCTTTATTTTCTTTAATGCTGCTGTTAAACTCAAGAATAAGTTCATCGCTCGATCCTGAATTGATCAGTACTCCAACACCTCCGCCGACGAGAACTCCAATCAGTGTTGTAAACAACATTCCTGCACCGCCGGCAAATGACTCTTCCAAATATCCTGCCGGCATTCCATCCTGATTTCCGATCAATAATGTACTTGCGTACGTTCCGACAATAGATCCGGCAAGGAATAAATTTCCCTGATGCTCAGCGGGTAAAATGACCATTTTTGACAGGCTGGCAACCGGGAAAAGTTCTGTTCCACTAGATGATGTCAGCACGAGTGTATCATCTTCAATCCCCACGCGAATTCCCATCAGATATCCGCTGACACCAATACCTGTTGTCGTAAAGACAATGGCTCGCAGAGGAGCTCCATCCCGGGAACTCGCCATCTGCGGAAACGAAACAATGCTCACAAGAGCAACAAGCAGAACTATTCTGAAGTTTGTCATACAGTTATATTGAACTGAGAGCAATCATGAGGAGCGTGAACAAAACACCCGACAGGAGTGCAAGTAACAACAACATTGAGCGTCCCGCACTGAATTCGGATCGCTCTATTTTTGCTCCTACAATATTATTTAGATCTATTTGTACACGTTCGTCATAATTGGTAACCCCGTCAATTGTCGTTTTTGTTTCTGTTCCATTTTGCTTCCTGACGATCCGCCCCCCATCATCGTTAAAAGAAACCACAGATCCGTTGTTGAGAGTCAGTGCTACGATCTTTTCCCCTGACCACATTGCCAATTCATCACGTATAATCATGTTGTCGAACGTAGATGTGCATCCAGCAAACCCCATCACACACACTGCAAATATTATTCGTTCGACATTCCGTTGGTTCATAGTTTCCCTTTCATCTCAAGGTAATTCGACTTCCACATCCTGGAAAAAACTTTCATAGCCAAGCCACCCTCCAAGAACGCCAAAGACAAATCCAACCCCGCCTACTGCGGCAGCTGAGATTCCGTTCACAGAAAGTGCCGCCGCTCCTGCACCAAGACCTGCACCAAAACAGCCAGAAATTATCATCAAAATTCCTTCTGCAATTCCCGCTTTTATTGTGTAGGAATGAATTGTTTGGGTTTGAAATATCTCTTCGTCACCCTCCACCTCCAACACAAATTCATTCCCATTAGCACGGATGAGTGTCCCGGTTTTTGGTCCCTCTGCTTTAAAATTCAAAACAATTGTTCTTCCAATTACATCACGCACTAGTTTTTGTATTCTCAAGTTATTCCCTATGGAAGAACCTGAATGCTCTTGTGCAATCACCGATCCAGACGCGATGCAAAAAATTGAGAGTATACAGAGAAACACTGTTTTCATAAATAACCTCACACAAACAATGCGGTATTTCCTAGTGCGTATACAAAAAAGTAATCTTGTGCTTTGAAATCATCCTTTCCTATTGAATCGTAGATCGACGCGATGTCACAACAACGTTCAGGATGACCATAGTACGCGGTGCGCGTCGAAGAATGCTTTGAGACAGCGACATTAGAATTCAACGATTCTCCAAAAGAGAGCGATGTACGGGTGTTGGAAATGAATACCAATACGTAAACTTTCATTCACCGCGTACAGAAGACCAAAATCAAAATCAACCGTCCGTTCTTCTCCATCAAGTCCATCCAAGATGAACGGCGTTTCCCGTAAATAATCTTTCACCACTTGATTCAGCGTTCGATATCGGTACCCGTTGTCTGCCCAGATATTTGCGGCGAGTTTCAAGTCCTTCATTAAGTCATACTCGAAGGCAGCCCAAAAACGAAACGGTACTTTCCCGAGTGCATCATTGGACCATTTATACCCGGCTGCCAGAACATCATCCCTATAGAACGGCAATGTGTTTGTTCTGAAACCAAGATGATAACCCATTTCTCCACGACCTGATTCGAGTGTCCAACGATGTGAAAGCACCACATAGAATTCAGCATAGAAATTATTCTTGTACTGCTTGGAAAGTGCGTTTGAAATTGAAAATGGCGCCGACAGTTCGTTGATCGGTTTTCCACCGACTTTATCCTCTTTAATGAAGCGGGCATATTTCGCTATCACCGATGTCATATCGTGATGGCTGTACATGTCCATTCCGACTGCAGCAGCGATTCGATTGGTGGCGGTCCGTTGATTGTAAAATTGAATAATTGGTTGAAGGTTCAAATCACCGGAGAAATTATTACCAAACGATGTGCGGACCATAAACCGATCTGTAAATCCATATCCGAGCGAGAGGGCACTAATATAGAGCGAATTTGGTTCCAACGGAAATGCGGTTGGATCAAAAAATATGTCAGTCAACACCACATTGCCTCGATAGAATGTCTTCTTCTCTTCTGCCCATGGAACAAGTTTTCCGCCATGATAGCGATTCATATTCTGGATATCTCGTTTATCGACAATGACGTCACCGTATTTAGAACGTACGGTGATATCTTCGATTGTTTCCTTCAACACCGGACCAACATAGCGGCTGCCGTCACGTTTTGTAATCTCCGCCGTTTCTTCCAAAATATCTTTCGTGGGAATCTTCAGAATACCATCGGCAGTTTCGATATTACACATGCCGCTGTCGATACTCGCTATCGATCCTTGAATAATATTTCCATCGATGAGATGAAATCGCTTCGACATTCCTATTTCAAGATATTCAGCAATCAGCAGCGTCTGTTGTTGTCCTTTTGTGGAATTCTGCTGAACCACAGGATTATTTTGTTGCTGCGGTTGCAGTGTTGATGTAGGAGTATTCTGCGCAGGAGCAGTGCGAATAACATCGGATGGTAACGGTGGTGTATCGCTTTGAAATAATGCGATCAGTGTCGCTGCATTCTTCCGACTCAAATCGTTCAATGAAGAACCCCATTTTTGGATCAAATAATCGTTCAGGGCCTGTGCGGTAAATCCCTTTTCAAGCGCCAACGAACGAATAGCCTCGGCTTGTGCTGGTAGAATCCGATCATCTTGAGAAAAGGTTATTGTCATACCAAACATGACCAAAAACAAAAAAAATGGAATAATTGCTTTCATACAAACCTCCGTTATTATTGAGACACACCAACTGCAGTTTTCATGTACAACATGCATGCAAGAATGGCAAAATACAATGACATAATCATGTCATTTTGAAATGCATCGCTTTGCTCCAAAACAAGAAGAAAAAACGAAACCGGCGATTCTTCTTGATGTGAAGAAGGTTTCTTTAAGAATAGTACTACACAACTATTTCGATTGGCTAAACAATATTGTGTTTTATCGCCTTCGCCACAGCTTGTGATTTAGAATGGACGTGGAGTTTCTCGTAAACATGACGAATGTGGTTCCGAACTGTGTCAAGGCTGATAAACAGTTTCTCTGCAATCATACTATAGTTTAAACCTTCGATCAGTTGATTGAGAATCTCTTGTTCGCGTGGAGTGAGTGAATAATTTTCTTTTTCAGTCGGGAATTGTTTTTTAAACATCTCTATGACTTTGCGTGCAATCATCGGAGTCATCGGCATGCCGCCCGCCGCAGAATCTTCAACGGAAGCAAGCAGTTTTTGCGGAGGAGTGTTTTTCAGCATATATCCGTTGGCACCCGCAACAATAGCGTCGAAAATATTCTTACTGTCGTCAAAAACAGTGAGCATAATTACCTGTGTATCGGGATATTTTTTTTTCACGAGGCGAACACCTTCCGTTCCGGATTTGCCGGGAAGTCCGATATCCATTAACACTACATCGACCTCAGTCAGTTTTTTCATCGCTTCTTCTACTGACTCAAATTGACCGAGACAACGAAATCCATCATTATTCCGCAGGATCTGATACAGACCTTCGCGATAATCAACATTATCTTCAACGATTGCGACTCGAATACTCATACAGCTTTTGACCTATCGATCTGTTTTTCCGTTCAACGTACATGTTGATGAAAAAAGAAACAATAGCATTTTCATGTCATTTTTTTAGAAAGTATCAATGTCGTACCTTTTTCTTTTTCGGATACAATTGATAGCTTTGCATCTATTTCTCTTGCACGCTTCTCCATATTTTTCAATCCATGGCCGCCATTTGATACGCTGCCACTTTCGCTTCGATCAAGTTTATATCCGATACCGTCATCGTGAATCATCATTTCAAACAAACCATTATGCAACACAATTTTGATAAAAATATTTCGGGCATGTGAATGGGTCAGAATGTTGTTCAGAGCCTCCTTGAAAATAAGGAATATATTCCGTCGTACGACAACTGATAATTCTTTCTCAACCAGATCCTCTGGAATTGAAACATGATGACGGATCTCCTTTGTACTGCACAAATCGACAGTAAGGTTTTTCAATCGACTGAACAAATCATTGAGAGAATCATGTTCCGGTGCAATCGACCAGACAATATCTCCCATCGTATCGACAGCATTGTGCGATAGGGATGTCATTTTATCGATGGTCTCAATCGCTTGCGGCGGTGCATCACGCAATAATCGTTTTACACTTTCGGCGTAGAGTGCTATGCTACTTAACGACGATGCAATGTCGTCATGTAAATCACGTGCGATGCGTATCTGCATCTCTCGTCTTTCTTCTTCCAGACGGGTATTTTCTATGATATGGGACATTTGTGATGCAATAATAGTCAAGAGTCGTTGATCGTTTTGGTTGAAAGCTCTTTCTGTTGAGTTATAGACTGTGATCACTCCAGTCAGATTTCCTTTTATCATCATCGGTACACACAACAACGAGGAGATCGGTTCTTCCCATGGAATTCGGTTAAATTGAACATTGTGCGCCGGATCGTTCAATAGTAATGGTTGTTTATTCAACAACATCCATCCCAATAATCCTTCGTTAAAATGAAATTTATTATCTTCGCTCGATCGAACGATAATGCGTACCAGCGTTTTCGTTTGTTCAGCATTGTTTTCGTCAACAAGCGTAATAACGCCTTGCTCAGCTTGTAACGCTTGCAACGATCGTTTTACGATGGTCTTCAGCATTTCATTTAAATCCAAACTTACCGCTGCCGCTTGCGCCATTTCATTCAGGACAGTCAATTCCTCAACGGCGCGCGCCAATGCGGTATTCTCTTCCTCTACCGTTGAATAATATTGCCGTTGTTCATTCCTCATACAGTAAGTATTAGTTCAAACCGATATTCGTGAGTAGTTCTGTATACCGTTTATCGTTCCGCAACGTGCCGAGAATCGGTTCGACTTTTAAGAGGATCATTGACCCATCATGTTGGTCGATTCCTTTTTTCATCCACTGAAATGCTGTTTCGTTTTCACCCAAACCGGCATAAATAATTCCTATCCAGTACGGCGATATGTATGTCTTCACAGAATTTTTTTTCAATTCTTCTGCAATTGTACGGGACTCTTTTCTCTTCCCCGAAACGGCGTACGCATATGCAAGCGCTGCAGTCGGTATGGGATGGTTGAGGGAATAGATCCTGGCTTTCTTGAACGCCACAATTGCTTCATCATAACGTTTTTGCTGAAGTAATGCCCCGCCCAATGGGATGTATGCAGCATAAAAACTTGGATCACTTCTCAGTACCGTTTGATACTGATCGATCGCTTCCTGAAATTTTCCCGAAAAATACAGCGTCAGCCCTATTTCGGAACTGATGACGATCGAAAGAGGATCCAATTCTTGCGCATGTTTCCGAGCTGCAACAGCTTCATCAAATCTACCTGTGACTGTTAGAAAATATGCATACCAGCTTTGACCCATTGCATAACTTGGATTAAGCTCCAACGAAGTTCGAAATTCTTTTTCCGCCTCACTCCAGTTCCAATCATAGTGCATCAACGTAAATCCTAACGATGTGTGAGCTTCGGGCAGGGACGCATCGAGTTCAAGAGCTTTGAGTGCCGCTTTTTTTGCCAAGGGATATGCTTCGGGTGGTGGCAGTACATAAAAATTTCCCAGCAGTACGTATGCATCGGCAAGTCCTGCGTATGCCAACGAAAATTGGCTGTCTTTTTGAATTGATTTTTTGAAATATTCTACACTTTGGAGTAAATCTAGCGGAAACCGTTTGTTCCAATAAAATCTCCCCTGCAAATACAAAGTATATGCTTCAATATTTACCTGCCGTCTACTATCAGCATTTTGATTGATCGGAGCTATGAGCTTCAGAGGAAGTGCGTTTGCGACCCGCTTGGCAACATTCGATTGTATATCAAAAACATCCGTCAGTTCACTGTTGTATTCCTCAGACCATAAATGTTCCTGATTGGAGACATCAATTAATTGCACGGTGATCCGGAGTTTCTTGCCCGACTTTCGTACGCTGCCTGTCAAAATCGCTTTCACCTTCAATTCGTTTCCAATTTCCGAGATCTTTTTATTGCTTCCCCTGTATTGTATGATTGATGTTCGTGCAATCACTCTAATCTGTTGAATTTTAGAAAGTGTCGAAATAAGTTCTTCCGTCATACCGTCCGCAAAGTATTCATCCTCTTTATTCGGACTGATATTTGAGAATGGAAGTACCGCTATTCTGTAATCGTTTGAAGGAATCATCAATTCACGAACAACGTCCGTTGGAGCAGTATCACGCAGCATCTCGGTTTGAGAAGATGTATTGTTCAACGGCATGTGTATTGACCCAGGTGAAATATTTTCTTCCTTTTGACTGTTCGTGGAAGCGTTGCTCATCACTGGTGTTTGCGTTATGTTGTCGATTGTGGAATGAACCGTCGTACCGGAAGTATCACGGACAGCGGAAATATTCGCTGATAATACGGGATCATTGTTTTGCCAAAGAAGAAAAGTCACTACACTACTGACAACTATCAACAACGCGATGCCAATCGCTTGAATTTTTTTACGTCTATACGTAAATAACATACGCTCCGTAATTCCGCTGCGTTGTTTTTCCCACGGAAGAACAATTTTATAAATGTCTACAGGAATTTGAATATTTTTTAATTGAGGTCTACCGATTTTGAGCAGAGGCAGATCGATCTTATTCCTGATCTGGCGGGCAACATCTTCCGAAACACAAATACCCCCGGAATCGGCGATCGGTTCAATTCGGGCGGCAATATTCACACCGTCGCCTTGCACTTTATTATCAATATGGATGACATCTCCAATATGAATTCCGATTCGGATGTGGATCTGTTTTTCCGGCGCCATCGAACCATTGTGCTCGCGAATACTTTTTTGTATCTCAACCGCGCACCGTGATGCTTCCAGCGCACTTTCAAATTCCAAAAAGAATGCATCACCGATCGTATCGATTTCTTTTCCGCTGAAATTGGGAACAACCGATCTGACGATCACCTGCTGTTGGGCCAACAGTTCCAATGAAAGCGATTCATTTTTTTGCGCCAAGGCACTGTAACCGACCATATCCGTAAAGACTATTGCGGAAAGTCTTCGTTTCTGTGCCGACGGCAGATTTGAAGCACTCGCCGATGGTGCAATTGACCCTGAAGATTGTTTCTTCCAATACTGACGAAGTTGAATTTCCATTTCACCTGCCGATTGAAAACGATCTCGCGATTCCTTCTTGAGTGCTCTTTCAATAATGAGAACAAATTCCGTCGGCACATCAGGAGCATAACGATGCACGGGAGTACATTCCTCATGTAAGATGGAATACATGACTGCCGCTTCATGCTCCCCGCGAAACGGAAGCCGTCTTGTTGTCATTTCATATAAGACAACGCCAAGGGCAAAGATATCGGTTTGTGAATTTATTTCCTTTCCCAGAATCTGTTCCGGCGCAAGATAAGCAAGCGTTCCAACTCTAACGGATTTCCGTGTTTTGAAAATGGAATCTTTTAATTTTGCCAACCCGAAATCCATCACCTTTACCTGATGTTGATTGGTGATCATGATGTTATCGGGCTTTATATCACGATGAACAATTCCCTTATTGTGTGCCTCTTTTAATGCGGCAATGATATTAATCGTAACATCGATAATTTCATCCAAGGAAAGAGGAGTAAGTGCCATCCGTTGTCGTAGTGTCATTCCCTCAACATACTCCATGGCGATAAATTGTTTTCCATCAGCCTCTTCAAAGTCATAAATAACGCAGACAGTCGGATGATTGATAGAGGATGCTGCTTTCGCTTCCTGCATCAGTCGTTGATTTCCTTCTTCGGTATCAGCGGTGTGCGACGGAAGAAACTTCAGCGCAACAAAGCGGTCGAGTTTTGTATCAATGGCTTTATAAACAACGCCCATGCCCCCTTCACCCAATTTCTCGAGAATAGTATAATGCGATATTGTTTTCCCGATCATTTTGAAAATCCTTTAGAAAGGCGAAGAATTTCGGGGAAAATATTAGAATTGTAAAAGGATCCGGACAGAGAATATAGATTCACTGAGGTCATTCGTCGAAATTTTCGCCGAGACGAACGCATAGGGTATGAGCTTACAAGAGTATTACATCTTTATTACGTGCGGAAAGTTAGAAAATGGGCGTAACAGAAGCAAATTAAAACAAATTTTCACAGTGAAAGTGTTGAAAGGAATTTGTTGAACGGCATTTCGATCGATTTACTACAGTTTCGAATTACGGAAATGGGCTCAGCACCGTCACTATTCAACTACCAATGCACGGGGTGGATTTTTGACCATGATCCTCGAGATTGACCAGGTCAGTTTTTATAAAAATTCACCACGTTTTACCCCGTTGCGTCAACCATTGTTGAATTTCTTCATCGCCAAGTGCGGCTGCTTTTTGATACGCAGCTATTTGCTTCGCGTCGTCACCTTTCATTTCATATGCATGCCCCAAATATTTGTACCCCTCGGACGATTTCGAATTACGATCGATAACTTTTTGGAACATAACAATCGCCTTCTCTGGATTGCGATGATGAAGGTGCACGAATCCTAAATTGAAGTAATGATTTGTTTTTTTGGGATTAAATTTAATCGACTTTTCATAGAGCTGAATGGCTTTATCATAATTCCCCTTTTCATAATATATCACACCTAAATTATTATAAACATCGGACTCCTTAGGATCGAGCTTGATTGCTTGTTCATAGAGCAATATTGCACTATCAATATTCCCTTTTTTATAAAATGCTAACCCTTGATTAAAGTACGGGTTCACATTATTTTTATCAAATTCAATAGCTTTTTGGTAGAACTGTATGGCGCTGTCAAGTTCTCCTTTGTCCATTAAAGCAATTCCTTCTCTATTGTAATCCTTAGAAGACACTTCATCAACTGGCTCTATCAAAAGAAAAATATAAGCAAGAAGAAAAATAGTCCCTACAGCGAATGCAATAATACCTGCTACGGTCAGAAATTTCTTCAATTCTTCTCCAGTAATTTAAGATAGCAATTAACTTCACGATCTTTATTTACATGCCGTATATGAACCCGCAAAACAAGATGTGACAAGGTCTATTTTCAACAATCGGATCCAATAATTGAGCCTTAATGTAAAGATACTTTCAACCAAAAAAAAACGCCAATCGTAAGATTGGCGGGTATGTTGTAAATGGCTTACATGTAGAAAATGTTGTGTTATACTATCTTTTCTTTAATCGTCTTTGCTACTGCATCTGGCAGCGAATTGACATGCAGCTTGCTGTAAATATTCCTGATATGAAAATCGACGGTATGGTAGCTGATAAAAATTTTGTCCGCAATTTTTTTACGGGAGATACCCAGTATGAGAAGTTCAAGAATTTCTTTTTCCCGCTCTGTCAACCCATAATCGAATGCGGGTTTATTTGCTCTTTTAAACGCAGAGAGAATTTTGCTCGCAATATAGGCGTTGATCGGAGCACCCCCTTTCATCGCATCTTCAATGGATTGAATTATCGAATCCGTAGAAGTCGCTTTTAATAAATATCCATCTGCACCGCTCGAAATCGCCTGAAATATCTGCTCTTCATCATCCTGAACCGTCAAAATAAGCACTTTGGTGGATGGAGATATCCGCTTTATTTTTTTGAGTGTAGTAATGCCGTCAATCCCCGGCAGGACGAGATCGAGCAGAAGAAGCTCTGGAGGTGTTTCGTTTTGAAACGCTTGCAAGGTAAGTTCGCCCGTTTCAAATGCTTTACATTCAGTAACCCATGGGATCTGTTGAGCAAGTTTTTCAATGTTTTGGCGGTATACTTTATTATCCTCAACAATCCACAACGAAATAGCACTATTCTTGATATCAGTTATTTCACTCATATCCTTAGAGTATCCAGAATACGAGGTAGTTACAACTACGAATGTTCGTAGTTTTATGAAAAGGGGATTGTCAGAAAGAGCGACGTTCCATGCTCATCAGGAATAATGTTCAAGGTTCCACGACACGACAATGCGCGGTTTTTCATGCTGGTTAAACCGAGTCCATCACGCTTTATATTTTGTTGAATAAATTTTCCATTGTCACGGATGATCATATGCAGTTGTGAATTCTCTTCCGAAAAAGAAATGGTCACTTTTGTGGCTCCGGAATGTTTCACTACGTTATGAATAGCTTCTTTATAAATAAGAAAAAGGTTCCTTCGATGTTCAAGCGATAGAGCAAAGTTCGGGGTTCCCGAAAATTCAAACTCTATGTTCGTTGACCGCAGCAGAGATTTTGCCGTCTCTTTCATTTTGAGAAATAGATTTTCCGTAGAATCATTTTGCGGATTAATAAACCAAACAATATCCCGCATGGCATTGGCTGTTTGTATTGCTGTTTGTCCGATATCCAGTAATTCCTGCTTATCCTTTTCGGAGAATTTGTCGTCGCGTGCTTTCATTTGTGTTGCAATCGCTATTCCGCTTAAATTACTCCCGATCTCATCGTGTAAATCTCCGGCAATTTTCATCCGGACGTTTTGCATTTCATATATTTTTATCATCCGATACCGATACACACTATAGACCATCGATAGTATTGCGATAATCACCAATCCTTTGAACCACCATGTCATCCAAAACGCCGGCACGATTGTAATTACTGCCATTTTCTTTGGAACACCCCATACACCATCCCGATTACTGGCTTGAATGATGAAATCATATGTCCCGGGATGCACATCGGTATATGTTGCTGTTGTATTATCACCGGATTGATGCCATGTATCGTCAAACCCTGTGAGCATGTATTTAAATTGATTTTTTTTGTGCGGTAGATAATCCAAGAATGCATACTCTATAGAAAAGAAGTTTTGATTGAATTCTAAAGTGATTTCCTTCCCGGGATCGGCTAATTCCGATATTGCAATCTCTCTGCCAAAAACTTTAAAGGAAGTCATAACAACGTTTGATACGAATGTATCATTTTTCATATCTTCCGGCTTGAATGAAATGTATCCATCTCTTCCGCCAAAATACAGTTTGCCGTCATGAGTGTTGAGACTGGTCCTCCAGTTGAATTCATTGTTTCTAAGACCATCATCAGTGGTATACGTTCGGAATGTTTCTGTTGCCGGATTGAATTTTGCAAGTCCGTTTATCGTTCCCATCCATAAATTTCCATAGTGATCTTCTTCAATGGAAAAAACAATATCATGGGGCAAACCATTTGCCGTTGTATATCGCTTAAAGGTATTATTTGAATCAATATATTTGGATACACCCCCTCCGAAAGTACCTATCCATATTCTTCCCTGTGAATCTTCAAACACCGTCGTTTCGATTTCTGGAGTCAGCGAAGAAGGAATATTTTTATTGACGGCAAAACGCGATACTTTATTTGTCTTTGTATGATATCGCGTTGGACCCATCCATATCGTACCATGATGATCTTGAAGAAATGGAAAGGGAAACTCGTCAAGCTCTTCAATATTTGTTTTTTTTGAAAGATAATCGTTGATCCGAATAAACGTACCCTTTGTTCGATCCATCACATCTGCGCCAAATTGTGTACCAACAAGGAATGTTCCATCATCCAATTCCAATAAGCGTGCCGTTAGATTGCTTCGAAGTGATGTTGAATCTTTTGGATTATGGAAATAGTTAGTAAATGTTTTGTAATCACGATGTAATTTTTTTAGGCCTATTCCTTTTGTGGCAATCCATATTGTTCCAAAACGGTCTTCGTAAATATCCGATATATTATTCTCTGCTATTTTTTGAGGATCCACTCCTGTATAGCAAAATATTGTAGTATCTCCTGTCGTAGCATCGATTTTTATGAAGCCATCTCCATCATACCCAATCCACAGATTCTTATTGCGATCTTGATAAATTTTTGTGACAGTGGTGCTTCTCTGATCATGTTTTTTATTTGCAAAATCTTCATGCCGTTCAAACATTTTTGTTGCTGATAATTTGCATAAGCCGGTTTCGGTGCCAAACCAAATGTTCCCCGAATAATCTTCAAGAATACACCGAATATTGTTACCGGTAAGCCCTTTCTCGTCAGATGAAGTTGCACGGATGTTTGTTATCATTTGATCCTTTGTTCCCATTCGTTCAACAAGATAAACTCCATCATGACCATATGAACCGAGCCACAGTCGCTTCTGCCTGTCAAGAATAATAGGTTTGATGAGATTTTTTCCTATCGCAGAGGGAATAAAATGAGCAACCTTTAACGTCCTTTTATTTACTATATCCACACCAGTATGTAGACCAACAATAAGCAACGAATCTCTAAACGGTAGTATTGATATGACGCTGTTCATTGCCAACGATTGTGGATCCTTCGGATCATGTAGAACGGAGAGTACTGATCCCGTCTTAGGATTGAATTTGAAAAGACCTCGAATGTTGGAAGCAATCCATAACTCTCCGTTATGCATTGGGTAAATGGCAGTGATATCAATTCCAATAAGGTATCGGCGTAATATTTTTTCCCTTTGATCATAACTAAATAATCCGCCATTCAGAGACCCAATCCATATTAATCCTTGTGAATCTTCAGCAAAACACCGAACTAAATTATTACTGGTTGCTTTCTCTAATTTGAGATAATTATTCAATAAACTAAATTGTTCAGTTTTTCTGTCAAATAGACATACACCGCCGCCCCACGTTCCGACCCACAAATTTCCCTTGCTGTCCTCAAATAATGTCCGAATGTAATTTACTTGCAGTGTGTGCGTATAATTATAAAATGTCTTGAAGTTTTTTCCATCAAATCGATTAAGTCCGTTAGCTGTACCAATCCATAGATACCCGTCGCGAGTTTGTACTATCGCATTAACTGTGTTTTCAGACAATCCATTTTTTAAAGTGAATTGTTCAAACGTAAATGGTGATTGTGAGATTGCAATAGAAGGGAATAGAAATACTACGCAAAGCAGGATGATATTATGACATGTTGTTTTCACTGTGTGTTTCGTCAATACAATTAAGTCAGACAAGTAGATTATTGTGAGGCGTGTTAAAGGCAAAAAAAAGCGATCATACCAAGCAGTCGATAATATTTTCTTAACGATAATGAAACGATTTACCATGCCATCATACATTTTTGTGAATATATGGGAGTATTATTTTCCATTCTCATTGTTCGCGTTATCATTAGTCTTTAAGGGTGGCATCTCTTAATGCAGGATTTCGTTAAACTGACTTCATGCTTTACAAAGCAATGAAATGATATGATATTTACATCCCGTACATCAGCCGGTTTCCAAGTTCTTCCGGAAGTTTTGCGGCATAGATCTTTTCCGCCGCTGTTTGAATATCGTATTGAGATCGAATCAGTTCATACTCCCATGTCGAAGAATCGAAGATCCCAAAAGCGAGTTTTGGGTTCCCATCCCTCGGCTGGCCGACACTTCCCACATTGATCAGATATTGATCATCCGGCGTAATATTCTTTGCACGGCCGTGACTAGTGAAGATTCCGGGAACATGGGTGTGACCGATAAAGCAAATCTTCTCTTCAAAATAACGGATCGCAGAGGAGGCATCATCATTGTCGATGATATAATCCCACGCTTCCGGTGTATTGGGGGAAGAGTGTACGATCAATATATTTTCTTTTTTGGCAACCATCGGAAGAGATAACAAGAATGTTTTGCTTTCATCGGTCAGCTGCTGCGAAGTCCACACCACTGCTTTTTTTGCAATAGCGTTAAAGTCGTGCGCTTGAGAGACATCCAAAGCGGCAGCATCATGATTACCTAAGACCACAGTGGAACAACGTTTGCGAACGATATCGACACATTCGTTGGGATTGGCACCGTAACCGACCACATCGCCGAGACAGATGATCTCATCGATCTGCTTCTCATCGATAATGGACAATGCTCTTTGCAGCGCTTCTAAATTCGAGTGTATATCTGAGATAATTGCGTATTTCATTTTACCGTCTTGTTTTGTTCATCTGCAATAATGACAACATCGGATCGGATATCACCGCGAGAGACGATTAGTGATTTCCCGTCGTTAGTCCATGCAAAATTTGTGATAAAATATTCGTCAAAATCGGTGTATCGTTTTTGAGCGCCGCCATCCAACGACCGGATATAGATGTTAGATACTCCATTCTCCGTGAGGATGTAACTTATATCGTTGCTGTTGGGCCGCATCACCATTTCATTTTCTGCATCGCTCGAAAGATCAAACAAGTATTTCGGCGTTCCCCCTTCCAGCGGTACCGCGTACATCGTCTGAACCTTTCGTTGGTCATCATATTTACGAAAGATCACTCGCTTTCCGTCGTTAGTGATACTCGGCTGAGTTCCTTGAGTCGATGTGATATCCACTCTCTCCCCACCATCCAGCAGCACCTTCATGATTGTATTCGGACCCCGAAGCCAGGAATCAAACACGACCCACTTTCCTGTTGCATCAATAGTGGGCCTGTAGTCTTCAGCATCTTTTGTTAATTGTTTCAGTCCTGTTCCGTCGGTTTTGAGTGACCAAATATTGGGAATTCCTCCCTTAGATGAGGTGAACACTATTGATTTGGCAATGGTGGAGACTGAAAAATCAAATTCCAGAAACTCATCAAATGTAATCTGTTGTTGATTCTCGCCGTTGAGCTCCGATTTCCAAATATCAAAAGCTCCATTCTGTCTGGATGAATAATACAATTCATTCTTACTGCTGATTGTCAATCCCCTGTCACCGTCATTACGCTGCGAAGTAATTTTTTTTGCATGCTTTGCATCTCCGTTTTGAACAAAATACAAATAAAGTTCCTGTTCATTCAAGACTGTACACAACGTTTTAAAATCATTCGTGAGAGACGAACTCAAATAGTTATTCAGATCATTTGTCACTTTGGAAACGGTACCGGAAGGATATTCGATGAAAAATAGTTGTGTTGCAATGATATTGATACTTGAAGCCTCTACAACAAGTCCCTTCCCGTTTGAAAGCCAATTGACTTGAGACACATCATCCCATTGATGGGTTGATAATTTTTTCATTTCTGCCGTTGTTACATCAAAACCAACAACGGTATGATGGAATCCTCCTTCCCACGATCCCAGAGAGGCTGCAATCATTTTCCCATCCGGTGACCAAGAAGGATTACCATTGATCCAGAGATCCCCTTTATACGCACTGAGATCTTTCTGTTGTGAACCATCGACAGAGGCAACAACCAACGCAAAATTGCCCGATTCTGGATAGACTCTTCGAAATGCGAGCTGTTTTCCATCAGGTGATAACGTAACTGAGCTTTGGACATTGTCCAAAATTTTTACCGAATTCCCCCCAAGTACAGGAATCTTATAGAGTGAATAATTATCTAGAACATCATCTCCCATACGGTAAAATATGAAATTCCCATCATTGGAGAACACAGGATCCGCAATTGCTGCCTTTTGAGCAATTCTAATCTGAATGTTACTTGAGGTGGCCAACTGCTTTACCCACAACGAATATTTTCCCTTATCCAACTGAACATAAGCAACGTATCGTCCATCCTGTGAAATTGAAGCTGAAAAGATTTTTCCGGTAGAAGTGATCCTTGACATTTGGGTTTTGGTAAACGGAATCGGATCGTTTTGCATGAACAACATCAGTCCGGCGAAAATCAAGATCATAACAACCAATCCCCCAACAATATACTGAAGTGTTTTTTTGCTGTTCTTTGGAGTGTCTGCCGATTGGTGCTGCGAAGAGGAGTGTTGAGTTTTTTCTTCTTCAATTTTTTTGTACTCGCCGGAATATTGCGGACGATTAACTCGTGAACTCTGTTTCTTCAAACGACGCAGATCGCGTACAATATCGGACATGTGCTGAAAGCGGTCATCCTGATTTTTTTCGAGCGCGGTCTTTAAAAGAAATGACAACTCTGCCGGTGCATCCGGGACAAATTTCTGAATATTCTCCGGGTCCTCATTGATGATGGAGTACATCATTGCCGCTTCATGCTCGCCGCGGAACGGAAGCCGTCCTGACAGCATCTCAAAAAACAATACACCGAACGAGAAGATATCCGACCGTGGATCAACTTCGCCTCCCTGCATCTGTTCCGGCGCCATATATGCAAGCGTGCCAACAGTGCTCGAAGTCCGCGTCAGTTTTAATGATCCTTTTAATTTTGCCAGACCAAAATCCATCACCTTAACTTGGTTTTTGGAATTGATCATGATGTTATCAGCTTTGATATCCCTATGGACGATCCCTTTGGTGTGCGCTTCTTCGAGTGCTTCGGCAATCTGGATTGCATAATCGATGGCGGTTTCGATTTTGATCTTTCCCTTCAGAAACGTCTCCCGGACCGTTTTTCCCTCTACAAATTCCATGACAATGAACTGTTTCCCATCTTCTTCACGGACATCGTGGATCACACAAATATTGGGATGGTTCAGAATTGCGACAGCCTGAGCCTCTTGAAGAAACCGCGTCTGCTCAGATGTCCCTTTCGCAAGATGATGCGGAAGAAATTTGAGGGCGACGATCCTGTTCAGTTTGGTGTCTTGGGCTTTATACACTACACCCATCCCACCTTCACCTAATTTCTCAACTATTTTATATTGCGATATTGTCTGATCGATCATAAGATTTTTTCATTTGTTGATTGAATCGTTGACTCATTGAAAAGCAATTCACGATTCAATGACCAAATGCTGAAATAATTCAATGAATCAATAGCTTTATTTTTCGCTATCCATCATTTTATTTATTTCATCCGTCCAATTCAAAACAATCGATATATTTTTGAACGAGACCCCTTTCACAGGTTGGGTTGTTACAATATATTTTCCATCCGAAGTAATATCATAACTGATCCCACTATCCACATTCATTGCCGGAAAATTTTCGATCAGCACCGTTGGTACTCCAGCCGTGAATGTCGTTCCAGAAGAGACCGGTACTGACATTAATTGAGAATTCCGGCGGTACAGCAAATATTTTCCGTCTGGAGTCCATCGCGGCTCTTCCGCCACATCCGACGAAATCTGCCATTTCCCTTCTTTCTTCGGGAATGGTCGTACGTAGATCTGATACGATCCTGATTCATCACAGATATACGAAACCCATTTGCCATCAGGGGAAATGGAAGATTCATATTCATCTTTTTTGGATTCCAAATACCTCCAGGGTGTTTTGTCCCCTAATAACGGCAGTACGAGAAGGTCGGACTGAGCACCCAATGTCAAATTATCTATCATAAGGAATTTGCCATCCCGAGACCAAAAGTTGACATAATTTCTCCCGCTGCCTGCATACACTTCCACTTCGTCTCCACTTCCATCAGAAGGTTTCATAAAGACTCCGTTAATTCCTTCTTTTGTCCTTTTCATATAGACGATCGTTTTTCCATCCGGCGACCAGTGCGGTGTCCTGTTAACACCGCCGAAGGTCAATTTGCTGAGCGTACTTCGTGCAATATCGAATGTCCAGATATCAAAATCTTCCCCATCACGGATGACAATGGCAATTTTTTTATTGTCGGGCGAAATGCTCGGCTCAATGTACGGATGTGCTGATGAATCCAGTATCGTTACCGCACCCTTCATGTCGATCTTTACGATCTTTCTACTTTCACCTTCAATCGGTCCGGGAAGATAGACGAGTGATCCATTATCAGAAATAGAGTAATTGGTAATTCCTGTGGTCGTAGCACTATACACTCCTTGAACTACAGGTACCGGCTGTCCCGATACTTCAAGATCATCATCATTGAATGGTACGATATACAAAACACCGGAACGGGAAAAGAGAAGATGACCTGAATTGACATATTTCGCAGTACTGGCACCTTCCAAAATCCGTTTTCGTTCGCCGGTATCGATATTGACAATATCAATGCTGGCATTTTCATAATAATCGGGACTCGAAAGTTTGCCGACAGTAAATATCACATGTTTGCCGTCCGGCAGACTGGAAGGCCAGCGGTGAGTACGCTCTTGCTTGGCAGAATCGATCTTCGTGATCTGTTTACCTTCGCCTCCATTTTCCGGTATCAGAAACAATCCGGTTTGAGCAGAAGGCGCGTAGATAATTTCTCCTTTCGAATTCCATGTCCCTCCTCTATTATCCGATGCTTCAGTCATTGCAACAGGAGTACCGCCATTCAACGAAATTTTTTCAAGCTTCCCGTTCCTGAAATATCCAAGCCAACGGTCATCCGGAGAGAAGAAAGGAGAGATGCAATTTTCAATTCCAGGAATGAGAACGGGATCCATCGACTTCAATTCACGCAGATAGAATTTATTGTTTGCCTTAAATACCACTTTGGAACCATCATGCGAAATAGTCAAAGCAGGATATGCCGTAACATCAAGCATTTTTTCTTCGCCGATATCAAGGGTGAATTTTGTAATAAAATTTCCAGAAGTTGTTGGGCGCAACATCCACCATGTAAACAGTAGTGCTAAGGATAGAACACCAGTAAGAATCCACGGAATAACCGATGAACGAAAAGGTGCCGCCAGATCGAATCTCCGATTCATGACTTCAATGACGAACGAGCCGGATGAAATTGATTTTTCTTTTTGCGCTGAAGGAATGTGGCTTGTTGAACGCAGTACCGAATACGCTCTGCTGTTTGTGTGTCCGGTTGATTTCTTTATCTTCCGAAGATCTTTTGCTAACTCTTTCGCCGATTGGCATCGGTCATCTTTTTCCTTTTGAAGACATTCAAGAATAATGTGGTCAAGTTCCGGATCAGTCCCTTCCTTCACAGCAGAGATCGGTGCGGGGTCGACGTTTACAATCTCATACATGATCGCCGTTTCGTGTACACCTTTGAACGGAGATTCTCCGGCAAGAAGTTCATATAGTACTACACCAAGAGAGAAAATATCAGTTCGGTGATCAACATCGAGTCCCTGCACTTGTTCGGGAGACATGTAACCCATCGTCCCCATTGTAGTACCGGCTTTTGTCAATCGAGAAACATTTCCTGATGTAAAAAGCTTTGCCAGACCGAAATCCATGATCTGTACGATACCATCTTTGCGGATCATGATATTATCTGGTTTGATATCGCGGTGGACGATCCCTTTTTCGTGTGCAGCGGCAAGTCCCTCCGCTACCTGAATACCGATCTCTAATATTTGTTTTTGTCCGAGCTGTTCTTTTTTATCTTTCAGTGATTTCCCATCAACAAATTCCATCACGATAAATAATTGACCCTCGTGTTCTGAGATATCGTGAATGGTGCAAACATTTGGATGATTGAGCGCCGATGCGGATTTGGCTTCCTGAATGAATCTCGCTTTATCTTGTTCGGATGCCGATAAATGCTGCGGAAGAAATTTGAGCGCGACGAAACGGTCAAGTTTGGTGTCGGTAGCCTTATAAACAACGCCCATCCCACCTTCGCCTAACTTTTCAAGAATTTTATATTGGGATATTGTTTGACCTATCATTCTTTTATAACCTATCGTAATTGAATCAGTGGTTTTTAAAATTGGTTCATTTGATCATTAGTCCAATAATGCAATAATTTAATAAACCAATTTCTGAAACCGTTTATTGTTCTTCAATGGCTCCCACCATGGTTCTATTTTCAACAATGGCACCGTTACTTCACACGGTAGTGATAACAACCGTTCTAATATATCTACAGCTTTTTCCTGTTCTCCCACCATGACATAAATTCTTGCAAGATCACGAAGGCGAAATGAACCGCGCCAAGCTTCTTTTTCAATTGGTAGAAGTTCCACTCCGCGTTCTCCCGCTGTTATCGCATCGTTCTTGCGTCCGATCCCGGCGTACGCAAGGCCAAGGGCACTATAGAACCGTTCATCGGCCGGATTGGTCTTGAGTTGAACACGAATGTAGGCAACGGCGCTGTCATAATATTGTTTTGCGAGCGTTTCATTCCCGCGGATATGTTCCATCTGTGCACGGAGAAGGCTTGTTGGTGCATATCCGAATTGATCGTTCAAAAATTCCTTCGTATTCACCTGGTCGATCACTTTTTTTGCGGCTTGAAAATTTCGCGCTATTAATTCAACGTCGTACTCCAGATAGTCAATGATGAACTCCGTTTCATTAATTTTTCCGATCCTGCGGGCCTGTTCAACGGTGCGACGTGAACCTTCAAGATCAGCTTTCCACGCCAAAAGATTCCTTACCATATCCTGATATGTGCCGGTTATATCGGGGGACAGTTCCAGTGATTTGTCAAAATTTCGGCTTGCTTTTTCATACTCCCGAGCAAGAACCTGTGTTTCTCCAAGCTGTCGAATTAGGTCAGCAGCACGCGGATTGCTTTCGATTGATTTTTCAAATGCTTCAATGGAACCGCGCATATTTCCCTGACGACGCATCACTGCTGCAATGCCATAGTATACGGTAGAATTACTTGGTCGATAGGAAAGAGCAAGAGAGAATTCTCCCAATGCCTTTGAATAGTCAAGTTTGGTATGATAATAATACCATCCCATTGCTTCATGTGATTCGGAAAGCTGTGGTGCAAGTTCTGTTGCTCTTTCTCCTGCAGCGCGTGATTGTTCGACACGTTTTTCAGTGCGATCATAGAAGAACCAGTACATCGTTGCATGAATCTTTGCAAGTTTAGCAAACGCTGCTGCAAATTTTGGATCAAGACGAATTGCACGTTCCAATAATTGTATAGCAATTTCCTGGTCGGACTTCGAAACACTCCTATTTGAATATTCTATAGCTTTCAGATAATAATCATATGCTTCAGAATTTTCCGTCAAAGAAGTTTCGAGTGATTTTTTTTCTACCGTTCCCAAAGCAACATCCATCGCTCCGGCAACACGGCTGGCGATATCCGATTGAAGCTTAAATGCGCTGGAGAGAACTGATTCCATAGAGATCGACCAAGCTTGCGTCTCATCTTCTACTCTGATCAATGTCGGATTCACTCGAACATTCGTTTTTCCGTCGACTGTTTCCCAACGGACTGTCCCCTGCAAAACATAATTCACACCAAGTTCATCACCAATCTGTTTCAGCGTCTTCGCAGTTTTTTTGTACTGAACAGCACTGGAACGGGCGATCACTTTCAATCCGGATAATCCTGACAACCTGCTTGTCACTTCATCGGTCATTCCGTCTACGAAATAATCCTTATCATTTGGTCCGAGATTTTCGAATGGGAGTACAACAATCACTTTCTTTTCGTCGTGTGCAAAAAGAGAACGAATCGAGTTTTGAAAGAAAATTCCCGCGAGCAATACTGCAATTCCTATAGCGCTGAACAAGAGTGTCCGTTTTGACAACCTCATTTGCTGTTCCGACTGATCAGGCCGCGGCTTTTTCGGTATATCTGGAGTCTGAAATTCTTTCGTTCGTACAATCCGAGTCGATTCTTTCTTCAAGCGGCGAAGATCAACAATGATCTCGGACATGGATTGGTAACGGTCTTCCGGATCTTTCTCCAGCGACTTTTTGAGAATATGAAGAAGTTCATTAGGAATATCACTACGATATTTCGTTGCAAGTTCCGGTTCTTCGTTGACAATGGAATACATCACCGCCGCTTCATGCTCGCCACGGAACGGCATTTTTCCTGTTGTCATTTCAAACAGGACAACACCGTACGAAAAAATATCGGAACGTATATCGGCCTCAATCCCTTGGATTTGCTCGGGGGACATGTAGGCTAACGTACCTATGGTGCTAGATGTTCTGGTCAGTTTCAGCGAACCTTTTAGTTTTGCCAGACCAAAATCCATCACTTTAATCTGGTTCTTGGAGTTGACCATGATATTCTCCGCTTTGATATCGCGGTGAATAATCCCTTTACTGTGTGCTTCGTGAAGAGCTTCACTGATTTGAATACCGTACTCAACTACCTGTTTTATGGTGAGAGGACTTGCGGCATCAACTTTATCCCACAGTGTTACACCTTCAACCAGCTCCATTTCAATGAACTGCATGTCATTTGCTTCGTCGATACCGTAAATCGTACATACATTGGGATGATTCAATGCCGAAGCAGATTTCGCTTCTTGGAAAAACCGTGATTTTTCTTGTTCGGATTTTGCTACATGTGCAGGAAGGAACTTGAGTGCGACGTAGCGGTCAAGCTTGGTGTCTTGGGCTTTGTAAACTACGCCCATTCCTCCTTCACCCAGCTTTTCAAGTATTTTGTAATGCGAAATTACATGCCCTATCATAAGTTTTTATATTTAGGATGAAATTGCCCCGTCTCGAATAATGTTCGAAACGGAATCCTCGTTCCGATGGATAATTGGAACGGGATTTTACAGATCATGATTGCAATTACCCTTAAGAAACATTCGCTTCACAACATATCACCCCGAAGGGGTCATCTCGACAAGGTCGGGGCGACGCCCCGACAGTTCTTGTTCACAAATTTCAACGAACCCTGAATGGGTGAAATAAAGATATTAATCCCATACATACCGTTCGTCATATTCGATTTCATTCTCTTCTAAAAATATCCTATACTCTTCCTGAAACGTTCTTTTTCTATGATGCTCTTCTTGATTTGCAATATATTTTCTTACACGCTGAACGTCGGATTGTCCAACAGAGAAAGCACCATAGCCATTTTGCCAAGCGAATTTGTTTAATAGTGGACTTTTCGTTTTAATCCACTTTGAAGAACTGCGTTTCATTTCACCCACAATGGTTGCCATTGATTGATTCCGAGAGAGCAAACAAAGAATATGCACATGATCAGCAATTCCGCCTACAATCAAAACCGGACATTCAAGATTGTTACATGTTCCGCCGAGATATGCATGCATCTCTTCACGTATATTTTTATCAACCAAAAAGGGGTGTCGATTTTTCGTTGAAAAAACTATATGAAGTAATACTTTGGATAATGATTGTGGCATAGTTTGTTTTTATGTTACCCCTTCAGGGTAACATACTGATAGTGATCATTATTTCCCTAGGGCGTTGCCCTCGGTTCATATCTTCATCCCCTTCGGGGATGTTACATTTTTCAAGAACTGATCCCGAAGGGCTCATCCCAGGTACACGCTTCGAGTAACACATTCCTTATTGCCTGATCTCACGAGGCGACTGTCCACGGTTCATTTCTTCTTATCCTTCGGAGAAGCAAGAATACATCAACGCTTCATCATAACATCCTTTTGCATTCCTTGTAGACTGTTCCATTAATTACAAAATCTTAGATTGATGGGATAGCATTTTCATGGATCAATTATTCTACAACCGAAAATATTTCCCTATGTCCTGAATCGATATGCGCCATAAATTTGCCATACCAGGCTCCAAACTCCATCGACGACATCGTTTCCAAAGAATTCTTTTCATATGCAGCTAGATTCTCGAATTTTAATTCCATCTCAAGCGTATAAAATTTTCCGGTTACGTCCATCATGTACCGTGATTCAGGTTGTCCGTGTTGTTTCATCAATTCTCTTCCTTCCGCAATTAAAGCTTTTACATCTTTTGCATGACCAAACTTCATCTGAAATGTATTTCGCACGATAATCATAACTACCTCCTGATAATTGGTGAATGAATGATGACCATTGATTTTTCAACGATCACTGTATCGTTGCCTGCCAAATGTCCGACTCTGCTTCTACTTTGATATAAAAGAAGGCCTTTTGATCAGCAGAGAGTCATGCCGTATTGAATATAAATTCATTTCGAGAACCACTCACCGGTCAAGCAGCGGTATACTGATGCTTTTATTTCTTCGGATGTTGCAAAACTGGTCCGTGATGCTTTATGGGAAACCTGCCATTGCACTGATGATGGCAGAAGTTCAAAGACGTTTTTTGTAAGAGAACGGAATGATTGTTCATCTGCAGCGGCATACAAATCGATGGTTTCATCCCAGAACGAAATGATGTTAAATTCACTCCCTTTTCTGAGAAGGATAATATGAATGAAACCTTTCTGTTCGCTGAACTTGGAGACTACTTTAGAAGCAAAGATTTCCTGAAATTCCTGGATCTTATCTGGTTGAACGGTGAGCGTAATAATCTTTGCGGCATATGGAGTGATGTGGAACTTCCGGATGTACTTTTTTTCCGTGTCATTGTCGTCGAATTGTTTTAAGGAGGGGTCGTTTTGGATCGGAGTATATTCGATGGAAAGATCATCAGTCAGTTTCAATTCGAATTCATTCGATTCTTCATAGAACGATCTCAGCGATTCGACCAAAGCCTTGAATACGCCGCTATGTTCGTATTCTTCCGTCGCTTTTTTTGATTCCCAAATGGTGACAGAGATACAATCTTTCGGATCGTCAATATTCTGCAATAACGATGCAAAACTGCATCCCGGCTGGAGCCGAAGTACAGAGATAACATTCTCATCGTACGCTTTTGCAAACACTTCAGAATGTTCTGCTTGAACACCCATCGAAACCATTCGAAGAAACATAAACTAATTCCTCCCGGAGCCGTACGGCAAAGAATGGATTGGAGAATTATTGAATTCTTTTTACCACCATCATCGTGATATCGTCCGATTGAGGATGTGTTCCTGCATGTTTCCGAACTTCTTTCACGACGGTATCAATGATTTCTTCTGCTGTTTGTTCTTTATGTTCTACAATAAGTGCCTGCAGACGTTCTTCACCAAATTGTTCGTGATTGCTGTTCATCGCCTCGCTGACGCCGTCTGACTGGATAACAAGAATGTCCCCGATCTGAATCGGAACTTCTTCATCTTCATAATTCGCCTGCGGCAGAAGACCAATCATCAGTCCTCCGGTTTTTAACCGCCGAATAGAATGATCCGTTCCGATTAAAAACGGCCAATCGTGACCCGCGTTGGAATAATGGATGCTGTGATGTTTCACATCAATCAGTCCATAGAATAATGTTGCGAATTTCTCAGGACTCGTACTTTCATATAATAATTTATTGGACCGCAGTAAACACTCGGAAGGTTGTTGAGAGACTAATGTTTGGCCACGAAGCGTTGCCTGAAGATTTGCCATCAGCAGAGATGCCGGAAGACCTTTACCGGAAACATCTCCAAGACAGAGCGCCATTCTCCCGTCACTCATCGGGATGAAATCAAAATAATCTCCACCGATGGATTGTGCCGCAATCGTCCGCGCAAAGATATCATATCCCAACAGTCCGGGATTGCTTCGCGGCAGAAGGTCGCGTTGAATTTTCGCGGCGAGCCCCACCTCTTGCTGCATCTTAATGTACAGTTTCTCTTCTTCAATCAATCGCGCATTCTCAACAACTTGCGCCGATTGAGCGGAGATGATTGCAAGCAGCCGTTGATCGTCTGTATTAAACGATTGTCCATCTTTTTTGTTGTACACTGTTAACACGCCGCGCAGTTCAGACTTCACGATCAACGGAACGCAGAGCAATGTTTTAATATTTCCATCCCACTGCACTCCGCGAAATCGCGGATCATTTCCGGGATCGTCAACGCTCAGCGGTTTTTTATTCAAATGCATCCACCCGATCAACGCTTGATGCATGTGAAACGCCGGCGCTCCGGCAGAACTCACCATGGTACGAATCAGCGTCTTCATCGACTTCTGTTCTTCTTCCACCAATGTGATAACACCTTGTTCGGCGTTCACAGCACGAATTGATTTTCGAATCAACGTCTGCATAATTTCTTCGGCATTCAACGACGCACTAATAGCTCTCGCAATATCATTAAGGATGGAAAGTTCTTCAACAGCACGGCGCAGTCTTCGTACTTCATCCTGCAGCGCATCCGCCGGTTGAGGATGTAGAGGTTTGTCTGTCATAGAAAATTTATCGGTTATAATGAGAGCAAAAGTAACGTTAATACGATAATAATCAAAGACAAATCTATCCGAATTATTACTTTTGCTTTCTTAAGAAGTTTGAATATCTTGACTCTCACAATCTGTTGAAATAATCTACAATACAATCGGAGGAACAATGAATATTAAATCCACAACAATGGATGACGGAAATGTGGTCATTCTGGAACCAAAAGGATCACTCATTGGTGGGACGGAAACAGATGAATTGAAGAGTGCCCTCAATTCGTTTATGGAAAAAGGGAAGGTAAAGGTTATTTTAGATCTTGGTGGGGTGGAATACCTTAATTCTTCAGCAATCGGTGTTTTGACCGTATCGCATTCAACTCTTTCAGCCCGCGGCGGGAAATTAATTTTGTGCAATGTTAATAAAAGCATCTCGAACATTTTTCTGGTAACAAAACTTTCAACAATCTTTTTAACGGAAAATAAACGAGAGGATGCTATTCTGGCGATGGGGAAATAATAGAATATAAATCTGAGACAAACTAAAAAACCTCCAATGATCATTAGAGGTTTTTTTATTACAATATTGCGGTTTGAACTATCTTTCAATTATCCAAAACAGATTCAATAGTGCAAATCTATTGAGGCGGGAAGGTGTGTGACTACGATGTAACCATTTACCGGAAGCGTTTCGATTCCATCAACAAATGCTTTTTTAAGTTGTGTTGACAATAGTTTTTCAGGAATCATAATCGGTGTTTTTTTCCCGTCAATAGTTCCGGAGAGATTTAATTGAACGATACCTAACGGTAGTGATGAAATTGAATATGAAAGATTTCCATAATGCGTTGGAAGATTTTGAACGGACAATCCTTCCTTAATCCAAGAATCCTTTAACCCCGCACCCACAACGATCGAATGATCGTCATCAATTTCATACACAAACATTGCTCGTATGGCATTGATATAATCCGAACCGACCCATGTGTGTGGCATATCGCCGATGAAGCGCATGGTGCGGTAACCATTGGCAACAACTTCAGCCCAATGGTTCCATCCCAGTGGACGCTGATCCTTCATAAAATATTCCAACAGAAAATGTGCCCGTTCTTTTTGTCCAAGATAGATGAATGTTCCGACGTTTCGAATTTCATATGGTGTGTATGCATCCCAAGCAACCTCGTTCTTCTCCCGTTGAACAAACCACTCAAAATATTTATCAAACGTTGCATTGTACGCAGGTTGGGGAACATATTTCATTTCTCCGTTAGGAAATAGTGCAATGGAAGTCGACGTTGCATCGAAATCCCCTTTTTCCACACATCCGGGGATGTAGGAAATATTCTTATTTTTCATTGCCAGTGTGATGGATGCGTAAAGATCGGCTCGAAATGCTTTTGCAAGACTGTCATATGTGTGTGCAATTGTTTTCTTTCCTAATATTGATGCAGCAGCAGACGCATCTTTTAATCCTTTTAACACGAAAAAATCATCCCAATACGAATGCATTGCTTTATCGGAATATCCTTCGTGACTGATCGATTCTGTCACCAATCCATATAACGCTCTTTTTTCATCATTCCCATTCCTATATTCTTGCGTCATTCGCTGCGCACGAAGCGATTGGATATACTCCACAGCAGCAACAATATTCTTCCATCGATCGCGCAGAAATGTTGTGTCATTGGTAAAGCGAAAATATTCCATGCAGGCAAAAATCAGTTGTCCATGACTGTCATGCTCCGGAACAGGATCCGGACCGCGAGTATCAACAACGCATGGAACAGCTCCGCTTTCGTATTGATAGCTGGCGTACCATTGCAGATAATTTTTTGGTTCTTCGGTGATACCTAATTTCAATAATGCATCGGAGGTCATCGAACCGTCTCGAATCCATGATCGCTCGTACGATCGTGATCCGGGCTGGAATCCAAATTTATCTTTATTGATAAGAATATATGCCAGATTAGAGCGGATGAGATCAACATAATGTTGAGCTTCCGGGTTTACAGAAAATTTCACTGTGTTAAGTAATTTCTTCCAATATGCAGTAACTCTCGTAAAGGCACTTTGGAATTCTTCTATTGTCGGCTGTGTATTCTCCCATCTATTTCCGGCAGGTGTAAATGGGACAGCAGCAATAACAACAAGCGAATCACCAGATTTTAGATTGAAGGAATATTGAAAAGCACCGGATATCATACCATTTTTTTGTACCGAAGTATGAGCGGACGGAATTGAGTGATGTGCAACGAAATCTGTAATGTCTCCCTGTTCAATCGCTGATACTCCCGAAGCAGTGGGAGTTCCCGAAACGTAAACCATTTTTTCATCTATCGATGCATGATTTTCAGAAACATTCATCTTCATAATTTTTGCAAATCCGCCATCATAATTTAACCATTGCGATGTCGGATTCACTTGAAATGGCCGCATCGCTATATAGAATGATCCTTTTTGTTCTTTCGGTGATGTATTTTTTAGTACGTACTGTGTCAATATCGACGAATGTTCCGGTTCACCATCCGCAAGAGTAGTGATGCGCAACGAAATATCTTCATACGTCCGTACCACTGTCGGAACTGGCAGATAATTCATTTCCAAGTATTGGGTATTCGATCCGTTTGCCCAGTGCAGTATCTTGTTTCCATCATTAAGAATGACAAACGGTTCAATGGAAAGCTTTTGCCGATCAATTTCAATCGCACCATCTTCACTCAAGAGTGCCTCCCGTGTGTCGGAAGGAACACCGACGACGGTCCAATACGACTGTTGCTTAAGGAAATATCGAGGAAACAATCCCGCTGGAGATGATGATGCAACACGTTCGAAATAGTGATTCGGAGTTGAGATAGATTCGCTGGAGATTATTTCACATTCCTCCAATGTAAAAGGAAGTCGAGCGGAGTTTTCTTTCAAATTCAATTTTACAAACGTTGCTTCGGATTCAGGAAGGTAATGCAGTACGGTTCCGGTTTTTCCATTAATGATAGAATACAGCATATCGTATTTTTTCCCATCAAACGACGTAAGAATATCATACGTGAGTGATTTCATTGATGTATCCCACACAAGATTGATGGCGCCAAACTCTTTTTCATAATTCAAGTTGAGCTCAATCCACTCATTCTTGTTCGATTTACTTATCCACATACCCTTTTTCATTGGAAGAATATTTGACGGGCTCCCAGTGTTTTTTTGGTATGAAGAGGCGGAGACAGAAATTTGAGGAACTATTTTCGGGAGAGAAGGCAACTCGGTTAACGTAACATTATCAATCCACACACTCCCTTTTCCACCAGTGCCGGCAGTAACAACAATTTCTAATCGTGCTAATTTCGAAGGAAAAGGTGCAAACCCTGTTCCCCATGCATAACTGAGATGCCGTTTTTTGACGACAATCCGTTTCCAATCCGATGGATAAGAATAGTTTTTATTATTGACCCACCAGATATTCTCCCCAGTGCTGTCACTGCTCACCTTGATTTCAAAATTGTTGACTGGAACGGTCGCTTTCATTAAAAATGAGATCTCATAATTTTCCGGAAGCGATTCATTGAACGTTCTTACAATACCGGCGAATCCTGAGCCCTTTGGGAAATTGACATCAAACTTTACCGCATCGTCAACAATTCCGTGATGTACTTCCACACCTATTGATTGAAACGGAAGCCATTGGGCAGCATCATCGCATTTATCAAGAACTTCAGAATATCGGGAAGTTTGAGGAAAGAGCATCGAAACAGTGACAAGCATTGAAATTATGAAACACTTCATACCATCTCCGGAGTAAACGCTAAGGTCATTTCAATATTGCGATATTCATTTACTTTATGATCTGTTCTAAATATTCCAAGTATATTTTCCCCCTACTCTCCGCAAAGTGGTCAAGAAGCAGCATAAAACCTGATTGCACCATGAGCCCAAGGCCAACACCTGACCAGACTGATGCTTCTTTCATGGCAAAGATCAGCAGTATGCCAATGAAAATTAAAGCTATTTCTATCCAACGATAGAGAACGAAGTTTTTCATCACTCTATTCATTCTTGGAATTTCTTCAGCCTGAAGTTCATTCGTGTTATTCTGCAATACATTTTTCACTCTCACAATATCTTTAGGACTGCGAACATATACAGATATTCCAACAGTAACTTGGATCAATGCGATTGTAGTAAAAGCATATCCAATTCCAATATAGAAAGGCTGCCGTAATTTTAAGAAATAATACAAGGATATCGAACATGCGATAAAGCCTACAAGGATAAATAATAGACTTTCGTTTTTTTCCGCATTGAAATATATTTCTACTTCATTCATTTTTTGTTTTCCCTTCCTTGTGTAACACTATTCCTTCACACCACCTACCATAATACCACGGACGTAGTGTCGTTGAAAGACAAGGAACAAAATTAGTACGGGGATAATTGTTATCACAGAACCCGCCATCATCAATTCAAGATCAAGCAGATGTTCTCCCCGTAAATTTGCAATGGCAACGGGAAGCGTGTAATTGACATTGTCGGACATAATAATTAACGGCCACATAAAATCATTCCACGTTCCCATGAACGTAAACAACGCCAGTGTAAATAATATCGGTTTGCATAAGGGAAGTATTACCGAACGATAAACCTTAAAATCACTTGCCCCATCCATTCGCGCCGCTTCAATAAGACTATCCGGAATTGACATAGCAAATTGACGAATCAAAAAGATCCCAAAAATACTGGCAAGACCAGGAATAATTGCGCCAATGTACGTATTGACAAATCCCATGTTCTTCAACATTAAAAATAACGGGAGCATTGTTACTTGTGCGGGAACAATCATTCCACCGAGAAGGAATCGAAATAAATTATCGCGTCCCGGAAAACGATATTTTGCAAATGCAAATCCAGCCATTGAGTTGAACAATAATGAGATCAACGTTACTGCGGACGCAATGATAAAACTATTGAGAAAATATTTCCCCATGTTCATTCGTTCGGTCAGTGCAAGGTAATGTTCAAAGGTCAGATGAGATGGGATAAAATGCATAGGGACTGCACTTGCCTCACCCGGAGTCATAAACGATGCAGAAACCATCCACAATACGGGAACAAGAGAAATGAATGCAAGAATCATTAAACCCACATTGAGCATAACGGATGACATTCGATGATTCATGATTGCATTCTCCGTTGGATAAGCATTTGAATGATCGAGAATACAAGGATCACCGCAAACAATACAAATGCAATTGCAGCGGCGTATCCCATATTCCACCAACGAAATCCTTGATCATACATCATAAGCACAATACTTGTTGTTGCATTCATCGGACCGCCTTCGGTCATTACATACGGCTCGGCAAATAATTGAAAGTAGCCGATGATCGTTATCATTACAACAAAAACTGATGTTGGCGCCAACATTGGAACCGTAATATCCATAAATTGTCTCCATCCACCCGCACCATCCATATGCGATGCTTCATATAATTCTTCGGGAATATTTTGCAGCCCGGCGATAAAGATGAGCATATTGTAGCCAAATCCCTTCCACACAGCCATTAAAATAATCGCAGGCATCGCAAGATCGGGATTGCCGAGCCAGTCAATCGGAGCGATGCCAAATAAATTTCCAAGCGCATAATTCAATAATCCGTGTGCCGGATGAAAGAGATACCGCCATACAATTGCAACTGCAACGAGACTTGTTACGACGGGAAGGAAATAGACCGTTCGGTAAAATGGTTTAAACTTTGCTAATTTTGAATTGACCATCAACGCCGCTCCGAGCGAAACAAACACGGAGAGCGGTGCACCAACAATGACAAAATAAAAAGTATTCTTCATCGCAACCCAAAACAACGGTGTTTCAAAAATTCGAATATAATTTTTAAATCCCATAAAGCGGACATTGCTCAAATTGCCAAGGGCATAAATATCAAAATCAGTGAAACTCATAATAAGCGCACTGAGCACAGGGACAACAAAGAAAATTGCGATCGCTGCCATTGCTGGAGAAAGAAATAGCCAAGCCGCTGCTGTGCGATTTTCGTGCTGTTGCTTGTTGGGGATTTTACTCATTGTTTTAATTGTTTTTCAACCAGCCAACGGCGTTTTTCCAGCATTTGGTCAACTTCCGCATCAAATTTTCTCAATGCCTCATCAACCGACATTGTTTGTGTGGCAATATATTCAACATAAATTTGCAGCCGAATCACGATCTGTTCCCATTCGGCAACTTGCGGCAACGGTTCGACACGTTCTAATTGTTTATGGAATGCTTGAATGTATTTGTTATTTACTAATGAAGAATCTTCCCACGCAGATTTTATGGGAGGAAGGTTTCCGGTGATTTTATAGAGAGCTATGGACTGTTCACGCGAACCTAGAAATTCAATAAATTTCCAAGCAGCATCTTTCTGTTTACATGTTCGAGACATGACCAAACTTGTTCCGAGCGGAAGAGAGTTTCCCGGATATGTCGAATCCATAGAAGGAAGCGGTGCGGTCATCCATTCGTTTTGCAATTCCGGAGCTACTCTTCGAGAGAATTCACCAATGTTCCATGGTCCCGTAATGTACATTGCAATCAACCCTTCAGAAAATGAATTGTATAAATTGGTAATCAATTGCATTCCTGATGGAGAATATTTTTTATCGTAAAATGTACCGAGAAGTTCATACGCTCGTCTAAATTCGGGACCGCTGAAATTTCCTCGCGTCATATTGTCTTTCAAAAAGTGTCCGCCATGCTGCATTCCCAAAGCGATCACAGGAACCCATTCATTGGTCGGCAGGAAAAACGGATATCGCGTAACACCTTTTTCCTTTGCCTGCTTTTGAATAATCTCACATACTTTCAGCACATCATTCCAAGTTTTCGGTGGTTCCTTAAATCCCGCCTGGCGAAGTAAATCTTTTCTATAATAAATGACCCTCGTATCAACATACCATGGAATTCCATACAACACTGAATCAATAATATTTGTTTTTAATACTCCTTCAAAGTAATCGGAAAGATGAACAGTCGATGATGTGTTTACAAATGGCTCTAACGGCTCTAACGAATTGAGAACAGTAAACTCCGGTATCCATGTATTTCCCATCTGAAACACATCCGGCAATGAACCGCCAGCAAATGCCGTTAGCATTTTTTCATGAGCTGCAGTCCAGGGAATTTGCTGCGCAACAACACGAATGTTTGGATTGTTCCGTTCAAATTCAGGAATTAATTGAGTAACTATTTCCCCTTCATTTCCCATTGCCCAAAATTTGATCGTTGTAATTTGATCAGAATGTCGAGTACAACTTATTCCAGCTATGAGGACGAAGGAAAACAGTATGGATTGAATGATTCTCATGATCGATTATCGTTTAATGAAACACGGATTAAAACGATTATCAAATAATTATTTTATCTGCGATAATCCGTAATTTCCGTGTCATCAGTGTTCTATTCTACTACTTCAAAACTCACTTCCTTGCAATCAACGGAATTACCGCCGACATATACGGTAAATGTTCCCGGTTCCACCACTTTTTTCATTGCCATATTATAGAATGACATGTCATCGGTTGAGATTGTAAATTGGACCGTTTTTTTCTCTCCGGGATTCAACGCAACTTTTTGGAATCCTTTTAATTCTTTCACCGGTCGTGTTACCGATGCAACATCATCCCGCATATATAGTTGAACTACTTCGCTTCCATTTATCGTTCCGGTATTCTCTACATCGACAGTTACCATTATTTTTTGGTCTTTTTTAATCTTTGACGATGAAAGAGTAATATTACTATAGGAAAAAGTTGTATAGGAAAGTCCAAAACCAAATGGAAAGAGCGGTTCATTTGGGGAATCAATATACCGTGAGGTATATTTTTCAGATCCCATCATTGGCCGACCAGTACTCTTGTGATTATAATAAAGGGGAATTTGACCGACACTTCGCGGGAATGTTACAGGTAATTTACCGCTCGGATTGACATCTCCAAAAAGAACATCAGCCAGAGCATTTCCTGTTTCTACGCCAAGATGCCATGCTTCAATAATTGTGGAAACATTTTCTGCTTCCCATTCAAGCGTCAACGGTCTCCCATTCATCACAACAAGAACAACCGGTTTTCCGGTTTTTACTAAAGCTTTGAGAAGTTCTTGTTGTCTTCCCGGTAGATCCAGATTCGTTTTGCTTGCAGCTTCACCGCTCATCTGCTGAGATTCTCCGAGCACTGCGACGACAACATCAGCCTGTTTTGCAATCTTCACCGCTTGTTCAATCCGAAAACCTGAATCCGATTCAATTTCACAACCTTTGTGATAGAGTAATTTTGTTGATGAAGGTATTTTGGATTTTATCCCTTCCATCACCGAAACAATATCATCAGAATTTTTCGCCCAAGCCCATGCCCCTGTTAAATCGCTTTTGTGATCATTTCCGGCAAACGGTCCAATAAGAGCAATTGTTTTCGTTTGTTTCGAAAGTGGAAGGATATTTTTTTGGTTTTTCAGCAGAACAATAGATTCTCCCGCAATTTTTCTTGCAACAGTTCGATGTTCTTTTGATAACATCACATTTGGTCCTTTGGAAGGATCACTGTTGCGATATGGACGATCGAATAACCCATAAGCATATTTTGCGCGCAACACTCTTCGCACCGATTCATTTACGATCACTTCGGAAATCTTTTTATTTCGAACAGCATCAACTAGTTCTGTCATGTATATCCTGCTCATCATATCAACATCCACACCGGCATTTAATCCGATAATTCCCGCTTCGGTCCGGTCTTTTGCAATGCGATGATTGATCAATTCGTTAACAGAGGTATAATCGCTGATGACGAAACCATTAAATCCCCACTCTTTTCGTAAAATATCTGTCATCAACCATCGACTGCCGGAACTAGGTTCGCCACCAATTTCATTAAAGGCACTCATCAGTGTCCAGGCACCGGCATCAACAGCTGCTTTGTATGGCGGCAAATATATTTCCCGTAATGTTCGTTCAGAAATGTCTACCGTGTTATAATCTCGTCCAGACTCAGCTCCACCGTAGGCAGCAAAATGCTTTGCGCAGGCCAGAATATTTCCATCACCCAAAATATTTTTTCCTTGAAATCCCCTCACTCGCGCTGCTGCCATTGCAGAACCGAGATACGGATCTTCGCCGGAGCCTTCAGCAATTCTTCCCCATCGCGGATCCCGGGCAATATCCACCATCGGTGCATACGTCCAGTGAATTCCCGTGGCCGATGCTTCTACTGCAGCAATATGTGCAGATTGTTCTACCAATGATGGATTCCAGGAACTTGCTTCGGCAAGTGGAATGGGAGTGATTGTTGCAACACCGTGAATGACATCATAACCGAATAAGACAGGAATATGCATCCGTGTTTGTTCAACCGCAATTTTCTGTATCCTTCCCGTTTCCTCGGCACCCATCACACCAAGAAATGAACCGATCTTCCCTTGTCGCAGTAACAATGTTTGTTCTTCGTTTAATCGTTCCGTTTTATCATCGTACCATGTCCCGCCGATCTGGTTCAATTGACCAAGTTTCTCTTCCAGCGTCATCAGTGAAATGATCGAATCGATTTTTGCTTCTGCCTGTACCGCCAGCAACGGTGCAGAAGATTGAGCAGAAATAATTCCGAGACCAATCAGAAGAAAAAAAAGTATCTTGCCAAAAACGTTCTTCATACTATCCTATGTTATTTTGTATGTAATAAAAACCAATCGTATAGTTCCGGATTTGCATATGTCGCATCCCAGGCATTATGGTTGGCATCGGGATATACTGTGTATTTTACTTTTGTACTGCCAAATTTGTGTAAAAATTGAACCATCGTTTCGCTTTCTGTCGGTGGTACAACGTTATCTCTAGCCCCGTGAAAAACCCATATCGGTTTATCTTTAAGTTTTTCTACATCCTCTAAGTGTCCCCAGCCGCAAACAGGTGCAATCGCCGCAAATCGTTCAGGATATGCTATGGCGAATTTCCATGTGCCCAATCCTCCCATACTCAGTCCTGTCAAATAAATTCGATTTGTATCAATGGGAAGTTTGATGAGAACTTCATCGAGCATAGCATTTAATGCTTCTGCATTCCACCGCTGACCATCTGGACATTGCGGCGAGACAACGATGAATGGAAAATCATCTTTTGTTTCAACAATTTTTGGCAAACTGTGTACTTTTAATGTATTAGGATCACTTCCCCGCTCACCCGAACCATGAAGAAAAATAATGAGAGGCCAACGTTTTTGACTTTGTAAGAACGATTGTGGAGTATAAACGAGAATATCATATCCAACAGTTTTGACAATCTCCTTCTCAAAACGCTGAGCGTGTTGTCCCTGTGTCATACCCCATTCCTTCGATGCAGTACAGCCAATCATAGTCATTATCATTACAACAAGTGAGAATGTATTTTTCATTGTATCACGTTTGAGATGCATAATCCAACAAATTCAAGAAAAGTTGTTGCGCAATCGGATCAACTCTGCGGGCAAAAAGCGAATTCTGTTCCGTAGAACGTTTCAGCCTTCCGCGCAACTGCAACCGGAAGAGGATAATTTTTCCCATGCCGTATTCTACCTCGCAGGCAGCATTCACTTGTAGATTTATCCCGCAACTAGCCAGTCTTTTTGAAGGAATGGAAAAATCAACATCATATTGTGATACAATCTCTCCGCCGTACGCTCCATTAAACATTTTCAGATATTCTTTATCGACTTTGTTCCATAACGGATGCGAATGATCTTCTGCAAAAACGTATGAATCATATCCTCCTTTGTCAAGGTCAGCTCGGTGAGAAATATTCAATTCAACCCCCTCAACAACTGTATGTGTTATAGTACCCACAACCCGGAATTCGGGCTCGATCAATATCAGTGTCCCTCCATTTTTCACAAATGAGGTAATCTCTTCTTTTCTTTGTTGATATACCCAATTCCCCAGAACATTCCCATTCACTATTACAGTGGTCGGTTTTTGAAAATCAGCAGTATTAAATTGCAAAGAAGGAACGCCAATTTCTGTTAGATACATCTTCATCTCTTCCGATGGATCGAACATGACAATTTGCTTCTCCAATTTCGGAACTACCCGTTTATGAAAAGCGTACGTCATTTTACTGCTCTTTGCAACGGTAACGTTCTCTTCTTTCAACTCAGCACAAATGCTCCATCGATCCAAAGCGTTCGGCAGCATAAATTTTTCTATTAAGACAATGTCACTCACCGCTGGGACTTCAACCAGAATTTCCTTTTTCGTCAGCCATTGACGATCCGATGTTCTTATTCCAAATACAACCGTTCCTTTTCGTGTACCGTTGGAATCGTTAAAAACAAAAATCTTCACTGTTCGGGTTTCATTGACAAAAAAGTGTCTGTCCCACAATTCAATGCTGACACCAAAAGGAGCAAATGCATTTTTGATGACGCTTAACAATGGTTTCGGTTGCAGATCCTTAATATCACCCAAGAACCAATGTGCTGTGGGGCCATCATTATTGCTGATATACACAAATGGCTGAATCGCTTTGATACGCATTCGACGGAAGAGTTCGATCAATTCCTGAGCAAGAAATGATTGATGGGAAATAATATCTTCTTTGGTATATACTCTTCCCATCCATCGTTCAACAATTGTTTTCGTCAAGACCGTCGGTTCCCATTGGTCGTTGAACCACCACCACAAAAATTCATTCACCATTGAAGGAACCGGGAGATTTTCGATTTCGTCAAGCGAACGTGCAAAACCAAACGATCGATTATTCAACACCATTCCTAGCGAATAGATGTACGGATGTTCTTCGCGAAAATCGACTGATTCCCACGGACGAGTGGGATCGAGTTTTTTCATTTCGGGAACGATTTCGTTTTGCACGGTATCGTCGGTCGATTCATTCAATGGATCCCAAATAACAATACTGGGATGATTCCAATTATCATGCAACCATTCGGTAAATTCTTTTCGGATTTGTACATCCGAACCAGTAGCACCCCAGAACTGCCATTCATTTTGGATCAACATACCATATTCGTCAGCAATATCGTACCAGCGATTATACATTTGGCCAAGATGATTGCGAAAAAAATTAAAATGATGTTCCTTCGGAATATCGATAAGCGCCTTCTTGATCCACGTTTCATCCCATGGCAAAAGCTTTCGCTGCTGATCGGAAAGAAAACGGTGAAATGCGATATTACTACCGCGAAGAAGAATCCGTTGACCATTCAAATAAAAATCAGATCCTGAGACTGTGAATTCCCGCATCCCAAATGTCGTCCGCATAGAATCAAATTCTCGCATCCCTTCCTGCACAGTCAATTCCACTTCATAGAGAAACGGATTATCGGGAGACCACAACGATACTTTATCAATGGGAATTTGAAATACGAACTCTTCTATGCCATGATCTTCAATCAACACCGTAGAGTCTTCAATTGGTGACATTGCCTTATGGGAATTTTTTTCAAAAATTCGTCCAAAGATATGTATCGATTCCTTTTTATGTTCTAGATTTTGGATCCATGCTCGGACTTCGGCGACGCCAGTGTAAATATGTGGTATCACCTGCACTAATTTCACTCGAACACCTCCCACACACACAAGCGAAACATCGCCCCAAATTCCCGGAGTATAGACTTCTTTTTCCTGATCTCGTCCTACGGCACTTTCAGGAGGTAACGTTGATTTTGAGCCGACGCGGATGATTAATTCATTTGGTTGGTCAATCTCAAGAAACTCATTCAACGCATATTCCTGCGAAGTGTAACAACTGATTGAGCCGCCACGATGATGTCCGTTTAACCATACTTCGGTTCCAAACATGCTCTGTTCTATGTTCAAAAAAACAAAATGTGTCGGAAGGATGTTTTCGATGGTGAATGACGTTCGGTACCAATGATAATCGAACGACTCCCATGCATATGCGGGAAGAGCCATGTCGACAACAGCGGGAACATTTACCGTAGCAGTAAATTGTTGAGGAATCGTAGATTTTTCACCGCCGGAAATGTCCCAAATTCCATTGAGTGAAAATGTGTTACGAGGTTTGTTCGGATCAAGAATATAATGAGTACTTGCCACAAGCAATTATTTTTTCTTAGAGTAATTTTCCAACCAGCCGCCGGTAAATCCGGCTCGCTGTAAACCTTTTACGACGTATGGATTTTTTTTCATCACATTCCATACAAGTTCACTGCGCAAATTTTCAATCATGATGACAATCGGCCCCTGATCAATCCCAATATAATCGTGATCGATCCAACCATTAGGAGTGCTGTCCGTAACATACGTTAGATTGAACGCGTCGAGAAATCCATATTTCGTCCAGAGTTCTGGAACACTGTTGCGCATTGCTTTGAGTGCGGGAAGAGAAATTTCCGGAGCAAATGCTATTGAACCTCCGGCAGCTGTCGGCGCAATGGTACCGTCATCATTCACCCAATCTGCTGAAACTCCCCTCGCTCTATAGGTAAAGAATTGTCGACGTATTCCTTCAATCGTTCGGGTTTCATCCGCAGGTCCATCACATGCGGTAAGTCCCCAAATATTTTCAGAATAGCCGTTCAATTTTTTAGGGTTTTCCTTTGCGTATGCTTGATGAGTTAACGTAGCACGACGAGAGTTCTCAAAATAATCGATTCCTTTTTCTCTCATATATGAATCTTTGATTCCGCGAAAATCGATCCACGAATGAGAGAATTGATGTCCGAACAATGGACCAAAACTGATAAACTCTAAACCATAGTACTTCATCCATAACGAAGTCCGCGTAAATCCATTCCATGCTTCGCTTGGTATTGGCGATGTGGGAGAACCAAGAGCAAGAATATACAGAATCATTGATTCGTCATATCCTTTCCAATCCGAAGGATGAATTCCTTTTTCAGGATACCAACCCATGCTCATTAATGGTGGGCGAGCATATAACCATTGCCAATCAATTCGGTGATACATCGAATCCGCATAAGCACGGATTGCTTGCTCCGTTTCTTTTTCGTTGTTAAAGTAGGATTGACAGAATAATATTCCGGCGAGTAACCATGCCGTATCGACCGTTGAAAGTTCTATATCCTTATTGAACCGGGTACCTTTTTTGAGGTCAAGAAAATGGTAATAGAATCCCCGATACCCCGCAGTTCCCATCATCGCATCGCCTTGCGGAAGATAATATAAATATCGGATCGTCGTAAGCACTCTGTCCGCAGCCGCTTCGCGTGATATGTATTTTCGTTCTGCACCAATTCCATACGATGTAAGAGCAAAACCAATTGCCGCCGTACTGGAAAATGTAAGTGAAGGATAACGGTCGGGAGTTAATCCTGTTTTGGGATCAACACATTCCCAAAAATAGTTGAATGTGCGATGTTGGAGTGTATCGAGAAAACCATCCTCAAAATATTTTTTATTTGCACTGTTCTGTGAAAATGCAAAATGAGATAACGAGAAAACAAATACTACACAGAATAATTTTTTCATTTTGAAAGGATCATTTTTTGGGTTTGACTGAAATAACCGGCGGTGAGTTTATAGAAATATATTCCGCTTGATAACTGTCCGGCATCGAATGAAACGGAATACATTCCTGCTGGTTTCTGTTCGTTAACTAATGTGGCGATCTCTCTTCCTAAAACATCATACACCTTTAAACTCACATTGCCGATGGCTGATAACTGATAACTAATCGTTGTCGTTGGATTGAATGGGTTCGGATAATTCTGTGTTAATGAATATTGTTCCGGTATGTTGTTTTCTACCAACGCAACGTCCGTTACAGTTGTAAATCCAGCTTTTTGCAAGCCATCCGAAATAATTTTTTCTTTCATGAACGTGGTCCACACTTTTCCCGTGCGATAGTTTTCTGTCATAATAATGATCGGTCCTTGATCGATCCCCAACACATCTTTCCCCCACCAATTTACTGTTTCATTGAAAGCATCGGTAAATCCATAACCGGTCCAAATCTTTGCACGATGCGTATCATACATATTACGCAACGCCGGAATACAAACTTCAGGAGCAAATGGCATTGAACCGCCGGGAGCGGTAGGATTCAACGTTCCATCATCATTCATATTTGTTCCGCGTGCATTGTAACCGGTGGGGACATCGCTTGCAGTAATTCCCCACATATTAGCTCCGTACCCAACAGCACCTTTTGGATTTTCTATACAATATAATCTCTGATCGAGTGTTGCCCGTCGGGAATTCTCAAAGTAGGTAATCCCTTTTCCCTTCATGTAAGTGTCGGCAATATTTTTATAGTCCACCCAGCAATGTGAGTATTGATGCCCAAACAATGGGGGAAAATTAACAAAATAATCATTAATTCGTGTGCTAAAGAACCATTGATATCCCTTTGTCCATTCATTCCACGAAACAGCAGATAGCGGATTAACCTGTGCGCCGATTCCAATGATATAGAGGATCATTGCTTCATTGTATCCTATCCATCTAGCTCCGAGAAAATTGGATTCGGGATGCCATCCCATTGTCAGCGATAATCCGGAATTTCTCATCCATCCCCAATCGACGCGTGCCACAATGGAATCTGTCAATGCTCGAATTTGAGTTTCCAACGAATCGGTTCCATTAAAATATTGTTTTGAGTATAACATTCCTGCCAGAAGAAGACCTGTGTCAATTGAAGAAAGTTCACACGTCCATGTTCGCGTTGCAGAATTCATATCAAGAAAATGATAAAACCATCCTTTATAACCTATCATACCAATTGGTGTAGTACCTTGCGGGCCATTCCAAAATGTTTTGATGGTTGTTAAAGTCCTGTCGCGTCCTTCCGCACGGGTGATGTATCCATGATCTACGCCAATACCAATAGCGGTTAATCCGAACCCGACTGCCGCAATGCTTGCCGGTGAATCTTTTGAGCTTCTGTCTTTTATCAATCCGTTGGAAGGGTTCGCTTCATACCAGAAATAATCAAACGATGTTTGCTGAACATATTCTAAAAAATCATCGGTGGTTCCAAATGATTTCGGCAGAACAATCACTGTATCCGAATTTGGACTTTCAATTTGAGATGCATTCATCGCTTTGACGAAATAATAATACGATTGTCCGTTAACAACCGTAACATCAAAATAACTTTGTGTAGGTAATGCTGCGGAATTCATTTTACTGTAAGGACCGGCCGCAGAAGTTGATCGATAGACATTATACCCAATAACATTTTGTTCGGAATTTTTATTCCAGTGCAACGTCATCGTCTTATCGCCGATGCGTGCTATAATTTTTTTGGGAGGGCTGGGAAGTGTTGTATCCGTTACGGCCGATGCGGCGGCAACAATTTTTACATTGTCGAACCACATCGTATGAGAAACGTTGTCCGTTCCATTTTGATTGAAATTGATATCCTTAAATTGAGCGGGATCAAACTGATTAAACGGCTGAAATGAAGCTAATGGAATGCTGACACGCTGCCATGTCATTAGATCACCATCAATTCCCGAAGATAAACGATCTCCAAGTGCATACAATGTTGAAAGTTTACCTGTCGTACTTTCCAATCCGAGTTGTGGAAGATCCCCTGCGGCGATTGAACTCTGAGCATTCACAAACAGAATCAAACTATCGTAACCGCTTGCATCACGGGCAGCCCAATTAGGACTGGAAATAAAAATTTTCCAACTTCCTCCCGCAGAAGATTTCCATTGAATCAATCCGCTGTGATTCCCTGAATAGTGCTGTGTAGTTTCGATCTTCAGTTTATCACTGCTTCCGCCGGCAAGAGTAAGTGTACTGGGTGAGGTAACGTTTCCCCAGGACGCATCGTAAAATCCATCGCCAACCGCATCATCCTCATCAAAGATGAGGAGATCCGGTTTCGATTGCGCAGAAAGAATAGAAGAGATCAATAACAGAACGATAAAAAAAAATTTCATTTTATTTGCCAAGAGTAACTACAATAATGTGTTCGCTCGTATTGTCGAGAAGCGGAAGTACACATTTTCCACATTCAACTGGAAATTCATTCCCATCGACCAGCACTTTTTTGGCTGAACCGGAAACGCGTTGTGGATTTTTTACAGTGATGTGATATGTGGTCCCGCGAAAAATTCTTTTCACAGAAAATTCTTTCCATGATTTCGGAATGCATGGATCGACAAGCAAACCGTCGCGTGTGGCACGAATTCCAAGAATCCATTCTGTCCCTGCTTTAAATAACCATGCAGCTGAACCGGTATACCATGTCCAACCGCCGCGGCCGTAAAACCGTGAATCCGGCCCGTCGATATTTCCAGGAGTGACATATGGCTCCGCAACATATTCATCTGGTTTAGCACCACGAATAATAGGATTGATCTTTGAAAATGAGCGGAATGCCGCCTCCGCACGTTTTAATTTTGCGTGTGCAATGATAGACCAGGTAGCGGCATGCGTATAGGTCCCGCCATTTTCTCTCATTCCGGGAGCATATCGTGTTAAATATCCAATATTCGTATCGGGTGTTGCATAACCGGGATACACCAGGACGGTTCCTGCTTTATATTCCAACGAATGTTCGACAACATCCATCACTTGATGAGCCCGTTGTTCATCAGCCACATCACTGATGACGGACCACGTCTGTGTGTTCAGCCATATCTTCCCTTCCGGACTCGACTGACTTCCCAATTTTTCACCATTGTCTTTTGTGGCGCCAAAATAGTATTTCCCATCCCAGCCATTCATATTCAGTGATTCACGTAATTTCTTCGAACGATTTTGATAGAGATCAACTCGATTGAAATCGTTCATTTTTTCTGCCATGGGTATTGTGTCTAGAAGAATTCGATACAGAAATTGTCCAAGCCATATCGATTCACCCTTCCATTGTAACCCGACGGCACTGAGTCCGTCATTCCAATCACCTGCACCAATCAAGGGCAACCCGCGACTGCTCATACGTGTATAAACTTTTTCAATTGCACGAATGCAATGATCATACAACGAGACATCGGTCTCGTCGTCCAAAAACGGTTGTTGTTCATTCAGAATGGAAAAATCATTCGTCTCTTGTATATATGCGGCAACAACGTATGGAAGCCAAAGCAGATCGTCCGTCATTTCTGTCGGTAACCCGACTTCGGAAAGAGGATGCCACCAATGATACACTTGTCCATCTTTGAATTGATGACGTGCGTGAAGCAAAATCTGCTTTTTCGTTTGCGATGGATCAATAGGGAGAAAAATCTGGCTATCCTGTAGCTGATCACGGAAACCAAACGCCCCGCCGGTCTGATAATATCCCGTCCTCCCCCACAATCGCCCCGCAATCGTCTGATACTTCAACCATGTATTCAACATGATATTCATGGATTCATCTGGCGTATTCACTTCCATTGTTCCGAGCAATGAATCCCATTTCTTCTGCATTTCGTCGAATGCTTTGTTAACATTGCTAACCGATGTGTAGTGTTTAATATATTCTTTCGCAGTTGTTTTATTTTCGGTCGCGCCGAGGATGAAGACAACTTCTTTTGATTCATTTGCTTTCAGCCGGATTTTCACCTGCAAACTGCCGATAGCATCCAATGAATTACCCGATTGGCGTTTCAATTTTCCTTCTACCATCGATACCGGAGCGCGCTGATTTTGATACATTCCCATGAAAGATTCTTTGTCGCAATCATATGAACTTGGTTTTATGCTTGAGGCATGGAACGCAACATATTCCCATTCGCGATTCCAATGACCGTTTGGAGATGGGACTTCCCACAGTCTTTTTGTCCCAAAAATTGCTCCTTGCGAAGCATCGTACTCCGTATTCAGAAAACATTTATGAAATTCACGATGCCAATCCGGAGCGGAACCGAGATTCCATTCAAAATAGGTGTACAGCGAAAGAGTTCTTACACTCTTCGAAGTATTTTTTAACGTCACCTTCCATATCTCAACTGGTGCATCATTAGCAATGAACATCAACATCTCGCTTTCGATCCCATTATTCCTTGATGTGATCTTAGAATACCCAACACCATGACGTACTTCGTAAAAATCTGGTTTTGAACAGACAGGTTTCCAACCTGCCGACCAGAATTTTTTGCTCTTATCATCACGGAGATAGAGATATTTTCCCCACTCATCTTTTACTAAATCCTGCTCCCATCGTGTGATTCTATTTAATTGCGCGTTTGTTTTCCAACTGTACCCGCTTCCGGTTTGAGAAACGACTGCTCCATAATCTCCGTTCGTCAACAGGTTTATCCATGGACGAGGTGTCTTATAATTGGTAATAACAAATTCTTTACCCTGTTTGGCAAAGTAGCCGTACTTTGTTTTAAAATTTTTCACAGTAGTTTTTTAAGTAATTCCAATGAACGTTATTAAAATTCCATGCCAACGGTCATCCGTTGTGTATCACCAAGACGTTGATGCTGAATCCATGAATAATCGATATGCAGAATATATTGGGCAATCTCCCATTCAATCCCTCCGCCAAATGTTAAGCCCAATTCAGAATCGGTTTGAAAAAGATGTTGGTATCCCCCACGCAATGCAAACGAATTCAAAAATTTATATTCACCGCCAAAACTGATACTCTCAGAATTATCGCTGGGATGGAATGCATCGATGGAAAAATACAATTCATTATTTTCATTGAGTTTTACAGGATAACCGAACCCAACGCGAAAGACCACGGGCAGTGAAAATTCTTCCGTGATCAGTTCCCCAGGTAAACTGCTGTTGTCTCCATTTCGTGTCGGATCAAGATCATATCGAATTCGGAGATCTCTTCCGTTATATTTTCCGCGCATGCCGAAATTCGAGAGACTGGCACCAAGCTGCAGTCCATCATCACTGATTTGATACAATGTCCCAAAATTAAAAGCAAATACCGACAAACTGGAATGCCAAATTGTTTCTTGCACATACGATAATTGTATTCCGGCGGAGAATCGATCGGTAATCTTTTGTCCAAAACCGATTCCAAAAGAGTAGTCTGCAACGGAATATTGTTCGCCGGTACCAAGCGGTTGTTCCACAGTCCGTACCGGTATCTCTCCCGAATTTAATGACGACATTGAAATCGACATTGAACTGTTCTCCGTTATGCGTAATGCAGCAGTAAAATAATCCAGTGTAATACCTGCAAACCATGTATTGTGAGTAAACTGTGCACCGGAATTTGTCATGTGTCCAAGTGCGGCGGGATTATAATACAATGCCATTGCTTCATCGCTTTGTGCCACGCCGGCATTGCCCATGGCGGATATTTTTCCGCTTGGTTCAATCAGAAGAAATTGTCCAATCGTCGTACCGGTTTTTGTCTGTGCTGAAACAAGATGCAACACAATAAGACCGGTTGAGATAAGATAGAGAAATTGTTTGTTCATATCGGTGAAAGAAATTATTTAATGATAGCAAATTTTCCCACATGTGTGCCGGTTTGATTGCCGTCCACGTGGAAAATATATAATCCTGGTGCCGCATCCATATTATCTTTAGTACGTAAATTCCATGCAACAACTCCGTCATTCGATCCGTCGTGCCGGAGCGTTTGCACCAAGTCGCCTTTAACAGTATAGACGCGGATGACTGCATTCATCGGTATCCCGCGGAATTCCACTTTCCGTTCCCCTCGTCCTGAGATAGCAAATTTTTCCGGTTCAAAACTAGCTGCCCCCACGTATGGATTTGGAACAACATATGGTTGCTGCGTAAAATCTGTTTTGGCTTTGGCGGCGTCCACACGTTGACCAGTAGTGTAAAAAGTAAATTCATCCTTTGCATGAAATGGAAGTTTCAAACGAAGAACAAACACGTCTCCTTGTTGCGGGTTTACGACCGGCCCGCGTATATATTGACCGGTGGTGTCAACAGAGATCGTCCAAATGACATCCGGCAATCCCGGAAGATTCTGTTGTGTGTTTGTATCAAGAATATTGATGAATTCGGTATGTGCACTAAGTGTACTATCATTATTGCTGTCATAGAATGTATAACGCAATTTCATCAACGATCCATCCTCTTTCACCGCATACACTTTGAATTTTGAAGGACGGTTTTTTAAAGAGCCGGGATTAAAACGGAATGACGTGTCAACAATTGCGTTGCTGAATTCAATGCGAATATCGTTCGGATACATTGGTCGCATTTTTTCCGGTTTGACAGACGTTGTTGCTTCAAACAGCATCTTAAATTTAAAATTAGCAGCGCTCCCCGCTAACAATCCAGTTCCGGCGGTATCAATTGTTGAAAGTGATTGTGTCTTTATGATCGGTTTGATACCGGCACCGACTTGACCGTTTCCTTTGCCATCCAAATCTGTTCCTCGATCTATATAGGTAGTCCCGTTTGCACTATCAATTAATTCATAATAATCGGATCGAATATCAGAGGTGACAGAATTTTTGAATCTCAAAACCAGCGTCCTGTTATTTGGTACACGGTCAGAATTTACAATTTCCATGTCAACCGTTCCGACTCCATTCCCTTTCGTGTGAAACACAGAACTAGTTTGTGCCGGTACAAAACCAGAAACTTTTGGTTCTGGACGTACTTCTACGGCATTCGGTGGGAGTATAATTCCACCTCTTACCGTTCGAGAAACAGAAACGGCATTTTCGGAAGGATAAAAACCGAGAGAGTCGTTTCCATAATCATAGGCAACAATAGCATAAAAATATGTCTGTCCGTTTACCACGGTTGTATCTTTAAAATTGTGCCGAATTCCCGACTCATTACCCATGAAGTATTGCACGCCATCAACAGAAAGATTCGAATATCCTTGAATATCATCCACAACGTCAAATTGAACAAGAGGTTTTCCAAAAACCATCGGTCCGGTTCCTTGTGCGTTGGAGATCACCTTGATGTCGCGGAATTCCGGATCGGTGGCTCGATAGATTCTATATCCTTCAAAATCATTTTTGTATGAAATCGGATCGATACTTCGTTCAGCAATATCATTCCATGAAAGTCTCACAACACCGTCGCCCGATTCCGCATGCAGCGTTGGGCGCGGCGGCGGCGTGGCAAATTGATAGTTAGCATTGTAAATCTGCTGCACAACAGAAACTGTTTTTCGCAGATCATACAGATCATTACCGTACGCCAATGCCAGGCTAAAACGTTCGCGACTGCCGGCGGGGAGTTTAAAGGTTCCGGAAGCAAATAGGAATCCGATATTATAATCCAGAGCTAACGATGGACCGAACGGTAATTTTCCATTGTCTGCGGTAAATTGTTCATACAATTCTTTTGGCCAAAATTTTTGACTTCCCGGATCATTCCAGAATACAATTCCATCTGTTTCACCGCCGGGATTTGATTTTCCCGGTGCAATGCGATTAATTTTAAATCCCGTGAGACCAATCTGATCAGATTCGTGCAGATCGGTTTCCCCGAAATTCGTTTCTCCTTGAGATGGTTTTCCATCATTCTCACCCGCGTCATTCGTCCCAAAAATTCCATCAGTACCTGTATCATGAAATCGCGCTGACCAATCCATATCTTCATCACCGGTGAACCAAACACTGTCTCTATATGCTGGTCGCGATGTGACTGGTCCATAAATAATTTCGAATTTTGTCCGGTCATAATTTGCATTGATGTAATTCAAAATATTCTGCTGTCCGGTAATCTTTTGACCAGAATTTCCGTCTCGTTTTTCATCGGTAATACCGTCAGCATCGTTATCGGCGACATCATCCTGTTTCCCGGGTGTTTCCAAATAGGCATAACCGAGATATCCGGTCTTTCCGCAATTATTCACCAAACTCTTACCGTGACCGTATGAATCCCATGTATAAACGAGATTCAATCCAAAGGATTTATCGTAGAAAGCATTATCGTCATCCGATTCAGGCAAAGGATCGCATCCAATGGCGGAACCACCTACACCGGAATCCATATAGAGACCGAAGATAATATTGTCGAGGTAGTCCGTAGTTCCTTCATTCGAAATATCGTAGTGCCAAAATATAACATTGCCTGCTTGGGGATTTGACCATTGGAATCCGCGTGTTTCAATACGTAATCCCAAACCGCGGCGTGACGAATCGCGAAAATCGGCAGTAAAGGCGGGGATTCTATATTCATCATCATCCAGAACAAAGAAACTTTCTTGATCGGCTACAATCCGTTTTCCGAAATATCCGTTCCATGTCGCAGTCGATGGATCCGAATCTGTACCATTAGGTCCAAGTCCATCATTTTTCCAACCCGGATCCGAAATATCATTTAGTTTATCAATCCATTCATTCGGCCACGTTCTTGGAAGATGACTCATCGCCGGAGAACGGTCTCGATTAATCGAAACATCCGATTGAAAATATCCTGGGCGCGGTTCAAATCGCATATCTCGCAGTGTTCCAATAATTTTTTGTTGGCGTTCGCGAAATCCGGTTTCCATAATCCAATCAAATTCGTTTGTCGATTTTTTGATCTTTGCCAAAACAAATGGTGTGATACCGTCGCTATAATTCATACCAGCCCCTTTTGGTACTTCAACGGAATGGAATGTACTAAGATCAACGTTGATTGGATCGATTGGATAGTCACCTACCATGCCGAAATTCAAAAAGGTCGATCGGATATTATTGGCATCGTGCGTTCCTGCTCGTTCAAAGCTGAAATTCCCCCGCCGTTCTTTTGGCACAACGGGAAACAATATCGTCTGCGGAAGAATTTCCTGACAGACAAGAAGTACGGCAAACGCGTACGGCAGAATTACAAATGATCGTTTCATCATACAAGAATATTGTTTATAAACATTAGTCAATCAATGAAGACCCTCGAATTGAAATACCTATTTCTATCCTTCGCGGAGAATTATACCGTCCGGGATCTGTCAATGTCACCCTGTCCGATACCGGCGAAAGTGAATAGTCAGGACTTCCAGTCGTCGTAAACACAAAACCATTGAAGAATGAAGCATTAAAAACATTGAAGATGCGGATAAATGCGCTGAGATGAATTCCATCAAGAAGAAAATTCTTTTCACCCCTCAAATCAACAACAATACCATTTGATTTTCTACCCGAATTATTTTCAAGATCAGCACCAAATCCAGATCCGATGAGCGGCGTATATGGTTGTCCGGACGCGTACCTTGCAATAGCAGTAATGGAATAGTTATTCTGTTCTTGCAATGATACATTTCCGTTGAGTGTGTGTCGCTGATCCCATTCAAACGGCACTTCGCGGGGATTTGCATCTTTTCCCGCTGCCGCGCGCGTTGCCGTTTCTGACGGATTGCTCGAATTTCCCAGCGCAAATTGGTTTGAATAATCAAGCGACGCGTTGATCAACGAACCACTGCGAAAATCCAACGCAAGTGTAAATCCGCTGACACTGCCGAAATCAACATTTGTCAGCCGGGAATATTTGGCGGCGTTATACGTTTCAATAAATTCAACTCCCAACAGATCACGAATATCTTTATAGAACATACTTCCATCAATCCCAAAGTTGTCGTTCAGCTGCATTTTCATTCCAAACTCATATTGAGTGGTGAACTCAGGACGAAGATCAGGATTACCAAGGACGGAATAGCTCACGCCATTTGCAAGATCCTTCAGAATACTGTAATCAGAATTGGAAAAAAATTGATTGATGGCAGGAAGTTGATAAAAATGTCCATAAGAAAAATAGATCGAACCATTCACCATGATGGGATAGGAGATTCCTAGTCTTGGAGCAATCGCAATTTTTTCAGATGTCTTTTTTGGCTTTGAAGTCGGGAAACCAACAATAGCATTTGCCGGATTTTGCAAATCACTTGGTATGGTTGTGCTTGCGTCAAAATATTCCATGCGCACACCGCCACGGACAGCGATATCTTTCCATTCGACCCTGTCTTGAGCATACATCGAAAATGATACTGGCGTATAATTTTGTGGCGGCGGAAAGAGCGGACTGTTGACATACGCATGTAACGCACCGGTAACACTATCGCGATCAATCACCCCAGGATTTCCATAGGTAATATCCGGCAATTGTAATTCAGCACCAACCTTCACCAGATGAATGTTTGTCACTTGCGCGGTGATAGAAGTTTTAATGATATTCACTGTGGTTTTTTCGATATAACGGCCGAGATCAACACCTTGTATAATCGCTCCATTGGCGTAATCTGCATCGCCGCGCGGCTGTTTCGCCTGATAATATCGCGGATCGTTTACATCTTCATATTTATAATCGCGGTAGTCAATAATATTTTGCCGAAGATTGACTGTATAAAATATTTTTTCCGTCAACATGTGTGTGAAATCAAAACCATGTACGATAGAAAAAAATCGCGGAGTTTTTATTCCATCCGGATTCAATCTGTAATTAAATAGATTTGAACTATATGTTCTGTTATTGGTGAGATTAAAAATAGCCTGATAACTGATCTGCATTCCTTGAAATGATGCATTGGATAATTTCATTTGACCGGACCATTCATCATTCGAGGTCAGCGGAATCAGTTTGTTATCTCCGGTAGGGTAAAATTTCTTCGTATTAAAGTCCGACGTATCGGTAGGATTGAACTTGCGGGTAGCGAAATAATACCCATCCGAAGCATATCTGCGAGCGCTTAAGAGAAATGTTGTTTTCGAAATTCCTGTCGGTCCGCTCAAAGCAAATTGATAACTTTGGATTGCCAACGGATTGATCCGTTCCAGATAGGGATATTTGGAAACTTTACCGATGCCGACGTAATCGCCGATATATGATTCGGCAGACCAATCAAGCTTGTCATTAAAACCACTTCTCAGTACGGCGTTCACCACGCCGCTCATTGCTTGTCCATATTCCGCATCAAAAGTACCGCTGATCACCTGCACTTCCTGCAACACTGAACGATCCAACGAAACTGACGACGCATTTGTCAGAGGATTATTTACTGACACTCCATCTACCTGATATTGAACTTCTCCTATTCGTCCACCGCGAAAATGTCCGTCGACAACGCCGGCTTGTAAGTTTACTATATCCTGGAGATTTTGAACAGGTAAAAGAGAAATTTGTTCTTTACTCATGATTGATACGGCGCTTGTTTGCCGCGTATCTACTATTGGTTTTTCAGCAATCACAACCACTTCCGAACCAACGATCACTTCTTCTGATAGATTCTCATTAAGGGTTGTCGTTTGTTCGGAACTGATTTCAATTCCTTTCACGACTTTTGAACCGAACCCGACACTACTCATCCGAACATCATAGGTACCAGGAGGAATATTGATGATGACAAAATACCCTTCAAAATCTGTCGCCGATCCCATCGTTGTTCCCTGAATAATAATATTGACCCCGATCAGAGGTTCATTACTTTTTTTATCGACGATATGCCCGGTTAGTTTCCCCGATGAACCAGCCGATAAAATTGTTGGAAGGAATAACAGAACGAAATAGAAAATCCATAACGTCTTGACGGGTGATTGGTGCGTTGTAAACATCGTTTTCATGTGAGATGAATTTATGTTTTGAGCGTCGATCGTTGCTTTGTATCTATGGAATACCAGTGGAACGACATACTGAGCTGATCATAAAACATGAGAGAGAGTCGGGCTCTCTCTCATGGATAGAAATTGATTATTTCAGCAAGACCATCTTGGAAAACGGAGTTGCGAATTCCTTTCCGGTCACACCGCTGTGTAAATGAAGTTGGTAAAAATAAACACCAGTGCTTAACTTCGAAGCATTGAACGGAACCGAATGCTGGCCAGATTGAAATTCTCCAATGTCAGTTGATGAAATTTTTCGGCCAAGAATATCGAACACTGATAATGTTACTCTTCCATCCGTCGGTGAGCTAAATTTAATATTTGTGGATGGATTGAAGGGATTAGGATAATTACCGAGAATAATAAATTCCGTCGGCAATGCATTGTTTACTGTTTTACCGACACCGGTAATCAACAGTGTGGTATCCATATATACATAAGCAGCTGCTGCAAATCCTTCATGTTCCCTAAACCACCAGGTTCTCGTGCCATAACTTAATGATGAGGGATTATAGGAATCACCATCAAATAGCGTTAGTCCTAAATAGAGTACACCATCTCCAAGTCCTGAGGGATAACCCATTTTTGTTAAATCAATAGCTTGTTCTATTTGATATCCTGCATCTTCATCGATGCCCGTTGTATCAAGAGTGGTGTTTGGTTTGAGTGTCAGTGCAATTTGAGCTCCATGCAGTGAATCGCGAAATTTCGGATAATAATCTTTTAAACTATCCTTACCGTTTTTGCCCACAATCACTGTTAACTTCATTGGTATCTGATCATGATCGGTCTGGTTTTGATAATCTTTTCCCATTCCATTCATGGTGATCATAAAACCATCCCATCGGTCATATACATCGAGAAATTGTACTGCTTGATCTTGTACATCAACACCAACATACAATGTGTTTCCTTTGAAGAACATTTTAACATTCGCTTTTGAAGAATCAAACACCGTTGCTTTTCCGCCATTCACGGGAGGTTGAAACTCACCGCTCGCAAACGGTCCAACGCTCGCATACGCATTTCGGATTTTGTTATCACCGAATCGGATATCAATTCCTTGTATCTTTCCCCAGACCGCTTCATCAAGTTTTCCGTCGATTGTTGGAGACGTCATGAGTTTGCCGTTTTGAAGAGAATATTCCGGCAACAACTTCGGAGCGGCACCGGATGCTGTTGTGATATCGGGACGGACATGAATTCTGAGAAAATTCTTGTTACTGACATTTGCCCAAGGACCTTGTAACCATGTTCTGCTAAATGTTACCCAATCCTGTACCGGAAAAAACCAGTCAACATCACGAAATGCAACATTGAACATGACGATATCACCGTTCGGATCTGCTGTGTTGTAACCCAATTTTTTGATGTTGATCTTCATCTCCACAGTGTAACCCGTATCCGGTTTTGCATCCGTATTGGTTATTCCTTGAACAGTTGTAGCCGTTTCAAAATCTTTTATTGTATATTTCCCTGTCGGTCCAGTTGATGGAGGACCACCGACCGCGGTGACCGCACCGGGATTCATCCATGATTCATTAATCCAACCGTAAAGAAATTCACCAGAAGGTGCCGGACGTTGCTTCAAATCACTTTTATCACGAATGTTGAAAATGATGGCATCAGCAGCACCAAAATTTCCACCGCCAATCGAACTGTCTTTCACCGTAAAGGCAAGATAGAGAGAGTCTCCCATCACAAGAAATTTTACCCAAGCGCGAGTGGAATCGAACACTGTTCCGGTTTCTGCAGTATATCCGCTTCCGGGAAGTCCGGCGCTTTTTCCATACTGCACGTACAGAGATTCCGCTTTCGACCAAGCTGCCTCATTCAATTTTCCATCAACAACAAGAGATCCAGCTGGAGCTGTCCTGGCCCAAATTGCATCTGTTCGTTTTGGCTGGGTAACACTCATCAACGAAATCAAAATTACACACGTCACTATTTTGTAGAATGTTTGAACCATACGTTATTCCTATTTTTGTAAAAAAATGCTGCCGAAAATTCTTTGAAAGGAATTTCCGGCAGCAATGGTGACTGTTATTTCAGTAACATCATTTTCTTTGTTTGAACAAACGTACCGGCCTGAATTCGATAAATATAAATTCCAGACGCCAGTTTGCTTGCATCAAAGGAGACATGATAATTACCAATGTTTTGTTCTTGGTTGACCAACGTTGCAACTTCTTGGCCAATCATATTGTAGACCTTCAAAACCACCTGACTTGCAGTAGGAATTGAATACTGAATGGTTGTTGATGGATTGAATGGATTCGGATAATTCTGCGCTAATGAATATTCAACCGGCACGAGATCACTGCCATCGACACCGGTAATGCTTGACAAAAGCACAGTCTTAAACGCTGAACCCCATTCACTGCCCCACCATGATTTGTAATAGGAACCGCGTGCACTATCCCAAGGACTCATACCATACGGCCAAGGTTTTGCAGCGTCAAATTGATATCCATCGGGATCAAATACATTCATGGACATTTGAAATGACACCGGACTGGTTGAGGCTGTAAATCCTAATGCGGTCAATTTAATCATCAGTTCAGCAGTATAACCATTATCCACATTGGTTGTATCGTTTGCGGAAGAACCGGACGGCAAGAATCCTGCACCGGCACCTGAATTCAAAACAGTTTCTTCGTATTTGATGGTGTCTTTATTTGCCGCAATGTTCTGATAATACAACTTGTATTCTTTTGTGGCACCTGCTTTATCTTTTACCTGCAGGAACATTCCATCACCTTCCCAATCAAATCGGCAAATGGATTTATCGTTTGATTGAATACCGAGGTACAGATTGCTTCCGCGGTGTAAGAATTTAACTCGTGCGATACTTGTATCGATATACGGAATATGATACGTAACGCCATTCACATCAAACGACGCTTTCAAATCAAAACCGCCGGTAACTGATTTTTCGGTACCGCTTTTTGGAAGATTGGGTGGTCCAAACACGAGTGTCGGTGCATTTGCCCAATCAGTTTCATTTAATTTTCCATCAAGTGTAATTGCCGTTGTAGAGACAAATGGTTTAATTGTGTCGGGACTATCGAACGCCGGCAGCAATTTTATTTTTTTGAAGCTTGAACCCCATTCACTTCCCCACCATGATTTAAAGTATGAACCGCGTGCCGAATCCCAAGGACTCATTCCATACGGCCAAGGCAATGCTGCGTTAAATTGATATCCATCCGGATCGAAGATATTCATGGAAATTTGGACTTCGTTAACCGTGGCAGCATATCCTAATTTATCCAACCGAATTCGAAGTTCTGCCGAATATCCATTATCCACATTCAGAGTATCGTTTGCCGTAGAACCTGTGGGTAAAAATCCTGCACCGGCACCGGAATTCAATACTGTTTCTTCATAACGGATTGTATCTTTGTTCGCTGCGATGTTTTGATAATAGAGCTTGTATTCTTTTGTTGCTCCTGCATTGTCTTTAATCTGAATAAAGAGACCTTCACCTTCCCAATCGAATCGGCAAATAGATTTATCGTTTGATTGGACTCCAATATATAGATCAACACCTTTATGCAAGAATTTCACACGTGCCCACGAACTATCCTTATTCGGATTATAATATGTTACCCCGTTGACATCAAACGCGGCTTTCAAATCAAATCCTCCAGAAACCGTATGATCCGGACCTTGCTTTTTCAATTGTGCACCGTTTCCGAATATTAAGGAAGGAGCACCACCCCATTCCGGTTCATCTAATTTTCCGTCAAGTGTTACTGTGCTGCCAATATATGCAGCTGCCATCATTGGCGGATCTTCATATTCTTTCACCACAGGAACAAAGTTCAGTTTTTTGAAACTCGATCCCCATTCACTGCCCCACCATGATTTAAAGTATGAACCGCGTGCACTATCCCAAGGATTCATACCATACGGCCAAGGCAATGCCGCATTAAACTGATATCCGTCCGGATCGAAAATGTTCATCGATATAAGAACACTGTCGTATGGCGCTGTGTATCCTAATTTATCCAAACGAATGCGTAGTTCGGCAGTATAACCATTGTCTACATTTGTTGTATCATTTGCGGTTGAACCGGAAGGCAAGAATCCCGCGCCGTTTCCTGAATTCAAGACACTCTCTTCATATTTGATTGTATCTTTATTTCCCGCAATATTTTGATAATACAATTTGTATTCTTTCGTTACTCCTGCTTTATCTTTAATCTGTACAAATAATCCTTCCCCTTCCCAATCAAATCGACAAATGGATTTGTCATTCGATTGCACTCCTAAGAAAAGATCCGGACCTTTGCGCAACATTTTCACTCTTGCCCATGAACTGTCTAAGTTTGGATTATGATATGTTACGCCATTCACATCAAATGACGCTTTTAAATCAAATCCTCCGCTGACCGTTCGATCTACTCCTTGTTTTCTCAAATGCGCACCATTCCCGAATAATAAGGAAGGTACATTTCCCCATTCCGGTTCGTCTAACTTTCCGTCTACCGATATTGCTTCCGCATTTTTCACCAACATTGTTGGTGGATCATCGTATTCTTTTACTTCAGGAACAAAGTTCAACATTTTAAAAGCCGAACCCCATTCACTACCCCACCACGATTTAAAATAGGAACCGCGAGCGCTATCCCACGGATTCATACCATACGGCCAAGGCAATGCTGCGTTAAATTGAAATCCGTCCGGATCGAATATATTCATCGATATTTTGACATTTTTATAAGGATACGAATATCCCAACTTATCTAACCGTATTCGAAGTTCAGCTGTATAACCATTATCGACATTGGTCGTATCATTTGCAGTTGATCCGGCTGGTAAAAATCCCGCACCTCCTCCGGAATTCAAAATAGACTCTTCGTATTTAATGGTATCTTTATTTCCAGCAATATTCTGATAGTACAGCTTGTACTCTTTGGTCACTCCTGCTGTATCTTTTATCTGAACGAATAATCCTTCACCTTCCCAATCAAACCGACAGATCGATTTATCATTGGATTGTACACCAATGTAAAGATCCGGACCTTTGCGAAGGAATTTCACTCGCGCCCACGAACTATCTTTGTTCGGAATATGATATGTAACTGAGTTTACATCAAACGATGATTTAAGATCAAATCCGCCGGTCACCGTCTGATCTATTCCTTGTTTTCGTAAGTGCGCTCCGTTTCCAAATAACAACGAAGGTGCGCCGCCCCATTCCGGTTCATCTAATTTTCCGTCTAATGTTACTGCTCCCACATTCTTTACTAGCATTGCGGCAGGATCATCGTACTTTATCGGTTCCGGCGTAAATGTTAAAGATTTAAAACTTGAACCCCATTCACTGCCCCACCATGATTTATAATAGGAACCGCGTGCGCTATCCCATTGACTATAACCAGGCACCGGCGTTGCTGCATTAAATTGAAATCCATCCGGATCGAAAATATTCATTGAAATTTGAATATTATTGAGCGGTAATTTATATCCAAGTTTATCTAAGCGTATTCGTAACTCCACGGAATAACCATTGTCAACATTTGTGGTGTCATTCGCTGTAGAACCGGACGGTAAAAATCCCGCGCCAGAACCCGAATTCAAAACGCTTTCTTCGTATTTAACTGTGTCTTTGTTCCCAGCAATGTTCTGATAATACAACTTGTATTCTTTTGTCACGCCGGCAGTATCTTTAATCTGAACAAAGAGACCTTCGCCTTCCCAATCAAATCGGCAGATGGATTTATCATTGGATTGAACACCAATAAAAAGATCCGGACCTTTGCGCAAGAACTTTACTCTTGCCCACGAACTGTCTTTGTTTGGGATGTAATATTTCACGCTATTGACGTCAAATGATGCTTTGACATCAAATCCGCCGCTCACCGTTTGATCACCAGCCTGTTTCTTTAAGAAGGCACCATTGCCAAACAATAGCGCGGGTGCATTCGCCCATGCTGGTTCGTCCAATTTGCCGTCGACAGTAACTGATTCTGCATTCTTTACTGGCATTGATGCAGGATTGTCGAAGGGATTAATTGCAGCGGCATCCTTCCAAGTTTTACCAACACGAATTCCGTCAACAAGTAATGTAGGTGCATTGCCTGCTGTTCCCTGACGCAAGCTGACTGCAGCAATGGCAGCAATATCAGTTTGAGTAGTGGACACAGGACCTGCAGATGGTGTAGACGGTTCTTCCTGAGGAAATGCCGAATTAGAAAAGACAAAGAGACTGACTTCATCATCTGTCGTCGATCCTGTATTGAAGAGATATTTTACTACAAGCAAATATGTTGTATTTAGATTATAGATTGAATCTGTAAATGTCGGGGGGATAGCAGCGGAAATAGAAGTTTTGCTAATTCCAAATGCTATCTTTCCATTATCCGCGGGACGCACAAAGAGCCGCGGTGAAAATGCAGAAGTATTTCCTACTACTTGTGTCAAATGGAAAAAATAATCTCCAACGTATGGAGCACCATTTCGCACAGCAGCAACATTCACAAGGAACGATGCAAAGATTGTCCCGGAAGTCTGAGAAGTAAATCCTATACATACATCTTGTCCAGTTGAATCAACTTTTGAAGCATTTCCAATACCCGAACCGGCATAATTGGAATAGATCAGACTGCCATTGACAACTTTTACAGGGTTTGTGAGGGATGTCCCGGTTATTTGCCATCCATGACTCAGTACTGAATCTCCTGCCGGATAACTGAAATTCTCTTGCAACAGCAACTGAGCATTTGCAGTCGAGATAAGACCTGCAAATATCGATGCAAAAAGCAACAATAGTTTTTTCATCGTTCAACTCCTTTTAATGTTTAGTGATTTGGGATTTAATGTTGCATGATATATTGTATTGATACTGATTATCTTTTCAAGATGAAGATCATACTCACCCGGGTTACGAAGAACCAAATTCACATTATCCATTAGTGCTCTCTTTCCCAACGTGAGTTATGCCATTAATTTTTTTACAACTATTTCTGATTGATAATGTTGTTGGAACGAAGATGTGTGCTGCGTCCCCTTTTGTTCGTTTTTGCAATCTGTCAAATACTCGAGAGATCGCCATCGCACCAAGGTCATGAATAGGAATATGGACAGATGTAAGAGAAGGACTTAAATATTTTGCCACCGGAATATCATCGAATCCACAAACAGAAATATCGTTAGGAATCCGTAATCCAGCTTCACGAATGGCACCGATAGCACCAATCGCCATGGAGTCATTGAACGTAAAAATAGCTGTTGGACGTTCCTGTAATTTCAGAATTTCACGTGCTGCTTCATATCCGGATGCTTCGGTAAAGTCTCCGTCGAACTCAAATGTTTTGTTGAATGGTAATCCTTGATTCGTAAAGGCCGCCCTGTAACCGCGTAAACGCTCCTGTGATTCTAAATTATTTTCGCCCCCTTTTACAACAGCTATTCTGGTATGACCGATACTTAAAAGATAAGATACCATGTCTCTGGCACCGCCAAATCCATCGGTCACAATAGTGTCAAAATGCGGGTTGTTGATTTGACAATTAAGAAGTACAACTGGTAGACCTTTGGGTAGGTTGGTAAGAAGGATCTCAGATTCAACTTGCGGAGACATGACCACCAATCCATCAACTCTCCCTCTCATAAAACGGAGAGCAGCTTCAATCTCTTTGGGATCGTTGTGAGAACTTGATACGATGAGATGATACCCCTGCTCTTGTACACTCGAGTCAGCACCTCGAATAACTTCCGAAAAGAACTCTCCATGAAGGTCCGGGAGAAGTAAACCGATAGCTTCGGTTTTCCTCATTATTAATCCACGAGCCGCTGGACTCGGAGCGTATTTCATTTGATTTATAATAGAGCGAATCTTGTCACGCGTTTCCGGTTTGACCTTGTCGCTACCGTTTAATACCCTTGAAACGGTAGCAATCGAAACACCTGCTTTTTTCGCCACATCTATTATGCTATATCGCATGCGCTTAGAGTGAAAACCTTTACATTCTTATGGATTATATCTCATAAGGATGTGCTTTTGAGTGGAACAATGTAAACGTTTACATTTTTAATAGTTTACCACCAAAAAAATTAATTGTCAAGAACTTTTTTAAAAAAAGTATCCTCTTCCTTAAAAAGTTGTGAAATCCTATGAATCCGTTAGTTTTCGATGACAAATTTTTATTAATTGATAATGAAAATTGAAAACTCATATAAATTTTCTACTCAAAACTTGTTTACAAATGAAACCCATCATAATCACTATAGTCGGTCTCCTATCACTTTGCGTTTCATCTTTCAGTCAAGAGACGCTTTCAAAAAATGGCCCCTATTCTCTTCATTGGACAACTGATGGAATCACTTTTGGTTCTGCTTTTATTGTCGCGTTCACTGCGTCGGCAATTGATGATTCCGTTCCAATGTTGACCATCGCAGAAATTAATGTTTTGAATAAGGATGATATCAATCCGATTGACAGAATAACAGCAGGAACTTTTTCGAAAACTCAATCTCAAATAAGTGATGTTTTAGTCGGAGCTGCTATTGTATCACCATTTGCCCTTTTTCTTGACGAAGAAATTCGAAATGATTTTGGTACTATTTCCACCATGTATTTGGAAACCGTATTATTTTCCACATTCACTCCCTCGTACGGCAAAGGCGGAGTGAAACGGATCCGACCCTATGTATATGGAAACAGTGCATCTCTTGCCGATAAGCAAGATGGTGAATCCCGTCGTTCTTTTTTTTCAGGGCATGCCACATGGGCTTTCTCCACCAGTATTTTCTTTGCCAATGTCTATTTGGATTATTATCCTGATACTCAATATAAAGAGTATATATGGGGGGGTGCAATCGGACTGGCTTCAACGGTCTCTATTTTACGAGTTACTTCAGGGGCACATTTTATTTCTGATATCGTCGTTGGTGCAGCGGTAGGAAGTACGATTGGATATGTAATACCATACATCCATAGAAAAAAAGAGAACGAAATTTCGTTTCAACCCATCATTGCTCCCAATTATCGTGGGTTTTCCTTCACATATCATATAAAATAAAAAAGGCGGACAATTGTCCGCCTTTTCACTCTTCTATGGTCGTCCGCCATGTCTACCTGGACCTCCAGGCCCACCATGATCATCATGACCACCTCGTCCACCAGGACCTCGTCGCGGAGGTTTATTCCAAAAATTTGTCACCCATTCATCAAATTTTACGATCTGTTCTGCCGTTAAGATGAATTTAATAGAATCAACAAATTGTGTACGTGCCGCCACAACTAACTCACGAGCTTGTTCTTTGGTAATAAGACTATCATGAACTTGTTTTCGAATATCTTTTAAAGTCACAAACAAAGTTTGTGCATATACTTTTACACTGTCAAATTGTGCATCTGTCAAACCAACATACTCTTTTATATGACCCAGCATTCTTCCATGCCGTATTGAATCATGTGCTGGTCCATCTCCATGCATCTCAATAATTTCTGCATCTGTTGCCACCGTCGCCTTATACATTGTTTCTACGCTATAAGGAGCATCAGTCGCAATTTCACTTGCAACAGGACTGCTTTTATCGCATCCAACGAACAACAAAGCAAACAATGCTGCTACAAAAAGGTGCTTCATATTTGGATCCTCAATTAGTTTGTAATGATTGATTTAGAATTGCTATGTCATATATCATTACAAGCAACATGCCAAAAAATAAATGATGAATTTTAATCATTTCAAGGATTCATATACTTTCTGCTATGCATAATTTGCGCACTGAATGCATAGGCTGCATAAAAAAAAGTCCCGCTCAGCACGGGACTTCAATTAAATAATGGTACTATTTTCATCGCTATAAGCTATTATTGCACCTTTACATCAATCATTTTCGGTTTTGCTTCTTCTGCTTTCGGAAGTGTCAATGTCAAAACGCCTTCCTTGTATTGAGCATCAATATCATTTGTTTTGATTGTACCTGGAATGGCAAAGGAACGTTCAAAAGATCCATAACTTCGCTCTACGCGATGATAATTTTCCTCTTTCTGTTCTACTTCATTCTTTTTTTCACCTCGTATCGTCAAAACGTTATTCTCCACAGTAATCTTTACATCATCCTTCTTCATCCCCGGAAGCTCCGCTTTGAGGATATATTGATCCTTGTTCTCTACAATATCGACTGCGGGACTCCAATCCTTGCTGAAGAATGAATCTCCCGCCACGATATCACCACGAAAGAATTCTTCGAAGATTCTATTCATATCATTCTGCAGTGAATGCAATCCACGAAATGCAGGAAATTCACTATTCCAACGTGTTACGCTTTGGCTTGGTATTCGTTTCATTAGTGACATAATTGTTCTCCTTCCTTCTTCCTATGTGACATGGATGATTTTTATGTTTAGTTAACTGTTATTTGTTTTGGTAAATATTGCTGCTTTTTGTTTAACGTAATCGTTAATACACCAAGATCATATTGTGCATCGATTGTATTTAAATCAATATTTTGCGCCAGTGAAAACTCCCGGCGATATTGTTTCGCAATGTCGGATTGTTCTGGTGTGGATAATTCCAACACATCGGCTGAGATGAACAATGTATTGTTTTCAATATTTGCTTTGATACGGTCTTTTGCCGCACCTGGAATATCCAACGTCACGACATAAGAAGTTGGTGTTTCAACAATATTAACTGCCGGAATAATTGAATGAACCGTTTTCTTTTCTAAAATATTTTGTGACATATTCGTTCTCTCTTTCTTATCGAATGGAAATTTGTTTTGGTTTTGCATTTTCATGTTTTGGAAGTATAATGCTAAGTATGCCATTCTCGTGTGCGGCAGAAACCTTTTCCACGTCCACAGAATACGGGAGCTCAATGGAGCGTTCATATTTTCCATATGCAATCTCATTTCGTAGCCACTGCTCCTGTTCCTTCAATTCCGGTTGTTTTCGTTCCGCAGAAATTGTTAGAATGCCATCATTTACATTCACTTTGACATCTTGTTTTGCAATACCGGGAAGTTCCACTGAAACATGAACCTGCTCACCGTTTTCTTTCATTGATACTCCTCCAAATCGACTGTAACGTTTCATATCGTTGATCGCCGGAAAAGGAACTAATGACGAATTAATGATGGTATTAATTTCATCAAAGATATTTGAAACGGGTTGGAAACGGACTAACATAATTGTACTCCTTGGTTGTTTGTGTTTTTTTTATGAGTGTTGAAGTTTTGTATGATCAGATACAATTCAATCGCTGTGCCAAAAATAAATTGCTGAAAACAAACAATATTTTGATGACGCTGGATTATTTTATGAAATGATGACAGAAGAATAAGACACATTTTCCGATGCGAGAGTAACGAAGTCAGAAGTTTGTGACAATCTGGTTTTAAAAACAGAAACACCTTATCAGGTTTTTCTGATAAGGTGTCTTCGTAGATGTAGATCAATAAATATTATTCTTGTTCAGCAAGCCATCGTTCTGCATCAATGGCTGCCATACATCCGCTTCCCGCAGCCGTGACCGCTTGACGATAATAATGATCAGCAACATCTCCTGCTGCAAATACGCCTTCAATATTCGTCTTTGTTGAACCTGCTTGAACTTTTAAATAACCATTCTCATGCATATCTAGAATACCGTGGAATATTTCCGTATTGGGTTTATGACCAATCGCTAAAAAAAGCCCGTCTGCTTTTACTTCTTTAACGGTACCGGTTTTTATGTTTTTCAATTTCAATCCGGTCATTTTCTTTTTCTCGTTTTCCACAGTTCCCAACACCTCTTCAACAACGGAATTCCATTCAACAGAAACTTTGGGATTGTTTAAAACACGATCCTGCATTACTTTCGATGCGCGGAATTCTTCTCTGCGATGAACCAACGTTAATTTTGAAGCAAACTTTGTTAAAAAACTTGCTTCTTCCATAGCAGTATCACCGCCTCCGACAACATATACTTCTTGATTACGGAAAAAGAATCCGTCGCATGTAGCACACGCAGAGACTCCATATCCTGAAAATTGTTTTTCAGAAGCAAGTCCCAGCCATTTTGCCGACGCTCCGGTGGAGACGATAACAGTATCAGTGGTATAGAGAACATCATCCGCCCACACTTTAAAAGGCCGCTGTGAAAAATCGACTTTTGAAACAATATTAAACTGTGATTCGGCACCAAACCGCTGCGCCTGCTTGCGCATGATATCCATTAATTCCGGTCCTTGAATTCCATGCTCAAAACCAGGATAATTTTCAACTTCCGTAGTGATTGTTAACTGACCGCCTGGTTGAATTCCTTCAAAAATTAAAGGATTGAGATTGGCACGACTGGCGTAAATTGCGGCTGTAAGACCTGCTGGACCGGAACCGATAATAATAATTTTTCTGTGGTTATCTGACATATATACTTAAATGAATAATGTTAATAAAAAATTTGAATTTGTTTGTGCACATCACGATATTTTTTTATCGTAACGTGTCGAAGGATGTCTATGATATTTTGTTCTTAACAATGTTTGCATTACGAATAAGCCCCTCGCGTTTTGTTCGTTTGATAGGGGAATTCTTAAATCGTTGTGAAAAATCTTCCGGAGAAAGCTGTAATAATGTGTCCAGATTTGGATCAATATTCCAGGCTCTTGGTAAGAACTCGTTATGGTTTGTTGGTTGTTGGAATCTATTCCAAGGACAAACATCCTGACAGATATCGCAGCCATAGATCCACTGATCGAACCTCTTCCCCAATGATTCAGCGATCTCCCCGCGGTGTTCTATCGTAAGATAAGAAATGCATTTGTTACTATCTACGACATACGGTTCATGAATAGCATCGGTCGGACATGCATCGATGCATGCTGTGCATGTTCCGCAAAAATCTTCCATCGCCTCATCATAGTCGAGCTTCAGTGTTGTGATAATTTCCCCAAGAAAAACCCACGATCCATATTCCTTGGTAATAAGGTTCGTATGTTTCCCCTGCCAACCAAGTCCGGCGCGAGCCGCCCACACTTTATCCATTGCAGGACCAGTATCGACGTAATATCGTCCTTCAGAGTTCGGTGCTAATTGTTTGATGCATTCAAAGAGCATTTGGATTCTTTTGGTAACATGGATATGATAATCATCTCCCCAGGCATAACGAGATATTTTCCCATCATGATTATCCGGCTCATGCGGCGTTGAAGTATAATAATTCACTGCTACACTTATAACCGATTTCGCATTTGGGACAATTTCTCGAGGATCGATCCGTTTTTCAATATTCTTTTCCATCCATTGCATTGAGGCATGATAACCACGATTGAGCCATTCCTTCAATCGTTCGCCCTCTAGCGTAATTTCGTCAGCCTTAGCAATTCCGATTTTGTGAAAGCCTAGCTCAATTGCTTTAGATTTTATTTGTTCGGTAAGAGTCATTACTGCATTGTTTCATTTACATATCAAAATGTATAAACGATTCGATACCACACCTCAAATAAATTCTCGGAGAAAGATTTTCTATGATTTCTGCTTCAAAAACAAATTGCAGAAATATCTTTTTGAGTAATTCAGGTTAACGTGGTAAAAAATCAGTTGAGGAATTGAACTTGCGAAAGCTGTTAAGAATGAATTGTTTCCCAAAAACACCTTAAAAGAACTCCTCCTCACAAACCGATCGACAATCCGAGTCTTAAAATTTAATCCCTCATCTTTCGTGAGATCAAACCAACAAAAGCCACGACTGCGGTAGCCATCTGGAAATCCGCAAAGAAAACATGTCCCTTTAAATACCCAAAATAAGCGGTGACTGCATTGCTTAGTCCCAAAAGAAGCCAGCCTATATGGAAATTAGACCGTGCCAAAAAATAATTTCCCAAAAGAATCCCTACGCTAACTATTGACTTCGGCAATTCCAATGATCCGTTAAGAACAAAAACGGCTATGGCAATCACTACAGCAATAATTATTAGGCGAATCGGTAATTCAAAAATATATTTTTTTGTAGGCTTCAGAAAACCATACACTGCCGCTGCCAAAATTCCTACCTGCAAACTGGCCAAGGGCAAATTGCCCCTGGAGGAAAAATAAATAATTGCTAGACTGGCAGCAATAATTCCAAACAACCATGCGAATCGCTTGCCGATTAAAATTAAGACTTTATTGGCAAAAAATACCATTACGATAGAAATTTCAAGCAGGTGGATAGCAAAATCGGAATTCATAAAACCCCCTTCGTTGCAATGGTACTGTAGTGTTGTATAAAACAAAATGAAATATGCCGCCGATGGTGTTCTAGAATTCTTCTACGTTTTGAATACCGTTCATGCGGATTGCCAAACGAGGGCACATTTCGTACGACAGGATATTCGCCTCTTCCCCTTAATTTCTCTGCGCAAAAAATGAATCTATTAAATTAAAGAATAAAAATGTTTCTATTCGTGCGCAAAATCAATTGGAGAAAAATAAAACATTACCTTGTTTTGAAGGAGATACTAATTATCAGATTCCGATGGAGTCAATACGGAAAGCGCCTTTTCTTCGTGGAATCCATGAATGGTTTCGTTTATTTATTTGCAGACTTACCCCAAGGTGATTTTACGGATATCTGAAATATCTTCAATATTATATTCCATACGCGTTTTAAGCGAAGTATTATTTTCAACCCATAACGGTACTTAATGCTGATTGTGAAAGTTCACCGGAGAACTTAATCATATTTATAATCTTTCAAATACATACCAAAAAAATATTGCAATATTTCTTCAATGGCAATACCGTGTTTCGGGTATATCTTAATTTTATAAACTCAAATCTTTGATCGTCATTTTAGGAACGTGTTAACTCCAAATGAAGGTACTACCAAAGCTATTCATTGACTAGTTATACATCTAAAAAAATCTTGTTGCCTTTCACCTCAACCGGAAATGTTTTCAATCTCCCGTTCGCGTTGGTGGATACCCCAGTTCGCACATCATATGCCCAGCCATGCATCGGACACGTCACAATTCCACTCTCAAACATTCCCTCATGCAGTTTTTGGAATTTCTGATGAGGACACATATTCGAAACAGCACAAATTTGGCTTTCTATTTTGAAAAGTACAATTTCTTCTCCATCGAGGATAACTCTTTTTCCTCTCCGTTCTCTCACCTCTTCAATATTTATTCCTGAATTCACCATTATCTATCAAATACGTTCATATTCACCAATTTGTGATTCATGTATCGTCAATGATGAGCATTTCTGATCTAGTTCACTATAGCTTTCACGATATTCTTTTTGAAATTTTCGAAAACTATCGGCAGTCTCCCATTCATCAACCGTTAAATAAATATTTTTCTCGGCAATATCCCGCACCAACATCGTTCGCACATATCCTTTGCCACGTAAAAATAAGCGAACCCAGTCCCCATCCGAACCATAGATTTGCTCAAACTCTGTTTCTTTTCCTTGCTTCACTTCAAATTTCCAGATATAGATATAACTCATATTACTATTTTCTCTTTTATTGCCAACCCTTTTTCTGTTTTTTGCAATGTTACTGCCGCGGTTTCAGGATCATGTTCAAAAAATAAGATCCATCCTTCTTTTTCCGCTTGAGGAAGAATTCTCTTCTTTTCTTCTAATGTTCCAAGTGGTCGGAGGTCATATCCCATGACATAGGGAAATGGTATGTGTGATGTGGTTGGGACCAAATCACAACAAAATAGGAGTGTAGATGTTCCATCGGTGATTTTTGGAAGCTGTTGCGCCATCGTATGTCCATTGCAAACAACAACGGATATTCCAGGAAATATTTCTTGTTCCCCTTCGGTAAACTTTAGCATTCCTTTTTCATGCAAGATCATAAAATCATCGTTCATAAAACTTGCTCGGTCGCGGTCAGAAGGATTTTGCGATAATTCCCAATGTGCTTTTTGAACATAATACGTCGCATTCGGAAATGTCGGAACAAGCGTCCCGTTGACGAACTTCGTACTTCCGCCGCAATGATCAAAATGCAAATGGGTCAAGATGACATCTGTCACTTCTTCTGGTTTCACTCCATGCTTCGCCAATGAAGTTTCAAGAGCAAAATGAGAATTGTCAAGCCGGTAAATATCTTTCAGTTTATCATTCCATTTTGATCCATTACCGGTATCAACAAGAATCGTGCGGCCTTCGCCTCGGATGAGCAGGCAACGTGCGGCAAGAGTAATTCTCATTCGTTCGTCCGGAGGATTCGATTTTGACCAGAAAACCCACGGCACAACACCGAACATTGCACCGCCGTCAAGTGCAAATCTCCCCGTTTCTATTGAAGTAAGTTCGTAGTTTCCGATTTTCATAACAGTGTTAAATAATGTAATCGAAAATTCTTTCACTTTCTAATAGAAAGTGAGAAAACATTCATGAAAATTATGCCTTAACAATAAAAAAGCAGTTATCGCTTTAATAACACGACAACTGCAAGATATTTCTTCTTACTATTTTGTTGTTTTAACTCATCATGGATACAACTTCCTCAATTAACTATTTCTATGCCAACGTTTCATCCAATTGTGGTGCAATCGGAAAATCTATGGGAAACTGCATTACGCCATACAATAGATTGCTGATTGTTTTTTCTCCAATAAGAATAATAACATCAATCATATTAGCTTCGGTATATCCGGCAGCAAAGAATTTTTCTGTGATTTGCGGTGAAGTTTTTCCACGATTGATCGTGACGTCATAAGTAAATTCTGCCAATGCGTTTAATTTCCCATTAAACAACGCAGAACCTTTTCGAATCTCTAGAATTTGATCGTCGCTAAAGCCGTTCATCTTCCCTACAACAGTATGTGCACTTTGGCAATACTGACAATCATTAATTTGGCTAACAACAAGATTTACAACTTCGCGTTCTTTTGAATTCAACGTGCTCTTTCTGTTTTGAAAGGTAAAGCAATCGGCAAGTGCAGTTTCGGAATGCGCAAACGCAGCGAAAAGATTCGGTACAAAGCCAATACTCTTTTTTAGGCCATCAAAAATTGTTTTATTGTTTTCTGATACCTGTTCATATGTTGGAATAGTGAATGTTTTCATAGTGTCTCCTTTGAGTTAATAAATAAATTGACACTACAAAAATACAATAGAACGATACCGCAGAAAATGGACACACTTCCCTAATGACTGGCAATTCTTCCCTTATCGCTCACTTCAAACGATAATTTAGTTGATGTAGGGTTCAGGCCAGTTTGTTTTTTGAAAAAACGACTAAAATGCGCTGCATCTTCAAATCCTAAATCATATGCAATTTCTTTTATTGATTTGTCCGTATAATTTATCAGACGTTTTGCTTCCAAGGCTATTCGGTGATGAATCACTTGCAGCGGGCTTTTATCATTATACAGCTTGAAGAGATTTGAAAGAGTCTTTGAAGATTTAGCAAGTTGATCAGCATAGAACTGAACAGTATGCTGCTTTCGAAAATGATGTTCAACAAGAAAATTAAATTCACGAACAATGGTTAGTTTGTGTTCATCAATATTTCGATTGAGGAATTGTGTCTTTGCAAGTCTTGTCAGCTTGATGATCAGATTACCCAACAGCATTCTCAACATTTCACCCTGAATATTATCAGACTGCCCCATTTCATCAATGAACATATTCGTAAGCATATCAAATTTCTGGGTTTCACCGTCATTTAATGCAATAAACATTGTTTTTGAAGAATTATAATAGAGGAATCCCACACATCCCAATTCTTTGTCGTGATCAATGATGCAATAAAATTCCCTATTGAACTGCCAAACGGCTATATCTTCAGGGTTTTCAATGTGAAAGTTTTGATTATACATCAACGGCAAAATAGTATTGCTTGGGAATTCATGCGTAATCTCATCAATGATCACTTTTTGCGTATTTCCTTTATTCCATATAAATGTAAAAAGTTTCTCTTCTCTGCCGTCAGAAAACTGAGCGCTGTTTAAGCCATTTTCTTCCCGAAATAAAAACAACTTCCCTTGCGTGAATTTATTATGGTATTGTAATTTCATATTCCATTTTTTGTTGGACAAAAGTGTTGAATGAATTAGTCAATACATTTAACCATAATTTTCTACAATTAGTTCACAAAATAATCCCATTTTTGTGAATTACTAAAAATTTAGATTTTTATAAATAAAAAAAGGTCGATTCAATATATAAACCGACCTTCAATAAAATATCACAAAACAATATTATTTTCTGAATCGTGACTTTGATACGGTTAATTCTGCAAACACGTATTCAGGAAGATCCACGGCACAACACCAAACATTGCACCACCGTCGAGTGCAAATCTTCCTATTTCAATCGAATTGAGAGTATAGTTTTCTATGTTTATTTCAGTTTATTTCCTAAATATTCTGGCTAATGTTTTTTTAAGATCTTCACCACGTGCATCTAAATCCGTCGCAATAATATATCCTTTTGGATCAACAAGGATTGGCTTAGGAAATCCAATGACTTCAAATGTTGCCATAATTTTTTCTTGTTCTTCTTGCGTGAGTGCAACATTATACCAAGGCATACGAAATTTTTTCGACCTAAATTTATCGATATCAGATGCTTTATCAAACGAAACACTTACAATGTCAAAATTCTTGCCCTTGTACTTTTTATAAAGCTCACCCATATTTGGCATCTCTTGTATACAACCAGAACACCATATTGCCCAAAAATCTAATAGGTAATATTTTCCAGTTAATTTCTTACTGGAAATGTTCCCTCGTGAATCCATCGATTGAAATTCAAAATCCGGCATTTTTTTATTGCGTGATATTTTTTTATTGGCAATTGAATCTGGCACAAACATTCCCAACATCATTTTGTCACGGGTTTCTAACTCTTGCTGTGGATATTTTTCAAGAAATTGCTGATACCGAACCATGTGCAGTGCATTTTTTTTATCAACCTTCGCTTTTTCTATCAAACGCAAATTTGCTTCAATACGAATTTGCTTTTCAGGATTGGTATCGGCAAACTGCTGTAAAACATTTTCCAATACATTATTTGAATCATCTCTCGTAACAGAAATAAATCCATCACGATAGCTTGCAGACCACATTGGCGATGAAGGGGGGACAATTTGCAAAATACTTTTTCCATACTTTGCCAAATGTGATAATTCACTCCAACTAAATGGATTGCAAATACTCACTGCAGCAAATTGCCTGACCAAAAGATTTTCAGTTGTATCACTCATTTTTTCAATTAATTTTTGAGCCAAAATACTTCTATCAACATTCATACTTATTTCAGGTTCATTTTTACGTTTTTTATCTAATGCATTCCACAATGTAACCCGTTCATGAATAAATTGCGTGGTTAAATTCGAAATTGCTTCCAGAAATGCATGAGCGGTATCGAATGATATTTTAGGAAGCGATACATTCCGATACATGTTATACTTTTGTAAATTATATGTAATGGTAAACTTTCCATGAATGACAGGAACAGTAGATTTATATCCCCCGAAACCATCTCTAATAAAATGAGTGGATGTTGTTCCATTAATTGTTGGAGCTGAGGTCTGCCCTCCTCTTCGAATAACTAATTGATAGGAAACTGAATCCAAAGAACTACTTCCTTCAAATCTTGGATTTCCAGTAGAATCTAAACTCATTTTGTCTGCCCTTCGCATATCAAAATGATTCCAATCCCCAATAAGGTAAAAGTCATTATCTGGAAAGAGTTGGTAGACGGGCTCTAACTGTATTTTCAACTCAATATTTTCACCAGATTCCTGTATTATTAGTGGTATAGTTGCAAATTCATGATCAGGAGCTGAAACAACTATTTTATAATATCCTGGATTCTCAATTTCAAATTCTTTTTTGCCGTCAGATTCTACATCAATAGTCTTTATTGGATCGCCGGCAATATAATTTGCAAGCACTCCCCCTTGTATTAATTTTCCAACTTTGATAGTGGCCATGGAAGGGTGCTTGCCGTCAAATCCAATAATTTCAATGTGAACCTTGGTAGAAGCAAAAATGTTTAACACCCACACACAAACAAAAACACATAACACAAGAATATTATTTTTCAAAAACTTCATTGTGGCTCCTCAGAATAATAAAAAAGGTCGGCTCAATATATGAACCGACCTTCGCAAAAACATCAATTGAAAATATTATTTTCTAAAGCGTGAGTTGGAAGCAGTTAATTCTGCAAATGCTCTTTCAGGATGGATCTCTTTTGCGCGTACAAATAATGCATCTTCTGTTTCAGCGCGATTCGGATCCGGAACACAGCAGTCAACGGGACAAACCGCTGCGCATTGTTCTTGATCAAAATGTCCTACGCATTCTGTACATTTTTCAGGAACGATATAATAGAAATCGTTCGAGACAGCATCATGCTTTCCCCCTTTAAAATCATACTGAGCGCCCCCAGCATAGATTGCAGTGTTCGGACATTCAGGTTCACATGCTCCGCAATTGATACATTCTTCGGTAATAAATGTTGCCATAATGTTTTCTCCTCGAGGTTTACAAAGTAACTATTGAAATAATAAGAAAAACTTGTTCGAAACTCAATAATGGAATATATCAGATAAATAGATCTTATTTCAATAAGACTACTAAATTGTCTTCTTACAGGTATTTCTTTTCAACAATCATGCCATTTGAGTTGAAAACATACAGTAATGGTGCACCAGTCGGTATATTTAACTCTAAAACCTGTTCTTTTGTGAGATTATCAAGATGCATCACAATGGAACGCAGGCTGTTTCCATGGGCTGCTACGATGATATTTTTCCCATTTTTGATTTCCGGGAAGATCTTTTTCTCCCAATAAGGAAGAGTGCGGGCAGCCGTATCTTTGAGACTTTCGCTGGTTCCATCCGGATTCAATTCGGTTTTTTCTTTCGGTGGAGGTACGTCGTAACTGCGACGCCAGATCTTTACTTGATCTTCCCCATACTTCAGGGCAGTTTCGGCCTTGTTCAAACCCTGAAGGGCACCGTAATGGCGTTCATTCAACGCATTATCATATTCCGTCGGTAGGTCCGTTTGTCCGTTTGCCTGCAGAATAAATTTTAGAGTATTATTCGCACGTTGAAGCTTTGATGTGAACGCTTTATCAAATTTATATGCTTTAAGTTTTTCTCCAGCAGCTTTTGCTTCCTGCTCCCCTTTTGGAGAAAGCGGTACATCGACCCAACCAGTGAAACGATTTTCAAGATTCCATTGTGATTCGCCATGGCGAATTAAGATGACATTTGGCATAAGAGAGTTTGTCCTTTCAGAAATAAAAAACCACGACTAAATATAATAATTAATCGTGGTTGAAGAAAGATAGATCTTCATGTTACTTTATGTTAAAATATTTTGCTTCGGGATGATGTACAATAATCGCATCAGTGGATTGTTCAGGCTCCATCATGAATTCTTCCGTAAGATGAACACCGATTCGTTCCGGCTGAAGGAGTTCGAACAATTTAACATGATCCTCAAGATTGGGACATGCCGGATATCCAAAGCTGTAACGGGAACCTTGATATCCTTGACTGAACAATCGTTTTGTTTCTTTTGCATCTTTCCCAGCGATGCCAAGTTCTTCACGGATTTTTTTATGCCACAATTCCGCTAATGCTTCGGCAGTCTCTACGCTTAAACCATGGAAGTACAAATACTCCTTGTAATCGTTCGCAGCATATAGTTTTGCCGAATATTCGGATGCCTTCTTTCCCATCGTCACCATGTGAAACGGAACAACATCCATCTTTCCGGATTCTTTCGGTGAAAAATAATCGGAAAGACAGAGGAATCGATCATCCTTTTGGCGTGGAAAAGAGAATCTCAATCGTTCGGTTTTTTGATCGTCCTGATAAATAATAAGATCATTACCTTCGGATTGACAAGGGAAATATCCATACACAACTTTCGGTTGGAGAAGATTTTCACGCTTTGCCTGTTCTTTCAATCGTTCAAGATCGGGACGAACTTTTTCTTCTACTTCTTTACGGTAATCTTCTTCTGAACGTTTCCCTTTTCGCACCTGCCATTGTCCTTTAATCAACGCTGCTTCATTAATAAACCCGAAGATCTCATCAAGCGAAATATTCTCAACAATTTTAGATCCCCAGAATGGCGGTTTGGGAATTTCATAATCATGTGACACTTTAGAAATACCATTCGGGATCGGGTATTCTTTCATTGCCGCCGCGATTTTTGCTTCAGAGCCGGTCAGTAGTTCTTCACCATCTTCGGACGAGACAGTCTGTTCTGTTGATGACGATGCAAAACTTTCGATCCCTTTCGTTTTCAATTGTTCCATAAATCGAAGACCATCGAACGCATCGCTGGCGTACACAACCGTTCCTTTGTATAGAGACCGAAGGTCATTCTCAACGAATCGACGGGTCAGTGCAGCTCCACCTAAAACAACGGGAGGAATCAAACCGCGTTCGTTCATCAATTCAAGATTTTCCTTCATGATTGCGGTAGATTTTACAAGCAACCCGCTCATACCAATAGCATCGGCCTTGTGCTCCTGCCACGCATTGATGATATTATCCAACGGCTGTTTAATGCCAAGATTGTACACTTTGTAGCCATTGTTCGTTAAGATGATATCGACCAAATTCTTTCCGATATCATGTACATCTCCTTTGACCGTTGCAAGGACCATTGTTCCCTTGTTCGTTGCATCGGTTTTTTCCATAAATTGTTCTAGATACGCAACCGAAGCTTTCATCGTTTCCGCTGATTGAAGCACAAATGGAAGCTGCATATCCCCCCTCCCAAATAAGTCTCCAACTACTTTCATCCCTTCAAGCAGTACCTCATTAATAATCTGGAGCGGTGAATATTTTTTTAATGCTTCATCAAGATCGATACCGACATCCATTTTTTCACCGTCAATAATGCGGTTTTTGAGAATCTCCTCGATTGTACCGGCACGCTCTTTTTTCTCTGCTTTCATATCGGATTTTTTGTCCGCATAAAATGCCATCAATTCCGTCAACGGATCATAGGTACACTGTTCCCCTTCGAATTTCCGTTCGTCAAACACCAATTGCTTGCACAACTCGCGACCACGCTCGTCAATTTTGTAAAGCGGTTTAATCTTTTGTGCATTGACAATCGCCTGCGATAATCCCGCTTCAATGGCGAAATGCAAGAATACCGAATTCAAGTCATGGCGGATATGAGGTGAAAGTCCAAAGGAGATATTACTTACACCCAAGACAAACCCAACATCAGGATATTCATTTTTGATCAGTTTGATCGCTTCAATCGTTTCCACCCCTGCTTTCCGGAACTCTTCATCACCGCTGCCAAGAGTGAATGTGAGTGTGTCAAAAATCAAATCGCTGGATTTCATCCCGTACTTATTCACCACGAGATCATAGATCCTTTTTGCAATATCAAATTTGTCTTGAGCGGTCTTCGCCATTCCGCGTTCATCAATCGTAAGTGCAACAACAGCTGCTCCGTATTTTTTGCAGAGCGGTACAACATGAGCAATACGCTCCTCTCCATCTTCGAGATTGATGGAATTGACAATCGCTTTTCCAGCGCACAATTGAAGAGCTGCTTCAATAACATTCGCTTCCGTTGAATCAATTACCAACGGCAAAGGAACTTGCGTATTCAATCGTGAAACAAATTCCTTCATATCACGCACTTCATCTCGGCCCACATACGCAACGCAGACATCCAATACATGCGCTCCTTCTTTGATCGCCTCCTTCGCCATCATTACCATTCCGTCGTAATCTTCTTTTTGAAGAAGCTCGCGGAATTTTTTCGAGCCATTAGCATTCGTCCGTTCACCAACAATAAGTGGTGCGGGTTTCATTTCCATCGTTACGCTGGAATACAAACTCGAAACGGAAGGTTGATATTCAATAGTCCGTTGTTTTGGTGTAAAACCGCTCATTGCACTAACGACAGCCTTTAAATGTTCAGGACGGGTACCGCAGCATCCGCCAACAACACTCACTCCGTAATCTTTTACAAAATGGGTAAGCCACTGCGCCATTTCTTCCGGAGAAAGATGATAGTGTGCCACTCCGCCGACATTTTCCGGAAGTCCGGCGTTTGGAATACAGGAGACAGGAATTCGTGAATTCTGAGTCAGGTACCGAATATTTTCAGACATCTCCTTCGGACCGGTCGCACAATTCATTCCGATAACAGAAATATCATACGGCTCTAATGCGGTAAGAGCCGCACCGATTTCCGTTCCCATCAACATCGTTCCCATCGTCTCAATGGTTATGGAGCTGACCACAGGAAGCTTAATTCGTTTATCAGCAAAATATCTGAATGCCGCACCAAGAGCGGCTTTCACCTGTAAAATATCTTGCGATGTTTCTACAATAAGAAGATCAGCTCCACCTTCCACCAAACCAGAAACTTGTTCGTAATACGATTTTTCCATTTCGGAAAATGTAATATGTCCAAGCGATGGAAGTTTTGTTGTGGGTCCGATTGATCCGGCAACAAAACGGGGGTGAGCAGCGGTTGAAAATTCTCGTGCTACTTTCTTAGCCAATGAAGCACCTAGTTTACTAATTTCATATGCACGATCCTGTAGATCGTATTCTGCAAGCACGATAGATGATGATCCGAATGTATCGGTCTCAATAACATCAACGCCGGCAGCAAGAAAATCGCTGTGAACTTTCTCAATGGCAGAGGGTTTTGTCACAAGCAGAAACTCGTTACAACCGTTAAGATGCTCTCCGCCAAAATCGTCCGCGGTAAGATCCTGAGTCTGGATGTTTGTCCCCATCGCGCCGTCAAATACGACGATTTTCTCTTTTAATACTTGTTCAAATGTTTTACTCATAATTATTATTCGTAGAACAAGCATTCTTGCTTATTCAAAATCGGTTAAACAGGAAGGTTTTACCTACATAAAATGAAAAACCCCGACAACAATAATGAAATGCGTCGGGGTACAATGTGTTTTTTACCTTCGACGCTTTAGCAATTTTTCACAAATTGAGTGGCTGCAAGCTGTCGTTTTCAAATCGCCACTGTGTAAAGTTACAAAAGAGTTCTATGAATTACAACAACTACAAGTTCCCAAATCTATCTCAAAAGGAGCATTTTTCGCGTTTCCGAATAACCACCTGAATGAATTTGATAAAAATACAAACCGGACGGATGGTTTTTTGCTTCCCAACGAACGGAATGAACCCCCCGAGATAATGTTTCATTCATAATAACCTCAATCTCTGCTCCAAGGACATTATAGATGCCTATTCTGACAAATTCATCCCGCGGAATTGTAAAATTGATGACGGTGGATGGATTGAAAGGATTAGGGTAATTCTGGAACAACAGATATCCCATACTCGGCGTATTTGGTTTATCGAACTGAATGGAATTTGGGGAGAGCGTTCCCTTAAAAATGCGACCGCTATCCGAAATCGCAAAAATACTTCCATCCTTACTCATTCTGATCATTGCAATGGATGAATCTGTTAATCCGTAATTTTGCTTTTTCCAGAATAGACCATCATTCTCAGAAGAATAGATTCCCACTCTTGAACTAACAATGATACGATCATCATTATCAACTAAAATTGATGTGGCGGATTGTTTTTGAAAATGAAGCCGCAAACTGTCCGTCCAGTAAAAATGCCCCTCAGGTCTACTATTTAAAATATCATTCATCTTCCAATATTTTCCTGAATCTTTAGAAGTGAGGACAATGAATGTCGGTAGAAATATTTTATTGGATTTTGAAACTTTTATCCAAGGATTTTTATTCGTCTTCAAATAGTCCAACTTCTCTATAAACCATTGGACGGGATTTGGCACTTTGGATGTGTTTTTCCCGAATTCACTGATATCAAGAGTGGCGATAATTCCATTTGAGTCAAGACCTATGGAATATCCGAAGTAATCTTTTATAAACGTTGAATCAGCTTTTGTTTGCCACGTTTTCCCCTCATCGTCTGAATATTTAAACTGAGTGTAGAACCATTCAGTACAAACGTAAATGCGATTTGTGCTGTCTACGTGAAAAAATATCCAAAAAGGATTCAGTGTTCGATCAAGTTTCCCGACTTGTTTCCATTCATACACTTGAGAGAGGGATGTTGACGCAGCGAACAATAAGAGGATTATACTATAAGTAGATTTTTTCATTTTCCACATAACATTCTTAACACTCGGTTGAACTCAGAGCCAATCCTGCCTCGGATGTTTCTTTATATTTTTTGGACATATCATCACCGGTTGCTTTCATCACTTTAATAACACTATCAAGGGAGATTTTTTGATGGGCGTGATTTCCCGAAGAGGCAAGAAGAAAAGCATTATATGCTTTCACCGCCCCCATTGCGTTCCGTTCTATGCAAGGAATCTGGACATATCCGCCAATCGGGTCACACGTCATACCGAGATGGTGTTCAATGGCGATCTCGGCAGCTGCTTCGATTGCATTCACGTCGCAACCTGCACAATAGGCTAGCATGGCTGCCCCCATGGCGCTCGCAGTCCCAATCTCACCCATGCATCCCATTTCTGCACCGGAGATGCTCGCATTATGTTTCACAAGAAAACCGATTGCCGCTGCAACAAGCATCCCTTCGCGTAATTTCTGTTGGTCATAATGGAAATGAGATTTCATCAAATAGGTTAATCCCGGAATAACACCGGATGCTCCGCTTGTTGGCGCGGTGACAACAATATTTCCCGCCGCATTTTCTTCGGAAGCGGCCTCACAATATGCATTCAGAAAAATGAGGAAGGAATCTTGAGACCGGGACATTTCTTGAGCTTTTTTATAAAGTGATGCCGCTTTGCGATTCAATTTGATCGTTCCGGGAAGTTGGCCCGTGACAGAGAGCCCTCGTTGAACTGCATCATGCATAAAATTTAAAATCGCGTCAATTTTTGTAAGAACCTGATCACGGCCCATTCCCGAAATGGATATTTCATTTTGAATGATCAATTCCGCCAAAGAAATATTTTTTTGTTGCAAATGATCTTTCACCTCGCTCATCGTTGAGAACGAATATGCCGGTTGCACATTACTTTTTTCATACGCTGATTCACCTTTTCGATGGATAAATCCCCCTCCGACGGAATAATATTCTTCTTCTATGATAGGCACATCTCCATTCATCAATCTCATCTGAAGAGTGTTGGGATGGTGAAAATGAAATTTCCCACGTTCAAAATGAATATTGTCGGCCGAGAACGAAATCAAATGTGACCCGATGTTAATAGCATAGGAAGCATCTGTCCCCATCAGTGACGAAAACCATTGAGGATCACATTCTTCGGGATGTTTTCCAAGAAGTCCGGCCGCAACTGCACGATCTGTGCCGTGCCCTTTTCCCGTTGCAGCAAGAGAACCGTAGAGAATCACTTCAAGAGAAGTTGCTGTTGTAGTAAGATGTGTGGGTAATTGCTTGATCCGGGAAAGAAAATCAAACGCAGCCTTCATTGGACCAATTGTGTGGGAACTTGATGGTCCTGGACCAACTTTAAAGAGATCAAAAATGGATGTGGTAATTCTATCGGAGTGATTCATCACGACAGAGCGTGGATGGTACGACGCGTTGTTTCGAACTCATTCATCATTCTTTGAACAACTTCCGCAGCAGTTGGTATATCATGGATCAGTCCGGAACTTTGTCCCATTTCCATTTCTCCCTCTTCCCAGTTCCCTTCGAAGATCCCTTTCCGTTCACGTCCTTTAGCATGCAATTCCATCATCCTCTCACGTGTCATCCCTTTTTGTGTTTCTTCTTTTTGCACCTGCGTCATAAACGGATTTTTTATTGCTCTCACTGGAAGAATATTATGATACGTTAACACCGTATCGCCATCATTCGCTTCAACAATTTTTTGTTTATAGATATCATGAGCTGAAGATTCCACCGTTGCGGCAAAGCGGGTCCCGACTTGAACTCCTTCTGCACCTAATGCAAACGCCGCCAACATTCCACGACCATCGGCAATTCCACCCGCTCCAATCACCGGAATCTTCACAGCATCAACAACTTGAGGAATAAGAGAAAGCGTTGTGATTTCATCAATGCCATTGTGGCCACCGGCTTCGAATCCTTCGGCAACAACAGCGTCACAGCCAACTTCTTCTGCTTTCAACGCCTGCTTTACATTTGCCACAACATGAACGACAATGTATCCGGCTTTTTTAAATTTTTCAATATGGCGTCCGGGATGGCCTGCAGAAGAAAAAATTATTTTGATATTCTCTTCCAGTGCAACCTTAATCAACTCATCAATATCACCTCGGAGGAGAGGAATATTTACACCAAACGGTTTTAATGTGGCAGATTTTGTTTTTTGTAGATGTTCGCGAAGCAGATCTGGCTTCATAGAACCTGCCCCAACAAGACCGAGAGCACCAGCGTTTGAGACGGCAGATGCTAGTTTCCATCCTGAAACCCAAACCATGCCAGCTTGAATGATCGGAAATTGGATGTGAAAAAGGTCAGTTATACGATTGGTCATTACGAGGGTCAATTATTGTGGATCGTCTGATCAAAATCTTCTTGAATGCGATCCTTATATAACGAAAACATATAGAATGTTACACCAGTATTCGCCGGGATGAGTTTGACGGAATGTGTCTCTTTTTGTACACCGTGAAAGATAGAAACAAATTGCGGTTCGTTGATCGTCACGACAGAATTTCCTTTGGGGTCTCGCTTCACATCAGAACCCATCTGCCCAATGAGCATAGAAGCATCATCAACTTTAATCCGCATGGAACTCTTTTGTTCGCAGCCGACAAGTGTGTCAATATTCTCCCCTTCGCTTTGGCAGATCAAATACCCATCATTCGGTTCTCCTTCGTAATGAAAGGCATTTCGCTCAGCTCGCCAAATTCCATGGGCATAAAATTTACCTTCAACGTAAATATTCGGATCCCGATATTCCGAAGGAAGCTCCGGACTGTATCCTTCAACATTCCCCAAAGATCCATGTAAATATCCGGTAGTAATTTCGAATGCATTATGTTCCTGTGACCGTTCGGATTCAATGGACCGAAGCATCGGCAGTTCTCCAAAAAAACCGGACTGACGAAGTAAATATTGCATCGAACGTTCAAGGCGGGAGATCGAGAATGTTTCCGTAACAACGTCATAAATATTTCCATTGCCGCTGATCAACACCAGCGATGGGAATGTTGTAATGCGATATGCTCCGGCAATGAGGCGGTCATTATCGGCAACAATCGGGAAATGAACTGAGTGTTTTTGTAAAAAATCTTCCACGTTCCGTGGATTCGTTGCAAACGAAAATTCGGGAGAGTGGACACCGATACATTCCAAACCTAAATCCGCATACATCGTAAACCATTCCTGAATAATTGGAAGCATGCGGAGCGATGCGGGAGATGTGTAACTCCAAAAAAACAGTAAAATATTTTGCCCTTGCGACGATGCAATTGAACGTGGTGCGGAATTGAACCAATAATCTCCGTAGAGTTCGGGTGCTTTTGTGGATTGCTGATATGTTTGGTGAAGTGCTTTCACATGAAAAATATAGATAATGGCCCAGGAAAGTGCAACGACACTATTTCCCTTTTCCTTCAATCACCAGAACAAATTCCCCTTTTCGGTCCTCTTTTTCGAACTTTGCGGCAAGTTGAGGAGCTGTTCCGTGAAATATTTCTTCATCCGGCATTGTCAGATCGAATGCTACACAGACTCTGCGAGTGATTCCGAACACTTCCGAAATATCCTTCATCAACGGAACAAGACGATACGGTGTGTCCATCAATATAATCGTGCGAAGTTCACGTCGGAGCTGCTGCAACTCAATGACGCGGCGCGGACGCTTCGGTGAAAGCCATCCGTAAAACACAAATTGATCAATGGAAAATCCCGATACAGTAAGGGCCGGCATCAGTGATGATGCACCGGGAATAGGCACTACTTTTATCCCTACATCAACTGCTTTTCGAACAAGTAATTGTCCGGGATCGGAAAACACGGGAGTTCCGCAATCGGAGACGATGGCGACACTTTTTCCATTTTTTAAATGATCGAGAATAATGAATGTTGATGCCGCTTCATTATGCTCATTTAAACTCTCTACCGGTTTTTCAATTCCGAAATGACGAAGTAAGCGACTCCCTTCTTTTCGTTCTTCATAGACAACGATATCGACTTTCTTTAGCGTTTCAATTGCGCGAAACGTCATATCATCTAAATTTCCGATCGGTGTAGCAACAAGGTACAATTTTCCAAACATGAACAATCCCTAATTCCGTAAATAATTATTCTTCTTCCAGTTTCAATTCTTTTTTATGGTTCAATTCCCACTCTTTCACCGAAACGATAATGATTGCTGCAGCAGGAATAGCAATCAGTAGACCAATAAATCCGAGGAAATATCCAAAGATGAACAGCGACAAAATAAGTACCACAGGATGCAACCCGATCTTTCCTCCAATAATATTCGGCGTCAACACATAATTTTCAATAATGTGAAGAACCGCTAAATAGGACACCGTTGAGATTACCGGAAGCGTCATAGCTCCCATACTGAGCGAAGCAACAAATGCCGAAACACACAGAATGGTAATGAATCCGAAATAGGGAACGAAGAAAAGCATACCGGAAAGAATTCCCAATACCAGCGGATATTGAATACCGATAATCCATAATCCGGTTGTCACTGCCGCTGTATCAAAAATGGCGATGATTGTTGTTCCGCGAATGTACCGTCCAAGGATCTCATCGACCCGATGATAAAACGCAACCGATTGTATTCTTCTTTTTCTTGGGATCATCATTTTAATACGGTGGCGGACAAGCAGAAAATCTTTCAGCAGAAAGAATGTGAGGAACGGAATGATCACGATATTCACAATGCCGGAGACAAGCACTTGCAATCCACTGACAATACCGAATGTTCCTTTGAGAATTCCTTTTAAAATGTCCTCCACGCGCGGTGCAATAGAATTTGTCAACATGCTTCGCATTTGGTCGGTCGATATTCCATATTTTTGAATCGCTTTTATGAAGCGACCGTCAAGCACCCACTCGACAAATTGAGTTGAGATTGTTCCAATCGCTTGAAGTATTCCCTCAAACTGACCGATGATGTGTGGCAAACCGAGAATAAGCAATACAATAACTATTGCGATGCTAATACAAATAATAAAGACTGCCGAAGTCCAGCGGGGAATCTTCCAGGAAGTTTCCAATTTTGAAACAATTGGATGGAACAAATATGCTAGGAACAATGAAAGAATAAACGGTGATAGTATTTTATCGATTGTGTAAACGAACCATAGAGTAAACAATACAACGGCAAGCAGCATCACGTTTTTAGCTACTGCAATGTTGCGTAACGGATACAATAAAAAGATGATGGTGCCAAAGATTAAAAATGGAGAGATCAACGACTCAAGGGAATAGAGTAGAAAAAATAATAGTACAAGTCCTGCAGAAATAACAACGGTGTCCAATGTTGATACTGGCGTCGATTGATCTCCATTGCTTGATTCAGGCAGCGGTGTAACGTCGGGTGATTTCTTTTGTTTTGCCATATTTGATCCGTTGGACTATTTAAGCGATACCAGTGTGACCAAAGCCGCCGGAACCGCGGACGGTTTCGGAAAGCCGATGAGTCTCTTCCCATTCTACTCGTTCGTACTTTGCAACAATCATTTGTGCAATTCGGTCGCCACGTTTAACGACAAAATCGTTCTTCCCATAATTTGTAAAAACAATCTTTACTTCTCCACGATAATCTGAATCTATTGTTCCGGGGGAATTCATCAATCCAATACTGCTCTTTAATGCCAGACCGCTTCTTGGTCTAATCTGTGCCTCAAATCCGACTGGAATTTCCATTGAGAATCCGGTCGGTACTAATGTTGTTTCCCCTGCTTTCACCGTCATTTCATTTACGACGGCAGCATAAATATCCATTCCTGCAGAACCTTGCGTGGCATAGGTCGGAAGCGGAACATCATTTGTCAATTCGGAGATTCGAGTGATTCGTATTTTAAGCGGGGTCATCAACATACTTCAAGTATTGGTTTAAGTAATAACGCAAGACATAATAACTGACCAAATTTCGCCTATTTTTGTGGCTTTTCAAAGAAAATAAATTGTTAACGATGGAATTATTGACTTACCCCCCCTTTTTTTGTTTATTTGAACTAAGAGTATTTACCAATCACCTTTAATCATTTCTGCACATGTCCACGTTTGACCACGATAATTTCGAAGATGATTTTGAAGGCGATTCTTCTCCTCGGCGAGACCGCAATGAAGAGATAGAACGCTTTAAGGAATTGCTACGTCGTGGCGGAAACGGGCTGAAAAGCATTGAAGCACTTGAAGAAATCATCGGTTATTACTTTGAGAAGGAAAAATACGAGGATGCTCTTTCGTTCGCAACACAATTAGTCGATTTTGCACCTTATTCTTCTGATGCATTGATGCGAAAAGGGATGATTTTGAATAATCTCTTCCGCTATACCGAAGCATTGGAATGTTATAACCACGCTATCTCCTTAAATCCAAATGACAGTGATCTTTTTATCAATCGTGGAATTACGCTCGACAATTCAAATCGGAATGATGAAGCGTTGCTGGATTTTGAAAAAGCACTTATACTGAATCCGGGCGATACCGAAGCATTATTGAATAAAGCAGTCATCCTTGAGAAGTTAGAACGGTTCGGCGAAGCATTGGAGATTTTAAAATTTCTGGTCAAAGAAGAACCGACGAATCCCGATGTTTGGTTTGAGTTGGCATTTTGCTACGATTTGATGGATAAGATCGAAGAATCGCTTGAGTGCTACAACAAACACATCGATCTCGATCCGTATAATTTTAATGCTTGGTATAATAAAGGCATCGTATTGAACCGGCTTGGTAATCATGACCAGTCCATAGACAGCTACGATATGGCGATTGCTATTAAGGAGAATTTCCCTGCTGCTTACTATAATAAGGGAAATGTGTTTGCAATGCAGGGAAAATTGAACGATTCAATAGAGTGTTATAAACAAACCCTTCGTTTTGAACCAAAAGATGTTCCGGCGCTCCACAATCTTGGAAATGCATACGAAGAAATAGAAAATTTTGCGGAAGCAATTAAGTGCTTTACGCTTGCCATTCGTTATGACAGTACACATTATGAATCGTACTTCGGCCGGGGCAGCTGTTACGATGCGATGGAACAATATCGAAAAGCATTGACCGATTACAACCGCGCCGTGGAAATTTGCAGAGAATATCCCGAACTTTGGTATGCAAAGGCAGATGCCGAATTCAATCTGGGGAAAATGAAGGAGTGCATTCTCAGTTACAAGATGGTCGTCCAGCTTGACCCGAACAATTTTGAAGCGTGGTATGATTACGGGGACACGCTGTTTGTGATGGGTTATCTCAAAGAAGGATTGAAGGCGCTCAATAAATCCATTGAGTTGAATCCGGCGTTTCCGGATTCTTTCTACAGCAAAGCAAAAGTCCTCTTCGTCATGGAAAAGAATCTGGATGCTGTTGAATCACTCAAAGTTGCATTGAAACTTAACCCTGAGTTGAAGGCAAAATTTGAAATAGAATTCAAGGGGGTAAAATCTGTTAAAGAATTTGCCTCGCTCCTTCAACAATAGAATAGTTTGTTATTTTTTTGATTTGTTTTTCAGGGGACCTAATCAAATGATTAGGTTTTTTTTATTTTTTGAATAAACGGTATATTAACTCATGAAATTACCAAAATTCTCAGAACATCAGCGACATATCGGCATCATCGGACATAACATTTCCCATACAATGTCCCCGGCAATGCATACTGCAGCGTTGAATAAAATTGGTCTCGATTATGATTATGGGGTCATGGATGTTAATCCGGAAATGCTGCCGAATCTTATTGCCGCACTCCGTTCTTTAAATTTCCGTGGTGCAAACATCACTGTTCCTTATAAAGAAACAGTAATTCCTCTTGTTGATGAAGTATCGGAAGAGGCAAAAATGATCGGTGCTGTTAATACAATCGTCAACAACGGCGGACGCCTTGTAGGATACAACACAGATGCACATGGAGTCTATATTTCTCTTGCGTACTACTCAGAAGAGATCAAAAATAATCATGTAGTTATTTTCGGTGCGGGCGGTGCCGCCAGGGCAACCGTCTATGCTATAGCAAAATTCTTTTCCCCAAAACGGATCATGATTGTAAACCGTACGCTGGAAAATGCAAAAGCAATCGTTGATGATTTCAGTGCAAAGTTCCGATTGACAAAATTCTTTTGCACCAACGAACATGAAGTAGCTTCGCGGGAGATGAATGTAGCAACGCTGCTCATCAATACCACATCCGTCGGCATGAAACCATTGTTGAACCTTCATCCGCTCCCGCCGGACTCGGTGATCCAACCAAACCAAATTGTCCTAGATATTGTCTATAACCCGTTGGAAACGGTATTAATAAAACTGGCACACAAAGCCGGTGCACGAACAATTAGCGGAATTGAAATGCTGTTAGGGCAAGGGGCAAAAGCATTTGAGTTGTTTACCCATAATGAATTTCCGATGAACACTGCCCGGGAAACGGTCTTGAAAGAACTGATGCATTCACACAAAAATAATTCATGAGCATATCACTTAAAAATATTAGCGACTTTCTTCGATTCGCAGACAAAGAAATCAAAAATAATAATTTTGATTCTGCGTTGGGTTATATCAATAAAATTTTTGAATTGGACCCAAAGAATGTCTATGGCAAGGCGTATAAGGAGCGGATCATTTCGCTTTTGGAAGCACAAGGCATTACGCGGGCGGATGCAGAACAACGTGCGGCGGACGCAAAAATAGTTGAACAACCAGTACAACAAACTGCCCCACCGCCAACGCCAGTACCAGTTGCACCGGTATCTCCAAAACCTATTGAACAGAAAAAACCGGAAGTGAAAAGAGCTGTGCCGATTGTTGCCCCGATTCCCCTTGCTGGCATTGATCCTCCGGTTAAACAACCAAGTATTAAAAAACAGAGTTCTCCTGATGAAGCAAAATTCTCACCCATTAGACGTTCGGCGGCTGCGGCAGATGCATACCAATCGTTATTGATGGAGAGTTGGAAAGATGGATCGGTCACACCAGAGGAACAAATCCGAATCGCCTCAATGCGGGAGACATTCGCCATCACGTTGGACGAACATGCCATAATTGAAAAAGATGTCCGGTTAACAAGCTATCTGCATGCCATTCGAGACGAATACCGTAAAGGAATAACAAACTTTGATCCGTTGCGCAAAAAATTTTTGATCACCGATCAGGAGCAAATTGCCATTGAATCAAAGGTCTTCCAGCTGCTCCAATCGTTACAATCGAACGGTTCCGTATTGGTACTGGACGACGATCAACCATTTCTTGATATTATCAAAAGTGTTTTGAATGAGGGAGGTTTCTATTGCTTCACAGCTGTTACCGGTGAAGAAGGATTACAATTACTTGAAACTATGACACCGGATATCGTTGTTTGCGATATTAATTTTTCTAAACCTAACATGAGCGGATTTGCATTCTATGAAAAATTCCGCTCTATCGATAAGTTTCTCACAACTCCGTTCATTTTCTTGAGCGCACTTGACCAGGATGTTCTTGTTCGCACAGGCAAAAAGCTTGGTGCCGATGATTACTTGTTTAAACCGATTGATACTGAAATGCTGTTAGCAACAATTGAAGGAAAACTTCGACGTTCACGAGAATTAAAGCGAGCAATGTAACTTATGGCGACAAGTAAAGAAAACATCGGTGAACTACTCCGAAGCATCGACAAATTAATCAAAATCGGAAAACTGGAAGAGTCTTTGAATCTCGTTGATCAAATCCTTCAGCTCAACGCAAAGAATATTTATGCAAAAGCGTACAAAGAACGGATTGAAGCTCTTCTCAAAGAACAAAGTGAGAAGCAATCAGCGTCAAAGGCTGTTCAACCCTCCGCCAATGGATCCGAATCTTCGCAACCGAACGAAAAGCATCTGCAACAAGAAGCAGTATTAATACCGTCTAAGTATGTTCAAAAGATCTCCGATGCGGTGATGGAGGCTTACAAAACATTCCTAAATGAGATTTGGAAAGATGGCCATATCACACCGTTAGAACAAGAACGAACCAAAACCATGCGCGAATTCTTTGCCATTTCTCAAGATGAGCATGACTATCTTGAACAGAATTCACGCCTTACCTGTTACATGAATGCGATCAAAGATGAATGGAACAACGGTATCCGGGATTTTTCGGCAATTAAGGAGAAATTTAAAGTCACCGCACAAGAAGATCTCATTCTTGAACAAAAAGTTTCGCGACTTATCAAATCCCTCGACTCAAAAGGGGTCATTCTCTCGTTGGATGATGATCGAAATTTTTTATTGTTACTCGAACGTCTTTTGGAAAAACACGGCTATCTTTGTCTCAACACAACGTCGGGCGAAGAAGCTTTAAACCTGCTGGATAATTTTACACCGGATCTTGTCTTATGCGATATTGCGTTCGGACAAAAGAACATGAACGGATTTATGTTCTATGAAAAATTCCGATTGATCGATAAATTCTCCACCGTTCCATTCATTTTTATCTCTGCGCTGAACCAAAAAGAACTGATCCGCACCGGCAAAAGAATCGGCGTTGATGATTATCTTACTAAACCTGTCGAAAACGATGTACTGCTGGCAACCATTGAAGGCCGTATTCGGCGGACACGCGAAATGAAAAAAGCAGTCGATTACTAATTCCCCCGGCCAGTCGTCCTCATGAAAAAAATCTTCCAACGGCTTCGCTCCTTCTCACTAAAATTTGGCCTTGTAGAACAGGCACAGATGGTTGCATCGACCGCTGTTATTGTGATGATGACAACAATCATTGCAGCCAACATCGTTCTGCAAAAGGATTTCGAATTTCTTGATTTTGTTAGCATTGTTACAGCAGGTGTCATTGGTTTTGCCAGTGTATATTTTTCTCTGAAGTACGGACGACAACTTGAAGAGCAGCGGCGTGAACTAGAGGCGCTGAACACAGTAGCAATGGTTGTCAGCAAATCTATCAACCTGAATTATATCTTCGGTAATGCACTGCACAACGTTGCGGAAATTCTCAAAACAGAATTTGGATGGCTTTATGTATTGCAAGGCGACCGTCTTGAATTGAAACAGACATTCGGTGCGGATTTTGGGTTCTTTTCCGAAAAAATGTTATCGAGCAAAACATTTTTAGAGTGGACCGAAGAAATACGCACCAACAAGGACACCAATTCAACAGAAGGAATAGTCTTTCACACCAATCTGCAATTGTTGGATATCGGTTCGTGGGTCTCGGTGCCGCTTCGCGTTGCCGATAAATCAGAAGGAATTTTGTTGTTAGCCAGCACAGGAAAAGATTTTTTTCCCGAACGCAAAGTGAATCTCATTGCTGCATTCAGCAACCAAATCAGTGTTGCATTGAACAATGCACATTTGTTCGATAAGATCACCGAATCCGAAAAGCGATATGCCGATCTCTTTGAGCACTCGCCGGATATGTATCACCTTGTCAATCGGGAAGGAATCATAATCAACTGTAATCAAACCGAGTCCCAGACGCTCAAATACCACAAAACTGAGATCATCGGAAAACCAATCACATTTCTTTATCCCGAAGAAATGCACAGTTATGTAAAAACCATCTTGCAGAAATCATTTGACGACCACGAAGAGTTTCGCAGCAGCGAAGAGCAGATGAGAACACAGGATGGAACAATCATCGATGTTTCAATCAATACATCGCTTGTCTTCGATGAGAACAATCAACCGACTCTACTTCGGTGCGTTGGTCGTGATATGACAGAACAGAAATTTTTGGAACAAAAAGTGATGCAAGCGCAAAAGATCGATAGCATCGGAAATCTTGCAGGAGGAATTGCTCATGATTTTAACAATATTCTTACCTCAATTATGGGTGCCTCATCCATCATGCGACGGCGCATCCGTTCATCCAATAAAAATTATCCGTTTGTCGAGATCATCGAAACAGCCGCAACAAGAGGAAAATCCCTCACAAATCAACTGCTGACGTTTGCTCGTCGTTCGCCGGTGGAATTTCACCCCGTTAATCTGCACGATATCCTTGAAGAAACACTCAGAATGTTCGAGCCATCAGTGAAACCGTTTATTGAAGTGAAAAGAACATTGTCACCGAATTATGCGATCATCAACGGAGATGAGGGACAAATTCAACAAGCGTTGTTGAATCTTTTTATCAATGCTCGGGATGCAATGCCAAACGGCGGAATATTATCAATTGAAACCATTGTGGATTTAAAGAGTGATAATACAGTTACCATTAAAATCACCGATAACGGTATTGGAATGTCCAATGATGTTAAAAAACAAATTTTTGTCCCGTTTTTTTCTACCAAGGAACATGGTAAAGGGACAGGACTCGGTCTTTCGGTCGTCTACGGCGTTATTAAATCTCATGACGGAACAATTTCGTTCACCAGCGAGAGCAGCAAAGGAACTGCATTCACCCTCGGCTTTCCTCTCGTCAAAGGAGTTCCAAAGGACATCTTTACGGCTTCACCGCGAAAAATTACCGGTGGTTCAGAAAACATCTTGGTGGTTGACGATGAAGAATTCGTTCGCCTGACTCTCAGCACGATGTTGTCCGACTTGGGTTATGCAGTCACCACTGCTTCCGGCGGAAGTGAAGCGATTTCATTACTCTCTAAAAAGAAAAAATATCATCTCGTGCTTCTCGATATGAACATGCCACAAGTGAGCGGGAAAAAAGTTTTCCAAAAAATCAAAGCATTGAAGCTGAAATCGAAAGTGATCATTTCCAGCGGGTATAATGATGCTATTTTGGAAGGAAGTACCTTTGCAAAAGAAATTAACGGATTCCTGCAGAAGCCGTATAAAATAGAGGAGCTTGCAAAAAAGGTTCGAGAAGTTCTTGATCGTCTGAAGAAGTGACTTTTTGATCATTCCTGATGAAAATAACTTCGATTACCTCATGTTCTTTCCTTGATGCCCTGCGATATTTTTTTTATCTTATACATAAAAGATTTTCTACCAATAGCCAATCGAATGAATCATTTTTCTGAAGAATTACGAAAAGAACGTGAAGCAAAAAATATTACGCTGTCCGATATATCACAACAAACTCGTATCAGTATAAAATTTCTTCAAGCCATCGACCAGGGAGCATTCGATATCCTCCCGCAAACATATGTCCGTGCTTTCATTAAGGCCTATGCAGAAGCAATTGGAATGGATGCTGACCAAGTTTTAAAAAAATACGATATCCACAGCACTCCGGAACATCAAAAAGAAACCGCCGCTGTCCGAGATGAAACAAAATTCAACTACCGGGCGGAATCCACTGAGAATGAATTAAAAAAAGAAAAACGGGGCCGATCCATAATCATTCTTTCCGGACTGGCTGTTGCCGCTCTACTCATCTCAATATTTCTGTTTAATTATTTTGATGAAGTACTCCCGGCAGATAAAATCAAAGAGACAGCTTTTCAGGATGTCGTGCGGGAACAGGAAAAATTGCAGCCGACGGTGACGATTGATTCAGTCGATACGGCAAAAGTTGCAGTGCCTGAGCTTCCCGTCATCGACTCGCTTGTGCTCCGCCTTGTTGCAACAGATTCAGTATGGATCACGATCATCAGAGATTCGCTACCTCCTCGCAGCGGTTATATGCTGAACGGAAGGTATCGCACCTATATCGCAAAAAAAGGATTTTCAATATCGTTAAGTGACGGAGGTGCAGTACGGTTGTTATTAAACGGTAAAGAGATTGGCCCGCTTGGAGAAAAGGGAAAACGGGTTCGCAACGCAAAAATTACGGCAGAATTGCTGAGATAGTGCATGAGCGTTCCACCATCAGTCAAACAAAAGATTGACAAGCTTCGCAAAACGCTGAGAGATCACGATCATCGATATTATGTCCTCTCTCAGCCTTCGGTCTCCGATTTCGAGTATGACCAGTTGTTGAATGAACTTCTCGACTTAGAGCAAAAATATCCTCAGCTCATCACACCGGATTCTCCTTCACAACGTGTCGGAGGCGAACCGACAAAAGAGTTCCCGACTGTAACGCATGAAGTCCCGATGCTATCACTCTCCAACACATACAGTGAAGAAGAATTGCTGGACTTTGACCGCCGAGTAAAAGAATTAATCGGAGGGCACCCATATCAATTCGTCGCCGAATTAAAGATCGATGGTGTTGCCATCAGTTTAATCTATCGTAACGGCATCTTTATTCAGGGTGCAACGCGAGGCGATGGAACTCAGGGAGATGAGATCACCAACAATCTAAAAACGATACGGTCAATCCCGTTAAAGACAGAAAGTAAAAAGGGACTGCCCAATAATTTTGAAGTGCGCGGTGAAATCTTTATGATGAAAAAAGATTTTGAAGCGATGAATAAAAAGCAGGAAGAGCTTGGAGAGAAAACCTTTGTTAACGCCCGCAACACAACCTCCGGCACATTAAAATTACAAAATGCTAAGATCGTCGCGCAACGGAAATTGAGGATGTTCACATACTTCCTCCGCACGAATGATGTCCCGCTAAAAAGTCACTCGGAAAACCTCCAACTTCTTACAAAACTCGGATTTGTCGTAAATGAAAATGCCCGTGTTTGCAAAAACATCACAGAAGTAAAGCAGTATTGCGACCAATGGAATGAACAACGGGCTTCCCTCCCATATGATATCGATGGCATCGTTATTAAAGTCGATTCGATAGCACAACAGCAAGAACTCGGTGCCGTTGCAAAGTCTCCCCGTTGGGCAATTGCCTTCAAATATCCAGCTCAGCAAATGGAAACAAAACTGAATGCTATTACTCTTCAGGTGGGGCGCGTTGGTACCATTACTCCGGTTGCGGAACTTGAACCAGTATTTGTCGGAGGAAGCACCGTCAGTCGTGCAACGCTGCATAATGAAGATTTTATTAAGGATTTGGATATTCGAATTGGTGATTCTGTTTTTGTAGAAAAAGGGGGCGATGTCATTCCAAAAGTAGCCAGGGTCAATCTAAAAAAACGGCAGAAAAAATCTTCTGTGTTCAAATTTCCTTCCAAGTGTCCCGAATGCGGTTCCAAGATCTTTCGCCCTGAAGGTGAAGCGGCATATTATTGTGAGAATTTTGAATGTCCTGCACAAGTTCGAGGCCGTATTGAACATTTTGCCCATCGACGTGCTATGAATATTGAAGGACTTGGCGAAGCAGTAATTGACCTTCTGGTGAATGAAGGATTGATTCATAATATTGCTGATATTTATGACCTTAAGAAACAACAGATTGCCGGCCTTGAACGAATGGGAGAAAAAAGTGCTCAGAATCTATTGGATGGAATCGAAGAAAGCAAACAACTTCTTTTTAATCGAGTACTATTCGGTTTGGGAATTCGGTTTGTCGGTGAAGGGGTTGCAAAATTACTCGCGGATAATTTTTCTACGATTGATAAATTACGGAATGCATCATTGGAATCACTGGGACATGTTGAAGGAATCGGACCGCGTATTGCAGAAAGTGTCGTTCGATTCTTCAAGGATAAACATTCACTCACACTGATCGATCGCCTTTCCAAAGCCGGACTTCAAATGAAAAGTGATCGGAAAAAGATTTCCGCTAACACGCTCATCGTCGGTAAGACGTTTGTACTGACAGGAGGTCTTGAATCGATGAGCCGCGATGAAGCAAAGGAAAAGATCGAAGCGTTTGGCGGCAAATCTGCATCCAGCGTAAGTAAAAAAACAGACTATGTCATTGTTGGCAGCGATGCAGGCTCAAAACTGCAAAAAGCGATTGAGTTGGGTATCAAGACGATCACTGAAGCAGAGTTTGTAAAAATGTTACAGTGATAGTCAAGCAATTTCTCATCACGGTACAATCCTCCGTAAAATCTGTAAATTTCTTTTCTTGAAATTCTTAAAAACGTTTTGCACTTTACTGCCACAGAATAGTTGATAACAACGATATGTTTGAAAAACAACGAAGAAATTTTGGAATAACAATAACACGGTTCTTTTCGCGACGGAAGGTATCGAAGTCAATCTCTTTTTCCACGTCGTTTTCAAGCGCAAAAACGGCACTGGTAATCATTCCTGAGAACCCGGAACAGCGATCCGTTGTGGCACAAACAATTATTCTTCTGCAGAATAAGTTTCAGGGAAATAAGCTCACATTGGTGGTGAACGAAGGACATCGTAGTTTTTCCAATACACTCAACCGTTCGAATGTTACTACCATTAAAAATGAGCACTTGAACTATTTTTTCCTTCCTAAAAAACAAGAGATCAGTACGCTGCTCAATCAAAAATTTGATCTATTGCTCGATTTGAATTTTTCCCTTGTTCCTTCTTCGGCATATTTATGCAAACACATTAACGCACCATTGAAGGTCGGGTTCACGCAGGAGCATGCCGATGCGTATTACAATTTCCAATTTAATGCAGCACCGAATCGGAATGCAAAAATGAGATATGAACAGTTGTTCAGAACTTTATCAATGTTTTAAATTGAGGTCGCTATGAAATTTGACGTTACAAAGAATGGAAGTAGTGCTATTATCACCTTAAAAGAACGCAAACTGGATGTATCGGTCTCTCCTGAATTGAAGGGGGAATTTATCCTCCTCTGTCGACCGACATTGAAATCACTGGTTATTGATCTCACTGCCGTCGAGTTTTGCGACAGCAGCGGATTAAGTGCTCTGTTAATTGCCGACAGACAAATGCGCCAGCATAATGGCGAAATAAAACTTGTCGGCGTACATAAAAAAGTCCTTTCTTTGCTCAAGATCTCCCAATTAGATAAAGTATTCCCCATCTTTGACAGCGTCGCAAAAGCGCAAAAAAGTTCATAATTTATCAAATCATCAGTTCATTGCACTCATGCTGCAATGAACTGATACAATATTTCCCCCATGGGCTTTTCCTTCATCGATTACCTCATCGTTGCAGTTTATCTTCTTGGCGTTACACTGATCGGCGTCTATATCGGCAGAAAACAAAAAACCTCGCGAGACTATTTTCTCGGTGGAAAGGAAATGTCGTGGTGGTCGGTCGGATTTTCCATCGTCGCCAGTGAAACGAGTACACTCACATTCATCAGTATTCCGGGTCTTGCTTATAAAAGTGACATGCATTTTTTGCAACTTGCCGTCGGGTACTTCTTCGGCCGACTGCTGGTCAGTATGATTTTTATACCGGCATATTATAAAGGAGACTTGGAAACAGCGTACGATTTTCTCGGCAAACGGTTCGGCATGGGACTGCGGAAATTCACTTCGACTGTTTTTATTATTACGCGAGTCCTTGCTTCCGGGGTTCGACTCTTTGCCACAGCAATTCCTGTTCACCTAATTACTGGTTTTGATTATTCAACAAGCATCTTTATTATTGGAATTTTTACACTCGTCTATACATATGTCGGCGGATTGAAAGCTGTCGTTGCCATGGATGTTGTTCAAATGTGTATCTATCTCGGCGGCGCTTTTGCTTCGATGGTATTAATTTTACAGCATCTGCCCAACGGCTGGAGTGATGTCGTCTCATTTGCAACATTGAATGGGACAGATAAATTTTCCATGATTAATTTGACTACCGGAAGTACTTTCCTCGAGTTTCTTTCCTCCCCGTATACGTTTCTTGGCGGACTGCTTGGAGGAACATTTCTTTCCATGGCATCACATGGAACTGATCAACTGCTTGTGCAACGTCTGCTTGGGTGCAAGTCCAAATGGGAAAGTCAAAAAGCGTTGATTCTGGATGCATCGATCATCGTACTTCAGTTCGCATTTTTTTTAGTGTTGGGATTATGCCTGTTCGCATTTTACAACGGTGTACCATTCCAACAACTTGGTTTAAAATCGTCCGATGAAATATTTCCGAAATTCATTGTCGAAAATCTCCCTACCGGTCTTGCAGGATTGGTTATCGCTGGTGTACTCGCATCTGCTATGGGTACACTCTCTTCGTCCATCAGTTCGCTAGCCTCCTCAACGTTTCTTGATCTCTTCAAATTAACAACCAAAGGAAGAAACCTTGACGAAAAAACAGATGTGATATGGTCAAAACGCTTTACATTATTATGGGGATTTGTCCTTATCGGCGGCGCTATGCTGTTTACCGATACAAAAAATCCTGTCGTTGAGATTGGATTAAAAATAGCATCATTTACCTACGGTGGTTTGTTGGGAACATTTTTTCTCGGTCTTCTCTTCAAGTGTACTAATCAACTTGATGCATTCGCCGGTTTTATTGCAGGTATTGTATCGATGATCATTGTTTTGACATATACAAATATTGATTTTACTTGGCATACACTTATTGGTTGTCTGGCAACAATTATTGTTGGAAACATCAGTAATTTTATCACAAAAAAATGAATCCCGAATATCGTTACGGTCTTCTTTGCGGCGTAGAAATGAGTATATGGGTGCTGATTGAATTCGCGCTCGGATTTCATACTACATCTCTTGAGATTGGTCAATACTCCGGATATGTATCAGTATTCATTCCTATTGTAGTAATATATGTTGCATTAAAAGAACAACAAACCACGCTGAATGTCGTTCTTCCACTCAAAGCAGGAATTAATACCGGATTTCAAATTGCTATTATATCCGCTGCCATATTCACACTGTTCTTGTTTCTCTACAATAACTATATCAACCCCGAGTGGATCGATGCTATGGTGCAGTGGCAAAGAAAAAAACTGATCCTGAGCGGTGCTACAGACGATGAGATAGGGCGATTCATGGATCAAAACCGAAAAATGAATAACTCACTAGGGCAGGGAATCATGAGTTTTATCAGTTCCACCGGATTAGGTGTTTTTGTCACACTGATAGAACTTCCGATTATCCGGTTTGTTTCATCAAAAGATTAAGCATTTTTTTTCATTGCGACTGGGCATCGATTCAAGTACTTTAGTGTTGAATCCAACAGTGAAAAAACTTCGTTCTCTATTTATATGGCATCTGAAAAAGAATATTTTGAAGAATTATGTGCTGTGCATGCACTCGGTGAGCTCGATGCAAAAGAACAAGCAGTGTTTGAGAACATGTTGACTCACGGCGATAAAGAGTATCAGGAAATTTACCGTGATTCGATTTCTGTTTCCTATCTAATTAATACCAGTCTCACTCGCGTTTCTCCTCGTCCGAACATAAAAACAAAACTCCTTAATACAATCCGAAAACGATCCCATGCTTCCTTCTCTATTTCAGAGTTCTTTGAAGATCTTGCACACACACTCGGTTTCGGAAGTCCGCAATTCGGACTTATTGTATCAATGCTTCTGTTAATCGTAGTTATTGAAATTGGTGCATATGCATATTTGCTATACAATGACCTTTCAACAACAGAACAACAACTTTCTTCGTATGAATCACTTGTTGCAGAACAGCAACTACGACTGACTTCTCTCACAACCGATATACAACAAAAAGATGAGATATTGAACGTTCTGCAATCTCCAAAAATTGAAGTAGCAATCATGAATGGACTGGAAGTGAATCCTGCCGGTTATGGAAAAATTATCTGGGATCCCGTACGCAAAATTGCCATTCTGCAAATTTCAAAACTTCCCTCTCTCCCTTCGGATAAAGATTATCAATTGTGGTTCTTAGATAAAAATAAAAAACCGTTCAGTGCCGGCATCTTTAGCGTTGCCGAGGGCAATGAGAACTATTTCAAAGTTTCCGAATTACCGCTTCCTGAAAATAAAAAAGATATTACTGCCTTTGCCGTTACCTTAGAACCCAAAGGAGGTGTTCCGCAGCCAACAGGAACGATGTATTTAATGGGTGAACCAGCATTTTCTAATTAGCGTATGATATTCAGTATTCTGCCAGCCGAACAAATGAAGAATGATATTTCCCTTCTCGACAGGATCACGAGAAAGGAAGCGTCTGGCTTGGCAGAATTATATGATCAATATTCAACACTTCTCTATTCCGTTATCTTCCGCATTTTGAAGGAACAACAGGAGGCAGAGGATATCTTACAGGAAGTCTTCCTCAATATTTGGGAACATGGGGAAAAGTACGATCAGCGATTGGGAAATCCCGGTTCATGGTTTTGCCGTATCGCACGAAACAAGGCAATTGATCGATTACGGTCTAAAAATTATCGGAATCGGTCTCAAGAATCCAAAATTGAAAATTATAGTGATATCTTCACTGCAGATCTTGCCGATAATCCTGAACGCCGAGCAATTCTTTCCAGACAACAGGAAGAGATTCTTATCGCCCTTACGTCTCTTTCCAATGAGCAGAAAGAATTAATCGAATTCGCGTACTTCCGTGGTTACACACAATCCGAATTAGCAGAACATTTTAAAATGCCGCTCGGCACCGTTAAAACTCGCATCCGTACTGCAATGTCTATTCTTCGCCAAAAATTGCGCCATCATTTAGCTTAATTTGTTTTTTGAGCAATTTTTAATAACATTCCATCACTCATTGAAGAAAGGATCGAGAGAGGTTTTATGGATAAATTTGTTATTAAAGGCGGAAAGAAACTCAATGGTACTGTCTCCATCAGCGGTGCAAAAAATGCAACGCTCGCCTTGATGCCGGCAACACTCCTCGCCAGCGGAAAGTATGAACTCCATAACACTCCCGATCTTCGAGATGTAGTCACCATGTCCAAACTGCTCCAAACAATGGGAGTCACCTTTGAACGAAAAAATAAAACGTTGGAGGTAAACACCTTCCGTGTTAATAAATTCGAAGCGCCGTACGAACATGTGAAAAAGATGCGTGCGTCAATTTATGTTCTTGGTCCGCTGCTTGCCCGTTATGGACAAGCGAAGGTATCGCTCCCAGGCGGATGTGCATGGGGCCCGCGGCCGGTCGATCTTCACATTGAAGGAATGAAAAAACTCGGTGCTAAGATTGAACTTGTGCGAGGATATATCTATGCGAAAGCCAAACGGCTGAAAGGAGCGCGTATTGCATTCAACGTCTCCAGCGTTGGAGCGACAGGAAATATTTTGATGGCTGCTGTTCTGGCAAAAGGAACAACACGCATAGAAAATGCGGCAATGGAACCAGAAATCACAAACCTTGTCGAAATGCTAATTGCTATGGGAGCAAAGATTGACGGCTTGGGTACAACCACGTTAGAAATTGAAGGAGTAGAAGAATTACATCCTGCGAGCATCAACACTATACCGGACAGGATTGAAGCAGGGACAATGTTAATTGCCGGCGCAATGTGCGGTGGGAAGATCAGAATAGAAAATGTTATCCCGGACCATTTTTCTGCTGTGACTGCACGACTTGAAGATTCCGGAGCAAAACTAACAATCGGCAAAGATTTTATTGAATTGATTGCTCCAAAAACCATCAAGCCTGTAGATGTAACCACTGCTGTCTATCCCGGTTTCCCAACCGATATGCAGGCGCAATGGATTTCCTTAATGACGATTGCCAAAGGAACATCAACGGTGACCGATACCATTTATCACGACAGATTTGCACACGTTCCTGAAATTGCACGGCTCGGGGCCAATATTGAAATGAAAGATAACGCTGCGATTATACGCGGTGTGAAAAAACTCTCAGGTACAAAAGTCATGTCCACCGATCTTCGGGCTTCTGCTGCTCTTATTCTCGCAGCAATGAAAGCGGAAGGGGAAACGGAAGTATTACGTGTTTATCATCTTGATCGAGGATATGAAGCAATCGAAAAGAAATTGAGCATACTGGGAGCTTCAATCTCTCGAGTAACAGGAGAAGAATTTTAGAGGCTTTTTCGGACTCGCAAATAAAAGGTGGAACCCTTCCCTTCTTCACTTTCGAACCAAACATCGGCTCCATTGAGTTTTGCTAAATTGTACGCAATGTACAAACCAAGGCCGGATCCCTGTTGTTCGTTCTTTTCTCTATCTATTTGTCCAAACTTTTGAAAAATGATCGATTTTTTTTCCGAAGCTATTCCGACACCAAAGTCCTGCACCGAAAAAACAAACCCATTGCTCTCGTGGAGATCGACAATTACATAACTCTCCGGCTGGGAAAACTTTATAGCATTATCAATAAGGCGTTTGAGAATATTTTCCATATGTGCCGCAAACATGTGGACAGTAATGGTAGCATCCACAATCTTGTTTTCAATCTTCACTCCATGGTGGCTCAACTGGTATTCTAAATCGGAGATTAATCGCTGAACAATATGGTTGGGGGTAACACGATAATCTTTGATATCCATCTCTCTAAGAATCTCGCCCGATTCTATCTTCGTTGCGGTCAGAAAATCATCCACCATCATATTTAATCGTTTGCTGCTATTTTGAAGCATCTGTAAAAATTCTGTCAACTCTTTCGTCGATAAATCACCATGTGAGTCAGACAGCATTTCCGTTGCGCCGAGGATGGAGGTAAGCGGGGTCCGCATTTCATGAGTGATTAAACGAAAGATTTCCGATTTAATTTTTTCCGTTTGAAGGGCGGCAGCTTCATGCAGCTGTTCTTTTCTTTTGAGTTTTCCGCGAATGGATGAAAGCAACAGATGAAAATCGACAGGCTTTGTCAAATAATCATCGCTGCCGATTTCTTTTCCGGCAACAACACTTTCGGAATCGGAATGAGCTGAGAGGAAGAGGAAAGGAACATGCTGCAAATGCGGAAGGGAGCGTATATGTTCAAAAAAATCAAATCCATTTTTACCCGGCATGGTGATATCCGAAATAATAATGTCAGGATTGACGGAAGATAAATGTTCAATCCCCTTTTCTACACTGGTGGCAGTGACAACCTTGAACCCTTCTGCCTCCAACACCGAACCGACGATATCAAGCAGGCTTTCTTCATCATCAACAAATAAAATGGTTTGTTTTTTAAGAGGCATGAGATTTTTTTGTCAATTGGATGATCTCGAGCATGTGATGATGAATTATTCCGTTCGTTGCTAAAGTGTTCGGATTGTATATCACATTTGCAGGATCGTTCGAAAAATCTGTCACCATACCACCAGCTTCGCGCACTAATAAGATTCCCGCTGCTTTGTCCCAAGGTTGAAGTGTCACTTCCCAATAACCGTCAAATCGACCCGATGCAATGTAGGCGAGATCGAGAGCAGCGGAACCGAGTCTGCGAACACCTTGAGCAAGCGGAAGGAAATTAACAAAATGTTCAATCACATTTTCCGGATTATCCTTCACGTTATAGGGGAAACCTGTAACAACAAGCGATGTAATTAATGTTGCTGCTGTTGAGACTGAAATCCTCTTTCCGTTAAGAAACGCTCCCTTTCCCTTTTCGGCTGTAAACAATTCATCAGCATTCGGATCATAAATGGCACCGGCAATAATCTCACCTTTGTGTTCAATGCCAATGGTAACGCAATAGATAGGGAGGCCGTGTGTAAAATTCGTCGTTCCATCCAAGGGATCAATAATCCACTTAAACTCGGACGTACTGACATTTGCGCCGCTCTCTTCACCAAGGATAGCATGTTCAGGAAAATGTTCTTTAATTTTTTTGATGATCATCACTTCGGATTGCTTATCAATCTCCGTCACAAGATTTGTCTCTTGTCCGATCTTTCGTTCGATATTTTTCACCTTCCCAACATTTGCTTTGAGGAACTTTCCCGCTTCACATGCCGCGTCGATTGCTATTGTCAACATAGAGTATATTTAACCAAATAGTTGAAGTTCAACGATCAAAAAATTAAAGATTTTTTTCCTTACATCTTATTAAAATAGAAAATAATTTACCGCTGTTCAATTGAATTTATTAGGTTGTATTGATTGCAAACATTGTTCCTTCTATATTGAATCACATTAATGCCGAATACTATGACTGAAAAGGAATTTCGTCTTCTTATTGACAGCACCATTTCATTCCAGCACCGTTTTCGCGAACGATGGGAAAGTATGGATGGCGATGAATCTCTGCATATCACAGTAGAGAAATCTGTCTCTATTCTCACTGAATTGGAACAACGACTCAACGATAATTACCCTTTTTTCCATCCCAGGTATGCAGGTCAGATGATTAAACCTCCCCACCCAATTGCAATTGCATCCTATTTGATGGCAATGCAGATCAATCCTAACAACCATGCATTGGATGGCGGACCGGCTACAGCAAAGATGGAAATGGAGTCAGTCGATCAAATTGCAACGATGTTCGGCTACACTGAACATCTTGGACATCTTACTTCCAGTGGCACCATTGCCAATCTTGAAGCTCTATGGGTTGCGCGATCAATCCACCCAAATAAAACTATAGCTTTTTCCACAAATGCACATTACACACACAGACGGATGTGTGAGGTAATCAAAACAGAATCACAAGAAGTAGATATTACCAATCTTGATTTACTTGAAGTTGAATTGAAGAAGGGAACCATTGGAACATTAGTTGTCACCATTGGAACAACGGGTACTGGATCTGTGGAGCCACTACATTCAATTCTTCCCCTTGCTAAAAAATACGGAGTTAGAATTCATGCAGATTGTGCTTATGGAGGATTCTTCACTCTGCTTGCATATGACAAAGCTCCGATTATTTCCCCGGAACCGTTTCTGGCACTGAAAGAGTGTGATAGCATTGTTATCGATCCGCATAAGCATGGATTGCAGCCGTACGGTTGCGGCTGTGTAATCTTCAAAAATGCAAATGTTGGAAAATATTATCAGCATGATTCGCCTTATACATATTTTACTTCAAAAGAATTACATCTTGGCGAAATTTCATTGGAATGTTCACGCGCGGGAGCATCGGCGGCGGCTTTGTGGGCAACTTTAAAAGCATTTCCATTGAGGAGAGACGGGGGTCTCGGTACAATCCTCACAAAAACACGGCATGCAGCGCAGATATGGAGTGAATTGATTTCGACTAGCAGCAGTTTATTGGAGTATTGCACTCCGGATCTTGATATTGTCATTTATTTTCCAAAGACAAAAGAGTTCTCAGCTTCAACTGTTTCTGCAGCCTCTGAAAAAATATTCAACTCCACAATGAATCACTCCGATTCACCCCTCTATCTTGCTCTCTATACAGTTTCATCATCCGCTATCGCCAAAGAACATTCCCATTATGTTGTTGATGCACCGACGACCAGAGTGCTCAGAAGTGTTTTGATGAAACCAGAGCATGAACATTTTGTAATGACAATGTTTAAGGAAATTTCTTCGCGTGCAGAGAAATTCTGTTAACCATTATAGTAAATGATTTAATTCAACAATGGAACAATTTAAACCTCCCCGGCGCTGGCAACTACAGACATTATAAAAATAAGGGAATATGAAATCATTCGTTTTTTTGCTTTTTGCCTTTTTTGCTCTTTCACTCTTTGCTCAAGAAAACCAATTAAAACAGGCTGGTTCAATGGTCGGGCACGTAATTAACTTCTCAACAAAAGAACCGATCGTCAGTGCGACAATTGTCATTCAAGGAACAACCATTGGTGCAGCAACAGATATTGAGGGTAATTTTTCCATTAAGAATGTATCAGTTGGAACATACAATATCCGGGCAAGCGCACTTGGATTTCAACCGATGGTTAAAACCGATGTTGTAATTTCCGTCGGTAAACCGGCTGACGTTCACTTTGCATTAATGGAATCTTCCCTGGAATTGGAAGGTGTGACAGTCACAACAGAATATTTCCAAAAATCACCGGATGCTCCCATTAGTGTCCAAACACTTGGTGCGGAAGAGATCCGCCGCTTACCGGGAGGATTGGAGGACGTTGTCCGTGCCATTTCTATCCTCCCCGGTGTTGCCCAGGTTCAAAACGGGAGAAACGATCTGATCGTTCGAGGCGGAGCACCATCCGAGAACCTGTTCGTCATTGACAACATTGAAGTAGCAAACATCAACCACTTCGGTACACAAGGAGCAAGCGGCGGGCCGCTCAGTTATATTAATCTCGATTTTGTGGATGAAACATCATTCAGAACTGGCGGATTCGGAGCAAAATACGGCGACAAGCTTTCGTCTGTTCTTTTGATCGATTTAAAAGATGGCAGAACAGACCGACTTGGCGGAAAGGCAACTATTTCTGCTTCACAGTTCGGATTGAATCTTGAAGGACCCACCGATGATAAAGGCTCTTTTCTCTTCTCTGCACGAAGAAGTTATCTCGATTTTATCTTTAAAGCTGCCGGATTTGGTTTTGTACCGGAATATTGGGATTTCCTCGGTAAAGTGAATTATAAATTATCGCCGAATGATCAAGTGAATATATTAAGTATTGTTGCATTGGATAATATAAAGTTGTTCAATGACACTCAGAAAAAACGTTTTGATAATTCCCGTATTTTAGGCACCGATCAAACACAATTTCTTGGCGGAGTTTCATGGAGACATTTGGTAAACAAAGGATTTACGAATGTAACAATAAGTCAGACATTTATCGGATATAGTTTTTTCCAAAGCGATTCTCTTCTTCAACAGATTTTTAAAAGTTCATCGAATGAATTTGAAACTTCACTGCGAGCTGATGCTGTATTTCAATTGACAAAAGAATCGGAACTTTCGTTTGGTTTGCTGGGTAAATTCGTCGATTTCAACTCAAATATTATTCTCCCGATTCCCTTCTGGACAAATTTTGGCCAGCAATTGACTGTGAACGCAGCGCTCGATACAACAGCAATTAAATCGGCGGGATATATTCAATGGTCACAATCGATTGCACACAATCTTCGATTTACGATTGGCGGAAGAGTTGATTATTTCAATCTTATTAACGATCAATTCTCTTTTTCACCACGTGTATCATTCTCATACGCAGTTTCTCCGGTTGTCACGGTAACCACAAGCATTGGCCAATACCATCAAGCACCTTCATATATTTGGTTGGTGGCAAATGCTACAAATAGAAATTTGAAATTTGTGGCTGTCGATCAATACGTGACAGGAATTGAATACCTTATTCGCTCCGATGTAAAAATAAGTCTGGAAGGATATGTAAAAAACTATTCCGATTACCCAACAAGTATCACTCGGCCATATTTGGTCCTTGCCAATAGCGGTGCCGGATACGGCGGTTCACAAGACGGATATGCTGCATTCGGACTTGATCCCCTCGTGAGTTCCGGCAGCGGCGTTGCACATGGACTTGAACTGTTCCTTCAAAAAAAATTGTCCAATGTTCCATGCTATGGATTGGTAAGTCTCAGTTGGAATGAGGCGAGATTCCAAGCACTGGACGGAGTATTACGATCTAGTTCATTCGATCAGCGCTGGATTATCAATCTTGGCGGCGGTTATATTCTGAATGAATTGTGGGAGTTCAGCGGGAAATTTCGATTTGCTACTGGACGCCCCTATACACCGTATAATGCTAACGGGACGCAGAATAGTTTAGCATATAATACTGCACGCATCGGCGCCAACCATAGCATTGATATTCGTATTGACCGTCGATGGAACTTTGAACGATGGAATTTGATCACATATATTGATGTGCAAAACATCTATAACCGCAGAGCACTTGATATTCCTGTTTATGATGAGCGAACAAAACAAGTGAAACAACCCGAAGGGAGTATTGCATTACTTCCATCGATCGGTGTCAGTGCAGAATTTTAAAACAAAACAGCCATCAGATTGCTTCGTGTAATCCGATGGCTGTTATCAAAAATACTCTTCCTATTTATCTTTCAGTGGTATCCCCAGCTCTTCAAATTTGCGATAGAGCGTTGACAGACTTAATCCCAGATCTTTTGCGACTTTATCTTTGTCGCCGCCATGATGTTTCAATTTCTGTTCAATGTAACGACGTTCAAACATGTGAACGGCATCTTTTAATGATTGCGAAGAATAATCAATAACGGAAATTTGTGCGCTTGCCTGCAGTTCTTCCGGAAGATGCTGCACGTCAATAATCTCCGCATCGCAAAAGATCATAGCGCGTTCTACAATGTTCTGCAGCTCTCGGATCTGACCTTTCCATTGATGATTTACTAACGCACTCATCGCCTGATTAGAGATTCCTTTGATCGCTTTTCCCATCTCGCTGCGGAATTTGGAGATAAACGAGTTTACCAACAGTGGTATATCTTCCGATCGTTCGCTCAGTTCGGGCAGATGGACTTCAACAACATTGAGGCGGTAAAATAGATCTTCGCGAAATTTTCCTTTGACTATCTCTTCTTTCAGATTTCTATTCGTCGCTGCAACTATTCTTACATTTATAGGTATGGTATCATTGCTGCCAACGGGTGTAATTTCGCGCTGTTCCAAAGCACGAAGCAGTTTTGGTTGAAGATGCAGCGGCATTTCACTAATTTCATCTAGCAGTAATGTTCCTCCCTCAGCTGCTTTGAATGCGCCGTCTTTATCGTTTGTAGCCCCTGTAAATGATCCTTTCTTATGTCCAAAGAGCTCACTTTCAAATAGTGTCTCGACGATTGCACCACAATTGATGGCGTGAAACCGTTTTCCGGATCGTTTACTGTGTCCATGGATTGCTCGTGCTACTAACTCTTTTCCTGTTCCGCTTTTTCCCGTGATCAACACTGTTCCTTCCGTCGGCGCAACTTTTTGGATATCGGAAAAAATCTTTTTCATTGCTTCACTTTGTCCGATAATGGAGGAGAAGTCAAATTTTCTGTTCACTTCCTGTCGTAAAAGCGTATTTTCCAACACAAGATCTTTATATTCGAACAATTTTTTAATTCTGAACAGGAGATCGTCGAACTCGATCGGTTTCAATAAATAATCATAAGCCCCTTTGCGAATGGCCGCAACTGCCGTCTCAATAGAAGCATACGCTGTGATAATAATGACAAATGTTTGTGGAAACCGTTCCGATATTTTATCCAGTAAATCGGGACCGCGCATTTCCGGCATTTCAATATCCGTGATGACGAGGTCAAAAAGATTTTCATTCATCAACTTAAATGCCACTGCCCCGTTCTCTGCTTTCCGTACGGCATATCCTTCCTTTTCCAGGATAAACCCAATGGAATCTCGAATGATTTCTTCATCGTCAACAACTAAAATTTTTTTCTTCATTTCCTTATCCTTTTTTTGGCAGTCGAACGATGAACGTGGTTCCTTTTCCTAATTCGCTTTCAACATGAATATCCCCCCCAAAATTGCGGATGATACCCAAACTGACCCAAAGACCAAGTCCCGTCCCTTTGCCGACCTCTTTTGTAGTGAAAAATGGATCGAATACTTTACTGAGGTGATGTTCGGCAATTCCCGTGCCATTGTCGGAGATGCTAATTTCGACTTTTTCGTCCGATTGTTTTGTCAATACTGAGATTGAAGAGTCTGGATTTCCCATACTTGCATCAACGGCATTCATTAAAATATTTAGGAAAACTTGTAAAATCTGATCATGAACAGCACTGACAAATGGCAGGTCGTCCACGAGAGCAACGTTAAACTTAATAGTACGTGCTTTTTTTCCGTATTGAACGATATTTAATGCTTCCCGAACCACCAAATTTGTGCTGACATCCTTCACTTCATGCGTCGATGGACGGGCAAAATCGACCAGCTCACGGATAATTTTTGAAATACGATTTATCTGGTTCTTCACTAATTCCAGTTTCTCCTGCACAAAATCATCTTCCGTTTGACGTTGAACGACCTGCACAAGCGATGAAATGGAGGTAAGAGGATTTCCCACTTCATGGGCAATTCCGGCGGCAAGTGTTCCAAAGGTTTCCATCTTTTGCGATCGCACTACCTGACGTTCGAGAATCTTTTGCTCTGTAATATCTCTGTGCGCTCCTAAAAAACCGATTACTTTTTTCTTTTCGTCTACAATCGGAGAAATCACCAGTTCGGTATAGAATAGTTCACCATTCTTTTTTCTATTCTGAATTTGACCAACCCATTGTTGACCAGTATTGATCTTCGTCCACACCTTTTTCCAAAAATCTTTTCCATGTTTTCCGCTGTTCAACTTATTGGGATTTTCACCAATCAATTCCGCGCGAGTATATCCCGTAATATGTTCAAATGCAGGATTAACAAAAATCATTTTCCCTTCAGTGCTGGTGATTTGGATCGGATTGACGGTTCGATAGATCACTTCGGAAAAACGAAGTAGTTCAAGCTCTGTGTCATGCTGCGCAGTGATATCTCTTACCACCACAAGAAACAGATTTTCTTTTGCTGCAGTAAACAAAGTAACAGATATTTCTGAATAGATATGGTCAGAAGGATTGAAGAAGAAATCCGATCGGAATACGTATGGACTGGTCTGCAAAGATTTCTCAAAGTGGAAGGAGCCGTCATCAGCAAAACAATCGGATAATTTTGATTGATTAAACTTTCGTTGATCAACTTTTGTATTCTTATCGATGATCTTAGACGAACTATCGATAATAAATGCATAATCCTGAAGAATGGAAAATACCTGTTTATAAGCGTCTTGTGTCAGTGGCATAGTACTGAAGTCAATGTCATTTGATAGTGTACGACTAATTTGGACTGATTTCAATCTATGTTTTTTCTATATTAATTGAAATGGACTTCTCCAATATTCACATAAAGCGTCTATCTCCAATTTTTATGATTGTTCTTGCCGCATTTTCAATACGGCTTATAGTCGTTTTATTGCTCTCTCCTCCGTTGTTATCTGATGAAATTGATTATTATCATCTTGGACAATCCATAGTCAATGAAAATAGTTTTAGTTTGGACGGGATCCCTACTGCATCTCGGGCACCGGGATATCCGATCATCATAGCGTCCATAATTTCCCTCTTTGGCAATTCCATTGGAGCAATGAGGGTCTTTCAAGCCCTGGTTGATAGTGTGACATGTTTTCTTGTGTTCACAATCTGCCGAAACAGTTTCTCCTTAAAAACTGCCTATTTAGCAACAATAGTATATGCTTTATTTCCGGGCAGCATGTTTTACATTTTATTCTTAATGACAGAAACAATTTTTACCGGTGTATTGATGATCGCCATATTCCTTGCCTCCAGCCGACGTCTTCAGGATTCTACAATTTTGAGATTATTGTTGGGAGCCGTGCTCGGAATACTAACACTGATAAAACCAAACGCTGCAATTCTGTTTCTCATTTTTTTGGCTTGGGAATGGTTCCGCTCCAGATCTGTTATTTCAACCTTAAGGAAGTACCTTCTTGTATGTATTGGTTTCGTTTTACTTATCTCTCCTTGGATAATACGGAATAAGATCCAATTTGATCGTTTATCATTAACAAGCAATGGTGGTGTGAATTTTTGGATCGGCCATAACGAGCAGGCAACCGGTTCATTTCGGTATGTCGAAAAGAATAATCCATTAGAGAATGTCAAAGGAGAATTCGAGCGTTCACAGTTCGCATTAAGGGAAGGGCTGAGTTATCTAGCCACTCATCCGTTACAAGAGATAAAATTGATCTGTTTGAAATCAATTCATTTCTTCGAACCAGATTTTGGATTGATGCAGTCACTTTTTTACAGAGAGGAATGGAAGACATATTCCCGTGCTCTGCATATTTACCGGGAATTCCCACCGCTCATCTTTGTTGGATTTCATTTTCTGACGGCTGGGATCGTTCTTCTGGCGTTGTGGAGTTTTATATTTACCAATGATTCAACACTCAGAAATATTACTCTCATTAAAATGGTCATCATTGGATGGATTTGTTTTCACCTCATCTTTTTCACTGTTGCACGCTACAGGATACCAATGATGCCTGCGATGATCATTTTGGCAGCATATTCAATTGAGTCATGGAACACAAAGTCTTATACAATTACAACGCTTCGAAAATACTTCTTCATCATCACTTCTGTGTTACTGATCAGCAGTTGGATTTATATATTTGGCATAATCTACGTTAGGCCATAAAAAAAACCGCTTACGCGGGTTTAATAGAGGCCATCAAAAATGAAACTATTGCTATTCTGAGCAAGCCTTGGATGTTTTTATACTAAGCGCAGCGAAGAATCTGATACTATTTTCAGGTTCTTCATCCCGATAAACAACATCGGGATGAAGAATGACCGTTGTTTTTGTGTTTTTGAGATGGGTTCTAAATAAAAATATATACTCTTCAGCTTTCATAGATCATTGAACGCATCGAAACCGAACTCATATCAAAATCATCATTAAAGAACCTGGGCAATTCTCGTTTGTTTTGAAAACCGAGCACATACATCAGCGGAAGAAAATGGTCGTACGTTGGATGTGCAAGCTGCGAAAGCGCTCCGAGTTTTTGAAATTCCATAATTGATCGGTGGTCTCCTGTTTCGACCCAGTGCCTGATCTTTGCGTCAAATTCTATAGCCCAGTCATACGGCTTTGCACCTTGTTGAAAATTAATCGCTCGAAGATTATGCACAATATTTCCGCTCCCAATAACCATCACCCCTTTTTCACGCAATGATTGAATCTGCTGTCCCAATTCATAGTGATATTCCATCGATTGATTGTAATCAATGCTGAGTTGATAGACAGGAATGTTTGCCTTTGGAAACATCTGTTTTAAAACACTCCACGTTCCATGATCAAATCCCCACTCCTCGTCTAAGATGATATGCTTGTTTGTGGATAATCGTTGAGTCTCTTTTGCAAATTCCGGCGCACCAGGGGCAGGATATTGTTGCGCAAATAATTCTTCAGGAAAACCGCCAAAATCATGGATTGTTTTAGGCTGATCCATGGCAAGAACTTTTGTCCCTCGGGTCAGCCAATGAGCTGAAACCGATAGAATTGCCTGTGGCGTAGGAAGTTTAGCACCGATTTCTTTCCACGATTTACTGTAACGATTATCTTCAATCGCATTCATGGGATTACCATGGCCGACAAATAGCAAGGGCATTCTTTCACTCTTTGAATGATCGTCTGTAATGTTCTTGAGTTCATGTAATTTCATACTGCCTCCCACCAAGGGAAATAACGCTACTGTCTTAATGAAATCTTTTCTTACCATGATTAATTCAAAGAAACGGCAGGAAACATTGCTCCGGCCATATCATGAAACATCAATTGGGTAAATGTATAGCTGAAATACTTATCCATCGGCTGCTGTTCCAATAATGTTCTCGCTTCAAGTTCTGTTGGTGCCACCATTACGATCCATACTTTTGAGCGGTCTGCAGCAAGCGTATAACTTAAAAATTTTCGTTTGGTGAGCAGATCAATCACCATCGCACGCTGAGCTGGTATGAGTGAAAAAAACTCCTGATTGGGTTCGTACGGAAGTTTTACTTCGACCATAAATGTCTTCATGTTTTTCCTTTAATCGTTCAATGATACTTCTATAACTAAAATTTTTGACTGCTCAGCTGTATGTAATAACGTTTGCTCTTCATTAATAATTCCAACAGAGTCACCCCGTCTCAGTATTTCATTATGCACGGTAACAACTCCGCAAATGGTATAGACGAATAAACCGATCGTTTTACTGTTTATAGCATAACCAATGTGTTGATTTGGTTCAAATTCACCCATAAGTACCGCTGCTTGCTGTCGGACACTCAATGACGACGGATTGCGGGGGGACACAAGTTCCACTAATGAATTACTGTTTTGATGTAAATCAAACAATGCTTTAGTTTTGCCAGGGGTTTTGTTCAATGAATTCGGCAAAAAGCCGATTTGGATTTTTTCTGATTCGTCTAAACCTGCATTGAATTCATTTTGGTATATCCCTTTCCCTGCCGATACGACCTGAATCGTGTTTTCCGGAAACGTTGATGTTTCTCCGAAACTGTCCTGAAATCCAACCGAGCCCTTAAGAATAATATCGACAATCTCCATGTTCCGATGAAGTTTCATTCCGGAATTTCCTTGATTCACATTTAATGTAGAATGCGTCAATTGGACGAGATTGCCGAAGCCGAGATATTTTTCTTGATCAGACCCAAAGAATGTTTCCGCCGATGTGCCCCAGGAACCGAAAGTGTTCGATCGCTCAGTTGATTTGTACAATGTGTACATTACGACTCAATCAGTTTCTTAATGAATGTATTGACAAAATACACTTCGTCATCGTTCACTGTGTGCGGTAATTTTGGATACAATCGCATAGTAACATCAGCATTCATTCTTTTAAATATATCTGCGCTTTCAATAACTCGTTCTTTGGGAATATGGACATCAACATCGCTACATCCTAAGAATACTGTCGTTTGGGTAAACGAACCTTCATAATTTCTTTTTGTACCCGGTGGACCTATCAACCCACCGCTTAATCCGAAAACTGCAGCAATATTTCTTGCTGTCCGTGCTGTCCATTCCAATGAAAGAGAAGCGCCTTGCGAAAAACCAAGCAGCATTATCTTATGTTCAGGAATACCTTCTGAAACCACATGATCGACCACATTCGTCATTTTTTTCAATGCCGAAGAAAGTCCTGGTTCATTACTCTCAATCGGCATCAAAAAACTATTCGGATACCACGTAAATCCATCCGCCTGCGGTGCAATATACGAAACTCCATCAAACATAAAATAACGGGAAAGCTCCAAAATACTTTCAGCCGTTGCGCCGCGCCCATGCATCATAATGAGCGCTGCCTTTGCTTTCACCAATTCAGGACCATACAAAATGGTTTTTGCACTGTTATGCGGTGGAATTCCTTGCGTTTGTATGATCAATTCTCTCATCTATTTATTTCCATGTGGGAATAACAATTGGGGGCAACGCATGTTCAATACGTGAACGATGCGGTTCATACCACGGCGGAAGTACCAACTGTGTTCCAAGATTTTCTAAGGATTCGTCTACTGTGAAACCGGGTTTGTCTGTCGCAATTTCATATAGCACGCCGCCGGGTTCGCGAAAATAAATGGAATGGAAATAGAATCGGTCAATGATTTCCGTTGGATGTAATCCTCCCTGTTCCACTCTCTTTTGCCACTCTTCATGCGCCAGAAAATCTTTCACTCTCCACGCAATATGATGTACCGAACCAGCAGATTGCCGTGCACGAGGTAATGATGGATCAATTATGATATCAATCGCTGCTTCATCGCTCCCTTCACCTATGATAAACCGATGACGATTTCCTGTTTGAGTTGACGCATGTGCACCGAGCAATTCCTGCAAAACAGTCATCGAAGAATCGAGTTCTGCCAAGTTCATGGTGACACCATAAAACCTTTTAATGGCATATTCAACAGGAACCGAACTTTTCTTCCAAGGATGTCGTAATTCTTGTTTGTCGCTAAAAACAAGATCAATGGCCAATCCGTCTGGATCAAGAAACGTGAGAACTTCCTCACCAAATATTTTGTACGGACCGTCAAATTGAATTCCGTGCTTTGCAAGGTGAGAGATCCAAAAATCCTGCGACCTTGTTGGTACAGCAAACGCCACATGCGATATCTCTCCGTTCCCCCTTGTTCCTCGCGCAGCTCTTCCAAAAGGGAAAAATGTCATTGCCGTTCCGGGACTTCCCGTTTCGTCCCCATAATACAAATGATACACATCCGGTGCATCTTGGTTGATCGATTTTTTGACAAACCGTAACCCAAGAACATTGACATAAAAATCAACATTGCTCTGGGCATCGCTTGCCATTGCGGTAATATGATGTATTCCTAAAATTTTACTCTTCATGTATTTCTCTTTTATTATTACTCCATGTTAAGGCACCCGAAGGACAACCTTCGACTGCGTTAATGATTATTTCGGTTCCGGCTCCTTCCACATTAATCCAAGGCTTTAATCGCGGGTTGAACACACTTGATAATTGTCGTGCACAATTGCCGGAATGGACGCAGACATCAGGTTTCCAATGAACTGTGACCTCACCATTTGAATAATTTTTATTGAATGTAACCATATCTAATCTTTATTGTTGAATTGTACCATCAAATCCTTTAAGGCCTGTAAATGCTGACGAATTACGTCTTTTGTTTTTTCGTCTTTTAACATGCCATTTTCGTCAAATTTTTCTCTTGCTCGTGAAACATACACTTCTGGTTTATTTACCGGAAACATGTTCAACGATTGAAAAATCGGACGGATAGATTGCTGCATTCGCACTGTTCCCCACATTCCATTCGTTGCTCCCATTAATCCAACCGGCTTATTTAATAAAGGAGAATCAGCACCTCGAGATGCCCAATCGATGGCATTCTTAAAAACACCGGGAAGCGAATAGTTATATTCGGGCACGGCAAATAACAACCCGTCTGCGGCTGCAAGTATATTCCTGAATTGTTTAATCACATTGGGACGTAAATTACCGTCAATGTCTGAATTATAGAACGGTAAATTGCCGATCTCTGCTATCTCAAAAGTCGTTCCTTCGGGTAATAATAACTGCGCCACTGTTAACAGCGCAGTATTATATGAACCTTTGCGCAAACTCCCTGAAATTCCGACTATATGCATATGGTTCAAGATTTCGTCCCCTATTTTGCTTGATTGAGTTCAATATTGAGATTTAATTTGATCTCTTCTCCGACAAGAAATCCGCCTGCTTCCAATGCGGCATTCCATGACAATCCCCAGGATTTACGGTTAATTGTTGTGGAAGCTTTAAACGCTGCCACAATTTGACCCCAAGGATTGACTGCTTGTCCCTTAAACTGAGCATCAAGCACAATCGGTTTAGATATTCCGCGTAAGTTAAGGTCACCGGAAATTGCAAGTGTACCGTTTCCTTTCACTTCAATCATTCCGCTCTTAAATGTGAGCACTGGATGATTCTCTGCATCAAAGAAATCTGCGCTGCGAAGGTGATTATCCCGATCGTTGCTTTCGGTGTTGATGCTTTTTGCATTGATGGATACTTCGATTTGGGAATCGCTGAAGTCATCTTTTGTTGAAACAACGGTTCCTTCAAATTCTTTGAAATTCCCTGTCACTTCGGAGATGACCATATGCGACACTGTAAAATTAATATTTGTATGAGCTACATCGATGTTCCATTTTTTCTGAAGATCGACTGAATTTAAATTGGTGGCGGGGTTTACCATGACACTTTTCCTTTGAATTAAAATGACAGTGAATTATATTTTTGCTTCTGCAAATTCGATAAATATTGTAAGATCAACATTTTCTCCGACAAGTAAATTTCCGGATTCAATAGTACGGTTCCAACCTAATCCCCATTCTTTTCGCGCAATGGACGTTGTTGCTTTAAACGCTGATACCATCCCTTTTCCTCCTTTGATTTTTCCTTTATACTTTGTATCAAGAACAACATCTTTCGTTACTCCACGCATCGTCAATGAACCGTAAATCTTATAGGTATCGTTACTGGTTTTCTCGATTTTTGCGCTTGTAAATGTAATATTGCTGTCGACATCGGCGTTAAAAAAATCTGCGCTTCGTAAATGATTGTCTCTGCTGTTGGTGCCGGTATTAATACTTTTCGTTTTAATCGTGACATTAATCTTTGCATCGGTAAAATCTTCTTTTGTTGCTTCCATTGTAGCATCAAATTCGTTGAATTGTCCCGTTACTTCAGAAATAACCATATGTGAGACACTGAAATTGATCATTGTATGTGATTTATCGACTTTCCATTTTGTTTGTGTAAATGCAGTTGTCGAGATGAAAAGAATTGCGAGCGTCATTGTTACTACTTGTTTCATTGTGGGATCCTTTATTTTAGTAATGTTGTAATTGATTATTTCCTTGTGCTATAAATTCGATTTTAATGCTAATCCTAGTTTTTTTAATAATGCTGAGAGCTGATGAATTTCCTCTACAGAAAGCGCAGCCGATACATATTTTTCAACATAGTGAGCATGCGCCGGAAACATTTCGGCAAATTTATCCTCGCCGCTTTTCGTTAATCGTACGATATATGCCCTTCGGTCATTCTGATCTTTCACCCTTTCCACAAGGCCTTGCTTTTCGAGATTATCAATCACAACCGTCATATTCCCGCCAGTCATAAGTTTCTTGGAACACATTTCTCCAATTTTCATCGATCCAAGGTGCCCAAGTGCCTCTATCACACCGAATTGAGGCGGGGTTAGGCCGAAGCTATCGATATCCTTTGCTGTTAGAACTGCTAGTGTATCGAATGCTCGAGCTAATTTTACCCACAATGAGAGGGCTAAATCAGCATTTTTACCATATTTTTTGGTTGTTTTCATAAGTTTTGATTGCCAGGCTAATTATTACTAATTCAAATATAACTAATTAGTAATAATATGTCAAGATAATAAATATCTTTTACTTTTAAAATTGAAAAGGGGCTTTTATAGCCCCTCTTTGTATGAGATTTTAAATGTGCTTATAATCCGTCTTGAGCAATAGCCCATGAAAGAATTGCCATAGCAATAGCACCGAGTTCTAATTCTCTTGGATGTACTTTATCGATCGTATCGTGATTAGAATGATGGTAATCGAAATACCGTTGGGATTCCGGACTCAATCCAATAAGTGCTGTTCCAAACGATTCAAGCGGTCCAATATCTGCACCACCCCCGCCACGTTGAATTTTTTCCGCGCCAACAATTTCTAGTAGGTTGGAATATGATTTGATTTTCACAAATCTTAAAGAGTCCGATGTCACTCCAAATCCTCTCGGAAGAAAACCTCCTGCGTCACTTTCAATTGCTGCGATATGCTTTTCTTTTTTCCCCTGTTCACGAGCAGCATACGCACGCGCTCCCTTTAATCCGTTTTCTTCATTCGCAAATAGTACAACTCGAATTGTCCTCTTCGGTACCACATTCAACGTTTTAATTAATCGCACTGTTTCAATACTTTGAACTACTCCGCTCCCATCGTCATGTGCGCCTGTTCCTTTATCCCATGAATCAAGGTGTCCGCCGACAAGGACAATCTCTCGAGGATATTCTAAGCCCTTAATTTCACCAACAACATTAAATGATTGTACATCGGGATATATTTTTGCACTCAATTGCAATGTGACCACAACTGATTTCTCTTTTTTCAGCAAATCACTTAAAGTATTTGCATCAATCGTACTGATAGCTGCTGCAGGTATTTTTGGAATTGAATCAAGATATCTCATAGCACCAGTATGGGGTACATCATCGATGGCATTTGTCATTGATCGAACAAGAACGCCAACAGCACCGACTTTTGCCGCCTCAATGGCACCGCTGCCTCGTTGATTTACTGCTCCTCCGTAAGCTTCACCGGTATTAACTTTCGTCCTATCGAAAGGACGATTATAAAAAATAATTTTCCCTTTTGCTTTTACTCCTAGCTCCTTCACTTCATCAAATGAGTTTACCTCAATCACCTCTCCACTGATACCGTTTTTCGGAGTTCCAACACTACCGCCTAGTGCACAAATCGTCAATTCCATTCGTGAACTTCCGGCAGAAGCAGATGCCTGTTCAATATTTCCGCGAACCCATTTTGGCACTATCACCGGCTCAAGCCAGACTGAATCAGCACCAGCTTGTTCTAAAGCTCGTTTCCCCCACACAACCGCCTTTTCATACCCTTCGGATCCACTTAATCGAGTTCCGACGTTGCTCGTGAGATCTTTTAACATTTCATATGCTAATAATTCTTCAAGACCTTTGTTTTTCATAGTAACTGCCACATCAAAATGTGACTGCTGCGCATAAAGAATTGAAGAAAACAGAATAACAAAACCAACTATAAGTGTTCGCATTATTTCCTTTTTGACTTGTATGATTTGTTTGTTCGTAATGTAGCTATGATTTTTTTATATGTTGATTGTATATCTTCCGAAACAACTTTTACATCTCCCAATGTTGGCATAAAATTCGTGTCACCATTCCAGCGAGGAACAATGTGAAAGTGTATATGATCATCAATTCCGGCCCCTGCCACTCGTCCTAAATTCGCACCGAAATTAAATCCCTGCGGTTTCATCACTTTTTTTAGAATTTCAATCATTTCTGCCGTGGTACTCATGATTTCCGCATTTTCCTCAAGCGTAAGATCACTCATTTCCGAAGTCTGTTTGTACGGGACGATCATTAAATGACCACTGTTATAAGGATAGAGATTCATCATCACAAAACAGTACTTCTTCCGAATAATCACAAGATTTTTTTCATCTTTATTCTGCCGTATTATTCGGGCAAAAAGCGACTCACCTTTTTGTGGTTTCTCATTTTTAAATGTCGCAATATATTGTGATCGCCAGGGAGAAAAGAGTCTTTTCATAATTTTACCTTATCGGATGATACAATTCCGAATGAATATAGGAAGGAAAAGACTGGAAGGAAAGAAAAAAGCCCTGTGCGGAGGTTAAAACACCCCGCCGAGATAACCGGGATATTGAAAAATAGTATTACTTAGCGGATTGATTTGTGTCCAGACTATCCAACAATGCAGCAACCAAGAATAAACAGGCAAACGTAAGATAGAATAATTCTTTGAACTCCATGATTTCTCCTTTCAGTTACTATGTCAAAATACTGAAAGAGTATTACCAAAATATTATGTGGGTACTACAACATGATTAACTCGGCTATACCAATGCTTGCAGTCGTTTTAAGAGTTTCGTATTTCGCAGACGTGTATCAGCATTCTGTATGGCCACAGCAAGAGCTTTTCTCTGACCAACTAGGAACAATCGTTGCTTAGCACGGGTAATAGCGGTATAGATCAAATTCCTCTGAAGCATGATGAAATGCGACATTGTTAGAGGAATAACAACGGCATTAAACTCATTTCCCTGACTTTTATGTATCGTAGTCGAATATGCAAGGACAAGTTGATCGAGATCATCAAAAGAATAATCCGTTCTTTTGCCGTAAAAATTAACGTATAATTTCCCCTCTTCCTTGTCATGACCGATTATCTTACCAATATCACCGTTGTAGACTTCCTTATCATAATTATTTCGAAGCTGCATCACCTTATCATTGAGAAGGAACTTGCGTTCACTCCCTTGCCAGCAAACACTCGATTTTCCATTCAAGACATGTTGCAGTTTTTTATTTAGTTCTTTTACACCACACAACGTGTTGTTCATTGGTGAAAGAACCTGTATATCAATCAACGGATCATATTGGAAATTTTGCGGCAGTACTGTTGAGCATAATCCGACAATGTGCGATTGTATTTGTTCAGGAGCATCAGCCTCAATAAATTGAAAATCCTCCGCAAATTCCGGTTCGCCACCATGATTAATCTTGTGCGAATTGGTGATGATTGAACTCCGCTCAGCTTGTCGAAAAATCATATCCAGACGAATAATGGAAAGCGATTTAGATTCAATCAGATCGCGCAACACCTGTCCTGGACCGACGGAAGGAAGCTGATCAACGTCTCCCACAAGAACTAACTGAGTTTCAGGTTTCAATGCATCAAGAAGAAATGCAAATAGTTGAATATCCACCATGGATACTTCATCCACAATAACAATATCCGCTTCAATCGGATCATCATGATTTCTGCGAAACATCACGCTATTCGGATCGAACTCCAATAAACGATGAATCGTCTTCGCTTCACGTTGGCTCACCTCAGAAAGACGTTTTGCGGCTCTTCCAGTAGGCGCACACAGTACGTACTTCATTCCTAACTCATCGGCGAGTTCAATCATTCCGTTTACACATAATGTTTTCCCCGTCCCCGGTCCTCCGGTCAGAATCGTAACCGGGTTTAGAACAGCACTCACAACGGCAAGGCGTTGTTTTTCATCGAATTCTATGTTATGTCTATGCTCTACATGTTTCAGAGCTGCATACAATTTATTTTTATCGAGAAGGCGTTCACCTTTCATCATTAATTGAACAATTTTTTTCGCAGATTGCTGCTCTGCTTCATACAACTTTAATGGGAATACTGCATCCCCTTCCGCAATCAAATAACCGGTTTCAATTGCTGAGGTGATTGCCCTCCCGACTTTTGCTTCGTCAACAAACAATAATGCAGCGGCTCGCTCGCTCAATTCATCTTTCGGCAGGAAACAATGTCCTCCGGCACGGCAAGCATCATCCAACACGTACCGGACGCCTGCTGTAAGACGGTAGATGCTTTCTTCTTTGACCCCCATTTTCTTTGCAATCTCATCAGCCGTTTGAAATCCAATTCCACCAACATCGTCGATAATCTGATATGGGTTGGTTTGCAAAATTTCGGCAACAACTTTTCCATAGGTTTTATACAGACGTATCGCCGTTCCGGTGGTGATCCCGTGCGCTTTTAAAAATACCATCGTTTCCTGCATCTCTTTCATTGCAGAGAGCGCCACAACGATTCCGGCATATTTCTTTCGACCAATCCCTTCGACTTGCATTAATTTTTCGGGATGATTATTGAGAACATCAATAGTTTGTGTTCCAAATTTTTCGACGATCCGTTCTGCCAGCGAGGGACCAATTCCTTTAATCAATCCAGAAGCAAGATATTGTTCAATTCCTACCTCGGAATTTGGTAAATGTGTTTCATAAGAGTTGATGGCAAACTGTTTTCCATACTTCGCGTGGGTTGTCCACCCGCCAGAAAGCGTATACTCCTCTCCATCGTGCGGCTGATGAAGATATCCCACCGCAGTGAAGCTTTTCCCACCGCTCTCAAATGCCCCAATCAAATAGGCATTCTCATTATTGTAGTAAATAATCTTTCCCAGTACAGCGCGAAATGTTTCCTGAGGAATTGATGTGGTATTTTTTTTGGGATATGCCATTTACAACCGTTCTTTCACTGCGTTGAATACCTCGTCAACAGTAATCAATTTCATACATTCGAGATACTCATCCCCCTGACGAAAACACTTTGTTGTGCGGCATGGTGAGCAGAATATTTTTTTAAACATCGGAAGGTGTCCATCGTTTCGATCGTATGGAAACCAAATTTCAATTGGCTCAGGACCGAAAATACCGATAGTTTTCGTCCCTACGGCAACGCCAATATGCATTGGACCGCAATCATTAGAAACAAACACTTTGCATTGCGACAATACTGTAGCCAACGTACGAACAGGCAACAACGGCAATATATGAACACGCTTTGAGTGGTTTTCTGAAAGATATGTCATGAGATCTAAGTCTTTTGGTCCGGGACTCAAAATAACCTCAACATCTGTCTCCTTCATCAATTGATGAATCAGTTCTGAAAACTGCTCTTTCAGCCAAATTTTATTAGGCCAGGTTGCGCCGGGATGAATTGCCAAAATACGCTTACTTGTATCAACTCCGATCGATCGAAGTAACTCCAGTGAATCCTTTTTTTCTTGATCGGTAAGAAATATTTCCGTTTTGTAATATTTGGGTTTAATATTTAAAGGTGCCAGCGATTGATAGTGATAATCAATTGCTGATTTTAATGTACCGTCATCTCCAATCTTAATCGTATACAGATTACCTCTTCCTCGCGTATCCCCTCCAATGCGTACTCTTGCCCGTGTTGCAAATGTCATCAAGGCACTGCGCGGATTACTGTATAGGTCAATGGTAAGATTGTATTTTCCTAAGAACATCTTTGAATACATTTTGAATTGATAGAATATTGAATCTTGTGAAAAATCAAACGGGATTATTTCATCGAGATAAGGATTATGTTCCAATAAGGAAACCGCCTTTGAATCTCCGAGGTAGCCAATATGTGCTTTTGGAAAAGTTTCGCGAAGAGTTTTAATCACCGGTGTTGTAAGAACAACATCGCCGATATATTTCATCCGAGTGACTAGTATTTTTTGGAACATTACGTTTTCCTTCTCCATCGATCGACAAAATATTGCCAAACCGCCTCGTTCACAGAAAATGGTGTCATTTCATATAGCTGAGATCGCTCGCTCACTCGCCTGAATTGAATAGAAAATGCCCTATCTCCAATGTTATACACCCACGTTTCAATATAGGTACCTCTGCAATCAATATAATCGGGAGTACCGCACAGGATATAAACAATTCCCATCGCCGTCCGCGAGCCATCAATGCACGAAGTAAACAAACCATTTGCCTCGGCCACTTTTCGTTCAAATTCCGTCCGTCGGACAAACCCTCCGCGATTTTCCCAGAATGTATTCATAAAAGCGTTCTGTTCTTCCTTCTCTCGGTGCATCAACGAATCATATTCCTCTTGACGCATAATATACCGCATTGCAGATGTCACTTCGTTAACGGAAAGTGATGTCAGAAAACGACTGTCCCGGCGGAAGACATTGAGTGTAGTGACGGAAGAATCTAACATCTCTTTTCGTTTGATTTTGACAACTCGGTCAATTGCCGTCCCTCCAACCATTGGCAGAGTATAAAATTGAATGAGCTGCAGTGTCCCGCTTTTACCGGCGATAAAAATAGAATCTTGTTTATAATACACAGAATCCAGTGAGCGTTCACAATCGTCAAGACCTATTCTATAGGGAGGTTGCATGTAAGATATTGATCGACCTTCTAGTGCATCTGCTCGTGATGTACGGTACGATTCCGTGATCTGAATTGTATCCCCTTGTTGAAGATGATACAATTCTTGAAACATCCCTACCGAATCTGTAAGCAAAGAAAGTGAAGCTGGAAGGATGGGTCGTATTGTGATTCCGTGTTCATTTGAGAGCATTGTGTTCAGGAACAAAACAGAACTTGTAAAATTCTTTTCGTTTGCGTAATTTTTGGCCGTAATTTTTTCTTTTAATTTGTACCGTAGACGCGAAAGATTATCCGTGGAAATAATCTCAATGGTATAATCACCTGGAACCAGAATAAGCGACTGTAAATAGGAATCAAATCGTCTGGAGATTGTCTCTTCATATGTCTTAACGGAAATCGGCCGCTCGACCTCTTTAGTCTGCACAATATCGTTGTGCACGTCACGGACAACAAAGGCAAGAGTGTATGATGCCTTAAATCCTTCTAATACTTTTTCAAAACGGAGATTCGTATAGGGAGTTTGAATGTATACGTCTCCCCTGCTCATGTTATCTGCTCGCACATTCATAATGTATGAGGAAAAGCTCGGCAGGGAGAATTTTCGAAATTGAGACGTTGAGTAACAATCAGTGAGCGAATCGCTACTTGAAGAACAACCGGCAAACAACAAGATCAATATCGCCGCAATAATTCTCATTGTTGTTCCATTGAGACAAAATCACATAATTCAATCTTCTCTTCTAATCGGTCAGATAGTACTGCCGTCGGTGCAAAGTTCTTTGCCTGCCAGTACAAACTTTTTGCTTTTTCAAGTGCACCCTGGCTATATAATTGATCTGCACACCTGAGTAAAGAAAAATATTTCATCTCCGCCGGCAATGATTCTGACGCGATTCGTTTGAGCATTTCATTTTGATCAGTTTTCTTCTTGTCATACAAAAGCCCTTTTACATAAAATAGTGAAAGCGCATGGGAATTCAGTCTGGATACGCTATCCGCAAATAACAATCGAATGGAATCATTCTGGCCTCCGTAATACAAGGAATAAAAGACTGAAGGTTCAATCGCATCTCTGAGAAATTGTAATCGCAGTACTGAAGCCTCCATAAATGGTTCAGAATAGTTCATGTCTTGGACAGTGCGGTACGCCGTTGCAGCTAATGTATATTCCCGATCGATATAATACGCATCGGCAAGCAGCAGCATAATTGCGGGATTTTTTCTCAATGCGGATCTTTCCGATAAGTCTGCGAATCGTTTAATCACTTCTTTCGGTTTCCGTAGTGAATTCATGGATTGAAAAATCCCGCGCAGTGCATAAGCCGTTGGAGCATAGTTGTAGGAAACGGAAAACTCGCTTTCTGCTTGAATAAAATTTTTCACCCGAATCGACTGCACTGCCCGCTGATTCTGCTCCGCAACTTCCCGCGCACAGGTTTTGTAAAAAATGGAAGGTTGGAAGAATAATGCTTTTACCGTTTCAGTCGGAATTTCTGTAACATCAATTGTTTTCAGGAACGCTTTCCAATCATTCAACAAGCTTTGTAGTGATTCACCAAATGAAAGGACGAAATTTCCATCGGGATATACTCTCTGTACTCGTTCTATTCCAAATCGATCAATCAAATAACGAACAAATGATCCTGACACAAGGTACGCATAGGAACTTGATTGCGTTGCAAATCCTGTGTAGGAAAAGAGCTGTTCTGTATTTTGCAGTCCATTTTCCCGTTGAAGGGCGGCTGCAAATTGATGGGGTGTAAACATACCCTCATCCCAGTCAACGGCTACTGCAAGTCCTTCATTCAATCCCATGTGTGTGCTTGCTTTAATGACAGGAAAACCAAATTCTGCTGCAAGAATATGGACAAGTTCATGCCGAAAAGTCGATTCTAAGGTTGACTTTGTTAGGTGAATTTCACTCTCCCATGGTTTGGCAATATTGGTGTTCGACGTTCCAATGAATTGTTGCTTCCAATCGGAGTTTGGATAGATAAATAACGAGATCTTTGTTGAACGCAAATGGTTCGTCTTTAATACATCTGTGACCTTTCGGTAGTGAAACTCCATCTCCGCTTTAAGCATACGCATTTCATCAGCAGAATAATCGCTCGTGTGATAATAAATGACAAAATGATTGGATTCTGACCGACGACCAAGCCTGTTTTGTATTTCCTGCTCAGAATACTCAAACCCCATCATGTCTCTAAAGATGTGACCTGTTCCTACGATTGCAAAACAAACAATTATGACACCCCACAACACGCCATCTCGTCGCAAATTATGTTTAATACTTTTAATATTATTCAACAAACGATCTGCCGAATTATACGTTGCCGTGAGAATGATAAAGAGTGCAATCAACATCATCGATGCAATAATAGTGAACTGTCGATAAAGAACAATCCGGCCAATGTCGCTTAATGTTTCGTCATAAGTTATCCCTGGAAAAAATCCAAGAATAAAGTTAAATGCAAACAGTTGAGGTTGGGTATATGTCACAAAAACAATATGGGAAAGAATTGCCATGACAAAGAGGCTATACATCATGATTCCTCTGCGAAAGAGTATTCCAACAATCAATGCTAACGCAACGGAGAAAAACATGGTAATGACCGGCAGCAAGAAATAATACGACAGTCCCTTGAAATACGCACAATTTTTAATCACAAAGGCATTGAAAGAAATAACAATCAGCGGTATCATCAGTAATAACAAATTGACTACGAGATAATCGATAATAACATAAAGCCAAGTTCGCCTTGTCAGCGGTTTCATGCGGTGCTCACGCATGAACTGTATTGTAAGAATACCGGTGATGATGGACGTTGGTATTGTCAACAGTGCGGAGAATTCATATCCGAGATAATTGAAGAGGGGAATTTGGGTAAGTGCTCCGGCAAGAAGGAAATAGAGCAATGCAGCAATCTGAACACGCGTCGTTTTATAATATGCTATTAGTACACTCACCATGATGGTAGAATACTAAAATTTTGTAAGAACTTCACGCGAACGATTAATTATGAAATGGTGTTACGCCATTTTTATCAACGATGCTAATGACAATAGGACTGAATTTCGGTTGAGAAACATTGATTGTATAGGCATTCGAAATACGTTTTTTTACACCATCCACAACATCGGATTTATCGGTAAAAAATTCTGCAATGATATCACCTTTTTTCACAGAATCTCCGGCTCTTTTCCTTAACAAGATACCTGCTTTGGGATCGATGATATCATCAACTTTTGTCCTGCCGCCGCCCAGCGTAATTACCGAAAGGCCAAGTTCCAATGAATCAATCGACGATACAAATCCGTCTTTGTCTGCAATAATTTCTGTCCGAAATTTGGAGAGCGGATAACGTTCTGGATGAAGAAGGAATGAAGTATCTCCTCCTTGTCGTTTCACCAATGCCAGGAACCGTTCGAACGCTTTTCCATTGTTCACAACTTCTTTGCAGCGTTCGATTCCTTCATTAATAGATTTCGCTTTACCACCCAACATTACCATCGCGCCACCGAGAACGTACGTTAACTCCATAACATCCGATGGACCTTTTCCACGAAGACATTCTACCGATTCCATAATCTCCACCCAATTTCCGATTGCATTCCCCAGTGGTTGATTCATATCCGTAATAAAACCGATCGTCTCTTTCCCAAAACTCGTCCCAATCCCGACCAATGCTTGTGCCAGTTCAACGGACTTTTCATATGTTTGCATAAACGCACCGCGTCCGGTCTTTACATCCAGCACCAGCGCATCGATCCCTTCTGCCAACTTTTTACTCATAATGCTTCCGGCAATTAGCGGAATGCATTCAACAGTAGCCGTAACATCGCGTAATGCGTACATCTTTTTGTCGGCAGGCGCAATCTCTTTTGTCTGTCCGATCATCACTAAGCCGATTTCCGCGATCACCTTCTTGTACTCATCAATGGAAAGACTGGTATTGAATCCTGGAATGGATTCCAGCTTATCAAGTGTTCCGCCGGTATGTCCAAGTCCGCGGCCGCTGATCATCGGAACCGGAACGCCACACGCCGCTACCATTGGAGCAAGAGGAAGAGAGATTTTATCACCCACACCGCCGGTGGAATGTTTGTCCACTTTCGTGCCGGGAATCGAAGTGAGATCTACAATATCACCCGAATAAAGCATCAACCGTGTAAATTCTGCAGTTTCTTCTTTCGTCATTCCCCGAAAGTATGTCGCCATTAAAAAGGATGCAATCTGATAATCGGGAACGGATCCTTTCACATATCCATCAATGACAAATTTCATTTCTTCGGATGAAAGCAATTCACCATTTCGTTTTTTTCGAATAATCTCTACGACGTTCATACATTTCCTATCTTTCGTGCGCCGAGCAAAATTCCGGCAATTGTTTTTCCGTCAATTATTTCTCCTCTGTCGATCATATCAATTGCACTGTTCAATGGAATACGCATCAGTTGGATTGATGCTTCTCCTTCTTCTAAAACCTGACCACGCTCATGAAGAGACACTTGTTGAGCAAGGTAAATATGGAGGACTTCATTGCAGAATCCTGGAGTCGTATAGATCGCCGAGAGTTTCTGCCATCGTTGAGCTTGATAACCTGTCTCTTCCTGTAACTCCCGTTGTGCACACAATAATGGGTCTTCACCTTTGTCCAGTTTTCCGGCCGGTAATTCCACAACATCACCACCGAAGGGATGGCGATACTGTTTCACAAGAAGGATGTCATAATTCTCGAACACACAGAGTATAACGGCGCCGCCCGGATGCTCAATAACTTCTCGTACGGTTTGGTTACCGGAGGGATATTGAAGATGGTCAACAGTAAGATCAATAATCTTACCGTGATATTTTTTTTCTCTTTCGAGAAGTTTGAAGTGCATTAACTCTTTCAAATGTATTGTGTACCACTTGTTGAGGATATGGAATTTCAATGTTTGCTTTTAAGAATGCATCATATATTTGCACACGCATTTTTTCTGCAGTGGAAAATTGAAGTTTAAAATTAGAAACACGGCAAAATAGGCCGAAATGTAGTCCATAATCGCCAAACTTCATTAAAAACGCTTCCGGAGCAGGAGCCGCCAGCACATCCGGATGTGAGTTGGCGATGTTCAGCAAAATGCTTTTTACCTGATCGATGTTGACTCCATACGCTACAGTTACTTCAACGGCCACACGAATTTCATTATCAGGATATCCAAAATTGACAATCTTTGTTTTCACCAATTCATTATTAGGAACAATCAAAACATTGTTTTCCATATCCATAATTTTGGTGCTGCGAAGTCCAATCTCGAACACATCACCGATCTCGCCTGACGGTATCTTTACCCTATCTCCGGCGCGAAATGGACGGTCGATCATAATAATGAAGCCCGAAATCATGTTTGAGATTGTGTCCTGTGCGGCAAGACCTAAGGCAAGAGAACCGGCTCCTAGAATTGTCACCAAGCTTGTCACACTCTGTCCAAAATGTTCAAGTATGACTATGCCGGTAAACGCAACAATGACAAACGTAACAACACGATTAATCAGTGGTGTCAGCGTCTGATTAAACTGTTCTTGCTTCTGTTTTTCTGAAATAGTTTTAATTGTTTGAAATGTTACCGCTTTTGCAATTTTGATAATGACGGATGCAATTATCAGAACGGTAACGAGATATAATGTCGTGTCGGCATACTCCAGAAATGTCAAAAAATTGATATTCTGTTTTGTGAGTCCCAGGCGAAGTTCTTTCATACCAAGATAGATACCAATCACTGATGATAATGCGATAATCCTGGAATTAACAATATCCAAGATTTCATCATCCAGTTCAGTATCTGTTTTGGAAATAATTTTTTTACCAACCGTACTGAATAGCCATTTCACAATCTTTCCGGCTGCGATCACTGCAATGCAGACAACACTACCAACGACCGAATGAAACAAGATTTGATTCTCGCCTGCAAGATTTCGTAGTATGTTTAAAAGTGTCTCTATCATAAAAAAAATAAAAAATCATCCTTCGGCTGTTCGATTGTCAGCATCGACTCGCCGAGGATGATATGAAAAATCGTTTACCTTAACCCTGCAATCCTCTGCTCCCGGGTTTAGTGATGGGAATTGCTGCAAGCGACGCCGGAATTTCTTCGGCTGGATACGTCTGAACATCCATTTCCATCACGGAATAGAACTTTGCATCGAATTGTGCCTTACCGTTACTTCGATCAACAATGCATCCGATACCGACAAGTTTCGCATCAGCAGCAGTCACTAATGTACATACCTCATCCACTGAACCGCCGGTCGTGACAACATCTTCCACAACCAATACACGCTCCCCTTTCTTCACACCAAATCCGCGCCGTAATTTCATTACTCCGTTTTCCCGTTCGGCAAAAATCGTTCTCACTCCTAAGACCCGGCCAACTTCCGTCCCGACAACAATGCCGCCGACAGCAGGTGAAATGACAACTTCAACTTCACTGTATTCGTAATGTTTTGCAATATCACCGGCCAACAGATGCAGATATTTCGGATACTGCAGTACCTTGGCACATTGAAAATAATGCGGGCTGTGAAGTCCCGATGTAAGAACAAAATGTCCTTCCAATAATGCGTCGGTATCTTTAAATATCTGCAGGATCTGATCTTTGGGTAATTTCATGTCGTCTCTGGTTATTAATGGTTGTTGTTACCACTCGTCTTCAAGTTCTTCTAATTCTTCACGTAATTCTTTTGCCGTCTTTTCATCGTTTTGACTAACAGCAAGATCCATCCCTTTACGGTAGAACTTCTTTGCTTCTTGCGTTTTATTCATTTTTCCCAGTAACTGTGCCAATTGGTGATAGGCCGGAAGATATACATTATCTCGTTGGATTAACGCTTCAAGAATCTCGATTGCCGTCAACGGTTCGTTGATACCGCTATATTCCAATGCCAAAGCATATTGCGAAAAAGAATCGGATGGGTCTTTGGCGATGATCTCTTTCAATTTTTCAATGCGTTGTTCGCTTGCCATACATAAACCTATACTTGTGATTATATGAGTGAATTGATCTGGGCGGCCAAAGAAAAATCTTTTTCTGTTAAACCCCCAGCGCTGTGCGTTGAAAGCACCAGCGTCACCGTATTCCATCGAATATCAATATCGGGATGATGATCTGCTTTTTCTGAAAGCAACGCAACAGATTGAACAAAACCCATGGCCTGAACAAAATCTTTCAAAACGACTGTTCGGCTAATGGTCTTTCCTTTTTGTTTCCAGTCGTTAATAGACTGCAATCTGTCAGTGATTTGTTGTTTGCTCAAAAGCGCCACACTGATCCCGTATTAAGAAGATGGTAAAAATTAATTGATTGAATATAATTAAGTTTTGGTGAGGATGCCAGGAATAGGTAATAACAAAAACCAAAAGAATGACTATTTTAAGAAGGATTTCACTGATTTTGACAAGAACTCTACGATACGCGAATCTTTTTTTTGCTTCGCATCAGAATATGTGCTCAGGTGGGTTCTGAGGTTATTGGGGGAATGAACATCGGTAAAGGGTAGTCTGTGTAAGAATAATAAGAATGGATCCCTGAATTAAAGCATCTGAAAATGGTTCTTCAACTTTCGAACCGATCAATGATTGATGCTTTATCGTTATGGATGTATTCATGTCAAGGTTGATCAATTCAATCCTTGAGGATGAAGAAATAATGAGCTCCCTTCCAGAGACATTAATCGTCTTCCACGATTCTTTCGATGATAACTTGATTGATCTTACATAATTTCCAAATCGATCGAATATGATCACTGTCTTGCCATCGAGCACAATCACTTCATTTTCTGCTGTAACAGTAATATCCCTCGGATCGATCAATCTGCCTTTAGAATCAGCAAACGTTCCAAACTCACGTTCAAATTGTCCTCGGGAATTTACAGTAATCACCCGTCTTCCATCGTTATCCAGAATATACAAATCCCCCTGGTTCGACGTTGCCGTGGCTATTGGTTGAAACCTCCCTGATGATTGCGGAAGAATATTCTCATCATACGTTTGAATATAATTGAAATTCTTGTCATACCGCTGGACACGTCTATTATTTGCATCCACCACAAGGATATCAAGCAAAAAAGATGAAGAAATGTCTGTTGGAAAATCGAAAGCATCATTTCCCCATCCCAAACCACCGAGTGTCTTTAAAATGGAATTCTGTTGCGAAATGACATACAAGGAATTGGATGACTGGTCAATAACAAACACCTTTCCATCCGGTGCCGCAGAGATGCTGGTTGCTTTTTGGAACAATTGCTGCGACGATTCCACTATTATAGATTGGATAGAATCAGGTTGAACTAACAAGAAAATGAACGTTAAAGCAATCATACGTCAATATACAAAATAGTCTGTTCAGATCGTCTGTTTAAAACACAAATGCCCTTGACGAATCAAGGGCATTTGCACAATGCGAAGAGAAGTCTCTTCCGTTATTCACGAAAGGATTACTTCATCAACATCATTTTCTTTACTTGTTCGAATGAACCTGCATTCATTTGGTAGAAATAAATACCGCTTGCAACAGGTTTACCGAAGCTGTCTTTGCCATTCCATGTAGCACGGTGTGTACCGGCTTCATGAACGTCGTTGATGATGGAAGCAACTTTCTGACCGAGAATATTGAAAATAGAGATTTCAACATTGCTACGAACTGGAACGTTGTATTCAATCACTGTGGACGGGTTGAATGGGTTTGGATAGTTTTGACCAAGTGTAAATTCACCAGGCATAACATCACCGACAGGTTTCACAGAAGATACACTCTGAAAGAATGAATTGGAAACCGCTCCGATATCAGAGATCCATTGATATTTTGGATCATCGCCCGGTGCTTTCGACGTATCACTGCGGAATTGCAATGTTGCAACGTCAAATGCAAAGAATGCCGTGTTGAATGTAGCTCCAAGGTTTTTCACACCGTACACATTTGCACCATCAGCTGTTTTGAAGAGAGCTTTTGCAGTTGCGGTTGGTGTCATGAAATCAGGATATCCAGCGAATCCTAATTCAAACGTTGGATTTGTCCACAATGTAGTGGAGCTGTCGGTATTGTACTTAATCAAGTAGTTTGTTACACTATCTACCTGTGGCAGAACTTTGACTGGTTTACTTGTTGAACCTTGATCTTGCGGTCCAAGTTTTTCTACACCAAGATATTTGTTTTCAAATGATGTAGAAGCAAATGTTGTGTCTGCGCATGCCGCTTGAACATAGCATCCGTAATCTTGGCTAGAGAAGAAGAAATTTCTCTTTGCACTTGCAGTGCCGCCATCTAACCATGTACTGATAAGAGGATAAACATTGCGTGCCGGGAAACCAGCATCAGCAACCATAGCATTGCTATATAACGCAAGAAGTTCTGCCATTTCACCAGTTCCATCATTCGGTGCTGACCAACGATCGTATGCAGTGCTCTTGTTATTATAGTAATAGTTAGCACCACTTGTTGGGCTGCTCATAGAGAATGCAGCATTGTTGAGAATAAAAATACGATCTTGAGTTTTTCTGAAGATTTTGTAGTTACGTGGGCTTAGAATTGTATAGTTGCTATTCACGTCCTTTGTGGAAATGTACCAGTAAATGGTATCTCCCACTGAAGATGCGGGAATGCTTGCAGAATAGGTAGATCCTGATGCTGTCATTGCAACGCTATCATATGATGCAAGCGATCCTTTTTTGTATTTCAAGAATGCAGATGAAACACCTGATGCTCCTCCGCCTGGGTTATCATCGGTGATAGTAGCAGAGATGGTGCGTGCTGTTGTTTTCAGTGTTGTAGAGTATGTCGGGACAACAACTTTCGGAGCACGATCTGTGGTATATTCAATAACGGTGTACATACCCCATTCGTAATCACCACGCATATGCCAGCCATTATCTACGCCTGGATTGCTACGTCCGCCTTCATACCATTTAAAGGAATGGTATGGTGCAGAGTTAGCATTTGCCCATGAAAGAATTTCCATGCGTTCATCTGTTCCGCCGGTCGGGATGTCAGATAATTTGGTATCATTTGAAAGTGTGAAACCAAACATTTGTCCCAATTTAACGAACATTGAATCGCCGAAATCTTCCAATTTGAATCCTTGCCATTTGTTTGAATCAAGTGTGAAATTTTGACCACCGGGAACCCATGTTGAAACTTCTGTTCCGAGCGGATCAAATCTCCAAGTTGCAGAGTCAGCACCACCGTTACCATAGAACCATTGATTTCCGGTTGTTGGTTTATAAGGAGTAACCAAACCATCACCGTCATTAGGATCTTTATAGTATCCTAAGAACTTGGTCAATGCAGAAGTAGGACGTGTTGCAAGTTTCGGATCTACGATCCAAGCACGTACAGTTCCTTTTTTTGCATTTCCTCTGGCTTGATAGTTTAACCACCAGAATTCTTTTACTCTGCCGCCGGCAGCCGGTGTATACCATTGGAATGCAACATCTTGGTGTGTCCAACCGAAGTTGGTTGTCAATGCTGCATCGTTCGGATAGTATTTCAGCGTATCAATTAAACCAGCTGCTGAGCTATTTTTATGCAACGTTGCTTTTGCATGTTCAAGACGTTCAATAACATCTTGTGCTCGTTCACCTTTTTTTAACTGGATAGCTTCTTGTTTTCCGTTTTGACCGATGCGTACCAAATAACGCTCACCGGCTGTTGCCGTCAAACAAAATAAACCGAGTAAAAATAGTGTAAAGAGGTTTTTCACCATACGGTTACTCCTTTGTAAGTTGATAAATGTGTGGATTGTGATGCTTCATTGATATTTAACGTATTTCGTGCAAAAATGCAACGAAAATCTCTTAAAAGCCTAACTTTACCGAAAAAACATGATTTGCGTCAAAAAATTGCACATCACGATATGCATAATCGAACGTGAAATCTAAACCGTCAAAATTCTGACTAATTCCAGCTCCGAATGTTGCTCCAAAGATATATGATTCTTTGTACGAATCCTGAGAGACATTATATCCCCCACGGACAAAGAATGTATTATCCCAAACAAATTCTCCGCCGAATTTATACTCATCATCGGACAGGTTTTGATTTTGGAAGATCGATGCTAAATTCAATTGACTTTGCTCGCTGATGCTCATCTTGTATGCAAAGCCAAGTTCAATCACAGAAGGAAGTTCTGCTTTTGATGCGGTCAATGCATAATATGAACTCGATCGAATAACATCGTCAACCTGGCCGCGGCGAATTAATCCCGGACCTTCGTATTGCATCTGCGGTCCGACGTTTTTAATTGCAACGCCGAGATCAAGTCCACCAACATTGGCAAAGTTTTTATACTGAACGCCAAAGTCAAAACCAATTCCGCTAGAACTTGCTCTGTCAATTTGTTCAGAGATCAAATTGACTGTCAACCCAACAGAGATACGATCCGTCATTGCGTTGGCGTAAGTAAGTCCAATGGTGGTAAATTGTGGATTAAATGTTTCTCCGGTTCCATCGGGATTGTTTTCGGTCGTGATCTCAATAGAACCGATCGATAACGATTTGATGGTAAGAGCAAGCACTCCAAAGCCGGCAAAATTACTGCTGACACCGATATAATCGACACCGATATCCGCAATATAATTCATGTGAGAAAAGATCGCTTCGCTTTGTTTCTTTCCCCAGGCTATACCGGCTGGATTATAATGTACGGCTTCGATACCAAATGAATTGGCAACAGTAGAAGCGCCCATGGCAATATCACGTCCTCCCACCGGGATCAGCAGCATTGGTGCAGCTGCGGTGCCGGCTTTGTCTCCTCTACCGGCAATACCGAAGTCTGCTACGACCAACGCCAGCACAAGAATCACCAGCGAGAATTTTTTAAGAGTATTAATCATTGTACTCTCCTTCGAATTTAATTGTATGTTCATCATAGTTATCTCGCTGTGAATTAGAAGTTATCCAAGAATTGCTGTTCCATAATAACGGCTGATTTGAGAATCTTGACACCGAGCGTTCCCATATCGATATGGAGCAAATAAATTCCACTTGCAACAGGCAATCCTTTGTGGTTCGTCAGATTCCAGTTGATGAACTGTGATGGACTATCTTTAATAATCGTATTCACAAGACTGCCGGCAAGATTGAAGATACGAATGGTCGCCTGCTTTGGCAGATGGTTGATTGTTACAAAACGTGCTTCCTTAGTTCGTTCCGATGTGTTGACTGCGTAATACGGATTCGGGAACACATTCACGAGTGAAGCCTCAGCTTTTGCAGCTTCGAATTTTCCTACTTGAATTGCTCGTACGCTGAATGTGCGAATATCTCCCGGCTTAATCGATTTATTCATCGCAATCTTAATCACTGTCCCGGCTGCCGGAGCAACGCCGTCCTTTTTAAGGTTCACAAAAGAGATGTTCTTCAAATTGTGATTATTTGCATTATTTAATCTGCCTCTAAATGGTGTTCCGGGATTTGGAACACGAACGCCCGATCCATTCAAAACAAATGAACTGTAATATTCCAAATTATTATTCGAAGCATCTTTTGTGTCCACAATTCCGAGAATCAGATCGAATAACGGAGCACCATTGACAGTACCATTGAGAGGATCTGCATTCCATACTGTATCGGTTGATGCAGAAACTATTGCTGGCCAAACTCTGGTTGTATTTTGGTATACCTGGAATGGGACCCGAGCATACTTTGTTTGAGCAGGTGTTGGATTGACAATTTCGCGCGGAATAAGGAGCGCATAATTTGAGTCGCTTCCGTCAAACCTGATTTCAAATGCTGCTTCAGAGTCTTTGGTCCCAGCCATTGCTGCAACCGGACCAACGATACTAAATGTTCCGTTCGGGTTTGGAACTCCAATAACCTGACCAACGGTGGGAGCAGATTGTTCAACTGATTTCGCTCCAGAAGGTGCCGGAGTAACATAAAAGGACACACCTTCATTTGGCACTCTATTTTCTGCATAGGTTGTAATTGACGCCAAAACGCCAACTGGTGGAGCCGCAGCAGTTAATCGTGGTGTTAAACCATCGGCTATCTGGCCGCGAATTTCGCCACCCGGACGCAAAGCTGTGTGAATGTTAACGTACAGGTTGCCTGCAGTAAAATCATCAAACAATGAATCCGGAATTGCCCACGTACCACCAACAATTTCGTTATTCGTTATTGTAAAGGGATGCACAACCGGACCAGCAACACCAGGTGCTCCGGCATGAATATGTGCATTCGTAATTGGTCCCGATAAACCATTGACGGATAATTTTCCATACGTTACTTGGTTCTTTGCATCATTTATTGTAAATGATCCGGAACCTTTTCCTTTTTGAATTGCTGCCGCCGTATCTACTGGGAGCATTGTTGCGCTCAAGGTTGCGTAATCGGTGCTTCCGGTAACCGGTTTCACGATTGTATATGTCCGTGTCGTTGCTCCAGAACCACCATACCATACTTCGTATGTTGTGCCGACTTGAATGGTTGGATTGAATACGGTAATACCAACAACACCATCATTCTGTCCTACCACCATGTTGGATGCAACAATCATTGTATCATTAATGTTATACGGCAGTATCGTTCCGGAATTTGGTGAATGCGGAATGACGGTTTGGATATTTGCCGAACTCTCTAATGATTTTGTTGTGCTCAACGGATCGGCCGTATAATTATACGCTGTAACAGCGTAATAATATGGCTGACCGTTTACCAATGGTTTATTACGAATTTCATCTTTTGTAAGATAGAGATATCGTGACAAACCGCTATTTTTTCCAAGTTGAACTGGTTTTACAAGAATCTGACCGGATGATTCATCAAATTCTTCCTGTGAAACAGTCGCAGGATCTGTAATAAGATCGTAGGTGGCAAGTTTCTTAGCGCTTGTTACAGGTGCAGTAGCAGAGGGAAATTGATAGACATTGTAACCCTGGAATAAGAATCCTTGCGAATTCGATTCTTCGGTTGCTTTTACAGCTACTGCATCATTATCCCATTCTAAAATGATACCGTTCGACAATTCCACAACACTCAATTTGGGCGCCGGCGGCGGTTTCGGAAGATTAAATAAGTTATTGTATGCAGCTTGAGCTGTTTTGTCATAAAATTTCAAAACAGAAATACTGGATAAAAAATCAGAACCAATACCTGCGATGACCGCAGAAACAAGTTCTTGAGTATCACCAATAGCCATATTGAATGGACCGGAGTTTAACAAAAGACGTCTATCACCAGGATTGTCGAGTGCACCATCAATCCATCCAGTTTTTGTGACTGGATCACCCGGAAGCCAAAATGATGTGGGATTTCCTGTTTTCGGATCAATTAATGGATCTGGATCTGGTGGACTTTGTGGTATCGGAGGTAATCCTCTAAACATTTGATACCATTGAATTGATCCATTATAATTGAATGGCGGGTCACCGTAGACACCACCGGCAGCAAAATAAATGAACGATGTCATCGGTAAATTTTTGTATCCTTTGCGATACCGTAAATCAAATACGGCGCTATCCGCAGCGGAAGGAACGATTGGACCTTGAAGAAAATCATAGCCAGATGCCGGAGGTGCTAAATTGAACTTCCGGAATTCTGAATCCAATGTTTTTGAATTATAGACAAATCCTAAACTGAGTGTTACATCACAACCTGCAAAATCGTCGCCCGCATCTCCCAAATCCGGATCGGACCATTGACAGAGATACATATCATTGATCATTGAGCCTGCAGGAGTAGCAGATGTCCCTTTATAAATAATTCTGAATTTTTTGAAAATCATATTTCCAAGAGCATCTGTTCTGTTGTAACCCCAGAATGTGTTTTGAACTTCAACTCCTAATGCCTTTGTTTTCCAAGGTGATTCTATTGTTCCGATATCATTGTTCACTGCCCAAATAACTTGGTCAGCATCAGCAATGCCGGGTGTTTCGCCGTCAAGCACTTTATTATCATTGACATCTTCACCATCATCCAAAACACCGTTGCGGCGACGATCATCGTTGAGCGGAAATGTATCATCTTCACCCCAATCAATGACTCCATTATTTGCACCTACAACAACATTCGAAGTATTTTTATATCCAACATCATAGAAAGGAGCACCTTTTTGTGTCGGCCATTCTTTCCAGTCTTTTTTATATTGGTCACGAACAGCGGCTATCTGTCCATCGCTAACCGAAGAAATGGAGATGGTATTAATTTCTGCTGCATCTTGCCGAAGATCTGCCGTAGCATAGTCTTTTCGAATACGCCAAATGCGGACATTAATATCACCGGGACTTTCGATAACACCAGTTCTATTTCCAAGAATAGCACCATTCTGAAATCCTTTGTTATAGGAAAATCCGGTCACACGTTGACCGGTTTGAATTCCATCTGTCGATTTACCACCCATCATCAATCCGGATGCATAAATAACATAGGATGTTCCTCGCGGATACGACATACCGGAATTGCCAGTCGCAGGATTTCGTTCATGTTCTCCATCCGCGCTGTACCAAGAGGACATTTTATTGATATTCATCAAAGAGCTGCTTGGAATGCCTGATGCCTTCTGAACACCAGTTGCCGCCTTAACTCCAGATGGTTCTTTTGCTACAAGAGTCAAGGTAGCGAGCAACACCAGTCCAACCAACAATTGAATGTGTGGGATTTTCTTTTTCATCATTGTGGCTCCGTTCATAATATTATTATTCATTTAATTCACATTATAATTCTAAGCGCATACCAAAACGAATTTGGCGCGGTGTTCCGTAAAGGTTGTTCCCTGTTACTGTGCGATAGTGTCGACCATTCACCAGGTTAATATTTCGATACAACTCAACATAACCGGGGCCTAATTGATTTACGATGCTTGCGCTAAGATCCGGATTACTTAAGAAGCCGTCTTCATATGCGTTACCGGAACGACGATACACGTTAATGACGTTTTTCGTATTCATTAAATTCTGAACATAGACGTATACTTCTGCGTTGATTCCGCCAATTTCAATTCCTTTGTATAGTCTGGCATCAAAATTAAACACCCAAGGCGTTGTTGATGAATTGATTGCTTCGAGCGGTACGCTAAATCGAGCATCAGATTCAACAAGTGCACCAGTGGATGCTCCCTGCTGACCGATACTTCCGGTAGAACGTGTGAACGGATGTCCACTATTGAAGGTAAATAAGATGTTCGTCCCTACTTGTTCAAGAATTGGTCCGCCATCACCTTTGTCAAATGAGTAATCAAGATTGACAGAACCCTTATGTGTTTGATTGAAATCCAAGGGTGAAATCACTGAAGGATATAATGTCCCAGATTCTACTGATGAAACAGCCGAGTTTGTTGCAGAACCTGTACCTTGCGCATCGGAGTATGTATAATTGAATTGCGCTTTCAACCGATTAATACGTCGTAAACGCAAACTAACTTCAACACCCTTTGTCGTCACGAAATCACCGTTCGCATAAGTGTTATACCCGGCAACCGGAGATCCGACGGCGGTCGTGATTCTCTGTATTTGAATCTGACCATTGATGTCTTTATAAAAACCAGTGATATCAAACGCAGCGTTTTCAGTAAATTGCTGCGTGAAACCAACTTCATACGTTGTCGTGCGCTCCGGTTGGATATTAAATCCAACTGGATTTGGTATGAAATTGCCACCGCTAAAAATAGTCGCTTGGTTTCCACGGCCGCGATAAATAAGATTTAACTGTGGTGATTGAATGAACTTGCCATATTGCAAATGGAACACAGTTCTATCGGAAACCGGGAATGAAAATCCTAAACGAGGGCTAACACCGACAAACGCTTTGGACTTTGCAATACCCGAAGCCTTATAAACAGGATATGCTGTGAAGATGGTATTATCAACCGATGGATTTTCCGGTCCTTCAGTAATATTTGTTGTGTTTGGATCATCGATGAACCGGATATCATCATTGTCGATATAATCAAGACGAACACCAGCATTAACAACAAGATCAGAATATTCAATCTTATCTTGTAAATATGCACCGATATATCGCGGAGCTTTCGGGCCGTCAATATTGTCGATATCAGACAATTCATTTCCATACCAATCATAACCGTAATTATTTACGGCACCATTTTGTGCAATAGCATAATCACGCTTTAGTCCGGCAGTCCGTGCATCATCAGGATTATTGCGATAATAACCGAGTAACGCACTGGAGGCTGTTGTATAGTTGCTGACGCGATACTCTTCAATGGATGCACCAACTTTTAATTGATGCTCGCTGCTCACCTGGCTTGTAATATCAAATGACGCACCATAACGAGTTTGTTTCCCTTTATTAAACGTTGCTTGCGTCGTACCGAATCTATTTACACCGAAATTGTAGAAATTATATTGTGTCGGTCCGGTATTGTAATTCTTAAATGTATATCCGTACTTCGCATTTTCCAGACTATCGTTATATTTGAAGAAATTATCACCATGATCCGGATCGTATGTTTTTGTCCGGTTATCCATATAACTGACATTAAAATCGTACGATGTAGTTGTGTTCAGAATATGTGTGATTTTTGTGTTCAACAGCAGATTGCTCACATCAGTAATTCCAAGTCGTTCTGTTGCATACAAATTCGTCAAGATGTCAGCTGTGTTTTGTGTTTTCTGTCGACTGAATGAACCACCAACACGAATTAAGAATGGTTGAAGATCAAACGACAAAGTACCATTGGTGGTATAACGATTTGATAGACCAGGAATATTTCCTGGTTTAATCGTTAACTCATCTTTCACAAACTTTGGGGTTGTCGCTGAACTAAGGTCTGTAAGATTCTTCATCGTAAATCCTTCCCAAAAGAGCACCTGATTATCTCGTTGGAATTGATTTTCGCCAGCAACAAAGAATTTCACATTTTTCATACCAGGAATCGGGCCGCCGATGGTCATTGTATAGTTGCTATATCCATAGGAGTATGTACCGAGTGCCTTTTTATATTGCGGGGTGAAATTATCAGTTTCTCCTTGTATACTAATCTTATATTCTTGTCCGCCTGTTTTCAGAGATTGACGCACAATACCAGAGTTTGCACCACCGTACTCAGCAGTGTATCCGCCAGCTTGTACTTGAAATTCTTCCAATGCATCCGGAATAACAGTTGTTAAATTGGTTCCATTTGCAATGCTTCTGGTGTTGGCACCTTCAAGATAATATCCCACTTCGTCCGAACGGCCGCCTCTTATATAGAGGTTGCCATTTTGCTGGACGACTCCAGGTGAAAGAGCGACTGCAGCTTGAACACCGCGAATAGGAAGTTTCTGAATATCTTCCTGGGTACCAATGCGAACAGCGTTCGTTGCGTTTTTATTCACCAACGGTCGATCGTTGATAATAATCACTTCACTCAATTGCACTTCAGATGATATCAATCGGAAGTTGATTTCCGTTGATAAATCTTCGCTGACTTTAATATTGTTGACTGTGGTGTTTTGATATCCAATGAATGATGCCCGCAAAGCATAAGTGCCGGGAGGGACATTCAAAACTATGAAGTTACCATCGACATCGGTAACCGCACCGTAATTGGTTCCAACAATCACCACGCTAGCGCCAACAAGCGCTTCTTTGGTCTTGTCATCAAGTATCTGACCGCGAATCTTACCGGATGCGGCAAAGATCAGCGTTGGGATAATTGAGAAGATCAGTACAGACAATAAAAACTTTTTCATAATTTCTCCTCTTGATGCTTCATTAGTTTTATACATAGTGTCGTTATCAAGGCTGATCATAAATCTTCTAAGACTTTTACTTTCACTTTTAGAGTCTTGTCGGTCCCTGTAGAGTCAAATTTATCATAGACAAATACCGTATAGAATTTTCGGGATGCGCCACTAAGGATAATAGAATCTTTATAGACTCTGTTTGCAATACTGGGATCAGTAAAGAAGAATTTATAGGATTTACCTGCGGGAATTTTTATCCATCCACTGGAGGCACCATACAAAACATTATTATTGCTAACAATACCTGAAGCAAGAGTACTATCCGATCGCCATACGTCGATAGTGTCTTGTGCTTTTTGTACTAGATTAATGAAGCGTACGATCGATGTGTCGGCAATACCATTCGGCGCAAATGTATAGCGATGCGCAAGCTTCAACGCCTGGAATGCACCAGTTTTTGTTTCCGCAAACGCTAATGTTGCACGTTGATCAGTTTCGAATGTCACACGAAATGTATCGAGTGACCCAAATACAATTCGCTTACTGCCGGAAAGAAACGTTTGATAATTTGTTGCGATTGTATTGGCAGCAAGGTTATACGATTTATATGTCGTAAAATCCGGACCTTCGGCAATTTTTATGCTTGTAGGAGGAATTGAACCATCAGGCATAACAGAAATAAAACGATATTCTGCGTTGAGCACTGGTGGATCGGGAGCTTTGTCGGGAATTTCTACGCAGCTCACAAGTACCATTGCCATCGTAACGACAGCAACAGCGAACAGTAAATGAAGTCTGTTCAAAATCATTGGTGGGGTCTCCTTATGTTTTTTGAACTATTAAGTTATGTTATGTTGTAATAGTAATTATGATGTAGGTTCGGTTTAATGAAATGATAATAATAATTTCTTCGTACGTTGATTTTGGTTTAATGAGAAGGGGGAAACAATTTTTATATTTTATTCCCTATTAATTAATATTTATTCACTTGCTCAATTGAATATAGGGACAGCGGGTTCAATTGTCAAGGGTCACATCATTTTTGTTCAGTATTTTCAGGCTAACTATAACAATTGTATTGTATCCCCTTTCATCGTAAAAAATTAGCTGTTTTTGTCACTACCGGTCGCATTTTACCCCCTCTTTACACCTGTTCATCCCAAATTGTTTTTAAATTCACGTGTGGTTGCCTATTATTGACATACAGAAACGCAGCATCTCACATTACATTAAGGAGGCAGTATGAAGCTCAATAAAAAAGAGGTAGCACAGAACCTTCGGTTATTCGGTTACAAACGATACGGTACGATGAAAAAATTTGCAGAAGCGCTTGAAATGAATCCCTCAACACTTTATTCAGGTTATCTCAACGGAAGAAGTTTACCCGGTCCGGTACTGTTGGTAAAATTGATCGATTTGGGTTGCAATATTAATTGGTTGTTAACAAGCAGAGAAACACCATTTGCAGGAGAAGTAAAAGAAATAGTAAAGAAACTTGATGAGGAGAGTCTACGATTACATTCTGCGCTTCCACGGAATGCAATTGCTACCCCTTCATTTGGCGAATCGAAAAAATCGAATGGATTGTATGCCGACTCACGCCGATAGTTTTTTGGGGTGGAGTTTTTACGAAACATTGATTACACTCGATGGACGATGTAACGCAGTTTTATGATGACTAAAACATACTGGGAAAAATATAGAACAGAATTATTGTTCTACTTCGGATTTCTGACAATCCTAGGTGTTGCCTTTTTTCTTCAGTCAATTTATGCAGATTCATATGAAACAGCAGCGCCAAAACCGACAAGGAATGAAGTCATCAATGTCTTTGTCGATCGTGTTATCGCAGCGTACTTATGGCTGTTGTTGACCCCATTCATCATCTGGCTTGCAGAAAAAATATCTAGTCGGCAGCTACCATTTATCCTCATTTTAATTATCCATATTTTCGTCGGTCTATTCTTTACATTTCTTCATATCCCAATCTACTCCACATATATTTTTATTGTGCATTCTTTTGTCCCCTGGATGTATGGGGGAATTTTTGAAAAGATGCCCAATGTCAGTTACATTGATTATGTCATCAACTCCATTGCCCGCGTTAATCACGTGTACCGCCTCCTCTATTACAGTATCATCATTGCCATTCATTTTGCATTCGATTATTTCCGAAAGTATTCTGAACGAGAATTGCGGGCATCACAACTGGAAGTACAATTAAAAGAAGCGCAAATCCGTACGCTGCATCAGCAGCTTCAGCCACATTTTCTTTTTAATACGCTCAACGGAATATCTTCTTTGATGTATAAAAGTGTTGATGAAGCGGACAAAATGTTAACCTATCTGGGAGATCTTCTTCGAATTTCACTGGAACGAATGAATGTTCAAGAAGTTCCATTAAAAGATGATATCGCCTTCATTGAACGATATCTTCTGATTGAAAAAACAAGAATGGGTGACAGACTCATCGTGAAGACGAACTTTCATCCCGAAACGCTTGATGCTCTTGTTCCATGCATGATGGCACAACCATTGCTGGAAAATGCAATCAAACACGGTATAGCACCAAACGTTAAACAAGGAACAATCATTGCGTCTTCATGGCGTATCGCAGAAAAACTCTTCCTTCAAATTGAAGATGACGGCAAAGGATTCTCCAATTCTCTCCAAGAAAATCTTACCAAAGGCTATGGAATCAAAAATACTCTAGAACGCCTCAAAATCCTCTACGGAAATAACCATTCTCTTACCTTCACAAACAAAGAAACGGGTGGTTTACGTGTAACTCTTTCCATTCCATTTCGTATGTTAACGGATTAAATTCCCTGAATTGCACGCACCACAAATTTTTGTTAATCCAAACATATGATTCGCGCAATCATCGTTGATGATGAACCTCTCGCACGCGAAAAAGTTCAACTTTTTGCTGACGGCGAACCTGATATTGAGATTGTTGATGTCTGCGTTAACGGACACGAAGCAGTCGCATCATTCCAAAAATTCAACCCCGAACTTTTATTCCTTGATATTCAAATGCCGGAAATGACCGGTTTTGAAGTACTGCAGCATTTAAAAGTGAATCCGTTACCTGGTATTATTTTCATTACGGCCTATGATGAATTTGCATTGCGAGCATTCGAATTCCATGCGTTAGATTATCTGCTAAAGCCGTACGACCGAGAACGTTTTAGAAAAGCGGTTGAACATGCCCGCAAATTATTAATATCGCAGACACAATCTGAAGTCACCACTGAACAGATAAAGACGTTACTGGATTCAATGAAACAAACTCCCTCCAAATTGGATCGGTTGATTGTGAAAACCAACGGAAGGATCATTTTTTTACGGATTGAAGAAATTGATTGGATGGAAGCGGCAGGAAACTATGTGAAGCTGCATGTTGGAAATGAAGCTCACCTTGTTCGTGAAACAATGAATAGTCTTGAAGAAAAACTCCATCCACAGAAGTTCATTCGAATCCACCGGAGTACTATGATCAATGTTGAAAAAATCAAAGAACTGCAGCCGTACTTCAACGGAGAGTATAAAGTGGTTTTACAGAATAACACTCAAGTGATCCTCAGTCGTGGTTATAGAGATAACTTCACCAAAGTCCTCGGCAAACCACTTTAAAAGTAAAAATCCCTCGACTACGTCGAGGGATTTTTACTTTTACTCTCAACCATTTATAATATTACCACTTTCGCATTAAAGACACCATCCAGTGAGGCGACCTTTTGCAAGATTGAATCCGGAATTGGTGTATCAACATTTACTACAGTCAGTGCCCGTTCACCTATTCCAGAACGTCCCAGTGATAATCCTGCAATATTGATATTCGCTTCAGCAAGAATTGCTCCGACCTTGGCCAGCATGCCTGGTCTATCGATATTCGTATAATAGAGGAATGTACCGTCAGGTGTTCCTTCGATAGAATATTTGTCGAGCCGGACAAATTTTAAAATCTTGCCACCGAATACTGTGCCGGCAAACGAACGTTGTTCCGATTCCGTTTTATAACCGATTGTCAACAAGTTTGCATAATCTTCTGCGTCCGTAATCTTCTTTTCGCTGATGCGAACACCCATGGATTGTGCGAGAACCGGTGCGTTGATATAATTGACCGGCTGGCTCATCAATTTTGAAAAGAGTCCTCGTAACACTCCCGCTTTGATCAGTTCGGAATGTTTGTGAAGCAATTCCCCGCTCAGCTCGATCGATAATTCTTTTAATTGACCCTTCATGACCTGGGCCTGCAATGAACCAAGTTTTTCAGCAAGTAACAGATATGGTTTAATTTCGTTTGGCATGCCCGCTTGCAATGCTGCGGCATTTACAGCTCCAACAATACCGCGGTCTTTCAGCGCATCAGCAATCTGTTCAGCAATCTGTATGGCGACTTTCTCTTGTGCTTCTTCCGTTGATGCACCAAGATGAGGTGTTGCAACAACTTTTGGATGCTTTGCAAGTGTGAAATCTTTCGGAGGTTCTTCAACAAAGACATCAAGCGCGGCGCCGGCAACATGCCCGTTGTCAAGTGCTTTCAGTAACGCTGCTTCATCAATGATTCCGCCGCGGGCACAATTGATGAGACGAACACCTTTCTTACATTTTGCAATGGTTTGTTCATTCAGCAATCCACGAGTTTCATCGCTCAACGGAGTGTGTACTGTAATGAAATCTGATCGTCGATAGATTTCGTCGAGAGAGACAAGTTCAACATTCATCTTCAACGAAACATCAGCACTCAACACCGGATCATAACCGATTGTTGTCATTCCAAATGCTTGAGCACGGGTAGCAACTTCACGCCCGATCTTTCCCATCCCGACAATTCCTAGTGTTTTTCCGTGGAGTTCTGTTCCCATGAATTTTTTTCGGTCCCAACGGCCCGCAACCAAACTCGCATGCGCATTCGGAATGTTTCGCGCTACTGCCATCAGCATCGAAAACGTATGTTCGGCAGTGGAAAGTGTATTTCCACCAGGTGTGTTCATCACAATAATACCTTTACGCGATGCCGCAACAGAATCAATATTATCTACTCCGGCACCGGCACGGCCGATCACTTTCATTGATGTTGCCTTCTCTATTATATCCGCTGTTACTTTTGTCCCACTTCGAACAATCAGTGCTGCGTAATCATGGATAATCGCCTTAATCTCATCAGCAGGCAGACCGGGCTTCAAATCTACTTGAAAACCTTCACGGGTGAGGATGTCGACACAACTTTGTTCAATTGGATCTGTAATGAGTATTTTCATATTGTCTGTAAAAATAATTTCCCCAACGGTGAGGTTGGGGAATAAGTGATAAGGTAACTTCTAGTTTGTTATGCCGTCATTAACGAGTTCAATGTTGCTTTTACACCGGCACCCATATCAAATTTATGGCCGCATTCTTTTAAAGTCATTTCCAATGCACCAATCATCGTAATCATGTCCAGTTCATCATAATAGCCAAGATGAGAAACGCGGAAGATTTTTCCAGTAAAATCATCTTGTCCGCCGGCAATGGTAATTCCATACTTTCCTTTAAGAATCTTATTAAACTGTTTCCATTCTACTCCCTCAGGAACCCATACCGGAGTAACAGCAAACGACGGAAAATCGGAAAACAATTTCAGTCCGGCACCGACAACACCTGCGCGGATAGCATTTGCTAAACGTTTATGACGTGCCCAGACATTTTCAATTCCCTCTTCGCGAATTTTTTGTAAAGCAGCATCAACGCCGATGATAAGCGACACTGCTGGTGTCCATGGCGTATCATTATCTGCGTATGATTTCAATGCTTTTTTCAAATCAAAATAGAATCGTGGTAATTTTGAAGTTTCAATTGCTTCGATAGCCCGTTTACTGACTGCAACAAATGCCAGTCCGGGAGGAATCATCAATCCTTTTTGCGATCCGGTCACACACACATCAATACCCCACTCATCAAAACGCATTTCATGGGCACCGACAGCGGTGATCCCATCAACGCAAACAAGAGCGTTGGAATTTTCGCGGATCAATTTGGCCAAGGCTTTCACATCTGTTGCTGCGCCGGTTGACGTTTCGCTATGTGTAAGATACACTGCTTTTGTATCGGGATTTGCTTTTAAGGCGGTCAGTATCTGTTCTTCGGTCGGCGCTTTTCCCCATTGCACTTTAATCTCGACAACGTTTAGGCCAAATGACTTCGGCATTTTTACCCAGCGTTCGCCAAACTTTCCGCCGTTTGATGCTATGATCTTATCGCCAGGCGAAAATAAACTAACAAATGTTGATTCTACTCCGCCAGTTCCCGAGCATGTCAACGTCAAAACGGGTTGCTCAGTCTGGAAAAGATATTTCAAATTTTGATTGACGCGTGTAAGAATTTCATTGAATTCCGGATTGCGATGGTGAATAATGGGCTCTGCCATTTTCAGCATTACTGTTTCGGGAATAGGTGTTGGACCTGGGGTAAATAATCGTTTTTTCATAAGTATGTGCTCCTCACAAATTAGGATTGTAAGAAAATAACCGTGCGGGGTGGACGGTAATGCGTGTCACGATGGTTACGCTACTGCTGTGACAAGTTTTGTTGAAGGAAGTTCTTTTTCTTCAATCTGGCGATCGATCGTTTTTAACAATTCGATTCTGCCGTCGCCGGTCACTGCTGAGAACGGCTGGAGGCCGACAAGATGTTTATACTTGCTCAGTTGTGCACCGATGGTATTCATTTGGGTAATGAGTTTGTTCTTCGGAAGTTTATCTGCTTTGGTCAGGATAAGAAGAAACGGAACTTTATAAAAGTCGAGCCAGCCCATCATGGTATTATCCAGTTCGGTTGGTCCTAACCGGGCATCAACAATTTGAATGGCAAGCGCAATTTGCCTGCGAGTGTGAAAAAACTCTTCGATCATTTGTGTCCAGCCGGCTTTCACATGTTCGGCAACCTTTGCATATCCGTAGCCGGGCAAATCAACAAAATAGAGTTCTTTATTGATCAGATAGTAGTTCAGCTCGCGAGTCTTTCCCGGCGTTGCACTGACACGTGCAATATTTTTTCGATTGCATAATTTATTGAGCAACGAGGATTTGCCGACATTGGAGCGACCGATAAAAATTATTTCGGGAAGATTGGTCTTGGGAAGTTGTTTTAAGTTTGCTACGCCAACAACAAAATCAACAGTAGAAATTTTCATACTTCACACACACTCGATTGATAATTCACTATGAAGAGCAAAGGATAGCATTTGCTATCCTTTGGTTATACGTTTTATGCCGAGGCTGTTTCACCAGCTTCTGCATCGGGTTCGCTCTTCGCCCTCTTCTTCTGATTAACACGAGCACGACGATCTTGTTTCTTTTTCACCGGTTCTGCCGGCGTATCCATGCCAAGCGCAAAATCCACCAGTTCGATCATTGCCACATGCGCACCGTCCCCAAGACGTTGTCCGAGTTTGATCACGCGAGTATAACCGCCGGGACGTGATGCAACTTTGGGTGCAATCTCATTGAACAGCATCTGCACAACTTCTTTATCATTGATATGTCGAGCCACTTCACGACGCGCGTGAATATTTTTTGGTCCGCCTTCAACTTCTTTTGCAACTGCATTTTTTGCACGCGTGATCAATTTCTCAACAACCATACGCGTTTCTTTTGCTTTTGCCAATGTTGTTTGAATTCTCTTATGACGCAGCAATGATGTTGAAAGCGAGTTCAACAATGCTTTGCGATGGCTTGCGGTTCGTTGTAATTTTCTTCCTGATCGTCCGTGTATCATTGCAATAATTCCTTTTAGTCGCTGTCTTTCAAATATTTCTCCACATCCATGCCGAATGTGAGGTTGTTTACTTCTACGATTGCTGATAATTCAGCAAGCGATTTACGTCCGAAGTTACGGAATTTCAACAATTCCGATTCATCCTTACGGACAAGATCACCCAATGTTTTAATATCCGCTGCGCGCAGACAGTTATGGGATCGAACGGACAGTTCGAGCTCATCTACCGGTGTGATTAAAATTTTGCGGATGCGTGAAATTTCTTCGTCGCGTTCATTGTCTTCTTTTTCCGTTTCTTGTGACGCATCAAAATTGATGAAGAACTGAATGTGATCGCGCAACACTTTACCGGCATACGCAACAGCGTCTTTCGGTACAATGGAGCCATCCGTCTCAACTTCCAACACTAATTTTTCATAATCTGTCTGCTGGCCAACGCGTGTTGATTCAACATTATATCGGACATTCACAATCGGCGTAAAAATAGAATCGATCGTAATCATTCCTACAGGCTGATCCGGCATTTTATTTTCTTCAGCAGTGACGTATCCTTTGCCGCGACCGATACGGAATTCAATCTCGAAATCGGCATCCTTATTCAAGGTTGCAATGTGAAGTTCGGGATTCAAGATCTCGACTTCAGGGGTCGCTTTTTGAATATCGCCGGCAAGAAATTTTCCTGGACCTTTTAAATGGACAGTCACTTTGCCAACTTTTTTGTTGGTCGCTTTCAAGCGAACTTGCTTTAAATTCAGGATCATATCCGTTACATCTTCTACGATTCCCGGAAGAGCTGTGAATTCGTGAACGATGCCTTCGATACGGATTGCTGTGATTGCATATCCTGGAAGCGAGGAAAGAAGTACGCGTCGCAATGCATTTCCGATTGTGACCCCGTATCCTTTTTCCAACGGTTGGACGATGAATCTACCAAAACGGTCGGTGCCGGATGATTCTTCCAGCAGGACATTTTCCGGCATTTGAAATTGTGTATTGCTCATAGTTTGGTTCTCACCAAGTAAAGAAAAAATTCAATTAAGTTATTTCGAGTACAACTCAACAACGAGCTGTTCGTTTGCGAGCATCGGAATCTCTTCGCGTTCCGGCACGCGTAAAAATGTACCAGCCATGGCAGCTTTGTCCAAGCTCACCCATGTATACACCGAAGCATCTTTTACGCGCTTCATGGCATTATGGATGATGTCAAGTTGCCGGCTTTTTTCGCGAACAGCAATAACATCACCGGTCTTTAATTGAAACGATGGAATGTTCACTTTTTCCTTATTGATTCTAAAGTGGCCATGCGTTACCAATTGGCGTGCACTGCGTCGGGTTGGAGCAAATCCCATCCGGTACACAACATTATCAAGACGAAGTTCGAGCAGCTTCACCAAATTATCGCCCGTTTTGCCTTTCATGTGGGTTGCTTTTTCAAAGTAGTTTCTGAATTGGCGTTCAAGCACCCCGTAAATATATTTCATTTTTTGTTTCTCTTTCAGCTGCAAGCCGTATTCCGAAACCTTGGTACGCTTTCCTTTTCCGTGCTGGCCTGGGCCGTACGGACGACGTTCCATGAATTTGCTTGCTTTGCTGCTGAGAGCAATACCCAATTTGCGGGATTGTTTTGTTACTGAACCGGTATTACGTGCCATTCTGTTTTAATTTCCTTAATAAGAAAGATATAAAATTACACTCTACGTCGTTTCGGCGGTCGGCAGCCGTTGTGCGGAATCGGTGTCATGTCTCGAATGATCGTCACTTCGAGACCTGCCGTTTGCAGCGAACGAATCGCCGCTTCACGTCCGGAACCGGGTCCTTTTACAAACACTTCCACTTTGCGAAGTCCCAGATCGTACGCTTCTTTCGCAGCCGCTTCAGCAGAAACTTGTGCGGCAAATGGTGTGTTCTTCCGCGAGCCTTTGAATGCGTTCTTACCAGCGGACGACCATGCGATCGTGTTTCCGTAGGTATCCGTGATCGTCACAATAACATTGTTGAATGTTGCTTTGACATACACTTTTCCATTCACGTCAACGTGAATTTTTTTCTTCTTTTTTGCCGCAACTGTCGGCGCTGTTTGTTGTTTAGCCACAATATTCCTTTCAGAGAACTAATTACTTTTTAGCGATTGCTTTTTTCTTTCCTGCTACAGTCTTACGTTTACCTTTACGCGTACGAGAATTGGTACGTGTGCGTTGTCCTCGCACCGGCAAACCTTTACGATGACGCAGGCCGCGATATGCTCCAATGTCCATCAAACGCTTGATGTTCATTTGGTTTTCGGCACGCAATGCGCCTTCTGTTTTATAATCGGTCTGGATGATCGTCCGGATCTTATTGACCTCTTCATCAGTCAACGATCCGACTTTTTTATTTTCATCCACTCCTGCTTTTGCAAGAATCTCTTTGGCAACGGTGTCACCAATGCCGAAGATGTAAGTTAGTCCGATTACGGAACGTTTGTTTTTTGGTAAATCTACGCCAGCGATACGAGCCACTGAATACTCTCCTAAATTTTAACCTTGACGTTGCTTGTGTTTTGGATTTTTCTTGCAGATCACCATCACTTTGCCTTTTCGGCGGATGATCTTGCAGTTTTCACAGATCTTTTTTACTGATGCACGAACTTTCATTGTCGTCCCTTTATCACTCTTATTTGTACCGATACGTAATTCTGCCTTTTGTCAAGTCGTACGGTGAAAGTTCTACCGTTACTTTGTCGCCAACCAGAATCTTAATATAGTGCATACGCATTTTGCCGGAGATATGCGCAAGAATTTCGTGGCCATTGTCCAACCTTACCCGAAACGACGCATTTGGCAATGTGTCTGAAATTACTCCGTCAATTTTTATCGCGTCTTGTTTTGCCATTAATTATAGATTGTTAACACTTCTGCTTTACCTTTGCGAACAACCACCGTGTATTCAAAGTGCGCAGAAGGTCTTCCATCTTGTGTAACGATCGTCCATCGATCCGCTGCCGTTAACACTTTGAATGTTCCTGCATTCACCATTGGTTCAATCGCAAGAGTCATTCCTTCTTTCAACACCGGACCCTTCCCCGCCTTCCCGTAATTCGGAACTTGCGGATCTTCGTGCAACTCTCTTCCTACGGCATGCCCAACTAAATCTCGCACCACCGAAAATCCTTCTGCTTCAACAAACGCCTGCACCGCATGGGCAATATCACCGATCCTATTTCCATCAATCGCTTGTTCAACTGCCCGATTAAGAGATTCTTTTGTTACTCTCATTAACCGCATTTTCTCTTCACTTACCTGTCCAACCGGAAAGGTAAAAGCCCCGTCCCCAAAAAAACCATTCTTTTTCGCGCCAACATCAATCGAGACAATTTCTCCCTCTCTCAACACTCGCTGCCCCGGGATTCCGTGAACTACTTCACTATCAACCGATATGCATAACGTTGCTGGAAAAAGATTTTTGGGATCCGAACCATATCCCTTAAACGCCGGTTCTGCATTGCAACTGCGAATATAATCTTCCGCCATCGCATCTAGCTCTCCTGTAGAAATTCCCGGCTTCACTTGCGTCCCTATCAGCTTTATAACATCACCAACGATCCGGCAACTCTCTCGCATCAATTCTATCTCAGCCGGAGATTTAATACTAGCAGCCATTATCGACCGATACGACCTTTTATTTTGCCGCTCTTCATAAAGCCGTCATAGTGTCTCATCATCAAGTGCGATTCGATCTGTTGAAGTGTATCGAGTGCGACACCGACAGAGATTAACAAACTTGTTCCGCCAAAGAACGATGCAAAGCTTGATGTAATTCCAAACTTCACCATGAACGCAGGAAGAATGGCAATGATCGCCAAAAAGATTGAGCCCGGCAATGTAATTTTTGTTAAAATATTATCAATGAAATCGGATGTATGTTTTCCTGGACGAATACCGGGAATAAATCCGCCGTTCTTTTGCATATTATCTGCAACGTCATTCGGATTGAATGCAATTGCCGTATAAAAATATGTAAAGAACACAATCATCAATCCGTAAAAGAATGAATATGTGAACGATGTGTATTGAAAATATCCGGCAATCGATCCGACAAATTCACTGTCAGGGAAAAATGTCAAGATTGTGCTGGGAATAAACATTAATGATTGGGCAAAAATGATCGGCATAACACCAGCGGTATTGACACGCATCGGTATATATTGTGTAACACCACCGTACACTTTGCGGCCGACAAGTCTTTTTGCATACTGCACCGGAATTCGGCGCGTACCTTGTGTGACCATAATAACTCCAGCCACGATCAACAACATTGCCGCCCAAATAATCAATTCAATAATAATCGGGCGTGCACCCGAGCTGACCAATTGGAACTCATCAAGAACAGCATGAGGAAAACGCGCGATGATGCCGATAAAAATGATCAACGAAATACCGTTACCGAGGCCGCGTTCCGTAATTTGTTCTCCAAGCCACATCATGAACATTGTTCCTGCGGTCAGAAAAATCATTGTGCTGAATGCAAAGAAAAATCCCTGCACTTCAATAGGTACAATCGGTATTCCATTCGCATTCAAACTCTCTAAACGAACACTGACACCCCATGCCTGTAATATTGAAATCACTACCGTCCCCAACCGGGTGTATTGATTAATCTTCTTACGACCTGTTTCTCCCTCTTTTTGCAATTTCTGAAAGAACGGAACAACCGCCCCGAGTAATTGGATAATAATAGAGGCACTGATATAGGGCATAATACCCAATGCAAAAATTGCGGCATTACTAAACGCACCGCCAACAAACAGATCGTACAATCCAAAGAGGGTATTATCAGACTGATTGCGCATTGCATCAGCAAGTACACCGGCATCAACGCCGGGCAGTGTCACATGCGATCCAAGTCTGACAACGATCAACAACCCTGCGGTGAATAGCAAGCGCGTTCGAAGCTCTTCGATCTTGAAAATATTTCTAAAACTTTCGGTGAATTTACTCATTGATAATATTCAGATTAAGTTAAGCAGCAACTTTTTCGTTTGAGATTTCTTTTGTTGTTCCACCAGCTTTTGTAATTTTTTCGACAGCAGACTTGCTGAACTTATGTGCAGTTACTGTCAACTTTGCTTTTAACTCGCCATCGCCCAGAATTTTTACGGGTGCTCGTTTATCAGATACTGTCCCAATGTTCACAAGAACTTCAGGAGAAATTATTCCATCGGTAATTTTTTTATCGTCGACAAGCTTTTGCAGCAATTCAACATTCACGACAGCATATTCAACACGATTGCGCGGTGTAAAACCGAACTTCGGTAACCGTCGTACAAGCGGCATCTGTCCGCCTTCAAAATTTCTTTTGATACCGGAGCCTGAACGGGAGCCCTGTCCTTTGTGACCGCGTGTCGATGTTCCGCCGTGTCCTGAACCTTGTCCGCGACCAATGCGTTTTTTCTTTTTGCGTGAACCTACTGCGTATGTTAAGTTGCTGAGAATATTTGCCATTATTGTCTCCTGTGAAGTACTAACGCCCCGGAGCCGGAGCTCGCTAGCCTGCCGGGCAGGCAGGCATCTTCAAAAAATATTATGATTTAACTTCTTCAACGGTCACCAAATGGCGGACCGTATTGATCATTCCACGAATCTGAGGAGTCTCGGTATGGACTACAGAATAATTCGGACGACCAAGTCCAAGCGCTTTGATCGTTGCTTTATGTTTTGCCAGCGTGTCTATAATGCTGACCTTTTGTGTAATTTTAATTTTTTTCGGCGCTGCCATTGTCGCTCACACTAAGTTTAGTTTTGAAAAAGTTCTTGCACGGAAATTCCGCGTTCTGCTGCAACCATTCTTGCATCGCGCATGGAAAGCAATGCACGCAATGTTGCCTTCACAACGTTATGCGGATTAGCCGATCCCATTTGCTTTGTCAGAATATCTTTCACTCCTGCCATCTCCAACACTGCGCGAACTCCGCCGCCAGCGATCAAACCGGTACCGGGCGCTGCAGGACGAAGCAACACTTTCCCTGCACCGAATTTTCCAAGGGCGTCGTGAGGAACTGTGCCGTTAATTAACGGAACTTTCACAACGTTCTTTTTTGCATCATCTGTCCCTTTGGAAATAGCATCTGCAACTTCGTTTGCTTTTCCAAGTCCGATCCCTACATACCCATTCCCGTCACCAACGACGACGATAGCATTAAAACTGAAACGACGACCACCTTTCACCACTTTTGCAACACGGTTAATGTGGACCAGTTTGTCTTTCAGATCAAGATCACTTGTTTTTATTCGAGCCAAAGTAAATCCTCACATGTAATTTTTGTTCGTAAAATTTTGCTGTCGTGCCAGGATTCGAACCTAGATTAACGCCTCCAAAGGGCGCTGTCCTGCCATTGGACGACACGACAATTGGACAGCACGACCAACAGTTTAGAATTTCAATCCGCCTTCGCGTGCACCGTCTGCAAATGCCTTCACGCGACCATGATATAAATATCCGTTACGGTCGAACACCACTGCGCTGATATTTTTCTCGATCGCTTTTTTTGCAAGCAACTTGCCTACCAGCGTGCTTTGTTCAATCTTCGTCTTCACAGCAGCGACTTCTTGTTTTACTTCTTTTGCATTCGTCGAAAGAGCAACGATTGTTTTTCCGGTGACATCATCGATGATCTGACCGTAAATTTCGTTCAAGCTGCGATAGACGGAAAAACGGGGTCGCTCCGTGGAACCGAAAACTTTCTTTTTGATCGTTTGTTTAATTCGTAAACGCCGCTTTGTAGTGTCTTTTTTTATCATAATCTCAATTCACAAAATTGTTATTTCGAGCTTGCTGCTGTTTTACCGGCTTTACGACGGAGCACTTCACCTTCGTATTTTATTCCTTTACCTTTGTATGGTTCAGGAAGTTTGAAGGAACGAATCTTCGCCGAAATGAGTCCGACAAGTTGTTTATCATAACCAGTGATAGTGATGCTTGTTTGAGTCGGAGTTTCAATCTTCACTGATTCCGGTGCACGAAATAAGATAGGGTGTGAAAATCCGAGTGCGAGTGCAAGATTTTTCCCCTTCATTTCTGCCTTGTAACCAACGCCGACCAATTCCAATTTTTTGGAGAATCCCTCGGCAACACCTTTCACCATATTGGCAACGTTCGCACGGGTGGTGCCATGAATCGCACGATTCGCACGTTCTTCCGTCTTACGAGTAATTGTTACTTCGTTGCCCTTGATCTCAATGCCGACATTCGGATGAAGTCGTTCGTTGAGTTCTCCGTTTTTTCCTTTGACGGTAACTACGCCGTTATTCACGGAGACCGTTACGCCACTCGGAACTGTAATAAGTTTTTTACCTATACGTGACACGTTTTAAACTCCTTTTACCAAATAAGGCAGAGAACTTCTCCACCGACATTTTCTTTGCGAGCTTGTTTATCGGACATCAAACCTTTTGATGTTGAAACGATCGCAAGACCCAAACCGTTACTGACGCGCGGCAGATCTTCTACTTGACGATAAACACGGCGGCCCGGCGTACTAACGCGACGCGAACCTTTGATCACGTTAGAACCCGCATAATATTTTAATGCGATTCGGATCGTACCTTGTTTATCATCAGCGACAACATCATACTTTGTGATGAGTTTATTTTCCGCAAGAATGCGGGTGATTTCCCGTTTCACATTGGAAGCAGGGATTTCAACTTTTTTGTGCTTCGCTTGAATTGCGTTGCGAAGACGTGTAAGATAATCTGCGATTGGATCTGAATGAGCCATTCTAAACCGTTCTCCTAATTTGTTACCAGCTTGCTTTCGTAAGACCTGGAATTTTTCCTTCGTGTGCTAATTTTCGGAACGCCATACGTCCAAGGCCGAATTTTCTGAAATAACCGCGTGAACGGCCTGTCTGAAAGCAGCGATTGTGTAACCGAGTGGGGTTACTGTCGCGCGGAAGAAGACGCAATGCTTCAACATCACCTTTTTCGATCAATTCTTTACGTTTAGCAGCATACTTTGCCACCAATTTTTCACGACGCTTTTGACGCGCAATTGAGCTGAGTTTTGCCATACTGTTCCTTTAACTTGCTTTCGCTACTGGTTGTTCACGTTTTACAAATGGAACGCCGAATAATTTCAAAAGTTCCATTGCTTCCATATCGGTGTTAGCCGTCGTAACAAATGTAATATCCATACCGGAAATCTTTGTAACGCGATCTGCATCAATTTCTGGGAAAATAATTTGTTCTTTAATTCCAAGCGTATAGTTACCGCGTCCGTCAAACGAACGGTCAGAGATTCCGCGGAAGTCGCGGATCTGCGGCATTGCTAAACTGATCAAACGATCTAAGAATTCAAACATCATGTTGCTGCGCAGCGTAACACGAGCACCAATCGGCAGATTCTGACGGAGTTTGAAATTGGAGATAGCTTTTTTCGCTTTCGTGATGGCTGCTTTTTGTCCGGTGATCGTTTCCAATTCACCAACGGCAACATCCAATAATTTTGCATCTTGTGTTGCCTGTCCGACGCCGATGTTCACAGAGATCTTTTCGAGTTTTGGAACCTGCATCACGTTCTTATAGCCGAACTGTTTCATCATTGCAGGAATGATATCTTTTTTATATTTCTCGGCAAGGCGCGGATACACGCCGGCTTCACGTACTCCCGGTCCCTTTTTCTCTTCTTTGTGCTGTTTCTTTTCTTTTGCCATGGTCGTTTGTTGTTGTGTGCTACGTTATTTCCGCCTGACGGCAGAGGCGCGTAACACCGATTAAAAAATTAAAACATTTCTCCGCTTTTCCGAGCGACACGCATTACTTTTTTCTTTCCGCTGACTGAATCTTTTGTGCGGGCATATCCAATGCGGGTTTTTTCGCCGGACTTTGGATCTTTCAACATCACGTTGGATGAATGGATTGGAGCTTCCTTCTGAACGACTCCGCCCTGCGGATTGCTCTGGGAAGGTTTTGTGTGACGCTTCATAATGTTCACACCTTCAACGATCACTCGATTTTTTTCCGGAAATACTTTCAGCACTTTACCCTCTTTGCCTTTGGAGTTTCCGGAGATGACTACAACGATATCATTTTTCTTTACGTGCATGATGAGTTCTCTTTCTGAATTACAATACTTCGGGAGCAAGTGAAACGATCTTCATGAATTGACGTTCGCGAAGTTCGCGCGCAACGGGTCCGAATATACGAGTTCCACGCGGTTCGTTCTGCTGATTGATCAACACAACGGCATTTTCGTCAAAACGAATGTAGGATCCATCCTTGCGACCGACTTCTTTTGTGGTGCGAACAACAACGGCACGCGATACTTCCCCTTTTTTCACACCCGCACCCGGGATAGCAGATTTTACCGATACCACAACAAGATCGCCGACTGATGCGTACCGACGATCGTGACCGCCAAGTACACGAATGCAACGGACTTTCTTTGCACCTGAATTATCTGCAACAACTAAATTGGTTTCTTCTTGAATCATTGTCGTCTCCGAACTTTCTATCGTCTATCGTTCAATTATTTCGCTTTCGTAACGATCTCGACCAGGCGCCAACGTTTTAATTTGCTGAGCGGTCGTGTTTCCATGATCTTTACAGTATCGCCTACACCGGCTTCGTTCTTTTCGTCATGAGCATAGAACTTTGTTGTACGCTTAAAATATTTTTTATACAGCGGATGAGCAACTTTGCGTTCGATGACAACAACGATGCTTTTCGCCATTTTGTTGCTGATGACTTTTCCGGTTCTGGTTTTACGATTGTTTCGTGTTTCCATTGAGTATTCTCTTCTCTTACTTTGCTGCAACGTTTGATTTACCAAGTTCACGTTCACGAATGATCGTTTTCATTCTCGCATTTTCCTTGCGAAGCGAAGTAAACTTTGATGAGTTTTCAACCTGACTGGTTGCTTTTTGGAACTTTAATGTTGCAAGCATATCGAGATTTTCCTCGATGCGTTTGCTGAGTTCCTCATTGGTCATTTGTCGAATTTCTTGTGATTTCATGTTCTATTTCCTTACGCTACCAGGTCGATACGTGATACAAACTTTGTTTTGATGGGAAGTTTATGTGTTGCCAATTTTAATGCTTCCTGTGCTACTTCTTTTTTGATTCCGCCAACTTCAAACATAATGCGTCCGGGTTTTACGACAGCTACCCAAAATTCCGGAGCTCCTTTACCGCTACCCATACGAGTTTCTGCGGGTTTTTTGGTTACTGGTTTATCCGGAAAAATACGGATCCACACTTTGCCTTCTCGTTTCATCAATCGGGTCAGCGCGACACGTGCTGCCTCAATCTGTCGTGCTGAAATCCAGCCCGGTTCCATTGCTTTCAAACCGTAATCACCGAAGGCAACCGATGCACCGCGTGTTGCTACACCGCTCATGCGGCCGCGTTGTGCTTTTCTAAATTTTACTCTTTTTGGCATTAACATAGTTCAAAACTCCAGATGCAATTCAAATTTATTTACCGGAACGGTCTAATACTTCACCTTTGCAGATCCACACTTTAACGCCGATCTTACCATAGATCGTTGCAGCTTCTGCATGAGCATAATCAATATCAGCACGTAGTGTGTGAAGCGGAATGCGGCCTTCTTTATATTGTTCCGTGCGTGCAATTTCTGCTCCGCCTAAACGTCCGCCACATTTTACGCGGATTCCCTCTGCACCCATTCTCATTGCCGCTGTGATCGCCTGTTTCATTGCGCGACGGAATGCGATACGACCTTCAAGCTGTGCAGCAATGTTTTCAGCAACTAACTGTGCATCAAGCTCCGGCCGTTTCACTTCACTGATAAGAATCTTTACTTCTTTGTTCGTTACTTTTTTCAATTCTTCTTCAAGCTGCCCAATTTCTTTTCCACTTTTTCCGATCACTACTCCGGGACGGGAAGTGTTGATGGTAATCCGGGCATTCTTCGGTGTTCGTTCGATTAAAATTTTAGAGACACCGGCTTTTTTCAAACGGTTGCGGAGGTAGTTCCGAACCATCATATCTTCTTGAAGTTTTCCGGCGAAATTTTTTTCGTCGTACCAGTTTGAGTCCCAACCCTTAATGATACCTAAACGAAAACCGACCGGATTAATTTTTTGTCCCAAAGTAACTCCTCAACTGAAAATTATTTTTTTTTGGATGTTCGTTTATCAATAACTATTGTTAAATGATGCGAACGCTTTAAGATTTTATAAGCTCGTCCCATTGGAGCAGGAAGAATACGTTTCATCGATGCGCCACCGTTCACAAAAATCTCTTTCACGATCAGATCATCGGTGCTGACACCGGCATTGACATCTTTATTTTGAAAATTTGATACTGCAGAACGAAGAACCTTCTCTGCTGATTTTGCCGCATGCTTCGGCTGAAAATGAAGGATGTTCATCGCTTCACCGACCGATCTACCACGAATTAAATCGATAACGATACGCATCTTGCGCGGTGATGTTCCTACAAATCGTTGTAATGCTCTTGCTTCCATTTTACTAGACTCCAATTAGAATGATTACGCCGCTGCTTCGGTCCTTAAACCTGGGTGACCGCGGAAAATACGCGTCGGTGCAAATTCACCGAGCTTATGTCCTACCATTGCTTCCTGAACATACACTGGGATAAACTTATTACCGTTGTGCACGGCAAACGTATGTCCCACAAATTCAGGAGAAATAGTGCAGGCACGAGCCCACGTCTTAATCACTTGCTTTTTGTTTGATTTGTTGAGCGCTTCTACTTTCTGAAGAAGACGCAAATCAATGTATGGACCTTTTTTGAGTGAACGACTCATAATACTCTCTTAATTACTTACGACGCTTTACAATATATTGACTTGATTGTTTTTTACGTTTGCGGGTTTTCAAACCTTTTGCTTTTTGACCCCACGGGCTGACTGGATGTCCGCCACCGGATGTTTTTCCTTCACCGCCGCCCATTGGATGGTCGACAGGATTCATAGCAACACCGCGAACGTAAGGACGAATTCCAAACCAGCGTGAACGACCTGCTTTACCAAAACTGATATTTTCGTGATCAAGATTTCCGATCTGTCCGATGGTGGCATAACATTCTGCAAGAACATTTCGCGCTTCGCCCGAAGGAAATTTCAACAAAACAAAACCACCCTCTTTCGCCTGAACTGTTGCAAAATTTCCGGCTCCGCGTGCAACTTGTCCACCTTTTCCGGGACGAAGTTCAATGTTATGCACCTGTGTGTTAACAGGAATGGATTTCAGCGGCAATGCATTTCCAACAACGATGTCTGCTTTTTCACTTGCGATAATTGTTGTTCCAACTTTTAAACCTTCCGGTGCAATAATATAACGCTTGTCACCGTTAACATAATGGATTAATGCAATATACGCTGAACGATTCGGATCGTATTCAATAGAAAAAACTTTACCTTCAATATTACGGTTGTCGCGTTTGAAATCGATCACGCGATAACGACGTTTGTGTCCACCCCCGCGATGTCGCGATGTAACACGTCCGAGACTGTTTCGTCCACCGGACTTGGTGATTTTTTCGAGAAGTGATTTTTCCGGTGTCGACCGGGTAATCTCTTCAAATGTTGCAATCGAATAATATCTCGTTGCAGCAGTAGTTGGTTTTAATTTACGTAATGCCATATCTTACTCTTCTCGTTAAACGTTAGCCAGAAAATCAATTGTTTGTCCGTCTTTCAACGTGACGATTGCTTTTTTCCAGTCGCTGCGTTTTCCCGCAATGCGTCCGCGTTTCGTCATCTGTGATTTCATTTTCCCTTTCACATTGGCGGTGCGCACGCTGGTAACATTGACGTTGAATTTTTTCTCAACGGCTTTAGCGATGGTAATTTTATTTGCGTTTGGATTGACCTTGAATGCGTACTGACGTTTTGCTGTCAATTCCGTCATTTTTTCGGTCAACAAAGGTTGTATAAGGATTCCTGCCATAATCGCTGCCGTTACTAATTAGTTTGCAAATGTTTTATTGATAACATCAACGCTGCTTTTCAGGATCAGAACAACGTTGTTGTTGAGAATATCATACGTTGAAGCTTTTGCTGCTTCTAAAATATTTAAGGTCGGAATGTTGCGTCCTGATTTCAACACGCCCAGGTCCGTCTTTGATGTGAGCAACAATACTTTTTTTCCGCCGATCTGAAGTGATTTTAGTATCGTTGACATCTCTTTTGTTTTCGGTGCATCAAATGAAAAATCTTCCACGATAACAATCTGTTTGTCTTTCGCTTTATAGGACCAAGCGGATTTACGGGCAAGACGTTTCACTTTTGCAGGAAGTTTCACAACATAATCGTGCGGTTTTGGTCCGAAAATCGAACCGCCGCCCGGCATCAATGGTGAACGACTTGTACCTTGACGGGCCCGACCAGTTTTCTTTTGCGAGAACGGTTTTTTCCCACCACCGCGAACTTCGTTACGCGATTTTACTTTGTGCGTTCCCTGGCGTTGGTTTGCCCAGTATGAACGGACTGCCTGATAGATCGCGTGATCGTTCGGTTCGATTTCAAAAATATCCGCTTTCAACTCTACAGTTTCGCCGGACTTTGTGCCATCTTTTTTTAAGATTTCAATATTCATAGCAGATGCTTCCTGCAATCAAATTACTTTGTAATTGTTACGTACGTATTTTTTGCTCCGGGAATTGAACCTTTCACAAGGATAAGATTTGATTCCGGAATAACTTTCAAAACTTTCAAATTTTTTACAGTGACATTGTCGAATCCCATTCTGCCTGCCATGCGCATTCCCTTGAATACACGTGAAGGATACGACGATCCGCCGATAGAACCAGGAGCGCGCTGACGATCGGATTGTCCGTGTGTTTGGCTACCAACACCAGCAAAATGATGTCGACGAACAACACCCTGGAATCCTTTACCCTTAGATCGAGCCGATACATCAACCGTATCGCCCTGAGTAAACACTGCATCAACACGAAGCTCTTGACCCAGTTCCAATTTTACTCCATTGAAATTCCGGAATTCACGTAGCAGACGAAGTGCTTTCGCTCCCGCTTTCGCAAAATGGCCTTTCAACGGCTCATTGACAAGACGTTCTGCTTTTTGATCGTAACCCAACTGGATTGAATCGTAGCCGTCTTTATCTTTTGTTTTAATCTGAGTGACAAAACATGGCCCAGCTTCAATAACGGTGCACGGTACGGAAACACCGTTGTCATCGTAAACGCTTGTCATGCCTATCTTTTTTCCTAAAATTCCACTCACAGGTATATTCTCCTTGAGAACTTTCTAACTTATTGGTTGAACAAAAATGTTGTTGCTGGTATGATATTCAACCTGTTACACTTTAATTTCTACGTCGACACCGGCTGGCAGATCGAGCTTCATCAATGCATCAACGGTTTTTGAACCGGATGACAAAATATCGATCAGTCGCTTGTGTTTTTTAATTTGAAACTGCTCACGCGACTTTTTATCAACGTGCGGAGAGCGGTTTACCGTATACACCGAACGCCGCGTCGGAAGCGGAATCGGTCCGGATACAACTGCTCCGGTTGATTTCACGGTTTTGATGATTTTTTCTGCTGACTTGTCGATCAAGTTATGATCATACGAGCGCAATTTGATACGAATTTTTTGACCAGCCAATGTTTCTCTTCTCCTTGTGCAATTTCCCGATGCGCACCGTTGCACATCGGGATTTTGACAGAATTATTTTTATTACTCAACGATCTTTGTTACAACGCCGGCACCTACTGTGCGTCCGCCTTCGCGAATAGCGAAACGGAGACCTTCGTCCATAGCGATGGTAGAGATCAGTTCGATCTGCATGTTATCAACGTTGTCACCGGGCATAACCATTTCAACGCCGGCAGGCATGGTGACAACACCGGTCACGTCAGTAGTACGGAAATAGAACTGAGGACGATATCCGTTTACGAATGGTGTATGACGTCCACCTTCTTCTTTCTTTAACACGTACACCTGTGCAGTGAATTTTTTGTGCGGTGTAATGGAACCAGGTTTTGCAACAACCATTCCGCGTTCGAGATCGTTCTTTTCAATACCGCGCAACAGGATACCTGCATTATCACCAGCACGAACTTCATCTAGTTCTTTCCGGAACATTTCTGCACCAGTAATAACTGTTTTCTTATGTGCGCCAAGACCAATCACTTCAACTTCATCGCCAACTTTTGCATGACCGCGTTCAACACGACCGGTACCAACTGTCCCACGACCGGTAATTGAGAATACGTCTTCGATCGGCATTAAGAACGGCTTTTCAGAATCACGTTTGGGTTCCGGGATATAAGAATCAACTGCTGCCATTAAATCGAGAATCGGTTTATAGGCCGGATCGTCAATCGGTTTGTTTGCAGCAAATGCTTCAAGAGCTTTTGTTGCTGATCCGCGAATGATCGGAATTTCATCACCGGGGAATTTATAGGAAGTGAGCAATTCGCGCAATTCCATTTCAACAAGATCAAGAAGTTCAGGATCAGCAATGTCAACCTTGTTCAAGAAGACAACGATTTTCGGCACACCAACTTGATAGGCAAGAAGAATGTGTTCTTTTGTCTGCGGCATTGGTCCGTCTGTGCCGGCAACAACAAGAATTGCACCGTCCATCTGTGCAGCACCGGTGATCATGTTCTTCACATAGTCAGCGTGGCCTGGGCAGTCAACGTGCGCGTAGTGACGATTTTCAGTGGAATATTCTACGTGAGCAGTAGCAATGGTAATACCGCGTTCGCGTTCTTCTGGAGCATTATCAATAGAATCGAATGTACGAACTGTTGATAATCCACCACCCTTTAATGAGAGTGTCATTGTGATCGCTGCAGTCAGAGATGTCTTTCCATGATCGACGTGTCCAATCGTTCCGATGTTCACGTGCGGCTTACTGCGGTCAAATTTTTCTTTTGCCATGAGGATTTCTCCTTATTTTAATGTGTGATTGATTTTTACTAATATTCTAATTCTTAAGCGTTCTTGCCTTTTACTTTTTCGATGATCGCTTCTGAAACCGATTTCGGTGTTTCATCATAGTGATCAAACTGCATAGTATAGAGCGCTCGCCCCTGAGTCATGGAACGCAATGTTGTTGCATATCCAAACATTTCAGACAACGGAACCATTGCTTTAATTACTTGAGCATCTTTTCGAGGAGTAATTCCTTCAATCTTACCGCGGCGTGAATTCAAATCACCCATCACATCACCGAGATAATCTTCGGGAGAAACTACTTCAACACCCATGATCGGTTCAAGAATCACCGGGTTTGCTTTTCTTGCACCCTCTTGGAAGGCCATCGAACCGGCAATTTTAAACGCCATTTCCGACGAGTCGACATCATGATATGAACCGTCGATCAGTTTCACTTTAATATCTTCGACAGGATATCCTGCAAGAATACCATTCTTTAACGCTTCCTGAATACCTGCAGATACCGGTTTAATAAATTCACGCGGAATAACACCGCCAACAATTGCGTCTTCGAATTCGTATCCTTTGCCTTTTTCATTCGGCTCAATTTCAATCCATACGTGACCGAATTGACCCTTACCGCCTGATTGACGGACGAATTTACCTTCTTGTGTAACTTTTTTGCGAATTGTTTCTTTGTAAGCAACTTGCGGCTTTCCAACATTCGCTTCAACTTTGAATTCCCGTTTCATACGATCGACGAGAATTTCAAGATGTAACTCACCCATACCGCCGATAATTGTTTGGCCAGTTTCGATGTTTGTTGTAATACGGAATGTCGGATCTTCTTCGGCAAGTTTCGAAAGAGCTTCGCCCATCTTCTCTTGATCAGCTTTTGTTTTCGGCTCAATTGCTTGATGAATAACCGGTTCAGGAAATATCATCTTTTCAAGGATGATTGATTCATCCTCGCCGCATAATGTGTCTCCCGTTCGAGTATTTTTAAAACCAATTGCAGCAAGAATATCGCCCGCATATCCTTCGTCAACATCCTCACGATGGTTTGCATGCATGCGCAATACACGACCGATACGCTCTTTCTTATCACTAACAGAATTATACAGATATGAACCAGCTTTTACTGTTCCACTATAAATACGGAAAAACGTCAATCGTCCGACATAGGGATCAGTCATAATCTTAAACGCAAGCGCTGTAAACTTTTCGTTGTCAGCAATTGTGCGACTAACTGTATCTTTCATGTTTGGATGATGACCAGTAATCACTCCACCTTGTATATCAAGAGGAGACGGCAAGAAGTTCACGACTGAATCGAGAAGCATCTGAACGCCCTTATTCTTAAAGGAAGAACCGCATAACACCGGAACAATTGTTACTTTCAAACAAGCACGACGCAATACATCCGTTAGCTCTTTCTCAGAAATCTCTTTCCCCTCAAGATATTTTTCCAACAATGAATCATCTTCATCGGAAACTGCTTCTAACATTTTTGTACGATATTCTGCAGCTTGCGCTTGAAGATCGTGAGGAATTTCAATTTCATCCCATGTCATACCGTTGGAATGATCATGAAATATATGGGCTTTCATGCTCACGAGATCGATAATTCCTTTAAACAAATCCCCTTGTCCAACAGGAAGTTGGATCGGAATTGCATTTGCTCCAAGACGTTCTCTCATCATTTGCACAGCACCAAGGAAATCAGCACCGATGCGATCCATTTTATTCACAAACGCAATACGCGGAACACCATACTTATCAGCTTGGCGCCACACCGTTTCTGATTGGGGTTCTACACCACCAACAGAACAAAACAATGCAACCGCACCATCTAATACACGAAGCGAGCGTTCAACTTCAATCGTAAAATCTACGTGACCAGGAGTATCGATAATATTGATGCGATGATCTCTCCAGAAACAAGTTGTTGCGGCAGAAGTGATCGTTATACCGCGTTCCTTTTCCTGCTCCATCCAATCCATTGTCGCAGCACCATCATGCACTTCTCCAACACGATGCAACACACCGGTATAGAAGAGAATTCGCTCAGTCGTCGTGGTTTTCCCAGCGTCGATGTGCGCCATAATTCCAATATTACGAGTACGTTCTAATGAATATTTACGAGGCATACTTTTCCTAGAACTCTAAAGCAGACAAAATAGTGCTGTCGAGTGAAATTTCTTAAACGATTAAAATGTTTTTGAGAAACAAATTACCACTTAAAGTGAGCAAACGCTTTGTTTGCTTCAGCCATGCGGTGTGTATCTTCTTTTTTCTTCACCGCATTGCCCTCGCCGTTTGCAGCCGCGATAAATTCAGCAGCTAACTTTAACGACATAGACTTATCCGAACGTTCTTGCGAATAGTTGATTAACCAACGAATTGCGAGAGCGGTTCGCCGTTCGGGACGAACTTCTGTAGGAACCTGATAGGTTGCTCCGCCGACTCTTCTGGCACGAATTTCAATTACAGGAGAGACGTTATGTACTGCTTTTTTGAAAACTTCTATAGGATTGGTCGATTTCGTTCGATCACCGATAATTTCAATTGCATCATACAGAATGGTCTGAGCACGATGCTTTTTACCATCTTTCATGATATTATTGATGAACCGGTTGACTAATAGATCCCCAAATTTGGGGTCAGCGATGGCGATACGTTTCGAAGCGTGCTTTTTTCTCATTGGTAAAGGTCAAACTATGATTATTTTGGTCTTTTGGCACCGTATTTTGAACGGGCCTGTTTACGATCTTGAACACCTTGTGTATCGAGCGTTCCACGAATTATATGGTAACGCACACCGGGCAAATCTTTTACACGACCGCCGCGGATCATTACAATAGAGTGCTCTTGTAAATTATGACCTTCACCGGGAATGTAAGCGGTTACTTCGATGTGGTTTGTTAAACGCACGCGAGCAACTTTACGAAGTGCTGAATTCGGTTTCTTCGGCGTTGTAGTATACACTCTCGTGCATACGCCGCGCTTTTGCGGATTGCCTTCAAGCGCCGGAGACTTGCTCTTCACAGCCAGATTTTCACGACCGAGTCTAACTAATTGATTAATCGTAGGCAACTACGTACTCCAAAAAATTGATGTTTTTAATGTCTTTTTAAGTTTTACAATATAGCGAAAAAATTCTTTTTTGTCAATCATTAGGAGAAGAATTATTTCATTCTTCCCCCAATATCCTTAGACTATGATTTTTGACTTTTTTCGTGCTTTTTTTACCAAAACTACTTCTTCTTCTTTCATCTCGTCTGTTGGTTCTTCAACGACCGGCGCTTTTTCAATAACTCTTGAAGGAGTTTTTGACGTCACCAGCACTTCGCGGAATTTCTTTAATCCGGTTCCTGCGGGAATGAGATGACCCATGATAACATTTTCTTTCAAGCCAAGCAGGTGATCAATTTTACCTTCGATCGCTGCATCGGTAAGAACTTTTGTTGTCTCCTGGAACGACGCTGCAGAGATGAAACTGTCTGTTGACAATGACGCTGTCGTAATTCCGAGAAGAATTGGTTCGGAGAGCGCAGGTTCAGCATCACGCGCTTCAATGATCTTCTTCTCTTTTTTCTTCAACTCAATGTTCATCTCTTTTACTTTTTTCTTTTCACTGAGTGTGTTGTTCTTTATTTTTGAATCACCCTTGTTTTCCACAAATACCATTCCTTCAAGACTGCGATTCTCTTCTTCGAACTTCACCTTGTCAATATAATCACCTTCCAGGAATTTCGTATCGCCCGGATCTGTGACGCGTACTTTTTGCATCATCTGACGAACAATGATTTCGATATGCTTATCATTGATTTTCACACCTTGCATACGGTACACTTCCTGAATTTCATTCACTAAATATTCCTGCACCGCGCTGGTACCTTTGATGCGAAGAATATCATGCGGATCGATTGCACCGTCGCAAAGACGTTCACCGCTGCGAATGAAATCATTTTCCTGAACAAGAACATGTTTACCGAGTGCGATCATATATACTTTTCGCTCTTTGCCATCGTGACTGGTAACAATCACTTCACGGTTACCGCGTTTCTGCACACCAAATGAAACAACTCCGTCAATTTCACTGACAACGGCAGGATCACCCGGTGAGCGTGCTTCGAATAATTCTGTTACACGCGGCAGACCGCCGGTGATATCGCGTGTCTTACCGATATCGCGCGGAATCTTTACAAGCACAGTTCCTGCCGGAATAGCATCTTCGTTGTCAACAAGAATGTGTGCGCGTGTCGGAATAATGTAACTGGCGATCTTCTTTCCGTTTTTATCCGCAACCATAATGGACGGACTTAAATTTTTATCGCGCGAATCGATAACAACTTTTTGAATGTGTCCCGTCTGTTCATCCGGTTCATCGCGATACGTAATGTTTTCCTTCAAATCCATATACTTCACTTGACCAGCGTACTCAGAAATGATCGTAGCGTTGTATGGATCCCATTCATACAACAATTGACCTTTTTTCACTTGGGCACCATCGCCTAATTGCAGAATAGCACCGTACGGAACATCATACTTTGTCAATACAGCATTATCACTATTCAATACTTGAATAGCGCCGCTGCGTCCTAGCGAGAGAATTTTATCTCCTTCTTCGGTGCTGATTTTGATCGATTTCACACTGTCAAATTTCACATAACCGTCGAACTTGGAGGTAATATGAGATTGGTTTGCAATTAAACTTGCTGTACCGCCGGTATGGAATGTACGAAGTGTTAACTGTGTACCTGGTTCACCGATTGATTGAGCTGCAATAACACCAACTGTTTCACCAACTTCAACAATGTTTGCAGTTGTCAAATTGCGGCCGTAACATTTTGCACAAACTCCGCGTTTTGATTCGCAGGTTAATACCGAACGAATTTCGACCAGTTCGATTGCCGTTTCAGAAATTGTCTGAGCTACTTCTTCGTCAATAATTTCGCCGGACTTCACAAGAATTTTGCTTGTCATCGGATCGCGAACATCATGTACGGATACGCGTCCCACAATACGTTCGGACAAGGGTTCTTTTACGTCTTCACCCTCTTTGAGCGCACCGGTGAGAACACCGCGGAATGTTCCGCAATCAACGTCGGTGATAATCGCATCTTGAGCAACGTCAACAAGTCGGCGTGTCAGATATCCAGCATCAGCCGTCTTTAACGCAGTATCTGCCAAACCTTTACGAGCACCGTGTGTGGAAATAAAATACTCAAGAATCGAAAGGCCTTCGCGGAAGTTTGCGATGATCGGATTTTCGATTAACTCACCGGTCGCACCGGATAATGATTTTTGCGGCTTCGCCATCAAACCACGCATACCGGCCAACTGACGCACCTGTTCTTTCGAACCACGTGCGCCGGAATCAATCATCATATAGATAGAGTTGAAACCTTCTTTGGAATTTTGCAGTGAATCGAACAACCGTTCCGCCACGCGGCTGGTTGTGCGGGTCCACACGTCAATAACTTTATTATATCGTTCGCCGTTGGTGATGAAACCATTTTGATATTGTTTCTCAACGGAATCAACTTCCTTCTGCGCTTTATTAATCAACTCTTCTTTTTCTTTTGGAATTGCTACGTCGGCGATGTTCACAGAGAGTCCACCACGCATTGCATACGTAAATCCAAGCGTCTTCATTGCATCAAGGAATTTCGCAGTGCGCTGATTTCCACTCTTGCGGAATGCTTGTGCAATAATTTGAACAAGACGTTTCTTACTTAACAATTCGTTGATGAAACCAAGTTCTTCGGGAACGATCTGATTGAAGATAACACGACCAGTTGTCGTTTCGATCATTTTATCTGCATACCGAACTTTAATACGGGCATGAAGGTCAAGCTTGTTTTCGTTATACGCGATGATTACTTCTTGATCAGAATAGAATAATGTACCTTCGCCTTTGGCACCGGTTTTTGATTTTGTTAAATAGTAACAACCGAGTACCTGATCCTGCGTTGGGGTAATCACAGGTGCACCACTTGCCGGGGAAAGAATATTATGCGATGACAACATTAAAATACGTGCTTCAAGCTGCGCATCGAATGACAACGGAATATGAACAGCCATTTGATCGCCATCGAAGTCAGCATTGAATGCCGTGCAGACCATAGGATGGATACGGAGAGCTTTTCCTTCAACAAGAACCGGTTGGAAAGCCTGGATACCAAGTCTATGAAGTGTAGGAGCACGGTTCAGCAAAATGGGGTGACCGTCAATAATATTTTCGAGAATTTCCCAGATTTCCGGACCCTTCTTCTCTACCATTTTCTTTGCGCTCTTCACGGTTTTGGAGAATCCCCGTTCGATCAACTTGCGGATGATAAACGGCTTGAACAATTCAACTGCCATGTCTTTCGGAAGACCTGCTTGATGCAACTGCAGTTCCGGACCAACAACGATAACCGAACGACCGGAATAGTCAACACGTTTACCGAGCAAGTTCTGACGGAAACGACCTTGCTTTCCTTTCAACATATCGGAAAGTGATTTCAATGCACGATTGTTGTCGCTCCGGACAGCATTGTTGCGGCGCGAATTGTCGAACAATGAATCGACTGCTTCCTGCAACATACGTTTTTCATTGCGCAGAATAACTTCAGGTGCTTTAATGTCGATAAGACGTTTCAAACGATTGTTACGGATAATAACACGGCGATAGAGATCGTTCAAATCTGATGTTGCGAACCGTCCACCTTCCAACGGCACAAGAGGACGAAGTTCGGGAGGAATAATCGGAATAACATCGAGCACCATCCAATCCGGTTTGTTAGCCGGACCGCCTTCGCGTTCACGGAATGCTTCGATGACGCGGAGACGTTTGAGATGATCTTGTTTTTTCTGCTGCGATGTTTCCACGCGAAGCTGAGCACGAAGTTCTGCGGACAGAATTTCGACATCAACTTTTTTTAACAAATCTTTAATTGCTTCGCCACCGATTTTTGCAACAAACTTTTTTGGATCATCATCTTCCAATTCCTGATTTTTTTCCGGAAGGGAAGAGAGAATCTCGAAGAACTGATCTTCCGTGATCAGATCTTTCTGCTGCAATCCGGTTGTTCCGGGATTGGTGACAACATACGATTCGTAATACACGATCTTTTCAAGATCTTTATTGCTGATACCGAGTATATAACTGATTTTGCTCGGGAGCGAACGGAAATACCAGATATGAACAATCGGCACTGCAAGGGCAATGTGTCCCATACGTTCTCGGCGGACACTTTTCTGTGTCACTTCCACGCCGCAACGATCACAGATAATACCTTTATACCGAATGCGTTTGTATTTACCGCAATAACATTCCCAATCACGTGTCGGGCCAAAGATACGTTCGCAGAACAACCCGTCGCGTTCCGGCCGGAACGAGCGATAGTTGATTGTTTCGGGCTTTGTCACTTCACCATATGAGCGTGTCAGGATCGCATCGGAAGATGCAAGACTGATGCTGATGCGGGAAAATAATTTGGTTGCTTTACTTTCACTTGAGCGGAACATAGATTCTACTCTCCATTTAATAGTTGATGAACGGAATATTCCGTTCATCAATTCATTCTTTAATCAATTTTAACTTCAAGGCCGAGACCCTGCAATTCGCGCACGAGCACATTGAACGATTCCGGAATATTTGCTTCCGGCTGGTTGTCGCCCTTCACAATTGCTTCGTATACTTTTGCACGTCCCATAACGTCATCGGATTTTACCGTCAAGATTTCCTGTAAGACGTGTGCGGCTCCATATGCTTGAAGCGCCCACACTTCCATTTCTCCGAAACGCTGACCGCCAAATTGTGCCTTACCACCAAGCGGCTGCTGCGTGATCAATGAGTACGGTCCAATTGACCGTGCATGGATCTTATCGTCTACCAAGTGAGACAGTTTTAACATATAAATCTGTCCGACAGTCACTTGTTGGTCAAATGTTTCACCGGTACGTCCATCCAACAGCGTACTGCGTGAATCAACATTCAGTTCTGCTTTTTTCAATTCTTCCTGTACATCTTCCCAGCTTGCACCATCGAAAATTGGAGTGGCATATTTAATTCCGAGAGCTTTTCCTGCCCATCCGAGTGCTGTCTCAAACAACTGACCGATATTCATACGGGATGGAACGCCAAGTGGATTAAGAACGATATCAACCGAATGGCCATCAGGCGTAAACGGCATGTCTTCCGAAGGAACAATGGCAGCAACAACACCTTTGTTTCCATGACGACCTGCCATTTTATCACCAACGGAAAGTTTGCGTTTTTTCGCAACGTACACTTTTGCAAGCTGTACAATTCCCGGAGGTAATTCATCACCAATGGTAATCTTGTTCTTTTCGTGCTTGAACGCTTCCTCTATATGGTTCAGCGTATCAAAATAATGCTGGAAGATTTTTTCAATCAAATTATTTTTACGTTTTTCCTCGACCCATTCCACTTTTGGATCCAATTTGTCGAGCTTATCATAACCGACAAACGTTTCCATCTTGAACTGTGTGCCACTGCGGAATATCATATCGCCGTCAAGATTTCTTACACCGGCAGATTTTTCACCATCAAGAAGTAATCCGAGCTTGCGTCCGAGTTTTTCGTAATGCAGATCCAGATTCTGTTTATGCATCTTCTCAAGAAGATCAAGACGCTTTTTATCTTCCTTCTTGGTGTCAGCATCTTTTTTCTTTCGGCTGAAGAGTTTTGTCGAGATGACAATGCCTTTCATGCCTGGCGGAGCTTTCAACGATGCATCTTTCACATCGCCGGCTTTGTCGCCAAAGATTGCTTTCAACAATTTCTCTTCCGGTGTCGGATCGGTCTCACCTTTAGGAGTGATTTTACCGATCAAGATATCCCCTTCTTTCACTTCTGCACCGATGCGGATAATTCCATTCTCATCGAGATCTTTTGTTGCTTCTTCGCTGACATTTGGAATTTCACGCGTGAGTTCTTCTTCACCGCGCTTTGTATCGCGCACTTGAAGTTCAAATTCTTCAATGTGAACAGACGTAAACACATCTTCTGCGACAATGCGTTCATTCATAATGATAGCATCTTCAAAGTTGTAACCGCGCCAGGGCATGAATGCTACGAGCAGGTTGCGTCCAAGAGCAAGTTCACCTTGATCTGTTGCGCAACCATCGGCAAGCACATCTCCCTTTTTGAAACGCTGTCCGGGAACCACGATCGGCTTTTGATTCAAACCTGTATCCTGGTTCGTACGGAAGAATTTCACCAAGCGATATTCTACGCGGCGTTTATCTTCAAAACTTATCAACTGTTCTACGTTGTCTTCATCGATATCATAGAGCACAGTGATTTTTTCGCCTGAGACGTTTTCTACAACACCATTACGTTCGGCAATGACACATGTGCGCGAATCACGAGCAATTTTCTGTTCAAGACCTGTTCCAACGATCGGTGCCTGAGGACGAAGCAACGGAACTGCCTGGCGTTGCATGTTCGATCCCATCAATGCGCGGTTCGCATCGTCATGTTCAAGAAACGGAATGAGCGCTGCGGCAGCACTGACGATCTGCGTCGGTGCAACGTCCATATACTGCATTTCATCCGGTGATTGAACAACGAAATCACCAGCTTTTCTTCCTTGAACTTTTTCTGTTAAAAATTTCCCTTTATCATCGATCGGCGCATTCGCCTGCGCAATGGTAAATTCGTCTTCTTTTTCAGCATTTAAGAATTCAATTTCATCTGTCACTCTTCCCTTTTTCACAACGCGGTACGGTGTTTCCAAAAATCCATACTCATTTACTTTTGCGTGCATGGAAAGCGAGGAAATAAGACCGATATTCGGACCTTCCGGTGTTTCAATCGGACAAAGACGGCCATAGTGTGTATAGTGAACGTCACGAACTTCAAATCCAGCGCGCTCACGGGTCAGACCACCCGGTCCAAGAGCCGACATACGGCGCTTGTTGGTCAACTCAGCCAGTGGATTCGTTTGATCCATATATTGCGAGAGTTGGTTTGTTCCAAAGAATGTATTGATAACGCTTGTAATAGTACGGGCATTAACCAAATCACCAGGAGCAATTTTTTCTTGATCGCGAACATTCAAACGCTCACGAATTGTGCGTGTCATCCGTGCAAGACCGATGTTGAATTGCGCGGAAATCTGTTCACCAACGGTACGAATACGGCGATTTCCCAAATGATCGATATCATCAACAGAGGTTTTCCCTTGTTTCAGATCGAGCAAGTACCGGATGATAGCAATAATATCTTCCTTTGTCAGCGTCGTTACCGTTTCGCTGATATCCAATTTCAATTTTGCATTGATACGATGACGGCCAACATCTCCAAGATCATATCGTTTTGGATTGAAGAACAATTTGTCAATTAAGCTCTTTGCTGTCTCCAAATCCGGAGCATCGCCGGAACGCAATTGACGGTAGATGGTTTCAAGTGCATCCTCTTCGCTGTGCACAGCATCTTTCATGATGGTGTTGGCGATAACCGAACGGTTGCCCGGTTCTTCGGATTTCAGGAAACGGATCTTTTTAATTTCTGATTTTTTTATTTTCTTAACGGTTTCTTCTGTAACAAGCGTATCTTTGTTGATGATGATTTCGCCTGTTTTTCTATCGACAACATCGCCGCAGATGATACGTCCGATGTAATCCTTCAAATCGATATCAGCCACTTTTACTTCTTCAACAAGATTGAAGAGCTCCATGATTTCATCATCAGAAGAATAACCAAGAGCGCGAAGCAATGTTGTAACGGGGAATTTCTTTTTGCGATCAATATATGCGTACATCACATTATTGATGTCGGTGGCAAATTCAACCCACGATCCGCGGAACGGAATGATACGCGCGGAATAAATCGGTGTTCCGTTCGGATGTGTTGATTCGCTGAAGAACACGCCTGGTGAACGATGCAGCTGGCTGACGATAACACGCTCCGCGCCGTTGATGATGAACGTTCCTCGTTCTGTCATATACGGAAGGTTGCCAAGATACACAACATCTTCAATGGTATCCGAATACCCTTCGCCATTTTCCGCTTTTTGCGACAAGCGTAATTTTGCTTTTAACGGAACGGCGTATGTCAGTCCCCGTTCTTGGCATTCGCGCACTGTATACTTTGCCTTTTCAACGTAATATTCGACGAACTCGAGAAGGAAATTTTCTCGCGTGTCTGTAATGGGAAAGTTTTGGAGAAACACTTGCTGCAGACCTCTGTTCTTACGCTTGGTCGGTGCAATTTTTTCCTGTAGAAAATGTTCGAACGACTCGATCTGCACATTCAGCAAATCAGGATATTCGACCACTTCATTGATTGTTCCAAAACTATGGCGGCCCGTTTTCGGGTCGATATGCAATCTGGATTGGCTCTTCAACTCAATCACTCCTTCAGGTCATGAACCTGATGACGATGTTGGTTAGGTGAAATACTGATCAACGCAAAGCGATGATCCGTTTGAAAACTTTTTTTTATCCTCAAAAAACGTTCGGTTCAACTGAACAGACAAAAGAATACACAAGCCGATGTTCCGTTTTTTGACAAACGGGACGATCGGCTTGGTATATTTCAGTATTCTATAGGATGTGCAATAAGGTACATTACAGAGTATTGAAAAAATGTATGAAGAATTACTTCAACGCAACTTTTGCGCCTGCTTCTTCAAGTTTCTTTTTCAACGCTTCTGCGTCTGATTTATTGAGACCTTCTTTGACGACTTTCGGCGCACCGTCAACGAGATCTTTTGCTTCTTTCAAGCCAAGGCCCGTTGCTTCACGAACAACCTTAATAACGTTGATCTTTTGTGCTCCGCCTTCAGTCAACTCAACGCTGAATTCGGTCTGTGCTTCAGCTGCCGGTGCTGCGCCAGCTGCCGGAGCTGCTGCCATCATCATCGGTGCTGCTGCTGATACGCCGAATTTTTCTTCGAGGGCTTTCTTGAGCTCAACAGCTTCAAGAAGGGTAAGTTTTTCGATTTTTTCTACTAATTCTGCTACGACTGACATTGTTGTTTCTCCTTATTTCTAAATTATGTTATAAACTTTTCAGTGCGGGATAGTACATCACGCGGCTTTTTTCTTTTCAATAGCATCGAGAACGCCGACAACGTCTCTGATCACAGCATTCAGCGTACCAACAATGCCGGTGATCGGTGAGTTGAGCGAACCGAGAATGCTTGCAATAACTTCCGGACGTGACGGCAATGCTGCGAGTTCCTTTAATTTGGAACCATCATACACTTGCTTTTCCACGACACAGATTTTTACGGCAAATTTCTCGTTCTTCTCTTTGAATTTTTGAATGATCTTAGCCGGTGCTGCTGCGTCATTATACGCAAATGCGATACCGGTTGGTCCGACAAGCTTATCGTACACTTTATCGTACCCGGTAACATTTTGCAATGCTTTTTTCGCGAGTGTATTTTTGACGACTCTATATTCAATACCGGATTTTCGGAATTCACTGCGGAGTTTTGTTATCTCCTCCACATTGATTCCCGCAAAATCAGTAAAGAACATTCCCTGAGCCTTGGCAACCATCGCCTGAATTTCGGCTACAATTTGTTCTTTTTCTGATTTATTCATTGTGAGATATTTCTTCTTGTTGATACAATGAGAAGCCCCCGATTTTTTCACGAGGCATCATATCAGGTTTATGAGATTATGAGTGCGTAAATTCGTTTATATTATGACTGAACAACGGTACGATCGATTTGAACGCTTGGTCCCATTGTTGACGAAATGAAAATACTTTTAACGTATTGTCCTTTCGATGTTGACGGTTTCAGTTTTCCAACCGTCACAAGAAATGCTTTAATGTTTTCAGCAAGTTTATCTTTATCAAAATTTACTTTACCGATTGTTGCATGGAGAACGCCGGCTTTGTCAACACGAAATTCAATCTTTCCCGCTTTTACTTCTTTCACTGCTGTTGCAACATCAAGCGTCACTGTGCCGCTCTTCGGGTTCGGCATCAATCCGCGCGGTCCAAGAATTTTTCCAAGCTTACCAACTTCCACCATCACGTCCGGCGTGGCAATAATCACATCAATATCTGCCCAACCGCCTTTAATTTTTTCGACATACTCTTCGAGTCCTGCATAATCAGCACCCGCCGCTTTTGCTTCAGCATCTTTTGGTGCTTTTGCCATCACCAATACACGAACCGATTTACCAATTCCGTGGGGTAATGCAACTGTGCCGCGAACTGCTTGATCTGCTTTTTTGGGATCAACACCAAGACGAACTGCAATATCAACTGCCTCTGTAAACTTTGCCGATGCGGTGTCTTTTACGATACCAACTGCTTCATCAACTGAATAGAATTTTTTTGCATCATATTTTTTTACTGCATTGTTGTACTTTTTACCGTGAGCCATGAGTTCTCCTTTGTGGTCCAAGCGTTATGCACTAAGCATAACTCCCACGATGATTAGAATGATTAACCTTCGACTGTGATTCCTAAACTTTTTGCTGTTCCTTCGATCATGCTCATCGCAGATTCGATATCAGAAGTGTTGAGATCGGGCATTTTCATTGTGGCAATCTCTTTCACTTGCGCGCGCGTCACTTTACCGACTTTCGTACGGTTCGGTTCCCCGGAACCCTTCTGCACTTTTGCCGCTTTCACCAGCAACACTGCTGCCGGCGGTGTTTTAGTGATGAAGGTGAACGATTTGTCAGAAAATACCGTAATGATCACAGGAATAATCAGTCCAGCCTGCGTTTGAGTGCGGGCATTGAACTGTTTACAGAATTCCATGATGTTTACGCCCTTTTGACCAAGCGCAGGACCAACCGGAGGAGCAGGATTTGCCGCACCGGCAGGAATTTGCAACTTAATAAAACCAACAACTTTCTTTGCCATAATCTTTCTCTACTGAATTAAATTGATAAATTATTTTTCAACTTCAACTTGACTGAAATCGAGTTCGATCGGCGTTTTGCGGCCGAAGATACTCACCATCACTTTCAGCCGTAATTTTTCCGCATTAATCTCTTGCACAAATCCCGTGAAATTGTGGAACTGACCGCTGATAATCTTTACCGGTTCGCCGATATGGAACGGAATTTCCATGCGCTCAATCTCCGTGCCATCCTCTCTCTTCTCTTCAATCTTCCCGATGAGACGTTTTACTTCGTCCGGTTGAAGCGGAACCGGGCGATCTTTTGTCCCAACGAAACTCAGAACCGACGGCGTATTCAAAATGAGATGTTTTGTCTTCTCATCAAGTATTGCCTCTACCAGTATATAACCGGGGAAGAAATTTTTTGTCTTACTCTTCTTCTTTCCATCCTTCACTTCAAAAATCTTTTCCGCGGGGATAAGAATACGAGTAATTTTTTCTTGCAATCCTTGCTCTTTCGCCTCACTCTCCATCGCAAGTTTCACCTTATTCTCGTGTCCCGAGTAGGTACGAACAACATACCATCTATGTAAAACGGCTGAGTCCACCACTTAAAAGATTCCCTTGATAGCTTGACTGACAAGTGTGTCCACAACATAGACGAAGGCAGCAATAACGCCGCACACCCCAAGAACAACCAAGGTTGACTCCTGAAGTTCTTTTTGTGTTGGCCACGTTACTTTACTCATCTCTTTGTAGACGTCAGTAAAGAAGTTGATGATTTTTTCTTTCATAATAACCTTGACACTTCTGCACGGGTGGAGGGACTCGAACCCCCAACCAACGGTTTTGGAGACCGCTACTCTACCAATTGAGCTACACCCGTACGAAATTTACTTGGTTTCTTTGTGAATTGTGTGTTTGTTGCAGCGGGGGCAATATTTTTTATATTCAACACGATTTGTTTGTTTCTTTTTATTCTTCGTGGTTGAATAGTTTCGCTCCTTGCAAACGGTGCATTCGAGGGTAATGATATCTCTCATACTTCATTCCTTATTCTTAAAACAACACTGTGACATCTTATTGAGAGCGGAAGACGGGACTCGAACCCGCGACCAACAGCTTGGAAGGCTGTGACTCTACCAACTGAGTTACTTCCGCAATTTTTTCATTAACCAAATCTCCTCTTTGACGATTTGGAAATTCTTTAGTTCGCAGGTTACTCCACTTTCAGCAGAGCTTGCGACCGGGATTGAACCGGTGACCTCGTCCTTACCAAGGACGTGCTCTACCAACTGAGCTACGCAAGCAATCTTTGCGTTCTGTGGGTAGGGAAGGATTCGAACCTCCGAAGCCCGAGGGCGACAGATTTACAGTCTGTTGCGTTTAACCACTTCGCTACCTACCCTTACCAATTTTCTTGAGCTGGCAATCAGACTTGAACTGATGACCTGCTGATTACAAATCAGCTGCTCTACCAACTGAGCTATGCCAGCAATAATATCTTAAAGACCCAAGGCTCTTTAAGGAAAACGCATAAAAATACGGTTTCCTGAAAAGGTATTGTGGCGGAGTTAACAAATATATACTTTTTTGCTAGAAAGTCAACAGAATATGCGTTAAAAATTAATAACTTAAGGTGTTCGTTTGGACTTTATTTCTGAGGCTTTTTGACGGTAAAATTCGGCAACACTATCCATTCCATAATATCGTTCGTATAATTCCCTGCGCAACAAGGCATTCAATGCCAATGTTGTGATCTGTTTTGAGTAAATATCTTTCCCATCAAATCCTCTATAAATGATCTGCTGAGAAGGAGTTGAGGAATAGACTGTATCTTTGCGAATTCTAAATAAAAAACCCTCGGGTACTCTATAATAGCCCAGTGTATATTGAGGTTCTATTTCCGGAGTGATATAGAATACCAAAGATTCATTCTTATCCATAAAACTTTTCAGTAGAGCAGTATAACGTCCTTCAATCGCTGCAAAATCGTACGGAAGTTCATGCTCAAATTTAAATAACTCCTGTTGAAACAACTGCGCTTCAATCTTTGACTTTCGCATCAATTCAGGATAATGATTCTCTAACTGAGGAATATACCATGACCTTCGGAAGAGTTCTTTATCCAACACCACAACATCCTTTCGGATATTCTTTACATACTGATAATAATAAGACGATGCTACAAAATAATCCCATTGATATGAAAGGACAATCGAATTTTGGGGAAGGTTTAACAGGATATTTTTCGTGTAATCCTCGACAAGATAATTTTCGCTCTGGTTTACTTTTTTTCTACTTTCGATACATTGGACAGAAACAATAATGATCAATAGAATCATCACCATCGACTTTGTGATGGGTTTTTCAAAGCGTAGATAAATTTTTTGAATGCCAAATGCCGAAAAGATTGCAATAGCAATAAACGCGAGCAGAAAATATGAATCAATATCATGAATATCATAATTGATTGAGTATGCAATGCATGACACAAACAACAGACCGGTAAACACAAATTTTTTCTTATCGGTAAATAGGAGTATAAAACATCCAACGACAGCAAACGCTAAAACAACAAAGAAGAACTCATTCGGTAAATTTTCAAAAAAATAGTTCAATTGTTTCTTTGCTGCATCGGTAGAAGAAAACATGAAGACACGAAATTGTTTTCCCGTGAAGTGCCACCAAAATTTTTCGAACGTTTGCGGATCACCCCAGTTCAGCAACGGCTGCTGGGCGGAACGTATTGGCAGATATAAATATATGGACAACCCTGCCATAAACGGAATTGATAACTTCGCAATATTCTTGAACGCATTCTTATTCACTCCCTGCTCAGCAAAAAACCAATACAACAATGCCGGAGCCAGTAATATTGTTGTGAGGTGATTTGTAAATGATGCACCAACAGAGAACGAAAACAATAGCCACCAACGCGCTTCATTGGTCCTCACAGCATTCACAAACAACAAAAGGATTAAGCAGATCATCAACAAATGCAGAGAATACACTTCAACAGCCACGCCTTGAAACCAAAAGGTTTTGGAAAATCCTAAGAAAAGGGATGCTGTGAATGATGAAATGAGAATACTGGTTCGGTCCTCCTTTTTTCCCCTATCAAGCAATTCTGTGATTACATAATAGAATACGACTAACGCCAGCGAAGTTAATACTGCCGATAAGAGATTCAACCGAACAATCTCTTCGCCAGCAATAGGGAGAATAGAGAATAATCTTCCCAGCATTGTGAACAACGGATATCCGGTGGGATGTGCAATTCCAAGAGTAATTGCAACCGTCGCAAGCTCTCCGCTGTCAATAAATCCAACTGATGGAGAGAGTGTTGTATAATATTGAGAAAAGACAATCAGCCACAGAATAACTGCAGCTACTGTTTCTTTCTTTTTTTCAAAAAATTCTTTCATCATACCAAAAATAGAAATGCCATAAATTTCGAATATAAAATACAAAATAATCTTCGAAATCTATGGCAAAAAATGTCTTTTTGAATCTGTTACATATTGAAATAGTAGCTGAGCTTCACCAGAAAAATATTGTCCGCCTTTGCGTCGATCAATCGTGAGAATGATTTGTTCATCTGAAAATCACCGATGTTCTCGTAATCCGATCTGTTTTGTGTCCAAACAAAATACATCACTGAACCTGGGAGATATTCCCATCGCAGTACGGCATTTCCTCTCAACGATTTGGAATTGAAATTGGGATTTGAAAAACTCTTTGCCGGTATCGGTCCGCTGCCGTCCGAATCGAAGGAATATGTGGAAGTCGAATCAATATACGAAATGGAAGAAGCGCCTGTGCCGTACAATAAATAATCGTCTGTTTTTGGTTTAAGTAATTCCTTGAAGTTAGAGTATGCTCCTGATGAAATAAGCGGCTGCAAATACAACTGCAAAGACAAGGACGGAGTTAACGTCCAGTTCAAACGAATGTTGGCGGAGATCGATCGGTAATCCAACTGACCAAAAACATATTGATTTCCGAATGTTGCTACAGCCAATGGTTCGGCATGAACCGATTCACCAAACCACTGCAATTTTTGCATTTCTGTTTCATATTGCGGCCCGACCGAAAATGTAATGTTTTTTGCCGGACGATATTGGACCCAAAACGATGCGCTTTTATAATCGGAATGATCGGAAAAGTAATTATTCGTATTTACTTCTACTATAACGTCTTTACTGTAATCTGAACTTGCATTTAAATTAATCTCGTATCCAGTTTTATTGATGGTTAATGGTCCTCCCCGCGTCCGTCGGTTATTTATCGTTTCCGTTGGATTCATGGCCAGGTTCCAGTTCACTGAATAGAAATTCATAAATTGGACGAAACCAAAGTGGATTAACACCTGATGGATGAGATTATTTTGAAAATCAAAACTTTGTCCGAATCCTCCCCCTAATTCTTTGCGACGGAACAAGCCATCTGGTTCCGTCCAATTGTATCCGCCGCCGATATGCATATTGATGACATCTGCACGGGATTGGAATCCGAGATCATTTACTTCATAGTTTGGATCAATGAAACCGATGGATGAGTTAAAGAAAAAATTTCCTTTTTGTTTTATCAAATAAAATCGTCCGGCGAAACCTGTAAGCGATGATGCATTGGAATCCACCGTAATATGCGAGGCATCCGGACGTTGAAAATAATGTTGGGAATTTGTTTGAATGCCGGTGATCCGAGTTTTCGTTCCTTCCACATGCGAAATATTACTGTAACCGGTAACGACCCATGCTTTGCTGGTATCGAGGAATGTCCATCCATCCACACCAACAAACGATCCGTTCGAGTTCAACCCGTTTTGAAGGACTCGATCATCGAACATTCTGTGTGTGTATGTTCCCAACACACCTATTCCCTGCTTGCCGTCATTAAAATCCCGCTGCACTCTTCCAACACCATAGTATGTTGACGGTTCCACTTCAGCACTCGCGCGCACCGGACCGGATTTGAAATCTGCATATTCGCGCGCGGTGATAGCGTGAATCGTTCCAACATTCCACCCATCTCCTACCTTGCCGGTGACTTTACCAGCCCCTAATATCCGTGTTGCAAAAGGCATATCGATAAAATTTGTTTGTCCCAGCGTATCGTTGCCATGAGGTGAACGTCCGATTCTTCTGCTATAGAATGGAGTTGTATAGGGGAAATTAAAATTCCAAAAATTTCGTCCTCCTCCTTGTCCAAAATTGGTAAAGATGTTTGCTCCTTCAACAAAGAACGGGCGCCGTTCGCTGAAGAATGATTCAACGTCTGAAAGATTGACCACTGCCGGATCGACTTCTACCTGGCCAAAATCGGGATTGACAGTTGCATTTAAGATGAGATTGCTGCTCAATCCGTACTTAATGTCCGCGCCGAATTCCGGTGAGTAACGCGAACCATTGTTGAATGGATTACCGGGAGCTGGATGAGTATACTCCGCTTTTGTTGTACCAAACGGCAGCACTTCCAAAGCGTTTGCAGGTTTTATTCCATCGATACCAACAAGTTCAGGGAATCTGGAAACATATCCGCTTTCCATTCTTGGGGTATAGACGAGATAATCCGTTTCGCTTTTCCTGCCGATATCACGTCGAAAATTAATCCCCCATATTTGGGAATCCTGATCTAAAAATCGTAACTGAGAGAAGGGGATTCTCATTTCAACTGTCCAGCCGCGATCATCTATCTGTGCTTTCCCTTCCCATACTCCATCCCAATCGAAATCATCCCAATCATCATTATAGAGCACACCATCTGCAAGTGTTCCGGAAGGGCCAACCACGAAATAATTTCCGGATCGCTTGTCACGATACGGATCTAAAAATACTCCAAACCAATCGGCAGTGTTGAGATTATCTCTTCGATCGAGAAGCGCCATGATTGAATCGGGTGAAGAATCGAACAATCGTGCAGCGATGTAAAGTGCATCATCATCATACGCGACCCATACATCGGTCTTTTCGGATGGCTGTTCTCCCTGATTCGGTTCTTTTTGTTTCAGATCCGAAGATGCAGGATTTGAGTTCCAAATAGATTCCGAAAGTTTGCCATCAACGACGATCGGCTGTACCAATCGAACTGCTTTTACTTGTGCTGCTTGAATAGTCCAACAGCACAATATCCCCATCGCAAAAATTCGCACACAAGATGTCATAGGTCCTCCAAATTAGATACTCAAAAGCGGCGGTAGTGTGTTCGCTACGCCGCTTTGATGAGTTTGTTGCATTACAATTGTCAATTATTTTTTCTTGATATCGATATATCCATTCACAGTTTCTAATGTGATGGTTTCTCCGCCGCCGTTGAGAATATATCGTCCATGAATTTCTTCACGATCTTCATCTTTTTCATATGATTCGGCTTTGAAATCAGATCGGATTTCATATTTTGTTTTTCTGGATGATGAACCCCAATTTCCATTTTCACGAAGGCGGATCGTAGCTTCTATTGTCGCTTTGGCATTTTCCGGAATGGTTAATTTAATATCTCCGCCTGCCGTTTTTAACTTACTTTCGCCTTTACCGGTAGGATTCAATTCTGCATTGACGTTGCCACCCGCTGTGCTCGCTTCGATTGAGCCGGTAATGTTCTTTAAATCAATATCTCCACCGGCAGTTTTTGCTTCGACTGTTCCTGATGCACCTTTTAATCGAAGATCACCTCCCGCTGTGCGGAGATAAGCATTGCCGCTCACTTTTCCAACACGAACATCACCACCCGCAGTTGATAAAGAAGCATCACCGCCAATATCACCGACTTCAATATCGCCGCCGGATGTTCTTGCATCGAGTTTTTTGGCAACTTTTTCGATTCGAATATCACCACCGGAAGTGCTGATTGTTGCTTCACCATTAACACCCGCCAGAGTTATATTCCCTCCGGACGTTCGCAGGTCTGCTTTGCCGTCAATATCTCCGGTGCGAACATCACCGCCCGAAGTAGACATGCGAACCATCCCTTTCACTTTCTCGATGGTGATATTTCCGCCTGATGTTGAACCAACGGCATCTCCTGTCAAATTTCCTTGTAATTCAATATCACCGCCGGAAGTACGCAATTCAAGTTTTGTTTGTGTCGGAACTGTAATCACAAAACGTCCGTCGCTGTGATCTCCCCATTTTGGACGGTATGTTACTCGTACTTCGTCACCGGATTGAATCATTTTTACAAACTCCATATCCTCATCATCAATACCATCCACCACTACGTTAATCTCATTTTTATCAGATGTCTTAATGAGAATCTCACAACCTGTAACGGAAACATCAAGCGAACTTCCTTTCCCCACATTGAACGATTGTTCTTTCTTCGATTGATTGCTGGATGAACCGGTAACTGAAACTGATCCCGAACGAGCGTAGGATTTTCCAGACGACTTTGGTGATTCCTGATCGCTTCCGAATGCTGCACAAACGAGCAGAACGGCGCTGAGTATGATTGAATACATTCTTCCTGTCTTCATTGATAGATCTCCTTTACTAAATTTACCGCACGATTGCGGATATAGTTATTTTGTTCTTTTCCAATATGTTGTTTTAATGCACGAATGGTTGCATCATCGAATTTCGTTCCGTCCATTTTTGCAATTTCCAAAGCATTGATGGCGGCAACACGCAGTCCCGAATTATCATCCTTCATAATCACTTGCAATAATGCATCACGAATATCGTTGTCAAATTGATATTGTTGAAGCACTCGCAATGCCTCGCGGCGGACGCCCGGATTTGCATCGGACGTTAACGATGTGATCAACACATTTTTAATTGCAGGATCCACCGTTTTTGTTTGTTCTGTTTGATTCCGAATAGCATTGACAGTTGAGAGACGAATGCCGGCATTCGACTCATTTAATAATGCATGCGTTAATACCTTTTGAATCTCGGGATCATCGATCTTTCCTTTGATGTGCATCGGTGCCACAGCATCAAATTCGAATTCTATTTCACCGTCTGATGCATCACTGTCGATAAATTGAATGTTGGCGATTGATGTCTTCGGTTTTGTCTTTTCGCTATTTGCAACTGGTTGAAATATCAGTTGATTTTCAATGCTTGTTGGTGAAAATGAACAATATCCGATAAACACTCCCAATGAGAGAATTCCAATTCCACCGACAGCAAATTTTGGCTGAAGAAATTCTTTCAGCAAGCTCGTCATCTGAACCGTGAGTGATTTCTTACTCCGTTCTTTCCGCAATGCTTCGCGGAGTTTAGAACGGGCATCGCTCAACAGATCATCAGAAGTCTTCGGAGAAGTATGTTGAGAAACGAAGGATCTGAATTCTTTAAGTTCTTGAATCTCTTTTTTCGCATCAGGATGTTTTTTCAGATACGCATCTAACGTAGCCTGTTCACCCTCATTTAATTCTCCATAAATGGAGAGATACATCAATTCTTTATATTCTTCTTTTTTCATTGTTGTTTGTAGAGATCGTGTAAGTGGGTTCGCATCTTCAGTGTTGCTTCAAATAGATATTTTTTAACTGTTCCCTCTGCACAATTCATCATTGCGGCAATTTCTTTCAGTTTATAATCCTGATAATGTCGCAGTGTAAAGACCAATTTTTGCTGCGGCGACAATTCCTGAAGTGCAATTTCAATTCGGTCTGAGATTTCATTGCCGTGAAGCAGTGCGTCTGTTTCATTATCGCTCACAGCATATTCACTCATAGATTCATTATTATCTTCTTCTTCTATCGATACAGTCGATGTTCGTTTTGTTTTTTCTTTATGCGTTAAACAAACATTTGTGGCAATTCTAAACAGCCATGTTGAAAATTCGCTTTTTTGTTGAAACTTTGGCAGTCCTTTAAAAACACGAATAAATGTCTCTTGATAAATATCTTTCGCATCGTCGGAACTTCTCGTGAACCGTGCTGCAATAGTGAGCACGTCCTGATCATAACGATAGATAAGCTGCTCAAATGCAATTGCATTTCCGGCAATGGATTGCTCAATAAGTTCTTCGTCTGTTTGCGCCATATGACTGCGTTTAGGTATTAGACCTATGATATTTCAAAATGGTTGTGGTCAACATACAACAATTTCGGAAAACGTTTTGTGACTGACTCAAGCTTCTTGTATTGGTTAAAACAAGTGTTTTTTTATACGATGGAAATGCTCAATGGATACACTTTCTCTTTAATAGAAGATCATAAAGAAAAATGTAACACCGATAATACTTCTTGCTATATATCTGTTTTGCAATTACTTTCTTCTAGAACAAATAAAAAACCATTTTTTTCCATCTTTTATCAATAAATATGCTTCCTTAAAGATATGATTTTCATAAAGAAATCCCGATTTAGCATCCTATGGTTTTTTTTCCTTTTTTCCGTCGCGTTTTCTCAAGAAGATGAACTTTCCTTCAGTTTGGAACGACAAGAGACAAAATCCACGGTAATACTTCGTTCGATAAAAAAACTTCCGTGTAAAAACTATAAATTTGATACACGAGACTACCAAAACGCAGATACTATCATCATCATAGTCCGAGATTTTCTTGCACCAACGCCATGCAACGGACCAAGAGCAATTGCCGAAGATAAATTAACATTAACGCCTCCAGCAAAACGGTTCTATTTGAAATTCTGGTATAAAGGAAAGTATGATAAGTGGAGGATATTCCAGCACGACACAGCATATTTCGTGCGACCTGAGGCGATCAGTTTTTCAACATATTCTGAATTAGAAAAGTAAGATTCTCTCTCACAACCCACTATGCTGATTTTGTCCAATGCCTCTGCTTTACCCAGCAATAGGAATACAACATCACCGGAAAAGCACTTACGATAATAAACGGAACGGCATTTTTCCCGGCTGCATAGCTAAAGAAGAAAATCGCATTCACGATAATCAAAACACTCCCAATCCGTTCCCATTTTAAAGAAACCAAGTATCCTACAAGCAAAAGAAAATGTCCTGCCTGTATTACCCATATACGGATTGGAGGAGTATTCATGGATTCGGTGACGAACCATGAAAGGTGTTCCACAAAAAAGGAACCCCACAGCATAAAGAGCACAATGCTGAACACTCTGGCTGTTGTGCGAAAAGCTTTTATGTGATCTGAGTGAGGATGCATAACTACTCCTTTCTCAAGAGTTGAAATGCGTAACGCGTTGTTTCACATACAAATATCTCTGTTCTTTCGAATGAAAGCAAGTGATGCAAATTAGTTTCTTTTTCGCTCTTTCACTTTCGATATTCATCACCTATATTTCTACATACTAATTTGGAGAATATACTATGGCTTACGAAACATTACTTATATCAAAACAAGACGGTTTTGCCCTAATTCAAATCAATCGCCCACAAGCACTGAATGCGCTTAACTCACAAGTGCTTCGGGAATTATTTGAAGCACTCTCTGCGCTCGACAACGACAGCGATGTGAAATGCTCTGTTATTACAGGAAATGAAAAGGCATTCGCAGCGGGAGCGGATATAAAAGAAATGATGGAGAAAAATGCTGAGAAGATGTTCAACGATAATCAGTTTGAACCATTTTATAAACTGCGCACGATTAAAAAACCGATGATCGCAGCCGTAAGTGGATTTGCACTCGGTGGCGGATGTGAATTGGTGATGACGTGTGACATCATTATAGCAAGTGAATCTGCTAAATTTGGCCAACCGGAAATCAATCTTGGCGTGATTCCAGGAATGGGCGGATCTCAGCGGCTCACGAGAGCGGTAGGTAAATATAGAGCAATGGAATTACTTCTTACCGGCGACATGTTCTCTGCCGATGATGCATTAAAATTTGGACTCGTAAATAAAATCGTACCGAACGAATTTTTGCTGGAAGAAGCAAAAGCATTTGCAAGGAAAATTGCGAGCAAACCGTTGATGGCTGTCATCACTTCAAAAGAGATGGTGAACAAAGCGGATGATCTTTCCCTTGAGGATGGAATAAAATATGAACGGCGCAAATTTGCCAATCTTTACGATACCGAAGATCAAAAAGAGGGGATGAAAGCTTTTGTGGAAAAACGGAAAGCGGTGTGGAAAGACAAATAGTTGAGTAGTGGTGCTTTTATTGTCATTAACAAACTTTAATAGGAAGTTACGATTTTTTTTGGTATCTTTAACAGTTGCAAATATGCAACGCCGCATCTGATCCACCAACAAATCTCCGCACGCAGTATTCTTTATTTAGCGGACTACGTCGGAAGCGGTACAACGACACGCTTCTTTGACGGCATTTTCGATTAGGTTCACCTCTCGCAATTCCTTCGCACAGCAGCGAGTCATTTTTTCATACTACATAGTTATTTGCACCACAGAGGACATAGAGTCCATAGAGGACATAGAGTCCATAGAGGAATTTTTGTTACAATTCCTAAGGACAATCTGAATATTCTCCGTAGTGTGCAAACCACAAAAGGAAACAAACAATGGCTTTTAAAGCTCTTGGTCTAAACGATCGGCTTGTGCAAGGAATTCTTGCGACCGGATACTCAACCCCTACAGAAATTCAAGCACGTGCAATTCCGCTGGCGGTTGCCGGTAAGGATATTATCGGCAGTGCACAGACGGGCACGGGCAAAACCGCTGCATTTACACTTCCGATTCTGAACCGGTTAGCAGAACAGACCGAAAAAAATCATCATATTAAAGCGTTGATCTTAACACCAACGCGCGAACTTGCTCAGCAAATTGAAGACGCGGTAAAACAATACGGCCGCTTCCTTTCACTTCGCGCTCTTTCCGTCTACGGCGGAACGAACATGTATAACCAATTAAAACAACTTTCTCGCGGCGTGGATATTCTCATCGCAACACCGGGACGATTAATCGATCATTTGGAACGCCGAAGTGTGAATCTTTCAAACGTGGAAGTGCTTGTACTGGATGAAGCGGACAGAATGTTCGACATGGGATTCATCGACGATATGCGTTTAATCATCAAACAAACACCCGATACTCGACAGACGTTATTATTTTCCGCTACAATGTCTAAAGAAGTGAAATCGTTAGTGAGGAATATTCAAAAAAGTCCTGAATTGATCGAAGTTGGCCATCAGCGTTCCCCTGCAACGACAGTCACGCAGCATTTTTACACCGTGAACGAAGACAAAAAATTAAGTCTGCTGTTGCACATTCTTCAATCGAAGGAACTGGACAGCGTGTTGGTATTTTCTAAAACAAAAATTGGTGCAGAAAAAGTTTCCAACAACTTACATCGGAACGGAATCAAGGCTATCTCGATCCATTCCGACAGAACACAAGCTCAGCGACAGCGTGCGCTTGCGGGATTTAAACAAGGCCAATATAAAGTGATGGTAGCAACGGATGTTGCGGCACGAGGAATAGATGTAGAAGGAATTTCGCATGTGATCAACTATGACATCCCCACGTTTGCGGAAGATTACATTCACCGCATTGGACGAACGGGGCGCGCACTCTCGACAGGCGATGCACTAACATTTGTCACTCGCAGCGAAGCACGCCACGTAAAGAAGATTGAGCAATTTATTGGAAAGAGATTTGAAATCAAAAAATACCCTGATTTTGATTACAACAAAGTAGAGGAAAAACCGTTGAAGTCTGCACAACAATCTGATATGGAACAACAATCGGACAGCGAAACAAACTTCAATCGCGAACCTCGCGGAGAAAACAGAGATCGATTTAAACGCACCGACCGTCGAACGAGCAGACCCTCTGGATTTGCCGGACGTACAGATCGTCGCGAAGGATTCAAACGAGATGACCGCCGAGGCGGTGACAGATTTCGTTCCGGAGGCGAGCAACGCAAACGTGAATTTCCTAAACCGGAAGCATTTGGCGGCGAACAACGAAAACGCGAATATCCGAAATCGGAATCATTCGGCGGTGAACAACGAAAGCCATTCAATGAAGAACGAAAACCATTCGGCGAAGAACGCGGCAATCGTGATCATGCTAAACCGAGATCAATCAATAACGTCGGAAGCGACCGCAATTTTAAGAAAAGAGAACCGTTCGGTAAAGACCGAGGTTTTGGAAAGCGGGAATCATTTGGCGGAGAACGACGAGAAGGGGGATTTGCAAAACGAACCCCATTTAGCGGTGATCGCAGAAAAAGTAATTTCGGAAAAAGAGATATCTTCGGACCGAAGAAACATGATTCTTTTGGCGGACAAAAACGAGAACATGCGTTTAAGAAGCAAGATTCATTCAGTGAAGTCAATAGTTTCAGCGATTCAAAACCGTTTGGAAGTCCGCGACCGCATAGCGGTCCGGATTGGAAACAATTGATCCCCGAAGAGCGCGAATACAAACCGCGCGAACACAAAGTGGTAAAAAAGATGGTAAGCAGAAAGAAAAAGGATTCGTAACCCTGAAGATTTATGCTGGTGGGCCGCTTCCTCGTTCAACGAAAGAGCGGCCTAACGAATAGAGAAGCAACCGGAAACGGTTGCTTCTTTTGTTTTAGAGCTAAATAAGTTGAGAGAAAGTAAAACTTTCACTATGTTACCATATCGCTTTGGAGAAATGATGACACTGACAAAAACAAAATCTCACGTAAAAATCAACCGCAAAGATTGGGAAAAAATGAAATCCAATCCGGCTTTAAGTGAAGCGATTGAACTTCTCGAAGATATTTCTGATCTGGAAAAGGCAAAAAGCGTTCGCGGAAAAAGTATAACCGTTCAACAATATTTGAAAAAGCGTGGCTTACACAATACGCATTAAACCTTCTGCTCAAAAAGATCTTGATGCTATTCCTGACAAGGAAGTGGTTAAAATACTTTCGCGAATATCACAACTGGAATCAGATCCCAGACCTGTTGGAATTCAAAAATTACACAACAAAGAAGGTTATAGAATTCGATCGGGCAATTATCGAATTCTTTATGAAATTGATGATCAGAAAATATTTGTTTTAGTTTTTCGAATAAAGCATAGAAAAGAAGTGTATCGTTAATATGGATCGATTGAAGCAACCAATAGCGGTTGCTTCTTTTGTTTTAAAGCAGGATAATTGAATAAATATATATTCAAGACGCTACCACATTCCACTACCGTGGACAGATAAATTATTCTCTATGGAATACTCAACCATTCTCTACTCCGTTTCGGACAATATTCTCACCATCACATTAAATCGCCCCGATGTTTTTAACGCGGTGAATGAACAGATGAAAAAAGATCTTCTTGATGCCTTTCGTCAAGCGGAAAAAGACTCTTCCGTCCGCTGTATCGTCCTTCGCGGTAGTGGAGAAAAAGCATTCTGTTCGGGACAAGATTTGAAAGAATATAAGGAAGCAAAAAGCTCCATGAAGGAGATGCTGGAAAAAGGATACAATCCGATTATTAAACAGATGCGTACGATAGAGAAGCCTATTATCGGAATGATCAACGGCGTGGCCGCGGGGGCAGGATTCAGTTTTGCCCTTGCGTGCGACATGCGTATCATGTCCGATAAAGCAAAATTGATCCAGGCATTTGTCCGGATAGGATTGGTTGCAGATTCCGGAGGCCATTGGTTCCTTCCCCGTTTGGTCGGCACAGCAAAAGCGTTTGAGTTTGCTGCAACCGGTAAAGATATTGATGCAATAGAAGCAAAAGAAGTAGGGCTTGTTAACCATGTTGCTCCTCATGCCGAACTAGAAAAAGCCACATACGAACTTGCTGGAAAACTTGCGCAAGGTGCAACGAAAGCAATTGGTATCATTAAACGGACGCTGAATAAATCACTGACGATGACCTTTGATGAACTTCTCTCCTATGAGGCTATGATGCAAGAGGTGGCGGCACAATCCACCGATCATAAAGAAGGTCTCGCAGCGTTTATGGAAAAACGTGTACCGAAATTTGAAGGGAAGTAATAATTGTGCGACCTCTCCGAGGTCGAATATTTTCTTTATCCGTAATTTTCGATAAACGTATGATGCCACTGGCATCATATCCTGTAGAATAAATTAATGAAAACCTCTCCCTTCTAAGCCATGAACATTGGTGATTATCTAAACCTCATTCCGAAATCGCAAAGTGATTTGCTTCTTCAAGAATGGGGATACGATCTTGTCCACGAGTATTTTCACATTGCAGAACAACTTCCTGCTACAAAACATCCAGTGATTGAATTGGCAACGGGAACAGGCCGCATGTGTGCCGTCCTCTCTTGTCTACACCCGAATGTCATATCAGGCGATCTATCGCTAAAGGATCTTCCCCGGACACAACAACGTATTCCAATGCAATTTTCGGAGAGAGTGCGGTTCCTTCAATTGGATATGGAACATCTCCCGTTTGGAACAGAGAGGATGCACACACTTGTTTGTATGAATACGCTTCACGAAGTCGCCAATCCACTTATTTGTCTTCACGAGATGATCCGGGTGATGCATCCTCATGGTATTCTGACGGTTGGAGATTTTCAACGTGAAGGATACAATGCAATGCAGCAGATACACAACATAGTATACCATAATGAACATGATGAAGGATCGATCTCTTCCGATGAGATACGGATGACCTTACAAGCTTCCTTTCATTCCGTTCAATCTTTATCTACTCAACTAAACATTACCTACTTTGCTTCGGAGAAGATTTCTCATCAAAACTAAAAAATCTCTCCTCCATTTTTCGGAAATGACAATCAGATAGGGCGAAACATTCCCATTTTCATTACATTCACTGGTACAATCTTTGCGGAAACAAGTAGTAGTATCACTACCTAATTTTGGATCAGATAAATAACTCTGCAATTAGTACTTTTATTGAAAGGAAAGAATATGCGTATCGGAATTCTTACCGGCGGCGGAGACGTTCCCGGACTCAATCCCTGTATCAAAGAAGTTGTCTATCACGCAGAAAATGCCGGAGCCGAAGTCTACGGTATTCGCCGTGGTTGGGGCGGCTTACTGAATTTCAATTTTAATGATGTTGAAGATCAAAAAAATTGGTACCTCCCGCTAACGAAACAGAATACACGTACGATCGGACGCTCCGGAGGAACATTTCTTCATACATCTCGGACAAATCCCCAAAAAGTAAAATGGTCGGACATTCCAAAGTTCCTTCAAGATCCGATGCGTCCACCACAAGAAGGAGATCCAATTAGTGATTTCACTCCGCATATCTTAAAAGTCCTCGAACATCTGAAAATCGATGTCTTGATTGCTATCGGTGGTGATGATACACAAAGTTTTGCTGTGCGGTTGCATGAAGAAAAATTCCCAATTGTCTCTATTCCAAAAACAATGGATAACGATGTTTATGGAACAGATTATTGCATCGGCTTTTCCACAGCGGTAACACGCAGCGTAGAGTTTATTACCAACCTTCGAACGTCCGCAGGTTCGCACGAACGCATTGCTGTGATTGAATTGTTCGGAAGAAATTCAGGCGAAACCTCCCTTATCTCGGCATATCTGTCGGGAGTTGATCGTGCAATCATTTCAGAAGTACATTTTGATCCCGAAAAACTTGCGAGTTTATTATTGGAAGATAAGCATCTGAATCCGAGCGGTTATGCCATCATGACAATTTCTGAAGGAGCACAAATGGTTGGCGGAAAAGTCGTTGAATATGGTCAAGCAGATGCATACGGACACAAAAAACTTGGCGGTATCGGACAGATCACCGGAGAAGCAATTCAAAAAATTACCGGCGCACATATCATCAACCAACAAGTTGCGTATCTAATGCGCAGCGGCGAACCGGATGCATTGGACAGAATGGTGGCAATGTGCTACGCCAATCTCGCAACAGATCTTGTCTTAAAAAAACATACGGGTAGGATGGTAGCTTTACGTGACGGGAAATATACAACTGTTCCATTAAAGTCGATCATGGATGGAACCAAACGAGTTGATGTGCAGGAATTATATGATATTGAGAATTATCGTCCACGTGTCTTTAACGTTATCGGAAAGCCGATGTTTTTGTATTAAGTATTGATTATCTATTGGATTTTTGCGGTTTTTTTCCGTAAGTGTTGCTAATCCATATAGGATTTGTTACGTTTGTGTGAGCATATTTCAGGAGGAATTATGAAACGCTTCGGAACATTCTTGTTAGCTATTCCACTCATCGCATCAAGTGTTTTTGCTCAAATCTCACCAAGGATAGAATTCTCTACTTCATTTCCAATGAGTGTTTTTCAGCACGGATCACGGGAATATTTTATGACAACAAAATATTCTGCCGGCATTGCATTGAGCCTCCATGAATATATCGATTTCATTTCTACTGCAACATATACGCAACAACATCCATTCGAAATTCAGCGCTTTGCGCATACCACCGGTGCCCTTTCTGCATCTTCTTCAATTTACGTACCATTTACCGTTGAACCTTACTATGCTGAATATGGTGCATACTCCGGTGTTCGTTTTTTGACAAGAAAAAATTCTATCCAAGCGTTTGTTCGAGGTCAATTTGGAATTGTTGGAACTAAATATGGAACGATTGAAAGAGTTCCGTACCACTCTCCGGAACCTTTTCCCGGATCGGGAGGAAGTTATAAAGAGGTAGAAGGATCGGTCGTGAAATTCCAATTCGCAACAATGTATGGTGTAGGCTTATTGTGGCATCCGAATACATTTTTGAGTGTCAGCGTTGATCTCCATGCTGTCAATCGATGGGTAAATCAACCGCTTGATGTGTATTGCAGCGTAGGAATTCAATTCGGACTATAATAATTACCGGTTCGAACTTTTTCATAGGCAATTCGCATACAAACCTTCGAAAGTAATCCTTCTCACTTTCTCTTTGGTTTTACAGGAATCATTCTGTAATTTCATTCCGCTATTCATTATTTACCATTTATCATTCATCTTTACTCACAATGGCTATTTCAATTGGAATTGTTGGTGCAGGAACAATGGGTGCAGGAATTGCGCACATTGCTGCATTAAAAAAGTTTACTGTATCGCTTTATGATATCAACGAAGAGGTGATCCGCCACAGTGTGGAAAAAATCAATTATGAAATGAAGCGAAGCGTGGATAAGAACAAGATCTCAGACGATGATATGAAGCAAGCGTTGACACGGATCAAAAAGCGGACGAATATCAACGATCTTGACACGTGTGACATCATCATTGAAGCAGTGTTGGAAGATATTAAAGTAAAACGCGATCTTTTTAAAAAACTCGATCAGATAGCACACCACACCGCAATACTTGCAACGAATACCTCTTCTCTTTCCGTGACATCCATCGCTTCCGCTACGAAAAAGCCGGAACGAGTTGTCGGGATGCATTTTTTTAACCCTGTCCATTTGATGAAACTTGTTGAGATCGTTAAAGGTGCGCGAACGTCTGATGAAACAATAAAATCCGCCACGGCAATCGCCGAACAATTAGGGAAAAAAACTGTCCAAGCAAAAGACACTCCGGGATTTATTGTGAATCGTGTCGCCCGGCCATTTTATGGTGAGGCATTAAGGATCCTTGGCGAGAATGTCACAAATGTTGAAACGATTGACAGAATCGTTAAAAAAAGCGGCGGTTTTAAAATGGGGCCGTTTGAGTTGATGGATTTAATCGGTAATGACGTGAACTTTTCCGTTACAGAATCTGTGTATGAACAACTGTTTCACGACTCACGGTTTCAGCCAAGCCAGATTCAAAAACAACTGGTGGAAGCGGGAATGTTCGGCAAAAAAACAAAACAGGGATTTTATAATTACGAAGAAAAATGACAAAACAAGATAAAAAGGTAAAAGTAAAAAAAAGCTCACCTCAGAAAACCAAAACTCACGCCGAGAAACCTAAGACTGGTGAAGTGAAACAGATGGTGTGCTTGCTTGGAGATGAACAGTTAGTAAAAGAATATTCGGCTGCATTTCAGGAACACGGGATTGCTGTACAGGAATTGAAAAATTTAAACTCACTAAAGACTTCGGCAAAGAAGATCACTGTAGCGTTTGAACTAACCATCACCTCCGGCGAACAGAAAAAAAAGAATCTCGAAGCGTTGGATGAACACTTGGCGGAAAATATCCCAATTGTTTCTTGCGCAGTATCTGAAACTGTTCTTACACAATCGCATTCATTAAAACACAAGCATCGCCTGATTGGAATTGCTTCCTTCCCCACCCTCCTCTCAAATACACTCGTTGAATTGGCACCGTCACTTCATACATCTAAAGAGATTGCAGATACAGTCACTTCATTATTTGGATCTGCAAAAAAAGAGACCGCAATGGTGCAGGACAGTGTTGGGATGGTGATGCCGAGAATCCTTTGTCAGATCATCAACGAAGCATTATTTACCGTGCAGAATGATGTTGCGTCGCCGAATGATATTGATGAAGCAATGAAGCATGGAACCAATTATCCGCATGGACCAATCGCCTGGGGAGAATTGATAGGGTTCAACAATGTCGTTGCCGTGTTGGATGCACTCTATCACAACCATCATGAAGAACGCTATCGGGTAGCACCGCTGTTGCGACAAATGGCTGTTGCCGGTGTTTTCTGGAAACCGAAAGAATAAAAAATTACACTTTTTGACCACTACTCATTTATTTGCCAGGAAATGTCAGCGCATCTTCAAACGGCATCATCGGTATCGGTTCACCGTTATGCTGTAGGCGGAATTTTACCAAGTCAATTGCAGGAACTGATACAGGGTTTGTCTCCATGCCGAAAAACTTCGGCATCAACACATTAAAATCAAAGAATCCTTTTTTCGGCATTTCGACGATGGTCACTTGTTGATCTTTTGATATTCCGGCCCGTTCTTTCGCTATTGAAATCGCCATTTCCATACCACCAAGAATGTCAACAAGACCATTCTGTTTTCCGTCCACTCCGCTCCAGATTCTCCCCTGCCCAATCGAATCGATATGTTCGTAACTCATCTTTCTTCCAACGGAAACTTTGGTGACAAATTCTTTGTACATGAATTTTATGGCATACTCCATACGTTCATGTTCTTCCGTCGTCAGGTTTCTGTCCGGAAGTCCGAGCCCGATAAATGGCATGCGGATTCCGAAACCGAGATCGGCATGCTCTCCCGTTTTAACAAAATCAGTGGACAAGCCGAGCGTTTCTTTCAGATTCTTATTGTATATCCAACCGCCGATCACTCCGATAGAACCGGTTATTGTACAGGGAGCGGCGACAATTGTATCGGCATACATGGAAAGCCAATATCCTCCTGAGCCTGCAACGAAGCCTTGGGAAACAATGATCGGTTTTTTTCCTTTCGCTTTCCGCATTGCTTCGGCGATATAATCAGATGCCATAGCATCACCGCCGGGAGAATCGATACGCAGGACGATAGCTTTAATCTGTGAATTGTTTACTGCTCCTTCGACCACTTTCACCAAACTTCGCGCATTAATTCCTTCATCCATTGCACATGCACCAAGAACGTAGATTACCGCAATCTTCGGCGGTTCACCCCATTGGGCATCGTACGGTTTTTGGAATGCAGAGAGTGCACTAAACGGCTTATATCCGTTCTCTTCACCAGTCTCGGCTTTGACGATGGTATTCACAACATCCCATCTGCCAATGCTGTCGATCAATCCCAGTTCTTTCGCATCCTGAGCAAGAAATATACTTTGCGTATTGACGAGTGAATCGAATTTCGCCGATGTAATGTTCCTCGCGGAACAAATATCCGTTTTGGCAATACCATGCCAATCATCAATGATCGCCTGGCGCTGTTCTCTGTCTGCATCAGACATTTTATCACGCGAGATAGTTTCATTGGCAGATTTATATTTGAAGAAGCGCCATTCTTCAAATCCAACTCCAATTTTCTCAAACATACCTTTTATATATGTATTCCCCATCAGGTAACCCTCAAGCATTATCGTACCGACCGGGTCCATAACGATTTTATCTGCAATGGATGCAAAATGGTAGAGATCGATATTTCCTCTGTCAATAAAGATGATGATCTTTTTCCCCGCCGTTTTGCACTCCTTCAATTTTTCACGGATCTCCCACAGTTTTTCACGATCCACATTCATGCCGGAAGTATTGATTGCGATTCCCGCAACCGATGGATCAGTCTTCGACGCCTCGATCACCTCCAGAATGCTAGCGAGTGTCTTTGTATTGTCGAAGAGTTCAAAACGCTGATATCCGATGGTGCCATTCAAATCGAAACCAACATACTTTTGTTGAGCAGGAATAATCTTTCGTAAGAGAGTTCTGTCTTGTGCACCGAGTCGAATGCCAAACGTATTATTTGAATGATTTCCGTTTGCGTCATAATGCGACTGCGTTTCCACACCAGCACCACCAAGACTGAATTGAAATCCAACATTGAATGCCTTGGTATCAAAATATCGGCCGATGATACGAATGCCCGGAAGAGCTTCGACCGCAACTCCCACACTCCAATAATCTTGATGAAATTGCGGTGTGCGATGAAGGACATAATCCGCAAATGCCGTTATCACTTCATCGCCGAATGGACGGAGACTGAACTCTCCAACCGCTTCCCATCCTTTCACATTTATTGCCGAAGTATAGTTTGCGCCGATGGAAACGAACGGCATGGGGCGAGCCAACGCACCGAGTGTAAGTAAATCCGATTTTTCGAGAAGAAGATTGTTTGTTGTTGTCCAATTATATGAAATGCCGGCACTCATCGATCTGTCACCACCACCCATTGAAATCGTATAATCAGCGACATAATCCGATAATAATTTTTCTCGCACAACACCGAAACCAACATTCGGCACGGCCGCAAATAATCCCCACCGATCAAAATTGTTCACGCTCGCCCCTTTGTCGGACCATGTGAATAAAAGATCCGGCTGTCGAACATATGTAAGAAGAGCGGGATTGTCGAAACCGTACAAACCAAATTTCAAAGCACCAGGCGAGGTAAATTGAAAACTGTTTCGTAAGAAATACGGAGTTATATTCGATTGAGTAAACAATGGAACGGTAGAGAGAAATAGCAATGTAAAGAGGGCGAGAATTCGTTTCATAAGTTCTCCGGAAAATGTTGAATGACAGGCTTATATTACGAAATAGTTTACATAAAGTTCTATTTATTACCGTCATGCTCATTTAGGAATGTGAAAACCGGACGATTGTATCTTAAAAATAGGCTCTGCACTACAGTTGTCTTTCTCCCAACTCTTTCGTACGATTGTGCAACTATTTCATTCTCATATAGTGGAGGCTGTAATGAAAATCAGTACATCTGCATTTCAAGAAGGTAAAACCATCCCCGTAAAACATACGTACTATGGCATCGAAGGAGGGGAAAATATTTCACTTCCGTTCCAATGGACAGGCGCACCATCGGAAACAAAATCATTCGCACTTTCTATCGTTGATCCTCACCCTGTTGCAAAGAATTGGGTTCATTGGTTTGTCATCAATATTCCCGGGAATATTTCATCGCTTACGGAAGGAGCATCATTAAAATCAATGCCGAAGGGTTCCAAAGAATTGTTCACAACATATGGATCGACTGGATACGGCGGACCGGAACCTCCGAAAGGTTCGGGCGCTCATCCGTATGTCACAACTCTTTACGCATTGAATGTTGAATCGGTACCACTTTCCGATAAAATAACTCTATCGGAATTTAACAAGGCACTAGAAGGGAAAGTGATTGCATCGGCAAAAATAACGGGATTCTATGAGCAATAAAAAAACCTGAGGATCACTCAGGTTTTTTTATTCAAAGGGCTCAAGATAAATTTCCGCCGGCTGCTTTTAGTGTATTCACCATCAACATCGCAATCGTCATCGGACCAACTCCACCCGGGACGGGTGTAATTGCCGAAGCAACTTCTTTCACTCCGTCAAAATCTACATCTCCTACTAATCTAGAGCCGTTTTTCGCTAAAGCATCTTCAATCCGATTGATACCGACATCAATCACAACTACTCCCGGCTTCACCATCTCCTTCGTGATTGCGTTTGGTTTTCCAATCGCAGCAATAAGAATATCTGCCTGTTTTGTATAGTAGGAAAGATCTTTTGTTCCGGTATGAGCAATTGTTACAATGGCATTTGCCCATTCCTTTTTCTGAACAAGCATATTAGCAATTGGCTTTCCGACAATATTACTTCGTCCAACCACAACAACATGTTTGCCAGAAGGATTAATTTTGTATCGTTTTAAAAGTTCCACAATGCCGTACGGTGTCGCTGAAAAAAACGTATCAATCCCAATCATCATTTTTCCCACGCTGGCAGGATGAAAACCATCCACATCCTTTGCAGGAGAAATCGCTTCAATTACCTTTTGCTCATCTATATGTTTTGGAAGAGGAAGTTGAACGAGAATTCCGTGGATTTTTTTATCATTGTTGAATCGGTCAACTAATGACAGCAGATCTGCCTCTGAGATGTCTGCGGAAACCCGTTCCGTTACCGAATAGAATCCCAATTCTTCACAAGCTTTTCCCTTACTTTTTACATATGCCTGCGAAGCAGGATTATCTCCGACGAGGATCACAACTAATCCTGGAACAAATCCTTTTTCACGTTTAAATTTCTCGGTAGCGAGTTTTACTTCATTCTTAATCTCTTGTGATATTTTTTTACCGTCGATTATCGTCATCATTTTATGGAGGAATTAATACATCAATATAATGTATATCGAAATAGTTGTTTGAGAAACTTAGAACTCTACCTGAACATATGTTTAGGTTTTTGTTGTTGTGTCAACAATCATAGGTCAAGAGAGAAGAACCTAGTACACTTCATGGAATTTTATGGGCCAACAACAATTACTTTTAACCATTTTGGGCGTTATCATCGTTGGAATTGCAGTTTCCGTCGGAATAACTCTCTACAATGACAACATGATCACGCAAAATCGAGACGACTTGCAAGCTGATCTTGCAATGCTAGCGGTAAAAGCAGATCAGTATTATTCACGTCCCTCCGCCATGGCTGGAGGCGGACATTCTTTTGTCGGTCTGACTGCTGATGCCGCCGGAATGATTAAACTCGCATCCGCAGAATATGCAAACAATGATCGCGGAACTTATACCATCTTAGCTCCGGGATCGTCTACTCTGTTAATTCTCCGAGGTGTTGGTAAAGTTCAACTTTCGGACGGAACATTCCCAACATACTATTGCCGTGTTCGAGACAGAAAATATCTTATGCTTTTTGTCAATTAAAATTTAGGATAGATCAACTGTTCGAACTTAAGACACTTCCCTGTTTCAACTTCCACTTCAGCAATCACTCCACATAATCGAACGTCGTTTGAAGCCGTTTCATATTTATGGGGTGTCTGCGTTAAGAATCGTTTTAACGCCAAGTCTTTTTTCATCCCAAGCACTGAATCATACGGACCGGTCATTCCTACATCGGTGATATACCCTGTTGCCCGGGGAAGAATTCGTGCATCGGCGGTCGGTGTATGCGTATGTGTTCCTACAAGGACACTCGCGCGTCCATCAACGTACCATCCCAACGCCATTTTTTCCGCGGTTGCTTCCGCATGAAAATCGATGAATGCGATCTTTGTCTGTTCATTAATCTTGGACAAAGCCCAATCTATTGTACGAAAAGGATCTTCAATTGGCTGCATGTACGTTCGTCCCTGCATATTGATCACTCCAACTTTCACGCCGCTTTTCATTTCGTAAATTGTGTAGCCAATACCGGCAGTCCCGTGGGGAAAATTGAGAGGACGCAGCAAATGTTTGAATGACGTATACACTTTCCTCATATCCCAGCGATCAAACGTATGATTTCCACCCGTGATAACATGCACTCCCATCTCAAACAATTGTTTCACCTGGACTTCTTCTATTCCTTTTCCATCTGCTACATTCTCACCGTTTGCGATGCAAAAATCGATCTTGTATTTTTCCAAAAGACCTTTCAAAAGGTTCGTGACCAGATCGAGTCCGGGTTTACCGATGATATCGCCGATAAAAAGTATATTAATTGTTTGTTGCACAAATCTCCTTTAGTCAGTAGGTCGTCATAAACGCCGACTTACCATAAATTATTTTACTCTATATAGTACCGACGGCGGGTTGATGGTGTAGGTAATCGGTTCAAGCCATAATGGCGCATTATTGGGATTCAATAATGATTGGAATTCCGGACGCATATTCGCTTCATATATTCCATAGAACAAATACGATGCATGTAATTTTTTCGTTTCCATTTCAAGTTCTGTCATCGTTTTTACATACGGCAAATAGTACATTTTCTTATTGATATAATACGCAATGTGCGGCTTGCGGCACACAATAATCTTTGACTCATCGTTATCCTTCACATTTGCATTGAACCAATCCGCAATTACTTTAATCTCTTTAGGTCCGGAATCGATATTTGTTCTGTTAAAATCATATGAATTCACAAATGTCCACACCACCAACAGTGCGGCAACAATAAATCCATTGTAAAACGGCACACCTCTCCATCGATCCCATGTTAATGTCACGACAGCGAACGTAGTATAGACAGGGATTAAATACATGGAAAATCGTTCGCTGTAAAACACAATCAGCAACACCAGAAACATTAACGCACCAAAGGTAAAGAATGCTGATTGTCTCGCGTTTGGTCTAATTTTGAATAGACCAAATATTCCGGCAAGGAAGCAGCTTCCTATTCCCCATCCGACGAGCAGTTCAAGATCACTGGAGAAATGTTCAAATACATTCTTCCCGATTGTTGATGCAAATAGTGAAGGGTCATCAAAAATTACCTGACGCAGTGAATGGTATTTAGTTTGTTCAACATTCCAATATTGGTCCCAGCCGATCCTTCCTTTTGCAAACATTTCGTATGCAATATTGAGATAGTTTTTGTTATAGAAAAAATTACCTTTCTCTTGCAGAGAATATATTCCCCACGGACCAATACAGACAAAAAAGAGAAGGGCAAAGAGACCAGAAATAATCAATCGCTGTTTTACTTCAACTTTGTAGATATTAAAAATAACGATGATCAATGGAATTGCAATAATGACAAATACTCCATTATACCGAGTGAGATAAGCCAATGCTGCGGAGAGTGACGCGAGGGCTATGTTCACCCAAGAGTATTTTTCATCTTTTAAAATAAAATATGCTGTCGCCGCCGCAAAACAGTTAAATGTCATATCGGTACCGGCGGTATAAGAATATTGAACAAACGTCTTATTGAAAGCCGTCAATAGAATGACAATGAACGCGATATCGTACCGAAATAGTTTTTTCAGCAGTTCAAAAGTGAAAAAAAGTGTTGCACAAGCTGTAAACGCTGATACAATAATTCCGGCGATGAAATAATCTTTCACCAGAAGTTCAACGATAGCAAGTACGGCAGGGTATGCCGGTCCTCGAAAATCTTCGATAGTCCAAATTCCCTTAATAATGTCCTTTGCTGTGGGCACATACATTTGGAAAAAATCGGTCTCCACATGATAATCGCCCACTACATGATACCTCAATCCGATATACAATAAGGTAAACAGGTAGATTCCGGCAATAAAGATGCCGCTGAATCTATGTTCGAGATATTCTTTAAAGAATGGAAAAACAGAAATGTCCTTTAACGCAATCTTATCCGATTTAATGCGGGGGAGCTGTTTTTTAGACATTGAATTGCACGGTCACTTTCTCTTGTTGTTGAACTAAAATACTAAAAAGTGTGTGGGTGTGCAAGAATGCTTTCGAACACAGTGGATTGATGGTCTGCGGTTGTTAGAGCTAATGTTTGATGCGAGCTTGGAAATACTTCTTTCCCAGCAATTCATCCACAGCAATAAAAATGACAAATGCCATTACGCCAAGCAGCATGAATTTGCCTGAGGATGATTTCGCAATTTCTCCAACAGGCTGCGTATATTGTTTCGTCCAATGGGAAATCGTTTCCGATACAGAATTGAACGCCGTAGAGTATAATTCAACACTCTTCGAAAACAGGTTTGCTTCATTCTTCTGTCCGCTAGGGTTGGAGACAAGAGCGATACCGATCAGGGAAAGAACCAAGATCATAGCAAATACATTCGATGAGTTCTTCGCCAAACGGAACCAGAGGGATTCCTGTTTCCCAGGCACAATCTCATTCATAACGTTCATCGTAAATTTTTTTGACGGGAAAACTATTGTGTCGTATTGTAATGTTTTGCGCAATGTTTGCATCAGCGCGACTTCATGTTGCAAACGATGAGATTGTGAAACCAATTGTTCAATCTCAAGGAAACGTTGAGGCGTGAGCGTGCCGTCAACAAATTCCATCAACTCTTGTCGTGTGGGGTTTTTCATACGTTCACCATTTGATCCATATCTGTAAAATGACGTGCAACGGCGTTTCGAAGCTGCAGCCGCGCACGAAACAATCTGTTTTTTACCGTGCCAATCGGCAGACCGGTAACAACAATAATTTCGTCATAGCTCATTTCCTGTAAAAAGAACATCGTCAGAATTGACGAATAACTTGCATCCATCCTCTCGATCTCACCATGAACAATCTGCAAAAATTCTTTCTTCTCATACTCTCTATCCGGTTCTTCGTCCGTTGAAGGGATTTCGATCTTCAGGTCATCATCGTTCTCTTCATCTATCGAAAGAAGATTCGTATGTCCACGACGGGATAACACCGATGAACATACATTAAAAACAATTCTATAGAACCACGTGGAAAAACTCGATTTCCATTCAAAGCTCGGCAATGCGCGAAATGCACGGACAAAAGCATCCTGCAACGCTTCTTCCGCATCGTGACGATTCTTCAGCATACGCATCGAGAGAGTCATCGCCTTATCTTTATGACGATCGATCAATTCTGCATACGCCCGGTGGTCTCCATCCAGAACACGCCGGATAATGTCATTATCTGTGCTTTTCATTCATCTTTCTGCAGAATATATATCCAATTAGACTCGATTTTTGGCTCAAGGGTTTCAACTATCTACCAACTGCTATTGTTAAATTTTTTGCGATACAGAAACAGGATGAAATTTCTATAACAAATATTGAAACCTTGTTGTAGGATTTCAGGTCAAAGTAAGAAAGCAGAGAACAAACATCAACTATTCAAATTATAGGAGGTTTTATGGAACCCGAAATCATCATCCCAATTTTTTTGTTTGGCGGTACAGCGGCGGTATTATGGAAATTCATCGATGCCCGGCATAAAGAACGCATGACAATCATCGAGAAAGGATTGGTGAGCGAAGATTTGAAACACCTGTATTCGAGAGGCACCTGGAAAACAAATCCATATTCATCATTAAAGTACGGTATGCTCGCTGCATTTATCGGTGTGGGAATTCTTGTCAGCGCATTTCTCTCATCCATGTTCTACGCACAGGAAGAACAAATCACCGCAGGCATTATTTTCCTCTTCGGAGGATTAGGGTTGGTGATGTTTTACACCATTGCAAAAAAAAGAATGTCTGAAGATGAAAAACTATAATCACCCTGTAACGGATGCAAAATAAAAAAGGTCGGCTAATAACCGACCTTTTTTTATAAAGGAACGTATGCTGTTTATGCTTCCGGTTGAAACTTATGCACTTCTTCAACCACTACATCAACAATCTCACTCTCTTTGATCTTTCGGATCATTTGTCCTTTTCGATAGAGAATTCCAACTCCTTTTCCGGCAGCAATTCCGATATCCGCATCACTTGCTTCGCCGGGACCGTTCACTACGCAGCCAAGCACCGCAATCTTCACCGGTTTCTTCACTCCTTCAAGACGTTTTTCTAATTCCGCCATAATTCCAAACAGATCAATTTCTAAACGACCACAGGTTGGACAAGCGATCAGTTCTACATTGCGTGTTGCAAGTCCGAGTGAGCGAAGAATTTCTTTCCCGACTTCCACTTCTTTCACCGGTTCATCGGTCAACGAAACGCGGATCGTATCGCCGATTCCTTCAGCAAGCAATGTTCCAATACCAACTGCGGATTTGATTGTGCCGATACGTGTTAATCCTGCTTCGGTCACACCAAGATGGAGTGGAATATCGGTTCGCTGTGCAACAAGACGGTACGCTTCAATCATCAAACGAACATCCGTTGACTTAACGGAGATAATCACGTCACGAAAATTAAACTCATCGCAAATACCAACATGGCGCATTGCTGATTCATACAATGCCTCAGCAGTTGGATAACCGTATTTTTCCAAAATGTCTTCTTCCAGTGATCCGGAATTGACACCGATGCGAATCGGAATCCCTTTATCTTTTGCTGCTGTCAATACTTGTCGGATGCGATCCTTTGATCCGATGTTTCCCGGATTGATACGAACCTTTGCAACACCAGCTTCAACCGCCTTCAATGCAAAAATATGGTTGAAATGAATATCGGCAACTATCGGCAACGGTGACTGACGAACAATTTCTGCCATTGCTTCTGCTGCTTCTTTGTCATTTACCGTTACCCGCACAATATCGCATCCCGCTTCATGTGCGTCGACAATTTGTTTCATTGTCCCGGCAATGTCATCAGTCTTCGATTTTGTCATCGTCTGAACTGAAATCGGCGCCCCTCCTCCCACTTTAATGCCGCCAATGTTCACTTGACGGGTATGTCGGCGTATGCCGACCTTATAGTTGGACGGAGTGGAGTTTCCATTCTGTGTTGGTTGTATGACCGGTAGAATATTTTCCATACTTTTTTCAAATGAACGCTGAGTCGGAAAGACGCAGAGAACATTATTCCTTTAATTGTTTTTGTATGAACGCTGAGACGCACAGATTCCAAAAAGACAGAGACATAATTCCCGATGCACTTCAATTGCGGCAGCAATAATTTGCTAAGTCAGTTTATCGTATTCAACCTTTGTCATTCATTACAATACTTACCGCGTCTCCGCGACTCAGCGTTCATCAATTGTTTAATTTAACTTTTTGCTTGCCTCGAAAAGAATCTTTTTTTCTTCATCGCTTAAACTTTGGTATCCATTCTTACTGATTTTATCCAAAATTTCGTCGATCTGTACTTGAGCCTGTTTCTCTTCTTTCTTCTGGTTTTCAAAGATATCAAACACTTTTGCTTCGCTAACATCGGAATAATTTTTATCTCGCTGCGGTTGTTTTCCAAACCCTGTCATTCGGGTAAAAATATTTTCTTCTTGACGAGGTGCACGATATGAAGAACCAAAATGATAACCGTCCGCCATTAAATATAAGAATCCAACAAGCGCTCCGCCAAGATGGGCAAAGTGAGCTACGCCGTCCATACTTCCAACGGAAAATACTTCAAATGCCATATACATAACAACGAAATATTTTGCTTTAATTGGAAGAAGGAAATACATATAAATGGGACGATCCGGGAACATCATCCCAAACGCCAGCAGAATGCCGTACACCGCGCCAGAAGCACCAATGGTCGGACCGACCGATGTGAACATCGGTGCGATAAGCAGATTGGCAAGTCCACCACCAAATCCGCAGAGCAAGTAATAAATGAAAAACTTTCGTGAACCCCACACATGTTCCAGTTCCATCCCGAACATCCAAAGTGCAAGCATATTGAATAGGATGTGCGTAAAACTAGCATGCATGAACATATAGCTAAACAACTGCCAGAATCCGAATCCAGCTCCAAGAGGCCAAAGAGCAAACGATTGGAAAAAGAATTGTTCAAAATAGAAATCACCAATCCGGAAATTTCCGAGAAAAACCATTCCTAAAAATACCGCTGCATTTGCAATGAGCAATCCTTTGATCACAGGCGGAAAGAACTGAAATCCACCAAAGAAACTTGGACGATAAAAATTACCGGGACGATTATATGCCATAAATTATAAAAATTCCAAAAAATCAATTCTCAAATTTCAAACTTACACTACTTATGTTTGTTGTTTGGAATTTGTTGTTTGTTCCTTACTTTTATTTATCATTCAATGCTGCTACACCTGGAAGTATTTTTCCTTCCAGGAATTCCAGCGATGCGCCGCCGCCGGTAGAAACATGCGATACTTCTTTTTCAAGTCCAGCCTTTGCAATTGCTGCGGCAGAATCTCCACCACCGACAATTGTGATAGCGCCAAGTTTCGTTGCTTCAACAAGTGATTTCGCAATGGCATTTGTACCTGCAGCAAAATTGCTCATCTCAAACACACCCATCGGTCCGTTCCACACTACTGTTTTTGCATTCTTAATTTCATTGCTAAACAATTTAATCGTTTCTGGACCGATATCCATTCCAACTCCGTCGGAAGGAATAGCGTTGATGTTCACAGTTTTCACGGGAGAGTCATTATCAAATTTTTCTGCAACCACACAATCGATCGGGAGTAGGAGTTTGATATTCTTCGCTTTTGCTTCATCAATCAATTTTTTTGCGAGGTCGATCTTGTCCTCCTCTAACAACGATTTCCCGATTTCCATTCCCTGCGCTTTAAAGAAGGTAAACATCATTCCGCCGCCGATTAACAACGCATCAACTTTTCCCATCAGATTCTGGATCACATCGATTTTACCCGAAATCTTAGCGCCGCCCATAATTGCGACATACGGCTTTACCGGTGTTGCCGTTGCTTTCACAAGATACGCTAATTCCTTCTCCATCAAAAATCCTGCAACAGCCGGAAGGTATTTTGCAACCGTCTCCGTGGAAGCGTGGGCACGATGAGCAGAACCGAATGCATCGTTCACATATACATCACCATATTGCGCCAATTCTTTTGCCATTCGTTCGCGGTCTGCAGCCTCTTTTCCAGTCTCTTCTTTATGAAAGCGGGTGTTCTCCAACATCAATATTTCGCCTGCTCCCAATGCATCCACTATTGCCTTTGTTTCTGCACCAATCGCTGCCGGAGCAAGTTTCACACTCTTCCCCAGTAATGAAGAAAGACGTTCGACCACCGGTTTCATTTTATGTTTTCCGTCACTAAACGCTTTTTCATCGAATGTTTTCCCATCCTTCTCTGCTTTTTCTTTTGCCTTTTGCGTGTCTTTTTTAGGATCGCCGAGATGGGACATAAGCACAAGCGATTTTGGTTTATGTTCCAAAATATATTGGATGGTTGGGAGCGCTGCTTTGATTCGGGTATCATCTTGAATGACACCATTCTTCAACGGCACATTAAAATCAACACGGAGCAACACGCGTTTGTTGTTAAAATCGATATCTTTAATTGTTTTTTTATTCATAATATCATCTCTTCATTTTCAGTGGATTTTGACGGGTATCAAAAATATCGGTAATATATATTTTGTCGTCTTGAATTCTGTAAATAATCTTATAATTTCCTTCAACAATCCTTCGATGATTCAGCTCCAAGTCAATAAGAAATTCTTCGGTTTGTCCGGCAAGGGGTTGTTCAATTAACATTTCGGTTGCATTAACAATATCATTTATAATTGATTTTGCTATTCTTTTACTTGAAGCCGCTTCATAGTAATCATATATTTGTTTCAATTTTTGTTTGGCAGGTGTAGTGACAATTATCCGCATATTACCACATCAAGATTTCTTTTTTTAGACTCTCCAGCGAAATAACATTTCCATTCTTAATTGCAGCTTCTGAAGCTATGGCGCGTTCTTTTAATTCTTCAATCGAAATAGGTTTTAAGTTCTCATGATGCAATCGAGATAAGCTTAGCATATTTTTGACAGCGGTGAGTACTTTTTCATCTTCCATTAAATCGATTTGTTGTTTAATCAACTCTTTTTCTTTTACTAAGTCCATACAACCTCCTCGCTATTGAAAGAAAAGGGCTGAACCCAAAATGGAGATCAGCCCTTACTAAATGTTACATCTGAAAACGACAGAACATTATTTTGATGTTCCGGCCATTTTTCTTAACAGATCGACAACACGGTTTGAATATCCCCATTCGTTATCGTACCAAGAAATAACCTTAAAGAATCTTTTTTCACCTTTCAGGTTGTTCTGCGTTGTTGCAAGAGAGTCATAAATGGATGAACGATCGTCATGAATGAAGTCCGTTGATACAACTTCTTCATTCTGATACCCGAGTATTCCTTTGAGATATGTTTCAGACGCTTTTTTGAACAACGCATCAATTTCTTCAATGGAGGTATCCCGTGTGGAACGGAATGTCAAATCGATCACAGAAACATCTGCAGTCGGTACGCGGAACGACATACCGGTCAATTTTCCTTTTGTCTGCGGAAGCACTTCACCAACCGCTTTTGCTGCACCGGTGGATGAAGGAATAATATTGATTGCTGCAGCACGTCCGCCTCTCCAATCTTTTTTGGAAGGACCATCCACTGTCTTTTGTGTTGCTGTGTAAGAGTGAATTGTTGTCATCAAACCGGTTTCGATTCCGATTCCTTCTTTTAACAGAACATGAACAACCGGAGCCAAGCAATTTGTGGTGCACGATGCATTGGAAACGATCGTATGTTTTGCTGCATCATATTCATTGTCATTCACACCCATGACGATTGTTTTGACATCGCCTTTACCAGGAGCAGAAATAAGTACGCTTTTCGCACCGCCGGCAATATGTCCTTTTGCTTTTTCGGAATCGGTGAACAACCCTGTAGATTCAATCACAATTTCTACACCGAGAGCTTTCCAAGGAAGTTGCGACGGATCTTTCTGCGCCATGACGCATTTAATCTTGTGGCCGTTCACCACGAGAATATCATCGTGCTCAGCGGCAGGACTGCTCTTCTCGCTTCCAACAGTCCCTTTAAATTGACCGTGAACAGAATCATACTTTAATTGATACGCAAAATAATCTGCTTCTGTGCTGACATCAACAACAGCAACAATATCAATTTCTTTTCCAAGTATATTTTTTTCAACCATCGCACTGATCACCTGACGACCAATACGTCCAAATCCGTTTATTCCTACTTTTATTGCCATAATATTCATTCCTTGTTAAATGTGCTGAATTTTTCCTATTTGCTGGTGAAATTTACCAAGATTTGAAGAGAGAAGCAAACCCATGTGCAAAACTTGGTAAGAACAAAGATGATCAAATCACATTAATTTGAAGAGAATTTGAAATGGTAAACAACTTATTAAACTCCAGAAGTTTCGACCGAAGCAAATGCATTTCAGTACATATTGCCTCTCATAATTTTGAGATATTGGTTTGTTTCACGTTGCTACTCAAACGATATTCCCCTATTTTTATGTAATGAATCTCCTTTCGCTCTTATTGCCGAACAGATTAAAACCGTCATGGAGTTTTTCCGCTCAGCACGTATTATGGAGAGTGATGTTTTCTGAACATGGTCATATTATCTGTGAAGATCGCAATACGGAATCAAAATCAGCAACATTTTTCTGCTTCGATACACAAACAAACAGCATGCTCTGGAAAGATAAAATTTTTGAGGAAAAATGGTGGATCGGTCTCAGTGCCGTTACCAATGAACGGTTATATCTTCATGGATTCAGAAAACCGGACATGCCCGAGCAAAAAAATATAATAGCCGTAGATCTTTTCAGTGGTAATACGCTATGGCAGAATACTGAATGCACATTTCTGGCAATTCAAGCTCCATTTGTGTTTGGATATAAAGACTTATTTGAACGACGAGTCTATTATAAGATCGATGAGCGAAATGGAGCGATTATTGAAGAACTAAACACCCTGCCTGACGGTATCATTGCGAATACACAGTATGAAAAGACAGACTTTACATTTCCCCAACAAGTTGCCCATAATGATGATGGTATTGAACAATTTATGAGCAGTCAGTCAGAATTCACAAGTGCTGAATATATTTCCAGAGGAAATTTCGTCGTTTTGAATGTATATTCTCGACATACTACTGCTGAACTAGGATTGAAAAACACACTTTCTATTATTGACACAACAACAAAGAAAAAAGTATATTCCGATGTATTGAACGAATCGACGCAATACCCTGTACCGGACTCATTCTTTATGGATAGAGATCGAGTCTTTTACATCAAAGAACGAAAAACATTCGTCGCTTTGGATTTGCCATAACAGCACCTTCATCAAACCAGAGATTCATTACCCTTGAATTTTGGATGATGAAGAACAAAGGAAATATTCATGGGACTTAACCAAATCGCTTTCTCTCTTTTTTTTCTCACTTCAATTTCATTGTTTGGATTGAGTGTCAAAAAATTGATCAGAACATTCCAACTGGGAAAATCCGACAATCGATTTAACAATATTCCGTCACGACTAAAAAATGTATTTACCATTGCCTTTCTGCAAACGAAACTGTTGCGCGACCCGATCGCTGGGACACTTCATCTTTTAATTTTTTGGGGTTTCCTTGCATTATCCTTTGTTGTTGTGGAATCAATCATCGAAGGAATTATTGGACATTTCTCATTTTCATTTCTCGGCAGAGCATATTCCGTCATCACGTTTTCTCAAGAAGTATTTTGCCTCCTGGTAATGGTCGGCGTCATCGGTTCGCTCTGGAGACGTTTTATTACCAAAGTGAAACGGTTACAAGTTGATGCACATGGAAGCAAAGATGCAGCAATGATCCTTACGTGGATCTTTTTGATAGTTACAACAACGTTATTTCAAAATGCAACCCGAATCTCAATAGGAACGTATCATGCGGGATGGCAATTCCCCGTTTCATCGACTCTCGCATTATTGTTTTCGTACGCCCGCAGCACATACATCGCTGAAAACATTTTTTGGTGGAGTCATATAGGACTTGTTCTTGCATTTTTAAATTACCTACCATATTCAAAACATCTTCACGTACTCACATCCGTTCCGAATGTTTTCTTTGCTTCATTAAAACCCAAAGGGGCACTGACACCGATCAATCTACAGGATGAGACGCTGACAAAATTTGGCGTCAGTGACATTGAAGATCTTACATGGAAACAATTATTGGATGGTTACACATGTACGGAATGTGGCCGCTGCGAATCGGTCTGTCCTGCAAATCTTACCGGCAAACCTCTTTCTCCGCGCAAAATCATTGTTGATACACGAAGACGTACTGCAGAAAAATCACCATTCATGATTTCCGGCACATTGGAATCGAATCAGCAAATTGCACAAAAGACACTGTTGGATAATTACATCACCGAAGATGAACTCTGGTCCTGTACCACTTGCATGGCATGCGTCAACGAGTGCCCCGTCATGATAGAACATGTCGATGAAATTGTTGACATGCGCCGTGGGTTAGTATTGAATGAATCCCGATTCCCGCCTGAATTGAAGACTGTATTTGACAATCTTGAACGTAACTTTACTCCATGGGGATTCTCACATTCTACGCGTGCAGATTGGGCTGAAGGGTTACACATTCCCAAAATGGCAGAAGTCGGTGATGCAAAAAATGTCGATGTTCTCTTCTGGGTTGGATGCGCCGGAGCATATGATGCACGATATAAAAAAGTCTCGATTGCATTCTCAAAATTAATGCAGCACGCAGGAATTTCTTTTGCAATTCTTGGCACGGAAGAGAAATGCAACGGTGACGCTGCACGGAGAATGGGAAATGAGTACCTTGCTCAGACAATGATGACCGAGAATATCGAAACATTGAACCGATATCATGTGAAGAAGGTTGTTGCAACGTGCCCGCATTGTTTCCATTCGCTTTCAAAGGAATATCCTCAATTTGGCGGGAATTTTGAAGTTGTTCATCACACGGATTTTCTCAATCAATTGGTTGAAGAAGGAAAGATTAAGATCAACGATGATCGGAAGAAAAAACAAACGGTCACATATCATGATTCTTGTTACTTAGCACGATATAACGATGTCGTGGAAACTCCGCGCAGGACCTTGCAAGCCACTGGAGCTGAATTAGTGGAAATGCCTCGAACGAAAGATAAAGGATTATGTTGCGGTGCCGGCGGCGGCAGGATGTGGATGGAAGAACATCACGGTAAACGAATCAATATCGAAAGAACTGAAGAAGCACTTGCAACCGGTGCGCCAACGGTTGCCTCTGCCTGCCCCTTTTGTATGACAATGTTGAATGATGGCATTAAAGCAAAAGAAGCATCGGAAAAAGCTCAGGTAAAAGATGTTGCGGAGATATTGTGGGAAGCAGTTGAAAACGGAAATGCATCCTAAACAATCAACGTGAATCATCACAATTCCATATCAAAAGAAATTCTCCCGACTCCAGAAGAGCGTATGGAGTGGTTTGCAGAATACGAACGAGTGAAAAGCGTTCCCAAGGTTTGCAAAAAATTCGACATCAGCAGAAAAACGTTCTATAAATGGTGGAAACGATATAACACCGCCGATAAATCCTCTACAAGCCTTGTCAATCGTTCACGGAAGCCTCACAATAATCCGCGGGCAACACCAGAGCATATCATTCAACGATTAAAGAACCTTCGCGAACAGACAGGTTTTGGCCAGAAACGACTGCAACTCTATCTTTCATTGTGGTACGGAATCGATCTTGCTGAAAATACCATCTGGAAGATTTTGCGCAGAAGCGGGATTGATATGAAGGGAACGAAGATCAAACGGCGGAAAGTAAAACCGCATGATGCGTTGCTTCCGGGAGATCGTGTGATCATCTTTGTTAAACCGTTCGAGAAAACGATCGGAAAACAGAAATTCTACTATTATTCCGCTGTGGATGAATGTACACATCTTCGCATTGCAAAGATGTATGCCCGGCATTCCACACTTTCCGCGCTCGATTTTGTCCAGTACATGCTAACTTCGTTACCGTTCCCAGTCCATTATGTACACACACCGCTGGACAATGTGTTCACTAGTGTAGCCATGTCGCGCTCACGAACACATGCCTTCACATTAAATCTTCGACGTCTCGGCATTAAACAGCATATACCAACGAGGAAACAAGCGCAATCAAAATTACAGATTGAACGGATCAAAAAATTCGATGCACCGGATGCATTTCTTTCCTTCCCCTTCAATTCGCAGAACGATGCCGACCGAATGATTCATAATTATCTTCTCGACTATAACAACAAACAACCTCGAAAAGAGATCGGCATGCTCTCTCCTCTTGCAAAACTTCAGACGTTCGAACAATTCAGCGGTATCAAAGAATTCGATCCAAAAAAAGATTTATCGTAACAGTCCACCATAAAAAAAGGGCTGAGTATTCATCCTTTTTTATTTCACAAGAAGCATTTTCATGATGCTGTTCTGTTGACCGACTGACAGACGGTAAAAATATACTCCACTTGATAGATTGTGTGCATCAAATTGCACCGAATATTTCCCCATTGATTGAGTTTCTTTCACCAGCGATTGTACTTCACGGCCAAGAACATCATACACTGAAAGTCGCACGAAGCTTGTTCCCGGTACATCGTAACGAATCGTTGTCACAGGATTGAACGGATTCGGGTAATTCTGATATAATGCAAACGAAACAGGCGTTGCAGTTTCCTCCTGTATATCATTAATGGTTCCATCATCCACCCAGTTGCCAATGGAAAATGCCGGAGAAAGTATCTGTTCAACAGTATTCCCGACAGCATCGGCAAGTTTAATTTTCAGATCAATTGCGGCCGTATCAAACACTATTGCCGGCGAAAGAGACGCAGAGAATATTGTCCCTTCTCTTTCTACATCACTACTGATAACAGAAACAGGGAGCGCTATCCATGATGACGTTTTATATTTCCGATAATAGACTTTGGTTGAATCAGTCATCGGTAACTGCGGCGGACCGGCAAGAATCTTAGAAGAAAACCGTAATGACGCTTGTTCATTCTTAACAAAACTGTTCGATATTTTTTTCTTCGAATTCAATATTGTGAACGATGTAATCATCGGTGCATCGGGAACTGATTTTGTCAGGTCAACATTATTAACGAGCGTCAGTTTCCCTTTTGCATTGCTCACAGAATAACCCTGCGATTCAATTTCAAGACGATATTTTCCCGGCGTTACTTCGTATGGACGCCGCGGAAATACATTTAATTTATCCTCTTTTAATTTTTCCCCTGCTTCATTATAGATTGTGTATGTTCCTGAATTAATATCGCTGTACCGCTGTTCAAAAAGGCTTCCAAAGAACAATGGATTAAAATGGATTGATGGACCGAATGAATTATTATACGAAACGTTCAAGAGGCGAACAGGCGACTCACCAAAACGCATCGTATCTCCGCTTGCAGATTTATGTGTAGTCAACCAATTCGCTTGAGCGGGAAAACCAAGCATGATACTATCATTAAAAATAGTAAAATATCGTGTCGCCATATCCAACAAATCGTCTGTTTTGTATGTGTTATTTGTATAGAATGCGACTGAAGCACCGAACGTGGAATCGATTTGTTTCATCAAGAACAGATCAAATATTGCAACCTTGTTCATAACATTTACCGTATCCGCCGCGACAATAATCGTATTACCATAGGTTTCACCTTCAATTATTGTCTGCGTTGCAAACACTTCGGAAAATATCCTTGTCGAGGTGATATTCTCAGGAACTTTGAATTGAAGAGTTTGCTTGTAATATCCAGCCGGATTATTAGTCAAATTCACCTCACCCGAAATTCCGTTGAAACGGGAATACTGCGGAATAACAACTCTCTTCGCACCAGTCAAATCGATCAATGCTTCAAATCCCATAAAGGAAAAGTTCGCGGAAGCCGACGACACCAGAACAGTTTTAACTCCTTCAAGTAATGGAGCAAATAACCATCCTATCGGTAAACCAATCTTGAGAATTCGTTGCGTTTTTAAAGATGAAAGCGGAACACCGTTTTGGTCAACACCGTTAAAATTCACAGGATGAATTGCGTCGGATGAATTGAATGAAAATGACTCAGCACCGGTGAATTGAAGATTGGATTTCAATATCAGTTTCGAACTGTTGCGAAAAAATACGGCAAAATCATAGGTGCTCGGAAATGCCCCGGACACTTCCAATGTTTTTGAATCAATCCATCGAACTTTGGAATAGTAGCTATTATAGAACGGCACAATATAAAAGCTGTTGCTTGATCCAACAAGATATGGATGAGATTCATTGAATGTTAACAACATTCTCGTTGTTCTTGCAAACAGCCAAGGAAGATGCAGTGTATCTCTGCTTCCAAAAATATGTGCAAATCCATCATAAAGAATAATATCTTCATCAACAATTGGAACAACGGCGTTGTTTACAGCAATGGTAACCAAGATCTGTTGCGACGTACCGGCTGCTAACGAAAATTTGTTGGGAACAGCTGAAAGGGTAATTCCGGCTGATGCCGGTGAAAATCCAACTGAATAATTTTGCGTACTGTCCCCGGTGTTTGAAATAGTGAGTGTATCAACTTTCGTCCATGTTGTTAGAGCAGGATCGTCTAACCCAAAACTCAACTGTGTTGGCTTAACAAATGACGTATTTGCCATCGCCCGCATCGCACCGACTTTCCCTGAACCTTGACGTATCGTTTTAAATCCGAGATCAACAGAAGAATTTGCGATTGCAGATTTGATCTGCAGCGGTGATAGACTTTTATTGTTAGACTTCAATAATGCAGCAACCCCGGTCACCATTGGCGTTGCCATTGAAGTACCGGTCTTAACAGAAAAACCGTTCCCAAGTGATAATGAGCGTATATTCACACCCGGAGCAACCACATCGGGTTTTATATCATAATATATTCTTGTAGGTCCTTTGGAAGAAAAATCAGCGACCTTATTCACTGAATCAATTGCACCGACGGTAATGGCCGAGCGAGCAGAGCCGGGACTTCCTATCGTCTCCATACCGGTGTAATAATAATTATCTTCTTTCCCTTGAACTGGGGTTGCACGACCATCATTTCCCGCTGCTACAACAAATGTAACACCAAGTGCCGTTGCTTGATCAACAGCAGTACAAGCGGCATCATCTGCGTCGCCGTAAGAACTTCCTAAGCTCATATTCACGACATCGAGTTTATCACTCATATCACCATCTTGATTTGGATCTACTGCACGCTCAATCGCTTCAATAATCGTACTCTGACTTCCTCTTCCTTCCGCATTGAGAACTTTTAATCCATATAATTTTACTTTCGGCGCAACCCCTTGAAAATCCACAGCATCAGCACTAATAATTCCCGCAACATGAGTTCCATGTCCATTATCGTCCATCGGATCATTATCGCTATTGACAAAATCATATCCGCCAATGACTTTAAATGACAGACCAAGTCCGCCTCCCAACGCGGGATGCAAGTAATCAATCCCGGAGTCTATTATTCCCACAACAACACCTTCCCCTTTAACAGTATCGGTACTCCAAACATTATTGATCCTTGACTGCGGAGCACTTTTCTGTATGAATGCATTCACCGTTTTATTTTCGTGCACCTTTTTCACGTACGATATTTGTTCTACGGCGGGAATAAGACTCATCGGCATCTGCACGCTTATCCCAAAAAATGATTTGTAGAATCGCTTTTGGATTATCACCGAGGATTGAATGTTCGCTGCAGTTTTTTGCAATGTCATTCTGCGGAGATCATTTTCAAATTGAGTAAACCGATTTTGATACACGGCAACAGATTGGTCTGTTTGAGTATTCAACTGTGCGATAAATAGTGGCGCTTCACGGAATTCGACAATGAGATTGACAACAGAATCTTTTGTGACGTTATGCGTGGTAGGTTCTAATATCGGTTTTTGGTAATCGATTCTTGATTGAAATACGTTTTGAGAATAAATTGGAATAGAATAGAAATAGAATAAAACAAAAAACAGCGCCGAACGAAATGCCATGAATCTCCTCATTTTTGAACATTGAAAGGGTTATTCTTAAATTTTTGATGAAGGTCATTTTACGCAATTGTATCAAAAAGTTACAATAATACAAATATTACACTGAAACATTTTATCGGGACAGTAAAGTTCCTACGCATCTTTACGAAATGTCTTGGACATGACAAACGAAAGTGGAATGTTATAAAAAAAAGGAATCTGCATTTTTCACAGATTCCTTTTTCACGAACGATTTCATGGATACATCAATTACCGGATGACTCCACCAATAATTGATTTATCCGTTGAGCAAACGCTAACGGATCTTCCACTTTTGAACCTTCGGCGATCAACGCTTGATCGTGCAGCAGATGGGCATACATTTCAATTTTGTTATCCTGTCCGTTTGCATCAAATATTTTTTTCAAGGACTGTACCACTGGATGTTTGATATTCAATTCCAGGATCCGATCGCTTTTTTTGGTCTCATCCATCTGTCCTAATTTTTGCATGATTCGTTCCATGTTCGAGCTCATCCCTTCCTTATCATTCACTAAACAGGAAGCACTCTCTTTCAGGCGTGTGGAGATTTTAATCTCTTTGATATGCGATAGTTTTGATTTGAGAACTTCAAAAAGTCCCGAATACTCCTTCGCCAGTTCCTTATTCTCATTTTCCGGCTCAACAGAAACATCGCTTTTGTCTGCCGCTACCAGTTTTTTTCCATTAAATTCAGGTAGGGATGGAAGGATAAATTCATCGATTGGATCGGTCATAAAGAGGACATCCCATTGTTTCGACTTAAACACTTCAAGGTACGGAGCATGGATCAGGACTGATCTATTTTCACCGGTGGCATAATAAATTTCTTTTTGTTCCGCATGCATCGATTCCACATACTGCGTCAGCGAAATACATTTTTTTTCATCCGTTTTGAGCGATTCAAATAATAATAGTTTTGACAGTTGCTCTTTATTTGCCCAATCGTGATTTAACCCTTCTTTCAGAAATGATCCGAACTCTTTATAGAACGAGAGGTATTCATCAAACGAGGTCGTCATCATCTCTTCAAGATTCTTTAAAACGCTCTTCACAAGATTGGTTTTGATCTTTTCCAATAGCGGATTCTGTTGCAGCAATTCGCGGGAGACATTTAACGGAAGATCGGCACAATCCACTACCCCTTTTACGAATCGCAGATACGGCGGAAGCAACTGTTCACAGTGATCCATAATCAACACACGCCGGATATACAATTTAGGACCTACTTTGGTCTCTCCGAACATCATGTCATACGGCTTTTTTGCGGGAATAAAGAGCAATACTTTAAATTCAATAACTCCTTCTCCGCTGTAATGAAGAATTCTTGCCGGTTCAGAAAAATCATTCGATACTTGTTTATAAAATTGATTGTATTCCTCTTTCGACACTTCACTTTTGGAACGAAGCCAGAGCGCTTTTCTGGAATTTAAGGTTTCTTCTTCAATCGTTTTGTTTTTCTTATCATCTTCCTTCTCAACATCCATCACAATCGGGTGCTCAATAAAATCTGAAAACTGTTTCACCAGCGACCGTATTTTCCATTGTTCGGTAAATTCCTTCTCCTCCGATTTTAGATGCAAAACAATGTCTGTTCCTCTGGCAGCTTTATCGACCGTTTCAACAGTGTATTCTCCCTGTCCGTCGGAAGTCCATTTCACTCCATCACTTGAACTTTCGGAGATCCTTGAAATTACAGTCACTGAGTCTGCCACCATAAAGGCCGAATAAAAACCGACGCCAAATTGGCCGATCAATTCCGGACGGGAAGCAGCATCTACTTTCTTCAATTGATCGAGAAATTCTTTTGTTCCGGATTTTGCGATGGTTCCGAGGTTTTCAATAATCGTCTGTTGCGACATCCCAATTCCATTGTCGGAAATGGTCAATGTATTTTTTTCGGGATCCGGGGTGATTTTGATCTTCCAATCCTTATTGTTTTCAAGAAGAGATTCGTTATTCACCGAATCAAACCGCATTTTATCGATTGCATCGCTTGCATTGCTAATCAACTCCCTCAGAAAAACCTCTTTGTGAGAATAGAGCGAGTGAGTGATAAGATTAAGAATTTGTTTTAATTCACTCTTGAATTCCATTTTTTTTGCTGATTGCATAATGTTTACCTTTTTTAGATCCTTGATATATGTGATTATCGACTACAAAATAAACTTGTCCAAAATACCTTGATAAAAACAACAAGATTCTTCACTCTCTTCTTTTCTTGACGGAGCAAGAAAAGAAGTCCGCCAAAGGCGGACGAAATTTAACGCGCGCGATGAATCCTCGACGAGTCGAGTCGTCGACCGTTCGCTCTTGCCCGTTGATGGCGCGAATCGCGCCATCAAAAGTCCCGTCATTCATCGCTTTCCCATTCGCTCAGTCCTCCTAAATTTCGCCCCACCCACTTTAATACGATCTCTACTATATAACATAAAGGGCTTACTACTTGTTATCAAAATAAGTTTGAGGTACTATAGTCAATTTTGTATTCATATACGATTAATTTTGGACAGCTATGATTACAAAATTTAAATAAAAGCGAATAATATTTTCAAACGATAAGCGATCGTTTCATCAATTTGATATATAATTTACGATATTTTTTCGAAGCAAGAAAATTATTCCGGCATAATTTAATATAGACGGATGAAATATTTTATTGCATGGGAAAATTCTCATCAACATGGTAAGGCAGAACAGGTAGGCCGTCCCAATGGGACTTCGTTATCTATTGGGGTATAAAATCATGAACAGTGATAAAACTGTTCATTAAAATAATTTCGCCGGTGTTGAGTCTAAGGAAGTTACAGTTCACTATCCATCGCAAGAACATTTCCGATGATTCTATCAATCTCAGAGAACTTGTATGGTTTATTAATAACCTCTTTGATACCGTCTTCTATCATTTGAGATCGAATCGAACGATCCAAATATCCCGAGGAAATGATCACTTTAACGGAAGGATTGATAATTTTTAGTTTTTTGTACATCTCCTCTCCGCTCATATTGGGCATTCCGAGGTCGGAAATAACAACATCGATCGTATTTCCATGTTGACGATATAACTCCAATGCAGAAAATCCATCCGATGCTGTAAGAACAGTGCATCCGGCGTTATCCAAATTTTCTTTCAATGCATTCCTGAATAATTCTTCATCGTCAACGACAAGAATTGTTTTCCCCTTAATCGAAAGAAGATGGTCTACGGGTTCTTGTACTTCCGAATAGTTGTCTGAGGTCGGCAAGTACATTGTGAAAGTGGTTCCTTCCCCCTTTTTCGAGACCACATCGATAAAACCATTATGGCTCCGAACCAATCCATTAACAATGGAAAGTCCAAGTCCCGTTCCTTTCCCCTTTTCTTTTGTGGTGAAAAAGGGATCAAAAATTTTTGGAATAATATTTTCGTCTATTCCTGTTCCGGTATCGCTGACTGCTACGCTGACATATGAGCGCTGAGCGACACTAGAAAATTTAGTGCTAATAAGAGATGCATCAACCATCCGCTCAGAGATTGTTATCGTTCCATGGTCGCCGACGGCATCCTTTGCATTCAGACAAAGATTTAAGATAATTTGATGAAGGTGTCCAGCATCGCCATTAACAATCCCGTTTTCAACACCGATGTCCGTTTTTACAATGATGGTCTTCGGTATAAAATGTTGGAGCATGACCTTCACTTCCTCAATGATGTGGGAAAGAGATATTGGTTGAAGATTCACTTCGGATTGTCGCGAGAAAAATAACAATTGCTTTGAAATCGACACTCCTCTGTGTGACACATCGATAATTTGATCGACATATTTATTCAGCTTTGAATCATGGGGTACCTGTTTTTTCAATAGTTCAGCATTACCAAGAAGCATTGCCAAGAGATTGTTGAAATCGTGTGCAATCCCTCCCGCAAGAGTCCCTAGACTTTCCAATTTCTGTGATTGGAGCAGCTGTGCTTGCATCTTTTTTTGTTCTGTGATATCAGAGAATAAGGCGACATATTGGATGACCTCACCGTTTTCATTATAGATCGAAGAGATACTCAGCCATTCGTCGAACAGTTCTCCGTTCTTTTTACGGTTGATGATCTCCCCCTGCCATGTACCGAGCTTGTTGAGCGATTTCCACATGATATCATAAAATTTTTTGTCATGTTTCCCGGACCGAAGTAAGGATGGAGACTGTCCGATCGCTTCATCATTTGAATATCCTGTCAGTTTCGTAAATGCAGGATTGATCGCCATAATTTTATTGGAAGCATCGGTTACCACAATCGCTTCACCAAGTGCTTTATAAACCGTTGCAGCAATTTTCAATTCCTCTTCCGCCCGTCTTCGTTCAGTCACATCGCGAAGAATACCTTCATGAAAAAGAATGGCACCGGATTCATCCATAACATATCGACCGTGATCTTCTACCCAGACTTCTGATCCATCCTTTTTTTTCAATCGATACACTGCGATCTTTTCTTCGAGTTCCTGCTTCGTGACATTTTCCCGATCAACTTCATCAAAGTAGAGATCTTTTTTAATATCAACAGCCATCAATTCTTCTTTGTTCGTGTAACCCAGTATCTGGACAAGAGCAGGATTGACGTCGATAAATTTGCCATCGTGATTACTTTTATATACTCCGTCGAGCAATGACTCTATCAGCTTTCCATACCGTGTCTCACTTACCTCCAAAGCGCGTTCGGCACGTTTTCGATCTGTAATATCTCGCGCTGTCGTGATGATAACATCATGACCAAAGTACTTCCCTTTATTGGTGATCACATCTTTGGGGAATATTTCGCCATTCTTCCGTTTTCCCCAAAACTCAAATTGGTGGGGCACTCCAGTAGTAAATGTTTTCCCAACGAGTTCAATAATGTGCGGAAGATCATTTTTATTCGGTGCAGAAAGGAACTCCGGTGTTTTGCCGATAATTTCATCTCGACTATAACCGTACATTTTTTCAACGCCGTCATTAACATCAAGAAAATATCCTTCGCTGTTTTGGATGTAAATCGCTTCCGTTACAGAATTAAAAAGACCTGCATAACTATGTTCACTTTCGCGAAGAGTATGCTCTGTCTGTTTTCTTTCAATGGCATTCGCCACTTGTGTTGAGACAAACACAAGTATGTTTTTATCTTTTTCGGTTAGCCGGATCTCATCATTGTACGTCTGAATGACCATGACGCCGATTGTTTCGTTTTGCTTCGTTTTTAACGGAACACCGATCCAATCGACCGAGTGTGTTCCATACAAATCAACTTCACCCGCTGCTTTTAATTCTTGAAATATTTGAGGGGTTACTAAAATGGGTAATCCAGTCCGAAGTACATACCCGGTCATACTTTTGCCGGGTTGGATGGGCTTCCAATCATTGTCAAACTCATCTGCGTGATACGGAAAATCGATGACATCTTTAGAAGAGTCATACATCGCAATAAAAAAATTTTTTGCGGGCATTAATTCGGAAATGATTCCATGAATGGAATGAAAGAGATCGTCCAACAGCACAACTGACTGCGCAGATTCCGAAATGCGATAGACTGCTGATTGAACTTGTTCGGCACGTTTTCGTTCCGTTACATCGTGAAACACGACCATCAGGCTCACAACATTCCCTTGTGCATCAAGTACCGGGGATGATATGAGTTCTCCCCAAAACACTGTTCCATCATATCGTAAAAGTTGATATTCATGCGATTCAAGAGCAACTTTTTCTTCAATAATCCTTCGCACACGAGCTCGCGCTATTTCATGATAACCCGGGTCAATCCATCGTTCAAATAACGTACCGATGACAACTTCATCAACAGGCACTTTGAAAATATCAAACATCTTCGGTGAACTATACGTAATTCGTCCATCAGTACCCACCATCGCAATACCGTTCGGAGATATCTCGACAACCTGCTTATAGTGTGCTTCAGATTGACGAAGTCGTTCTTCCATCTGTTTACGCTGAGTGATATCACGTACTACAACTTGAATAGATTTTTTTCCATTGAACATCACCGGAACCGAAATTACCTCTACGTCGATTACTGTTCCATCCAATCGAATAAATTTTTCTTCTTCAATCGATTGCGGTTTATTTTCTTTTATCGCTGCTGATATACGTTGAATAACCTTTGCCTGGTAATCGGGATGAACAATGTTGAGGACCGGTGTACCAATCAATTCCGATTGATCTTTTGCACCAATAAGTTTAAGACCGGAAGGGTTGATAAATACAAATTTACCCTCCGAATGCACAGCCATTGCATCCGGTAAGAATTCGATAAGACTTCGATACCGTTCTTCGCTTTCACGTAACGATTCTTCAATGTGGGTATTGTTATTACTTTTCATCAATATCGCTTCCCTCTATGTCATCATGAATGCACTGCTGGAAATACTTGAAAGGCAATTACTCGCAGTTGAAATAAATGATTATCACATAATTAATTTACAACATCTCAACGCAATGTCAAATTGACTGGCAAAAAAATATCCAGTTTAATGGTTAAGTTGTAACCCTATGGAGTAATCCTTTTTTTCATTTTTGAATGTGAATTTTATGATGTTTTCATCTGACAATACGATTTCTAATTTGCAGTAGTTGAAGATTCTTTCAATGAATGGTGTCCAGGCTAGATCTGGATTTTTTGTCCGAAGGGGAGAGAATTTTTATGATTTTTTCTATAGCAGTCTAAGAGATTTTTTTTTATATTCAATAACAGTCTGTTTTTAACTCAAAAACTGTTCTTCATGTTGTGCCTGTGTTCCTCAATAGATAGAAATTCTGAATTTTAGGGACTAAAAAACTACTCGAATTTGCTTTGCTATTAAGGCGGGCTTCGCAATTGATGAGTGTTTGAACACAAATTTTGGCGGGGTAGCTCACCGTAAAAAGCACGGGGCAGGCAGTCCCAAAGGGGCTTTGCTTTAGTTTCTCCTGAAAAAAATTAAATTGGCGGGGTAGCTCAGCTGGTTAGAGCGGCCGCCAAACAACACGGCGGCCAAGTCGGAATCATCTTTTGCAGGTCGACGGTTCAAATATAAAATAGAAATTTAGTTTCTTGGCGGGGTAGCTCAGCTGGTTAGAGCGTCGGAATCATAATCCGTAGGTCGAGGGTTCAAGTCCCCCCCCCGCTACAAAAAAATCCCAATTTTTGGGATTTTTTTGTATTTGTTCCATTGACAAAAAGCTATTCTCGTCAGTCAAATCATATATAGCGCCATCCTTCAGCTGTTGCAAAAAATCATTTTCCTTGAATAAGAAATAAAACAGTTCAAACTAACAAAAAAGTCTCGGGTCATCCGAGACTTTTTTGTTCCATGAATTCTTTTTTGGTTATTTTAATATTCCCAACTGTTTGTACTTCTCCTGATATTTCTTCCATAGTTCCGTATGACGACTGCGAAGGTCTATTTTCTTTCCCTGGATAAATTCCATTTCTATGTTCGACATAATCTCCAGAGGATCACCAGTTGTTACAATAAGTGTAGCATCTTTGCCAACATCTAGTGAGCCGACCATCGAATCAATACCAAGCACTTTTGCTGCGTTGAGTGTAATGGATTTTAGCGCCTCCTCTTTTGGCAGTCCATATGCTGATGCCGTTCCGGCTTGAAACCCGATATTGCGTTCATTCATCGTCGAATTTCCGCCACCGGAGATCGCAAATAATACACCGGCGTTATATAATTTCACGGGAACGGTAAATGGATTGTCATAATCTTCCCATCGTCTGTTCGGAAGATCATGGATCGGTTCAACAATTACACTGACATTATTTTCCTTCAACAGTTCTGCCACTTTCCATGAATCACGTCCACCATGGATGATGAGGTTAACATTTTGATCTTTTGCAAACTGCACAGCGGATTGAATCTGTGATATTTCATTTGCTCCGACAACTAACGCCATCTTTTTTTCGAAGAGCAATGCAAATGACTCCCACCGCAGATCGGTCTGGTGTTTTTCTCCGTATGCTTTTTTCGCTTTGAGATAAGCGCGAGCTTCAGCAAATGCATTTCGAAGCTCTTTCATATTATTTTCAATCGCTTTCTTTTGCTCTTCTACGGACTGACGAGAAAATGGCGAACGATTGATCCGGAGATTCGGCCAATTCACATACAAACCGACCGGAGCCTTCAATGTCATTTCTTCAAACGTCCAGCCATCCATCATCATTGCGGCGGTTTTACCTGCGATGAGACTTCCGCCCGGCATCACGTGCGATACAGTGATACCATTGGCACGAGTCGTCGGGAACAATTCACTTTCGGGATTCACAGCAACCTCCGCCCGAACATTGGAATTGATATTTCCCGTCTCGGCAACATCTATGGTTGCGCGAGCAGCTTCAATTTCATTTAAGCCGATATTGGATGCGGCGTTAATAAGTCCTGGATAGATATGTTTTCCCTTAACATCCACCTTGTCAGCATTTGCAGGAATTTCCACTGATACTCCCAGCGCAACTATTTTCCCTTTGTCGAACAATATCATCCCGTTTTCAATCACAGATCCACTCACCGTATGAATCGTTCCGCCTATAAGAACGATCGGTTTTTCTTGTTTCTTTGCTGGAACGGGAGTCGATGCAAATGTTACAATAGAAGCTATGAAGAGAGCGAGTGAGATCAACTTGAACGAACGGTAGGACAGCAAATTGTTCATTGACAATTGATCATTGATTATTGATTTCATTGTCCCACCTCATTTTCGAATGTGTGCGTATTGATTTCTTCGTGACAAGAATAATTAGTTGAACGAGAAGGAGCCGATGCGCTTCCTGATCCTTTCTTTTTGGATTTTAAAGCTTTTTGGACGAGTTCCGCTTTTTTCTTTAGAACATCTTCCCTCATCAACGCATCTTCTTCTCTATCGAAATATCTTCGCCCATCGATCCATGTTTGTTCACAGATTGTATGTGTTGAGAGGGGGTGCCCGCTCCAAATAACAAAGTCAGCATCTTTGCCGACTTCCAGTGAACCGACGCGACTATCAATACGCAATTGTTTTGCTGGATTGATGGTGACAAATTTGAGCGCTTCTATCTCACTGATACCGCCATATTTCACTGCTTTCGCAGCTTCGGTATTCAACCGGCGCGCCATTTCATTACTATCGGAATTGTACGAAACAAGAACTCCGGCATTATGCATTAATGCACCCGCATACGGAATTGCATCGATCACTTCATATTTATAAGCCCACCAATCGCTGAAAGCTGAACCGCCAACTCCCCGTTTTGCCATCTCATCGGCAACTTTATAACCTTCTAAAATGTGCTGGAGTGTCCCGATTTGAAAGCCAAAATCATCGGAGACTTTTAACAGCATCATAATTTCATCTTGTCTGTAGCAGTGAGAATGAATAAGTCTTTTTTTATTAAGGATCTCCACGAGCGTTTCCAATTCCAGATCGCGGCGTGGCGGTATTACTGTTGGATAGGATTTTGATGATGCCATTGCTTTTTCGTACTCCTGCGCAGCAGTAAATTCGTCGCGAATAATCTGTTCCACACCCATACGTGTCTGCGGATAACGAGTCATATATTTTTCACCCCAATTGGATTGTTTTGGATTTTCACCAAGAGCAAATTTAATTCCGCTGATTGCACCTTCAAATTTCATTTGTTCCGGCAACGCACCCCATCGTAATTTAGAGACCTGATTTTGTCCCCCAATGGCATTAGCAGATCCGTGTAACTGATTCATCGTTGTCAATCCACCGGCAAGCTGACGGTAAATATTAATATCATCCGAGTTGACAACATCACCAATACGCACTTCGGCGGTGATTGCTTGACCAGCTTCGTTCACTCCCTCTGAAATTGCGGTATGCGAATGTGCATCGATCAATCCCGCGGTAACATGCTTTCCCTTTGCATCAATAACAAGCGTTCCACCGGGAGCAGAAAGTCCTTTTCCGATCTTTGCAATTTTTCCTTTGCTCACTAAAAGATCGGATCCTTCAAGATTTCCCTGTGCGCTGCTTGTCCAGATCATTGCATTTTTAATCAACACATCCTGCTGCTTGGGAACTTCTTTACGACCAAACGCACCATCAGGGAACAAGAGTTCAGTTGTTGAACAGAGCGGCACAACTGGTTTCGCTGTATCAGGTTTTTCTGCAAACATTTTTGTTCGTTTTGCATTCCAGGTTCCCGATTGCCCGTCAGGCAATTCAAACAATCCGGCAATCAAATTATCATTGACTGATCCCGATAAACGGATGATACCTTTAGCACCGAGCGAATCACTATCAAAGGATAACGAAAATTGTTTTTGTGAAATCGAAGCAGTATTTGCTTTTGCTTTTAGCGATCCTTTAAGAACAGATACGGAGATAGCATCATTCTCTCCTGAAATATCCAATGTACCCGTATCAGGTTTTGCATTGGCTCGCTTCAATGAATAACTCCAAACTCCACGCACATCAACAACTTGTGCGGCTTTTATCTCATAGCGATTCCCTTCAATCCACGTTTCCAGAATCTTTGTCTTTTCGCCAAAAAGTTCTCCATCCGTTAACACAATATTTGCGATCTTTCCTGCATCGATCGATCCGAGTTGTTTTTCCATTCCGACGATTTGAGCGGGGATTGTCGTTACTGATGCAAGAGCATCTTCAGCACGTAATCCACAATCGACTGCCGTTTTTACCATGGAACGGAATTTTGATACATCTTTCAATTGATTGGCGGTCAACGCAAAATTCACTCCAGCATTTTTCAGCCGGGCAGGATTCTCAGACGCAAAATCCCAATGGCGCAATTCCTCATAACCGGTGTTAAATGCATCTTCCGGCGTCTCAACGTTCGGAGCATCAGGAAAATTGACAGGAAGAATAACCGTTGTTTTAAGTTCTTTGATCGCATCGATGCGGCGGTATTCATAGCCACTTCCGCGAAGAATCCATTGAAGAGAAAATTCCTTGGCAATTTTATCGGCACGCAGTGCTTTTAATTCATCGTTCGTTTCAATCACCATTTGTTGTTTGCCGGTGACGATATTTTCAAGCGCTGCAAGAGTTTTATTCTCTTCCGGACGCTGTTGATTGGGATTCTTCGAATAGATCTTTTGAGCATCGGCGTACCATTTTGCATCGATGAATGTCTGGCGAATCAACGCGATCGTTCCCATATGTGAATCGGGATAACCATCGCCAACATTCTGATAAGCAAGATTCGTATGCTGAAAAACATGTGAACGAAGCACTTGAGTATTTGCCGCATCGTCACCGAGATTTACCAACACACTGCTCCCTTTAATCACTCCATTTTGCGGCACAGATAATACCGTTGTAAATCCGACGGCACGAAGCTTTTCTGCTGCCTCTGTTTCCGGAAAGAAAATTTCCGATACAGACAAATCTGCTTTCACATTCGGGTTCCAATAATTCGATCCACGCTGAGCTTCCGGCTGAGCTCCCTGCACTTTCGGTTTCGACTGACCATAATCTGAATAGAGATCGATCATCCCTGCATATGCGGTCATTCCCGTACAATCCCATTCGCGTGCATCGGCAGGAATCGCAATATTCGCACCAACTGATTGAATCACACCGTCACGTATTACGATGATTCCTTTTGCAATCTTCTTTCCGGGTGCTTGAACAATGGTGAGATTTTTGAGGGCGTGAACGGCAGGTGTGTTCTTACGAATACCTTCTGTCGGCTGCGTTGATTGAGCATAGAGAATAGTACAGCTCAACAACAGCAACAAGAACGGTTTTTTCATATTGCTCCTTTGTAAAAATAAAGAAAAACGGATTTTTATTCTTTGTTCGTTGGGATCATAACAACGTGGATCGTCACACCAATAGCGATCGCCAACAAGATCAGTTGAATAATAAGAGAATGTGTTACGAATATAGAGTAAAGAATTCCTCCCCACAATATGATAATTGTAGAGATTTTGGAAGAACGGGTAATCCCCTTTCCTTCGCGATAATTCTCTAAATATTTGCCGAAGTATTTGTTATGATGGAGCCAATCGTAAAATTTGCGTGAACTGCGGGCATAACACCAAGCTGCCATCAAGAAAAATACGGTCGTCGGCAGTAACGGCAGAAAAATTCCGAGGATGCCGATCCCAACAAACACAGTTCCCGCCAATAAGAGTGTCCACCGAACGATTGGTCTTTGAGAAATGGTAATTTTGGGGAGTGTTTCTTCTTTCTGCATGCCTTTTATTATCTGGATAAGCTTACCTTGAATAGTGAAACCGGTCGACTACTCTTAAATTATAAATTATAGAACTTCAAATCTTTTCCTGTTCGTAACTTTGTGATATACACAATTTGCCCCACATGATACGAAAAATGTTCCGTAATATGAAGAATAGCTTCCAATCCTGTGACGTGATATTTTTGGATATCATAGTGTTTTAGAAGATGTTCGGTCGGAAAGTTCTTTAAAACAGTATCAACATCCAGAACAGCTGATCTCAGATGGGAGATCAATTCCACTTTGGGAATATGAGTTCTTTCCGAAAATTCTTGATGCCGTTCTCGATGATATTCATGTCCGCCCAAATGGTGAAAAGCCCATTGTCGGATATTACCCCTCAAATGCAATATGAGATTCCCAATGGAATTGTTCGTTTCGTACGCTCGCCACCAAAGATCATCGTCCGAAATATTTTTCAAGCAATCTTCAATCTTTGGAAGATATTCTTTGACTAATTTGGTTCGGCAGCATTCAATAAAGTAGCGTTGCTCGTTTTCAATTACTGGTGTTGTTTCCATTTGAAATCATACTCTCTTTGGTTTGGATTGTTCTCCGCATACGGTGAATCAAAACATCGAAGGCAATTTTATCTTATGACGCTCTGCGCGCAGCGATGAGTCTTAGCAAATGGGACTCCTTAAACAATTCCATAATTCTTCGCTTCGCTATAATATTAACACTTCACTCAGATCCTTCGCTTCCGCCAATCACGAAGTGAAGCCTTCGGCAAAAGAAGGTCCAGGACTCGACTCGTCGAGCGGACAGGTCGCTCAGGATAACAAGGGATTCATGTTGGAAATACTGCTGTTATCGTTCGAACCAGCTCGTTCTTCCGGTGGAAAGATTCGGTGCTACAACCGGAAGCGGATATTTTTTTGGGACAGCCTGCGGCCATGCCTTTGTATTGAATTGTATTGTGCTCCAATCTGTTGATGTTGTATCGGAAACCATCCAGGAATTATCGGTTGCGATTATTTGTTTTGCACCAGCGACAGAAATGATCTCACCATATACATTGACTCCTGCAGAACCATTTTCTTGAAAATTTTGTGCTTCCACTGATATCACATTTACTGAATCGTTCAATAATAGTGCTATGTCAAAGATCTTTGCTCTCTGGTTCTCAACCATCAGCGATAAGGAACGACGCGCAGAAACTTCGCCGACTGCCTTTCCATTCACCGATAATTTTACCCAGGAATCACCCAACAATTGAATAGCAGCTGTCTTCACTCCCTTTTCCACCGAAAAGGATTTCCGAAAATATGCTTTGGGAATCTGCGTGGAATCTTTTGCATTCGGATGATAGATCCATTGACTTTTAATAATAGGATCAACAACATACTCTTCGTGTGCCAGTTGATCGGTAAGTTCGCTCCAATACGCAGCTTGTCGATCATAACGATTCAAGAGTAATTGAATCGATTCCGTTTTATTCGTGGTATGCCATACTCGCTCGAATTCTGTCTTCACCTTCATTAATTCCTCCACAATCTTTTTGCTCATCGTCGATATCTGCATCGCTATCTCCGACTTTGTTTTTACGGTATCTTTCAGCAGCAGTTTAATTTTTTCCTGTGCCTCGATTTTTTCCGCAAACCAAAGGTTCAGTTTTGCCACGAAGGAAAGATATTGAAGATGATCACTGTTTTTGGTGACTGTTTTTGACGCACTCTCAATCAATTCCAACGCGAATGGCATTGTTGAATTGATGCTCTGCATCCGCTGCATTAATGGCAGCCTTTTTTCCCAGATCATGTCGTCACGATTTTGCAACATTGGATGACGCCAAAGTTCATACCAATGATATTGATTAGCGGGATTCGTCAATAATAAATAGACTGTGCGAATGTTATTCGTTTCCTGAGTGCCGAAAAAATCTGCAAAGAACCTTTGTTGAAACGATTCTTGATCGGCGTGCAATGGATTCCACGCACATTCTGCGTTCCAGGCGTATCCAAAATAATTCAGCTCCCGCAATGCTTCTCCCCCAAAATCGTTCCAATTGGAACAAAGAATACCTTGCGAACCGTTTTGATATCCATCCAGACTCAAATTCTGAATATTCAAAAAAGTATTAAGATAATTTGGAAATGGTCCCGTAAAATTCCAGACTGCGGGAGAGACAACGTACGGAAATCCGGCGTTCTTAAATATTTCAGGACTTGGATAATCAAATGATGTTCCGTAATGCCAATCGACCATTGTGACATCTTGCGGAATTTTTTTCAGAATCTCCGGATGATCGAGGATAATATCACCGTACATCATCACTTTTTTCCCATGTTTCTTAACAATATCAAATGTTCGTTTATAATGTTCGGCATGAACGGTGGCCAGGTCACTTTTCTTTACTCGTTCCTTGTTCACTCCCAGTCCCACATCCCACGATTCATCCGCGGCAATATTGAAATACGGAGAACTAAAACAGGCGGCAATCTCACCGATCATTTCATCTAGTAATGAGTATACTTTTTCGTCCGATACATTCACTGTCTGCGCCCCGGGAAACTCGGCATACTTCGCATAGTCCGGAAGAATAAGAATATTCTCCCAGTGGCCGAGCGTTTCAAAGATCGGTATCACTTCTACAAAATATTTTTTGGCGTATGCATCAAGCTCTTTGCATTCTGTTGCACTCAATGCTCCGCGATTCTTTCCGATGGCAGGATGTTTTTTAAATTGAAATACATCTTCAATATATGGACAATAGATATTCATCTTATACCGGGCGCAAAACCGGACAATTTTCTTCAAATTATCCAATGTGGAAACCTGACCGCGACTGATATCGTCCGTAATTCCGCGCATCTTTTGGGAGGGAAAATCATGGATTGAAACACCATCCACAATCACACTTCGTTTTTCCAACCGCAACAATTGCAGTAACGACATTACTCCGTAAAACATTCCTTTTTCCGATTCGGCAATAATAACAATTCCGTCTGCATCTACATCCAGAAAATATCCTTCGGCTTTCATTTCCGGAGTGAGTTTTCCTTTTCGATCCGAAAGAAATTTCTTTCCGTATTTTGTTGTTGGTTTCCCGATAAAGATATAATTTGCTGTTAATTTGCGGACCGAAGATTCTCCAACAATTTTCAACCGGGTTTCTTTCAGAATGGAAAATTCATCGTTTAATTGTTCAGCAATAAATTGCTCTAACGGATTGTCGCTTCCTAAAACAATTTTCGTTGACGATGTAATTTTATACGACGCATTCTTTTCAGTTAATGATTGAGGAATTGGTAGAATTGCGTGGTTTTTTGCAGAAAGAAGTGATGTTATCAGGCAGATGATAAAAAAATATCTCATAACGAGTCCTTATAGAATGGGAAAAGATAACCGATACAAAGCAGTTTTTCAATACAAAAGAGAGCGGTAGAAATATACGCGGTTTATGGTAATCGTTACACTATTCATCTGCACATTGTCAGAAAACAGTCAGGACAATTCATCATTGAAACGCCTTTGAGGATTTATTGCTCTTTCATGTATACTTTGCCATATAATGCTTTCATACAGTCGGGGCAAATGCCATGCGAAAATTTCGCCTCACTCCGTTTGGTGATATATTGTTCCATCTGCTCCCACGCTCCATTATCATCCCTAATTTTTTTGCAATTGGCACAAATGGGTAGCAATCCGCTGAGTAACTGCACTTCACTCACCTTTTGCTGTAAATGATCGTTCAATAATTTCATCTCTTCATTTTTTTGTTCAACCAGCAATTTACTTTTTTGAATCCGGCGATTGTTTGAATAGAGAAAACCGATCACTACAACAGATATTAACGCACCCGCGTACATCACATTCAATTGAAAACTATCTTTTTCAAGATTCAATTCAGAAATGGTCTTTTCTTTTTTCAATAATTCAATCAGCTGTTGTTTTTCAACAATTTCATTACTAATGATAATCTCTGCAATCTTTTTCGATTCGTTATGGGTCATCAACGAATCCTTCGCCAACGTATATAGTTGATAATAATGATGTTCTTTTTCTATTTGACCTGTTTTTTCATATATCAAATAATATGTTTCATAACTTGTTTTTAACTGATCTGGAGCGTTGATCTGTTTTGCGAGAACAACCGCACTGTCCAAATACAGCATCGATTTTCGATAGTTTGCTGTTTTGTAATAGATCGTTCCCAACGCATTAAATAACTGCAGCATTCCGTATTTTTGACCAAGTGTTTCATAATAGGACAGTGAGAGAAGCGAATATGTCACTGCTTTTTCATACTCCCGTTTTTCCGAGTGCATAATTCCGAGATTGAAGTATATATATGCCAGCGTTCCTGTATAGTTGGATTGCTCCGCAATCTCAAGTGCTTCGGAGTGATATTTCATTGCCGCTTCAAAATTTCCGCGCTTGTATTCGGAGTATCCAATATTCGTATAGTATCGAGCTTTCACAACATCGGGTAATGACGCTCCATGACGGTCCTGAGCACGTTTATAATATTCAATAGCTTTGTCATATTGACCGATGTTATGATAGACAATTCCAATGTTGTTCAGCGTATTTGCCGTTGGAACAACTAATCCCAATTCTTCACGGATACGCAATGCTTCAAGATGGTGCTGCAACGCTCTGCTGTATTGTCCGATGTAGACGTAGGCAATTCCTAATGTGCTGTTGGCGCTCGCAATTTTCTTTTTGTTATTAATCAGTTTGCTTATCTCCAGCGATTGGTATCCATATTTCAATGCCTGTGCAAAATTCCCGAGTTCACTGGAACTGAATGCCAGTGATGCGTATAAGGTCGCCAATGAAGCGGAATCGCCTAATTGTTCCGAAATCATTACTCCTTCAAGACCAAATTCCAGCGCCTGCTTGGGGACGATCCCTTCCAATTGATTGGCAAGTATGAAGAGAGCTTCCAGCCGCGGTTTTCCAGTAAGCGTGGGAAGAATTTCTTTTAACGAATCGAGTTGGCGAGTTTGCGCATGGGATAACGATAGAGAAACAAGAAAAAGAAATAGTAGAATTTTTTTCATGATAAATATTTTGAACAAAAAGTGAAACATGTTCTCAACAATAATTTAGAATAATGAATGTGTTCCCGAAGTGCCCCCCTTAGACAGTCGATGGTGGTATATTTATGAGATTCTTCTAATACGATCGAAATATTTCCTGCAATATAGAATCATTCTGAATCATCAGCAATTGACAATTGTTGCCATTATGGTTCAATGGAAAAACCCACCGTATGTAGCGTTCGATGTTGTGAAAAAAACTGGCCTCGTTCATCCAGTCCTGTTCGAAATTGGTAAGAAATACGAAGCATTTTGCCTTTTTGCATCGGCGTTGCAAACCCTAATTGCACAGTATTCGTTGCGGCAAATTTCGCTTCCTGTCGCACTTTACAGTCTCCCGCTGCATAAAGAATAATTGAAGGATATACTTCCGCTAAAGAAACTTTGCCACCCGTTTGAAGTGTCCACCGTTTATTAATCCTTAAACCATTCACTGTAAATATATAGGCGTAATCTGCTCCGACGTAGAGTTGATTGTTGACATCAGTTTCTTGAATAACACAGAGTTTCACATAATCGCGGGAATATCGAATTGCAGAGGTCAATTTCAATCGTTCGTACCAGTTGTCGCTTAAATGATGGCTTGTGTGTCCGGTAATAAAACGGGCAAAATAGAATTGTTGTACTGGAATATCCAGAAGAAGATAATCCACATAGTAATCATTCGAAACAACATGAGCTTGTCCCATGGGATTCAATTCAAAATGAATCGATCCTCCGAAATTTGCCTGGACAACTGTTCCGAAGAGATCAAGATTGAATACCGGAAAAACTCCTCCGACAGATGCACGTTCATTTTTGGTGAAAATAATATTCTCCACCTCCATCCGATGAGCATGTGCATCTGCCGTAAATGTGGAGACATAGGTCGATTCGGGAAAAAAGTGAAGCTGTTCAATAATTTGTGCGGTAAGGATGTTGATGCTTATTAAACAAAGGGAAAAAATACGAGAGATAGAATTCATAACATTTTTAGTTTATCCAGTTATCTTAGTTACCAATTGAACACTGAATCTTTGCTTTATTGGAAGCAACATTCGCTTTGAAAATTAACGTTTATTTTCCACGGTCAACATATTCACTGATTCGTACTCGCCTCGCAATGAACTAATATATGTTTTGATCACATCAGCATACGTTTCTTTGTACTTTGATGTAAAGTTATAACAACATAACCGACCTGGCTTATGGAATATATATTTTAGCAGAACATCATATTTCCCTGTCGGAAGAATATTGAAATTATAATAATCAAGCATTACTGCTGGGTACGTGATTGTCTTTCCTTCCGGTAGAGTAATCACATCGTTGCTATCCGGAAATATCTTTTCTCCAACGCAATCAACACGTATTTCGGTCGGTCGGACGATCTTTCCGGCACTATCTCTAACAATTGCCTCGATGGGAAGAATACATTGTTCTACCCGAAGAATATTTAACGGCATTGATGAAGTGTTATGCATCGATACTTGAATTTTCAAACGACCGTTTACAAAAGAATATCCATGTAATTCTATTTGTAATACTTTCTGTTTTTCATTTTCTCTGTCAATTCGTTGGTGATATTTTTCCAGGGAGTCATTGGATTCAACAAGGGGAACATTCAATGTTACGTTATGGATTGTAATGGAATTTGAATCGGCAACAATCAGAGTATCATATTTGGAAATATATGTAAGGCCATAAAACGCGACAATGTGTCTTCCGATCGGCACATGTTCAATTTCATACAATCCATTTTTATCTACGAGACTTCCAAGAACAGTACCTTTAATTCCCACAGTAATGAGTTCATAAGATCTTTGACCATCCTGCAGTGTAATGGTCCCTTTGAGAGTAGCGCCGTAAATTTCAGAAATTGCGAGAAATGAGAGAAGTAATGAAGCTTTTAAATATGCTAATGTCATGGTATGTCGTTGGGACTGTTGCCTGATCTGATTGTTTTGATCATTACATTCAATTTTCATCAATGATGGCAAAAAATGAATGTCCTCGCGGCAAGCCGCGAGGTATCTTGTCATGCCAGCGTACGCTGGCATCCAGGTCCTGGATTCCGGCTTTCGCCGGAATGACGCCGCAAGCGGCGGGGAATTAGACCCTTAAGAGATTAAATCATCATTCCTTGGCTTTTAATAGGTTGTTGATCTTCATGCCAAATGTCTGTGTGGATAGTGAATCATATCCTATATGATCATACACAACAATTCCTTTTGCATCAATAATGACATTTCGCGGGAACGTTCCTCCCAAAATAGAAAATGTACTATCATTAAATAATGTATGCTGATACCGAAAAGGGTTTTGTTTTAAAAATTCTTTAACTTCTGATTCTTTATTCCATGCAACTGATATGAACTTAATTTTTCTTCCAGAATATTTTTTTTCATGCTTATTTAACTCTGGCATCTCTAGCACACAAGGCTGACAATATGTATTCCAACTATTAATTACTGTTATTGAATCATTTTGATACCGAAGACGATAGGGAAAACCTGAAAGTGTATTGATGGAGACTTCGGGCATTGGTTTTCCTACTTTTATCGGATTCGACTTAAATACCGGAATTGCTTCAGCAGTTGTTGATGATTTTTCCGGACTATTCCATCGAAATAACAACATTTTACTGTCTAGAAGTACGACAAATTCCATCTGATAGTCATCATAATTATTTTCAAACAATTGAAAGTTTCGCGTTCCTTTCAGCTGATATTCCGTTGTTTTTTCTAACATGACTAAAAGTGTGCTATATCCATTAGTTCCATAGTTCTGAATTAACCAGAACCAATCCTTCCCTAAACTATCTATACTCCAGACAAATTCTAAAGACAATGGCGTTTCACCAGCAAGGAGAGTGGCAGAATAAAGAGGCTTTTGTTTCCAACTGGTAAAGTGTTGGGTATAGGCTTCGGCAGTACTCTTTTCCAGAAATACAGCATGGAATGTGTTAGTCGTATCAACAGGTTTGGCTGTTTGACCAATTATTACACCGACAGTTAATCCTAACAACAATAAAACGAAAAGTGCTGATCGCATATATTTTCTTTCATCTAGATAAATAAAATCTGGCATACTGTGAATGACTATTTTTGCGCAATGAAGTACGACTTAAGATTCCAAACTTGATATCGCCGTTCAACAAAATCATAATCATACACTTTTACGATTCCAACGTCGGGGTGAATCCAATATGTTGGATGCCCATACGTGTTGGGAACAATCGTATTTTTTTGGACTTTAGCACAGTTTTGAAACACACCGACTTTTGTCGTTACAGTTTCAATGGTATCAACATTATACCGTAATGAACCGACACTCCATGTTTTGCCAATTGAGAGGGGAAACGGAAACGTCTTGCTTTCATATCCAGACAAATTAAACCTGAGTGTATCGTTATTTTCATAGACAATATTCGAATCGATCACTGTTCCATATTTCTCGATCCATAAAGCGCCTACTGTTCCATTGTTAGCAACACCCATATCTGCTACGGAGAAACCAGTGGTATCGGTGTAATTACTAAGCCCCGTATCTATTCGCTCATACTTCCAGGAAGATCCTACTGTGAGCGGGAAGTAGTTTGAAATATTCAATGTTTGCTTCAGTGTGCACCGAATCGCAGGAATGACATTTGACCGGACTTGTGCGGCGGTGATGTAATCTGAAAAATACATTTTCTTAAATTCAACCGCGTGAATGTCTTCCGTTACACTATCAATAAGTGCCGGTGTTACTTTTCCTGTGAACAGACTATCAATATATATTTTAGCTCCGGCAGGATATGTTTCGCAATATATTTTTCCATAGACAATGATTTTATTGTCCGTTTCGCGAGAAATGTACACAATGGATTCTTCTTTTTCACATCCAAGGATTGAAATGATGATACTTAAAAAGAGATATCGCAAGACGTGATTCATATAATAAGATCTTAATGATTTATTTTTTTCTATTTGCCGTTCTATATTTACGTATATCGTTATAGACATCTTTTGATGTTTTCCCAATGTAATATTTCAAATCAGTCAGATTATGATTCACCTGAAGCGTGTCGTATTCCCAATCGGAAAGTCCAAATTCCGCAGTATAACTGCGATGCTGTAATTGTAATTGTTCACTTTCTTCTTTTGTTTCAACTTGAAAATAGTAAGATCGTTTTACTAACTTTTGGCCATGCACTGCCTTCAATGAAAACTTTCCCTGATTATCTGTCGTCATTGTTACATTGTCTTTTCCATATTTCATAATTGCATCGAAACTGATGGATACATTTGTTGCAGGAACGCTGTCTTTATAATAACAGTATCCGCTCACAAGATAGATTGGGAGTTTTTTATTTAAAAGTGAAAAACGAATAGATTTAGTCGCCGTTGGCGAATGTAATTCAATCGGTATTGCCTTATTCATTGTTGGTGTATTCGGATAGAATGTCGTTTCGTACGGCATGTCCACCGTGGGTCCGTTGGGATTTACCGCTAAATAATATGCACCAAGAGTTATACCCTTATCAAATTCAAAATAACCCGAATCATTACTTGTTGCAGATTCAAAGTATCCAACGGAGTTATTTCTGGTATCGATATCTGATTCTACCAACGAAACCTCAATATTTGGGGCAGCCGATCCATTCGTAAAAAATGTTTTACCGTTAATGAATGTCGCCGGGAATAACTGATAATTGTCCTCTTCACATTCTAGAGAATCTATCCGAATTGATGAATGATAAGGAGACAAATACAACGAATCACTGATGGCTAATTCAATCGTATATACGCCAGGTTTTATGTCCAAGAAATAAAAATTTCCTTGTGAATTGGTCTTTGTAACATAATGATGTTCTTTGTTACGTATCGTCACCCTTAAGTCACACATATTAATAAACGGACTTCGATCTCTCACGTAATAAATGTTTCCAACAAAAGACGATGTAGAGAGAATATGCGGCAAATGTTCAAAAAAGACATAATCAATTTGTGATTCTGAGAGGGCTTTCGATCTTGAACAGATATTCGTTGTATATCCTTTATCTTTTTTATAGGCATAAATTAAATAGTCAATACTATCCCGAAAGTAAGAGCCGCAATCTCCCCCGCCCATTCCGGTTTCAATTGCTATTGTATCAAGCGCTTCTCCCTTTAATACTTTTGAGACAACGAATCTATATTCCTGCCTAAACGAAAATTCATTATCAGCTTTATGAATTTGGGTAAGCTTTCCAATAAATATTATATCTGCCGAATTATACGATTTCGTTATGGAAGTTCTAAAACAGGAACAGGGATATGTATTACAAAATATCATGAATAGTAAAAGTGTTTTCAGAAGTGATCTATTCATAATGCTTTCTTTTGTGAAGCAAGCATACAAGAGACATTTTTGGATTGGATTTTGTCTTATTAAATTCCATACCTCATTAACCAACATTATTATTCTAAAAAAATGTATTGCAATAATACCATAACAGCAATCGCAAATACTCTATAGTATTAAGTTACAACTTCATTATTTCTTGCGCATCACGTGAATACGGGATGGGGTTATTTTTTCCATTTTTCATGAAATTGAACATGGGCAAGTTGGTCGTGCAGTGTTTCTTTGGAAGGATCGAGCGATCGGATAACTTCGGTAGGATATCCGCTTTGGATTGTCTTTAAAAAAACAACCTTCTCTTTAATAGTATAGAGTAAGCGCCACGATTTTATGGCAATAACATATCCGCCTAAGTCATATTTCATAATTCTGCGGTATGAATGCGGGAAGGGATCGAATGAGAGGATATCAATCGCCCGTTCCAATAGATGAATATTGTGCGTTTCCTTCAGCCACTCCGCTTGTTCTTTTGCTTCGGAAGATACTTCAACGGCATACGGCGATTCTTCCGCATGTTCAACTTCCGCTAACCAGCCAATCTCTGCATCGGGAAACGCTTCGGCATACGGAATATACGGTTTGATATCAAGGATCGGCGTGCCATCCAACAGATCCGGATTTTCAACTTTAATGACTCTCCCTTTCACGTCAATCAATTTACATAACGAGAGGCCAATGGGATTGGGACGATGCGGCGAGCGTGTTGCAAAAACTCCCCGCTTGGTCCTGCCGCTCCGAGGTGGAAGAACTTTCGGTTTCCAATCGGAATTTTCATGAAACCAGGAGATAATCCAGATTCGTTCGAACCCATTCAAATATTCCAACGCCTGATCAAAATTTTTATCAGGATAAAGTTCGATGGTACCAATAACTGTTTCTTTATCTATACCCGGCTGACGCGGTGCGTGTTGTTTTTCCTGGTATGGAGTACGAATGATACCGATTGGAGTGAGGATCAATTGATCGGTCATACTAAAATTTAAATTTATATCCGAATGAAAGAGCATAATTATTCACCAACAAACCGGGTATCACCTCTTCATATTTATAATCAACGGAAAAATCGACGGTTGATTTCAAATCGATGACATATTGAAATCCTGTTCCGATACTTTGAGATTTCAAAAGATTAATTCTTGTTCCGGTTGTGTCGGTGTAATTGTCCTCATCCGGTGTGGAACCAGCTCCCCCTTTGAGAAAAGCGTACGTTCCGTCCCCTCCAAAATATTGGCGAATGGTCAATGAAAATGAACGGGAAAGCTGCTTGCCTGGTATGAGATACGTGCGAAGAGAAAACCAATAATCTCCTAAATAATAACCTACCGAAGCCGTATAAATATCGATCGGACTATTACTAAAAAAAAGAAGCCGTGTACCGATGGATGCCTCAAAACTTTCGGGAAGTTTGAAAAATGGTTCCAAACCAAACCGATGTTTTGGAAAGTTCTTCGTCCAGGAATATCCATAATTTGCATATGCATAGATGCCGCTGACGATTTTAGGATAGGCTTCTAGTTCCACTTGATATCCCTCGTTTCCGAAACGGCGGGATCCATTTAATTTAAGCGCGACCGATCCAATTGGGGTGATTCGTGTATATTGCACAGTCATTTGATCCCGCGGCGAAAACCGTGCAACATTAAACCAGTCGTGTGTGTACGAAACGCCGATGCTATTTAAATATGAACGTGTTTTAATCGATTCCCTCAACGGTTGAATTTCCGGGTTAGATCTATTGATATCTTCCAGAATAGAAAGTGTAAACAATGCCTCGCCATCTTTATCCATGTCACGATAAATCTTTACTCGTTTCACTAAAAGCTCTTCGTCATTCGGAAAATATTTCAACGCTGTATTACAAAGAACCAATGCATCCGGAAATTTTCCATCCCACATCTCAACATCAATTGCGGCCTGAAGCGCGTCAAGATATTTCGGTTTTTCTTTCAGAACTCGTTTTAATTCTTGCCGGGCTTCTTTTCTACGACCATCCCATGCATATGTTCGAGCAAGCAGAACCTTCAGGTCAGTGTAGGCTGGACTTTTCGCAATGGCAATCTTCAATATTACTCTGGCCGAATCGCGTTGTCCGCTAAACGCAAGATCACGCGCACGAACAAACAGTTCATCAGCATCAAGTGCATCCAGCTTCGTTTGTGCATTTATACTTTGCAATACTATCAGAACGGATAAAAGAACGAAATATTTACACTTCATATGGTTAGACCGCTTCATTGTTATCGTTATCGTACAAATTTAGTTCGGGTTATCCGTTCCATTATTTCTTAAATCCGACGCGGGTCATTGCTCCCCAGGATTGAACTCCCCGCGCATAATCCCAGAATGCTTTCATTCTCCACCATACGGTGATCTGTCTGTACCCAAAATTTTCAATAACTGCCAATAAAAGAAGTTTCAGCAGATCTCGCGTGCGGGGATAGCGATGAAATGAAATTTCTTCCAGAATGACTGAACTGATGGAAAACATGACACCGTAGATTACTGATACAACAAAAAAGAGCGTGAAAATTTCTAAATTCACCATTCCCAAATAAAATCCGAATCCAACGGCAAGAATTCCCAGTCCTTCAATGACTGGCCCTAACAATTCAATAAAAACAAAGTACGGCGTGCTAACAAGACCGAGCACTTTGTAGCGCTTGTTGAATAACATTTTTTTGTGAATCAGCAGCGTATCGAGCAAACCGCGATGCCATCGGTTGCGCTGTCTGCCAAGAATTTTCAAGGTCTCCGGTGCTTCCGTCCAACAGACAGGATCGGGAACAAATTCCACGCGATACGGTCTGTCGTTCTCCAAGCAATATCGATGCATCCGTACAACCAATTCCATATCTTCACCGACGGTGTCATGTTTATATCCGCCGACCTTGATTACAATTTCTCGATTAAAGAGTCCGAATGCACCGGAAATGATCAGCAGTCCGTTGATCGCTCCCCATCCCATTCTGCCGGAAAGATACGCCCGATAATATTCTATCACCTGAAACGAAGGGATCAATTTATTGGAAAGGCGAACTTCTTTCACATGTCCGCGTTCAATTTTACAGCCGTTGGCTATGCGAACTATTCCGCCGACGGCGATCACCCGCTCGTCATCCAGAAATGGTTTCGCTACTTTCAGCAATGCGTCATCTTCCAGAATGGAATCCGCATCAATGGCGCAGACCAGCGGATACCGAGAGACATTGATCCCCACATTGAGTGCATCCGCTTTCCCACCGTTCGCTTTATCCACAACGATCAGGCTTTTGTATTCCGGGCGCCGTGACACATAAATTCCGCGGACTGGTTTTGTGGCGATGGTAGGAAGATATGCTCGTTCCGTTCTGACCATGTCGAATTCTTTCACCACCACTTCCAACGTATTATCTTTGCTGCCGTCATTGATGAAAACAACTTCTGATGTCGGATAATTTAATCGCAGCAACGAATTCACACTTTCAATACATGTTGCAGATTCATTGTATGCCGGAGCAAGAATCGAAACGGGAGGAGTCAGCTCGGATTGCATGATCACTCGATAATCGCAAAATGCGTGGCGGCGGAGATATGTGACGATTGCGCCAAAGGAGATGGCATACATGGAGAAGTAGAACACATTCACAAAAACAAAGAAACCGATAATGAATAATGAATATGTGTTTATGACAACATTAATAAACTCAACAAATAGCTCCATCATACTCCCCCCGCCGCAATTTTTGATGAATTCATCGGGACACCGGCTTCATGGAGGAATTGCATTGCGATCATCCGCACCTGTTCATCATCAAGATTCAATGCATATAATAAACTCTTAATCCCCAATTCTCCGGATCGCGCCAACGCTTCCGCTGCAGCAAGTTTCACAATCAAAGTATCTTTCACCAGCATCCAGTACAGATCGTATGCCATGGAAGGGGACGAAAGATTTCCTGCCGCCTTCGCTGCGTCCGCACGTAATTGTTCGTTATCGGAATATAAAAACCGTTGAATAACAGGAATACTTCTTCCGTCACCAATTCTTCCCAGTGCTATTAAACTTTTATGTTTCACTTCGGAGACGGTGTAGTCGATATACTCCAACAACGTTGGCACTGCCTTTACATCCCCAAGAATTCCAAGCATGTCAACACAAAATCCCTGAATCTTCGGATACTTCGACTGCATCGCTTGCACCAAGGGTAATACGGAATGTTCACCGAATCCTAAAATGGAACGGGAAAGCCGCACCTGCATCCAAGGAGACATTTCTTTCAACCGCATCATAATCGGACTGAGAATTTCCACACCGGCTATGTCGAGCATTGCCTGCGCTGCTTCAATCCGCACGTCGCCATTCTCGTCATCCAAACATTGCTCCAGATACGGAAGAGCGGATTCATTCATCATCAATCCTGCATTTTTACATCCCTTTGCACGAATCCACCATCGATTATCCCGAAGTGTTTCGCTCGTTTCTTTGACGAAATCAAAATATTCAAATGCACGGGTCAAACGTATCCGAGTATCGCCAATCACTTCCGTTGTTAATTTCAACATCACACGTTTCAACGATCTTCTGCGGGAATTGTATTTGGAGTTTCCATCAATATTGAGGTCGATCTTCAATGTAATAAGATACGGCTCCAGTCGTTTGATAAATTCTTCTCGATCCGTAGTACTATCGTCGGTCACAATATCAGCAAACAAATACTGATTGAGAAATTCACGAGTTTTGGTATCGCCGCTGTACAGCTTAGTCTCAACGGTCGCAGCGCGGACCTTCGAAACGATCAGACCGATCGATCCGATGGCAATCAAAAAAAGAGCGAGAAACGTTGTGACAAGTACAAAGAGAAAAAAAATGGCGGTATTCCTTTAAAATTGGAAAGAATGTTACCGGTATTTTGTTTGAACCGGATTTTGATCCGCCGCGCGATGCAAGATCTGTTTCATCATCGGCAGATAAAATTTCCAAAAAAAACGAGTCTGATCCGAAACAAAATAGAATGAGAATAATTTACTGAGTAAAAATTCTACATTCCAATATTCTGTCAGCAGTGTTTCCACGCGATTGTCGGCAAAATCACCAGCAAAATAGATATTGCGTTCTTCACTGTTTGACAGGATCACTGCTGGAAATGAAAGCGGAAGGCCTGCGACGGCCATTTTTTCTTTCCCCAAATGATTGCATTGAATTTCATATGTGGCAAGAGCTCGAGCAGAAGAATCAATCTCCATAAATTCAAAGAAGTAATAATAGGGCACATTGTCTTCCGTTTCCGTCAGCAGAGGGTGTTCACTGTTTCGGATAAAGACTGGCGTATGTGAAAGATCTCCGGATTGGAGCACCACAATTCCCGGCCTCTCATCCCCCAATGTGCGTTTCACCGTGATAATAATTCCCCGCCCTGAGAAGTTCCACTTTTCTCGATACTGTTTTTGATAAAGATCTTTCATCCAGTGTGCAGCACTGTTTACATCGTCATAATAGCGGCCAAGTGCGCCCGTAAAATGGACTCCGAACAGTTTTTCTAGACGCTGCTGAACTGGTTTGACTTCCAACTGTGGATCCTGCATGGTGTTAAACTCCGCAATTGACATCCTCCCCAGCGAATCGTATTGTTCAATCAAACTTATTTCTTCTTCATTAATTCCGCCATACTGTAATTTAATCGGAACATACGTTTCAGGAATCAAACGTTCGTATTGATTATACTCCATGGGATATTCGTACACGCCATACGTATCGACGATGTATAATAGAGAAGTCTGAAGAAGTTGTAATTGAGACACATCATTCACTGTAGTATCTTTTGGTTGGTATCCGTAATAATCAACTTCACCATCGTAAAATTCACCTGAGCGGGGATCAACGTATTTCCAATGATTCAGCAACCAAAAAAAAGAGTGGTGTTCTCGGTAACCCTGGCCTGTGGTTTTATCGATCACTACAACGGCAAGAGGAGTTTTTGGTACGATGTACCAATAGAGATATGGAACAACGAAAACAATAAGGAGTAACGCGGCGATTGTGAAGATGATTTTGTGGGTATAGAAAAATCGTTTTTTCGATCGCTGCATGAGTATTTCAGTTAAGTTTTATTTCGCGCTAATACGGATTTTACTCGCACAAGAAGTTCTTGAGGACTGAATGGTTTTTTGATGTAATCTTCAACACCAAGGGAAAATCCTTCCACAATTTCTTTTTCCAGAGTTCTGGAGGTGAGCATAACAACAGGGATTGACTTCGTAGTGGGATTTTTCTTAAGTGCAATCACCAATTCTTTTCCCCCCATCACCGGCATCATCACATCAGTGATAATAAGGTTCACCGTGTTTTTCTTTAAAAATTCGAGCGCTTCGGCACCATTATGCGCCGCGGAGACTTCGTATCCCGAATTCTTCAGTTTAAATGCAACAAGTTGTTCTATGTTACTGTCGTCTTCAACGACGAGTATCTTTTCTGCCATAGGTTTTGACCAATATACAAAAGGCTGAGCTGATATTACATGAGAAAAAAACAAAGGGAAGGCATTTCTGCCTTCCCTTCTTTTGAGCGAGAGACGGGGATCGAACCCGCGACGTCAAGCTTGGGAAGCTTGCATTCTACCACTGAATTACTCTCGCAAATCCCTTCCATAAAGTACAATTTTTTTTCCTATATTGCATCGCCAATATGGAAACTTTTTCACTCTGTTATAGGTTTAAGCTTTCAACTCACAATCACAATAAGGAATCACCATGAAAAACCTCTCCATCCTTGTATTATCGCTGGTTATCGTTGCCAGCAATATGTTTGCACAAATGCCGCCGTCGAAGATGCTCCGTGTAAGCCCCTATGCTTCTGTAACACAGACAATCGGCATTACGGAAGCTACTATTTCCTATCACCGTCCGGGAGTAAAAGGACGCGAAATTTTTGGGAAACTTGAACAATTCGGAAAAGTGTGGCGTGCAGGGGCAAATAATGCAACATCATTTGAATTTTCTCAGGATGTCACCATTGCCGGAACAACGTTAAAGGCTGGACGATATGAATTTTTCTTGATCCCAACAGAGAATGAATGGACAGTAATCTTTAATTCTGCAAAAGATCAATGGGGTGCTTATTCATATGATTCAACTTTGAATGTTATCACTTTCAAAGTAACACCGGATACAATTCCTCACGAAGAATGGTTGTCGTATAGTTTTTCGGACTTGACCAGCTCATCCGCAAAAGTCTCTTTAAAGTGGAATAAAACCGCTGTTTCATTTATAATTAACACCAACACTGAAGAGAACATTAAGAAAGTAGAAGCGTCGTATTCCTCACTCGCTGCACAGCAGGCAGCAATGTTTGCTCGCTATTCACTGGACACTAAAACAGACGTTGACAATGGAATTGCTGCCGTTAACCGAGCAATTGCCATTACACCAAGTTTTTCCAATCTCTCTTTAAAAGCAAATCTTCTTGCACAAAAAGAACAATGGTCCGAAGCCGTAAAGACAGGCGAAGAGGCATTGAAAGCGGGAAAAGAGAGTGGCGCAAACACAGCAAACTTTGAGAAGACAATGACTGGATGGAAAGAAAAACTTCCTCCGGTAAAAGGGAAGAAAAAATAAACTGACAGATGTTTCATAAAAAAGGGGAGTTCAACTCCCCTTTTTTATTTCAACAAAAGCATTTTTTTACTCTCCGAATATTTACCCACCCGCAATGTGTAATAATAGATGCCGGATGAAAACCGTTCAGCATTCCAATTAAAAGAATGCACTCCTGCTGTAAGTGTGGAGTTTACTAAAGAGGTTACTTCCTGTCCAAGCATAGTAAATACTTTCAACGAAACCGCAGTCTCGTGTGCAAGATGAAACTGAATTTGTGTACTGGGATTAAATGGGTTCGGGAAATTTTGGAATAATGTAAAATCAAAAACATTTTGAACATCAGGAGTAACATTCAAAACTTTTAGCGTGTTGACGGCAAACTCTGCTGATGCTCTGACATCGGGATCTACGTCGTTTTGTGCAGTCTTAAGTACATTGAGAATATCGTTCTTTCTTGATTGTATTTGGAACTTGAGTGTGTCCCATCTTTTTATCAGATCTTCCCCTACCCATGGAGATGACCGTACAAAGAATCTCCATGATCCTTCAATGGCATGTTTACGTACCCACCATTCAGGTGCATATTGAATTGCCGTTAAGATGGAATCCAGATTGGGAAACATCGTCATAGCATATCGGGGAGGAATGTTCCAGCGATAAATCTTCACCCCAGATCGTGCACCTCCTTCTTCAAGAAGTGCATTTCGAGCCGAACCGGTTCCCGATACAGTGACATACCAATAATATCGATAGATACATCCAGCAGGACAATCTCCGCTGCCGTATGAAAATGCAAAATGATCAATATTATTTTTTCGAAAGTACTCTATGTTATTGGCGTCACCACCGTAACCATTTGGCTCTGCAAAATTTACACCTCTATGTTTTGCATAGAGAGCGGACAACCGTTGCATTTGAAGAGGTGTCTTAAATGTAAGAATATAAAATCCTGAAGCTCTGTAGCCGGTGTCCGCCTTCACAAGTCCATAGACCTTTCCAAGTGAATCGATATACGTATCACCCGTCAATAACTCCAACCTTCTCCACGCTTCACTCCACTCTGCACTTGTAGAAATAAGCAATTGACTGATGACATACTGCCGGCGGGCATGAATCGAATTGAGAGTGTCGTACTTCAAGCGTGCAATGATTAAACTAGAATCGATTTTTTGTGCCCATAGAGAATCCAACATGATCCCTTCCTGCACTCTCAGTGTCAATTCAATTGCATCGCTCGAAATCTGGGCGGGCGCTCTTGTTGAACAGAACACCATGGCCAGACCAATAATGCAACGATATATCGTTCGAAATTTGGTCATAAAGTTTTTCCTTGCAGTGTCACTCTTTATAATTATACAAATTTCCTGTTATCTTTTAACAAAAGCAATAATTCTATTTTGTAAACAAGACTATCCTATTCGAATTCGTCCCTTTTGAATTATTATCAACTCCCCAAATATTTGCCGTTTTTGTAAATTGCTGTTGATTGATCATAATCGCTTCACAGCGAAATCCGGCAAGCAAACCAAGGTTCACCACATACTCTTCCAATTTAATCGTTCCACTTCGTACTTCTCCCACTTCAAAAGCGACCCAGCCGTTTTTTTTTGTGATCCGATAGAGTTCCCGAAATACATCTCCCATAACATTGCACCAATCATCCAGTGTGCGCGACATTGTAATATTTATTGAAACCTTTTTCGCATCAATTCCATTGAACCAGCATCGAAGCCAGTTATCGTTTACGTACTGCACCACATCAAGAAATGGGGGAGATGTTACAGTAAGTGCGACAGAATTATTCTTGATTTTCTTTGTGACGCGAGCATCCGCAGTGATAAATGCTGCTTTTTTTGCAGCCTTCCCAAGCGTTTTCTTTTGCTCATCATTGATTTGATTGATTAATTGTTTCGATTTTTTCAGAATGATGTCCTTTACATTTCTATACTCCGGCTTTTGCTTTCGCAGTCTGTTTATTTTTCTCTGGCTCTCCGCAGATAATGCCTGGTTTGGTGGAAGCGTATAAACAGAAAAAAAACCTTTCGAATGTCCCGTCAATCTGTTTGTTGCAACCATTCGTATCCAACGATCGATGGAATCTTCTTCACTTTTTTGAGATCGAGAATGTAGATATTTTTTCAGCGATAGTATCTCAGACATTGTTTCTTTATGATAAAACATCGAAAGGTCTATATTGGAAGAAGTTTTGGTTTTTAGCGAAATCTTTTCCAATCGCTCAGTGATTTCTTCAATGGAAGGGATAATCAGTCGCGATTGAGATAAGATCGCACTTAACGGATTGATATCGTTTGCGATAATATTTCTTTGAAGAAGAGCCGCTTCGATAATTGTTGTACCCCTGCCGGAAAATGGATCATACACAACATCACCCGGTTTTGTTAATCGTTCAATAAAGAAACGGGGTAATTGCGGTTTAAAACAAGCTCGGTATGAAACTTCATGAATTGAGTGTGCCTGCCTCTGTTTCGATGTCCAATATTCATTAGTGAATATTGGAATCGATTGCTTGTCAATATTTAAAGATGAAACACGGGATTTATTTCGCTTCCCGTTTTCCCTAGAGACAAAATCGAATAATTGGTCGTTGAGCAGTTTCTTCATTCTTATTTCCCAACGGAAACTAAATTTGCAAACAATCGATAAGCACCTTCCACACCAGCCGGTAATTGACGGAAGAATGAAAGTCCGGTAAAGATGTAATGTCCTTTTCCATACCGTGTGTAGAGTAAACTTCCTTCCAGCAGCTGTTCGTTCGGATCGGCACACGACAGCACCGTCTCAAATTTTGGATCCCACGTTGATGCAAAATACAATCCACGCTCCTGCACCCAATGTTGAAAATCACTCGAGGAAATTTTATTTGGTGAATTTAGCAATGCATGTTCCGGTTTGATGAAGTTCATCGCTGCATATTCATCTGTCACTCTATTGCGGGAAAGTGCAAACGGAAAGGGGCCGATATTTTCCGTCTGTCCTCGTTCCAACACTTGATATTGCACAACATATGTTCCCCCTTGTTCAACATATTTCATCAAAGTTGAATGCGATAGACGCAATTGTTCGCGTGTATTATAGGAGCGCACGCCCGCAACAATCGCATCATACTTGGTAAGATTTCCATTCAACAATTCCACATCCGTAATGAGCGAAACTGTATACCCCATTTGTCGTAATGCGTTCGGCACTTCATCACCGGCACCCATAATATATCCAACTGTTGTTCCATTTTTTTTCAGATCGAATTTTAAGGATCGGCTAGTGGCATGTGTCAAAATAGACTGGGGTGAAATATGATCATGAACAATATGTTTTACGGTCGAGTTATAAATTTCTCCATTAACAACAGCTTCGGCGATAAGCTCTCCACTGGAGGTCGTTGAATCCGGATAAATGGTAAAAATTACTTCCGTTTCGGAATCTTTTTTCAATATTGAAAATTTCTGTTCTAAAGAAACATTCCATCCCTTGGACGATTTCAATGATACAACACCGGCAACATTCTCTCGTGAAGAATGAAGTCTAACGATTACATTTTTAGATGTAGTCTCATTCCACACAATATTTTTCTCGTCCATCAATACGGAGATTGGCGGAATCACTTCCACATTTCGCACTTGTTCTCCTTGGATATCGTCAATCCATTTATATCTGACCGGAACATTGAAAATGAATGGTTCATTCTCAATCGTTACCGAAGTCGCAACATACAGAATGGCAGGATTCTCAGCTTTCCCAATGACCGATTGATCAGAAACGGAATACCGATTATCCTTCGGATCGGACGTGAGCCAATATGGTTGTGAATACATCTCATTTGAATGGATGGTGGAAGCAAACTGGATGTGAAACGGTTCATTATAATTCAACAACTGTTTGGATTCTTTATTCAAATTCAATTCAGGTGAAAATGCTGAGGCAACAGTGATCTTCGCCGACGAACGATTAAGGAATGTTAATCCAATCTTGATGGAATCATTGCGGGAATAAAGTGCATCATCAGCACGAGCTTCAATCGATAACGCAGCGGACGATTGAATAACCGATGCAAGTTCTTCCATTTTTCGATTGATGAGCGGATCGAAATTCACTTTCCTCAGTTCTTGATAAAAACGTACAAGCGTTGGAATACATTTTTCGGGCGATGAGGGAATAAATTTTTTCTTAATCTCTTCTGCCATTTGCTGAAGTTTTTTTCCATTGGAATACCTATTCCACGTAACATTAACGTCGTCGAACAGATCGTTTTTCATCGATTCACCTGCCGTCACCACAAACTCGTTTACACTTGTCCCTTTGTTCTGCGCAGAACCCATCGCCTGACTCTTATGCATTGAACGGCTGATCCCAGCAAGCTCAGTATAGGATTTACCTAGGAGCGGATTGTATTCACCTACATCAATCTTTACTGTTGCTATATTTCCTGGATTTGAATTATTTCCGCCAAAACGAAAATAATTAAAAAGAAGCCGCTTTGCCTTCCATGGCTGGACAAATCTCAATTGTTCGGGAAACACATTTGGATCGCCGGAAATCTTAAACGCTTCTTCAGCAAGAATTGCGGAGGCAAGATGATGTCCGTGCCCACCCTGCGTTGGAGAAAACCGGTTGATAATAATATCGGGACGGAATGTCCGAATAACCCAAACGACATCTTTCAGCACGCTGTCTTTATTCCATAACCGGAGAGATTCTTCTGCAGACTTCGAATATCCAAAATCGATCGCCCGTGTAAAAAATTGTTCGGCTCCATCCACTTTACGCGCCTCCAATAATTCCTGCGTCCGAATAACACCAAGTTCAACTCCTTGTTCAGAGCCGATCAGATTTTGTCCACCTTCGCCGCGTGTAATAGCCAAATATCCGGTGCGATATAATTTTCCTTTGGAAAAATATGAAAGCAGCGCGGTGTTTTCATCGTCGGGGTGTGCGGCAATATACAGAACTGATCCAAGAACGGAGAGTTTGTTCACGGCAAGCTGCAGTTCAACAGCATCCATCTGACGTTGTTGCGCAACTGAAATTTGAATCAGGAATAAAATTACAACAAGGTATTTTTTCATATATTCATTAGAGGTTATTAGAACCCATTTCAAAAATGAAACTATTGCCATTCTGAGCAAGCCTTGGATTTTTTTATACTAAGCGCAGCGAAGCCCCGTTGTTCGGGGTGCCGTGCATGTAAAAAACTTATCGGCAAATCTGATGCTAATTTCAGATTCTTCATCCCGATATCCTTCGCTCCGGTCCGACACGAAGTTTCCCTTAGGGAAGGACTCCTTCGGAAATTGCATCGGGATTCAGAATGACCGTTATTTTTGTGTTTTTGAAATGGATTCTATAAAAAAATGTATTCAAAACTCTTAGTCATAGCTCAATTTACGCTTATTGTCGCAATAGTACAATACTGCGAATTTCCATTTTATAATCCCTACTTATTATTCTTGGGAATATTTGGTGGGTTGATCGGTATTCTTGCTATTTTTACAATGAAATTAAACAATCTTCGCGTTCAGCCAATTCCAAAATCAGACGCAGAACTTATCACTTCAGGAATCTATCAGTACATTCGTCATCCGATGTACACATCCGTGCTCGTAATGATGTTGTCGTTTGTTCTCAATACTATAGAAATAATTTCAGTTTCCCTGTTTTGTGTACTTATAATAACCCTCATTGTCAAACTGCAATATGAAGAACAGTTGTTACAACAGAAATTTACTGACTATTCAGATTACATGAAACAAACCTACCGATTGATTCCGTTTATTTTCTAATTCTTAACTATCTGAACTATGTGTCTACTTGTCCGCCTTCATTTTGACTGATGTAGTGTGCTTTTTTCAACGACCTGAAACACATAGGCACATAGGACACATAACATATTTCATTGTTCCGGAAGATTTCGGAATAATTCATTTACAAAAGTTCGCTGGCCTTCCTTAAAAAGATTTGAACAATTAAAATTAATGAGAATACCTTTGGGTTTCTCCAGTAACTTCATATACGTTAGAAGCTGCGCTTCGTGAATAGGTAAAATTGAATCAACAGATTTCAATTCAATCACAATAATTCTTTCAATCAACAAATCACACCGAAGCTCTGTATCAAGATCTATTCCTTTATACCCGACATTGACAATAAATTCTGAATCATACGACAATTTTCTAAGAGTCAATTCTTGTTTAAGGCATTTATGATACACACTTTCCAGTAAACCAGGTCCCAAAGCTTTATGTACTTCAATTGCTCCTCCAATAATTTGAAATGTCAGTTCATCAAGATACTTTTTCGTCATAGTTTTTCCATGTTCTCTATGTGCCTATGTGGTTTTCTTTTTAGTATAGACTAAACTTCTCTGCCCACTGCGTTCCGCAAATCGTTCGGTAGGAACAATCGGGGCAGTCGTTCTTGATGTCTTGCGTTGGAGTGAACGGTTGGGCTTCATCTACTATTCCTTTCGTCAATGAAAGAATAATATTCTTTAGCTTTGGATACCACTCATTCATTTGTTCATCAGATTCAAACAGAGAGATTTCAATCTCTTCATTCAATTCTTTCTTGCCGAGAAAAATAAATGCCGGAATAATCTTTCCCGGATCCATATTTTTTACGATTGAATAGAGCATTACATAAAGCACCAACTGCACGGAACCGATCGATTGTTTCCACGTTGCTCTATCATCTACATTAAGATGATCGAAATCGATCATATAATTCGCTTCGTGCTGTCCCGATTTGAAGTCGAGAATGAATGTTTTATCATTGCGCGTTTCGATCCTATCCGCATTTCCGATAAAATGAAATCCATCAATTCCTGCAGCAAACTTTTCTTCCAGCGCTTCGATTATAATAGAAGCTGATTCGATCAACGGGCGCTGGAATTGCTCAATAAACTCAATAAAATGCTTCTCAACACGTTGTTTAGTGAAGAACTGTTCACCAAATTGTGCGCTTCCATAGAATGACCGGAAATTATCCTGAATAGCTCTTCGCAACCGTTCAATATCCAAATCAGTCAATTCTAGCTTTCGATCTTTCGCAGGAGCAAAATATTCAAACAGGATGCTATGAATGATTTTTCCGACATCAGTTTGTTCAACATCGCCAGAGATCTCGTTCTTCTCCATCATACGCAGAACATAGCGATAGTAGAATTTCAATCCACAAGTTAAATACGTATCTAGCGCCGTTGAAGAGAATTGCAATTCTTTGAGTATCGCAACCATTTCAGTTGTTTTTGCAATCGGATCCGGAGTCTGCGTACCAAGATCGATCTTATATTCCTGAGATAGTGTATTGAACGGCGTCAGTCTCTTTTTCTGCAATTGAATCTTCCATTGCAACTGGGCAATAAATCTGCTCTGTTCCTTCTCATTATTATTGATATAGAAGCAATGCACATACTTCGCCCCACGCAGTAGCACATCAAAAATGTAAGCTTTAATTCGCTCCTGATCGCGATACGTTGAAAGTCCAAGCTGATCGCGAAGCGTCAATGGAAGCAAAACATCCTGCTGCGCCTTTCCCGGAAGGATATCGTCATTGACATCAATCATAAAAACATGCTCAAATTGAAGCCCGCGCGTTTCCAGGAAACCGAGCACTTGCAAACCCTGCAGAGGCGTTCCGGTGAATGGAACATCGACCGATTCGATGAAATGACGAAGAAACAAAAGATAATGCTCAAGTTTTCCGAATGAATATCCCGACAAAAGCGATTGATAAAGCGACGTCAATTGCTCTATCAACGTTTCCACAAATGGGCGGAAATAGGGATGTCGATGTGCAGTACTGTGTTCGTTGATAAAATTGAGAACGTTGATACATGCTGTAGCAAACTCACCGACTGAGTTGATTGTTAACAGCAGACGGAATAGAACAGTATGGATCATTGCAATATGATCGCGGACTTCTTCGACAGTGACAGTTACCTCTTCTCGCTCCAATCGTTCAACAACCTTTTTATGCAGCTTACCATCCTGTTCAACAATTTCCAAATTCAAAAATACCCGTGCACTGTGTTCGAGGCAATCATCTTCAATTGCATGAATAAGAGTTCGAGTAACATCGGTCCGTGTTTTGAAGAGAATATTTTTTGCATATGGATGAAGGAGAAATTGAATATACGTTGGAACAAATACTTCCCCGCTTCGAGATGAAACAATCACATCCAAGAGTGATTTTAGAAATCCATACACCGGAGTTCGCGACAATGGATATCCGAGGGCAAGATTATATTCGCTTTGATCATAGATTGACAGTGTTTGATGATACAACGGAAAAAGATTTTCTGACGACGGAAGTATGATCGACGCTTGTTCACTGTCTAGAATTGGATTTGGGAATTGTTCGCTGAGCACTCTGTTAAGCGCGAACAATTGTCCATGCGCATCGGGTGATTCGTAAAAGTGATGTTCTGTTTCCGGTTCGTCCCCTTCCAAATCTGGATTCAATTTCAGTTGATCGAGCGTTATTTGTATCCCGTTCCCATTCTGGAACAACACGGTGACATTCTTCTGAGCAAGCAAATGACGAATCAGTGTCTCTTCTGTCTGCGTAAATGCGTAAAATCCTGCAAGCACAATTGTATCATACGAACTAAAATCAATCTCCGAAATTCTGTCCGCAAGAAGTTTATACTTCTGTGCGCGGGAAGTGAACTTTCGCTTTTGTAATTCGTTATAGAACGGTTCATACAACAACGCAACGGCATGCGCCGATGTCAACGTGACAGATTTAACTGCTTCCAATAATTGCTGTGGTGAAACAGAGGCGATCATCAGCTCTTCCAGCTCCGAAAAAATCTTTACACCAACTGGATAGAATGTTTCAAGCGTAGAAAAATGTTCTTTACCGATTTTTTCATCTTCCTGCATCTCTTTGTGCAGTTCGAATAGGATCGCAACGGCATCAAATTCACTCACTGTTTCAGCACGAAATTGAAGATAGGTCGTGCAGAGATAATCAATGAAGATATCAATGGAAAAGTGCTTTGGCGGAATGAACGATGCTCCGATCTTTTCCGCAAGTTTTTTTCGCAAGACGTGTGCGGGACGTTTTCCGGGAAATACGACAATGGATTTTGAGAAATTGTTTTGGGCAAACGAAACACTTAACAGTGTCACTACTTCTTCAACAAGATTAATTTTTGGTGAAAGCAATCGGACAGTGCTCATACGACAGGCACCTCCTTATGCAGATCAATATAAAGCAATGCCCCTTTCACGGTTTTTGAAGGATAAATATCCTTCAGCATCGACATATAGTTTCGCACTTGCACTAGATAATCATCGTTGTGTTCATCATTTCCGGTTTTGAAATCAACAACCGTTACTGAATCAGCGTCCACAATAACTCTATCCAACCGATATAATCGTCCGTTGGAAGCCGCTACATCCTGCTCTCGAAGAATTATGCGATCTTTTCTGTGTTCAAAATGAATGTGCACTCCGGGAAGATTAAGGAACTGATCGAGATTCAAAATTTCTTTTTCAATATCCAGATCGTGAACCAAAAATAGATGCTCGATTGCAGATCGGATATACGGTTCACTCTTCTCATCCACAAACTCGATATGCGATAAGATATTGTGGATCGCATCGCCTCGCCGGGTTTCCTGCACGCCAATCTTTTGATATCGTGCAACAGGAAGCGATGATTGTTCTTTTTGATAAAGCGATTCGATTACTGGTATTTTCTCTTCAGCCTTTTCCTTTTCAGCTGTGGTGTATTTTACGCCGTATGTTTTTGCCGGAAGAATTGCGACGGGAAGATATTCCATTTTCTTATACAGAACCGAAACATACATCTCTTTTCGCGCTCGGGTAAGCGCGACATATAATTTGTTCAGCTCGTCAATCGTCTGTTCTTTCTTTTTCTCTTCATACAATTCGGAAAGAGTGTCATCTCGGTCGCCGTTGCTCCTTCCGATCTTAATAACCGATACTCCATCCTCGGTCTCTTTCATCACCATCGAATCTGAACGGGGATTCTTTTCTTTCAGGGAAACGATCACTACCGGGAATCCCAATCCTTTTGCTTTATGCACCGTCATAATCCTTACGGCGTGGACGGTGTTCGGTATTTCAATGCTCCAGCCTTCGTTTCCCTCTTCCGTGCTGAACGAGAGAAAATCTTTCAGACTATTGTTGCCGCTGTTTTCAAACTGCTTCACACATTCCAGTAGTTTTATCAATGCGCTTTCTTCACTGCTGCACTGTTTAAAGACGGAAAATGTTTTGTACGATTCAGAGACGAGATCATACAACGGCATATAACCGACAAGCGAGAAGAGGCGGCCAAAATATTGTTCCCATAACGCGGGGAAATGTTTTTGGAAGGTGCGGTAAAAATACTCTTTGGTATTTTTACCAAATTGCATGTGGTACTCTTCTTGTTTGATTCCTTCACCCGATACAATTTTTTGGAATAAATTCCCAAACACAAATGTCGCAAACGCAAGATTATCAATCGGCGAATCAAGAAAGCGAAGCAGCGCGATAATTTCGCCGATGATTTTCCGCTTTCGGATGTCCAAAGTGCTGAGGGAAAGGAACGGAATATTTTCTCTATTCAGCCACGAACTGATCTCAACAACATCCGCATTGGCGGGAGTAAGAATGGCAATGTCACCATATGAATATCCGCGATCGGTACAGTCACGAATGCTGGAAAGAATATATTCTCGATGCGTATTAGCCGATGAATCATCGTCAAACTTTTTTTCGATTAATTTAACTTCAACATAGCCTTTGTTTTTTTCCGAATCAGGAACATCTTGCGCAAAATTGTAAAGCCCGCTTGCTGTTGCGTGTGCTTCAAATCCGGCAGCGGCAACATTGGAAGAAAAAACATCTTTCACAAAATCGACGAGCGCCTGCGCGCTGCGATAATTTCTCGTTAACGGCAGCGATGACACAGGTGCAGAAGGAAAATATTTTCCATCGCTCAGATTTTTGAAAATATGCCAATCCGCGCCGCGGAATCCGTAAATAGATTGTTTCGTATCACCCACGGCAAAGAGCGAGCCGTTTTTCGCTAGTGCTTCTTCGATTAAGGGAGTCAGATTCCGCCATTGTATGGGACTGGTATCCTGAAACTCGTCAATCATAAAATGGGCAATTCGCTCACCTAATTTCAAATACACTTCCGGCACAACATCGTTGGAAAGATACTTGGCAAGCGAACGATTGATATCATCAATAACGACAGTTCCTTCAAGCGTCTTTACATTTCGAATCGTTTGTTCAATCAGATTTACCGCACGAACAAATGGCTGATAAAACGTATGCGCATAGATGGAGATATATTGTTCCAGCTCTTTCTCCATCGGCTTGATCACCGCAAAAAGGCGTTTGATCTCTTTCGTTGCACCTGCATCTTCACTATACTTGTTGAAATATTTCTTCGTCTTCCCTTTCGATGCAACTTCAAGCACATCGCCGTTTGCCAATCGCTTCACATCATTTTGAAAATAATTATTGATCGGAAGTGTCGAATCATTCAGTAATCCTAAAAGCGTTTTTGCATTTGTTACAATTCTCTGCTTCAGTTCGGAAAGCGGAAGCGCTCCTTCCATAATGATCGGCTTCTGTGAATATCTTCCGAATTGCTTTTGCAATTGCCGCACTTCGCGAACGATCTTTGTGAATGGATTCCATAAATATCCGCCCGATTTCCCTTCATTCGCCTCGATCAGCGTGATCAGATCGTCGATGAATTGCGCATCGGCAGTTCCTTCGCGGAGATTTTGCGAATATTGCCGGAACGCTTGATCGATCACCGCGTCATTGTCAAACTGAATGCCGACATTCGGTTGCACTCCCATTTCCAATGATGAAGCTTTAAAAATGGTTGTCAAGAAACTGTCGATCGTACGAATATTGAAATCGGAATAGTTGTGAAGAATTTCATTTACTAATTGTTCGGAGCGAATTTTGATCTCTTCGGAAGAAAGTGAAACGAGTTTCGTCAGATTTTCCATTGTGCGCGGATCGCTAAGAGCCGCTTCCTTCAACACCTTCACAATGCGTTCTTTCATCTCCTTAGCCGCAAGTTTCGTGAATGTAATTGCCAGAATATTTCTCAGTCCATTAGACTGAATATGCGGGGAAAGAAGAAACTGCACATACCGGTACGATAATGTGTATGTCTTCCCCGATCCCGCCGATGCGGGAATGGTGATCAGATGAGGAAAGTGCAGCTCAGTATCGTTTAGAAGTAATGACATAAGATGAAGATAAGAAGAAGAGGGGAAAGTTACTCGGCAAAAAAGAAAATGTATAAGACTCTAAAATATCGGTTCTTTTTTTCTGTTAATGAGTCGTATCCACAGAAGTTCAGAATCCAAAAAATTATATTGATCATTTGGGCACGAATACAAGTCAGCGGATAAACAGTACAGCTTGTTTACCGATATTCTTAATATTTTTTCTTCTTCCAACAATTTGTACAAAATGTTCTATCTCACTCGCATTCTTCTCATTTGTTGTTTTCAAGAATGAGTTTTTATACTTTGCAGTTACAAATAAGGAAACTATCAGAAATAATTTCTTTGTATTCTCCCCGCAAACAATGAACAAATTACACCAATAATAGTCCTCTTAAACGGGTATCATTTCAAATGCAGCATAAAAAATCGACAACATTGAATGTTCAAGGTATCGAAATTGCATTATTAAAATTTGAAAATGAAGATTACATTTCAATTACTGATATGTTACAAGCAAAAGAAGGTGATTTTTTTATTTCGGATTGGTTGAGAAATAGAAACACTATTGAGTTTTTAGGAATTTGGGAAAGAATCTATAATTCCCGTTTTAATTATGGCGAATTCGCCATAATTAAAAGTAAAGCAGGATTAAACAGTTATAAACTTAGTGTTAAAGAATGGGTTGAAAAAACTAATGCCATAGGACTAAAAGCTACCGCAGGGAGATATGGCGGCACGTATGCCCATAAAGACATTGCCTTTGAATTTGGGATGTGGATTAATGCCGAATTTAAGATTTACCTTATTAGAGAATTTCAACGGCTTAAAGATGATGAAAATGACCGTCTGAAATTAACATGGAATCTCCATAGGACTCTCTCCAAGATCAATTACCGCATCCATACTGATGCCATTAAAGAACATATCATCCCCGAACATATTACCAAAGAACAAGCCAATGCAGCGTATGCAAACGAAGCAGACGTGCTGAATGTAGCTCTCTTTGGAAAAACAGCTAAACAGTGGCGGGACGCAAACCCGAAACATGACGGCAACATACGGGATTATGCTACCATTGAGCAATTGCTGGTACTAGCAAATATTGAGAGTATGAATGCTGAGTTTATACGGATGGAATTACCACAACGTGAACGATTGCTAAAACTCAATCAAATTGCCATTATGCAGTTACAATCGCTTGCCTCTAATCTAAATATCAAAAAATTAAAGTGACAAAACTACTTGCTAAAGGAGCGACCATATTGTCAATATGTACTTCTTGTTTTAAGAGTCAAATTACCAATAGATATTGATATTGCTCCATTTGAAATATTATCTTTGTCCCAAAATGATAAATTATTCAGAATATAAAATATTTTATCTTTCCGGTGTATACTTACAAAACTGTTGCAGCCACATAATCAGCACAACAATCCCAACAAGACCAACACTTCCGCCGATCGACAGCCAGTTGACCGTCACCTTGAAGGTTTACGACTTCGTAAAGGTGACGGTCAACTAATAAAACTTTTTTTGCTATTTGCGGAATACCTCCAAAACTGCTGCAGCCAAAGAATCAGTACCACGATCCCAACAAGTCCCACGCTTCCGCCGATAGACATTGCAACATTCTCTCCTGTGGAAGCGGCAAGAAATCCGATCAGCGTCCCGCCAACTAGAGGGCCGCTCATATAACTAAGCATTTCAATTCCAACCATCCTTCCGCGAATGGAATCGGGGATCGTCTGGTTCCAGATAATGGAACGGAAAATTCCGCTCAGCATATCGGCAAATCCGGCGCATCCCAGAAAGAAAAGCATCAGCCAGAGATTTCCCGAGAATCCGGCAGCAAGAATTCCCACGCTCCAACCAACCGCAGCAATCGTGATCGCTTTCCCGTGGCGCAAAATATTCCTCGTCCACCCGCTGGTAAGTGTTGCAAGAAACGAACCAATGGCGATAGATGCGTGAAGCGATCCGAGCACGGCAACTCCGCCGTATGCAGCGGCAAGCGCGGGAAAAAGCGGATAGGGATACGATGTTGTCATCGACATCATATCAATAAAATATGTTCCCAGTAATTCTTTCCGGCTCCACGCATAACGCAGACTTTCCGCAATATGCGCAACGGAAAATTCGTTCTCGTCATCTTCAGCCCGCTCCAATTGAAATTTTCGTTTAATCATTAAAATCGTAACGATGGAGATGATAAACGTGAGCGCGTCAATCAGATATGTTATGAATAATCCGAGCGATGCAAGAATAACTCCTGCTAACGATGGACCAAGAATCATTGCGGTTGTTCCGCGAAACCCCGAAAGCGCACTTGCTGCCGGAATTTCATCGTGTTCAATCACGCGGGGTGTCAACGCATCTAATGCTGGACGGTGGAATCCGTTGACGAATGACGCAATCCCCGCAATGGCAAACAAAAACCAGACAGAAGTATTCGGCATCAGAGCTGTTACCACAAGCGAAAGAGATGTCAGCATTAACACAATTTCGGAAATGATAATGATTTTCTTCCTGTCAAACCTATCGGCAACCGACCCACCGATGAACCCGCTGATGGAGAGTGGGATCAGTTGAAACATTCCCAGCAGTCCCACATACGCCGTCGATTGTGTTACAGTATATATTTGATACGATAACGCCACCGCGGTGATCGATGAGCCCAAAAACGAAATGAACTGTCCGATAAAGAGCAATCGAAAATCGCGGTTATTGCGTAACGGAGAAATATCAATGGTAATGTTGCTAAAAAAGGACAATGTTTTTCTTTCTATTTATCATGACAATTGGCCGTCACCTCTACGAGGTCGTAGACCTAACAGGTGATGGTTATCGTAAATAATCGTTTTAAAAATCCCTTCGATATTACAGATCGTCGACACAGATTGAGAAAATATCAAAAATCGCCTCAAAAACGAAGCAGTATCTCACCTTGTTTTCACCCTCTTCTTTCTCTACCTTGTGTAACACTTATAAAGAACCGCTATGAAAAAATTCCTCCTTTCCTCCTTTGTAGTGATTGGTCTTCTTTTCGCTGAACAACCGATCCATGTTCTCACCGTCAACAGCAGTATCAATCCCACAACGTATGATTATCTGAAACATGGAATTGACTACGCGAAGAACAATAATGCACAAGCCATTATTATAGAGTTGAATACTCCCGGTGGATTACTTCAATCTACACGCGACATTGTTACGGAATTTTTGAATTCTAAAATCCCAATTATTGTATACGTTTCCCCGCAAGGTTCGCGTGCTGCATCGGCGGGAGTGTTTATCACCATGGCTGCACATATCGCCGTGATGGCACCTGGAACAAATATCGGTGCCGCTCATCCTGTCAGCGGACAGGGAGCGATGGATTCCGTCATGTCCGGAAAAGTAACAAATGATGCCGCAGCATTTATTCGAACAATCTCTGAAAAACGAAACCGGAATGTGGAATGGGCTGAGGATGCCGTCCGCAACAGTGTATCCATTACGGAAACGGAAGCATTGAAAAAAAATGTCATCGACTTCATCGCTTCCAATCGTGCAGCGCTTTTGGATTCTCTCAATGGAAGAACGATCATCATTGAGCGCGACACAATCACGCTTGCAACAACACATGCGGCCATTGAAGAACACGAAATGAACTGGCAATACGAAATGCTCAATATGCTGAGTGACCCGAATATCTCTTACATCCTGTTCCTCATCGGCATTTATGGAATCTTTTTTGAGCTCTACAATCCCGGCTCAGTTTTTCCGGGAGTCGTCGGTGCAATTGCCATGATCCTAGCACTTTATTCGATGCAAACTCTGCCGCTTAATTATGCAGGACTCGCACTGATCTTTGTCGGCATTATTTTGTTCATACTGGAAATTAAAATTACGAGTTATGGTTTATTATCAGTCGGCGGAGCGGTGGCACTATTTTTCGGGTCAATCATGTTGTATCAGAATGATGAGCCGCTGGAATTTGTTGAAGTATCTCTTTCGCTCATCATTCCGTTGGTCATTGCCACTGCGTTGTTCTTTGCATTCGTGATTGGCGCAGGGTTACGAGCGCAAAAACGAAAAGTTGATATGGGTGAACAAGGCATGATCGGTGCCGAAGGCGTTGCGGTCACTCTGCTGAATCCAACCGGACAAGTTCGCGTACAAGGAGAAACTTGGGGCGCAGAAAGTGTTGATGGTAAGATTGTAATGGATACAAAAGTAACAGTAACGGAAATTCATGGATTGTTGTTAAAAGTAAGAAAATTATAAAATCGATTAAGTTGATCGTCACCTCTACGAGGTCGTAGACCTTAAAGGTGACAGTCAACTTTGAATGTTTCCTAAATAAAGGAGAATTACAATGGACGGAATGTTTGGTTTAATGCTCTTGGTCGCATTTTCTGCGGTCATTCTTTTTAATCTCATCAAAGTTTTATCCGAGTACGAACGGGGAGTCATCTTTCGTCTTGGCCGGCTGCTTGCCGTAAAAGGACCGGGACTTATTATCCTTATCCCAGGAATTGACCGCATGGTCAAAGTCAGTCTTCGCACTGTCGTTCTCGATGTTCCTCCTCAAGATGTGATTACCAAAGACAACGTTTCAATTAAGGTAAATGCAGTCGTTTATTTCCGCGTTGTTCAACCGGACAAGGCAATTGTTAGTGTGGAAAACTACATTTATGCGACATCACAACTTGCACAAACAACGTTGCGAAGTATTTTAGGACAATTTGAATTAGATGATCTGCTCGCGCAGCGGGATAAAATCAACCACGAATTGCAAATCATTATCGATAATCATACCGAACCGTGGGGAATTAAGATTGCAAATGTTGAAGTAAAACAGATCGATCTGCCGCCGGAGATGCAACGCGCAATGGCGAAGCAAGCAGAAGCAGAACGTGAACGTCGCGCAAAAGTGGTTCATGCCGAAGGTGAATTACAAGCAAGTGTTAAATTAGGTGAAGCGGCAGCAGTGATCAATAAAAATCCGATCGCATTACAGCTCCGATATTTACAGACATTAACGGAGATTGCTTCGGAAAACAGTTCAACAGTGATCTTCCCGCTGCCGATGGAATTATTGAAACCTTTTTTGAGCATGGGAAACGGTAACGAAACTAAATCGCTGAAGAAATAACTTTCAATGTGTGGAGACGGATCTAGAGCCGTCTCCACTAAAAGGTTGAGCTCTTCCCAAATTCCTGCATTTTTTAACCTGTGTTATTGTAAGTCTGCATAATCTTCTCTATTTTCGTTCGTCTCAAAAGAAATCGTTACCGTAAATATATTTGATGGACTAGCAGATTCCTCACTTTTACAATCATAGGGTACGGATCATGACGAAAAATAAAACGATCGTTTTTATTCATGGACTTTTTCAAAATCCTGAAAGCTGGACCGAATGGAAAAAATATTTTGAGGCAAAAGGGTACATGTGCCACACGCCTGCATATCCGTTTCACGAAGGCAAGCCTTCTGACTTACGCAAGAACATTGATCCAAAGCTTGGCAAGCTCACCTTCGGACAAGTGGTGGATGGCCTGGCAAACTTTATTTCCTTGTTACCTGAAAAACCCATTCTTATCGGTCACTCAATGGGTGGTCTTGCTGTACAAAAACTCATCGGAATGGAAAAAGGAGTTGCCGGTATTTGTATTGATTCTGCGCCACCAATCGGCGTTTTCACTACAAGATGGAGTTTTTTAAAAGCGAACCTCCCTACAATTAATCCTTTAAAAGGAAATTCTGTCTGTGTTCCAAGTGTTGAATGGTTCCATTACGCATTCTGCAATACCATGACGTTGGAGCAAACACAGATTGAATATGATAAATTTGTTGTTCCTGAAAGCAGAAATATTCCGCGAAGCGGAACATTGAAAGACGGAAAGATTGATTTTAAAAAACCGCACAATCCGTTATTGATTATTGCAGGCGAGAAAGACAACATTATTCCCTTCTCACTGAATAAGTCAAATTATAACGCATATAAAGACAAAAATAGTAAACGAGATTTTAAAGTATTTGCCGGCAGAACACACTACATTTGCGGACAGCAAGATTGGGAAGAAGTTGCAGAATATATTTATCAGTGGATTCAAACTATTTCATAACGAGTTAAATAATTCACCATTACTTTACCACCATAATCTATTATTGTTATGAAAAAATATTTTCACTCGTTTGGATATTTCATCAGTGTGATCGGCGTAGCGACAGTCTTGATATGGATTGGCGTATTCAAATTCACGCCGACTGAGGCAAGAGGAATTGAACCGTTGGTAAAAAACAGTTTTTTAATGAAATGGATGTATAATTATGCCAGTATAGAAATCGTCTCAAAAGTTGTTGGAAGCATTGAAATACTCACCGCAGTCTGCCTGTTACTCCATTTCTTTTGGAAAAAAGCTGGAATGATTGGAGGATTCTTTGCGGCAATTACGTTTCTTCTTACGCTGAGTTTTTTGTTTACTACTCCGGGTGTCTTTTCTACGGTGGACGGAGTGCTGATTACGGACTTCTTTATTTTGAAAGATTTGATGGCTCTAGGAATATCATTTATGGTGTTAGGAAAGAGTTAATTCCCATAAAGATCTCTTTAAATAAGAATGCTATTTATTCAAGGAATCAAAAGAGAGCACTGTTAGCGGTTGCGTTTTTGCATAGATGGGCTCTTTCTTCTTAAAATATTCTGTTGACATCCATCCTCTGTTAGTTTGACCCATTCAATACCAGTGATAGTAATAAATGAATGTCCTCGCGGCAAGCCGCTAGGTATCTTGTCATGTCCCGCCTTTCGGATTCCGCATAGCGGGATTCAAAAAGGCGGAACCAGCGTACGCTGGCATCCAGGTCCTGGATTCCGGCTTTCGCCGGAATGACGCCGCAAGCGGCGGGGAATTAGGCCCTTAAGAGATTAAATTTTAAATAGATGAAATTTTTGAAAACTTCTCGAACAATGTCATTGCGGAAAGTTTTTTTGTCGAAGTCGCGCATTACGGGATCCCGAACAGCGTGATAATCTTGTTTTTTTGTTAATTTATATGAGATTGCCCCGCTTTTTGGATTCCGCTCAATTCGGATTCAAAAAACGAAACTTCGTTGTTCCCGCCTGAACACTTGCGGGCAGGTCGCTCCTTGTAATGACTTTTTCAGAAGTCTCATAGATATAATTATTTCTTGATTCGATATTGAATAAGATGTACGTTTGTACTACAATGTTGACTGTTCGTCGGCGTCGGCCGCGAATTGGATTCTGGGATCAGACATTTGTTTCGTTTACTTTTCTCCCCTCCATCCATCCTACGGCTCTGCCGAAAGTTACTTCATAGAAATTTGAGATACAGTTATCCGATATGTTGTAAGCATCTAAACCGCATTCCTGTACAGAGAGATGACCGATGGCTTTACAATCTGTCGATCTGAAATCGTTAAAGAAGAAACTATTGACACGACTGATTCTGTTTCCGGTTCTTCTTGGCTCTATATTGCTTCTTTCCGCCGGCACATTCGATTATTGGGAGGTATATGCATATCTGGGTGTAATTATTCTTCCTTTGACTGCAGTCGTTACATATTTTCTAAAACATGATCCGGAATTTCTTGAACGGAGAATGAAATTAAAAGAGAAAGAATCGTCACAAAAAAAAATCGTTTCCTATTCTGCGATTGGATATATCATCGGATTCCTTCTCCCCGGTTTTGATCATCGATATGGTTGGTCGGATATTCCCGTCGACGGAGTGATCGCAGCAGATATCATTGTACTTCTCTGCTATTTCTTTATTATGTACGTCTTTATGGAAAATCGTTATGCTTCCCGAGTCATAGAAGTGGAAAAACAACAAACAGTTATTTCATCCGGCCCGTACGGATATGTACGACATCCTATGTATTTGGGAAGCATTATGATGTTCCTCGCCACTCCAATATCGCTTGGTTCGTATTGGGCGTTGATTCCGTTTGCAACAGTTCCGGTGTCCATGGTATTCCGTATCCTCAATGAAGAGAAAGTTTTACGTGAGCAGTTGGATGGTTATCACGAGTATTGTGTAAAAGTCCGATACAGATTACTTCCGTATCTCTGGTAGCGGTTTTAGTTCAGAATGTTTCAAAAACATTCATCGTATTTAAGAGAAAGGAGATTATACAATATGGACATATCAATTATTTTTATCCCTATTCTCCTCGCTACATTAATAATCATTGCTATTCTTTTCTTTGTCATTAATAAGCATAAAGGGCAAAATAAATTCTCTCCATTGGGAGGATTAGCATTTGGTTTTGTATTAGCTGGGTTGTTTACCGGGGATGACCGGTTTATTGGTTACAGTTTATTGGGCATCGGAATATTATTGGCTGGTATTGATATTGTTAGAAAATTGAGACACAAAACGTAATTGCCCATGTGAATCTCATTAATAAAAAGAAACAAGTCCTCAACTTTATCACAAATAGAATACCATAACCAGTAATTTCTATTAGGATATTACCTCTACCTCTGCTACATTGTCATTCAATTTCTATCACCCTACAAGTAATAAAAAATGACTCCTACCAAATCCTTAATGATTCTCGTCGCCGGACCATATCGATCCGGAACGAATGACGATCCTAGTTTAATCGAAGCAAATGTAAAAGCAATGACAACAATGGCATTGGAAGTATTCCGGATGGGGCATATGCCCGTATTGGGAGAATGGTTTGCATTGCCGTTGATTGAAGAGGCTGGATCAAAACAGATAGGCGATGACATTTTCAATGATATCTTTCACCCTATTGCCGTGAAACTGATCGATCATTGCGATGCAGTATTGAGAATCGGCGGGCCATCGAAAGGGGCAGATGAAATGGTTGCTACAGCAAAAGCAAAAGGAAAAATTATTTATCTGGATATAGAATCTATTCCGATTATCAATTAGAGACAGTTGAAAAAGTCATTGCAATGACACCACTCGAGAGTTTTTCAGATTTTTCGATATAGTAAAACCAGCTACGACATTACCGCAGTAAAAAATCGTTTTAATTTCACTTCATCCAATTTTCCGTTTGTTCGCACACTGCTACAGAGATCCACACCGTACGGTTGAACAACATCAATCGCTTCACACACATTCTCACTGTTTAATCCACCAGCAAGAAATACCGGTTTATTGACCGATGCAACAATTTGTCGACTCAATTTCCAATCATGTTTTCTTCCCGTCCCCCCCAATTCTTTTACCGTGAGATTTGGATTACCTGAATCAAGCAAGATCATATCTACCCAAGGTGCAATAGATTGTGCTTCTTCTACTGAATTGTTATTGAGGACATGAATCACTTGCACAATTGATATTCCGGGAAGTTCGTTCCGTAATTTAGAATAGACTTCAGTGGAAACAGCATCAACAAGTTGTAGTGTATTTGCTTTTGTTTTCTTTTGTTGAGCAATAATGGATTCCGCATCCTGTTTGCTCGTCAATAAGAATGTGGCAATCTGTTGCGGAACAGTCGCAATAATTTCTGTAATCAGATCTTCAGAAATTGGTCCAGGACCGCTCGGCATTGCTGAAACCAGCCCAAGGGCAGAAGCACCATAAGTGATTGCGAGATGTGCTTCTTCAATAGACGATATACAACAGATTTTTACTTTAGGTGTGCTCATAAAAAAAATGCCACAGATCAACAGATTACTCTGTGGTCTCTGTGGCAACATATTTAACCGTATTTACGCTGTTACTTTATTGCCGCAAAATTCATCGAATGCTGCAATCAAATCTGCAGCAATTTCATCCGCAATGCGTCCTTCAATCTTGAATCGAGGAATGAAATGAACAAGTTCATTGTCTTTATAGAGAGCAATTGAAGGTGATGATGGCGGAATCCCCTGGAGCCATTGTTCACGCAACCGTGCTGTTGCTTCAAGTTCCTGTCCTGCAAATACACTCGCTTTGTGATCTGGTACATTCGCATGTTGTAACGCTTTCCGTATTGCTGGCCTTGCTTTTCCTGCAGCACAACCGCAGACGGAATTGACGACAACAAGCAACGTTCCTTTGTTATTGCTGATGGTACTATCAACATCTTGTGGTGTATATAATTCTTTAATTCCCAAGTCCAACAGTTCATCACGGAATGGTTGGATCATCACTGGATCGAACGGCATATTCTTCCTTTATTTTATTGGTAAAAATGATTCTCACTATAGTAACGCAGAAAACGACGAGAAACGTTCCCGACTATTTTCTCCGTTTTACAGTTTTCTTTGCTGCTTTCTTTTTTGCAACAGCTTTTTTCTTCGTCGGTTTTGTTTTACCCTTTTTTTTCGGAGACCTCTTCGCCGATTTTTTAACAGCTTTTTTAAAACTCTTTTTCTTTGCTCTCTTTTTAGTGCTGATCGGCTTCATTTGCTGAGCTATTAAATTCAATGCACTTCCCGCTTTAAACCAACCAATTTGTCCATCATTAAACGTATGATTCAGTTCAATAGAATCCATTGTGTTGTCACTATGCTTTAATTCCAAAATCAACGGAACTCCCGGAGCAAATTTCGAAAGACCTCGAATTGCAACGATATCATCTTCGCGGATCAGATCGTAATCAGCAGGATTTTTAAACGTTAACGCCAACATTCCTTGTTTCTTCAAATTCGTTTCATGAATACGGGCAAAACTCTTTACGATAATTGCTCGTCCACCCAGGAAACGAGGTTCCATTGCAGCGTGTTCACGCGATGATCCTTCGCCATAATTTTCATCACCAATCGTTACCCATCCGATTTGTTGTTTTTTGTAATCACGCGCAACGGCAGAATATTCTTTCACATCACCAGTGAACAGGTTTTTTCCTTTTCCCGCCTCACCACTGAATGCGTTGACAGCACCAACAAACATATTGTTGGATATGTTGTCAAGATGACCACGATATTTCAGCCATTTTCCAGCAGGAGAAATATGATCCGTAGTACATTTTCCTTTCACCTTCAATAACACGCGAAGGTTGTCCAGATCTTTTCCTTCCCACGCTTTGAATGGCGCAAGTAATTGTAATCGATCGCTTTTTACACTGACTGCTACTTTTACTTTTGAACCATCTTTGGCCGGAGCGACAAATCCTTCTTCATCCGGTTTGAATCCGTTTTTCGGGAGCTCGTCTCCTTTGGGAGCATCGAGTTTCACCTTTTCTCCTTTTGCATTCTCGATAGTGTCGGTCAGAGGATTGAAAGTAAGTCTGCCGGCAATCGCGAAGGCGGTCACTATCTCAGGACTTGCAACAAATGCGTGTGTTGCCGGATTAGCATCGTTTCGTCCCGTGAAATTCCTGTTGTATGATGTGATAATTGAGTTCTTCTCTCCCATTGCTACATCATGACGTTTCCATTGGCCAATACATGGACCGCAAGCGTTTGCCAGAACCATCCCTCCGAAATCCGTCAACGTCTTCAATTGTCCATCACGTTCAATCGTTGCACGAATTTGTTCGCTTCCGGGTGTAATCGTAAAGTCAGATTTTGCTTTCAATCCTTTAGCAAAAGCTTGCCGCGCAACAGATGTTGCTCGTTCAATATCTTCGTATGATGAATTTGTGCAGCTTCCAATGAGAGCCACTTTTAATTCTTCGGGATATCCTTTTTCTTTCACTGCTTTTGCAAATTGTGAGATCGGCCATGCAAGATCAGGAGTAAATGGTCCGTTCACATGCGGTTCGAGTTCATCCAAATTAATTTCAATCACGCGGTCATAGTATTGGCCGGGATTTGCAAGCACTTCTGCATCCGGTCGTAAATGTTCTGCAATTCCTTCTGCAAGCCGAGCAATTTCATCACGCTTTGTTGAACGGAGATAATCTCCCATTCTCGAATCGTACGGAAATACTGACGTGGTTGCACCAATTTCTGCACCCATGTTACAGATGGTTCCTTTCCCGGTGGCGGAAATAGAATTCGTCCCTTCACCAAAATATTCTACAATTGCACCGGTTCCACCTTTTACGGTCAGGATCCCTGCTACTTTTAGAATAACATCTTTCGCAGATGTCCATCCGTTCATCTTCCCTTTTAAATGAACACCAATCACTTTGGGAAATTTTAATTCCCACGCCATTCCCGCCATCACATCAACAGCATCTGCACCACCGACGCCGATTGCAATCATTCCAAGTCCGCCAGCATTCGGTGTATGCGAATCTGTTCCGATCATCATTCCGCCGGGGAATGCATAATTTTCAAGGACAACTTGGTGAATAATTCCCGCTCCCGGTTTCCAAAAACCGATTCCATACTTATTGGAAACGCTGGCAAGGAAGCTGTACACTTCTTTGTTATCCGTATTAGCGCGAAGCAGGTCGTTGGCTGAACCGACTTCTGCCTGAATTAAATGGTCGCAATGCACGGTGGATGGGACGGCAACAGTTTTTCTTCCTGCGGACATAAATTGAAGAAGGGCCATTTGAGCCGTGGCATCCTGCATCGCAACACGATCCGGTGCAAAGTCAACATAACTCTTGCCCCGTTCTCCCGCGGTTTTTGGTGTTTCAAAATAGTGAGCGTACAATATTTTTTCTGTGAGTGTCAAAGGTCTTCCAACCAGGGTCCGTGCCGCAGCAATTTTTGCTCCGTAGCCGGAATACACTTTTTTGATCATTTCTAAGTCGAAAATCATTGTGAATGTCTTTCTACAATATTGAGGATGCTTGAAAGTTGTTAAATATAAGCAGAGTTACGGTTGACTGCAAGGAAGGAAAATTCAGTTAATATTGCTGGAGATTACAATACATTATTTGATCAGAACAATTTTCCCTGCTTGAACAGTTGTTTTTGCACTCAATCTGCAAATATACAAACCACTCGGAAGATTGACTGCATTAAATGTTACCGAATTCATCCCTGCATTGAACCATTGATCTGTAATTGTTCCTAATTCCCTTCCCAATTGATCAAAAATCTTGATGCTGATATTGTCAGCATGTGAAAGGGAAAATTGCATCACTGTTTTTCCATTAAATGGATTGGGATAGTTTTGAAAGAGATTGAATTCTAATGGACGTTCCGTTTTGTAAATATTCTCTTGCACTGCCGTGATTGCCCCGACAGATTTTAATGCATCGCCTGAAAAATTAAAGAGTGTTACATTTTCCCAAACAGAACCCATTCCGGGAGCAACGATATATTCCGGAGCCCAATAAAAAAGACCAAACGCTTTCCCATCAGGTATCATCATTAAGAGCGAGGATAGATCTTTCAGAAATTTCGCCTGACCATCGGGCGTTGCCGGATATCCCGATAAAAGTTGACTCTCCGATCCAACAATATTGGTACTATTATCATTCCATTGCAGCGTCCATGGATAAGCGGTTTCGACCACAAGAACTTGTTTTGAATATCTGCTGATTAACGATCTTATATTATCATCAAGTTGAGAGAACGTACCATGCCACCATGGATAAAAAGATAGTCCGATAATATCAAATGGAATTTGTTGCGCAGTGATGTTGTCAAAAAACCACTGACTTGCATTGCTGTCTCCTCCTTTATCAATATGAAGAATGATCTTTGTGGATCCACTGTCGTTTTCAGTCTCACGGATAGCACGAACTCCTTCTTTGACAAGCGCGGCATATTGAGACCATTGTGTAGCATTATTATAGCTGCCACAGACATTTCCGTCATACCATAACATTCCGCAAATAGTTTCATTCCCTATTTGAATCATCTCCGGGTAGACATTTTCATTTTTCATTCTCAGTAAAACAGAACGGGTGTATGTATATACACTCTCTTTCAATGCGGCAAATGATGAATTTTGCCATACTTTTGGTTTTGTTTGATTTGCAGGATCGGCCCACGTATCCGAATAATGGAAATCCAATAGTAATTTCATATTCAATAATTTGGCCCTCTTGGCAATGGATATTGTGCTCGTTAAGTCATTGATACTATCAACCGGTGTGTGCCAAATGCGCAAACGAATATGCGTATATCCATGATCTTTCAGAATCTGCAAGACATCTTTTATTTTACCACTGTCTTTATGTACTCCTCCATGTCGTTCGATCTGGTCGAGATACGAAACGTCGGCTCCAATGATGAATTTTGATTGTCCTTGAAGTGAGGTAAACACTACAATAGAGATAAGAACTGAATAAATTAATTGAAGAGAAGAATTCATGAAACTGATAGAGAGTGGAATATGGTTTTTTATCCAGTATTTTTTGGAATCACTTAAAAATAGACTTTTTTAATGTACACAATATTTGATTTATGAATACCTATTCTGATTGAGTATTCATTGCAATAATTTTTCTATTTCTCTTCGTACCATCATTAATTCACTCAATAAATTCTCGATTATTGATCGATTATTGATCAATGCACGTTTCTTGCTCATCCTTTAATTTTTACGTATTTTAAGCATTAATTAACATAAATTATGACTGACCAAATTACCCAAACCGAAGAAGAAGTCATCGACGAGGTCAAAACGCAGCATCCTGCGAAAGCGATCTTGTTCAACGATGAGGTGCATACCTTTGACGAAGTAATCAATCAGATCATAAAAGCGACTGGATGTGACCTGCCAACCGCAGAGCGAATGACACTTGAAGTCCATCATACCGGAAAATCATGTGTATTCACCGGTGAATTGGTCAAATGTCTTCAAGTAACTAGCATTCTTGAAGAAATTGAATTGATGACACAGGTCGAAGTTTAGATAAACAGAAAACAGAGAGAATTACTACAGAATATGACATCACGCGAAATTCGACAATCTTTTTTAGATTTTTTCAAATCAAAACAACATACCATTGTTCACAGTGCGCCGGTAATTCCCCATGGCGATCCGACATTACTCTTTACCAATGCCGGAATGAATCAATTCAAAGAAATTTTCCTTGGGACAGGTAAACGTGATTATACACGCGCAGCCGATACACAAAAGTGTATTCGTGTCAGCGGAAAACATAACGACCTTGAAGAGGTTGGACGCGATACCTATCACCATACGTTATTCGAAATGCTTGGCAACTGGTCGTTTGGCGACTACTATAAAAAAGAAGCAATTGCCTGGGCATGGGAATTATTGACAGAACGTTGGAAGATGCCGAAAGAACGTCTCTGGGTTACTGTTTATAAGACAGATGAAGAAGCCGCAAAAATCTGGGAACAATATATTGATCCATCCCGAATTCTTCGTTTTGGTGAGAAAGAAAATTTCTGGGAAATGGGTGATACAGGACCATGCGGCCCTTGTTCTGAAATCCACATCGATCTGACCCACCGTGGTGATGCACCGGAAGCATTGGTGAATGCAGGATCGCCTGAACTCATCGAGATTTGGAACCTCGTGTTCATTCAATACAATCGTAATACAGACGGTACTTTGACCGAACTTCCGGCGAAGCATGTCGATACAGGAATGGGATTCGAACGTGTTTGCGCAGTGATGGAATCAATGAAGTCCAGTTTCAAAAAATTCCCGTCGAACTATGATTCCGATGTTTTTACGCCGATCATCGCAAAAATTTCTGAGATTGCCCAAAAAGGATATAAAGCAAGTCATTCGGATACAGATGTTGCTATGCGCGTTGTTGCAGATCATATCCGCGCTTTAACATTTGCCATCGGCGATGGAGCAACCCCCTCCAACGAAGGACGTGGATATGTACTTCGCCGAATTCTTCGCCGCGCATCGCGCTGGGGACGAAAGCTCGACCTTCGTGAGCCATTCATGTATCAGCTTGTGCAAACACTCGTTGATACCATGAGCGATGTATTCCCGGAAATCAAAGAACATCAATCACACATTGAACGCGTTATTAAAAGTGAAGAAGAGAGTTTCAACCAAACACTTGACCGCGGTTTGGAGATATTTGAACAGACTGTTGAAGGATTAAAACAGTCAAAAGTATTTCCCGGCGAAGCGGCATTCAAATTATATGATACGTTTGGATTTCCGCTGGACTTGACTCAACTGCTCTGTTCAGAACGCGGACTTTCCGTTGACGCAGCAACATTTGCGCAATTGATGGATGAACAGCGCGAACGTTCGCGTGATTCAAAATTGCACGGCGGCGGCGATATCTCTGAAAGCGAACGTATTGCGATTCAAAGTAAAGAATCTGCCCGTCAAATCTCCACCGAGTTATTCGAAAAGGAGTTCCAGTTCTTAGGATATGAACTGACGGAGACACGCGCTGCTATATTAAATTCCGAAAAGAATCTCGTCGTATTAAATGCCACCCCATTTTATGCAGAATCCGGTGGACAACTCGGAGATGCAGGCGAAATCGTCATCGATGGAATATCATTTCCGGTCGTCGACACACAGAAAAGCGGGAAGGTTCATGTTCATATTCTTGGGACTGACATACCGAAATATTCCGCCCGATACGAGGCAGTCGCAAAGGTCGATCCGAAACGACGATATTCCATCATGCGGAATCATACCGCAACACACTTGATGCATGCCGCATTGCGTCAAACATTGGGAACACACGTCCATCAGGCCGGTTCGCTCGTTGCTCCTGATTATCTCCGATTTGACTTTGCACATTTTGCCAAGGTTGGTGAACAGGAATTGATTGAAATTGAGAACATCGTCAACGAAAAAATTAAAGAGAATGTCCTGTTACAGCATCATCGTAACATTCCATTCGATGATGCAAAGAAAATGGGTGCTTTAATGTTCTTCGGAGATAAATATGGAGATCGGGTGAATGTTGTGCAGTTTGGTGATTTCAGCAAAGAATTCTGCGGTGGTATCCATGTGAAAAATACCGGTGAAATTGGGTATTTTAAAATACGGACAGAGGCGAGCAGTGCAAGCGGCGTTCGACGTGTGGAAGCATTGACGTATGATTATGCTCTTGAATATCTTAAACTGCAAAACAAAACATATAGAGAACGAATTGAGCTTTCGTACGACATGATTGATGGCATTCAAGAAATGCATACCGCTCTTGGAGCTTCGTCCCCTTTTTCCAACGAAAAGGTTCTTGGATTGGATACAACATTGAGGAAATTTGAAGATCTTCCTGAAATTCCGCAGAACATCGTTACCGAGGATCTCAAGAAGGAATTTGCAGACCAACTCAGCCGCTTCCATTCGTTGGAAAACTACATTTTAGAATTAAGTGATAAGAAAAAGATCATAGAAAAAGAAAAAGCGAAGGCAGCAGTCCAATCCGCAAGCGGAAACATCGATCAATTGGTACAATCGGCTGGTTCACTAAATGGATTCAAAGTGATCAGCTCCAGGATTGCAGCACAAGATATGGATGCACTCAAATCGCTCGGAGACAATCTGCGTGCAAAAATCGGCAGCGGCATCGGTCTTCTTGCATCTGTCATTGATGAAAAGGTCGCCCTCGTCTGCATTGTCAGCGACGATCTTATTAAAACAAAGAATCTTCAGGCGGGTAAAGTCGTCGGTATTATTGCAAAACAATTGAATGGCGGAGGCGGCGGGAAACCACATCTTGCGACCGCCGGTGGAAAAGATGTAGCAAAATTGGACGACACATTGAAGAATTTTTCCGATGTCGTGAAAGGAATGTTGAATTAATGTCTATTTACGAAAAACTTCTCTCGACTTCGAAATCCAAAGGGGCTGGTTATTTTGTTCTGATTGATCCTGACAAAATTGGAACAGACAAACTTCCCTCCTTTGTAGAGCAAGCAACCGAAGCCGGGGTCGATGCATTCCTTGTCGGCGGCAGTTTGATTGTAGACGATTCGTTTGAACATTGCATTACATCAATCAAACAGCATACATTACTCCCCGTGGTAATCTTTCCCGGTGGAGTGATGCAGATATCAAAACATGCTGATGCAATTTTATTTTTATCTCTCTTAAGCGGCAGAAACCCCGAACAATTAATTGGCAATCAAGTACTTGCAGCACCGATTGTTAAAAAGATTGGTTTGGAAGCAATTTCAACTGCATATATGCTTGTTGAATCCGGCAAAACAACCTCAGCAGAATTTATCAGCAACACCCGCCCGCTCCCCCGACATAAGCCGGATATCGCAGTAGCACATGCATTGGCGGCGGAGATTCTTGGTTTTAAAATGATCTATCTTGAAGCGGGATCGGGCGCAGAACAATCCGTTCCCGAAGAAATGATCGGCGCTATTGCCAAACATTGCTCTGTCCCTCTCATTGTTGGCGGTGGAATGCGAACACCAGATGAAGCACATAAGAAAGTACAAGCCGGTGCAAAGTTCATCGTTACCGGAACTATTCTTGAAAAGAATGGCAACGCAAATTTAATGAAAGAATTTGCCTCAGCCATTCATAATTCATAATTGCTTATCATTTCTTACGGCACTTTTTATTTTATACTTTTGACTTTTAACTTTTAACTTCAATGGCCCATTTACCACTCACGCTTCTTTATCGTCAATCATTCATTCAGGATTCGCTGAAAGCCAGCGCTGAGACGAAATTAAAGATTGCAGAACAATGTAATGGTGATATTTCCAAAGCAATCGACATCATCATCAAAGCATTCAATAATAAAAAGAAAGTCCTTCTTTGCGGCAATGGCGGAAGCGCGGCCGATGCTCAGCATCTCGCAACGGAATTCGTTATACGACTTTCACCCAACATTAAGCGACCCGGGCTGCCGGCGATTGCATTGACAACCGATGCTTCCAATCTGACAGCTGGTGCCAATGATATTGGCTATGATAATGTGTTTGCCCGTTCCATCGAAGCATTAGGAAACGAGGGAGATGTATTAATCGGAATTTCTACAAGTGGAAATTCCGCCAGCGTAAACAATGCGTTTAGTAAAGCGCGGGAAATGAAAATCTCAACCATCGGTTTTCTTGGTAAAGATGGGGGAAATGCAAAAGAATTGTGCGATCTTGCCATTATTGTTCCTTCCAATGATACACAACGAATTCAGGAAGGTCACATCACCATCGGCCACATTATCTTCCAAGAAGTTGAACAAGAAATGTTTGGTTAACATCAGACGTTAGATCAGCAGATTTTCGAAAACAGACAGAACAGAAAGTTATTAAAACATAACCTTGATATAAGATAAAAAGGCATTATGATCTTTACGTCGGAGACAATCGAACAACTTATTGAAGAATTTGCCTCGCTTCCGAGCATCGGTCGCAAAACTGCGCAACGTTTGGCAATGCATATCCTAAAAATGCCGCGCGAAGAAGTAGTGAATTTTTCAAAAATTTTGATCGATGTGAAAGACAAAGTGCGTTATTGTACCGTTTGCTTCAATATCACGGAAAGCGATCCGTGCTCCATCTGCGCCAGTCAAAAGAGGAATCGTAAGATCATCTGTGTTGTGGAAGAACCGAATGATGTGATTGCTGTTGAAAAGACTCATGAGTTCAATGGATTATATCATGTGCTTGGCGGTGCTCTTTCACCATTGGATGGAGTTGGACCGGAAGATTTGAAAGTGCGGGAACTCTTAACGCGCCTGAATGATGATGTGCAGGAAATTATTCTTGCTCTTAATCCAAATGTAGAGGGAGAAACAACTACTCTTTATTTGGCAAAGCTATTAAAACCTCTTTCTATGAAAGTGACGCGCATAGCACGTGGACTTCCTATCGGTAGCGATCTTGAATTTGCAGATGAAGCAACCTTAACTCGCGCGCTGGAGGGAAGAGTTGCGCTCTAAACAACAATATATTATTCTCCTTTCATTGTTGTTCCTCTCCTGCAACCTGTTCGATACACGAGATCCAGAGAACCCCATTGCTGATAATCAGACGCTGGATAATGCAACTTCCCCATCCATGCTGATCTCGAATTTCTCGACAGCGTTCCAACAAAAAAATATTCAGGAATATCAAAAGCTCTTCGCCGACTCAAATTTCATCTTTGTTCCAACGCAATCCGCCTTCACACGATATGGATCGGTGTTTAGCTCGTGGAACAAAACTTCAGAGACAGAGTATTTTCGCAATGCCATTACGGAAATAGGAAATGCCTCTTCCCCCCAATTATCGTTTACGCCTGTTTCCAATGTGCAGTACCAATCAGACTCCGCTTCGTACACGGTGGATTATGTTGTTTTTATTCCACATTCACGAACCACCATAAAACAATTTACCGGAAGAAGTGAATTGTATCTTTCTCCCAATAAAAATAATATCTGGGCAATTCATCGCTGGGTTGATTTTGAAACGAAAAAGGATTCAAGTTGGAGCGAATTGAAAGGTCAATTTGCAAAATGAAACTGCCTATCATGTTTGGTATTGGAATCGTCATGCTGTTGGGATGCGATAATCCATTCGCACCTACACTTGATACTTCATTATCCAATAACCAATCCATTTTGGGAGATCAGCACCAGATAGACGGTGTTTTTCAAAACTTCAAGCAGGCGTATGCATTTCGCGATTCAACTATTTACGGACAAGTTCTTGCGTCGAACTTTATTTTTATTTATCGTGATTACGACAAGGGAGTCGATGTTTTCTGGGGAAGAGACGATGATATTCGCACTACGTATGGTTTATTTCAGAATGTCCAGCGGTTGGATCTCGTTTGGAACACAATCATCTCATCGAACGTTGAAGCAGACAGTTTGAAGGCAACCATAACCCGTAATTTTAACTTAACAGTTACATTCAGCACAAACGACATCGTTCGAGTCGACGGCTATGCAAACTGGATACTGGAGCGAGCGCAGACCGCCGATATCTGGAAAATTACCCGATGGCGGGATGAGTCGAATTTTTAAATATATTATTGAATGAAAAAAATTACTGCCTCATTTCAGGGTGAATACGGAGCATTCAGCGAACAGGCCGCTATTGCTTATTTTCAAAATGATTGCACCGCTGTCCCACGTGAGAACTTTCGTGATGTGTTTGATGATGTCCGAAAAGGTCGATCTGATTTTGGGGTAATTCCGATCGAAAATTCATTATTCGGAAGCGTGCATCAAAATTTCGATCTCCTACAGGAATATTCCTTGAACATAGTCGGTGAGATTAAATTACGGATTAAAATGAATTTAATGGCACTGCCGACGACAACATTAAGTAATATTCGGAATGTGTATTCACACCCTCAAGCATTAGGCCAAAGTGATGTATATTTACGGACGTTGAAAAATGTAAAACTCCATCAGTTTTATGATACGGCTGGAGCGGCAAAAATGATTGCCACAAAGCAATTAACTACATCAGCAGCGATAGCCAGCGAGCAGGCAGCAAGACATTATTCTCTCAAGATTCTTAAAAAAGGGATTGAGACCGATCATCGCAATTTTACCAGATTCATTATTCTGTCCAAAAGGAAATCACATCCGGCACAACACGCTAAGACATCGCTTATCTTTGCGACAAAGCATGTTCCCGGTTCACTGGTACATTGCCTCTCCCTTTTTGCAGACCGGAAGATCAATCTTTTAAAGATAGAATCTCGTCCATTCGTCGGCAAGCCATGGGAATATTTATTTTTTGTGGATGTAGAATCCGATCAAAATGATCGCGACTTTGTTTCTGCATTCAAAGAATTGAAAAAAATGACCTCCTCCGTTAAAATTCTTGGGTCATATGAAATTGGCAAGGTGGTACAATAATATGGCAATCTTTTATTCCCTAAAAGAGGGTGTCTCAGGATTTAAGCGTGCTCGGCTTTCATCCGTCATCACAATTTTTACAATGACCATAGCCTTGCTGCTGTTGGGATTGTTTGCAATCATTTATCGCAACACAAATTCCATCATTCAGTCATTTCGTGATAAGGTGGAGATGGAAGTCTTTATTGCATCCGAAGCAGATTCAGCACAATCAGCAAAGATTAGATCCACATTGTTGGATGTCCCCGGCATTGTCAGTTCCACATATATTTCCAAAGAGGATGCAGCAAAAATATTTAAAAAAGAGTTTGGCGAAGATATCAATTCTGTTTTGGACTTCAATCCACTCCCAGCCTCCTACAAGCTTCGTCTTGCCGATGACTATAAGAACTCGGACAGTGCAAAAATAGTCTTTTCCGCATTATCGGCAATCAACGGTGTTGACGACGTTGTTTATAGAAAAACTCTTTTGGAAATTCTTGATCGAAGAGTGAAAATCTTCATCGGTGCAAGTGCTGCTATCGGATTGACATTGCTTATTGCTGCAATATTCCTTGTCTCCAATACGATCCGTTTAACGATTTATGCAAAACGGAAAGTGATCACGACAATGAAACTTGTTGGCGCGACGCGCGGTTTCATTCGCATGCCGTTTTTGATTGAAGGAATCTTGCATGGATTATTAGGAGGTGCTCTTTCTGCCGGATTGATTTGGAGTATTATCTATCTTGCAAAAACATTTGTGAGCAAGGAACTCTCTGAATTTTTTTCCGTTGAAATATATTTTTATCTTGCTATGATGTGTTTTGGAATGATTCTCGGTCTGCTTGGAAGCGGTTGGTCGGTAAAAAGATTTATTTCAGAAAATATCGTAATGCAGTAATAGGTTCTTCCAAAAACAGCGATGCCCGAACGTGGTGTTCGGGCATCAGTTTTTTAAAACGTATTGGAAATTAAAATTGCGCTGAGATAAATTCTCTGTTCAACCGCGCAATATGAGTGACCGAAATCCCTTTTGGACATTCCGCTTCGCACGCATAGGTATTTGAACAGCTTCCAAATTTTTCTTCATCCATTTGTGCAACCATTCGTGTGACGCGTACTTCCCGTTCTGCTTGTCCCTGCGGCAATAGTGCCAATTGCGAAACTTTTGCACCAACAAATAACATTGCAGAAGAGTTCGGACAAGCCGCAACACAAGCACCGCAGCCGATACATGCTGCGGCATCAAATGCTTCATCCGCTACCGGTTTGGGCACCAGAATCGAGTTTCCATCAGGTATTCCGCCTGTTTTTGCTGATGTGTAACCGCCGGCTTGCATAATGCGATCCATGGCAGTGCGATCGACCATCAAATCCTTCAAGACAGGAAATGCAGTAGCACGCCACGGTTCGATGACAATCTCGTCACCATCGTTGAAACTACGCATATGTAATTGACATGTCGCAATTCCACGTCCCGGACCGTGAGCTCGTCCATTAATCATCATTCCACAGCTTCCGCAAATTCCTTCGCGGCAGTCATGGTCGAATACAATCGGTGTTTCCCCTATTTTGACGAGATCGATATTGACGACATCAAGCATTTCAAGAAACGACATATCCGGAGATACTTCTTTCGCTGTATATTCAATAAAACGGCCTTCGTCATTCTTATCTTTTTGTCGCCAAACTTTAAGCGTGAGTTTCATTCATTTCTCCTTATTTGTAACTCCGTTGTGACGGATGTACTTCTTCAAACTCTAATGGTTCTTTATTCAATTTCGGTTTCCCAGGTTTTCCGGTATATTCCCAAGCAGCAACATACGAAAACTTCTTATCATTCCGTTTTGCTTCTCCCTCTTCCGTCTGAAACTCTTCGCGGAAATGGCCGCCGCATGATTCTTCACGATGCAATGCATCAACGGCAATCAACTCGCCAAGCTCCATGAAATCCGCAACACGCTGCGCTTTTTCCAGTTCCGTGTTGATATCGTGCGCATTGCCGGTGATCTTCACTTCCTTCCAGAATTTTTGGCGGATCTCAGGAAGGAGTTTTAATGCTTTCTGCAAACCTTCTTTGGTACGTCCCATACCGACATAATCCCACATCACTTTACCGTACTCGCGATGGAATTCATCAACAGTCTTCGTCCCGTCAATACTCAACAATTTATTGATTGTCGCTGTGACAGAATCTTCAGCTTCTTTAAATTCCTTATTTTCTTCTTTTACCGGTACAAATTTATTGCTGGCAAGATAATCACTGATCGTATAGGGAGCAATGAAGTATCCATCCGCAAGTCCTTGCATCAGTGCGCTGGCGCCGAGTCGGTTTGCACCATGGTCGGAGAAGTTCGCTTCGCCAAGCACAAATAATCCGGGAATTGTGCTCATCAAATTATAATCGACCCACAATCCACCCATTGTATAATGGACGGCGGGATAAATTCGCATTGGTACTTTGTAAGGATCTTCACCCGTAATCTGTTTATACATATCCAATAGATTTCCGTACTTTTGGAATACCGCTTCACGTCCTAATCGTTTGATAGCATCGGCAAAGTCAAGATAAACTGCCATCTTCGAAGCACCAACGCCGTAACCGTTATCGCACATTTCTTTTGCACGACGCGAGGCAACATCACGAGGAACCAAATTACCAAAGGAAGGATATAATCGCTCTAAATAATAATCGCGTTCGTTTTCAGGAATATCTTTCGCATTTCGTGTATCCCCTTTCTTTTTCGGTACCCATACCCGGCCATCATTCCGAAGACTTTCGCTCATCAGTGTCAATTTTGATTGATGCTCTCCAGAAACCGGTATGCATGTAGGATGGATCTGCGTGAAGCAAGGATTTCCGAACAGTGCTCCTTTTTTATGCGCACGCCATGCCGCTGTTGCGTTGCTTGCTTTAGCATTTGTGGAGAGGAAAAAGACATTTCCATAACCACCGGTGGCAAGCACCACAGCATCTGCCGTGTACGATTCAATTTTTCCGCTGATAAGATTTCGTGCGACAATACCTCGTGCTTTTCCGTCAATAATCACAACATCCAGCATTTCACGTCGGTCATAAAATTTTACGCTTTTGTTGTCAATCTGTCGATTCAGGGCTGCATATGCACCTAAAAGCAACTGCTGTCCTGTTTGACCACGGGCATAAAATGTTCTGGATACCTGAGCACCGCCAAAAGAACGATTATCCAAATAACCGGCATAATCTCTGGCAAATGGAACACCTTGGGCAACGCATTGATCGATGATTAATCCACTCACTTCCGCCAATCTGTATACATTCGCTTCGCGTGCCCGGTAATCTCCCCCTTTAATCGTATCGTAAAACAGACGGTAAACGCTGTCACCATCATTGGCATAATTCTTCGGAGCGTTAATGCCTCCTTGTGCTGCAATACTATGAGCGCGGCGAGGAGATTCATGATAACAGAAAGCATGCACATTATATCCAAGTTCACCAAGCGTTGCTGCTACCGATGAACCGGCAAGCCCTGTTCCAACGACGATAATTTTATATTTCCGTCGATTGGCCGGATTAACCAGCTTCATGTTGAATTTATGATTTGACCATTTTTTCTCTAATGGTCCTTCGGGAATTTTTGAGTTGAGTGTCATAAATTTTTCAGAGTTACATTATTGAACGAAAGCGACCGGGCTTCCGCTAAAAAAATAGATGTATATCGGGATAATCGCGAAACCGATTGGAACAACAAGCCAGAATAATACTGCAACAAATTCAATCAAGGAATGATATTTCGTCGTTTTGAGTCCTAATGTCTGAAATGCAGATTGAAAACCATGACGAAGATGGAAACCGAGAACAAACAATGAGAAGAGATAAAATATCACATACACAGGTTGTTGAAATGTATAGTATACAATCGATGCGATATCATGTTCATCTAAGAAGCGGGCGGATATCCAAAATTTGCGTAAATGGATAATCAGAAATAATAACACCAGAGCAGCCGATAATTTCATCATGCGAGATTGGAATGTGGTATTCTCATCCAATTTATACGCATCGTAACTTTTGTCCCGCGCACTTCGATTGCTCAACCACAAACGGATACCATTGATAATATGCAACAGTACAAAGCCGAGCAAACCGACCTCTAAAATTCGGACAATGGGGTTCCCTCCCATAAATTTCGCATAATCATTGAAGGCTTGTCCCCCATCTTGCTTCAAAAGCAAAAGATTGCCAGCAAGATGTTCGACTAAAAAGACAGAAAGGAAGATTCCGGTCAGACTCATAAGGACTTTTTTGCCGACCGAAGAATTGATAAATCTGAAGAAAGGATTCATAAGAGTGAAGTTTTATTCGTTAAATTTGCCGAGACAAAGTATAAAAGAAATGATGAAAAATCAATGAAACAAACAGGCAAAAATAGTAAAGGCTGAACATTGACTGTTCAGCCTTTACTTAAAGAAGGAATACATCTTATTTTTTCGTCATCACAAAAACGCCGTTCCAATCATCGGGAGGTGGAACATCCAAAAACATTGTTGCCCGTTGAATATAGAGATTCGAAACAATATCATCTCTACGGATGGAAAGTGCTTGATTAAATTGATCAATGGCACTTTTCCACGCCCGTTTCTTATACGCTTCCAAACCATCGTGATAATATTGCAGAAATTTTTTGGTAGCATCTGTTTGTACTTCATCAGCTAACGCAATCAATTCATAGATTCGTACCGGTTCAGATTTTCCCATCACGACAACAAGATCCATTTCTCTTGAAAGTACTTTATCATGAACTTTTCGATATGTGAACTCGCTCATCAACAGGCGCGTTCCATATTCTTTGTTTACCCCTTCAAGACGTGCAGCAAGATTTACCGCATCGCCAATCGCCGTATAATTTAATCGGGTTTCGGCACCCATATTCCCAACAACAGCGCGGCCAGTATTAACGCCAATTCGTTGATTTACTACCGGGCGTCCATAATGAATCCATTTAGTATGCAACGCTGTCAATTTTCGCTGCATATTAATCGCCGCTGCACAGGAGTTAAATGCTTGGTCTGCATCAGAAAGAGGCGCTCCCCAAAATGACATGATGGCATCGCCAATATATTTGTCGATCGTTCCGCCGTGTTCAATAATGATATTCGACATTTCGGTAAGATACGAATTCAACATTCCAACAGTATTGGTCGGACCCATCTTTTCAGCCATACTGGTGAATCCTTCGATATCAGCAAATAAGGTGGTAATCTCGCGTTCTTCACCGCCTAATTTCACCAAGGAGGGATTATCCAGAATTTGTTTGACAACAGCTTTATCAACATACTTTTCGAACATTCCTTTAATTTGTGCTTTTTGCCTTCCTTCCGTTGCAGCGTTATAGGACATGGCAGAAGCGAAACAAAAGAAGAGGGCAAATATTGGTTCAACTAGGTAATAGACAACGCCGGTATTTTGAAATGTTGAATAGGCGAACATGACGTAACCGCCCATCAGTAAAATTCCTATCGGGAGGCTCCAGCGGAGTTTTAACAAAATTGCGGCAATCGAAACTATCAGCGCCATAATACCAAGGAACATTATCTGTGCATCGAACTTTGCCTGAGAAATATATTTTGCGCTGATAATCTGGTCGTACACATTGGCATGCACGAAACAATTCGGTGAAATTTGTGACATCGGCGTTGCGTTATGATCACCGATGGAACGAGCGGTCGGTCCAATAATCACAACAGCATTCTTAAACTTTGCAAGAGTGGCTTCATCTCTCTTCACGAATGCATCCAAAACTTCCTGGAATGAAATCTGTTGGTATACATCATCTGGTCCGGCGTAATCCACCGGTAAATATCCTTGATCATCCAGTGGAATTTCTAATTGTCCAGCATGTACTAATAAACCACCTTCTTCATTCTCTTCAACTGTTATCGTTTGAAGATCAATTTGCGCAGCGGCAAACGCCATAGCTGCACCAAACGTGGGATAATACGCACCGGCATATTCCACAAAGAATGGCACAGAACGAATAATACCATCAATCGAATCCGGTCGAATAAGAATATGTCCGATACCTGCTGCTAAATTGACAAGTGTATCGATAGGGCGTTCATCAATGTATGTTGCTTGGGGGAAATTAAATTGTCCGTGTTTGGGAATTGAGTGCTGCCGCAAAACTTTCGCAGCATCAATATCGACGGTTCGTCGTTCTCCAGGATCTTCTTCGCTCGGAACAAACGGACCAATGGCATGATAGACGTTTGGAGCATAGGCGTGAAAAAACAGAAACTGATCATTTTGATACTGTGAAATACTATCTTGCCGTACTGTCGGGAAAAGATCGTCGACGCCGATTACTTGGGCACCGCTTTGAGCAAGAATTGCAAGGAGAGTTCCGTACTTATCTCTTGGAATCGGATAATCCAACTCTTTCATAGTGTATTCATCGATCGTTACGATTACCACATTATTGGTATGTGGCCGCACGCCTCGCGCTTGCAGCAGTGCATCATACGCATTCAACTCCAAGGATTTGAAAAACTCCAAGTGAAATAAAACGCTGGTAATACCAATCGAAAGGATCGCAAACAGAATTGCGATAAGAGACTTTATTAATTTTTTGTTCATAACACCCCGAAGGTTGAAAGATAGGTTGGACGATTTTTTCCCTTTAAAACACGTTACCCTCCGAATCGGAGGGTAACTTGCAAAAAAATATTCAATTTATCCAACTATATTTTCCAATAGAGGAAGTCTTTGATGTTTGCCAACGCCGTCGGATCGATACCGCGTCGTCCGCCGAAAAGAAATTTATTTTCTCCGCGCCGAACCTGACGGCTTGCCGTACGGGCATCCTTGCGTGTCTGCAGATCCTGCAAAGCGCTGAACAATAGGCTTTGCAACTCTCCTTTGTCGACAAATGCACCTTTTTCCGCTGCACGTGTTTGTCCCATTTCCGCAACGATGTTATCAATACCAAGTTCCGCATATGCCTGTTCTTGTGAAGAGAACTTCGACACGGCCGATGCAAACGATTCAACGGTACCGGAATGATCGCCGCCAAGATATTTCAGCAGTCCCATATTCAAGTGAATTCCGCCGTCATTGGCATCAGCACTCATAGCCGCCGTGTAACTCTTAAACGCATTCAGCGAATCCCCTTTCAACAAATAAATATTTCCAAGATTGTTCTGCGTTGATGCGGATTTGTATGATGTGAGAACATTGATCGCATCATCGTACTTTCCTGCATTGGCTAAAATAACGGCAGCTTCATTGGACGATTTTTCATTATTTTGTCCTTTAAGAAACGCTACTTTTTGATTTGCCATTTCGTTATTGGTATTCGAAATGCTCTGCGCATCAGCCGAAAGCAATTTCTCAATATCTGCAGCAGCCGGCGTCGCCGCAATTTTTTCGTCGCTTGCTAAGTTGCTCGGTGGAGAATTTTCCCAAGATTTTCGGACATCAATAATATCCAATTTCCCGTTTGCATCAACGGTCTTGTAATATCCACCTGCACCCATGCTCCATGCTTCCGAGAAGGGTTTATTGATGATTGTTGTTTCCAGAGGAATCCAGACAGTATTTTCACGCACTACATATTCACGATCATTCAAACTGACACGTGAAGCATTCTTTTTATTCACTCCCGTATCGAACATAATGAAAATATGGTCTGCTGTTCCAATCAGCATCGTGCGGATGCCGAGATTTTCTAAACATGCGGCAAGGAGAATGGAGCTATCGTCGCAATCCCCTGCTTTCTTTGCCAGTGTTTGTCGCGGAAATTGGATTTCATCAAGCACATCCCCTTCTGCAACAACCCAGGGATCGGAGACATAATTGATTGAGAATGCACGGACTGCATCCCAAATTTTCATTGCATTCTGCATATTCCGCGAAGCATTAGGATAAAGCGACTGATCGAACTTCACCGTGCCGACAACATTCCGTGAAAAATTCTCTACCGATGCATCCTTATATGTTACGAATGCTCCGACATGATTTGGTTTGTTCCAGCTGATAGAGTTCTTGCTGTAGATTGTTACCGGTTTTGTAATGCTGCGGACTTTTTCCTCTCCCCCTTGATTATAGGAGATTTCCGTTTTAATCTGAGCAATTGTATTTTCGCTAACAGCGAGGAGTTTATCTTTATCCAACGTTGCTGAAACTTCAAACGTCTTTTTCTCTCCTGCTTTCAGCAGCGGAATCATCTGTTCAGAAGCAAACGACATATAGTTGGGAATAAAAATCTTTGCTTTAATATTTTTAATATCTGCTTTCCCTGTATTTTCCAGCGTTACAGCTCCGATAGGATTCTTGGAATAATACACAAACTGCGCCGGGAAGATATTTTCCACTTTGAATTCTGTAATCTCCAGTGCGCTGGAAAGAATCGTGCTCGCTTTTTTGATTCCGCTTGTCTTGGTCGAAACATCCAGACGATTACCGGATGCGCCGACAACGGAATATTCCTGCATACCAGAGAATGCTTTGCGAAGATCGTCCAGAGTCCCTTTCATCAACACATCATACGAAGCGGAACCCCCTTCCATATAGCGCAATTTCATTTTTTCGATTAGTCCAATTTTTGACGGCAATTCGGACTCAATTTTTACTAACGATGCATCGTTCACACCTTGGAGAATAAGTTCAACGATGATCGGTTTTTCTTTCATCTCCTTCATTTTCATTTCGATCTTCGCCATCAAATCTACGGCAAGCAAATCTCCGACTTCTTCCAGCGATTTGGAAGCTGCTTGTGCTTTTCCTTGTGAAGATTTTTTTGATGACGCGCTTGAAACGGCAAGGATCTCGCCGGTATCGGTGATGATCAATTTCACTTCACCATCGGAGGTAAATTCATTCGATTTGATTCCGTACACTTCTTTCTCTCCGCCGAAATTTGCCTGCGCTCCGCCGGCAATAATCAATTCAGCGCCATACCGTCTTCCAAGTTCTTTTGCTTTGGTCGCATCAGCAGCAGCAACGTCACGCGCACGAACTTCCGAGAACTGTCGTGAATCGACGATGCGATATCCTTTTTCCAGTAATGCTTTTTCGATTTTCCCAGCTACTTTCCTTGCCGTCGCGTCTACATTATCAATCTTTTCATCGACAATAACCATTACACGCGGCATATCGGCATTTTGGGCCAACACACGTGCCGGCTGCATAACAGTCCCGAGCAGCGAAAACACACATAGTAACGAAAGAATACGTTTCATGTTTCTTCTCCTGAATGATGAATAATTATTTCAATTTCGATATTACAGTGGTCATTTCTTCAACCTTTTGTTTGGCAGGTTCATAACCGTCGGATTCATCCCATGCTTTTTGGTACATCGATTTTGCACTCTCGTATGACGATTTCGCATCGGATTTTTTTCCTTGTTTCTCGTACTTCTTTCCTTGATCCTCAAAATTTAAAGCTTGGGCATAGGTAATATATCCTTCAAAATTACCGTCTTTCGATGCCTCAAGTCTATTTTCATCCTCGGAAGTCATTTTCACTTCCAAATCGCTCGCGATTTTTTTCACGAGAAGCTGCAACATGGTAAGAAACTCGTCCAGTTCACCGGTTTCTTGTTCCGCTTTTAATGTCTCTCCTGTTTCTGTTCGAACAATTCGAACATCAATCCGAAGCTGATCATTGAACAGGTTGGAAAATCCACCAAAGAGCATCACTTTCGCGCCGAGCAGTTTTCCCATTTTCTGCGTGGTTGTTTTATCGACCATATCGGTCTCATTCAGGTTCAGTTCTTCAATGATTGATTGAATTCGCTGACGTTCAACAACTTTGATCCCTTTAATCTTAGTCATCTCTGTGATCATCATATCCGCCAATCCCTTCTTCAACGGATCAAGTTTGTCTTTATCGACAACGCTATTGTTTTCAAAATACAGAACTGCAATAGTTTTGGGATCGCTCGCGTACGCTTGTTGAACAAACACAACACTGTTCAACACAACAGCGCATAGCATTAGCAAACCAAAGAGTACATGTTTCTGTTTCATACTGATTTCCTTCCAGTACAATGATATGATAAGTGAATAATTTTTCTCATTAAAAGACGATTCGTACACCCAGACCGGCTTCAACACCCTGCACATCCCTTGAAACACCTTCCAGCGTAATGTTTCCAAGCGCATACCGAACATTCAGCGTCGGATAAAAGAAATCCGAGAATAAGAATGTTACATCAAACCCTGTTGAACCGATCGCTGCTTTCCCTGTTTCAATCGGCACGCCTGCTACAGGAATTTGATCTGCCGTAAACATTTTCAATTCACCAACTGCTGTTCCCAAAAGCCACTCATTCAACGGATAGGAGAGTGAATAGAGACCTTCCGTCTGCGTTGTTGCGTCATATTTTGTCGTTGTCGAACCATTGTAAAATGTGTTCGGTAAACGGTATCGTACTCGAATCTGTAAGAGATGATTCATACTGCCGGTCTTTATTGTATATGCCGCTAAACCGATCATTCTTGGTCCCGAATGGAAAACCGTCGTACCATTCAACTTATCTTCAAAAAAATATGTTGCTGTAAGGTCGAGCGAAATTCGTGCAATTTTTGAATAGGTAATAAAATCATACCCAAGGTTCAGTGAAAACTCATCTCCAGCATCATATTCAAACTTCGATGCAGCTTCGACTGGTTCGTACATTCCTTTGTAGTAATACGATGCACCAAGTCCTACAACCATCCGTCGTGTAATCGTCCCGGCATAGACTATTGCGATATTTCCGCTCAGCCCCTGTCCGAATGTCGGAACACGATAAGCAAATGCGGTCTGAGAAATAAGCGCCGCAAGTTGTAGTTGCGACGTGTTCAATTTTGTTTTACCAGTCGGCATACTGACACCTCCTGTTAACCAAAATTTTTCGCCCGGAAAGACATACGATAACGATAAACGGGTATCGACAATACTTGATACTTTCGCCGTATCAAATTTTGTTGTTGCTCCCGAATTGGTCACAGAAAACAACATTCGATCTCCTAGCGGAATGGAGATGGAAATTGGTGCAGATTGTTGGGAAATTGTACCCGAATCTTGTAAAGTCCATTGCTGCTGCGTTCCACCCAGTGACATGCCCGAAGCCCCGCTAAATAAAGATTTGCTGCCCCCTGGCTGTTCAAATTGTGCCAGCGTAGTGTCAAAGAACAGTAATGTTACCGCAAAAATAACGGTAGAAATATGGAAAGAGCGTAGCATTAAAGATGTATTAATCATCACATTGTATTGTTTTATTTGATGAAGGTCATCTTTTTGACCGACGAGAATTCGTTAACCTTCAATCTATAATAGTAGATACCGCTTGCAACCGATTTGTGAAGATTATCGTTACCATCCCACTGCACAATATATGAACCTATCGGTTTAAATCCATTGACAACCGTTTTAACTTTTTGCCCTAAAACATTGAATATTTCTAACATTACCATTCCACTGTGTGACACGGAATACTGTATCGACGTAGTTGGATTGAAGGGATTTGGATAATTTTGTGACAGAGCGTACGCTAATGGAATAATTGGAATACCATTCGTATTCTTTTCTACAAAATTTTGACTGCCAACAATAAGTCTGAATGAACGAATCTTCTCATTTTTCTCTAATTTTAATGAATATTCATTCGAATTGGACATATCATACACACGTTCTTGTTTATTATCAAGCAAATATGTTTTGAAATCAGGTTTTATCGCACCAAACTTTGATAATAGTATGGATACCGGTATATTTGGTTCACTGGATATGACTTCAATATCCCAAAAATTTCCCTCTGCATTGAATGCTCTGTAATCCGCAGCCAACCGTCCTTCCGTATTCTTGATTGAAATGCTTATAGAATGCTCCGGAGCAGTCGGTGGTTCCGAAAAATCATTTTCATCAAGTCCATCGACCGATGTGTTGAGCACTCCGATAAAGTTTTTATCATCAGCTGTTTTTGCTGTCCTTGCGGAAAGCTGTAACTTCCATTCATTCTGTAGTAATTCATCATGCCAATCTTGCTTCTTAGGTATATTGCTATTTTCAGTTACGAGCAGAGAATTGATCCGAATAATCTTCGGAAGTTTTCCCCTATTCTTTACCCAATAGCCATGGTACGCGTCCATATTCTGAGTGATTGAGTCATACTTACCGTCATGATAAGACCATATCACATTCTCAACGCTGTCGCTCCGGAATGAATTTTTCCAGCTGACTTTATACGGGAACGGATTACCGATCATATTATATCCAGGATGCAATACGATTTCAAAATCTTCTTCCGTAGCTTGAACGGTTGTTGTCCCCAAATTCATGCTGACCGGATTCTTGGCAATCAACCAGTACCCTTCACCACGTCGGACAGTTTTAAAGTCATCCGGAAATTCGGCATATCCGGTCCGTTGATCATAATGTCCGAACATTCTCCAGAGTAGTTTATTCGGTTTTCCGAGATCTTTGAACAGAGCTTCAACACTCGAATCAGTAAATGCATATGGAATACTGATCATCTCATACGCTTCCTGTGGAGTCGGTTCTAACAGTGCAAGAAGATTGTCTACCAAACCAAAAATATTGAATGCAAATTGTAAATTCTTTCCGCCGAATACTCCCAATGGTTTTGTTGTATCATCCGGAATTCCGTTCCACCAGATATCGTAATCCGAAAGAGCAATAATTTTCCCTTTTCCAATCTTTGATACGGCAGCGATGTATGCGTTCGAGATTGCTTTTGCGCTTGTGTCGGAAAGATTCACAGAGAAAAGCGTCTTTGATTTTGCGGTGAGCAACGGCTCTACATAGCGCAGACTTGTATCGACGGATAGACTTCCTGGCAGAAACATTACGACACTGTCGACACTATAAGTATAGAGATGGGATTTGAACGGCTTAGCAATAACAATACCGGCATTATCCGGATTAGTAAACATGGAATCGAGAAGTAAATCTGTGTTGAATCGTATTCCCGTTTTTGAATTATATTTTTTTGACCAACCGGAATCTTCAAGAAATGTTGTTAAGTGTTGATTCCCCTTCGCTCCGTAATCTCCAACCAATACTAGAGTGCCACCATTGTTCACATAACGCTGCAGCGAATCGACCATCTCGGAAGGCGGGGGAGCATCCGGCTGCACATACACAAGAGCGTTATAACTTTCAAACGATCCGCTTTTTTGATACTGCACTGCAATATCAGCACGCCGCAAGCTTAGCGTCAGGATCTTATAATAATCGGCAATATTGACACCGCTGCTGGTAGAAAAACCAACGGATGAATCGATCAGAATTTTTCTCGACATAAAATTCTTCGCAACACCAACACCCTTCAGACGATATTGAATCAGCGGAAAGCGTGCATCAGTCGTTGAGAAACGAATGTATGCTGTTTTTTCACCTACTGTACGAGGAGCAAACTTAATCGCCACTGTTGCGCTCTTGCCACTGTCGACAGTCAGTGATATTGCACTTAAATATGAGAACGATATGGTATCCCCGACTTTGCCAAGATAAGATATACCAAGAGATTTTATTCCTTCACTATTATCGATCGGAATATTGAGCACAGAATCTTTTCCCACTGTGACCGATCCAAAGTCAAACACAAATTTGTCGAATGCATCTCGTGTAAATGTATGACCGAAAAGATTGAATACTATTTCAGGTAAAAGATTATCGTTGCTGACAAAAATAAGTTTAGCGGTATGAGAACCTGACAAAAGAGATACGAACCGAACAGGAAGTTTCACTTCATCACCTGGTAGTATTTCAAACTGACGAGGACCTGGATAACGAAATGTTACTGAATCGGTTAACATTGAAAATTGAACCGTTACCTTTCTGGTTCCATTTTTATTGCTCATCAAAATCGTTTGAATTGAATCTTTCCCGGCCAATAAACTTCCAAAATAATAATCTGTGGTATCAATTTTTAGACTGGGAGATCCCGTAAATTCCAATTTGTGTGCACCATTCTCGCTGCCGATATAAAAGATATTTTGATTCGTTGCGTGGGCATTAATCAGCGTGTACCAGCTTGCTTGAAGGGAATCGGAAAAATTCTTCCACGAAAGACCACCATCTTCGCTCCCAAAGACACCATATGGTCCTGTCGCAATGAGTTTTTTATCGTCGAACGAATCGTAGATAACATCATAGGCAGGGACAATAAGAGAATCCCAAATTGTACCTCCATTTATTGTTTTGAATATTCGGTACGGACCACTTTTTTGTTCATCGAAAACGGATGGAAGTAATATTTCCTTGTTATTTTTGGGATTAATTGTTGGACTGATTGTCGTTAACACTAAATTTCTAGAAGCGGTGGGAACAAAAACGGATTTCGGCAAATTACCAGAAATATCGATCCAGGTCTGACCAAGATTTGTCGATTTATGTAGACCATATCCTGCATAATAGATTGTTAAGCTGTCAATCGGGTCAAATTCAAAATGTTCAGGAACATGCGTTGTATCTACCGGAAATGGTGAAGAAACTAGAGACCACGAACTCCCTCCATTTGTGGAAAGTCTTAATCCAAATGCTTTCGTGTGCAATAAAAGAAAGTCTGGATTTTTTGATGAGATTCGAATAGTCATCTCATTTTTACCAGTAGTAAATTCTTGCTTGTTGATAATAGTGGATGAATCGACTGTAAAGACTGGTGCCCAAAGCACACCGTAATTTGTGCTTCGATACATTGTATAAGCAGTTCCTGCGTAGAGATAATCCTTTTTATGATCAACGGCCAATGCAGTAACGTATGGATTTGTCAATCCGAGATTCACCGGATTCCAGGTAAGTCCTTCATCATTGGAACGCACGACACCGCCGCCGAAGATCCCAGCAAAGACAGGTATAACCGTCGGCGTCTGGTGCACCGATACGAGATTACGAATGAGTGTTTGAAAAATTCCATCGTTCTTATGTTGCCACGTGTTTCCGGTATCGTTGCTGATAAAAACACCGGCAGTTGTTCCCATGTATATCTTTCCTTTATCTTTTCCATACGGAACAAAAATGGACATAATGTCGGACAATCCATCGAAAACTTTGGTGATCGGCGGCTGGCTGAATGGACTGATTGAGATAATGCTGTTGAGTCTGGAATCTATCTTAAAAAGGCCATGCTGAACGGTACTCGGCATTGGTCTGCCGTTATATTCCGAAGCATTAGAAGCAACAAAGAACGAAAATTTATGTTCACCATTTTGTCCGGCCGTTGGATCAAATTTATCATAGACAAGAACCCCGTCGGTAATGACACCGGAGATGGGAATATTATTTTTTTTAATCGCCTGCCATGCCGTATCTGCATAATCTGATTGTACACCAAACATTCCGTCAGCGGTTCCTATGACAGCTCTAAAATTGATGGTGCCTATTCCCGTCGTATCAATTTCCATCGCATAGATCCTGCGTGCCGCACCTGTCGGTAAATTCTTATTGAACGGTTTCCATGATTGACCGCCATCCGGAGAGAAAAATAAACCAACAGAATCGGCAAACCCCGTGGAAACGATCACCCGGATATTATTGATATCGGACGGATGGACAGCCACTTTAAATGCTGTGCGATTTCCAAAATAGACATTGTCTTTAAGAGGAAGCCATGTCTTTCCTGCATCGTTCGACCGAAGTACTCCGTTGAAATCAGTACCAAACATAATTGAGGGATTGGCAAGAGAGTATTTAATGCTAAAGGTCGGATAGGGAAAAGCTGATTGAAGCATCCATGAAAATCCCTTATCAGTACTCCGATAGAGCCCCATGGTTGTGGCCATCATGACAGTATCGGAAGATCTAGGGTGCAAGGTAATCTCACCGATAGTCAGATTCTTAAAATTCTGCGAGGTTACTTTATTCCAACTCTCTCCACCATCAATGGAACGGTATAATCCATTTTCTCTCACAACGGCAAAAATAACATCGTCATTGAGAGAACCAGTAAGATGTGTAATCACCCCACCCTTGGGTCCGAGAGAAGAAAGTTTAGGCTGCTGAGCAAAAAGGAACGTGCCCAACATCAAGGTTGATACAATTATGCTTTTATACATGACATCAATTCGGCGGAGATGGCGGCGGTTTCAAAGGATCAATAACCGAAGGAGGTGGTGTGTTTTGAGAACCAGTTCCTGGATTGACTGTGTTATTGATATTCCCTATGAGATTGCCGATGCGATCATTAATAATATTCCCAGCTCCTCCACCTCCCATTGAACTTGTTGGTGGCGGTGGCGGTGGCGGGACATTGGCAAACGATGAAGTGCGGGATGTACTTGACGAAGTTGTTCCCGAAGAAGACGTCGTTTGCTGCCCTTGCTTTTGATCAGATTGCTTCTGATCAGTCTGGCTTTGTTCGGACGATTTTGCATCGTTAGAAGAGGACGAAGTAGAACCAACGATCTGTTCTGATTTTTTTGCAGATGCTGCGCTAGTCTTTGCCTGTGAGTAATTCGGATCGGCTGTTGCAGCCTGAGAATACGCTTGGAATGCCTGGGTATACAGTCCCCTGTCTTCAAAATCTAGACCTCGAGAATATTGAAGGAACGCAAAGAAATTTTCTGTAGGTATTTCAAGAATCGCCTCTCGTTCTTCATCGGTCAATTTTATTTTCATCTGGTCGATGATCTTAAAGACAAGATCCTTCTCCATTCGGAAAAAGTCCTCAACTTTTCCCGAAATATTTGTAGAGGCATCAATCTCACCGGTTTTAGCTTTTGCAACAAACGCATCAATATTTATTTTGTTACCCGTCAAATCAAAAAACGAGCCTTTAATCAATCTATTAGCTCCCAATAATTTCCCTAACCGTGGAGCAGTTTTTTGATCAACCATATCTGTCTCAGAAAGATTCATTTCTTCGATCAATTGCTGCAATCGAATTCGCTCTAACACTTTAAGCGATTTCACCTTCGAAAGATCCGTGATCATCATTTCCGAAAGACCCTTTTGAAGCGGATTCAGCTCTGCTTTTTGTCCTTTGTTTTCAAAATAGAGAATGGCGATCGTATTCGCGGGGATCCTTGCAACATCTAATTGCTGTTCCATTTGCAAAGCACGTTGAGCTTCCAATTCCATCTGCTGACGATAAAGAAGTTTAATACGTGTTTCGACAACTTCCTTATACTCACCGAAGAAGGTTAATTCATTATAAATTCTATAGTATTGTATCGCTTTGTTGTAATCCTGTTTTGCTTCGTACGATGCGGCAATGTAATACGCCGCCTGATCATCCTCTTCATCTAACTTTAAAACTTGCTGAAGGAGTTTCGTTGCATCATCATATTGTTTTTTATTATAGTGTGCAATCGCCATCAATTTGATATATTCTGGCCGGTCCGGCGAAAGAATCAAAGCACGCTTCATACGCGCAATTGCTTCGTCATTTCTTCCTTGTTCAATAAGATTGGTGGTTATTTCGGAGAGACCGGGACCGCACGAGATTTGCATTATCGCCAAGCAGGTGAACAAAAGTATTGCACGGCGTAAAGAAGATTTCATGAATAAACTCCAATAGGTACTGCAAATATTGTAAAAATTGCTACGGTAGTCAACAATTGCTAATCCACTGCCGTTCAGGTCGTGTATTGGTTAAAAATCCTCTACAAACAAAGAAGAAAATGAGAAATGAAGTTGTACGACGCGTCACAGAGAAAAAGCGATTGTGACATAGAAACGTTATTCCTCTTCTTCTCCTCCCATCATTTTTTCGGCAGTTGTTTGGGCCCACCGTGCAAGAGTATCGCGTTCGGCATCACTAAAATTTGCTTCAGAATGTAACGGAATGTATTTCGGAAGGGGCATAGATCGATCGGTAACCGCTTGATATATACCAGAGAGCTTTTGGACTTTTTTATTAAATTTATATTTTCCCCATTCGGACATATTGAAATGCTTCCGTCCTTCCATCACATCGTAGGAAACCAGCCAAGAAGCCGGAGCAATGTAGGAATAGAATGGCCAGACCGTTTTATTGGAATGACAATCTTTACATCCTCTATCAAGAAGCGAACTGATATTTGCCGGAATTGCCAACTCTGATTGAAGTGTCTTTGCGGAATCGAATGAAGGATTGTCACGATTTGGTTGGATGAACTGCATAAAGAGAAAAACAACTGCTGAAACAACCACAGCCACTTTGGCAATTTTTTTGTAATTCATAACAATCCTTTTCAAAGTTTTTGACTCTGTGAATATGGAAAAACCAAAAGAAAGATGCAAACAGAGAAATCACATAACACCCTTGCTTGACTCACCATTGATCCGTATTTTCTTACCATTATTGTCTCACACTTAGAATGGAACTGTTGTATGTCGTTAATGGTAAGTATCTCAGGTATCCGCGGCGTTGTTGGTGAATCGTTGACACCCGAAACAGCGGTAAAATATTCCGCAGCGTTTGCTGAATACTGCAATCGCGGAACAATTATTGTCGGACGAGACGGGCGAATCACCGGAAAATCAATTTCGGATATCGTTGTATCCACTCTTTTGCAAATGGGCTGCAATGTTGTATCCCTCGGAATTTGTCCCACACCGACTGTTGGTCTTGCCATTGAAAAACTTCACGCTGCCGGCGGAATTTCCATCACCGCAAGTCACAACCCAATGATCTGGAACGGCTTGAAATTCATCGGCTCCTCCGGAATGTTTTTAAATGGTGAAGAGAACAAAGAATTTTGGGCAATCGCTGATCGCGGTAACTTCCTTTACAAAAAATGGGATGAGCAGGGTAAGCTAACGGAAGATCCGAACTTCATTAATGAACATATCAATACTATCCTCTCTCTTCCCAGCATCAATACAAAATCGATTGCTGCTCGAAAACTAAAGGTAGTTGTGGATTGTGTCAATGCTGCAGGGGGTAACATCGCTCCTCAGCTATTGCGAAAACTTGGCTGCGAAGTAATTGAAATGAATTGCGAAGTAAGCGGGATATTTTCACACACACCAGAACCCATTCCGGAAAATCTCACCGGCCTATGTGCGAGAGTGGTGCAAGAAAAAGCGGATCTCGGCGTTGCAGTGGATCCCGACGTTGACCGACTGGTGTTGATCACGGAAGAAGGAAAACCATTTGTGGAAGAATACACAATCGTTTCTGCAACAAAATTTATCTTGGAATCAGAACAGAAATTGGGAAGAACAAATCATAACGTCGTCGTTAATCTTTCCACTACTCGTGCAGTAGAAGATGTGGCAAAAGAATTTGGGGCAACCGTTCACCGGACACCAGTAGGAGAAATAAACGTTGCATCAAAGATGAAAGCAGTCCATTCCGTCATCGGTGGAGAAGGAAGTGGAGGTGTGATTCTTCCCGAAGTTCATTTAGGAAGAGATGCGATTGTTGGCATTGGACTCTTTATGCAATTACTAGCGAACTTTGGTGGGAAAGCATCTGCACTGAAAGCATCACTTCCTCAATACGAGATTGTGAAGAATAAGATTGAGCTCGGTTCATTAAAACCGGACGAAATACTGAAACGACTGCATTCCAAATATTCCAAAACCGAAACAACGAATTTTGACGACGGATTGAAGATCGACTTTCCTGCTTCGTGGGTACATCTGCGAAAATCAAATACCGAACCGATCATTCGAATTATTGCCGAAGCTAGAACACGAGAAAAGGCATCGCAGCTGGTTGATCGTTTCCAGAATGAGATCGTTGGTTAATTGAATGCAAAATGAGATTCAGATTCGGGATTTACTGCATTTAAAATCGATTCCAAAAATAAGCGATCGAAAAATCATCAATCTTGTCAACCATTTTGGAAATACAAAAGAGATCCTGGCTTCCGACCCGCGCAAACTGATTAAAGCACACGGAGTGAAAGAACCAGACGCTTCGCTTATCCGCCACACTCCATTCAATCAACATCTGGTCGAAAAACAATTTTCCCTTGTCAATAAGATCGATGGAAGCATTATTTCCTTGTGGGATAACAATTATCCTGAACACTTAAAAAATATCTACGATCCTCCTGTATTATTATTTGTGCGTGGCGCGTTTCATCATAATGATAATTTCTCCATTGCAATCGTCGGCACCCGTCATCCCACAACAAACGGCAAACTAAACGCTGAACATTTTGCAAAAGAATTTGCTCATCGAGGGATTACCGTGGTCAGCGGTTTGGCTCGGGGCATTGATACAATTGCCCATAGCAGTACGCTTCAAGCACACGGAAGAACAATTGCTGTTCTCGGTGGAAGTATCGATAAGATCTATCCCAAAGAAAATGAAAAACTCGTGAGCCAGATCGAAATAAAGAATAACGGAGCCGTAATCTCCGAATTGCTGATGAGCACACAATCACATCCGGGATTTTTTCCGCGAAGGAACCGAATCATCAGCGGAATGTCGCTCGGGACACTTATTATAGAATCGGACGAAAACGGTGGAGCAATGATCACGGCAACGACCGCAATTGATCAGAATCGTGAACTCTTTTGCATTCCGGGAAATATTTCGGAGAAAAAAAGTTACGGCACCAATAAATTGATCAAGAACGGCCAGGCAAAACTGGTTCAGTCTGTGGACGATGTTATTGACGAACTGTTAGTGTCGCTCTCTCCAATCCTCAAATCAAAACCTCATAAAGCCGAAATACCGCAATTAAATGCATTCGAGCAGAAAATTATCGATGTTCTTAATAATGAACCGGTGCATATCGACAGCATTTCTGAACAAACACAGCTCTCTTCTTCGGACGTGTTGGTAAATCTGCTCAGTCTTGAATTCAAAGGGATTGTACGCCAAATGGCGGGAAAGATGTTTTTAAAAGTATAATTCTTTTCCTAAAAATTTCTGTACTGAAATTTTTAACTTTTTCCAAGCTATTGCACCAGAAAAATAACTTCTATTCTCCTGTTCTTCTTTCCCCTTCCTCAAAAAATCCTTATCTTATCAATAGAAAATGATTACCATTGCTGAAATACATGTTGATGATTCCGTCCTCACAACGAAATTTGCCTGCGATCTTAACGCGTGTAAAGGAGCCTGTTGCACATTCCCGGGAGGAAGAGGGGCGCCTCTACAAGACAATGAAATCGGTGAAATTGAACATGCATTCCCGATCATTAAAGAATATCTTTCATCAAAACATTTGGCAATAATTGAACGCGACGGTTTGGTGGACGGATCAACGGGGAATTATGCCACACAGTGTGTTGACGGCAAAGCGTGCGTGTTTGTATATTATGATGGTGATATTGCCAAATGTGCTTTCGAACGCGCATTTTACGAAAACAAAATTACCTGGCAGAAACCGGTCTCCTGTCATCTCTTCCCGATACGCATCGGTAAGGCTCAGGTAAACGGAAAAGAAATTCACTACGAATTTTTCAGTGAGTGTACTCCTGCGCTGAACAAGGGGGAACAAGAAAACATTCCGCTCCACCAATTTGTCTCTGCACCGCTGGTACGTGTATTTGGAGAATCCTGGAACAGACAATTGAACGAAACACTCAACACGAAACGATCATAATGCTTCATTTATCACAACAGCAAAAATTACTTCAGAAACTCACCCCACAGCAGATTCAGTATCTGAAACTGCTCCAATTGCCGACCCTTGCCCTGGAACAGATGATCAAAATGGAATTGGAGATCAATCCCCTGCTGGAAGAAGGAGTGGATGGAGAAGTTGAAGTGGAACAATCTGCCGATGTAACACCGGCTGTGGAAGAAGAAACAAAACAGGAAGAGGAAGAAAAGAAGAAAGATGAGTTTTCGTTTGAAGATTATTTAAGCGACGAGGAATCATTCGCTCCAAAACGCGAAACACAGCAACAAAATGATGACGAAGAGAAAGAAGAGATTCCGATTGCCGCTGCTACGCCCCTTGCTGAAAAATTAATCGATCAGCTGCATTTAGCCGATGTTACGGATATGGGAATGAACGTTGCCGAAGAGATTATCGGCAATATTGACGAAGATGGATACTTACGGCGTGATCTGGAATCAATTGTGAACGATATCAATCTCAGTCACAAACTGCACCTTACTGTTCAACAGGTGGAAGAAGTCCTGCGCATCATTCAGAGGATGGAACCGGTCGGAATTGCTTCCCGCTCACTGCAGGAATGCCTGCTGGTACAATTGGAATTTGCCAAAGGTGAACATCGATTGATTGAACTGGCAAAAAAACTTCTGCGGGACCATTTTGATGAATTCACCAAGAAACATTATGAAAAAATTGGCGAAGTACTGAACATCTCCATCGATGAAGTAAAAAATATTCTTGAGATCATCTCTCACCTGAATCCCAAACCAGGGGAAGGAACCATCGATGCGCAGCAGAATTATCTCACTCCGGATTTTATCGTGACCAAAGATGAAGAGACATTCATCATTCAATTGAATGATAAGAATGTTCCTCCCCTTCGTATCAACCGCAACTACAAAGAATTGATGTCCAAGCGAAATAAAGAAGTTGGCGCCGATACCAAACAATTTCTTCGCTCTAAATTTGATGCTGCAAAATGGTTCATTGCTTCTATCTATCAGCGTCGCGAAACAATGTTGAAGGTGATGCACGAGATTGTGAATCGGCAAAAAGACTTTTTTGAAACGGGCGAGGGATTAAAACCGCTCATCTATAAAGATATTGCAGAAGTAATCCGGATGGATATTTCCACCATTAGCCGTGTTGTAAACGGAAAATATGTGCAAACCGATTTTGGTGTGTACGAACTTCGATACTTTTTTAGCGAAGGCATTAGCACGCAAAGCGGCGAGGATGTTTCCAATAAAGAAGTGAAAGCACGTATCAAAGAGATTCTTGTTGCCGAAGATAAATCCAAACCGCTCAGCGACGAAGATATCGCTGCAATCCTCAAAGAAAAAGGATACAACATCGCCCGGAGAACTGTTGCAAAATACCGGGAATCGATGATGATTCCCGTTGCACGCCTTAGACGTTCGATTTAAAATAACAATCCCCGAAATCTTTTGGAGACTTCGGGGATCTGTTCAAATTACTTTCTTCTTGATTAAAACCTTAATCGCATCCCCATCGTAAATGACCCAGTGCGGAATGTTTCCGGATTGGTCAGAATCGCGATACTCTGCGTTGCAAAATCAATATCAAATGTATTCGCCAAATGAATACCAAATCCGGCTGACCACGCGAATCGTTCGCGGCCTCCGAGAATAACACCAGTTCTCAGCGGCAACCAACCTGCTAGCGGATCGAGTTCGGTTCCCACAGAGAATTGCGGTAATTTCGTGTTACCACCAATCTCATTCAAACCAAAATGTCCGTCCACAGCAACAAGCCAGCGGAACGGAAATGCTTCGATCATCTCATCCATTTGAATTGCCGCACCAACGTTCACCGCTGTTGGAAGATCAAATGTAAATCCGGTCGTATCAACCGTTTTTCCTTTGAATGCATCTGTCAATTTTTGCTGGTTCTCTTTGTCACCTACAGCACCTAAGTTCAATGAAGCATTACCAATGATCGCTTTTGTATTTTTATCCCATGTAATACTGCCGATGTCTGTGATACTTGCTGCAAATTGGATATTATCTAACAGTCTCATGGAAATTCCAAAATCAAGTCCGAGACCGGTACCAACCGGAGCCGGATCATTCGGATCCACTTGCGCTACCCATTGAAGGAAGTCGAACTTTGCGATTGTTTCTTTATTCACAACGGAGCCATCAGGCTGTACTTCCGTGACAGGGGTAATGGAACCATTGTAGTGATCTGTTGCAATGAATGCGAGTCCTATTAAATATTTTACACCAACACCAATAGCTATCTCTGTCACCATCGGGAATTCAACTGGCAACATATAAGCTGCCGAAAAATTCATTTCAGCAACAGATTGTCCGTTGACAGCGGTGCCGTCAAAATTGTACGATTGACCGGCTCCATAACCGCGAAGTGGAAATTCCAAATATGCCTTATCAAGATCCAGATTGATGGCTGTTTGAATTGACGGTGCAATGGCAAATCCGAAATTACCAATCTGCAATGAAAAACCAATCAAAGAAGTTTCAATTCTTGTTTGTGTCCGTGCAATACCGGATGGGAACAATTCAAGAATTTTATCTTTATCTGCTTCTGTTAACATTCTTGGCTGCCGATCCGGATTTCCGGGAACATCAACTCCGGTGAAGTAATCGTTATAAATTCCCAGATTAATCAAGTCGCTACCTATAGAGAAACCAAGCGGTACAAGGTTGATTGTTACTGTCGCATCTCTGTCATTCAAGGCAAGATTCGCAGGATTAACTCCGACGGCGTCAAGTCCCCGTGAAAATGCTGTAAATGCTCGTCCCATTCCAACAAGACGAGGTGAATATTTATCTCCTCCGGCAAATGTTGTGGTTGTCATCACCACATCAAGTGCAAGAAGGATCATGCATGCTGCAACGAAATTTCTTTTTTCAAACGTTTTCATTGTCCATTATCCTTTCTGTATGATGTGGTTATTTTTTGCCTAAACGGTCTTGGCTGAACAGGAACGTCATATTCGCCCTGACAGACATCACCAGTTTATCGGTTAGATTAAATTGTTTTGCTGTTGTGCCATTCCCTGCAGTTTTCATTTTTAATTCAACAGCGCTGAAAGAAGCACTGCTCAATTTCTTCGCGTCTTCCGGTGTCAAATTCAAGAATGTGAACGATCGCTGGCCAGTCCTGGCAACTGTAGTATCGGCAGCGACACGAAGCGGAGGATAATTTACTGTATCAGAAGCAACCTGTGGAATGGTCAACACCGGTGCGGAGATGGTATCTGCTTTCGAAGTATCTCCGACGGTAATGCCTTTTAATAATTTCAAACTCATTTCCACATCAAGCGGGAAGGTGTTATTAAAGTCGAGATAAATTTTTCCGTTTTTAATGAGGTTTACCTGCGCCGTATCTACGGTCTGAGAAAATGCCGTCGGCGGATTCTTCAACACACCGTTCTTAATACCGATTGCAACCGGTATGGCATAATCCAAATTCACAAACACACTGTCTGTTTGCAACACTTTACCGACACCCGCTTTCGCAGTGGAATTATCATTATAGATATCCAGCGGACTTACAATGACATTTCCTCTCACAATAAATTGCGACGGTAATTCGCCCGGAAGGAATGTGTTCATCAACTTGTTCACTTTCGAACTATCGATTGGAATATCGGATGGATCTCCCGGATTAATCCGTTTTGTAATCTGAACCGAATCTCCCTTTACACCGTTTTTATTTAAAGGAACTACATACAGATTCACATCCGTCGGGAACAATCCGGTGCTTAGAATCTTTGTCGAAAGTTTTATGGCACTGTTGATCCCTTCCAACGTGAGATTATTCGCAATATCACCAATACCAACGCTGAATGGCTGATTCACCGCGATGGTATCCGGAGGTATTTTTCCCTGAACTTCCGTCAACACAAACGCACCTACCGGCTGCACATCGGCAATAACCTGATCAGACTTATTAATGGTAACGTAACCAGTGCTTGCTTTCAGTGTTTTAATTTCCAAACTGAAATGAAGGAACTGAGTAACGAGCGTATCGTTGGCTAATCGGTCACGCGAAACGAATGCTACATTATTCATTTGGATAGTAGTGACCAGAGAATCTTTCGGCTGCACCTCGACAATTCCTGTCGCAGTATTTGTACCCGGCAGTCTGTATTCTTGCCCTCCGGTCAAATTATCTGTCAACTCCGAGATACCAAACTTCACACTCAATTTCAGTCCGGCTTGGTTAACAATGCGCACTTTCATACCGCCACTTTCAAACCTGGCTAGTTTTATTTTAATTTTTTGATCAAGCCGGATAGCAGAATCCGGAACGGCAAGTACGCTTGTGGGATTAAAATTGATCGTATTGACTAATGCAGATTGAAGATAGGCGTTGGAAAGATTTAATGTTGAAACAAGTTTATTAGACGCAGTAATCGTCTTCCCAAAATAATTGCTGATATTGACGGTTCCCTTCAACTTCAAAATCGCATCCATTCTCTTTGTTGCCAACTGAATGATGTCTGATTTGCCCGTAGTGTTTGCCGCAATCGATCCTGTAAATAAAAATTTCCCAACCACCTGGGTTGTATCGTTTCTATTGACTAGTTGAAGTGAGTCTCCTGTAAATTTAATATCAAATGGAAAACTGTTGTTAATCTCCAACTGCATTTGACCTTTGTCATACACAATATATTTAAAATCAGTTGAGTCGCCAAAGATCTGATCTATAGAAGTCGGCGGAGCAGGATCCGGCACCATGGATTGAATTTGTGCGTTGTTAATTGAAACAATAGCCGACAAATTGTGACTTGCCGTCAACGTTTTACCAGTTGCACCCGACGTTGCCATTGTCCCCTTCAATTTCAAAATCCCATCCATTTTCTTCCCCGATAATGGTGCGGGTGCCGACGTAGCACTATCGTTAGTATTAATCACTCCTGTGAATGTAAAGATCGCTACTTCTTCTGTTGAATCTGCTGCCTTATTAAAATTCACCAAGCGAAGTTGATTACTGGCGAATTGGATGCCAAACGGAAAGTTATTCTTGATCGTAAGACTCATCGTTCCGTTTGCAAACACCAAATAGGAAAACTTTACTGTGTCTCCAAAAATTTGGTTAATAGGTATTGATGGAATATCTGCAGGGAGTGTACCGACAGGCATACCCAATTGTGATGCCGTTAATGTTACTGTTTGTGGGGCGAACGTCGGATTAAGATTAGAGGAATTAATTCCCAAATCCGTAGCCGTTAAATTAAATGTTGGCGGCGCACCGACATCAACCGGAACTACACCAATTTCCTGCGCTATGGTATTACCTTTTGGTGAAGGCATATTGAATACGCTTTTTGGAATTCCTTTTCTCGTACCGGTGGCATTTTCTGTCGGTCTGTACAGAACGATACCGGTCGTGGTGTCAAACTTCGGATCCTTATTCACCAAGTCGTTAAAATAAAACGTCTTATTAACAAGCGTAAGACTCAATTGTGTTTCCCATTGAGGAATGACCGGTTGCGATGGCACTTTGATGCAATGGTATGAGAATGGAAGCGTGGTAAGAAGAATGAAAAACACATTCGCTAATCGTTTTCGGATTCGGAACGTAGAAATTTTCATGAACTTTCCCCTATTGTATTATTTAGTAAATGATAATCCCTTCGTCAAAAATTCTGACGAACAGACTATTTGTTATTTTAGAAATTGTAAAGAATTGAATAAACGCGATGTGGCTGCGCTCACATTGTCAATGCACTTTTTCCTCTTTAGGAGGAATTTGAAAACCGAATGGATTTGTTGCTTCTTCCCCGTGAATCTTTATTTCCCCAAATTTTTCTTCGTATTTTTGAATGTTGTCGCGAATGGCACTCATCAATAACTTAGTATGTTGCGGAGTCATAATCAAGCGTGCTTGTACGCGCGCTTTCGGAACTCCTGGAAGGATCCGTGTAAAATCAATAACAAATTCTGCCGGGGAATGCGTGATGATTGCAAGGTTGGAGTAAATTCCTTCGGCTTCCTTTTCCCCTAATTCGATATTGATCTGTTGCGACGGCGGTTGTGGTTGGTTGCTCATAATACTCCGAATTAAATAACAATCCCGAAGCTGAAGTTGATCACAACAGCTTCGGGAGATACTTCTATAGATTAGTTTTTACCAGAACGGATTTCATCTGCTTTTTTGTATGCACTATTCGCTTTATCAACTTCACCAAGATTGGCATATACCTGGCCTAACAATTCCCAGATCTGAATATCGGTCGGTTTATCCACAATAACCTTTTCCAAATATGGAATGGCGAATTTGTATTTCTCCTGGTACGACTTATCGTCGTCCTTCTTTTCTTTTTTCAATCGTTCTTGCTCTGCAACTCCCCAGTTCACATACGTTGCTGCAAGGTTATAGACGGCAGAACTAAACGCAGGATCAATCTCAAGAACCGCTTTAAATTCATTCACCGATTCTTCATACTTATTGTCTTTTAAGAGGAATACTCCGTAGTTATAACGATCGAATTTGCTGTTCGGATATCGTTTTACACGATCAACCAACAATTCGCGTGCTTCTTCGTTTCGTTCAGCACCAATATATGCATTCATGAGATTTTCGGAAATCTCCGGTTCTTCCGGATACAATACAGCGCCGTTTTTCAGAACGACGATGGCTTTCGCATATTCTGCCACGGAAAGATAATGATTTGACGAATCGATGTTTCCCTTATACGGTGTTGAGAAGTTAACTACGCTCACAAGCTCATCCTCAATCGTCACATCAAGGTTATATTTAGTATACTTCCAGATTTCTTTTACAACAACTGCCTGCTTCCCTTTTCCTTTTGTCTCTTTGCTGATATCGTTTGGTTCACCAAGATAATATTTTACATCGGCAGCTTTTACTTTTTCACGAACTTGACCGAGGTTTTTTAATTCTTCAATGGCAACACGATTTTGTTCAACAAACTTCGATTTAAATTCATTGGCACGAACTAAAAAGATATTACTCAATACTTTGATTGCAAAAAGCGATTTTCCTTTTTCTGCGGAGATAGTCAATGGTTGAATGGCACTTTCGAAATCACCTTTTCGATAATACGCCAGACCTAAATTCTGTTGATTGGTAAGACTTTCCGGCATCACGTAATTTGCCAAGGAATATGTTGCGATCGCTAAATCGAATCCTGTCGAATCTTGTGCTTTATTTAATTCTTCAACGCCTTGATTGAACAAACGTGCCCATGTCCCAAGTGTCTGTGTTTCAATATCTTTCTTAAACTTTGATCCCACTTTGGATGCTTCAACAAATGCATCCTTCATTCCTTTGTAGTTTTTCAGTTCCATTCGGATCTGACCAATCATAAACCATGCTTCTTCATTTTTCGGATTCTTTGCAACTTCCTTCAATAATTGTGCTTCAGCATTTGAAAATTCTTTTCGTTGAATGTACAGTTTCGCACTTGTCATTTCGGCAGATGAGCATTGAAAGCCCATTAATGCAAGCGATGCCGCGCTGATGACAAGCATACCATAGACAATAATTTTTTTCATGTATACCTCAGTTGATATTTGGTGGTTTTTTTTACGATTTTTTGTTGGCGAAATATAGAGATTTTTCCCTTTAAATTCTCCACTTCTTTTTCTACTTTCTTACTGAAGAAATTTTGAATATGTTCTTACCGACAACATCCCGCATCTGATATGAGTACAATCTTTACGAAGATCATCAATCGCGAAATTCCCTCCGAAATTCTTTACGAAACGGATAACGTTATCTCTATAATAGATATTATGCCGATCCACTATGGGCATGCTCTGATTATTCCCAAAAAAGAGTATAGGAATTTTTTGGAAGTTCCTGAAGTGGAACTGGGCGAATTAATGATTGTGACGCAAAAAGTTGCAAAATCATTGGTAAAAACATTCAATCTAGAAGGATTCAATTTTTTTGCCAACAACGGCGAAGTTGCCGGACAATCCGTATTTCATTTTCACATTCACGTAACACCGCGCTATTCCAACGACAATATCTCCTTTAATCTAAACTTGAAGAAGTATACCGAAGGACAGATGAAAGAAGTGGCGGATAAAATTCGCGCGAATATTGATTAACTATCATTCATTGGAATCCAACTTGAATATTGGATCCAATTTTTAAACGAAGGAACAAAGACAATGGCAGAAAAAATATCTATCCACAATGGCAAATTGACCGTTCCGAATAATCCGATCATTCCATTTATTGAAGGAGATGGCACTGGTCCAGACATTTGGCGATCATCGGTGCGAGTATTTGATGCGGCAGTGGCAAAAGCATACAGTGGAAAACGCAAAATTGAATGGAAAGAAGTTCTTGCCGGACAAAAAGCATTCGACAAAGTGAATAATTGGCTTCCGGACGAAACAATCGATGCATTCAAAGAATATCTTGTCGGCATCAAAGGACCCTTAACAACACCAATCGGCGGCGGGATTCGTTCTCTAAATGTTGCACTTCGTCAAATGCTAGATCTGTATGTCTGTTTGCGTCCTGTGATGTGGTTCAAAGGAGTCCCGTCACCGGTAAAACATCCTGAAAAAGTGGATATGGTAATTTTTCGGGAAAATACAGAAGATATCTATGCTGGAATTGAATTTGCGGGCGGCTCACCGGATGCACAAAAAATTCTCGACTTTCTGCAAAAGGAATTCCCAAAAAGTTTTGAAAAGATCCGATTCAGTACAAAACAAAAGGCAGAAGAATTTTGGAAATTGGTCGGCGCAAAAGATTTTCCGAGCGATGTGAATGTTGGTGTTGGCATTAAAGCTGTCAGTTATTCAGGGACAGTGAGATTGATCCATAGTGCCATTAGCTATGCAATCAAGAACAATCGCAAGAGCGTGACAATTGTTCACAAAGGAAATATCATGAAATACACCGAAGGGGGATTTAGGGAATGGGGTTACCAGGCAGCGAAAGAATTTTTCGGAGCAGTAGAGATCGACGGTGGACCGTGGTGCAAAATTCCGGAAGGAAAACCAGGTGCAGGAATCGTCATTAAAGATGCAATCGCCGATATTACGTTACAGCAAGTACTCACCCGTCCCGAAGAATTTGATGTGATCGCAACATTAAATTTAAATGGCGATTATCTTTCCGACGCACTCGCAGCACAGGTTGGTGGAATTGGAATTGCTCCCGGCGGAAATATCAATTACATCACTGGTCACGCTATATTTGAAGCAACACACGGCACCGCACCTAAATATGCAAATCAGGATAAAGTGAATCCCGGTTCTGTTGTGCTGAGCGGCGAAATGATGTTTCGATACATGGGCTGGACCGAAGCGGCAGACCTGATTGTAAAAGGAATGAATGGTGCGATCGGCGCAAAATCTGTCACATATGATTTTGCCCGCCAGATGGAAGGCGCAAAGGAAATTAAGTGTTCAGCATTCGGCGATGCATTAATTTCACACATGTAAATTATCCATTGTCATTTCAGAGATCGTAATAATCCGTTATCATAAAAACCCGTCTTAATGAATATTGAGACGGGTTTTTGATTTTAGTGAACATTCATTTCCATTTTATTCGATTTTGCTGTTCGAATGGGTAACAATTCAAGAATAACTTGGAGAATCAGCAACTTTTCGGTAAATTATGTTTATTCGCAGTAATGAGTGACAAATTTTCATTATCTGCTGTATGGAAGGATAATCAGACCGGAAACGAACGAGCGAATGAAGCAGAAATTGACATACCAACAGCTCATCCGAACCGTTCAGCAGTATGTGAAGAAAAAAAGATTGCTCCATTCGAGTGAAACGGTGATAGCGGCGGTTAGTGGCGGCGTGGATTCAATGGTGATGCTGGATTTGCTTGTAACCCTGCAAGAGACTCTGAAATTGAACATCGTCGTTGCCCATGTCAACTATCAGCTGCGAGGAAAAGCATCACACGATGACGAACAATTCGTAAAGAAAACGGCAAATCACTACGGACTCCCCTTCTATAATAAGAGAAGTGAAACCAAGAAGATTGCCGCCAAAAAAAAATTATCGTTACAAGAAACTGCACGAGAAATTCGATATTCGTTCTTTGAGAGTTTGAAACACACTGTAAATGCAAACGTGATAGTTACGGCACATCATAAAGATGACAATGCCGAAACGATGCTCATGAATCTATTGAGAGGAAGTGGAATAGACGGTTTAGCCGGTATTCCACCTCGACGTGATGCGATTGTTCGACCGTTGTTGTGTGTAAACCGTAACGAGATTTTACGATACGCAAAAGAGAAAAAGATCGCATTCAGAAATGATTCTACTAATGCAGAAGATGATTATACTCGTAACTTTCTGCGAAATAAGATCATTCCAGTATTGAAGAAAAGGATCAATCCTTCGCTGAATGAGACACTGTTTCATGAGTCGGAACTCTTCCGGGCTGCTGCAGATTTTACGAATCAAGAGACAAAAAAGATTTTTAAAGAAGTCGTTTCCTCTACGGAAATAGATATCAAAAAAATCTCGGTGCATCATCAATTCATCCAACAGTCGGTTATTCGCCGCTTGTTGAAAACATTGATGGTTGATGCTACATTCAGCAATATCAATTCTGTTATAGAATTGATGGAACAACAAAAAGGGACAATCGTCGAAATACAAAACGATTGGATTGCAGAGCGTCTTTCACAAAGCATCATTGTGCGGAAGAATAACACTACTGCAGCTTTCGAATACAGGTTAGACAGTGTGGGAAGAATTTCCACGGCAAAATTTACACTCTCTGTAAAAAAGTCTGCACTTCCTGACAATAAAAAACGTCTCGATTCGTCTATAGAGTATGTTGATGCGGAAAAAGTGAAATTTCCTATAACCATCCGATCATGGAAAAGCGGCGATGTTTTTTTCCCTCTTGGATTGAACGGACGAAAGAAAGTAAGCGACTTTTTTGGTGAACAAAAATTATCTGGAGAAGAAAAGATGAACGTTCCGCTTGTCATCAGCGAGAACAATATCATCTGGGTGGCTGGGAAACGATTAGATGAGCGCTACAAATTAACCGATTCTACAACATCAACATATCAACTGGCGATGAAACTCAATGGCAAAAAAAACAATCACCGTTAACAACGAAAAATTTGAACCATACATTGATGAAAAAAAGATACAGGCGCGAATCAAGCTGCTTGGAAAAAAATTAAGCAGGGATTATAAAGGACGCACTCCTATTTTCATCGGTGTGTTGAACGGCTCATTCGTATTCTTTTCTGATCTTATCCGCCAGATCACCATTGAATGCGAAGTGGATTTTCTGAAACTTTCCAGTTACGGCGACGCAAAAGTCTCTTCCGGGAATGTTCACTTATTGAAAGATTTGAATTGCCAGGTGATGGGAAGAGATATTGTTATTGTTGAAGATATCATCGATTCGGGTCTTTCAATCGATTTTATTAAAAGAATGCTCCTTGCACAGAACCCAAAATCGTTTTCCGTTGTTGCATTGTTATACAAAACAAAAGCGGTTAAGATCGACTTCCCGATAGAATATATCGGATTCAAAATCCCGAATGATTTTGTGGTCGGTTATGGATTGGATTACGCCCAAAAAGGTCGGAACATCCCCGCAGTCTATAAAATTGTTGAGAAATAGAAATAACTTAGTCTGGAGAATATACTACGATGTCAGAAGAAAAAAAGAACGAACAACACCAAAAACAGGGTGATAAACAACATGAGAAGCGTCAGTTTCTTCCTAAACTGAAGAAGCCAAAAATGTCGAATCGAAACGACGACGAATTCAACTGGGGCAAAGCCTTTCGCGTTGTGTTGAGTTGGTCAGCGATTATTATGGCTGTCTTTGTTGTGATGACTATTTTCAAAGGTGCTGAAGCAACTGAATATGAAATAACATTCACGCAGTATCAGGAGTTATTGAACAATAACCAGATCGCCAAAGCGACTGTAAAAAAATCAAATCTGAATGATTTTGATTTTCATGGTATCATGCGTGAACCGCAAGAGATTACCCTCTCAACCGGAAAACGAGTGAAAGTGGAAAAATTCACCCTCACTCTTCCCTATACGAATATCGATGACGCAGTGATCGCACAATGGAATACCCATAACGTTGCATTCAATATTTCGAAAGATGACGGGATCTGGACGAATATGCTGATCACTGCCCTTCCGTGGATCATCATTATTGGTATCTGGATTTTCATCTTCCGCAGAATGCAGGGCGGAGGCACAAAAGGTATTTTCTCGTTTGGCAAAAGCCGAGCGAAAATGTTGAATGAAGGACAGATCAGAATCACGTTTGCCGATGTTGCCGGTTGCGACGAGGCAAAAACAGAATTGCAGGAAGTGATTGAATTCTTACGCGATCCGGCAAAGTTTCAAAAACTCGGCGGGAAAATTCCACGCGGCGTGTTATTGCTTGGCCCTCCCGGCACTGGAAAAACATTATTAGCTCGCGCGGTTGCCGGCGAAGCAGGGGTTCCATTCTTCTCTATCAGCGGAGCGGACTTTGTAGAAATGTTCGTTGGTGTCGGAGCTAGCCGTGTAAGAGATTTGTTCGATCAAGGAAAGAAAAACGCGCCGTGCATTATCTTTATCGATGAAATCGATGCTGTTGGACGTCATCGCGGTGCAGGTCTCGGCGGCGGACATGATGAACGCGAACAGACTTTGAACCAATTGCTTGTTGAGATGGACGGCTTTGAACAAAACAACGGAGTTATACTGATCGCTGCAACTAATCGTCCGGATGTGCTGGATCCTGCATTAATGCGCCCGGGTCGTTTTGACCGTCAGGTTGTCGTCGATCGTCCGGATGTACGCGGACGTGAGGGAATCTTAAAAGTGCACACGAAAAATATTCCGTTGGCATTGGACATTAAATTGGAAATATTGGCAAAAGGTACACCCGGACTTTCGGGCGCTGATCTTGCCAATCTTGTAAACGAAGCGGCACTTCTTGCTGCGCGCAAAAATCAAAAAGAAGTGACTATGCACGATTTTGAAGAGGCGAAAGATAAAGTGATGATGGGAACGGAACGAAAATCGATGCTCATTTCGGATAAAGAAAAAAAGATTACGGCATACCATGAAGCGGGACATGTACTGGTAGCTAAATTTATTCCGGAATCGGATCCGATCCACAAAGTAACAATCATCCCGCGCGGACGCGCACTCGGTGTAACAACATCGCTTCCAATTGACGAGAAACACACGTACTCAAAACGGTATTTAGAGTCACTGATTGCGATGTTGTTCGGCGGACGAATGGCTGAAAAAATTGTGTTCAATGAATATACAACCGGCGCAGGCAATGATATTGAACGCGCCAGCAATCTTGCGCGCAAAATGGTCTGCGAATGGGGTATGAGCGAAAAAATGGGACCGCAGGCATACGGAGCAAAAGAAGAAGAACTCTTCCTCGGCCGTGAAGTGACAAAACATCACAACTTCAGCGAAGAGACCGGAAGAATGATTGATGAAGAGGTGAAAAAAATTATCTCTACGGGTGAAAAACGTGCCAGTGATATCCTTTCCACGAACATTGATAAACTTCATGCGTTGTCCAATGTGTTGTTGGAACGAGAAATTCTGGACAGTGAGGAAATTGATAAAGTTTTACGCGGCGAACAACTTCCCGCTATCGTAAAGAATGGCAATGGCGCTCCTGTGGCAGATGTTCCATCAATTCCGGTCCCGGTGATTGAACAAGCCGTTGTTGTTGCAGCTCAAACAGATTCGAACGGAAAAAGTGAAAGTAAACCAAAACCTCGCTCCCGTGCACGTAAATCGTAATGTATGATTAACGCTGCGAATATTGATTATAAAGCGGAGATTGCTCGGAAAGCGATTCATTTCTGTTCACTCAGTATACCGATCATCTATTATTTTATCGAACGTGACCTAGCACTGCAGATTCTGGTGCCGGTCACGTTTGGTTTTTTAGTTGTTGACCTTTTGCGGTATTACCACAAACCGACTGCCGATCTCTTTTATATGGTGTTCCGATTTATGTTACGCAAACATGAACAGGACCACACTTCAAAACGATTGAACGGTGCAACCAACGTATTAATTGCCGCAACAATCTGCGTAGTCGTATTCCCAAAATTGATTGTATTGACCGCATTTCCCATTCTTATTATCTCCGACTCTGTCGCTGCATTATTTGGACGGCGGTTCGGGAAGAAAAAATTTTTGAAAAAAAGTGTTGAGGGAAGCACAGCGTTTTTTGTCTTTGCTCTGCTCGTTATTTATTTTACCCCCAAAGTCGAATATTCAAGCACCGAATATCTTATCGGAGCAATTGCTGCGTTGGTCGGAACTGTTGTAGAAGCAGGAGCTTGGAAAATAGACGACAATCTCTCGATTCCACTCTCCGTGGGAGCGATTATGTGGGGATTATATTTTATATTATACCCATCAGTTAATCTGTTCACAATAACTTTTCATTAAACACACATTGGTTATCCCGCTGCACTATGAGGGTAACTTTATCTCAAGATTGTTATGAGTAAACTCAAATTTGGCTTGCCAAAAGGAAGTCTTCAGGAATCCACACTTCAACTGTTATCAAAAGCTGGATTCAATTTTTCTGTTTCGTCACGCTCTTACTTCCCTTCTGTTGATGATGAAGAACTGGAAGGAATGCTCATTCGCGCACAGGAAATTCCACGGTATGTAGAAGACGGCGTGTTCGATGCGGGACTAACAGGTCACGATTGGATCATTGAAAATGGCGTAGATATTGTCAGTGTCTGCGATCTTATCTATTCTAAGCAGTCGATGAGAAAAGTAAAGTGGGTTCTTGCTGTCCACGAAGACTCTTCCGTAAGAACAGTTAAAGATCTTGAAGGAAAACGGATTGCAACGGAAGTTGTAGGCATCACAAAAGCCTATCTGCAGAAACATGGTGTAAAAGCTGCTGTGGAGTTTTCTTGGGGAGCTACAGAAGTAAAAACTCCGGATCTTGTTGATGCCATCGTTGAGGTGACGGAGACCGGCAGTTCACTGCGCGCCAATAAACTCCGCATTGTCGATGTTGTCCTCGAATCCAATACTAAACTGATTGCCAATAAAACCAGTTGGAATGATCCGTGGAAACGAGAAAAGATTGAGAACCTCGCAATGTTATTACAAGGAGCCATCAATGCGGGTTCGCGCGTGGGATTAAAGATGAATCTAAAAAAGGTCGACCTGGAAAAAATTGTCGCTCTTATTCCTGCACTTCGCAAACCAACTATTTCTCAACTTTCGGATTCAGACTGGGTTGCGATCGAAACTATCCTTGAAGAAAAAGTTGTCCGCGCAATCATACCGCAGTTGAAACGTGCCGGTGCTGAAGGGATCATCGAATACCCACTGAATAAAGTGATTTACTAATATCAGAAACAGCTCACAGTTCTTAAAGACCTGTGAGCTGTTTAGAAAATGTCACATGCAATTCCTTTCTTGAATCTCGCCCCATCTCTTTCTACATTTGTGTCACTTGTACCGGGTTAACATTTGGAGACACATTTTGAAATCAATTTCAATTCTGATCCTACTCGCATTACCTCTTCTTTCGCAGACTAATGATTCCCTCTTTCTTCGCGTCGTACTTCCTGAAAAGGACACAGTTGTCTATAGTGCATCACGACATCGGATTGCCGCCTCAACGAACATTACTTCGAGAGCATTCATCAATTACAAAGAAGCAAAAGTGTATGCCAGCGGTGCATTTGTTGGAATGCATTTTATCGCTTCCGACACTACGCAGTTACACATTGCCGTATTCAATGAAAAGGGTGATTCGTTATACAAGGATATTCTTTTTCTGAAACCGGTTTTAAAAAAATATCCAGACGGGGAAATCTATATCGACAACGTCTCATCTCCCCAAGAAGACATGTGGCTGACCGCTGGTGATATTGTTGAAATTCGAATGAGAGGAACTCCCGGGCAGCAGCCAGAATTCTCAATTGATGGAGTGGAATCTGGAATTCCCATGCGCGAAATAACGGCAAAAAACGGTGCGGGAACAGGAAGTTATATTGGTCAATACAAAGTCCTGCCGAATGACAACTGTGTGGACGCTTTGGTTGAAGTCCGTATGAGACGAAATTTTTTTAGCAGTGAAAAGGCAATTGCAAAAGGAAAAATTTCCATTATTCAGGATTCCCTTCCTCGTGTTGCCGAATTAACCGGCAAACGACCTTTTCTCAATGCAGGACTTGGCACGGACCGTTTGGGAGGCGCTAAATTAGGTTTTCTTGTTGAAGGAGTTCGTATACTTATCACGGGAAAAGTTGGTGCTCAATATCGTGTAAAGTTATCCGATGGAATGGAAGCTTGGCTTCCGCAGGAGTACGCGCAACTTCTTCCGATGAATACACCTCTCCCCTCAACACTTACTGGCTCCATCTCCATTAATGGAAATGATTTCGAGGATGTCGTTCGCGTGGGTCTTGGACAAAAAGTTCCGTATACCAGCGAACAAGTAACAGATCCAATGGCAATTGTAGTCAATATATTCGGTGCAACATCGAATACAAATTGGATTACACATCAGCTTTCCGCAATTGGAATTCAACAAGTAAAAAGCACTCAGATCGGTGCAGAACAATTTCAATTAACGATTCTATTAAAGCATAAACAGCATTGGGGGTACGACATATCGTACGAAGGGAGTTCCATGCGAATTCGTGTGCGACGTCCTCCGGTTGTTGCGGATTCCATTAGACCGTTGTTAAAACTGACCGTCGCAATTGATGCCGGACATGGAATCGGAAGCGAAGGAGCGAAAGGCGCAACCGGAGCAATTGAAAAGAACGTTACACTGGCAATTGCCAAGGAACTGAATACACAATTGCAGGCTAAAGGTATCAACACTATTATGACGCGGGAAACTGATGATAATGTGACCATGACAGACCGAGCAGATAAAGTAATCAATGGCGGAGTCCATCTCTTCGTGAGCGTTCATTGCAACTCCATTGGTGAGAGTAGCGATCCTGAACAGATAAAAGGAACAAGCACCTATTATCGTTATCCCGGATACAAATCTCTTTCCGATATTATGTATAAAAAAATGTTGACACTTGGTCTTACAGAATGGGGTGTTACAGGAAATTTCAATTTTTCACTCAGCGGACCAACACAATTTCCAAACGTCCTTGTTGAAACTGCTTTTCTTTCAAATCCTGAAGATGAAATGAAACTGATTGATGAAAATTTCCAGAAGCAGATTGCAACAAAGATTATTGAAGGATTGGAAGAATTTGTGAGGATATATGCAAAATGAAAAGTGAGTTATTTCGTTATGCACTTAAACGGAATCTGGTTGTGCGATTGGAAAACAGACTGCCAAAATAATTTGCAGGATAAACGTTATTGATACTGGAATTATATTAGAAAATTATTAACATGATGACCACTTTGAACGGCAATTCACTTACCATCTCTGATCTGTACTCAACTTCGACAGATTTCACAAATAAAATTACTCTTGCCCCATCTGCAAAAAAAGCGATGCAAAAATCTCGCGCTCTTGTTGAAGAATGGCTTGCAAGTGATGAAGTGATCTACGGTGTGACCACCGGATTTGGTGAATTTGCGAATGTACGCATACCATTGGATAAGATTGAACTATTGCAGCGAAATCTTATTGTCAGTCACGCCGCCGGTGCCGGCGACCCGCTGCCGTATGAAGTCGTGAGGGCAATGATGGTCCTTCGCATCAATGCACTTGCAAAAGGTTTTTCCGGCATACGACCTGAAACAGTGGAGTTTATCGTGCGCTTTTTTAATGCGGGACTCATTCCGGTTGTTCCGTCGCAAGGATCAGTCGGCTCAAGTGGTGATCTCGTACAATTGGCTCACCTTGTTCTTACTATGATGGGACATGGAAAAATATTCAACAGCAAGTCAGGAAAAATAGAAAATGCAAAATCACTTTTAACAAAAAATAAATTACGCCCGCTCCGTTTGACTGCAAAAGAAGGTCTTGCACTCATCAATGGCACACAAATGATGACCGCGTATGCTTCCCTCATCACTCACGAATCTCTGCAATTGATGAAGCTGGCCGATATCTCTTGCGCATTGAGTGTTGAAGCATTAAAAGGAACCGATACTGCCTTCGACGAACGAATTCACAAACTCCGTCCGTATAAAGGACAACTTGCCGCTGCTGCAAATCTTCGAACTCTGTTGCAACAAAGTGAGATCCGTGAATCGCACAGACACAACGATGATCGCGTACAGGATGCTTATTCGTTACGATGTGCACCGCAGGTCCATGGAGCTTCGCGCGATGCGCTGGAGTACGTCGCTTCGAAAGTCGAGATCGAAATCAACTCTGCCAATGATAATCCACTTATTTTTCCGGATGATAAACAACATCTGGAAGGAGGAAATTTTCACGGACAACCGATGGCGCTGGCAATGGATTTTGCTGGAATTGCGATTGCAGAATTTGCCAACATCTCCGAACGACGAATCGAACGAATGGTCAATGGCGCGCTGAGTCGTCTTCCCCGCTTTCTTACAACCAACGGAGGATTAAATTCCGGATTAATGATTGCACAGTACACCGCCGCATCGCTTGTATCGGAAAATAAAGTGCTTGCACATCCGGCAAGCGTTGATTCAATACCCACTTCCGCAAATCAAGAAGATCACAATTCCATGGGATCAATCGCAGCCCAAAAATGCTGGCGGATCTTAAAAAATGCACAGACAGTGATTGCCATTGAAATGATGACTGCCGCACAAGGAATTGATTTTCATGCACCACTCAAATGCGGCAAAGGAACGAACGCTGCATATCAAACAATCCGCAATAACATCCCCCATCTTAACGAAGACCGAATTTTACACAACGATATACAGAAAGCATTGGGACTGGTGAAAAATGGTGCCGTACTTTCAACTGTTGAACGAAAGATCGGTTTACTAAAATAAATTCCGTCCATGGACAATGCAAGTCTGAATAAAACACATTTGAGATAGCCTCTACTAACAATGTTGTTTTAGTAATTATTGCAGATTGTTTCCTGAACGACATTCTTTACACCCTTCAGATTATTTCCAGAAAAAAGACTCTCTCTTTTCGTATATTATATGGAAATGAAGCCAACTATTGAAATAATGTCCCCGGCCGGATCGTGGGATTCCCTTTCCGCAGCACTACACGCTGGTGCAGATTCAATCTATTTTGGTGTGGAACAATTAAACATGCGGGCTAAATCTTCGAATAATTTTACGTTTGAAGACCTTCCAAAAATTGCTGAGCGTTGTGCAGAGTATCATGCAAGATCTTACATTACACTCAATACCATTATGTATGATCACGACCTTCAGCTAATGAGAAAAATTGTCGACGCATCCAAAGCAAACGGAATTACTGCCGTCATAGCATCAGATCATTCTGTAATGATGTATGCAAAAAAGAAAAATGTTGAACTGCATATATCCACACAAATGAATATTACCAACATCGAAACGATCGAATATTTTTCCGCATTTGCCGATGTGATGGTGCTTTCACGCGAACTTTCACTCTCACAAGTATCCGATATTACACGCCAGATTAAACGCAAAAATATCTGCGGACCGTCCGGTAAGTTAATTCAAGTGGAAGTGTTTGCCCATGGGGCTCTTTGTATGGCAGTATCCGGAAAATGTTATCTCAGTCTTCATACTCATTTTTCATCCGCCAACCGTGGTGCATGCATTCAAAATTGCAGACGCGACTATATCGTTACAGATAAAGAGACAGGGTATGAACTCGAAATTGACAATGAATATATCATGTCGGCAAAGGATCTTTGCACAGTCGATTTCTTGGATAAGATAATCAACGCCGGGGTGAGTGTATTGAAGATTGAAGGAAGAGGACGTTCCCCGGAATATGTCCACACAACAACGAAATGTTATAAAGAAGCGGTACTTTCCATTATGGAAGGAACGTACACAAAAGAAAAAATCAATCTATGGAAGGAAGAACTTTCTACAGTGTACAACCGTGGATTTTGGGATGGCTATTATCTCGGTAGGACAATGGGAGAATGGAGCAATTCCGAAGAGTCTCTTGCCACAAAACGAAAGATTTATCTTGGCAAAGGGTTGAACTATTTTGAACAACCGAAAATTGGATATTTCAAAATTGAATCTCAATCACTCGATGTCGGAGATGAAATTATTATTACCGGCCCAACCACAGGATATGTTCATGCCATAGCAACGGAACTTCGCGTCAATGATATAAGCGTCCAACACGCGGTCAAAGGTGATTGCGTGACAATTCCCATCAACGAAATGATCCGACCGTCAGATTCGATCTATAAATTGGTCGAAAACAGAACGGGAGATGCGCAGTAGAAATCGGATGATTCGCATTATTCACTTTAGAGAGAAATGTATCGGCTGTAATGCGTGTGTTGAACTTGCACCCGAACGCTGGAAAATGTCCAGGAAAGATGGGAAAAGCGTTCTTCTGGAAGCAAGTGAGAAGAATAATATCTTTACCACTCTTGTCGGTGATGATGAGTGGAAAAAAAATCACCTTGCCGCAAAAATGTGTCCAACAAATATTATTAAAGTAGAAAAGATTCAAAGAAAATTGTAGATTAGAATAATAATTTATTTTAGGACACACTATGACACTCTCAAAAGATTTTATCCGTACGATTCCCAAAGTTCTCCTGCACGACCATCTGGATGGCGGCGTTCGCCCACAGACTGTGATTGAACTAGCCAAAGAACAAAAATATGACAAACTCCCCACGAGTGATCCGGGAGAGTTAGATCAGTGGTTTCAGCGAGGTGCACAGCGTGGAAGTCTTCCATTGTTTCTGGAAGGTTTCGAGCATACGTGCGGAGTCATGCAGACCGAAGAAGCATTGGAGCGAGTTGCATATGAAACCGTTGAAGACATGAAACTTGACGGCGTTGTCTATTTCGAAACCCGATTCGCACCGGTATTTCATACCGGTAAGGGACTTTCCGTATCGAGGATTATAAAGTCCGTTCTGAAAGGATTGGAACGTGGTAAAAAAGATTTTGGAGTCCATTACGGAGTGATCATCTGTGCTATGCGACATATGGAACCAACGGTTTCATTGGAGGTTGCCGAACTCGCCGTCGAGTTTCGAAATCAAGGTGTAGTCGGATTCGACCTTGCTGGTGAAGAAGGAGGATATCCTCCAAAAAAACATGTTGATGCATTCCACTACATACAGCGGGAAAATTTCAATATTACAGTCCATGCAGGCGAAGCATTTGGGAAAGAATCGATTTGGCAGGCAATCCAATGGTGCGGCGCACATCGCATAGGTCACGGCACACGATTGATTGAAGATATGAAAGTAAAAGATGGTGAGGTGTTGTCCATGGGAACGCTCGCACAATATGTTCTGGATAAACGTATCCCGATTGAAATCTGCCTGACCAGCAATCTTCATACGGGTGCCGTCCGTTCTATCGAAGAACATCCTTTTCCAATCTATCATAAATATAAATTCCGGCTAACGCTGAATACTGATGATCGTTTGATGAGCGGAATTACGTTGACAGATGAATATTATCTTGCGCATCAAACATTTGGTCTTGACCTTGCTGCTTTAGAAAAGATTACAATCAATGCGATGAAATCTGCTTTTATACCTTACAAGGACCGTATTAAGATTATCTATGACACATTAAAACCGGGATATGCCGAAGCGAAGAAACGAATGTAATTGCTCTGTTGACGCAGATGTTTACGCATATTAAAACTACAAAACCCGAGAAACTATTTTTTTTACCGTAAGGTAAGAGAAAATGAAAAAAAAGTTTACTCTTGATGACGCTGTTATTGTGGCGGTTAAAGCTTTAAAGAATTTTGATACCACTTTTGAAGATAAATTACTTCACTATCTTAGAACAACGAACTATACGGTTGAGTTAATAATTAATTTTTGCTGACAAAGTCTCTATGAGATGTAACGTAAACTCATCTGCGAACCCATCAGTGCAATCTACCAAATCATAATGATTTTATTTTTTCTAAGACACGGCGAAGCAGGACATCATTATAATACTGACTTTGAACGGGAACTCACGAATGACGGAAAACATGCGGCAGCAAATGTCGGCAAGTTCTTTACGGAAATGAATATGCATTTCACCCATGCATTTGTGAGTCCGCTTGTTCGTGCCCAACAGACAGCTCAGACCGTTCTGCAAAAATTACCTCCTGTCGTCCTGACTGAAACAAAACACCTTACACCTGAAAGTGATCCCCGAAATTTATTTGAACTGCTTCGTTCGTATTCAAACGACAGCGGCATTTTATTAGTCACTCATGAACCATTCGTCAGTACATGCATTTCAACATTGATTAGCGGGACGGAAAACGTCAACGTTGTCATGAAACCGACAACACTCGCCTGTGTGGAAACTACAGGAGCCCCATCCCACGGCAACGGAAGATTACGATGGATTGTCACACCGCAGATTATTGAACACCTTCTGAAGCTGCCAAAAACAGCCTCGTAAAATTTCCTTTGGAAATTCTCTCAATTTTCGGTTTCTTATAGTCGTTTATCATCAAAAAAGGGCAAAAAAAGACTATGGCAAAGAAAAAAACCTCTTTAACTCATTCACTTGTGGAAGGGCTTTCCAGACTTTCAAAAAATCTTTGGTGGGCATGGCATACAAATGCCCAATCAATTTTTAGAGAACTCTCTCCTCAGTTATGGGAAAAAACCAATCACAACGCATCCTGGTTAATGGCGGATATTACCGAGAGTGAAATTCTTGCACGTCTCGGCGATAAAAATTTTGCACAACACGTAACGGATGTATTGCAAGAGTTTGATGATTACATGAGCAATACAAAAACCTGGTCTGCATCAAAGGCAAAAGCGTTGAAGAAGCCAATTGCATATTTTAGCGCAGAATTCGGACTCCATGAAAGTGTCCGTATTTATTCCGGTGGACTTGGAATTTTAGCCGGGGACCATACAAAATCGGCAAGCGATCTCGGTGTCCCCTTTTACGGTGTGTCGCTCTTTTATCGTGAAGGATATTTTGAACAACGAATCAGTGTAGATGGCTGGCAGCACGAACAATACCTTCAGATAGATCTTAAGCGACAGCCGACTGAGATGGTTACGGATAAAAAAGGTAATCCTATTGTCTGTTCTGTTCAGATCGGTTTCAGCAAAGTCAATTTTATTGCCCGTAGGCTCGCTGTAGGCAGAAGCAATATTTTATTGTTAGATACAAATCTTAAAGAAAATGAAGAACGCTATCGTGATATTACGGCGCACGTCTATGGCGGCGATTCCACTACACGAATTGCACAAGAGATTGTTCTCGGTGTCGGTGGTGTACGAATGCTGCGAGCAATGGGAATCAATCCTGCCGTATATCATATGAATGAAGGACACTCTGCATTCTTAACGCTGGAATTACTACGGGAACAAATCGCGAAAGGTCTTTCCAAAGAAAAAGCGATGCAGTACGTGATTAAAGAATGTATTTTTACAACTCACACACCTGTTCCGGCGGGTCACGATAGATTCTCCAACGATCTAATGAAATTCGTTTTTGATCAGCATGTTCATCATTACGGTATGACCATGGAAGAGTTGATCCACTTCGGACGCGAACATGCCAATAATCCTCACGACATTTTCTGCATGACGGTATTGGCAATGAAAATGTCCCGCACGGCAAACGGAGTAAGCGAATTACACGGAGCTGTCAGCCGCGAAATGTGGAAGCCACTCTATCCGAAAGCAAAAAATATTGATGCTGTTCCAATCGGGTTCGTTACCAATGGTATTCACGTTGAAAGCTGGGTAAATGAAAAGACAAACACATTCTGGACTGATAAACTTGGAAGTGATTGGAATAATCACTTTCTTGAGCCCGCATTCTGGCAAAAAGCTGTCGATCCGAAAAAGATCTCCGATGAAGAATTGTGGGCGTTGCGCTATAATCTCCGTCGTCAATTGATTGAGTTTGCACGGCATAGATTGCATGAACAACATTCTCGATACGGCAACGGAACCGCCGCATACGAATCAATTTTAAATCCTGACGCACTCACCATCTGTTTTGCACGACGGTTTGCAACATATAAACGCGCACCGTTGATCTTCACCCATTTTGAAAAAATTCTGAATGTCTTCAATACTCTCGAAAAACCTGTCCAGGTAATTTTTGCCGGAAAAGCACATCCACGCGATGATGAAGGAAAGAAGTTCATTCAAAAAATTATCGATATTACCAAACATCCTAATCTCTTCGGCAAAGTAATCTTCCTTGAAAATTACGATATGAACCTCGCACGCTATCTTGTCTCAGGCGCCGATGTTTGGCTGAATAATCCCCGCAGACCATTGGAAGCAAGCGGAACCAGCGGTCAGAAGGTTAGTATCAATGGCGGAATGAATTGCAGTATTATGGACGGCTGGTGGCGCGAAGGATATGACGGACATAACGGATGGTCAATTGGAGGCGACGAACAGCCCGCAGACGCACATGTTCAGGATACGCAAGACTCACAGTTTTTATACGAAGTATTAAGCGAACAGATCATCCCTGAATTTTATGACCGCGATGCAAACGGTATCCCGAAAAAATGGATCAAACGGATGCGCCGAGCCATTGCTACTCTCGTTCCTCAGTATAATACTCACCGTATGGTAGCAGAATATGTGAAGAAGTATTATATCTGATTGTTTATAAAAAGCACCAACAAACAACGCCTGGGTGAGAAGTTCAGGCGTTTTTGTTTTAAAGAACAAGAAGCGTATATGTTAACCAATCCTATTCCTGGTATTAGAGTCCTTCAAATGCTTTTTTGTAACTGCTCAGCTATTATTTTGGTGAATTATGAATTACTTTTCATTCTGGGTCTCGACTTTTTTTGGCCGGGACGAAGCTTCGCTATACGGAATACCGCACAAAACAAAATGATGACGGCAAATCTGATCTTATCAGGATTAGCTCCAAAAAAATTTCAATTCCATATCCGCGATAATCCATTCTTTCTGTGTCATCCGTGTTCTATTTCCGAAACTACCTCAGACCCTTCGCTACGCTCAGGGTGGCAGACATTCTACATCCCCCCTGTCACTTTTGAAAATATTATATTTTGTTTTTTCCTTCGCTGAGTAGTTACGCTTTTTTAGGACATAAATGTTTGATTTTATTCAATAGATTGAGGTTTTTTGACTTTTCAACTTTGCTTAAAAAGGAAGATTATTGACTTTTAAGGCATTCGAAACGGGATAAGTAAAGCTGGCACTTTTGCTCCCTAGAGGGCTAGCAAGAGTAACGTTGGAGAAGGTACCTCTGTACAACCGGTATTAAATTTCTCTTACAATGTTGATTTCGCTCACACAATAATCAATTTTTTTGTATTTTATTCTATAAAGAAAATCACAGACTCATTCACTTATCCTTTATAGTACGTTAGATGAAACAATTACTGAAGGTTGTTAAATGGACCGCAATTATCGCAGGTGTTGTGGCAATTCCTATCCTTATTAAAAAGAGGATTGAAAAATCCGAACGTGACAGCGAAAATGTCCGTTACGACACGAACGATTACATTTCCGAAAGTGGACTGTAACACCAACAATAAAAAAGGTCAGCATTTCGCTGACCTTTTTTTCTACCCACAATCGTCCATCGCCAAGCAATACTCACTACTGGATTTTTTCCACCTTAATCATGTTCGTTGTATTTCTCGACATTAAAGGAATGCCTGCGGTAATCACCACGTAATCTCCTTTTTTCAGATATCCCAAATCCGTCAATGAAAGATTTACTCTCGCAATGGTCGTATCTGTCTCACCAACTTCAAAACTTTTTATCAGTAATGATCGGACACCCCAGATAAGATTTAGTCGTCGTTGGATTCGTTCGCGATCTGCAATACCAATCACCTGCGCGGATGGCCTATATCGTGAGATCGCCTTTACCGTCGAACCGGAATGCGAAAAACAAATAATCGCCGCTGCATTGATCTGTTTTGCAAGAATACACGCCGAACGTCCGAGCGCTTTAAACACCGCGTCATTTTCTGATCCGACTTCATCTTCCAGATAAAGTTTATCTTTCGCTTCTTCTTCTACGCGGCGGATAATTGTGTCCATCGTCTTCACAACAATCACCGGATATTTCCCGACTGATGTTTCGCCGCTTAACATCACTGCATCCGCACCATCAAGCACAGCATTGGCAACATCATTCGCTTCTGCCCGCGTCGGGCGGGGATTCTCGATCATCGAATCCAACATTTGTGTTGCAATGATGACCGGCTTTCCGGCTGCATTGGCTTTTCGTGCAATCATCTTTTGAGCAAGCGGAACTTCTTCTGTTCGACATTCTACTCCGAGGTCGCCGCGCGCCACCATCAACCCGTCTGATTCATGAATAATCGCATCAATATTTTGAAGCGCTTCGTCTTTTTCAATTTTCGAAATAATCGGTAACTTTTTCCGTTTGTCGATATTATCAATAATAAACTCCCGCAGTTGCACAACATCCTGAGCGGAGCGGACAAATGAAAGTGCAACATAATCGATATCGTTTGCAATACCGAATAACAGATCCTCTTTGTCCTTCTCCGTCATGGAAGGAGCACTCACAGAAACGCCCGGAAGGTTAATCCCTTTATTGCTCTTCAAAATTCCGCCATGAACAACTTCCGTCACAACTTCCCGTGCAGTGGTGGATACTACTTTAAATTGGAGCAGTCCATCATCCATCAGAATCGTATCACCCGGTTTCACATCGGTGGGCAAATATTGATATGTGGTGGAAACTTTATGATTCTCGCCAAGCATCTCGTCGATTGTGATGGTGAGCAGTTCTCCCTCGTTCAACACCATCGGTTCTTTTAATTTTCCCGTGCGAATTTTCGGACCTTGAAGGTCAAGCAAAATGGCAATCGGTTCGTCAGAGATCTTTGCCGCTTCTCGAACCCGATTCATCATCCCTAAATGGTCTTCGTGTGAACCGTGTGAAAAATTCAATCGTGCAACATCCATACCCGCTTCAATCATTTTCACCAATGTTTCCACCGATGAGGATGCGGGTCCGAGTGTACATACTATTTTCGTTCTTCCGTATTTTCTTTTTTCTTGTATCATAGAACTATATTAATGATGGGTTTCCGTTGATTATATTTTTAATAATTCTTCGATCAGGTGATGACGCCCGCTTTAACGCATAGACATTTTTCTAATTTTTCGGTATAAGATACAAAATATTCTTCGATATTGAAGCAACAACATCCTCCTCCAGTGGTAATTCGTGATACTCTCCATTTTTCCACAACGGAGTCTGATCAGCATAGTGATCGTGCATTGGCTGACCGGATTGTCCCGATGGAATAACTGAGAGCGCTTTATTCACATTTGCAAAGTCAACAATTTTCCGCATGGAGGGACCGAGAGTCATTTCATACGGCTTCGTGAAACGATATTCTCCATTATTCACAGTTGTTCCAGACCCGCTTACTTCAAATGGTCCAATATTAAATATTGACTGCAACACTTTTATATCGCCAAATGGATGTTTCAGCGTTAATGTGTGTATTCTTCCCCAGCGCCATTGCTTCATTTCACCGCCGAGTTGTTCGGTCAATTCCACCAACGTTTCACTCAAGCTTTTGCGGATGATATCGTCGCGAGATTCAACACCGTCCGTTGTAACATCATCGAACCACACAGCTGATGTATCATTCAGTAACGACATCGTCACGCGGTACGGAATATTGGCAAGAACGATATATTGATGGAACAACTCCTCACCCATTTCATCGCGATAGATATTCTTATTGAGATGCTGGAAGAATACTTCAAAAATTGTTGTCGGCACATCATCCTTTGAAAGCACAAAATTCCAATTACGGAAATAGTTTACCGCCATTTGTACTTTCGGTTCAGGAATTGAGAGATTATTGTATGCGCCAAGTATGAACGGAGTCAGCTCTTTAGCAAAATGAGAAAAATTATCATTCTGCAATTTTTTGAAATCGCTCACTTCGAACCGATCCTTGGACTGCAACACTTCTCTGATCCTTTGGATGCGTGATGGCGGTTCCCACAAATTGGCGATATGATATTCCGCATTATTGGTTGTCTTATTGTTGGCCGTTGCTATAAATCCTTCCGGCGGATTATACAATGATGGGAGCTGCTCAAACGGAATAAATCCTTGCCATTCATACTCACCAGTCCATCCAATAAATGGCAATGTTGGATTGTTGCTGCTCCGTTTCGGCAGACGTACACCGGGATGAAAACCGATATTCCCATAAACATCTGCATAGACAAAATTTTGTCCCGGAACGGTGAATTCTTTGACACCATTCAAAAAAGCCTGCCAACTATCCGCCGTGTTGACAAGATATAGTGCGTACAATTCGTCACTCATCTCAAATCCCGTCCATCTCATGGTAATAAAATTTGAGGACTCAATTGATTCCAGCGGATAAATTTCATTCACAGCCGGTCCATGAATCGTTTTGCGAATCGTAAACAAAACATCTGTCGAATCCTTTACCTTAACCGTGTCTTGAATAAGTTCAATATCCTTCCATTCATTTTTAAAAAGATATTTATCCGCTCCGAGCGAATCGGTCTGCTCAAAATAAAAATCAGCGTCATCCGCCATTACGTTTGTAAATCCCCAGGCGACGTTGTTATTGTGTCCGAGAATCACGAGCGGCGTTCCCGGAAGCGATACACCAGCAACATCAACTTTTCCCCCGTGTAAATGCACCTCATACCATTTAGCCGGAAGTGAAAGTCCAAGGTGCGGATCGTTGGCAAGCATTGCCTTGCCGCTGACAGATTTTTGCGGTGAAACTGCCCATGAATTGCTGCCAATATGAGTGCCGGTTGTTCCGAAGAACTCTTTAAAATCATTGTGCAACGAGGCGAACGATTTAAGTCCCTCCAATTTTTTACGATCGGACTCTTTCCCGACAATCACCGGGCCATTTTCCGGATAGGTAGGAAATACTTTGCTCGCTTTTTCTTCGCCAAGTTTCGCAACTAATTCTCCAAGAACAACATCAACATGCCACGAAATATTTAACTCCCACGCCATCAATCGTGCAATCATGAGACTGTGAACTGGCTTCCATTCTTCCGGTTCATAATTCAGCATGTCAAACTCAATCGGATATTTTCCCTTATGCGTGTGAATGAACTCATTAATTCCATCCGAATATGCACGAAGGATCTCTTTTGATTTTGGGTTCAACTGCTGTTCAAGTTGTTCTGCGATTCTTTCAAAACCGACCGTCTTCAACATTTTGTCGAACTTAATAGTTTGCGTTCCGAGAATTTCCGAGAGCCGACCCTCACCGGCCCGCCGAGTGAGGTCCATTTGCCAAAGCCGATCCTGTGCATGCACATACCCTTGTGCAAAAAAGAGATCATATTCATTTTCAGCAAAGATATGCGGAACTCCATATTCATCGCGGTAAATCTTAACAGAATTTTTCAATCCTTGAACAGCAATTTCACCGCTGTATTGAGGAAACGATTTTGTAACGAGATATCGCAGCGCAAAAAATGCGACAATCGCTACGACGACGAGGGAAAAGAAAATGCCGATAATGATTTTTATTTTTCGCATAATGGTTAATTATTAAGCAGCAGTGGAAGGTTCCATTCCGTCCGTAAGTGATGATATTCGGAATGAGGTAATTGAACAACGATTGTTTTTCGTTTTGGATCTAACCAATGAAGGATCGTAAGCATATCTTCTTCATCCATCGATGTACATCCGCTGGTAGGAATATTGATTGTATGAAAGAATATGCAGCTTCCTTTCCCCTTCTCTCGCCGTGGATTATGTTTCACGACAAGAACGTATTTATAATCAGGTGCAACAGCACGCATTCGCTCGGCGCTATTCCAATCTTTTTTAGTTGAATCCTCTTCAACAATTGAGTTATATGCTGTTGAATTCGAATCATCTACGCATCGGGTCAGTTCGGTCAACGGAAGATACGGATATCGAACTCCATCAGGCGCGGTTGCATCCAAACCATAAAAAACGGTGTCTAGTTCAAAAATTCCGGCGGGCGAACGCTTATCACCTTCCTTTTTCATGAATTCACCGGCCTGCGTGGGATGAACTCCTTCACCCCACGCTAACCCATTTTCTCCAATCGAAACTGACAGTTCCCCTCGTTTTTTCCTCCATCCATCCTTCGTTTTATCGAACAAATAAATTATCGCTTTATTACTGCTCCATTCATTGGTAAGCGTAACGATCAATTTCTGAGAAGATGAAACTTGAGAAAATAATGTTGCAGTAAATATTGAAATACTGAGGAAAAAAAAGATGTGTATTCTCATGCAAAATTCTTTCATTGGAAAATCTATCACTTTTTTGTAACTTTGGGATAGTTGATCGGAACGTAGCGCAGCTCCCAACGGGATCCCTTCGGGACCGGCTAGCGCACTACCGATAACATGTTTTATCTCTATATACTTTATAGCTATTCAAAGAACAAGTTCTATATTGGACAAACGTCTAATATAAAAAACAGACTCCAACGACATAACAATCGAAGAGTTTCATCGACAAAATTTGGTGTTCCGTGGGTTCTTGCTCACGCTGAAAAATTTGATACAAGACAGCAGGCAATCCAACGTGAACAATTTCTGAAATCACCACAGGGGTAGAAGACATTACTTGAAATAAATAACTTTCTTCGGAACGTAGCGCAGCTCCCAACGGGATCCCTTCGGGACCGGCTAACGCACTACCGATAACATGTTTTATCTCTATATACTTTATAGCTATTCAAAGAACAAGTTCTATATTGGACAAACGTCTAATATAAAAAACAGACTCCAACGACATAACAATCGAAGAGTTCTATCAACAAAATTTGGTGTTCCGTGGGTTCTTACTCACACTGAACAATTTGATACAAGACAGCAGGCAATTCAACGTGAACAATTTCTGAAATCACCACAGGGGTGGAAGACATTACTTGAAATAAAAAATAACTTTCTTCGGAACGTAGCGCAGCTCCCAACGGGATCCCTTCGGGACCGGCTAACGCACTACCGATAACATGTTTTATCTCTATATACTTTATAGCTATTCAAAGAACAAGTTCTATATTGGACAAACGTCTAATGTAAAAAACAGACTCCAACGACATAACAATCGAAGAGTTCTATCAACAAAATTTGGTGTTCCGTGGGTTCTTGCTCACACTGAAAAATTTGAATCAAGACAGCAGGCAATTCAACGTGAACAATTTCTGAAATCACCACAGGGGTGGAAGACATTACTTGAAATAAAAAATAACTTTCTTCGGAACGTAGCGCAGCCCGGCTAGCGCACTACCTTGGGGTGGTAGGGGTCGCAGGTTCGAATCCTGTCGTTCCGACAAATAAAAAAGTCTTCCAAACCGGAAGACTTTTTTTATTGTACATCATTCTCTCTTCAATTCAATTTTAATAAAACATCTTCCAGCAACGTGCGGACTTCCGTAAGGTCATCTCTTAATTTTGGATCGACAATTTTAGCGACAGGTTGCTGCAATACTGGTTTCGAACTGTCCATGGAATCTCCAAATGGGAGCACTGTCTGTTCCCCGGTATCATCTGCCTGAAAATCGACTAATACTTGTTTGGCCCCCTCTATAGTATAGCGTTCTTCACGTAACAGTTTTTTAATATGAAGGATTAGTTTGATGTCTTTATTAGTATAGACACGGTTTCCCGCGCGGTTTTTTTGAGGTTTTAACTGTTCAAATTCCGATTCCCAATAACGCAAAACATACTGCTCCAAGTCAGTAATTTTACTAACTTCACTGATGGAATAATAGAGTTTTTTGATCCCGATAGATTTCATATTCGCCTCACAAGTTATACAATGGTAAAAAAAAAGGAGCGTAATCGCAACAAAAAACTATTGCGTTTAGATAGAAAAGCAGTATATTTGTAAGGTCTTCAACGCAGATAATATGAAACTCTTGCTTACCTCCCCAAAAGCATTGAAAATTCTCGTTTCAAATTCAATTCCATCAACACTCACAACACAAAGAGGTTCTCTATGAAAAAAACTCTACTGGTATTTGTTTCTGCAGTATTGTTGTTGACATCATTGGCACAGTCGCAAGACGATCTCCAAGGTTCTTTGAATAAACTTGCCGGTAAGGCAGCCTTAGGATACATTGATCCGATCACGCAAGGTTTCTTGACCAATTTGAACGGCGGATTGTTTAACAAAGCACCGCAGGCAAAATTATTTGGAATTGATATCGAATTGGGTGCAGCATTCATGTACACTCCGTTGGCAGATCTTCCAAAAACATTTGATGAAAAAGGAACATTTCGTTTCAACAAATCACAAGCAGATGAAATTGCATTGAATACAGTAAATACGTCAAATCCCACAGTAACTAATCAGTTGAGAGAAGCTTTAAGCAGTGCCCTTCAACAATCAGATTTCGGTATTCGTATTTATGGACCAACCGTTCTTGGTGATGCACCAATTGTCGGTGATCCCAATTCACCACAAGTAAAAATTGATATGAATGGCGCGGTAACAACAAAAATTTATACAGGAACCCCGTTTGAAAAAGATACTACATTCAATGTGAATTATGCATTGAAAACAGGTCTCGGCGGTGTGGGAGCATTATCAGGAAATGCCGGTATACCATTCTTTGCCCCGCAATTAACCTTAGGAACCATATACGGAACAAAGTTCACGCTTCGCTATGTGCCGAAAATTCCGATTCCGGATGTTGGTGATTTAAGCTGGACAGGTTTTGGTATCCAGCACAATTTAGGATATTGGTTCCCCATTCCGGTTGTGGACGTTGCTGCTTCGTTCTACACACAAAAAATCAAGATCGATCCTATCTTCGAAATGAGCGGAACGTCTTTTGGATTAACCGCCAGCAAACAACTCGGTTTTGCTTTCTTGAACGTTACTCCGTACGCAGGTTTCATGTTTGAAAGCTCAACAATGACCGTCAATATCACACCTCCAGCAGGTGATTACGGCCCAGGCATTACACCGCCAAACATCAGTTTTGAAGTCGAAGGAAAAAACAGTTCGCGTCTTGTTGTCGGATTAGGAATCCGCTTGTTGATCATCAACATTAATGCTGATTACAACATTGGAAAATATAATTCCATGACCGGCGGCATAGCAATCGCGTTCTAAGTTTTCTGGTCCTAACAAGAAAGCCGACATGAAAATGCCGGCTTTCTTGTTTTAAAGAGTGTTCTTATATTAATTCATCGTAACTGCACAGCTATTATTTAGGTGGTTCAAGCATTACTCGCCATTCTGAGCGTAGCGAAGTATCTGAAAAAATTACACGATGAATCGTGAAGCGCACAATTCAGATTTTCCGATTTTTGTTCCGGTCTCCGGAATACCGCTCAAAAACGGAATGCGAAAAGCAGGACTTCACATCGTTCAGTATGACAACAAGGAGATATTATTTTATTTCGCCACTGAGTAGTTACAATTCATCATTGAAAATATTATCACTCATATTGTTTAGCGCAGTCTGTTTCTTCGGCTGCGAGGATTCAGCTCAGCAGCCGTCTGAAAAGGTAGATCGTTTAATGCAGCAGGCTGTCACTGAAATGAATAGGCAGAACTACGACGACGCAGAACGCCTTCTTGCGGAAAGCATTGATCTGAACAGCGAATCAAATAACGAAGCAAAGCTGGCTGAAAATTATTCCACATTATCCTCAATACAATTACTTTCAGGGAAATTATCACCAGGGTTGGAGACACTTATCGCCCTTCGTGATATCTATCAGCGAAGCGGTGACAGAAGCGCAGAACTGCAAACAATGATCCAGATCGGAAGAGTTAATTTTCAACTCGGAAGATCCGAACACGCATTTTCCATCTTAACCGAAGCATACAATAACAGCACATTATTTCTGTTAGACCAGATAGCAATATCATCTGCAATCAGTTTAAGCACACTCTATTCCAAAACAGGAAAATATGAAAAGGCACTTCTCTACGCTACTAATGCCTATCAAACAAGCAAACGAGTGCGCAACATCTTCACAATGATTGAATCGCAACATCTCCGCGTTTCAGCCTTAACGGCATTGGGAAACATTAGCAAAGCATTCGAAATATTTCGCGAAGCGGAAACGATCGTACTGTCTGAAAAAACTGCTAACGCCGAACAGTTTTACCTTCAATGCGGCAAGGCGTTTGCATTTGCAGAAGAATGGCCGTTTGCTAAAAGAAATTTTGAACGTGCAATCGACATAGCAGAGCATAAACAGGGAGAACTGCGATCACAAATATTGATTGAAGCAAACATTGGGATTGCCGAACTGTATGCCCATCATTTTGCCTTTCCTGATGCACAACGATTTTTCGTTCAAGCGTATCATGTCGCAAAAGAGCGATCGGACAATGTCACCCTATCCTATCTTTTGATCCGTGTAGCCGATTGTCTTGCACAGCAATCTTCCGTTATTGAATCGCAGGATGGTCTTATTCGTGCCACGCAATTATACGAACAGGCACAGACGCTTTTTTCTCGAACAGGATTTTCCTTTGGCGAAGCAATCACGTTACATCGTTTGGGTATGCTGAAAGAACGTTCCGGCGATGATAATGCGGCTATTACTTTTTACAAAAGAGCTTATGATAGATTCATAGATCAACAAATCGATCCAAAACTTTGTCCTCTCATTGTGCCGATTGAATTATTATATCAATCAGAATCGACAAAAAACTCGCCGGTTGAATGGTTCTCACAAAATCTAATTTCCCTCTTATTGAGAAACAAAAAAACGGAGGAAGCCTTTTCGTATCTTCAAAGTGTCCGCAACATTACATTGCAAACAAAATTATATCCTCTTTCATTACACTTTAGAGATCAATTGAAAGAGAGTAAATTTTCAGCCCTCCATAATTCAATGTTGATGTACCGTCAAAACCTATTGGAACTGCACAACATTAATTCAATGCAACAACAAACGAAAAACAGGAACTATGCCAACAAACTGCAAAAACAAATCGCTTATTTTAAAAGCAAAATGCAATCGGATGCAGTAACAATAGCTCAGGCATTTCCTGTATTTTCTTTTCTTAGTATTTCACATCGTTCACCTCAGTCCGGCATTCTCAATGCTATCCCCAAGTCGCAAGCCGTATTGGATTTTTTTTTCGCCAACAATGAAGCATGGGTAATCATTGCAAAAGCAGATGAAGAAGTTGCTGCGGTGAAATTATCATCGTATGGATATGCATTGGAAAATAAAATGAGACAGTATTGCGATATGTTGTACTCCTTTTCCGGTCAATCAGCAGATGTCCGTCGACTCTCCAATGAACTGTATGAATTCTTCATCAAGCCGATTGATCTGACGGGGATACAACGGATTGTCATTATTCCTCCGCTGCAATTTGAACACTTTCCATTCCATTCTCTTACGAATGACGGTATCTCTATTCTTGAAAAGACAGGTGTTACATATCTTCCGCATGCCGGAGTGATGACTGCAACATTGTTGGTACCAAAATTCATCAATAGCATCGCTGCATTTGGATTTACATCAAACTCCCGTTGGGGATTAGAATTTGAGCTGCGCGATATTCGAAGCTTCTTCCGTAACACACAGATCAACATCAATCAAGCCGCAACCAAACAAAAACTGGTATCCTCTGTGGGTGAAGTAGTTCAGATTTCAACGTTCTTTACAAGAGATAAAAATAATGATTCCTGGTTCACACTTTCAGACGGAAGCACATCAAAAGCCGGTATCAGCGTCCCGATTGCTGAATTTACAGAGATACACCCATTCCAAATTGTTTATCTCTCCGATGCTCAATCTACAGTGAACAATGTAACAAACCTTCATCCGTTGCTTTGGCTTCTTAATGGTTCAACGTGTGTCGTCGCAACACACTTTCCCATTACACCGAATATCAGTAAAACCTTTGGAGAAAATTTTTACTCTTCACTTTCTTCAGAAGTAAATCCTTTCCTTGCCTATAGGCGGGCTGCTGTTTATCTCGGGAAGAAAAAAGAGTTGAATAGCGGGTACGGCGGATCGTCGTACTTTTACTATGGAGTGAAGTAGTTTACACAAACGGCGGTGAAATCGCTGAACGACTACAAGTGATTGATAATAATCGGGATGAGGAACCACGCCCAGATCAATCCCCCGAAGACAAGACATCCAATCGAAATGATCGACCATGAGATCATCTTCATTTCATTTTTCAATAAATGAGAATTTCTATATGCAAAATATCCTGAAAGGGATCCGATCACGAGGGAAAAAATTGAAAGGAATAAAAAGAGGGGAAAAACAATATTGTCTGGCATAGGCTAAAAACTAACTTGCCAAGCATCAGCGCTTGGCAAGGGGGTAACACTCAATTATTTTGTCCGTTTCACTTTCACGCTTCCTAATCCCGATTCGATGTAGACGTCCATTTTCCCTTCAGCATCATTATAATTTTCGGATTCATAGACTCCTTTTTTCTTCCGGACAAATTCGTTGTCATCCAACGACAGATTTGAGAGCCAACTATCTTCATATTTTATGCGTAATCCGATATTCTTCGGCACAGCAACCGTTATTGAACCAAGGCCGACATTGATATCAACCTTTACATCCCTCTTCAATTCACCGCCAAAATCAAGATAATATGAACCCACTCCCCCTTCGAATTCCATTTTGCGAAAATTCGCATTGTTCAAATTATTGGCAACAAATTTACTAACGCCTGTTTCCACTTTCAAATTTTTAATCTCACCGGCATTTTTTTCATCAAAACTCAATTTTGATGAACTGGCACCGGTGGAGATAGAAAGTTCGTTGATCGTCAATCCCGTAAAGTCGAAATTACTTTTGCCTGCTCCAAGCTCAGCGTCGATGGAGAGCGGGATGCCTTCTACTAGTTCAACATACCACTCATCTGTCCTAAAATTGAGATCGGCATTCACGCGAACTCGTGTGTCACCGTCTTCCGATGTTTCAATATCGGAATCTTCCGGATGCATTTCAATTTTCAGATCGCCGACATTTTTTCGGACATAATAATCAATATCCAATTTTGGTTCGCGATTTTTTTCTTTTCGCTTATAATAAACGGAGACAATTTTATCTTTGCTTCCCTTTTCAATATTCACGGAACCAAATGATGATTCTATTTTCACTCGCACTTCGTTTTCGTCTGTTTTCTTCACTTCACGGTGTAAATGTTGTGCAGAAAGCATACCGGTAAGAAGGCAAATTGTGCCGATGTATATTACAATAGTCTTTTTCATAATTCAGCCTTTTTATTAGGGGGCTGATGATATTTTACGCTTGTTGAGGGAAAGAGTTGCGGCTAATATTGATGAATTTTCTTCTTTAAGCGCTTATAGAGTATCTCTCTGGCACGGAAAATATGTGCTTTTACAGTGCCAAGCGGAAGTTTTAACTCATCGGCAATTTCCTGATAATCTTTATCTTCGGTATGTCGCATAAGAATTACTTGCCGATATTTCTCGGGCAAGGCATTGACAGCATCTTCAAGAATCTTTGTCCGTTGACCTGCAATCAACGTCTTGTCAGGCTCATAGGATGAATCAGGGATCTCAAAACTGTATTCGCCATCTTTCGATTCTAGTGGTTTATCAATGGAAAAGGTTGCCAACTTCTTTTTTCGGATATAGTCGATACAGTTATTCGTCGCAATTTTATAAAGCCACGTTGAAAAAGCGAATTCTTCATTAAAATTGTGGAGCGAATTGAACGCTTTGATAAATGCTTCCTGAGTAAGATCTTCAACTTCATCTTTATCGTGAACCATTCTATACAAGAGATTGTACACTTGATCGTGGTACTTCTTTAAAATAGCACGATACGAGGGTTGATCCCCTTTTAAAGCTTTTTTTATATTGCGGGAATCTTCAGCGCGCGAATCAAGTCTGCGTTGGGCAAGAACTTCCTCTCTGGTCTTTGGTGATCCGGATGGTTGTATGGTAGAGGAAGTTTTTTTCAGTGGTGGCATCGTAAAAAATACATACAGTAATGTCTGAAATGAAATTACTCAAAAATGGATGCAGTTGCAAGGAACTCTTACAGTGGGTTATTTTCGCATTTGAGATTCGAGACAATTCTTGCTATACTCAATCAGGAATTTTTTATTTTTGTCAATTAAACTTGAAGTGAATTTATGCCAGTATCAATCATTGTTGGAGCCCAATGGGGTGATGAAGGGAAAGGGAAGATCGTCGATATGCTCAGCGAAAATATCGATATCGTTGCCCGATACCAAGGTGGAGCAAATGCGGGACATACCGTTGTGATCGGTGATAAAACATACGTGCTACATCTCATCCCCTCCGGAATTTTTCAAAAGAATGTCAAATGCGTCATCGGTAATGGTGTGGTGATCGATCCCATCGCTTTAATGGAAGAGATCGAAATGATCAAATCGTTCGGCATTAAGATCGATGGGCGATTGTTTATCAGTCACAATGCGCATTTAATTATGCCATATCACAAATTGCTCGATAATATTCGAGAACAGGGAGCACAAAAAATAGGAACGACAGGACGGGGCATCGGTCCGGCATACATTGATAAGTATATGCGTACGGGAATCCGTGTTGTAGATCTGTTGGATAGAAAAGTATTACGAGAAAAACTGACCCGCAACATCGAAGAAAAGAATCAGATCCTGAGCAAAGTTTATGGCAAAACAGAGATCGATATCGACAAAATAGTAAATGAGTACCAAGAGTTTGATAAAAAAATCGATCCATACATTACCGATACTGCGACACTTTTGAATGATGCACTCCGGAAAAAGAAACGGATTCTTGCCGAAGGAGCACAAGGTGCGCTGCTTGATGTCGATCATGGAACGTATCCATACGTTACATCATCTAATCCAACCAGCGGCGGTGCATGCACCGGTTTGGGAATTCCGCCAACTTCGGTGAAATCGATTATCGGAATAGTAAAAGCATATTCTACGCGCGTCGGCAACGGACCCTTCCCCACAGAGTTGAATGATACTACCGGTGAAGAACTGCGTAAGATAGGACATGAATTCGGAGCAACAACTGGTCGGCCGCGGCGTTGCGGATGGCTTGATATGGTGAGCTTGAAATATTCGTTGATGGTGAACGGAATCAGTGAGATTGCCTTGACAAAACTTGATGTGCTGGATAGTTTTGACGAAATCAACATCTGTGTAGCATATAAAAAAGAGGGAAAGATTCTTAAATCATTCCCGACTGATGTTCACACACTGGAAACCGTTGAGCCGGTATTCCAAACGTATAAAGGGTGGAAAGAATCCATTTCCGAAACGAAGAAATGGAAGCGTTTACCGAAGCGCACAATGAAATATGTTGAAACGATTGAAAAACTATCCGGAGTAACCGTTTCGTTAGTGTCAGTCGGTGCACGAAGAGATCAAACTATCGTTCGATAAATGTTCTGCAAGAGCATCAATGTTGCGTAGCGCAACATTGATGCTCACTACCGAATATGAAACTCAATACCCGCAGTCCAAAATCCGGCAATATTAAAATAGCGTTGTTTGTTGCGGCTGTATGTATTGTCATACCAATCCTTCTTTATACTCATAACCTTGTTATTGATCTCCAAAAAAAGCAGCGGGAAACTGCAGCGCTGTATGCTCGATCTCTTGAGTATATTGCCAACAGCAATCCCACCAGCGGGACAGATTATACGTTCATCTTTGATGAAATTATCGGTGCTATAGATTTTCCTGTCATTCTCACCAACGGTGATGACAGCGAAATTAGTACAACAAAAAATATTACCATCGATTCCACTTTCTCCATAGCAAAACGGAAAACAATTTTGTTTGAGATGATCAGGTCGTTGGACGAAGAGAATAAGCCGATTCTTGTGACGTATCAAGATTCACTGATACTACAGAAAGTCCATTACGGTGAATCGAACCTCGTAACGCAATTGCGATGGTTGCCATTTATTGAGTTGTCCATCGCCACATTGTTCATCCTCGTCGGATATATCGGATTCAGCTACATTAAACGGAACGAACAAAGCAACATTTGGGTCGGAATGGCCCGTGAAACAGCGCATCAGCTTGGAACTCCGTTAACGAGCATGATGGGATGGATTGAACTCTTGAAACATCAATCCGAAGCGAGTCCGAAAATTCTGGAAACAGTTTCGGAATTTGAGCATGATGCTCGTCGGTTAACGAAAGTAGCTGATCGATTTTCAAAAATTGGTTCAAAACCGGACTTGAAAAATGAAAATGTGACGGAATTAATTCAACGAACGATCCAATATTTTGAAAAGCGCATTCCGCAAATGGGGAAAAAAGTCGATATTTCTATTAACGCTAATGAAGGATTCACTGCACGTGTGAACAACGAACTGTTTGAATGGGTGATTGAGAACCTGATCAAAAATGCCCTGGATGCGATGGAAGATGGAAAAGGTTCGATATCATTCTCCCTTTCGAAAGTCAGAAATAAAACGATTATTGATGTGAAGGACACCGGAAAAGGAATCGATCCGTCATATCATAAAGATATTTTCCGTCCGGGTTTCAGCACAAAAAAACGAGGATGGGGATTAGGACTTTCACTTTCAAAACGAATTATTGAAACATATCACCGCGGTAAACTGAGCGTCTTAAAAAGCGCAGTCGGAGAAGGAACAACGTTTAGAATAGTGTTAAAATCGTAAAAAGTTATTACTGCAACGCTTCGACCTACATTGTTTGTTTCGGTTGAAACACTCTCCAACCGATCAATGCTCCTAAAAACGAAAAGAGCGTATTGGGAATAATATAAATGAAGATTGCGAGGAACGAGCCAATAATATTCGGCTCGGCATTCTTTGCATCTTCTACCATTGGATAAATTTCCGGTGGAAGATCTATTTGCATCCTCTCCGCCAATCGCATCATCATATCAATGGCAATGTCTCCGAAGATCAACGTTACAACATACTGTATCAACACAGCAGCGATGGACGAAATTACACCGGCATAAATTCCCAGTTGAGTGCAATCTTCCCTGGTCATTTGCTCCATGTCCGGAGTAATATCTTTTTGATAGAGCATTACAGCAAGAAATCCGCCAAGCATTACACCTGCGCAGCACAAACAATTCAAAAAATTCAGTCCGGGCACCGCCCACACTGTGGCGATCAATAAACCGCCATAGAGCGAGGGTATCAGTTTATCTGGTTTCAGATTCATATACTTTTACTCTTTTCAAAAAAGTGTGAATAACATCTGTGAGCGTCTGGTGCAATAATAAAGCCAGGCCAATTCCAAAAAACGACCCCGTTCCGATGCGTGAAAATGTCGTCGACGTATATACATTCAGCAGCGACAACATACCATCTACAAACATAGGGAGTGAGACAATGAGCAACAAAATGACCGGTTGATAATTTTTTGAACGTAATGGAATTGAAAAACGAAGAACGATCAAAGCCGATAAAAATCCGATATAGATGGAAGTGCAGCGGATGCAAACAGCGAATGGTTCGTCATTGACATGAAATGAACGGGAATCAAACTGGTGACATACCGTGGAATATATCGAGTATAAAAGATTCGATATGATTGATCCCGATGTGAGAGGGGCAAGGACGATACCGAGACACCATAAGGAAGCAAGACCAATCACCAAATTCAGTTCTTTTTTCATTCTGCATCAATACTATAGCAAATTTGATAAAGAAGCAACCTGATTACCTCGATATGCTCTTAGAACTAATTAACAAAATTCTGATTGCTTCCGTGGATTCCACTTCGTACTATTGGGCAACACAAATACGGAGCCAATATGAAACCTGCTTTTCTCTTCATTGTCGCACTTCTCAGTTCTAACCTTCTCTTCTCACAAACTGTTCCTGATCTCATTTCCGAAGCCGACAATTATTCAATCGTTTCATTTGAAAATCAAAAAGCGTTTGACAAGTTGTTGCAAGCGGAAAAAATGGAACCGAATAATTATGGTGTACTCTGGCGCATCAGCAGAAGTTATGTAGACATTGGCGAACACCTTCCGAACAAGACAGACGCTGATAAAGAAAAACAATTAGAGTATTATCAAAAGGCATTTGATTATGCCGATAAGGCTATTAAAGCAAGTCCGGATTCTGCAAACGGATATGTACGAAGAGCGATCGCAAACGGAAGAGTTGCCCTGTTTAAAGGAGTATGGAGCGCAATTGATTTTGTGAAACAGGTAAAAGCCGATTGTGAAAAAGCAATTTCTCTTGACCCGAACAATGCAACGGCATATTACGTACTCGGAAGAACACATATGAAGCTTTGTGAAAAATCAAAAATGATCCGTTGGCCGCTCGGTCTCGGCTGGGCAAATATGGAAGAGTCGTTGAAGTATTTTGATAAATCAATTGCACTGAGACCTTCATTCATCTTATATCGATTGGATGCCGCACGCGCTTACAATGAAGAAGATAATACAGCAAAGGCGAAAGAACTTCTTATCTCCATCGCCGCCATTTCCAAGCAAGATGAGGATGATGATCAATACAAAAAGGAAGCGAAAGAACTTTTAGAAAAGCTTAGCAGATAACAGACAGTAAAGTCCGTTAAAAAAGAAATTTCATCCCGGATAAAAATATTCTGTTTGCTTTTCAAAATTGGGATTGACATATTCTTAACCACAAATTATTCATTTAAGGAGGTTTACGTGAAATACTTATTGACCGTTGTTATGGTTTTCACTGTTTCCACTGCGGTGCTTGCAGGGGGATTTCAACTAAATGAGCATGGGGCTAGGGCAATGGCACAAGGTGGGGCGTGGGCTGCACGTGCCTATGATGGATCTGCTATATTCTTTAATCCGGCAGGACTTGGATTTCAATCCGGTAGTTCGGTGTATCTTGGATCGACCATCATTATGCCAACATCAAAATTTTTCGGTCCGTTGCCAAGCGTAAAAGAAACCAAAATGGTCGATCAAGTTTTTCCACCAATCAATCTCTATGGAACATATGCATTAAATGAAAACTTAGTACTGGGTATTGGTGTAAACAATCCTTTTGGACTAGGAACCGAATGGCCGGAGAATTGGGTCGGAAATCAACTCTCCGTAAAAGTTGATCTCCAATCATTTTTTATTACTCCAACATTAGCCTATAAAATAAGCGATCAACTTTCGCTGGGTGGCGGGTTTAATGTGGTGACAGGAGCTGTTACGTTAAGCAGATACTATATTCCTGGGGTGAAAGTAGCATTGGATTTAAGTGCAATGGGATATGGATTTAATCTTGGTGCACTATACAAATTTACTCCCGAACTATCTCTCGGCATATCGTATCGCAGTTCGGTAAAACTTGATGCTACCGGTACAGCACAATTTACACCTGACATTCCAGGCTCCACTCCATCGGGCGATGCATCCGCTGCTCTTGAACTTCCTTCAACCGCATTTGTTGGTGTAGCATATAAAGTGATGGAGAATTTTGAAGTTGAGGCAGACTATCAATATGTTGGATGGTCTACCTATAAAGAATTATTGATAGAATTTAAAAAAGACCCTTCAAAAAACAGTCGTAATCCGAAAGATTATGAAAACACATATATTATTCGTGTCGGTGGAGAGTATACCATGGATGAGTTCCAATTTCGGGCAGGATATTTGTTTGACAATTCACCGGTAACAACAAAACATGTCGATCCATTGTTACCTGATGCCAATCGAAACGGATTTAATGTCGGTCTAGGGTATAAGATCAATGAAAATATGCATGTCGATGTATCGTATCTCTCCCTGCAGTTCGACCAGATTAAAGCAATCGGAACGGACTTTGATAATAATGGAAATCCAGGACAAACATACGGAGATTTTGATGGTACCTATAATGCCAATGCAAATCTTTTTGGTTTCAATTTTGGATATACCTTTTAATATTTTTCAACTTAATCTATAAGGAGAACCGCAATGAAGATGTATCAAAAAGGATTGATTCTTGGCATCATGGCTCTGCTCGTGGTCGGATGTAAAGAAGATGATGCACCGGTTGAAGCAAAAGCAAAAGCCGATGTCAAAAAGTACGTATCCATCGGGAACAGTTTGACCGCTGGATATCAATCGGGTGGATTATATAGATCTGCGCAGGTCAATGGATATCCGAATTTGATCGCAAAACAATTGGTTGCGGCCAGTGCAACAATTGGTACATTTGAAATTCCATATTGGGAAGATCCAGGTTCATACGGCGCCGATGGAAAATCATCACGTTTAGTATTGAAAAGCCTCACTGGACCTGTCATTGTCACGGAAGGTTTAGCTCCGGGAACAGCGTCAAATTTGAACCTAGCACGACCTTATGATAATTTAGGAATTCCTGGTTCGATCGTTTATGATTTTCTCGATACGACAAACTTCATATCTAAGAGCACTGCGCGAGCAAACCCATTCTTTGGACATGTTCTACGCAGCAGTTCATTTGGTGCAAGTATCTTAAAACAGGCAAAAGCATTAAATCCTGACCTTGTCTCCTTCTGGCTTGGAAACAATGACGTTCTCGGTTATGCAACAAGTGGCGGAACCGCAAAAAGTGCATTTACCGGAACAGCTGTTCCAACACCAGCAGCTATGTTTACTTCATTCTACAATGCTGCTCTTGATTCATTGCGTGCAAACCTTCCCAATGCAAAACTGGTTGTTGGAAATATTCCTGATGTAAAAGCCGTTCCCTATTTCACCACCATAGGACCCAAAGTAGCAGCGGCATTACCTACCGGGGTTTATGCTCGTTATCAAAAAGGTGGAAATACAGGTGTTGCAATGGATTCTTCACGATTTACAGAAGCAAATGCCCCCTTCTTGACATTAACTGCCAGCACATATGCTCCCTATATAGGTGTTGCAAGCGGAAAATGGTATAAAGACAATAAATATCCGGCATTACCTACGGGAATTGATACGACAAAGCAGTTTGGTGTGCACCCACAAAATCCATTACCGGATGCATTGGTATTGGATGCAGCAGAACAAGTTGTTGCTGCAAATGCGATCGCTTCGTTTAACTCAACAATTGCAGCAGCAGCAACAAAGAATAATGCCGCTCTTGTCGACGTAAACACAATCTTTAATAACATTAAAGCAAATGGGATCACCGTTGGCGGTGTAAAATACACGACTGATTTCATTACCGGACAATTGTTTAGTTTAGACGGTGTGCATCCCTCCTCAAAAGGACAAGGAATTGTAGCCAATGAATACATCAAAGCACTCAATAAAAAATTCGGATTCTCCATTTCCGAAGTTGATGTTGCAGCCCTTCCCGGAATCTCCGTAACACCACTTGCAAAATATGTTCCAAACAGCAAGATGATTATTGGCGATTCGTATCAATCGTGGAAACCGTTCTTGAGCTTGTGGCTGAATTAACAGCTATAGTTTTTAAAACAAAAACTCCCGATCATCGATCGGGAGTTTTTGTTTATAATGCTTTCGTGAAACAAATTAATGTCTTAATCCAGGTGGATGAACACTATCGTGATCATCAATCGGCTCAAGATGTGTGATAATGCGCGCCTTTTGATCAAGAGCGTGTGAAAGCGTATATTCAATATCCGTTGACACGGCGTGGGCATCTTCAAGCATTGTTCCTTTCGGGAACAGTAGGTGAAATTCCATCCAGACAGAAATTCCGCTATCCCGATATCGAAGCTCGTGATAATGTAATCCCCGTTTTGTTGTCTCCTCTTGCAGTATTGCATGAATCTTTTTTTCAAGCTCCGGATTCGCTTCATCCATTAATCCGCCGACAGATTGGCGAACAAGTTTTCCCCCTTCCCACAAAATATTCAATGCTACGGCTATTGCAACCAACGGATCGAATGGTAACCATCCGGTAAATTGTGTCAATAACAGTCCCGCTACAACACCAAAACTTGTCCAGGAATCAGTGAGGACATGTTTACCATTTGCGATCAGAATTAATGAGCTTGATTTCTTTCCGCGCCACACTAAAAATCCGCCGAGACCCAAATTAATGACCGATGCGCCGAAAATGATGTATGTTCCATAGTCAAGATTTTGCAGGACAATGCCGGTGACTAATTTTGAGACCGATTCATAGATGATAAACAGTGCTGCGATGATAATCAGTCCACCTTCAATACCGGCGGAAAAAAAACTGATTTTATCATGTCCATACAGATGACTTTCATCCGCCGGCTGGTAGCTGAGCCACATGCTGTATGCAGCGAATGCCACGGCGATAATGTGCACAACCGACTCTGCCGCATCGGAAAGAATTGCTGCAGATCCGGTAATAAGGTAAGCATACCACTTCCCGACCAGCATCAATACGCCGATGGCGAGGGAGAGACGGATAGCAAACTGTTGTTGTTGTCGTTGAGAATTCATCAATATTATAGTACAAATTATTTGATATTGAAGAAATACAAATTTTGCTCTTTAAAACAGAAAGTCCTGAATTACATTCAGGACTTTCTGTCAATGAAATTGAAATGTGCTTCAGAATTATTTCAGGAGCATCAATTTCCTCACCTGTGATTTTCCATTGGATGTCAGTCGGGCGAAATAGATGCCGCTTGTCAGTCTCTTCGCATCGAATGTTTCAGAATATGATCCTGAAGCTCTCGCGTCATTCACCAGCATTTTCACTTCCCGACCAATCACATCATACACTTTCAACGTTATAAATCCATCGACTTGTATGCTAAATCCGATAGTTGTTGTGGGATTAAATGGATTAGGAAAATTTTGTGCAAGCTCAAATTTCAGCGGTGAGGTGTTAATTACTGCTTCAACTTGCTGTGAATATTCGAATTTTCCGTCACGGTCTATCTGTTTTAAGCGATAAGAATATTTTCCAGCAGATTGGTTTTTATCGATAAAGGTATATTCTTTTGGAGAGTTGATTGTGCCATTGCCTTCAACGAAACCGATGCGGGTCCACTCATCCCCACCCCGCCCTCCCCCTTTTAGAGGGAGGGTTTGGGAGAGGATTCGGCGTTCAATTTCAAATCCATAGTTATTTACTTCAGTTGCCGTTTTCCAGTAGAGTTCAGTCGTTCTTCCCCGAGCAAGTGCAGAAAATGCTATTAACTCTACGGGAAGCGGATCAACACCTTCGTAAGCTCCGATGGAAGGCGTAGTACCAGAGCGTGTCGTTCCATCCAGATCTGTTGATGGAGCACCAGTTGGTGTTCCAGCATGATATGCCGGTGATGATGTGCTTGTAAAATGATAATTCGTTGTGCTTACAAACAGAGGATCGCTTCCGCTAATATTGTTTGTACCTAAGGTCGCTCCATCGGCATCGGTTGTAGCCGTGTTGTTGTAATAGAGATTGTTGGAAAGATTCCCTGAAACAAAGGACCGTATTGCACCGTTATTTGACGTCCCAGCGCTTCCGTTATTCCCTCCCCCGGTAGTTCCCCCAACGGCAGAATTGTTGCAGAAAATATTATTCTTCACCAAGGTACTGCCGCCTGCATCTATCGCACCGGCATTGGCATTACCTCCGTATCCTGCATTTTGACTGTTTGAAGAACCACCAAGACCGCCGGTTGATTTGTTACCATAAAATGTGTTATTCATAATTAATGCCGCACCAGCACTCGACGAATTGATACCACCTCCGTACGAATTTCCGCCCGAAGTGCCATCACCGCTCCACCCTCCACGGAAATCCTTACCTCCTCCACCCAATGCAATATTATGACTAATCACATTATTTCGAATGGTAGCAGTTGTGCTAGATGCTAAATATAATCCACCGCCATAAGCACCGCCGCCTTGAGTTCCGCCAGTTGGCTGATAAAAATCATATCCCCGAACAGTATCTCGCGTAATAATATTGTTTTGAATGATCGGCGACCCATCTTCAATATAAATTCCTCCTCCTTTGCTAAAGTTCGTAAAACTTGAAGTATCTATAGCATATCCGCCGGTAATCGTAAATCCTTGAACGATTGTTGTTGAAGAGTTTGAAATACAATTGAGCACCCTATGTCCGTCACCAGTTGCATCAATAATTGTTGTCGCAGCACCTGCCGACCCGCTCAATGTTACTCCGCTCACCATACTCAGCGGAAAGGTTTCTCCGAGTGTTTTATTATATGTTCCGGCAGCGACACTAATCACATCACCGTTTGCAACAACAGACAATGCTTTGGTGATTGTTTTGAAAGCCGTTCCAGACGACGTTCCGGCATTACCGTCACTTCCCGTCATGGCATTCACGAAATAATTGGTTGCGGTTGATACAGACACCATCAATATTGTTGTTACTGTAACCCACAGCAAACGATACCTCTTTCTCATCGATCCTCCATTGAGCAAAATGATTGATTGTAGTTCATTACTACTTTTTTATATTTCCATTTTTATATACTTCATTCCGTGTTTTTCTGCCTAACGAATCCCACTGAAACCATTTTCCATTTCGCTCGCCATCAGTTACCTCTGATAATTCCTTCATCTGTCCGTTGGAATACCATGCGTAGATCGTTCGATTATTCTTGCGAAAGTCATTGTTTTCAAAGAACGGTTTACTATCCTCATCCCAGGCCCGTTCATACCCTGCAGCGGAGTTTCGTTCAAGACTGAGCTGCCCATTTTCATGAAAGGATTGTTCCATTATTACGGCATTATTTACTCTCATTGATGTTCTAAGAAGTTTTCCGGAAGGATAAAAGGAAATGGTATGAATAATGCTTGTTGTGTCATTTCGCATCACATACGTTTCGTAAAAAAGATTTCCATTCTTAAAGTGCCCAATGGATTTGAACCACTTCCCGTTGTTGTAAACTGTCTCGGTGGTATAATCCCCAAATGAGATGTCCACACTGTGTTGCACAACACTTGTCACTCCAGCAGGAAGCAACGGTTTCTTATCCATTAAATTGCATCCTGCTGTTATCATGATCATCGCTAGTACAATGAGAATCATTCTATTTAACTTCAAGGTATCCTCCTTACGATATTTGTTATTTAAATAATTACGATCGAATTACATTTCATTTGATCTTAATAGATATTGCTGTTTTTTCCTTTATTAGATCCGGCAATAATGACAGTGATTCTTTTTGAATAAACGCGGCTGCCCCTGCTTTCAATGTCGCATCACGTACTCCTTCTTCAACGGAATTAGTCACCATGATCACTTTTGCATCAGGATGATGTTTCTTGATCTCGGAAAGAGCTGTTATACCACTCATCGGTTTCATCATCACATCCATCAACACCCAATCTGGGAGTAACCGATTATAAGAATCGATAGCATCACGCCCGTTGGAACATTCAATGAAAGAACAAAGGATGACTGAAAGAGTATCTTTGATAACTTCCCGAATTCTTTCATTATCATCCACAATCATAATCGTTACAATGCCGCTTGGTTTCATTGATCGAAATTGGATAAAATAGTCCGAATATGATGTAGCGATGAATACTCAATTTTCATGAGTATCAATACTCAGAGGTTGGAGTTCAGAAATGAACATTTTGTTATTGTTTTCAGGAGGTTCTTTTGATTACACGCTACAGGATAATGCTGAAGCGGCGCGGCATCAATTCAAACGAGAAGATGTTTGTTTTCAAGGGCGAATGGAAGGAGGGCATTTGCACCGTGTAGATTGAGCTTAGTACATATATTATTGCGGTGATTCTCCACTGTTCGAATGCTGACAAACAATATATCGGCAATCTCTTTGCTCGATTTTTTTTCTGCGATCAATCGCAAAATCTTCATCTCGGTGGACGTAAGTCTGTGCAAACCATGTTCTTTATTCCCGGTTTTCAACTTATCATGTAATCTAAACAGGTAGTCGGAGATGGAAGCGGTAACATAGAACTTTCCCTGTAGCACATTATGGATACATTGGAGGATATCGTCCGTCACAGATTCTTTCAGAAGGTATCCGTTTGCACCGAGGTCCATCGCTTTTTCAAAGATGTGTTCTTCAGTATGCATCGTCAAAAATACGACCTTAGTTGGAAGTGTTAATTCGCTGATCTTTCTCAACACTTCAAAGCCATTCATTTTGGGCATTTGAATATCAAGTAGTGCAATATCGGGTCTCCGTTCTGTGATGAATTTCAGTGCGGAAATACCATCGCCGCTCTCTCCGACCACATCAAAGTCAGCCTCTGATGAAATAATTTCTATCAGTCCTTTTCGAAAGATCGGATGATCGTCTGCAATGAATATTGTTTTCATAGAAATTGTATCTCTCTTTATACTATTGGGATTGTAATTTTAATGACAGTTCCTTTTTCCGGTGACGATTCAATAGCGTATTGTCCATTAAGAATTTTCACCCGTTCATTTAAACTGCGCATTCCATATCCTTCTTTTTTAATTTTTGGATCAAATCCTTTTCCATCATCTTTAATGATCATCCGGATCGATTGTTCGTCTTTCACAACGATAACCTCAATATTCTTTGCGCCGGAATGTTTTATTGAATTGTTCAGTGTTTCTTGAATGACTCTATAGAGATGAATCTGCTGTTCCTTGGGGAGAAGATCATCAATCTGTTCAATAGTATAAGACAATGTGTTGTCAATAAGCGTTGCTATCCGTTTCAACATAGATTCGACCGCTGAGGTAATTCCAATCTCATCAATCTGAAGTGGATGAAGATTGTAGGTGATCTTCCTGACGTCGTTGATCGATTCCAGTGCACTGTCAGAAATGATCTCAAATTCCTTTTGCATCAATGATCGTTCTTCCTTCTTTAAGCCCATCTTTGCCCGATTTGCGATAATCAACAGATTCTGGCCGAGTCCGTCATGCAATTCGGAAGCGATTCTTTTCCGTTCTGATTCATACACTTCCATCAATTGCTTTGAAAATAACTCCTGTGATTGCGCCTCTTTCCTCAAACGGTTGATCCGCTGCATTACTATTCCATAGCCGATTCCCGAAAAAATGATCAGCGTTATTGTTATAAACCACCATGTTTTCCAGTACGGCGAGAGAATTTCAAATGAATATGCTACCGGAGTAGACCACTCGCCGTTCCTATTCCGAGCACGAACATAGAACGTATATCCACCCGATGGAAGCGTTGTGTATCGAATGGTCCGTTGTTTTGTTGCCGAGTTCCATTCGTTTTCAATACCTGCAAGTTTGTACTGAAATTCCATATTTCGTTCATCGTAAAAACTTAACGACGTTGACAAAAACGTCACCGTGCGTTCATCATACGAAAGGATAGTTTTTGCAGTAACTATCGTTTGCTCACTTTCACCTGATAATCGTTCAATTTTTACAGAAGGTTTGGGGATAGACGAAAGTTGTTCAGAACGTGGAAATTTGGTCAACCCTCCGGATGTGGCAAACCAAAGATTCCCTTCATTATCTTCATCGATTGCTTGTATAATATCTCCGGATAAACCGTCCCGGGTATCGTATCGCGCAAGGACTGAATCTGACCATTCTATCACTCCCGACAATGTTCCAAACCATAAATGTCCGGATGAATCTTCATGCACCGTCGTCACACGGATATTCCCATCGTGAAATTGCGAATCTGAAAGCTGATGAAACTCTCCATTTTTTCTGTAGACGACACGCCCCCCCAACACAAACCAGATCCTACCTTGAGAATCTTCCATCATCCGTTCAACTCTCTTTCTCTGCATTCCTTCTGTTGAATCAAATGTTGATACTACCCCGTCTTGAATATATCCGACCCGGTTGTCTGTACTAAACCACAATCGACCTTCATGATCAATCATCATTGTTGAAATATCATTGTCGGGGATTTTGTCGCGAACGCCATAGGAGGCAACAATGCTCTTGTTTTTAATATTCACAATCTCCCCTTTCAATCCTACCCAAACTCCCCCGTGTCTATCTGCAACAAGAGAAGAAATAAACAGCATGGCAGGTTTACCGGAAATTTTCTGTCGTACAAATTTTTTGCCGTCGTACATAACCAGTCCAGACTGTGTACCGAACCATATTTGCCCACTCTTGTCTTCCGTCATGCTAAAGACCACTAAATCTTTCAGAAGAGGATTCTGGTCCAAGATATGGACGCTATGATCTTTTTCTATTTTATACAACGGAGAAAAACCACCGCACCACACAGTATTTGATTTATCTACTAGCACCGTCAAGATGCCGGATATTCCCTGCAGTTCTTTGAAATTTAATGTATACCGACTTGGAAGTTTCATTGCTCCGTTCCCAGTTGCGATCCAAATTGACCCTTCACGGTCTTCCATAATGCAACCGATCGATTCACTCACCAATCCTTGTGGTGTTCGAATACGAACAGTCCTTCCGTTCTGTCTGACGATGATACCCCGTGTCGTTCCAATCCACAATGAACCTTTTGAATCCTCCAGTAATGACTGTGTTTTTATTGGTTCATCATATTCTTTCGGATGAAGGATTCGCTGTTTTGTATTATTGTGATATCCGAATACTCCCTTGTTCTCTTCCTCTCTTCCTTCAGTCGTTCCAAAAACAACTTTCCCCTCTTTTTGAACAATAATTGCAAGTGTTGTAGCGTCATGTATTTTTTTCCATGAAACAATTCTCTGTTTCTCTACAGTGTATTGTGTTACTCCTCCGTTCGTTCCAATCCATATTTTCCCAGATTTGTCTCTGGCCATGATCCGCACCCAGTCACTATGCAAACCGGAATCTTTGGTAAGATATGTGGTTGTTCCATTATTCCATAAGACTACTGCACCTCTCCTTGTTCCAATGACCATTGTTCCTAAACTATCGCTCAGTAATGCATATACCGAATCACTGGAAATGATTTTTTGATTTGCCGTTATCCATTCAACACTATTTTTTTCTCCATACCGCACTTTTGCAATACCGTTTCCTTCCGTTGCAATCCAAATCGTCCCCGATGCATCCTCTGCAAATCGAGTAACTACGGATCGTTCTGCTCCCTTTGTTGCATACCGTATAAAGCGATTCCCATCATAACGGAAAGCTCCACCAATACCGCCAAACCAAAGAGAGTTTTTTGAATCTTGAAATATCGTATTGATGGAAGCTAATTCCAGGCCATCTGCGGATGAGTAATGCTTAAACGAATAGGTTTGTGACAAAGCAAACGGTGAGAACGTTGATAGGATGAATAATATTTGGGAGAATAATAATTTGGAAGCCAGATTTTGCTCCATCTTGAAAGAAAGTGTCAATATCTTTTGCATTTGCTATACATTATTCAATATACATAACTCACTGAAGTTAATACATTTGTTAGTTATAAAAGGATAGTGAACAAATGCAAAAGGCGAATGAATATCCACCTTTTGCGTTTATCATTTTTACACACTTGATATCAGATTGTATAGAAACGACTGAACATCGATCTTTTACATACATTGAAATTCGATATTTTGTAGAAACCAATTCATTCAAAAGAAAGGAGATCAGCCACAGAACAAACTACGTTAATTGACCTTGACATACATAGCCAATCAAACACTGCAACCATGGATTGGTCTTCACCCAAGGCAAATCTACTCAGACAAAGATGTAGCGCAGCTTTTCTGTGCAATCCGCGAACACTAGTCCGATGATCGTCGTTTATTCCTCTCAACGTATTGTGTTTACTCTGTATGATTCTTTGCCGCTTTCATACTATTTCAATACTGTCATCTTCTTCAATTGAATTTTATCGCCGCTTTGCAATTTTGCAAGATAAATGCCGCTTGAATATTTTGATGCATCAAACGTGACGGAATAATATCCTGCTCCTTTCAATTCATTCACCAATGTTGCTACTTCTCTTCCGATCTCATCATACACTTTCAATGTTGTATACGCTTTCGTCGGTAACTGATAACTTATCATGGTCGTGGGATTGAATGGATTGGGATAGTTTTGCAACAACACAAAACTATTTGGAAGAATATCTTTTTCTTTTTCAACGTCGGTCGTATTTGTAAAACTGATATCATCAAGATACAGAAACGACCAGGATGAATGTGCCGCATCCGCTTGAAATTTCATTTCGACGGTCTGCCCGGCAGCGGCACTCAAATCAAAATATCCGGCAGTCCAAACTTCTTTTTGGCTGTAATAGCATATGTAGGTATCAAGAAGTTTTTGTCCGGCTATATATACCCGGATCTGCCCACCCCACAAGGCATTACATTCGGAACCGACGTCATTACGATCCTGATAATAGAATTTGAGATACAATGGAGTAGTGTTTGGCAATGCTACCGTTTGTGAAATTGAATTGACTTCGTAATTGAAACCCCCAATCCGTGCTATATATTGTCCTGAATGAGGGGTCACTGCCGGTGATATTGTCGCAGAAGCAAAACCAGCGGCTGTACTTATGAGCGTAAAATTTCCTGTGCTCGATTCAGTCCAGCCATTATTCCGACCTAATTCAAAACCGCTGTTGAGAATTCCTTGCGCATGAAGGACACCGACAATAACAAAAGAAACCAACAATAATTTTCGTATCACTTTCATTGTTTACTCCATTGTAAGTTTAGTTTGTGATACATACACATTGGTGATTTCTTTGTTGAGATCTTTCATTATCAACCGACCTTACTTTGGCAACGACAATTTCGGAGATTTACTTTTATGATGTCAACTTACCAAAATTGAATAGGCTTGTCAATCAACGTCTGTATTGCAGGACACATAGAGGATAAAACAAAAATAGTCCGATCGAGTGAACTCGTATAATCGGACTATTTTGTATGATATCGTTTCTGAAATGTTATTTCATGAGAATCATCTTTTTTATTTGGGTACTTCCAACACTCTGCAGTTTTACAAAATATATTCCGCTTGATAGCTTTGCAGCATCAAATGTAATTGAATATACTCCCGCTTCTTTTGTCTCATCCACCAAAGTTGCTGCTTCCCGACCGAGAGCATCAAATACCTTTAATGAGATATGGCCAATCATCGGAATCTGATAACTAATCACCGTTGTCGGATTAAACGGATTGGGATAATTTTGCATCAGATCGAATACCAAAGGCCCTCCAACAATAGACACTTCGATTTCTTTGGAATATTCAAACTTTCCGTCACGGTCAATTTGTTTGAGTCGATACGAATATTTACCGGTATTTATATTTTTATCTTGAAATAAATATTCTTTCGGAGCGTTTGTTGTGCCGCTGCCTTCAACTAAACCTGCTTTTGTCCAACCTAGATGGATGTGGAGTCCATCTGCATCGCGGCGTTCGACTTCGAAGCCATAATTGTTTACTTCTGTTGCTGTCTTCCAAATCAATTCAACATTAGCACCTTTGGCGTGAGCAGTAAAAGATGTAAGTTCTACCGGAAGTGGTGAGTTTGTATTGTCTGTTGTTCCAATAGTATAATAACCATCAACAAGATTTGCATCGGTAACAGTAAAGTTCATGTTATCACCGCTGATCAAGGAGGTTGCCGTAGTAACAGTACTAAAATCACCTGTAGTTCCAGAACGAAATAGCAATCTATAGTTCGCAGCGGTGACAGGGTTTCCGCTCATTCCCGCATCGGAAAAATCAAATCCTATTTGTGCATTTGCACCATCAAGTGTTCCAGTTTTATCCAAGTACCAAATTCTGTTCCATCGATGAGTTGCTCCAGATGAACCAACATCGTTCGTTACCACTGAGTTTGTACCGGTTGTGTGCCCTGCTAACAAATATTCACCATTGGCATTTAACGAACTATTATCGATTAATGTTAATCCGCCCGCTTTTGCCGAAGTATTGCTTCCGTCGGATTCTTTACCGATACCAATAACATTATCTCCAAATGTTGAACTGCCACCATATTTACTTCCCGAATATGTTGTACCCCATTTTGTTCCAAGAAAGCTCCCAACGATAATTTTTTCGGCGGAATTAAGTTTTGTATTATACATAATCACCTCCCCAATTTCTCCGCTCCAAAACTGAGCACCCGAAGCTGTCCCACCGATTGTTCTATCAGAATTTCCGCCACCGATAGCGGTTCCGAAGGTGGTAGCAGAGGATGTAAAATCGTTCACACCATTTAGATTCATGTTCAGTATTGCCGTACCAGTACCTGAACTTATATGAACATCAAGAATATAGGTTGTGCCAGTGCTCAAAGTGGTTGCCCCATCTGTAGTATGAATTCCATCTGCCGCGTCATAAAAGTTAAATTTGGTACCATTAGTTTCAAATGCTGTATAGCCACCGCCAACACCAGCGCAGAAGACCGTTTTGTATCCAGAAAGGGTGGTTGGCTTTACCAGGCAAAAGAAGGAGCAGGGCGCATTGTTCGATAAAACAGAGTTACTCGGTAAAACAAAATTGTCGTCGCTACCGTCAAATGTTATTGTTTGGCGTGAATTAATTCCTATTGAATTGTTCGCAGGTTGTTTACTGGATGTACTTTGCGTCGCATGATTCCCTACACCGCTCTTATCACTCCATTGCGATACCGCAGTACTATTCAAAGTTTTTGTTGACGCATCAGCCCCATCTAACCACAACTTCAGCGAAGATGTTCCGTCGGTTTTTCCAATACCACCAGGCCCGGTTTGAGCCCACAATAAATTTGAACTAAAAAAAAGAATTATCAATAATCCGACAACATGCTGTAACTTTTTCATAGCACTCTCAACAGTTAGTTAAAGAATAAAAGCATTTGAATATTCAATTAACATAGAGAAGTGCGAATTAAAAGTCAATTCAAGAATTCACTCTCTTTTTTCCGATTTTGCAAAAAATACGCAAGCACCACAAAGGCCTGCTCTTTTATTTATCGGAAAGACATATAAAAGGAAAGGGGGATATTATCCCCCATTAATTGAAAAAAACATGTTGTTTTATTCAACACCATTTATCGCTACCTTCGATAGCATTATTTTAGCAGCATTAATTTCCTAATCTGAGATTTCCCTTCCGAAGAAAGTTTAGCGAAATAGATACCGCTTGGAAGGTTCGATGCATTAAATATGTTTTGATGGTACACACCTGCATCCAGAAATTCATCCACCAGCGTGGCTACTTCTCGACCAATCGCATCATAGATCTTCAATGTGGTGGGACCTGAAGCCTGAAGCGTGAAACCGATCGTGGTGGTTGGATTAAACGGATTGGGATAGTTCTGAATGAGAGCAAAATCTTTCGGGACACTTCCTATCGTCACTTCCACTGCTTGCGAATACTCAAACTTTCCGTCGCGGTCAATTTGTTTCAGTCGATAAAGGTACTTTCCCGACGATTGAATGTTATTGTCGCTGAATGAATATTCTTTGGGAGAATTAGTTGTTCCGTTTCCTTCAACAAAGCTGATTCGGGACCACGTTGATGCAGGACTCATGATGGAAGATTCAGGAGTATCCTGAGACCTGAATCTTGAATCGCGAATCTTTTTTCTCTCTATCTCAAAACCATAATTGTTTACTTCGGTTGCAGTATTCCAATTTAACAGTACGGATGAACCTTGTCCAACCGCGGTAAAGCTAGTGAGTTCAACCGGAAGTGCCCCTTCAGAAGAGACTCTTGTTATATAAACATCCGAAGTTGATCCGCCTCGAAAATCTTCCCAGGTAATAATCGCTTCACCATTGGTATTTAACATAATTTGTTGCGCTCCTTGACTACCGGTCGCCGTTGCAATTGCAACGCCATCACTTGTCCACTGCACAGCTCCGGCAGCGTTGATACGCTGTAAATAGATGTCATTGGCACGTGACCTGTTATCAATCCAAGCGATTATTGCGCCTCCACTGCCGTCCGGCGTTATGGTTGGTGCTGTTTGATTACTTGATGCCGAGCTGATGACTGTACCATTCGTTGTCCATTGTACTATACCATTGGCAGCAATACGCTGGGCATAGAGATCATACTGGGTTCCGCTTCGCAGGTCTGACCAGGTAATGATAGCACCGTGATTGCCATCCGTCGCAATTTTTGGTACTTCCTGGTTATCCGTTGCAGTGCAAATTGCAACACCGCTACCTGTCCATTGTACCGCCCCATTGGAATCGATACGCTGAGCATAAACATCGGTTGATCCGCTGAAGTTGTCAAGCCATGTAATAATAGCTCCACCGCTGCTATCAGAGACTATTGATGAATAATCCTGGGTACCACTCCCTGACCGGACAGCAATTCCGTTTGATGTCCATTTCACCACGCCGCTCGAATCGATGCGCTGGGCATAAATATCAACATTGCCGCTTCGTCCATCCGACCAACAGAGAATAGCTCCTCCCTTGTCGTCGGCGATTACACTAGAAACATATTGCTGAAATGTGAGCGTGTTGATTGCTACTCCATTTGCAGTCCATTGAACTTCTCCAAGAGAGTTTATTCTCTGAGTATAAACATCGGCATCATTGCCGTTCCGTTGATCAATCCATGAAATGATAGCACCTCCTTTGCTGTCCGATGCGATAACGGGAGCAGTCTGGTGATTTGTTGCTGAACAAACGACAACTCCATTGGTTGTCCATTGCACCAACCCATTAGCATCAATACGCTGAGCATAGATATCATTATTAAAGATACTGGCTCTAGGATCACGCCACGTTATGATAGCTCCGCCGTTTCCGTCCGAAATAATAGCCGGGTTCACTTGACTATTTACTGCAGTACAAATTGCCACTCCATTACTTGTCCACTGTACTGCCCCAACCGAATTGATACGTTGTGCATAAATATTACTATTACTCGTGCCGCTTCTGGAATCAGACCAGGTAATAATGGCTCCACCGCTGCCATCCGAGAGTATTGCTGGAAGGAGTTGATCATTGGACGCCGTACAGATCGCTTTATTAACTGTTGGGTCAGTTGACCATTGTGCATTGGCCCGCTCTGGTACAATCAACAAGCAGGCAATGGCCAACAACAGTGTTGATTGGTGTCGAATTGTATTCATCATAACCTCGCTATTAGTTTTATTATACATCATTGATAATTGAATATTACGGATGCTATATAGGACAACTATTCATCTGTCCGTCGAATTATTTCAATCACATTCTCCAGGTTATCTTTTTTTACAAATGCAACAGCACCGCATGCCACAGCCGCCGAAACCGTCGCTTCGTCGCCGAATTGAGAGACAAGGATAATCTTTGCTTTTCCTTCTTCCGACAAGATCCTGTGTGCCGCTTCAATGCCATCCATTGATTTCATTTTAATATCCATTACTGTCCAGTCCGGTTGAAGAGATGGGAATTGTTCAACCGCTTCCTTGCCGTCTGCACATTCAACTACTTCATTAAAGTATGGCAAATAGAAATCCTTCATTATTTGCCTGATCTTGTCGTTATCGTCTACCAGTAGAAGTTTCATTTTTTATGTAATGTGCAGATACGGAGAGGAGCTTTAAATAGATGGGGACACTCAAATACATAAGTGAAAGCACCTAGATAGGGGGGGGTGATCAGGCCTGTGCTCACCGCAGAGGGCACAGAGACCGAAGGGATGCTTTTTATTATAATGACTTACAATTCTCCGCGTTCTCAGCGGACTCGGCGGTGAACTTTTTTTGGGTTGAAAAGTATTATGCTTTAAGCAAGTCTTTATTCGATAGGGCAAATTTCAACAGGCTGTGTGTGCCGCTGAGATGAAGTTTTTTGGAGATATTATTGCGGTGGTTTTCAACTGTCTTGGGACTGATAAATAATTCATCAGCAATTTGCTGGGATGTTTTTTCTTCCGATATAAGTTTGAGAATAGTCCGTTCGGCATTCGTGAGTTTGTCAACATACGGAATCGCAGAAAACGGAACACTATTTTTTTGTGAACGTTGTACGAGATAACCGGAAATTGCAGGACTGATGAAATATTCTCCTTTTCGTACTGCATGAATACATTCCACAATATCATCGACTGCATTTTCTTTTAAGAGATATCCATGTGCACCAGCGTCCATTGCCTGGTCGAAGATGTCTTTATCCTTATGCATCGTAAGAATAACAATCTTTGTCTTTATCTTCTCTGCAATAACCTTTTGCGAAAGACCGATGCCTCCAAGTTTCGGCATTTCAATATCCACCAGAGCAATATCGAATGGTTCTTGTTTTAACCGGCCGTATGCAATCTCGCCGTTTTCCGCTTCAATAATCTGTTCGATGTCCGGTTCGTCTTCCAGCGCTGCACGAATTCCTTTGCGCATGAGGGGATGATCATCCGCTATCAATATTCGAATCTTTGTCTTCATATGTTTACCGGAATTGTAATAATAATAAGCGTCTTCCAATCATTCGATGCAGAGTAGGTTATATTCCCGTGAAGCAGCAGTACACGATTTTGAATATTTTTCAATCCGAATCCTTTTGAGTCATGCTTCATCAATTCACTGTCGAATCCGCTACCGTTATCTCCAACGGTAATTGATATTGCAGCATTCGTTCTGCTGACAAGTATTGAACCCTTATCCGCACCAGAGTGTTTCACAATATTATTCAAACATTCCTGAACAATCCGGAAAATACTCGATTCCTGTTCTTTGGTGAACATGTCGTCGATCGGTTGAATGTCGCTACGAAGTTGAATGGTTGATGATTCACAGATTGATCGCACAACGGATTCGATCGCTTTTGTCAAACCCAATCGATCCAGTTGATATGGAAAAAGATTGAAAGCAATTCGACGTACCTCTTCAATGGTAGAAGAAGCTGTTTCGCTGATATCCGTATAGCGTTTTACATCGTTCTTATTCGTCCCAAGCAGGGCGGAATTTTTGATAAATAAAAGATTCTGACCAATACTGTCATGCAATTCCGACGCGATCCTTTTCCGCTCTTCTTCCTGAGAATTAATTAACTGTTTTGAAAATTCCACCTGCTGATGTTGTTCTTTTTTCAACTGACTGACACGCCGATAATAGATGATCGGTCCCACGGAAAGGAAGCCGAATATCACCATTGATCGGAACCACCAAGTCATCCAAAACGGAGGATCGATGATCACAGCGATGATCGCGGATTTATTACCGTTCATTCTACGAACTTTGAACAAATAATTTCCCGGATCGACATGTGTATAGTTTACAAATGGTACGCGTCCTGCATCAATCCACTCTTCATTTACCCCTTCCAGTATGTATGCGTATTCAGTACGATCTGGCATCGTAAAATCGAGCGACGCAAATCCAAATGAGAAGAAATTATCTTTGTAATCAAGAAAAATGGTATCCAAAAATGCAATATTCCGGGAAAGTTTTACTTCTTTATTAAATATTTTGAACGAAGTAATCACTATTGGAGCGTTATCGGGCCGTTCTTTGATGCTGTCCGGATGAAAGACCGTAATCCCATCCGTACCGCCAAACAACATTCTGCCATCGGTTGTTTTAAGCCGGGATGAATAGATGAATTCTTCGGAGCGAATACCGTCGTAATAGTTGAAATTGGTGCATTGTTTGGTTTCCGGATTGAATCTCGTAATCGCATTCATTGTGCTAATCCAGAGATTTCCGTGATCATCCTCCAGTATTCCGCAAATGGAATTTCCCGACAAACCCTCTTCCGTCGAATAGATATCAAAAGAATCTGTTTCATAATCATACCGGCAAAGTCCGGACGATGTCGTCCCAATCCACAAATTCCCATGTGAGTCCACAAATAATTCCGGAACGGAATTATCGGGAATGGATCGGGGATTAGCCGCATCGTGAAAATATTTTTTTACCGTTCCATCCGAACGATTAATTCTAGTCAGTCCGTAACTTTGTGTGCCGACCCATAGAAATTCCTTTCGATCTTCGATGATCGAAAGTACATCATAACCACTTAATGCAATTCGAGATGTATCCGATGGCACAAGATACGACCACTGTTTTTTCTTTGTATCGTAGGTTGAAACACCTCCGCTTCCCTGAGAGCCGAACCAAACATTGCCGCCAGCATCTTCTGTGATCGTCCGAATAAAATTTCTCATCGGATTGGATTTTAGATAATCCAGATCAAAATGATTGAATGTATCATTCTTTCTCTCCAGTTGATTTAGCTTTCCATAATACGTACCAACCCAGATAGTGTTGTCATGGTCACGGTAGATGGTTCTGGCATATTCTCCAGAAAGCCCTTTGGGTGTATTGACCGGGTATCGTTTTTTAACACGCAATTGAGAATCGAGCCGCACAATTCCCGACTCAATAGTTCCGACTAAAATATCGCCATTGGAATCTTCACATAACGAATATATAAACCCGGATGGAATAGAATTCGGATCATCTGTAGAATTTTGAATTGTTATAAACTCTGCGGGTTTCCTGTCCGTCTTTACCACTCCTTTGCCGACAGTGACAATCCAGAGAACTCCGGAGTTGTCTTCAAATACATCCTGCAGGATATTTGAAGGTAAACCGCCTTGAAGGTGTTTGTTTTCTTTAATCCATGTAAAGGATTTTGAAAGAGGGTCAAAAATGACAAGACCTTCCGTCTGCGTGGTTATCCATAACAATCCCTTACTGTCTTGAATAATTTTCCAGAATACATTGGAAGATGGTTTTACATCCTTTCCCTGCAGCTTAAAATGGGTAAATTTTCCGCTCTCCCGATCGAACAATTCAAGCCCTTCGCCATAGGTTGTCAGCCAGAGATTCCCATGCAAATCTTCAGTCATATCCGTCACCATGTCAAAGCCAAGGGACGATGGATTGCGAGCGTCGTGTTTCCATGAAGTAAACGAATTCGTAGCCGAGTCAAAGAGATTCAAACCGCCGCCGTCGGTCCCAACCCATACATTCCCTTTTGAATCTTCTCTAATAAAATGAATCTTGTTATTGCTGATGGAAAAAGGAATGTTTGGATCATTCATATAACGGATAAATGAGCTGCTGTTTTTTTTCAGGAGATTGATACCTCCGTCCCATGTTCCAACCCAGAGATTGCCTTTGCTATCTTGAAATACCGATTGTACGATATCAGTACTGAGTGATGTGCTGTCATTCGCATTATATTGAAACCGAACGAATGTTTCTGTGCGGGGATCGAATTTGTTCAACCCTCCGCCATCGGTTCCTATCCAGAGACATCCTTTTTTATCTTCGCAAATTGTCCAGATATAATTATTGGAAAGACTGTTTGAATCGTTACGATCATTCTGATAAATTTTAAATCGATATCCATCGTACCGGTTCAAACCTGTTTCTGTTCCAAACCAGAGGAATCCTTTTGAATCCTGCATGACGGTGTTCACCGTATTAGAGGAAAGTCCGTTACGCGTTGTTAATTGGTCGAAATGATAACCACGTTGAGCAAAGTCGAGACCAGTCCCGATTACGAGAAGAATGACTATAGATAACAGTTGTTTTTCTCTCATCATAACAACAGTCAGTGGATGCCGATGGACGAAAATGAATTAATTGAAGGTAAGTATATGGCATTCACCATCCATTTGCAAGAATTGATATCACGATACATGATATCACGAGCGTTGGTCTTTCACTCGATAGTATAAAAATGTAGTTTTGCTTGGTTTTTAAAAAACCGCTATGTAGATGCGCTCCAATATCCTTGCTTTGATGTCGAAAATATTAATCCCTTGAAATACTCGAAAATATATTTCCATCAAATGTTCTTTTCGAAGGCAATAAATCACAATATTTCATTTTTGGAGAAGTTTTGAACCTTTCGTATATTTGTATCGGAATTTGTTGCCGAGGTGGTGGAATTGGCAGACACACTAGCCTTAGGAGCTAGCGCCTTACGGCATTAAGGGTTCGAGTCCCTTCCTCGGCACAGAAGTAATTTTCCTCCAATGTTTATGCGGTCAGAAGTTATGACGACATTTTTTGTGTCCAATTCGTGTCCACTTTTTATGGAACCATAAGGAACACGGAGGAACACTTCTATGGGTGCACCTAAAGTTAGACTCGCTGAACGCAAAACAAAAAATGGAACTTCCTATTTTTTGGATTATCGTCTAAACGGCAAACGCGTTCGTATCCCCGCCGGTAATAAAAAGAGTGATGCAGAAATAATGCGTGCTAAGCTCCAGACTGATTTCAATCTCTCCCTAGTCGGAATCACGGCGAAAAAGAAAAAGATCATTAGTCTCCAGGATCTTACAAAAGAATTCCTAAACGACAAAAAGCATCATGTCAAAGCTCGTACGTTAGAACGCTATGAGCAGTACAAACGAAGAATTGATGCATATTTCCTCGAGAACTTTTCTCCCGCCTGCCCTGATATCAGATTGATTGAAGCCAAGTATCTGCGTGAATTTATTGATGAATTAATTGAAGGCAGCAAAGAAGTCAAACCATTAAAGAAAAAAACAGTGAACGATCTCATTGTCTTTCTTAAATCATTACTCTCATATGCTGTTGCCAACAGTTATCTCGAAGAGAATCCTACTTTCAAACTAAGAGAGTATCGTATTGCACAGAAGGGCCGAGTGGAATTTTATTCAGACGAAGAATTAAAATTACTGTTTGACAACTTAGATGATCATTGGCGTCTTCCTATAAAGTTTTTATTGCACACAGGTCTAAGGCGAAACGAGATGATTTATTTACGTTGGAGCAGTGTTTTTCTAGATCCTAAAAATCCGCATATCGTTATCGAATCGCAGGATGATTTTGAGACAAAAACGGGAGGGACTCGAACAATCCCTTTAAATTCTGAGGCTATGAAGATAATTGAAGCAAGAAAAAACATTCATCCAAAATACGTTTTCACAGGAACTGATAATGAACTTATTCGTAAAAACTACCCGCTTAACTATTTAAACAAAGCTTTGAAAAAAGCAGGATTAGAAGGGAACATTCATAAATTACGCCATACGTTTGCATCAAAACTGGTTATGGCCGGTACAGATTTGTATTCGGTAGGTAAACTTTTAGGACATACTGACATTGAAACAACAATGGTTTATGCCCATTTAAGTCCATCACATCTTTCAGATGCTGTAAAAAAACTCGAACAATTGAAAGTAGCATAAAAATTATAGCCCAGAAAAACCTGGGCTATTATTTCCTTTTTTTCTTCCCCAACTGCTCTGATCTTATCGCCTCGTCAATTTCCGACTTTAGATATCGTGGCACTCCCCCAACTTTTTTATATGGTATTTTATTTTCACTGGTCCAGTTTTGGATGGTTTTAATACTTAATTGGAGATAATCCGCAACTTGCGTTTGCGTCAGAATGCTTGGAAGGTCAGTATCTGGCTTCACAATTGCTTTTCGAATAAAATATTGCCTCCAAATTACATCTGATGGATCTACTGATAATTTTGCTAATATCTTTTTATCGTCTTTAGCTTTATGTAATACAAGCTTAATCGAGTTCTGATTTGAGGGGTTGTAAAAACAGTATATTAATTGGTGGTCTTTAAAGAATATGTCAACAATTATATCGTCAGGCTCAACTATGATTTTATCTAAATAGTATCCTTCTGGAAGATAGAGATAATAAACCCCATGTTTTCCGATATTCCGTATTATTTGCGTTTGCCCTGAAGAATTGAATAGAGGTATTTCATTAATTTCAGCTTCAGACATTTTTGCATCCAAAGGAACAAGGTATTTATGATCACCCAATAATGGATGCTCAACCTTCTGATCTATGTCAAAAATCATCGAAGAAAACGATTTTCCACAATCAATTTCGATAATTGCCTTTTTGAGTCTGAAACTCATCCTATATTCCTAGTAATGATATTATCCGAGAAAATATGCTGTTTTTGTTATATTTAATCTATTTTCCTCGCCATTGCGACACTGCGACACTGCGACATAGGATAATCTAGTCCAGTGACCAGGATCCCTTTGGCTTTTTTTCTGGTTTTGCGCCTAATTCTTTCAAATCTCTCTGTAATCGCCTATTATTGAACTCTCCTACCATATTCTTTTCTAAAAAAGCTTTTGCCTCGCCGATAGAAAATTTTTTCCTTGCAAATTGCATTAAGAGAAGCGATTTTCGTTTTTCAACATCATCGATACTTGGAAGTTCCGGCTTAATATCGTCCAAGTTGATTTGACTGATGTAACTTACTTTATCACGAAGAAACATCATTGCATAATCAACATGTTCTTTCGTGGCTATACTCGTTGCATTTGCTGTAGCAATTGCTTTAGTGATTTTGAATACAGAACGCACCATTCGCAACCGCATATCTTCAATAAGATTTTCATGCCTTGGTGTTTTTGGTAGTTGCTCCAATAGTGCTGTAACTTGATTATCAATATATTGCCGGATATTCCTGTCAAAAGGCCGGATTTTATACTGATCTTTTAAAAATGCTATTAAATACCTGCAACGTTCTTTCCATTCCTGTGATTTTTTTCCAGTATCCAATGATCTTGTCATCTCTGAAGCTATTTTTGCCGAGCGCTCTTTGTCCCTCCTAATTTCAAGTATATAATCAAATCTTGAAAGCATGTGTATAGGTATGCCAATACGTGTATACGCATTATAGTTGCCGGCTGGATCAATTTCATCGTATGGATTCTGGTCAATAAGTAAAGCAGTCTCAGTAGGATGAACTGTTGCTGCAGAAGTGCTTTCAGTAACTTTTCCTTCCTCCATCATCCTTACAAATAAACCACAAACCGCTTTTCTGTGTGCGCCGAGAACATCATGAAACTCTTGAATGCAAACCACTCCGCCGTTGTTTTGCGGTAGGATGCCTCTTTCGCTCTTACTCTTTTTTCCGCCTGTAACAGTACCCACTAAACCGGCAAATGTAATTTTTTGAGAAGAGGATGATATTTCTTGGCCAATTGGATTTAATGCCAACGCGGCATTGGTAAGATATGCTTTCCCAACATTTGGAGTTCCAATGACCAGTGCATGGAGCTTTTCTAAATATTCATTTTTACCATGAGAGAAAGCTTGAAGGATTACAAACTCTAACGCTCTATCGAGACCTTTTGCTTTATCGAGTCCAACAATACCATAATTATCTGTTAACTCTTTCTTGATATATTTAAGGATCCCATTGAATTGATTATTCTGTCTAATAATTACCGAAGGATGGTCACTATGAATTCCAAATATTTTGTCGCCTTTGCGATAGCGGAAATTACCTTCATACTCACCATGTGGAGCCCACTCGACCAAATCCAAATGAGACGTAGAAGGAATAAAATCATGTAAATAAAAATAAAATTCACTCTTCCCGCTATTAAGATACATTGGTACTATCGAGCCAAAAAAAGTGCATCTTGTTTTTGCCTTGCATAATGAATTGACATCAACTGATATTTTGCTGACATCAATCAGCAATGTTTTTAAGGTATAGTCTTTATGATCTGATATTTCCAGCCTAACAAAGCCCAAAGTTGAACCATCAATCATTTCATGTGGCTCAGCAGGTGACACATTGATAATTTTACCAACTATTTTAATAGGAGTAAAAAATGATACATTCTTTATGGCGTCGCCAATTGTGCTGGATTTTTCGATAATCCAGTCATCATGTATGGGAACACCAATATATTCTTCTTCGTTTTTGACTTGTTCCCTTTTAATATACATCATACCATTTAGCTGACGGGCGGCCTCAGATGCTTTTTGTACAGGCACAGATTGATTTTTCATTTGATGCAGTTCGGCAACTATTAAAATATCTTGAGTTGCAATCGAATGCCAGTAAGGGATAATATCATCTTCACCATTTATTACGTTTTTCACTGGAGGTGTTGCTTTAGTTTTTGCTTTCTGTTTGCTCATAGGATTTGAAGTTGGTGGCGGAACATTGATATTATGAGAATTTGGGTTGCCTAATTCAATCTCTTTATTAAGTTTTAACGCATTCCAAATGCCAGGTTCTTCTGCTCCGAGTTTTATTTGAATTTGCGGAAATAATTCCAGTTCCTTAATAAGTGATGAATAGAGTTTAACCCTGGTTTCAAAATGATAGCGATATTTTACATCTGGTTTTTGGGGAGGAATTAAAACGTGTGGATGGTCAAATAATGTCGTATTAGGATAGTGCATTTGAGCCATTGCCATCAATTGTGGAGCATACCTCGCTGTACCAAGTGTGATTGAATGTATCCTCTTAGGGTCGAGCTCTTTTAGTACTCGCCGTACGAGATCTAAATATTCTTTTTCATAGTTTTTATAGGTAAGCATTGGTTCTATAATAATATCAAGCACAAAACCACTTGCTTGTTGCACCCTTCGTGCAGCTTGCAATCTCTCTTCCAAACTCGCAGTTCCATGTTCATACTCTCTGATCGCAAATTGTGTATTCATTCCAATTTGGATTTTCATACGTCCGCATCCGTCGAATTTCAGTATCTCATCAACATAAGCTGACTTTGTTCGCAAAGTATAAGAAACACGAGGATATTTTTGAACCATCTGCATTAAAAACGTAGAGATTCCTGTGAGATGATCAACTGCTAGTAGGTCAGTAAATTCGGAGCTGGTTAATTTAAGATTATATTTTTGATTTTGCTGATACCACTGTGTGATTGTCTCACGGCTTCGGCGAAATGCTTTGATATCAACATTGTAGGATTTGTTGTCCTTGTTAAGTTGTTCAACAAGTTTTTGCTGTATTCCGTAATACGTGTCTATTGCCCTTTCGTCTCGATTAATTCTAGCGTTTACAAAATATTCACGCAACCAATCCGAAGCTTCTTTAAAACGATCGGGAAGTTTATTGAAAAGCACGCCAAAATAATTCTCAAGATGCATCCATAACGTAAGAATAGCGGTATGCGCAATTGGAGCCGCAGCAATTTCATGTTCTGCATCCTGGAGATTTGCATAAAAATAGTGCTCTGGGGTTTGATTCGTTTGGAGGTAACAATACTCGCATTTGTGAACACACATCCATGCCAAATTAAAAACTGTCGTAAGAGATTCAACTATATTTCCAGGGGAGTCAAAGGTTCTGATAAAAGATTCTGATCTCTCTGAAATAATTACCGATTCATTCATGTAATTGAATTTATCTATCGGCTTCTTCACTGGATATACAAATCTTTTCGTCTCAAGATATTCAATTTCGACATCCGGATTGAATCTTTGAACCCTTTGGATGATCTCCTTTGTTTTAGGATGCGTCCTAGCCTGTGGCTTTATAATAATGCGTTTGGGAATGAATTGAGCCATTAAGATTTATCGGAATAGGGATAAAAATATCCGCAGCTCGACATATCTATGCCAACCCTGCAGATCCAATTCGGTCGAAATGTAGTCTAATTTGTTCCTTATATCAATCTCCTTTAAGTGGTCAAATATTTTCAAAAAATAATCGTCAAAGAGACCTTAAAAATTTAAAATATAAAAATTCTTAGGGAATTCGGGGTTTACCAGGAATGGTTTCAGCGGCGAGATATTTCGATATTGCGGTTACGTGCGATGGCACCAGGTAAGGCTTAAACTGATGGAACCAGATTGGGATCCCTCAAAACACTTTGTATTGATGGTGAGCCAAATGGTTTGCGGTCATTGAAATGATATCCTATTTAATCCTAAACGATATATCCCCAGTTGACTTTAGAAATCTGTGAATAACCACAATCAATTTTTGATACCGCAGCAGGTTTAATTCTTGTCGATAACTTTGAAGGGATCGCCCAATCTTGTAATTTAACATTTTTTATCTTGGAGATCGGCATTTCAAGATTCATAGTCTGTGGTTGTCCATTCACTAATACAGATTCTCCACTTTTGATAACATAGTTTAAATCCATGTGATCTGGCCGACCCGAGATTCGATCAACTTTGTCGTCTACCAGTTCGGTGTAGGTTAACGCTTTTAACTGATTCCAATCAAAGTAATTAATACTTTTGTTCTTAAATGCACTCGCTCCTGCATTAAAGGTTTGTTCCTTCAATATTTGAAGATCTTTTGCATAGCCATAAAATGGCATCGCCATTGTTCGAACAAAGATATCGTTTGCAGCAAATTTTTCGATTACTTTGAGTCGTTCTTGTGTTGGAATAGTATAGAATTCAATTTGATTTCGAATATTCTCATCATGTGTGGCAAAACTTATTTCTATCTGCACCATCTCGCGCATTTGCTTATACGTCGCCAGGTGATTAAGAATGAGATTACTTTTAGTCAGAATATGCAACATCCAAACATTTCCCATACTGGCATGTTTCTCAAAAACATTCAATATTTCCAGCATTGTATCTCGATTTCGGGTTTTAAGTTCTCTTATAACTTTGGGAAGATAATAATCGCTTGTTTCATTAATTTGAACTCGTTTCAGATGTTGAGGAAGACCATTTAATTTTGTCAGTTGCTTATCTAACAATGTTGGCAAATCAAGCTTAACGCGTATGTTTTCAAAAAACTGTTTTCGTTTTCCTATATCTACTTTGGCAACAAATATTGGCGAATAACAATATTTGCACGTAAAACTGCACCCTACAGTTGGATTTAATGTAAATGGGAAACCAAATTGATCAAATTGTTTTTGTGTACGGAGTGCATATTCAGATCTCGAAGTGAATTCAATCTTTGTTGTCCTTGCCATAAATCATTCCTTAGATAGCAATGTAAATTGTTACTTATCATCTCTTCATTCTTCTGTCTTATTTGCCTCAAAGATCCTTTCGAGATCTTATGGGATTTGCGATGCGGTTACATCTTCAGCTTGACTGATTTCGATAGACAGTTTATATTAAATTGAAGAATTGTCTATCAATTGTATTTTCTTATTTCTCGACCTACCCGTAGATGATGCTTTCTTCTTTTTGGGTTTCACATCTTTCTTTTGATTTGCAATTTCTGGATGTTCTTCCATGTATCGATAGATAGCAGGGGTGATGATTTTAGCAAATTCTCTTGCCACCTGTTCCATCGAAACGGGATGTTCGCTCTTCTTGAGAATTACAGTGTAGTCTCTTCTTCGCTTCCCTTTCCCATACACCCACCTCAATCGTGCAAACTCTTCTCCGGGACCAACTTCACCCAGCATCTTCCAAAGGTTTTTTCCCTTTAGTTGTTCCTCAATACTTGGGACATCTTGATCTACAATTGCCGAGTTTTTCGAGGAATTTGAACCGTCATTGGAATCCTTCTTTTTCATAGTGACCACTCCTTGGAAACATACAACAGCACGTTCACAGATTTCTTTGGTTTCAACTTTCAGTCTTTTTTGCTTTGTCAATTCGTCGATGGGCATAAGAAACAAGAGACAATAAATCTAGCGCATCATCCTTCTCAATAGACCATTGAATTTTGGCCGCATGTGCAGTAGGATTCCTAAATGTGCCAAAAAGTCCTTTTAATAAATTTGAGAACCCTTTTTGCTCTGCCTCTTCAGTATCGTTCGATAAACTGTTGAGCTTAAGAATTGGATGTTTTATTCCAAATGCTTCATCGACAATTTCAGCACCGTCACCCGACAATCCTGTTCTTTCTCTAATTTTGTCTGCTACACTCTTTGCTGCCTCCAATACAGCATGGAAGTAGTTCTCTTGTAGAAGTTCGGCCCTGCAAAACCTCAGGACATCAGCATGAATATTTCTTGCGGCAAGAATCTCTTTTAGTTCATTGGCGCGTTGTTCTGCTTCTTTGAGCGTCGTAACCTTTTTGACTTTTCCAATTTTCCCGTTGTCACGGACTTCAAATCCTTCAAATAGTAATGCAGCATTCACCTGTGTTTGCATTGAAGCAAACACATCGTGAGAATTATATCGAACAGGATTCATTGCAATTTCAATAAAACGTAATATTGAATTGGAGCAATTGTCACGATTTTGGATCGCTGCAAAGTTTTCGTTCAAACGTCTCCACTTTGTACCAGTAGAATTATGATCTGGGATCCGACATTCATGAAGAAGTGCACTCAGTTCGCTCCCAGTATAGTAGTCTCCGAAAGCTTTGCTTATGCGCTCGATTACTGCAAAATTTAGCGGTTCATAATGTGCCATGGAACAAATCAATCATTTTTCTTGGATAACAGTACTTTAGGCATTTCATTATAAATACGGCCATTTAAACGACGGCCAGTAAGATCTTTCCTAACCCCACCCCATTGCTTGAAGAAAAATGCAGATTTCGATTTTCTACATTTTTTCAAAAGCGATAACAGCCATGCTTTTTCCATCGGTCTTGCGCCGGGTCCGGACTCACCACCGACGATTACCCAATCAATACCACTAAGGGATACCCGCCCGATGTCTCCAATGAGGGGTTCGAATGAAATGAATTTTACTTTAGCAGGGATAGATTTGAGTTCCTTGATTCGTCCAATTGTTTTTCGATTTTCAACACTAACTCCCATCCATACGTTGTCAGGCCAATCGATCTCAGATGCAACTTCTTTCAACCGAGTACTTCTTTTTGTAAGTATCTGAAACGTATGTTGAGGGCTTTCATTCATCGTTTTGAATACCGCCTGTATGAAATCGAGAGGAATGTCCTTATGAAAAAGATTACTCATTGAATTCACAAAATATACTTGAGATTTTTTTATCTTTCTTGGAAGATCTACCAAAGGAGGATGGGTGGTGAGTTTGAATCCATTGACATACCGAATATTATTCATCCCATGGAGTCGATGTGCCCAAGCCTCAGCATAACAGTTTTTACAGCCAGGACTTATTTTTGTGCAGCCTGTAGCAGGATTCCAAGGTTCGCCAAGCACTTGAATAGACATAGATTCCCTTACGCATCGGGATTATAAACGTCCGTAGTTCGACAAAATTCTACATCTCACGGATTCAATTCGAAGAGAATGTAATTGATAATCGAACCTTTATCAATAAATAGTATGTTGAATGATTACTATTTAACAAGTATTTGAGTTTGATTTAAGACTATTTTGTCTGAATACAAGACACACATTGTATATATGTATGTAAAACTAACATTTCGCTCGAAAGCTCTTATAACAAATCGCATGGGCTTCAAAATTTTTCCCTAATAAAATTTCACGTATCGGGCGGGTGGAATTCTATCACCAATTAAAACGTGAATAGGCTCAGCGGTGTCAAATCTTTTTAACATTAATTACTTTATCTACTTGCAATTTTGTTGAAATTGACACCTAGTAGATTCCAATTCTCATATAATGGAATGGAAATTAGAAATTCGTTGTATTTTTTTAAATTGATTTTTGGCACGATAATCGTGATATTGATTAAAGTAGCAATATGATTTGGGAACTATGAGTTACAAATGACTGTTCAATATTACAGCGTGAGAAAGACAAAATTCCATAAAACCATACAGATTCTACTACTCGTTGTCATGTCTCTGACATCGTCTGGTTTTACGACCGTTATCGGTTATTGCGCGATGAGCAAATCTGCCGTCTGCTGCTGCGATATGGAACAAAACTGTAAGGGAACGGCATCATCAAAATCCCTTATTATTAAGAGTGTTAAATCCTCCTGCTATTCTGAAAAAGTGGCTGGCGGGGTTAATGATTTAAAAGCCGTATTCAACACTGAATCGATTCAAAAGTATTTATCGTTTGCGGTCACGATTGAAGCAACGGAATACCAAATTGTAGATCTTACCGCACAGGTAACCCGCTTTCCGAAGTCCCCCCATATTGCACTCTACCCCACCGGGGTTGATATATACATTCAAGTAAGTTCTTTCCTCATTTAAATTTCCAAAGTGAATTTATAGTTGTTGGAGAACGCTGTACTGCCGTTTTCTGATTTCAATTATCTTTTTTTGCTTTGGAGATGTTATGATCGAAAGAATTATTGATTGGAGTGCCAAGAACCGCTTCATCGTTATTTTAATCTACGTTCTTATTACCGGATTCGGCATCTATGCAGTAATCAAACTGCCGGTTGATGCTATTCCTGATCTGTCCGAAAACCAAGTGATCGTCTTTACTGAATGGATGGGACGTTCACCGGAAATCGTTGAACAGCAAGTTACCTACCCTATCTCATCTGCCCTACAAGGATTACCCGAGGTAAAAGCAGTCCGAGCTACATCGATGTTCGGTATGTCATTTGTCTTCGTGATTTTCAATGATAACACCGATCTGTATTTTGCACGCAACCGCGTTATCGAAAAACTCTCCCTTGTTCGCGCTCAACTCCCTCAAAATGTTACTCCGGTTCTTGGACCTGATGGGACAGGGGTTGGTCATGTCTTTTGGTATACAGTTGAAGGAAAGAACTATGATCTCGCTTCGTTGCGTTCTATTCAAGACTGGTATCTGAGATTTAAACTTGTTTCTGTAGAAGGGGTTGCAGAAATAGCCAGCATTGGTGGATTCGTAAAACAATATCAAGTTGATGTGAATCCCAATAAACTGAGAGCTTACAATGTCACGATAGGAGAAGTTGCCAGTGCTATCCAACGGAACAATAATGAAGTTGGTGGCAAATTACTTGAAATCAGCAATGCTGAATATTTTGTAAGAGGTCAGGGTTACATCACTTCAACAGAGGATGTTGAGAATGTCTTAGTTAAACAAGGTCCGAATGGTATTCCAATTCTTGTGAAGAATGTCGCTACAGTGCAGCTTGGCGGAGATATTCGCCGTGGACTATTAGATAAAGATGGTGAAGGCGAAGTCGTCGGCGGTATTGTTGTGATGAGAACCGGTGCAAACGCCCGTGAAGTCATCGATAGAGTGAAACAACGGATAGAAGAAATTAAACCGGGACTTCCCCCTGGAGTTGAAGTTGTCCCATCGTATGACCGGTCAACACTCATTGAAGCGGCAATCGGAACATTGGATCGCGCACTCATTGAAGCCAGTATTACTGTTGCAATTGTCGTTTCGATCTTCCTGCTCCATTTCCGATCAATCGTCAGGATATTAATTGAACTGCCTGTTTCGATCCTGCTCGCCTTTATTTTAATGTATCTCTTCGGCATCACATCTAACATCATGTCACTTGGCGGGATCGTCCTTGCGATTGGAGTTATCGTAGATTCCTCGGTGGTGCTGGTTGAGAACGCCTACAGGAACATTGCTAATGCTTTGGCGAAAAAAGGACACCTTACCAACGACGAGTATCGTGATATTTCTATCATGTCCGCAAAACAAGTCGGCAGAGCAATTTTCTTTTCAGAACTGATCATCTTGGTTGGATTTCTTCCCGTCTTCTTACTCACAGGACAAGAAGGAAAAATGTTCCATCCGCTTGCCTACACAAAATCTTTTGTGATGATCGCTTCAGCGGCAGTCGTAATCACACTGATCCCAGTGCTGATGACAATGCTGATGCGCGGTAATTTCAAACCGGAAACAGGCAATCCCGTTACTCGGTTCTTCATTAAGATCTATGAACCTGTCATTCATTGGGTGTTGAAATTTCGAAAGACAACGATTGCAATTAACATCTTCGCGCTACTGATCACTGTTCCAATGCTTCTCTCTATTGGGTCTGAGTTTATGCCTCCACTGGACGAGGGATCATTGCTCTATATGCCGGTGACACTCCCCAACGCTTCTGTTACTGAAGTGGCCCGTATTTTGTCTTTACAGGATAAGATAATTCGAAGTGTTCCAGAAGTGCATCATGTTCTCGGTAAAGCCGGACGTGCTGAAACAGCAACGGATAATGCTCCCATCAGTATGATCGAAACGATTATTATTCTCAAGCCAAAGGAAGAATGGCGACCCGGCATCACCAAAAAGGATATCGTTCAAGAGTTGGATGCAAAACTACAGATTCCCGGCACTCGCAACGGCTGGACGCAGCCAATCATTAATCGCATTAATATGCTTTCGACAGGTGTTAGAACAGATATCGGGTTTAAGATCTTTGGGGACAGACTTGATACACTTGAGCACTATGCGATCAAAGCAGAACAGATATTAAAAGATGTTCCCGGAGCGGCGGATATTGTTGCTGAACGTATAGGCAACGGATACTATGTTGATATCGCACCTAAAAAGGAGATGCTCTCACGCTATGGTTTGAATATCGGCGATCTTCAAGATATCGTTGAAGTTGCTATCGGCGGTCAAAACCTTGGCGTAGTGCTTGAAGGAAGAATGCGTTTCCCAATACGCTTGAGATTTGAACGTGAGTATCGGGATAACATCGAAGAGTTGAATCGCCTGCTCATTCCAGTTCGGGCAAGCGTTGCATCTGCATCAATGTCATCTCCTGCGGGAATGGGTCAAAGCGCCCCTTCTTCCGGATCAGGTGGAATGACATCAATGGGTTCAACACAATCTTCACAGTCTCAGCAGGCTCCGATTCAGCAATCATCATTTGCTTCATCTTCCCTGATGAGCCAATCTAATTCTAACGAACTGACATATGTTCCTCTTTCTGAATTAGCTGATGTCAATATTGTTACCGGACCGCCAATGATCAGCAGCGAGAATGGTCAACTTCGAGCCATTGTCTACATGAATGTTCGTGGCAGAGATATGGGTAATACAATGGAAGATGCGAAGAAAGCAATCAGTCAAAATCTAAAACTTCCGGCTGGATATTCTTATACATGGAGCGGTCAATACGAACATAAGGTTCGTGCGCAGCAGACGCTGACATACATTATGCCGGTTGTTTTCCTCATCATTTTTGTTCTCCTCTATTTTACATTCAAGGATTATGTGGAGTCGCTCGTCGTGATGCTTTCTGTTCCATTCGCACTGATTGGCGGCGTCTATATGATCTACATTCTCGGATATAATCTCTCCGTAGCGGTGTGGGTCGGATTCATTGCTCTGTATGGCATTGCAGTAGAGACAGGTGTTGTAATGGTCGTTTATTTACACGAAGCACTTGATAAACGATTAAAAGCACATCAGCGCGGTGAACGGGGTGAGATAACAATAAAGGACATTTACGATGCAACTGTTGAAGGAGCAGTGTTACGATTGCGTCCGAAACTCATGACGGTTGCCTGTAGTATGGTTGGACTTATTCCAATCATGTGGTCAACCGGCGCGGGGGCAGATGTTATGAAACCACTAACAGCGCCAATGATCGGTGGTTTATTCACATCGGCAGTTCATGTTCTGGTTGTCACACCTGTTCTATTTGTAATGATGAAAGAACGAGCATTGAGAAAAGGAACGTTGGAAGTATCAAAGATGGCAGACTTTATTAAGGAAGGAGAATAATCATGACAAACAAATCTCTTCAATGGGTATTCTCTTTTCTCTTTGCGGCGGCACTTGTTCAGGCTCAATCGGTTGATTCGTTGATCCGAGAAGGATTGAAGAATAATCCTCAGTTAAAATCATATGAATATCAAATCCAAGCAACGGGCTTTCGGGCTAATGCTTCACAAGCTTTGCCGGCACCAACGGTTGGATTGGAATTCAGTCAGATACCGACCAATAGTTTTAATGTTTTGAATGACGCTATATCGAACAATCTTTCGGTATCGCAAATGTTTATGCTTGGCGGTAAACTTTCTGTAATGTCTGAAGTAGAGAAGAAAAAAGGGAAAGTGCTTGAACAGAACCAAGGATCTCTCGGCGTTCAACTACGGGCTAAGATCAAGATGAATTATTATCAACTGTGGTTAGTTGACCGTCAGATAGAGGTGCAACAACGGACAATATCGTTGCTTGATGAACTTGCACGGTTCATGCTGCCCCACGTTCAAACCAATAGAATGAGACAGGCAGACTTATTGACTATTCAAGCCGAGGTTTCATCGGAACAAACCAAACTTATAGAAAAGCGTTCAAAGCGAATCGATATTCAAAATACACTCCATTCGTTATTGGGCAGGGATGATTTTTCATCTGCCATCAAAACCGATAGCATTCTTACAACAAGTTCTATGATTGTTTCAGAGTTTCAATTGGCTGAAAAAGTAAAACAAGTCAATCCATCGCTTATCGCAATGGATAGAATGAAGGATATGAATGAATCAATGATTGTTTCTGCTGATAAAGACCTAATCCCCGATCTGATGGTGCAGGCAATGGTAATGCGTATGCCAAATGGCATGATTTTAACGGGCGGTTCACGTTCCGCATATGCCATTCAACAAAGCGCCATGGGAATGCCGATGCAAGAAACCGATTGGATGTATAGCATTATGGCCTCAATTACTTTGCCGTTTGCTCCGTGGTCAGCAGAACGATCAACAAGCAAAGCTGACGAAATGCGCGCTACGAACTCAAGTATAGATGCAGAGAAGAATGCTATGCAGCGGGAAATGCTCTCCTCTCTCCGTTCAGCGATCAACAGATATACCACGGCAGACACACTTTCAAAACAATATATGACATCAATTATCCCGCTGACTCGTGAAGCAGCAGAAGCGCAAACAATTGCTTATCAGACCGGTCAGGTTCCAATTTCAACAGTATTGGATTCACGAAGAATGGAATTAATGAAGCAAGACGACTATCTGATGACGTTGGTAGATCGGCAAATGGCATTCACTGAAATAGAAATGATGGTCGGTGCACCATTACAATAATTATGAACTTTATCAACAGGGCAAATAATATGAAATCACTCATCATCACACTCTCAATTGTCCTCGCTATCATTGTTTCATCGTGCGGGAAGTCTTCGTCTTCTCATCAAGGACACACGGATTCAACATCAACAGAACTAGCGGCAGATTATTATACGTGTCCTATGCATCCCCAAGTTCATTTGGATAAACCTGGTGTCTGCCCTATCTGTGGAATGGATCTTGTAAAAGCCAGCAACAGCCGGAAAATGGAAGCTTCTTCGGATGAACCGATGATTCCATTGAATGACCGAGATCAGGTTCTGGCAAACGTATCCACAGTTATCGTCAAATATGAGCCAATTGAACACACGGTCCGTTCATACGGAACACTTGAGATACCTGAGCCGAATAAAACAATCATCAGCGCTCGTTTCAATGGACGTATTGAAAAATTGTATGTCAATGCTGTTGGGTCAAAAGTCAAAAAAGGTCAACCGCTATTCGATGTCTATAGTCCTGATATCGTGCAGGCTGAAAATGAATATCGCCAAGCTCTTACGAGCTCTTCTCAGACAAAGGACAATTTCTTAACCTATGCTAAATCAAAATTGCAATTGCTCGGTTTAACAGAAGAGCAAATTCGTAGTCTTGAAACAATAGAAAATGTCCCGTTGGTGATTACGTATCACTCCCCCGCATCGGGTATTATCATCGACAAAAAGATAGTTGAAGGAATATACGTTACAGAAGGAACATCACTCTATGATGTATCTGATATTTCTACACTTTGGAATATTGCCGACGTTTATGAAACAGATGCATCTCATATTCGGGTTGGTGAACGCGCTACGCTGGCTATCGCAAGTTATCCTGATCAAACGTTTCCTGCAATCGTATCACTGATATATCCTGTCGTCAATCCACAATCCAGAACCGTAAAGGTTCGATTAACAGTGAACAATGCAGGTAATAAACTAAAGCCGAATATGTATACCGAAACAGTGTTTCAGAGAAAGAAAGACAAATCTCTCACCGTGCCCGTCAGTGCAGTTCTCATTACAGGGAAACGTAATCTTGTCTACATCAAAGCGGAACACGAGAATCACTTTGAGGCGAGAGAGATCGGAATTGGAACCAGGTTTAACGGCAAATACGAAGTTACATGGGGACTTGTAGAAGGTGAAGAAGTCGTCAGCGAAGGTGGATATCTCATTGATTCGGAAAGTCAATTAAAGACTGGAGGCGGGTCGGGACATCAACATGGAGACGCTGCAACAACTACTTCCAAGACAGAAGAAACGCCAAAAGAACACAACCATTAACATGAATATTTTAAGGAGAATAACAATGTCACAGAATTTAGTTTTGAAATCTCTATTCCCGATGATCATAGCATCATCGCTAATAATAGCACAAGAACATCCACGTTGGGTTCGTCCAATGTTAGCAATTCAATCACAAAATAATGTTAGCACAAACTCATTAAATAATTTGCCATCAAAACCACACTCAAAGATGAATTTTGTTTTAGCACAGTCGATATCGTCAACAACGATAAATTCCCAGGCAATTTCATATCCTGCAAAACCAGGATCGAAAATGATTTTTATCCCAAATGGACAATCGTCAAATCAAAGCGAGAATGGTCAAAATGTTTTACCTAAAAAGCCAGCTTCGAAGTCTAACTTTTAGATAATGTGTAGCAATGATTTGGAAGCCGATCCAGTAAAAGAATAGAGGTAAATATGATATGCAAATCTTGTGGTATATGGAATAAAGAGACGTCGACACACTGTTATGGATGCGGAACAATACTGCAATCTGAAGTCAAGCTAGAAAAGAAGCATAAGAACAAGATTGTTCAGGTGAATCAATTCAATAAACATAAGAAGAAGTTCGAATCAAGAATGATGTTGCCGGTTATATGCGGAGTAGTTCTACTTGTTGGATTCATATTCTTGATCATTCCAAAAGGATCTCCGAAAACTCTGGTAACACAAATAGATGAATCGAGTGTCATGCGCTTGCAATCAAAATCAGATGTTGTGGCTACCATGGACGATAAGAAAGATATTGTTGCTCAATTTATTTGTCCTTGCGGTAAATGTAAGATTAAAGATGATCTCAAAGATTGTCATTGTAAACATCCCGGTGGAGCCGAGATCGTAAAACAGTTTATCTATGAACGAATTCAAGAGAATAAGTATACACCATTACAAATAGTTGAAATGGTATCTAATAAATATGGTGGCAAAAAAACAATGTAAAATAAACTCATCATTCATAAAGGAGATCAACAATGAAATACACTTATATGTTCGCAGTGTTGGTAGTATTCGCACTGATTGTGGTAAACACAAATGCTATAACTGCTCAAGATAAAAAGGATAAATCATGTGCCGGAGGGTGCTGTGGAGGGAAAAAAATGGCGATGGCAGACCCCACAGGGGGAAGTATGCAGGACCATAGCAGCCACAAGCATGATGCAAAAAAAGCAGATTCCAGTGCACCTTCCATAAAGACTAAAGAAATCATTTACGCGTGCCCCATGCACCCAGAAGTCACATCCAACAAACCGGGCTCATGCCCAAAATGCAAAATGGATCTTGTTGAAGTAAAGAAGGATGGAAAGAAGTCAATGATGAAACAAAAAATGGAAGCAATGAAAGATGGTAAATACAATTGCTGCATCGAAGAGCCATGTGATGAATGCATAAAAGCACACGGAACATGTGATTGCAAAAAAGCAGTCAAAAATGATAAGCCGGTATGCAATGAGTGCTATGAAGGTTGGCAAAAAGGCCAGGGAGCCGTTTCCGGCAAAGATGCGAAAGATATTAAAAAAGGACACAAACATTAATCTCCACTAATGGAATTTCTATGAATTCGTTCATCATCATCACTGTAAGTTTTATTTCCCTACTATTGTTAGGATGCAATGATCATGTTGCAGAAGATCATACCATACATCCAGGAACAAACGCAATAGTTTCAACAGAAATCCCGACAATATCCTATAATGCGTTATTTGTTGTCAACGGCAATAGTAACTCTATTTCGGTGATCAATACCGATTCGGCGAAAGTAGCCGCGACGATTAGTTTTTCCAATGCTTCATATCCTCACCACATCGGTATGAATTCAAGCCGTTCAAAGTTAGCGGTTGCTTTCCCTGGAAGTGATCTCAGCGGAGGGCATGGTGATGCACATGGCAGTCAGGGTTCTGTTGCGGTCATTGATGCGCTGACTGGAAAAATGCTTGTTTCTAAAACATTGGTCTATCCAAATCATAATGCAATATTTTCGCCGGATGATACCGATATTTGGACATCGCAAACATCGATTTCTGGAAAGGTGTTGATCTTGGATGCCACCACACTGGAAATAAAGAAAGAAATATCGGTGGGTAAAGATCCTGCGGAAGTTACCTTTTCGTTTGATGGCAAATATGCTTTTGTTTGCAATGGTGGTGATAATTCTGTTTCAGTTATTGAATACTCAACAAAGAATGTAGTTAAAACTATTCCTGTTGGGGCTAATCCTGTAGGAGCTTGGCAAGGTTCAAACAATATGATGTACGTTGATAATGAAACGGGGAAATCAATTTCGGTTATAGATGTTTCAACGTTAACGGTTGTTCGCACCTATCCGCTTTCTTTCACCCCTGCAATGGCATTACTTTCACCAAACAATGAGTTGTGGGTAACCGATACTGAAAATGGTAAGGTTGTATTCTTTGCGCTTGATTCTACACAAAAGAAAGGAGAGCTTTCTGTCGGTACTGGTACGCACGCATTGACATTTTCCGGTGACGGAAAATATGCCTATGTCACCAATCAAATCGCAGGAACTGTTTCAATAATTTCGGTTGCGGGCAAGAACATCATAACTCACATACCGGCTGGCGATAAACCCAATGGATGTTTGTACCGGCCAAAATAATATTCAGAAGACCAATAAGGCATCAACGTCACATACCAAATGCCGTAACTTTAAATCTTGAAAGGAATATATATGAAATATCTCGTATTCGTCATCATTTCTTTGTCTATCATCGGTTGTGCCAGTGACGAAATGAACACTGCCATTAATCCAGTCGTCGACAATATCACCGTCAGTCCATCAGACAATCAAACAAGTGTATCTACTTCTTCTCCGATCACGTTGACCTTTGCTAAGGCCGTAGATAAAAGTGTCGTAGAGAAGAATTTCCGATTAATGAATGAACGCTCCTACCTCGATTCTCTCTGTCCTGTATCTTCAACAATGAACCATGGCCAAATGTCTATGTCGATGATGGACAGTATGAAGATGAATCATCTCGACAGCATCCATGCACTATCGGGTAATTTTTATTGGAGTTCTGATGGAAAGAGCTGCACCTTCAAACCCGATTCAACCCTTTATCCCGGTATGCAGCATATGATCCATTTGCGTGATGGGATGGTAAGAATGATGGAATCTTCAATGGGTTCCATGGGAATGATGGGTCGGAATGGAATGGGTTCTGGAATGGGAATGACATTTCATTTTACTACCGTAAGCACCACGTTGGGCGGCGGACATGATTCACATCATCCATAAGGAGCACGTTATGAAAATCGACTATTTAAAGATCACAGTTATTGCACTCTTAGGTTTATTTTTTTCATCCTGTATGCATGCCGTCATGATGGGAAGTCACGATAACCATGAAGAAATGGAATCAATAAGCGTCTCGAAAGAGACCTCCAGCGGTGACTATTCACTTGCAGTTACTATTCCCCCAATGGAAACAAACAAAGAGAATATTATCACGGTAACTCTAAGATCGAAAAGCGGAGTTCCCGACGATGCGACCATTCATTATATGATTACTAAATCTGAAATGGATGGTGCTTCAAATGGTCACGAACATGGATTAAAAAATGATTCTGAGGATTTCAAAGCCATTCATCAGACCATTTCTATACTGAATGGAGCAGCATTTATTCCGTATGAGCCAACAATACCTGGCAGATTTACTTTTTCCGTAAAAACAACTGTAGATTCCGTTGCACTATCAACAGATTTGAATTTCACGGTGCACGAGAAAAAAGAACACGGCATGATGGGGATGGGAGGCGATTGGGACTATCCAATTCTAGGAGTGTTGGCTATGAGCGCGATGATGATATCAATGTGGGCAATACGAGGAGGATTTTAAATACCCTGCTTAGTCGTTTTCGTGGGGTTCTTTAAGGCAAAAAGGGAAACAGGTCATAGTTTCCCTTTTTGTCTTTTAATCATTTTATTCCAATCTATTTAGAAGGACAGACAACAGTGCCATACGAACAAAATACACAGCATTCTCCTTCCTTCGGTATTAATAACCAAATATTAGACCGACTATATTGTTTCAATCGTTCCTCCGTTCTATCTTGAAATAGTAGAAACACTTTGGATCCGATGTAAGCCTTAAATGATTGGGACCCATTTATCGGGATCTGTCATGTCATAACATTGGTAATTCACTTTTGCTGTATGTTAAAATGTAATAATCTTATCAGCCCACTCTACCATTTCTAAACAATCAACCATTGTTGAAATCGGACAGACGTCAGTACTATCCTGGTTCCGGGATTTGATGCACGTTCCGCACGCCAACACGACTCCTTTGTTTTCAACAAATTCATCGATCTGTTTCTTTGCATTATATTTTTCATGGACAATACTTTCAATTTCTACACCGGCGCTCATGAGAAATATCTTTACTTCATGTCCCTTCTTTAATGCGGTGTTTGCAAAGCGCACACCATTCCAAGCTTTTTCAGGCTCATTTGTTTCGATAAGAATTCCGATTTTCATATTTATTTCTCCGTTGTCAAAATTTTTGTCGTATAATCAATGAGTGTCAGTGTATCGATACTTCCCATTTCTTCCCCCTTTTCAAAATCGCCTTCACTTTGCGCCATTGTGTTGGTGAGATGCGCAAAGCAGATCACCTTTTTGTGTTTCGCTTTAGAAAACGCATAAAGGGCAGCGGCTTCCATTTCAACACATGTGACATTATGATTTTTTGCATATTGAATCGCCGATGCTGTCTCTCTAAATGGTGCATCGGTTGTCCAACTTAAGCCGTGAATAACTGATAACGGTAATCCATTGAAGGAGCTGAGCAAATCCTTTAACAATGTGTGATTGATCGAAGCATCTTCGTCTGGCGGTAAATAATGGTAACTTGTCCCTTCATCCCTAATTGTTTTATCGATCAGAACGAATCGAGTATTATTGTCAGGGGAAATAATAATACCAGCAGAGGTAATACTAATTAATAGTTGACAACCCGATGCGAACAATTCTTCAGCGACCAATACGGCAAAAGCTGAACCAACGACACTACCAACAATACCATACTCACGTTCTTGATAGATGAAATTGTATAGTTTTGTATGATAACATGCCCAACATTTATTTAACTCCGCTTGACCGGTTCGGACCAGATATTCAACCAAATCACCATCTGGGTCAAGAATGCAAACATGGGGTATGCTACAGTTCTCGATTGATTTTTGTCTTCGTGCTTCGCGAAGTAAATTATCCGGGGTGAATACCGATGGCTCGTGATAGTATTTGTTCTCTAATATGTTGTACATTGGCATTATATTTTGACAGGAATTCTGAGCATTTTCGCGCCGAGTTTTAGAAGCAAACCATACATGCTTTTCTTCAAACCAAACGGCGAAAGCCACCATTGCTCAAATAAGATTTTTCCCCAATGCCATGCTCTGCCGATATTCCGTAATTGAAGTGTTGGATGCGGGTCATTCAAAAAATCGCCATAGGCAAATCCGGCCATTCCTTCGCCCGCTTCAAGCATGCAATATCCGGTTCCACAAAATATTGCAGTTGGCGAAATTCCGTTAATTTCATCAATGATACGATGTGCAACAATTTCTGCCTGGTCGTGGGCAAATACTCCAGCTTTGGGAAGCATCATCGGAACATCCGGTTTCCATCGTCCCGGAATACTCATCGTTGTAACATCACCAATGGCATAAACATTTTCCGCTTGAGTTTTCAGCGTCGAACGGTCAATAGGGATCCATCCGGCATCATTGGCGAGTGCGGATTCGCGAACCACCTTCGGAGCGCGGTGGGGCGGAATGGCAACAAGCATATCATAGGATTCAGGGTCTTTCCCTTCGAACGTGATTGTGCGATGGTGCGGATCGACTGATACAATTTTATGGAGGGGATGAAATGATATTCTCTTGGATGTAAGCATCTGCTTCACGGCATCGCCTAATTGAGGGCCTGCAACAGGCATCGGCTGAGGTTCCGGAGTGTAGAGATGAATATTTACTTTCTCATGCATCCCCCGGCTGCGGAAATACTCCGCCATCAGCATTGCACCTTCATGCGGCGCTCCCGGACATTTATACGGCATTGAACAAACGACAATATTTATTGTTCCTCCCGCAAAGTCATGTAATGCTGTGCGAAGCGACGTTGCATCAGAGAGTGAATAATACGAAAAGGCATTTCCGGACAATCCGGGAATTAGCTCCGGAGCAAGCTCTGCACCAAGCGCAACAACAAGATAATCGTAACTCAATTTCTGGGTTGATAGAGAAACTGATTTGTGCAAAACATCGATGTTTGTCACCTCGTCATAAACAATTTCAATTCCATCCCGAATTAATTGTCGAAGCGGTTTTGCAACAGCTTCCGTTGTCCTGTCGCCAGTCATCACCCAAAGAAAAGAGGGAGCGAAAGCATGATGTTCATTTTTCTCGATGAGAATTATTCGATGTGATCGAGGCAATGCCGTGCGAAGTGTATTGGAAACGATCATCCCGCCAACACCGCCGCCAAGGATGACAATTGTTTTCCCTTTCATGCGATTATTCCTTTCATCAGTTTTGTCTTTTTTGCTTGATGCTCCACAAGAACCTCGCGCATTAAATCACATGCTTTTATCACTTTGTGGTTAGAAATGCTGTAATAAATATTCAATCCATCCCTGCGAGAATCAAGAATGCCCGCTTTACGTAAAACCGCAAGATGTTGCGATACATTCGCTTTCGGAATTTCCATAGTATCGACAATATCACCAACGCTTAATTCGTCATTTCTGAGAATGCTGAGTATTTCCAAACGTTTTGCGTGGGAAAGGGTTTTGCATACTTCAGCATGAAGTTGAAAGATTTCTTTGTTCATTCTTCCTCCATCGGTTCTATGTTGCTCTGTTTCGTTGTTTCGATTTATTGAAACTAATATAACCAGGAAACGTTTCTATGTCAATATGTTAGATCCAAAAATGTCTAATCGATATGCACTTTGAGTAGATAATAATACAATTTGGAAATGAAAATGCCATCGGTGTAAGCGATGGCATTGAGTAAAATCATTTTTCTAATAATTAGGTTTATTTCTTTGTAGTAAAGTGCAGATATTTTTCATCGGGGATTTCTGAACTTTGATAACTTCCCATATTCATCATACCACCACCATGCTGTTGCTGCATTGTTTTCATCATTGTCATCATTCCGGTTCTGAGATGAACCATATGTTTTGTTCCGTGTTTCAATGCAGAATCGGGCGTGAAACGGCACAGTGTCGAATCGTTGTTCCAAGAAAAATGTCCCCGAATCGAATGTAATGAATCAAGATGTTGCATCGTATTATTATGACCCATTGCTGATCCCATGTGACCATGTCCAATAGAATCCGATATAGGACATTGAGAGTCTAAAATTAAACTATCACTGAGAATAACAAGGTTTGCCTGGACAACCCGTGGATCCGGTTTGGTATAAAACTGTAGTGTGATCGGCTCACTTGGTGAAACCTCCGTAGCATTGTCTGCAGGGGAGATTTTAACGAGGTCTGTCGTATTCGCCATCTGTGATTCGGTGCTATGCTCTTTGTTGCAACCGATAAATATTGTAATGAGTATAAATACTATAAATAGTTTCATAATTTTTCCCTCCTTATTTAGATCTAAAGGCTCAATATCTATGCCATAGATGTTGCAAGAATACTTAATAAATATATAGATTCATTTCCTATTGATGAGAATAAATCGATTTCGTTCTTACAGACTGCAAATTAAATTATTCAATGTGAGTTTTTCCATTTTCAAAAATACTGTATCTCATTGGTAAAACAAATAATGTTAATAAAGTCGATGTGATTAAACCACCAATCACAACAATCGCAAGCAGACGCTGAACTTCCGTTCCTGCTGATATTGAAATTGTCATTGAAATAAATCTGAACGACTCGACTAGTGCTGTCGTTTTAGTGGAGAGCAAAAGAATCTCCTAATTTTTCATCACTCTCATTGCGTTCAAAATTGCGATTATAGCAACTCCCATATCTCCGAACACCGCTTCCCACATTGTTGCAATACCGAACACGCCAAGAAGTATGAAAATAAATTTAACTCCCATTGCAAATGCAATGTTTTGCCATACAATCATTCTTGTACGCTTCGCTATTTCAATCGAATGTACAACCTGCATAGGTGAATCTGTCATGAGCACTACATCTGCCGTTTCAATTGCGGCATCAGAACCGAGAGCGCCCATTGCAATACCAACATCGGCACGGGCAATGACCGGTGCATCATTGATCCCGTCACCAACGAACGCAATTTTTCCATCATTATTTGATCCGATCATTTTTTCTATGTGTTCGACTTTGTTTTCCGGCAGAAGTTCATAATAAAATTCTTTTACTCCAAGTTTCCTTGCAAACACTTCCGCTGCACTTTTATTGTCACCGGTAAGCATAACTGTCTTTATCTTTAATGTATTGAGCGCGGCAATTGTCTCAACAGATTGCTCCTTTAGTGAATCAGATATAACAATGTAACCAGCATATATTTTTTTTACTGTTACATGAACAACTGTTCCTTCAACATCGCATTTACCATGTTCAATGTTTTCTTGATGAAGGAGTTTATCGTTTCCGATGAGTACTTCGCTTCCGTTCACTTTCGCACGAATGCCGTGTCCGGATATTTCATTCACATCGGTAATTTCATTTAGATGAACCTTCTCCTTATACGCACCCAGAATTGATTTTGCAATCGGATGACTTGAGTTTGCTTCTGCATACGCAGCGTATTTTAGAATATCTACTTCTTTGAATCCATTCGTCGGAATTATTTCGGTAACTTTGAATTCGCCTTTGGTCAACGTTCCGGTTTTATCAAACACAACTGTATTAACCTTTGTTAACGCATCCAAATAGTTAGAACCCTTTATCAGAATTCCCCTCCTGGAAGCTCCACCGATTCCGCCAAAGTAGCCAAGCGGAATACTGATGACCAACGCACAAGGACAAGAAATGACAAGCACAACCAATGCTCTGTAAATCCAATCATTAAACGTTGCCCCCTGAATTAACAGCGGCGGAACAACGGCAAGAATAAGTGCGCCAAAGACTACAGCCGGAGTGTAATATTTTGCAAATGTCGTAATAAATTTTTCCGTCTGTGCTTTCTTGCTTGTTGCATTTTCTACAAGTTCAAGTATTTTAGAGATTGAAGATTCTCCAAATACTTTTGTGACTTTGATCGTTAGTAATCCCGATTGATTGATCATCCCAGCTAATGCAACATCTTTTACTTTCACTTTTCTTGGAACGCTTTCGCCTGTTAATGCAGAGGTATCGACAAACGATGTTCCTTCGGTTATTTCTCCGTCCAATGGAATTTTCTCGCCGGGTTTGACAATGATATAATCGCCGATGTTAACGCTCTCCGGCGAAACTCTTTTTGTTTCTCCGTTAGTTTTCACATTAGCGTAGTCCGGTTTTATTTCAAGGAGGGATTTAATTGATTTTCGTGAGCGGTTCACTGCGATGTCCTGAAACAATTCGCCGACCACATAAAACAACATTACCGCGCCTCCTTCAGCCATTTCATCTATTGCAAAAGCGCCGACAGTCGCAATTGTCATCAGAAAATTTTCATCGAAGATCTGTCCCCTGAAAATATTGTTAATCGCTTTTGTAATTACCTTCCAGCCGGCAATTAAATATGCCGTAATGAACACCGCATATTCTGCTATGTGGTACGGTGTATTATGAATTTCATCCTCGAACATTGTTCCCAAAAGCAAAAGTAATAATGCGGAAACAGCTTTAATGATAGTCCATTTATTTTCTGCAAGCTCGCTTGTGGAAACGAGGGACTTCTTTTGAATTAACTCTTCCACTTCAACTTCCGGTTCTATCTCTTTTATTTTTTGTTTTACTTCTTCAATGTCCGGCGCATCAATCTGCAAAGTTGAATTAGCATAATTCACCGATACAAATTTTACTTCCGGCATCTTCGAAAGACTATCTTCTATTTTTGCTGCGCACGATGCGCAGTCAATATTTTTTAATTGATATTTTTTCATACTACACCTTAGTTTATAAATAACCCGCTATTTTTCAGAACAATTAGCAAAAATCCTGTAATTGTTTTTTCGTGATGTTCGAGAAAGTGAGATTTAAATCCATCGTTATGCTTATCTCCTTTATATTACTGTCTTGGTGAGTAATAAATAATAGAAACACCTGCCAATGCAATCAAGGCTCCAACAATGTCATATTTATCAAGCACATAATTATCCATCTTGTAAGCCCACAGTAAGGACATCACAATAAATACACCGCCGTAAGTGGCATATACTCTTGCAAAATTTTGAGTCTGTAAAGTAGCAACAACACCGTATAAGGCAAGAATAAGTCCTCCAAGAATCCCATACCAAATCGGCTTGCCTTCTTTCAACCATAGCCAAACCAAATATCCGCCTCCTATTTCACAAAATCCGGCGAGGATAAAAACTATGATAGATTTGCTCAGCTCCATTACAAACTCCTTTGCTTTCTTATTTTATAGCATAGCCATTCCTGAAGGAACGACTATATCGCACTATGTGATGAAATATCCGGCTATTCCCAAAACGATTAGCAAAATTCCTGTAATTGTTTTTTCATGATGTTCAAGATAATGTGATTTAATATTTTTTACTCCTTTCATTCCAAGCCAGACGAGCAGAAGCATTCCGGATATTGTAATAATTGTATAAATCACGGAAACGGTTATGATTCCTTGCCAGCCGAGCTTGCTTGCAACAAAATAATAAGCTTCGATTTCAAGGCAGGGAGAAAAAAACATTGAAATCATTAACGTAAGAATTATTGCGATTGTAGTTTTCTTTTTAGTATCATCAAGATGAATTTCATGGCTATGATGATGATGGTGGTGATGATGTTTATTTGCTAGAATGCTGAGTGCGAGATAAATAATTCCAAGGAGTAGAAGCAAGCTCGGTGCAATAACACCAACGATAAAAGAATACGAATCCGATAATTTGTAGCCTAAAAATCCGACAATGACTCCGATAATTAAGGTGCTGAGCGTATGTGCAGCACCGGCAATGGCAGTGGTACTTAAAGTAAATCTCTCATTCCATTTCTCGGATTTAGAAAGCGCGACCAAAGGCAGCCAATGATTTGGAATTGATGCGTGGACTATGCTGAGTAGTAATGCGCCAATTATTATTTGGGATAAGCCGGTCATAATAAAATGTCCTTAAAATTATCTTCTAATTGATACTTTTTCCTAAACTTCTCTCAAACCAATAATCGTGCTCTTTGATAATTTGGCTGAAATCACCAATTAATTATGAAACTTTAGTCAATCACTTTTATCTTTACCGCGCGTTCAAAGTAGTTTCCCAACATTCCCTTTTTGGTGTTTCCCTTAACAGATTCACCTTTTGTCAACATCACTTGAAGCTGTAATACAGCGTCCTTTGCATCGTTAAGCGGCTGGACGGTCATAGGTAGAGCTGTAATTGTTGTCCCTTCAAATCCTGGCAGATTGTCACCCACAACTCGACAGGACATGTGAAGATTCACTGCCCAGCCCGGTGCGAATTTCGAAAGAGAACTATCCCCGATCATCGTCGGATCAATATATGTCCATGCATTCCGGTAAGGAGCCGGGGTGTCGTCGCCTTTTATTCGACCAATTACCGTTAGAACAGTTTTTTGTTGTCCACGTTTTGCTTCAAATTGAAAAGTGCCATCTAATTGACGCAGAGATTTCATTGTCTCCTTGTCAAGAATATCAATAATGGTTTTTGATTCATCTACCCAGGGACCATTGTTAACGTGACAACTCATGCAAGATTTTGCTTTCCCGAGAATGCCAACACCCGGGGGGTATGCAATTGCTGTGCTGGCAACAAGAACAAGTAACGACAGTGATGCAATTATAGTTTTCATTTAATACTCCTTTAATGTATTTATTAAATATTTCAGATAAGAAAGGGAATAAATCTCTTTGTTCGGTTTGCGTACATAACATACTCATTGCCAAATTCTTCAAGAGCTTGTTTCTCCTCCTGCTTTGCAAGCCAGACATACATTAAAATTAAAATGGGCCACAATACCAAAGTTACAATTGAAGGCCAGTGGACGAGCCATCCAAACGTAAAAAGAAGAATACCTGTGTATTGCGGATGACGCATATACCTGTAAATTCCCGTTGATACTAATCCTTTTGCACGGTGTATCTGCACCCAGCCGAAAGCAATAATAGCAAGCCCAATGAAACTGATTGCCGTTCCAACCAGAGCCGGCTTCTGTCCAAATATTTTAAAACCTTCCTCGAAGGCTTCCCCAATCTCAGGAATATTGACAAGTGGTGAAAGAAGAAATATGACGAGGGGCCAACCAAACATTTCAGTCATAAGAGCAATTACGAAAGCGACAAAAGTTCCGCGAGATTTCCATAGATGTTTTGTGGGACGGCGAAATGGAAGCAGCGCAAAAAAACCTAAGACGATGAGAATATTAAGAATGATTAAACCTGCTTGTCCGAAGGTTTCATAAATCCAGACTATTGTTACGGGAGGGCCTTCTTGATGAGGAAGTAGCTCAACCACATAAATTACAACGAAGAGAACGATCGCCAACCATCCTAAAACCGAGATTATTTTATCCTTCATTGCTGGTTACCTTTCGTAAGTTTATTTATTTGTTTGGTTAATTCTTTTTCAGATACTCCCGGATAATGTGTCGCAAAGGAGATTTTCCCTGATTTATCTATCAGATAAATATTCTTCACCGGACAGATGCCGGGATTATATCCCCCTGTGTAAAGAGTCGTTGCTACCCCTGAGGGATCATACACAAACCTAACAGATAAATTGTTCTGGCGGATAATATCTTCAACTGTTTTCTGGTCACTTCCTAATTGACTAACCGCTAATACTTCCATCTCCTTCTTCTGATATTTTTTATTTAACTCCTCAATAAATTGAAGCTTTGATTGGCAGCCGGAACAAAGATTTGTGAACCAGAGAAGGACAGGTTTGTTTTTTGCTATTTTGGAAAGCGTGAACGGTTTTCCATCGAAATAATGACCTGAAAAATCCGGTGCTTTAACCCCAACGTTTGGAATTACTGTCTTATCATGTTCCGGAGCAATAATGTTTTGGGAAAAAGTAAATTTTAATACAGAAATAAGAAGAAAGAATAAAGTGAACTTTATCTTAATAATTTTGTTCATTGCTAAATCCTTTTAAATTTTAATTATTTTCTTTAATATTTTATTGAACCACATAAACGCTTGCCGCGATGAAACTATCTTTGTGCATGTGTCCCAGTAGTTCTACTACTTTTGCATTGTCAATTTCTTCCGTTGCTGGTTTGTGAAGAGTTACTTTTGCTTCAATGTTATCTTTATCTTTTACGTAAAAAGAAATAATACCTCCGTTGTCATCCCTTTCAAACCCTTTGGATTGAACAATGGCGACATTTATTAACTGGTTGATCTCTCTTCCGGGAACAAATTTGCTGAATGTGCCCAATTCTTTTGTCGGAGCAAAATATGCAAAATACAACAACACCGTTGATACAACTACTATGAAAAGTAAAATCCGTTTTGTTGTTTTCATAAGGCTCCGAGCAATTTTTTATTCATTACCGTGCTTTACGAACACCGAATCCTGAACCTGAATATCGTGCCTAACTTCCGTATACCGTATGGTCATAATGTCCTGCCGAATAGTGAATGGATACTTGATTCCATCCACTTCGCTATAGTCTTCTAATAATGTTACAACATTTCTCATTCCTCCTGCAAGAAGAATATCTTGACGTATCAATAGTCCAGACTCTGAATCAAAGTACAATAGTTCAGTACTTCCGCTGAGAGGATGTGCCTCTATTACGTATGCGCGACGATTTGCGATAGGAATGGATTCTTTTAAAACCATTTTTGGGAATAGCATTTTCAATTGCAGTGGCCAATAAAACTCCGCCTGACGCTTAATATCTTCCAACCATTCGCCCTCAGCTTTTCGCAATAGTATTTCCGGTCGTTGATACCAAGCGGTGGTGCCGTCAAAAATCGTTTGGACAATTCCGTAACCGGGAATTTGTTGAATACCCATCAGTTTGTTCGGCGCTTTTTGGTATCGCTTAACAGTTCCTTTGGAGGGAATACCGGATATTTCAACAACGCCTGTTCTTACTCTTGATGTTACGGAGAGTATTTTCTCTTTGCCGCCAAGCGCTTCAATATATTTTTCTAAAATCGAATCCACTTTCGGAACGGGGTCTGTTTTCTGAAGTATCGAAGTATTGTTTTGTGCATACAACGATAACGGTACAGAAAGGAGAAACACTGACAGCACAATGTGAAAACATTTCATTATTTCCCTCCTGAAGTGAAGTACGTATCAGCACTGAAGAGCAAGCGAGCTTTAGGATTTTGCCTCGTAATCATTGATGCTTCATTAAATTCTTTTTCTGCCAGTTGCTTATCACCAGTAATTTGATGCAGCATGCCAAGCATGTAATGTCCTTCTGCTTCAGAAGGATTGTTTTGCTCGTCTTGCTTTGCATATTCCATTGCTTTATCATATTCTTTCTTTTCGAAATAGATATTGGCAAGGAACAATTCCATTCGTCCGAACCGAATTCCTAATGAACGAATGTCTTCAATCTCCCGAAGAACATTCTCGTACTCCCTCAACGACCAGTATCCGAGTGCCTTTCCAACACGGCTCTCCATATTAAAATAATCCCTGTTAAGCGCCCGCTGAAATGTGAAAACTGCTTCACTAAAAAGGCGCTCTTTGAGATATATGATTCCCAACGTACGGAGCGATTTTGGATTGATCGAATCGAGTGATGCAGCTTTGTTCAGATTAATAATCGCTTCGTGCAAACGCCCAAGGACGCTGCTCAATACGCCTAGGTTGTGGTACGCAGAAGCATTTTCAGGGTAGAATTTTACAGCACGCTGAAAGTATTCCAGTCCTTGCGCCTCATTCCCCGCTTGCTGATACAAGACGCCAAGATTTGAAAGTGCGTCGTAATGTGTGCTGTCAATGGAAAGTATCTCCTGATAATATTTTCGTGCATTGTCAATATCGTTTTCTTGTGCGGCAATCTGTCCCAGAATGTTGAGCGCATCTATCTTTGTAGATTCGGAACGAGATGCGATAAGCGCATACGGCTTTGCTTCCTGCGACTTGCCGTCCAGAAGATACGTGATGCTCAATCCAAGGTTAGCTTCTGCTTTATCTGCATCAACATCAAGAGTTCGCTTGAAGAAAATCCCCGCCTCCTGAAACTTTCTTGCAGAGAGATATGCCCTGCCCAGCAAATTGAGCGCATCAATATTTTCCGGGTCGGCTTGTATGATTTTATCGAGCGCTGAAACTGCCTGAGTGAATTTACCTTGCGTTAAGTACTTCTCCGCTTTTACAATAGTGTTCTGCATTGAATCTTTTTCCTGTTGAGCATTCAACGTCGAGGGAATCGCCAGCAATACTATGGTCAGAATGCAAGCGATGAGTAGCTTTGGCTTCATATTCGTTCTCCTTTCCGATTTTCAGAGCGGGGATTCATCGGTGTTTTCCAGATGAGCGATGGCTGCCGCCCGAAGAATGTCCTCTGATTCCATGTCCGCCAGAATAACCACGGTTGTAATGACCTCTATTGTAAGTAGGAAAGTGGGAAACAGAAGGAGAGTGGTTATAATGTCTGCCGAAGAAACCGAGGTAGAACGAAGAATACCACGGGTAGCTGTAGTAGGGAAGTAAATAGAAAGGATTACCATAATATCGTGCTGCACTGCCGCTTGTTACAGATGCGGAAGTATTGATCATCTCATTAATAACCTTTTCACTGACGCCGGCTTTTTTTAATTCAACAATGTCGTCGGTATCAAGCACGAAGTATGAATATGTTGCGTTGATTTGCGAGACGATGACGGTATCGCTTATTCCTTCATTGCTTAATTTGATGATATCATCAATTAACATAGCGCTCGAGTCGGTCGGAATTTCACCCCGGGCATATTGGGCGCCGTACTGTGAATAGCATCCAGTAACGCTGAACGCAATTGCCACAATACCAATTAAAAATATATACCCTTTCATAATAACCTCCTTTCATTTTTGTTCTAAACAATGAATCTCATTGCTTAGAATTATATCGCCTTCTCTCTACGCTCGTTCGTCCGTATCTTTATAAGTTATCTGAGTTCTGCATCATCCAATGCCCAGGCTTCTTCAACCAAGATGCCTAACGGTTTTGATACTTGACTTCTGGTGACAATCCACATGATGATTGTGATGATCGTAGCCGCTATCGCGAGAAGTATCAGTGAGATACGTATAGCATTAAGAGCGTTATTGTTTTCCACAACGTTTTCCTGAGCAATTTCGTCGACATCTCGCTCAAGCGAGGCTAGTAGGTTCACACACTTTCGATGAAGGAGATTGAGCGATACCATGATCCCTGCATGTGACTGGGAAAGTTCGCCACGCGTTTCAGCTTTCTGTTTTGGCGGAGGATTAGAGATGCGCATGAGAACCCCAAACATCGCGTCGGTAATGGACTGGAACCGATTCTCAATTTCAACCAGTGAGTCGATCGCCCCTCGGCTGATAAGACGTGAGCCATGGAGGGTTTTGACGGCAACACCAAGATTTTCCCGTGCAGTTTTGAAATCCCACATAGCCGTTTCACCTTCTCCTCGGTGAAGCCGTTCCGCTGCTAATAATTCCTCAAGGTGGGCAACCTGAATGGCACCGGCGGCATCGACAACCATTCGGACATTTTCTGCCGATTCTCTGGCTTCTCTCTGATACCGTTCCAATTGAATATTAGTGAACATACCAACGACACCGATACTTAGAGTTATCGCCAGAAAAACAACCGTAAGTCTGGTTGATGCGCCTTTGAAGAGTGAGCGGATACGCCTTGCGAGGTGAGGCTCTTCAAGAACACTCATCCTTTTACCAATGGGAATCTGGCTCGGAAGATCTGGATCAAAATCGGACACAGCAACGTCATAGCTGGGGGGTGAACCGTTTGACCCATGTTGACGAATGATCTCTCGCACCTTGTCAACAAGATCATACTCACAGTAGAGCTGCAATCGAGAGATCTGTGACGTTGGTGAGAAATGTTCGATCACTCTTATCTCTTTGATGCCGGCTGCAATCAACTCCTCTGCCAACCGGCTTACCTTTAGAGTATTAATATATGTAGTAACTCGTTTCATCTCATGAACTCATTATACGAGGCAGACACCATCCCACTCTCAGGTCCCGTTGGCCTCGGACCTCTGTGATTTCCATATTCGTGAAGTTCGTACACACCGCCTGTGCATGACATATCTATACAATTCTCGCCATCCGCGAAGAACCATCATATCGCTTTTTTCCCCCGTTCGTTCGTCCGTATTTTTATAACCTCTTCAACATTCACGACAAATATTTTCCCATCTCCCGTATTGCCGGTATGTGAATATTTCTGAATTACTTTAACCACTTCGTCTACCATTCCATCAGAAACAACAACTTCCAATTTCACCCTTGGAACGAGTTCCACCATCTCGTAAACAGTTTTATCTTGTGCATTTCTTGCCCTGCCTTTACCGAATCCTTTAATTTCAGAAACGGTGACACCTGGAAGTCCTGCTATCTTCTGCAGCGCTTCCGTTACTTCCAATAATTTGAACGGTCTTATTATTGCTTTTATCTCTTTCATTTTATTTTCCTTACTATTTATTTATATAAAAACGGCTTACACCATATGGAATAAGCCGGAAAGCACTAATTACATTTCCGCTTCAACATTTTTCTTTTCGAACCAACTGTACACAGAGGGAATAATTAACAATGTTAGCAGCGTTGAGGTGATCAATCCACCGACGACCACTGTAGCGAGCGGTTTTTGAATTTCTGATCCGGCTCCGGTGGCAAATAACATCGGCATTAGACTAAAAATGGCTATTGATGCAGTCATCAAAACCGGACGTAATCTGTCAAGACTTCCTCTCCTAATTGCTTCTTGTAATTCAATGCCTTCTTCTCTTAACTGAGAAATGTGAGATACTAACACAACTCCGTTTAACACAGCAACACCAAATAAGACTATGAATCCAATTGAAGCAGGAACAGACAAATATAACCCGGAAATGTAGAGAGCAAATATTCCACCAATGAGCGCAAAGGGAAGATTTGAAATTACCAGTAATGCCAAACGGATAGATCGAAACGTAATGAACAAAAGCAGTAGAATTATTCCGACAGCAACAGGTCCTACGATCATTAGTTTGGTCATTGCTCGCTGTTGATTCTCAAATTGTCCGCCCCAGGTTAAATAATAACCGGCAGGGAGTTGAACATTATCTTTAATCTTTTGTTTTGCTTCGGCAACAAAACCGCCGATATCCCTTCCGCTTACATTCATCTCAATGCCAATTCTTCTTATTCCATCCTGGCGGCTAATTTGAACGGGACCCTCAATAATTGTTACTGCGGCTAATTGAGCAAGCGGAATATTTATTCCCGATTTGGCCGGGACTAATATATTTTCTATTGCTTCAATGGAATTCCGTTTCTCTTCCGGCAGACGAACTGTAATATCATAGCTACGGTTCTCTTCATAAAACTTTGTGGCTGCTTTTCCAGCAACAGCAATTTCTATTACATTCTGAACATCGTTAATATTTAAGCCATACCTCGCTATTTTTGATCGATCAATGTTTATGGTTAAGTATGGCTGACCGGATACTTTTTCAGTCAACAAATCGGTTCCGCCTTGAATGGAGGAAAGAACCTTTGCTATTTCATCCGATTTATCCTTAAGCACATCTATGTCGTCGCCAAATAGTTTAAGGATTAATTGCGCTTTTGTTCCTGCAACAAGTTCATCAATTCTACATTGTATGGGTTGACTAAACCCAAAACTAATTCCAGGTATCGTTTCCAACGATGCACGCATTTCATTGGTCAATTCCTCCCTTGATATATCCCGCTTCCATTCACTTATCGGTTTTAGGATTCCAACATATCCTGTTTTATCCGCACCTCGTGTGTCCATTGCGACGCCCGTTTGCCCGGTACGGGATACAACGATATCTAATTCATCAAACTGTTTCATTTTTTGGGCTGCAAGTTGATTTACCTCCATCGCCTTTGACAGTGAAACACCCGGGAGCAGCGATACATCCATATCAAATGCACCCTCATCCATTATTGGAATAAACTCCGTACCTAATCGTGTAAACAACATTAGCGAAAGTATTAAGAATATTCCGGCAATACTTAAAATCATTGTTTTCTTTTCCATCACATATTCTAATATCGGCTGATACAATTTTGTCGCATACTTCATGATAATGCTTTCTTTTTCCGGCTGCGATTTCAAAAATATTGAGCAAAGAACTGGTATGATAAATATGGACAGAAACATCGAAGAAAGAAGCGCAATGGCAACAGTCTTGGCAAGCGGTCCAAACATTTTACCTTCAATTCCTTCTAATGAAAGGATTGGAATAAATGTAATTGCAATAATTAGCTCTCCGAAAATGCTCGGTTTTCGCACTTCTAATACTGCTTTAAGAACGGTCAACATTTTGGGGTTCTTATTTCCTTCTTCGCTTAAATGCCTTTGCACATTTTCTACTTGAATTATCGTTGCGTCGATAATCATTCCTATTGAAATCGCAAGTCCACCAAGCGACATCAAATTTGCGCTAAGACCTACAAATTTCATTACAATAAATGTTGCAAGTAATGAGAGAGGTAGAGCAATAAGTACAACAATACTCCCTCTAAAACTTCTCAACAATAAGTACACTATGATAAGAACAAGAATAGAACCTTCAATCAAGGCCTTATTTACTGTATTAACACTTGCGTTTACAATGTCGCTTCTATCATAATATGGAACCATCTTTATTCCGTCGGGAAGGATATTATTCTCGTTAATTTCCTGCACTTTCTCTTTTACGAGTTTAACAACATCACGGCTATTCTGACCGCGCAACATCATTATAATGCCACCAACAGACTCTTCCTTTCCGTTAATCATTGCGGCGCCTTGCCTCACAGCTTCACCAGTCTTTACTTGTGCTACATCCTTAATAAACGTTGGTATTCCTTCGTGAGATTTTAATACAATGTTTTCGATATCGGCAATACTTTTAATTAACCCGACACTGCGAACAATATATTGATCTGAATTCTTTTCAAGAATATTCCCGCCAACATTTTGATTATTGTTTTCAATAGCTGAATATACATCGTCCGCTGTTAAATCATATTTCAATAATTTATCGGGCGAAACGATCACTTGAAATTGTTTAAAATACCCACCGAAAGAGTTTATTTCATTTACACCGGCAACACTTTTTAGCTGCGGTGTAATAATCCATTCTTGAACTGTTCGTAAGTTGGACAAATATGCAATCTTTGCCATCGAATCGGATGGCATGGATCCTTCAAGCGTATACTGGTATATTTCACCCATCGCCGTTGCAATTGGTCCCATTGCAACTTCAACGCCTTTGGGAACATTTTCTTTTGCCTCACCTAATCGTTCAAACACCAACTGACGGGCAAAATAGATATCAACATTATCTTTAAATACGATTGTAACTATCGAAAGGCCGAACTTAGTAACAGATCGCATTTGTTCAACATCAGGTAAACCGCGCATCGCCATTTCAATCGGATATGTTACATTTCTTTCAATTTCAATTGCTGAAAGCCCATTAGCATAGCTAACAACCTCTACTTGGATATTTGTAACATCGGGAAAAGCATCTATAGGTAAAGTCAAATAGGAATACAATCCGAATGTCACGATAAGCAGGGAAAGAAATATGATCATTCCTTTCTGCTTAAGCGTTAGTGATATTATTTTTTCTAACATTAGTGTTCGTCTCCTTCAATTTCTTCTTTTTTCAGTTCGCTCTTCAAATAGAACACCCCTTTCGATACGACATCTTCACCTATCGTTAATCCCGCTCTAATTTCTATCCTGCCATCAACAACCGTACCGGTTGACACTTTCCTCTGCTCAAATGTTGTATCACTTGTTTGCACAAAAACATATTCTATTCCGGCTTCTTTCACTACAGCTTCATCGAGCATCATTATTGCTTTCGCATTTGATTCAATCGGGATTTTTAGATCGCCAAACATTTGAGGCTTTAATTTACCGTTTGTGTTGGAAAATTCTCCTCTCACTGTTATTGTTCTGGATTGTTCGTCAATGGTCTGACCGATGTATATTATTCTTCCGTTGAATTTTTCATTCTGATAAGTCGCCGAAGAGAATACTGCATTGGTTTTCTGATAAATCTTTGCAATGTCTTTTTCATACACCTGACCGTCAACCCATACGTTTGATGTATTTATTATTTTGAATGCATTCGACGTTACATCGACAGACTGGCCAATAACAACATTTCTTTCAACCACTATACCATTAATGGAAGATTTTATAGACAATGTGCCCGAAGTATGTTCTTCACTCTTTTTTTCATCATTAATATCAGCATCGCTTAACCCGACGGAGTGAATTTTTTTATCTTCTGCTTTGTATTCCGCAAGGGCTTTCTCGTATTCTGATTGGCTTTCCAAAAGGGACTTTTGTGATCCAATCTTCTCATCATATAATTTTTTTTGTCGTTCATAATTTGCTTTTGTATAATCCAATGCGGCCTTTGCGATTAAAAATCCGGCTTTAATTTCACCTACATCCAAACCTTCAACCGTCATCAATATTTGTCCTGCTTTCACAAAATCACCAACCTTTACAAATACCTGATGAACCCTACCCTGGACAAGTGAACCGATCTGTGCTTCGTTATCTTGATTTGTCAACACCTTCGCAGGTATTGTTAAATACCCTGTAAATGGGCGAAAGGAAACGATTTCAGTCTCTAGTTTTATTTCCTTAATGGCTTCGGTTGAAAGCTGCACTATTTCGCTATGTTCAGTATGACTTTCTTCTATTTTAGGTTCTTCCTTGCCGCTGCATCCGAATAAGGTTATAGATAATACTGCAGCAATACTAAAAAATATGATTCTTGCTTTCATTTAGTTCTCCAATCCTGAATTGTCTGTGATATTTTTACCGATCATTTCTTCAATTTTGAACACTGATTGAAAATGATTGAATAACACATTGATATAATTATTTCTTGAATTTATCAGAGTTTGTTTTGCCTGAAGATACTCAAGGTATGTCAGCTCCCCAGCATCGTAACTTTTTATCGCGGTTCTATATATCTCTTCTGCTTGTGGTAAAATATCGTTTACATATAATTTCACCTGCTGTAGATTATTCTCATGATCCGTGTAGGCGTTTTTTAACATCAGGGATACTTCGTTTTTTGTTATGCGTTGTTCTGATTCCGATATTGCTTGATTGGCAGCTGATTCCTGTATCTTTCCATTTTGATCTAACAAAAACCATAATGGAATTGATATTCCTAATGCTGCTCCATAGAATCCATTATTTCCGTCACGGGTTTGTTGATAATATGCTACATTAAAATTTGGTAGGAGTGACGACCATGCAAGGGAATTCTCAACCGATGAGATTTGAGAATTTAGTTCAGCAATTTTTAACTGGGGGTTTGCAACCTCCATCGTTTGAAAAAGTTGTTCTAAACTTATTTTGTGATCGACAAAAACCATCGAATCTGTTAAAGTATAGTTGGCCCCATAGTTTTGCTTACCGAATCCGAGAGCATAATTAAGTTCAGCAAATGCAATCGTAAATTCGTTTTTAATCACCTCAAGATTGTTCTTCGATTCAGTGTATTGGACTTTGGCAGTTAATCTTTCAAGATTCGTTCCTTCTCCGACACTACGTTTTATCTCCGCTTTCTTCAAAAAGTCTTCCGAGATCAAAAGATTTTCTTCTGCTGATTTTATCTGAAATTGTTTAGTTAATACCTTGTGATAGTTTGTCTTTATCTGATATATAATGTTCCTTTCCGACATGCTTAACCTATACTTCTCAATTTCTTCTTCACTATTAAATTTAGATCCTTTTAAAAAATAGTTTGAGGGAAATTCGAAAGATTGTCCGATTTCAATTGTCCTTTCGGTTGCTCCTTTAAGGCTTTTCCCTACCGGTATCCATTCATGCGAAGCAGATATTTCAGGCTTTGGCAATGATATCCCACTCCAAAATCTTCCTTTGGCCGAGAATATTCGTTCTTTCGCAGATTGTATTTCGGGATTATTTTTTAAGCCTAGTTCTATCGCTTCTTTTAATGACAAAGTATTTATTGATTTATCTTGTCCATAAGTGATGCTGAATAAATGCACCAACATGAACAAAGCAATTACTTGCTTCATGTATTCTCCACGAGTATTTAAAGTAAATGATTGAGCGTATTCTTTCTGATCAGAAAGAATAAAATCTAAAGATGAAATAGCTATAGAATGGTGTTACGCTTGCTTAGGCGGCTGCCAAATTGAAGTGTTATAACCAGAAGGATGTCCGTTTACGAGAAACGAACCAAACGATGTTGATACATTATCGGGAGAAGAGATATTAATTGCGGAAACATCGGCTCCAATTACCACTCCACAACAGTTGCAAATGCAAAATACTGGACATGTATCTTGTGAGGTATTCCCAGCATTATCATTATGCGATACAGCAATAAATCCTAGATCTTCACAGATATCTGCACAAGGAACAACAGATATAGTAAAAAAGAAGATCGAAAATATTAAAGCCACTGCTTTCATAAAGTAAATATACATAAAAATTTGATAATATTCAAAATCTTTGAAATCTACCGTCATCCTCAATAACGAACAGCTTATGACAAAATCATCGTAATCGTAAGAAACCACAATAACCCAAACAGCAATATCCATTTAAGCAATTACGATTATCTTACAATTACGATTTGAATCAGTATTTCAACTCCTTCACCACTATGAGATTCGCAGTAAGCCGATGTCGAGTCCCGAGCACGGGGTGCCCCTTTTCGAGAGAATTGGGGCGCTTTTATTTTAAACCCGGGCACACACTCTGAACTTTTTATATCAACCTCGTCCTGGAAATAAAAATGCCCGAACCCGATGGTCGGCAGTACTATATATATCAGTAAAATTTTATCCTTTTCGAACCTAAATCCACACCGTCCTCATCGAATACCTCCACTAAATGTTTCTGACCACATATAAACCACAATAATTCCAAAAATAATTTTACCAGAATCGCTTTTCATGAACAAAAACTCAGTATGGTTGATAAAAAAATCCAAATAAATTTTCTAGGAAAAGCGATGTCTACCAGGATTCGCGGAGGGGGCAGGGTATATCGATATTGCGGTTACGTGAATTGGTCAAGATTTGTATATTGGTATTAATAATTAATGGTTTAGAATGGAACAAGATTTAAACCGAAAATATTATACACCAACGGAGGTTGGGATTCGTTGGAAGTGCAGCGCAAAAACTGTGGTTCGATATTGTCAGGCTGAAGCACTACAACATATGAAACTGGGGAAGGTTTATCGAATATCGATTGAGGCTATCGAAGAATTTGAGAATAACTATTCATACCCACAGACATATAATATTATCTATAGAGGAAAAAGAATTCGAAATAACAAGTTATAATTATTAAGACCGGTAAGGGCAGCAAGAAGAACTATAGGATTACTTAGATCTCTTACTTTCTCGGTATTTTAAGAATCTTCAATTCTTCAGATATACCCGCTTACCAATTCGAATATCGTACCGACAAATAAAAATTCTTTGTTGCCCAAGTCATATCTTTCGATAAAAACCCTTCATTTCATCCTCGCCTTCGATAATAATACCCTGATTGACCAATTCTCTGCATGAACGCAGTACAGACCAGGGTATTTCCTCGATTGATTCAGCTATATCTCTAAAATGTATAAATTCATCTGGTGTGAACAAGGGAAGAATGCGTTTTGTAATTTCTACTATATTATCTTCTTCAAACCACCAATCATCATCAAGCCATAATACTCTGTTATTCCATATTATGAAATGGCTTTTACATCCAGAATCTCTCCAGACAGATGGATATAACGACATCCCTTTTACTTTTCGATACATTTTCCATGCTTTTCCAGTTCTAATATCCAAATTTATAGTTATTTGTTCAGCACAGCCACATGGACACATACAAACAAGTGATCGTAAAGAACCCCTTTCTACAATTACAACATCGCCTGACTTACGATTTTTTTTAATCGCGTCTCCATGATTGGAGACTGTGCCGTTCAATTTTATTTTTAGAGCTCTTCGATTGCTCGTTTTCATGTATTTGTTAGTATTTCCTGTGCAAGATTTGAGCTTAGGTAATAAGAGTATGCGGCAATTTGAAGTCCAAAGTTTGATTTGTTAATATAAACAGAGTGCTTTAATAGTTCATTTGCTAGGCATATTGCATATTCCATTTTGTCGACTCTTTCCATCAATGCATGTCGACGAATTTGGCGAATACAATTCCATTGTCGCATATAATATTCATATCCTTGACGTACTACAGGTAATCCGGAAACGTTCTTGTAACTGTATTTCTCTTTAACAAATCTTATCCATTCTTTAAATTCTTCTTCCTTTTCGATTCGTAATGCTGAAAAAAATGCAATTGACACATCTAATGTTGCTAAATCAACAAGAACTGGACCATTTCTACATTCGGAAAAATCGATTATGATTGCATCATAACCTTTTACAAGAATATTATTCGCATGAAGATCTCCATGTATAATTCCATTACGATGCTTATTACATGGGATTGTTTTTAATTTAGCAAGAAGCACATCCGGATCTAAAACATGTCCTATCTTTTTTGCCTCGGTGAGTATTTGGGGACTTTCATTAAATTTGTTTTGTTTAAATCTTTTTTCAATAGCGTCAAAAGGAGATCCATCTTCAATTTTTGTATTTTGCAACCATCGATCTAATGATTCTTCAAAAAGACAGTGCAGTGCATTGGGACCTGTTCCTTTTTCTATTGCCTCCAATAGTGGAATTGCTCGATCCACATAACTTGATACCAGTGCTCCGAATTCATCTGATTTGATACTAATTTCAGAGGAATGTATACTGCGATTGTGGTCAAGATTGGGACGCAAACTAAATGGGATATAAGGATTTACATAAGTCTTATAGTAATTATTTTCATTTATTATATCGTCTATTTTATCAAACTTTACAAGAAATGGTTGTAGTCGACCACTACTTATACCATCGTTGATTTGTGGGTAGACAGAAAAGACTTTAGCGGAATAACCCTGCTGATCTAATTGGTGAATATGGAGCGAATCGCAATCTGAAAAACTTCGACGCAGAAGTACATTTTGTTCTTCAGATAAGATAGTACCTGTCCTGGGATAAATTTTTAAGTTGATATTTGGATAAGGATTTGATTGCAATTGTGAAAAAGATCGAGCAACATCATTATATTCTATTGATTGCTTTAATTGAAATGAAATGTGGCTTTCGTTAAATGTTGAGAAGTCCGATTTGCCAAGGAATGTTTGCTTAATTCGGTTAACTTCAGAAGTGTCCTCAACAATAATCAGAATTTTTATACCGGAATATTTAACAAGAGGGGTTGAAACGATTCGAAGAAATGTAATTGTATTCCCTAATTTAATCGATTTATGAAAATAAATTACCCCTAAGCTTTTAATTAAACTTTGATCTGTAAGTGTTTGAGATATATTTGTCTTTACAGTTAAATAATCAAGCTTGATATCTCTGCACTGAAATTCTAGCATAACATTTTGTGCAGGTGTTCTGCCGATCCAGAATATCGTATTACGACTATTCATGTGGCGATACCAAGCGAACTGGTAGGCTCCATTGATCACCTCGGCCTAATGCCCCATGCCTCGAACAAACTATACAGGTGGGATATTGGGAAGCAGTAGCAGACCTTATTCTACCTTGAATAGCATCATAAATTAAATACCTCGCACTGCCTGGCAATTTCGTGACCACATTAAGAAACATTGTAATAGCTAGTGAAGCCATTGTGCTATTAATAGAAATAACCGCTGGTTGAGGCTCTCCTGCTCCTATAAAGTAAGGGTCTTGGGCAATTTGTTCTGGTGTTAAAAACTCTTGACGAACGATATTGGCATCCAAAAGCTCTTGACATGTAAGGCAGGCGTGGTCAGGCGAAAGAAGCTGCACACGTCCTGTAATTCTACTCACTATTTCCTGTATTGTAGTAATACTAACACCAATATCAATGGTAGGAACAAGATATTGATAAGCTAATTGGTTCAAAACCGCACGACTAGATTGTGAATCCGTGCAACAAAAAATAAAATCTACTTTTGATAATTTTTTAGCGACATCATCGTCTAAAATACTTCGTTGGAGCATTTCTACTTCAACTTTAGAACTAATCTTTTTAACATGTTCCTTTGCGACCCGTATTTTTGCTAAGCCTATATGTTTTTTATACGCACCTACTAAACGATTTAGGTTTGATTGTTCTACATTATCAGGATCTATAAGCAAAAAATTTTGGATGCCTAAATAAGTTAGTTGCTGACAAATAATTGAACCTGTCCCCCCTAATCCTACAATACCTACTCGGAGTTTGGTAATTGTTTGTTGGCCACTATTTCCTAAAATCCTTACCTGCCGTTGATGAAAACGATCCAATAATTTATTTCGAACAGGATCAAAAAGAGTTTCACGAGTTTTACCAATTGATATTACTTTAACTGCTTTTCGGCTATTTAAAATTCTACTTCGACAAAGATTCTCTCCAAATACAATTGCTGCATGCGGGCCTTCTACTTTTCTACTTTTAATAAACTTTGATAACAATATTTCGCCATCGTCATCAATGGTTGAAAAATTTGGTATGCTTTGTTCACCTGGATGTGTATGAACGAATACTAATCCAAACCCATTAATTTTTGCTCTTTTAACAAGCGGTGCTAGAAAAAGAGGATCTATAATTGCTTGCGAAGTATTGCGTTTTCTATAACCATCTGGGGTTACCATGTGAATTTCTTTAACCAACAGACGGTAGTAGTCCCCACGTTTTATGGGATTCGTTAAAAGAATGGCACACGTTTCAAATTTTGAACTCTGTAAACGTGTTTTCAAAAATACTAAATCGGATTCTATTATAATTAATTCATTCATTCAACAACCTTAAGGCGCGTTTCGATAACTTTTGCATACGTATACAATGTATCACGGTTGGGGCTCCATCGACTAGTATGCCAAGAAAACCAAAGCCAATTATCTGAGGTGCCTGGTATTATTTGAATGTTTGTATTCTTCGGTGAAGATCCATTCTTCAATCTCAGGTTTGGTTCAACCCAAAAACAATCTGGTGCACCGTGTGGATAATTTGCTAGCACTACAAATTTGATAATAGTTTTAGGCAAATTCCACCCTTCCGGTAGTGTAACGTTTGGCAAAGTTACGACATGTGATCCACCTCCAGATGGAGTAATGGATGCACCTGGGAATTCTGCCTGTAGAGTTATAAGTTGTTCGTCAATCAAGCTCATAGAATACCAAAATTTGCAGGAGGAACTGTATAAAAACGTTTTGGTCCTTTATCCTTTTCTAAAGAGATTGTTTCTGAATCATTAATAAGTCTGTCTGGCTCATCGCCTGGCCCTTCAAGAAATAAACTATAACTTGGATCAAATCCAGAGATCATTGCTTTAATCTCACCCCCTGTTAGAGTAGTCTTTTCCGTTTCGTATTTCTTATTGTCAACAAAAAAGAATATTTTATTTCCTGTTTCAGGTTTTTCGTTTGGCATATATATTCCCTTCTATAAATTGTTTCTATTTAACTAAAATAATACACGTAATAATCACCTATAGAAAAACTATTGCGCTAACATATATTTTTGAGATTTTTACTTCTAATCTCCTTTAAATAATAACAAATATCCCAGTGAAAGGAAAGTTAATCGATTGTTACTAAACGTTGTTAATTTATTATATTTTTTCAAAGCATTGCCTCTTTTTACCATTAATATAATTCAATCAATTCCACTTAAATTTGTATCATAGAAACATTCTTTTACTTCAATTGGATCATTCGTCAAACCGATTCAATCTGATCCCCATTTTTTGGTATAAGAATAGGTAGCTAGTTACATACCCTATTCACAACCATATATGGAGGATTCATGGCACACAACCTGGAACAACGCGAGGGTCAAGCCTCGATGTTCTATACCGGGGATGTCCCTTGGCATCAATTAGGACGACATCTCAACAAACCCGCAACAGCTGCAGAAGCAATGGAAGCAGCACGACTGGATTACACAGTCGTTAAACGTCCGATGAAAGCGATCATCAACGGTCACAAATATTCAGATGTTCCCAATGCGTTTGCAACACTTCGAAATGACACGAATGTTGTTTTGGGTGTAGTTGGTGCTCGATATGAACCAGTCCAAAACAAAGACGCGTTCAATTTCTTCGATCCTCTTGTGGACCGAGACGAGGCGATCTATCACACTGCCGGCGTGTTGGGACGAGGCGAAAAGATCTGGCTCTTGGCGAAGCTTCCTGATTATATCAAAGTCGGCCCGAAGAAAGACCCAGTAGAGAAGTTCGTCCTTCTCTACAACAGTCACGATGGTTCAAGTCATATCCGCGTAAAAATGAGTCCAATTAGGGTCGTGTGCCAGAACACCCTCACCGCAGCACTCTCAGGAACTGAATCAGAAGTCCGTATCAAACACACACAGTCCGCTCAGGACAAACTGCAGGAAGCTCATCAGATCCTTGGACTTACCAATCAGCTGTATTCTCAGCTTGATTTCATCTTCAACAGGATGGCACTTCGCAAAGTCTCAGGATCACAGTTGGTTGAGTATGTGAAGACTCTCATTCCGGATAATCCACAGGCAGAAAACAACACCCGGACCGAGAACATGCGGAATCACATCATCTCTCTGCATGATACCGTTCAGGATGCTTCGATGCACAGAGGGAATCTGTTCGGTGCATACAATGCCGTCACGGAGTTCGTTGATCACTACAGCAGCCAGAAGGATGCGAGCAAACAGCTTCGTTCTATCTGGTTCGGAGGATCAGGCGAGCAGCTCAAACGGAGGGCATACCAGCTTGCCGAGAGCATGTTATGATAACGCTCGATAAATCCAATGAGAAGCCGGTCACATCGACCGGCTTTTTCGTTTTAGAGCTCGATAAAGACTATCCGCCTGAGTTATGGGAATTCCTCCATGAAGCTATTGCTGATCGGCTGGCTCACATGAATCTGAAGGGATCCATCGAATGCTCAATCACAGGTATTTCACTTACTATCCAAAAACAAACCATAGGAAAGCTATGAATACAATTCGTTTAGAAAACACCTCTGCCGGCCATAACAAGTTTTATGAGTTTCAGGGTATTAAGAACAACGGCCGCTATACAGTGAAAGCGCTTTATGGTCGCATCGGTCAAGCCGGGCAGATCTCAGTGATCTATGACGGCGTATCACAAGCCGAAGCTGACCTCGAATTCCAAAAGAAGTTAAACGAAAAGAAAAAGAAAGGATACGTTTTTGTATCCAGAAACGGGAAGCCAACGACAACCGAGACTTCAGAAAAAAAAACTCTTCTGAGCCTGTACCAATAGTCTGGGCAATGAATGCCCAAGGAGTTAAAGATGAAAAACATCTCGATCAACTACTCAGAGATGATAACTATGTTGCACAAATTAAGCTCGATGGCATGCGAGCTGTTGTTCATGTCACTGCGAAGGGTCTTAGAGTATTTTCTCGCTCTGCTGGAGTTGCTGATCCTACGCATCCTCTCGAAAAGACAGCTTCACTACCACACCTTGCTTCGCTCGTATTCCCTGAACTAGTTGGAACGGTTCTGGACTGCGAGATCCTTGCACCAGGTAAAGATAGTGCCGAAATAGCCGGACTGGTTCATCGGAAAGAGAACTCTGATGAAAGCAACGAGGTGAAGATCTTCGTATTCGACTGCCTAATGATCAATGGCAAGAAGATCACCGATAAGTCTTTTCAGGCACGGTTCGGCTATCTTCTCTCCATCTCATACAAACTCCAATGCGATCACATCTCCATTCTGCCGTTCGCATCATCCCCTCTTCAAAAACGGAAACTATATGAATCCGTGATTGCTAGCGGTGGTGAAGGGATCATGCTGAAGAACCTCAATGCAACATACCTCGAAGGTGGCAGACCGGCAAACAACTGGTATAAAGCCAAGAAGAGCGCGACATATGATTGCGTGATTACTGGCTTCTCTCTTGGTAAAGGGAAATACAATACTCAGATCGGAGCGGTGAAGTTCGGGCAGTATGTCAATGGCAAGCTGACTGAGCTAGGTCAAGCATCCGGTATGTCTGATGAAGAACGATTGCTGATGTCAAGATGTCAAGATCAGTATATCGGAAAGGTAGTAACGATCAAAGGTATGGAACGGTTGAAGTCAGGGGCTATTCGTCATCCACAATATGGTGGCCTTCGAAAAGAGAAACAGCCGAAAGACTGTGTCTGGTATAGAGGTGAACAATGACACGATGGAGAGTTGAAGTAGATGAGACAATCCATCAGTCGACAGTCTATATCATTGAGGCGAAAACCCAAAAGCAGGCTGAACGGCTTGCAAGGAGCGAAGAAAGCGATATGGAACAATTGGCCTACTATGTCGAAGATCGGAAAGCAAACAAGATCCTCTCAATTGAAGAGTATCCGTATTAATTCATAGCCGCCGATAGTTCAAACTCAAACCACAATGAGCATTGTTGGGTTACTGACTTGAAGCGGCATTTGTTTTCAAACTGTACCTCAAAGGAAATCATTTATGAACATCAACTGGCAAGCAGTTTTTGCCGTCATTGAAATGGTGGTCGCGGCTGCAAAAAAAGTGGTCGAAATCGTCATTGAAAGGATGGAGAAACCATGATTGAACAAAAATCCCCCGATTGGCTTCAAGAACTCTTGGATGCTGAAGAAGAGAAAGAAAAGCATCAACTTATCGAAATGTCCAAGATCAAAGCAGACCAGGCATTGGCAGCTATCTCGGTCATCGAAGCCAAGATCAATGAGGTGAACGATATCGCTGAAAAGGAAATCAGCCTTATCCAGAACTGGAACATGTCAGAGGTTGCAAAGCTTCAGAAGAAGATCGATTGGCTCGTTTGGAATATGCAGAACTGGATGCAGTCTACCGGTGAAAAGACCATCTCTCTCCCACACGGCAAGATTGCATTCCGCATGGGTCGGGACCGGTATGAGGTGGTGGATCTCCCTCGCTTTCTTCCTATTGGCCAGAAACTTGGACTGGTCCGGGTCACACCAGCCAAGACAGAACCGGATCTCATCGCAATTGCCAACTATACTAAGTTGAATGGAGGAAAACCTCCCGTTGGAATTATGAGAACACCTGCACAATCACACTTTTCATACAAAACGAAAGGAACAAACGATGTCGAATACGAACGGAACGATGAACAAGCCCAAGCTGGAGCTATCGCAGGGAATTCCAACCAAGCTCACGCTGCTTAAGGATAAACCATATATCGGCCAAAACAACTACGGCGAGTTCTATCTCTATTCTGCGAAGGATGAGAACGGAGTGGAATATAGCTATTTCGCCGATGCTCCCATCCACCAACTGATCCAGGAGCACAAGCTGAAGGCCGGTAGCTCATTCGTGCTTCAGAGAGTTGCTGTGATGAATGGAAAGAAGACTTCTTCAAAGGTGGAGTTTTCGATCATCGGGGAGCCTGAGCCTGTGCCTCAAATGCCAACTTCCCAGTCGTCTGATAACCTGAAAGAATTGCTTCTTCTGTGTGTTCGAGATGCTGCGGATGTTGTGAAGTCTGCGGGAATTCAGTTCAATAATGATGAACTTCAGAAACTTGCAACAACGCTATTTATTCAAAGATCCCGCAATATTTAGTTCTTGGTTCCTTCTTTCGGCAAATCTCATTACATTAATTCCGGCTAGGACACACAACGATACAAAGCGACTCACAAGAGCGCCTATGCAATTTATTACTCGGCAGCCATGTCTATGGTTGCTCCTGTATGCCATTGCATAGGTGTCTTAGTGCGTCCTAGCCGACTCATTTAGGTTGCCGAAGCGAAGGCTACAGGAGCTTTTATTTTGTGCCGGTCGAGATTTTATCATGCCTCTGATTCTTCGGTAAGAAGATGATGAGGCTTTATCATTTTAAATCATTTTTGTCAAAGGATGTCACATGAAAAAACGTAATAGATACATGCATTTATATGTTCTGTTTTTTACTTCGATTAGTCTATTTAACACAATTTTCTCTCAAGATGTCAGTAATGAACTATCATTTGCAAAAGTAGTGTTTGAAAAAGGCAACTATACTGAGTGTATTAGCCTCGCTGATTCATATCTAAATAATAATGATAATTTTTATATGTCCAATGATCCTAGAGGTGTCGGGTTTAATTGGACTAATTTGTTAATACTTGGATTGAAAGGGCAAGCTTTATTTGAATTGGAAAGGTATACTGATGCCATCGCTGTGTTAAAAGATTTTGATGAACGAATATTAAAATATAGTAACGAACCTTATCGTCGTATTGATCAGGATGATATTGATATGTATAAATCAGAAATCGCCAACAATAGAGCAACGCTTGGTCGGTCCTATATCATTCTGGGGTATTTTGCGCAAGCAGAAGATTATTGCGAATACGCATCTAAAAATTACCCTGATGATCTTTCATTTATCTTAAATATGGCGCACTGTTTATTCTTAAATAATAAGAAAGATGAAGCAAGGAAATATTACACACATGCTGTTAATTTAATTATTGATACTCAAGAATTTGACGATTATATCACTCCAGATTTTAATTATTTTATTAGTAAGAATTGGGAAATAGAGGCATTAAGTGAACAATTGGAAGAAATGAAAATATATCTCAATTCAAGGAATATTCCATGGGACGCACAAAGACCAAATGAATTTCAACTTTGCAATACAACACAATTTGATAGCTTAAAGCAGTTTTATATTACTGAAAGTGATAGGGCAATAAGTTCAATCTTTCATTTTACAACCAAGTTCAATAATTACAATTATGAAGAAGCAGCGACCGAAGAAGGAGGTGTTAACCACTTTAGTATAAAACGATTGCAAACAGAGCATCAAAATATTTTAGATAAAGCAAAAGACATAGGAAGTATTTACCCAGGTAAATTTGTTTTGGAGAATAATTTTATATTGAAAACAGAGTCGTATGATTTCAAATCCCATTCTTTTGTCGTAGATCTTTTGCAAATTCTCAATGATAACCTCCCACATGAAATTTTATTTTTTAAGTATAAAAGAGAACATTTCAATTATTGTACCTGGTCGGGTCTGAGTTATAAAATTATCAACTTACCATCTAAGCTTAAAGTGAATGTTGGCAATGTAAACTTGGCAGAAGATTTTTCAAAAAGTAATTGCACGGTCTATTATTATTTTGAAATTCCAGATCATATTTCACCGGTTGTAAAACAGACAAAGGTAGAGTCCACATCGTTTTTTGTGTTTTTGCTAACAAAAGGTTACAAATCAATCAAATCAGTATCTAAAAGTCAATTACCCAAACTTGAGAAAGAATACAAATATAAAAATCACAATGATTCGCCTTACGACATTGATATTAATTTTACTATGAATCTTATTATTAATCGGATCGAAATGAAACTACCCAACGATCAGTTAATAACTTGGATACCAAAATCTATAAAATGATTTAATACAAGTTGGCTTAACTTATTTTCCATATTATAATATTATGGACAAATGAAATAATTGTATCTTTTCTCAGATCCTCATACCCTGATTTGTCATCGCTCCATAAAGACCATCCTAAAACCTCAGCAATCGATTAAAGCTGCGCTTTAAAGTATACTGAATCCCGGAGTGTACCGTAATCCCGATAATATAGTGAATCGCTTATAGGTCAGAATTGAACGGTTTTTCCACGGTACGATCCTCTTCTCTTTAAAAATACAAACCCGGGAGCCGAATACTCTCCCGGGCCAATTCAATCCATAATCTCAGTTTACACTGAGCCGACCTTCTGGTGCACTCGCAAAATCATGTGACCTTGCAAATACATCCAAAGGTGCGAAACCTTCTGGATGAGGATAATCTGCGACAGCATTCGCAGTGCGTCCCAATACAAAAGCAACTTCAGCAATATTTGCACGATAGCTGCTGATGCAGATTTCGTGATGTATTGTTGATGATCCGCTTTCGGCCATAGGGTCGTTAACGGAGACGCCAACACTGAAGATAGCCGTCAGGATATACTTCTCTCCCGTAGGATCTATTGCTTCAAGTTCCGTGTTGGCATCCGATATTGCTTTGGTAATTTTATCCATGACGTTATCATAGATTTGTTTTGTTTCGTCCATTTATGCTCCTAATCCCAATAAAGGGAATTAGAAAGGTTTTGTAGCATGGCTTCAGGCAATTTGCCATGTTTCGCCATATTTTATTGGACGTATAAATTTAAAGATTTATTGGGTTAAACTCCATACTTCGCCATTTCGACAAAACCCTATAGAGATTGGCAAGGTGGCAAAGTGAGTTTGCCATTTAGACAATTCGCCATTAATTTTGCCATTGGCGAACTAGCAAACTTTTCATCAATCAGGGGACAAACATTTTGTGTTCTATAAAAAACAAAAAATATATTCGCCCCGAGAATACCCGTAGAATATTAATCAAACTGAATTGAAAGCATGGATTAGTGCATCTTTTTTCTCAAATACCTATCGCGTTACTATCACATCAGATCCAACACCGTCCTCTCTAAAACACCTACAATCGTTTAAATTTGAGTTTTAAACCATGCTTGTAAAATGGGTGTACTGTTTTGACTAAAATTTAGTCTGTCTCCTTATAATCCATATTTAAAGGATTATATCGATAGCCACCCGACTATGCTACAATACCATACACCGGAGTTATAAAAATATTTTGCGATATCACAACACACCTATTGACGTAATGAAAAATATTTCATACAGTAAGGTATATAGAAAAGCAAACCCAGATATCATCTGTCACTGCTTCCCATCATCGCAACAATTCTCCTAAAATCATTTCAATCCGAAATACAGATCCCTTCGGCTGAAGTGCTTTAAACAAAATGTACTATTGGTTGTACAACAAAGGAAACACTATGAACCTTACTGAGATAAGAAAATCAAAATCAATTCGGATGACTGACCTTGCCAATCAATTGGGCATCTCCCAAGGACATTTTTCCAACCTTGAACGAGGAAAGCGGCCATTGAATGATAACTTGATTAATAAAATTGCTGATATCCTGGGTGAGCCAGCTACATTAATAAAACAATCAATAAACTCCTCAGAACCAAAATCATTAAAATTAGGGAGCTGGATATCCAACATCAGAATCTATGGTTTGCCATTTGTCAAAGCATTCCGTTATTACATTGAGAACAACAACTTGCAAGCTCAAGTTGGCGATGAAACCGTTTTGAGAAACACCTTAAAACATTTCATCGAAACAAATATCGGGTATTCAGTGGTAGCCGAGCTCTCCGAGAACAAAGCAGTACTAAACCATATCCGTGAACACATTGGTATGGAAGAAACCCCTAAATCACAGAAAGATAACATCAATGAACAATCTACAGGACAATAATGAATTAAAAGCGAATGATAACAATCTCCCGCTAATAAATACTGAAAATGCCGCAATAGCATACGCTGCTGCTGGCTTATCAGTCCTCCCACTCGAACTACCTGAAAAGAAACCTTCTGGAATAGCATCATGGATTCCATTACAACAAACTATTGCATCATCTGAAGAAATTAGACGGTGGTATATGCGTCCAAATATTCAGGTCGGCATTATCTGCGGTAAAATATCAAATGGTCTTGAGCTACTAGATTTCGATGAAAAATATAATATAGAAAATATGTCTTTGTTTTTACGGTTCAGCTCCATTGTAGAATCTCTCTCCCCTGGTCTGATAGACAAACTCGTACTTGAAAAATCAATAAGTAATGGTTTCCATCTTGTTTATAAATCTAATGTTATAGAGCGAAATCAAAAGTTGGCAATGCGTTTGCCTACATTAGAGGAAATTGAATCACCAAAGACAGCAGGAATAAAAGCAGGGCCAAAAACCTTGATAGAAACTAGAGGTGAAGGTGGCTATTTTATGTGTGCTCCTTCGATTGGATATAAAATTATACATGGTTCGTTTGAGAATATTCCGATCATTACAAAAGAGGAAAGAGATATTCTTTTAAATACGGCGAGATCCTTCAACGAAGTCCTCAAAGAAGAAGATATTATTAATGCACCAATCAATTTGGATGGGTTCGATAAACGTCCTGGCGACGATTTTAACATACGCGGTGATATAAAACCAGTGCTGCGGAAAAATGGATGGAAAAGTGTTGGAAAAAATGATCGCGGGGAATACTGGCGCAGACCAGGTAAGACAATTGGGGTGAGCGCACTGCTTATTTCTGGGAAAAAAGATGAGATTCCATTATTCGCCGTGTATAGTACGAATGCCCATCCTCTTGAAGCGAATAAATATCATACACCTTTCAGCATATTCACTCAACTCGGTCATGGAGGGGATTATCAGAAAGCCGCTGCAGCCCTAGCTAGTGAAGGATTCGGATCAACCACGATATCAAAAGCTGAAGAACATCTTAGCAATCGATACGAATTCCGTTTAAATATTATCACCAGCAAAACTGAATACCGAAAGATTGGCAGTACCCAGTATGAAGAGATCACCGATGTCCATTTAAATTCTTTATATCGACAGCTTCAACGATATCATATTAAAATTGGGCTGGACGTTCTGGCGAGTTTATTACGTTCAGATTTTGTACCAATATACGATCCATTCCTTGAATACTATTCCTCATTACCAAAATGGGATGAGAAAACTGATTATATCGAGAATCTTTCAGAGACAGTAACGCTACGATATCCGGAAGGCTCAGATGCGACCAAACAGAATGAACACAAGAAACAGTTCGTCCAACATTTGAAAAAATGGATGGTGAATGCTGTTGGATGTGCAATAAACCCTGAAATTACAAATCACAACGCACTAATACTTGTCGGTCCTCAAGGAAGATACAAGACAACATGGCTAAATCGATTTGTTCCTAAAATTCTGGACCGATATAAATTTGTCGGTACAATTAATCCTGACAACAAGGATACCCTTATCCACCTTTCAGAATGCTTTTTGATTAATCTCGATGAATTAGAGACCCTCAAAAAGGGAGAACTTGGTTCGCTGAAGTCAATTATGACATTGCAGCACATCCATGTTAGAAGGCCATACGGCAGAATTGCGGAGAATCTTATCAGACGTGCCTCATTCGTTGGATCCATTAATCGGCGTGAATTTTTAAATGATGAAACAGGAACAAGACGGTTTTTGACCTATGAAATTGAATCTATAGATATTGATTCCCCCATTGATATGAATAAAGTCCATGCACAAGCGTACTATTTGTATAAGAATAACTTCCAATACTGGTTTAACACAAATGAGATTGATACTGTGAATACATCGAATGAACAATTCACTGTTCGTGCAACCGAAGATGAACTGGTTGAAAAAATGGTTCGACCGGCGACAAATGAGGAAATCAACACCGGCACCTGCAAATGGAAATCTGGTACAGAAATAGCACTGTATGCGAATTTCATTTTTAAGTTTCCAGTCAATAAAAACAGTGCAAGAGATTTTGGAACTGCATTGAAAAGAGCTGGATTCGAATCAAAGCGTGTGAAACGGGGGATGCAGTACGCAATTATTGAACTACCAGAGCTTGAATATTATACGAAGACACTTGCAACTAGCAACCAAGCACCACCTACCACCGTCCCGGTACCGGAGGAGCTGGGAGCAGGTGGCAGGAAGTAGCTGACCGAGGTGTATGTGAAAGTCAGTTGGTGTAGGTGGAAATTTTTCACATACACCGAGATTTGATCAATGTTTACAGTATTGGTGTATGTGGTGTATGTGAATTTCAAACATTCAGTATAATTACTATGGCTATTAATTAGTAAGTTTTTGGAATAGCATACACACCTACACCACCTACAACTGAATTATCACAGGGAGAGAAGAAATGAATACTATTAGTGGAATATTGAGAAGTAATCTTCTCGATAAAGATTTTGAGTTGTTACTACAATCACGCATGCTTTCAGATATAATAGACGATGGTTTTGCTACCAACATCGATCTCAAACATGGGCTGTTCGGTCAAAAGAAAATCTTATTATCAACGAGATTGAATGATTTTGTTGAATCCATTTTGATTCTTGATGGCTTGGATTTAAAGTTTCGCAAAGGGATCAACAGGCACTGGGGAACAACTGAAAGGATGCTGAAGGTTGTTGAAAAGCTGTCTGGAAGAGCTATAAGCCACGGAGCACTCCTGCTTGCCCTCGACCTTAGAGGAATGGCGTTTGAAAGCATTGAAGGCCGTAAGGATGCCTTCATGAGCATATCGGATCGGACAAAAACATAGAAGGTGTTGTGCTCTTCTTTTGGTTCAGTCTAAGAAACGTTAGAGAATTTCGGTTGTCTGCAATTGCAAAATTCTTTGAAACAAAGTATATTGACTTCAATCAACTGTGGTACGATAAACGAAAAATGTGTCCAATTCGTGTCCACTTTTGGAGGAACAGCAGGGAAACTGAGGGAAGATATTGGATCCGAATCGAGCAATTTTTTGAAAACCCTCAGTAAAATTAATATTTCTGTAAAATGCCGAATGTTTAAAAAGTAGACCTTCACTTCCCTTCCTCGGCACAACAATAATAAAAAAGGACGCTTTTAGCGTCCTTTTTTATTGAGCATATGTTCAAATATTACCAACCAAACAACTCTTCAGAAAACTTGAAACTCATTCGGATAAACGGGCCTCTCGACCATAACGTGTAATCAATCAGATCTTGCTCTTTGTATCCTTTGAAATTATACCCGACTGTTAGCCTCACATTGCGATACACTACATAACCGGCATCTAAACTATAGCCATTAAGTTTATCCCCAGCTTCAAGCTGATGCAACAGACGATATTCTGCACCGGCATTCAAATCTTCCGTAATGTCATATTCTGCCCGGAGCAGATAGAAGTTTGTATTGGTTGTAGCTCCAAAACTGACTGAATTCTCTGTTGATGCTTTGTACGCGTATTTCAATCCAAACTCAAGTTTTTGAATCGGCTCAATGAAAGAGTGGATAGAAATAATGGATGTGTTATAATCAATAAACGGTGCAATATAATGGTTCTTATCAGACTTCACTTCGTATTTCGCAATCACGTTCAGCCAGTTCTCGTCAACAGGCCGGTAAGCAAGTCCGGTGATGAGGTGTTCAAGATCGCGATAGCTGGAATTTTGCCGGGCACTTTCATTTGCACCACGATATTTCACAATCATACTGAAGTCTCGTTCAAAACGGTAATCTCCTGCAAACGTGAAGTTCGTCCTATCCGCATTGACATTCTGACCAAATTCAACTTTCGTAGAAACTTTCAATGGAAGTTTCGGCAAATATTCTAATGCAGCGGAATATGCCGAATGGTCTTGTGTTGATGCTTCACCGACACGCTGTCCGAGTGCTTTTGTTTTTTCATAGCCAAGATAACCGGCAAGATCTTCTGTCACTGCAATCTTATTCTTTAACCCAATGCTAATTTGGTTTTGATATGCACCAATTGCATTTCCAATTTCGTATTTTCCGTAGGCCTGCGTATTTTCCAGAAGATTAGTTGAAAACCCAAGGGTGGACATCATGCCTCCATCCTCGTAGAATTTCTCCTGTGCACTTAACGATAGATCATTGCTTACTTTATACTCACCAATAATAGAAGAAGCATTCGGTCTGGTCAATTCTGGTGATGATCCAAGATTTCGTTCGTGCAAACCGGAAAGAGTTAATTTTTGACTGTAGGCATAATCCAATTTTGCCGATCCGAGAGTGGAATGTGTCGCTAAGAATGGTTTCGACGTATCGGGATCCGTTCCGTCATAACGAACATCTTCAATTTTGAACTGTCCGGTAAATCCGGCCGCAATTTTTTGTTCAACACCGGCAGAGACTGAAGTAACATCATTTGTTCCGCCAGTAGAATTTATTTGATGGGTTTGATAGAATTCGGAGATCGCTTTTGTAGATGAAGAAATTGCATAATCACCGCTAACGCCGTATTTGGTTGTTCCGAGTTCGCGGCGGCCGCCAATCTGTGTTTCATTGGTAAATCCGCTTTCCACTCTTCGGTAATAACTATTCAATCGCACACCGTCTATAGGCAGACTGGTGGCATTGAATTTATATGCTAAGCCGGAACCTGCAATTGTAGATGAACGAGCAAATTCACCACTGAGAGCAAGCAGTGAACTGAACGAGTATTTCACATCGGTTCCCAACATGGTAAAATTGCTCGGGGATTGCTCTTCCGTAACCCCGGTGAATCCTACGGAGAAACTTTCATTGAATTGATGTTCCGCTCGTGCACCGGCAATGTATGACATTGCTGCACCGGTTTTCGCCTCAAATGAAACCATGATATAGACAGGATTTCCATCATTATCCACAGCCGGTACCGGTTGTTTGAAGAAAACAGTACCTTGTGTGTAATCAATATCATAATCGCTGAAACGGTTTTTAAATTCGACTTTCAACAATACTTCAGAATGGAAACGGTCTCGTGTTTCAATACGGATCTTTTCCGTTCCCGGAGTAATATCCGTATATCCAAGATCGTAAAATCCAGATAAACCTTGTCCGCGCAATTCTATTTGTGTTGCTCGGCGATCCGTGAGTGATCCAAACCCGGTGAGTCTCCATTTTTTATCGCGATGTCCGAATTTTAAACCATTCAGCGTACGATTGTATGATATAAATTCTTGTCCTGTTAAGTCCGTGTTATAATCACCGAACAGACCGTACGTTTGATTCTTTTCCAATTTGACAAAAAGATTTCTGTTCGTTTGAATGTCGTAGAACAACATACTATTGTCGCCATAAATAGAATAGAGATAATCCGGATCGAGTTCTTTAAAGTATCGACCGCGATTCTTTCTATCCGAATCCAGTGAAGCAGTCAACAAATACTCTTCATACAGCGTCCCACGCGCATAAAGCGCCAATCTTCCATCGGTGGTCAAACCGCTTGGGAAAGATCGATCATCGATCAATTGCGATCTGTTACCTTTAGCAGAATACAAACCGGTTGAACCTTGGGCTAGGCCGACTAGAGTGAATGGTTCTTTAGGAGTATTAAGATTAATCTCTTTTCCTACCGATATTTGCGCTATTTGGGCGTAAATCTTCGAGAACCCTGCTTCTGTTCCCGCTTGGTATTCAAATTCTGCCACTCCATTGACAACAGCTATCTGAACACCTCGCTGCGAAGAATCGGCATCCGGAGTTGAGATACTGCCGCTATCTGCTGAAACAGTAACGGATATTTCATTCGGAATAGCGTAACCCCATTGATCGAAAACTTTTGCGGAAGCTTTAATCGTTGATCTGCCATTCGCTTCAACAAAATCTTTTTCGAGCTGCAGATCTATCTTGTACGGACTGCCGAGGATATGCATAAACCGATTTTCAGAAAACGCAACGGTCCCATCAGGATTGAGGATGCGAACTTCAAACTGCACCGGCCCTTGCGGTACCTCAACGTTAATGAAATCGACAATACCATCAATGCGCACTGTCCGCTTTAACGCAAATTTCCCATTGACATAAAGTTCTGCGTCGAATCCGGAAACTGATTGTGCGGTCACAACCTGTCGAAGAAGTGTACTCACAGTACTATCCTGTCCAGGCGTAATAATCTGCAATTGAGCGGCAGCAAAACTGCTCAAGAACAGCAGCGCCAATATCCAATATGTGGAGTGTCTATTCATTATCGTTGATTTCGTACCAGCATTTGTTTCTTTCGAATTTCAATAGATGATGCTTTTGCTTTTTCTTCAATGATTGATCCATCGGTTTGTTTTTTGATTACGGTATAATCATGAAATATTGTTGCTTCTTCTTTTCCATCATCCGATACTTCTGCAATATAATAGAGTTGGATGGTACTATCCGTTTTAGAACAATATATCTTCAGCACTTTTCCACTGACATTTACACTATCAACTCCGTGCACGGAAGTGACAGAGTACGGAACCAGTTGCAATCCTGCCGGCACGGTATCCAAAATTATTGTTGAGACGGTGTTGCGTTTTACTTTGCGACGAACATCAAGTTTTAGAATATACCGTTCTTTTGATTTATCTCGCATCATTGAATCTATTCCCTGAGGAGCGTTTTTCGGAAGCAGTGTTTCTACAACCAGCTTCGATGAATCAACTCCACCTTCGAGCAATACTTTTTGCGCAAACTCACTCCGTAATATTCTTAATTCAATTCGCCGATTTACTTGTTTGCCCTCTATTGTATAGTTGGATGCCAATGGACGGAACTCGCCGTAACCAATCGTCTTCAACCGTTCCGGTGCTATACCATAATGAGCAATCAATTTTTGTTTAATCGTGTTGGCTCGTGCCTGCGACAATTCGATGTTCGATGGGAACTCTTTCGTCTTGATCGGTGAAGAATCCGTATGACCTTCAATTAATGCCGTTGACGAAAGATCTTCCTTCAAGAATTTCGCCGTTGTTTCTAATGACGTTAATGCTGTGCTGCGCAACGTTGCTTTGCCAACATCAAACAAGACACCCGACATAACAAAATTTACTGCACGGCCGCGAACCGCAATTGCGACTTCATTTGTTGTGATCAATGAATCGATACAATGTAAGGCGCTATCCCCAACAAAATAACAAATAGATGTAGATGTCGATTGTATTTCTGTTGCTTCGTACCGTTCCGGACGTTGTACCATTACTGTATAACGAAGTTTATATTTAAAGTTTGGACCAAGATTCGTTAATGTCCAATGCAGTTCGTTTCCATTGATCCGCGGTGTTACCGTGGAATCCGCAAACATCGCACTTCCTTCAACATATTTGAACGACGGATTAAGAATATCACGGAAATCAACCTTCGTAATATTCTCCGTTCCTGTATACTCAATCGGTATTTCAATTGACACCGGCATTTCCGTAATCTGTTTTTCTTCTGTTGTCGGTGTAAAGTAGAATTCTACACGACGGTTCAGCGAGCGGCCATCGATCGATTTATTGGTTGCTACCGGTCTTGTTTCACCATGTCCTTCAATGCGGATACGATCGACATTGATTCCTTCTTTTTCCACAAGGTACGACTTTACGGACATTGCACGTGCCATAGAAAGAACCCCGTTATTCGGGAATTCAGCCGTAGCAATCTTCATCGAATCGGTATGACCGGCAATTATCAGCGGTTGATCCGGATATTCGCGCAACACATCCGCAAGCTGTTTTAACGTGACAAACGCTTCGGGTTTTAAAATTGCTTTACCAACTTCAAAATTCAAGCCGGTCAGCTTCATTGACGCTAACCGTTTATCTTCAATAAAGACGATATTGCGCGGCGAAGAAATGCGCTGAATTGAGAAGTCTCCAATTTTTGCGATCGCCTGGCTTAACACTAACGAATCCGGACGGGAGATATTGCGAGCAAGATAGAAATCTACGCGAGCAATACCGGATTCAGTCAGGTTGACAAATCGTGACGTTGAATCTTTTGCAAAATCATTATAACCCATTTCCAAAGATGAATTTTTTGGAAGCGTATGTGTGCGAACGCGGATCACATGTTCGCCCGGCAGTACATCCGGTATGGAATACTTACCATCGTCACCGGTGATGATTCTGGTTCCATCTTCCATCATTAATTCAATTCCCTTTACACCATATTCCAATGAATCTTGGTATTTATTGCGATTGTCATCATAGAAGACTTTTCCGATGATTAAACCATGCGTTGTAAATACACCACGACGAATCTCTACTTGTTCTTGAACCTCAGCAGATGCCATCTGAGCTCCGAAATGCGAGATACCATACGCACGAGCCGTATTGATACCATTTCCTTCAACAGCACCCGCACCAACCACCAAACGATAGACGATCTGAACTGACGCACTTGGTGCCAAGGAATCTTTCAACAGCCAGAACAATTCTTTTCTGCCAGTCGGATCGGACACTTTCATTGTGTCAATCACCGAAGAACCGTTCATATATCGGAAGCCGAACGGAATCTTATCCACCAATTGAATATCACGTGCATAATTTACCGCACTCATATTTGTTACGCGAACGAGATACGTTGCGATATCACCTATTTCGAGCACTTTACGCAATGCCTGTTTCGTTACTTTCAAATATGAAACTGAAGAGCGCACCATGGTATTGCTTAATGAATCTTGATCGGATGTTAGCGATCCACCCTTCCATGTTACACCGGCAACGTTTGTATAGGTATGATCGCCCGGTTCCAGATTGGTGCGAACGCGCGTGATCAAATTAATTGTTACTGAATCGCCTACAAACATCGTGTCTCGTTTCCAGAATATTGAATGAGATGCACTGTTATACTCCACAGTGTCATTCATGACAGACTGCGGTGCTGAACGGAAATACTGAACGTTTGATTTAAGATATTGCACCTGCGTCGGAAGTTTATCCGTCACCGCAATACTATCGCCAAATGAACCCGAACGATTTTGCATTTTAATGGAATACACTACCGTATCACCGGGATTTGCCTGATGAACATTTGATACTTTCCACATTTTCATGGTCGGCGGCAAGAACAATAGAGTCGGAACCGAATCCCTCATCAATGTTGTCTGATTGGTTGTAACGCTCGCACGGTTCAATGAAGGAGTGCTGTTTTTTAGTGTGTCAACAAAGCGAACTGTGACATCATATTCACGATTCACAAGAGAATCGAGTTTTCCAATGTTCCATACAATACGGTGTGAGGCTGGCTGATAAACGCCGCCGCCTGTTGCACTAATGAATTTCATTGCCCAATGCAGCGAATCAATAACGATTGTGTTTGTTGTGGAAAGATTTCCGGTATTACCAACATTGATCTTGTACGTTGCTGTATCGGACAACGCAACGCGTGATGGACCGCTCTTATCGAACACGATGTTGGGATTTAATACAACGGAAATATTCGCATTAATTACATATTGGCCATTACCGGAGTTTGTCAATTCCACGGAATTTTTAATAGTCGGATGATTGAGCAATACTATAAATCGCCCTGCCGGAATTCTGTCAAACTTATATGTTCCCGCTGAATCTGTTAATACAGAATCAATCGTTGCCACATTATTAGAAATACTGATGTCGACATTCGATTTTGGTGACGGTGTAACGCTTTGTAAATAAATGGAAAGATTCGCAGCCGGAATCGGTTCGTGTGAAACAAGATAGTACACTGCACCGGAAACAGAATTTTGGTTTGGTGTTGGAAGATCACCACCGCCGGATACACTTACTTTTACTTCGGTTTCCACCGTAATTTGTCGTCCGAACTCATTGACAGTGGTGATCAAAACACGGAAGCTGTCTGTTTTTGTCACAGCAATCAGGTAATATCCATCTTCTTTTGTAATAACTTCACCGGCCAATGAATCGGTTGTTTTGGAGTATGCACGAACGATTGCACCCTTCACAGGTGATTGTGTTCGATGATCGATTACTGTTCCTTCGATAGCACCCGGGAAGAATACGATCTCGACTGTATCTTTCGCTTTACAACCCTGGCCGTCATCTGCTGAAGCAATGGCCATTGCCTTTATGAGATTATTTCCTGCAATAGTTGCGCGCAATGAATCCGATGCTTTACCGTCTTTGGAATACAACACACGCATCGATTGACCATTGGTAAATTGACCAACGGTAGTGGTCATTACAACCGGCGTTCCATCCGGTTTTGGATATCCAAGCGTGTTGGTCAAGTTAACTTGAATGAATGCTTTCGATTTGCCATTGCCAATAATTTTCTCTGGCGTTGCAATCACTTCAATGCGGCATGCCGGATCTGTCTTTGCCGTGAAGATGGCAAACGCTGTTTGTTCTTCAATCTGGAATGCTCGTGCAAACGCATAATTCAACACCAACTCACCGTCATGAACGCCGTACGGATCTAATTGACCGATCACAATAATCGAATCTTCTTTGTTCGGTCCAAGGAAACCGACTTCGTAGGTAACAATATTGTTTTCCACTTTAGCACTGCCGCTGACCCGAGGATTAATAATCTGCACCGGAAGCGTATCAACAATACTAATCTTCGTCAACGGCCCTCCGGTGATATTCTTAAAGTGAATCACATAAGACATTGTGTCACCGATATGGACAGTATCTTTTGATACTCTCTTCTCCAATTGCAATTGGAAGTTTTTGTTTGTGCGTGGTTCAACAAGCGTCACTGCTTGCGCAATAATCTGCTCTGTTTCATTCGTTGTGGCATAGCCGGTATTCAAAATCAATTCAAAATTCGGACGATCCAATCGAACCGTCGTTTTTACATAAAACGAATCAACTTCACCCACATCGATGGTATCTTTTTTATAAATCGCTACTGATCCGTCCAATCGGAGTGTATCGCTTTCGGCTATTCCGGATTTTCTCATCGGCACAATAGTGATCTTGGCTGCTGAACGAGCCGTCGAATTCGGATTTTCAACCCGGATGTTTTCAAGTTGGAACGGAACCGGATCGCGGACAATCACATTGGTCAACTTACGATTTGAAACGTTCGTAATGCGCAAGACATAACTTAACGAATCACCGGTAAACACTGTCGGTGATGAGACACTAATATTGAGCAGCAACCGATCAAGTTTGCCGATTAACGAAACGAATTTAGCCTGCGCAGTCTGGAATGGAACTTCATTGGACTTTGCATACGCAGTGTTGGTAACTCTTTCAGGAATGTACGGACTTCCGGCCACGACCGATACGACCACGACGGAATCTGTTGCATCAACGGCAAGCGTTCCGGCGAAATAGGTTACGATATTGTTATCTATCGTACCATTATTATAGAGCACTGTGTTTTTTGTCAGCTGCTTCGGCAATGTATCGATGACAACAACATTTGTTAGGATTTTACTGCCGTTATTTTTGATCCGAATAGTATACTTGACAGTATCGCCGTTCACTGCCGTATCTTTCGACACGAATTTGCTCAGGATAAAGTTCGCGACATTTGGACCAATTGTCTGCTTCCACAGTGTCACCACTGTTGAAGACTGGACCGGTGTCAACTGTGATTGAGCAAATGCCCTGTTCACGAATCCAAACAATGCACTTTCTCGAACGCGAACACGGATAGTAACAACGGCGCTGTCACCAACCGCAAGCGTATCGCGCGCCATTGAAACAATATTGTTCTGCAATGTGGCATTCGACGATACCAATAAGACGATGAATTTCTGCGCATCGACAGTGTCCACCATGGAAACATTTGTCAATGGAGTGTCGCCGATATTCTTAACAACAATGCGGTATTGCATTGTATCACCGATTGCTGCTGAATCTTTATTGGCTGTTTTTACAATCGCCAATAATGGGTTTCGCATAATAACTGTTGCTGCAGTATCGATAATTGGGAAAATTTCCGACGCCGAAAGTGTTGCTCGGTTTACAAGAAGTGACGCTGGCGTACTGTTTTTCACACGAACTTTCACTGAAAGAACATTTTTATACGATGAATCGACATTTCCAATTGACCATCGTACTGAATGTACCGCCGAATTATACGTTCCGTTGTTTGTTGAACTGATGTATTCAACATCATTCAACAGTGTGTCGGTTACGACGCTATTGGTTACCGCAAATGCATTAATATTTCTTACCCTCATCTGATACTCAATGGTATCGCCAAGAACTACTGTCGGCGTTCCGCTCTTTTCAAACGTTGGTGTCACGGTTAATTCAACCGGGATATTTCCATTAAGGATGTAATATCCCTGTTCTGGAATGATGATTGATGAAGCACCATTTAATTCAGAAGCGCCAAGCAGCACTCTGTATTTGCCCGGTTTAATATCCTCAAATTCATAAACTCCGCGCGAGTCGGTGGTTGTTTTCAAGACAGTTGCGATGCTTTTTGCTTCCGCATCTTTGTTCGATCTGTTATCGCCGTTCGTGATATCGAACAGTTCGATCGGCATGTTTGGAATATAGATTGGTGTATTGTTGATCCAGTAGTAGACTGTTCCAGAAATCGAATTTTTATTGGGAACGATTCGAGCAACATCCCCTTTAATGTCCACATTGACAAATGTTGTGACTGTATTATTCAATGCAAATTTATCTGCTGCAGAAACATCAACACGATACACACCTGTTTTCGGAACGAACATGAAGAATTTTCCGTCGGCCTTTGTTGTATCGATGTCAATCAATACATTTTGTACGGAATCGATTAACCGGACATACGCATTCTTATAGAATGTTTTTGTAGAATGATCCAGTACCACGCCGGTGATTGCTCCTGGATAAAACTCTACATTGATCGTATCCGACAAATCGCATACACTCAATAATTGAACAGTCACTTTCGCTTTCACAATGGATCCCGATGAAAGATTTGCATTGAGTGAATCTGCTACAAAACCATTTAAGGAGAATTTCGTAACGGAATCTTTACCATTGGAGAACACACCAAGATCTGCCTTAAAGAATACCGGTGTTCCGTCCGGTTTCGGTACACCAATCGAATCGGTAATATTGGCTCGAATCACTGCCCATTGCTGACCGTTTCCAATAATTTTGTCGGTGGACTTTTCAATCTTCAGTTTGCACGATTCTGTCTGTAAAATATCTAAATGAACTATTGCGCTTGAAGTTGTTCTGATTCCCACACTGTCAATAGCATACGCTGTATTGGTTGTATTGAACTGACCGCCAAATGGCGAGGTCACAACAGTAGTGATTATTACAGAATCTGGTGTTGGAGCAGAAATGGTTCCTGCGTTCCATGTAACTATATTTCCATTGACTGTTCCTTTTGATGAGCTGATAATTCTAAAGTGAGTAGGAACTGTATCGGTGATAACTACTTGTGCCGCACTCAGGTTTCCATTATATCCCACGACAATCTTAAATAAAACAGTATCACGCGCATGGACACTATCACGTGACACTGTTTTATTCAATAAAAGTGCTCCCCACTTCTCCACAACAATACTAGCCATGTTGCTTTTCACTGTATCCTGACTTCCGTTCAGATAATGCACAATTGCCGAACTGACGTTATCGATTCGAGTTCCGCCGGACGTCTGTGCATAGGTCTGCGAACTCAGAGCGATCATCAATCCGCTGAGCAAGAAGTACTGGGTAATATGTTTAATGAAATTTTTCACGAAAAAAATATCTCCAGAGCCCCCTTCCCCTGAAGGGAGCCCCGGAAATAGGTGTTGCATTAATTGATCTTCACCAAGAATCTGATCTTACCTGTATGAGTCGGATCATTTGTCATGCGAGGACCAACTGTTCCAAGAGTAACCGTTATGGTACCGGCTGCCACATCTACAATATCGTCGCCAACTGCGTCTGTCTTTGATACATAGTGTGTACCATCTCCAGTTGCACCACCACCATTTGTCGAGTAATCTATCTTAATGGAGTCGGCAATAAGAGAAGTATTGGCAGGGATGTTATCGAGAACGACAATCGAATAACCATTACCTGACCCTGTGTTGGTATATGTAATGATATAAATCAGCGAATCACCCGGTCGAGATCTTGTACCACCTCCCCACGTGGATGTTTGCGTAACTACTGATTTAGTCAATGTCATGACAGGTGCTTTTATTCTTGTAATGTGATAACCGTTGTCCGAAGCACCAAGCGTTAACGATGTCACGAGATAGTATGCACTGTCGCGAATACGATCTGCCGTCATGTGACCGGAGGTGTCTGCCGCAAAGAAATATGCAGTGCCACCGCGCGGGACAACGATTGTATCGGAGGCGATTTTAATCACCGTATCCGTTCCATGAAGGTATACACCATTGGAGTCAACGTCTCTGAATAAGAACCAAGTGAACGATGCTGTTGAAGTCCGCGTAGTGAATTTTAATGAGTCAGTTCTGTTACCATTATTCTTCACTTTTACTCTGAAGAAGATTCCTTGGTTCACCTGTACTGAATCATCATCATTGTCGGTTGTAAATGAATTATTATTCAATGCTGTCACTTGAAGTTCCCACGCACCGCTTCCTGCAACGACAACAACTGTCGGTCCGGCTGGTGGTCTCTTTGTGCGATTACCAATACTGTCATTATAGACCATGTAAGCGCGGTTAGATATAGATGTTCCGGCAGCAACACCAACATTTACTGTTGCTTGGATTGTCAATTGACCTGTCAATCCGCCATAAACGTTTCCGCTATTGCCAATTCCCGACCAAATAACAATTAGTTCACCAAGACCGCCGGTGGTAGTTGTTGCTGATCCACCCCCGGAGTTTACGACAGCACTGACGAACGTTAAATTGGAATTTAACGTGTCTCGGAGCTCCGCATTTTTTCCGGTTCCTGTGCCGCTGTTGTTATAAGTGATCGTATAGGTAATCGTTTGACCAGGTGTGGGGGTACCGTTATTATTTGTTTTGGTCAACGCGATTTCCGTAACTCTTGTTCTAATTGAGTCACGTACCCAGGCAAGCACAGCAGTATTAAAGCTTGATGTTGCTTTGGTATTATTGGTATCAAGCAATCCGCTGGTTTTACCATTGGGGACAAATAAGCGGACAAGGATTTTATACGTTGCATCCGCCGCCATTGAACCGGTTGTAGTAATAGCTGCGGCTGCCGTATCTGCTGCGTCAACATCACCTTGTCCATCTATATCAAAAAATATTGAAGCACCCCAGCTTGCAGAATCTGCTGCAGCCAAAGTATATGTATCTGTTCCATTACCAGTATTTGTTACCGTGTGAGGAAAGAAGACATATAAACTGTCACTGGAATATTTCAGTGATCCGACTGGTGTTACCGTAACACCGGCCACTTGCTCAACTGTCACCCGAGCGGTATCAGTAAAGAGCGTATCATAGCTTGTTCCGGCGAAATCCTTGTACGTCATTTTCGCGACGTTTTTGATTTCAGTACCAGCCGGAGTACCAGATGCAAATGCACTTGTCGTCCCTAACAGGACAAAAGCACAAAAGGCACCCGCAAAAACCGATAACTTGGTTTTCATAAGTAATCCTTTCTGTTTGTATTGTTTGTTATTTGTTGTGTTGTTTTTCATTGCTACTTCTTTCTTTTTGTTAAACTGTGTGTTTTTATGAATCACTCATCCTCGGTATGGATGGTGGAGGTTTTGCTCTGCGCGTATATAGTCTTTTCATTGTTGTTCTCCTTTTGTGTTGTTTGATTATTTTTTTAATTGATGTATAAAAATTATCGTTTATTAATTAATTCTGACCTTTAACGTAACTGTCCCCGAAACTCCGGGTTGAATAATTCCCAATTTCAATTGTATGGTAATTCCGGTAAGCTCCACCTCATCGGCATCTGCTGCATCGCTTTTCGCGACGGAATTGATGATAACGGAATTTGGCACGTACGTAGTATTATCCGGTTGTGCATCAGTTACTGTTACGACATATGCATTTGCGGTACCTGTATTCGAATAATTGATTGTATACATAACTGTATCACCTGGTTTGCCGGTAGTCCGGTTTGCCACTTTACTCATTGTCATCAACGGACGATTTACTGGTGTAAACGAAGCCGTTACTTGATACCGAATTCCATTTCCGTCTATTGTTGCTTTATTGATGGAAGGAGTCTGAGTAACAATCGTTGAATCGACGCGGATTTGATATTGATAGGTCGCACTGTCACTTGCCGAAAGATTAAAGAGAGGCCATGAAATAACTCTTCCTGCTGCACTTCCGCCGCCAGAAATCGTACCTGTCAAAATTGTCACATCCGTCGGAAGCGTGTCTTTTAAGGAGATGCTCGTTGCCCCGACTGATCCGCTATTCTTCACTTTCACGGTATATAATAGAGTGTCAGGAGGTTTGACAAATCCGCCGTTTCCATCTACGTATGTTTTCGTGGATGTTGTAAAAGTGACCGTACCAATCCTGAATATCGCGGTTACGGTTGCTGTGTCCCCAAGAGCACGCAATGAATCGAGATACGAAACACGAATTGTATCTCCCGGTTGAACCGTAAATATTTCATTATTGTTTGTTCCCGGTGTTGTACCAAAGATTGTCGTTACGGTTTTTGTGAAAACTCCGGTATTGATTCCGGTTTCAGTGAATATCATCGTCTCACTCTCGCCGGTAGTACTTTGCACTGTGAGCGTGTATGACTGCACTGTTGCCGAATTCTTGTTTAAATCGTTGTCGGTAAGAGTAAATGTGGATGAATCATTTGCCGGAATAACAACCGGATTTGATGTTAAAACTGCAGTGACACCACCGATTACTCCAGTGTTCGCAACAAGCGTTGCTGATCCGCCATTGTTTTGCAGCGAGTCTATATAGGAAGCACGCAATGTATCTGCTGCTTTTACATTGAATCGACCATCATTGTTTGTTCCGATAGTCAAGCCAAATTGGGTTCCCAGTTTTTTGGTAAAGATGCCGGTGTTCACTCCGGTTTCAGTAACAGCGAATACTTCAACTTCACCAGTGGCAATACTGCTGTCTTTTATTGTATATGTTTCCGCGATGGTAATATTCTTATTGAGATCAGCATCAGTTACTGTAATAAGTAATGAATCTCCGGGCAGGACGGGTGTTGTTGAAGTGATGGTAGCTGTAACTCCACCTAATATTTTTGTAAACGCTGAAAGAGTTACACTTCCGCCATTCAGTTGCAGTGTATCAATATAGGTGACGCGTAGCGAATCGTTGGTTTTTACATTGAATTTTCCGTCATTATTTGTTCCTGCTGTTAATCCAAACTGGGTTCCAAGTTTTTTGGTAAAGATGCCGGTATTGTTTCCTGTTTCAGTGATCGGAAATGTTTCTACTTCTCCTGTGGAGATGCTGCTGTCTTTAACAGAATAGACTTGAACGGAATTAGTATCTCTGTTGAGATCGTTATCAACAATCGTTATTAATAGAGAGTCTGATGGGTATATTGGGGAAGTGGCTGTAAGTGAAGCATTAACTCCCCCTAGAATTTTGCTGTTCCCGAATATAAAACTTCCGGGACCACCATTGGTAAGCATTGTGTCACGATACATTGCGCGAAGTGTATCGCCTGCCTGTACATTAAATCGACCATCATTATTTGCCCCGGCAGATAATCCGAATTGTGTTCCTAATTTGTTTATAAATATTCCGGTGTTGATACCGGTTTCGGTAATGGCAAACGATTCAACTTCACCGGTAACGATGCTGCTGTCTTTGATGGTATATGTTTCTGCTACAGAAGTATTTCTATTTAAATCTGCATCGGTCACCGTCACAGTCAGAGAGTCACCCGGATGATGAGGGGTTGTGGCGCTGATCGTTCCAGTTGCTCCTCCTATGACCAGCGTGCCGGAAATAATATTCCCACCTGGTCCTCCGGTTATGAGCAACGTATCATAATATGTTACTCTAAGCGAGTCGCCATTCTTTACATTGAAGCTTCCATTATTATTTGTACCGGCAAATAATCCAAACTGAGTTGCCAGCATTTTCGTAAAAATGCCGGTATTGATTCCTGTCTCCGTAACGGTAAATGTCTCAACTTCACCAGTCGTTATGCTGCTGTCTTTAATGGAATATGTTTCAGCATTACCACTATTGGCATTGAGGTCTCCGTCCGTGATAGTGATTAATATAGAGTCAGCCGGATGAACTGGTGATGTGGAGGTTAATGTGGCTGTTGCACCCCCTTTGACATATGTTTTCCATGTTTTCAATCCCCCGTTCGTTCCATTCACAATAACACTATCATAATATTTCAGTGTGATAGTGTCGCCTTTTTGAATGGTAAATGTTCCATCATTATTTGTCCCTGCGCTAATACCAAAAACCGTCGGTACGGTTGATGTGAATATTCCGCTGTTGACACCAGTTTCCGTAAAGATCAAGTTCTCAATTTCACCGGTCACCTGATTACTGTCTCTGATAGAATATGATTCTATCAAAGTACTGTGTCTGTTTAGATCAGAATCGTTCAACGTGTAGTAAATTGTCTGTGTGGGCAATATGGAGTCAGATCCGCTCAAGGCAACAGCGTGACCATTTAGCACTCTCGTAACAAACGATCTCCAAACATTCTTAACGGAATTCAGATTAGTGCTCGTGGAATCATATTTGTCGATATAAGAAATTCTTATGCTGTCGCCCGGTTTTACATTGAATGAAGCGTTGTTGTTCGTCCCGGCAGAAGCACCATACACCGTAGTGATTTTTCCTGCAAACAATCCTGTGTTTGCTCCAGTCTCTGTCACAAGGATGCCTTCGCGTTCAGATGTCACTTTGTTGGTATCTTGAAGTGTTAATGACTCGATAAGGCTGACATTTTTGTTCGTGTCTGCTTCAAAGAGTGAATAGTAAATACTATCACCCGGAAGGATATATTGTGTTCCCGTGAGTTTGGCTGAATAAAAAACTGCTTTTTTATAGTCAAACGATGAAGAATCTCTTCTTCCCTGATCATTCGTAACGGTTCCTTTGTTCGTAATCGTTGTTCCGGTTGCCAGAAAACCGGGAACTCTCATCTTAAATTTGATCGTATCGATTTCCCCAGGGGTCATTGTTCCCAAATTCCAGGTCAAACTGGTATCAAGGTTATTTGCTCCACCGCCGCCAAATGATGCTATTGTCGCAGCAGGAGAAGTACCACTGGTTAAGTAATATGGATTTTGTCTGTTTCCATTCGTTGTATTTGCTGTGACAGGATTTGGAATAGTATCAATGACTTGAGTGTTTGTCGAATATCCGTACAGATCTGTATTCGTAATGACTAAATAATATTGGATTGTGTCGCCCGTTCCGGTTCCGCTGCCGGGGGGATATTGATATTTTTGAATGGTCACTACCGGGGCTTGTTTAACGAAAGAATAATCTACTGAGTCCCTGCTTCCCTGAGTGTTGATCACCGTCGCTTTATTGGTAACAGTTGTTCCATTTGCTAATCCGCTCGATATGCGGACTTTAAATTCAACTGTATCGACAGCTCCAGGTGCGAGCGTTCCAATACTCCATGTGAGAATGGTGTCACGATCACCGGTATTCGGTCCTTGTGTAAGTACGCCGGAAGGAATCGCGCTTGATGTGATGTAGTAAGGATTGTTTGCTGTTGTTCCGGATGGTTCCGGAATGGTATCAATCACCTGTGTGTTGGTCGACGTTGCATACGATGAAGTATTTGTAACGACCATGAAATACCGAATTGTGTCGCCACTGCCTACACCCGAACTGTATCGGCTCTTTTGAATATCCATCGGCGGCGCATTAACAGGAACAAACGTTGATGTAACGCGCTGATCAACTGTTGCCGAACGTACGCGGGCGACATTCGTTATGGTTGAACTACCAAGAATTGTTGAATCGAGTACCGCCCTGAATTGGAATGATGTACTGCCACTGACATTCATTGGCCCTGCGTACGTACCGAAGGTGACCACTTCACCCGTCGTTGAAGTTCCAGTATATGTTGCCGATGGTGAAAAACTTGAAGGAACTACACGCATGCCGGTAGGCATTGAATCAATGACCGAAATATTATAAGCCGGATAATTTCCTGAATTCGCTACGCTGATTGTATATAACAATGTATCACCGGGACGAATTGATCCTCCATTGAGATCACTATACGATTTTGTCGATGTCAAAAAGATCGGTGTCAAGATCGGTACTACATCGGTCGAAGTATTATTCCAAGGTTTTCTGTCAAATTGTGGACTGCTGGCATACGCTGAGTTCTGTTGATTCGGATAATTTTCAGCCGTGATGTACGCTGTTACTGTTACCGGGGGTAAGGTCGTACTATCTGGATGTGCACCGGTGTGTGTCCAAACATATTTTGGTCGTGCCGAACTATCGATTGTCCATGAACCGTAACCGTTTGCTCCTGCAAACGTACTTGAAACAAATGTTAATCCGCTTGGGAGACTATCGGTTAACGTTATGGTTCCCGTAGTATCAGGACCATAATTTTGTACGCTAATTGTGTAATTGAATGTGGTACCGGCAACGATACTGCCACCAGAATGTGTTTTGGTGACACGAATATCGGAATTAGCAGTGTCTGCGATAGAAATAATTTCAACGTTGAGAATAACAAGATCTCCACCGGAAGAATAATCTGATGTTGCTTGAGTATCAGCCGGACTGAGATAACTTGTAATATCGTACGTATCGATATCTAAACCAAAGGTGCTATCTTCAGGGAAATTGTTGCTCAGCGAACCGAACTGATTGTTGGTAGGATTATTAGCATCAGTTAACGACGTACCATTAAATTTTACTTCTTCGGAATATCCGCTAAGACTCGTGGAATTTTCTTTGTCGCCTTCATATGTTATATGCGTCATCTTCCCTTGAACAAGCGCATACGGAACATAAAAATTATTTGGTGTTACGGTAATTTGCGAGCCCTTAAATATTTTGAAACCGTCGTAGATGTTGATGGATTTTTTTACTTCTGTTTCTAAGTGATATACGATAACCATCGCCCAGCTGGCAAGCGCTGATTGGCTTGACGCATAGATTCCTGTATTGTCGACCGTCAAATTTCCAAACGTATATACATGGTTATTTGATTGTGATTGAACGAATGATGTAACATCAACGAATCCACCAAACCAATACCGCATACCGCCGTTGTTATTTGATTCGGTGAATGTCCTTGTTGCAGTAAATGAATTACTTCCATCAAGGGTGACGGAATTATCGGGTGTTGCGCCTGATCCTCCCCAATACAAATACGCACCAACAATAATTGCATTGGTTGGATACACAAGTCTGCTCGTATCGGTCGTTCGAAGTGCTGTCGCGCTCACTGTGTTCCCGGAAGTACGAAGCGAACCGCCGATGACTGTGTAGTTTACCGTACCGGAAAAATTATTGTAAATTGAAATTGGAGTTTGCGCAAATATCATTGCAACATTCAGCGCTGTTACAAATAAGATCATGCCAATGAACACGATCAATCGGTCTGATTTCAAATTATTATTTTTGTGATAATTGATAAACATTGTCTACGTGTTTATTGAGCTGCTGAAATTTGTTCGAAAATTTGTTCGGATTTTGGTTTGCTGTGATGAGTTGTTTCAACAAGAAATTGCATGGAAATGTTGTACGTCGTGGCGAATTCAAGTAACTGATCGATAGTGAAGTGTTTGGTCCCATCTTTAGTGACCAGACATTTTAATTTTCCCGCATCGACCCATCGATCAATCGATGAAACACTAATTCCCAATAATGTTGCGATTTGATGTATCGCATAAATTTTATTTTCATGATTCATAGAGTTCCTGCATATAATGTGCAAAGAATGAAATTATCGTATTAGGTTTTTCCCACGATAAAAAGTCGGCATAAGTTGTTGTAAAATAAAGGGTTGTTAGCATATTCTAACAAGTACTAAAAAACTCTAATAATTTAAATATTTATAATTATTCACATGGGTTACACACATCATTTATTAAAATATCCTTAATTAAAATTTTCTAATAACAAGAAATTTTTATTGATGCGCTAATGAATAATATCTTTTTAGATAGGTTACATTCCAAATGTATTAGATTTTTATAATTAGCGAGATTTGGTTTGATATAGTTTTTATTCTAACATATATTAAGTGCATTGAAGAGTAAAAGAGTTCATTTTTGTCGAAAAAATCTATGTTAAAAAAAAGACGTAAATCGGTAACCGACACCAAAGACGAGGAAAAAGTCACTAATCTCCCGGCAAAATCTTTTAATGGAGAATTGCTTTTCAAGGCCATATTAGATCAAAAATTCTCTGAATTTGGGGTTTCTTTAAGAGAGGAATTTGACAGACAGGTGTTGACTGGTAATTCTGAACTGAGAGATGCAATATTTCGAGAAAGAAATGACCGAAAATACGCAAATAGGCTTATTCTTGGGTTTTTGTCCCTCGTTATAATATTATTAGTAGTAAATATTTTCTTTATTTTTAGCACTACTGAATCCAGTGTAAAATCAGCCGTCACAAGCGAATTTGCCATTTTTGAGCAAAAAAATAAAACAAACACGGCTACATTGTTCAATCCTATCAGACAGGCAGTTGAAAAAAACCTCAATCAAGTAACATCTGAACTTTCGTTAAGCAGAGGTTACATTGATGTTTTTGCCTTAGAGGGACTAGCGAGAAACGGATCACGAAGTGCATTTGAAGAATTAGTAAAAGCTGTAAATCGAGGAGGCGCAAAAGGAAATTTTGCATCGAGTAAGTTGAAAGAGCTCAAAAACTATTATTCATTACTTAGTGAGCCCAAACGGCAGAATCTCACCTTAGGAAGCCTGTCGGTTGTGAAAGGTGGAAATAATACTGTAACAGATTCATTATCTGCGGTAGAATTGATTTATGTTCTCAACTCTCCGGGAGCTTCCTTACCACAAATTCATCAAATTATGACACTGTTGTGGGAACAGACTCTTACCCGCGATCATGAAAATGAATTGTGGAGTATCCTGCAAAATTCACAAAACCTACCGGCTGCAATTGCTACGTGTTCAATACTGCAAAAAAACTTCGGCAATCGTGGTTCGATGTTTGATTTTGCAAAATGGAAGTCTTTTTTAGAGCACCGCATGTAGGTTGTATTCAAAATCCCATTGAAGTATATTAGGTGTGTGACAAGTGTCCAACCCAATTATGGGATTTTGTACGTAACGATATTCAATGACCTTTCTTAATCCTTTTGTTCTGTTCGGACTTGCAGCAGCGACAATCCCAATTCTGATCCATCTCTTCAACATCCGTAAGCTCCGCACTATCGAGTTTAGCACGCTTTCGTTCTTGAAAGAGTTGAACAAAAATAAAATCCGAAAGATCAAGATCCGTCAATGGATTTTGCTGGCCTTGCGCACAATGTTGATTTTGTTGATCGTCCTCGCCTTCTCTCGACCTGCTTTAAAAGGAAATTTCGGCTCAGCAGGATCACGCGCGGCATCAACAATCGTTATTCTTCTGGACAATTCCGCCAGTATGTCTTTGAATAATGAACGAGGAAAATTTCTTGCTCAAGCACAAACACAGGCATTGCAGATCATTTCTCTATTGCAGGAAAATGACGATGTCTTCTTCCTTCGTCTTTCCGATCTGCCAAATGCCACAACAGAAACTGCAACACACGATCTTCGCACGTTAGAATCATTGATCCGAGAGACAGAGGTACAGTACTCTCATCGTACGATCAAAGATGGTATTCGCCTCTCATCACACTTGCTTCAGCAGTCAAAGAATTTTAACAAGGAAGTATATATTATTTCAGACGGACAGGCATCATCTCTTTCTTCTCTCACAGAAAACAATTCTGTCACTGAAAATTTGTTCGATCCTCAGGTAAAAATATTTTATTCATTCCTTTCGCAGCGACAAACAGAGAATGCTGCAATTGAGCGAACGGTAATTCCTCCCGCCCTCTTACAAGCAAATAAACCGTTTACACTGAATGTTGTGGTAAAAAATTACGGAACCGTTCCTCTGAACAATCACCTCGTCAGCGTTGTGTTCGATGGCGCTCGGGTAATGCAAAAAAGTGTCTCCCTTGGAAGCGGCATGAGTTCAACTCTTGAGTTTAATCTCATTCCATCCCATTCCGGCACCGTTTCCGGATATGTAGAGTTGGAAGATGATCCTTTTGAGTCGGATAACCGTTACTATTTTTCAGTCAACATTCCCGGTCAGATCAATGTTTCGATCATTTCAACAGAAGAGGGGTATTCGCACTATATTTTTACTGCTTTAAATGTAGCAGCAATGTCAAACAGATCCTCTCCCGTATCAATCTCAACCTTTGCTCCATCGCAAATGAATTCATCCTCTCTAGCCAAATCGGATGTTCTCGTTATCACGGGTGTGAAAACGCTCCCCTCTTCACAGACTGATATTCTGAATCGTTTTTTAATGAACGGAGGAAACGTTTTGTTTTTTCCTTCCGCAGATACCTCTTCATTCTCGTATGACTACTTAAAACCGGTCGGTCTTGCCGATATGAGCGTGACAAAAACCAACACCACATTTGAAAAGGTCGACCTGCAATTTCCTATTTTTCAAGGGATGTTTGAACAAGGCATCAAAAAAAATGCTGAGGGGATAGAATCCCCGCACATTTTAACAACTGTAAATGTAACACCAGAAACCAATGTTCGATCTGTCATTTCACTGTCAAACGGAAAAAACTTTCTTTGGCTCAAGGAGGTTGGGAAAGGGAAACTTCTTGGATTTTCCGTTCCGGCAGTCATGACTTGGTCTGATTTCCCTATAAAAGGAATTTTTGTTCCCTTATTATATCAATCCGTTTTATATCTGTCATCCCCACTCAATACTGCCGGAGAGATGCATTATCGTGTTGGAGAAAAAGTAGAATTCAATTCGTCCCAATTGAAAAAGGGAAAGATGGTTTCTCCCACCTCCCTTCAATTGTTCGACACCGAAAATCGGAAAATACCATTACAAACATATAATAAAACAAATTCCGAAGGAATATCGGAAACAATGTTTACCTTTAATGATCCTCAGAGCGCAGGAATGTATTCGGCGGTAGCTCAGAATGATACACTTCTTGCACTGCCGGTGAACGTTCCTCGCGAAGAATCAAATGGAATACTGACTGACGATGAACAAATAAATAATATCTTCACTCGGTTTGGCATTGAAGAGTCTTCAGTGACAAAACTGCTGCCGGACACCGATGTTGCAAATACAATTACCCAGAGCAGATTTGGAATTGAGTTGTGGCGATATCTTTTAATGGCTGCAGCCCTTATTGCATTGATTGAGATGTTTGTTGCAAGAGAACCAAAACAACAGTAATGTCATATTGATCAAAACAGAAATATTTACCCGCATGATGTTTGCGGGATAAAAAAATTATGATTGACCTCGTAAAAGAAAAACGTGAACGTGCAATGGTTGTCGGTGTTGCCGCAAAAAATACAACAAAATTGCAGGAAGAAGAATATCTGGAAGAACTCGTCCTTCTGGCAGACACTGCCGGTGCAGACGTTCTTCATAAAATTCTGCAAGTAAAGGATCGATTTGATTCGGCATACTACATTGGCAAAGGAAAAGTGGAACAGCTTGCACAAATGTGCAAAGATGATGATATCTCTCTTGTTATTTTTGACGATGATCTCTCCCCTGCACAGGTACGCAACTTGGAGGAATCTATCGAACGGAAAATTCTCGATCGCAGCGGATTGATCCTGGATATTTTTGCTTCACGGGCAAAGACCAATGAGGCAAAAACTCAGGTAGAACTTGCTCAATTGAACTACCTTCTTCCCCGCTTGACCCGTATGTGGACGCATTTATCCAAACAATTCGGAGGAATCGGCACAAAAGGTCCCGGCGAGACACAGATCGAAACTGACCGCCGTTTGATTCGTGAAAAAATTTCATATCTGAAGGAAAAACTCGAGAAGATCGCAACACAGCGTACCACGCAGCGCAAAGGGAGAAAAGAATTTTACAATATCTCACTTGTGGGATATACGAACGTGGGGAAATCCACATTGCTGAACACACTCTCCGATTCAAAAGTGTTCGTGGAAAATCGCTTGTTTGCCACGCTCGATCCGACAACCCGGCTTGTGGCATTAGATTCCGCAACAAGCGCTATGGTTACGGACACAGTCGGATTCATCCGTAAACTTCCGCATCATCTTGTCGCGTCATTTAAGAGTACGTTGGAAGAGGTGGTTGAAGCTGATATCCTGCTGCATGTGATAGACCTTTCTCATCCACAGATGGAAGAACAGATTGAAGTAGTGAAGAACACTGTCGCCGATCTTGGTGCGGCAAACAAAACGGTGATTTATGTATTTAATAAAGTGGATGCTGTTGAGGATAGAACCATCATCAAAATGCTGCAAGCTAAATATGAACCCTCCGTTTTCATCTCTGCGCACCGAGGCATCAATATTCTTGGCTTAAAACAAATGCTCATTTCCATCATTCATTCGTCATTCACAGAAATGACATTTACCGTCACCAACTCCGATTATAAAACCATCTCACTCCTTCATGATCTTACCGAGATCATTGAACAAACATATGATGAAAATAATATCATCATCACAGCTCGCGTGAGCGACAAAACAAAAGACCGAGTTGAAAAACTACTGGCTTCATTAAAAAAGTAGATTTTCAACCGACATTTTTTTATTTTGTTATATAATTGCCCCATCGTCTAACGGCTAAGACAGCAGACTCTGACTCTGCTTATCGAGGTTCGAATCCTTGTGGGGCAGCATATAAAAATCCCGTCAGAATATTATCCGACGGGATTTTTACTATTTACAATGTAACCCATCTCTATTGACAAATCTAAATTCTCCTTGACTAATTCCCCTATTGCCCTTAATTTATTTAATATTTAAGGGGAATATGAAAACACCACTTACGGTACTAATTATCGACGATGAAACTGCTTTTTCCAGCCTGTTAAGCATGGATCTTGAATCTGATCCACATTACGTTGTGAAAACTGCCAGCTCTGGGGAAGAGGGAATTTCGTTAATGAAGGGAGAACGTTTCGATATCCTGTTGTTGGATTATCATATCGGAACCATGACGGGACTCCAAGTGCTTCAATGGATGAACGAGACAGCAATTGACACTCCGGTTATAATGCTCACCGCAGCAGGCACAGAAGAGATTGCAGTCAATGCAATGAAATTAGGCGCCTATGATTATGCACGAAAAGAACGTCTCGAACTTTCCCATCTGCCTATTCTGATCAACGGAATTTATGAACGATATCTCTTCCGTCAGGAAGTAAAACAACGCGAAATTGAAAGAATGGAAGAAGAAAAACATCAGGCTGCAGTACAAATGTTCCAAACCACTGTCCGTACAATTGCACACCATGTGAATAATGCACTTGCCATTATTATGCTCCGTTCTTCCTCGTACGAACGGATGGTCAAGAAAACCCTTGATGCGGAAACAGCAAATCAATTCGTCCAACTTATTAGCGATTTAAAAGGACAAGCTTCAGTCATCGAATCCGTTGTTCGCTCTCTAGTCGAACTTTCTAACGTCGTATATACCAACTACGTTACCGATCAAAGCATCATTGATATCCGCCAAGAATTAGAGAAAAATCTGAAGTTGATGGAAGAACAGCAAAAAATTGCCGTATAATCGAAATTTTCATTCAATTCCTATAATCCTTCCGTAAGCGTTTCTTGACATCCGCTCAAAGTATTCGTATTTTTTAAAAAACAGGCCATTTTTGTCTTCCAAAAAGGAAGATGTTGAGCGCATAATGAATTCATTGAACGACAGGGAAAAAACGATATTACATAATATCGTCCACAGTTATATTCAAACCGCTATTCCGGTAGGATCGCGCTTTATTGCTAAACGGCGCGATATTGGATTAAGTCCGGCGACCATACGGAACGTCATGTCCGATTTGGAATATCTCGGATATCTCGGTCATCCTCATACATCGGCAGGAAGAATTCCCACAGATAAAGGATATCGTTTTTATGTGAACGAATTGATGGAAATAGATCAGCTCAGCGAAAAAGATCAATCTTCAATCCAAACTCAACTGCAGGGAAACATTGAAACAGATGACGTCCTCAAGATTGCTTCTAAAATTCTCGGAACTATCTCGCATCAATTAAGCGTAGTAACAGCACCGCAAATGACATCCGGTATTTTTGAGAAATTAGAACTGCTTCAAGTTTCCAGCACACGACTGCTCGTGATCATTTCTATTCGTTCGGGACTTGTGAAAACGATTATGATGGAGATCCATTCTGAAATTGCGCGTGCAAAACTGGACCAAGTTGCACGGTTACTGAATGACCGACTATGCGGACTGACATTTAAAGAGATCAGGGATACATTCACAGAACGGATTCGTGATTTTCAGAATGAAGAATCAGGCTTGATCCGGTTATTCATTGAATCTGTTGATAAATTGTTCGATGAGAATCGAAAAGAAAAGATTCATATTGGCGGTACGACGAATATGTTATCACAGCCTGAGTTTGAGAATACAAAAAATTTCAAAAGTGTAATAGAATTAATGGATAACGAGGATATTATTATTCACATATTGGAAACCGGTGATGCAAAAAATGGCGGAGCAAATGTAACAATTGGTGAAGAGACAAAAATAGAGCATATGAAAGATTTCAGCGTTGTCACAAAAACATACTCGGTCGGTGACGTTTCCGGAACGATCGGCGTGTTAGGACCGAAACGCATGGAATATTCAAAAATGATTCCGTTGGTCGATTTTGTCGCAACAACAATTTCAGATCTTTTTAACAAAAAACCACAATAACACTAAGGATGTATGGATAATCAAAACACTGAAGAATTGAAGAACGAAGAACAGAACACACAATCACAGGAAGCTCAACAACAAGCGTCTCCGAAGAGCGAAATAGAAATTGCTGTCGAAAAAAATACCGAACTTGAAGTACAAATCGTATCGTTGAAGGATCAGCTTCTTCGCAAAGCCGCCGAATTCGAGAATTATAAACGCCGAACGGAACAGAATTCTATCAATTTCGCAAAATATGCAAGCGAAAATATTATTCTTGAATTGCTGCCGATCATCGATGATCTCTCCCGCTCCTTGAAAAGTAGCAAAGAGAAATCTGAAAACGATCCGTTCTACAAAGGTATCGAATTAATCCTCAACAAGTTCAATAAGGTGCTGGAATCCCAGGGGGTGAAAGCAATTGAGACGATTGGAAAAGAATTTAATGTTGAACACCACGATGTGATGATGCAAATTCCGCGCGCGGATGTGAAACCACACGTGATTGTGGAAGAGATTGAAAAAGGATATTTTTTGAATGACAAGGTCATTCGTCACGCAAAGGTTATTGTTGCAACGTCACCAATAGAAGAGGAAGTGAAGAACTAAGTATGGCAGGCAAACGAGATTATTATGAAGTGCTTGGCGTACAGCGCAACGCTTCCGAAGACGAGATTAAAAAATCATATCGCAAACTGGCCCTTCAATTTCACCCGGATAGAAATCCGAATAACAAAGAAGCAGAAGAGAAATTCAAAGAAGCGACTGAAGCATATGAAGTTCTTTCTGATCAGCAAAAACGTCAGCGCTATGACCAATTTGGCCATCAAGGAATGCGCGGCGGTTCCGACTTCCATCAATACCAGGATATCAACGATATCTTCTCCCATTTTGGAGATATTTTCGGTGGTTCCGGCGGTTCTATCTTTGAAGAGATGTTTGGCGGACAACAACGTCGTCGAGGTCCGCGCTCTACCGGTGAACAAGGCTCCGATCTTCGCATTCGTTTAAAATTAACTCTGGAAGAAATATCCGCCGGAGTTGAAAAAAAACTAAAAATAAAAAAATGGAAATCGTGCGCAACGTGCAGTGGAAACGGTGCAAAACCGGGATCTTCAAAATCCAGTTGTCCGCAATGCCAAGGTACTGGTGAACTTCGCCAAGTATCACGATCAATGTTCGGCCAATTCGTCAATATCTCTGCCTGTGCATTTTGCGGAGGCACCGGTCAAATTATAAAAGAAAAATGCCATACATGCGACGGTGAAGGACGAGAACAAGGCGAATCAACAATCAAGATCAATGTCCCCGCCGGTGTTACCGAAGGTAATTATATGACCTTGCAGGGTCAGGGAAATGCAGGACGACGGGGCGGACATGCCGGCGATGTGATTGTGGAATTCACAGAAGAAAAGCATGATTCATTCATCCGCAATGGCGACGATATTATTTATACCGCGTTAGTAAGTTATCCCGATGCTGTTCTCGGCGCGGATATTGAAGTTCCGACGCTGACCGGTAAAGCAAAGATCAAAATCGATGCGGGAACAATGCCCGGGAAAATGATGCGGATGAAAGAACGCGGCATTCCTCATTTGAATGCTTATGGACGAGGCGACCAATTGATCCAAGTGCAAATCTGGGTTCCTCACAAAGTCAATTCGCGAGAAAAAGAATTGTTGAAAGAACTTTCGGATAGCGAGCATATCAATCCATCCGAAGAGGAAAAAAGTAAAAGTAAGAGCCTGTTCGAAAAAATGAAGAACGTATTTACGTAGCAGACGCTGAATGGATAGCATGAAACGCCTGAAGGAATATTTTGCGTTCACGAAGAATGAACAGATGGTATTTCTGTTCCTCTCTCTCGTCTTCCTTGCGGGCGTTGCTGTTAAAGCGTATAAAGCATACATTGTCCCACAGGAACCGATACAATACGATTATTCAGTTGGTGATTCTGTGTTCAATGCAAAATCAACGATGTTATTGAATGATAGTGCGACGGGACAGATCAAGAGCGCACAAAAAATTAATCTCAATACGGCCACAAAAACTGAATTAATGACGCTTCCCGGTGTTGGAGAATCAACAGCTGAACGCATCATGCTGTATCGAGAAGAAAAAGGAACATTTAAAAGAACTGACGAGCTCAAAAACATCAAAGGCATCGGTGAAAAGAAATTTGAAAAACTTAAACCGCACATCGAGGTCAAATGAAAGGCACTGAACGATATCTAGCATTCATCATTGAAAGCAGACACATCACTGCTGTCGAAATTGCTCACAGTCCAAAAGGTAAAACATTGACTGCTGCGGGATCGTTTGATTCCGAAATCGATTTCGACAGTCCTGAAATATATACCGAAACCGGATCGGTAAACCGCGAAAAGATCTTCGTCAAGGAGATCCAATCATTTATGAAACGAGTGGCCGCCGGCGCCCACTTTTTTTCGTTCGGTCTCAACACGCGGATGGCAATGCTTCAGCAAATCCCGGTGGAAGCATCGCTCACAGATGAAGAGTTTAATATTCACTTACAGTGGGAATTACAGAACTATTTCCCGGATGCTACACCGGAACGATATGTTGTTCAACCATATGCGCTTGTGGGTGACGATGGTGTCGCCGGTTCTGATGCCATGATTATTTCAGTGAAAAAAACATTTGTAAACTTTCTCAACAATGTTTGTCAAGAACTGCATGGTTCCATGCATATTCTGGATATCGATCAATTTTGCGCCGATGGTGCGCTTCTCTACAATTATCCTCATTTAGTATCAAAACGAACTGCGGTGATAGGAATTGACGAAGAAACACTCGATGCAGGATTGCTGGTAAACGGAAAAAATTCCGATATCAGAACGATACGGTGGAGTAAACGAGATCTTTCCGTCATCGGAAAATATGCCAAAGATAAAGGGGCAGAAATAATTTACCTGCACGGTCGAATGGTAAACCAAAAACTGGTTGATCAAGTAAAAGAAATTTCCCCCATCGATGTAGAATTGGCAGATCCATTTCGAAAAGTTGCTCTCCCAACAACGATTAAAGGCGTTGAAGAGATAAAAATGCGGCGGCAGGAATATACAGCCGCTGTTGGTTTGGCGGTGCGCGAAGAAGAATGAGGGTGATTGCAGGAAAATACAAAGGGCGCAAACTTGAAACTGTGCCGGATAATTCTGTGCGCCCTGCTACCGATAAGGTGAAGGGGGCTATTTTTAATGTGCTGCAATCTCGAGTGAATTGGACCTCAGCGAGAGTGTTGGACCTATATGCCGGAAGTGGAAGTGTCGGTATTGAAGCATTAAGCCGGGGTGCAAAAAGCTGCATTTTTGTGGAAAAGAGCAGGAATGCCCTTCAATTTTTAAAGTCCAACATTGCGGTGATCGGGGCAGACGGTGAATCAAATGTCGTCTATGGTGATGTTGATATGTTCGTGGAATCGACCCGAACAAAATTTACTGTAGTGTTTGCGGATCCTCCGTACGCCTTGGAAGCATTAAAAAACATTCCAAATACTATCTTTGAAAAAAATCTGATCGCCGACGATGGATATTTGATCATTGAACATCCAACGCGATACGAATTTGCACAGAATTCCCTGTGGGAGATTGTTGTCGAAAAAGTGTATGGCAACACGACCGTTTCATTTTTTCAGCATAAAAAGAGTGTTGTATGAAAATTGCAATTTATCCCGGTACATTTGATCCGATCACAAACGGACATCTGGACATTATTGAACGCGCAGCTCAATTATTTGACAAAGTCATTGTGACTGTTGCCGTGAACTCGTCGAAAACACCGATGTTTACGGACGAAGAACGCGTGGATTTGATCCAATCAATCATAAAACAAAAGCGCTATAAAAATGTCAGCGTGGAACGTTTTAACGGATTGCTTGTTTCATTTGCCAAAAAGAAAAACGCTGCCGCAATTATCCGCGGCCTGCGTGCTATTTCGGATTTTGAGTACGAGTTTCAGATGGCTCTGATGAATAGAAAACAATCCAATGAAATTGCTACTGTTTTTCTGATGCCGCACGAGAAATATACGTATTTGAATTCCAGTATTGTGCGCGAAATCGCCCGGTTGGATGGTAATTTCAAGGACTTCGTTCATCCCATCGTTCACCGCGCGTTAAAGAAAAAACTATCGCTATAATTTATCTCGGCGGGACCGAATATTCACCTGTCGATCATTAGAAAGGAATTGTTGTACTGTGAAGTCGTTATCGAAGAAAGTCGCCCAAGCAGAGGCGTCACAAACTTTAGCACTAACTGCACTTGCAAAGAAATTAAAATCAGAGGGGATTGACGTTGTTTCCTTGACCGCCGGTGAGCCGGATTTTCCAACACCTCGCCATATTAAAGACGCAGCAATTAAAGCAATTGAAGATAATTTCACAAAATATACTATCAACGCAGGAATCCCGGAACTCCGTTCGGCAATCGTGGAAAAATTAAAACGTGACAATAATGTTCACGTTGATGTATCGCAGATCCTAGTTTCAAACGGGGCAAAACACTCTATCTACAACGCATTGCAGGCAATCTGCAATAAAGGTGATGAGGTGATCATCCCGGCACCATATTGGGTCAGCTATCCGGAAATGGTAAAACTGGTGGATGGTGTACCGGTGATTCTAAAAACTACGGAAAAAACCGATTTCAAAATTTCCGCCTCACAACTAAAAAAGGCAATTACCAAAAAAACAAAAGCGTTGATCCTCTGCTCTCCTTCTAATCCGACCGGCTCTGTTTATACGCCGGAAGAGCTGAAGGCGATTGCAAAAGTGATTGAACAGTCAGGCATCTTCGTTATTGCCGATGAGATCTACGAAAAAGTAATTTATGACGGCGCTACGCATTTCAGTCTCGGCTCAATACCGGCGATAAAAGAACTTGTGATAACGGTGAACGGAGTATCCAAAGCATATTCTATGACCGGATGGCGCATTGGTTTTTTAGCGGCAACAAAATCAGTTGTTGATGCTGCAGAAAAAGTACAGAGCCAGGTAACATCGGGACCTAATTCAATCGCTCAAAAGGCTGCTTACGCCGCTTTTGCAGGAAATGATGATGAAGTCAAAAAAATGACGACGGAATTCAAACGACGACGGGATTACATTCATTCCGCACTTACAGCAATTCCGGGTATTACGTCAACAATGCCGGGCGGAGCATTCTATCTCTTCCCGAACGTAAGCTCTTTCTATGGAAAGAGTTACAATGGCACAAAGGTGAAGAACAGCGACGACATGGCTCAGTTCTTAATTAAAGAAGCTCAGGTAGTAACAGTTCCGGGCAGTGGTTTCGGAGCGAATAATAATATCAGACTCTCATATGCATGCTCAATGCAGGATCTTGAAAAAGCAGCATCGAGAATGAAAGAGGCTCTCGCAAAATTAAAGTAAATATTTCAACGAAATCACTACGGTGTAAAATATATTTATTCACCGTAGTGATTTCTCTGTTTTTGTAGTAACAATAAATATTTTATGCCGACATACGATTATAAATGTTCCAATTGCGGTCATCTGTTTGAAGAAGTACAGTCAATGAAAGATCCGCATTTAACGAAATGCCCAAATTGCCATAACGAGACCTTATTACGACTTATTGGAGGCGGTGGAGTAATTTTCAAGGGAAGCGGATTTTACCAGACCGATTATAAAAGTAGTGGTGAGAAAAAAGCAACATCTCCAACAACAGAGAAGAAAACTGAAGCAAAACCGGCATCAGATGCTACCACGCCAACCCCAACTCCCAAAAAAGAGTAACCAAAAACACCCAACATCATAAATATTTCTATACGAATGATGTCGGGGATTATTTATTCTCTTATCAATATACCTATCTCGTTATTGGCGTATAAACTCTTCCTGTATTTCTTTTCTAGTCAGTCTCCACGCCAAATAGACATTAATCCCTATCGCAATAATATTTCCAAACACGAACAGCATCATCGAAGTTTCTGCGCCATATCCTTTCATAAATTCTGTAAGAGATAGATAGGAAAAAATGCTTGTGATGATTCCCATAACTGTAAGCGTGGTTAATATAGAAATATACATTACTCTTCCCCAATTCAATCGCTTAAACATTGAAATGGAAGCGACGATACCAAGCATTTGAAGTATTATTTCAAAAACCGTTTCTGTTGGAGATATCGACAACGAAGGCAGCATTTGTTCAGCCATCCGGTATTCTTGACTGTTTTCCAGTGAATTGAGCATCGTCAGCGTAGAAATATTCTCAAAGATCATAAAGACGGCAGCGACGATGGAAAGGAGCGAAAGATATGTAACAAAGCGTGACTTAGTTTGATATTCCATAAAATTTTTGATGTGAGTGAATACACCGATATTGGTTTTCACATTAATAAGATTACTCTCCTCCGTATATAAGAATATTTCTCTTGTAATGCTCATTTACGTCAATGATGAATCTCAAAAAACAGGATAACCATACATAGTAACTGATGTTACGCAAAACCGATAATTCTTCTTATCTCGTCCCTGACGGGACTTTCAATTTGTATATCGTAATGCACTACAAATATTACGCGCCTACGGCGCTTTTAAAACCAATAAAAAGCATGAACTAATTTGTATGTTCTGTTGTCCCGGTAGGGACAAGATATTTGTAGAAGATCAAACGAATCAATTATCAAGTCCCGTCAGGGACGAAATATTCTTTCATCAATAAGGATGTGCGTAACATCAGATAGTAAAATAAAAATCCAGTTCCCATTGAGAGAGAACTGGATTTGTATGATACCGTAAAATGATTAATGTCTTCTGCTGCGCGGAACAAAATCTCTCGGTTCTGAACCAAGATAGATTTGCCGCGGGCGGGCAATTTTTTGCTCGGAATCCATTAGCATCTCTTCCCATTGTGCCAGCCATCCAGCCGTACGAGCGATGGCAAACAATACTGTAAAGGCATCTGTTGGGAATCCCATTGCCTGATAAATAATACCGGAATAGAAATCGACATTAGGATACAGTTTCCTCTTAATGAAATACTCATCCTCTAAAGCTGCTTTTTCCAATTCGAGCGCGATATCCAGAAGCTTGTTTCTTCCGGTCACTTCAAATACTTGATCTGCAGTCTGTTTGATAATTTTTGCGCGGGGGTCATAATTCTTGTAGATGCGATGTCCAAACCCCATTAATTTCCCTTCCCCATTTTTTACTCGTTTAATGTAATCCGGCACACGTTCCTTTGAACCAATCTCACGCAACATCAACAACACTTCTTCATTAGCTCCGCCATGCAGTGGTCCGTAAAGTGCGGCGGCGGCTCCGGCCATGGACACATACGGATCCGCATGAGAACTGCCAATACTTCGCATAACATTCGCACTGCAATTCTGTTCGTGATCTGCATGCAGAATGAAGAGAATATCAAGTGCTTTCTCCAGTACAGGATTAATTTTAAATTTCATCTCCGTCATTTTGAACAGCATGCTGAGGAAATTGCCGGTATAACTTAACTCATTATCAGGATAGATATACGGCATGCCGAGACGGTGACGGTAACAATATGCTGCGATCGTCGGCATTTTTCCAATGAGTCGGTACATCTGAAGTCGACGTAATTCAGGATCATTAATGTTGCGTGATTCTGGATAAAAGGTCGAAAGTGCTCCGACAGTACTGACAAGCATTCCCATAGGATGCGCGTCATGATTAAATCCTTCCATGAATTTTTTCGTGTTCTCATGCAGCATTGTGTGGTGAGTAATGTTGTACTTCCAATCGGTAAGCTGTTCGGAAGTCGGAAGTTCGCCGTGGATGATGAGGTATGCTACTTCAAGAAAAGAACTGCGTTCTGCCAGTTGTTCGATTGGGATGCCGCGATACCGAAGAATCCCCTTATCACCATCAATGAATGTTATCTTGCTCTTACATGATGCGGTATTCATGAATGCTGGATCATAAGTCATCATACCAAAATCATCTTCTGACACTTTAATCTGTCGAAGATCCATCGCTTTGATTGTTCCGTTAGTAATTGGAACGGCATATTCCTTATCGGTCCTGCTATCGATGATCGTCATCATATCCGGCTGGATCATCTCTTTGGGAATATCGAATTTCTTCCCTGTTTTTGAATCAGTAACAATTACATTTGAATTCATAACAATCTCCTTTCGATCATACTAGTGAACTGTAATATGTGGTTCTGTAGTTAAGAATATTTGCAACAACAAAACGCGGTAGCCTAGGTAGTGTAACCGATTGGGATAAACTATAAATGAATCCGGAATTAAAAGAAGCGGGTAGTGTATGAATATGCAGTATGTCAACCGATTGTACCACGAGAGGCGTCTCCGGTATCTGAAGCGGAACAAAATATCCACAAGCAAATTAGAAAGAGATGGTTAGAATATCAACAAACGATAGAAGAAATGGTTCTTGAAAGATGAATGATGTGATGCAATGAACATGATGAAATACTCAACGACAGAAACAAGCGATGCGGGAGTTTACTCTGTTTTCCCAATCGGTCATTTTGATCCTATTTGATCGAGGGGTGGATAGAAATGGTATTGTTAAAAAGGGATGTTTAAGAATTGAACACGAGAAGATTTTTATGATGACACTCTTTGATAAAACATTTCTTCACTTAACATTCGCGCTACATCGCTGTCATAGCAATTTTATCTAAAATTTTCTTTGCTAATTCCGCTTCACGCTTTGTATTAAATGACAATCGGAATGTTCCTCCTCGCCCATCACAAATCTTAAGCAACTCAATATCTTTAATATTAATATTCGCTCTGAAGAGCGCAGTGGTCAATAAAGAAAGAACTCCTGGCCGGTCATCCACAGAAATGTACACTTCAAAGAGAGGGTGTAGGAATCCTTTGGAATTTTTTGGGATGGCATCGCGGAATATTTTTGCGCTCTGAAAACGTTGTGAAAATTTTTTACGTTTTGAAGGCGTGCTCAGATCTTTTTGAAACTGCAAAAGCAAAACAGAAAATGCTTTTACGATGGCACGAATCTCATGAGCATTGCTGGCAAGAATATCTCTCCACATCTCATAAGGACTTGAAGCGATGCGAGTGATATCGCGGAATCCTCCTGCTGCAAGCTGTAAATATCCATGATGAGACCTGTTCTTTCGTTCAACCATATTCATCATTGCTACAGCAACAAGCTGCGGTAAATGACTGATTGTCGCGGCGATTTTATCGTGATCCGAAGCGGAAAGAAACAACACACGAGCTCCGATCAAATGAAGGAGTGAACTCAGCGATGAAATTTTCTTTTGAAGTTTTGTATCGGCACACAGGACGTATGTCGCATTTTGAAATAACATTGCATCGGCGTATGTAATCCCTTTTCCCTCTGATCCCGCCATGGGGTGACCGCCGACAAATATTCCGTTCGATCGAAATATTTTTTTTGCCGCGCGAACGATTTCGGATTTTGTGCTTCCAACATCCGTTATGATCGCATTGGGCTTGCAATGGACAGCAATATCCGAAAGAGATTCAAGAATGGTATGTACGGGCGTACAGAGAAAAATAATATCCGCATCATGAATGGATGCTGAAAGTGATGCGGCGCCGTAATCGATCGCTTCTCTATGAAGAGCAGATTTGATCTTAGTCTTTTCATCGAATCCCGTTACGATTGCACCAGAATTGTTCTGTTTGATCGCAAGACCCAATGAACCGCCAATAACGCCAAGACCAATGATGGTAATATGTATATTTGCTGTTTCCATAAAATAATGCCACAGATTTCAACGAGAGTTTACTAGAAGCCAGCTCAAAAACACAAAATCACGGTCATTCTGAAAATAGTATCAGTTTTGCCGATAAGTTTTTTACATGCACGGCACCCCGAACAACGGGGCTTCGCTGCGCTTAGTATAAAAACATCCAAGGCTTCCGACAATCACGAAAGTGATGCCTTCGGCAAAAGAAGGCGGACAAGTGCTCAGAATGGCAATAGTTTCATTTTTGAGATGTCTTCTAATAATCTGTGGCTAACACTGTTAAAGGTATGTTACGCGATTTTTCTTCCGATCGCTTCTGCAATCACACGGATCTGTTTCATCATCTCATCAAATTGATTCAGATACAGCGACTGCGGTCCGTCTGATTTTGCATGATCTGGATCGTTATGAACTTCCACAATAATTCCATCGGCACCGGCTGCTACAGCCGCACGAGCCATGGGAATAACTTTATCCCGTATTCCAATTCCGTGAGAAGGATCTGCAATAATCGGTAAATGACTCTTTGCATGTATAACAGGAATTGCACTAATATCCATGGTATTGCGTGTTGCTGTTTCAAATGTCCGTATTCCGCGCTCACACATCATCACTTGTTTATTTCCACCGGATAAGATGTATTCAGCAGACATCAACCATTCCTCGAATGTTGCCGCTAATCCTCGCTTGAGTAACACCGGCTTTGAAGATTTTCCTAATTCCCGCAGAAAATTATAATTCTGCATATTTCGAGCACCGATTTGAATGATGTCCGCATACTTCTCCATCAATTCAAGTTGATTTCCATCCATTGCCTCAGAGATGACTAGGAGTCCAAACTCATCTGCTGCTCGTCTCATCAGTATTAAACCTTCCTCGCCAAGGCCTTGAAAGGCATATGGCGAAGACCGCGGCTTAAATGCACCACCGCGCAAAAATTTTGCTCCCGCTTTTGCAACGCTTTCAGCGACGGTGAAGATTTGTTTTTCATTCTCTACAGAACACGGTCCTGCCATAATAACAATAGCATCGCCGCCAATCTCACAATTTTTGAATTTATAGATAGATTTTTCTTGTTGAAACGAACGACTGGCGAGTTTATATGGTTCGGTAATCCGATACGCATGCGCAACCCCCGGAAGCACTTCTACTTGGCGGGTATCAAAATCCGGTTTTACGCCGATTGCTCCAAGCACGGTCTGGTTTACTCCCGTGGAACGATGGACATCAAACCCAAAATCGTGGAGAATTTTTATGATTCCTTCAATTTCTTTTTCGGTAGCATTTTGTTCAACAACAACAACCATTGGTCACCCTCTCTCTGTTTAATTATTCATAACGATCTAATTTAAATCCTTCACCCAAATATAATCGGCGTGCCTCAGGATCATTGGCAAGGTCTTCTGCGCTTCCCGCTTTCAGTATCTTCCCCTCAAATAACAAATATGACCGATCCGTAATCGATAGTGTCTCATGAACATTGTGATCAGTAATTAATACACCGATATTCCGATATTTCAATTGTTTCACGATCTCCATAATATCTTCTACGGCGATTGGATCGATTCCTGCAAACGGTTCATCCAGCAAAATAAATTTTGGATCAGTTGCCATAGCGCGCGCAATTTCCGTTCTTCGGCGTTCACCGCCGGAGAGCATAAATCCCTTGCTTTTGGCAAGGTGCGATAAACTAAACTCTTCCAAAAGTCTATCAGCACGTTCATGCTGCTCTTTTATTGAGAACTTTGTCATTTGAAGAACCGATAAAATATTATCACGCACGTTCATCGTTCTAAACACTGATGCTTCTTGTGTTAAATACCCTACACCAGCCCTCGCACGTTTATACATTGGCAATTTTGTGATATCGTGTTCATCAAGAAACACCTTTCCCCCATTCGGTCGGATCATTCCTACAATCATATAGAATGACGTCGATTTACCGGCACCATTCGGTCCAAGCAAACCGACTATTTCTCCCTGCTGGACAGAAACGGTTACATCGTTCACCACCGTACGCTTCTTGTATTTTTTTACAAGATGCTCGGCACGAAGACTCATGGTACTGCGTACTGCTTGTTCAGTCATAATGGTGGCTTTGTTGGAAATACAGTTAAAAAATTTGGCCGATCATCTCGCAGGATAAATCCATCCAGGTTAAACTGCGATTCACTTTTTTCAAGCATGTTTTCGGGATAAAAAGATCCTTCTATTCCCTTAATAACATAAATCGTATTGGGTTTGCCGTCATCAAATTGCATCCTGATGGCATCACCGCTTGTTTTGTTTACGCCGTTGCCGGCAGAATCACCATAGAGAAAATACAGACTGATGGCGTTTCTTTCAACAAATGTTTCTTGCAGTTTGTTGTTTCTGAACATCATAACAATCGATCGTCCGGTCAACTGATTAAAACGATTCGGATATAGCGAATCACTTTGCGAGAGAACAAACGCACGCGTTTTAATTGATGCGCTCTTTAATCGGTTTTTTTGTAATTCCAAAAATATCGTATCGCCGGTTACCTGGTTCTCTCCATACCAAACGATCGGTTTATCATAGAGTTCTATCTTTTCATCTTGCCGAAAAAATTTTACTAAACCGCTTCTGGCGGCAAGATTGCCGCGGACAATCACCACGCTGTCTTTTACAATCATTCTTTTGGTGGAGTCGTCAAATGATTCCATCACAAGACTCTTGACCGCAAGCGTATCAATCTCCCCTTTATCTGTCGTATCGATCTGGAGTAATCGCGGATCCTCCGTCATCCTGCTATAATGCGTTGAATCAGAATGAACCAAATGATTGCCAAACATTGTAATGTTGTCGCTTGGATTCACAATCCTTACATTAGTTTTCGCTTCGGATCTTCGCTCTTTCTCAAAATATGTCAACTGCTCTGAATAGATGATGGTGACAGAATCGATGACTCGGACATTACGTTGAAAATACGCGCGCTCCTCATCAAGATAATATGTTCCCAATTCAGCATATAGCGTGACGTTCGGAGTTTTCAACTTAACATTCCCTTTACCGTCCGCTTTTCGCGAATTTCCGTAATATCTTCCTTCTTTTGCCGTTAGGGTCACTGTATCACGAACAATCTTCACATTTCCGATCAGTTCTATTTCGTTCCTGCTTAAAAACTGGATTGCTTTATCGCACCACACTTTTGTATTTCCCTGGCGAAAACGAACATTGCCGGTCAATTCTCGGACATCCTCACCATTTTCCAATTGTTTTCCTGCAAAAATATCTGCGTTTTGAAGAACAATCGTCTCCGATTGCTGAGCAAACATAACGAAATGAAGAAGGGAAAATGTCACGAGACATTTCATCATTTCCGCTCCGCAGTTCCTGTCACTTTAAATATTTTGTAATTACGCAGATTATGATCAGATTCAAATCCTGTTCCTTTCAAATCTTCAGTGGGAGAGGTAATGTGTACAAATTCAGGTGAATGAATCATTTGCTTTTCATTTGTCCAAAACATTTTTTCCGTTCGAACAACCGTTCCGCTGTCTGATGTTACAATCACATTCCCAATCGCTTCAAGATTGTTCGTTCCTTCGTCTACCGAACCTCGTTTCGACGTTAACTTTGTTGTATGTTTTCCCATCTCGTCAAAAAAATCAACGATAACTCCTGAATCCAGATAAGTGATCCGCGTATTATCAAAAGCATAAATATGTCCAGCTTGAACGATGGATTTTACAATACCGGAATCAGTAAAGGTAATGGTGGAATTCCAACTTTCTTGAGACGGGAGTTGCGTACTGTTAACGCCACTAAGAACGGAAGGCCTGACCTTTTCTTCACAGCCAAGCATTAACAGCATCAGCAGTGAAGCAATAATTGTTAGTTTCACGTTGACGAATCTCCGCCAAGTCCTGCACGGACAAGATCATGTAAGTGAACCACACCGTACGGTTTTCGTTCGTCATCAACAATAATGAGTTGCGTAATGCTGAATTGCTCCATCTCTTGCAGCGCAATTGAAGCAAGAGTTCCTTTGCGAATTGTTTTAGGATTCTTCGACATCACTTGATCAGCCGTAAGATTCGTAACATCTGTTGTTTTTTGTAATAATCGACGTAAGTCACCATCGGTAATGATTCCGGCAAGTTGTCCATTATCATCAACAACGCTTGTTGCTCCCAGTCGTTTAGTCGTCATCTCCAAAATTGCGTCTTTTAAACTCGTCCTCAGTCCAATCTTTGGAGTGTGTTCGCCCGTGACAGCTAATTCTTCTATCTTTAACAGCAATCGTTTTCCAAGATTGCCGCCCGGATGAAACATAGCAAAATCATTTGCAGAAAAATTCTTCTTCTCTAGCAACGTTACTGCAAGAGCATCCCCCATAGCCAGCGTTGCTGTCGTTGAAGTCGTTGGGGCGAGATTGTGCGGGCAAGCTTCTTCCTTTACAGAAATATCAAGTGTTACATCCGACTGCAAAGCAAGGTGAGAATGGATATTCCCGACCATTGATATCGTCGGGACGCCGATCCTTTTAAACATTGGCATCAATTGGCGCACTTCCTGCGTATCTCCGCTTTTTGAGATACAGATGACAACATCATCATTGCGTACCATGCCAAGGTCGCCGTGCACAGCATCCGACGGATGGAGAAAAATAGAAGGTGTCCCTGTTGAGTTCATTGTTGCAACCATTTTACGTGCGATAATCCCGGATTTTCCCATACCGGTAACGACGACTCTTCCTTTGCACTGATAAATGATATCAACTGCTTTTTGGAATGATGCATCAATGTTTTTTTCCAATGCGGCAACCGATTCAGCTTCCATGCGGATGACACGCTTTGCTGTTTGTATGTCGATCGATTCGTTGGACATATTATTTCACAAGTTCTTTTACTATTCTATCAATGGATATCACTTGCTTCAACAGCTTTTCCAATTGATCTAACGGAAGCTGGCTTGCAGCATCACTCATTGCTTTTGCCGGTTCAGGATGCGTTTCCACAAACAAGGCATCAATTCCTACGGCCGCTCCGGCTCTGGACAATGGGAAAATAAACTCCGGTTGTCCGCCGCTTTTACCATTTTCACCGCTTGGTAATTGAACCGAATGTGTCGCATCCAAAACGACCGGATAGCCAAATTTCTTCATCATCACTAATCCGCGCATATCCACAACAAGATTATGATATCCAAATGTTGTGCCCCGCTCCGTTACCATAATTTTTTGATTACCAGTTGAAGCGACTTTTTCGATGGGATGTTTAATATCATCCGGCGCGAGAAATTGACCCTTTTTAATATTCACTACTCTGCCTGTTTTCCCAGCAGCAATCAGTAAATCAGTCTGCCTGCAGAGGAATGCCGGAATCTGTAATACATCGGCAACTTGGGCTACGGTCGTTACTTCTTCACTAGTATGAATATCCGTCAAAATGGGAAGATCAAACGCTTTTTTAACCTCATCCAAGATCTTCAGTGCCTCATCCATTCCAATTGTAACAAATCCTGCCATACTAGTTCGGTTCGCTTTTTTGTAGGACGATTTGAAGATGAGAGGAATCGAATATTTTTCACAGAGAGTTTTTATTTTTTCAGCAGTGAAAAAAATCATATCGCGGTTCTCTACTACACATGGACCGGCAATCAGCGCAAGCGGATTCCCGGCGCCAATGTTTATTGAATGTACTGCTACTTGTTTTTCCATATTATGTAAGGTACCAATCTTTACGGGTTAAAGCAAAAAATACATGGTTGCAGCACCACTGGCAGCACAAAACCAATTTACCATGTCATTCGTGAACCATCGAAATCCTCGCACCAATCGAGTAGGTTTTTCGTCAACTACAGATTTTTCAGTGAGTTTGCCACTCTCCGTTACATATTGCGCTTGAATAGTTGCACCAAGAATGCTGTCGATGATCGAACCAATACATCCAACTGTTACCAAAGCAATTGCAAGTTCAACGGAAAAAGAAGCGCTATTCATCCAACATGCCGAGCAGACGACAATAGTGGTTCCAATTATTCCTCCCGCAAAACCAATAATTGAGACACCACCACTTGTTCCAGTTTCGACTTTTTGAAATGTGATAATCGAGCGAGGTTTTCCTTTCATCAATGTTCCGATTTCAGTCCCCCATGTGTCTGCCGTTACCGCTGCAATTGAAGCGAGATAGACAAAATATAATTCTATGTGTTCAGGAAAAATATACCACAGCAAAATAATAATTCCTGCAATTCCACCATTCGCTGCAACCTGACCTGAATCGCGTTTATCCGTTTTATCGAAGATATGTTCCAGTTTCTTCTTTCTTGATTTTCCATATTTGGAAAGAAGACTAGACGCTATAAAGAATGTAAGGATTGGCACCGTCCACTTCCACCCACCGATTCCGTAGATGATGGTCGCAAGAAGAAAGGTGGCAATGCTGCCACTCAGCGATAAAAATTTAAAATAATAGGAAAGAATACCAATTCCTGCTCCAAGAGCAATGGCTGTGATCAATTGTTCGGGTACATGATGCGGCGAGATTGTTAAAAAATAATGAAGGATAAATGCTGTACTCAACGGCACAGTAAAATTATCGAGACCTTTAAAACTGATCAATTCCCACCCTGTCGCAAAAAGCGAAGTGACTACCGCAATAATAATTATCGATGTTTCAGCTGTAACATTGAAAAAATAAAAACCTAACAGGATACTGGCTACCGTCGAAAGAAACATTGTTATGCTTCCTTCCACTGTTTTTTTATTTGCTCCAATCGACAGAAAGTGTCGTGTGCGTACATTTTGCCCGATGATCGCTGCAAGAGCATCCGGAATTGCGAGAATGAGAACGGAAATAGAAAGGATCATGGGAGAAATGTCCCAAAATAGGAGAACGAGAACTAAAAATGATAGTGGATGATACATCGTTCCATAAGAAGTTCGGTCTGTTCCGTGAATGCTTTTCAGAAAATCAAAACGGATTGAAAGAAATGTCCCAATCACCATAATTCCGGCAATGGTAACAGCGGGAATACCAGAGTAGAATACATACGGAGCACACATCATTAATATGCCGGAAATTATGTGCACGAACTTTCGAGTAAATTCTGAATCGCCGTTGAACAACCTGCGAATCAACTCTGCTGCTGCAATTAAAAGGACAACGAGGAAAAACACGATAGCGAGAAATAGCCATTCGTCTGAAGTAGGCGCAGAGAATAATCTCATATTACCGCTGTTTCTTCCATATGATAGGACGTTCCCGAGATGATCTCGGCAATCGCTTTTGTCAGAATACGTTTCGAATCACCCGATGATTTTGCAGCGAGATCTGCTTCAGCTAGAAGGACAAAAACATTTTCGATCTCATTCGGTTTGTAGTTCTTTGCTTGTGCAACATAGGATTTCAAATAAAACGGGTGGGTTGATGCTATCCGGGCAAGATCCGGCTCCGATTTTCCGTTCCGCATACCATCCTGTAATTTCCATAATTTTACAAAGTGGAGCGTTAATACAGCAATAATTCCTACCGCACTTTCTCCGGAACTCACCAATCGGTCCGCAATTTCAATTGATTTTGCCATGTTCTTTTCGGCAATCTTATTTGCCAGTTCAAACGGTGAAAATTCACGAGAAACACCGACAACATGTTCAACATCTTTCACCGTAATGCTTGCATTGTTTTCTACAGTGAGCAATAATTTTTCAATCTCATTCGACAGTTCACGGAGCGAACTTCCAACATAGGAAAAGAGTAATTGTACTGCCGCGGGCTCTATGGATCGCTTCAATTTTTTCATTCGGGATTCAATCCACGCGGTTGTTTCAAAATCCCTCAGCGGTGATGCTTCAAACACAACACCTAGTTTTTTAAATGTGCTGAAGGGTTTTTTACGAAAATCAGGAGTATGCGCAATTAAAACGAGGATTGTTGAAGCTGATGGCTTTTCAACGTAGGTTTCCAGTGCTTCTTTTCCGCTCACTCGGTCAAAATCTTTAATGATCACTACACGACGATCCGCCATCATAGGATACGATGAAGCAAGCGAAACGATCTTCTTACCATCGATCTCGGTTCCATGGATAAGATCAAAATTGAACTCCTTCATGGCTGGATCAACTGCTTGTTCGATCAAAACATCAACCACTTCTTCAATCAAAAATGACTCTTCTCCGCAGAAAAAATACACAGGAGCAAACTGTTTCTTCTTGAACGAAGAAATAAACTGTTCCGGCTCAAATTTTTCTTTGGATTTTGCCATAAAAAAAAGGGCAGGAAATAATACCTGCCCGTCAATATCATTCAATCACTGTCATTTTTTTAATCATTACTTTTTCAAGCGGATTATCTCGTGGATCGCGTGGAACAGCAACGATCTTGTCAACAACATCCATTCCTTCAACAACTTTTCCAAAGACAGAATATTGTCCATCTAAGAATGTCGTCGGGACAACAGTGATATAAAACTGGCTTCCATTTGACATTTTCTGGGGATTGATCTGATCTCCCTGTCGTGCCGCGGCAATCACACCCCGATCGTGCGGTAGACCAATCTCAGCATCGATGCGATATTCCGGACCTCCCATACCATGAGTGCTTCGTTCACCGTTCTTTGAATTCGGATCACCCCCTTGAATCATGAAATTCGGAATCACGCGATGGAATGTTGTGCTGTCGTAGTAACCATCTTTCGCTAATTTACGAAAGTTCGCAGAGTGTTTCGGCGCAACAGAATCGTTTAATTGAATGGTAATGTTACCAAGCGATGTCTCGATCGTAACAAAACCTTTTTTGGGGTTTGCTGTTTGTTCGCTCACGGCGGATTTTCCTTTTTTATTTTTGGAAGATTTTTTTTGTGCGTCTGATAATTGTGATATCAGCAACGCACCACACAGAAGCAGGTAAAGATATTTCATATTTCCTTTATAGTTGAATGAAGTAATTAAAGATATTGAATAATGCCAAAACGTATGCCGGCATGGAAATACCGCAACGATACAGGTGATGTTGAATTTGGAGCAAAAAGATTAAGCCCCTTGCTATCTTTCAATTCGCCCAAAAATTCCCAGCCCAATGAACCGCCGATATAACCGAAAAAATTATCATCAAACGCTGTTTGGCCGACCACTTCAGCTTTCACACCAATTCCGCTAGATACATATTCTGTGACAATACCAAACGTTGACACTTTTTGTGAAGCATAACCAAAATGATATCCTCCGCCGGCGCCAATCTTGAAAAAAAAACCCTTGCCGCTAATGATTTTTTGAATCGTTATCGTAGGAGATTGCGTGGAATAATAGAGATCGTATATTCCCCCAAGTTTTCCCGGTACAGAATACGATTTGAATAGATAAGCGTGTTCTAGTTTAACACCCCAGTCGTTAGCAATGGGAAATTCCACTCCTCCGAAAAAGTCAACGGCAGTCCCAAAATCATCCACGCGTTGAGAGAATATTGTTACCGTATTGATATATTCTACAATATCCGGTGCCGAAACAACATGAACGCCCATTCCGCCAAAGAATGCAAACGAATTGTCACGCACCTTCGGTGCAGATAATGAATTGTCTTGAGACAATCCAAAGGTGACAAACACAAATAATATACAGAGCTGCTTCACGATATTTTTTCTTCCGGCTCCCCTTTGCCGACCACATCACTCACGTGCATCCTGTCGATTAAAAAATAATACAATCCCAATACCGTTGTTGTGATAAATCCAACGGCGTGGGTATACACAGCATAACTTAGCGCACTATCAGAATCGACATTAAAAATCTGGGTAAGCGTAAAAGATGTAAATGCGTGATAACTTCCGATCCCGCTCGGGGTCGGCAAGGCAAAAGCAAACCCCGAAGCCACCTGCAAAACAGCAGCTGCGCCAAAATTTATCTCGCTGTTGCTGGAAAAATCATAAATAAAAAAAGGGACGTACAATAATATGGTATAGAGAATCCAGATCATGAAACTCGTCACAGCAATCATTAAAAAATTACCGGGATGTTTAGCCGCTTGAAAACCTGTTAAGAACGAATCAAATATCTTTTCTACTTGCACTCGAAATTTTGTCGGCAGAAGAACGAGAAATTTTTTCAGGAACTGGAATAATATTTCGGCTTTCAAAAAAATGAGCACAAAAACAATCAGCATCACAATTGCACCTACGAAAAACAGCCATTCAAACTCTGCCATACTGGGAAACCAAATGGTAAACGGTTTTGCGTAAATTGCCATTACGGTCAATACAATAATGGCAAATGTTACAAGATCCAATACCCGCTCAAGGACAATTGTCCCCAATGTTGCACTCCTGGAAACTCCTTCCAATTTCTTCAAAGCATACGGGCGGACGAACTCCCCAAGCCGTGGAACAACATTGTTGACCAGATAGCCGATCATCGTTGCAGAAAATGCATTTCGGAGAGAGATATTTTGTTTAATCGGAAACAACAAGTATTTCCAGCGCCATGCACGCAACAAATGACTCAACGCACTTCCAACAAACAATACTACGAACCAACTCCAATGGACATCAATTAATGAATGCCATAATTGATCAATATTTTTCCCTTGAAATGCGAGATACAAAAACAGCACTGTAAGAGCAATGCTGAATAGTGTACTGATGGTATTTTTTATCAAGGAATTCAATAGTAATGATTTATTGAAGCTTTGTTAGGTCCACAATATTCATATCACCCGAGATCTCAAATTGGAAATCTTTTTCGGCGATACCTTTATTGAACACGATGGATGAAAGTGAAATTGTCGTTGTGGTACTATTTTTATCGGTGATCTCTATTTTTTCAAAAATCCAAGTTTCTGGATTAACCCAAACTTTCAAAGCCAAAATTAAGGATGTTGTCGATCCCGTTTTGGTTGGCTGAAGACTCAGCACAACATATTGCGAATCCTTTTCAACATGTGTAGCCGAAAATTCCTTCGGTAACCCAAGCAAAAATTTGTCTGGAGAGAATGGCTGGCGATTTTGTTTAAATGTATCTTTAAGAACTTGCTTGGTCGCCGGAGTATACATCCATACGGTTTTACCGTCTGTTACAATCGTTTGTTGATTGGTTTCAAGACGATATTTATTCCCTTTTTTGATCTTGACTGTGCCCACATTCTGCTGTCCGTTTTTCTTGAACCGCAAATTTACCGTTTGAGTAAAAGAAGCTGACGCATCGTTCATACCGGAGTAACGAGATTGAATTTTTTTCAACACCTCTGTGGGAGAAAGATCTTGGGCAGAAACAATCGATAATAACAACAATATGAACGAAAGGAATTTCATCAGCAGGATTTATAAACTCTTAAGAATAATTTCCAATTGTGATTCGTCTTCAATCATCACTTCGCGTGCTTTACTGCCGTCAAATTGGCCTACAATTCCGGCTTCTTCTAATTGATCGACAAGCCGTGCTGCGCGTGAATATCCGACACTTAATCTACGCTGCAATAAAGAAACCGAACCTTGTTGATGCCGAACGATTATGCGGGCCGCTTCTTCAAATAGTTCATCGCGTTCTCCGCCATTTCCTCCGTTTCCCCCCTTTTTCTTTTCGAGCGCTGAGGGAAGTTCATACATCTTACTATATCCTTGTTGTTTGCCGATATGCTCGACAATTCCTTCAACCTCTTCGGTAGAGATATACGCATTCTGTATTCGGATCGCTTTGGGGCTGCTGGATGAGAGATACAACATATCTCCGCGACCAATCAATTGTTCTGCACCGCTGCCATCAAGGATGGTGCGCGAATCAATCTTAGATGAAACAGCGTAAGCAATACGCGAGGGAAAGTTCGCCTTAATCACACCCGTGATAACATCAACCGATGGACGCTGTGTTGCAAGGACAAGATGGATCCCAACTGCTCGAGCAAGCTGCGCGATACGAGCAATGGATTCTTCTACTTCTTTTGCTGTTGTCATCATCAAATCTGCAAGTTCATCAACAATAACAACAATGTACGGCAGAAATCGATGTTTAATGATTTCAGTATCTTTTCCTTTTAAACGGCCATCTTTAAACCGAGCGTTGTAATCCGTCACGTGTCGAACCCCAGCCGATGCGAGCAGATCATATCGTCTCTCCATCTCAATCACGCACGATTTCAATGCGAGTACAGCATTTTGCGGTTGTGTGATGATCCGCTCATCGATATCGGGCGAAACGGCAAGATAATGATTTTTTAAATTTTCATAGAGATTCAACTCAATTTTTTTAGGATCGACGAGAATGAATTTTAATTCAGATGGATGCAGCCGATATAATAAACTTGCAATGATCGTGTTGATTCCAACGCTTTTTCCCATGCCTGTAGCGCCGGCAATAAGAACATGTGGCATCTTCGCTAGATCGTCGATAAAGATTTCACCAGTGATTGTTTTCCCCATGGCAAGCGGCAGAGCAGATTTGCTGTCCCGAAATTTTTCAGAGTTGAGGATGCTTCGAATCGTAACAATCTGAGGCTTGTTATTTGGAATTTCTACGCCGACAGTTCCTTTTCCGGGAATTGGTGCTTCTATACGAATACCGCGCGCCTGCATGGCAAGGGCAAGATCGTTGGACAGCGATGTGATCTTCGAAACCTTTACACCTGTAGCCGGCACAAGTTCATACAATGTTACAACAGGTCCCGGAGTCACACTCACATTGGCTATTTCAACATCAAAATCGGCCAGCTTTGCCTGAAGCTGTGCTGCATTACTCTTCAGTTCTTCATCACTTATTTTTTCTTCGTATTTCTTTGGATCAAGAAGTTCTACTGACGGAAACACATAGTCAATCTCTTCATCGTCAACCTCGCGTTCTTCAAGATCCGCTTCTTTTTCTGTGACACCTTCGTTGATTTCTAAAGGAATGTCAGAATCATCAATTGACGACGAAATCTCTTCGCCCAATTTTTTGACATCAATCGGAGCACGTTTAACAATTTCTTTCTTCGGCTGAATAATTTTTGATTCAGGCCGTTGTTCTTGAATCTGCAGTTCGGAATCGGGACGCTTTACTTTAATCTCCGCAGCCGTTTTCTTTTTTTCTTCTTCACGCTGCATTGCACGGACTTCCTGTTGTTCTTTCCATTCTTCCATTTTAGCACCGAAGATCTCACCAAGCGTCACAACAAAACTTTTAATCCGTTCTGAAGTCTTGTGAAGATCAAGATCGATTGCAAGAGTCAGTGTAACAATAGTCAGCGATAATGTAATTATGATTCCACCGGTCAGTCCAACAGACTGTTGAAGTATCGTGGAAAAAAATGCACCGTAACTTCCATGCCATTCTGATGAAATCACATCTGCTAATCCCGTTTTCCGCAATAGACCGAAGAATGCTGCTCCTAGCAGCGACAAAACAATGGCGTAATTGGTAAAATACACGAGTCGGCGAATATCTCCATTTCGCAACATTGTCCATCCCCACATTAGCAGCAAGGTCGGAACGATGAATGCAAAGAGTCCAACTGTTGAGTTAATAAGGAAATTAGAGAGAATTGCACCGAATAGGCCGAGCCAATTGGTGGTCAATTCAGATTTTTGTTGGATCAGAGGATCGTTGGTAAATACTTTGTACAGATCGGAAAAACGAACATCACCGTTTGCTTCATCGGCTGAAGAATAAGAGACCATCGACAATAATGCCATGATCCCGAAGACGATAACGAGAAACGAAAGAACTTGTTTTCGCTGCTGCGATGTTTTCTTCGCTCCGTTATCAGATTTTTTCTTGCGTGCGGGTTGCTGTGGAATTTCTTGTTGTGGCAATGGAAAATCTTCCATTATTCTCCTTTTCCACCGGATGTATCAATACTGATCGGGACATGCGGAACACTAGGATCCGCTTTCTTTTTTAATTTAATCACATTGCTGGAAAGTTCTGGAACAACATCGAACGCATCAACATTCGTACAGAATTCCAAATCGGTTTCAAAACCAATTTCCAAAAGAAATTTTCCGTGATCACATGTCCGCGCCATCTTTAAAAGATTCTTGCTTGCACTTTTGTACAATGTATACGCTGCTGCACCCGAATCGTTGAATTCAAATTCAGTATTTTTATCGTCCATTAATTCTTTAATAATCATGCCTGCGCAGACAGCATCTTCCACGCAAAACTGCGTATGCTTTCCGGCGCAGAGAATAAATACATCATCTTTCAATTCAGTAATCCGTCTAACTGCCGCGGACATATTCACGAATCCTGCAATAATAAGATTCTTTGCATATCGGGCCTTCCACATCGCGGGCGCACCGTTGGAAGTGTAAAAAATAATTGATTTCCCCTTTACTGCTTCCTCGGTATATTCCAAAGGAGAGTTTCCAAGATTGAATCCTTCAATGATCTTCCCGTTCCGTTCGCCGCCTCGAAGTACAACGTCACCAAACAAATTACCGGAAACTTTTACTGCCGATTCAATAGTGTTTACTGGAATAATTTCTTTCGCTCCGTTATTCAACGCAGTGATCACCGATGTACTGGCGCGCAAGACATCGATCACAACAACATTCTTGTCACGCAAGAATAGGTCGTCGATCTGGGATGGTGAAAAAAACACTTCAATTTTCATAATGAACTCCCCCGAACTGCCGCAGCAATTATTTTTTCAAAAACGGCAAAGCAACGATCGTTGCATCGATAAATTTTCCCCGCACATCGATTTGAATCTTACTTCCTGTCTCTGCAAAAGGAGCATTCACATATCCCATCGCAATACCTTTTTCAAGCGACGGGGAGAATGTTCCGCTTGTTACAACCCCCACGTTTGCGCCGTTTACCAACAACGGATAACCATGTCGGGGGACAGCTTTTTCCTGCAGCATCATTCCAACTAATTTCTTTTTTGGGCCTTCTGATTTTGCCTTCTCAAGGACAGGTTTTGCAATGAAATCACCTTTTGCCAATTTTGTAATCCATCCTAATCCACCTTCAATCGGATTAGTCGTTTGGTCTATATCATTTCCATATAAACAATATCCCATTTCCAAACGAAGTGTGTCACGCGCTCCCAACCCGATTGGTGCAATTCCAAATTCTTTTCCAGCATCAAATATCGCGTTCCAAATTTTTTCGGAATATTTCACATCAAAATAGACTTCAAATCCCATTTCACCCGTATAACCGGTTCGGGAAATAGTCATATCAACACCGGCTAGATTTCCCTGGACAAAATGATAATACGAAATTGTCGAAAGATTCACCGAGGTCAATTTCTGCATTGTCTCAAGTGATTTTGGCCCTTGAACCGCTAGCAGTGCTGTTCCATCGCTTTTGTTTTCAAATGAAACATCGGACGGGCAATGTTCTTTCATCCATTTCCAATCCTTGTCGATGTTTGACGCATTGACAACAATCATATAAGAATTTTCTGCCAGCATATAAATGAGCAGATCGTCAACAATACCGCCATTGTCGTAACACATGGCTGAATATTGGGCTTTTCCTGGAACCAGTTTCGAAACATCATTAACAGTAATCTTTTGCAAGAAAGATAGTGCATTACTTCCTTTTGCAAAAAATTCACCCATATGGGAAACATCAAAAACACCGACAGCATTTCGCACTTTCTTGTGCTCATCCATAATGCCGGCATATTGTACGGGCATTTCAAATCCGCCGAAAGGTACTATTTTTGCTCCGGCTTTTTGGTGAATTTCAAAAAATGGTGTACGTTTCATTTTGCTTGTCCTTTTTTCCAATCAGCAAGAAATTTTTCAAGTCCGATATCTGTCAATGGATGTTTAATCAACTGATCGATCACTTTGAGTGGCATGGTACAAACGTGCGCACCCATGAGTGCAGCTTGCATCACATGAATAGGATGACGGACACTGGCAACAAGAACTTCCGTCTCAAATCCGTAGTTGTTATAGATCGTCACAATCTGTTCAATCAATTGCATTCCATCCGTGCTGATATCATCAAGACGTCCAACAAATGGACTGATATATGTTGCGCCTGCTTTCGCAGCAAGCAACGCTTGATTCGCGGAAAAACAAAGCGTCACATTTGTTCTGATACCTTCAGTATGAAACGCTTTTGCTGCTTTCAATCCGTCTTTGATCAACGGAAGCTTGATAACAATATTGTCATGAATTTTTGCAAGCTCTTTTCCTTCTTTCATCATCCCGGCAAAATCCATCGACACCACTTCTGCACTGATCGGTCCGTTCACAACGGCACAGATTTCTTTCAGCAGCGGAATAAATTCTTTTCCTTCCTTTGCAACAAGCGATGGATTTGTCGTTACACCGTCAAGCACACCGAGATCATTTGCTTCTTTAATCTCGGCAAGATTTGCGGTATCAATAAAAAATTTCATTCCGTTCTCCTAATTTAAAAATTCCGGGGTAATATCTTTGTCTTGTTTTATAGAAATAAATCTAAATTCGTCGATCGGAAGGGATTTATCTTCTTCGATGGTAATCCATTTAAAGAAGTTTAATCGCATCTGCCATTTACGGTTGAAAAATCCGGTTGTAATATATTCGGCCATGCTTGGATGGACCCGTAAATGTAGTCGAAACTCTTTTCCTTCTGCACGATACCGGCGCAGCCAGCGTTCAATATGGCTTAATATTGTCGTTTTTGATTGAATCATTCCAGTTCCACCGCAGACTGGACATGGTTCGGTGAAACTATGAATAACACTTTGTCGTTGACGCTGACGGGTGATCTGCATAATACAAAAATCGGTCAGCGGAAGAATCGTGTGTTTCGAACGATCTCGCTTAAACTCTTTCTTCATTTCGTCATAGACTTTTTTCTTATTTCTATCATCCAGCATATCAATGAAGTCTATTACGATGATCCCGCCGAGATCGCGTAATCGGATTTGGCGGGAAATCTCACGCGCTGCTTCAAGGTTAGTGCGAAGTGAATTTTCTTCCTGCTCTTTGCTCGCAGCGTAGCGTCCGCTGTTCACGTCAATAACAACCATTGCTTCTGTCTGCTCTACAATAATATATCCGCCATGTTTCAGCCACACTTTACGAGCAAGAAGTGTCGCAATTTCTTTTTCAATTCCGAATGCATCAAAGATCGGTTCCCGTTTTCCGTAAAATTCTACGCGATCTGCCATTTCCGGTGAGAATACTTTCACGTACGATTTGATCTCTTTGAAAAGTTTTTTATCATCCGTAACGACCCGTTCGACCTGTTCACTGAACAGATCACGGATCACGCTGGATGTTGTGGCCATATCCTTATAGATCAATGAAGGGGGTTGTTCTTCTTTTGCACTCTTTTCAATTTCACGCCATGAAACAAGAAGCGATTCAAGATCGTTTAGAAATAATTTCTCATCTTGGTTTTCAGCATTTGTCCGGACAATGACCCCAAATCCTTGTGGAAGAATGCTCCTGACTAATCGGCGCAACCGACGGCGTTCGCGGAAACTGCTGATCTTTTTGGAAATACCAACTTTACCATCAAATGGCAGAAGAACGAGAAATCGTCCTGGCAACGAAACTTGCGATGTTACCCTGACCCCTTTTTTTGCAACCGGTTCTTTTGTCACTTGAACAATAATTTCTTGTCCTTTTTGAAGATTTACCTGTTTACGACGTTCTTCGCGAGGTTTCTTTTCCGGTCTTGGCTTTGCTACTGCGGGAGCAGATCCGTTTTCTTGATGTTCATCTCCTTCTTCATCATCGTCTTCATCATCCAACATCGCATTGTATTCATCCTGAACATCGCTGATGTCAGAAAAATGGAGAAATGCATCTTGAGGAAGCCCAATATCAATAAATGCAGCTTGAATCCCCGGCATTACCTTGGCAACTTTGCCAAAGTATATATCACCAACCATCCGTTCTTTTTCGGGTGTTTCTACAAATAATTCCGCCAATTTCGACTCTTCGGTGATGGCGATTCGGATCTCATTCCCGACGGAATTAATCAAAATTTCCTTTTTCATTTACATCAATAACCTTTCACAATACAAACAAGTTCTTTCGCTTGTCAAGTTTCTTAATAATAAAACTGACCCCATTATTGAGGTTCACAATTGTTTTTCCCCGTCACACTTTATAGTAATAGCATAGATATTATATAACTATTACAGCCTTTTCTTCACAAATTACTTGAAATTTACGAAAATATCGGTTGGCTTGCAAGACTAGTTTCTTTGAGCAGTAAACATTCAAAAAACGGATCAAATAGACGAATTTAAGATCTTTACCAACTGTTCAGCTATCGCTTCCCTGCTATATTGTTTTGCTAATTCTGGTTTGGGTGTAAGATGTTTTAGTCGTTCAAAAATATCATTTTTATCATACTGATAAGGAAGTAAAATTCCTGCATTTGCCTGAGAGAGTATTCCATCTACCTCTTTGTTATCATCTCCAAACGCTATAATCTTATTCCCTGTGCGAAGATATTCGAACAATTTTCCTGGAACGTGACGTTTTTCCGTTGCGCACACAAGCAGATATTTAGCATTCATCATTTCTTTTAATACATCCTGGTAAGGAAGAAATCCCAAGTACTCCGTGTAATCATCTAATCCTGAATCTGAGATTGCCTTTTTAATATCAGGACTTACGGTGCCAACAAATCTAATTCGTAAATTTCTCCCTTGGCTAATCTCGTACCGTATGTTTTTCCATAATCCTTTTGGATTTTGATAATCAAAGATGTTTCCAGCGTGCAAAACAACTTCTGCAGGAGATGAAGATGCTTGCATTGAAAAATTCTCTTCATTATATCCCCAATAAAGAACATGGGATTTCTCTTTAATCCAGGAATATTTTTTGATATAATCTTCCTGAGCACTCTTTGTAACAAAAATTATCTGCTGGGCAGATCGAAATGTAGATTTTTCAAAATAGTTATCAATTGCAAGCGTTAAAGCACTTCGTTTAAAATCCTTGTAGTACACAATATCTACCCAAGGATCAATCAAAACGGGAATATGAGGAATACCATATCGTTTGCCTAATTTTTTCCCGATCAAGTGAGAACTATGTGGCGGACCAATTGACACGATTGCTTTTGGTTTTTCAGATTTGATCAGCATTTCTCCGCCACTTAATGCTGAAAAATACCATCCGATCCTTGCATCCGGGACGAATAGGTTCATCCTAATCCATATGGACAGTTTGTGTTTCCAATCGGTATTAGTCAGCGAGATTGTTTCAGACGCCACAAGAGGAGAATCAGATTTCTTTCCAAGGAATTTTCGGTACATGTTGAACGGTTCGTTTGCAGCAGTCTTAACCACTTTGATATTTGTATCAATTTCACTCATCAAACTATTATCAACGTGTGAAAATGAATCCTCATCTACGGTTAACACACTCGGCATCCAAGCAAGTTTTGGCAAATGCTTGATAATGAATAACGGCCAATGCAGCGATGCTTTTCCGGAAGGGGGCCAAAAATACGATATGAAAAGTACATTATTCATTAAAGGCTATTTGGTAAGCCATAAATCCGTTACCGCATCATCTTTCCATTTCAATGAAATAAATAAATCACATACTTCACGAACGCAACCATTCCCTCCATTTGTTTTCGTGATATAATGTGCAATTTTTTTGTTAATTGCGGTTGCGTCTGCCGGTGTTGCAGCAAAGCCAACTTTTTTTAAGACAGGAATGTCATTAATATCGTCCCCAATGAACGCAATCTCGTTCCATTCCAACGAATATTTTTTCATGAGTAGTTCAATCGTTTCCTTTTTATTTATAACGCCTTGATGAAGTTCGTCCACCTTTAAGCGTTCAGCTCGCTTTTCGACAATTTTAGTGTTCTCCGTGGTAACAAGAGCAATTGTATATCCGGCTTTCTTCAATAACATCATTCCCATTCCATCGCGAATAGAAAATTTCTTTAATTCTATTCCATTCTCGGAATAGTATGCTCCGGAATCTGTAAGGACACCATCAACATCCATTGCAATCAGTTTAATTTTTTTTAGTCTTGAAATCAGAGTTTTGTTCATGATCTTTCTCAAATAGTTCGTTGCATCAAACTACGAAATTTTTGTCTCATCCCAAAGATTGTCATTCATCTTCCAAAAAATATTATTACATTTACCGTATGAAAATTGCGATTCTGTCGGATATTCACGGAAACTTACAAGCATTGCAATCTGTCTTTTCAACAATTGATTTAATGGACATCCGCGAGATTATTTGTTTGGGAGACATTGTCGGATATGGAGCAAATCCGAATGAGTGTATTGAATTGATACAATCACGGAAGATTCCCTCTGTTGTCGGAAATCATGATAAAGCTGTTATTGGAGAAATTCCTATTGAAAATTTCAGCGAGACTGCACGAAGAGGTGTTCTCTGGACTCAATCCGTTATTTCAACAGCAAACAAGAATTTTCTTGCCAGCTTGAATTTTAGCATTAAAGAATACAGTGCTCTGTTTGTGCATGGCTCTCCAGATTCACCGGAAAATTTTCGCTATCTGTTCGATCAAGAAGACGCTGCAGAAAGTTTTCACGCATTTACTGAGCAAATTTGTTATATAGGACATACACACCGACCTGAAATTTTTTGCGAAGATGGGATTACCGATCAATTAATGTTGGATAAGCGATACATCGTAAATGTTGGCAGCGTTGGTCAACCAAGAGATGGGGATCGGCGTTCTTGTTTTGTTGTATACGACACAGAACAGTTTACTGCAAATTTTATTCGAGTGGAATATGATATCGAAAAAGCTCGCACAAATATTCTAGATGCCGGTTTGCCTCAAAAGCTAGCCGATCGATTATTGATTGGGGTATAAGTGTAAAAAAGCAACTCTTTTAATTCTATGATAAAAGAAAAAATTTCACTCATCGAAGAGCGATTTGAAATCCTCCGACGCCGTTCTGGTCTTATTATTGCGCCGATAATTTTTCTTATTATTTATTTCTTACCTATATCCATACTCAATGAACAGACGCATTCACTTGCAGCACTAGTAAGTTTGATTGTTATTCTTTGGCTTACGGAAGCTCTCCCGCTGTATATTACCGGATTACTTGTCCCCGTTTTGTTAATCGTTCTTGGAATCACCTCTGCACAAAAAGCGTTTTCCCCATTTGCAGATCCCATCATGTTTTTATTTATCGGCGCATTTATTTTGGCAAAAGCGATACAACTTCATGGATTGGACAAACGATTTGCTTACACCGTATTAACAATGAAATTGGTCAATGGTAATCCAAGCCGGATCATGTTTGCTTATGGTGCAGTGTGTTGTACCATTTCCATGTGGATTTCCAATACTGCAACAACAGCAATGATGTTTCCAATCGGATTAGCAATAATTTCCATGCTGTATTCAAAGGAAGGAAACCGAGTCCGCGAAGAGTATGCTACTGGAATGATGTTAATGTGCGCATTTGCATCTTCCGTTGGGGGACTTGCAACACCGGTGGGTACACCGACAAATCTTATTGGCATCGGCTTCATTGAAAGACAATTAGGTCGTCACATCGCTTTTTTTGAATGGGTGGCATTTGCCATGCCGATTGTCATTGTCATGTATCTCGCTCTTTTCTTGTATCTCAATTATTTTTGCGGAGTTGGAAAAACACACATTGAAGGACTCCATGATTTGCTCGAACAAGAACAAAAAAAACTCGGCGCACTTTCTGTTGCAGAACGTAATACACTCATCGCATTCGGTGTTACCGTACTATTGTGGATACTCCCGGGTATATTTGCGCTGACAATTGGCGATACACATCCTGTAACAGTAGCATATTCAAAACAGCTTCCCGAGAGTGTCGTTGCACTGATCGGTGCTGTGTTATTGTTCTTTCTTCCGGCGCAGTCCAAAAATGAAGGAAAAAAGAAATATGTCATGAATATTTCACACGCTGTACAAATAGATTGGGGCGTACTTGCTTTATACGGAGGGGGAATTACATTAGGACAAATGGTTTTTGAAACAAAACTTGCAGAAATTATCGGTTCACAGCTAGCCGGATTTATCCCAACTGATGGTATAGGATTATTAGCAATAACATCCGCACTTGCTACCGTTACGAGTGAATTGACATCAAATGTATCGTCGGCAAATATGATTGTTCCGCTGGTAATTGTTTTGGCACAGCATTCTGCTTTTCAAGCAGCGATTGCTGCAACGATGGCAGCATCACTTGGCTTTATGCTCCCAATTTCTACGCCAACCAATGCGATTGTTTACAGTTCCGGATATGTTCCGCTCGGTAAAATGATCCGGTATGGACTGTTGCTTGATTTGGTAGGATTTGTGATTATTGTAGCAGGGATTTCGCTGCTAATCTAATGAAGGAGTAAATTAAACAGTAAACGTAATAATTTATTTTTGAAAATTATGGTCACGCTCAAATTTGACCATTTCAAATTTCCATTGACGAATAAAATTTTGGAAGTGTTCATTAGCTCTGATTTGTTCAAGAAAGATATTTTTTTTGATATCTTTCAAATGTAGAAGAGGACCTCTATATCGTGTATCCTTTTTTTGTCTCATTCTAGCCCCCTAGAATAGTATGTTAAAAAATTCTCTCTTCTTATTGAATGTTTGTAATAACTATTGAGAAAATTTATTGCGTTGACTTTACATTTTCCTCATGTTTTGCCATTGCATCACCCCACTGTTTAATAAATTCCTGAAAAACAGGGCTGTTATATACTCTATCCATAATTCGTTCTTTTTCTTCATCATGAATACGTACCGAAGATTGCGGGAAAATCGGCTTTATTTGGGGGATAAAAAATGTGTTCATAACGATCCTTTCTTGTATTGATGCTATTAAGAATTGCAACATATCTGCCAAGAAAGAATGGCCTTTTTTACGCAAATTTAGGGGGAAAGTAATGGAAGATTTTGAAATTTCTACAAACAACAAATTGATGGGTTTAATTGAACGATATTTTGCAATTATTCACTGATGTTATGCAAAGACTGAAAATTCTTCTTATCTCGTCCTCGACGAGTCGAGTCGTCGACCTAAAGGGACTCTCAATTTGGAAATCGTAATGTACTACAAATATTACGCGCCTACGGCGCATCTTAAAACCGATAAAATAATGAATTAATTCGTTTATTCCGTTGTCCCGGTAGGGACAAGATATTTTTAGGAGATCAAGCAAATCAATTTTCAAGTCCCGTCAGGGATGAAATATTCTTTCATTAATAAGCATGTGCGTAACATCAGTTATTCATTAGAAATATTAGGCACATGATAGAAGAAAACAATACGGCAAAAAAAAATCTTCAATAAAACGATTGTTTTACCCTTAATTGATTTTTTTTAAACAAGGACTGACGCCTAAAAAACTATCGCTCTGCATAGTTTTAGGTTTTATATTGGGGATATTTCCAGTGATTGGGTTCTACAACATTGCTTTGCACAATTGTCCATTGGTATTTCGATTAAACATGCCTGCCGTACAACTCATCAATTATTTTTCATACCCACTTCAACTGCTTCTTTATATACCTTTTCTTCGTATAGGTGAGTTTCTCTTTCATCAATCACCAATCCCTATCGATCTATTACAAATTTATATTATGTTACAGTTAGATGTATTCGGTACAATTCAATCATTAGGGTGAGCAAATATGAGGGAATAAGTTGCGTGATGTATTTTTGCTTTTCCGACCGGCGTAGTGATGTATTATGGTTTAGTTTTTATATTCACCCACCTCTCTCTACGCAAATAAACTAAAGATGTATTGCAATAGATGATTTATCGATGTTGCAAAACCTTTTTATATGTCTCAATTGTTTTTTCCGCAGTATTGTTCCAGGAAAACATTTTTGCTCTTTCGAATCCTTTCTGCACCATTTCATTTCTAGTTTCGGGATTATTTAGAATACTTCTTACAACAATTTCTAGACTCTCATTATTATCTGGTTCAAAATAAGCCGCGGCTTCTCCGCCAACTTCCGGCAGAGAACTTCTATTACTTAAGATAACGGGAGCGCCACAGGTGAATGCTTCAACGATCGGAATTCCAAATCCTTCATACAATGAAGGATATACAAATGCTTTGGCTTTAGAGTACAACAATGCAAGTGACTCATCGCTTACATTTATTTGACGGATATTTTTAGACAATCCCAATTGTTCAATATTTTTCTGCTCTTGCAAAGAAAATGTTCCTCCACCAGCACATATTACAAAAAGGTTGTGTGAATCCTTCATGATAGACTTCATTGAACGTAAAAAAAACATAAAATTCTTGTATGTATTTCTTGCTCCGACATAAAGAATGAATTCTTTTGGGGGAGGAAATGATAACATCATTGACGCATTCACAACGATATCAGTCGCCAAAGGGATTACATCAATAGAGGATTCAGGAATCTCAAGAATTCTTACGATGTCTTTTTTAGTATACTCGGATATAGCAATAATACGGGCAGCTTTTTTAGCTAATGCTTTTTTGTTTTTAATCGTAAAATCAAATGGATGAAATGATCCCGGATATATTTCATGAGCCATATCGTAAATCGTCAAAACAAATGGCACGGCGCCAATATCGTTCAAAAAATATTGGTGATAATATGTCGGGTGAAATATATCCGGCGGGGGACGTTTAGCGTATTCTTTTTTAAAATATAATTGATTCAAGACACGGATAATTTCATTCCGACCTTTAAAACGGTATTTACCGAAGAAAGGTGTTGGATTAAAATTGCCGACCTCATGGAGATAAGCATTGTTGGAAAACTTAACTATTAGGTCGGCTTGAATAGAAGCATTTTGAGAAAAGATTTTCAAAAGTCTCGAATAATATCGAGAAATACCGCCATATTCCTGAAATGAAAATACTTGGTGATCAAACAGTACATTCATAGTTAATTTTTTTTAAAGCGAGATCCGTTGATTTTGAGAATACAAAGAATCCGATTTGGTTTTACTTCCTAATGCCACTTTTATGAACGAAGGGATACCAACCAAAGAAACCTTAAGTAAAATATTAAAAATAGAATTATTAATACGCTTGGAAGTGATCATATGAAAACTTTTGCCATTTGTATAGAAATTTCTCTGATTTTTTTTTGCCATAAACTGTAAAGATTCTAACGAATAGAGAGCAATGTGTTGTCCGTGAGAAAAATAATAATATTCCCAGTTGTCCGGCAGCGGTGCATTATGATCAAACGTTTCCGTGGAAAAAATGATAGAGTCCGAAAATGAAAGCATTGTTTCTAATTCTTTTTGCGGGTCCAGGAAATGCTCAAAGCATTCAAATGATGTTACTGCCTCATATTGTTGATCCAACCCGTCTATATGTTCAAAGCCTCGAGCAAAAATGTTATCAGTAAAAGGATCCTTCCAGAAGAAATCAAATCCATAATCACGCATCAAACGAACGAACAGTCCATATCCCCCACCATAATCAAGGAACTTTGCCTTACGATCAAATAAACTGTAGAGTAAGATACTTGTTCTTTTCGAGAATAATAAATTTCGTTGTACTAATCCGGTATCTTCAATGTTAATAGAATTTTCATACGCCTCTTTTAACCAGTGAGGTTCTTCGGTTTGAATAAACTTACACCGTGGGCATTGAAAATAATCAACATCATATTTTTGCAAGATTTTTTTACGAAATAATTTTTCGACTGCTGTTCCACAAATCTTACAAATCATTCTTGTTTTTCCTTTATACTAAAAGACTTCAAGTGTATTGGCGAAGGAGTCTCAATAATTTACGGAATTTATTGGGATTCAAGTATTTAGCATAAGTATAGTTATCTGCTACTAAATCCACAGTTATACCTTTGGGATGGGTGATGACATGTAGAGGTACTGTCGGACGGTTTGCCATCGGGTCTGAATGGTTAAATGTGTGTGTAGCACCCAAATCAAATCCTACATTTGAAACTAAATTATTATTGGGAATTATCGTTAAACCATTATTGGTACTTACAGTATACATCCATTGAATATCCCAAGTGTCTTTGTTATTGGCATACACTAAATCGAAATTTTTCAACCAAAATCTTTTTGCCTTCTCATCCGGAAATATTTTATCAAATTGGTGATTCTTCATCATATCCGGAAAAGTTGGGATAGAAACATCATATTTTTCCCATGCTCTTCGCCATGTTGCCCATCCCCACACATGAGTAATAGCTGAAAAATAATAACTTGCATCCCCTCGAATAATTCCATCTTGAAAATTTGTCCCTCCGATATGCATAACGATTTCATCATTGCGATAGTGCTGCAACATTTTCTCGCAAAACTGAAAAAAACTTGGATCAGGCAAACAATCATCTTCAAGAATTATTCCTTCCTCTTCATGCTCAAAGAACCAATTGATCCCAGAACTTACACCAACTTTGCATCCTAAATTAATCTCGCTAAAACGGGTTTTTACTTCACATTCCCAATCTACTTTTTCAATGATTTTCCGAGTAGTATCGCAAAGTGTTTTTTCGTTTTCTTTGTTAGTCCTTGGACCATCTGCGGAGACATAAAGATATTTCGGTCGAATTTCGCGGATCCGTTGAAATACTTTAGCAGTAGATTGGGGTCGGTTAAAGATTAAAAAAAGGATGGGAGTATAAATAATAACTATTTCTCCATTGTAATTGTTTAAATTCCTAAATGAAAATAAATCAATATTTTCCTTTTCGTAAACGGTGAAAATAGGAATAAAATTATTTTTTTAACCCTATCAATAATTGAAATATTGGGATATCGAAATTCTCTCCAATTACTTATTCGAAGATATTTCCAATAAATATGTTTTCGGGGATGGCAACTAAGATAGTCCCAAGGCTTTGACGAACCAGTATAATGAATTATACACGGATCATTAAGCGCTTCCAAGAGATCATTTGGGGAATAACACTGCAATAATGTATTAATATCTTTCTCCCAAAATGCTGATTGTTGATTCCATTTAGGTTTTATAGGGAGCCAACTTGCAAAGAGAATGGCATTCAAAGCATCCTGATCCCAAAACAATAATTTAGCATTTTGTTTCCTTATGTAATCAACGAGTAATGACGTAATATTATTTTTGCGCCACGCTTTAAGATTTATTAAGAGCACTCCTGCATTGAAGTACAATGAATTAGAAAATAACCCAAGTCTTTCATTGTGATTAAATGTTGGCTCTTGAATTGCAGCTATAATGTGGTCATCAACGTTTGTTTTCCACAAATCAATAACAGATTTTGTTATGATCATATCTGCGTCAAGGTAAAGAAGTTTTTCAATATTATTTGACAATATGGAAGGCATTAGCAGCCTATAATAGGTTGCTGTTGAAACATGATGACTGATAAAGAAACCTTCCACATCGTTAGGATGAATGGGATGGAAGGAAAAAACCATATTATATTGATTTAATAATTTCCGGACACTTTGAAGATTATCTGGACTAAAATCAACAGAAAAAAAATGAATATGAAGTTTTTGGTCTCTGTTATTTTCACACAAAGAGGTTATCATCACCCCCAGATGTTGAGCATAACTATTATCTGCTGCACACGCAATATGTATGATATTATTCATTAGTAGGTAATCGAAAGACACCACAGGTAGCCGATATTTTCTTAAAATTCCATAAAACTTCATTCAGTTTTGGCTTGTTTATAGTAATAGCAGAAAATAAAAGAACTATGATTGCTTTGACTAAATTAACGCATTTCGAAACCAGAGAAAACTGGCTATTCACATAGGAAAAATACCAACCACAATCAACTTCCTTACCTTCAATGCATTGCAATAAAGGAAATGCATTTTTAAGCTGTTCAAAATCAGGACGGTATTCTGTATCAATAGGATCAGGATGGTAAGGAAATTTATATGGGACGGAGACTAAAACAATTGTTTTTTTTGACAATATCTTGCAAAGAGAGTCACAAAATATTTTTTTATCGGTAATGTGTTCTAATACGTTTGAACAAATAATGACATCCGAATCGTATTTTTTCAATTGGTTCACAAAATTTGGATCAACAATATCACCAACCAAATCAACACCTTCATCTGCTTTAAGATCAATATTTTTTATGATGCAGGATTTTGAATGTAATAAATTAAGAAGATTTTCTTGAATATAGGGTTGGTACCGTTCAATAAATTCTGAGGTGCTAGATCCTATATTTAGAACAACAGAGTTCTGCACAACATATTTTTTTATTACATAGCTAAACCAATAAGATTCTTCAAGTAGCATATCTATTATACTATTGTTTAATTAAGATGCGTCCAGTGTAATCGATTCTATTCAGCAAAACCCGGAGATGATTTTCTTCTACATACTGATCTACTGCTTCCTTTGCACCTTTCCAATGACCATAGTCGTCAATAATTAACACCCCGCCCTTAATTAATCGTGGAAATAAATGAACAAGTTCGTGATATGTAGAATCGTACCAATCAGTATCTAATCGTAGCATAGATATTTTTTCGGGAAGAGTCACAGGAATTGTTTCTTCTACTTTCCCTTTGACAAAATGTATACGTTCAATAGGGTAACTGGTCTGGCTAATATTTTTTTTAACTTCTTCTAACGGCGCAAAAGCCCAAATAATATCTTCCGGACTTTTTTTCCTTTTTGCAAGTAAATGATTAGCAGGTATACCATTTAAGTCAACATCTTTTTCTGAAGGCAGGCTCATCCCCTCAAATGTATCATATAAATATATATCTCGATATTTGTCATTAAACAATACTAAGGACTGTAAAGCACACATAATACTTCCACCTCTCCACACACCACACTCTACAATATCACCTTCAAGTTTATTTTTTGCGATGTATTCTATACTCTTATAAATAGCATAGAGTCTTTCAGGGGAAGTCATTGTATAAGGTAAACACGATTTTGCCAATGATAAAAAATCTGATTCGAAATCCGATTGTGTATATTGTGGTACATCTGAATAACCAAATTTATTGAATATTTTTTTGAATATGTATTTCATGACACAATTCACCTTCAATAACAAAATTTAAACATTCACTATTTATTAAAATACAATTTTTGACTCAACATATTTTAATTATTTCGATACTTTATATTGCATAAGTATATAACGATAAATATCAATCAAATGTCTTGGATGCCAACATTTTACCAAAACAACAAATGGGTTTCTGGTAATATCGAGTATACATAACACGATTAAACCGCTATACGATCCAACAACAATTGATATAGCCGCACCATCAATTCCATATTTAGGTATGAGAATACTATTCAATATTAAAAATGTGAATAGATTAATCACTTGAGCAACCAAGAGAATTCTTTGTCTGTTTGCTGCAACTAACCACATCCCATACGCTGTCCCAAAAAATACAGGGTACATTGACCAAATATGAATCTTAAATACTAATGAAGAAAGATTGAATTTTTCTGCATACAATAAAGAAATGATCCAATCACCACACAAAAAACCTGCAACCGAAATACCTATTGACATCCAAACAAGCAAAGAACATAGTTGAATAAAACGATTGTATTGCAATTGAACATTTTCCCTATTATTTATAATTCCTGGAAATACTGCTGTGCTAATGGCTATTGGAATAAAATAAAATGCCTCGCTGATACGAATTGCAGCAGCATATTGACCAACAAAGTTTAAATTATTTAAATAATGCAAAATTAATACTTGATCAGCTTTTTGATAAAGCAATTGTGCAAACCCAGCGATTATCATCGGCAAAGAGAACCGAAGCAAAAGTTTTGTTTCTAAAAAATTAAATTTCCATGATGTTAATGATTCTTTTTGTTTGCTATAAAAATATATTGAAAATATTGCATATATGATTGCATCTATTACCAAAACGGCTGCAAACCATTCAACGCTTCCGTGCAATACAATTAGTGCAATCTTCACAAGAGCTGAAATAGATTGAGTAATTAATTGATTTATTGCGGTATATTTTGTTTTTACACGTGATTGAAAATAAAAATCAATAGTTTGAAAAGACTGGAATAGAAGAGATAATCCGACAATAAAGACAATTAGTATTTTTTCTTGAGAGTCATGGAAACTAGAATAGGTTACCGCACAAATAATTGCAATCACCGATCCAATTAATTTTAGAAAAAATGTTGTTCCCAAAATGCTGTTTTTTTTATCCTTTCGGATAAGTAACTCTCTAACCACAATTCCATCTAATCCAAGCGTAGACGCTATCGTAAAAATTGCAACAACATTTAGTGCGTAACTAATTAAACCAAACTGGTCCGGACCAAGATACCGAGTGACTAGCACTCCAACAAATAATCCAGAAACTATCCTTGAAATTTTTTCAACTAGCAACCAAACACTATTGGATAAATAATTATTTTGGAAGCCGTGCTGATAGTTATTCATTTATTAGGTTTTGTTTTTTTCTTGTCCTCATCCGACGAAATGAAAAAAATCCAACCAATCCTACAATGATTATATTTGTCCATAAACTCAACTGTTTTCCCAATACAAATCCCACTGGTTCAAATTTCATTGTCAGTGAATGCTCGCCGACAGGAACAACGACTCCTCGAAACATATAATTAATTCGATGGATTGGAGTTTCATGCCCATCAATAAACGCTTTCCAGCCTGCAGGATACCATGATTCACTAAGAAAAAGAAGATTGTTCCCAGTCGCTTTTACACGCAATGCTATGTCCTGAATACCAAAATGAGTATAGGTGGCTTCTGCACCCGCTTGCGGTGCATCAATAGCCAGCTTTAAATCATCCATAAAAAACGCGACTTCTTGTGGATCAAAGTTCATCTCTTTTATTTTTTGAAGAATATCCAATCCTTTAGCAACTTCATAACGATTCACAAAAAAGGCACGCGGTAATACTGATCGATTATATAAAACATACTTCCCTTCAGAACTAAAAACCGGTTGCAAGATTTGATTTGAATCAAGTCGATCAGACAAAATATATTTGACATTCATTAATCCCCAAACCAGCGGATTTCCCAATCCCGCAACATCAAACATATCTTGAATCTGTCGCATTTTTACACCCTGATAACCATAAGCACTTTGTATTCTCCAATACGCCAGGGTATTGTTATAAGGTGGTTGACCTTGTTCAAACTCCAACGTACGGTATAACGTAGTATCCCGTTTAATAAATGAAACATATTTTGGTGTTGCAAACACATCTTGAGAATCTGTGTGTGGCTTTGGATCCATTGGTTTATAATTGACTCTCCACAAATCCAGCAGCATTACTGCAACTACTACCAAAGCAACTAACGAGTATTTAATCTTTTTTGATTGATATAGATATAATGACCCTAATGAGATAAGAAGGAACAATAAAGCATATGTGATATCACTCGATATCATTCCTGCAATCACTTTATACAGCTCGCCCACAACAGTCTGGTTATAAGACCGTGCAAGAGATTGCATAATCTCTTGCCGTGGAAAAAACATATCATAGATTGAAAGGAAGATGTCTTTTGTTACAACCGAAGCAATAAGTAAAACTCCTATTCCGACTAAAATATATTCGAATATTTTTTTTCGTTGAAGATTTTTTTCATCACCGTCGCCAATTAACGACATAAATCCGTACGCAGATAGAATCGGAATCATAATCTGCACAAGGATTAAGATCATTGAAGGAATCCGAAACTTATTGAACATTGGAAAATAGTTGAACATCAAATCATAGAACAACGAAAACTCTTTCCCAAACGAAATGAAGAGAGATATGACGATCAATAACGCTGTGTATTGTACGAACGGGTCTTTTTTATTTCTCCAAAATCCAATACCAGCTAAAACGATGATGACTATGCCCATATATTGCGGTGCATCTGTAAACGGCATATTTCCAAAATACGTGTTGAGTCTGGTCTCTTGATTCTGAGTTAATACGCCTCGATACGAAAACCATCCGAATCCATGAGAAGATGGGATAAAAAATGTCAACATCTCACTTGGAGAAAATGACCAATTGGTTGCATAGTCGTAATCAAGACCGCCATTGGAAGGAGCTTTTTCTTGAGATTGTTGAGATCGGATAATCGGATCAGATCCGCGAATAGAATACTTGGAATATTCCAGAGTAGAAAGGTACTGGTCACCGGTCATAGCAAAGGCCAAACCCGTTGCTACCGCAAATATAGACGCCGAGCGAATTATACCTTGCCAATTTTCCTTATAAATAATTGCACGTACAAAAAAGAATAAATAATATAACCCAAACGCAAAATAGCAGTAGAAAATCATCTGCATATGACTTGGAATCAACATTAAGTGAATCAGAATAATCAAAACCAAAGAGAGCACGATATTAAATTTTTCTCGTAGTCGTTCCAGAATTATAAAAATGAAAGGAAAGAAAGCGATAACTGGAACCTTGGTCATGTGACCAACAATGATCAAGATAACGATGAACGTAGAGTGCATGACTCCCAATGCTGCAATGAGTGCAGCTATTTTATTCTTAAGCTTATCAAAAACGAACCAATAAATACCAATACCGAATATTAAGTAATAGAGCAGTTCCCATCCGATGTCTGGATTATTCAAAATATGCCCAAAATAAACAGCCGCACGGTTCACAACAAGAGCAGTCACATCAAAATATCGATCACCATGAACACTTAGACTTGCATAACCCGGCATTCCACAAAAAATATAAGGATTCCAAAGCGGAAAAATCCCTTCTTTGGCAGCATCGCTGACAAGCGTATGAAAACTTTTGGAAGCAATACTATCTGCCGCCACAAATACTTTACCGTCAAATACCAGTTCATGGAAGAAAATAACTAACGAAAGGAAAATGACAGTAATTGCCGCAGCGTGTTGATATTTCAATGGAATAGCAGGCGCATTCTGCAATAGCTTAGAAGGTTTTTCTTTTTTGATTGATGCCATATTCCCGCTTTGGTATAATTTGATTTTTTTAAGTATTTAATGAAAATAGGATAAAATTGGGAGAGTTACAAAAAATAAATGAATTTGAACATTGTATATACTATACTCACTGGTTATATTTCCATTATGAAAGAACGAAAATTTCCAATAATACTTTTTTCTCTGATATTTGCATCTTTAGTATGGATATCGATCAATCTCGGCAATCAATTCAAATTTTTTACTGTCGTACCAATAAAGATTGAAAACTTACCCCCAGACCAAGCTATTGCTTCTCCTATCCCCCCCTCAATCGGTTTTAACATTCAAGGAAACGGATGGCAACTGCTCAATATCTTGATTTCACCTAACTTGTATTACACTATTGATTTTGCTGTTTTACCGAAAACAAATATTCTCTTAACATCAAAGGATCTGAATGAACATGTCAATATTTCCAATGACATATATATTTTTGGAACCACACCTGAGTCGATTAATGTACAATTAGACGATAAGGTTACTAAAAAGGTCCCCATCACGGGAATGGTGAATGCTTCGTTTCGAAATGGTTTTGGATTAGTCGGTACGGTGAAAACAACACCCGATAGCGTTCTATTAACCGGTGCAAAATCGCTGCTTAATAAAATCCAATACTGGCAAACAGAAACTATTATTCTTCATGATATCAATATCCCAATTTCCATGAATATTGGATTAAAGGATTCCCTGAAATTCGAAATATCGCGTTCCATTTCCAATGTCATTATTAATTTTGATGTCCAGCCAATTGCCGAAAAAACTATCGATGATGTTCCGATAGAAATAGTTCAGGTGCCTGATAAACGAAATGTCGTTCTTATCCCGCCGAAAATATCCATTATTATCCGATCTGGTGTCAATAATATCGCCAATCTTTCAGGAAAAGATTTTTATGCATTCATCGATTACAAATCGATACTTTTAGATACGAGTGGAATGATTCAACCGAATATTGTTGGACCAGAGAATGTAAAAATTGTACAACAAAATCCCGAAAAGATTCAATATGTCGTTAGAAAATAAGGGACATCTTATTCTTCCATAATGTGACAAATGATATAAGACACTTTAAAACGAAAAACCCTCTGAATAAGCTCAGAGGGTTTTTCGTTTCATTATTTTTTCCAACTAAAAAGATCTATTCAATCGAAAGAAAATTGCTGCAGGTGCATGTTTATCTGTTCTCCAGGCAAATCCTAATCGTGCATCTCCATCATGCCAGGAGATAGCAAAACCGTAATCAGATTTTATCTGCGATGATTTTATTGAATCAAATCCATCATACACTGCTAACGACGTTTTGACATTTGCAACCGTGCCGACATCTCCAAAAGCTATTAGATTTAAGAAACTGGGCCAAAAAAATATCTCATCAATCAAATCTCCGCTAAATCGATATTCAAGATTTGTCAACAACATTCTGTTTCCGTTAAATTCTTTAAAACCATACGCAGGAATAGTGTTGGCTCCACCGAGTTCGAACATTTTTTGGGCAATTGGTGCACCCTCCAGTGCTCCTGCTCGAAACCGTATATTAATTTGATCATCATCAAAAGCCGGTTGAAATCTGCGAACATCAACAATCGCTTGCGTGAAATCAAAATCGCCACCCAGTTCGTTGCCACCATATTCACTGCGCAAAAATAGATTCCAGCCTTCCGAATGATATCGGTATTTTTCTACAGTACTTAATCCTGCACTCAAAGTTACACTTTTCATTGTCCCGGTATTCACTAAAGGATTACTTCGAAAAGTGCTCCCGCCAAATACAGCCCAACGTGCACCACTATTCAATGATGCATATCGATCATTCAAAAACCTTACATCCACCATAGTGGAAACATCTCCATCTTTGGTATATCGCGCACTATGAAGTGAATATCCTTCACGTTGATAATAGTCCCTAAAATCTTCTCTGAAAAATAATGCGGCAAGATTGTTTTCCCCAAGATTCATAATCCATTCATCTTTTGTATCAGTTAAGCTGTGCACTTCACCGCCAAGTTCATAGAGTGTTTCGTCTGAAATAGCAAATTGACGGTCGAGCCCCAATTGCAGTCTCCATTTATGCGAGGTAAATCCGTATCCGAATGAACCATAACCAGAGATCGACTTACTGCCATCCCAATAAAATTTCTTCTCCGCACCAAATCCAAGAAACAGTCCTTCTACGCGATTATATCGGAAGAGGAAATTATCATCAATTACATTTTCGGTGTTCCAAAAATACGGTTTAAATGAATACGAGTATTTCGTTCGGTATGTACTTTTTCGTTTGTACTTTCGAGTACTCGAATTCGATGATTGCTCCGTGTAACCTTCCACATAAGCGCCATCATCCTTCGATATGCTTCCGTTCATTGCGCGCACATTTCCCAAAATGTTTGAAGTCTTTTTGAGTTCAATATCACCATTTACCACTAGTACATCACCCAAAATTGTCCCCCGCACAGTTAATGTCCCATTTTTCACAACGAGGTCTCCCTGCACAGTGTCCGTTTCAACAATTTCAGTATTTCCATTAAAAGTTACGGCATCAGAAGATATTTTTGAATTTGATTTATCTCGGTCTTGAAGGCTTTCATCATCATTATATTCTACCCGTTGGGATCGATCATCAACCATATCATCCACCTGAGACTCTATCGTCTCAACAATGCCATCCACAAATCGTTCAAAATCATTCGTTGTGCGGTCAAATCGATCTTCGTAGCTATCGTTGTCAGATTCGGAAATTTGTGCAGCAGATATAGAAATAAAGAGACAAAAAATAAAAAAAACTGAGTAGATACGAATCATAGTTTCCTCCAATTGGAATGTAATAATTTTTTACGATTCTCATTGTAAAAAGTTACGGGTTAATAGCTAAGCGCCTTTGAATAATCACTGAAATTTTGTAATTTTTAACACTTTATGAGACTTTGCATCAATATTGATCACATAGCCACGCTTCGCAATGCACGAGGGGGAGCAGAACCCGATCCTGTTGCAGCTGCAAAAGTATGTGAACATGCAGGAGCAGATGGTATTGTCGTTCACCTTCGTGAAGATCGCCGACATATTAAAGACCACGACGTATGGACATTACGTGAAACAGTAAAAACGAAACTCGATCTGGAAATGGGTGCATCAGATGAAATCGTATCAATCGCTCTTCGAGTTATTCCTGACTTAGTAACACTGGTACCGGAAAAACGGCAGGAACTTACTACCGAAGGGGGTCTGAATGTTATTACCTACAAGGAAAAATTGAGACGTGTTATTGAAAAGTTTCACGAAAAGAATATCCCCGTTAGTCTTTTTATCGATCCGGTAAAAGCCCAAATCGAAGCCGCAAAAGAGATTGAGTCCGACATGATTGAAATTCATACGGGAGAATATGCGGAAGCAAAAAAAACGGAAGAGTTAGAGCGTTTGTTGAAAGAAATAACATTTGCTGCTCAATACGGAAAACAACTCGGACTTGAGGTAAATGCAGGACATGGATTAAATTACACGAATGTTTCACCTGTTGCAGCAATTCCCCAGATTGATGAAATGAGTATCGGACATTCGATCATTTCTCGAGCAGCATTTGTCGGATTAGAAAAAGCTGTGCAGGAGATGTTACATCTTGTTAAATAAAAACCGCTCACGCGGTTTTTTTATTAATCCATAATACCCAATTTCCTGATATCATCTCTTATCTTAGCCGCTTTTTCGTAATCTTCTTTTTCAATTGCCTCTTTCAATGATGATTGAAGCAGTTCAAGTTTTGTCAATGGCTGTTTGATTTTCGTGGTTTCTTCTTTGAGTCCTGTTTCTTCTACTTCATCATCATCCTCGGAGACAACTCCTGCCTCGTTCAACACCTCTTCACCGACAAAGATCGGAGCTCCATATCGCACAGCTAAAGCAATGGCATCGCTTGGACGCGAATCAACCTCCTGTGTATCACTCAAACCTTCAATAGTTAATTTTGCGTAGAATGTTCCGTCTCGAAGTTCGTTAATGCACACTTCATTTAACGACACTGCAAATGTATCTATAATATTTCTCATAAGGTCATGCGTGAGCGGTCTCGGCGGTTTCATCCCTTCCAATTCAAGCGCAATAGACTGAGCTTCAAATGCACCAATAATAATCGGCAATTTTCGTTTACCGTTCGTTTCCTTCAAGATTAATGCATACGCGCCGGCACTCGACGGACTTGTCGATAATCCGAGTATGTCAACCTGAACTTTCTCCACTATGATTCTCCTTGTTTTCTCTACAGCGAGTATATCAAATTCTCAAGCGATGTGCAATAATCTATCTCACTTACCGTGTAATTTCTTTACTTCTGCGGTTATTGCTGGGATAACCTCAAAAGCATCCCCAATAATACCGTAATCGGCGACAGAAAAGATTGGTGCGTCTTTATCTTTGTTAATCGCAACAATATATTTTGATGAAGACATTCCGGCAAGATGTTGAACCGCACCGGAAATTGCGACTGCAACGTACAAGGACGGAGAAACTGTTTTCCCTGTCTGACCAACTTGTTCATCATGAGGCCTCCAACCGGCGTCTACAACGGCTCGCGATGCTCCAACAGCGGCTCCGAGCGAACCGGCAAGGTCTTCAATCATTGCAAAATTTTCAGGACCTTTTAATCCCCGTCCGCCGGAAACGATGATATCTGCTTCTGCGACATCTTTTTTTCCATTCGCAGTTTTTACTTCTTTCACCATTGTAGAAAAATCAGCTTCGTTTAATGTAATCTTCTTATTTTCAACAACAGCCGTTGACCCATCAGAATTCCCCGCGGTAAAAATATTGGGACGTAATGAATAGACCTTGACTGCCGTTTTCACTGATACTTCAATTAAACCTTTTCCTGCATATACCGGACGTGTTGCTTTTAATGATCCATTCTCGACCGTGAGAGCCGTGCATCCTGCCGCAAGTCCCGCGTTCAATTTTACAACAACTCTTGGCGCAACATCTTTCCCCATTTCACTTGCGGGAAGAATAATAATTTCAGCAGATTCTGAAGTTGCGACTTCTGCAATAATTTTGGCATACGCCGTAGTAGAATACAAATCCAAACGTGCATCTTCAACAGCAACAACTTTTGCTGCTCCAAATCCACCCAGCTGACCGGCAATTGATCCAACATTATTTCCAATGACTACCGCGACAACCTCACCACTCAATTGATCTGCAATGGTTTTCGCTGCTTTTACAACTTCAAACGCTGTTTTTTTGAACTGGCCGTTTCGTTGTTCTGCAAAGGCTAATATTTTCATAAATAATATTTTCTGAATTGAATAATTAAATTACTTTTGCTTCTTCACGTAACAAGCGAACTAGTTCTGCTGCAGCGGAGGCATCCGAGCCGACAATTTTCCCTTGAGCTTTTGCAGGAGGTTTGCTCATGATACCAACTTCTACGTGGGATGCGACAGCATTAGGAATTTTTTCTTCAATGGGTTTACGTTTCGCGTCCATGATACCTTTCAACGAAGGATATCGAGGTTCGTTTAATCCTTTTTGAGCGCTAATGAGCACCGGGAGTTTTGCGTGAACAATTTCATGTCCCCCCTCTATCTCACGCTCGGCTATAACATTGCCATCCTTTATTTCTAATTTTACCACCACTGAAATCGAAGGGATATCCAGCATTTCCGCTACCAGTCCGCCGACCTGTGAATTGTCATAATCGATCGATTGTTTACCACAGAAAATAATATCGGGACTATATTCTTTTGCATAATCTGCCAACGATCGAGCAACCGAATACGAATCACGGATAGAAGCATCTTTTAACAGCACTGCTTTATCACATCCCATTGCAAGCGACTTGCGTAATGTTTCCTTATTGGTTTCACCGCCAAGAGAAACTACTACAACTTCGCCGCCAAACTGTTGTTTTGTTTTGAGTCCTTCTTCAACTCCAAATTCGTCGTATGGACTAAGCATAAAATTGACACCGTTCTGATCGATCAGCTTACCATCAGCACCAACTTTCACTTTTGTTTCAGTATCCGGAACATGGTTCACAAAAACTAATATCTTCATTGATCACCTATATTTTGAAAGATTTCCAAATTTAACAGATTGTGGAGAATCTTCATATCATACATATTTTTTTAGCGCGGCCACAAATGTTTTGTTTTCATTCTCCGTTCCGGCGTTTACCCGCAATGTATTCTCCAATTGAGGATACGAACTCACATCGCGAATCAATACATTTTCAGAAAATAAATTATCAAACAATATTTGAGCATTCTTCTTGACTGTAAAGATAAGAAAATTTGTCTGCGAAGAAAAGACATTAAGTTCGTCGATAATGCTCAGTTCCCGATACAAAAAATCTTTCTGGTGTTTCACATAGTGAATTCGTTCTAAAATCAATTCACTATTCTTCATTAATTTGATTGCCACAGATGAAGAAAAATTATTCACCGTAAATGGGATTTTCGGTTTTAATAACTCTAAACATAATGCGGGTTGAGCCAGTAAATATCCGATGCGCAACCCAGCCAGGGAAAATGCTTTAGAAAATGTACGGAGAATGATAAGTCGATCGTAACGTTGCAACAACGGTAACACCGTGGGTAAATCCGCAAATTCAATGTATGCTTCATCGACGAGAACAATCGCATCCGTCTCGGAAATAATCCGTTCTACTTCTTCGATTGACATCATTTGTCCGGTCGGACTATTCGGAGAGTTCAAAATGATGAGAGAAGGTTTTTCCTCCTTTGCTGTTTCAATTATACGGTCAACATGAAATGATAAATTACTCTTTGCAGGAACACTAATCAACTGCCCTTCTAAAACATTAACGATTTTTTCATAGAGAAAAAATGTCGGCGTTGGAATTAATACTTTTGTCCCCTTTGATACAATTGCCATGAGAACGGTATACATCAATTCATTTGATCCATTTGCCGCAATGATACTTTCCATTGGCATATTGAGATACGTTGCCAACGATGCAATCAATTCCGTTGGGAACACATCGGGATAACGATTCCAAGGCTGTCGGATAAATTCTTCCACAAGTTCCCGTTTGATCTCTTCGGGCAAATCAAATGGATTCTCGTTTTGATTCAGTTTAATCAGGTCAGACGACAATGGTTTGCTTTTAACGGAGTACGCTTCGAGCTTTTGGATAGATGGTTTTATATGTTTCAAAAAAGTCATCGTTTAAAGTTTTTCCTTACTCTCAACGAAAGCGCATGAGCCGTTAATCCTTCGTGTTCGGCAAAACAAGCTGCATCTTCAGAAACTGTACTCATTCGTTTTTGCGAATATCGTATCACACTGGATTTCTTTATGAAGTCATCGACGGAAAGAGGAGAAGAAAACCTTGCTGTCCTTTCTGTCGGTAAAACGTGATTCGGCCCGGCAAAATAATCACCGATTGCCACCGGCGAATAATTCCCTAAGAAGATGGATCCGGCATGTTTAATTTGCTTCAGCACCTTTTCATCATTGGTCGTGATAATTTCCAAATGCTCAGGTGCGAGTTCATTTGTCACAGCGATTCCTTGTTTCAATGAAGCGACCAGATAGATTTTTCCCTGATTCCGCAGCGAGATCTCAAGAATATTTTTTCTTGGAAGTTTCTCTAGTAAACGTTTCACTTCCCTGTTCACTTTCTCAGCCAGTGAATGGCTTGGGGTGACAAGAATTGGAACTGCCCGCTCGTCATGCTCGGATTGTGCGAGAAGATCGGTTGCAATAAACGTTGGATTGGCGGAATTATCCGCAAGAATGACCACTTCACTAGGACCGGCAAAACTATCGATGCCGACTGTTCCAAAGACTAATTTTTTCGCTGTCGCGACAAAAATGTTTCCCGGGCCGACGATTTTGTCTACGGTAGGAATTGTATCCGTACCGAACGCAAGTGCAGCTACCGCTTGAGCACCGCCAACTCGATAAACATTTCGTACTCCAAGTAATGACGCAGCAAGTAACACATCTCTATGAATATTCCCCTGCTTATCCGGCGGTGATACCAGATGAATTTCTTTTGCTCCCGCTACCTGGGCAGGAATAACATTCATCAATACCGTGGAGGGATACACTGCTTTTCCGCCAGGGACATAGACTCCTACTTTTTCGATCGGACGGAATATTTGACGAAGCTGAGAGTTTTGTTGAACTTTCAATAAAAATGGTTTGCGAACCTGCGCTGAATGAAATTTTCTGATGTTTGCGGCTGCTTCTTTCAAAATTCTCACGAACTTCTTATCGGCATGTTTCTCTGCGGCAGCAATTTCTTTTGCGGATACGGAAATGGAATCTATTTCGATGCCATCAAACTTTTTTGTATAATTTCGTAACGCTTTATCCCCCTCTTTGCGGACTCGGCGGAGAATTTCAATAACTGTTTTTTCTATTGACGAATCCCCTGACGGTCCCCCAACAGATTGAAAAGCATTGGCTTTCTTATTTCGAAGATCGATTATTCTTAACATATATGGTAATATAACAAAAAAGGAAACCGTTTTCTTGGTTTCCTTTCAATTTGTTTCTCGAAAATATCTCATCAATGTCATTACGAGCACAGCGAAAAATCTTGTTCTTCATTCACGTTGGAAAACGAGATTTCTCACTCGTCCCTTTGGGACTTCGTTCGAAATGACAATTAATTATTTCTGTGTCAGCAATTCATCGATTTTAGTAATAACCTCTTTTTCGGTCGGCTTTACTTTCGATGCAAACTTTGAAACAACATTCCCGTTTTTATCAACCAGAAACTTTGTAAAGTTCCAGGCAATTTCTTCCTTAAATTGTGTTTCCGTTGTCAGATACTTATAGAGCGGATGAATATCATCTCCTTTGACGCTGATTTTACTGAACATGGGGAATGACACACCATAATTTCTTTCGCAGAAAGTGGCAATATCCTCATCTTTTCCCGGTTCCTGTTTTCCAAAATTGTTAGCAGGAAAGCCAATGACGACAAATCCTTTGTCTTTGTATTGTTTAAACACTGCTTCAAGATCTTTGTATTGAGGTGTATAACCGCAAAACGATGCGGTATTGACTATCATTACCACTTTTCCCTTAAAATCAGCAAGAGATCTTTCTTTTCCTTCAAGCGTTTTCATTGTAAAACCATAAATTGGGGCGTCCATGTTCTTTGTTATCTCCTGACTTGAAAGTGTTCCAATCGCAAAAAGTGCGACAACAGTAGCCGCGATGAGTTTGTTCATTATGTTTCCCTTTGATTTTGTGTAGCAACTATAACACTAAGATGGGAAGAAACGTTTCATTTGGCAAGAACGTTTCTATACCTTGATTACAATATTTTATTTTGAAAGAAAGCTTTGAGGACTGTAGCAGACAGCCTCGTAAAACAATACAAGAACGATTGTGAACCGTAAAAATGATAAGCCTCAAAACCTTAACATTTCTTACAAACGAAAAATCCCTGAAGTGTTTCGATTCAGGGATTTTTGTATTTCTCGATATGTCCAAAAATAGAACGATCTGGGAAATTTTAATAGCGATAATAATCCGGTTTATAAGGTCCTTCAACCGCAACACCGATGTATTGAGCCTGATCTTCCGAAAGTACGTCAAGTTCAACACCGATCTTCTTTAAATGCAATCGAGCAACTTTTTCATCTAAATATTTCGGGAGTGTATAGACCTTCTTCTCGTACTTATTTGAATTATTCCACAATTCAAGCTGGGCAAGCACTTGATTGCTGAAAGAGTTCGACATCACAAACGAGGGATGCCCCATTGCGCAGCCCAGATTTACCAAACGGCCTTCAGCAAGAACAATAATGTCCTTCCCATCAATCGTATATTTATCAACCTGCGGTTTAATGGTATCTTTTGATTTTCCGTAGTTTTCATTTAGCCATGCCATATCAATCTCAATATCAAAATGGCCGATATTGCAGACGATCGCATTATGCTTCATTGCTTTGAAATGCTTTGCGGTGATGATATTTTTGTTTCCAGTAGTTGTGACGATAATGTCGGCTTCCTTCACTGCATCATCCATCCGCTTCACTTCATAACCTTCCATCGCTGCTTGAAGAGCGCAGATCGGGTCAATCTCCGTTACAATGACACGAACTTTTGCATCGCGCAATGAATCAGCGGATCCTTTGCCTACGTCTCCAAAACCTGCAACAACAGCAACTTTACCGGCAAGCATCAAATCTGTTGCGCGGCGAATTGCATCAACCAGTGATTCGCGGCAGCCATATTTGTTGTCGAATTTCGATTTTGTAACCGAGTCATTCACATTAATCGCAGGCATCAATAATGTTCCGTTTTTCATTCTATCATATAAACGATGAACACCGGTTGTTGTCTCTTCAGAAAGTCCTTTTATACCAGCAGCAAGCTCGGGGTATTTATCAAATACCATGTTGGTCAAATCACCGCCATCATCAAGAATTAAATTCAACGGTTTGCCGTCTTTAAATGCAAACAATGTCTGTTCAATACACCAATCAAATTCTTCAGCGGACATTTCTTTCCATGCGTAGACAGGAATTCCGGCTGCAGCAATAGCGGCAGCGGCGTGATCTTGTGTTGAAAAAATATTGCAAGATGACCAAGAAACTTCCGCACCGAGATCGATTAATGTTTCAATCAACACTGCGGTTTGAATCGTCATGTGAAGACAGCCCGCGATACGTGCGCCTTTCAAAGGATTTTTTCCTTTAAACTCTTCACGAATCGCCATCAAGCCGGGCATTTCTGTTTCTGCCAATTTAATTTCTTTTCGTCCCCATGTTGCTAGAGACATATCCTTTACTTTATACGGAAGCGATGGCTTGGTGATCTTTTTTGCCACTGCTTCATCCATTACTGCACTCATTGTAGCTCCTTTAATTATGAATATAACCTTACGGGGTTAGTTGATTAATCAGTGATTCATCACCACTAAAATTTATTTTGCTGCTTTTTTCAATGTTGAGACAAGATCTAATTGTTCCCATGAAAATTCATTCCGTCCGAAATGTCCATAGGCAGCAGATTTTTTGTAGACCGGGCGCAACAAGTTCAAACGTTTGATGATACCACGTGGTGTCATATCAACATTCTTTACTAGGATCTTTGATATTTCAGAATCCGGCATAACGCCTGTTCCGAATGTTTGGACATAAATTGAAACCGGTTCTGCCACACCGATTGCATAAGCAACCTGAATCTGACATTCTTCGGCAAGTCCTGCTGCAACAACGTTCTTTGCAAGATGGCGTGTTGCGTACGCAGCGCTTCGGTCAACTTTGGACGGATCTTTTCCTGAAAATGCTCCGCCTCCGTGGGGTGCGCGTCCGCCGTAGGTATCAACAATAATCTTACGACCAGTTAATCCGCTGTCTCCATGCGGTCCGCCGATAACAAAATTACCGGTCGGATTCACATAATATTTTGTCTTTTTATCAAGAAAGCGCGCAGGAATCACTTTCTTAATAACATTATTAATCACATCATCTTTAATCTTCTTTTGCGAAACAGTCGGGTCATGTTGTGTGGAGATAACAACGGCATCCACTCGGATCGGCTTGCGTCCATCATACTCAATTGTTACTTGAGATTTTGCATCGGGACGAAGATACGGCATTAACTTCGAATTCTTTTTGCGAATGTCTGCGAGTTTTTTTACGAGTTGGTGAGCATACATGATTGCTGCAGGCATCAATTCAGGCGTTTCGTTGTTAGCATAACCAAACATCATTCCCTGATCGCCTGCGCCGCCAGTGTTTACACCCATAGCAATATCAGCAGATTGCGAATGAATAGCGTTGAGAATACCGCATGATTCAGCATCGAATTTGTATTCTGCTTTTGTATATCCTATTTCTTTAATTGTTCCACGAACAACTTCATGAATATCAATATAGGCATTCGTCGTCACTTCACCGGCAACAATCACTTGTCCAGTGGTAACCATTGTTTCGCACGCAACGCGTGAATATTTATCCTGAGCAAGCAAAGCATCAAGAATTGCATCGGAAATTTGATCCGCAACTTTATCGGGATGTCCTTCGGAAACCGACTCTGATGTAAAAAGATAACGCATGAAAATTTGACTCCTGTTATTATGATTAAATGAATAAATTCTGATATTAATTTGTTAAAAAATAATTGATTGTAAATCCTAAATATCAAAACACAAATTACAACCGATAGAAATTTGAAAATAAACTACTTTAAGAATATTCCAATTCCGACGAATCACCGATGTTAATCCGTTTGAACCCGCCGGTAATGTGAGCATTACTGCCAATGATAGAACCATCCAACAACACTTTCTCAACCGTTGCATGTTCACTCACAATTGAATTTTTTACAACCGCATCTATGACACTTGCACCGTCGGCAATTGTTGCGTATGGACCAATAACTGAACGTTCAACTTTTGCAGTCGGGGCAATAAAGACCGGAGGAATGATAACAACACCTTCATGAATTCCATTCGTCTTTGTTTCATTCAACAGGTGACGATTTGTATCTAACAATGTCTCCGGTTTCCCACAATCGTACCATCCTTCAATACCAAACGTTGTCAGTTTTTCGCCGCGCTCAATCATCGCTTGAAGACCGTCAGTCAACTGATACTCATTCTTCGTACGAACGTCACGTTTGATATTTTCCTTTAGACATTCGATTAACACATCTGGATGTTTAATAAAATATAGTCCTACGATCGCCAAATTGCTCGTAGGATTCTCTGGCTTCTCGATCAATTTAGTAATGAATCCATCTGTCGTCTCTGCTACACCAAACCGTCGAGGATCCTGAACTTCTTTCACCCCAATGGTCGAATAATCACTCTTAATCATTTTTCCAAGATCGACATCAAAAACAGTGTCTCCAAGAATAATCAAAATAGGGTCTTTGGAGATTGTGTGACGAGAAAGATAAATTGCATGTCCAAGACCTAACCGTTCTTCCTGTTCAACAAAATCGACTTTGATCTTATAATTTTCAGTAATGTATTCTTTAATAAGATCACCCAGATACCCAACAATGATTGTTGCAGAATCAAACCCTTCGGTGATAATCTTATCCATAATGTGACCGATAATCGGTTTACCGGCAACATTCAGGAGCACCTTTGGAACTGTGTATGTATGCGGACGAAGTCTACTTCCAACTCCGGCCACAGGAATAATAGCGCGCATAAATTCTCTAAATTGGCATAAAAGGTACCGAAAATCTGACTCAGAAGCAAAATATCCTTCCTTATTCAGTAATCCTCCATAACAAAATGCGTCACTCCAATTTTTCTCCAACCTTTGGCTCCAATTGACCGGCGGGTTAGAGTATATGTATATAGAAAGCAAAAAATCATCTGAAAGGTGTACATGGATATTAACAATAGATTCTCCGAACCGAAAAAAGATCACTTTTCTCAAACACTTAAAAGCCTTTTTTCAGCGAATACCAATGCAATGCTTGAACAATATGATCCCTACACAATAAATGCTGTTTGGGAAAAAGCGAGTAAAGAATTCGGATTTTATTTTTTCAGACGCGATCATTTAGGAAAAATTATTGCAAAACACGAATTTGGAAAAAAAAATCAATATGGCTGGGAAATTGTTCAAATCGTCCCGAGATCAAACGGTGGTACAAATTCGATTGATAATTTACTCCCCCTTCATTGGGAAAATGTACAAATGAAAGGAGACCGTTGACACCTTCATGATATGATGGGTTGGGAAAACTAAGAGCAATATATTGCAGTGCTGAACTACGGTTTGTATATTTTGAATACACTATACTGCAATATGCAGGCGCTCAAATTCTACCATCGTTTAGATACTATCAATGCATCATACTGATCACACGTTAGACATTATCCTTTTACGCACTGACAAAGATGAATTCATCCTTCGTTGTCAAAGGATCGTTAAAATTGTTGTTAAACACTTTATTAAAAACAGATTATTTTCTGCACATCATATTCATGACATTATACAATCAGTAAATGAAGAGTTGATTAAGCGACTTCCCAGTATTGAAAAGAATTTCAATGGTAAGGTTCTTTTGGTTACTTACATGAACGTCGTCATCCGGAACATTTGCCTGGACATACACGATAGCGAACGACACGAACTCAATACAGTATCACTGGAGACGTTTGACCATCCTGCAGAAGAATCTGAAATTTTTCGAACACTAAACATTGATGATGAATTACACCGATTAATCATGGCCTTAAAGCTTTATAACGCCCAAGCACCCAAAATCATTATCTGTCTTAAAATCTATTTTCGATTGCCCGTTACGAAACAGGAAATTAATGAATGTTTTACGTTGAGTACCTACCTAGACCGGAATTCAATTTTCACCCTTTTGGGAGGGAACTATGACGAACGTTTGGAAGTAGAGAATTTCAATATTATTGCACCTTCCATGAATAGACAGGAAGGAAATACAACATCAGGCGCTTCACTTCGCCGATGGACGCAGGATCATCTGTACAAAGTCATTACAATTTTAAACGGTAAGAGTCGTCACAGATCCCATACAAAGGAAACAGTAAAAACCTTACTTGAACATTACACATTTGGAAGATAATTTTTATGAAAACAATCACAGCACAACAGACATTCTTTACAAAACAACATCATCTTGATGAAAATGGCATCGCTTTGTATGTGGATGCATTGCACCTTGAACATCTCTCCCAGCTGCCAAAAGAAATTCTCCAACATGTTGAACATTGCGAGGAATGCAAATTGCAAATTGTTGAAGTATTTGACCTCGTTCAAGAAGGCATGGAAGAAAAAACCATACAGCATCCATTCTTTGATATCAAACCTTCAAAAATGCATTACTTTATACAATCATATCGAATCGCCGCCATCTTTATCCTGGCTGCATTAATTGGAACATTATATTTTCTTTTCATTCAAAAAGAATTGACCGTCACACCAGAAATTTCCAAGTCATTACTATTGAATGATTCTGTAAAAGCACGCAAGAATATCTCTTCCCAAAAACCGATAAATGATCTGCTAGCAGATTCATTTTCTCCTTCGCCGAATTTGGACGATGTAGTGCATACAGAATATCGTTCTTCGACGATCGAAGTAATCTCACCAGAGAATGGAGCAATTGTACATTCACCAATTACCTTTCATTGGAATCAATATGATAAACCGGTAAAAATCAAAATCCTCACCAATCGAGAAATTACTATTCTGACATCGATTGTACAGAAAAATACTTTTGTGACGGCAAAGACCTTTCCGCCAGGATTATATTACTGGAAATTGGAATCGGATGATGAATTGCTTTTTGTGGGTAAGTTTTTCGTGAAGTAGGATTATTTCCCGATGAGCACAAATCCGCTCCACTTGCCGGGAAATGATGTTTCTTGAGATCGAATCATGGACAGTTTTGCCAAACGGAGCGATGATGCATACGATTTTCCCTCGGCAATATTTTTATACAGTTCATCCATCAATGCATAGGTCTGTTTATCGGAGACCTTCCAGAGTGAAAAGATAATATTCTTTGCTCCAGCATACAACAAACCTCGAGAAAGAGCTATCATTCCTTCACCATGAATTAATTGACCGATACCGCTTTCGCAGCTGCTCAGAACAACTAATTGTGCTTTTAAATTTAGATTACATGTTTCATTCAAATAGAGGATGCCGTCATCATCCTCCGAAGTTGTTTGGGGCTGTGAGAAAATTACGGCGGAGAGCTTCGGATTTTTCTCGTTAATAAAGCCATGAGTTGCTATGTGGACTATATCATAAAGGGGTGAAAAGAATTTGAAATTCTTCTCACTTGCAGAAGTGTGAAGGAAATTCTTAACGGTTGCCTGATGATTTTTGAGCGTATTACTGATTGAAACAATTTCATTCTCAGAATATTTCAGTTCATTAAATTTCTTACCGTCCAAGGTGATAGAACGAACATCCGATATGCCGCTCTCTTCCGCAAAAGTTCGATTTGCAAATACATCACTGTTCTTGGAAGAATCTTTGAATACCGGAGCAAATCCGGCAAAACTTGGACTAGTAACTATATGCCCTGCATCCTTTTTCTGCTGCGTAAGATCAAACGATGCAGAATATGAATATGAAATATCATACTGAGAAATGAGATATTCCAATTTTGTAAAATCGATAGATCCTGTAGCACTTTTACTCATCGGCAATGCTTCAAATGGGATATAATGTAAGAATCCGTCGGGAACTATGATCAATTTTTTAGTTTGCAATCTGTCCAAATTCAATGGTTTCACAAGCGAAACATACAATTCACTTCCGGTTGCTCTGTACAGTTCTGCATCAATTGTTTTCAACGATGAAGAAAATTGACGGACCATTCTTCCAATGTGTTCAGTTCCATTTACCTTTTTTAGAGACAGCGACGTTTTTGAGACAGAAAAAAGATAAATTTTCTTCTCGTCGATGAAATATTCAACCAACATTTCATCATCAGCAAGATGATGCTGTACTTCACCGAGTGAAAATGAATACTTTGCATACTTCAATGCGTAGTATTTTGGGTATTTTTTTTCTAATAGTTCAATGAGAGCCTGATGTTTTTGTTTCAATTCAAAATGTTCGTTTTCATATACCCTCACCAATACGCCTTTTATTTCATTTGATTCCGATAGCCGGGAAATGGCAGTTTCAAGATACGCAATGCGATTTAATAGTTCGTTTTCAACATGCAATATCGAATCAGGTATATCAGCAACCCGTTTAGCATTACCATCAAACAATCGTTCAAGCAAAACATTTCCTTTGCTTCTATCGGCAATCACGAACGCCTGTTCAAGATATTTTTGTTGCTTTGTTTTTTCATACAATTGTAGAGCAGTTCTGCATCCTTTTCTATAAAGAGAAGCTCCCAATTCAGCAAGATAAAACTTTGAAGCATCGGAAGAATACTGTTTCCGCACATCATCTAAAATATTGAGTGATTGAGTGTAATGATTAAACGCCGAAATGAGATCACCCAGATTGGAATGACGTTCGAATAATTGTTCAAAAATATCAGCCTTACCAGTAATAACATTCAATATTTCTCTTTTGTAAATACTTTTTTCAATGTCCGCTTCGGAAGGGAGCATATGAACATCGCTGCTGTTACTCGTCACTGTTAAATCAAATAATGCTTTTTGATAATAGTTTAACGCTTTATCAAACATTTTTTGATGCAGAGCAAGCTCACCAAAGCGCTGCTGGAGAATTGCGCTTTGGAGGATATTTTTTTCCTGAGAATGTTTTTCAATCTTTAATGCCATTTGCAAACTCGACAATGCAGAATCGCATTTCCCTTTAGAAATATACACTTTGCCGATGGATGCATGGAGTGAGGATAAATCATTGCGAGAAAGCGAGTCAGTAACACGTTCACGCGCTGTTATCGCTTTTCTGTAGTACCGAATAGCATCATCATAATGTTTTGTATTGAAATAAATTCCAGCTAATTGTTCATACCTGAATCCAACCTGAGGATGATATTGTCCGAATGCCTGCTCAAATAGTAGTATTCCCTTTTCGGATGACGATATTGCCAGTTCCGACATACCAATGTTGTTATATACTTCACCAAGAAGGATATGTGCTCCACCAACAGCGGATAGTTTTTGAGGATATTTTCGAACGAAAATATCTAGGGAATGAAGGAGGTGATCTTTTGCTTTTTCAAAATCTCCGAGAGCAGTATACATCTCCCCAAGTTTTGCATATGCGCTTGCTACGTTTGCATGTTCAGGGAGAGAAAGCGATTGATATATTTCAATTGCCCTTTTTCCATGCTCAATAGCTTGCACAAAGTCACCCCTGTTAAATAAAGATGACATTGTATAAATATGATTTGTCGCAGCATCGGATGTGGATTGAAGTTGAAGAGTTTCGAGAATTTTCAATGCATGTTGATAATACGTTAAAGCATTATCAAATTTGTTTTGATCGTCATATACCGTACCGATCATTGTGAGCGTATTGGCAAGATTATTATTTTTCTCTCCGAATAATTTATACCGTATATCATACGCAGTATTGAATGCTTCGATTGACTTCTTGTAATCCCCCTTAGCTTTTTGCCCAAGACCCAGCATATAATACGCCGAGGCGGTCTGTTCGTGATTCACCCCAACGGTGTAAGTATTATACTCAATACTTTTTTCTGCATATACAATTGAGACCGAAAATTCCTCTGATGCAAAAAAACAATACGCTAACATCGAATATACTGTTCCCATGTGCGAACATTGTCTGCATTTTTTTTCGATGTGTATTTGTTCAATATCTGCAAGCAATGTGCTGGCTTCTTTTACAGTACCAAGGCGCACTAGACTCTTCGCTGTTCCAATCCGTGCATCTACATAGTAATTAATTTGTCCAGTCGATTGCCACGTATCGGACGCTTTTTTATAATAGACCTCAGAACTGTCGAATTGAGATTCATTGAAAAATCTCTCGGCCAGTGTCGTTTGGATATTTCCCTTCAGAGAGTCCGAAATAATATCCGCGGAAAATGATCCCTGAAATACCAGGAAAACTAAAAAGAGTCTATTTTTAAGTAATTTCGACAATTTTAACAACGCTTAAAATTAATTATTTTTTTCTGAATATGGCTCCAAAACAGACCGCTCGTGGAGTATATGTACATATACACACAAACTTCACAACACCATTATCAAAACACTATTTGGAGCATTTATGTCAAATCTTCTTACAACCATTTCGATTCTTATTGTGTTGGGAATTGCAATCGAAACCACCTCATTATCAATAGAAACCACTGTTACCGTAGAAGCGTGCGGTGATCCCATAGGAACATTACCGCCACCACAGTAATCTAAACGAGAGATATTTTACCGACGTGGACCTCTCGGGTGAGCTAAACCCAATGCAAGGTAAATAAAAAAAATACAAAGGGAAACAATAGTCTCTGTGCAGATCTATGGTATTTCCAGTAGAATTCGATTAATTCATTTACCTGATGCTTAAAGGACTTTTTGATGACTTCCCATGACCGTAGAACTTCAACAATCAGTAAGGCGAAAACCTTATTGATTATTGATGATGAACTATCTTTTGTAGAAGTGACCAAAATATTGATGGAAATAGCCGGTTATAAGGTGCTTACCGCATATGATGGTCTGGAAGGAATAACTGCATTTAAAAAAAACCTTGAGACCGTCGATGTAATAATCTGCGATCTTAATATGCCAAAACTGGGGGGACATAAAGCAATACATAGTTTTCTTTCTTTGAAGCCAACAATCAAAATATTGGTCATCAGCGGATCGATTATGGAAGAAGATATTCCGACCTATTTAGAACCGGGAAAAATTGAATTTCTCCGGAAGCCATTTTTAACGGACACACTGTTAGAAACAATTAGTCATTTATTAGTTTGATTTTCTATTGCATACGTGAGATGAAATGAATGAAGAGCTGCTTACTACGGAAGATCTTTCAAGGCTATTACAAGTAAGTAAGTCCACCATAAAGCGTTGGACTGATGAGGGAAGGTTACGATGTTTCAGAACGCCGGGCGGACATAGAAAATTTAGACTTTCGAATGTTCTTGAGTTCGTTATACAATACCACTATGATAACGATTTGACAAAATCTTTGCTCAACCCTAATTCAGAATCTCTCCTTTCAGCGAATGACGTTTCCAAAAAAATATTATTACGGGAAAAACAGAGACAAGCAGTATAATCAACTCATTTTTCTATTTTCCACTGTTTTAGGTTTTCTATTAAGGCGTAATTCGTCAAGTCGAATTGAATTGGAGTAATAGACACTTTATTATTCAAAATTGCTCGCTGATCAATGTCCTCTTCTTCATCCAACTCCACTAATTCCCCTTTCAGCCAAAAATATTGTTTGTTTCCCGGATCGCGCCGTGCTTCAAATTCATCGTTCCAGATTGATTTTCCCTGCCGTGTGATAACAACCCCTTGAATCTCTTTTTCCAATAATGGGGGAACATTAACATTCAATAACGTTCCATTCGGCAGACCGTGCTCAGTAACTTTTAATGCAAGTTGACGAGCAAATTTTGCCGCATACGAAAAATCTGCATTGGCTTCAAATGTTGTTAATGACATTGCGAATGAGGGAATACCAAGAATTGTCCCTTCCGTCGCCGCAGAAACAGTTCCCGAATAAATAACACTGATTGCCGTATTTGAACCATGATTGATGCCTGAAATGACAAGATCAGGTTTTGTCTTCATGACATTTCGGATAGCAAGTTTTACGCAGTCCGCCGGCGTTCCGTCAACCGCATAACCAAAAAAATCTCCGTCTTTTTTTACTTCCCGCACACGTAGTGGACGATGAACAGTGATCGCATGTCCAACCGCACTTTGCTGACTGTCCGGTGCAACAATTGTTACTTCTGCAATTGTCTGTAATTCTTTTACTAATGCACTTAATCCTTCTGCTAAAATACCATCATCATTGGAAACTAAAATTGAAAGTTTCTTTTTCATAATTAAATCTTACCTTGACTGCCTTCCATTAATTGAGTATATTTGTATACAAATTGATCGCGGGGTGGAGCAATTGGCAGCTCGTCGGGCTCATAACCCGAAGGTTCTAGGTTCAAGTCCTAGCCCCGCTACTAAACGAAGGCATCGAAAGATGCCTTTCGTATTTTAAACCAGTTCTCATCATACCGAAGATAACTTTTTTTCTACTATTGCTAATAGGTCGGGCATAATGAACGGTTTCACAATATAGCCAACCGTTGGATCAGCTTCCCATGCGCCGGCTGTCATGGCCATACCGGTCATGAGTATGAAAGGAATATTTGCCAACTTCGGATCACTTTTCAACTCTTCGCGCAACATGAACCCATTCATATTATCCATCATGACGTCGCTGATGATCAGATCCGGAGAATTATTTTTTATCATTTCTAATGCATCTCCACCGTTGTCCGCCTCCATCATTTCAAATCCACTCGCCTTAAAAACGGTTGTTATCAATATCCTCATATGATCATCATCATCAACAATCAAGATTTTTTTCATGCAAAGCTCCTAAAAACAGTGGTAGTGTAGTAGATTGATATTACACATTTTCCCCTAATTTTGCCAAACCTGCCGACCCTGCAATAATCATTTTTGCTCCCCCTGCTTTTAACACTTTTCCCAATTCTTGAATTGTGGACCCTGTCGTAATGATGTCGTCAACAATTAAAATATTCTTTCCTTGTATCGTATCACCATTTTTTACCGCAAACGCTTCGGCAATATTTGATTTCCGTTGCTCTGCGTTCAGATGAGTTTGTGTGATAGTATATTTTACTCGCTGAACCAGATTCGTCATTACCGGAACATGAATGACCGAAGCCAAACCATGTGCAATAAAATCGCTTTGATTATATCCTCGTTCCCGTTCTTTTCGTTTGTTGAGCGGCACCGGAACGATGAAATCAATATGCTTGCTACGTATTTTCACTGACAACCTTTGTCCCAACTCAAATCCAAAGGATGTTATCTCTTCATATTTTAACGAATGTGCAAGACTTTGAAGTAATTTTCCTTTTTCAAAGTAATACAGAGTGTAAAATTCGTCAACCGCATTCTCCATAGCGAAACGTTCTTGCAATACTTTATATGTATAATCATCTTCTCCAACAAAGGACAATTCGTTCCAACACCGATGGCAGATTCGCTGTTCATCATTCTTCAATTGTTCGTTACAATGGAAACAGGTAGTAACGAAGAGAAAATCTTTCACAGCATGAAGTGTTGAAGTAAAAACATTCATATCAATTCCATACTATTATCATCCTTACCAGAAAGGCAATGATTATTTCTTTTCTGTTTGTCCGTTGATGCTACTTCGAAACTGTTAAACGTTGAATTTCGTCTCGCAGCTGTGCCGCTCGTTCAAATTCAAGGTCAGCAGACGCGCGATGCATTTCCGTTGTCAGTTCTTCAATCAAATCCTTCCGTTGCTCTACCGACAAATACTTCACTACATTTTCAGCGACGACCGCTAAATGTTTTTGTTCTTTTTTCGCTTCATAGCGTGATGAAACATCGGCTACAGCAGTTGAAGCAATAATCTCATCGTGTGTTTTATAAATGGTTTTGGGGGTAATGCCATGCTCTGTGTTATAAGCAATTTGTTTTGTACGGCGACGTTCCGTTTCGTCTATTGTTTTTTTCATCGAATCGGTCATCTTATCTGCATACATAATCACTTTACCATTTGCGTTGCGTGCTGTGCGGCCGGCGGTTTGGATCAACGACCGTTCGGAACGCAAGAATCCTTCTTTATCTGCATCGAGAATGGCTACGAGCGATACCTCAGGCAGATCAAGTCCTTCACGTAATAAATTTACTCCAACAATCACATCACTATTGCCAAGCCGGAGATTGCGAAGGATCTCGACACGACTCAGCGCGTCGACTTCGGAATGGATGTATTCAACTTTTATCCCAAGATCGACCAAATATTCCGTCAAATCTTCAGCCATGCGTTTGGTTAATGTAGTCACCAACACCCGTTCTCTCTTTATCACCTTATCCCGAATTTCGGCGAGCAGGTCATCAATTTGATTTTTTACAGGACGGACTTCTATCACCGGATCAAGCAATCCCGTCGGGCGAATCACTTGCTCAACAAAAACTCCCTGCGTCTTTTCCATCTCATATTTTCCGGGAGTTGCGCTGACAAAGATCACCTGGTTCACAATCTGTTCCCATTCATCAAATTTCAACGGACGGTTATCAAGAGCGGAAGGAAGTCTAAAACCGTGTTCAACCAACGTTGTTTTTCGACTGCGGTCTCCAAAGTACATGGCTCCAATTTGCGGGACTGTTACGTGAGACTCATCAATAATGAGAAGAAAATCCTTTGGAAAATAATCGAATAAACAGAACGGACGTGAACCGGGCGGACGCGAAGCAAGATGTCGGGAATAGTTTTCGATTCCGTTGCAATACCCGACTTCACGCATCATTTCAAGGTCGAACCTCGTACGCTGTTCAAGCCGCTGCGCTTCAACATATTTCCCCAGATTACGCAATTCTTCCAGCCGCTCTTTCAGTTCAATCTCGATTGTTTTCATTCCTTTTTCAAGCGATTCACGGGTTGTCACAAACTGTTTTGCGGGATAAATTACATCATAATCCGTTTCGCCAAGGATCGTTCCATCAAGCGAGTTGATGTACGAAATTTTTTCAATTTCATCACCGAAAAATTCCACCCGGATCGCTTCATCATTCTCATACGCAGGGATCACTTCAACCACATCCCCTCGGACACGAAATGTTCCGCGTTGAAATTCATAATCATTCCGAGAATAGAAAATATCGAGAAGTTTACGAAGGAACTTGTTCCGCTCCAGCTTATCTCCTTTTTTAATCACCACCATCTGGGCAATCCACTCGTCCGGAGCACCGATGCCATAGATACAACTGACAGAGGCGACAACAATAACATTTCGATTTCCAGAAAGAAGCGCACTGGTCGCACGAAGCCGCAGCCGATCGATCTCTTCGTTCACCGAAGAATCTTTTTGGATGTATGTATCTGTTGTCGGAACATATGCTTCCGGCTGATAATAATCGTAATAACTAATGAAGAATTCGACGTGATCTTTTGGAAAGAAACTTTTAAACTCCGCATATAATTGGGCGGCAAGAGTTTTGTTATGCGACATGATTAAGATGGGACGGTCGAAATTCTTAATCACATTGGAAACAGAAAATGTTTTCCCGCTTCCGGTAACACCAAGCAGTGTCTGAAATTGATCTCCTCGTTCAATTCCCTCGGTCAATTCACGAATTGCTTCAGGTTGATCGCCTTGCGGTTTGTACTCAGATACAAGATTATATAACATTATTCTCCATTTAAACGCATTTCGCAATTTCGCGAACCCATTTTTGATATATCATCATTTAGGGCTTGTAGATTCCTTTTTTCACCGCACCGATCATTCCCGCCTTATATGCTCTCTCATCTACTTTTTGCAGCGAACGAATCTGTACAGGGGTCATAATTTTCGTTACGGGTATATAACTCAGTTTTAATCCAATCTCTTCCATCACTTGATCATCAAATTCAACATTGGGATATTTTGTAAGATTAAGCGGCACCGTAAACTGCCGCAGACTCTTTTCCTTATTCAGATTATAGAATGATTCAAAATACGACAACACAAGCTCTCGAACATCGCGATAAATCGGTTCCCGAAAACGGAGTCCGACAAAATTTGATTTCGCAATTGCGCCATATTTTCCATTTTTCTGAAAGACCGCAATGACATGATCGTCATCCCGCACAGCCTGCATATCAACAATCAACGGTGCAAATCCAAGCCGTTGAAGCATTACGGCGGCAAATACGGCACCATCAAAGCAATGCGCTTTTCGATCTTTAAGAACTGAACGAGGAGATCGATAACGGGATTCCGCACTGTATACAACGTTATCTAAAAACTGTTGTATCTTGATCGGCGTTGTGAACAAACGAAGAATTTTTCGTTCATCGGATGTCCAAGAAGAGGTTGTTTTCATTTTATGAGCAGTATTTTTTTTGCCTGTGAAAAATCATCAGTTTCCAATCGAACCAAATAAATGCCGCTCGAGAAATGCGATGCATCCCAATCAGCAGTGTAACTTCCCTCTTCGCATTCATGATCAATCAATGTTGTGATATGTTTCCCTTCCAACGAAATAATATCCAGTTTAACATTTCCCCTCTGAGTCACATCAAATTGGATTGTTGTTTTCGGATTGAACGGATTTGGATAATTCTGATGGAGATTGAATGATTTAGATTTGGAAGATTCAATTTTTTTTACATTTGTCGGTGGTGATAAGAGTCCCGCATTTATCCATGCAGTGTACCATAAACTGGCAAGATCGACTGTTGCAGATTGAATCTGAGCTTTTGTCATAGCACCAAGCTTTTTCCAAAGTGTATCGTAATATTGATTGGTATAGGAACCGCCGGTAACAGCTTTTGCTTCATTATCAGCACGAAAAATTGAATCACATAATGCATTGGATTTAAGGATGTAATCAAAAACAAATCCGTATATATCGCTGATATATTTTACCGAATCTTTTGTTACGACAATCTGTGTCTGGAATTTGCCCAGCATTGTCGATTCATAACGAGAATGGATGCCGGTATTTCCCGTTAGTTTTCCATCATAATTATATGCGGCGTGAAGAGGTTGGTGGGGATCACCGACATAATGTCCAAGATCGGCAGCAGATTGATATGCAGAATTCCAGTCTCCTCGTTTCAATTGCGTCGTTAAGGAATCCATCACCCATACGGTACACCAAGGGTTTGTTCCATTCCCCTTTACTCGTGACCATCCAAACTGGGTTATAAGCGTATTAAAATTCCTGTTAAGATTTTTAAAGTCCGGATATTCATCGACATCAAGATAATGTCTGTACTGCTCTGAGAACATTGCCGTATCTCCCGTCTTCCGCGTATCAGCATCCGTCGAGTGCAGTTCTAAAAACGACTGCTGATCGATAAATTTTTGCATGGACGATGGAAGGTGCTGCACTGCTCCCTTGTTAACGATCTTGTGCCCTGTACTTCCCCATCCCAATAACATCTGAATGGATAAGAGAACGAGGGAAAGGATATATTTCATTACATCTCCAAAATATCTACAGCAATATAGAAGAAATTCATACTAAGATAAAGCGCGGTAAAATTGACTCAAACTAAAGAAAGCGGTCGTAAAGAAGTTTTACGATCGTCGCAAAGACGATACATATATAGAGAGGTCGAATGATAACAATTCCTTTTTTTATTGCTAGACTGGCACCAATTCTTGCACCAATAATCTGTCCAACAGCCATAACGATTCCGTACACAAAAATGACGGAGCCGCCAAGGGAAAAAACAATGACAGAAATAATATTGCTGGAGAGATTCATCACTTTGGTGTGTGCGGTTGCTTTTCGAATCTCATATCCAAGAAGCGACATCAACGCCATAGCCCAAAACGCGCCGACACCGGGGCCAAAAAACCCGTCATAGAATCCTAACACGCTGCCAAAAATGATAAAGAATGTTTCTTTGGAAATTTTTGCTTTCGCTTGATGCAACCCGAGCGAAGGAGAGAAAAGGGTATAGATTGCAATGCACAACAGCAGAATGGGAATGATATATCCCAATATTTTTGAATCAACTTGCTGAACAGACCAGGCACCGAAACCGGCAGCAAGAAACGTAATGATAATGCCAAATTTTTCTTCACGAAACCGTACCAAACCGTGATGGCGGTAATGTCTCGCCGCCGTTAACGTACCGAACATACTTTGGAATTTATTCGTACCGAGTGCGACTTGCGGAGGAACACCGACACTTAACAGTGCAGGGAGTGCAATCAATCCACCGCCGCCGGCAATCGAATCAATCAAACCGGCAAACAGAGCGGCAACAAAAAGAATAATATAGACAACGAACTGTTCCAGAGGAAAATTTATTCTCCTTTGCTTGCATCCTGTGCAAAGGCAAGATTTCCTTCTTCCATCTCCATGCGTGCTTCTTCCGGAGTTCCAAACACTTTCGCCTTTTGGTCGTCAAACTCCCCTTCCCATCGTGCAACCACAACACATGCAAGTCCATTGCCAAGCACATTTACGGATGTGCGTGCCATGTCCATCAACTCATCTACGGCAAAAATCACGGCAACACCTTCTGCCGGCAGACCGAAGGAATGTAACGCAGCAAACAAAACAACAAGCGATGCGCGTGGAACGGCGGCAATTCCTTTGGAAGTGATCATTAATGTGAGCAGTAATAGAATCTGCTGTTCAATACCAAAATGAACGCCCGAAGCTGTTTCTGCTGCTTGCGCAACAAATACAGCGGCAACGGCAAGATATAAGGTACTTCCGTCGAGATTAAAACTGTATCCTGTTGGAACCACAAATCCTACAATACGTTTTGGAACGCCGATCCTCTCCATATTTTCCATCAATTTCGGCAGAGCTGATTCGCTGCTCGTTGTGACGAATGCCAGTGTAAACGGTTCTTTAATTGCTTTCAAATATTGTTTTACAGGAAGTTTGATGATGTACGCTACAGTTCCAAACACGGCAACGATAAAGACTACTAGAGCGATATAGAGTGTTCCTACCAACATTCCCAAATTCACCAGCACACCGATTCCCATATGGCCAACTGTTACCGCCATCGCCGCTCCAATTCCGAACGGTGCAAACATCATAATGTAACTCGTGAATTTAAACATCACTTGAGAAAGTGATTCCGCAAAATCCAGGATAGGTTTTCCTTTTTTTCCCATTGCAGAAACAGCAAATGCAAATATCACGGAGAACACGACAATCTGAAGAACATCATTGCGCATCATGGAATCAACAATATTGGATGGAAACGCGTGCACGAGGGTTTCTGTCAAAGTCATCGGATGATTCTCTGCGATCTTTCCCATCTGCACCATATCACCTTTCAGTTCTACTCCATATCCGGGCTTCGTAATGTTTACAACAATCAATCCCACTGCAAGTGCGAGCGTCGTAACAACTTCAAAATATAGCAATGCCTTCCAACCGATACGTCCGACCTTTTTTGCACTGCCGCCTCCTGCAACTCCCGCAACAATACTTCCAAAGATTAGCGGAGCAATGATTACTTTGATCAAATTTAAAAAAATTGTGCGAAGAAATGCCGTCTCTTTTGAAAATTCCGGAGCAAGCCATCCGATCAATACGCCGACAACAAGACCGAGAAGAATTTGTTTTGTGAGGGAAAGATGAAACCATTTTTTGGAAGAACTCATAAGATTTTAGATTTTAGATTTATTGATTTTTGATTGGCTTGCGATTATTGTTTTTACTTGTAACAACTGATGCTACAAAGATTGCGACTAACTCATCCGCTTCTCTCATTAAACTTGAAAGTCTTTTAGCAGGTACAAGGTTTGATTCAGTTATTATTTCAAGCCAATATAAAGTTTCGCCCGCTTCTTCGAGCACAATTCCTAATTTGGAAATAAAATCCGGGGTTGATCTTGCACGGCAAGCAGAACGGTAATTTGCCTCAACAGAAGTGCCCGAACGAAGAATCTGTCTTCCAAGAACTTCTCCTTCCCGTGATCTAGGCAGTGATGATGATAATTTTATGACTCTCAAAGCAAATTGCTTTGTCCGATTTTTTGATTGCTCTTCAGTCATAGCAATCTCCAATCTAGATTCAAAAATCTAAAATTATTTTGCTCGCGCTTCTCTTAATAATATCCATGCAAGAACACCAAACACCGCAACTGCAAGAAAATCAAAATTCCATAAGAACGGTAAATATCTAAACGCAAATGCAATAGGCATCGGCAGTCCTGTTTCATCATCAACAAATCCAGGGATAAAATTGAGGAATGCTCCGGCAACACCGACTAATGCCCCGCCTGCAATGAGACCTGAAGATAATAATGTCCCTTCGCTTTCTTCCGTATCATCGGGAACGCGATTATATTTCCAGTCGGCGATCTTCCGCACAATTCCGCCGATAAAGATTGGCATGGTTGAGGAAAGCGGCAGATAAAATCCAACAGCAAATGTCAGAGAATGAATTCCGAGCAATTCCATAAACAATGCAATGGATGCACCAATCATGATCAATCCCCACGGAAGTTTTTGCTCCAGTAACCCCGTAATCAACACCGCCATCAAATTCGATTGTGGAGCGGCCAGCTCTCGTCCGCCGATTCCATCTTCACGTTTGAAGATTGCTTTTTTGCTCTCTTGATCAACAAGATAATTACCCGGCTCAATTCCTTCAACACCGTTTATTTTAACAAGTAAATATTCTTTCCCATCTCGGCCCGTCATTGTTTCGGAGCGTTGATAATGCTCTGCAGAAACAGCAAATGGATTCTGCATCGGTATTTCTTTTGATTGACTTTCATTTAACAATAGCATTGTAACGCCAACAATCGCGGCAGAAGTAACTACCCCGATAAGAATCGCTAACTGTTGTGAACTTGGTGTAGATCCAAGCAAATGCCCAGTCTTCAAATCTTGCGCAGTTGTTCCTGCGTTACTGATGGCAATACATACAACTGCACCGATAACAAGCGCGAGATATGTATATTCCTGCCCGCCCCAGCCGACGGCGAGAAAAATCAAACAGGTTCCCATCAACACGGCAATCGTCATTCCGGAAAGTGGACTTGATGATGAACCGACAATTCCGGTAATCCGTGCTGAGACAACAGAAAATAGGAATCCGAAAACGATGATAAGAATTGCGCCAAGAAGATTCACTCGAAACGTCGGCACAAGCCAGATAAACAAAATTAATAAAACAATCCCTATCCCGACAATTGAAATCGGTGTATCACGTTCTGTCCGTGGAATTTCTGCTTTGGAAGTATTTCCACTACGTTCCATCGCAAGTTGTTTTATTGATGCACTGAGTGAATCCCAAATGGAAGGAAGTGCACGAAACAATCCAACAACACCGCCGGTTGCAACAGCTCCGGCTCCAATGTATTTAATATAATTTCGCCACAACTGATCGGGGGACATTTCGTTGATCGGAATTGTTCCGGGATAAATCGGCGATGATGCCACCGAACCGATAAACGCAATCAGCGGCGAGATAATGAACGCGGCCATTAAACCACCACCGACCATCATCAACGATGTGTTCCATCCGATAATATATCCGACACCCATTAATTCCGGTGCAATATCCATTGATACTGACGAACCTTTGTAAAATGGAAATGCATAACCAACGCTCGGTTTCCAAAATCCAAACAACGTCGACATTCCTTTCCATATTGCACCGAGACCAATTCCTTTAAATATTTTTGTTGCCGACGTTCCTCCTACCTCTCCTGCTTTAATAATTTCTGCGCAAGCTGTTCCTTCCGGAAAACGGAGATTCTCATGTTCTTTGACGATTAAATATCTGCGAAGTGGAATCATCAACAGCACACCAAGTGCGCCACCGGTCAAAGCTATCAGCAAAGTGATTGAAGTTTTTAACGGGAAACCGAGAAAAATAAGCGCAGGGATGGTAAATACCACAGCCGCCGCAACAGATTCACCCGCAGAACCGACTGTCTGCACAATATTATTTTCCAAAACCGTATTCCCTTTAAGTTTTTTCAGAATGGTAATTGCCATCACTGCGATTGGAATGGAAGCGGATGTCGTCAATCCGACACGAAGACCAAGATAGACCGATGCAGCGCCGAAAACGATGCCGAGAATTGCTCCAAGAACAATTCCGCGCAAAGACATTTCCAATGGAGAATCGTTCGGAGAGATATAGGGGACAAATGGTTTAGACATAGGAACCCGTTTGATTGAATAAAATTAGATGTGTGAATATAGAGAAAATGAGAGACGAACAAAAGCAATTTTACTTCATGACAATCATATTGGAACTGCAGGTTGCGACCAATTTGCCTTTACTATTGTATGCTTCGCCGGACAAATGTATTGAGACAGGACCACGCGATACCACACGAACGGTCACTGTCAACGTTTCGCCCAGACCGATTGAACGGATATATTGTGTATGCATATCCAACGTTGAACAAGGATTTTTTGCGGCTACATAACTCAAAGGACCAAAGGCATTGTCGAACGCTGCAGTGACGAAGCCCCCTTGCATCACACGCATGGGATTTAACATTTCTTCTGTAACAACAACTTCAATCTTCAACATTGTCCGTGATTCATAATCCAGCTCTTTCACCTTCATCCACTTGTAACAATTTGGGGGGACCTTTGCCTGGGGAAATTGTTTCGCTAACTGTTCCATTTCGGAATTGAAGATGTCGAGTGAATTGTTCATGGATTTGACTCATTCTTTGTTAAAAATTTAACATCGGCAATTTTCACTATTTCGGATCCCGTTGTGATTCTGGAAGACCGCAACTGCAAATTTAACAGAGAAACTTTAAATGACATAGTGGGTTGAATCGATTCATTCATTGCTTCATCAAAGATTGATTGTTGACATTCCACATTGATCGTACTAAAAAATGGTACATAGAGCGTGAACCATTCTTGAGCAATAAGAATTTGCAGAGATTCATACACCCGCTCCACCAGACGATTTTGTTCTGCTGATGTTTGTATGGGAATCTTTTTTTCGACAGGAAATCGAATATGTACATCAAGATTTCTGATAAGAGGATTAATTTTAAAATGGACCATATGTTTGAGCAGCGCATGCAGGGTGTTATCCAACAATTGAAACCGGAATGAAACCGACACATCGGTAGTCTTTTTTGCATTCAACTGTTCCACTTCTTCAAAATATTCCGGCGGGTATTGCTTTTTCGTTTCCCTTAATTCTTCGATGGATACCTTTTTGAATGTTGTTACCTGCTGATCAAACGGAGTGGCGATGACATCATCGGTAAATGGTTTTCCATGAACTTCTTGGTATAATTTTTTCATTTTATCATTGCCAATCTGCTCCTGCGTATCGACATCCTTCAATCGAAAATAGTTGCCAAAGAGCAATGAAGTCTTCATAAAATTCCGCATCTCATCAATATTCAATTTCTCAGGGCGATTTGTATATACTCGCACAAGCAATCCTGTAAGGAGCATTATGCCAATAAATTGTAAGAATGCAGATGGATTGAGAATGACTTCATAAGCCATCAGAAGAACATTCAGAAAAAAATCGAGCACAAAAAACAGTACAGCGTACGACATGAACGCTGAACCGACCCGTTCGACGACTGAGTGCGTGTTGGATTGTAGAATTGCATTATAGAGCATCATGGCTACAAAATAGGAACCAACAAAGGCTATGAAATCTATCTGTAATGGAAGCATTATTGTTTTCGTAGGATGATATCGAATGTAGCAAGAAACCGTTCTTGATGCCATACCAGTTCAGTAAGATATTGATTAAACAACAACGCCGGAGAACACTCCGGCGTTATCGAAAATCGATAATTGGGTATTTAATTTACATTCTTTAAGATTTCAAGAGTAAATGTCCAAAATTTTTCCACGGTATCAATATGAATCTTTTCATCAGGCGAATGAACACCTTCTAAGGTTGGTCCATAGGAGAGCATATCCATACCGGGATATTTTTCACCAATAATCCCACATTCAAGTCCCGCATGAATTGCTTTCACATGCGGTTCCACTCCGTAGAGTCCTTTATAAGAATTTTTTGCAACGGATAGGATTTTTGAATTCAAATTCGGTTTCCAACCCGGATATCCTTCGGTATGCTGTGCTTTAGCTCCGCCAAGTATAAAGATTGACGCCATTGACTGCAGCGCTTCAGAAATTTCCGAAGAGACCGAGCTGCGTTGGCTGGTGATGATTTCAATCTGCTTTTTATCCGTTTTAATAATCGCAACGTTGGTGGATGTTTCAACAAGCTCAGGAATATCCGCACTCATTTTTAATACGCCATGCGGTAGTGCGGAAATCGTCTGGAATAACGATGATTGAAGAACTTTTTTCACAACCTTCCCCTTTTTCACCTCTACTTGTTCTGATGTGATGATAAGATCCGGTTCGACAGACGAAAGTTCCGCTTTAATTGTATCGTTCCACTGTGCGATAATTTTGGTAGCTTTTTTCAAATCCTTTTTGGAGACAAATATTATCGCTTCAGCTTCGCGAGGAATTGCGTTGCTCTTATTTCCCCCTTCGATGGAAGAAAGACGGGCGCCAACACTTTCCAATCCTATCAATACACGATTGATGATTTTTATCGAGTTTCCTCTTCCTTTATCAATCTCAAGACCAGAGTGACCTCCTTTTAATCCTTTCACAATCACTTTTACTGCAACTGTTCCTTTTGGTGCGTTTTCTTGCGCAAGTTTCCATGTGCCAATCGTATTCCGTCCCCCAGAACAACCGACGAACAGAGAACCCTCTTCTTCTGAATCAAGATTGATCAACGTTTTACTTTCCAGGAATCCCGGTTTAAGATTATTTGCACCGGTCAGCCCAGTTTCTTCATCAACAGTAAAGAGCAGTTCCAGCGGACCATGTTGAATTGATCGGTCTTCCATCACCGCAAGATTTGTGGCAACGGCAACACCGTTGTCTGCTCCAAGCGTTGTGCCGTTTGCCATCAACATATTTCCTTTACGCACAAGTTCGATGGGATCCTTCGTGAAGTCGTGCACTTTCTCTTTATTTTTTTCCGGAACCATATCCAGATGTCCCTGCAAACAAACGGATGGCGCATTTTCTCTTCCTGAAGTTGCCGGGACTTTCACGACAACATTCATTTTTTTATCCTGCTTTGCTTCAAGACCAAACTGTTTTGCAACACTCATAACATATGCGGCAATAGCTTTTTCATTTTTTGAACCTCGTGGAATTTTGCTAATCTCGGCAAAATATTTCCATAGAAGTTGCGGTTCTAATCCTTTAATTGCTTCTGACATAATTTTACCTCAATAAATATTTAAGAGTTATATACAAAAAACCATTTTTCTAAAATACCGAGTTTTTCCTGTTGATACCACAAGATTGTACAGTCAAAAAAAAGTGGACGCATCCTTTCGAACACGTCCACTCAAAAAACAGGCTAAAACAGCTTGAATTACTTCTTCATTGCCACTTTATACAATGTTAATCCCATTAATGTGAATGCTGCGACTCCAAGCAGTTCAAATCCGCTTGCACCAAGCATATGTTCAATGTTTGCTTCAATGCTCAACGCTTCCATGAAATCTTTTGCTTTCACTGTTGCAATGGCAACAATAACACCAAAGAGAGCGCCCCCAGCAACAAGCCCTGTTGCAAATAAGCTGCCTTTACCGAGTTCGGCATCTTCGTGACCTTCACCTTTTCGTGTACGGAAATAATCAGCAACGCCTTTTATTGCACCGCCGGCAAAAATCGGTAACGTCGTTGAAAGCGGAAGATATAATCCGACGGCAAACGATAATGATTTTACTCCGCATAGTTCCATCACAATGGAAATAAACACTCCAACCAACACAAATTGCCAATCAAGATTGAAGGATAATAATCCTTTGATCAATGTCGCCATTAATGTTCCTTGCGGAGCGGGATAACTTTCGGTGCCGATGGCATGATAAATTCCTTGAGAGATCATTTCCGGCGTTGGTGTATCAAGAATCTGAACTGTCCAACCAATTACCGCTGACGAAACGATAGCACCGATGAACAATGCGATCTGTTGAAATCTGGGAGTTGCTCCGACGATATATCCTGTTTTCAAATCTTGTGAAGTTGCACCCGCATTTGCTGCAGCAATACAAATCATTCCGCCGACAACAAGTGCCATCGGTTCATAGATCATTCCTGTCCAACCGATACCGATAAAGATCAACGATGTTCCCATCAATGTTGCAATCGTCATTCCGGAGATCGGATTTGATGAAGAACCGATAATACCAACAATACGGCTTGAAACGGTTACGAAAAAGAAACCGAATACGATAATAAGAATTCCGAGAACGATCTTGCTAATAATTGAATCACCTGGAATAATCGGAAGAAGTGCAATAAGAAGAACCAGAGCAAGTGATCCGCCGATTACTGTAAGAAATGAGAGATCGTTTTCTGTTCGCGCAATTGATACACCCGCTTTTCTGCTTTTCAACGAAGCAATGCTTCCTTTAAATGAACTGATAATGGTGGGAAGCGTTTTGAGCAATGTGATAAATCCACCTGCCGCAACCGCACCGGCACCAATTTGACGGACATACGCACGATACACAGCAGTAGCGGTATTCGCAAATTCATGTGTTTCCGGATTCCATCCACCCGGACCGCCGGCGGTCAGAACATCCTTCAAATATCCTAACTTCACCAGTTGTTCGGCAATCACTACTGTTGGAACAAGTGTCGCCAGCAATGGAATTAATCCAAGCCAAGCAAGCACACCGCCAGCAACAAGAACACCAGCGATCTTCGGTCCGATAATGTAGCCAACACCCATGTATTCCGGGGTGATCTCACCGTTGACTGTTGCCGACGGGAAAAATTTATTTGTCTGTTGTGTAACCCACGCCGGTGTTTCGGCAATAACGTGAAATACTTTTTGAAGCATTGCATACAAGAACGCAAATCCCAATCCTTGATACGCTGTTTTGGAAAAGTCCCCGCCTTTTTCACCCGCGATCAACACAGATGCACAGGCAGTTCCTTCGGGATACGGAAGTGTCTCATGCTCCTGAACAATTAATGATCGACGAAGCGGGATCATCATCATCGTACCCAAAATTCCACCGAGCATGGCAAGGGTGAAGATTGTCCAATAATTAAAGTACGCTGCTCCTCCGCTTTCAATGGAAAGGAATAAGAATCCAGGAAGCGTAAAGACCACACCGGCTGCAATGGATTCACCGGCGGAACCTGTTGTTTGAATGATGTTATTTTCAAGAATCGTAGTTCGGAACAACTTCTTTCCAAGTGAGATGGCAATAACAGCGATGGGAATGGATGCTGAAACGGTCAGTCCCGCTTTCAGCGCCAGGTACACTGTTGACGCACCAAAAACGATTCCAAAAAATCCGCCAAGAAGAATTGATTTAATGGTAAATTCAGGAATGATCTGCGTATCCGCGATGAACGGCGCAAACTTTCCTGTTGGTTGTTGAAGTGAAGACATCGGTTTCTCCCCGATTAATTAATGATAGAGGTTAAGGAACAAAAAATAATTCATTTTCAAGCGATCGATAGAATTCATTCATCATCACGCTGCTGCGAATTGCAGAAGAACTTGTCGATGTGCCATTGCTAACGGTTACTTTGGTTATAGCAGGCACAATCTTGGTTGCTGTATCTGAAAATGCATAATATTGAATGCTCAAAATATATTTATAGCTTTCAATCGTAGTATTGACATGATGGTTCTCAGAGTGATGATGTTCTGTTGTCTCCTTATTGGATGATTGTGTCGAAGACGAAGAATTCGAAGATGCCGCGTCAACAATCATAATGATCAATCCAAACACCAGCAAGATACTTAAGAATGTAAAGAACACTTCGCCGGCCGATGGTTTTGTTTTGATTGTGCTGACCGGCTGCACGTCTTCGATAATTGGCGATGTAGTATATTTCTCCGCACTGATCAATCCTATGTTTGCATCACTCACCGTTACAACATATCCGAGTTTCTGAAGTGCCGATATCGATAATCGATACACTTTCTCCTTGTGTTTGGAGAACATTTTATAACTCGGTGCTTCAACACTTTTCCCTGCAGGCTGAACCATCCCGGTCTGACGAGATGAACTGCAGCCAATAGTTGAAAAGAGTGAAAATAGTATTATCGTACTATATACCAGCAATGGTTTTGTCACGGTCTAACCTCCAGATGGTTGATGAATGTAATTACCGTAACAAAAATTTTCCTTGTTCTCCTTTTTCTATTACTGTCCAATACCAAACATTGCTTTAAAAACGTTACCCGCCATTTGAGGATTTTCTTTCAAGCGGCGAACGGAATATGCATACCAGTCTTTCCCAAACGGAACATAGACCCGTAATCGATGTCCTTCTTCAATCAATCGTTTGCGCGTCTCATCACGGACACCGAGAAGCATCTGAAACTCATATCGATCTTTTGCGACATTCATTTCAACAATCATCTTTTTTGCGCCATTGATCAACACATCATCATGTGTTGCAATACCAACATAACTTCCACCTTCAAATAGCATGCGAAGGAGTTTCAAATAATTATCCTGAATCCCTATTCGATCTTTAATCGCCACATCGGCCGGTTCAACATAGATTCCTTTGCAGAGACGTACATTCGCTTTATCGGCTACCAGCGAACGAATATCGCTCTCACTACGATGGAGATATGCTTGAATAACAATTCCAACTTTTTCATAGCGCGATCTCATAGTGCGATAAATTTCGATCGTATCATCAGTGCACGTTCTGTCTTCCATATCGATACGAACAAAATTACCAAACTTCTTTGCCGTTTCAACAATGCTATTTGTATTGTCCGCGCAAAACTGTTTGTCCATCTTTAGACCAAGCGAAGTCAGTTTAATGGACAAATTTGAATCAAGCTGATGTTCAGCAATAGCAGCCAGAACAGATGTACTTCCATTCCGGCTTCCAACAGCTTGATCTTTCGTAAAAATATCTTCACCAAGCACGTCAACGGTCGCCATTGCTTTCATGGTGTTCAGATTTCGGACGGTCGAAACTGCATCGGAGAGTGAGGCACCGGCAATATATCTTCCGGCTACTTTTGCAACAATTGCTTTGGGAACGTAAGGAAGTGTTCCAACGATAAGATTATTTAATAATTTCATACACCATTTTTGGGATCGGCAGAATATGTTTTATCCCGCCGATTTGTGGGTAAATTAATTATAACGGGAATACAAAACTTACTTTGGGCGTTATGCGCTTCTGTGGTTTGTATCCTGTCACGTTACCATCCGAATCTTTTTCCGGTGCGAACGTCCACGTATAAAGTGTCGAGACAATCATAAACGGATACGGTTTGTATCCGATCTCAGCATACAATAACGAACGCTCATCAAGTGTAAAGACATCTTTATTGTTTTTGATATACTTCTTGTCATATCCCGCGCTGAGACTGATCAGCGGAATCTTGCTTCCGGTATTTGTTCCAATATGAAGAATCCCGCTTGTCGGATGAAGATCGAGCTTTTGATATGAACCTTCCATTTGAATTGTTCCGAGTACATCAACCAACAGACTTCCAAAATAACCGGGACCGGGAGAAATTGTTTGTTCGAGCGTCTTCGCCTTGCTTTGGAAATTTCCGGGAGTGTATTGATATCGTTCTAGTTCATAGAATGCATCAAAATAAGCCGGAATAAATTTATCTGTTTGACCAAAACGGCGTTCAAACTTTGTAAATATTTTTATCATGCCGAGTGCGGAAAAATTGAAATCAATACCAGTTGCAAAGCCGCTGCCGTAGTTGAAGATCTTCGCATAATCCAAATACAACGTTGCATCTGCAACGGGAAGTTTGAACAACGGTAGTCCAAGATCAATACCAATAATTGACATCGAACCGGCGTCATAGGTGGTTGTATCGAACGATGCTCCATTTGCCCTAATGACAATGCCGGTATCACGCGCGTCTTTTCGGACGTCACTGGCAAATGTTGCACCAACCTCTACGTTACCGATGACTGGAATTGATGCCGCAGGCGTAAATTGAAGAGGACGTGTATAACCACGCATACCTAGGACACTTGCTCCAGCAAAATCTCCGTACACTGTTTCCATTCCCCATTTACCAAAATCGAGATCGAACTCTGCTCCCACTTTTCTATTGTCAAAGCTTGGACTATTTTTATAATTATAGAGAATAAAACCATGACCAAGTCTTGCATAATCTAAAGAACCGACACGAGCATAAATTTCTTCACCTTTGGTGCCATATCGAATGTATCGTATAATGCGAATGTAATCGTACGTTTCGTCAAAATCGGCTTTACGAATTTTTTGATCTTTGCTGCTAACATGGAGATTCAGATCAAGACCGACTCCCCATTTTCCAAATGCAATTTCCGGCGCAAGTGATACAAGATAGTATGCTTCGCCATCAATCCATGTCATACCAACGCCACCTTTTACTACTCCCTCAGTTCCGCCCCCTTTAGCGGCCGCAGCAGCTTTTTTTTGTCCATACGAAGAAATGATCATCGTCAACAAAAACATCACAATAAAGTATTTTTTCATGGTATCCCCTGACAATTATAAACTAAATAAGATCCGCACAATAAATACCGCACCAAGCATTCCAAAAAAATCGGCAATTAAACCGGCAGGCAGTGCATGCCTGGTATTTTTGATTCCCACCGAACCAAAATACACTGCTAAAATATAGAATGTTGTTTCACTGCTTCCAAACATCGTGGATGCAAGAACGCCAATAAACGAATCGGGTCCGTTCGTTTTCATCAACTCCGTCATCAAACCCATTGAACCACTTCCGGAAAGAGGACGAAGGAGTGCGAGCGGAAGTACATCCGCCGGCATTCCAATCAAATTGGTTACCGGTGAAAGAATGGCAACAACAACATCCATTGCACCGCTTGCACGAAATACGCCGATGGCAAATAACATTGCAACAAGGTACGGAATGATCTTCACGGCCGTATTAAAACCGTCTTTTGCCCCTTCAACAAATACTTCATACACTTTTACTTTTTTAACCAACCCCCAACCCAAAAAGACAAGAATAAACATCGGGATGGCTATGGCGGAGATAAGAGTGACGATGGTTTTAAATACTTCAACCATTGTTTACCTCCGGTTCTGATACTTCCATTTCCTTTTTGTATTTCGGAAGCCGTTGTAATAATTTTACCGCAATCAATCCGGAGACCGTTGCACACCCTGCACCAAAGATTGATGTCCCAATTATAATACCCGGGTCAGCCGATCCAAGTCCGGCACGAATGGCAATTGCTGTAGCCGGTATAAGTGTGAGTCCGGCCGTGTTCACGACAAGAAACGTACACATTGCATTGGATGCTGTTCCCGCTTTTGGATTTAGTTTATTCAACTCTTCCATCGCTTTTAATCCCATCGGTGTTGCAGCATTGTTCAAGCCGAACATGTTCGCGGCAATATTCATAATCATTGCAGCCACGGCAGGATGATTTGGAGGAACATCCGGAAACAATTGTCGTGTAATTGGCGTCATCAATTTTGTCAGCATTTCAAGAAGTCCAGCCGCTTCACCGACCTTCATAATCCCAAGCCAGAGAGCCATTACGCCGATCAATCCAAGAGAAATCGTCACTGCGGTATCCGCAAAATCGATTGCCGCTCTTGTGACCGCTTTAATTTTGACATAGGAGACTTTCTCCATCTTGATCGTAATCTCACGCGTAGCACCGTTTAGCGAAAGAACTTCAGCTTCCAATTTCTCTTTCCCTCCAGCTGCTTTTGCCATTTCTTTCCAAAAGAGTGGAGTTGCGTCAGAGATTTTCATTTCTAGTTTTTGTTTGCCGGATGATAGCGTCGTCAGAAGTACCGGTTGTCGAATTTCAGATTGTTGAATGTGTGCTGAAGAAGGATTATAGAACTGATTGAATGTTGCAGCAGTCAGAATGATTTCTCCTTCATATGAAGGATTCACAGCTGCGATCTGTTGTTTTTGATTGAAGTGTGCAGTGAGCGAAACACCATTTCGATATGTATTTGTTATTTCATCATTAATATCTCTTCCCACAGCGGTGAAAATTCCGATGAGAAGCAAAGAAATCCAAACATAATTAAGCATTGGCAAACCGCGTCGTTAATGATCCTATTGTTTCGCTTTTACAATATAACCGATGAAAAAAAATGAAGCAAGGAAATGTTATGAAAAGATTTTGTGTATAAAGCACAAAGACCTTGCAGAACTATTTTTTCTACAAGGTCTTTTTCAACTCATCATCAGAACCATTACTTTTCCGGTTGTGCAGGGAGGGTAAACACAAAGATGGCTCCGTTATTTGCTTCACTTGTCACCGAAATTGTACCGCCGTGTGCTTGAACAATCAGTTTACAGATCGCCAGCCCAAGACCGGTCCCCTTTTCTTTGATCTTATTGGAAGAAGAGACCTGGCGGTATTGTTCAAATAACAAGGATATTTCTTCAGGTTTAATGCCAATACCAGAATCGCTTACGGAGACTTTGATGAAGCTTTGTTTCTGATCCGGAGATATTTCCTTTTCTACTTTAATACCAACGGAACCATTATCCGGAGTAAATTTCATGGCATTCGATAAGAGATTCGTCATCAACTGAACAACCTTTCCCGAATCAGCATCAACACGCGGCAGATCGGGATTAATATCCGTATGAAGATTAATATTCTTCTTTTTAAACTGAAGCAGGAACGGCTGCAATGACTCTTCAATCATCTCGTGAATGGTAATCGTTTGTTTATTCAACAACATTTGTCCGGCTTGATATTTCGACAAATCAAGAAGATCGTTCACCAAATTCGACATCCCTCTGGTTGATGCCAAAACCGTTTCCATCAATTTTAAACTATCCGAATCCAACGGCTTGCCGCCGCCGTGATGTCGAAGAAGATAATCGATACTGCTGATGATAATGGTGAGTGGTGTGCGAAGATCGTGAACAAGCATCGCCATAAACTGCGATTTCACCTGTTCCAATTCACGCTGCATAGCCATAACACGATAAATAGAACGGACACGCGCGAACAATTCTTCCAGATCAATTGGCTTTGTTAAATATTCTTCGGCGCCAAGCAAAATTCCTTCAGCAATACTTTGCGGATCACGTTTAATTGCCGTCAAGAAAATAACCGGAATCCTCGATGTTGCCGGATTTGCGCGAAGACGGCGAAGCGTTTCAAAACCATCCATCTCCGGCATTTGAATATCCAGGACAATCATATCCGGCTGCTGTTCTTCTGCTACCAGAAGACATTCTTTTCCGCTTGCCGCACGAAACATGGTAATCGGTTTTTTCTTCAGTGCAAATTCCAGGAGATCGAGGTTATCCTCGGTATCATCCACAAACAACACTTTCGGTATCATGGGAACTGATTCTTCTTGATCGAACATAAATTCTCTTTCTCTTACGTTACATGTTGAATCGACTTCTTAATTGCAGAAGCGATGGTGTCTGCCGAATAATCTTTTTTCTTTAATAATTCAGCTGTCATATTATTGATTTCAGCGATCTGTGATTCTGATAAATCAATCCCGGTCAGGATGATGACGGGAATTGAATGCCACTGCTCCGATTGTTTCAATTTTCTCAGCATTTCAAATCCATCCATCACCGGCATGCTCAGATCGAGTAAAATCAATGACGGTCTGCTTACTTCAATATTTGAAAGTGCTACTTTGCCGTTATTTGCTGACTGAACAATATATCCTGCATCTTGAAGTACTTTCACAAGTAATGATCGAAAATCATCGTTATCATCCACAACCAACACGTGTTTATCATCGACAGAAATTGCTTTTCGAACGGTTTTCAATACGAGTGAAACATCGGCCGGTTTCGGTAAATAATCAATCGCTCCTAATGAAAAAGCAAGCGGGATATTATCCACCATCGAATGGATCAGCACCGGAATATTCTGCGTTAATGGATTCGCTTTCAATTCCCGCAACACCTGCCATCCATCTTTTTTGGGCATCATGATATCAAGGGTAATCACAGATGGCTGAAGTTTTTCCGCTAATTTTATTCCGTCATCACCAGAGTTTGCGCCAAAGACTGCAAATCCTTCGGGGACTAGATAATTGCGAAGAATTTCGATTACATCCGGTTCATCATCTATACAAACCACCCGCGTTTCGCCGCCATTCTTTACGATTGGGATATCCAATTTTTGAATTTGCTGTACTACCGGCAATTCTTTCACAACCGGCGGTTGAGGTACCGCAGTCACAACATCGGCCTTATCGTTACTTTGGTACTGTGGTGGTACGGAAAGTGTAAAGGTTGATCCCATTCCTACAACACTCTCAGCGATAAGGTCACCACCAAGCAGTTGAGCAAGTCTTCTGGCAATGGGAAGTCCCAGGCCGGTTCCTTGATATTTTCGGGAATGGCTGTTGTCCACCTGAGAAAATTCTTCAAAAATTTTACTGATATTTTTGGGTTCAATTCCAATACCAGAATCAACCACGGAGATTTTTATCATCGGTGATTCAAACCGCGCTCTGATGGTAATGGTTCCATTTTCATCCGTAAACTTTGCCGCATTACTAAGGAGGTTTACAAGAATCTGCTTCATCTTCAAAACATCCGAATTGATCACGGGAATATCCGGACCAATATCGTCTTTTAAGTGAATATTTTTTTGACGAATCAATGATTCCGCAGTCATGACCGCTCCGTTAATGACCCCCTCAATTGTCTCCGATTCGATGCTGACATGCATTCGTCCGGATTCGATCTTGGAGAAATCAAGAATATCATTGATCAACTGCAGCAGATGTTTTCCATTCTTCAGAACTTTTTCCAGCGCCTTTCGCTGATCCGCAGTCAATGGATCTCCGCGATCTCCAAGCAAAATGGACGAGAATCCTATAATAGAGTTGAGCGGTGTGCGAAGTTCATGCGACATATTGGAAAGGAAGTCGGACTTCACACGATACGCTTTTTCCAGTTCCTGTGTTTTCGTATTCAATTCATCGTGTTTCTTTGAAATTTCTCTCGACAATTCCTGTGTAGCTTCATAGTTCTGCACGTTGGTTATGGCAACACCCATTTGCGGAAGCGAACTTTCGACCAGATCTCGCGTTAACGCAGTGAAACGCTGCATAGAACCGAAGATTAATACTCCGATCAAATTTTCTTGGAACAGGATCGGAAAAGCGTACGTATACGACGGAATTGAAGATTGAATTCCAGTATCGATCGAAAATTTTGCATTCATCGCAACATCGAATACTTCCAATGATTGCTTCAATCGCGCGCACTCACCAACAACGCCTTCGCCGATGGAGAACGAGGCAGCGCTTCCAATCTCTTTCGGGAATGCATATCTGCCGGTTAATGTCAGTTTTCCCGTTTCCTTATTATAGATATACAACGCACCGATACCCGAATGCGTCTGCTGACATAACAAATCCAAACTCTCCGTGATCACTCCGGTAAAGGTAGAATTTCGATTGAGAGTGGTCATCATATCCGAATATGATTTTACACGGGTGTAATTTTCATTCAGCATTGTTGACATACGATTAAACTCAACGGCTAGCTGTCCAAACTCATCAACACGATTAAGATTGATGGACACAAACTTCGACTCCATGATACTGCGAGTACCTTCTTGGAGTTGTTGAAGCGGCCTTGTAATAGATCGGCTCAAAACAAATCCTAACGCAATAGCAAAAATGGCAAACAAGATGTTTACAAAAAGAATAAATTGTGACAGCTCGGAACCCAATTCTTTTGCATAGTCGATGCGTTGCGATTGCGACAGGAGCGATTTTTCATAAATAGACGCCGTTAACAAACGAGCTTGAGCAAGATAATTTCGTTCCGTCTCTTCTTTATCGATAGATTGTGTAATAACATCAACAGAGTCTTTGAGTGTTGTACCGTCGGCGATTTTCATTCTTGGTTCACCGACATAATGTGTCCAATCAAAAAATAGTGTCTCAACCTGATCGAGTGTCGTCAAGGATGATGAGTCGATGACTGTTCCTTTAATTTCTCCAATCAGATTTTCAAATCCGTTCAGTCCATTAATAAACGAGGCTTTGAATTGAGGATTCTTCGATTTTGCATAGAGATCCAGATATTCAGGAATGTCAACTAGTTGTGACCGTAGACGTTCCAGATTATTAAGGAACTTCACTTCCGAACTTGACGATTTGTATTCTTTTTCAATCTGTAATTGCCGGGTGATGACTATCGCTGTCATCGCAACAAGTACGATTAACAAAAAACCAAAATATGCTAATACTTTAAAATATACTTTTGAACGAAACATATTTTATCAGTTATATATTTGTGTATTTACGAATAAGACGAGTTAATTCGTCCGGATCCATTGGTTTTGTATAATGCTCTACGCAACCAATGGATTTTGTCAGCGTTTTATCTTCCACACGAGCTTGCGCGGTAAAGGCAATAATCGGTATGTGTTGAATAACCGGATTTGCTTTAATAAGCTTCACAGCAGTAAATCCATCCATAACAGGCATCTGCATATCCATCAAAACTAAATCCGGAAGATGTTGTTCTGCCAAATCGACTGCTTCTTTCCCATTTTCAGCAAGTAATAATTCTATATCCAACCCGCTCCGTTTCACCATAAATACTATTAGGTCGCGGTTGTCTTCATCATCTTCTGCCAAAAGGACTTTCTTTACCATAAATTCAAATACTCTCTGCTTGTTTTATACGAAGTAGTCAAAGTTATGAAGCAAGTCAATGAGATGCAATACAGAAAAATGGGCAATTCCGCTGCGGTTTAATAACATCAAAACTCACTTTATTTTGATAATTGACCATTCGCACCTTATAATACTCTAATACAATACATTAAACACCAAGTTATTTTTATCACAGCTCCAATATGAAACAAAACAGTTCAATAATTCTTCATAGATATATTTTTCTTTGCAAGTACTCAGCGTTTATGATTTTTTGCCACTAAAACACGAAAACACCACATTTCACAAATCTTTTTGAGGTGATGGTTCAAAAAATTTTCACTTTCGTGTTTTCGTGATTTGGTGGCATGTTTTTGAATTTTTATGTAATGCTGCTGAGTAGTTAATTTTCTTTTACGTTAAGGAAGAAACTTATTCAGAATCAACAAGTGCAATGTCCTATTTTGTCTTTTCTCAGTTCCGCATTGAATGATATTGATCCTTCGTACCGATTATTTCACTCAGTTGTATTACACGTCAAAAAATCGTACATACAGTGAGAAAATCTAGGAGTTGAAGAATGTTCCTTTCGTTTGAAGGCATCGATTGTTGCGGAAAAACGACTCAAGCAAAATTGCTCGTCGAAAAACTAAAGAATCAGAATCGTGAGGTCTTGTTTTTACGGGAACCTGGCGGTACGGAAATTTCCGAACAAATCCGGCAGATCTTGTTGCATAAAAAGAACTTAAAGATGACACAAATCTCTGAGTTACTGCTCTTTTCTGCCAGCCGTGCACAATTGGTGAGCGAAGTGATTAAACCTGCGTTGGCGAAAAAAACCATTGTGATTTCAGATCGATTTGTCGATTCAACAACCGCTTATCAGGGATACGGCCGGGGTTTGCATCACGGCGGTGTCAAAGGAATTAATGCTATTGCCACAAACGGATTAATGCCGAAAAAAACATTTTTCATTGATATCTCTACGCAGGAAATGTATCAACGCCGTCAAGCAAGCCATCAGGAAATTGACCGGATGGAAATGAGCAATGAAGAATTTTATCAACGCGTACGAGATGGATACTTGCAACTTGCTAAAGAAGAACCGTCCCGATTTGTTACAATCGACGGAAAACAACCGATCGAATCGATCCATGAAATTATTTGGAAAGAAATAGATGGATTGTTACCAACGGAAGAGATATAACACCATTCCGCACTTCTCACCGCACAGGTACATCAATTATTGTAGTTTGATTCTGGAGAATGGACGCAGTTGTTCAACGCGCATGTTTAAAAATTTTCTCTCCCGCTTCAATTCTTATCGTCAGCTTATTCTCTTTGATCGGAACAGGACATGTTGCAAAATCTGTAAACACACAGGGGGGATTATAGGATCTATTGAAATCCAAAATGATCTTTCCATTCTTTGGTTGATCTGCGTATAAAAATCTCCCAGCACCATAGGTCTCTTTTCCGTTCGTCTTATCACCAAACACAAAGAAAAACTGATCATCCCCTTCTTCAATGGTCGGTTCAAGCGTATATTCTGTTCCGTTAAGAGTGAAAATGGCAATACCGGGTGCGACTCCATACTGAATCAGTCCCGGAATTACAGTAGGAATATCTATTTTTTTCGGTTCTTTATATTGCATCCATCGTGCTTCAATTTTCCAGTGTTCATCAACGGGATATCGATCGATTGTCGTGAAATTTTTTAATGCGGACGTTTCAGAATCCCAAATACGAACAGCATATTTATCTCCCCGCTTAATCGCCATTAATGCTTTTGATCCGAGCAGCACTTTATCTTTATCCGCTACGATGACACCGGAAGAAAATTCTTTTTTATTCAATAAACCTTTTATTTTTTTATTCAACTCAAGATGCAACGTTCCTTGCTTCAACGAGATGACGCCAATAGAAGGAAGAGTATTTTTCCCTTCCTGAATCCATTCAAGAGCGATAAGGCTTAGCCAACCGTGTTCTTTTTTTAATCCCTTCACTCTATTTTCATGCCAGCTGTCTACTTCCTGTTTATGTATTTTCACTGGGGTAATATCTTGTGCATTGGCAAAAAAGATTGTCAAAAAAAGAAAACTGGTCACAACAAGTTTCATCGAATTACTCCAAAATTGGCGTTTCTACTATGCATTTCGAACAAAATAAATCCGGCATTATTATTTCATTTTTATGCCGGAAATTGATACTGAAAAAAATGCAGTTGTTGAAATTAAAGAACAAAGACTGAAACCGCAAAAAAAAACTCATATTTCTTTAATCGTGTTTCTATGTTTTAAGAATTTTTTCAGCTTTTGCTTGATTGCTGTCGAGTACTTCCAGTTTTACACTTAATGTTTGCTGCAACGAAGGGAACATTCCGCCCTCATCATCCTTACTGATATATGATTCGATTCCATTGGATGCCAATTTCTGTTTTGCGATCTCTGCATTAATCTCATTGGAAAATGTTTGAACGATAACAAGTCTTGTTTTATCCATTGTACCCTCCGTTGTTGTTATTTCCCTGACACTCTCGATAATGTTCTTCATAACTGAATCTCTAGTGTAGAACATTAAGACGTCTGAAAAATCTATAATCAATGTCATTCCAAGGAGCAGGGCGAGGAGCCCGCCCGCCATCGGTCAGGCGGGGAGCCTCTGCTTTTCACTTAAAAAGAAAAACAAGATTCTTCGCTTTGCTCAGGATGAAAATGGATAATCGAATTTTCAGATGTTTCAACATTGCAAAGAAATTATTTTGCAGCACTCCGCACATAATACTGCACCTTTCAAGTCAATATCTTCTGCCGTTGTTGATGTATGCATTGCACACTCAAAGCGGCTGCAGTGATACAATCCATACGTGTGTCCAAGTTCGTGAACCGCCTCCTTCAATGACCGTTCAAAAAATAGTGCCGAATCTGGCGGAAGCCCATACACTGTGTCATCCAGCCGATATGTTGAAACAACGCATGCTGGTCCGTCTAATTGCGCTTCACCGAAGACGTACGTCAATATCGGTACAAAAAGATCCACTGAAGTAATACCGAGGATCTTTGATTGTGCAGCAGAATAACGACTTAACAACTCCGTAATGATTCCGGTAGAATTGTACTGTGCACGGGACTCATCATATACTGTATCGACAACATCCGATACTGGCTGCTCAACAAAAACCTCCGTCCGAAAGACCGAACGGAGCGGATGAATGATCGCTGAGATCAATTCAACCGACACTGGTTCCAACGGCACGATGCGGATTGGGATAAGCATAGTGTTCAAGATATCAAATTCCAGATTCCAATAACCAAATCTTAAACTGATGAGAAAATATTATTGAAGTTTGGTCTTTGAAACGTGAAAGCATATATTTGGTATAGTTGTTTGGAATTTGAACATTCTACGCTAGCGGTTTCTTTAACCCATATTTTGCAATCTTGTTATACAGCGTTACTCGGTCGATATCAAGAATGTCCGCTGCACGGGTAATATTCCATTTAGCTGATTCCAAAATCGCTTCAACATGCATTTTCTCCATCGCGGCAAGAGTATCATCTTTCGGTAACTCCAGTTTTGTTACATTCTGAAACGGAAGATCTGTTGCACGAATGGCCGGCGGCTGCGAAAGCACCATTGCCCGTTCAATAACATTTTCCAATTCGCGAACATTGCCGGGCCAATCATACCGTACCAGCATATCCATGGCGTCTCCGGAAATTTCGCTCACTGGTCTGTTCATGATCATTGCATATTTTTTCACAAAAAACTGCGCAAGCTGCGGAATATCCATCCGTCGTTCACGAATGGGGGGAATAAGGACACTAAAAACATTCAATCGATAATAGAGGTCTTCTCTGAACGAACCTTCTTTTATTGCTGTCTCAAGATTCCTGTTTGTTGCACAAATAATGCGGAAATCGCTTGAGAGTGTTTCGTTCCCTCCCACTCGAGTGAATTGTTTTGTCTCAATCACACGCAACAATTCAATCTGCATCTTCGGACTCACTGTTCCTATTTCATCCAGAAAGATTGTTCCACCATCCGCCATTTCGAATTTTCCTTTTCGTCTGTACTGCGCACCGGTGAATGCGCCCCGTTCGTGACCGAACAATTCACTTTCCAGAAGTGTTTCAGCAACTGCTCCGCAATTGACTGTAATAATTGGAAAATACCGTCGGGCGCTGTTAGCATGAATTGTCCGAGCGATCAACTCTTTTCCTGTTCCGCTTTCACCGCGAATCATCACCGTCGTATCAGTCTTTGCCACAGTCAGTGAAAGATCAATGACTCGTTTAATCTGGGGACTTTCGCCGACAATCTCATTGACACCCGAAAGCTCCGTGATATGTTCGCGTAAAATTGAATTCTCATCTTCGAGTCTTTTCTGCTGGATGGCATTTGAAACAAGATGAGAAAGATGGTCAGGATCAATCGGTTTTGTAACATAATCAAATGCACCATCCTTCAATGCCTGAACGGCACTCTCCACAGAAGCAAATGCCGTTGCCATAATCACCTGTGCATTTCTGTCAATCTCTCGGAGACGCTTCAACAGATCCAATCCGCTCATTCCGGGCATTTTGATATCCAGAATGACGACATCCCATGGACCTTTCTCCATCAGTTTTAGTGCAGCATTTGCATGCTCGGCAGCTTCAACGCGGAATCCATCCTGCTTAAACCATTTGGTAAGTGATTCACGGACGATGGTTTCATCATCAACGATAAGGATACTTGATTTTTTATTTTCTGACATAATCGTATCTCCTGCTGTGAAGATTTCCGAAGTTTTGAAAACTTCGGAAATCTGTGATTAACTACGTTGTATCGGAAGTGTGATGGTAAACGCCGTTCCCTTATTTGGTTCTGATGTTACTTCAATTTTTCCATTATGACGTTCGATAATCCCGTACACAACGGCAAGACCCAGACCGGTTCCTTTTCCTTCTCTTTTGGTTGTAAAAAACGGTTCAAAAATATGGGGCAAATCTTCCGGCTGAATGCCTATTCCGGAATCCGTAAGAATTAATCGAACATCAGCATCATTGTGTTGCAGCACGTCAATCGTAAGCGTTCCTTCGTTCTGCATTGCTTCAACGGCATTAATCTCCAACGCTAATAGAGCTTGTTGTATTTGCTCTCCATCGCACATCACATGAGGAATATTTTCACCGAACGTTTTCTTCAACTCAATATTGTTCATCTTCAAATGATGCTCGATCAGTTTTATACTCTGCTCTACTAATGCACAGATATTATTCTCTTTAAATTCACCGACTTTCCTTCTGGAAAAGAGTAGCAGATTTTTCACGATGTTTCCGCAGCGTGCGGTTTCGTCCGCGATCATTGTCAATTCCGACATGATCTCATTAATCTGTTCCTCCGTCAGGCCTGGTACGCTCACTCGTTTCCGAATCAGTTTTGCATAGGTCAGAATACCTTCCAACGGATTATTTAGTTCGTGTGCAACTGTCGCAGCAAGCGTGCCAAGAGAGACCATTTTTTCCACTTGAATAAGATTTGCTTGAGCACGGCGGAGTTCTTCTGTTTTTTTCTGCACCCGTTCTTCCAATGTTTGATTCAATAGCTGCAACTCATCCTGCGTCTGCTTTAATTTCCTCGTCATGTGATTGAAGGACTTTGTCAGAAAACCGATCTCATCCTTTGTTTGAACATCAATGGAATGATCGAGATCTCCGTTCATCACAGCAATCGTTCCTTCCGTCAGTCGATGAACCGGAATATTGACCATCCGCCATAAAAACAATCCGCAAAAAACAGTTACCACCGACAATAATGCAAGTCCACCGCCATATTGGACTATTTTCAAATCGGCAAGATTCTGTTCTGTTTCGGTTAGCGGGATCATCACATCCAGCACACCGAGAATTGTCTGCGATTTCCGATGTACATGGCAATCGGCTTCGTAGCAACTTCTTTGATTTTTAATAGGCGTAATAACACCGATGACATTGTGTCCGAGCGTAGACCGAAACGTTCGGACCAGTTCAACATTTGCCGGGGAAACGATATCGCTCTTTCCGGATAAATGACACGCAACACACGCTTCCGCATTCATATCCACGGTTGTGTTTACTTCTTTTTCAATGGTTGAGAAAGAGATTTCCCCCTTTTTATTGTAAATGCGGATCGATTCCATGCCGGGTTCGGAAGCAATAGTGTTGATAATGTGATATATATCTTCGCGGCGGTTGAGCAACATGCTGTACTGCGTTGACCGTTTTACGATATCACTGACACGTTGTGCGGTTGCGATGGAAATTTTTGTGAGGCGGTCGGTCTGAATTTCTACGAGTGCAAATGTAAGAACTCCAACCCCGATAACCATGATCACAAAAATTCCCGCGAGAAGTCGATACACAAGTAGGCGTGTATATTTCATAGCGGTTGTTGAAAGTTTAAACACTTTCAATGGTTGTACTGCGGGACTAAAAAAGGTACCGGGATATTGCTTCAATAACAACATCAATCTTCGTTAATGCGGACTCATCAGTCTTAAAAGAAACTTACTATAACGTTTTTCACCGATGAATTTTTCAATGTTTTCAACGCGCGTTCCTCCGTCGAGCATTGTGGCGCCCGCGGAATGTTTGTTTTTTTTCATCTCGTGCGAAAGATCATCAAGATCTTCCTGAATGAGTTCATCAAAATCTGCGGCAGTATAAAATTTCAGATCAGAAGGTGAACAAGCAGAACATGCAAGCGTCATCAGCCATCCTTCGCCGTACGGATCGCTCGTTACCAACGAAGGATGTTCGACTAATTTTGAATTGAGAAGCGATGCGATCCCTTTTTCATTGTTGTGAACTGCGAAGGTTGCTGCATCACGGATGATCCATGCATACGGTTCCCCGCGTCCAAGATGTGATGGTACATGCACTGTTGCGACACCGGTAACGGGATAAATCAACTGTGCCAGGAATCCATCAATTCCCATTCGGAACATTCCGTCGTGAAGTGATTTCATCCAAGTATGATTGGAAAAATAAATACGATCTTCCGGAAAGTTCAGTTTCTGCAACGGTGAAAGAAACCGTTGAAACTGATCCGCCTCAATAGCACCGCGTTCGTCGTTCATTCCGCTATCTGAAAAGTGCTGTTCCGATTGCATGGCAGCTTGTTCTGCAAATGTTTGATGCTGCTCCTGCATGATCAGATCAAACGGACAGGTTTCACATTCAAACTTGTTATTGCACAATTTGTAATTTACCAATCCGGCGTCCATCCACACACAGTGGTTTTCATTTTCCGGAATAATTGTATGCATGCTTGTTTTCATAATTCACCCAAACGGGATATCATGAAACATTAGTTGCGAATTTCCACTCGACGCATCGAATCTCCTGCCATTCGTGATACTGCTTCAATGTCGCGTTTCCATTCAATGGCCGCATGAGTGTTTTCTTTTTCTTCGTGATGCTCTTCATGTGTAAAGACAGGAAAATATTTTGCGATGAAGTAAAATGCGATGAATCCGGTCGTAACAATCATCATCGTAATGGTAAATTCTGTCCACGACGGTATATATGATGCACCGGACCAACCTTCCATTCCAGTGATGGCGATATTCATTCTGTTCATAATGAATCCGACAACTACCATAACGGCACCGATGAACAATCCATTGGCACTCTGTCGAATCTTGCGCTGTGTAAACATCGCAAACGGGACAATGACTCCAACGCTCATTTCCAGCCAATACATATATGTTTCCACTCGCGGTTCTGTCAGCAACGAAAGCATTTTCCTGTCTGCAAGGTCAACAAATTTCATGGTTGCATAGACACCGAGCATCACAACGCAGACACGAGATATTTCCGTCAACAGATTCAATTCTAATCCACGCTTAAACGCGCGGCTGCTTAAGAACGATTCAAAGATAATCATAGCACATCCGGCGGCGATTGCCGACGCATAAAAAAAGACGGGCATATAGGCCGAATACCAAAGAGGATACATCTTTTCCGGAACGATAAGATAGAGCGAACCGAGCGAAGATTGATGCAACGTGGAGAGTAACACTCCGATAATAATCAATGGAATGCTGATTCTTTTCACCATTTTGATGGTTCGCGTCATATTGAATTTTTCCAGAATTACCGGAGAAAATTCCAGGCCTAGAACAGTTGTATATAACATAACGCACCATGCTACTTCAAACATTACCGAACGGGGATTCCACATAATGATGGCGTGCCAGATCTGCAGCGGACGTCCCAGGTCGAACATTAAGCCAACAATGACAAGAACATAACCCAGAAATGCTGTTAAAATCGTCGGACGAATGATCGGTTCAAAACGTTTAATGTTAAAGATATAGACGATCGCCGCTAGTGTGAATCCACCAGCAGCAAGGCCAACACCACACAGAACGTCGAATCCGATCCAAATGCCCCACGGAAACTGGTCACTTAAATTTGTCGCCGCTCCGAGTCCTTGAAAGAAACGAACATATGTTGAATACACTCCGGCAAGCATAATGGCGGCAGCCGTGACTTTCCAAAATCCGAATGTTGAGAGAAATTTTTTCATGGCTTCACCTATTTCTTTCCGTTGGTAGAATGATTTATGTCTCGCATCTTTTGTTCGTATTCTTTCACTTCTTCGCGTCGATTGGTGATCCACCAGATACCAAACAACATCGCACCGCCAACGGAGACGACACCGGGAATCTTGGAAAGAGCATTCCACGTCAACTGCGGCAACGGCGTCGTCTGCAGTGATGTACGGAATCCAAGATTTTCAAACGGCACGGAAGAGAGATACAGCACCGATGTTCCGCCGACTTCTTTCTCGCCATAAATTTTCTGCACATATTTTTCCGGTTCAGCATTCATTCGTTCGTATGCTTCTTTTAACAACTCATCTCTGTCGCCAAATTTTGTTGCACCAGTGGGACATGCTTCCGAACATGCGGTCGGCAGTCCTTTGGCAAGACGCTCGTGGCACATCACGCATTTTTGTATACGCGGATATGTGCTGGACCATTCGTACCGCGGAACCTGAAACGGGCACGCCTGCATGCAGTATCGGCAGCCGATACATTTATCAACATCATAAACAACCGGACCTTCCGGCATTTTTGTGAATGCGCCAACGGGACAAACCGACGCGCAGGTCGGGTCATCGCAATGCTGACACATTCGGCGGACAAACACGCCGTCATATTCATTCAGTGCCGTGTACGCAGTCGGCGAAAGAGTTTTTTCCTCATCCGCCGGCATATGGTTCGCTTCCTTGCATGCTGCCTGGCAGGCGTTACATCCTACGCAAAGGGTGAGATCGATCAACAGTGCTTTTTTCTTAGACATGACATCCTCCGAAGGTTACTCAATGGTCAAGAATTCGTTTTCGAATTTCTTGCATTGATCAGGGTTAAGGTTATCCATAATACCATTTGCCGGAAGACCACCGTCTTGCATGAATGCGGGAACCGGTGTGGTAAGATGTGCGAAGAAATCGCGGAGTCTGCCCATCTCTTCTCTCAGCCAAACCCGGGTGTCATCGCCGAGATAGAATTGTCTGAGATCGTTTGTGCTTGTTGGCATGATAGTATAAGCCCAACCTTCGCTGAATAATGCTTCGCTGAGAAGCGACGGTTTTTTTACCAACGCTGCATTGGTATTATCCACTGTTCCATCAATCGGCGAACGAACGATCACCTCATTCTTCCCTTCGGAAACACGAAGGATCGGTTCACCTTTGCTGACATGGTCTAAATTATTTTTCAGCATGGTAATGGACGGAGAAGAAAACATGCGTGCAAGGAAATCATCAATACCCAACTGAACTTTTCCTGAGGGGAACAAGCTCAGCCATGTATGGGATTTTGTGAAAAAGATTCCCGCCGGAATGCGCATGGGAATCTGTTTTGGTGCAAATTGCGGCGCAACTGCTACAGCAGCTTTATTGCGTCTCACAAAGTAATCTATGGTCAAGAAGACCACGATAGTCGATATGAATAATAGTACGGTCATTGTTGGCTCCTTTCAGTTCTTGTCTTGGTATTGTTACACCAATACTACTGACAATCGCCGTGCCACATTACTTAACTGAGAGGATTATTTTTAGACTATAACTATTTGAATATAATAGCGTTGCAGGAGGTGATTTTTTAAAGCTGACGATGAATATTTGAACATGCGGAGATCGATGAATTATTCAACAGGTTCTTTTGGAATGGGGGGAGAATATGGGGGAATTTCTATACAATGACCAAATAGTGAATTGTTGAAATGTTGTACACTCACTGTTGAAAAAATGAACGTAATCTAGAGAAACGATGAAACAAACTGAACGTTCTAGAGACTTGACAAATAATTCTTGATGTAAAAATGAAATATCAGCAGACCGGACATAAAAAAAGGGCGGTCAAAAAAAAGACCGCCCTTGTTGGAACAATGACAATGATGATATTATTTCAGAAGCATCATTTTCTTAATGGAAATAAATGAGCCAGCTTCTATTCGGTAAATATACATACCGGATGCAACCGCTAATCCATTATTGTTTCTACCGTTCCATGATACTTGATGGTAACCGGCATTCATGTTGTTGTTCACTAACGTACTCACTTCCCTTCCTAACATATCATACACAACCAATTTTGTTGAAGCGTCGGTCGGTAATGCAAACCGAATTGTTGTTGTCGGATTGAAAGGATTTGGAAAATTCTGATCCAACGCAAAAGTTAATGGCAGACCTTCGATATAACCAAACACTCCTGTTGGAGGAGATACTGTTAGTTTATACCGGGCATCCTTGCCCCCTTCAGCTCCAGTGACATTGACGATGCGGATATAATATGTATCGGCAACCGCAACAGCATGGGCAATGGTTATATCGCTTCCATCGGTCTTACTTGCAGTAACCAACGCTGTTCCAAAAGCTCCTTTACGATAGATGCGAGCTTGTACGTTATTTAATGTTGTAGAGGATTTAAAAGTTTTCATTTGAACAAGAGCCGAAATGGTTTGCTTCGGTGCAGCGATCAATTGGAAATAATCATAATCGTTACCCGGAAGCCCAACACCCGGATTAAGCGAATTGGTTGTATCGGTCATGTTAAATGTAATTGGAGTGGCAACATTCATAAATCCGAACAACGGTCCATCATTCGGTTCATTTGCATCTGTTCCTTGTCCGTTGCGGACAAACAATTGATACGGACCTGTCGCATAGGTTGTGCCATCCAAGAATCCGCTGACTTTAACGAAATATTTTCCGGTATACGGTAAATTAAATTCTAATCGATCGTTGAGATTTCGGTCGACGTTGTAAAGTAATTTTCCCGTGCTATCATACAGATAAACATCGGCATCCGTTGACCCGGCGGCATCCGTCACATCTGCAAGAAGGTGACCTACCTGTGAAGTGAAAACGAAGTAGTCCGGATCACCTGTTGCACTTGAAAGCATACCGGTAATAATTCCATCCGGCGGCAGTTTTGTTGCAGTGTTCATTGCATCGTTTGGTTCTAATTCCATCGGATACGTTCCAACAACAACACCGCTTCGTACTGCTGCTACAGGAGTACCTTCATTGAACATACCGTTTACCGTCAACATTGATGCTCCCATTTTGAGAACTTTAAACCGAAGCGTAAAGAGTGCGCCGGAATCTTTCAACGCAACTGCTCCAGATCCGACAACTCTCATTGATCCTTTGTTAAATACATTTGATGTAAACGAATACCCAGCACTGATGGATCCAGTATTGGAAGCACTGATAAATTGCAGGGCTGTTGAGTCAACAAGAATATCAAAATTGAATCCTGTAATTCCCCATCCGGTGATATTGGGAACCATCACAGGAATATCCACTTCTGATTCGATCGGAGCTCGCGTCGTATCTTTTACATGAACCATTACTTCGGAAATTACATGGCTTTTATCAAGCGGGATTACTTGGTATCCGTTCGTAAACGGAGATGTAGATGCTGCATTGTATTGTCCTGCGACACCTATCACTGTATACGGAGCTTTCGGATTGAGTCCTGGTAAATCACCCCACTGAGCAAGACGCATCGTAGTAGAATCTTTACCATTATCCGTTACCATCATATTCAACGCACTGCCGCTTGCGCCAGCCGGAGGCCAAGCAATAGAACCCGGTGTTGGAACAACGTGTTGAATCATGATAAGCATATTCTCTACTTCTTCACCTTTTTTACCCCACAGAAGATCTCCAACAGTGACAAGACGCGGTTTGGGAAGAACTGCAGGTCCATTGTCACTGTAGACAAAATTGGTTCCACCTCCCGGGACAATCAATTCAATCTTACCACGGAAATGATCCAACTCTCCTTCAACCGTATAACCACGTCCTCGTGCAAAATTGTTAAGCACTGTACCAAATCTGAATATATTAACGCCTCCATCTTTATCCTGAATAACAGCGTCTAAACGATCCTGTGCAGTAATGCTGTCTTCTTGAATACAGACGCCGCTGATACGGATTCCATAGCCGTCATACAGAAGCACACCGTTTGTATCAACAGCGCGGGGTCCGTTTAGACTCAACGATGTTAAACCAGCAAAATAGCCACTTGTGCCGGACGTTGAGACAACGCCAAGATTGTCGGAAACTATAATGGAGTACGCGATGCGTTTGCCATTCGTATGTACCGATCCGGGAATCACCCCCTGATACGTTCCTTTGACGGAATCGCCGGTGACCCGTGACATTACAACAACAACAGGTGTAGCTCCATCAACAGTGTAGTTCATCCGAACGCTGTCCTTTGGAATGAACGAATCATCCTGTGCATCCACAAGGACGGTATCATTTTGGCCGGCTATCGGAATATATTGTGTTCTGCGGATATTTCCCGCAAATGGTTTCAGATTCGCAAGCAAAAGATTTCCCGTTTTATATGCAGCGATACCGTTATTATCAACCATTAGGAAAATTGTCATAGTGCTATCAGCTGTATTGTATTGAAGCTCAACATCACCGCCAATAGAGGATGTATTTGTGACACTACCAATTACGGGAGTTGTACCAACCTTAATAGCTCCACTCAGTCCATACGTAACATTTAATAGAACAGCTTTATGCCCATGTCCTGCAGTGGCTAAGCTTTCCACTGATGCAACCCATTTTCTCCCAGCCGCTACGAGGTATGTAATATCTGCTTGAAATGCGGGGGTTACTGTCGTTGGAACAGCATCTAAACGACCTGCACCGGTGCCGCTGTAGAGACGAATAGGATTTCCTGAACTATATCTTGACGTGAGAAAATCTCCGCCAGCGGTTAATTGCGCAATACCCATGCCTGCATCATTTCCGGTAATTTTGATAATGCTGGAATTTGTAAATGTTGTACCATCCGTTGTGGTAAAGACCAACACAGAATCCGTTCCAGTATTGTTTCCACCGACATAAATTACTGTTCCTGTTCCTGTACCAGCAACATCAAAGGCATCACCAAACCGACCGTTTTTATCCAATGGTCTTCCTGAAAAAGCAACCGTCGGTACTGTTGCACTGTTGTCATTCGCCCAGCGATATATTTTAAAAGTCGTATCGGCAGCTCCAATCGGTGTACCGACGAGATTGGATGCATATACAACACCGTCGGATGTTACTTCGATGTCTTGAAGGACACTTCCTCCACCTCCGGTAACTCCTGTCATATTGAGTGAATCGAGCAATGTACCATTTGTAGCATTAAAGACATAAATTCGAGGTAAATCTTTCCGTCCGACCAGATAATGTCCGTTCGAGCTGTTTAATGCAGCACCACGCATATTGTTTGTATTAAAACCTTGAATAGGCCAACTGGTGGAATCGATTTTCCATACTTGGGTAAATTGCGCAGACGCGGTGCTGACCAGAAACATCAAACAGGCTGCCAAGGCCACACTCATTAATATTTTTTTATTGTTCATACTGTTCCTCATAAAATGATTATTTTCAATTTTATTAAATATTACAATCACAGATTATGAATATGGAAGCACCCTAACATTGTGATGTGCTTCCATATCGCGCCCAAACGGGATTCTATTTTAACAACACCATTTTCTTAATCTGCGTGAAATTGCCTGCGATAATGCGATAGAAATACACTCCTGAAGCTACTCTCACACCGTTATGATCCGTTGCATTCCACATGATGCGATGCGTTCCTGCATCCTGCAGATCGGACACCAGCGTGAAAATTTCACGGCCTGTAATATCGTATATCTTTAGATCGACAAATCCATTGTTCGGCAATTGATATTCAATTGTTGTTGAAGGATTAAACGGATTCGGATAGTTCTGGAACAGAGCATAGTTATCAGGAATTTTTATTTGTCCGCCTCCCACACTTGTTACTTTCGAAATTTGAATATCGTTCAGCAAAATATTCCTTACGGTGAAATTAATATTTTCTGATGTCTGAAGCACTTCCGCTTCAATCGTCAATATTTGACCGCCATGAAGTATCGCTTCTCCGCTGGCCATAGCAATTGAGACAGAACCCTTTTCAACATTCGATGCCAGCGCAAAATCTTTCGTAAGTGTCACCGTAGAAATACTTAGGACTTTTAGCTGTGACGAATTGAATTCAATTTTCATTTCCGCTGAACGTAATCCTGCAAGTTCCTGCGGAACAGAAATTGGAATGGTCACTATCCTGCCGGAATTTCCTTTTGCAGAAGCAATAATGAGTGAAATAGGTGCTGCTTCGTTTTCATTCACATTGGTCATTGGCGGTAAAGCCTGTTTCCACGGAAGGAACGGAATTTTACCGACAACATGAGCAAGCATGACGCTTGCATCTACAGCATCGGTTGCTGTTCCTTCGTGAGACAAATTAACGTCTGATACAAAAATCTGCTTTGCATCCAATGTTCGTGTTGCAACAGCATGCTGCAAAACCCAAGAAGCATCCAACACCGATACGAAACCGTTTCCGGTAACGTCTCCGCGGCCGACTTCTTCACCAATTCTCCCATAGGGATTATATGATACATTATCTAAATTCAGTACCCACGGTTGCGAACCATTAGGAGCAAAAAACCATACTGCGTCAATGGATGCGCGGGGACCTTTGATCTTTGATAAACCTGACGTTACAACCCACGGTGTCCATTGTGAAATATCTTCGATGTTCCATTGATAGAGATGCCATTCACCATCGCTAATGACGGGAAGCATCACCGAACGTTTGGTTGCCGGATCTGATGGATCATCAATTCCAATAGCTACCATTGCGCCAGGCGGTGCGGTATTTGTTTTCATCCAGTAGCCTACCCAACCGAATGGAGCAAGGCTGTCGTTGCTTGTGGGTGCACCTACGCCGGAAAGAAATCGGCAGCTTAAATCTGTAGTGAGTGCGGGATTATCCACAAGGCGTACTTCAACTGAACCGCCGTTCCCGGAGGCCGAATACATCGGTGTCCACGCCGCGGTCGACGATGCATCGATACCAGCAGTTGAACCTGAGTAATTTGGTGCTACATTAAAGTGTCCTGCCGTTTTATCAAAAGCGTCTATGATTTTTGTTCCATAGTGACTGACACTAACGGGCAAGCTGGAAACTAATTTGGTCGGAACACTTGAGGGCGGAACGTACATCCTTACCCACTCGTTGCTCGCATTTGCATAGTAAATATTTCCCAAGTAGTCGGTTGCAATAGCAATATTGTCCGTCGCTGTAGAGCCATCAGGCAAGAAAAGCTTTGTTGAAGTTTTCGCAGCAAAATCAAGTTTAAATACGCCGCCGCTTGCGTCACGAACGCGCGCATATATAATATCATCTGCGTTTGACGTAAAATTTGTACCGCGGAAGACATTCATATGCGTTACCCGTGCCGGCAATACGAGTGTATCTAGCACAAACATCGTATCGACAGTTAAGCGGCCTCTGCTGACATTCGTATATGTTGTCGATGATCCGCCGTATGAAAAATACACGTATCCGGAATCATCAACCACCACATCCCGGACATATCCAGCTCCCGCTGTTTGAAATACCGTATCAACAACACCAGCCGGTGATCTTCGTACCAGTCGATTCCCCGTCGCTATTAATAACGTTGGACTTCCTCCCCCTAGAGCAGCAATTCCACGTGGAAAATCAAAGCCAGCGGTGTCTTTTAAGGTTTGCACAAGCAATCCGTTTTGAAAGACAAAAATATTTCTTCTGCTGTTGTTCGACGCATACAGATTTCCGTTCTGAGAAGTGGTTAAATACCACGGATCTGAACTTGATATATATGCATCAGTTCCGAATGATGTAAGACTATCACCGGCCGCGCTTGCAACGATCAGTCGCGAATACGGAGAGGATGCTTCAGACAGGATAAGATTGCCAAACCATGGATGCCCGGGGACGTTTACCACTTCAATATCTCTACTTGAAAGTCCCGAACGGACTTTGTTTTGCCACGCTTTGGCCCAAGTGGATGAAGAATTCCCCGTATCAGATGTAAATACTTCAAGCATGTATCTTCCCGTTAATACAATATTACCCTGGTCATTTTTACCGTCCCACGCGATACTGTATGTTCTTGCTGTGTCGTTCAGTAAAGGAGGAAAAGCACGAACGACCGTGTTCCCCGATTTGATTCTCACAAGTACAGTATCGGCATGACCGTTCAATGTAAACCAGATACGCGCATTCGTTCCGTCATGAAATGAACCATCAAAAGCAATCGTGGAATCAGGATTTGTAATGCGTATTCCTGAAGCATACGTACCGGCATATAACGCATTTCCCGCTCCAACCAGTAGCACAATCATTACGACTAGAGTTTTTAGTAAAATTTGTTTCATGGTGAATCCTCCTTTATTACGTTCGGAGATGAGTGATGGATTAGTTTATGGTAGATATTTTTTCCGACATCAATAAGACACTACACCCTTTCATGTTCGTAACACTGACAAAGATTCCTCTACAGAAAATCTGTACAGTGATGTTCAACGTTAAGGAATTTGTAATGATGTGTAAGGAATGGTAGTAACAATCGTTTCATTATTTCTCGCTCATGTTTTGAGGAAATAACTATCATGTCACGTTGGTATTATTGTGGTACCATCGTGAACATTTCGGGGAGTACATGTTGGAGCTTCTTCTGGTGCTGTTGCGAATATGAAGAAACCTAGTTCTATAAGCAAGCGAATAAAACCGTTGTAGAAATTCTAAACTATTTTGGAGATGAATAATTATACATTTTTAGTATAAAACCGCTTCCAATTATATTTTTCAGAATTTTTTGTGGAGAAGAATATACAAAACAAGATTGTCCAATCTTATTTTTAAAAATAAAAAAAGCCGAATGCTTATTCAGCATCCGGCTTTTTTATTTTGTTACTGTAACGGATCCTATTTCAACAGCATCATTTTTCTTGTTGAGACAAATGATCCTGCTTCAATTCGGTAGATATACATACCGGATGCAACTTGCTGTCCGAAATTATTTTTTCCATTCCATTCCACTTTGCTTGTTCCGGACACAACATCGCTGTTGATGAGTGTTCGAACTTCGCGACCGAGAATATCATAAATCTTCAATGATACTTTCGCATCGTTCGGCAGAGCAAACTGGATGACGGTTGATGGATTGAACGGATTCGGATAGTTCTGCTCCAAAGAAAATTCTGCCGGAATAACTTCGCTTACGCGTTTCACGGCAGTCAATGTTCCCTGTCCCGGTTCTAATTGTCCTCGAATTTCTCCTCCGGGATTTGCTGCTGTATGGATGTTCACATACAATCCGCCATTAAAGAGCGAATCAAGCAGTGCTCCGGTAAGCGGTTGTGTTGCATCCGTCGCTTTCCAAGATCCGGATGAGTTACCATTGGCAAACGCAATATTTTTCACCACACCGCCATTGATACCGCGTTGTGCGTTATGAAAATGCGAATTCGTAACAGCACCGGTAAGACCATTCACGGTGAAGTTATATTTCACTTCATCCTGACCGGGAGAGACAACTACCCAGCCTGTACCTTTTCCACCGCTGTTTGTTTTTGCCTGTAAATTATCCAAACCGACCGCAATTCCGAATCCGGTGACAAGCTCAATTTGACCGCGAATTTCGCCGCCTGGATGAGCTGCAGTATGGATATTAACGTATAAGCGTCCACGGACCAATGCCGTTACTAACGAATCATTCAGTTTATTGGTAGAATCCAGCGTGGACCAAATACCGGATGCTGTGTTTCCGAAGAAGTTGAGCGGTTTCAGGACCGGACCGTTTACACCTTTGGCTCCGTAGTGAATATGTGCTCCCGTAATCTCACCGGAAAGACCCGCAACTGTTATCCGATAGTGAATTGCTTCTTTTTCACCGGCATGGAATAACATCACAGCTGTTCCACGACCGGGTTTGTTTGTTCCCGCTAATGCGCTATCCAACATAGCGGCAAAACCATACCCACCAACAAGACGTACTTGTCCGCGAATTTCACCACCGGGATTTTGTGAGGAATGAACATTAACGTATAAACGACCGCGCATCAATTCTGCAATCAATTGATCCGTCAGCGGTTGTGTTCCGTCTGTTTTCTTCCATTCACCCATCGCCGTACCGTTGACGATCGTAATGTCTTTTACGACACCGCCGTTCGAATCCGGAGCAGCATTATGGAAATGTGCAGCGGAAAGCGTTCCTTCAAGTCCCTCAATCGTGACGCTGTATTTTACAGTGGAACGATCTGGTGAAAGGAAGACTGCTGCTGTTCCATTTGCGTGTGAGGATGTCTTTGCTTGTACACTATCCAATACAGATGCAAACGCAATACCGTTGCTTGGATACACCTGACCTCGGATTTCGCCGCCGCCAAATGTTGTCGTATGGACATTCACATACAATTTTCCAGCAAAAAGTTCTGTCAGCATTGCCGGTGAAAGCGGCTGGTTAGCATCCGTTGCTCTCCAGAATCCGTAGGCAGTGCTTCCATTAAATTTAATATCTTTTACCACTCCGCCGCTAACACCTGCCGCAGCATTATGGAAATGTGCATTGGAAATTGTTCCGCTTAATCCAGCAACAGTAACTTGATACATCAATTCCATTCTATCTTCACTCAATACGAATGCTGCCGTGCCGACACCTTTTCTTCCGCCATTTCCTGCTTGTACTGTATCCAGCAGTGCACCGAATGTGATATTTGCCGGAGCAAATGCAAACGGAGGAATAAATGGACGTGGTTTGAACAGACGAATATCATTTGTATCACGTGGTAACCATTGATAGCCAGAAGTAAATGGCGAAGAGTTGTCAAACTGTCCCGCGGGTCCAACAATCGTAATTGGATATACAGGTTCAGGAATACCGTCAATATTGGTATCACTGTCAATACGCATGGTTGTTGAGTCACCGCTTTGATCTTTAAAAATCATATTAACGCTGGTGCCAGCAGCAGGCCATGCAGGAGAGCTTGCCGTTTTGGTAACATTACGGATCTCAACTAAAGAATTTTCAAACAACTCGCCATTATTTAAAAGTTCTTTAATAGTAACCAACCTCGGTTTAATGGGAGGTGCAGGGCCAAGATCGGTGAAATCAATTCCCGGATCATTAAATTGGAATTTGCTTCCACCACCTATAGGATTATCTGTTGTTCCGGTGATAATGTATGCGTTGCCACGTTTCACATCAAACAGCGGTCCACCCGAAGGTGTTCTAAATATTGTCACGCCGCCGAGACTATCCTGCGCAACAATTTCGTTGTTGGCAACTTGGAAGATACTATCTTCAACAGTCACAACTCCTTGAGTTCGAATGCCGTAACCTTTAAATAAAAGTACACCGTTAGTATCAACTTCACGCGGTCCACCTTTATATGCAAGTTTTGTTACTCCTGCATAATATCCAGGAACAATAATTGTAGCATTAACACCTGCTCCGTCAGTTACCTCAGCACGGAAATTGATTCTTCTGCCGTTTCTGTTTACCGATGCCGGAACAACTGCGCGGTATACTCGTCCGTTAGACTGACTCAATGTGACAAACGCAGAGTCAACACCGGCAGTATCGCTTACAGATGTTCTGTGTCCGAAATATTTTAATTGTGCACTGCCGATAGATTTCATCGTCAACAAATTGAAATAGACCGTGTCATTTTCACCCGCATTCGGAATAAAGGGAACACGACTATTGAATGTGACACCGGGAGCGGACAACGGAATACTAAACTTCCCAACTGCATTATTTGTACTAAAGACATACAGTGAAGAATCTGCTGCGGAATAAATAACATCTCCCGTTGCATTTGAATTTGGATTATTCCCTAATGATGTTGTTGCTGCAACAACATAGGATGATGCACCGCCGGCGGTGATATCAACAACGCGTACAAGCGAAGGGTTTGTAGCGCTTGCATTGCCGGAATACATTCCAAGAAATTTTCTGGAGTTGAATTCAAAATATGTTGCTGTTGTGAAACCGGTCGCCGCAACACCTGTAGGAATGGTATCGAGAACATTACCGCTTGTGTCAAACTTCATTGCAGCTTTTCCTGATGTGTTTAACCAGAATGAACCAAATCCATTAGTTTCCGGTCCGATTCCCAATACACCAGTAGCCCAGCCTGTGGGAACAATTGTTTTGCGAAGAACCAAAGTATCACCTGAGCGTTTGAATACATTCACGGCACCCGGTGTGGTGTTTCCGGAAAGATAGACATACGTACTTTCACCGGCACCGACAACGGTCAACGCATCACCCATTCTCGGTCCTCTCACTGAATCAGCAAATGCTATTGTCGGAGCAGAACTTTCGTCAGCCCATGTATAAATTTTTACTTGTCGCTGAGTTGAATCATTGACAGTCGTTTGAAGATTTGAAGTGTAGATACGCCCATCATTTGCCACACCGACTCTCACAAACGTGAATGTTCCGCCAGAGATGCCAGTCATATTCAATTTGCCGATAGAATCACCGGTTGCAGCGTTAAGAATAACGACAGCATTAATCCCGGTTTCTCTTGAAGCAACAAGAACGTGTTTAGTGACTGGGTTGTATGCCATGCCGCGAGTGTTGCTCGACGTGGCATTCAACCACGATTTACCGGCAGGTACAAGCCATTTTGATGGTATTACACTTTGAGCGTTTGTTATTGCGGACATTAACATCATTCCAAACAACGCGCAAAATAGTAATAAGGATTTTTTCATGATGCTCCTTACGTTTGTTATGTAAATAGTGAATTGTAAAAATTTTATAGAATTGCAGTCAATGAGGGTATTACAAATATACACAAAGTTTTTTTGAAGGCAACCTTTTTGTCCGATTTTGTATCATTTTTTGTCATTATATAATTGTTATGAGTGGATTTATGATTTGAAGCACATTTATATTACGAGATAATTCCGCTTTTGGATTTTTTTAGGATGCTTGCTTACAATAAATAAACTAACTTCCTTAATATTAATTGTCATTGAAAATCTATTTTAGAAAGAGACTCTTATCGAAAGAGTTCACAGGGATTATTACCATAATCGATCTGACAGTTATTGAGCTGTTTCCAATTTCTTTAAAAACTCTTCAGCATTGACAAATCCCGTGATTCTTCCCTTCTCATTTCCGTCACCATCTATAATCAATACAGTCGGTACCCCTTTTATCTGAAACCGTTTTGTTAACGATTCAATCTCCGGTTTTCCGGACTTCGTAAGATCTGCTTTATATGTTTTGAATTTCTGCGACCGTTCAATCACTTTTGGATTTGAAAAGGTGATTGCATCCAATTCTTTGCATGGGATACACCAATCAGCATAAAAATCTATCACCATCATTTCTTTGTTTTGTAATGATTCTTCGTACTTCACTTCGGTGAAGATTTGCCAATCGGGGGATTGTTTCTTTGACGGGATCAAAGCATATGATGAGATCACAATAATCAAAAGCGATACGGCAATTTTCACCGCGCGGAATCCCTTCACACTATTCCCCTTCTTATCTATGAACATGAGGATAATGGCGGCAATGATTCCGAATACCGGAAGCAAATATAATTGGATTTCTTTTGGAAGAATCGGATCAATAAAATAGAGAGCCATACCTAACATGATGAATCCAAACAGATGCTTCACTCCTTCCATCCATTCGCCCGAACGCGGAAGATTTTTTATCTTACCGGAAAATAATGCTAAGATTAAATAGGGAAAACCAAGTCCGAGCGCCAGCACGAAGAACATCAGAAATCCCTGAAATGGATCTCCTTTTGCCGCGACGAATGTTACCAGACCGATGACAAAAGGTCCGATGCAGGGAGCGGCGACAATTCCCATCGTCAACCCCATAAAGAATGCACCGAATGAACCCCCTTTTGCTCCGCCGGCAGCGTTCATCCATGAACTGGGAAGATTAAACTCGTACACACCAAACTGACTGAGTGCAAGCACAACAAAAAGTGTCGCAATTCCAAGAATCACATACACGTTCTGAAGTAATGTCCCGAAGAGGGCACCACTTAATGACGTGACAACGCCAATCACTGAATAGGTCAACGCCATTCCCAACATATAGAGCACACCTAACAAAAAGAGTCTACTCGTTTTTCCTTCGCTTTGTCCGCCAAAATACCCAATCGTAATGGGAATCAAGGGATAAACGCATGGCGTAAGATTTAATGCAAGTCCGCCAAGAAAAATAAACAACAACGATACGGCTAGACCACTCTTTTCCAACGTTGAAGCAAGTCCGGTATCATCAGATGCATTTCCTATCTTTTGGTCAGCTTCTGTTGCTCCTCCATAAGTTTGCAAGAGTTCGGAGCCTGTTGTTTGTGCAGCGGTATCTGTTTTTTGATTTTGTGGTGTAACAGAAGATGCTGTAACATCAACCTCCAGAACTGTAGACGCCGACTTTGGGGCAAGACATGTTTGGTCGTTGCATGCTTGGTAATTCAACTTCACTTCAATCTTTTGTTTACCAACAACCGGAGCATTGTCAACAGTAAACAATAATTCTATTTGGCTATTCCCTTCAAATACAGAGACCGGCTGATCGGAAAATGAAAATGTAACATCGTGCGGTTTTGGATAATGTACTTTGGTCAACCGTATTCCTTTCCCAGTTGCCACCACTTTGGAAGCGATCAATGATTCATCATGCGGCTTGTCGGAATTAATATGCCATGGTTTTTCGATATTCGCTTGCAGTATAACTGTAAATTGATCTCCTCCCTTCACCGTCACGGGTAAAACAGAGAACGAAATTCGAACTGGTTCCACCGATTGTCCAAACATTACACAAGTAATTAGAAATAAAAAATTTATCATTACGTTCATTCGAAACATATTGTTATCGCTTTCAGTCTTTACTGTATCGCAAAAATTCATCAATGTGGATTCTCCACTGCAATTGGAATCCGGACGTACATGAAACAAACAGTCCTGATTGAACGTTCCGTGATCAGCCGAGTTTTCTCAATGTGTCCGCTCACGTTAATCATTCTGCTAATGCTGTTTCTATGCGTCGGATAAAGGATTATTTTCTTTCCTCGAATCATCACAAAATGTTTAATCATCATTGTTATAGAGAATATAAAAAAACTGATTCTTGAAAAACAGAAAAATGCCCGCTATGACCAACAAATTAAACCAATTGAGCACTTGACATTTTTTACTGTTTATTGTATGTTTTTCCCACAATTCACATTAACGTTAAGGAGGTCTTATGTCACGTAGTCTAAACAAGGTTCAATTGATCGGTAATTTGGGTAAAGACCCCGAATTGAAATATACGCCTAGCGGCGTTGCGGTCGCCACATTTTCCATTGCCACCAGCGAAAGCTGGAAAGATCAGGAAGGAAACCAACAGGAAAAAACAGAATGGCACAATATTGTTGCTTGGAGAAAACTTGCAGAAATATGCGGTGAGTATCTTAAAAAAGGAAAAAAAGTTTATCTTGAAGGAAAATTACAAACTCGAAACTATGAAAAAGATGGAATCAAACGATATATCACTGAGATTGTTGCTGATCAGTTGATTATGCTGGACGGCGGAGGCGGTGCAGGAAAAGGAAACACCGGTAGCAGTTCAGTTTCCGAATCGACCCCAGCACATTCAGATGCTCCAAAAGATGATGACCTACCGTTTTAGTTCCACTATAATATAGGATAGAGCCCTGTCATTAACAGACAGGGCTTCTTTTTTTAAAGGACTCTCATTCATGAAAAAAATTGTTTCTTCGTTATTGATCCTCATCCTCTTTGTTTCAGCTTTCCTTCAACCTGCATCCCGAAAACCGGTGAAAGCAAAAAACGGCATGGTCGTTTCAGCTGATCCGCTCGCATCCAAGGCCGGAATGGAAATTCTGAAGCGAGGAGGTAACGCCATTGATGCCGCAGTTGCCGTTGGATTCGCTCTTGCCGTCACGTATCCGGCTGCTGGAAATATCGGCGGCGGCGGATTTATGAACATCCGTTTTGCCGATGGACGATGTTACGCTATCGACTATCGGGAAAAAGCGCCGGGAGCCGCAAGCCGCGACATGTATTTGGATAAAGAGGGAAATTTTATTTCTGAAAAAAGTACGTTGGGACATTTAGCGGCAGGGGTTCCGGGTGCTGTTGCCGGAATGTTAACGGGATTAGAAAAATATGGAACTATGAATCGCAAACAGGTAATTTCTCCGGCATATGAACTCGCCGCCAAAGGATTTCCTCTTCTCGGCGAGTTGGCAGAAGATCTCAATTGGGGGAAAAAAGATTTCGAAAAATTTTCGGGAAGCAAAAAATATTTTGTCAACCCTTCCGGCGCATACAAAGAGGGTGAACTATGGAAGCAAGCAGACCTTGGGAAAACCCTCAAACGAATTATTGAAAAGGGACGTGATGGATTTTACAAAGGAGAAACAGCAGATCTTATCGTTGCAGAAATGAAACGAGGAGGCGGATTAATCTCTCACACCGATCTTGAAAATTACCAAGCGGCGATTCGAGTTCCATTAAAGGGAACATACCGCGGATATGAGATCATTTCCCAACCGCCGGTCAGTTCCGGAGGAACGGCACTGCTGCAACTGTTGAATATTCTGGAAGGATACGATTTAAAATCGTATGGCCATAATTCCGCAAAGACTATTCACCGTTATATCGAAGCAATGAGACGCGTCTATGCTGATCGCGCAGAACATTTAGGAGATCCCGACTTTTATAAAGTCCCTGTCGAATGGCTTATATCAAAACAATACGCAGATGAACGCCGCGCAACCATCGATACAGTGAACGCCAGTGAAAGTAAAAGCATCTCACACGGAAAAGCGCCACTCCACGAAAGTGAACAGACAACGCATTATTCCGTAGTTGACAAATGGGGAAATTGTGTAAGCGTTACCACCACACTCAACGGAGGATTCGGATGTTCCGTTGCTGTGGATGGCGCCGGTTTTATATTGAACAATGAAATGGATGATTTTTCCGCAAAGCCGGGAGTTCCCAATATTTACGGTGCAATAGGAAATATTGCGAACGAAATCCAACCGAACAAACGAATGCTCTCGTCCATGACACCGACAATCGTTGTGAAAGATGGAAAACCATTTATGGTCATCGGCACTCCTGGCGGAACAACCATTATCACCACCGTGATGCAGGTGATCTGTAATGTAATCGATTTTGAAATGAATATTCAACAAGCAATAGATGCTCCTCGGATTCATCATCAATGGTCGCCGGATGAAACATATTACGAACGGCGCGGACTTTCTTCCGACACTGTGGAGAAACTTGAAGCAATGGGGCACCATATGAAAGAACGACGCGGGACAAGCGGACTTGCCGAAGGGATCATTATCGACAATGCAAAAGGGATGTTATATGGCGCTACAGATCCTAGGGGATACGGTCAAGCAATTGGGTATTAAATTATCCGTGAATTTTCGTATATTGTAATACCAAACCTGTGAACTGTTTCACAGGTTTTTATTTTCAGAACACCCGACAGAGGAATAGAGCAGCATGAGCGAACAAAAATTTGATATCAATCAACCGATCCAGGTGGGAGGCCAAGCGGTAATCGAAGGGGTAATGATGCGTGCGAAAGGGATGATTGCTACAGCCGTGCGAAGAGCCAACGGCGAAATTGTGGTAAAAAAAATGCCGTTTACTTCGGTATTGGAGAAAAACCCGGTGTTCAATAAACCGATCCTCCGCGGCGCAATTGGACTTGTAGAGATGATGTACATCGGCATCAGTACGCTCAACTATTCGGCTGAAATTGCCATGGAAGATGAGGAAACTAAAAATAATATCGGCGAAAAAAAAGAACGAAAACCGCAATCAAAACTTGCGTTGGGAGCAACACTAATCTTTTCCTTGGTGATAGGGGTCGGACTATTTTTTTTCCTCCCTCTGTTTGCGGCAACACAGTTTTTTGACGTGGCCCAGAGACCGTTCGAATTCAATCTTGTCTCCGGTGCAATCCGCATCACAATTTTACTCGGTTATCTCTACGCCATTTCAAAGATGAAAGATGTCCATCGCCTCTTTCAATATCACGGTGCTGAACACAAAGCGGTTTTTGCATTCGAACAGAATGCTCCTCTCACTGTTCCGTCCGCCATTACCTATACCCGTTTTCATCCCCGCTGCGGGACGAGTTTCGTACTGCAAGTGATGTTAATTGCAATCTTGCTATTCAGTATTATGGATACGATTCTACTGCAGTTCATTGATGAATTAACATTACCGATTCGACTGTCAACGCATATTCCCTTTATTCCGGTACTCGGCGGAATATCGTACGAATTTCTTAAATATTCTGCGAAACACAGCGGAACGGCGCTCGGCAAAATGTTCGTCGCACCAGGATTATGGCTGCAAAAAATCACAACCGAAGAACCGGATGATTCAATGATGGAAGTCTCATTGGCGGCGTTGAAAGCAGCATTGCAAAAAGAGTAGAGTAAAATACCAAAAACCGATCATTCCTGTTTGACCAAAAGGAAATTTTGTAACTTCGGACAAGCGGGAATGCTTGTCCTGCTTATATTTTTTATTTTTAGTACTGTTGACGTTATGAGCAATCTTGTAGAAAAATTACAATCAATAAAACGACGCTTTGCCGAAGTTCAGGAAAAGATGTCCTCCCCTGATGTTGCCTCCAATCAGCAAAAGAGCAAAGAATTGGGACGTGAATTTCGCGAACTCTCCGAGATCGTGAAAGCGGCAGATCAATATCTTCGCGTCTATAATAATATCAACAGCAGCAAAGAGGTTCTCGAAATCGGCGGAGATGCGGAATTGAAGGAAATGGCTCTGGCAGAAATTGCAGAACTTGAACCACAATTAGTAACGCTTGAGAATGATGTTAAGTCATTGCTGGTGCCTAAAGATCCGAATGATGATCGTAATGTGATTGTCGAAATTCGCGGCGGAACTGGGGGCGAAGAAGCTGCGCTGTTCGCTTCGGATCTCTATCGAATGTACGTCCGTTTCTGCGAACGGAAAAAATGGCGCGTTGATACGCTTGATTGGAACGAAACCGACAAAGGCGGTTTTAAAGAAGTGACTATGAGCATCGACGGTGAAGATGTGTACGGCGTTCTGAAATTTGAAAGCGGTGTCCATCGCGTGCAGCGCGTTCCGGAAACGGAAGCACAAGGGCGGGTCCATACATCAGCAGCTACGGTTGCAATTATGCCCCAGGTGGAAGATGTTGAAGAAGTGGTAATTAATCCAGCCGATATTCAATTGGATACTTACCGATCCGGCGGCAAAGGTGGACAGAACGTGAATAAGGTAGAAACCGCTGTGCGTATCACACACAAACCCTCTGGCATCATCGTGGCATGTCAGCAGGAACGCTCTCAATTTCAAAACCGTGAACGTGCAATGAAGATGCTCCGTTCAAAATTATACGAAATGAAATTACAGGAACAGCAGAATGAACAGGCCGCCTCGCGAAAATCGATGGTCGGAAGTGGTGACCGTAGTGACAAAGTGCGCACATATAATTTTCCGCAAAACCGCGTGACGGATCACCGTATTGGTTTGACATTGTACAATCTTGACCGATTCATTGATGGTGATATAGAAGAGATGCTGAAATCATTGCGATTAGCAGACAGGGCGGAAAAGTTAAAGGAAGGAATTGCAATGTAAGTTATAACAAGTCGGAATTAACGTTGAGCTGCCGTATCTCTTTTTCTTCTTTTCTCAAAAAATTCTTTCACCAATCCCCCGCATTCAATATCCAACACACCGCCAACGACATGTACCTGATGGTTCAGCTTCTTATTTTCCGTCACATTCATCACACTTCCGCTTGCTCCCATCTTAGGATCATAACATCCAAACACAATCGTCGGTATGCGGGATAAGACGATCGCACCGGCGCACATAGGACACGGTTCCATCGTAATATACAGGATGCAATCTTTCAAGAATTTGTTCTCAAGATGGGCTGCTGCTGCCGTCAAAGCGATCATTTCCGCATGCGCGGTCGGATCGTGCATCATTTCTACCTGGTTATATCCTTTGGCAATAATAGTATTTTTATGGACGATGACGGCACCGACGGGGACTTCGTTCTGTTCAAATGCGCGACCCGCTTCGCGGAGTGCGTACTTCATCCAGCGCTCATGCAGCGTCATTGTTTTTTATCTGCGGGGAAAGGAGAAAGTTCTACAAGATTGCCGACAGGTGATTCGGCAACTTCATAGACCTGTGCGGTGGAAAATTCTTTTAACGCGTGATTGATGCGTTGAGAGGCGACTTCAATTTCTTCGATCTTTTTCAGCGATTCCGGATCGGTGACACGTTTCTTCAGCAGACGAGTATATCCAAGAATAATCGCCAACGGATTATTAATCTCATGCTTCAAGGTCATAATCACTTCATGAAGCGTTTGGATCTGTGTCTCTTTCAGTTCAATATGATGTTGTTGTTCCAGAAATTCTTTTTCCCTTCGGTGCAGGCGTTCCCGAAGATCGATCACCTTCACTAACACATATGAGAGTACCCACATCCACAACAGCGTATCAAAATGTTGAAGCGCATCAGACGCACCAAAATGACGATGCTTGAACTTGATATAAAAATCCATCGTGGAGATGAAGTAGTAGCTGTAGATAAAATACGAAGCAAGTATCGCTGGATACCGAAGGACAAAGTCTCGAACAGATTTATAAGCTTTTTTCATGAAAAAAAATATTGTCTCAAATAATCATTCGAATAAAGATAGTGAGAACAGCTAATGGATGCAAATAAAAGGACAAAAAAAACTTCCACCATTTCCCATTACTATACAACGCCCTGTTTCACGAGACATTGCATAGAAATTATGTCAAATGCTTATTTAATGGTTGAATTTAACAAAATATTTTTTGATGAATTGCCAATAAGTATTTGATATCCTTTTGATGAACGGGTCCAAACATTTTTCACATCATCATAATATTGAAACGAAGAAGTGTTCAATTTCAATGTGACATTCTTTTGTTCACCGGGCGCAAGGGTTATGCGTGTAAACGCCTTTAATTCTTTTTCCGGCCGGATGACTTTGGGTTTATTATCTTTCACATAGAGTTGAATTACTTCCGATCCGGCAACTGAACCGGTATTTTTTACATCGATGGAGATTTCATAGGTATTATTTTTTTTGGATTGAACTTTCAAATTTGATAATGTAAAAGTTGTGTACGACATTCCAAAACCAAACGGAAATAACGGTTCAACATTTTTCGTATCGAAATATCGATACCCAACCATGATACCTTCTTTATATTCCACCTCGCCATTAGCGCCCGGAAAATTTCCAAACGCCGGATAATCTTCCCATTTTTTTGCTATCGTAAAGGGAAGTTTCCCTGAAGGATTTTGAATTCCCGTAAGCACCTCAACCATCGCCTGCGTTCCTTCCTGTCCCGGGAAGAATGCCCACACCAATGAACGGACATTATTGATCCATGGCAAAAGGTTCACTTGTGCACCGGCATTCAGGATAACGATTGTATTTTGATTCACTTTTGTAACTTCGTTGATCAATTGGATCTGATTCTCAGGCAGATCGATCGATTGACGGTCGGAGCCTTCCGACTCTTGATGCTGTGAATGACCGGCAAAGATCAAAGCCACGGAACTTTGTTTGGCAATCTCAACAGCTGCGGTCAGTTCGTTTTCGTTCGGCTTTGTCCAACCTAATAATGCAACAGCATCCCCGCCGTTCTCATAATACTCTACTTTCACATCGTAAAATTTTGCTGCGTCAAGATTGACCTTGACCGTGCGTGCTTCCACTCCATGGTCCATCCAATTGTCGATAAGGAGTTTTCCATCAATAAATAATCGAATGCCATCATCACTCGCAGCCGTGATCTCATATGTTCCGGTCAGATCAGGTTTAAGTCTGCTCGTCCACCGGACAGAAAAATTATCGACACCGAAACCTTCAGCGGGTTGTTCACCTCCCCAACGGAATTCAATATTCTTGTCAACACGACGAAGGGCGGGCTCTCCTTTTAATTCCTTATTGTTGAAATATTCAGCTAGCAGCCCATTTTTCCCTGTTGTATCATTCGGAACAAAAAAGAATTGCGGTTCGATTGTAGGAACATCACTGATAAGCCTGGCACCCATAGCAAAAGAAATTGATGAATTCGGAAATGCCTTTTTAATTCCATCCAGCGGTGTTTCTCTGAACGCCGGAACAACCATCGAACTACCGCCACCGCCACTTCGCAGAACATCAGCATTCGGTCCGATAACAGCAATGGACTTCACTGAAACTGGACTCAACGGAAGCATATTATTTTCATTCTTCAAGAGAACGATGCCAGCCCGGGCAACATCTAAAGCGACGGCACGATGCTCGGGGGCGTTCGTCATCGGCTTTTCAGACGGCTTATCAAAATATCCCATACGGAACATCACTCGAAGCATGCGTTTTATCTTATCATCAACCGTCGATTCTTTTACCTTCCCATCTTTTTTAAGAGGAAGAAGTTTTTCTTTCGTCAGAAAATCACCTCCTGGCATTTCAAGATCAAGTCCGTACGTAACAACACCCTCCGTGTTATGAACAGCTCCCCAATCGGACATAACAAGTCCGTCGAACTTCCATTCCTTCTTCAATACAGTATTGAGAAGCATTTCATTTTCGCTACAATACTGCCCATTCAATTTATTATATGCGCACATAATTGCTTCGGTCTTTGCCTCCTGTACCGCCGCTTTGAATGCAGGAAAATAAATTTCGTACAAAGCGCGTTTATCCACTTTGGCATTCACACTCATCCGATCTGTTTCTTGATTGTTGACTGCAAAATGTTTTGTGGTCGCAACAACACCTTCACCTTGCACACCTTTTACATACGAGACAGCGATTCGTGATGTCAGGAACGGATCCTCTCCATAACTTTCAAAATTACGTCCCCCTTGCGGCACACGATTAATGTTCACACATGGGCCGAGGATTGTATTTCTTTCCTTCGCTTTTGTTTCACGCGCTAGCGCCCATCCATATCGGCCGGCAAGCGATGTATCAAATGTCGCCGCCAGCATAATCGCTGAAGGAAATGCAACGGAAGAATCCCAACGAACACCGACCGGACCGTCCGTCATCGTCAACGCAGGAATGCCGAGCCGTGCAAGTGGTTTGGATGCAAAACCGGTTCCGCTGAGCATATCCACTTTTTCTTCCAACGTCATTTGTTTTAACAAATCGCTAACGCGATCTTCTATTTTTGCTGCTGAATTTTTGTAGAGCGGAGTCTGAGAGATTCCCAGACTAAATCCAACAAGTAATAAAACGAAGAGTTGTTTCTGCATCGTATATCCTTCCGTAATTAGTATTAATAGATCAGCCCAAAACCATAAGGAAATAACGGATCATAATTTGAGTCACCTTCATTGATTGGAACTTGTTGAATGGTGCGGGGCCAAGAGTGAGGAAGTTTTCCTGAAAAATTATAGTCACCAAACAGCACATCGGACAGACCACGGCCTTCGGTACCGGGAAGCCACGCCGCTACAAATGCATCAGCTTGTGTTAATGCCGAATTGATGATCAAAGGACGACCGGAAATAAGAACGACTACCACAGGAATATTTGTCGCTTTCACCAATGATATTGCATTTTGATCTTCCTGCGACAATGTAAGCAGATTATTATCTCCTGCCCCTTCGGCGTATGGAGTTTCTCCGACCACGATAATTCCCACATCTGCACCTGCTGCCCCGCTTCCATCCAAAGAGTATGTTACAACGGTGTTCGAAGAAACTGTTTGTTTCACCGCATTCAGTATTGATGTACCTGTTGTTATTGCTCCGCTTCCCCCTTGCCAGGATATTGTCCACCCTCCGCATTGGTTGCCAATATTGTCTGCATTTTTTCCGGAGACATGAATTCTGTTCAGATTTTTTTTCAACGGAAGTGTGGAATCCGCATTCTTCAAAAGCACTAACGATTGCCGTACGCACTCTCGAGCTACCAGACGATGTTCATCGGAACCGATCTGCGATGTAAATGTCCGATCCGTGTATGGTTTTTCGAATAAACCCATCTGCAATTTCACTCTTACGATTCTTCGAACTGCATCATTAATTCGAATCATCGGCACTTTACCGGCAGTCACAAGTTTTTTAAGCTCCGCTATGAATGTCACATAGTTGTATGGTACCATCACCATATCAATTCCGGCATTAATGGCAATTTCAATATCCGTCGGATAATCGCCTGCTAATTGATCGATCGCTGCCCAATCAGATACAACAAAACCTTTAAACCCCAATTCCGTTTTCAGGACATCAGTAATTAAATATTTGTGCCCATGCATTTTGATATTGTTCCAACTGTTGTACGAAACCATCACTGAACCTAATCCCTGCTTCATAGCTTCTATATAACCAGGCAAATGGAGCGCACGTAATTCTGCTTCTGATAATTGCGTGTTCCCCTGATCGTCACCACCCATCGTTCCGCCATCACCAACAAAGTGTTTAGCGCAGGCAAGAATTTCTGTTGATCCGCCGTTTAGCGAACCTTGAAATCCTTTTACAGAGGCAGGAGCCATCATCGACTGCAATTCCGGAGTTTCACCAAATCCTTCATACGTTCTTCCCCACCGTTCGTCTCGTGGAACAGCGATACACGGTGCAAACGTCCAATCGATCCCTGTGCCAGCGACTTCTTTTGCTACAATGGCAGAAGCCCTTTGCACTAATTCTGGATTCCGGGTTGCACCCATACCAATGTTTTGCGGAAAGATGACAGCCCCTTTTACATTATTGTGACCATGGACAGCATCAATACCATACAACAGCGGAATTTTTAACCGCGTTTGTAAAGCATATGCCTGAAATCCGTCATACATATCTGCCCAAGCGACAGGAGTATTTATTGCAGGTGCAGAACCACCTCCGCTCAGCAATGAACCGAGAAAATACGTTTTAATATCAGACGTACTCCGTAATGCCGAACGTTCTGCCTGTGTCATCTGACCAACTTTCTCATCGAGAGTCATCTGCGACAACAGATCATCAACTCGTTCGTCGATAGATTTTGTTTTTGCAGCAGTCACGTTTGATTCATCTTTTTTACAACCGGGAACTAAAAAAAGAAACAATAGCGATATAAGGAAATAAATGTTTTTCATAAAATCATTTCAAAAGCATAAGCATTTTTGTGGAAGAAAAATTTCCTGCCCGCACCGTGTAATAGTATACTCCGCTGGGAAAATCTGATGCGTTCCATTGAACGGAATGTTCTCCCTGTAGCTTTTCATCACTTACTAACGTAACGACTTCTTTCCCAAGAAGATCATATAATTTCAATGATACAAATTCATTCGTTGGTATTTGGTACCGAATTGTTGTTGTGGGATTAAACGGATTTGGGAAATTCTGTTTAAGAGAATATTGAACGGGAATTGTTTCACCGCCAACTGAAGAGATTGGTCCGCTATATGCGACATCAACATAATTAAGATTGAACCCTCCAAAATATTGGTTTAATGTTAAGAGGTGCATTCCCGCGGTTAGGTCAACGGTGCCGAGCGTTGTAGTACCCCAAGATTGCCAGCCGCCGGTTTGCGATAACGGAACCAACACTTGATCTTTTTCATCCCAACGCATTCCAATGTACCCTCCGGCATTACTTACGGCCGCTCGGAGGTTCACCTTGTATGAACCACTTTGTGTGACATTTACCGTATATGTTGTAAATTCCCCTGTTTCCGTCCAACCGATGTTATATCCATTGGTAATGTCGTCGGAGCATTTTTCAATATCTACTCCGTCATTTCGGTATGTCCATCCATTATTCCACGTAGACTTATTGTCCGTATTTGTGTAGACAATATCTTTGTAAGCAATTCCGTTTTTTCCATAATCATAGTTTGTAAGGAATATTTTTCCGGGAATGGTATTGGAAGCGTATGGTCTTCGCGCATTATCGTACGGTTGGCGAATCATGGCATCAATCACTCCCTCGTTATAGATGCATTTTTCCAATGCTAATCCTTCTGCCATTCCCATGAGACCTTTCATTGCATCGTCTGCAGTTGGTTTTGTTGCTTGACCTTTCCAGTAACGAAGAAGTGCTTCATATTCGTTGCTCATGGGAATAGAAAATGGACCGTTGATGGTTGCAAATTTTTTTAACGTCCACCAAGACCATCCGATTTTGTTGCTTTCCAACAGCGAGATACAATCCGTAAACCATGAATTTGAATTTTCTCCGGATTCCCCCATCCATAAAGGACGATTTGTGTTACTTCGAAGGGTCAACAAATAGTTAATCGAATTACCATCAGTCGAATTCCAATATTTATGGAAACTCCATACCATATTGTCATCCCACGCAGGAGTCATTCCATTAAAATCAGTCGCATACCAATTCCCCTCGACAAAGATAATATGCGTGGTATCGACAGAGCGAATTGCTGCTGTAATTGCCACCGAAAGATCTCGGAGAGGTTTGTTCGATGGTGGAAGATCCCATGCCGGTTCATTCAGAATATCATATCCGCCGATCCATTGTTCATTTTTATACCATTCCGCCAGTTTTTTCCAAAGTGCAATCGTCCTTTGTTTATTTGAATCACTTTGCCATAATGAAGGATTTGCCGGATTGTAGTCGCTGATATTATTTGCGCTCTGTCCTCCCTGAGCCCCATGAAGATCAAGGATCAGATATATTTTACTATCGGCACACCAACGCAGCAAACTATCAGTAATGACGAATCCTTCTGTTCTCCAAGTTCCATCTGCATTCATATAGAAATCCCAATGCATCGGTAAACGAATGGAGTTGAATCCGAGTTGCGCCAAACGTTCGATATCTTTTCTTTGCACAAAATTTTGCCGGAATGCATTCCAAAATGTATCTGCTCGCTGAATACCAACCACATCGATTACTTTTTTCTTGATTTCCCACGGTGCATTTGCAAATGAAGACATTTGAAACATGTACCCTTCGGGAAGCATCCATCCTCCGAGCCCCATACCCCGCAGGATAATCTCGTTTCCTTGCCCGTCAACAATCGTCGTTCCGGAGACTTTCAGGAATCCATCACATAATGCGACAGATGAATGAATAATGACAAACATAACAATGAAACAATTTAGTTTTTTCATAAGCGTAATGAGAGATCACTTCAGCAGAATCATTTTTTTTGTGGAAGAATGTGAGCCAGCACGAAGTCGGTAGAAGTATATTCCCGAAGCAAGTGTGGATGCATTGACATTCACAGAATGAATACCAGCCGGCATCTGTTTCTGAAATATATCCATCACTTTCATACCGAGAATATCATATACAGTAAGACTGACGAACTCATTCGACGGTAATTGGAATTGAACCGCTGTGTTTGGATTAAATGGATTTGGATAATTTTGCATCAGCGAAAATTCTTTAGGAACATGTAAATCGTTTTTTACCGAAAGGGTGCCCACATTTGTGAGGTCTATGTAATTAACTCTTAATCCGCTCCCATAGAGAGTAAAATTCAGCGTATGAGTTCCGGCGGTGAGATCAATTTCAAATAGATCCTGAGATTTCCATGTCGGCACATCTCCCTCTCCGGTCTTTGCAATAGTCGTAAAACTCGAAGCAGAGTTATCCGGAGTGACAACAATAACCCCGCCATCTGCGTTTGCTGCAACCCGAGCCGAAAATAGATAGGTAGCATTTTGTGCAACGTTTATCGTAAACTTTAAAAACTCGCCTGCTTTAATATTAAAGACATTGTAACCATTCGTGATTGTGTCGGAACAGCTTTCGATATCTACGCCATCATTACGGTATTGATCGCCAGAATTCCAACCCCACGCTCCACCTCCGGCGTTTTGATAATCTTTATCGCCGTATGCAATACCTTGTCTGCCATAGTCGTAGTTTGCAGCATAAAGTCTTCCTGGAATTATATTCGGTGCGAATGGAAGAGTAGCGGAAGAGTCTGAAACCTGTCGGAACATTGCATCAATGACTCCCGAATTAAATGTGCAGTTTTCCAATTGTAAACCTTCTGCCATATCCATTAATCCTTTCATCGCAAAATCGACCGATGGTTTTGTTTCCTTTCCACTCCAATAGCGCAGCAAATAATTATATTCCGGTGTTATCGGGACTGAAAAGAGGCCATTCGTTGCATTAAATTTCTTCAATGTCCACCATGACCAGCCAATATGATTCGCCTCCATCAATGATATGGCATCAGTAAACCATGTATTAGAATTTTCTCCCGATTCTCCCAGCCATAACGGACGATTTGTTGTATTGCGTAATGTTAACACAAAATTTATTGAAGCAATGTCATTGGGATTCCAATACTTATGAAAACTGTACACCATATTTTTGTCCCAAGGGGGAGTTAAACCTGTAAAATCATTTGCCCATTGGTTTCCTTCAATAAAAATAATATGTGTTGTATCAACAGAACGGATCGAATCAGTGATGGCGATGTACAAATCGCGCAACGGCTGATTGTTCGGTTTAAGATCCCACACTGTTTCGTTGAGAAGATCATAACCGCCGATCCATGGTTCATTTTTGTATCGTTCAGCAAGTTTTTTCCACAGATTGATCGTCATTCTCTTATTCGTATCGCTTTGCCATAACGATGGATACGGATAATGATAATCGCTGATGTTGGAAGTATTTTGTCCGCCAGGCGCGGCGTGAAGGTCGAGAATTAAATAGATGTTATTATCCGCGCATTGACGCAGCAAACTATCAACAATGGTGAAACCTTCGATCAGCCAGCCACCGGAAGGGTTCATAAAAAATTCCCAGTGCAATGCTACTCGAACAGAATTAAATCCTAACTTTGAAAGATGTTCAATGTCTTTTCGTTGAACAAAATTCTTTCTATACGCAGTCCAAAATGAATCAGCTTTTTGCTGACCGACAACACCGATAACTTTTAGTTTCATTTCCCAAAAGGCATTGGCAAATGCAGAGGTCTGCAGCATATATCCTTCAGGGAGAAGCCAGCCACCCAGTCCGATTCCGCGAAGCAATACTTTTTCATTCTTGTCGTTAACAATATACTGACCTGAAACTTTTAGGAATCCTCCGGCAATCATTGAGGACGAGCTGAGCAGCAATAATACAAATACTATCCGTATTGATTTCATAGATTTCTTTCGATCAACTTATTTGATGAGTGTCATTTTTTTAATTGAAGAAAATTTTCCTGCTTGTAAACGATAGAAATACACGCCTGCAGATAATGAATGTGCCTCAAATTCAACAGTATATGTTCCTGAATTTTTTATTTCATTCACCAAGGTAGCAATTTCTCTTCCAAGCACATCGTATATTTTCAATGTCGTATAACTGCCGGTCGGCAGTTGATAATTGATGACGGTCGTTGGATTAAATGGATTGGGGTAATTTTGGAACAAGGAATATCTCACAATAGAATTTTCTCGATCGAAAACACCTGAAATGCCGCTTCCTATCGTGAATGAATTATCACTGCGGTCATTGATACCTTCATGGTTCACACTGGTAATCGTAATGTTGTAGGAAGAATCACTTTGAAGCGATGATGGAACTTTCCATGCGATTGCATTGGTACGCGAAACAGCGGAATCGACAATAATCAATGCCTGCACGCTTCCCTTCGTCAATACAACTCTCACGGTATCACGAACGTTTGTTTGCCACCGAATAATATAGGTAGAATCGAAATATATTCGCTCGCTACCGTTCGGGTTCAATATTGTGATAAACGGAGACCCAGTACGGAATACAAAAATGTTCGACCAATCACTTGTATCCGCAGCATTGGTTGTATTCACCCTCCAAAAATACTTTGAATTATTATTCAGATTCTTTAGTGCAAATGAAGTCATCGTTAGATTTTTGGTATCCACAACCAGGTTTTGGAATGCAGAATCGGTAGCAACCTGAAGATGATAGGTTTGGACAACCCCTCGTATTCCCCAATGCAAATTCACAGCTGATTCTCCATTGACAATTTCATTTTGTTTGGGCGAAATTGGATTTGGTGCATATGCCGTTACACTTTGCGGCATACCGAACGCAAAGTCCCCAAAATCGCTTGTTGTAAAGAGAAGTTCATTCTTTACGGAATCGTAACCTGTTGGAAGAGGAATAAAAATTTTACTGTACAGCGGTCGTACATACACCACAGTTTTTTTAGGGTTGGAGATTCCACGATACTTACTGACATCGACCTGTACCAAACCTTTATATGAGGTTATCAGCTCACCTTGAATTTTAAAAAAACTGGGATCCATTAGCGGCGCCTGTTCAATAAAGTCCGGATCGATGGGCGCATAATTATATTTCGTCACAATTGCGTTTGAATACATATCTGCCGCCAGTTGTTGGAACGTGATCGTTATTCCAGTAGTATCTGCCGCTTTATTAAACGTATATGTATTTCCCTGCAACACTTCTGATACTGTCACGGAAGCTCCCGGCATTTGGCTTATCCATGGAAATTTATACGAGCGGTATGAAAACTGACCGACAGGGAAAAATATTTCGAGTGCAACAGAATTATCGGGTTGTAATTCCGTAAACGCCGGAGAACCGCTTGCAGCCCCACCTCTACTCCATCCCACAATGGTATTCCCGTTCGGCAGTCGTTGCACGGAACCACCTGAAGCGGTATAAATATCAGGTACGTGTCGATATTCCCATACCAGTGTAACCGTTTTATTCTTTTCGTCGAGTCTATATTCAACGCCCCGGGAATACATTGGCGTGTGCTGATCACCGTTGTCAAACAGTGTAATATTTCCATTTGGTAAAATGCTCATATGATGCGGATACGAAAAATAATTTGGCGCATTGAATTCGTGTTCGTTGATAAATGTAAATTCATTTTGTTTTCCTCCCAAAATCCAATCAACATTTCCTGTCAGTCGGTTAATTTTAACGACGTTAGATGTATGTCTCAATACAATGAAAATATTTCCGTCTTTATCGACTTCCAATGCATTCCCGTGTGAATAGTCAACAGTTTGAGTAGTAAGATTAATATAGGATGATGTAATAGGAAGATAATCCCACGTGCGCCATTGAAAGACAACATTTTTAGATGCGTCCAGTTCCTGAATTATCGTTCCAATAACCGTTGCATCGGGTTTACCGCCGGACACGATCAGACTCATATCAACAGGCTGGGAATCATAGGCAAGCAATAACGAATGACCGTTCGGGAGAAGCAAAAAATCGTGTGAATCTGCAGTATATCCATTTCCACATTTAAAAGTATCAATAGGGGTTAATGAAGTATCTGTCACGATATGCCTTCCGTTTTCCGAAAATGATAATTCTCCATTCGGCAGTACTTTAAAATTCGATTCTGCTTGTGCAAACTTTTTATATTTAATGATACTACCATTATTATCTGCTATAAGTATATAATTCCCGTACGGGGGTTTACTTACCGCCGGCTTGTTTGCTATAAATATTTTTCCGTCGTAAGGGTTGTGTGATGTCCCAACCGTTATCTTCGGAAAATCCGTCGGAAGCGAATCAGCTTGAATGGTTAAACTATTGTTTGATGTATCAGTGTAAGAATCTAATATTGGTGCGATTTTTTGAGATTGATTTACGATTTCTCTTGCAGGAGAAATGGTAAAAGAAAATGAGAGCGGGCCAATCTCTTTACCGGCAGTAGTTTTTATACCGCTTAAAAGATTAACAGTTACCACTTCGTTGGGAATGAACTTTTTGAAAGGTTGAAAGACCAACGTTTTGTCGTCATCAGAAAGAATAAGTGTCCCTTTCTGTATTCCAGACTCAGATCCGCTTACCACAAAAAAATATTCTTGAACGCTCAATTTGTCAATGAACGATCCCTGTTTCAGAATGATATTTGTTTCCCGTGAATTTAGCATTGAATTAGGTTTGGGTGAAATGTATTGAAACGCTGATGTTTGTGCCAATGTCATTTGGCCAAGACAGACAATAAAAAGAAGTAGGAACTTAGTTTTCATGATATTCACTTTCAGATTGATAAAAAAACGTCAAGCCATAGCCGGTCTATTTAAGGATCATTAATTTTTTTATTGCTGATAACTTCCCGACTTGCAGTTTGTAAAAATATACTCCGCTGGATAAATTCAACGCATTGAATGGTACTGAATATGTTCCTGCTTCTTGTCCATGATGTACAAGCGTTGCTACTTCGTTCCCTAACACATCAAATACTTTTAAGGACACAACATTTGCTCCCGGAAGGTGATATTGGATCACTGTATGAGGATTGAAGGGATTTGGAAAATTTTGATGGAGTAAGAATTCGCTCGGGAAATTTTCACTCTTACCGTCCACACCTGCGGGGATTATCTGCTTTATCGATACATTATCGATTAAAACGTCAATGTCCGATAAGCCACAGTTAAACACAACCTTTGCAGCATTATCGGTCGGATCCTGCATTGTAAAATCAAACGAAAAATGTTTTTTCGTTGTCGTCAACGCAATTAAACCTGTTTTACTGTAATTCGTATTCGGAGCAGCAGACATCGCGATTTTAATTTCCATTGAGCGATTCCCTGCCGCATACGCATCAAACTCAAATCGATATTTCAACCCGTTGATGATCGGGATATTTTCCTGAACCAACTGTACGTGCCATGTTTGCGTTCCGCCATTGCCGATCTGCGCCAGTAATTCTCCGTCGGTCACAAACGGCACGCCAACACCAGGAGACGTGACATTGTAATTCCAGGAGATTGTCCCATCGGAAAAATCGCCGTTCACAACAAGATTTTCTCCCGGAGTCAGAAATCTCACAAGAATAGATTCCTCATTGGAGAATGGACTTTCATTTCCGGCACTGTCTTTTATCGTCACGCGGAAGTAATATCGTTTCCCATTTTTGAATCCTGTAACATCAATAGCGGATACTGAAGTTGAATCGATCACACGAGTTGGGTTGGGAAGGGAATCACAATACAGAATATATTTGTGGTAAGTTCTTTGGTCAAATGTATTCATCAATAACGTTACCTTGTCGCTTCCCGGTTCAACATTAATGACAGGCGTTGTTGCTTTTCCTTTCCACGGAAATCGAAATACTCTGTAGCTATGATTAAAGTTGACAAATCCCAATTCCATTGCTACTGTTCCACCAGGTGTTACCTCCGTTAATTTCGGCAGTGATCCGTCTGCCCAATTAATCAACGTGTTGCCGTTCGGAAGTCGCTGTACATTTCCCATCCACCATGTATAACGATCCGGAGTATGACGATACTGCCAAACGAGCGTAGCAGTCATTGCAACAGTATCCAATTTGTACTCCACCGCACGGCTGACGGAAGGAGAATGATAATTTCCATTGTCCATCACCGTATAATTGCCGTTTGGTAAAACACGTATATCGTGCTGATATGAAGGACCGTTCAATGGATCATTTACATAGGTAAACTGATTGTTCTTCCCTCCAAAACGCCACATCACCCTGCCGGTTGTTCGATTGATCTTCATGATTTCTGAAAGGTGACGATTCGAAATAAGAATATTGCCATCAATATCAACTGCAATGGCATTCATGTGAACATAATCTATTGTTTGAGCGGTCAGGTTTACATGAGTGGCATCAAGAATATTCAGATTGTCCCAACATTTCCATTCGAAGAGGACGTTTCCTGCAGGGTCAATCTCCTGCAGATGATTTCCAATGATTGTAGCATTCGTGTTTCCGCCACTCACTAACTTGCTCATGTCGATAGTTTTGTTTTCCAACGCTATCAGCAAAACATTTCCGTTGGGAAGAATCTGTAATTCGTGTTCATCAGTACCAAATCCGTTCTTTGTCGTAATCTCGCGAGTAACGGTATAGGATGAATCCATTTCATAAAACCGGTAATACGGATCGGCGAGACGATATGACAACATTCCATTCGTTTGCACTTTAAAATCGCGGGCATTAGCAGGCATTTTTCGATAAAAAATCGGTGAACCATTGTTATCAAGAATTGCGATATACGGTGTGCCTCCCCAGTTATTGATAAAAATATATCCGGAGTCTGGGTTATTACGGATTGAGATCTTCACATGAGGATAATCGGATGGGACTGAAACACCATTGGGGAAAATAAATGCAGTTGTCGAGGGCTTCACCGTGATCGGCTGCGCACTAAGGATCGAGCAACATATCACCACAATGAATATGCATAATAAATATTTTTTCATAATTACTTTGAAACATCAGGTATCGTATTTTCATTCGTACGTTATTGGCCGTAGGGCTCTTCGTTTATTCTACAACAATTCTTTGCGCACCTTGTTTAATCTGTAATGTTTTCTGTTCTTTACTATCAACAATCACACTCAACTCGAATGGATGGTTCGCTACTATATGAAGCTCAGCCGATTTGCCAACACCGACACGTTTTTGGCAGATCAATGTTGCCGAGATATCTCCAAACTTCAATTGTTCAATTCCATGACGATCGATTCTGCTGATATGCCACACCAATCTGTTATGCACCCCATCAGGACGAAAACCAAGAACATTTTCAATAAGCAACTGTATCGGACCACACCCAGTCCAGCCGACAAAATCTTTTTGGGAAGGATTTCCGCGCATCATCAGATCGGGAGAATAGTTTTCCCATAATGTTCCAGTTTTTTTATATACGATCGACAACCCATCGAGATATTTTTCGGCGGCAATCGTTGCAAATTCGTTAAACGAATAATCTGTCGCGTTATCGCTTTCGCGTCCGTACTGTTCCAATCCTTTGAGAACCATCACGTTTGTCGGTGCCCATACGCCTCCGAGCCAATATTTTCCATCCGGACGATATTCTTTTTCGTCTGCCGCTAACGACGGAAATGGTATTGAACGCCAAAAAGATTTTGAATCTTTTAAATGTGTAAGAAGACGTTTTGCCTGCTGAAGATCGGCAATTCCTGCCAGCATCGGCCAAAACCCTCCAATAGATTTCATTTTCTGCTGAACACCGTTATCATCGACATTGTAATAGAAACCGTCGACTTCATTCCACATCATCTGATTGATTCGTTGTGAAATATCGTTTGCCAACGATTCATATTTTTTTGCGTCATCATTCTGTTTTACTTCACTGCACATGAAAGCAAGATTGCGATAGAATAACACCATTTGCGAAGACATGTCCACCCAGCCTGAACCTTGCAGCGGAATATTATCCATCCCGGAACCTAATCCGGTGTTCCAATACAATCCATGTTTAGTATTCTCTTTTTTCCTATTCTTTTCTAACCATTCAGCATAGTGTATAAGCGGTGGAAGTACCGAAGTAAATCGGGATTGATCTCCGGTGACTTTATACGATTCAACTTCTACCCAGGCAAACAGCGGAGGATTAACAGTATGCTCACGCCCAACAAAGACATAATCTTTTCCGTCTGCTTCCTGTATTTCCCGACAAATGTAGCCATTCTCATATTGGCGTGAATAGAAATTATCAAGCGATTGAATCGCCGGAAAAATAGAGTGACCATACCGGGCAAACATTAACATAAAAATCGTATCCCATTGAAATATACTTGGGGAAAATGCCTCATCAATGTAATCCGATACGAATGGTGAACCTTGTGGCGGTCGTTTGAAATGATCAAACGCGAGCGACCATGCCTTCCAATACAACGCTACGTATTCAGGATTGTTTTCAAGAATGGGGGAAGGAAGTTTCGCTCGGTTCTCTTTAAATGTCGGAATGGACGATCCAGTGTAATCCTTTTTTGAAAAATACATTCCGCGTTTACCTGAGTCTTCATATTGTGCGTTTAGGATAAGAGTTATTGTCAATAGGACACAGATGACACGGAAAGAACGGACTTTCGCGGGTTTAATTTCTTCATTCATCCATATTTTATTCAATTGATTTTCTAACATTGGAAAAAATCTTCCTCCTGAACTCAGGTTTTTTACCAAAATTTAATAACAGACCTACTTCAATATCTGTAGCTTTCAAATAATTAATCAATTGTGCTTCGTGTTCATCCCGAAGTGATTCTGCAGCTTTCAACTCAATAATCACTTTATGAACTATAATGATGTCGGCAAAATAGTCGCCGACTTTTGCATTGAGATAAAATACCTTAATGTTCTTTTGTTGTTCGAGGATAAATCCGAGATGATTTAACTCGATGAGTAATGCGTTTTCATAAACTTTCTCCAAAAATCCATACCCTAATGTATTATAGACTCTATAAAAAGCATGTATAATCTTTGAAGTAATATTTTCATGCAACATACATTCTCCATAGTGTTAAATGATGAATGTGAAAATATATACTTCAAACAAAAAAATAAACGATGATGCCTCTTATAACTATGGTTTTTCAGATAGAACACGGATATCGCGGATAACACTGATCTTCGCGGATATTTCTATCTGTGTAAATCCGTCAGATCCGCGTTATCCGTGTTCTATTTCTTTTTTAATCCCAACGACTTCATATACCCATCATTCACTGTGCAATTGATGAATTTGCAATTTTCCAGATAGTCGGCGAATGCCTTTTGGATTACAGAGTGTGACGGTTTTGCGTCCCGAAAATCTTTGTAGGTTGTTCTCGGTTTGTTTACATAGGTGATAATTGAATCCCATTCCGTTGTTTGTTTGATTGAGACCATATTGCTCGGCGAGTCCATCTTTTTGTACGGCCAAAAACACCAGCCAAAATTGTTTTTCTCATTCAATCTGCGCCATGCATCGATCCATCGATCGGTATTCTCGCCGGATTCCCCCATCCAAATAGGAACATTATATTTTTTTGAGAAGTCCGCATATTCCTGCACATGTTCTTGTGTTGTGTCGCACCAATATTTATGGTACGTATAGACGGTTTTTTTATCGAATGGCGGGCCGAACACTTTGAAATTTCCGTTCCACTGCGCACCACCAAGAAACACCACATGGTTCGTATCAACTTCACGGATAGCGGCAACAAGCCGTTTATAGAATGGTTCGAGCTTATCGTTAAATTGCGTCGCGTCAAAATATGTTGCGATCGGTTCGTTCAAAAAATCATACCCTATCACAATCGTTTCCTGAGCATATCGTTTGGCAATTTCTCTCCATAAATCAACTGTCAGTTGTTGCGCCTCGGTGCTTTCAAATAAAAAAGGGTACCCGTAACTGTCGTCAATGTTATCTCCTGTCTGTCCACCGGGAGCGCAATGCATATCAAGAACAACGTACAACTTCTCTTCCCTGCACCACGCAATCACACGATCCAGCATTTCAAAACCTGGACCGGCAAATCGTGTTTCATGATCTTCGGAAACAAACAAGCGGTAATTAAACGGCACGCGAATAGAATTTAGTCCGCTTTTTTTAATGAATGTGATATCTTCCTTCGTAATATAATTGTCACGGTATTGTTTCCAGAATTTTTTTGTTTCTTCCGGCCCTAAGAGTTGATTGAATGTTTCATTGATCCGCTGCGGCGAGTTGGTATGAGTAAATTTGAACATATACCCTTCAGGTACAAGCCAATTTCCAAGATTGATACCGCGGAGAAGAATCGGTTTGCCATCCGGAGTTATTATGTTCTGTCCCTTTGTTGAAACAAACGTGTTCTGCTGTGAAAAAAGTAATGAGAAACAGAAAAGCATTAAAAGACAATAATGTTTCATAGCATCCTTTCTTAGTTAGTTTTTTCATATACACGCACATAATCAATAACCATTTTTTGAGGGAAAATGGAATTATCTATCCCTTGTGCCCCGCCCCAATCTCCGCCAACAGCAATATTAAGAATAAAGTGAAAACGTTTATTGAACGGCCATCCCTGCCAGCCGGATCCGTCGTTCCACGATGTAAAATATTTTGTTCCATCCACGAAAAAATCAATCCGATCAGCATACCAATCAATCGCATAGGTGTGAAAATCGGTTGATGCGTTTGCAATTTTGACCGTTCCTGATTTCTGAGTGCCGATCTTAAAATAATATTTTTGACAGTGGGTTGATCCATGAATAACGTTTTGGTCATATCCGACATGTTCCATAATATCAATCTCACCGCTCGCCGGCCATCCACCGTATTCCCAATCTGTCGGAAGCATCCAAATGGCAGGCCATGTCCCTTTTCCAAAGGGAAGTTTCGCTCGTATCTCAAAATGTCCGTATGTCCAATCCCCTTTATATTTTGATCTCATCCGTGCAGAAGTATATTGCTTACCTTGATATGCTTGCTTCTTTGCAACAATGGTTAATGCGCCGCTGTCCACATACGAATTCTCAAAACCTTCAGTATAGTATTGTAATTCATTATTACCTCCTCCGTTGCCATTGACTTCATACCCCCATTTACCGGAATCAACAAAAGATCCGTTAAATTCATCATTCCAAACTAATTTCCATCCCGGTAGAACCAGAGAAGTATCCTGGGCAGTCGTTGTCGATTCAATGATTTTTGACGGCCCATCTTCCTTGCATCCTGTCATTGGAAATGAGCATAAGAGCAATGTCATGAGAGTAATCATATTTTTTTTCATAGGTTGTAATTGTTTTTTGTCGTCGTTATTTCCAGTTTCGTGAAAACATTTCAAATGCCATTCGTGGGCGCCATTCGTCCATTCCATCATTATCCGTATCCGGTGTGACAGCTACAATTCCCCACCATTCTTCATTAGAGTAACCGTCGGGATGCGCACTTGTTTGATAACCACCGTAATCATGACTGTTCACGTCTCCTGTTGCCTTCCACCACTCGTCAGTAAATTCAAATACTGTTGCACCAACGCAAACATCTTTCGCTGTCCTGATCTGCACCCAATTCACACTGTCAACATATGCCTGAATTGATTCATATTCAATTTTATTTGCATTATTTAACGCATCAATTCCAAATTCAGTAATCACAATCGGTTTTGTTGTTCTGGTGCGATAAGTGGAGAAAAAATTTATAAAATTCATTTCGTATGCATTACTGGCCCAAAGATCGATGTAGGTAATGGAAGAGTCGTTCGCTTTCATTCCACTCTCTCCAATATTATACAGATGTCCATTGCTGATGCAGACGGGATGATATTTTTCTCCCTCCACTTTATAGGCTGCTATCGCCAATTCCTGCGTAAGAGAGTACCAATATGGACTGTTCCCGTTATTGGGGGTGGAAGAATAATTTTGTTCGTTTCCAATATTCCACATCAGTACGCCGGGAAAATCTTTGAGATCTAACACCATGGCTGCAAAATTATCAATCACCGTTTGTCGCACGTCGACAAGGGATAAATCAAGATCAAGATTGACCCAAAAGCTGACAATCACCCTTATATTATTGAGAGCGGCCTGTCGAAGAAAATATTTATCAACACCGGAATACGTTCTTACAGTATTGGCATTTAATCCCTTCAGCCAAAAATTAGACCGATCATAAATCTCTTTAGTGATTGGTTTACCACCGATTGGCATTGGGGAAAATGCGGCTCCCTTAATAATGAATTCAGTATAAACACCGTCACCGTCAAAATCTGTTTCTACTGTTTTATTTTTTATTCGAACAGGACCTGTACTTGTCGGTTTAGCGGTGGGAATGATATACGTTTTCTTTTGCAATACAGCGCTGATTGTGGAAACTCCATTAATCGGATTAGGAACCGCACCATCATACACCTCAAAACCGATTTTTTCGATCTTCACCCGGTGCTTCCCCGCCGGAAATCCTGTAAGATGAAAAAGCCCATTCGCATCTGTAAACACTCCTTCGAATGTTCCTGCCGTTGATAAAGATATTTTTGCATTGAACACAGCCAGACCGTTTCCATCTTTAACTGTGCCTGAAATTACTGTTGGACTGGTATATGAGTCGTCGGCCGTAGTTTCGCATGCCGGGGAGAGGAGAGAAAAGATGAAAATGAACGCGGTATGAGTAAAGAAAGATTTCATAACAACTGGAGCAATAATTCCAACACAACGAGAGACTGCAATTCGCCTCTCGTTGTTAAAACACTGCATCGGTCAGTTGTGGCGCGAACCGATAAAGCCATAAAATACGATATACAGATAACACACCGCAGGAAGAATGAATGCAGTTTGAATACCGTATGTATCTGCCAACGCACCCTGCGCTAACGGAATGATTGCACCGCCCACAATGGCCATGATTAATACACTTGAGCCTTGACTTGTTAATTTGCCAAGTCCGTCAATTCCCAGAGTAAAGATAGTCGGGAACATGATTGAATTGAATAATCCAACACTGAGGATCGTCCACATTGCAGCAGTTCCGGTGGTGAACACTGTAGTGAAAACAAGCCCGCACGAAATTAACGCGAACGTACCGAGTAATTTTCCAGCGTTTACTTTTTGCAATAACGCCGAACCAATAAATCTACCTACCATTGCGCCGCCCCAATAATATGAGACAAAACCTGCAGCGGCAGCTTCTTTTAATCCCGCAATATCCGGCTGTCCAATAAAGTTCACCAAAAAACTGCCGATGGAAACTTCTGCTCCCACATATACAAAAATTCCGACCGCACCAAGAACAAGATGCCGATGTTTGAGTGCGTCCGTTAGTTTTCCCGCTTTCGCATGGTGGTCTTCCACCGATGCAATAACTGGAAGTTTAAATTTCGCCATTGCAAACGCGAGTACAAATAGCGCGATACCAAGTCCCACATACGGAGTTTGTACCGACGATGCTTCCGTTAATTTATAAGCCTGCAATTGATCCGGGGGAAGAGCGCGCATTGCATCAACGCTTAACATTGTAGTTGTTAAAATAAATAACCCGCCAAAGTAGGGTGCGATTGTTGTTCCTAAAGAATTAAAAGCCTGTGTTAGATTTAATCTACTGGACGCAGTTTCTGATCGTCCAAGCACTGCCACATATGGATTTGCCGCAACTTGAAGCAGCGTAATCCCCGAAGCAAGAACAAACAGTGCTGTTAAAAAAAGTGGATAGGACGGAACACTTGCAGCGGGATAAAAAAGAAATGTTCCAACACCAGCGGTAAGGAGACCGATCACAATTCCCTTTTGATAACCAAACATATTGATGATCTTTCCCGAAGGAATCGACATAATAAAATACGCCGTAAAAAATGTGAACTGAATGAACATCACTTGTGTGTAAGAGAGATCAAATACCGCTTTTAAGTGAGGAACAAGAATGTCATTCAAACAAGTGAGGAATCCCCACATAAAAAAAAGCATGGTCACAACTGTGAGCGGAACATTGTAATTTCCACCCTGCGATGGATCTATGTGTGTTTCGGTTGGAACGGTTACTGATGCCATATCATTCCTATCTTAAGGTTATTGATTTGTACCATTCATCGTGAATTTGATTATTGATTTCTTTTATAAACTCTCACCCAGTCAATATAGACCGAGCATGGAAATTTCGCATCCGCTACAATCGCACCGCCGTACGTCTTAGTATCGCTTCCTCCCACACCTCCGCTGAGGATGATAAAGAATGAATGCTCAAATGGATGCCATTCAGTGAAGTGATTGGAATATTCAGAAAGCAGCGTTCTCGATCCGTTTATTGTTTTGATACCATCTTCATCTTGACCGTCTCCCATGCCGCTGTCAAAACTGTCGCCGTCATTAAAATAATGTATGTGGTATACATGTCCATCGACGGCAAATTCCATTCTGTCGCTGAACCACTCTATTCCATAAACGTGAAATGAGTTACTTCCAGCGGTTGAATCATTTGCTTGTGGGGGATATCCTGTGTAAGTGGGAGATGAGAACGGAACTGTTTTTGAAGCATATTTGTAATATGCTCCTTTGTGTCCATGATTCCATTCTGCCCATTCATTATTCAGCCACGACCATGCATAATGAACGCTTCCAAGATTATCATATGGAAATGAGCCGACATACTCCATGATATCTATTTCGCCCCCCTGCGGCCACATGATTGATGATTGATTGGTAGGTTTTTCGGCCGGCATCATCCAAAAAGCAAATCCCTCCCCCTTATACAATACATCTTTTGCCCACACCCGCGCTTCTATTCTATGTCCAGGACCCCACGAACCTTTGCCACTGGTAGTTACTCTTCCACTGGTAAATTCTCTATCGATGTAATGCTCTTTCCTGGTAGTGATCGCTAAACAACTGCCTTCAGCATTATTTAGTCCAGTAACGATCACGATATTTTCTTTTCGATCAGTTGCTCGATCTAATTGTCCGGTGCCAAAATCTCCATTGACACCCGTTCCCGTTTCATAATTCCATTTTGTTAAATCGAGTGTTGTCCCATCAAATTCATCATTCCACACAAGTGTGTAGTTTTCATAATTTCTCGGTGGATTCTTTTTCTCTTCCGGATCTTCAAGAAGGTTTTTACACCCTGTTGAAACGATCGTGAATACCGAACAAAATATAATACTACACCATTTCACAATTATTATTTCATCGCTTTTTCAGTCGAATATGTTAAACCAAATCCGAACGGAAATAACGGATTATATTCTGTATCCCCGACATTGATGGGAATTTGGCTCATCGATTTCGGCCATGAATGAGGAAGCTTACCCGTCGGCTCATAATCACCGAACAATACATCAGCAACACCTTGACCTTCCGTTCCGGGAAGCCATGCTGCAATGAATGCTGTGCTGGCATCCAATGTGCTGTTCACAATCAATGGACGGCCGGAAAGCAAAATAACAACGACAGGAATTCCTTTTGATCGCAATTTTTCCACAAGCGCCGCATCATCGTTGGATAAAGTGAGATCGGCTTTGTCACCCAAAAACTCTGCATATGGTTCTTCACCGACAACAACAATCGCCACATCACCGCTGTCTGCACCGCTGCCGTCAGCCGAATATTTTACGTTCGTTGCTTTGGAAACCGTATTGGTAATAGCTTGATAAATTGTAGTTCCGCCAGAAATGGTTTTTCCCATTTTCCCTTGCCAATTAATTGTCCAGCCGCCGCATTGCATACCAATATCATCGGCACCTTTTCCTGCAACAAGAATACTCTTCGCATTTTTGGATAACGGCAAAAGATTTTTTTCGTTCTTCAATAGAACGAGCGATTGACGGACAGCGTTGCGGCCAATTTCCCGGTGTGCCGGTGAACCAATCTCCGTAAGCAATACCTTATCCGAATATTTTTGCTCAAACAAGCCCATCACAATCTTCGCTTTCAGAATCCTCGATACTGCATCATCGATCCGTTTCATGCTGATAGCTTTTTCATTCACCAATTCTTTCATCGTGCTGACAAACGCATCATAACTGTTGAACGATCCTCGAGGTGTGGTAATCATTGCCATATCCACTCCGGCATTGACAGCCTGTTCTACTGCATACTTATACTTTTGTGAAAGCTGATCGATACCATTCCAATCACCGACTACGAATCCCTGAAACTTCAATTCACCCTTTAGAACATCGGTCAGTAAATACTTATTGCCATGCATCTTGTTCCCGTTCCAACTGTTGTAAGATGCCATGACAGAAAGCGCACCAGCATTAATCGCATCAATATACGCCGGAAGAAAAAGTTTCCTCATCGTCGCTTCATCTGCCACCGTATTTCCTTGATCAATTCCATTCATTGTGCCGCCATCACCCATATAATGCTTTACGCATGCAAGCACAGAGTTTTTATCTGAAAGATTTGTTCCCTGCAATCCTTTCACGTGTGAGGTGCCCAGCATTCGGACCAACTCGGGATCTTCTCCAAAACTTTCATACGTTCTTCCCCACCGTTCATTGCGAACAACGGCAACACATGGTGAAAACGCCCAATGAATCCCCGTCCCTTTCATCTCTTTTGCTGTGATCATGGCAACTTGTTCAACAAGTTGCGGATTATGCGTTGCACCTAACGCAATATTGTGCGGGAAGATTACCGCACCATCAACATTATTGTGGCCGTGAACAGCATCAATACCAAAAATCATTGGAATCTTCAATCGTGTCTTTTCCGATAGTCGTTGCAGAGAATCATAACACTCAGCCCACCCTTTTGCTGAAAGATCAACAATTTCTGAATTACCACCCCAGAGGACTGAACCAAGAGAAAATTTAATAAGATCGCCGGGGGTATTTTTCACTGCCTCATAATCGATCTGAGTCATTTGCCCGATCTTTTCCTCTAATGTCATTTTTTTAAGAAGTGTTTGAACTTGCGAATCGACCGACATCACTTTTTTCTGCTGTGCTGTCGTAACCGAAAAAAGAATGATGATTGCCGAGAATAATGAAAGTAGCTTCATGAGAGTGTCCTTCGGTAGACGTTGGAGATGTTTATTGAAAAAATTTCTAACAAGCAGCATTGACCCTTTGTTCAAACAAAGGATCGGAATGTTTCAAGATCAATTCCTTTCCACAGAGTCTGCCGTCGATAATTATATCAACCATTACTTATGGAAAAGAAATTTCCCTTATACAGTTATTTAACGACCGCCATTTTTTTGGTAGCAACAAAACCACCGGCCTGCAATCGATAGAAATATACTCCTGTTGATATTGATGAAGCATCGAACGGAACGGTATATACTCCGGGCTCTTTCTGTTCATTAACAAGCGTAGCGATTTCTTTTCCGAGCACGTCATACACTTTCAATGTAACATGATTACCCGCCGGCAATTGGAAACTGATCAGTGTAGACGGATTGAACGGATTGGGATAATTTTGTCCCAGCATAAATTCTTCCGGGATGACAGAATTTCGGGATTCTTCGACTTCCGTAATATTTTCGCTCTTGTCAACGTACAATCCGTATTTTGCTTTTGCAGTAGCAAACACAGGTTTCTCTTCCTGTCGATTCATGCGAACTAAACCCATGCTCTGGAAACCGCCAGCTTGTTGATGTGTATACCAATCAAAGATACACCACCATGTTACTCCTGCAAGATATCCAAATGGGTTTGGGCTTCCGGTGGTGAAGATAGGAAGCCGTTGACTAAACGCCATGAATGTAGAATCAAAGACTTCAACCTGTTTTGCATATTGCGACATACTCTCGCCGGACCAATATCCATACTCCGTTGCAATAATTGGTTTTTTGGGGAAATATTCACTGGCGTCGGCAATAAAATTTCTGGTGCCGCGATATTTTCCAAGTCCATATGGATTGTAAAAAATTCCAAAGTACATTGTCCAACCGGCAACGTCACAGTATCCCTGAGATTCATCGTATGGTCCCGGCCGATCGGCTGCGGCAGATTGAGTAATTAGTCTCCCGTCTGGATATTGTGATTCCATTTCACTCTTTAACATTTGCAGGAACGTGATACGGCCAGCAACATCTTTACATTCATTGCTGGTACTCCACAATGCAATGGAAGGTCGATTTCGGTCACGATAGACCATTTCGCGAAACATTTGTACGTGAATCTTTCGGACGACGTTTTGTATTGCCCAGGGGAGTCCTTCATCGAACCACCAGACAGGTATTTCTTCCATCACTAACAGTCCAAGACGGTCAGCTGCCAGATACGTATATGGATGGTTCGGATAATGTCCGCTCCGTAAATAATTTGCATTAACACTCTTTACAATTTTGAGATCGGAAAAAATAACGCTTGGTGGAAGACTTCTTCCATACAACGGATGATCTTCATGACGTGCAACGCCATGGAGAAAAACTACTTTTTCGTTTAACAATATTCTGTCTTCAAGCGTTTTGATCGTACGAACACCGAATTGCGTGTAAAATTCATCTTTTACAACTCCACCTTGTGAAACAGTTACTTTAAGAATATAGAGATTCGGTTTCTTTGGCGACCATAGCTCAGGATTTGAGATCGTCACATCTGCCTGCCACACTCCAATGGAATCGGCAGGTATTGCAATGGACTTTTGCGACACACCCTGTAGGGCAGCTTCCGCGCCGGCAAGATTTGCAGAAATTTCACTCATCATTGAGACGGTGTCAGTTTTTGCTTTATAGACGTTCAGAGTAACATCAACATTTTCATTCGTCAATTTTTTATTGTTGACCACAACGGTAGCTTGCACAAGCCCACTGATATTTTTTGTAATGACATCGGCGCGCGTTACAGAAATCTTATCACTGCATTCAAGATAGACTTCGTGAAGAATCCCTGTGTAATTGAACCAGTCGCATGGATAGAACGGTACGATATCTTTTCGCGTACCCCATGGAATATTATCAATCCGAACCACCAGCACATTTGCACTATCATATCGAAGTGCGGAAGAGACGTTAAACGAAAACGGGGTAAATCCCCCTTCATGCCATCCTAAATATTTTCCATTCAGCCATACATCGGCAATATAATTTGCGGCTAAAAAATTTAATTTTGTGAATTTTTGTTGCAATGAATCCGGCGTTGTAAATTTCGTGCGGTACCATACACCATTTTCATAATACTCAGGGACTTTCTCGTTCGCCTTTAATATATTTTCCACTCCGGGAATTGCCAATTGCTGCCAGAGCGCATCGTCGTAATGCGGCGATTGCCGACCTGCTGCTTCCGTTAATAATTGGGTGTACCCCGCTGAATCGCGAACTAACAATGAAAGATCATGATTGGCAGTAAAGCGAAGTTTTTTCCATGACCCAGATAACGAAATAGTCGTTCGGCGTTGTTTTTCAAACGAGGGAACAGGCATACCATTTTGATAGGGAACGGTAATATCCGAAACTGAAGAGAGTTGAAACGTTGATTGAATCGTTGCTGTTTGTGCTACGACGATGGAAGCACTGATGATGAATAACAAACCCTGGTAAACACATTTCATAAACATTATCCCTTGTATTGGTGGTTCGCTCGAATTTACCACGATTGTGTACTTCCTACCATTTCTTAAAAAATAATTCCAACAGTAAATTTTTGTACGTTTTGCAGAATGCCGAAATCTTGGTACCCATAATCAAATGCGATTTGTACACTGCCGACTAACGCCTGTTTAACGCCAAGTCCCAATGTCAACCCGGTCTCCGAATCAACAAGAAACATTGACTTGTAACCGCCGCGGAGAGAGAGAAAATCGTTAAAGACATATTCTCCGCCAAGGTCAATACTTTCATAATTGTCGTTCGGATGTGATGCATCGGCTGCAAGCGTAAGTGAATTCATTTCATCAGCGAATACTTTGTATGCAATTCCTACTTTAAAATTCAACGGCAGCGCCCATTCTTCCGATGCAAGATTGGCAGGAATTTTTCCATTATTACCCGTGGTTGTTTCGTCAATATCATGTGTTACGGAAGAGGATGTCCCTTCCATTTTCATTTTCGAGCCAAAATTGGAAATCGACATTCCCAATACGATTCCGTCAAATGGAGTAATATACTTCACACCGATATCGATCGCGATGGCACTTGCGCTCATTTTCCATATTTTTTGATAGACAAACTTTGGATTAAATCCGATGGAAAATTTATCTGTCAGCTTAATGGCATATCCAACACTGAACGCGATATCAGAAACATAAAATGTTTCTCCGTTTCCTTCCGGTTTATCGGTGGTTGTCACTCGCATCTCGTCAATATTCGAAGCGGTAAATGAAAGACCGACTGTTCCGACATCGCCAAGAGAGAATGTGGTTGCAAGATAATTGTACTGAATGTCCGCAAACCATTGTGTATGATCGGCAAACACCGATCCACCTTGGATATCGGCAATCCCTGCCGGATTCCAATAGAGCGAGCTCGGATCGTCGGCCATCGCCACAAATGCACCTCCCATGGAAAGAGCTCGCGCTCCTTGCCCGATGGAAAGAAACGGCGCAGCGGTCGTTCCTTTTTTCGATACATTCGATTTAAAAGTTTGAGCAACTGAGAGTGATGCACACAACATCACCACGAGAACGATGGAGAGAAATTTTTCAGTTTTCATAATCATTGATGGTTACTTTCTTATTTGATCACAGCAAATTTGCCGATATGTTCGCCAACATTAGGAGCCTTTACGTGATAGATGTACAGACCATATGCCACTTCCATTCCATCATCAGAGATAAGATCCCACGATACGGATCCGTTGGTTCCAGAAGCTTGTTTTTCAAGTGTCTTCACCAGAGCTCCGGCAACAGTAAAGATCTTAATTGTACATTCCGACGGTAGATTGATAAAATCTATCTTTCTGTCACCGCGTCCGCTTTGATATAATGTACGACGCTCCCATTTTGCCGCAACGACATATGGATTAGGAACGACAGAAATTTTATTCAACTGATTTTTTGCGGAAGCGTTATCCAATCGAGAAGCGTGGGAGGTAAATTCGAAATAATCTCCGCCGACAAATGGTCTTGTTGTTTTCAGAACAAACTTATCCCCTTCTGCAGGAGCGACCGGTGGATTCCACCATTGAACAAATTTGTACGAGAACGTATAGCAAATCTTAAAGTCGGTATCGCTTTTATAACCATCGATAATTCGTATGGAATCGCCGGTGCTGAATTTTGCGTTCGCGTCCATATCTTGAATCATAAATTTACATCTGTATCCAAACGTTGTATTGGTTATCGTAAAGTTTACCGAATCCTTAATAAATGGACCAGATGGATCATCGAATGCACCCGCATCTTGCTTCGAACCGACGGGGTAGAATCGAACTTCATAATCGGACGGCCATGCAAAATTGACGGCAGAGAATGATCGATCGAGATGCGCTTCCAAGGTTGCATTAGTCTTAAAGCCAGGCTGTAATCCTGTTGCCGTATCATTGATGACGACAGTAGCATCATTTTTAATGCTGATAGTAAATCCGTCAACTGGGGCGGAAGTACTGTTTATAGAAAGATTTTTTACCAGTGTATCAAATGTTGACGCCGATTGAGCTTTGCGTAACACTTTAAATGATTTCGTCGTGTAATTTGGGAATGAGCCGGTGGAATCAAATTGAACTCGATAGGTATTTCCTTCTTTCACAGAACCAGGATTCACAATACCGGTTGACAACGATCCGGTTCCAATACCGCCATGTTGCTGCGGTGTCGTAATTCCATTGAGTAAAGCCGGTATATATCCTGCGGCATTTGCGTTGGGAATGATCACAGCGCAATTTTGATCCACAAATTTTAGTGTGCCGTTAAAATCTTCTGAAACAATTTTGGTACATTCTGATGGCGTTAATCCGCCGGATGGTCCATTGAATGGATCTAATTTTACCGGAACTAAGCCCTGATCGTAGGATACCAGAGCATAATAGTATTTGGTTCCGTTCACTACCGTGGTATCGATATATGAATTGACAATACCGGTTTCATCTCCACGCCAGAAATGCGCACCATTAATTCCAACCGGATCTGGTCCTTTAATGGAGTCTATAATATCCCACTGCATAATCGGTTTCCAGAATTTTCCCTGTCCTTTGGAATCTGTTACCACTTTCAGATCCTGGAATTCCGGTTCCGAACTGCGGTATAATAGATAACCTTCAAAATCGAATTTTTTTAAGAATCGATCATACGATTTTTCAGCAGAGGCATCCCAATAGAGATAGACCTTTTTATTACCGGGAATGGCAGTCAATTCCGGTGTCAGCGGAGGTTGTGCAAAATTATAATTCGCATTATAGATTGCCTGCACTGTCACTTTATTAAAGATAAGATCTGGCAGATCATCACCGAACAGAATACCCACAGAAAAACGTTCGCGTTGTCCCTTTTTTAATGGAAATATTCCAGAGGAAAATACCATCGAAATATTAGAATTGGTAACGGCGGTATCAACAAATCCTCCGGTCATTACACCGTACATTATATTATCATTCTTCGGCCACACGCTTGTTGGACCTTTGTCCCCAAGAATATTGATGTATGCTGATTGAAGTCCAATCTGGTCAGATTCATCTTTATCGGTTCTATCAAAAGCAGGTTCACCGATCGTTGGTTTTCCATCTCCTTCCCCTTCATCGGGTCCGTTATATTGTTTATCATAAGGTCCCACACCATCTTTACCGAGATCATCATTTAACGGCTCGTCTATTTCCCATTTTCCATTTTTGTTAGCATCGGTAAAGCCAACCCAATCTTCGTCATTATCTATTCCATCATCACGGCGTTCATCCACTAAAGCAGGATTAAACGTTCCGCCGCTTTTCCATGTTGTTCCATCTGTTTTAATTGCATCAGCATCGTCGTCGACACTATTCGTTGCGTTACCCGGACTTTCTAAAAATGCCTGCCCGTAATATCCCGTTTTATAAATACCATCCCATCCTTTGCCCGATGGAGCCCATGCATAAGCAAGATCTAATTTGCGGTCAAACTTTGCGTCATTATTCACTGAACCGACACTCGGGTCAGTATAGAATCCAAAGACAGTAGAATCGTAGTCAAAGTCAGAAATATTCACAATATCATAGTGCCAGAAAATAATATCTTCCGCTAAAACGTGAGTCCATTGAAATCCACGAATTTCTGTGCGAAGACCTAATCCGCCTCGCGCAGAATCTGATTTGATGGGAAAAAACCCATTAACGATATCGTTAAACTCTTTATCCGGTGAGTCATCAATAACAAAATACGTTTCAAGCTGTGCGTTGCTGATTCCGCGTCCGAAATATCCGTACCAAAAACCATCCCATTTTCTAATGGAATCTTCCTGCGTTCCATAGACATCGTAAAAAATAGAGCGTGGCCATTGCGGAGGGAACGTCGATTTGTCAATATTGATTCCGGGTCTCGTGGCAGAAGGATTTACATAACCGGGAACCGGCTCCATTCCCCAAATATCTCCCGTCACCGGATCTTTGTCCATTTCTTCGCGGTAAGAAGATTCAATCGGAGTAATGGTTTTCGGTTTTCCAAACACATCAGTAATTTTCACTTTGCTTCCGATTAACAAACCAAGCCCGTCCAAACTTCTATGCCCTGAACCTTTTGGCCATTCTCCATGAGGAGCGGAAACCGCACCGTTGAACCAGTCAGAGACTTCACCGGAATTTTGATAAATCGTACGAACCAAATTTCCGTCTAAAATTCCTTTTTTGCGGTATTGAATATTCCCTTTGGGTTCATTACGGAACATTTGAACTTGCGGAGTTATTTGTGCCGCGGCAGTTACGACCACGAGCAGCGAGATGATTCCGATCTGAATTGATAACGATGTTTTTTTCATAGATGCATTCATGCGATAATCGTCGCGTATTAAGTGAATTAAAAGTCTAAGTTAACACCGACTCGAACATTGCGAGGCGTTGAGAACGATGTCGGATTATTCAGCCATTGTTGCATGGTATTTAATCCAATAATTGGTCCTGCTTCTTCAAGAAAAATGTTTCTATTCGCACGTCCGCTGGCAGCATCAACATTATATTCGTTTTTGATATCGAGAAGATTATAGACAAGCACGAAAATGTTCCCTCGAATATCAAAGAATGAGAATGATTTTTCAGCACGGAAATCCAATGAGTACGTTGATGGTTTGATACCCCCGTTTTCAAAACGAAGTCCGCCGCTCACGCGAATATTTTCCGTATAGGGAAAGCCGACACCGTAGCCAAAAATTAATCCTGTCATCCAGTCACCCTGATCGCCGACATTCAACGAAATATTCAACGTTGAACGCTGATCCCAATCCAACGGCACTACTTTCTTATTCGTCGCCAGCGGAGGATCGGATTGATTGTTGAAAAATACCGTTAACGGATCAGAAGCATTTCCTTCAGCAATCTGATAAGTATAATCCGCACGCAAGCTATAGAAATCGGCGTATCGTTTTTCCATGGAGAAAATAAATCCACGAACATTGCCATAGTCGCGGTTCACATATCGTGCGTACTTAAATCCTTCATGAGTCTGAACAATTTCTGTTCCGAGTAAATTTCGGATGTCGCGGTAATAGACTGTAAAATCAATACCAATATTTGTAAATAATTCCTGTTGTAAACCGAGTTCATACATTACTGTTCTCTGCGCATCGATATCCGGGTTACCAGTGATACTCTGCAATTGCGCCGTCGGTGCTATGATATAGTCAGAGTTTGAATAAAGATTGCCAAAGGAAGGAATCTGGAAAAAATGCCCGTACGAAAAGTGGATGATACCCTGATCGGTAATCGGGAAGGAAACACCAAGACGAGGACTAACTTGAATTTTTTCTTTGGCTGGCGTCATGGTACCGGCTACACCGTACACTGAGTCAAAAAGATGATTTCGCATCGGATTTTTAAGGTCAGCAAGGATGCTTGCATTTGGATCAAAATAGTCGAATCGAAGACCGGCATTGATAATCATGATTCCATATTCCATCTTATCTTGTATATACCCTGAAAATTCAATCGGTTGTTTACTGTAACTTTGATTTCCAATGGAACCAAGCTGTGCATATTTTGGCTTATAGATTGTATCCGTTGTGGTAGATTCATACACCAAGCTAGAACTGTGGTTATACAAATCGTGCAGCCGCGCTTCAACACCAATACCAACTTTATGTTCTTTCGTCAACTGTGATGCTATCGTCCATTGACCGATGATAGATTGACTTTTATTTTCATACCGTCCCCCCTGGTTCCCGCCGGAACGGAATGTATTGTCAGAAATTGCGGCACCTTGATACGGATTAACATATCGCGGGTCATAAGGATTTTCATAAAGATATCCTTTTCCAGTAAATTTATTTAATGAAAATTTTAGCGCTTGAAAAGTGCTGTTACTGACGACATGATTAATTTGAAAATTTTGCATCATGTTTTCGCTGAAATGATTCTGAAGCCCATCCGGAGCCCATTTGTAATTGTGGTCGTACCCTTTCCATTTAGCTGTTTCATAAAATCCGCTGTAACTTAATTTGATGGATTCAAATGAGTACGAAAATTTTCCGTTGAAGGAATATTTTTTATATGGATTCATCGATACATAAGCGCCGTCTCCTGTATTGTGATGGACATACGCTGTGACACGATTAATTGGATCGATAAGAACAGGTGTTGGGGAGGTGTCTGTAATTTTATATACTCTTTTGCCGTACAGATATCCTTCTTCATCCTGAAGTCGTCCCGTCATAAAAAAAGAAAGATTGTCCAACAAATAGGTTGGTCCGCTTAAACTGAATTGATAATTTTTTGTCCGCAATAAATTCAACTTATCAAGATTTTCAAATACATCCGCGTGGTTGGTCAAATAATCACCGAGATATGCTCCCAGCGAACCATGAACATCTGATGAACCATCCTGTGTCACAATATTCACAACACCGGACATCGCCTGACCATATTCTGCATTAAATGTTCCGCTGATCACTTCCATTTCACGGACAGAAGCATTTTCCGGAACAAATCCTGCATTACCACTCATCGGATTATTGACAGAAATACCGTCCACAAGGTAAGCAACCTCGCCTGTTCGACCGCCGCGAAAGTGTCCGCCAACCACACCGGCTTGCAGATTGATCACCTGGGAAAGATTTTCCACCGGCATCAACTTCATCTCATCCGCCGACACCGTTACCGATGTTGAAGTAAGATCTTTTTGTACCAGCTGACGTTCAGCAACAACTACAACCTCTTCCCCGACAATAACAGATTCTTCCAACGTGATATCGATGGTTGTGGTCAAATCAATCTTCACCACAACATTTTTAATGGTGGCGGTCTTATAACCGAGACTGGATACCGTTAAGGAATATGTTCCGGGAAGAACGTTACCGATAATATAATCTCCTTCGGGATCAGACGATGCACCCGACCTTGTTCCTTGAACGAGGACAGAAACACCGATCATCGGTTCCTTTGTTTTTTTATCGATGATTTTCCCAACGATCTTTCCGGTCTGTCCTGAAAACAGAACCATCGGAAGGAATGAAAGAAAAAGTATTCCCGTGAACAGAATTTTGGTTTTCTGAAAAATTTTCATAATAATTTCTTTTATGTTGGTGAACACCAATGTATTCTTATAGACTGACATGCGATAAAAACAGCATTAATGATGCTGCTTTTATTATATGATAAGTATCTTCCGAATGTATTGTCGTTCAGCAGAAAAACCGCGGTCACCGTTTTTTTAACCGGTGACCGCAGTAGTGTCAATTATACAGCAGTTTCTTATTTCAACAACAACATTTTCTTCACCGATGTGAAGGAACCTGATTCAAGTTTATACACATACATACCTGTTGCCAGTTTCGATGCATCGAGGTTGACGGTGTACGAACCTTCGTTTTGTTGTTCGTTGACAACATTCATCACTTCACGTCCAAGAACATCGTACACTTTCAACGTAACAAAACCGGCTTGCGGCAGACTGTAACGAATACTCGTTGTCGGGTTGAAAGGATTCGGGAAGTTCTGTGATAATTCATACGATTTTGCAAAAGCAGCATCCTGTCGAACACCCAATGACACATTACCTATCCATGTATATGTCCAGTTGGACATATTTTGCCACGAATTGTCATTGTTGTTAGCGGAGTATGCCAGAATACCATCGCGGCCTGTGCCACCGTCGCGATCATTAATAGAGAAGTCGAGCGCGATACGCATTCCTTTTTTCGGTACAAATACTACGTCTCCGGTAGAAATACTGGCGAATGTTGTAAAAGGAATTTTTGCTTCAACAATATAACCGGGAGTAAAGGTTTTTTTCTTCCACACATAGTTTGCACCCGGATACATGAGAATTTTTCCGGAATGATCGTCGTTCAAACGATTCTGTGAAAAACGCAGCATATAGTCAGGCGTTGCTCCACGTGAATATCCAGAATGGAATTGACCAATCCAGTCATATAATCCAATATTTAAATCCGGAGCATCCTGTTGATAGGTTGTACCAGCAGTGTCAACGGAAACAGTATCATCGATAACATCATATGCGATGTACAGATTATTCGCATCAACAGCCATATACACTTTTACATTAAGATCAAGACTATCCTTAATGTTTGTATTCGTCACAACGTGTGCCGCTGCATTTTTACCAAATGCATTCAAACGGATTGGTGCAATGGATGCCCATTCGCTGACCGATCCATCGGCAACAAAATTTGCAGGTGGCACATCGGAAATAACGGGAACACCTTGAGCTTTATTCGTTACAGCTGTCGCCGTAACTGCAACCGGTCCAAGATTTCCTGCTGCATCTTTTGCCCTGACGCCATAGTAATACGAAACAGTCTGGTCGGTTACCGGTGAACGCATTACGTGTGTAGCAGACTTATCACCATTAATATATATTTTCGGTATATCATTGATGGTAGAATCTACTTTTGTAAATTTCTTATCGCTGTAATACACATAATATTTTGCGTTTGGTTCATTCGGCACGTCTTCCCACAAAACAAGATTGCTAAATGTTCCGGGTAACGTCGATATCGATGTTGGCGCTGCAGGAGGAATAACATCAAATACGGGATTCCCCGTCCAGACGTCGGTGATATAGATAATCTTTCCAACTTTTCCGGAAGCTTCAGCCATAATACCAAACACTGTTACTTTGGAAGAATCAAATTTGCCTTTTTTTGTAGAATCTTCGCCGGGAGGATAAATGAAATCTTTTAAAGCAAATTTATAAGTGTGCCATGCGTTGTCGTTCGTCAGATTGACATTCACTCCGCGTTTGCCGCCAGTAGTACCATCTTCAAATTGAATGCGGATTTTTCCGGTACCGGTATCGGATTTCATTTTTAATTGCAGTGTATCAATTGCCCATGCACCAGCCATATTTGTTGGAGTAAGATTAACACCCCATCCAGTCCATCCGCCGCCCCATTCATCACCTTGTGTCCATTTTACTGCGTTGGTCTGTGCAGTGCCTGCGCCGGGACCGCCGCCGATTGCAATAGTTGCGGTAGATTGGCCCCATGCCCATGGGTCACCACTAACAACAGCATCGAACGCCATGCCATTAAATATTGTTACCGGTAATGCCTTGGAACCGAATTGTTCGAATTTGTCAAACTTAACTTCGATGGAATCATCTGCTTGCGATGTCGGTAGCAGTGTGAAATACCATGATCCGATTTTATCGGTATTAAATTTTTTGTCGTTTGTTGGAAAACCCCAGTTGCTCGGTGAAATAACAAAACCGGTGCTATCAGGCGCTGTTGATCCGTCTGAAATTCTTTCTTTCAACGGAATGCGGAGATTAACCCAGTCGTGCTTTGCATCGAGAATAGTATTGTGTTGATAAATCCATGTTTCTTTCACTCCACCCACATTATCAGTTACCTGAAGTCTGAATGAAAAAAACTCCGGAATTGTTGGAGCTTTTGTCACTTTAATCCAAACGCTCAGTGAATCAGAAGTTCCCCAATTAATGGTGTTTGTAGCATGTGACCAACCAACTTGTGAATACGTTCCATACGAATGGATATGTCCTGCCAGAATGCTTACCACCGCTAATGAGCTTTTCCCTTCAAATTTATCAACCGTATCAGCGATAAACGTAATAGTTGAAGGAGCTTCCAACGATGTCTGATATAACGTATCTGGTCGTGGTCTTTCAAAATTATCGATAGTTGTTATTTGACTGAAAGCAACAACGACCGAGCAAACTATGCCGAATAGTAGAAATTGTACCCTTCGCATAATATTTCCTCCTGTGAATTGATATTGAGATTGTGTGGATTGTGTGAATTACGATTGCATACTGTAAACTAATGTATTAAACCATTACAACATTGTGCTGCGTAAAATCTTTATTCTTGAAAATATTTTTTGAATAATTACCATTTCGCTTGTTTTGGCGGCAACCATTCCTGCAAACAATGACACAAATGCAATTTCGATCGCAAATGCATATGGACTTGTCGATTGTAATACCGACGGATGAATTTCAAATTGCTGACTGATGAACTCAATAACAGCATACGTTTCGCCTGTCAACATCCCAAAGATAAATCCGATCGCCGCCCCTTTCTTTACGATCATTGTCGATATCAGTGCTGCCGTAATTGGGGTAAAGAAAAATGCAATAAAATTGTTATACCAGATAAATGTTTTAAATCCTGAAATTTTTACGAACGAGATAAGAATAATCGATAGGAGAACAACAAATACTGTCGAGAGCCGACCTACAAGAATTTGCTCTTCTTCTCCAACTTCACTCTTTAATGACGGATACAACCGTAAGGCAACGATGGAACTGGCCATGTGAAACGTAATAGCAAAAATTCCCATCAGTCCGCCAAGAAAACCTATAGCAACAAAATAGTCTATAGGATTTAACAGATTCACCGTTACTGGTGAATCGAATTCTGTTCCCGTTGTAGTCAAAAAAAGAACCCCAACCAGCAATAGACAGACAACAACACCCAACATGAATAATTTTCTCGAAAAAATATTTTGTTTTGCTGCCGGAGCCATCCGAAGAAGTTCACCAACGCTTAATCCTGTCATCCAATACATCATCAAGACTATTCCAATTCCCACGATTACAAGATTTGTTTCCGTGAATCCTGAAACACGAAAAATATCACTCCCAGAGTGGAATGCAGTTCTAAACGAAAAAAATAATTGGTATTTCCACAACATTGCGTTGGCAATGACAAAAAAGAGACTGATGATTGACAAACTGCCGGTAATGATATTGGCATATAATACTGCTTTCAGTCCGCCAGCCATTACATAAATACCAGTCGCTACAATCATCACCACAAGCATTGAGTATTGAGAAGAACCAAAAAATTGGATGATAACAAAATCGGCAACCTGCACCAAAACTAGCAATTGCACCGAACACAAAAAAATTAATCCAATGCTGTTTAAAAACATCGAAGCAGTGCGTGAATTATAATCCGAAAGTTTTTCGGCAAAATATTTCATCTGTTTTCCAAACAGCATTGGCACCACTGCAGCAACGCTGATCAAAAATATTGTTCCCGCACTTAATGATTGGCCTGCAATGTTTGGAATCATAATCATCAACGCCTGAAACAATGCCAGCAAAAAAATGGAATAACTAATGGAGCCGCCCCCCGTGGATAATCCTGTTGAAAAATAATGATTCACATCTTTATCCATAGAACGGGAAAAAACCAATCCTATCAAAATAAGAAAGCCAAAAAAGCTGTAAAAAATTATATTCGATTCAGGATGCCCAGTCATTCAAGTAAAAAACGGCACAAAACGTGCCAAAGACAAAACACTCAATAGTGAACATTTTCACCGAATTCTAATGAATAATTACCCATAAATTATCAAAACGATAATAATTAGTTATTATTCCGATAACCAAATTATTCACTAATATCTTTAACAATACCAGATTAATTTTTACGATCATAAATAAAAAAAGGCAGGATTTACCCTGCCTTTTTTATTACTGAATAATATTGTCAGAACATTGAATATTCTGGTGGATCTTCCATTTTATTTCAAAATCACCATTTTTTTCAATGATGAGAATGTTCCAGCTTCTATTTTATAGAAGTAGACACCACTGGAGAGACCTGTTGCGTTGAAGATAGCTGTATGATGGCCAGCTTCCAATTCTTGATTTACCAACGTTGCAACTTGTTGTCCAAGAAGATTGAATACTTTTAAGCTAACCATACCGCTGTTTTCAATTGAATATTTAATGGTGGTGCTCGGGTTAAACGGATTCGGATAGTTCTGATTCAATTCATATTTTAATACAATTGATTCTTCCGAATTTATTCCCGTTAACGTGCTGTCATTATTAAACCATACTAACGGCAGCATTGTTGTTGGTCCAGTTAAGTTGTCCGCAACACGATCCGGACTGCTGGGCCAAACATCTCCGGCTGGCGTAACTTTTACGTATTTATAGATGATCTTCTTTGCAGAGGGAACATTAAATACTCCGGAGTAGATGCTATCTCCATCGGCGTCCGCTAGGACGTGCGTTTTTCCGCCCCATCCGTTAAAGTCACCACGTACGATAACTGAATCGGTTGCTTTCTTAAACTTATTCAATTTCAATTGTGAACGCATGTTCACACGGAATGTGATATTGTTATCAAAATAGACCGACGTGCTATCACCGTTAAACCATACCACCGCTAATGTCTTCGGCGTTGTTGAAATTGTGTCTGTACGATCTTTGTTTACGCCATCAGCTTTATCAATTTCCCAACGATCACCACCAGCCGTCGCGCCACGCATAATGTATTTGAATTGGCCAAGGCGTTTCGGTACTGCGCCAACATCAAATGTTCCTTCATAGATACTGTCACCATTAGCATCAGACAACTTCATGCTGTTTGTTTCCCACCAGTTGCCTGGGCCTGAATAAAAATTACCACGGAGGAATACACTGTCTTTTGCCGGACTGAAAACTTTCAGCTTGGCTTGAACCTTCATATTCACTCGGAATGTTACTTGTCCATGTGATGGATCGTAGTTATTAAAGAATACAACCGGTAATAATGTTGTCGGTCCCGTTAAGTTATCTGCAACTCGATCCGGGCTGCTCGGCCACATATCTCCGCCAACACCAATCTTCACGAATTTATAGATGATCTTCTTTGCAGAAGCAATGTTAAATGTTCCGGTGTAGATGCTATCACCATCTGCATCTGCTAGTACGTGCGTCTTTCCACCCCATCCGTTAAAATCGCCACGAACAACAACGGAGTCGGTCGTTTTAACAAATGTTCCTTTTTTCATCTGCTCACGCATCTGAACTTGGAATGTGATATTGTTATCAAAATAGACCGACGTGCTATCACCGTTAAACCATACCACTGCTAATGTCTTCGGTGTTGTTGAAATTGTGTCTGTACGATCTTTGTTTACACCGTCAGCTTTGTCAACTTCCCAACGATCACCTGCAGCTGTAGCACCGCGCATAATGTATTTGAATTGGCCAAGACGTTTCGGTACTGCGCCAACATCAAATGTTCCTTCATAGATACTGTCACCATTAGCATCAGACAATTTCATGCTGTTTGTTTCCCACCAGTTGCCTGGGCCCGAATAAAAATTACCACGGAGGAATACGCTGTCTTTTGCTGTATCAAAATTTTTCAATCTAGCTTGGACTTTCATATTCACTCGGAATGTTACTTGCCCGTGTGCTGGATCGTAGTTATTAAAGAATACAACCGGCAGAACTGTTGTTGGTCCTGTTACATTCTCTACGAGCCTATCCGAACTGCTTTCCCAATCTTCACCACCGGTTCTAATTCTTACAAATTTATATTTGAGGAATTTCCACGATGGGATACTAAACGTTGCCGTATAAAGGCTATCGCCATCAGCATCTGCTAACACATGTTGCTTTCCACCCCATCCGTTAAATTCACCGCGAACGACAACCGAATCGGTTGCTTTATTGAAACTGCCTTTCTTTATCTGTGCAGACATATTCACTTGGAATGTGACATTGTTGGCGAAAAAAACAGATGTACTATCTTGATCAAACCATCTTACTGGCATTAAGTACCCAGTAGTCGGAACGGAATCCGAACGATCACCTATGTATTCCCAGTGATCTCCGCCATACGATGCACCTCGTACAACATATTTAAATGCAGTAATTTTTTTCGGTACTACACCCACATCAAACGTACCAGTATAAATGCTATCACCATCAGCATCTGCTAACTTCATTTTGTTGGTTTCCCACCAGTTTCCAGTCCCTGTGTAAAAGTTTCCACGGATAAAAACGCTGTCTTTCGCCGGGTCAAACTTTTTCAGCTTGCTTTGTACCTTCATGTTTACTCGAAATGTAGCACTGTCCGCCGCAAAGGACGAAACACTGAACACAACAAGTAAAAATAAGGGGAGTATAAATTTTTTCATGTGAACCCTTTATTGTTTGTGAATGTGAGTAGTGGATTAAAAATTACAAGAATCTGTCGATCGATGTATAAAAAGTTGCTTTTTGTATTACTAGAACTTACGCCATTCGATATGCAAAAAAAGGGACGAAACTGTATGGTTTTTTTGCGCTATCTTAAATTTAGTGCACATTTTATGCCAAAAATTGCGATTTGAAAAACACACAATTTTTAAAAAAACACAGGGTGGTTACGCGAGGTATTATTAAAATGATAAGTCTTCTATTATGAATAAGATAAGTCCTGTGACCCATTTGAAAGGAAAACTACAATTGCGGGTGTAATCATTAGTTTTCATCATTTCTGTATAATATGAAAAGCAAACAGAATTTTGATAAAATTACACTTAATAATTGAATGATTTGATATTGGATAGTGATTTGTTGCTTTAAAAATTAAAGCTCTTCGTGTATAATCGGCTGTAGAATTTTCGTGTATGAATACGAGAATATGATGATAACACTATTTAATTCCCAATTCTTTGCACATTCGATGATAATTCGGAGGAGCAATACCAAGTTTTTTTGCCGCTTCTGCATCGGATGATGAATTGGAACGAATATACTCAACATATTTTTGTCGAACCAATCGTTCTACTTGCCGCAACGGAAGCTGTTCCTGCATTAATGAAAAATCGAGCGCTGATGAGGAAGTGATATTCTTACCGCTCGGAGAAATTCCTAAAGCAAACTGCATACTCTCTTTCGTGATAATCGGCTCGTTAATAAACAACAACCGCTGTATCACATTTTTTAATTCACGAACGTTTCCCTTCCATGGAGCGAATTGAAATTGCAGCATTGCTTCTTCTGTAATTTCCGGTTTACTCACTCCCATATCCGCACAAAATTCCGAGAAGAAATATTCAACCAATTCCGGAATATCTTCTGTTCGTTCACGCAACGGAGGAACATGAATCGGAACGACATTCAGCCGATAATACAAATCTTCTCGAAACCGTTTTGCTTCAACCTCTTTTTCGATGTTTTGATTGGATGCTGCAATTATGCGAACATCAACTTTAATGGAATCTGTTCGACCAATCTTTTCGATCTCACCTTCCTGAATCACTCGAAGCATTTTCACCTGAGCAGAAAGCGGAAGTTCCGAAACTTCGTCAAGAAAAACTGTTCCATGATTTGCTGTTTCAAATAAACCAGGTTTGGATGATACAGCACCGGTAAACGAACCTTTTTCGTATCCAAACAATTCGCTCTCCACAAGTTCAGACGGAATACTGCCGCAATTGATGGGAACGAAATTTTCAAATCGGCGTTTGCTGCGAAGATGGATATTATTGGCAACCAGTTCTTTTCCGGTCCCTGATGATCCGGTAATGAGAACATTCACATCGGACTCGGCACATTTTTGAATTTGGTTGCGAAGATTTTCTGTTACGGCAGAAACACCCACGATCCGTTTTTGGGAAAGACGTTCTTCAATGGAGTACAATAACTTTCGGTTCGTTTTATTACGTTCCGTTTCCAAGACTGTTTTATTGTATGCATTGATAATAGACAGAATAAAGTCGGTCGGTTGATAGATGTATTCTTCAATGTCTCCAGGATATTTTGTGCAGTACCAAAATGCGCCGGCGCGTATCAGGCTGTCAGCAAATTCAAAATCAGCTATATTTACCGTCATCTTGGTAATAACGATGATCTGGATGGACGGATCGATCTTCTTGATTTCCCGAATCAAGCTCTCTCCCATCAAACCGCCAGCAATCTGAAAATCCATAATCACAACATCATAGGATTCATTTTTCTGCATCAACATTTCCAGCGCAAATCTTCCGTTAGAGACCACTTTTTTGATGTGAATGCGTTTTGAAAATGGCTTGATCGTATTCTGTACTCGGCGGACATCAAATTCTTCATCTTCGATGAGGAGAATTTGTATTTGTTTTTCTATGCTCATAATTTGGTGTTCGGAATTGTAAAAGTGAAAATTGCTCCGTGTTCGGGTAAATTGTTTGCATCAAGCTCCCAACCACAGCGTTGTTGAGCAATTTCATACGCTATATAACATCCGTATCCGGAATGTTGTTTACCGCCGGTACGTTTCGTGGAAGTATGCTCCCGGAAAATTTTCTTTTGCCCCCGATCGTCCTTTGCCAACAGCCATTGCTCTATACCAGAACCGTTGTCCATAATCATTACTTTGGTTTGTTGTGTGTGGACATTAAATTCAGTTTTTATTGTGACCTCTATTTCATCTGCGCCGGCGTGTTCAACACAATTTTGAATAATCGGTTCAAACACTTCCCAAACGACAAATTCATTGATATTCACAAGGGGAACATTTTCATCTAATTTCAGAATAAATTTGTTCGTATCGGAACCAAGAGAAATTCTTGTAAACACATGCCGCACTAAAAAGGAAAGAACCTCATTAATGTTCGTCTTAAAAATTCCGCTTCGAATTGTCTGCACAGGCGGATCGTACCATTTCATATCGTAAATCACCCGGGCAATAAAATTTGCATATTTATTGATCCGCATTTTTATCGCATCAATATTATCCGGTGTTAATACACGCAAATCCTCCTTAATAAAGCCCATAATTTTCTCGGCTTTATGATGCGTATGATAGATCCGTTTCGTAAAGAGGAGCTCGTTCTCAATATTAATCTGTTCAGCAAGATGCCTTTTCTGTTCTTCAAAGAGTAATTCTTGCGCCTTGTTTCTCTCCTTCAAGGTATAGGAGGAAATATAGAACATGGCAATCAGTCCAAACAAAATCAGCGCCGAATAGGTGATGGATGTTTCATCGTACGCGGAAATCATTTCGTTTGTAATAATGGTAAAATCCGGTTTATTTCTCATGTACATCGCTCCGGCAAGTTCACCACGAGGAACAAATGGAACGAAAATATGAAATGTTTGTTCGTCCGCAACAACCGTCTGCACCTGTTCTTTTGCAATAAAATCTTTTTCGATTTTGCCATACAGTGCTATGGCTTCATGATGCGTTGTTGGTGTTTGACTATCAACTTTTTTATCCTGAAAGATGTACGAATATAAAACATGTCCGTCGTCGATTGCTATGATGGCCGAATCCGTTTTGACAAGAAGGCAAATTTCTTGAACATTTTGCTGCAGATACTGCTGGCTTAAGATGATATTGATATCCTGAATAAGCTTGCTGACTTCAAACGGTTTTAGATTCTCATTCTTTGAACGGGACTCCAAAAGCAATTCGATAGATGTTGCCGTTAAATTGGCCAAGCGTTCAGCCGAATCCTGTTGATACCATTCCTGCGTGCTAAAAAGAATCTTTTGAAGAGAGACTTTGTGAACAAAAGAAATGATGATCTGAAAAAAAATCAGAATGATGAATAATACCGTTAAATGTCGTATTTCAAAACGGTAGTGACCGATGCTTTCACGTAATTTGGAAATGTGATGTCTCATCTGATCAACAATGCCTTCGAATCAATCATAACTGATGCTTTCTCCAGCGCTTCATCCACGGTGATTTCTTTTTTGATCGCTCGATGTATATAGTACGAGATGATGTCGGAAATACGAGTATAATCTTCGATAAATGGACGGTGAAATCCGCGATCAACCAGACCTTTATAATATCCCAAATCCGGATAATTGCTCATATAGGATGAATCGATATATATTTTTTTATTCACGGGGATATATCCACCCATTTCGAACATCATTTTCTGCGATTCTTCGGTTTGGAGAAACCGTATGAATTCGATTGCGGCCTCCTTCTTGGTGGAAAATTTTGACACCATCAGATTCCATCCGCCGTAAACCGATGTCGGTTGTTGCCCCGGAAAATGAGGCAATGCTGCCCTTCCTATATGCACAAACTTCGATGTGTCGAAATATATTTTTCGAAAATTCTCCACAAAGTTTGGCCATCCGCGTACAAACACCGCATCGTGTTCAAGCATATACTCGTAACTTTTATTTTCATCAAACTCTGTCACATCTAAAGGACTGATATGTTGACGATGGACAAGATCGACAAGATATTGCAACGATCGTTTTGCAACATCGGAACGTAAATTAATTGTGTTTTTGCTGAAGAATGTCGGTTCTAAACTATTGATGATTTCAAAATAATTGCAAATCAGTCCTTCGTAATCGTACGCCTGGAATACATAGAATGGTTTGTTTTGATAATGCAAGGTGTTGCGAAGATCGATCAATTCATTCCAACTGATTGATCCTTGAATTTTTTTGCTGATCACATCAGCGTTCGGCAATCTTTCAATGATATCTTTGCGATAGTACATCACGCCAATATCTATATAGAGCGGCATGGCAACCAAGCGTCCATCATCCACGCACGATCGCATCGCCGGGGAAATAATATTTTGTTGAGCGGCGGTCGGAAAATATGGATTAAGATCTTCACACCATTTTGCAAAACGTGGTGTCCAGATATAATCCACGGAAAACACATCCAATCTATCGCTTTTACTTCGCAGCGAACGGGCAAGCAGTTCCTTCCTTTCATTTGTACTGAACTTGCTGAATGTAAGATTTACTGGAATAACTTCTATTTTACCAGCATGTTTCTTGTTAAAGAGATCAATCACCGCTTTATGAGCTGGGGATATATGATCTGCAAAATAGACTTTCGAAACATTGCTCTGTTCAAAAATGAAGCTCCGAGCACTAAAATCGGACGTGAACAGAAATACCACGAACAGGCCAAATAACAGGCCTACTGTCAGTAAAAAAACTTTCATTGTTGTGTTCGTCATAACAACAAAATAGAGTAAGAGTATTCTAAATGCAAGACTCAAAGCTGCTCTGTTAAAGCTTAGTAGAAATGTCAGGGTTAGCGCTCAATAGAAATGTCAAAGTGTGTATCTTTGAGACACAACAAAAAAAAAGCCCTGCCCGGGGGAAGGCAGGACTCTATAGCGAGATGAAGCGGGGGGTATAACAAGCGAAGTAATTATAAATGTATTTTTTCTATAGCCTCCTTTAGTTGTTCAAACGCGACAGGTTTTCGCAGCGTGCTCGTCATCGGATCGGTTTGGACAAACTGTCCTACCTCTGCTCCCGATATTAAGATGACCGGCGTATTTTTTGTTCGGTTATCGTTTCGGATTTTTTTGATAAATTCAAGGCCATTCATAATTGGCATGTGATAATCAGTGAGAATGAGATCCGGAACTGTTTTCTCAATAAGATCTATAGCTTCTGTTCCGGATTCAGCAAAAACTACTTCTGAATCCTCTGCAATTCGCTTCATAAATCTGGAAAGAATAAGTCTGTTCCCTTTTTGATCGTCAACAATCATAATTTTTTTACAGGTTGATGGCACTTGTTTTGTAAAGGTCAGAATGAATGTTGTCCCTTTTCCCTCCGTGCTCTCTGCTTCGATGGATCCCTGATGTTTTTTCATAATCTCATAACACATCGGCAGTCCTAATCCTGTTCCTATTTCTCCTTCCAAACCTTTGCGAGTGTATTTTTCTTCTACTTTGAAAATCTTTTCCAGGTCTTCTGCCGGCATACCAACTCCCGTATCGGAAACAGTCACGACGAGCTGTGTATTGGAGTCTTCTGTAAGATCGATAGAGATTGTTCCTCCCGCAGGGGTAAATTTCAATGCATTGCCGACTAGGTTTAATAATAATTGGCGAAGCAGCTGTTCGTCAGCATACATAAAAGTACCGATCGGTATTAATGAACGGAGCTCGATGTTCTTCTTCTTTGCAAGACCAAGCATGGTTATCATAATTTCCGAAGCAACCGTACCGAGATTTACCGATTGAAACTTCACTTGCATTCTCCCCGTTTCCAATCGTGACCAATCAAGTAACGAATTAACCATATTCAGCTGCTGCAGTGCTGCATCGTTTATATAATTGATATATTCCATTTTTTCACTATCGGAGAGTACGTGGAATTCGCTTTTCAATAAATCACAGAAACCAAGAATGGAACTGAAGGGCGAACGAAGGTCGTGCGATACAATCGCTAATATTTTATCCTTTTGCGTATTAATCTTTGTCAACTCTTCCTGGGCAATTTCCAGTTTCTGTATATTTTTAAGAATCTGTTGTTCCAACAAAGTCCGTTCGGTGATATCCTCCAGTATTCCTTCGAAACCGATGCAGCCACCCTGTTCGTCTCGCAATAATCTGGAATGTGCAAGAACGGTGATGATAGAACCATCTTTTTTCTTCAACTCAAGTTCTGTCGGCCGAGCATCCGGGTTTGCCAGAAGTTTTTCAAACAGCTTCATACGCTGTTCGGGATTCACATAAACATCTTTTTCAAGATTTAAATGGTGCAGTTCATCAAACGTTTCGTACCCGAGCAAGCGCAACAACGCAACGTTTGCATTAATCAATTTTCCGTCAATATTCGATTCATACATGGGTAGGACAGAATTTTCGAACAGCGACCGGTATCGATTTTCATTTTGGTGTACCGTCTGTTCCCAACGTTTTCGTTCGCTAATGTCTCGGAACTCCGTTAAGACGAATGCTTCTTGAGCGTCGTCCACCAACAGCGAAGTAGACACTTCTGCAAATACAATTTGTCCGGAGTTAAACTGAAGCTTTTTTTCCGCCTTGGCCGTAAAATTTTTGCGTTGAACTCTCTCTTTATACTCTTCAAAGACCTGCGCTCGGTCAACGGTGCGATCATAGATCACCGTGAAAGGAAGCCCTTTTAATTCATCTTCTTCCATATTCACTAAAGAGCAAAACGCAGCGTTCACGGCAATAATTATCCCGTCACTGTCTGTTAACAGCATACCGTCAACGGTACGGTCCCAGACCATTTCGAGAATATCAGGCGTGATCTTGTGAGATTGATAGTGTGTGTAGTTATTGAGTGATTCTGCAAATTGATCAACCGGTACGTTTTGCAGAATAGAATAAATTTTGGTAGTTACTGCAGATTGGCTCATTTGACCCCCCCATTGAAAGTGTTTACTCGCTTGATCTATAAACTAACAATGGAGGTGCCAACAAAAATATGGTGAAATTGCTCTATTTAAGCTAATTCTTAGCGAGTTGTTTTGTAGTTTCTACAAAATGGAGGTGTGGAAATAACTAACTGATGTTACGCACATCTTTATTAATGAAAGAATATTTCGTCCCTGACGGGACTTGAAAATTGATTTGCTTGATCTTCTACAAATATCTTGTCCCTACCGGGACAACGGAACAAGTGAATAAGTTCATGATTTTATTGGTTTTAAAAAGCGCCGTAGGCGCGTAATATTTGTAGCAAATTACGATTCCCAAATTGAGAGTCCCTTTAGGGACGAAACAAGAAGAATTTTCAGCTTTGTGTAACATCGGTAACTAAAAATTTTCTTTCGAAGTGATTTTTTTATTCCAAAAAGGGATGTTAAGGAGGGATTATTTCGTAATAAATTTTCTACTTGTGAAATTATTATCGCATCAAAATCATTTTCTTCATCACCGTTTTGTGATCGCTCTGCAATTGAACAAAGTACATCCCGCTTGATAAGCCTGTCCCATCGAATACAACGGAATAATGACCCGCATCTTTCACTTCACTCACCAATGATGTCACTTGCTTGCCAAGAACATCATAGACATTGAGATTGATCATACTACTCTTTGGAACTTGAAAATTTATCACAGTGCTGGGATTGAATGGATTGGGAAAATTTTGAGATAATTCAATATCGTCCGGAATATCGTAGAACAGTTGATTGATACTTGCCGGTGTTTTCGAAATAATAATTCCATTAATCACCGGAAGGTCAATCCAGCTGGAAAAATGCATTTCGAGAATACCATCATTTACAACCACATTATTTACAACTTTTTCGTATGCTGCGTTCTTCCCAGCAGTTGCAAAGAGATCGAATTTTTGCAGTATAGGTTTTCCTTCAAGGCTTACATCAAATATTCGTTGACCGGCAGAGGTAAAATAATTTTCTGCCATTTGAAGCGTAACAGTATATGAGCCGTTTGGTACACGCACTTTATATTCAACAATACCGGCTAATTCTGATCGATAGATTGCCGGTTCCGAAGTTCCGGAGATTGGTAACGATGCAGAGAATGATTTTGGCGAACCATCCAACCTTCCATATTCAACACTTCCACTCCACTCTTGATCATTGAGATAACCACCAACAGCGGGGCCTCCACAATTAATTTTTACCGGAAATGTTAATGGTGTCGATTTTACCGTTTGAATATTTTTTACCGGGGAAATATTTTGAGCAAAACGATCCTTAATATTTATCAACACAACATTTGAAATTGTTGCTGTATCATAATTTGCCACTGTTAAAAAAACACTCTGCGAGTCAGGCAACAGTGTCGCTTTCTGTACACTCATTCCGGCAATATAATAATGCGTGCTATCTTCCACTGAAATAGGATCCATTTCTTCCGTAAATCGAATTCGAACACCATCAACTTCTGCTCTTGCATACCGTACAGATGGACCGGTAAAATCATTGTATCCAGTATATGTTGCGCCTGTTAAACAGAGAGTCAATTTTCCATCGCTAATCACTGCATTGTCCGGCAGCATATCACACCCGTTTCCGTTCCATGTATGCGTTGCTTTTGTCCAGCGCGTTTTGTCCCACGTATCAAATTCATCTTTCCATTTCGGAGTAAAATTGTTTCCGTTACCAAAACTTCCCGCTCCCGGAGTATATGAAGCATAACTAACCCAATCATAGTAAGCGAATCCGGGTAGTACATTCGCATCCCATTGTCCCACCCATCCGGGATATTGAGGATTCCAGACATTCATCATCAATTTTTGCGGATAGGTCAGCGCTTCAATATGTGCACCGGTTTGACGATGCACTTCAACACCTTCCACAAACCAAGCAACATACGTCGGAGTCCATTCGAAAGCATACGTATGAAAGTCTTTGCTTGGATCAAATGACGTTTGATAATGACTCACATGGTTTACTTGTCCCGGAGTTATCGGATTAAATTGAATATCATCCGAATAGCGACCAAGAATTTCGATATCAATCTCATTCCAGGGCGTATTTGAACTGTCATTGTAGGTAAAAAAGGATGCCAAAGTTCCTTCCCGAGGCATTGATTTCATGCGGATCTCAAATCTTCCATACGTAAACTTGTCGATTGTTCGATACTCCGCCCCTTTAAAGTCTTTCGTCTGAGTGAGCAATAATAATGGAACACAAAATAGAAGTGCAATATTTTTCATAACATTTTCATTTTTAAAAAGAGTAGACTAAATTCTTTCACGAAATTAGGACTTACCTCGTTTCATGTGCTTTATAATTTAAGTTTTGCTTCCAGTAATGGCAAATAAAAGTTCAACATTATTACGTGACCGTCATCTTCAAGGTAACGGTCACTTTTCATCTTATTTTGTTTTGTAAACAACAGTACAGATTGTGCCAACTATATTGGTGAACATTACCGTATTCTTGGATAATGGGATCGGAGTGTGCGCAATGACATTATCTTCTTTGAATTTCCACAGAACTGTTCCTTGTGTTGCATCCAACGCAATCAGTTCTCCATTCTTTGTTGTTACAAAAACTACTCCAAATTTTTCTCGTATCTGTGAAGAGTTAATGTCATAACCGAATCCTGCATTCGTTCCCCAGAGAACTATCGGATGATTTTCCCGCGTTGAAATGGCATAGACGGAATCATTCATCGTGCGAACATACACATGCTCGCCATCTTCAGTAATACCAATCGTCTCCCGGACTTTGAACTGATCTGTTCTCCAGATCGTTTCACCGGTTGAAATGTCTATCGAAGTCATATAACGATCCGGGGCGACGATAAACACTTTACCATGTGCATATACTGGTTCGCATGCGGCGGGAGAAAACAAAATACCTGATCTGCCACCTTTCCATTTCCACAATAGTTTCCCGGATCTCTTATCCAAACAATAGAGATGCTCATCCCACGCTCCGATAATGATCCTCTCTTTTACAATCAACGGTCTTGATTCTACATGTCCTTGAAGTGAGTCATAGCTCCACAATAATTTACCCGTTGTTAGATCGATTGCGCGAAATGTATTGTCACTCGCTCCGCAATACACAATACCATTTTCAATAATTGGCGGAGCCACAACAGCTTTTTTTGTTTTCACTCTCCACTCCACTCTATTCTTCACAAAATCGTAACACGAAATTGTAGTGTCTGTTGAACTGATGACAATTTTTGTTTTTTCCAGAGCGGGGGTGGACAATATTGGATTGGATGTTTTGAGAGAATATTTTTTCTTACTGTTTCGTGCATTGATGAAAACAGAACCATCATAAAATGCATACGCAATAAAATCAGCCGAAACAGCAGGAGGGGCATTCATTGAGTATGGATTTGAGACAATAGAACTAACTTTTACATCGGGATATTTTTGGCGGTGCGACAATTGAACAGAATCGATAAATAAAATACCATTCGAAGAATCCGTATCCCTTAACGGAACAATAACCCATGGGGTACCTGTTTCTTTTCCCGTTATGCGCAACGCATATATCATTGAATCATTTCGTATTTCGACAATGTTGTAACCGCCGGAAAGTTCTTTTCCACGAAGATTCGACCTTCCAATGACGCTTGGAATATCATCGAATATTTTGAAGAGATTTTGATGGAAATGCCCATTAAGAAATGCCAACACATGGTATTTTCTTGCAAGTTGAGTTACTCGATACCAATTGGCAATACCGGAATCAGCCGGATAATGCGTAGCGATAATCACCTTCCGTTGGCGTTTCTGTAGCACTGTAAGCACCGAATCGAGCCATCGAACGTCCTCCGTTGCCCAATAGGCATCCCCCATTCGCATACGCGGTCCTTGATGCACACCGACAAATGAATATTTTCCGGCATCAAACACAAATCTCTCTCCTCCAAAAATTTTCCCGAATGATGTTCCGCCCGATTCCGACCACTTCATATCGTGATTGCCCGGAATGATATACCATGGAATTGTAAGACTGTCAAGGATCTGTTTGGCCGTTCTAACATCATCATCTTTTCCTGATTCTGTAATGTCTCCGGTGATAATGACAAAGGAAATGTCCGTAAAACTGTTCAGATCTGAAACAGTTCTGCGTAAATCTTCGGCACCGGTAGAGTTGCCGACATGTGTATCGGAAACATGTGCGAATTTTAATTGTGCTGCTGCATGTATCGAGAGGAGAAGAGAGAGAAGAAGAACATATTTTTTCATGTCCGGCCCATTATATGGATATGATGTAAATGTGCCGGATTTTCGCTGAGAATGCAAAGGTGAAATGTAAATTAAAAAAGGATGATGCCGGTGAAGATAGCATCTGAGTCGTCGCAAAAACAAAACTTCCCGATTATAATCGGGAAGTTTTATTCGACACTCTCATAATTTGGTGAGATGTGTTATTTCATCAATATTAATTTTTTCGTGTTTTCATACTGTTGTTGATCTCCGTTTAACGCTTGTGATGTCATGCGATATAAGTACATCCCGCTCGCAAGAGACACGCCATTAAACGGCACAGTGTGAAATCCTGGAGAAAATTGATTATCCGCAATCGTTGATATTTTTCTCCCAAGAATGTCGTAGATCGAAATTATGACTGTGCTGCTGTATGGTACACCGAATGAAATAGTTGTTATCGGGTTAAACGGATTCGGATAATTTTGCGACAGGAAAAATGATGATGGTGATTGTGTTTCCACATCGTTTAACCGGGCAGTTAACGTTTTGGTTTTTGCAATTTTATACAATTCAGCTACTTCCGCCCCGGACAGTACCTTATTGAGAACAAGGACATTATCTATTTTTCCTGAAAAGTACGATGAACCATTTTTCCCCAACGTCGCCGCCTGGCCTGGCTGTATCGATCCATTCAATGGCAGTGATGCTTTTAATACACCATTAAGATATATCATTGCGTTCGTGCCGTCGTACACTCCTACAATATGTATCCATTCTCCTTTTTTCAGATCGGAAGAAGCAATTCCCGGTCGGGCAGCGCCCCCGGTGGTAGTTACTTTAAACCGCAATTGATTATTCCCTCTGTCTTCATACAGCACATAATTATCTGTCTCCGAATCAAACAGCGGACCAAATCCGCTTGGCAATTCATTCGGCAAATAGTTCAAGATTGTCCATAAAGAAACTGTGACCGCATTGGCACCAATATCAAAAGAGGGAGAAGAAGAGAATTGAACATAATCATCCACACCGTCAAATTGAAGTCCATTTCCCGTAAATCCTTCGGATAACGCCACGCCATTCTTCATGGCTCCGTTATTGGCATTGGTAGATGCATCAACAACCAGTGCATCGGTTCCAGAGACAGAGAAGTTATCCAGCGCGTAATACGCAACGGCATGTGGATGCAAATTCAGGTGAATAAATTTTTGATCTCGGCTTACAATTGTATTAGAAGCAGCCGCTTTATCTTTAACGTTTTTTACGTTAATCGTGTATAATGTGTCACTCAGTTTCGTGGTGGTAAGCATAATTGTTTTTTGATCCAAACCAAGTACTGCCCTCAATACCGTTACTGATTTTTCGATAGAGTAATTTGCACTTGTGGTGGCCGATGTTGAATCGACCCGTTCGCTGTACTCCACATATACTGTGCTGGTATCTCCGTATGATGTCACAAATGCTAATTCCGGTTTTACATTATCAATTTCGGTTGTTGCCGATAGTTCATTGCTATAGTTAGCACTCTTGAGCTGAGCTAAATTTTTTGCCTTCACTCTATAGTAGAGTTTGGTTCCTTCCATCAATGTCTCATCCACAAATTGCGTCGTATCTCCTACTGAAGCGTGTAATGTCGTCGGTGCAGATGATGTCCCTCGATAGATCTCATATCCAACAATACCGCTTTCAGCATCCGTTGCCGGATTCCAACTGATGGTTATTTTTGTTTGGTTCACCGTTGCGGTATTCAAAGTAACATCGCTCGGTGCCGTTGAATCGCTAACAACTTTTAATGTCTTCGGATCGTCGGTTGTAATACCGTCAACACCCATATCAATAAATGATATCATTTGACTTGCACCGTTGATAGTCCAGATGTTAAATAATATTCCTTTGGAATGTGCATAGTCGATAAGGGATTTGGTGGCAATATTGCTTCCGATCCAAGCACCATGAATATTTTTTATTTGATCCACAATTGTTTCTTGTGCTGACGCAAACAACTGCACATTGATAGTCGAATCCAATGTTTTTACCGCTGCTATTTGATTGATGTCAAAACTTGAAACAATCATTCTGCTTTGCATTCCATACTTCTGAATCATGGCAACAGTCTTTTGCACAGCCGTTGCATTAGTGGTTTTTATTTCCGCAACAATACCAATATTGTTTTTACTATTTTTGGCAATCTCTAACACTTCGGAAAAAGTCGGAATTTTTTCACCGGCAAAGGCAGCGCTAAATTTTGAACCGGCATCAAGCACCCGAAGCTGTGCATAGGTAAGGTTGCTGACAAAGCCTGTGCCATTCGTTGTCCGGTCAACAGTATTATCATGCATAATCATCATCGAGTCATCGCTGGATAATTGAATATCGAGTTCGAGATAATCAGCAGATAACGCTACAGCATTCAGAAATGCCGAACGAGTATTTTCCGGAGCCAACTGTGATCCCCCTCTATGAGCAATATTTTTTACCCCCGCAATACCAACACCGGAAAACATCAATACCAGTAACGTTATCGCTTCAATTATTCTTTTATTCATATAAATGCCTCTCATTACGTAATAATGACACGAATATTTTCTAACGGGAAAAGATCGTTGATTTATGAGTATAATATAATGCTTTAAAGAATTGAACAATAGAAGATATAACACACTTGCCCAAAACACATTGATAAAAACAACAAAATTCTTCACTCTCTACTTTTCTTGACCGAGCAAGAAAAGAAGTTCGCCAAAGGCGGACGAAATTTAACGCGCGCGATGAATCCTCTACGAGTCGAGTCGTCGACCGTTCGCTCTTGCCCGTTGATGGCGCGAATCGCGCCATCAAAAGTCCCGTCATTCATCGCTTTCCCATTCGCTCAGTCCTCCTAAATTTCGCTCCCACACACTTTAATACGATCTCTACAATACAGCAAAGGGGCTTACTACTTGTTATTAAAATATATTTGCCCAATTTGAGTTACTACAGCCAATTTTGTATTCATTTAAGATTTATTTTGGACAGCGGTGAAGATATAATTTAAAACAAAAAAGTCCCGATATTTCGGGACTTTCATTTTACATTGAAAGAGAGGTGTACCACCGGACGAAACATTGAGGAGTTGCAGAACTGTAACGATTCCTCGGTTTGTAGAAAAATGGATATTAATTCCAGTTGTCAATTTTCAGATCATAAGGGGAGGGCTTCCCTTTTCCAGTTTCTACATACTCACGAAGGCTTAAAAAGAATGTGGCCCATTTCATACTACAGTGAGATGTCATCTCAACTGCCTCGCGCCAATTTCTGTGACCAAAGAGAACAATTGTTTGTCCATCTTGTTGTGATAGTTGAAAGGTAATATCAGTTCCAATCCATTCAACTGGTCCATCTATACAGCGCCATCGAACATCTTTTTGATCGTTGAGCTCTTTCACTTCCATAACCATTTTGCCTTTAAGTTCACCTGTCGGCGATCGAAACCTGAATTCGATCTTTCCTCCAATCCGGCAATCTCCTTGAGTTTCCTCGGTCCACCATTGAGATAGACCTTCTATAGATGTTAATGCGGTATAGACTTGAAGTGCAGGGGACTTGATCCCAATACGGTGAATAATGTCGACCATATATACCTCCAATAAATATGAATAAAAATGGCTTTAAGAGCAGTAAAATATATTGCTATTTTTTCCTGTCTGGCTCTCCTTTGCCGTTGGTTAATAGTTTGAACAGACTTTCCTTTATATACTGATTCCAGCCGTTGACGCAACCATTGTAACATTCAATTTCGGGAACTAAACCGATATGAGTAAAATTGATGTGTGTTGAATTGTTTTTCGTGAAAATTTCAAAACAAATTTTTGTCCCTTTCCACTCTTTGTTGTCTTTCACCCACGTAAGATTGCAATCCGTAACCAGCCACATTATTTTTTTGTCCGGAACAACCTCTACTATTTTGATGTCGAAAGAGTCGCCAAAAGCAAAATGGATAGTAAAAGCATCATTCAGTTTTTCAGAACTGCCTTCGATATGTTCAGACCACCATTCTGAAACATGAGTAATATGTTGAAATGCTGCTTTCGGTGTAATATGTGCAGTGAGGCTGCAATGGTAATGTTGTTGCTTCATAGCGTTTTTCCTTTAAATTGTTCTGTGCAATTGTACAAAGGACATAAAAATATTCTTGAGCTCTTACGATAACTCATGATAATATATTCGCTTGCAATTTGCAAGTGAATTATTTACTTTAGATTTAGCCTATGAAAAAAGAAAAGAATAAACTTCGATCGCATTGTCCTGTCAATTATGGTCTTGAAGCTTTTGGTGACCGTTGGGCGCTGTTGATCCTTCGAGACATTGTTTTTCGAGGAAAGCGAACGTATAGAGATTTCCTCAAATCCGAAGAGGGTTTTGCTACCAACATTCTGGCTTCACGCTTAGATCATCTTATTCAGGTAGGAATCCTTCAACTCGAAGGGGATGAAACGGATGGAAGAAAAGGAATCTATTCCCTTACCAAGAAGGGTCTGGATCTTATTCCGTTGCTTTTTGAAATGGTATTGTGGAGTGAAAAGTACGATAGTCAATCGGAGGCCAAACGCATCATTCGACTCGTTGAACTCATCAGAAAAGATAATCGCAAAATTAGTCAGAAAGTGATGGAACAAGTAAAACGGGGCGAAGCAATTGTCGCAGAATATTTATCATAATATTGTCGTTTGTTCATAGTAACGTGGAAATCTCTCAATTCTGTTGGTAAGTTTTAGTAAACACAGAACAGGATACTCCTGCCAAGTGAAACTCTAAGATGGAATACTACTTTTGTCTTAATTTAGGGATGGTAGAACCAAATTCTTACCTCTGTGTCGCAGTGACCCATTCGTAATTCCTTTAAAAACAAAAACGCCCTGTATTTACAGGACGTTTCTAGTACACCCGACAAGAGTCGAACTTGTAACCCCCAGCTTCGTAGGCTGGTGCTCTATCCAGTTGAGCTACGGGTGCATATTATTTATTTGAAACTATTCATAAAAATACAAAAATTTTGGTTCGTCGGCAAGAAATTTGTCTCTAGAAAAACTGGAGGAAATATATTGTGAAAATTTCTTTCATCACCTCAATGCAAAAAGATTTTACTTATGTTTCTGTTCGATCTTCGCCCAGGTATCTTTTAACGTGACAATTCTGTTGAAGACCGGCGCACCTTCTTTACTCTCTTTATTGTCCACACAAAAATAACCGGTTCGTTCAAACTGGAATCGTTCTCCCGCTTTGGCATTTCCCAGAACAGGTTCAACTTTGCAGTCTTTGAGTATTGTTAGTGATTGCGGATTTAAGTTTAACAGAAAATCGTCACCGTCATCCGGATTTTCTTTCAGGAACAGGCGGTCATACAGACGAACTTCCACATTCATTGCATGCTGCGCCGAGACCCAGTGGATGGTCGATTTCACTTTTCTGTTCGCCCCCACCATGCCGCTTTTCGTATCGGGATTGTATGTGCAGTGAACTTCAACAATATTTCCCTGTTCATCCTTCACAACACGTTCGCATTTAATAATATACCCATATTTCAACCGCACTTCTGTTCCCGGCGACAGACGGAAATATTTTGGGGGAGGTACTTCGCGAAAATCATCCTGATCAATATAGAGTTCCCGTCCAAATGGAATTGTCCGCGTTCCCGCGGCAGCATCTTCAGGATTGTTCACTGCTTCGCAATCTTCACTCTTTCCTTCAGGATAATTTATTAAAACCACTTTTAATGGATTAAGCACCGCCATAGTACGGGGTGCTTGTTTATTCAAATCTTCCCGAATGGAATATTCCAGCAACGCCACATCAATCGTACTGTCGCGTTTTGCAACACCAATCATGTCGCAAAAATTGATGATGGAATTGGATGTATATCCACGTCTTCGAAACCCGGCAATTGTCGGCATCCGCGGATCGTCCCAACCGGAAACATGTTTTTCTCCGACAAGTTTCAACAATTTGCGTTTGCTTAAGACTGTGTACGTCAGATTCAACCGGGCAAATTCGATCTGCTGCGGATGATACTCTTCCAGTTCATCTAAATACCAGTCGTACAATGGGCGGTGATTTTCAAATTCTAATGTGCAGACAGAATGCGTAATTTTTTCCAACGAATCTTCTATCCCATGAGCCCAGTCGTATGTTGGATAAAGACACCACACACTCCCTTGTCGATGATGATGTTCATGAACGATTCTGTACATTACCGGATCACGCAAATTGATATTTGGGGAAGCCATATTGATTTTTGCCCGGAGTGTCTTTGCACCGTTTGGAAACTCTCCTTTTTTCATCCGATCAAACAGGTCAAGATTTTCTTCCACGCTTCGGTTTCGGTATGGACTCTCCTTCCCCGGTTCCGTTAGTGTGCCGCGAGTCTCCCGCATTTCATCGGCATTCAAGTCGCAGACGTATGCCTTCCCTTTTTTAATCAGGAGAATAGCAAACTCGTACATTTTCTCAAAATAATCCGAAGCGTAGAACAATCGGTCTTCAAAATTACCGCCGAGCCATTGTACATCCTCTATTATAGAGTCAACATACTCCTGTTCTTCTTTGGCGGGATTGGTATCATCAAAACGGAGATTGAACTTCCCGTTAAAATCCCGGGCAATTCCGGAATTCAAACAGATCGATTTTGCGTGACCAATGTGAAGATACCCATTCGGTTCCGGGGGAAAACGTGTTTGCACCCGGCCTTGAAACTTGTTTGTCTTGAGATCGTCGGTGATTATTTCGCGGATAAAATCGGATTTTTCTGTAAGAGACATAATGATGCACTTTTTTGTGATACAAAACAGGAGCAGTATTTCACTCAAAAAATACAAAAAACTGGAGGATTATCAAAAGAAAGATCCTTCCTATTATTAGTCAGAGGAAAAAATTATTTGATGAAAATGTGAACCTTGTCAAGGTGTGGAAAGATTGCATCGTAACCTTGACAAGGTTTCATAGTTTTTCATTGAAAACAAAATGGTATATTAATGAAAATCAAAAAAGGAAAACATGAAGGCAGTTTGTATATTTTGTGGATCAAAAAACGGAATACGAAAAGAATACGCAGAAAAGGCCAAATTATTGGGAGAATTACTTGTTCAAAGTAATATTGCCATGATCTACGGTGGTGCGTCGAACGGAATTATGGGAATCATGGCCGATACCATGATGCATCACGGCGGAAATGTGATCGGGGTAATTCCGACAATTATTGCCGATAGAGAACTAGCACATAAAAACATTTCCCAACTGCATGTTGTCGCTTCTATGAGTGAACGAAAGACAAAAATGATTGAACTTGCCGACGCGTTTATTACGCTTCCCGGCGGCGTTGGAACAATGGACGAAATGTTTGAAGTGCTCGCTTTTACGCATCTTGGCGTGAATGAAAAATTGGTCGGTGTATTGAATGTGAACGGTTACTATAATAAGATGCTCGAATTCGTCGATCATGCCGTTGCTGAAGAGTTCGTCCCTGCTCGAGTAAAATCACTGATCATCGTAGAAGAGCATCCAAAACAATTACTAACAAAAATGAAACTATTATGAGCAAACGAATCAATATCTCATCCGGTGCAAAATGGGAAGATATCGTTGGATATTCCCGCGCAGTACGTGTTGGAAATACAGTTGAAGTAACCGGAACTGTTGCAACGGACGATTCCGGCTCTGTCGTTGGTAAAGGGAATCCGTATGAGCAGACAAAATTCATCCTGCAAAAAATCGAGCGAGTATTGAAGCAAACAGGCGCATCGTTGACCGATGTTGTTCGCACACGAATGTTCGTCACTGATATTACGCGGTGGGAAGAATATGGAAAAGCACATGGTGAATTTTTCGGAACAATTAAACCATGTACGACCATGGTGGAGATCGCAAAATTGATCGAATCGGATTACCTAATTGAAATTGAAGTGTCCGCCATTATCAATGAATAGCGATCGTCCTGATATTACGCAGGAATATGAGGAATGGAGATCCAAAGGATTTTCCATTGCGCGCATTATCGCTGAGCATAAAGGTCGTTATTCAATTATTGTTCAAGAGAAACTCCTCTCCGCAGAAATCACCGGTAAAATGATGTTCGATGCAGAAACGCGAAAAGATTATCCCGCAGTCGGTGATTGGGTGGCAGTTCAAGTCTATGATGAAAACTCTCCCGCTATCATCCAGCACATTTTTCCCCGCAAGACAATACTTTCCCGAAAAACTTCCGGCAGAGAAGTAGAAGAACAGATCATCGCAACAAACATGGATATTGTCTTCATCGTCATGGGGTTGGACAAAAACTTCAATCTTCGCCGATTAGAACGTTTTCTTGTGGTTGCAAAACATAGCGGTGCCGTTCCGGTTATTTTGTTAAGTAAAACTGATCTTCTTTCCGATGAAGAATTAGAAAATCTCATTACCGAAGTGGAGACGATTTCGCACGAAGCGGTCACAATAGCTTATAGTGCAAAGACATTGTTGCATTTGGATGAGATAAAACAGTTAATCACAAAAGATTCTACCATCTGTTTTATTGGTTCATCCGGCGCCGGAAAATCAACATTGATCAACCGATTGATCGGGAGCGAAAAACTCCAAACGCAGGAAGTACGGGAAGATGATTCGCGCGGAAAACACACTACTACTCATCGTGAATTAATCCCGCTGGAGAGCGGCGGATGTGTCATTGATACTCCCGGATTACGAGAAATAGGATTATGGGAAGTCGGTGGGAGTCTTGATGAAACATTTTCAGACATTACGGAATTAGGATTGCAGTGCAAGTTTACTGATTGCACGCATGCTCACGAACCTGGATGCGCTGTTCAATCGGCCATAGAAGACGGGACGCTTGAATTGGGACGCTATGAAAGTTTTTTGAAATTGAAAAAGGAAGCGGATTACATCGAATCGAAATCGAGTTTCACAAAGCAGCAGGAGAGAAAAGCTCGGGAGAAACAGATGGGGAAGAATATCAAAGCGATTTTAAAGATGAAACATAAAAAATGAATCTGCTGTTATTCTGAAGGAGTCCGCTTCTCAGGACGACCGAACTTTTCTGCCGAAGGGGGCGAATCTGAAACTAACTTCCAAACAACGAGAACGAATTTGAGAAACTACATCAGATCCTTCGCTTTGCTCAGGATAGCAATGGATTCATTTTTGAGATAGCTCTTACAAATATATTCGGAAATCTATAAGATTTCGGGAATATTGCAGACACACATGAAAAAAAACTCCATTCCTCGAAATGTTATTGTCCTCGGTATTGTCAGTCTCTTCACAGACGCGGCAACAGAGATGATCTATCCTCTCCTTCCCCTTTTTATTGCTACACTCGGTTCCGGTGCCATCCTCCTTGGAATTATTGAAGGTGTTGCAGAAACAACAGCATCGCTTCTCAAATTGATCAGCGGTGTTGTTTCGGACAAGCTGGGAAAACGAAAAGCTCTTGTAGTGATTGGATATACAATCTCTTCACTTGCACGTCCGTTGATCGGAATTGTGAGCGATGCATGGCAGATTACATTGATCCGGACGATGGACCGCATTGGGAAAGGTATTCGCACCTCACCACGCGATGCACTTATTGCATCGTCCGTGAATGAACATATTCGGGGAAAAGCGTACGGCTTTCATCGCGCTATGGATCATGCCGGTGCGGTGCTTGGTCCGATCTTGTGCATCGGATCCCTCGCAATTCTGATCCTTGCTTTCAATTTCAGCGATCTTCCGACAATTCTTCGCGCAACATTTCTTCTCGCAATCATCCCCGGTGCGCTGGCAGTTCTGACACTTGTTCTGTTTGTAAAAGAAAACAATGATGGATTTGTTGCAGAGAAAAAATTCTCGTTTTCTCTCCGTTCATTCGACCGAAACTTTAAGCGATATCTTTTTATTACGGCACTCTTCACGCTCGGCAACTCTTCCGATGCGTTCATGCTTTTCCGTATTCAAGAAACAATGCATAACAGCGAAACACTTCGCTCCATTATTATGTCGGTTCCCTTACTGAATTCAATGGTTTCTCATTTTGGCGATACACAAACACAAAATCAGTTTGCCAATATCTTGTTTCTGCCATTGATCTGGTCATTCTTCCATATTATCAAAGTAATATTCTCCACCCCGCTCGGCTCACTTTCAGATCGCGTAGGAAGAAAATTGGTAATTAATATCGGCTGGGGAATTTATGCCGCAGTCTATATCGGTTTTGCACTGATCGATCAGCTTCCTGAAGGATGGCAGATCGCGGCGACATTCATTCTGTTTGCATTCTATGCTGTATATTACGCGTTTACCGAAGGGGCGGAAAAAGCATTCGTGGCAGATGTGGTTTCGCCGCAACTACGCGGCAGCGCATTCGGACTGTTCAATTTTGCTGTCGGGATTGCAGCATTGCCGGCAAGCATTCTGTTTGGTATTATTTACAATGCGTTTGGTGCAACGGCAGCATTTGGTTCAGGAGCGGGAATAGCCTTTGTATCAATGATTTTGTTTACGATTCTCGTAAAAGAAGTACGCCGCATTTGAGGATGATTTTCTCTGTTTATTTCAAACCCTGCCTTAAATGCCAATCCGTTGACTATTGTCTTTTATTTGGTATGGAGTTAGATTTGTAGTACGTTCTCCACGACTCAAAGAGGAAAGCTATATGAAAACGCTCCTGCGCTTTGTAACACTCGCCACACTTCTTCTCTTCGGATGTAAAGAAACGATCATCGAAGAGCGAATTCCAAAAGAATATACCAACGATCTTCTCCACTCTGATCTCTTAGGTAAAGTCCTGCCTGCATCGAGCAAAGCAAAAGTGTATGTAAGCCAAATCAGCGTGGTCGACTCACAGGAAATTAATCCTTCGGACGGATCGTTTACATTCCGTGACCTTCGCAGCGGAAATTACGATGTGACCATTCGGACTGCAAATTATCGCACATTTAAAAGAGCAAATCTTCAACTGAATGGCGGTAACATCGTCTATCTCGGTGAGATACCACTCTCTACAATTCCCGATGAAATTGAGAGCCACTATCCTGTTGATAAAGATGAAATTGTGTACGATTGGCGTTATGGAAGAATTACCATTTCGATATTGTTTAACCAATCAATGGACCGCGAAAGTGTGGAAAAAGCATTCTCCACATTTCCCGCAAGTGAGGGAGTTTTTACATGGGGATATTATACAACGTCGCCGTATGGAGGATTGTATTACGCGCCAAGTTATGCCAGCTTATCTTCCGGTTTTGATCCCGGTGCAACAATCACAACATTCAGCAAAGTAAAATCGATGACCTATACCTTTGCCAAAAAAGACTCGTACGTCGATTCAACCTACACAATCACTATTGGTACTGGAGCAAAAGATTCTTCAGGCAAACCATTACGATTCCCATTGAAGTTCACATTTAAAACGGTGCAATCGTACACAACGCAAAATGGAATCCAAACAACTCCTGTCCATGGAGATATTGAAGTATCGCCGTTGTATTATCGTGGCATCACAATGAAATTTCCACGCAGAATGGACAAACAGTCGACCGAAGCGGCAATAAGTGTCAATCCAAATATGAACAAAGTATTTTTGTGGAATGATGAAAACTCGGTCTCAATCTATACCGGCGGACCATTTTTATCGGATACATTGATCACCGTTTTTGTGGACAGTACAGCAAAAGATAAGGATGGTATAAAACTGGGTCATCGCTTTACGTTTTCCTTTAGAACAGCATCCATTGATCTTCAGTATTCTCAACCGAGCAACGGGGAAATCTACGTTTCAACCAGCAGAACGATACAAATGACATTTAATACCTATGTGGATCTCACGAGCATGAAAAATGGAACTTCTATTTCACCTCCGTTGAACGGAACGTTTAGCTATTACTACAGCGGTTCGTATGATTCTCCAGCTCAGATCGTCTTTACGCCAAGCGGAGTAATGCAGCCCAATACAAAATATACGGTGACATTAACCGATTCGGTGAAAGATATTTACGGAATACGGATTAAAAAACCGATAAGCTTTTCATTTATCACTCGGCCAAATTAAGTCTCTCTTTGCTTTAAAACAACGCATCCCCGAAATCTTCTTGGATCTCGGGGATGTTGTTATTTAAACAGCCGAGCAGAGCTCGGCGGTACACTACACATCTTCGTTCCCAAGCTCCGCTTGGGAACGAAGACTGAACGAAATTCCGTTTCGCAGCTATGGTTCATTTCTCCAATCTGTCTTAACTTCAAGCAATCCAGTTTCACCATCATAATTTTTTGCACTTGAGTAATTCCAATGTTTTTGTTCAACAACATATCCTCGCCGCACAGGATTATTGTGAATGTATTCGATCTTCTGAAGGAGCATTTTTTCACTGAAAATCTCCTGGGGATGACTCCCTTCTTGCCATACTTGATATGTACTGTCAGTCTTATGAGAAAGTTTTGCTTTTTTCAACCGTTCAAGCAGATGCACGGAATGATGATCCATCAAATAATCAATAACTTTCCTTGCCGTAAATGATTTGAATTCTTTTATCGTTTTGATGAGGTGATCGCCAGAAACAATTATATGGAGATGGTTCTCCATAATGACGTAAGAATATATTGTTATCGTTCGTTCTGTCTGAATAAATCTGAGAGAATCGAGAATAATCGACACTATCTCTTTATTCATAAACAGAGGGATCCATTCAACGATTGTCATGGTTAGAAAATGAGGTTGTTGCTGATTGTATATTTTATAGCGGGATCTTGTCATGCAGAATCACTTCTTCGTTCCCAAGCTCCGCTTGGGAACGAAGACTGCGCGAAACTCCGTTTCGCAGTTGTAGTTCATCTCCAATCATACTTGCGTTCCCAAACAGAGTTTGGGAGTGAGTTGTCATTGAGGATTCTCGTTCCCAAACAGAGTTTGGGAACGAGATCAAGGTTAAACGAACATTTCCCTTAACCTTCGCAAGGTTTTTATATTTTTTTTAGCGCCTGTTCAAAATCAGAAATCAAATCTTCGATCCCTTCTACGCCAACAGAGATGCGGATCATTCCCGGAGTCACTCCGTGCTGTTTCAATTCTGCATCACTCATATTTACATGAGAAGAGTACACGGGGATACTCACAAGTGTTTCCACTCCGCCAAGCGACATTGCATTAACAGCAACGTTTAACGAGTCGCACACTTTCGCCGCTCCCTTTACTCCCCCTTTAACTTCAATCAAAACCATCGCGCCAAATCCGCTCATTTGTTTTTTGGCAATTGCATGCTGCGGATGAGATTTCAGTCCGGGATACAACACACGCAGAACATTGGGGTGTCTCTCCAATGATTTTGCAAGTTTCATTGCATTTTCTGTTTGACGCTGTACGCGCAATTCAAATGTTTTCAAACTGCGGGAAAGAAGAAATGCTGCAAACGGATCGGCACAGCCGCCAAGATATTTTGCAATTTGGCGAACCTGCTTGATATCGTTTTTTTTTCCAATAACAGCTCCTGCCAACAAATCACTATGCCCGCCGATGTATTTTGTGGCGCTTTCAACTACCATATCAAAACCAATATCAAAGGGAGCCTGATGTAGACACGATGCAAACGTATTGTCGATCATCGTCACAATTGTTGTTTCGGATTTTTTTTGAGCTTTCTTTACTTCAGCAATTGCTTTATAAAGATCAATCACTCCCACCGTCGGATTGGTCGGAGATTCACAGAAAAATAATTTTGTTTTTGGCGTAACAAGTGTTGAGATGTCGGGGAGTGCATCTGCATCAACATATTTCACAGATACATTAAAGATTGGAAGCACATCGCGGAAAAATCGGTATGTTCCGCCATACAACGCCGGCGTGCTGATAATCTCATCTCCCGCTTTTACAATGGAAAGAATCGCTGTGGAAATTGCCGCCATTCCTGAGGAAAACAGGACGGCAGCATCTGCCTCATACATCTCCGCAAGTTTTTCTTCAACGTCTTCAACCGAAGGATTATGATAACGGGAATAGACATACACACTCGGATCACCCTGAGAGTACCGTACCGCATCTTGTGAGTTCTCAAACCGATACGTCGAGGTTTGATAAATCGGGGTCGTTACTGCCCCTTTGTATGGATAAAGTTTTTTTCCGTGGATAGCGCGGGTAGCGATGGAGACTTTTTTTGGTTTCATATTTTGGATTTACTCTTGTTCAAAACAAAAAAGTTGAAGGGAACGTTACTGATTTTCATCTTCGTATTCGTTTTTGTATCCCTTGAGAGCATTAAGGATAGCGGTAGCAATTTTTTTCTGTCCGGCTGGACTACGAAGAAACCGTTCATCTTTCAGGTTGGAGAGGTAACCAGTTTCTACAAGCACATTCGGCATGGAGGCACCAACTAACACATAAAATCCCGCTTGTTTTACCGGTTGACGCATTCCTTCCATTTGTGCGCTCATGGTCTCTTCCATCATCTCCGCCAAACGCTCGCTCTGTTTTACGTAGGAACTTTGTGCCATAGTCAGAATAATAAAATTCTCTTCCGTCAATTCCTGATACCGGTCTTCAAAATCTTTTTCCAATTTCACAACGTCGTTTTCTTTTTCAGCAATTCGAATGGCATCTTCCGTTTTACCGGGACGGAGAAGATAAATTTCAAATCCATTTGCGGAGGAAGGTTTGCGTTCCGTGGAATTGCAATGAATGCTGATAAAAATCTTCCCTTCGCTCTCATTGGCAATCTGGCCGCGCCTGTACAATTCTACAAAACGATCGGTCTTTCGGGTATAGACAACTTTAATGTCTGGTATTTCTTTCTTAATCAAATCCCCAAGTTTCAACGCTATGCCGAGCGCAATATCTTTTTCTCTCGTGCCGATGTTTCCAATAGTACCTGGATCGTGACCACCATGTCCCGGATCGATCACAACAACATCCAGTTTCCATTTCTTTTTTTGTTTTTCAATAGAGTTAGCCACGTGTTGACGCGCTCGTTCTGCTTGCTGACGGCGAATCGCTGCAGAATCAATTTTCGGCTCTTTCTTCTCTTCAACAATAGGAGGAATAAGCGTCACCAAAATATCGTTGCTCAATTGATCTTGAACAATTTCGGACTGTTCTACTTTCCCGCGAACCTGAAGCGAAATCTGAAGTGAGGTCTCAGACTGAACAGGTTTTATTCTTCGAACGATTCCATCCGTATAGGTGCTGTCAAACATCACTGTATCGCATTTCGCACCGAGTATCGTTACGTAAATCCACTCTCCAATTTGCAGCGTGCGATAGAAGTCGCTCGGTTTGGCAGAAAGATGAATGCGAACCATTGTGCCGTTCTTTTTTTCTTCAAGCGTGAAACCTGTTACTGTAGGGAAGGAAGGTGTTGTATCACGAACTGCTATTGATGTTGAATCAATACTCAATGTAGAATCGGCAATCGAACGAAAGAAGGCAATTGCTTCATCGATCTGTCCAAAATATTTTCCCTGAACAACGGTGATCGGAAAAGAAAATTGATGAACCTGATGCCGTTTTGTTTCGCTGTTTGTTATGACCACAAAGGGATTATCTGCCGAAAATTTAAGAGTGAAATGCGGCAATTTCACTTCCAATTTTTTCAATTGAATATTTTCGAGGCAATCTGATTGAAGAACTGTCGCTATCCCTTGAATCGAGATCAGTCGCCGCGATCCGGACATCGCAGAAGCTGCATATCCGCTCTGTTTTGATGACTGCAAACGAAGAGAATCAATAACGATGTCAATATCATGCTGCGCAAACAGGCTGGTACAAATGGCTATCAGCACCGCCAAAGACTGACCGAACTTTTTCATGAATGAGGATTTCACCATCAGCGGTAGTTGGTGAATTGAAGTGGGAGCGGAAAATCTGTTCCGCGTAATTTTGCAATGATCGCTTGCAAATCATCTTTGTCTCGACCTGTCACACGAACCTGATCATCCATAATGGAAGCCTGCACTTTTATCTTTGTCTCCTTGATAATCTGAACGAGTTTTTTCGCATTCTCCTTGTCGATCCCTACCAGCAGAGAGATCTTTTGTCGGATGGTTCCACCCGATGCTGTTTCTACATTACTATATTTCAGCGTTTTGATTGCAATGCCCCGTTTGATGAATTTATTTTGAAGAATATCAACCACTGCTTTCAAGCGAAAATCATCTTCCGTATGGAGAGTGATCTCTTTTTCTTTTTCGGCAAAATCAATCGACGTTTTGGAGTCCTTGAAGTCATACCGCGTTGCGACCTCTTTGCGCGCCTGATTAAGTGCGTTGTCTACTTCTTGCATATTCACTTCAGAAACGATATCAAATGAACTTTGTTGTGCCATAGTGTTTTTCTGTAATGTACAACGATTTACGCTCTATTTCAAAATTTCGCCCGCCTCATTGCTCCAAAAAAGAAGGTCCAATTCATCAATCGTGATCCCGATCTCTTCTGCGAAAAGTTGAAATTTTTTCTCGATAGAAAGATAGTGCTTTTTTGTCAGTGTCTTCGGTATTGTTCGGATCACCCCATAGTATTTCAGATTCTTTACGATATGTCTGTCCAAGATCGCCAAACCATCATTCTTTCCGATATTACGCAGGAAATGGGTCGCTTCTTTGTAGCTTAACCCAATCACATTCTTCACAAGCCACGTTCTTTTATCTTCGGCAGATAACGGTCCGATAATTATTTCCATAATCATCGGAAAATTTTGTTTCATCATACCGATCCATCGCGCTTTCGATTTGTGAAAACGAATGTAATGCTCTTTGCTAAACAAAATCGGTTCGGGATCGATTTCAGTAATGCGATATTGAAGTAGTTCAAACTCTTGCTGTGCTTTTCCTGCATTCACTGCACTGGATTGCGGCGTCATTAAACAATAAATCAATTCATAGAAATATTGTTCCGTTGGGATGTTGCCATATTCTTTCAGTCGTATGCGTATCGCTGATTTCTTTGAAATAAATGCGGACGGCAATTCTTCAATGCGCTTATATTTTTTCATTGGACAATAGAATATTTTCCTTTGTGGAACGAAAGCAATCCGTCCATCTTCATTTTTTCCATCAACAAGGCCGTCCATGAAATATCCGACTGAGTGTGATTGCTCCATAACAAGGCTGCAACAGTTTCAGCAGTGCATGAATGGTAATGCAATAATTTCAAAATCTTACCGCGATATAATCGACGTGGAATTCCTCTCCATACCGGTTCAATCTTTACTTTCTTCTTTTCTTTCTGCAAAAATGATTTTGAAAACGCCGAAGCACAATATAGCGAGACAGGACATTTATCGCAGCCGGGATTTCGAGCAGTACAGACCAACGCTCCAAAATCCATCAACGATTGATTCCAACTGTATGCACGTTTAGGCGGAAGAAATTTTTCTGCCAGATACCACGCACGATCATCATTAACTTGTTCTAACGAGGATGTGACTTTTTTACTCCACCGCGTTAAGATCCGTTTGATATTGACATCCACGACAGGCACATGTTGTTCGAATGCAAAACATGCAACCGCATGTGCAGTGTACCGTCCGATACCCGGAAGTTTTTGTAAATCGTCTGGATTGTTTGGAAGTCGGGAATGAAATTCAGTGGAAACAATTTTCGCCAATTGATGAAAACGTAACGCTCTGCTGTTATAACCCAGTCCGGACCACTCACGCAGTACATCGCCGGTGGTAGCGTTTGCAAGCGAAGAAAATGTCGGAAAGATTTTTACCCAGCGACGATAGTATTCAGCAACACGGCTTACCTGTGTCTGCTGCGCCATAATTTCTGAGAGAAGAATACGATACGGATTATGCGTCCTCCGCCAGGGTAAATGGCGCTGATGATGGACATACCAATGGAGTATACTTTTATGGAAAAGTGCGGCGGAATGTGTTGTGGCCACGCGTAAGAATTACTCTTCCGTTTTCAGGATGAATCCTTGTCCGTACACAGTCTGAATCAGTTTCTTCGGGAAATCTTTATCGACAGATTTGCGAAGGTAATTAATGTACACATCAACAAAGTTTGTCCCGGCATCGAATTTATGTCCCCATACTTCCTCGGCAATCTCTTTTCGGGTGACAACTTTATCTTTTTTGCGGAGAAGGTATTCAAGCAAAGCAAATTCACGCGGGCTAAGCATAATGTCGCTGCCGGCACGCGTAACTTTCCGAGAAACAAGATCCATCTCAAGATCGACGGCGGCAAGTTTCACAATCTCCTGTGCAGAAGGAACTCGGCGCATCAAAGCATCGATCCGAGCCACCAGTTCTTTTACGTCAAACGGTTTTGCAAGATAATCATCCGCTCCCAGTTTCAATCCTTTTACTTTATCTTCCACGGCATTCAAGCCGGAAAGGATCAACACCGGAGGATAGGCAGATTTTTTTCGCATATCTTTTAGAACGTCAAAACCGGATTTTTTTGGGAGAGAGAGATCGAGAACAACCAGATCGTAGGGATTTGCATTGATAACGTTTGTGGCATCTTCACCGTTTACGGCAACATCAACAGCAAACTGACGGGACAATCGTTTTTCAACGAGTAAGGCAATATCTTTATTATCTTCTACAACAAGAACGCGTTTCAATTCTTGTTCGTCTTTTTTATTTGTCATGGGCATAACAGAACATTGATAATGGTAGTTAACGTGTTCCCACTCTTCATCGAGTATAACGCCACAGGTTGTAAGTTGAAGCAGATAAACACACCAACGATCTTCATCCCAACCAACTTCACATAACGGATCGCAATGTTCTTTCTAAAACTGTTTACGGTGTATGGAAGTGCTTTCGAGAAATACTCCCTTCTGCTTTCATCCTGTAGAAAGTAAATCTTTTTGACCATGAAGTCAACTTATTGAAGCAAACTTTGATTTATAAATCTCTAATGATAAGTAACGTAAATATTTGTGCCATAATTATTTCCAATTTTGAAACGTTTTTCGTTTTTTGTATATTTGTATAACAATACTTGATCCCGTAGCTCAATTGGATAGAGCAACAGCCTTCTAAGCTGTAGGTTCCGCGTTCGATTCGCGGCGGGATCACAATTACACACAACATAACAACCTCTTTTTTTGTACTCCGTTTTAATCCATTGTTCAAAGAACAATTTGAACATTACTTTATTCAAATCATTCGACAGATTTGAATAAATAATATCTCTCAATTTCCAAAAATTCGTTAAACTTTTTTATCCACACGGCGAGAAGAGGGAATTGATGAACCGATTTGCGAAATTCATTCTTAAAAAGCGAATAGCACAATTAACTGAATCTGAACTACCTTAACTTTCATTTTTTACTCCTTAAGTGTTTTTCTATTAATAAAAATGATTTCATTGTTCGCGTAAGATGTTTTTGGAAGATGTGTGCTTCCCGTATAATTTGTTGTCGACAAAATCATCTGTTCAGTCATACTGTTAATAGTTACTATTCCTAATGACCAATTATTTTTAAAATAAAGCATGTATTTTTCATTTTTGGATAAATATGGACTGTTGGTGTTTGGAATATTGGTATTAATTTGTTTTTGCGTATCTATATTAAATATTACTAAAAACGGTATACTATCATTTACATCAATAATGATGTCATTGGTTACAGATAATTCCGGATAATATCCAAAACCTAAAGACTGAATTGTGATTGCTGTGACATTATTTATTGAATCAGCTCGAACGATTTTCAGTTTACTAGATTTTGTGTCACTGTTGTCTATTTCAACAAAAAATATCCTCTTGTTGTCAGAAAGAATTTGTGGATGATAACACGTTCCATCAGAAGAACTGTATATCTTTTTTTTGTTATTCGTGCCGATATCGTATATATAAATTGAAGCCAATTTATTCGTTTGATCAATTTCAGAATAAACAATTTTTGTGTTATCAAAAGATAAACATATCTCATTAATTCTATTTCCAGGTGTGTTATTGGTAATATTAGTGACTACTTTTGTTTGAATATTTACTTTAAATATATTACGAGGTGTCAAATTCGCATCATTTGATTCCCAAGAAGCAAAAAATATTTCTTTGCCATCCGATGAGACCAAAATTCTTTTATAATGTGGAATGTCAACATAATGTGTACTTTGGAAAATATTTGCGACACAAAGACTATCTTTTTGACCTGTTTTTAGATCTAAAGTAAAAATGCCTTGATATCCAGCTCCCAATTTACTTTGCACATAATATATTTTACTCGAATTCGGAATAAAATCGGCATAGTGTATAAATTGTTTTTCGTTTGTTAATTGACGCAGTCCTGATCCATCTTGATAAACAGTAAATATTTCGGAAATGTCTTTTGACACATAAAATATTTCATTGTCTGTCGAATTTTTACAACTAAGCCCTACTATACTTACAAATAGAAATATAAATGACTTTCTGAAATCCATTTAATTACCTTTGTTTTTTATATTATTTTAGCACAATTCATTTTTTTTATAAAGATAATTTTATCCGATGTATCTTAAATCCGGTATCACGTAAATATGATATCTTGAATGCTCACAACATGAAATCATATAAAGTATCTGTGAATCTACGGATATTTTTGGATAAATGAACTCAAACAAACACTTCTACTTTGATGCTGTTTTCCTTGCAAATATTTATTACTATGCAATGAACTTTGTTGCTTACGTTACTCTTCTGAATCGTAGAATTTCAATTGAGAAGCGTTATTGTTGGAGGGATTAAGACAATGGACCAATCGACACCACATCAAAAGATTCTCGTTATAGACGATGAAGAGAGTTATCGTGAAATTATTGCTTTGACGCTCGGCTGCAACGGATACGAAGTGATTGAAGCAACGAATGGTTTAGATGGACTGGCCGCAGCAAAAATGCACACTCCCGATCTTATTCTTTGCGATGTGAATATGCCGAAAATGGACGGCATTACTCTGCTCAGCACTTTAAAAGTAGAACCGGAATTTGCCTGGATTCCCTTTATTTTTTTAACCGGAAATGCCAGCACAAGCGATCGCAGAAAAGGAATGCAGCTTGGCGCAGATGATTACCTCACAAAGCCATTTACGTCCGACGAATTGATTGCTTCCGTTGAGACACGCTTATCAAAAAAAAATACTCAGCAAAAATATTACGAATCGCAATTCGAGGATATTAAATCGAACTTCATCTATGCTCTTCCTCATGAATTTCGTACGCCCTTGAATGGAATTCTGGGCTTTTCACAAATTCTTATGGAAGAACAGAATATTCCCGCCGATGAAATAAAAGAGTTGGGTTCGCGAATCCACAAGTCAGGGCAGCGGCTTCATCATCTATTGGAAAACTTGATTATGTTTGGACAGCTGCAATTATGGATTCATGATCAACAAAAAATAATTGAATTGCAGAGCACCTCTACATTAATCATTGAAGTGATTCGCATGGCATCAGAGAAGCTGATGAAAAAATATGGACGGACAGATGCGGTACGGTTGTCGCTGAAGGATTGCATCACACAAATTTCGTCGGTACTGTTGACGAAGATTGTCAGTGAAATTATCGATAATGCTTTAAAATTTTCCGAGACTGGTGCATTTGTCTCCGTCTCCAGTGAGGAGTGCGGTTCGAATATTCACATCGTGGTGCAGGATGTTGGCAGAGGGATATCGGAAGAACAAATTAAAAAAATTACTGGATTTCAGCAGTTTGAACGGGGATATTACGAACAGCAAGGAGCCGGATTGGGTTTAGCAATTGCCAAAACTCTTACTGAATTGCATAGCGGAGATCTTCTTATCAACAGCAATGGGATGAAGGGGACAACGGTCACAATCTCGTTGCCAAAAGCAATACAACATTGAAACAATGTTTGCACTGCACTCTTCAAAATTAAGTGGGACCGGGGACCCTCACACAACATCACAAATCATTCACTTACTGTAAAGGTGTTGCATGAAAGAACAAAAACAAAAAATCCTGGTCGTGGATGATGAAATCGATCTTCGAAATATCATTACCGATATTCTTACCGATGCCGGATATGAAACATATTTGGCGGAAGACGGAATACAGGGATTGACGCTGGCCAAAACGATCCTGCCGGATCTTATTCTTTGCGACATTCAAATGCCTTCCATGAATGGATATGAACTTTTAAACATGGTAAAAACAGATCCGGAGATGGGAAATGTCCCGTTTGTTTTTATGACCGGTGTAAATGTGGGGCAATTCGATCTTCGTAAAGGAATGGATCTTGGTGCGGATGATTATCTCACCAAACCCTTCAGCGCGGATGATCTGATTAATGCCGTGCGGACGCGATTACGGAAAAAACAATTATGGCAAAAATTTCTCGATTCAAAAATAGAAAAGACACAAACCGGCTTCATTGTATTACTGTCCAATGAACTGCATATTTTAGTGATGGATATACTCGAACACGCACAATCCCTTCTTGCGGAAAACGATTTCTCTCCGGAAAGAATCCAAAAAACTGCGCAAAAAATCAATCGTTCGGGAAAACGCTTAAGTCGTTTACACGAAAATATTCTATACTATGCCATGCTACAATTGTGGGTGACCGACCATGAAAAGATTGCATCGTTCCGTCGGGAAGTCACTTCGTCGTACCTTCACATTCTTCATTCCATCGTTCATGAAAATGTCCGCGAACAAGACCGAAAAGATTCGATCGTTCTTTCCTGTACTGATGCGGCATTACAAATTTCTCCTGCTGATTTTGGAAAGATGATGGATGAACTGGTTGATAATGCCTGCAAGTTTTCCAATCCTACTAGCACGATATATATCTCTTCTGAAAAGAACCAACAGGGCATTCAATTAACAATCCGTGATGAAGGCCGCGGGATGTCGAAAGAGGAAATTGACAGCGTGGAATCCTTAATGGACAACAAGCAACAAATATACCGGCGTGATGAGTCTGGGTTGGGACTGACAATTACGAAATCTATTGCAGAACTTTACGGGGGCACGCTTACCATTAACAGCGAAGTGAATAAAGGTACTTCCATTACCGTCACGTTGCCGATTGCAAAAATAAGTAACTGACGATGCATGTAAATGAAAAAATCATTGCATGGTCTCTCGTCAACCATGCAATGATTTTACACCTATGTTCTGGCACGTCATTAGGACTCTGGCTGCGTGGGAACCCCTTTAATGACCGACGATACCATGGTCATTAATTTTTCCGCTGTATACGGTTTATCAATAAATCCATTCACTGCATTTTTATCCCCCTCAACACTTTTTGGTTTATCGATTAATCCACTGGAAGCGATAATCTTGATATCTGGATTCATTCTGCGTAGTGCCGTGATTAAATGATTCCCATCCATCACCGGCATCATCATATCCGTCAAGACGAGTGCAACTTTGTCGTGCAGTTCGGCAAACCGCGCGACTCCTTCTGCGCCGTCTGCTGCCGTAATAACAACATAGTTATAAAGCTCTAGGGTATATTTCGTAACATCACGGATCGATGCTTCATCATCTACCACCAATATTAATTCTCCCTTTCCAAAATAGTCCTGCTGCAGTGCTTTCGTTCCCGCAACAACAGCGTTTGAAACTGTAGCGGGCAAAAAGACATTAAACGTAGTCCCTTTACCAACTTCGCTTTGCACTTTAATGAATCCGCCATGACTTTTTACGATAGTGTATACAGTTGATAATCCAAGACCCGTCCCTTTACCAATTTCTTTTGTCGTAAAAAACGGTTCAAAGATATGATCAATGATCTGAGGAGCCATTCCGATCCCTGTATCCTTGATGGAAAACTGAACATACCGCCCGACAACTGCATCAATATTCATCCGAACGTACTGTTCATCAATCACTTCATTGGAAGCGGTGATTGAGAGCGAACCGCCGTCCGGCATGGCATCGCGCGCGTTCACGCCCAGATTCATCACCAACTGATGAAAATGAGTCGGATCACCCATGATTGTCCAAGTATTGGTTGGAATGTCGCTGCTAATTTTGATGGAGCGAGGGAATGTCTGTTTGAAGATCCCGATAATTTCTTTGATCAAATGTCGCGGTTGAATAAGAATTTTTTGCGTCTCCACTCCGCGGGCGAATGTCAGAATCTGTTTCACAATCTCCGAACCGCGGCGGGTACTGGATTCGACTGATTCGAGAATCTTTTGCGAACTATCATTTACATAAGTCCGTTTTAAAAATTCCACTGCCAATAAGATCGGGGCAAGTACATTATTGAGATCGTGTGCAATTCCTCCGGCGAGCGTTCCTAAACTTCCCATCCGTTGTGTTCGCAGCAACTGCGCTTCGATTTTTTTCTTATCGGTAATGTCATTGCTCATGGAGAGGATCGATTTTGGATTTCCTTCTTCATCGTTGATCACATTAAAACGAATATCAACAACAATGGTTTGAAGCTGTTTGGTTCGCAGCTTGAACTCGCCTGAAAAATTTCCCTCCTTATAGAGTTGTTCCATTTCCTTACTGAAATCATTTTTTTCAAGATAGACCAATGAACGGAAATCTTTTCCGATGGCATCCGTTGCTAACCAACCGAACAACCGTTCAGCACCTTTATTCCAGTACATCACCCTATAATCCATATCTCGTACGATGATCGCTTCGTGAGCTTCATCAAGAAGCATCGCCTGTTCCTTCATTCGTTGAACGGCAATGTTCCGGTCCGTAACATCTTGTTTTACGGCAACAAAATGTGTGATAACGTTACTGGCGTTGCGCACCGGAGTGATAGTCATTTCATCGTCATAGAATGATCCATCCTTTCGTTTATTGACGATATTCCCCCTCCACACCTCACCGGATTTGATGGTGTTCCATAATTTCTCGTAGAACTGTTGCGTTTGTTTACCGGATTTTAAGAGACTGGGTTTCCCTCCGATTGCTTCCTCCACCGAATAACCGGTGATTCTTGTAAAAGAATTATTTGCCCAGACAATTTGACCATCCAGATCTGTGATCACAATGGCGTTCGCAGCAGATTCAAGTGCTGTTGTCTGTAACACCTGCATCTCTTCCGCCCGTTTGATATCGTCAATATCCGTATGTGCGCCTAACATTCTCAGAGGTTTCCCGTTTGTCGTATATTCAATTATTCTTCCAAGGGAAAGGATCCATTTCCAAGCGCCGGATTTTGTTTTTTGCCGGAATTCTATTCGATATTCGTTGGACACTCCGGAGATATAATTGATATACGCTTGGCGTGTCCGTTCTTTATCATCGGGATGAAGCCGATCAATCCACAGCGAGTTCGTTTCCACAAATGTGGCAGGATCGTATCCCAGCATGATTGCATACTCGGGGTTCACAATCATTTCGCCGGTTTGAATGTTTAAATCAAATAATCCTTGATTTGCCGCCTGAATTGACAGACGCAAACGTTCTTCGCTTTCGCGAAGTTTTTCTTCAGCAATTCGGCGTTCTGTAACATCACGAGCAATCGAAAAGAATCCCTTTACGGTCCCATTTTCAATAATCAGCCGGGTATTTTGATTGAACCATTTAATGTCACCGGTTTTCGTCCGGAAAGGAAATTCGGTTGTCACAAATTCCTTTCGCAGTTGATATTGACGCAAATAAATCCGCTGTATTGCATTTTTATATTTCGGTTCTACAAGGTCAGAATACCGAAGGTGCCGCAGTTCTTCAAATGAATACCCTGTTGATTGCAACGTGATCGGGTTTGCATACGTAAAGTGCCCTTTGATATCGATGGTAAAAATATTTTCTACGGCATCTTCCACAACTGAACGGAATTTTTTCTCCGACTCCTTTAAAATTTCCTCCGCCCGTTTCCGTTCTGTGATATCGTTCAACGAACCGACAATCGAGACAGTTTTACCTTCATGGACCAATGGGGCTTCCCGCACTTCAACCCAGACTTTTGTGCCGTTTTTATGGTGCAATTCCAGTTCATACGGTGGCTGTGCTACGCCAGTCTCAATTGCGCGGACCGTTAATCGATATCCGTTCTCGTTCACCGGGTTATCTGTTGTGAATTCTCTCCAGCTAATTAATGCTTCCTCAACATTGTACCCTAACAATTGTGTAATCTGGGGACTCAAAAAATGCAGAGTATGGTCAACATCGTGCATATAGAAGACGTTTGTACTATTTTCAATGATATTTTTCAACTTCAATTCGTTCTCAACCAAAACTTCTTCAATTTTTTTCCGTTCGGTGATATCCTTTGCTACACCGATCAATGCTAACGTTTCCCCTTGATCATTTTGAATGGAAGAGGTGGAAAGTTCAATAAAAAACTCTTGGCCATTTTTTCGACGATTCAATAATTCACCGCGCCATCCCCCTTGTAGCGTGCTCGGTAAAATTTCTGCAATTATTGCAGGGTCGTTCTTGGAGGATTGAAGTATAGAAACATGTTTACCAATTACTTCGTACCGTTCATAACCATAGGTAGAGCAAAAAGCATTATTCACAAAAAAGATGTTGTCATTCATATCGGTAATACTGACGCATTCGCTGATACTCCGCAATGCGTGCGCCAACATTTCCATCTGTTTCTCCGTTTCCTTTCTTTCAGAAACGTCGCGGGAGAAACCAGTCGTACCTATCGTTTCACCGATATCATTAAAAATTGGTGTCTTAAAGGTCTCAAACAATTTTGTAATATCACGATCGATGACAGGTTCCTCGACAACAATTCCAATTTTATCTTTGATCACTTTTTTATCATCCGCAATGTACTTTTCCGCAAGTTCTTTTGGCCAAATGTCTCTATCGGTTTTGCCGACCAATTCTGCGGGCGAAGCTTTACTGCAGGTTTCCGCAAAGAGGCGATTTACCATAAGGTAACGTCCATCATTATCCTTCAGCCAAATTAAACCCGGTTGGTTCTCAACAATAGCCGTCAAATAAGATTCACGAAGCCGAAGTACTTTTTCTGCCTGTTTGCGTTCATCGATATCCCGTAAGAAATTTGTCGCACTGATTAGTGTTCCATCATCGGAATAATTCAGATGGGAAATCTGCTCCACCCAAAATATTTCTCCATTTTTCTTTTTCACTTGAAACTCGCATGTTGCCTCTTTTTGGTGTTCGTTTATCCATGTGCGATATTGATGAATAACTCCATCACGATGCTCATCGACCACCAACCGGAGTGAACTTGTACCGATCAGTTCCTTTTCCGTATATCCGCTAATGACCATCAATCCGGGATTACAATAGGTAAATAAGCTTCTCTTATCGGCCTCAAAATACGCCTGACGGACATTTTCAACTATCGTGCGGAACCGTTCTTCGCTTTCCTGCAATTGGATTTCCGCTTGTTTGGAGGAGGTGATATCCAGCATTAATCCCCTCAACTTTTCCGGTTCGCCATCCTTCAACGATACATTGACAATATCATGAAGCCAGACAACACGCCCGTCAGCAGCAATCATTCGATATTCGAATTCGTGATTTCTTTTTTCCTTCGTCGCAGTAATACAAAATGCAACGGTTTGCTCACGGTCTTCGGGATGAAGGTGATCCATCCAAAATGTCGGTTCTTGAATCCAGCGCGCCGGAGAAAAGCCAAGAATACGTTTTGCTTGTTCGCTGACAAACGAAAACTGAAACGTCTTCGCATCTGATTCCCATACAATACCATCAATCGAGTTTACCAGTTCTCTATAGATCTGCTGCGATTGCCACAGTTCTTTTTCGGCACGCTTACGTTCTGTCAGATCGGTGATGGTCATACTATTTTTCAAATCTCCTTTCGCGTCCACAAAAGAAATTGAAGTGACATAGGCGGGAAAGGATGCCCCATCTCGACGCAGCATGTTCAATTCACCTTTAAATTTTCCTGTTAGCTCTCGTTCTTTTAATGATGCAATCAACCGCGGGTCATTCATATCCACCAACCCTGCTCTTCCCACTGCGCAAATCTCTTCTTCGGTTCTTCCGAACATTGAACATGCTGAAGGATTGGCGGACAAAATTTCTCCATTTAAACGTGTCAGCAGAATTGCTTCGCCACTGTTTTCAAATAACAATCGGTATCGTTCTTCGTTATCTCGGATGATCAACTCCATCTTCTTCCGTTCGGATATATTGCGGGATACACCAATAACGTCAACATCTCCTTGATCATTTCGAACAAATGTTGCACTGATATCCGTCCAGACCGTTGATCCGTCTTTACACGGTTGCTCAATTTCAATATGATATGATCCTGCGCCGGGCTTACCCTCCAGAAAATTCTGCAATTCACTTGTCAGTGATTCTTGAAGAAGTTTCAACGAAGAAGGCGTTAACGCTTTTTCCAGCGGCTGCTGTAGTATTTCTTCAACGGTGTATCCGCGTAATTTTTCCACCGACGGACTGCAGTATTTAAACCGCTTTTGCTGCAAATCGAGTATCCACAAGACATCCGTAATATTATCGGCAAGCAGTCGGTATTTTAACTCCCGCTCTCGCAGCGCTTCTTCGATAATTTTCCGTCTGGTGATATTTTCATGGGAAATAACGACACGAACAGCTCCTTCACCCGGAAATCGGGTAACACTTGCATAAAACCATCGATGCTCCGTGGATGAATGACAAGGATATTCAAGGTTGAATTCATCGCGTTCTTTAGAAATGACCGAACGTATTCCCGCCGCTATAGCAATTGCATCTTCTGCGTTGTTGCCTTGCGCATTATCGCATGTGGAAAGATAATTGATCCCCGCACCGACATTGGCAGAACGGCATCCATTGGCTTCAGCAAATTCATCCCACGCTTTGTTCGTTGTAATAATAGATCCTTTGTCATCTAAAATTGCAATGTGGGAAGAAAGTGCATTGACCGTTGCAAGAGCGAATCGCATGGATTCAATCAATGCCGATTCCGATTTTTTCTTTTCTGTCACATCAATAGTATAACCGGCAAGATATCGGGCCGTACCTTTGTGATAGATGGGAAATTTAATGGTGTTATAACTACGCCCATTTAATTCTTCTTCAATATCAACCTGCTTTCCCTCCTTCAAAATCCGCTTATCATCCTCAATCATTTTTTTAGCAAACGTGGAAGGAAACAACTCGTCCATTGTTTTTCCGAGTATTGCTTCGATTGGTTTTCCGAGCATTGTTTCAAAATTTTTGCTCAATCGGAGAGAGCGTATTTGATCGTCTTTGAAAAAAATGTAAATGGGGCTGTGCTCCATAAGTTGCGAAAAAATTGTTTCGCTTTCCTGCAGTGCTTCATATACTTTTTGACGCTCACGTTCTCCTTCGGTAACTTCCATCGCAAAGGAAATGTCCATGGCAAGTTCATCCAATAACGTACGTTCGTCGGTGGTAAAGAAATTTTTTTCTCCAGCATAGAGTGTAAATGCCCCGACAACTTTGCTATGAAGAATCAATGGAAATGCTGCTGACGATTTAAAGCCCGCTTTCGATGCAGCGCTTCTCCACGGCGCCATCGAAGGATCGTTTTCGATATCGGAGATAAAATGGTGCACACCTTTGGAAACAGTGAGACCTGTCGGTCCGCTTGACCGGGCCTTGTCGTTGAAATCGATATTAATCGACTCTAAATATTCTTCAGCCATACCAGCAGATGCCACCACATCAAGTGTATTCGTTATTTCATTTTTAATACCAACCCACGCCATTAAGAATTTTCCATCTTGCACGGCAATGGAACACGCCTCTCGAAATACTTCATCAATGTCTCTTGTCCGAACAATCAATTGATTAATATTCGTCATGACGCGATTGATACGATTGAGTTTTGAAATAACTATTTCTGCATGTTTTCGTTCCGTAATGTCGATGGAAAGAATAAAGACACCGTCAGGAATTGGTTGAATACTTAAATCAAACCAGCTTTTCGTGTCGTCTGGAAATGTAAACTCGTACTCAATATGATTAACTTCTCTCTGTTCCATGCACCGCTTAATGACATCATATAGTGTTGTCAATTCAATACCGGGCCACATGTCGGTATAGAGATTTCCCAACAGTTGCTCTCTTGAACATCGGTTATGTTTTTCTGCTGCATCATTCATATAGATGTAGCACCAATTAAATCCGATAATTTGACATCCTTCCATCATATTGTCCAGCATAGAACGGTACCGGTCTTCTGAATCGGTCAATTTATACTCTGAACGGATTTTTTTTAACCGTTCTGTTTCCATCACCCGCAGTCTGCTTTTGAGAAGTATGAACAATAGAAATGCAGTAACCACAACGAACATAAATCCTTTATACGTTTGTAATGTCTGAAAAACTGTCGTGTCGGTTGTGATAATGGAAAGGAGTTGATCGGAGAAGTAAATCCAAGCGAATCCGAAAATGATATAGAGAATTACGGTGTGAAAAGGGATATCAGATGATCGGTAGGTTAAAAAATGTGTTCGGCCATTTTCATTTTTTTTTGGTACTTTCAAACTCATAATGTTCCCCCTTCAACGAGCAATAAAAAGTAATACACAATGATATGAAATGTTCAAATGGGGTGCCACGAAAACCATTCGAAATATGCGATATTTTACTCCGGTTATGCCTATATGTTGTAATTATTAGGAATGTAATTTGTAGAATGGTAAAAATGGGAATTATGCAACATATCTAAATTGAGATTATTTCGCAGTAATTCCTCGGCATAAGGATTGCAGTGTTACTAGATAACAGTTCAACGGGGGGGACACCATGAACGCAACAACTACTTCAACACTTCGCCAACGCTCTTCAATAGAAGAGTTATACAAACAATCGCAATACTTCACCAAGCAGCTTCCTTTTCAATATTTTTCCGATTCACTCTCTGAATTCGTGACGATATTAAATACACATCGACAAATCGTATTCTGTAATCAGCCGTTGGTTACATATTTGAATGCCGTCGATGCAAACGAGATCATAGGAAAACGACCTGGTGAAGCACTTCGATGCCAGCATTCTCATATCACACCCGGCGGATGCGGAACATCTGAGTTTTGTAAAATGTGCGGTGCTTTCAAGGCAATTCTGAAAAGTCAACAGGGTGAAGAAGTTGTCAATGAATGCAGAATCATTACGGACCCGGATACCAAAGCATTGGATCTCTCCGTTCATGCCACACCGCTCACCTATAACAACGAATCTTTCACAATTTTTTCATTGACCGATATCGGAAATGAAAAACGGAGAAAAGTTCTCGAGACGTTATTCTTCCATGATATCCTGAACATGGTTGGCGGTTTGCTTGGATATTCAGAGTTGCTGAAAGATGCTTCAACGGATGAGGCGAAGGAATATGCTCCCATCATCAATAGACTTGTCGGTGATCTGAGCGAACAAATTATGTCGCAGAAAGAGTTGGCAAATGCAGAACAGGGTACCACCAAAGTATCTCCAACAATGATCCATTCAACATCATTTCTGGATTCCATTACCATTGCTCTCCGACTGCATGCGGCTTCAAAGGATAAGATCATTATCGCAGATCAATCAACAGAAGATTTTATTTTTGTAACGGACGAACGGTTGTTGCGTCGCGTTATCGTCAATCTTACGAAAAATGCTCTTGAAGCAACAAAGGTTAACGGCATTGTTCGAATTTCTTGTAAACGAAAGGATCGGGAAGTACAATTTACGGTTCAGAACAGTGAAGTAATTCCGGAAGACATTCAACTTCAGATTTTCCAACGATCATTTTCCACAAAAGGAGAAGGAAGAGGATTGGGAACATATAGTGTAAAACTTTTTACTGAACACTATTTGCTTGGCAGTGTTTCATTTGTTTCCAACAAAGATGATGGAACTGCTTTCACCGTTGTGCTGCCGATGACACTCGGCACTCCAAGTAATGAACAAACGCCGGTGACAAATGATTTAGAGAAAATTTTTGGGTAATGCAGTATCCACCATATCATCTCTTATCACCATTGATCCCTCTTATTCCACCAGAAAAGAGGGATTTTTTATATTGGAACGAATCTTCTTGATTCAGACAAAATTATCGTTTTTCTTAAGCGCAGAATGGATTTTTTAAGTTTTGCAGGTCATAAGATAAACATCTATATTTCAGTATAATTTTATGGCAAAATCCAAACATAGTGCCAATATCCTCGTTGCGGATGATGAAAATGACTTCCGGATGATTCTGCAATCTTTCCTTGTCACGGAAGGTCACACCGTCACAACGGCTGAAGACGGCGCAGATGCGATCAATAAACTCCATGAAAAGATATTCGATCTCGTGCTGCTCGATATCCGTATGCCGCGTGTGGATGGATTGGAAGTGTTGCAGTTTATTAAACAGCAATACATTGATACGCAGGTAATCATCCTCACCGCCGTCGACGATGTGCGCATTGCGGTGGAATGTATGAAACTCGGCGCCTTCCATTTTTTAACAAAACCGTATTCTGTGGATGAATTACAATCCTTGGTGAATCGTGCTCTGGAACAACGCGCAATGCTCATTGAATTGAAAGTGATGAAGAGTACCATTTCACGATTGACACATTCATCTCAATTGATCGGTGAAAGTAAAGAGTTTCAAAAAGTTTTGGAATTGGCAGAGAGAGTTGCTCCGAGTGATTCAACTGTGTTGTTGGAGGGTGCGAGCGGAACCGGAAAAGAGGTCTTTGCAAACTTTATCTATAAAAACTCACCCCGTGCAGAAAAACCTTTTGTTGCCTTAAACTGTGCTTCCATTCCGGATACATTGATTGAAAGCGAACTGTTTGGACACGAAAAAGGAGCGTTTACGGATGCTAGTGCAATGCGTCAAGGGTTAGTGGAAATTGCAAATGGCGGAACATTGTTTTTGGATGAGATCGGCGAGATTAGCCCGGTATTCCAGCCGAAACTTCTTAGATTTATTCAATTGGGTGAATACCGGCGTGTCGGCGGAAATAAAACATTGAAGTCGGACGTGCGAATTATTTCCGCAACAAATAAAAATCTTTTTAATGAGGTAACAGCAGGACGGTTTCGTGAGGATCTTCTCTATCGTCTCAATGTAATCACGATGCATCTCCCTTCACTTATCGAACGAAAGGATGATATCCCACTTCTTGCACAAAGCATTCTTGAACGAAAAAATAAGCTTCGTGAAAAAAAGGAATTGCATCCCGACGCATTACAGGCATTAAAGGAATATCATTGGCCCGGAAATATCCGTGAACTGGAAAATGTTCTTGAGCGGGCAATTATTCTAAGTAATGATGAATTTATTCGGCCAAAAGATCTTTTATTGCCGCAGCAACTTGTGATGAAACAATCTTCAAACGGAAACGGAGCACAGAAAATCGGTTCGGCTATCTCCCTGGAAGAATTGGAAAAAGAGCACATTGCAACTGTTCTGATCAATACAAAATGGAATAAGAATCTTGCTACAAAGATTCTTGGCATTTCCCTTAAGACACTCTACACAAAAATCCACCATTACAATCTTAAAGAAGAATAGCGCACACACAGACTCTCATTCGTCTTCGTTTCTTCCCCTTCGCTTTCCCATTCGATATTTTAACGCACTCAAAACCCTTATATAGCTTTTCAATTTTTCAATAACAGCGGTATTAAAAATCCAAAAACTATTGATATTGTGAACCGTTTTATTTTACGGCATTACCTCGTTTTTCATTTTAATTCGGAGAATGTCCACCTGTAAGACATTCGGATCTTCGTCGCTTTTTTTTCCCTTGATTCACTCCGTAATGGAGTCCGCTTAACGTTTATCCAATATCCCTTCACAACAATAAATTCTGTTTCCAATTCATCACTATTGTTTTGACTCATATTCTCTAACGGATTCATAGATCAGTGCGATGCTGCCCCCTTTCTCTTCCAAACAAAGAGTATTTCCAAAAATCTGTGTTGAAAGATATTTCTTGGAGGTAGAATTAGCTAAGTGGCAAAAAGTAAGAAAATACTGGGTCTATCAGACTTGTCCAAAATACATTGATAAAAACAACAAGATTCTTTACTCTCTTCTTTTCTTGACGGAGCAAGAAAAGAAGCAAAAGAACTCCTTGCGAAATTTAACGCACGCGATGAATCCTGTTCGCTCTTGCCCGTTGATGGCGCGAATCGCGCCATCAAAAGTCCCGTCATTCATCGCCTTCCCATTCGCTCAATCCTCCTAAATTTCGCACCCACGCACTTTATTATGATCTCTACAAAACAACAAAGGGGTCTTCCTACTTGTTATCAAAATATATGTGCCCAAGTTGAGATGCTACGGCCAATTTTGTATTCACTTACCATTTATATTGGACAGCTGTGTAGGTCTATATAAGACAAAAATATCTTTTTTACCCGCTCCACCCTCCTTTCAATCCATTTTCAATTAGGTAAAGTGTAGAATCTTCAATAAAGACGGGAGATTTTTGCACTTTTTCAAATTTGTAAATTCTACAATTCTTCGGTCATCTCGTAAAAAAATGCCTCCTTAAAATACAAATTCCTCAAAAAGCCCAATAAAATCAGAAGGTTTTTCAGTGGCACTGGCATTGCCAAAATGTATGGCATGGAGCCAAGCACAATGAAAAACTTCTTCTTATATTTTGCACAAGTAATCATCGCACTGACCACGCTGGCAAATTCTCAGGGATTTGATTTGATGAACGTTCAAGCATCAAATAAAGTCGCCACAAGTTCACAATTCACAATTACTAAGAGCGGAATTGAGCAATTTCGCCCCACTTCAATCCAAACGCCATATGCCATAATAACCGGAGAAACGTTATTTGTGGCAAAAGAACAAAACACAACATCCGTAGCGGACGGAGGTACCAAAACAATGACATCGACACTTCAACAAAATTTTCCGAACCCATTCAACAACTCAACCGTCATCCGATTTTCTCTGAACGAGATGAGCGATGTGACCATACAAGTATTTGATATCACCGGCCGCGAAGTATCCACATTGGTGAATGGAACAAAACAATCCGGTACATTCAGCGTTGGATTTTCCAACAATAACATTGCTTCAGGAACATACATTTATAGAATGACCGCACGCAATAACAGCGGTAAGACTACCGTTGATACAAAAAAAATGATTGTCATGAAATAATATGAAAAACATCTTCTACTATAGTATCATATTCTGTTCTTTTGTTTTTGCACAGCAATTAGTGGTGAAGGCGAATGGAGAAACGAAGAACATTGGAACGGCAACGTCTGAGATCGCTATCTCCACCGTGGACAATAAGATTGTTGTATCAGAATCGCAAAATGAAATGGTCCGAATAATAATTGAACTGAAAGCCCCCTCCCGCATTGAACAAAAACTGAGTGGTAGACTCTTTTCGAAAGTATCCGCCAGCAACTCAAAACAGATTCTTATTGCCGATAATGCAACAACCATTGAACGAGAGTTTGAAACGATTATCAACGGATTTGCTGTCACCACAAAACGAGAAAACATCAACATTATTTCAGCCATGCCCGAAGTAAAATCTGTCTATCCGGATTTAGTTGTGAAATCATTACCGCTCGCGGTACAATCTGCCACACCAATTATTCCGCAAAGTTCTACATCCGTCGCTACCGGAAAAGGAATCCGGATCGGAATTATTGACACCGGAATTGATTATGAACATGAAGCGTTCGGAAAAGGATTCGGTGCAGGACATATTGTTGCCGGCGGTTACGACTTTGTGAATAATGATACTGATCCGTTAGACGATAATGGCCACGGCACACATGTTGCCGGAATCATCGGCGGAAATTCTGCTACCATCAACGGCGTTGCAAAAGATGCACGTTTGTTTGCATACAAAGCGCTCGACCAAAGCGGTAACGGCACAACATCATCCGTGCTTGCTGCCATTGAACAGGCAATTAAAGACAGCATACAAGTACTTAATTTAAGTCTCGGCACTTCTTCCGGTTCATCGGACGATCCGTTGTCCACCGCCGTCAATCGTGCTGTCCAGTCCGGAATTGTTGTTGTGGTAGCTGCAGGAAATACCGGAGAATTTTCCAGCATCAATTCACCCGGTGTGGCGGAGTTTGCGCTGACCGTGGGAGCTACCGATGTAAATAGCATTGCATCATTCAGTTCAAAAGGTCCTGAGACTGAAAACTACCGCATCAAACCGGAGATGGTTGCACCCGGAGTAAATATTCTCTCTGCAAAAAAAGGGGGCGGGTATGTACAGATGAGCGGAACATCCATGGCGACGCCGTTTGTAACAGCGTTGGCAGCCGCAATGCGGGAATTGCATCCGGATTGGAATGCAATACAAATTAAAGATGCACTTATTTCGAATACTGTTGATCTCGGAAGTTCTGTTTTTTCGCAAGGACACGGGAAGATCAATGAAAATGTCCTGCTCAGCACCGTATTTTCAAGTCCCTCCCAATTAAGCTTTGGATTCAATCCTCCTTCTGAATCGTCTTGGAAACAGAAAAAAACAGTCACCATTTTCAATAAAAGTACTCAATCGAAAAGATATCAAATGAGTTCCCCCTCAGCAAATCCTGCACTGCAGATTCGATGTACTCCACAACTGATTGATATACCGCCGAATGGTTCCGCCATTATCGATGTTGAGCTTGAGACAAATAATCTTTTTCTGAGCAATAATAGCGCCTTCGAAAATGGATATTCCGGCAAACTAATTGCACTTGGAACGAGCGATTCCCTCTCCATTCCCTATGTTTTTTTTAAGGGACCAATTCTGCAGCTCCGTTTTAACGAAACACCGTGGCTGGTAATGATTCACAATAGGAGTAATTTTTCGAAAACGATATCGCCAAAAATAAACTCTGTCTCGATAATCTTGAAGGACGGTATCTATGATGTAGTGACATTATTTTATGGTTCACATTATGTCATAACGGAAGGGATTAATGTGAATGGCAAATCGATCAATGATATTGCTAGCTCGGATGCAAAATATCCGGTCTCATTTAAACCAGTTAACGAAAAAGGTGAACAGTTGAGTCTTTCAACTCTTGGCGGCACGTATAGTTATCTTGAAGCAATAGTGCATCAACCGACCGGTTATGCAATTGTCGGTCTCGGTGGGGGATCAACGAATGCCTACAGCAATAAAACAAAATATTTTTCAACTGTCAGCAAACAGTATGCATACGGTTATTCAATGACACTGCAGCCAAACAATAAAAAATCATATACGTACGATGTTATCGCCGATTCCGGAATTACATCGGCAATGCCTTTTGTGTTTCAATCAAACGACATGAAACATATCGATGTGAAATATAATTTGGAAGCGAATGTTCAGAAGGTTTTTCCCATAACATGGGTATCGTTTATTGGAAAGTTTTCTAGTCTCAGCGGCACATACTACGACGGCAACGCTGAACCGTTACGTTTCCCATTTGCGCAGGAAGCGTTCTACACTCAACGGATAAAAAAGTTTCCAATTTTTCATCAACGCGAGGCGTTTTCGTTTTAACGGCACGACACACATCAAAGATTTGTAAAATCGGATTTTTACAATTATAGTATTCGCTACAAAAAGCCACACTTGTCCAAAATACATAGATAAAAACAACAAGAATCTTCACTCTCTTCTTTTCTTGACGGAGCAAGAAAAGAAGCAAAAGAACTCCTTGCGAAATTTAACGCGCGCGATGAATCCCGTTCGCTCTTGCCCGTTGATGGCGCGAATCGCGCCATCAAAAGTCCCGTCATTCATCGCCTTCCCATTCGCTCAGTCCTCCGAAATTTCGCACCCACACACTTTAATACGATCTCCAAAATACAACGAAGAGTCTTACTAATTGTTATCAAAATATTTTTACCCAATTTGAGATACTATGGCCGATTTTGTATTCGTTTACGATTTATTTTGGACAGCTGTGACAAAAAACACTAAGACACAAAATAATATTAATTTTTGAGTGGTGGTTTAATTCTCTTTTTGTGTGCTTTGGTGCTTGTGGCATTTTTAAATTAGTCTCGGAATGTTAAAATTTCTCAGGGATCTCTCCCGGTATAAACTTGAGAGACTCGGAGTTTAAACAATATCGGAGCCCGGTCGGACGGGGCCCATCTTCAAAAACATGTCCCAAATGGGCGTCGCATCGAGCGCAATTAATCTCGACACGATGCATGCCATAACTCAGATCTGTTTTTTCATCTACGTGATCTTTCATTACTGGCTGGAAGAAGCTTGGCCACCCGGTACCCGAATCGAACTTTGCATTCGATGCAAAGAGAGGTAGGTCGCAGCAAACACACAGGTAAATTCCTTCTTTCTTGTGATCATAAAATGCACCGCAGAATGCCCGTTCCGTCCCTGCTTCACGAGCAACAGCATATGTTTCCTGCGGGAGTAATTTCTTCCACTCCGCTTCGGTCTTTACTACTTTTGGCATTCCCTTCTTATAAACATCTTTCAAATATTCTGTAATCGGTTTCATGGCTGCATCCTTTTGTGTGGGTGGATATTTTCTTTTTTGGATCATACTTGCTATAGGTTTCTCCGCATAGGCGGCAACAAAAACTACGATGAAAATGCCGACAAGTATGATCAACGATATTATGGTTTGACGATTCATTCTGTTTTTCCTTTCACACTCTACAACACACCCATACGTAAATATGTTCTCCCATAATGATAACAAAAGTCTCACAAAAATGTGAGACTTTTAATAACACAAATCCCCGAAATCTTGGAGATTTCGGGGATTTGTGTTGAAGATATCAGGATAAAAAAAAGACCGGCTTGTGCCGGTCTTGTACTCACCAATTTCCACTCTTCTCAATGTATTCAATGTATTTTTTTAGATGGAGGGGTATGTGGCTCAAAACTGGAAGATATTCCTTCCAAAATATGTACCCGCGCACGGATTTCATTCAATTTCTGCATAATGGTCATCACGCGCTCACTGCTGTTTTCCGCCAGATCGGTCATAAAATCTTTAATATTATCATCGTCGCATTGTCGTAATGTCTCCTCGCACAATCGAACGATCTCTGATTCCATTTGCAATGCTTTTGTTAACGCTGTGCAAGTATTGCGGCAGTTATGTTCGCAGAAAAAATCATTGAATTTCATATGACCTCCTCTTTCAAAGTGGATTGAACATTCGACGATGCAAATTGCTGACCGGCATACAATGCTTCTTCATTCAACGGTATCAAATGATGATGTCGTTCCGGCAGAACTTCTTTTAGTGCTTGGATAACATTTGCAATGCTGACAATAGGACGGCGTTCAAGGAATGCGCCAAGCAGGATCATGTTCGCCACTTGTTTCTTTCCCATCTTTACTGCTTCAGCGATTGCTGGAATCATTAACACATCAATATCTTTACGATTGCTGGGTGTGATAATGGTGGATTCTTCACATAACAACAAACCACCCGGTTTTACTTTTGCGTCAAATTTTTCAAGTGAGGGTTGATTAAGAATTATTGCCGAATCGAATGTCGTAACAATTGGTGAGCTGACTTTCTTCGGCGAAACAATAACGATGCAATTTGCCGTACCGCCTCGCATTTCAGGTCCGTACGCAGGCATCCAGCTGACTTCTTTTCCCTCTTTCATTGCAGAGTAAGAGATAATCTGTCCCATAGACAGAACACCTTGTCCTCCGAATCCTGCAATGATAATTTCTTGGTTCTGTTCCATAATGTCCTCTTTTATCATTTCAGTGATGCGGGGACTTTAATGTCTCCCGGTGGATAATACGGAAACATGTTCTTTTCCATCCATTCATTGGATTCAAGCGGTGTCATTTTCCATCCCGAAGGACAGTTGGAAACCACCTCGATGAAACATGTTCCTTTTTTTTGTTTCTGAAACTCAAATGACGCTTTGAATGCTTTTTTCAATTTCCGTACCGCGGTAGGTGTGTGGACGGAATGCCGTGCAACATAATATGCTCCTGGAAGCTGAGCAATTAATTCCGTCATCTTCAGCGGATAGCCCATTTTGTGTTCATCTCTTCCGTAAGGGGATGTTGAAGTAATCATTCCGCACAACGATGTCGGCGCCATTTGACCGCCGGTCATTCCATAGATGCCGTTATTAATGAACACCATCAGAATATTTTCACCGCGATTTATTGTGTGAATTGTTTCACCTGTGCCGATTGCGGCTAGATCTCCGTCTCCTTGATATGAAAAAACATATTTATCAGGAAGAACTCTCCTCACTCCGGTTGCTACTGCGCTTGCCCGACCGTGTGCCGCTTCCTGCATATCCACGTTCATATAATGGTATGCAAAGACGGAACAACCAACCGGTGCAACACCGACAGTCTGTTCTGCAATTCCCATCTCGTCGATCACTTCCATCAGAATTTTATGAACTACACCATGACCACAGCCAGGGCAGTAATGCATCGGTGTGTCGGTAAGTGTTATGGGTTTATGATAGACAACTTCCATTTGATCGTTCACTATCATGCTCATAAATACCCCGCCGATTGATTCATGTTCTGTTGCTTTTCGGAAATTGCTTCCACTTCCAGCATGATCTCTTCCGGTGTGGGTATCATTCCTCCCATACGTCCTTTGAAATAGACAGGACATTTTCCATTCACGGCAAGACGAACATCTTCCACCATTTGTCCGGCATTCATCTCCACCGTAAGGAACATCCTCATCGGATCAGCAAATGATGCAATGATCTCAGTCGGGAACGGATACAATGTAATCGGACGAATTATGCCAACGTTGATTCCTTTTGCTCTGGCAATATCCATCACTTTGTTGCAGACACGTGCTGTTAATCCGAACGCAACTAGAATAATATCGGCATCGTTCGTATTGATCAATTCACAACGGACTTCTTGCTTTAATTTTCTGTACTTGTCCTGCAAATGGAGATTAATCAATTCCATTTTATCGGGCTCAATGTGAAGCGAGGTAATATAATTTCGCTCACGTGATGCTGGCTTACCAACCGTGGCCCATGGCGTTTCCTTTTTGGGAAGTGTACCGCTCTTCGGTAAATACACTTTTTCCATCATCTGTCCCAGGGCACCATCGGCAAGAATCATCGCAGGCATTCTGTACTCTTCGGCAAGACGAAATCCGTCAAAAACAAAATCTGCCATCTCTTGCACCGACGAAGGAGCAAGAACGATCAAATGATAATCACCGTGCCCTCCTCCTTTCACTGCTTGAAAATAATCACCTTGCGACGGCTGAATCGTTCCAAGGCCAGGACCGCCACGCTGTACATTGACGATAAGGCACGGCAATTCAGATGCAGCGATATACGAAATTCCTTCCTGCATTAAACTAATTCCGGGACTGGAGGATGTGGTCATCACTCGTGCACCTGCACCTGCCGCTCCGTAAACCATATTGATGGAAGCGACTTCGCTTTCGGCTTGAAGGACAACTACATCGTTATGCTGCGGAGCTTTTTCTGCCAGGTATTCTAGGATCTCGGATTGCGGAGTGATGGGATAACCAAAATATGCTTGAAGTCCTGCACGAAACGATGCCTCGGCAAGAGCTTCATTCCCCTTCATTAACTTTGGGGATTCATCATGCTGTATGTTGACCATTGCTTCTTCCTTTCTTTTACGCTGCCTGAGCGGCAACAAGAGAGTGAGAAGCACGTTTGGTTGATTTTGATTCTCGGTAGACCGTAATCGCCGAATCAGGGCATACTAACGCACAGTTTGTGCATCCTGTGCAGTTATTTTGTATTAACTGGGCAAAACGGTAACCTTTGTGATTGATGGATGACGATAACCCAAGACTTTCCTGGGGGCAGGATGCGATACAAAGTTCGCATCCTTTACAAATTTCTGTGGCAATAGTGACTGTACCGGAAATCATACAAACTCCCTATAATAATTTAATTGTACAGGTAACACTCAATTATAGTGCCACGGGAATTTTATCGTTTTTACGGTAAAAATTTATGTTTTCCTTGTTTCCTATTTGCATAAACAGGAAGCAGAAAAGAGGATTCCTATAAAGAGAAATTCAACTGTTTTCTATTGATAAACATGAAATTCAAAAACTCTTCGAAGTGATGAATTCTTAGACAAATATGAGTGCTAAGGGAACTGTTTTTTCAATTTTAATAAGAGCGTTTTGTCTGAATTATTCCTGGATCATGTATTCAGGAGAAATCAAAGCAGCAAAGATCATTTCGATCATCCGTAACCACCTCAGACGAATCAACGACGACGCTCTTTGTGCTACACCAAGTATTCGATGAAAATATAAAAGAGAAGAGAAACACTATTGCTAAATGTACTTCACTTTAATATTTTACGACGTTCAATCGCTCTCTCAATGTTATTCCCTCCCCAATAGAAAATTCATTGGAAGTACTGCACCGTACTACACTCACACATTACAAGGAGTAACCGTTATGAAAAAAATAATTCTATTGTTTCTGGTAATAGCATTTTCCGCATTCGTACTCAATGCTCAAACACCACAATTGAAACGATCTTCACCAAAAGCAAAACCTACTGTTCCTTCAATAAAAAAATCCACTGGAAAAAGCTCGAAACAATTAGCAGAAATAAAACAGTGGGAAGAAGTAATGATATCAGCAGGCAATAATGAACAATATGATACGGTCGAGGTGTACGCCGGAAAAATTCTTTCGAAAGATAACGCCAATGCTATGGCGTTGTACGAACTTGGAAATGCATTTAAACAACGGAGAATAAAACTAGACAGCGCAAAGGTTTTATTTGAAATGACCATTCGGTATACACCGACACATTTTCGCGCGTATGGTGATCTGGCAGTACTACTCGAAGAAGGCGGAAATACTGTTCAAGCAATTGAGATGGCAAGAAAAGGAATCGAGCTTGGCACTTCAGAGTCTGGCAATGTTGCAATCGCGTATAAAAATCTCGGCGGATATTTTATTAAGACTATGCAATATGACAGTGCAATTGTTGCGTATAACAATGCCATCAGAATTAATCCACAATATGTCAATGCATACTATGATCTTGGTTATGCCAATAGCAAATTAAAATTATACGCTGATGCTGCTGATGCATTTGAACATGTTATCGATTTGGCACCAAATGACGAATCACTGAAATTTTCCTCACTGAAATATTTGGCGTGGTATTATGGCGGGGAAAAAGGATCAAACATGACCAAAGCGGTGAAATACGCGGAACTGGGTGTTAAGATGAATCCGGGCGAAGAAGAATTTGTTTTTGTCCTTGCGGATAAATATCAAAGCGACGGGAATTGGTACGGATATCTTGAAGTCTATAAAGGCCTCTCGAATGCAAATCAAAACGATAATAAAGCTCCTCAAGCTGTTGCGTATGCCTATCAGCAACTTGGAAATCAAACCGATGCGTTGGTCTGGCTTAAAATTGCCGCACGGCGCGGGAACGAAACGGCTCAAAATGCATTGCGCAATGCAGGAGTCGATTGGTAAATCTTTATTTAAGGATAAGGAATTTTTATGCTGAGTAGAATGATTCGTCAATCGATCCTCTTCGCAATATTAGTTACCTGTAGCGCGATAGCGCAAAACAAAGGTGAGCTAGTTGTTCAAACGGAGATGTATTCTGATATTCGAAAAATAGCAATCAGCTCCAATGGAAATATTTTGGCAAATGCGGGCGGAAACAGTAAGGATCTTCGAATTTGGGATATACGAACAGGAAAAATGATTCAGCATTATACTGGCATGAAAGATATTATTGCCGATATAGCACTCAGCCGCGACGGAAGGTATACTGCTGCCCTAGAATTGACGAATCCACACAAAGTCACTATTTGGGACAATATTGCCGGGAAAAAATTAGCCGAAATGAACAATGAAAGTTCTCCGATGGCTTTTTCGAGTGATGGATCACTTTTTTTTGCACTACGTAAAGCATATTCCACAGCAGATTGGCATGAACGCGGTGAATCTCCCGAGGGAATATATATTTCACAATTGCAGGCACATCTGTCTGCATCTTCATCGTATGCAAACAAATCCTATCTCTTTAAATCGAAGGATAACGCGACGCTCAAAACAGTAACAACGCCATTCCAACTGAGTGTTGATGGTATCTTTGCAAGTAATGATGGTACGATCATTGCAATATATGATCAGCAGAATCCTGAATTTGATTCTAACAATTTGGATCAAGTAAGTGAGCGTATCATCAAGGTGTTTCAAACTTCTGATGGAACATTGCTGTATGAGCAGCGATTATTGTCGAAAGAAATCGGCGCCATGGATTTAAGCAGCAACGGCGAATACCTTGCGACATCAAGCGGAGATACAGTCTCCATAAGCTCTCTTGGTTCAAAAAAAATTCTACAGACAATTGTTCTCGACCGTAAGTCTGAGCTTCGTGGAAAGTATTACGGATTGGCAGTGAAGACGCTCGCTTTTACTCCCGATAACACACAACTCGCCGTAGAATCAGGAACTGTCATAAAAATCTATGATTGCCGAAACGGCGCATTAGTGCGAACATTGAAGGGGAGCTCTGTGCAGACGGCTGCACAATTCGCCCCATCCGGTGAATCAATTATTGCCGGTGGCAATGACGGATTGATTCGACGAATAGATTTAAAAAATGGTATTTCCATCACTCCGCTAAATTCTTTCGGATTTTTGGTATCGGATATTGCGTTTCACCCGGGCGGTTCAACCTTTGCTGTCCGTGGAGGACGACTGCTTAATGACAATGATGATAGTGTAACAATACGGTTTTATAATTTTCCCTTTGGAAAAGAAGTTGGGCGGTTGCCGGTGCCTTCGTATGCATACGACAAAATGTTTTTTACACCAGATGGGAAAAAGATCGTCACCACTACGACTGGGGGTTTGAAGTTTGCCAGTTTCGGGGATTTTTCAAATAAAAAAAATTCCATTGAGTATAGCAAAGAAGAAAATGCAGTAAAGGTATTTGACGCGGTTACGATGAAAGAATTGTACACCATTCCGGGAATGACGGAAAGTGGTTTTTCAAAAAACACATCCGCTCTTCCAATGGCGGATCATTCCTCAATAATTGTGACGCGTTCAAAAAACGAGCTTTATTCCCTTGCGAATGGAACACTGAAATCAACCATACCGTCATCCGGCGTCACCACAACACCCGATGGAAAATATCTACTTTCTGTAAAAAGCGAATTTCTCATGAACGAAATGTCGACGAATTATTATCTTCAACTCATCGATATCTCATCCGGACAAGTCGCCAAATCAATTTTGTATGGAAAAGAACAACCATACATATTTCGATTTTCTCCGAACGGAAAAATATTGGCGATCTCTTCATTTGCCAACACAACAACACTGTTTGAGTATCCAACAATGGCCCAAACAGCGCTATTTGTTGGGATTCAAGGAACATTATCGTTTCGGAATGACAGCAAGATGTTGATCGTATCAGGATCCAAATTATCATTCATCAATACTCAGACAAAATCCGTTACTGTATCGATGGTATTTGTCGGAGAAAAAGATTTTATCGTTTCAACGCCGGATAATTACTATATGGCAACAAAAGGTGCACTAAATGGCGTTGCCTTTCGTGTCGGATTGAACGGTTATCCATTTGAGCAATACGATCTGAAATATAATCGTCCGGATATTGTCCTTGAACGGCTTGGGTATACTTCAAATGCTATGCTTGTTGCCATGCGCGGATTGCATGATACTCGTATGAAAAAAATGGGATTTGATGCTGCCTCAATGAAAGACGATTTTCACCTTCCAGAAGCAGGATTTGCACCGACATTTACGATTACCGAAGTGCAACAAAATTCACTTGCAGATAGAATGGGATTGAAAGTTGATGACAATATCATCAGCATCAACGAACATTGTTTTTTGTCTTCAGAAAAATTACTGGAATATGTAAAACCAAATCAAAAATATCTTGTTGTTGCTCAGCGTGATGAATTTATCGAAGGACTGGAATTTACGACATTCAAACAGGAAGAACAGTTTGGATTCAAGGTCTCTCCCAAACAAAAACACATACCGTTTAAAACATTGCATAACGCTGTCACATTCCCTTTCTTCGCACACGATTCACTTTATACCCTAGATAGGATCAATGTTTATGTAAATGATGTTCCCGTATACGGAATTAAGGGAATCTCGTTACGAGCAAATAATCTCCACTATTACACACAACCCATTACCGTTCAGCTTGCACGGGGAAAAAATAAGATTCAGGTTTCTGTAATCAACAGTATCGGCACGGAAAGCTTGAAAGAAACGTTTGACATCACAAACGATACTACACCGGTGCTCCCAAATCTTTACCTTGTGTCGGTTGGGATTTCCAAATATGAGGATGTAGACACCGATAGGGATTGGACGCTCGACTATTCCGCAAAAGACGCAGAAGATATTGCGGCAATGTTCGAACGGGGCAAGGGTACAATTTATCAAAATGTCGACAAAACGATCGTAACAAATTCTTCCGCTACGAAAGAGATGATATTGTCGTTAAAAGATGAATTGCAATCCACAAGTATCGACGATCAGGTTGTGTTGTTTTTTTCCGGTCACGGTCTCTACGATGAACAGTCAAAACAGTATTATCTCTCAACATCCGATGTGGATTTTGAAAATCCTTCACACTCTGCCATCCGATATGAAGATTTTGAAAATTTACTTGACGGAATTCCAGCTCGAAATAAAATGATACTTATTGATGCGTGTAATTCCGGTGAACAGGAAATCGGCATACTAGAAACTACATCGGCTTCCAATACTGCCGGTATCACCGTAAAATCAAAAGGTTTTACCGCGAAAAAAAAGTCACCAAAATCGAAAACAAAAGGGATGAAAAATACGGGCGGCACGTTAAATTCTGATAGTAAATATCTGCGTCTATTTATGCAACAAATGTTCGCTGAACTTCGCCGCGGTACCGGTGCAACCATCATTTCATCCTCAACAGGAGTTCAAAGTTCATTAGAATCGTCTGAATGGAACAATGGGGCATTTACATTTGCAACAAGAGAAGGAATTGAACATTTCAAAGCAGACCGCGATTCAAACCAGGTGATCAATGTTTCGGAGCTGCGCGATTATATCTTTCGGCGTGTAGAAGAACTCACCAAAGGAGCGCAAACTCCCACTTCGCGAAGAGAGAATTTGGAGAATGATTTCAGAGTGTGGTAAAAAACACAAAACTCTCCAACACTACCGGAGAGATTTGTGTTTTTGGGGAGATGTGTAGTGATGGTATTTTAACAATTTCGTTCTTCTGTTCTCGTAGTGATTCTTTGTTGTAAAACAGCAAAACTTTCTTCCTTTTATACTACGTTAGCGATTTTTGCCTCATGGCCTTTGGAATATTATGCAGCAAGCTGAACTTCATCCGCCGCCCTTTTCATAATGCTTGATATCGTTGTGTACATGGAAACCCATGCATTGCGAACTTCATCCGTAAAATCTCTTCCTAAAACTCGTTCCAGTGTCCAGAGAAGCGCACTTGCGACGATATCATAATGTCCGTTCACAACACCGTATGCTTTATGGTCACGTCCCATTTTTTGCAATGCCGGTGAGATGGTATCTATGTTGTCCAAGCTGTTGACAACAACATGTAATGTCTGCATGAATTTTTGCCCTTGTTCCTTCAAATCATCTTTAAAAAGAGGACGAATATAGGGAGCGATTTCAAAAAGACGGCTGTAAAATAAATCGGTTGTTTCTTCTGAAATCAGTATAACTTTTGCAAAACTTGTACGAACTAATTCTTGTTGATGTTGTGTCATTGATCTATTCCTTGTTCTTTATTTTCTCGTCATGAGGGAAATTACGCTATAAAAATAATATGAATGATATGCCATTACAACTGGATGAACGTTTAGTTCAGCAATGTTGTGATAAATATCGCACCAAAATTTTTACGGATGTAAATAACAGTGGATTCTTACGGGGAAAGCGGGAGTTGGTTACCTGAACATCTGTCCGGTTTTTTTGGATCCCTTCAGATGTATATAAAGTTGCGTGAAAAGTATTGAGGTAAGATTAAAAAAAGCGCTTACAGTGTCTTTCTGAAGTAGCCTGCTTTATGGCCGAAGAATCTGAGAAAGATTTCCTCAGACCCTTCGCTTCGCTCAAGGTAACAATTGAGTCCCATGCAAAATTTTATCTCTGTGCTGGACGAAGCTTCGCTGTGCGGAGTGCAGCACAAAACAAAATGATGACGGCAAATCTAATCGTAGATATTATTTATCCGTGAAAATCTTCCTTTTCGTGTCATCCGTGTCCTATTTCTTATGATCACCTCAGACCCTTCGATCCGTTCAGGATTGCGATGAATTCATTTTTGAGTTCGTATGAAAGAAAAGATTACATCTTCTTTTGAAGTTCATCCAAACGCTTCAAGTTATCAGTCGCGGTTTGATTTTCAGGATCGATAGAGATTGCTCGCCTGAAATATTCTCTCGCTTTGGTATACGATTTCATGTTTTGGTAAGAGATGCCTGCCTGGATGTTGGCATCGATACTTTTGTTATTTAACTCCAATGCTCGTTCATACTGCTGTATTGCCAGATCGTATTGTGCCGAACCGTTGTACGCAATTCCCAAATAATAATGGATGTCAAAAAAATCGTTCCCGTACGTCACTGCTTGGGTCAATAGATCGATCATCGGTTTGAAGTTTGCATTCTTAAAGAAATTGATATAAAGAAAACGATATGCAGTATAATAGAGTGAGTCGACCGTCACCGCTTTTTGGAAAAAGTTATTTGCCGTGTAGCTATCGCCATTACGATCATACAGTTTTCCCAGTGCAAATGCAGCAGGAGCATAATCCTCAGCAATTAGAATCGCATCTTTATAGTGTTCAATCGCTTTTTCGTTGTCCCCCTTCTCTTCTGCACGATATCCTGCTTTAATGTTATTCAACACTTCTATGGGAACATTTTTTTCAATCGTATTGATCAGAATGCGAAGCTGATCGATTCGTTCCGTCAATTCATAGGCATAACTTTTTTTCATCACGTAATAGATTTCTGTTTTGGCCGATGCAAAATTTTTCTTGTAATATTCTTCCACCGCTTTTAACATAGAATAGAACGGCAACGGAAATTGTGCCGTATCTTTTGCAAGATTTTGCAAAAATCCATCCGGAAACATCGGTTGTTTGGCGGTCCATCGTTTATTAACCACTCGCAAAAATACTTCATACGAATTTATCAACGAATATTTTTGCAGCCGTGAAGTGAGATCTTCGGAGACAACAACGTTCAATGATGTTGTGGTTGTATCGGCAAAGTTCACTGACAAATACGCAGAGGCTAGAGTTTCGATAACATATTTATATTTAAAATCGATCTTCCCTGCTGATGAACCGAGAACAATCCAACGAATTGTTTGATCATCGAACGCTATGTTGAGAGAATCCCGGACAACGGTTGTTCGTTCGATCATTCTGTTTGCAGTTTCAAGCAGTAACTGAGAACTGTCTTTCGTTTGCTGATTGAGGAAGGATTCCTGCGCTGCATTTTCGGAAAGGACGGTGAACTTTTTTATATATTCTTCCGTCGACGCAATTTTTTGCTTCGTAGTGGTGTTTGAAGCGGCTAAGGCTTCCTGGAATTTTAGACTCTGGTCATCCATTAATTTTTGCAATGCGGTAAAGCGTTTCAGATATACTTGGTCGAAATCGGGAAAGATATTGAAGGATCGGTCGCTTAACAATTGTTCATACGGTGTGAGCGACTCCTGAAATTTACCTCCGGAAAGCGCCTTATCTCCCTCTTGTTTCAATTGTGTAAATTTTTTGTAACCTGGCCAATATTCCTGGGAAACCTGCATCGTAACGGTTTCTACACTCTTGTCCCTTGGGAAATTGAAGCTGAACGGTAGATGCAATAGGAGATTCTTTTTGCATGAAATTGGGAGGAGATAATTTTCACCAACTTTCATAACGGAACCGGCAACATCTAATGCAAACGTTACGCCGTCCTGTTTGATGGTCAACTTCGGGAGTTCATCAGCGATAAAATCTTCGTCAATCTTCCAACCGCCGGAATCTTTTAAGACAAAAAAATAGAGCGGACCAGCATTCACATTATCGCTCGTCAGTTCTTTCTCCTGATTTCGGGAAGATAATGCAATCTTCGCAAATCGTGCTTTCCCCATTCCTAGAAAACCGGATTTTTCAGAGATTTTTATTGTTACTTCAGGAGATTTTTTTTGGGGAAAAATATTTGCGGTTACAAAAAATAGTAGAAGGACGACGATAAAGAATTTTTTCATATTATCAGCGATATGCATCAATAGATATAAATGAGTGTGTGATTTCGTGAATGCATCTTGTGATACAGTTCAAGCCGGGCAATTAATATTTTTATTACTTTCTTGATGAAATTTGAAGAAATATAACAAAGTGCTCCGCTATAATCAATTGAGTTTTACCTTGACTAAATTAAGGGATTTCCACAACTTGCATTAGAACGTTGCATTACGGATGGGGGAACCTATGACTCGCATATTATTATCGGCTGTACTGGTATTGTTTTCTCTTCAACTAAGAGCACAAAACATCTATCTACAACCAATCGCTCAGAACAAATCTCTTAAAACAACATTTCACACCGCCAAGCTTTCAACAACAGGCGATCTCTTAGCGCTGACCGGTGCCGACAAGACTGTGAAGATTTTAGACCCTGCAACACTGAATGAAAAAGCCTCATTTCAAACAGGAAATCAACGATCGTTCAGTATAGCATTTTCGGACGACGGACGAAATTTGCTTGCCAGTTCCCCGGATGGAAATATTACTGTTTGGGATATTCCCAGTTCCAGCATCACAAAAACTTTCTCAACAGGCTCGAGTCTTCGCACCATCGATGTGGATCAATCAGGCAGAGTAGTCAGCGGCGGGTATGACAAAATCTTAAAGATGTGGGATATCTCAACGGGTCAACTTGCCGGAAAATTCCCCGCAGTAAATGCAGAGATCGTTGCACTTTCCTTCTCGCCCGATGGGAAAATTATCATCGTTTCAACTACTGATGGAGCGATAACAATTTTTGACGCGGTCACACGCAGCGTAGCCAGAACAAATACGGAGAAAAGATCTCCGGCATATTCCATCGTCTTCAGTCCGGACGGAAAATATTTTGTCACTTCCCATTCCGATTCAAGCATCGCTCTCTGGAACGGACGAACCGGAAGTCCTTTGACCACATGGAAAAGCAGCACTGGAACAATATCTTCAATGGTATTTCATCCAAACAGTAAGTATGTCATCGCAGCATCGAGCGTCATTGCATTTTGGGACATAGTGATCGGAAAAGTATTTCAAACAGTTACAGACACTTCGTTTTCCCCAATTTTGTTATCCGTTTCACATCAGAAGAAATCACTTGCAGCCGTTTCTCGCAGCGGCGAAATACGAACATTTGCAATGCTGGAAAAAATGCCGGATAAAACGGCTCCGGTTATCACCGTAAACAATCCGCAAACAACCGCAGATGAACCTTCGAAAGTGTTCAGTAGTGAGATTGAGGTGAGCGGACTTGTTTCAGATGAAAGTAATATTAAAGAGGTAAAAATAAACGATGCCGTTGTATCTACCACGCCTGCTTCATTGGAAGAACGCGGATCCATAGCTGAGGCATATTCAGCAGTGACATTTAATGGTACCGTCACATTACCGATGACTGGAGTAAACACCGTTTCCATTTCTGCGACAGATATTGATAATAATACAGCCACTCAAGAACTTAAGATCACAAAACTTCCGAAGGATGCAGCCGTTGAGATGGTGAATCCAAAAGAAAGTTTAGAGACCGACCAAATATCGATCGATCTGCAATTTAAAATATGGTTCGATTTTACTTCCTATGCCCTGCAACTCAATACAATTGAAATTGCAAAGAAAGAAAACTTTCCAAAGAAACCGAACGGCACACTACGCACAGAAAAAATTGCTCTCTCCGCTGGATTGAATCAAATTCAATTAGCAGTGAACGGACGAAATGGAGAACGAATCCGAAAGACAATCAACATCACACGACGAACACTCGGCGCTCCCACTTCAATTACCCAGGACAAACCTATCAAGAATACTTCGGGACAGCCGCAGCGATGGGCGGTGATTGTTGGTGTTTCTGAATACGGAAATCCCGCCATTAAAAATCTTGCTTATGCAGACAGGGATGCAAAATCGTTTGCAGAGTTCATAAAGACCTCTGCCGGAGGAGGATTTGAAGAAGATCGCGTGAAAGTTCTGTTGAATAAAGAAGCGACACTGCAAAACGTAAAGACAGCCCTCTTTAACTTCCTGCGCCAGACGGTGGATAAGGATTTGGTGGTGATCTATTTTGCAGGCCACGGTGCACCGGAACCGGCCAATCCCAACAATAATTATCTGCTATGCTACGATACCGATCCGCGCTCACTGGAGACAACGGCATTTCCGATGTGGGATATCAATACCGCATTAACTCGTTATATTCCGTCGAAGCGAGTGGTTGTCTTTACGGACGCATGTCACAGCGGCGGAATCAGTTCTGATATCGCAACACGTGGAATGAGCGCAACCGAAGGAAATTTGATCAACCAGTATCTTTCCGACCTCTCCAAAACAAAAGAGGGAATCATTGTCTTCACCGCAAGTCAGGCGGGTGAAGTATCGCAAGAATTGGAAAAATTTGGACATGGTGTCTTCACACACTTTCTGCTGCAGGGAATGAAAGGTGAAGCAGACTTTAACAATGATTATACTGTGACGATAGGCGAATTGATGGACTTTGTGGAAGAAAAAGTAAAGCGTCAGACAAATGGTAATCAGCACCCGACGCGAAATCAAGGAACATACGATAAAGACTTAACGATTTCATTAATTCCGAATTAGAAATTATTTCACTGTCTAGCTGTTGTCATTTCGAACCAGCGAAGCGGCATGAGAAATGACATTGTTTCTTTTTTAGACCATTTTTTTGTTACTCATTTATTCGAAAGTACCAACATGAAAACACTCTCTTTTGCAGCAATGCTTATGCTGCTCATGGTCTCCGGACAAACAACAGTAAACGCTGCCATGCAGGCTGGAGATTCCGATGAAAACATCAACTATAAATGGTCATTTGTTGCAAAGGTCGGAGTTGCTGCCGAACGAAAGATCGCCATGGTTACCCGAGATACCATTTTACGGACAGGGGACGAGTTCAAAATGGTAGTGAATTTACAGAAGAAGTGTTATGTCTATATTATTCACAAGAGTTCTGCGAACGAACTTTCTGTGTTATATCCGTACTCATTTGATGCGCAATTTGAACTAGAAAAAAATTATTACCTCCCCAAAGGACGGAGCTGGTTCAAATTAGATAAAAATGTTGGGACCGAAACCTTCTATATTATGGCTTCACAGGAACGGTTAACCGATCTCGAACAGCAATTAACTTCATATGCCGCTGCATCGGCAGAAAAACAATTGGACCTTGCTTCTGCTGTTGTAACCGAGATAAAGGATATTAAAAAGAAATATCGCTCCTATCAGACATTAGCCGAACGTCCGATCAGCATAGCAGGAAATGTTCGCGGCACAAGAACGGAAGCTTTGAATATTGATAAATTTGACGTGGCAACGCTCGCGACGGAAATCTCAGCCAATAATTTCTACTCAAAGACAATTACGATTGAACACAAATAAACTCAAGCGGCTCCGTTCCGCCATCATTCTCGTCCTATCGGCATTCGTCTTTACGACGCTGCTGTTTATCCTTTTCCCCGGCGTGTTTCAATCGTGGGACCGTCAAACCATTGACCGATTGTTCGTGGTTCGCGAGAAGATCCATCCTTCCCCTTATGACTCCACAATTATTCATATTGATATCGATAACTCCAGCATTAAAAAACTGAGTTATTATTTTCCGCGAAGACTCCATGCCGATCTGTTTGATGTTACCAGAAGAATGGAATTCTCCGCTTTGTTATATGATATCATCTTTGCACAGCGGTTGAATACTGTTGACGATACATTATTGTTAGGTGCTGTAAAACAAAATGGAAACGGATTTTTCCCGGTCGCTTTTGAATTAAAAAATCAGCGAACCGCTGCAAAGATGGAACCGGAAGAATCGAAATATCTCGATTCCACGGCGTGGACTCTGCAGGCAGTCGATACGAATGATTTCTTTCATTCCGGAGCAACGCTTCTTACTTGGCCTTCTCTTTCCAACATCTCCCGCGGGGTCGGTTACATCAGTGTCGCCACAGATCCGGACGGAGTATTCCGCCGCGTTCCTTTGGTGATACGATATAAAAATTCGTTCTACCCCAGCATGGTCTTCCGCATGGCGTGCGATTTTCTCAAAGTAGAACCAAACGACATCATCATAGATGGAGGAAATTCCATCACACTGCGAGATGCGACATTGAAGGATGGAAGTAAAAAAGATATCGTTATACCGATAGATGAACGGGGAAACATGGTGATTAATTGGATCGGTCCCTGGGAACGGATGAAGCATATTAGTTTCGTCACATTGTTGGAAGCGGCGCAGGATCAGGACGAAGTAGACGCATTTGCAGAACAATATCAAGGAGCTTTCGCATTTGTCGGAGATGTCTCTACCGGTATTTCCGATATCGGACCGATACCGTTCGAACAATCATTCCCATTGGTCGGACTTCATGCGAACACGCTCAATACAATATTGACCGGAAATTTTCTCCGCCAAATCGACTCAACATTGTTTATTGCAATTGTACTGTTCCTTGCCGTACTGATGATCTTTTTTTCATATCAGTTTTCGTCAGTTGTGTACACTGTCTCATCTATCGTATTGCTGGCGGCATATCTTGCAGCAGGATGTTTATTGTTTATTTACGGCAACACAATCGTTTCCATGATTTTCCCTTCGCTTTCCATCATTGTCTCTACCAGCACAGTGTTGACATATCGATACATCACTGAGGAGAAGGAAAAAGAACAGCTCCGTGCACGGTTTGAATCGTACTTCCCTCCAGCCGTTGTAAAGCAGATGCTTGAAAATCCTGACAGCTTAATGACGAAGCCAAGAAGTCAGGAGATTACGATCATGTTCAGCGACATTAAAAGTTTCACCAACCATTCCTCCCGGATGACTCCGGAAGAGATCAGCAGTTCGTTAAGTGAATATTTTGAAGCGATGACTGCAATCGTCTTTAAATATGAGGGAACGGTGGACAAATTTATTGGGGATGGATTGATGGTTTTTTACGGTGCACCGGAACAGCAGGAAGATCATGCACTGCGATGCGTGCAGGCAGCAATTGAAATGCAGAAGAAATGCAGAGAGATAAAGAAAAAATGGGAAGCAGAAGGTCGCTTTCCGATTCAGATCCGCATCGGTATCAACACTGGAAAAGTGATCGTCGGCGATCTCGGATCTGAACGGCGCAAAGAATATACCGTTATCGGCTCCGATGTGAATCTTGCACAACGGCTGGAGTCAAATGCTCCAGTTGCCGGAATTCTCATATCAGATAATACCTACCGCGCTCTTCAAGGAAAAGTCCCAACACAACCGAGAGAACCAATTATGGTAAAAGGTCTAGATGCACCAATTGCCGTACACGAAGTTCTCATCGATTAGCGACAATCTCAAAAAGAAAAAAACGGACTGTCACGTTGGGGTTTTAATGTTGTTCCTATTCTAAATTCATAAAGAGATTGTACTTTCCTGACTAAAATTTTAGCCGCTTACTAAAAGAAATAATTACGTTAAAAGCTCTGTAAGAGCGACCTAAAATATTGTTTTCGTTTGAGCTTCAATCCTATCAAGATGCTGCGCAATTTTTGCACACTAATATGTGATCTTTGCGCATTGACATCATCAGGACAAATGATATATTGATCAAACATTGAGAGAATCCCCGATAAAACGAAAACTACCTGAATAGAAAAACCGGCAAGCTTCTTGCTTCATTTTATTGAATATTCATTTTTACCATAATCGTGAACCGTATGAAGAGAAGAGATTTTTTAGGAACTTCCCCGCTAACTCTCGAAGAAGAGAATCTTCCAAACATCGCACAGCAGGTTGAGGATTTTTCAAATAAAATTCTTCCGAGAGGATTGGAGCGATCATCAGCAGGACTGGAACCGTATGCTGGAACATGGGGAACAGACCAAATGCTCCATCTCCTCCGCCGCACAACAATCGGTGCGCGGTGGACAGACCTTCAAACAATCAAAACAAAATCTCTCTCCGAAACTATTGACTTATTATTAACTGCACCGCCGATCCCTGCTCCCCCCGTAAATAATTATTCCTCCGGTGCCGATCCAACCGGTGTACTTCCGGGACAAACCTGGGTAAATGCACCATACGATAGTACTGTTAACGGATCGCGCAGAGAATCATGGAGATCGTGGTGGATCAACGAAATGATCTCGCAGCAACTTTCTATTCGTGAAAAGATGACACTCTTTTGGCACAATCATTTTTCTACCGAAACACCTGATATTGACAACTCTCGATTTATCTATAAACACCATGCGCTCCTTCGCCAATTTGCACTTGGAAATTTTAAAGAATTGACAAAACAAGTAACGACCGATCCCGGCATGCTGCGATATCTCAACGGATATGTGAACACGAAAACTGCGCCGGACGAAAATTACGGACGTGAATTGCAGGAATTGTTCACTGTCGGTAAAGGCACGGACTCGCATTACACGGAAGACGATGTGAAAAATGCGGCGCGTGTTCTTACGGGCTGGAGAATCGATGGCATTAATTATGTTTCGTACTTCGATTCAACACGACATGATACAGGAAATAAAACTTTCTCAACTTTTTACGGTTCTACGACTATCACCGGAAAAACAGGATCCACGGCCGGTGCGCTTGAGCTAAACGATTTACTTACGATGATCTTTGCTCAGAACGAAACAGCAAAATTTCTTGCACGAAAACTGTACCGATTTTTTGTCTATTATGTAATAGATTCCGGTGTGGAAACAAACGTGATTATTCCTCTTGCGGATATTATTCGCACAAACAATTACGAAATTAAGCCTGCTCTTTCCGCTCTGTTTAACAGCGCACACTTTTTCGATCCGGTCAACATGGGATGTTTCATCAAATCTCCGATTGATCTTACGGTAGGACTCTGCAGAGAGTATACCATCAATGGTATTTCCACCGCAAATCCTCCGGTCACTCTTACGGATACTCAAAAATACGGAATATGGGATTATGTGCGTGGACAAGCGGCAACTATGCAAATGAATATCGGTGATCCCCCAAATGTCGCGGGGTGGTCTGCGTTTTATCAGGAGCCGCAGTATTACGAGATTTGGATCAACGCCGACACACTTCCGAAGCGAAACCAATTTACTGACACGATGATTACGAACAACGGATACACAAGGTCGAGCACACGATTGGTGATTGATGTGATTGCCTATGCCAGTCAATTTTCTGATCCATCCGATCCGACAGCGTTGGTGAATGATATTGTTCAGCATCTCTATGCCATTCCAATTTCGGACACATTAAAAGCATCACTCAAGACAAGTTCTCTTTTATCGGGACAAGCGTCGGATCATTATTGGACGGATGCATGGAGTCTCTTCAAAGCGAATCCTACCAACGCAACAGCGAAGAGCGCGGTAGTAACGCGACTGCAATCTCTGCTGAAAGCATTGATGAACGCTGCTGAATATCAACTAGCATAGAAGGATGATGATGAAACGCAGAGAATTTTTATCAAAATCAGTTCCGATCTCATTGCTTCCGATGTTTATCGGTGGACTCTCCGTGCAGGCATACGGACGTTCGCCATTTTTGGAAACTCTCGTCAGCGCAGCAACTGAGACAGACCGCGTGCTCGTTTTAATCCAACTAAATGGCGGAAATGATGGATTGAACATGGTGATACCGTTGAGCGAATACACCAATCTTTCTAAGGCACGAACGAATATCCTCATTCCTGAAGCGAAAGTATTAAAGATGACCGATGCAACGGGTTTCCATCCTTCCATGACCGGAATGTTGGATCTTTACACCAACGGAAAACTTTCCGTAATCCAAAGTGTCGGTTATCCAAATCCAAATTTTTCGCATTTCCGGGCGACGGATATTTGGCTCACCGCATCTGATTCCAATCAATTTGTCACTGAAGGATGGCTGGGACGATATCTGAATGAAGAATTTCCTTCTTTTCCCAATGGATATCCAAACACAGTAATGCCAGATCCACTCGCGATACAGATCGGTTCGACAATTTCTCCAGGTTTGCAAGGTCCTTCCGTTTCGATGGGAATGACAATCACCGATCCGACAAAATTTTATCAGTTGGTTTCCGGAACCGTTGACCCTGCTCCAAATACTCCAGCAGGTCATGAGCTGACATTCATCCGTCAAGTGGCACAGCAGACGCAGCAATATGCATCGGTGATCAAAAATGCAGCAGCAAAAGCGAATAACCTCTCTATAAAATATCCAACAACGCCGGATAATTCTCTCGGTGATCAATTAAAAGTCGTTGCACGGCTCATCGCCGGCGGATTAAAAACAAGAATCTATGTAGTAACGCTTGGCGGATTCGATACACATTCCAATCAGGTTGTTGCGGGAGCGACCGAAACGGGAACGCATGCAAATCTTCTTGGACGACTCTCTAAAGCGATCAGCGCATTTCAGGATGATCTCAAATTGCTCAATGTGGAAGATCGCGTGATTGGTATGACATTCTCTGAGTTTGGTCGGCGCATTATCTCAAACGCCAGCGGAGGCACAGACCATGGAGCAGCAGCTCCATTGATCGTCTTCGGAAAGAATATCATTCCCGGAATCATCGGCACGAATCCGAGTATCCCTGCAACGGTAACGGTGAGTAACAATATTCCGATGCAGTACGATTTTCGATCCGTCTATGCGTCCATTCTGCGAGATTGGTTCGGCGTTCCACAGGCAGAGCTTGAAGCGGTATTGATGAAGAACTTCCAATCGTTGCCGATTATAACCGCTCCCACATCGGTCAGTCAAAAAAATACAATACCAACAGACGTTGCATTACATCAGAATTATCCTAATCCGTTCAATCCATCTACACGAATACGATTCAGTACGAACGACGGATATCTTCAATTGAAAATCTACAATTCACTCGGACAGGAGATACAAACAATTATGGAGGGGGCGTATCCCGCAGGAGATCACGAAGTGGTGTTCAATGGAGCATCTTTACCAAGCGGAACATATTATTACCGTCTGCAACAAGGGTCGACTGTGCAGATAAAGTCGATGTCGCTGATCAAATAATTCAACTGAGGAACCTGAAGAGAGGTTATTTTATCAATAAACAATGCCTTGTCATTGTGATCGAACTGGATGTCAGATTGTAATAATAAACACCAGATGGTAAATTATTACCATCAAATTTTACACTGTAGTTCCCCGTTCGTTGAATCTCATTCACCAGTGATGCCACTTCTTGCCCTAATTGATTAAACACTGAAAGTTTTACAAATCCAGGATTGACTACTCGATATGTAATTGTTGTACTTGGGTTAAAAGGATTAGGATAATTTTGCGAAAGAACAATCGTCTCAGGACTTAAACCAAAGCGGGACTGAACAGTTGATGGTCCACTTTGAATATTGGCAGAGTATAAAACATCATCGCTCCAGGCTCCATATTTTTGGATAATACCAATTCCACGTGCAAATATATATCCCACTTCATCATCAATCGCCGTTGTGTCATTAAAATACAAGGAGATGCAATCCGTATATGTTCCATTGTATGTTTTAACGGTCAATCCCTTCCTCACTTTTACCGTATAAGATCGATTGTTGGTGAAGGGATACCAATACACCTCTCCATTTTCTTTTGTAAAATCAAACCACAATTGTTCAACGCCATATTTATATTTCCATATATTACCAACATAATCCTGTCGGATGGTATCAACCATTGAATTGATATTACCGTACAGAAAATATCTGATCCCGACAATATTCACTTCATCAATAATTGTTTTGATGAGTTTATGCGTGGTGTCAAATGAACCGGTATAGATCCATTTGTTTCCAATATTCACAGGGAAATAATTTTGCGATACACCTGTTGAAATCATCAACATGGTCAACAATACTATTGTCTTCATGTTTACCTCACTGTTTCAATGGGGGTAAGATGTTCAATATCAAGGCTGCTCGATGTAACGTTTTCTTCCGACTCAATACAAAACTACAGAGAGGATTGTTATTTTGTTATAACCGATACCAGGCTTGAATCATATACTTTTGTGTTGATCTTATTGCTGGTCTCAACATAGCTCCACGTGACGAGAGTATCTCCATTGGCAAAATTTACTTTCAAGGAGTATCCTACCTCTCCGGCAACAAATACATTTACCGACTTGCTTTTCCCCTGTTCAATATTTCCAACGACATACGTTGTAGCACCAACAACAATATCGACTGTTTTAACAACTTTTTTGGATAAATTCGCAATATCAATCTTTGCTAATGGATTGGGTTTTACGAATATGCCAATCAAAACACCAAATCCAATGCTTACCAAAACGATTACGACATATTTTATTTTGTTCATATTTTTGATCTCCTTATGATAGTTAATCGCTAGGTTAGCGCAACCTACTGTATACCTGAAACAGCATTTTGATATTGAGTTAAGAGTTCTCCGTTTTCAATTGAGCCGTGATGATGCACTTGCTTCCATGCTCCATCTACGCGTTTGAATATTCGACTTGTTCGGATTGCAAGAATTATTTCCTCTGTTCCGGTTTTAAAATATCCTCGTTCTCTCCCAACAGCATAAAACATATCGTGTGTTTCATGAATGGTATAATCGAAATATTCAACATAGACTTCCGCCGGTCCAGTAAAGATTTTTTTGTACACCGATTGTATTTCATCCCAGCCTCGTTTAATTCCGCCCAACGGATTGTCCATAGCAATGTCAGAACTTTGCAGCCAGTTGCGAGACATTTCTGTAATATTTCGATTATTAAAAGCATGATAGAATTGCACTAATGCTTGATACGGTTTCGACAAATCTTCAAATTTTTCTTTCCCCGTTATTGCTGTTTGATTTGGTTGCATTGGACCCTATTGTTGTTGTTTAGTGGAATGAAACTAACTGTCCGACAGATTGATTTTTCATCGACGTATATTTTTCACTCGATATATTTAATAACATCGCCTTCTACTGTATATGTTCTCGAACCAATAAGAACTCCCAGAAACGCACCGCGTGGCGGCAAAACGATGGAACCAAGAACACCTAATGAAAGGGGGATGGCCATATCGAGAAGCGAAGTTTGTCCATGTATTCTGAGATTGATAACTGCATCACCATGAGAGGACATCGTTTCATCATGAAGAAGATCAGCTAAGCTCGGTTCAGAAAGTGGAATTAAATTAAAGAGTGTGTATAAGTTTTTTATATCTCTGTTGAAATGTTTAACAATAGTGAACTTTTTCTCCATATTGGTTAACGAAGCAGTTTTATCATACCCTACCGCGGTGAGATTTACCGCCATACAACCTGTATTGAAAATTGAGAAACTTAACATAACAAAAAAAAGAATAGGTGTTTTCATTTATTACTCCTTTCATTTCTTTATTACATGATACATTAATTTACGCGTGCTGCAAAATGTATATAAGCTTAATCAAATAATGATATATTTTACAAGTATTATTTTATACTCATAAGAGTATACTTCATAACAATTTCACTTGAAATATTTGTAGTATGAGTTGTAAAAGAGATAATACCACTATCTTTTTTGATAGCGACAAACTCCTGCTTAGATATCTAATTATGAGAACGCAATACAGATGGAAATCCGCCAGCTGTATAAAAATCTCTTTAACTCTGCCGGGAAGGTTTCCTTCGTTGCCATGATGATGCTGTATATGATAAGTATCGACGACTCTTTATCCTCATAACTGATGTTACGCACATCCTTATTAATGAAAGATTATTTCGTCCCTGACGGGACTTGAAAATTGATTTGCTTGATCTTCTACAAATATCTTGTCCCTACCGGGACAATGGAACGAAATAAACGAATTAATTCATGATTTTATCGGTTTTAAGGAGCGCCGTAGGCGCTTAATATTTGTAACACAGTACGATTTCCAAATTGAGAGTCCCTTCAGGGACGAAATAAGAAGAATTTTCAGTTTTGTATAACATCAGCTCATAAATAAAAAAAAGTTGGATCTATTGATCGGAGTGTGTCCAGTAACGTTTGAGTAATTGATTAGTCCCTCTTTGTTGTACCTATTTGGCGAAGACGTTTCAATACACCAACAAAACCTTTTGCTTTCAGTAACAGTAAAATCCCAAATCCAAACATTGCCATGCTCGTATAAAAATCCTCCGTAATACTTGAATCAACTTTCACCGTAGAAATACTCGCTATAATAACTCGTAGTATCCGAGTTAAACTTTGAATTGTGTAGAACAGCCCAATTCCGGAAAAGACAACACTTTCTATTTCGTCAACCGATAGAATATTTAGATCTTCATGTTCTTCATCGTCGGTTGCGAGATAGTTCGCGAATCGTTTCGCAAGTACAAATAAACTAACCCCGACAATGAGAAATAGCACAACAAAAAATACATAGGTAACTGCTATTAATCGTTCAGATGATTCCATTGTTGCTTGAGGATTAATAATTTGAGCAACAATGAATGGTGCGCTTTCAACTGCATGAAGAAATGCGTAAATCCCAAAACCTCGAAAAAGCAGGACACACCATTTATACTCTGTCATAATTTCTCCACATTAGGTTGCTTTGACTCAGTATGTTGCTCGACCATTTAATTGCAATCGAAGTACCGACTCTTGGTGAAAACGTTGCTTATACTCGATAATGATTTCTGTTACGGTCTGTTCCACATTTACAGCGATGGGATGTACGAGCTCCATGACGAAGCTGGGTTCTCGTTCAATCACACCTCGAGAGCCACGCCACTGACCTTCTGCGCGCCATGTCGTTAGCCCATTCGGAAATCGGGGTGTGACAACTTCTGAAAGAAACAGTCTCCAGGCGGATTCTGTCACCATCAAACTATCCCCGACGTTTCTACCAAAGTATAGGCGTTCTATCACGACGGATGAATCTTGTGTATCCTGAGGCGGTGGCATACAGGAAACAAGAATCAAGAGAAGAATAAATACTATGGAATATGGTCTCATAAAATCTGTTTGCATCCTAACGGACTGGAGCTTATTTGCATTGCAGTTTCAGCATGAGCGACCGGTTAGGGCGCAAAATTTCGAGAAAATGGTTGCATCGGAATACCCAATTTATTTGCTATTGCCATTGCCAATTTATCTGACTCGGCTTGCGCTGTTACCATTGATTCTTGACTAATACTAAATACAGTATAATTTTTATTTTCGTTTGTTAGAACACGAACCTGCGAGGCATAACTTTTGTCGTTAAAAATAACAGTAGAATATGGAGTTGATTTAACTAAAACAAGTTCACTCTTGTCAAGACGCCTCGCAAATAAAATCCCCGGGAACAGTCTATGTTGAAATTTAAGTCCGGTTGAATCAATCTCAATCATTATAGGTCTGACGACAATAAATGCTATGACAACTAGAATTTCAAGAATTACATAAGCAACAGTTTCCACGACTTCTTTATTTTGATAAAGTGTAAATGCTAATATCAACACTGCTCCAAGAACAATGTATAATACCTCCTTTGAAGCGTTCTTTGTGAACACTAATCTATCGCCATTGTCATAAATAGTGTATTCTTTCTCTTCAATGTTCATTGTCTGCCTTTTCGATTTCGCCCTAACGGACTGGAATTAAGCTGCGTGGTAACGTTCCAGCACGATTTTTGCGCCTGCCGGCTTTTTTGGCGGGCGCATTGGATTATATTTTTAATTTGCGTTAACTATTTTTAGCATACGTTGTCATTTGAGAACTCTTCGCCAAAGGCCCTTCCGCCTCCACGAAGTGGTCCTTTGGACCTGGCGGAAACATTTATAAAGTTCGAGCACGAGCGGTTGCAACGTCAGCTAGATTGGTTAGGCTGCAGTTCGTGACCGGAACTAATGAGCCCGCTCATTGGCCTTGGGGCGGCTGCCATAGCTCGACCTTGTTTCCCTCTGGATCTATGACCCAGGCAAACTTCCCATATTCGGAATCGTCAATCTTCTCAAGCACATTGCAGCCTTCTTCTTTCAAAACCTTGACCAAGGCGTGGAGGTCTTCCACTCGGTAGTTGACCATGAAGGAAGCAGAGCTCGGAGCGAAGTGATTACTTTCCTGCGGATCGATTAACCAGGCAGTTGTACCTGCAACTGGCTTGCCCTCGGCGTCGGTCCAATCGAAGGCAGCTCCTCCCCAAACTTGGACATCGATTCCCAAGTGCCGCTTGTACCAAGCCTGCAGGGATGGAGCGTCTTTGGCCTTGAAGAAAATGCCACCGATGCCAGTGACTCGTTTCATGTGACCTCCTATGTGTGATGGTAATGAGAGATATTTTTTTCTACGGCCCAACGGACTGGAGCTCCGCCATTCACAAATTGATGCCTTCCCGAAGGGGCACTTCGTGTTGGCAAAAGACGGCGGACGGGTTAGTTGCATTGCAGTTTCACCTTGAGTGACTGGTTAGACTGAAACATTATTTCAAATATTGTTTAAAAAATAATTCATTAACTTGGTGCAAGATTACACATTCTTCTCCACTTGGTAATATCAATATATTCGTAGGATAGCTACGTATCATATATTTCTTTTCTATTTTATCAGTCAATTTAATCTGAGGCCAATTAATCCCATGTTCTTTTATTACCATTTTTGCTTTTTCTTCATTCTGGAGCTTTATAAAGCTAATAAATTGAATGCGTGTTTCTGGATATTCTTTCATTGCCCCAACTAAAGAAGGAATCTCTTCTATACAAGGTTTACACCACTCACCCCAAAAATTTAAGAGTACATATTTTCCTTTAAAAGAATTTAATGAAATTGAATCTCCATCAAGAGAAATAAACTTATTATTCCAAAATTCTTGTTTCAGTTTAACTTTTTGAACGGAGGATATTGTAAGCGAGTCATTATACTGTTTATAATAGAAAGTGTTTTCATCAAGCGTTTTTTCAACTTCTACCCATTTCCCATACGGATCTATGCGATCAATCTTGAAGTTTTGATTTCCTAAAGTAAAAATATCATTTAATTTGAATACACGATCCTTGTCCAAAAACCGAAGGGCGCCATTTTCACCATTGTCTATCAAAAGTACATCGTCATCATCGTTAAACAACCCATTGTTACTGAAATCAAAAAGACCAATGGAATATTTTGTTTTATTTACAACGATCGATCCTCGTCGCACAGAAACTCTTTCCGCAAAATAAAAACTTCCCGCAGAACCCTTAAAATCCGGTTCGCCATAAAATCCTCCTAAAACCTTTGCCAATTTTGGGTTCAAATTATTGAACTGATCAAGGTTATTATTTCGAGTTGTATCGGGAAGATCAAAAAATCTGCTCTTATAAGTATTCGCCCTGCTAAATAATATTTTTGTCCGCTGTTGCACATCCTTAGGAGCGATAATGTCAAAACTTATTGTATCCTGTTTAAACGGAAAGAATAGCGGTAACCCATCATCGGTAAGATCGTTGTTCATATTTCTATCAATATATAACAAGTCTCCATTTATTTTTGATTCCAACATCACGACGATATCAGGATCATCCGTCATCTTCCAACTGTAAAACTCTGTTAGAAAACGTCTGGATTGATTATCACCGGGAGGAAGTTTCACAGGCTTTGACGGTTGAGATTTTAAGACGTGAATACTAAAATCATCATCATCCTTAGTTGTTAAACTATCAAGATTTATTCGAGCTACTTGACCCACCAAAATAGTGGTTTGTATAATGTTACATATTAAAAATAATCGATAAAATGACATTTATTCACTGCCCTATATTTCTGCCGAACTAAGTATTAGCATAGTTTGTATTCTTAACGGAATGTACCATTTTCTCCCCCACCCCACAATTCTACAATCCCACAATCGCGTAAATACGGGATACCTCAATTGTAATATCTACAGTCTGATCTTTTGTTATCCCGTGAATACGTTATGCCTTAAAATTCAATTCTGAAGACATATCTGGGTGAGGTCACGTAAATGCGTTATGCCTGTTATAGCAATGTTTTTTTTGATCTCGTAAACAATCTTTACACATGATTTAATACTAAATCTCTGACCGGCAAAATAGATAGATCTCACATTCATTGCGATAATACGCATCCAAACCATACATCATTGTTGTGAAGAAGGTCGTAACTTCGTGGTCGTATTAATGTCGGCAACAATGCGAAAGTAGTAGTGTATCATATTCAAGACAAATTCCGGGGCGAAGTTTGAATTCACTTGTTCGCTTGGGGTTTCTTTATGACAGCTGAAGAATGACAATGAAAGAAGAAGGTGAATTATTTTTTTTATTGTGCAGTCATTTTGGCAAATATTCATTCGGTAGCGGCAGTCCTTGAACCCTGAAGAAGGTGAGCTGATCAAAATATCCCCGTTGAAAAACAATCTGATCGTGCTTTACCTGAAAAAAACCACAGCCACGCAAGCCAAGAGGATCACTCCACTCCAATATTGCCCATTCACCCGCTTCGTGAATTGTCTCCGGAATGCAGACCATCGTTGCGCGGCTAAATTCCACTTCGAATAACCGTCGAATTTCGTTTCTCCCTTTGAGCGGTGTTGTTACTACTTGATGGTTCACTGCATCGGGTGCATAAAGCGATACCAATCCTTCCACATCCGCTGCATTAAACCGCTCGACCCATTGTTTGACTATTTCTGCCGGTGTCATAATGTTGGTATTGAATGTTGATTATTGATCTGAATTTCCATTGTTGATGGTACGCAAAAACTTCACAAATTGAAATTATATTTCGCAAGAGCAAAGATGTTTTGTTGAATGATGGGGGTAAAACTGCGGCGGCAATATTAACCTTCTTGTAACAATTGAAGCACTTCCTGTGCAAAGTCGTCATCCAAAAAACGGGTAAAAATTGTTTGCAATTCGACCGGTGCAATTTGTAAGGCAGTATGATGCAATAACACATCTAGCAATGTTTTGCGTTTATTACTCTCTAGTGAAAGGATATTCACCAGCTGTTCTTTCACGTCGGGATTTTTGAGTGCAATATCCATCAAATCCGCAAACACTTCACGTTCAGGTATCGTTGAAGGCATACATCCTCCTATTTCAGTAAAACAATCTTCTTCATCTGAGAGCGGACACCGCTTTGCAGTTTTGCAAAATAGACTCCGCTCGCAAATTGTGATCCGTTCCATTGAACAGAATATGTTCCCGGTTCTTTCTGTTCGCTCACTAATGTCGATACATTTTTTCCTGTTTCATCATACACAGTTAATGTAACAAAACTTGAGACCTCAATTTCAAATCTCAATGTCGTTGTTGGATTAAAAGGATTCGGATAATTCTGTTCCAACCGGAATTCTGTGGCGACGGAAGGTTCAGGACGTATGGAAGTTATGCCGTCAAATAATTTTCGTTCAAAAACTCCATTACCGTGTGTTACTGCACGAACCGATTTGTTCTTTCGTGAAATGCTTAAATCCATAATCGAAGTTGCATCATATAGTCCATTATTGAAACTGATCCACGTGGTACCGTTATTTGTGGAAACATACACACCCAGATCATTTCCCACATAAACCTGTTTCGTGTCAAAAGGATTGATGACCACAGCAGATGTTGGAACATCAGGTAAACCGGCACCAATATCGCTCCACGTAGTGCCAGCATCAGCGGACTTGTAAAGATGCGATATAAAAAATCCGGAGAGAGTCACATACAAAACTTTGGAATCGTTCGGATCAACGGCAATATCAATCATGTATCTGTCCGGCAATGTACCGGTAATATTTGTCCATGTTGTTCCGCCATTGGTTGTACGGAATATTCTTGCACGGGATGAGACCGGCGTTGTTGATACATACACTGTATCGGAATTGGTGGGCGAAATAGCAATCGTCAGGACAGGATTACCATCCAATGCAGTATTAGCGTTGGTGGTTGTCCAACTTACGCCGGCGTTTGTCGTCTTAAATACTTTATCTTTTCCGGCATAGAGAATTTTTGGATTCGATTCAGAAAGTGTATAGGGACCGACAAAATTTGTTGCTGCTCCACTGGGTATAGACATTCCACTAAACGAAATACCGCGATTTATAGAACGGAGTATATTCAAACTTTGCCATGAACCGTACATTGTATCCACACTGGTCGGACTCATTGCTGTCATGCATCCGTCGCCACCAATTACTCTATACCAAGCAACAGACCCATCATAGATTGCCGTAGCATTGTCTTGCATTCCACCAATAGCAATATTTGAATCGAGCCATGCGGATGAAAATCCATTATAAAATTGCGTCGTTTGATATCCGCCGTTTCTTCCTTCGAATGTCTCGCCGCCATCTGTTGAACAGAACACTCCGCCGTCGTTTCCAAAATAGATTTTGTCATAGTTTGTGGGATCGTACACAATTGCATGATGATCTGCGTGGGAATAATTTGGGGGTCCTTCCGGTTCGCCGGGTAACGGTTTTCCGAAATACCATGCAGCCCAATCGGATTTTTGCGTTAATTTCAAACCGCCATTCGTGGATTTAAAAAGATCTACTCCACCGCAAATGATCTTGGATGAATCACCGGGATCGACTCCGACAATATGTGAATACCATCCCTGATACGACGCATAATCAAACGTACTAATGGTCGTCCATGTATCACCGTAATTCGTTGTCTTACATAGCCACGTTCCGCTCACGGCCCCGTTGCCGATACTTGCATATATCACGTTCGGAGCAGATTGATATTGCGCAAAAAGAATCTTCCCGCCGAAGTTTACCGGCAGACCGATCGTCAATTGATCCCATGTTTTTCCGCCATCGAGTGTCCGATAGATTCCGCCACCGACACTTCCAAGATTTCCGTGTGCTGCAATCACCACATTGGAATCGAGCATATCAAAAACGAGATCGGTTCCCATCGGAATATCCGAAACATTCATCCACGTTTTTCCGGTATCCACAGATTTATAAATTCCTTCGCTTGTTGCTGCCCAAACTCGATTGATGAAGTTTGGATGGATCTTCACCGCTTGCACTCCCCATTGATTTGATTTACTCCAATCAAGTGTTTTTTGCCATGTCGCGCCACCATCTGTCGTTTTCAAAATGCCGATTCCATAACTGCCGCGGGTAGTGCGGATACTCAATCCTCCAATGGAGCTATACTGATTATACACTTCACCCGTTCCGATCATCATAACATTGGAATCCTTCGGTGAAATAGCGATGGAACTGACGGCAAGCGTTGGGAATCCGGTCTTCATATAGTGCCATGCAACCGCCCCTTTTCCTTCCGTAAAGCTTCTCCATAATCCGCCGCTGGCAGAACCGGCATAGATCGTCTTCGTATTTTGGGGATTGATTGCCACGGCTAACGTGCGTCCGCCAATATTGTGTGGTCCAATCTGTCGCCACTGATCCCCCGCATCAATCAACTGACTTTCAGAAGATTTCTCAAATTTTTGCCGCACAAACTCGGAGTAGAATTGTTGATCATCAATCAGTTTGTTCGGATAAGCACGCTGAGCATTCCAGAATTGCAGTGCTTGCATTGCGCCGGAGAATTTCAACGGTGTCGGCTTCGGGATTACCGTCAGGCAGAAAAAAATAAAAAACACTGAACAACTAAATGCAAAAAGGAACGATGTTGTGTTTTTCATAAATACGTATTATTAAACAACTATTTTGATAACCTTATGAAGGTTGAAGAGGAAAGAAAGTTTTAAAACCTTCTTAAGGATAAAGCAAATTATTTTTGAAAGATCATCTTCTTTATCAATGTACTATTGCCGTATTGAAGTCTTGCAAAATAGATACCGCTGGCAAACTGCGATGCGCTCCATTGAACAGAATAGTTACCAGGACTTTTGTGTTCATTTACAAGCGTCACTATCTCTCTTCCTGTTTCGTCATAAATTTTTAGCGTAACAAAACTTGAAATCGGAATTGAAAACTTCAATGTTGTTGATGGATTAAAGGGATTGGGATAATTCTGACTCAAGGCAAATTTCGAAGGAACTGCCGCATCCACAATTTGCACACTAACAGTCTGCTGAGGGCGAAGTTTTCGTTGATACACGCCATTACCGAATGTTGCTGCACGCAGACGTCTGTCTTTTTTCGAAATGGAAACATCAAGAACCATCGCATACGGCATTCCGTCAAACCATGGATCCCAGCTTGTGCCTCCATTCATCGAACGATATACACCAAGATCAGTACCAACATAAATATCAGTTGAATTCATCGGATCGATGCAGACAGACTGCATCGGTAGATCGGGGAGATTCGCTGACACATTCGTCCAAGTTTTTCCTGCATCGGTGGATTTGTATACATGCGCAGATCCATACCCCGAAAAAGTAGCAAACGCTATTTTACTGTCGCTTGGATCGAACCCAATATCGGTCGGAAATCTATTGGGGATAGTGGATATTGATTTCGTCCAGGATTTTCCACCATTGGTTGTGTAGAACAATTCAAAGAGTGGATTTTGTCTTCGTCCCGTTCCGACAATCACTGTTTCCGCGCTTGTATAACTAACAGCCATGCATGAGGCACTGGAAGAATTGAGTGCCGAATTATTGTTTGTTGCACTCCAAGTAACACCACCATCGGTTGATTTATGAATTTTTTCAGCCCCTGCGTACAGAATCTGACCGTTCGAGGGAGACAAAATAAATGGTGCAATAAAATTTGCTGTATCCGTTGAAGCCGGCGTAAAAATATTTGACCATGACGTTCCACCGTTCACACTTTTAGCGATGGACAAATTCACATACTCTTCATACATCATATTCGCATTGAGTGGATCAATAGCGCACCAGCCGCCGTCACCGCCGAAGACTTTGTTCCACGACATTCCCCCTTGAAATTTAACGGTGCCGTTGTCTTGCAATCCGCCTAAGGCATTTACCGAATCATTTTCCGCGTTCGAAAAACCGTTGTAAAACTGTGTCGTTACCAATCCACCATTTCGTCCTACAAACGTTTCGCCACCGTCTGTCGATTCAAAAACACCACCGTCGGTTCCGAAAAATATCCTGTTCGGATTCTTCGGATCGAAGAGAATAGCATGATGATCTGCGTGGATATAGGAATTATCGGTTCCCTCTACTCCTCCAGGAGTAATTATACCATCTTTCGATTTAAACCAAAATGATTTTTGCGTAAGTGAACTTCCGCCGTCTGCAGATTTGTACGCATCGAGCCCTGCTGCAAAAATAACGTTTGAATTTGTTGGATGAACTGCAGCAACATTGTTATACCATCCCTGCCCGCTCATATAATTAATCGACGACATCAACGTCCACGACGTACCGTTATTCGTTGTTTTGTACAAACCGAGTGTCCCATGCGTGGATGCATCGGCAATACTTGCATAGACAATGGATGGATTAGAAAGAGATATGGAAAGAGAGGTTCTTCCAAAATTCGATACAGGGAGTCCTCCCGCTAATTTCGTAAATGATGCTCCACCGTTTGTAGATTGATAGAGCCCTGGATTTGGCGCAGTATTCCTTTGACCACATGCAATATAAATAATTGATGTATCCACCGGATTGATCGCGACATCCATTGCCATCAGCGTGGAATCAACTCGGACAAATGATACGCCAGAATTGTACGAACGGTATGTTCCTTCGGAGGTCGCCGCAAAAATAGTTTTTGGATTCTTTGGATTGATCTCAATCTTCTGTACGGATCGGTTCTGTGAGAAGAGCCAAGTCAATCCCGTTTCAGACCACGATTTTCCTCTATCGCTGCTTTTCACAATTCCAAGTCCATATGTTGTGCGTGCACCGGGAGTACCGACCAAACCAAGCTCATAACCACTAATCTCTCCCGTTCCGATATACATCTCATTTCCATTGGAAGGATTAATGGCTATGGTGCTGACAGAAAGGAGATTAAATCCCGTATTCACATAATCCCACGCATCTTTCCCCACTCCACCGGTAGTAGAACACCACAATCCTCCGCTGGCACTTCCAGCCCAAACGATATTTGAACTGTCCGGATCGAATGCCAGAGATAACACCCGCCCACCAATATTATCTGGACCTATGGACTGCCATGGTTCTTCATTCGATTTTTTTAATGACAGCTGCTGCTGACGCATATAGTGAAATGCTTTTCCAAGACCGTCAGGTTGAATGATTGTCCCGGGTAATGCGCGTTGGTCATACCACCAATCGAAAGCGACCAATCCCTTTCGATGTTTTTTCGTCGGAATTTCATTGTGTGTGAAATAAAAATAGGATGTGCCGATAAATAATAATAGCGTAGCTAGTAAAGCATATTTTTTCATGGAAATAGTTTTTTATGAAGAATTGAGAATTACAAAAAGGTACTAAAAAAGTAGGAGAAAGGAGTGATGAAAAACACCATCATTCTGAGGTTGTCTAGGTTTTTCAGGATGGCTGAAGAATCAGAACACAATTTCATTGAGTTTATTGTAATTCAGACTCTTTGCTTCGCTCAGCGTGACGGGGATTCACTTACACTACCATTCTGAGTCCCGTTCATAGTTTTTTCTCTGTGAGGGACGAAGAATCTGAACGTAATTTCAATGAGTTATAGTAACTCAGACTCTTCGCTTCGCTCAGAGTGACGGGGATTCACTTACACTACCATTCTGAGTCCCGTTCATAGTTTTTTCTCTGTGAGGGACGAAGAATCTGAACGTAATTTCAATGAGTTATAGTAACTCAGACTCTTCGCTTCGCTCAGAGTGACGGGGATTCA